>NZ_JAJKLL010000001.1:4800000-7047439 GCF_020982505.1 Streptomyces sp. MNU89 | reverse complement strand
CCATGAGGCCCTGCTCGATGAGGCGCCGGCAGGCCGAGGCTCTCGCCAGGGCTGGCGGGGAGGTCGGGGGTGGGAGACTCGCTGGGCCCTGGTCGAGGTCGCCGCTGCGGAGCATGGCGTGGTCCAGGTAGACGAGCTGGGCGACGTCCAGGCGGCGGGGGAAGGTCTCTGACAGGAGGATCAGAGCGCGCATCCCGGCCTCCACGGGGCTGTTGAGAGCGGTCACTGGGTCTCCTCTTTGCACCAGGTCAGCCGGTCGTCGTTGGCCAGGCGATGGCACATGCCCTTGAGGTCGATGACTTTCACCACGGGGGCGAGGATGTTCGCCGGGTTCGGTGTGTGAGCGACGGCCGCGTCGAGCACGGCTTCCAGGCGTGCGTAGCCGCTGGCATAGTCGCGGTCTTCGATCTCGATCACGGCGTCGTACAGGTCGGTCTCGATCGCGGTGTAGGTCGCTTCCGGGACGCTCTCCTGCGCGAAACGCCACAGCGACTCCGCGTGGAAGAAGGCGGCACGCTGGCGGAAAAGGTGGCCACTCACCTTCGCATGGTCGCGGGCCTCTTGCAGCGTCTCCAGGGCGAGGCCGTGCTTCGCGTTGTAGGCGTCCAGCAGCTTGCGGACGTAGACGGCTTCGTGGGGTGCCTGGTCGGGTGGGGCCGGGTCGGCGGCAGGGCGCGGCTTGAGCGGTTGCGGGAAGCGCCTCACATGGTGGGGGGTAGCAGCGTGCAGTTCGAGAATCTCTTCGAGGTTCCTGGCTTCGAACATCGAGAAGTCCGTCGCCTGCGCCAGCGCGCCCACGGCTGTACGCATCTCCGGGGTGAGCTTGGGCTTGGTCCCGAGCTTGAGTCCTTGTCGTCCCACGCCGCGAAGAACTCGTCCTTCAGCTGGGGCGGGTTGAGCAGGAGTCGTTCGAGTCCCGTGCCGATCTTTGGTGCGACGAAGACATAGCGTGTGGGCAGCTCGTACGTGCCGAGGATCTTCGCGACGAAGATCTTCACCATCTCTGGGAAGGCGTCTGATTGCCCGAGCGGCTTGAGGTAGTGCTTGCACTGGTAGCAGTGCCACTCACCTGCGGTGCCTTGCTCGGAGAGACAGGCTGCGACGTCCGCTCCGCGGTCGCCGGCCCCACCCATCCGCTGAACTCGGACGTAGGGACGGCCAGACCACGTACCGAACTGGTGGACCCACTCGACGGTGAAGTCCTCCCAGTCGTCAGCGTCGTAGATGTATTGCAGGTACACCTGAGGCGTGGGCAAGGGCGCGCTCTGGGTCGGCGGCGCAAGCACGACGACCTCTGGCGATTTGAGCTCCGGAAAGCCGTCGAATACCGGCCGGACTCCATCCCTCCCCGGCTCAAGCCTCCCTGCCACAGCCCACCCCCGGCCCCTACTGCCATGCACGATCACTCACGGTAGTGATATCACCCCGCATGGTCCGTCAGGAAGGCACCTGAGCAGCCTCACCCCCCTTGGAGTTGGAGTGGCCGATCACCCTGCGGCCGCGGCCGGGCCGCGCCGAACCTGGCAGCCACGTCCAGGCGCAGGGCCGGATACAGGTAGACCCCGCCGCGGTGTCGACGGACATGTGAGCGCTGATCTCCCCGACGAGGCTGGCTGGACGAGGGTGGTGTCGAGGACGTCGCACGCGCCCAGCCCGACCGTTGGTCGGCGTTTCGCAAGTCAGGGGTGCAACACGCTTCGGATGTTGCAGCGGATACCCAAGGGCCGGCTACCGGCGGCGCGGGATGGTCATCCTGGCCTCCGCCAAGACGACGCCGGTCACCGAGGGGCGCTCTGTGCGTCGACGCATGGCCCTTGGGCGCGGAAGCGCGCGCGGGTTTCCGGCCAGGGCGTCGCACTGTCGTGGCCGGAGCAGCCGGCGCCTCCGCAAAGGGAGCGTGAGCCGGGCATTGGCTTTCCGTTGTGCAGTGCCACCCGCCCGTACGCCTCGTAGCGCTCGCGGCCGTCCTCGCCGTCCACCAGCTCGTTGGCGAGCTCCTGCTTGGTCCAGCGTGCGAGATTCTCGCCCGGATAGCGCCACCTCCTGAGGATCATGGCAATGATCTCCGCCTTGGAGTGGTCGTCCATCAGAGCGTTCCTCCGCTGGACGAGTTTGTTACGGAGCTCGACTTCGGCTGGGGAAAGCGGCGTGACCGCGTTGCGGATGTACTCGGGGTCCGTGTCCGCTTCGAAGAGCATGACGCAGTGATCGTGCGGCACAGGGACGGCGATTTTGCCCGGAAACTTGGCCTGCGACTCGGCGGCATCACGTACCCAGTTGAGGGCTTCGTGGTAGCCGAGGTCTCTGCCCTGCTCGCGTGCGGTGCGCTGGAGTTCGCGGGCGCGCTGCTGCTCGGTGGTGCGCTTGGTCATGGACGGGTCCTCTCGGCACCGGGTTCTCGCCCCCACACGGCAACCCCGGCTCGATGGATCGTCAAGGTGTCCGTCGATCCCGGAAGACCTTTCACCAGTGGTCCGGGCAGTGTGGGTGTCCGGGTGCGGTGTGGGCGTCGGCGAAGCCCAGGGCGTCAGCCCCGCGGGCAGGATACCGGCTCGGCCGCCGGCTCTTCGCCCTCGCCGGAGATGCGGGCGACCAGGGCGGTGGCGCTGTCCGCGTACGGATCGATGGCTCATGTGCATACCGAAGGACAGCACCGGGACGCTGGCGACTCCGTCGTGACCCGTGCCGTCGGCTTGTCGCCGGTGCTCGTCCAAGGGCTCATATCTTGCGGCAGCCAGTGCTGTCCCGAGAATGCAAGAACGGGCAGGCAGAGGCAGGCGACGTGGAAAAACTGACACGACGGACTGCAGATGCCGGCCCTGGCGGCTGGCCGCTTCGAGAGGCGGATGTGGGACAGATCGAGCAGGGGTTGGAGCGCGCATTACGCACCCGGCCCGTTCCTGCAAGCACCGAGGCCCGCCTGCGGTTTCTGCTGGCATCACACGGTGGTTCCACTCGGCGGGTCGCCACCGTGCTGGGGGTGTCGCAGCGCACCGTGCAGCGGTGGATGACGAAGAAGCCAGGAGCGCGTCGTCCGCCGGGTCCGCTGCAGGTGCAGGCGATCGAGGAAACGGTCCTGGCCCGGTGGCAGCCCCGAATACGGGCCCGTCGACGCGCCCAGGCAGAGGCGGAGGGCTTCGTCTTCCATACCAGGGCGCGATTCGGATTTGCGGCTCCTGCAGGCTCCTCGGACGACCCGCGGGTGCGGTGGATCACCCAGGATCTGCCGGGAGAGGTAGCCCGGGAGCTGTTCGCCGCCCGGGACGCCGGCGCGGGCGAGCAGCAGCAGACGGTGATCCTCGCCCGCGCGCTGGGACACGCCTACTTCCGCGAATGGGGCCGCCGGGCCCACGGTCTGCACATCGCTTTCAGCGACGTCGAGTTCGTCGACTTCTCGATCGGCTGAGCCTGCCCCTTCGAGCGACCGCGACAGGGTGTTCAGCGTCGCGAGGGCCTGACGCGACTGGCCGGCATGGCTTCGTATCGCTCGGCTTCCCGCCGCTCGCGCCAATCCCACTCCACACGGCCGACCGGGCCTTTCCGGCGGGCTGTGGGCGGCTGGGGCGGGCGCAGCCTGGCCGTCTCCGCCACACGCAGCAGGTGCCCACGGTCACCTGGCGCGGCGAGCAGTTCCTGGTCCTCGCCGGAGACGAGACGGGTGAAGCAGACCGCGGCCCGCAGGAAGACGCCGGCCCAGGGTGGTACGGGGTGCGGCGCAGCCGTCGGTGTAGCGGGCGCGGTCGTGCAGGGCGAGCGTGGCCGCGGCAGTGTCGTAGTCGCGAGGGCGGGCGGTAGCGAGTTGCTGGAGGGAGGCACCGGTGAACAGCGCGGCGGCAAGGGCCGCGGCCAGGCGGGATGCGCGGTCGCCGCGTGCAGCCGGTGGGCGATTCGCTGGGCGGTGGACGCGGTCAGAGGCACGGGCGGTGGACGGTGCCGCCAGATGATCGGGGGCGGCGTGCACAGGTCGGCGCAGGGGCGGGGCTGTCGTAGGAGACGAGGCGTTCCAGTGCAGGCAGAGTGAGCCACCGACCTGTCGGCCCGGCGGGCTCGTCTACCGGCAGGGGTTCGGTGATAGGCGTGCCGTAGTAGTGGCGGCGGGGCGGCCTCGAAGTCGGCGGTGAGGGTAGTCGGCCGTCTGCAGGGCCTGGTGCAGGGCGGCGGGAAGGCGGGGGCGGTGGCAGACCAGGCTCAGGTGGACACCGGTGAGGGCACGCAGCTCCAGGAGGCGCATTGTGCGGCGGGTGGTGAGGCGGTGGGCGCGCAGGACGGTCAGCCGGGTGACGGGCAGGGCGGTCATCCAGGCGTTGGCGGCCCAGGCGGGCTGGCGCCCGGCGGAAGCGCCCGGTGAGCAGGGGCGGTTTGCCCAGGGCGGCGAGAAGGTCGTGGGCGAGGCCGGTCTCGCTGGTGGTGCCCGGGCCGGGGTGCAGGGTGATCCGGCCGGACGACGGGTGGTGGGCGGCCAGGGCAGTGCGGGTGTGGAGCACGTCGTCATGGCGGTCGATGACCACGGTGACGGGCGGCAGCGGCGGGGCCGGAGGCATGGGCTGTGTTGGTGGTCAGGCGAGGCGGCTGAAGGCCCAGCGCAGCAGTTCCTGGTCCACGCGGGGGCGGCCGGTGCGGGCCAGGGCGGTGCGGGTGTGGGCGGTCAGCTGGGCCCAGGCGCGGAAGTTGCCGTGTGCGGCGTGGCTGTCGGCGAACGTGATGTCGTCGGGGTCGGCGTCGGCCCAGATCGGGTGGAACAGCGGGATGACGTCGAGGACCTCGTCGGGGGTGAGGCGGGTGAAGTGCTGCCAGATGAAGATGCGGGAGGAGAGCATCGGTTCGCGGCGCAGCACGGTGTGGCAGCCCTCGCCGCCGACGAAGATGATCGCAAGCTGGGTGGAGGGCTCGTCCCACAGGTAGCGGAAGTACTCGAATGCCTCGCCGTTGAGCCACTGTGCTTCGTCGACGAGGAAGGTGCGGGGGCGCTCGGCCAGGGCGGTCTTCAGCAGACGGTCGAATTCGCTGGGGTGGCGCGGCGGCTCGCCGGCCAGGTCGAGCGCGGTGAACAGCTCGTAGCGCACCGCTCGGGCGGTGGGACGGGCCCGGAAGGTGATCTTGCGGACGTCCTCGCCGGGTTCGAGTTCACGCAGGCAGGTGTTGACGGCGAGCGTCTTGCCGAAGCCGGCGCCGCCGTGGATACACATCATCGCGCGGGCGGCGACCGTATCGCCGATGTTCTCCCGTGCGGTGAGCAGGGCGCGGGTGGTGACCACGGAGGCGTCGGGCAGGTCGACGTACTGGTAGGTGGCCGCGGTCACGAGGCGTCTCCGTCTTCAGTGGTCTGAGCGGTCGATCCGGGTACAGGCCCGGGGGCAGGTTCGGATGGGACAGGAGCAGGCCGGCCGGGCGCGGTCCGGGTGACGAGAGATGGCGGGGTGCGCCAGTCGGCTGGGGGCGCGGCGGGCGGGATGAGGTCCGGCATCGCCAGATCGGACAGGTCGGTGCCGGCGGCCTGGGCGAGCTCGGCCTCGGCCTGCGCGGTGGTCAGGGTGCCGAGCCGCTGGGGGGCCTCGGGCTGGTTCACGGCGGCGTAGCGCTCGCGCTGTGAACCCTCCAGGTCCTTCTTCAGGCGGCGGGCTCGGGCGGCCCGTGCCCGCCGTACAGCGCTGACCTGTTCCTCGGTGGCCTGGTCGGCCAGGTCCGCGGGACCGAGGTAGCGGCCGGTGAACGCGTGGTAGACCTCGATGCGGTGGTCGTGGTGGGGCATGAAGCGGATCCGGACCTGGAGCCCGGACTGACCGGTCATCCACGGCCCCACATAGTCGCGTTTCCTGAAGCGGATACCGCGGGTGGTCAGTGTGCGGGTGCCGGCGTCCTCCAGGGTGAACGTCCACAGATCCGCCGCGGCCACGTCCCGCAGCAGGGTGGGATCGTCCTGCCACGCCTCAAGCGGGGTCCTGCCCCGCAACGGCGCGGGCTGGTGTTCGGTGTTCCACCACGACGTCCAGGCGAGCAGCCGGGTGGTGAAGTCCTCGAAGCCGAGCAGCACCTCGCCCTTCGGGCGGGAAGAGCGTTTGCCGGGGCGCGGCTGGCGGGCGTATCCGGGCAGCGCGGCCAGGAACATGCTCTCCACCGCCCGGTTCAGACCCTCCACGGTGCCCTTGAGGTGCGGGGTGTAGGCGGGCAGGTCCTCCATGGTGACGTCCAGGAGATCGAACGCGGCGGTCACCGTCCTCGACAGGAAGTCCTTGCCGCGGTCGACACGTACCTTCTCGGGCAGGCCGCCGAACGGGCCGTAGGGGTCCTCGCGCAGGACCGCGGAGCGCAGCGCGGCCAGCACCGACTCCCGCGACGGATGCACCGGCGTCACCGCGACACCGGTGATCGCGTTGGTGGCGCAGTCGGTGAACCACGTGATCCACGGCCTTCGGGCCCTGCCCTCGACATCGACCAGGACGGGGGCCTGCATGTGGTCGGTCTCCCACACGTGGTTGCGCCAGCCCCGCGGCCGGGCCAGGAACACATCGTGTTTCCGCGCGGCCCGCTCACCACCCGCGAGCCCGGCCCGCTCCCCCGGCGTCAGATCCCGCTGGACCGCCCGGTGCAGCGTCGGGATCGAGGGAGGCGGATCCCCCTCGCCCCTGGCCGCGCGAGCGGTCAGCTCACGATGCACCGCTGCGACGTTTCCCTTCCACAAGGCCAGCAGACGGCGCACTTCGGGGGTGACGGAGAAGCGGTTTTTACTCTGGGCCCGTGCCCCGGGCTCCGCAGCCGCTGACTCGTCACGCTCGGCAGCGGCAAGCCACCGCCACACCGTGCGCTCGGTCACTTCCAACGACTGAGCCATCAGCCGCACATGCCGCGTAGTCAGTTGCTGGTCCTGCCGCAGGGCGAGCAGCCGGCGCACGGCAGGGCCTCGCAGCGCCGACAGGGAGGAGGAAGGCAGGCCTCCCCGCATGCCCGGGCCCGACCCGTGCGCGCCGGAGCGGGAAGCGTCCTCTCCCGGCTCGGCCGCGCCGGTCACAGCGGTCCCATGAGCCGTGCGCAGGCCCGCTCCAGCATCCGGCGGTCCACCACCGCCCGGCTCTTGCCATAGATTTCGGCGGTCAGGTGCGAGGTCAGCTTCGCCCAGGTCCGGAAGTTGCCGTGCCCCACGTGCTCGTCCACCCACGCGACATCGTCCGCGGTCACGTCCTGCCACAGCGGGTGGAAGGCAGCCATCACGGTGGCCAGCTCCCGCTGGCTGAGGCGCGGCACCAGCTCCCAAGTCAGCACCCGAGAGGCCAGCGCAGGTACCCGGCGCAGCGCCCGTTCGCTGCCCGCACCCGCGAGCACGAGTGCCGTATCCGTGTCCGGGTGGTCCCACAGCCCGCGCAGAAACTCCAGCGCCGGTCCCGGAAGGCGCTGTGCCTCGTCCAGGACCAGCACGCGGGGCTGCCGCAGCGCGTTCACCAGCGTAAGGTCGGCCTCCCCCGCCCCGCGCGGCAGACGCCTGCCCAGCTCCAGGGCGTCCGCGAGTACCCGACGCAGTTCGGGGACCGTCGGATGCACACCGACATGGACCCGGCGGACCCGGGCCGGGTGCGGCAGCTGGGAAAGGGCGTACTGCAGCGCGACGGTCTTGCCCTGACCGGCGTCGCCGTACAAGCACACCACCGCCCCCACCGCGGCCGCGTGGGCGACCGTCCGCAGCACCGACCGCACAGCGAGCGTGTGCACCACCTGTGCGCCCGGGACCAGGACCGGGACCTGCGCCAAATGCTTCTGCTCCCGCAGGAAGACCTGCCCGCCGGTGCCTTGGCCGGCCACGACGTTCAAGCCCAGCTCGCTGAGCGGATCCGGCCTGCTCGGCCCGGCCACCACGGGCTCCCGCTCGACCAGCAAAGCGCGCCCCGCCCGTCGGTCTCTGCGGATCACCCGGTGCAGCGTCGACGCCGACGGCACCGAGGCCCCGCCAGCCGCGGCCAGCCGGCGTCTCAGCTCAGCGACGTTCCCTCCGACCTCGCCCAGCAGCGCCCACACTTCGTCCGACACCGCATACCCCTGCCGGACCGGCGCCTCCACCAGCCCGGTCGCCTTCGCCTGCTCCAGCCAGCGCCACACCGTACGCTCCGAGACACCCACCGTCTCAGCGACCGCACGCACATGCCGCGTGGCCAGCTCCCCCGCCTGCTGCCGCTCCAGCAGACGACGCACCACCAGCCCCCTGGGCAGCACAGGCCCACGACCGGCCCTTACCTCTTGATCCACGCCCCGATCACACCGGCCGAGCCCACCTCACCGCATAAGAACTCTCGAATCTGAGACAACATCAGCTGCCATGCGATAAAGCCCCACGACAGCGATCCCACCCCTCAATCTCTCACCCCATGACAGCGACCCACCCGCCCACAAACACCCACTGACCAGCCTCGTAACACCCATCCCCGGACCAGCACGACCGACTCTCACCACTACCGACACCAACCCGAGAGATCGCACCGTGGAGCCGGATCGTGCGAGGCCCGGGACGTGTTCTCGGGCCTCGCCCTTCCGGTGTCGGGTTGCTCATCGTCGGCGGGAGCGCTCCGGTACGGGCTGGGGGCGTAGCGGGTGCTGTGCCGCTCACGGCCCGCCGCGGTCCGGGGGCTCCGTGGGTGTGCCCTTGCGCCGTGTGGTCTTGTGCGGCGTTTCCCCGGGCCGCCTCATGCGGGTGGTGAGCAGGGTGGTGGGGATCGTGGGGCTCGATGGTCAGGGGCGCCCGGTGTTCTGGTGGGGCGGGAAGAGGTGGTGTTTGTCGGAGGCGATGCGGTCGGCGGGATGCCGTGGTGGGTGGACCGCTTGTCCCGGAAGCGTGCCCGGGGCGGTGCTGGAGTGCTCGTGTCGGCGAGCAGTTGGTGCAGCGGGTCGGGCGGGCTCGGCGGGCCGCTTCCCGGATCCTGGGCGGGGAGGCGGTCCGCCCGCCGTGGGGGCCGCGGCTGCCGCTGCGGCTGCCGTCACTCTGCTCGTGCGGTTCTCGTGACGGTCGTACGAGCCGCACGTCGCCCCGGCCTTCTGGCCCGTCCCGCCCGGCTGCGGGGGCGTTTTCCCCCGGGTCGGGCCTTGGTCAGTGGTCCGCGCAGCACGGCGTGGGGTCGGGGTCCTCGAACGGCACCAGGGTGCCGCCCGCGGCGGGCATGGCGGCCAGGACGAGGCGGCCGTTGTGCCAGTGCGGGCGGACGTGTTCCCGGGTCACGAGCCGGGTGTGCGGGGGCGGTTCCTCCGGCGTGCCCACCACCGTCACCTGCTCGATCGCGGAGCGTGCGAGGACTTCCGCGAGCGTCAGCGTGCCGGTGAGGGCGCCCGCGCCGGGGTAGAGGACGGCGCGGCCGGCCTCGTCCGGGGTGCCGTCGCGGACTGCGTGCCCCTGGGCGGTGAGCCGGTCCCGGGCGGTGCGCAGGACCGGCTCCGCTCCGGCGGCGCCGGCCGTGAGGGACAGGGCGACGCGCGGGCGGCTGTCGCGCACCAGGTGTGTGCAGCCGAAGACGCTTTCGGGGAGGGAGAGTTCGGCTGCCAGCGCCTGGAGCAGGTGATCGGCCTGGCGCAGCGTCGCCGCGTCGGTGTCGATGGCGATGGCGTAGGGCGCGGAGGGTGGTGTCACGACGGCAGGATCCATACCGGGTTGGAGTAGAACCACAGGTCGCGCCACGGGTCGGCGTCGCCGACGACGTCGATGGCGGGGCCGGCCGGGTCGGCTTTCGCGCCCAGGGCGCCGACGGCGGACCGGTTGCCGTCGGTGCCGCGTGTGCGGAGGTAGAGGGGGTGGTCGACGCGGCCGAGGTCGTAGGTGAGGCGGACGGTGCCGGTGTCCTTGTTCACCTCGTAGGAGGTGACCACCCGGGCCGTCGGCGCGGTGAAGGTGTCCTTGTCGGTGGCGGGGCCGGTCACCTCGCCCCTGATGACGTCCACGCGGGCCAGTTTCGGGGTGAATCCGGCCCAGTTGGGGCCGCCGGCCAGGGCCACGTCCATCGACAGGGTGACCCGCGTGCCCTTGCGGACGTGCAGGGCGCCGCCGAGCGTGGCCCAGCGGCCGCCGCCGGAGACGCGGACGTCGAGGCCGCTGATGAGCCGGCCGTGGTCGACCCAGATACGGCCGGCGCGGATGCCGTCCATGACGGCGGCGTAGGTGAAGCCGTGGGAACCGACGTGGGTGCGGCTGTACTGGCCGGGCCAGAAGTCGCCCTGGGTGACGTCGATCCGCCCGGCGTAGAGGGGGTCGTCGTAGTGGCCGTTGGTGCCGAAGTCGCCGCCGCCGCGGGCGGCGGTGTCGGCGTACACCTGGTGGGAGTCGGAGTTGGCGGTGATCCACCACGGGCGGCCCTCGGCGAGGAGGCTGTCCCACAGGCCGCCGACGGTGGCGGTCATCCAGTCGAAGCCGCCCCAGGTGCGGTAGCTCTCCAGCGGGTAGCCGGGGAAGGAGTTGGCGCCCGGGCTGCCGTCGTAGATGCCGCGGGCGCGGCCCATGCCGAGCGGCTTGGGCAGGCCGGCCGCCTGGTGGCCGGGGCGCCCTCGAAGCCGACGGCGATCCGGTGGCGGTTGGGGGTGGCGTCGCGCCAGGCGCGGATCTCGTGCGGGGAGTCGATGCCTTTGCGCGCCGGGTGGTTGGCGAGCATCAGGGCGTCCTTGACCGTGCGCCGCTGCACCTGGTCGGCGAGGAAGGACAGGCCGGCGACGGCGAGGGCCTCGTTGGCGGGGTGGAGGCGCCGGCGTCCTTGACGCTGCCGTCGTAGTCGGTCTCGAATTGTTTGAGGACGGACACCTCGTTGCGGCCGGGGTGGACGAAGACCGTGCCGTGCTCGGCGGCCGGGATGTTCCACTCCAGGCCCTGGAAGACGAGGGTGTCCTGGTGGGCGTTGCGGGCCTCGCGGATGTCCGGGTTGACCTTCTCCACGCCGATCTTGGCGTGGGTGACGCTGCCGTGGTCGGTGATGACCATCCAGTCCATGCCGTGCCGGGCGCCCTGGCGGACCTGGTCGAGGACCCGGTACTTGCCGTCGCTGCTGTACTGGGTGTGGATGTGGTGGTCGCCGGCGAGCCAGAGGAAGCCCTTGGTGCGGCGGCCGTTGCCCGCGGCCTGTGCGGGGGCGGCGGTCGCGGTGGGGGTGAGGACGGTGCCGGCGGCCAGTCCGGCGCCGAGCAGGCCCGCGCGGCGCAGCAGGCCGCGGCGGGAGTGCTGTTCGGGGGTCAGGGCCTGGTCGGGGACGCTGGTGTCGAAGGCGGCGGGCAGGGCCTGCGGGCCTCGTGGCCGTGGGTGTGGGTGTGGTTGTGGGTGTGTGGGTGTGCGGGTGGGTGGTGGTGACCGTGTCCGTGACCGTGTCCCATGAAGGTCCTCCTGGGTACCGCCGCCGTGCGCGGCTCCGAGGAGCATCCAGGCAGAAGATGAATGTTTAACGACTCGGGGGTGAGTCCTGCCTGCCGTCCTGCCTGCCCCGGCATGAAACCTCAGGGCCCCGAGGGCCCCGAAGGCCCTGGGGGGAGGCGGCTCGTGTCCGGAGCGGGCCGCGCGGCCGGCCGCGCCCTCCACACCGGCCGCGCCCTCCACCCCGGCCGCGCCCTCCACCCCGGCGGGCAGGCCACCCGGCGGGCAGGCCACCCGTCTCCGCGCTCACCCCGGCATGCCGGGTGAGCGCGGCGGGCCTGTCCCACGCGCCGGGAGCCTCCAGGACCTGCGCGTCCGGGTCACGCTGCCGGCCGGCGGCAAGCCGATGGAGGGAGAAGGCCGCGGCGACGGCGGCGGCGGGCGGCCGGGCCGGGCCGGGAAGGGAGGGAGGGAGGGGAGGGAGGTACCGGCCGCCTTCGCGGGGTGCCTGCCGGGCGTGCGCCCTGCGCCGCCCCGGCCGTTACGCCGCGACCCGGGCCCCGCGCCGCCGCCCCCGTGGCCGGCCCACCCGCCCTGCGCCGCACCGCCGGGATCACCCGCGGGCGCTGCCCGCCCGCGGCCGCACCGGACCCGGCCTCGCCGACGCCCTACGCCCGGTGCGCAGCACCGTCCACGGCCGGTGCCCCCGGAGGAGCGCCCGGTGGCTTCGGCACCCCGCGCGACGTACAGGTCTCCGGGAGCGGAGGCGGGCGGGGCCCTGCAGTGGCGCTGGGGCACCGGCCGCGCGAGCGGCCCGGCGGAACGGTCAGCTCGGGGCGCGCCCCGTCGTGGGGCGGCGTCACGCCGGCGGCGCCCGGCCCGCCCGGAAGAAGGGAGCACGGAACCACCCGGGGGATCGCTCACCACACGCAACACAACCGGCCCCCGGGTCACCGTCCGCAGCGGCTCCCCCGCGCCTCAGGTACACCCCCCAGGCCTATCGATATTCGATAGATTACCATCGTGATTCGATCGAAGGAGCGGCCATGGGAAACCCGACAGTGCTTACGCCGCGCGCCGTACTCGCGGCGCTGCCGGCCGGTTCGCTGTTCATCCAGACGGTGATAGTGCCGCCGCCGGCCGCCGACCTGGAGGAGCTCGGCCCCGAGCCCCCACCTGCGCACCCCTCCTCGTGATCGTCTCCCCTGCCGCCGTGACGGCCCAGGTCACGGTCGCCTGCACGTGGCAGCTGGTGACCAAGGCACGGCGCAACACCATGTTCTCCCACACCGCCTTCCGATACGCACACACCGCGACCGGCACACTCCCAGCAACCGCACACCCCGCATCCACACGTCGTGACACAGCCCTGGGGATACGCGCCGCAAAGGCCGGGCGTGCTGACCCGGTTGTCCGCCGGCACGCTCTGCTACGGCCTGTACGCCAATCCCAAGAGCGGCAACCAGGGCAGCATCGCCCGTCATGGAACTGTCGACGGCTGGGACCTGCACCCGGGCGGAGGACCGCACGAGAACGACACCTCCGAGGAAGTACTGGCTTCGTACCTCTACCAACACAGCGCCGTGGCCTTCTCCTGCGCCTATGCAGGACTGCGTCCGGCCGACAGGCGTGCCGTGGTCGGACCTCCCGATGTGTGGGCCGAACCGCCCCGTCGCGACTACTGGAGTCACTGACTCGGACAGGCCATCGTCACCGTGCCTTCCCACCCATCACTCAGACTTCGATGACACGCGCCCACAGTTCGGTGACACAGGACAACCGTCCGCCGCGGCCGAACAACTGGAAGGCGCGAACAGTGCCAGGTGATAACAGAAACAGCCGCAGCAGGCGGTGCCCCGGACCTGACCCCGAACTCACCGCCTCCCGCCCGCGCCGCCCCGGCCGGAGACCCGTACCCCGGTAACCCTGCCCACATCACGGCTGCTGGTCGCCCCCCGGCCTCGCGCCCGGTGAGCGGTCGGCCGCCTCCGGGCCGCCGGCCGCCACCCGCCGCGGCGCGGGATCCGTCAGGCGATGCGGTCCCGGATCCACACGCCGGCATCCTTCAGAGTGCCGGGGTCGGCCCACGTCCCGCCGGAGCAGGTTCCCGGCCGGAAGACCGCGCCGCTGCGGAAGTCGTCGGAGTAGTTCCAGTTGGTCCAGCTGATCTTCTTCTCCGCCATCACATCGAGGTAGCGCTGGGCCATGGCGAAGTCGTCGGGGCCGTCGCCACTGTAGTCCTGAGTGCCGAACTCGGTGACGAACAGCGGGAGTTCAGCGGCCGCCCGGGACAGGGTCCGCAGGTACTCCTCCCGGTGCGAGGCGGCGTAGAAGTGGAAGGTGTACATCACGTTCTCCGCGTCCACCGGATCGGCCACGATCTCGGACTCGTCCGCGCCCTCCGAGACGCCCAGTGAGGACCATGCGCGGGTGCCCACCAGCACGACGGCGTCGGGGTCGCCGGCCCGCACGACGGGAATGACGTCCTCCGCGTAGCTTCTGATCGCCTCCCAGCTCACGCCGTTCGGTTCGTTGGCGATCTCGTAGAGGACATTGTCCTGGTGGCCGTGGCGCTCGGTGATATCGGCGAAGAAGCGGGCGGCCAGCTCCTTGTTGACGCGGGGATCGCCCGGGTCGAGCATGTGCCAGTCCACGATCACGTACATCCCGCGTTCCGTCGCCTGGTCGATGACGCGGCTCGCCAGGTCGGTGAAGCGGGCGGGGTCCGTCTCGTATCCGTCCTCCTGGACGTAGGTGGACACCCGCAGCACGTCCGCACCCCAGTCCCGGGCCAGGACGTCGAGGGAGGCGCCGGTCAGGCAGTGCTCGAACCACTGGGTGCCGTGGGAGCTCATCCCCCGCAGCTGCACCGGCCGGCCGTCCTCGCCGCACAGCGCCGTCCCGCACACCTGCAGCCGCCCGTGGTCCTGGAACGGTGTCGCCGCGTGCGCCCGCGCCGAGGCCGGAAGGGGTGCCGTCATCGCGGCACAGAGGGCCAGGAGACCGGCGGCCCGGGCCAGGGCCCACCGGTGACGCGACCTCGGTAAGCGGCGTAACACCATCACTGTCCTCTCCGGTGGTTCCCACGCACCCCCTGCTCCCCGGGGCTGCGACCCCTGCGCACGGTAAAGCCGGCCCCGGCGCCGGTCAATGCCGCAGAGGCGGGCTCGCTGCGCTGCCGTGCGCGGCGGATCGTGAAACGCCGGGCTGTCCCCCGGGGCGGCTGAGCCCTCATCCCCCCGTGGCCGTGCGGCCGCCCTGCCGAGCCGCACCCACCCCCCGAGGAATGCCCCTTTCATACGGTTCATGCATATATGCGCGGGTACCGCGTGACGAGGGAGGCAGGGGGCGCCCGCAGCCAGGCGGGGGGCCGCCCCGGTGGCCCGACGCGGACGCCGGCGGACACCGGCCCCGTCGCCGTCCGCCGGGGGCGCAACACCTCCCGCGCAACCACAGACCGACCGGCGTGCGCCGCACGTCCGCATGACCCAGGGAGAAACCAGTGATCTCGTACCAGGACCTCGACCGGGTCGCCGACAGCACCGCCGTGGGCACCGACGGCAAGCTCGGCAAGGTGAGCCAGGTGTACGTCGACGACCGGAGCAACCGCCCGGAGTGGGCCACCGTGCAGACCGGCATGTTCGGCACCAAGGAGTCCTTCGTCCCGCTGGCCGAGGCCAGGCTCGCCGACGGGTCCCTGGAGCTCCCGTACGACAAGGAGAAGGTCAAGAACGCTCCCCGTGTCGAAGCCGATCAGGGCCATGTCTCGGAGTCGGAGGAGTCAGAGCTCTACCGCTACTACGGCATCCCCCAGGGCGAGGCGCAGCGGCCCGAGGCCGCGGCGGGCCGCACCGGGGGCGAGCGGGGCAGGGGCTCGCCCGCCGGTGAGCAGCGGAGCCGCCCCGTCGGGCGGGACACCTCCGGGCCCACCACCGACGAAGCCATGACCCGCTCCGAGGAGCGGCTCCGCGTGGGGACCGAGTCCGTCGAGTCGGGCAAGGCCCATCTGCGCAAGCACGTCGTGACCGAGAACGTCACCCGCACCGTGCCGGTGAGTCACGAAGAGGTCCGTGTCGAGCGGGAGCCGATCACCGAGGCCAACCGCGACCGGGCCATGCGGGGGCCCGCCATCTCCGAGGAGGAGCACGAGGTGACCCTCCACGAGGAACGGCCGGTGGTGGAGAAGGAGACCGTGCCGGTCGAACGGGTCCGGCTCGACACCGAGACGGTCACCGAGCAGCAGGAGGTCTCCGAGCAGGTCCGCAAGGAGAGGATCGACTCGGACGCCGACGACACGCGGCGCCGGCACGGCCGTTGAGCCGCGGACGGCGGAGTGGACGGCGGTCGGGGTCCGGGGCACGTGCTCCGGACCCGGCCGCCGTCGGGCGTCCGGATCTGCCACACCGGTGCGGCCTCCTGCCCCGGCGGGCGGGGCGGCCGTCCCGGTGCGTCGGTGGCCCCGCCGCGAGGCGCCGGACGCGCCCTGTGGTCTCGGTAGGCTGGGCGGGTGCCGAAGCTGGTGGACCACGAGCGGCGGCGGGCGGAGCTGCTCGCGGCCACCTGGCGGGTGGTCCGCGCCCGCGGCGTGGAGGGCACCACCACCCGGGCCATCGCCGACGAGGCCGGATGCTCGCTGAGTGTCCTGGCCCATTTCCTCGGCGGCAAGGACGACATCCTCGTCGCGGCCCAGACGGCCGTCTACCAGCGCATCGTCACCCGCGCGTTCGGGCTCGGCGGTGACCTGTCCGGCCTCGCCGCACTGCGCGCCGCCCTGGACGCCGTGCTCCCCCTGGACGAGGAGCGGACCGCCGACGCCCACGTCAACGTGGCCTTCGCCGGGGCGGCGCTGTCCAGCCCCCGGCTGGCCGCGGCGCGGCGTGACTCCCACCGCGAGATCCGGGAGCTGCTGCGCGTGTGCCTGCGGGAGGCGCGTGAGGGCGGTGAGCTGCGTCCCGGTGTCGAGGACGACGACGTGATCGACGACTTCATCATCTTCGTCGAGGGCAGCACGCTGCTCAGCCTCGTCGACGGCTGGGCCGAGGAGGGCCGCGGCGAGCGTCTGTCGCGCCTGGCCACGGCCTTCGTCGGTCAGCTCGGGGCGCCCGGGCCGCCGGCGACGCCGCCGGTGGTCTGAGGCCGGTCCGGGGCCGTGGCCGGGGCCGGTGGCTGTGCGGCGATCACGTCGCGGTACCAGTACCAGGAGTCCTTGCGCGTCCGCCGCAGGGTCGCGCGGTCGACGTGGACGAGGCCGAACCGTTCGTCGTAGCCGGCGGCCCACTCGAAGTTGTCGAACGCCGACCACACGTAGTAGCCGCGCACGTCGACCCCGGCGGCCACCGCGTCGGCCACGGCCCGCAGGTGCCCGTCCAGATACGCGATCCGGCGGGGGTCGGCCACCCGTCCGCGGGCGTCGGGGGCGGCGTCGTGGAAGGAGGCACCGTTCTCGGTGACGACGGCGGGTGGCAGGGCCGGATAGCGGTCGCGCAGTTCCCGCAGGATGCCGGTGAGCGCGGACGGCACGATGGCCCAGCCGAAGTCGGTGCGCTCGGCGCCGGCGACCGGCACGGGTGAGAACGGCAGGCCCTCGGGGATGTCGACCTCCATCACCCCTCGGTAGTCCTTGCCCTCGCGCGGCGCCTCGATCACGGTGGGCTCGTAGTAGTTGACGCCGTAGAAGTCGAGCGGCGCGCTGATCAGTTCCAGGTCCTCGGTGAGTCGCGGTTCCGCGGTGCCGGTCGCGGACCGGATGAGTTCGCTGGGGTAGTCACCGCGCAGGATCGGGTCGGAGAAGGTCCAGTTCGTCAGGTCCGAGAAGAGCGCGGCCGCTTCGGTGTCGGCCGCGTCGTCGCCGGCCGGGGAGACCGGGAAGTGCTGGTTCGCCACACCGGTGCGGGCCGCCCCGTGGGCGCGCAGCGCCTGGACGGCGAGGCCGTGGGCGAGGAGCTGGTGGTGGGCGGCGGGCAGGGCGGCGAGGCCGAGTCCCCGGGCGGGCGCGTGGTCGGTCAGCGCGTAGCCGTAGAGGGTGTGGACGTTCATCTCGTTCATCGTGATCCAGTCGTGCACCCGGTCGCCGAGCCGCTCCGCCGCGGCGGTCGCGTAGCGGGCGAACGCGTGGGCGGTGGCGCGGTTCATCCAGCCGCCCGCGTCCTCCAGCGCCTGGGGCAGGTCCCAGTGGTAGAGGGTGGGCACCGGGCGGACGCCGGCTTGGAGCAGGCGGTCCACCAGGCGGTCGTAGAAGTCGAGTCCCCGGGGGTTGACGGCGCCGCCGTCGGGCATGACCCGGGGCCAGGAAAGGGAGAAGCGGTAGTCGTGGACGCCGGCCTCCGCGATGTGCGTGACGTCCTCCTCGTACCGGTGGTAGTGGTCGATGGCTGTGCGGGCGTCCTCGCCGTGGCGGACGGTGCCGGGGCGTGCGGTGAAGGTGTCCCAGATACTGGGTCCCTTGCCTTCGAGGTCGGCGGCGCCCTCGATCTGGTACGCCGAGGTCGCCATCCCGAAGCGGAAACCCGGCGGGAGCAGGGGCGGTGATGGGGGCACGGGCAGTCCTTCCGGGTGGGGTCAGTTTCCGGGCGTGGCCGGTTGCCGGGTGACGTCGCGCAGCCGCGGCAGGCAGGCGAGCGCGAGCAGGGCGACGGCCGCCGTCACGAGGTAGAGCGTCCGGTAGCCGCCGAGCCGGGTCACCAGGGGCGCGGCCAGGACGGGGGCGAGCAGCTGGGGCAGGGTGCCGGCGATGTTGGCGATGCCCAGCATGGTCGCGCGGCTCTCCGCGTCGGGCAGCACCTGCGTGATGACGGCCATGTCGACCGCGACGAAGAACCCCCAGCCGGCGCCGATGAGGACGGCGGCGGCCAGGACGGCCGGCACGGCCGGCAGCAGCGCCATCAGCACCGCGCCGCAGGCCAGGAGGCCCGCGCCGGCGGCGATGAAGGCGCGGCGCCGGCGCAGTCGGTCCGACAGCACACCTCCGGCGGCGGCGCACACCCCCGCGACGGTGACGTTGAGGAGGGTCACGGCCAGCACGAGCGTGCCGGGGTCGCCGGCGCCGACGGCGTCGTCGAGGTAGTAGTACAGGTAGAGCAGCACCAGTGCGTTGACCAGGTTCAGCAGGAAGCGGATCAGCCAGGCCCAGCCGAACTGCCCGCCCGGGCGGAGCAGAACCGCCCGCCGGGATCCGCGCGCCCGGAGCTCGGGCGGCGGGCCGGACGCGGCCGGTTCGCGGTGGACGAGGAGCAGGCTCACGGCGAGGGCCGGCACGGCGACGGCCAGCGCCGCGTACCCCAGGGCTCCCTCGCCCAGGGCCACCGCGACGGCCGTGCCGAGGACCACGCCCGCGATCTGCGCGACGCCGAAGAGGGCGCCGACCGTGCCGCGCTGCCCGTCGGGCACCCGGTCGCCGAGCAGGGCGGCGAGCGCGGCCAGGGGGCCGTTCAGGCCGACCTGCACCAGGATCCAGCCGGTCATCATGGCGGCGGCCGAGGTGGCGTCCGAGAGCACCAGCAGCCCGAGCACGCCGACGCCGGTACCGGCCACGAACACCGGCCTGCGCCGTCCCCAACGGCAGCGCAGCCGGTCCGAGACCGCGCCCCAGAGGGGATTGGCGGCCAGGGACGCCGCCGCCCCGTATCCGGTGACCAGGGCCAGCAGCGCTTCTTTGCCCTCCGGGCCCGCCAGGCGCCCGGCCTGGGCCGGCAGCAGGATCTGGATCGGGCCGAACCAGCCCGCCGCCACGCCGGCCATCGCCAGCACGTAGGCGGTCACCCACCTCCGTCCCACCCGGGGCGGTGCGGTCTCCTCGGCCGCGGGAGGCGCGACGGGGGTCCTGCGCGCGGCCTCTCCCGCGGGTCCTCCGCCGGAGGGCGACCCTCGCTTGACCATGCCCCCATCACCCGGCCGTCTCTTTGGTCGATCATATGATCCAGCAAAACGGCAGCGTAGGGCCGGGAGGCCGGGCTCGGCCAGTGAGCGGCACGGGTCTTTTCGACGAGGCAACCGCTTTTCCGCGCGGCGGCGTTGGCCGGGCCGCGGTGCACTCAACCGGTGCGGGACGGGACCGCGGACCGCGTACGCGCACGGCGGGGTCGGCGGGGGCGCCGGGGCCTCGGCCGCGCACCCGGACGGAGCCCGGCCTTCGCGGTCCTCCCTGCGCACCGGCCGGCCCCGCCGCCGCAAGCCCTCGAGCCACCGCCGGCCGGGCACGTGCGTTCTGATCACGTAGGGTCGGCGAATGGCGAAGTATTTCGATGTGCACCCCGAGAACCCCCAGCAGCGCACCATCGGCACGGTGGCCGACAGCATCCGCTCCGGTGCGCTCATCGCTTACCCGACGGACTCCTGTTTCGCGCTGGGATGCCAGTTGGGCAACCGTGACGGCATCAGCCGGATGCGGTCGATCCGCAACCTGGACGACCGTCACCACTTCACCCTGGTCTGCCGGGACTTCGCACAGCTGAGCCAGTTCGTGCGTGTCGACAACGACGTGTTCCGCGCGATCAAGGCGGCGACACCGGGCAGTTACACCTTCATCCTTCCCGCCACGAAGGAGGTGCCGCGCCTGCTGCTGCACCCGAAGAAGAAGACGGTCGGGGTCCGCATCCCCGACCACGTGGTGACGCAGGCCCTGGTCGCCGAACTCGGTGAGCCGCTGCTGTCGACCACCCTCCTCCTGCCCGAGGAGGAGGAGCCGCTGACGCAGGGCTGGGAGATCAAGGAACGGCTCGACCATGTCGTGGACGCCGTGGTCGACTCGGGCGACTGCGGCACCGAGCCGACCACGGTCATCGACTTCTCGGACGGCGGGGCCGAGATCGTACGCCGCGGGGCCGGCGACACCGCCCGCTTCGAGTAGCGGCCCGGCGCGGAAGCGGCGAGCCGCCCCTGCCGCGGGCATGGCCGGTCAGCCCCTCTTGTGCCGGGGCGCGTTGGCGTGGAAGGTGATCCTCCGTCCCCGCCCGGCCCCACCACCCCACGGGAGGGTCTCCCCTCATGCGCAGACTGCTCGGCACCCTCGCCGCCGGTGTGATCGCCCTGACCGGCCTCGCCGTCCCCGGACCCGCGCCCGCCGCGGCGGCCGGCCCGTCCGCGGTCCCCGGCACCGCCCCGGCCGACGGCTCCTTCACCGTCCTCACCTACAACATCGCCGGGTTGCCGCTCGGCCTGAGCGACAGCGACCCGGCGGCCAACACCCCGCTGATCGGGCAGCGGCTGGCGCCCTACGATCTCGTGAACGTCCAGGAGGACTTCAACTACCACGCCTCCCTCTACGCCCACGACACCCATCCCCACCGCACCCCCACCAGCGGCGGCGCCGGCCTCGGGGACGGCCTCAACACCCTCTCCGGCCACCCCTTCCAGGACTTCGAGCGGGTCCGCTGGAATGACTGCACCGGCACCGACTGCCTCACCCCGAAGGGCTTCTCCCTCGCCCGGGTCCGGCTCGCCGAAGGCGTCCACGTGGACCTCTACAACGTCCACACCAACGCCGACGTCACCGAGCCGGCCCTCGCCGCGCGCCGGGCCAACATCCGGCAGCTGTCGGACTTCATCCACACGCACTCCGCCGGCAACGCCGTCATCGTCATGGGTGACACCAACACCCGCTACACCCGCACCGGCGACACCATCCGCACCCTGACGGAGGCCAACGGCCTCACCGACGCCTGGGTGGAGCTGGTGCGCGACGGTGCCGCGCCCGCCCCCGGCGGCCCGGCACTGGTCTGCGACAAGGCGGCGCCCACCGACACCTGTGAAGTCGTCGACAAGATCCTCTACCGTTCCGGCCCGCTGGTGAACCTGACCGCCACCCGGTACGGCAACGCCTGGCGGCGGTTCCTCGACGCCGAGGGCGGGCATCTCTCCGACCACTACCCCCACAGCGCCGCCTTCGGCTGGTCGCTGCCCGCCGACCGACGCGCCGGCGACCTCTTCGGCGGTCCGCACGGCACCGCCTTCAACGACGCCGGCGCACTCCCCGCCGCGCCCCGGGTCCGTACCCTCACCCTGCGCGGCGGCGCCCGCCTGGACTCCGTCGTCCTCGCCCTCGGCGACGGCACGGTCCTCGCCCACGGGGGCACCGGCGGCACCGCCGCCTCCCTCACCCTGGCCGAGGGCGAGCACCTCACCTCGGTGACGCTGTCCCGCGGCCGCAAGGACGGCCGCACCCGGATCTTCTCCGCCGCCTTCACCACCGACGCCGGCCGCAGTCTCTCCGCCGGCACCGCCACATCGGACACCGCCACGTTCACCGCCCCCGCCGGCTGGCAGATCAGCGGCTTCACCGGACGGGCGGGCGACGAGATCGACAAGCTCGGCGTGATCTACACACCGCGGTAACCACGGCACGCGCGGATGCCGGACGGCCGCCTTCACGGCCTGCCCGGCATCCGCACCCGCTGTCAGCGCCCGCGCCGGCGTCAGCCTCTGCGGCCGCCCCGGCTCAGGCCGCCTCCAATGCCCGCCACGTGCAGGGCGAGCAGGCCCAGTCCGAGCAGCATGAGATTCGTGGACGAGAAGACGTCGTTCGTCGAGAGATCCGCGGCGTTGATGAGAAACGCGATGAAGAACAGAACCGCCGCTGCAATACCCAGCATGGTGCCTCCCCTGGAGATGTGGTGAACACCGTGTGCCCCCGGTTGCCGGCCGGACACCCCTACACCGGTGCGGGGCTCGTACCGCGCCCCGGGCGGCAGGTGCTCCGGGACCGGAGCACGGGAAGCCCCGGCCGGGTTCAGCCGCCGGTGCGAGCGGAGCGGGAAGGCCCCGGGAGGCGGCCGCAGCGCGCGGACGGCCGCCTCCCGGGAGTACGCGTGCCCCGTCCCTCAGCCCGTTCCGCCGGAGCGCAGCGGGCCCAGGGGGTCGGTGTCCGAGCCGTAGGAGGGGCTGGTCCGCACCTCGAAGTGCAGGTGCGGGCCGGTGGTGTTGCCGCTGGAGCCGGAGTGGGCGATCAGCTCGCCCACCCGGACGTGCCGGCCGCGGTGCACGGTCGTGGAGGCGAGGTGCGCGTACTGGGTGTAGAGGCCGTTGGTGTGCCGGATGACGACCTCGCGGCCGTACGCGCCGCTCCAGCCCGCCGACACCACGACCCCCGCGGCCGCCGCACGGACCGGGGTGCCGGCCGGGACCGCGTAGTCCACGCCGGTGTGGCGGCCGCTCGCCCACCACCGGCCCCGGGCCCCGTAGGGCGTGCTGACGGGAGCGCCGACCGGAGGCGCCCACAGGTTGCCGCCCGGCTTCCGGGCGCCGGAACGGGAACGGGTTCCGGGGCGGGAGTCCGCGCCGGAGCCGGAGCGGGCGGTCGCGCGCCGGGCGGCCGACCGCGACGCCTTGCCCGGCTTCTCCCGCCGCGGGGCCTCCGCGGACCGGCTCGCCCGGCCACCGGGGACGACCAGCCGCTGACCGGGCAGGATCAGGTCCGGGTCGGGGCCTATGGTGCGGCGGTTGGCCGCGTGGAGGCGCTTCCAGCCGCCGGCGCCCAGCCGCTGGGCGATGGCCGACAGGGTGTCCCCCGCGACCACGGTGTAGGCGGGCGTCCGCCGGCTGCCGGACCCGGCGCCACCGGGTGCGGCGGGGGCGGTGGGGCGTGAGCGGGGAGCCGCGGCGGAGCCGGCGGCCTTGCCGTCCCGGCCGCTCTTGCCCTTTTGGCCGCTCTTGCCCTCCCGGGCGTTCCCGCCGCGGCTGCTGCCGCCCGCCCCGGCCTCCCTGCCGGCTCCGGCCGCCGCCTCGCCGCCGCCGGAACGGGTCAGCCCGGCCCGACGCGAGCACACCGGCCAGGCGCCCGGGCCCTGGCCGGCCAGGACCGCCTCGGCCACGCTGATCTGCTGGGCCCTGGTGGCCAGGTCGGCCCGGGGTGCGTGGGCGGTGCCGCCGTAGGCCTCCCAGGTGCTCTGCGAGAACTGCAGCCCGCCGTAGTACCCGTTGCCGGTGTTGATGTCCCAGTCACCCCCGCTCTCGCACCGGGCGACCTTCTCCCACACCCCCGCCCCGGCGGCGGTGGCGACGCCGCTTCCGGGGAAGGACAGGACGGCGACGGCGCCTCCCACCGTCAGGGCGAGACACACCGGCAGGATCCGGCTGGGCAGACGACGGCGGTGAACTCCTCCAGCGGCCATGGGCCTTGGTCCTCTCCGCTACGCGTTCGGGGATCCCGTCCCCGGGTCGCTTCCCGGGGCGGACTGGTCCGAGTAGCGCAGCCGTGCCCGGCCGGTCACAAGGCGCACGGAGCCGCGTCGGGGGCCGTGCGCCGCCGTGCGCCGCCGGCCCGCTCCGTGATGCTCCGTCAGCGGGGAGGGGGGCGGGCGCACGGCCGTCGGCGCGGACGCACACGGCGCGGCGGTCGCGGCGGCAGCGCCGGTTTCCCGCGCTGTCAACCCCGTGGGCCGGCGGACCGGGACCGGACGTTCCGGGGGCTCGCGTGTGCCGCGGGCGCCATTCCCGGCGGAGTCCCGGAAGAGTCGGCGGTATTCGGGGGCACCGGCCGACCCGCGTCCCGCGGAACGGATTTCCCCGGAAAGGCCCGCGCCGCGGCGGACCGGCGGGCCGGGGCAATTGCGCCCGGTGCGGCGGTCTTTCGGAGGGACGGCCGGGGCCGCGGCAGCGGCCGTCGCATCGGGAAGACGGTGAACCGTGAACTTCTCCTTGTGATCCGGGCAGCCCCCGGAGTGCCGTGCCGGCCCGTCCCGCGAGGGCCCGGCGGGGGGTTCCCTCCTGCCCCGGCGGGGCCAAGAGCCTGAGCCGTTGCGGCCGTTCACCGCCCGGTACTCCCCCGGCGGTCCGTACGCGGCCGGCCCCGCCGTGCGCCCGGGTGCGGTCCTCACCGCCCATTCCGGCGGAAATGCGGGAACGCGGCGGCCCGCACCTCCGGGAACCGGGCAAATTTTCGATGCTCCGGCGCATGGCGGGATTCGGCCGGCCCGGACTATCCTGGAAGCTCCGCCGGTCCTTTCGCACGGCCGGAGTCCGCCCGCGGCAGCGGTAATGCCCGCGTTTTCCTTTCTCCTCGTCCCTCCCTTCTCCGGCGTGCCCGCACGCGATACCGGCGGCCGCCGCCCGGCCCTTCCCGCCGCTCCGCCCAAGCCGCCGGCCTGCTGAACGGGGTGGCCGTGCCGGGGGACCCGGCCGTCCCGCGGCCGGCGCGGCGCACCTACGCCGGGCGTCCGGGGCCGTGGACGCGGAACGGCGGGCACGGCCCCGGACGGCGGCATGCCCGGGCCGTGGACGGCCGCCCGCCGGGGGCGTACACCGTGCCGCCGTGCGCGAGGGAACGCCCTCCCGGGCAACAAGCTCTCCCCGATCCGGGGTCCGCTCCGGCCCTCCGCCTCCCACCGGGCCGCGCGGGCACCGGCGGAGCCCGGGCCGCCGGCTCGTCCCCGCCGCGTTGCCGGCTCCCTCCTCCTTTCGGATGAGCACCCCGCGGAGGAGGGAGGGCCCACGGGCTCAGCCCTGAGGCCCCGTCAGGCCGCCGGAGGGCGCGCTAACGTTCGGGCCATGGCGTTCATCGACGCGCTCGCACGGCGCCAGCTCTCCCCCGCCGGCCTCGACACCGCGCTGGCCGTGGTGTTCGCCGCCGGAGGACTCGCCGCCCGCGAGGACGCCCCGGCCGAGTACGTGAAGGAACCCGGGCTCGCCGGGATTCTGCTGATCCTGCTCTCCACCCTGCCGCTGGCGGCACACCACCGCCGCCCCCTGCCGGTCCTGCTCACCATCGCCGCGGCCGTGCTCGCCCTGCGGGAAATGGACTACGTCCGGCCGCTGGTCGGGCCCTGGGGCGGCCCGTCCGTCGGGTTCGTCCATCTGGCCCTGGCGGCCGGGGTGTTCCTCACCGCGCTGCGGTCCGGCGCCCGCACCGCGGCGTGGGCGGGTTTCGCCCTGATCCCGGCGGTGGCCGTGGCCGAAGCCCTGTTCATGCCCGCCTACCGGCTGCCGACCGCCGTGACCGTCACCGTGCTGCTGACGGGCGCCTGGGCGCTGGGCCGGCTGTTCATGGCGCGCCGTCTGGCGGCGCGGGAGACGCTGCTGCGGGCCGCGGCGGTCGAACGCGAGCAGGCGGCCAACGCCCGGGCGGCGCTCGCCCGCGAACGCACCCGCATCGCACGGGAGTTGCACGACATCGTCGCCCACAACGTGAGCCTGATGGTCGTCCAGACGATCGCCGCCGGCCGGGTGCGGGAGCGCGATCCCGGAACGACGCGGGACCTGCTCCGGACCGTGGAGGAGACCGGCCGGGCGACGGTGACGGAGCTGCGGCGGCTGCTGGAGGTCCTGCGGACGGACGACGAAGCGGACCGGGACCCCACCCGCGAACCGCCCCAGCCCTCCACCGAGGCCATCCCCGCCCTGGTGGAAGCCGTGCGGGCGGCCGGGCTGCGGGTCGACTTCAGCCGCACCGGCACCCCCGCGCCGCTGCCGGCCGGCTCGGAGCTGACGGCCTACCGCGTCGTCCAGGAGGCTCTGACGAACGCCCTCAAGCACGCCGGCCGGGCCCGCTGCCGGCTCGCCGTCGACTGGCAGGAGGCCCCCCGCCTGCTGCGGCTGCGCGTCTGCGACGACGGCGGGCGGCCGGGCGGCGGACCACCGCTCGCCGCGCCCGCGGCGCAGGGCGCCGGGCACGGCCTCACCGGCATGGCCGAGCGCATCGCGGCCGTGGAGGGGACCCTGCACACCGGGCCGCGGCCGGGCCGGGGGTTCTGCGTCCATGCGACGATCCCCGTGCCCGGTCCCGAGCCGGGCACCCCGCCGGGTACCCCGGCCGGTCCCGCGTCCGCCATCGCGCCGGGAGGCAGCCCGTGACGTCCCCGGTCCGTGTCCTGCTGGTCGACGACCAGCCCATGATCCGCACCGGTTTCCGGCTCATCCTGGAGGCCGAGCCGGACATCGTGGTGGCCGGCGAGGCCGCGGACGGTGCGGCCGCCGTCGAGGAGACCGCGAGGCTGCGGCCCGATGTCGTCCTCATGGACATCCGGATGCCCCGCCTGGACGGTGTCGGGGCGACCCGGCTCATCACCGGCTCCGGCGCCCGCAGCCGCGTGCTCGTGCTGACCACCTTCGACCTCGACGCCCATGTCGTCGACGCGCTGCGGGCGGGAGCGAGCGGTTTCCTGGTGAAGGACGGCCCCGCGGACTCGCTCGTGGAGGCCATCAGGACAGTGGCCGCCGGCGAGGCGGTGCTGTCGCCCCGGGTGACCCGCAGGCTCCTGGACCGCTTCGCGCGGCTGCCCGGCGACGAGCCCCCGCCGCCGCAGGGGCTGCAGGTCCTGACGGC
Source organism: Streptomyces sp. MNU89 (assembly GCF_020982505.1). Classification (NCBI taxonomy): domain Bacteria; kingdom Bacillati; phylum Actinomycetota; class Actinomycetes; order Kitasatosporales; family Streptomycetaceae; genus Streptomyces; species Streptomyces sp. MNU89. The sequence continues at coordinate 7,020,887 of NZ_JAJKLL010000001.1, read as the reverse complement.
GCGGCAGGTGGACGTCCTGCGGGCCGTCGCGCAGGGGCTGTCCAACGCCGAGATCGCCCAGCGGCTGTCCCTCAGCGAGACGACGGTCAAGACGCACATCGGGAAGATCTTCGACAAGTTCGCCCTCCGCAGCCGCGTCCAGGCGGTCATCCTCGCCTACGACACCGGTCTCGTCTCGCCCCGCGAGGATTGCTGAGCGGCGGCGGACGACGGGAGGGCGCGCGGACTCCGGTTCACGGGAACGGAGCGGGCCCGGCCCGGGTGCGGGACGGAGCGCCGGGGGCCGGCGTGGCGGCGGCCCCCGGCTCCGCGCTCACCCCGTGCCGCAGAGCGCGTGGTCGATCAGGTCGGCCGCCTCGTCCCCGGCCGGTGCGGGCACGCCCGGCTCCGGCACCATGCTCTGGGTGTTGACCGAGACCATGACGCTGCGGCTGCCGTCCCCGGTGACGCCGTTGCGCGTCTTGAAGCCGGGGATGTCGCCCCCGTGGAACCAGGCACCGCCGCAGGAGTTCGGCGCCCACATCAGGCCGAGGCCGTAGCGGACGCCCGGCCAGGCGCCGTCGAACCCCCCGGCGCGGACCGTCTTCTTCATCTCGGCCAGTTCGGTCGGCCGCAGGACCTCTCCGCCGAGAAGGGCCCGCAGAAAGCGGTTCCCGTCCTCGGTGGTGCTGATCATCTCGCCGGCGGCGCCGCCCCACGACGGGTTGCCGACGGTCACGTCGACGGGCTCGCCCCACCGGGGGTCGGCCGGGTCGGCCTCCAGGCCCTTCTCGGCGAACCGCTGGTAGCCGACGGCGTGCGGGCCGGGGATGAACGGGAAGGTGTCCGGGGCGTAGGTGTGGCGGAGCCCGAGCGGTTCGATGACGCGGGTGCGGACTTCGTGCTGCCAGCTGTGCCCGGTGGCCTTCTCCACGATCATCCCGGCCAGGATGTAGTTGGTGTTGGAGTAGCCCCAGTCGGTGCCGGGCGCGAAGACGGGGGGATTGCGCATGGCCAGCCGGACGGCCTGCTCCGGCCGCACCGTCCTGAACCGGTTGGGCCCGTACTCCTTCTCCAGGAAGATGTACGGCAGTTCCGGTATGTAGTCGCGCAGGCCGCTCGTCTGCCGCAGCAGCATCCGCACGGTGATCGCGCGTCCGTCGTTGCCCCGGCCGGAGACGAGACCGGGCAGCCAGTGGTCGACGGTGTCGTCCAGGGAGAGCTTGCCCTCGCCGACGAGCTGCAGCACGGTCGCGGCCACGAAGGTCTTGGTGAAACTCCCGATGCGGAATCTCGCTTTCCAGGGCACCGGCGTCCCGGCTTCGGTGTCGCCGAATCCGCTGCGCACCTTCACGGCGCCCCGCGGGGTGCGGAGATCGGCCAGCACGCCGGGAGCCCCGAGGCGGAGGAGTGCGTCCGCGTCGCGCTGGAGTGTCGCCGTGTCAGGGCGGTGACCCGCCTCGGCAGTGCCCCGGGTCGCCGTCTCCGGTGCCGCGGCCGCCTGCCCCGTGACGCCCAGCACCGCGGTCACGGCCATCAGAATTGCCAGTGGTTTCCTCATGCCGGGAACGCTATGCGGGGCGGCGGCACACGGCGTCCGCCCGGAAAACGATCTCCGGCGCCGTTCCGGGGGTACGAAAGGACCGCGCCGGGGCCGTCCCTCCCACCGGGGGATGACGTGCTCCGGTACCGCCGCCGGAACCGGCCCGCGGCGGCCGGGCGCGGGCGGGGCTCGGGGCCGGGCGCGGGGCGGCCGTCGGCGTCCGTGCCGGGGCCGGGCCCCGGCGGCGCTCGTGCGGCCGCCCCGTCCCGTGCCGGTCTCACAACGGGTCGGGCCCGGCTGCTCAGATCGCCGCCGGGGCCGTGAAATCCCGTATTACGGCGCCTCGTTGAGCCCGCAGGTGTCGAGGGCGTCCAGCCCCTGGGGTCGCTCGCCGCCCTCGCGGTCGATCGCCTGTCCGATGCGGTCGAGCACGGCGCCGCGCTTGTCCTCCAGCGGTCCCAGGATGGCGTTCTGCACGAAGTTGGGGCCGCCCTCGCCCTGCGAGCGGATCAGCCGTTCGTTCGCCTCCGCGATCTGCTGCTCCAGGCCCGCCAGTTCGCGGTCGACCTCGGCGCGGGCCTGTGCGGGGATCTCCGGCAGCCGGCCGTCCGCCGACGGGCAGCTGATGACCTGGGCGGCGGCCTGCCGCCCGTCCGGCGGGGCGCCCTCCTGCCCGGCGAACGCCCCGGTCACGGCCACTCCCCGGCCACCACCGCGGCCCCGCCAGCCCGAGGACCATCACCCGGTACTTTCGGTTCCTGCCCCTTGCTCGCGACATGCTCACCTCTCGGTCCTTCACTGACAGGAGACGGGAGCCTGCCCGCGGCCGGCCGTGCGTCCGTGGTCGGGGCCTCCCGGTGTGACGCCCGCGGCCGGAGCGGAGAGCCGGTCCGGACCAGACCGGAACCACGCCGCCGCGGTGTCACCCCCGTCCATACGGAGCGGAGGCGGCGAACGCTCATCCCGCCGTGCCCGGCCGCTCAGCCGCCGGCCGGCGCCCCGCCCGCGCCCCCGCGCTCCACGCAGGCCCGGGTGACGGCCAGCGCGGCCGCCATGATGCTCAGCTGCGGGTTCACCTCGGGGCAGCTCGGCAGGACCGACGCGTCCGCGACCAGCACACCCCGCACCCCTCGCAACCGGCCCACGTGATCCGCCGGGGAGCGCTGCGGATCGCTCCCGGCGGCGGCCGTACCGCTCGGGTGGAACGCCGACAGATGGAGCGCCCGCGGACCGCCGCGGGCCAGCGCCTCGTCGAGCCCGTCGAGGGAACGGGCCCGGGGGGCGGCCGGAAGGCCCGTCAGCACCTCCTCGGCGCCGGCCGCGAACAGCACCGCGCCCATCGCCCGTACGGCACGCATCAGCCGGTCCCCGTCGCGGCGGTCCAGGTCGTAGCGGACCAGGGCCCGTTCGCGGCCCAGAACCCGTCCCGACGGGCGGTCACCGATCATGGCGCCCAGCGTCGCCAGATGTCCGCTCTCCTCCAGCTCGCGCCGCAACTCCCGTCCCGCGCCCGGCAGGACGAAGCTCCCCATGCCCGGCGGCGCGGCAGTCGCCTCGATGAGGATGCCGTCCCCGCGCAGTTCCTCCACGCCCACGCTCTGCAGGACGCCGGGCCCGGCGGTGACGTCCTCCGCGAACCGTCCCGCGACGCTCGTCGCCGGGTGCACACTGAGGTTCCGGCCGAGCCGCGGATGCCCGCCCAGGCCCGAGCGCCGCAGCAGCAGCGGTGTCTGTACGGCTCCGGCGGCGACCACCACCAGCGGTGCCAGGATCTCCGCCTCCCCGCCGCCGCGCCGCCGTACGCGTACGCCCGCCGCGCGCGGACCGCCGGGGCCGTCGGGGTCCACCAGGATCCGCGACACCCGGGCTCCGGTGACGATCCGGGCCCCCGCGGCGCAGGCCTCGGGCAGCACGGACAGCTGCACGCTCTGTTTGGCACCGCTCGGGCAGCCCGCCACGCACGCGCGGGCGCCCCGGCAGCCGGGCGCGTTGCGGCGCAGCGGTGCCGCCCGCCAGCCGAGCCGCTCCGCCCCGGTGAGCGCCAGCCGGCCGTTGCCTCCCAGGACGTCCAGGGGCTGGCGGGCGACCCGCAGGGTGCGCTCGGCCTCGTCCAGGAAGGGGCCGAAGCCTTCGGCGAGACGGAACCCGAGGCCGTCGCTCCAGCGGCGCAGGACGTGGTCCGGGGTGCGGTAGCACGTGCCCGCGTTGACCACCGTGGTCCCGCCCACCGCGCGGCCCTGCGGCAGCAGCACCGGCGGAACGCCCACGGCGAAGGAGGAGCCGCCGTCGCGGTACAGCCGCGTGAACCGTTCCAGCGGCGGGCGGGCGGCGAACCAGCCGGTGGTGTGGTGCTCGCCCTCCTCCAGGACCACGACGGACATCCCCGCCCGTGCCAGGGTCCGCGCGGCCATGGCGCCCCGGCTCCGGAACCGATCACGAGGGCGTCGGCGGTGCTGCGGGCGGCCAGTGGGCGGCGGGGTGCAGTCCAGCGGGGGTCCCGCGGCGGCGGGCCGGGGCGGTGCCCGCCGGTCCGGGCCCGTGGTGGAGCATCCGTTCGGTGCCTCCGGCCAGGATGACGGGCATTTTCACCATGTCGAGCAGGGCCGTGAGCCCGGGGCGGGCGGCCAGCGGGGCGAGCACCGTCTCGCGCTCCCCGGCGGTGAGGGCGCCGAGCCGCCGCCCGGTGCGGGCCAGGGCGTAGCCGTCGGCGGCCGCGGCGGCGGCCCGCAGTCCGAGCCGGGCGTGGGCGGGCATGGCCGCGACGGCGGCTTCGAGCCGGTCCCCCACGCCCGCCGTCCAGGGTTCGGTGCCGTCGTCGGCGAGGAGGGCGGCGGCGAGCGCGTGCAGGCTCACCGGCTGCCCACCTCCGCGTGCGCGGTGCCCGCCAGCGTCCACTCCTTCTCCGGGCGCCAGTGGCCCCACCAGCGTTCCAGGAGGATGCGGGCGTCGGCGGTCTCGCTGTTGCGGCAGACGGAGAGGCTGCCGTCCGGGTCCCGGTACTCCAGCGCGAGGGTGCGCCCGGGCGGCTGGGTGACCTCGACGCGGATGCGGCGGAGCCCGGCACGGCCCGTCACCGTCCAGGTGGGCAGGCCGATTCGGGCCCGGAACCGGCCGGGGCCCGCCCAGCCCGCGGCGGAGCGCTCGGCCCGCCGGGGCCAGGTGCGGCCGCCGTGCCGGAGGCGCAGGAAGACCAGCGGGGGCAGGCGGCGCAGCCCCGGGCGGGTCGAGACGGCGGCGACGATCTCCAGCACGCCGTCCTTCCCGAGGTCCGCGTGGAGCCAGGCCCAGCGGCGGGCGTTGCCGTGCCCGTAGATGCGGGCGGAGGCGCCGGGGGCGGCGCGCACGGCGAGGGTGCGGCCCTCGTAGGAGAAGACGCCGTCGTAGGAGGCCCGTGCGGCGGGCAGCATCTGTGCCGCGGGGAGGAGGGGCGGCGCCAGGACCAGCGGGGAAGGTGAACAGGGTGGTTCCCCGGCCCGTTCGGCCAGGTCCCAGGAGAAGCCGCCCGCCCGGCCCGCCAGCCGGCCGGGTACGGCCAGGACGCCGCCGGCGGTGAAGCCGTCGTCCGGGGCGGGCCCGGGCCCGGCTCCGTCGGCGCTCTCCGCTTCCGGCTCCCGGACGGACCCGTCGGTGTTCTGGCCTGCGGTTTCGCCGACGGGTGACCGCCCGGGCCACGGTACGGGCCCGAAACGGGCGTGCCGTACGGGACCGTCCTGGGGGAACGCGGCCGCCCAGCCGTGCGCGTAGGGACGGGAGCCGTCGGTCGGGGCGGTCAGTTCGTGGTGGAGCCAGATCCCGGTGCCGGTCGCCGGGTCGGTCAGGGTGGTGTACCAGACCTCCGTGCGCCCGGCGGTGCCGTCCCACCGGGGGGCGAGGTGGCGGCCGTCCGCTTCCGGGCCGACCGGGGTCTGCCGGCTGTCCGGGGTCTGCGTGTTCCGCCGGCCCGCCGGGCGCGGGAAGCGGAAGCTCGCCAGGAACGGCAGGAGCCCGGTGGCCAGTGGGAAGCGCAGCGTGCCCTCGCCCACACGCGTCCCGTCCTCGTACAGCGTGAACGGCAGCCGGGTCATCGAGGTGAGGGGGCGGGCGGGCGTCACCGACTTCCAGCCGTCCAGGAGCAGCCGGCGGTCTCCGGCGGTGAACGGGAGGCGGTAGCGGATGCGCCGCCGGGCGAGCGGGGAGATCTCCAACTCGCCCGTGGCGTACGGGTCGTCGGCCAGGCCGCTGATCCGGACGCGGCCGGTGAGCCCGGCGCGGGTGGTGGCCCAGGGGCGCAGCACACCGTCGGCCCGGGCGTGCAGGTCGAGGCGTATGCGCCGCGGCGGCTCGCGGCCGTCGAGGTGGACGGTGCCGAGCATCGTCTCGCTGAAACGCGTCTCCCGCGGGCTCATGAGTCCTCTCCCGCCAGCATGATCCGTTCGGTGGCGGCGAGGTACTCGCCGGCCGCCGCGTGGGCGGCCCCGCCGTCGCCGGCCACGACCGCTTCGACGACCGGGGCCAGCCGGTCGTGGGCGGCCGCCGGGTCCCCGAAGGGCGCGGCCAGCGCGGAGCGGATGGGCAGATAGGCCTGGAAGAGGGTGTTGGTGAGGAGGACGTAGACGCGGTTGCCGGTCGCCCTGGCCAGGGCCCGGTGCACTTCGACGTCGGCGAGCTGCACGGCGTCCGCGCACTCGGCCGCGGCCACCGCCGCCAGCAGGGCACGGAGCCCGTCCCGCTGGGCCGCGGTGGCCCGGACGGCGGCGCGTTCGGCGATCAACGCGCCGACGGCGCGCCGTACTTCGAAGACCTCGCCGATCCAGCCGGAGCTGTGCCGCACGAGCATCGGCAGCAGGTCCGCCCCGCCCAGGCGGGCGTAGTCGCGGACGCGGGTGCCCACGCCGTGCCGGGTCTCCAGGAGCCCGGCCTGGACCAGCCGGCCGAAGGCGTGCTTGAGGGTGGTGCGGGTGACGCCGTAGCCGTGCGCCAGTTCGCGCTCGGGCGGCAGGTAGTCGCCCACCGGATGCCGGCCGGCGAGGATGTCCTCGCGCAGCCGGTCCTCCAGTACGTCGACGATGGTCTGACGAGGCAGCGCCTCCACGGCATCCCTCCCGGGAGCGTTGACCCGAGCCGGATTGGCTCAGTGGATGAGCCACTCAACCAACAGCCGCCGACTCGGTCAACCCTCCTGTTCGCCGACTCGTTCGACTCCTTGGCCCATGCCGCGATCCTCCACGGTCGGGATCCGCCGCGGCGGCACTCTCGCCCGAGGGGCGGCGGCCCCGTACGGGCCCGGCGTCAGGAGCGCAGCGGGCGGACACCGATGGTGATGAGGGCCGGGGCGCTGCCGGGGGTTCTCGTGGTGCAGCCGGACGCCATCGGGCAGCCGCCGCAGCCCCGGGGCGGGCAGCCGGGGGTGATCTCCTCGCGGGTCAGCCGTCCCCGGGACACCCAGTAGTCGAGCATCGCCGACGCCTCGTCCCGGGACACCCCGGCTTCCCGGGCCAGGTCGTCCAGGGTGCGGGCGCGGCCCTCCGTCACCGCCGTGAGCACCCGGCGCAGCGGGCTCATGTGATGAGCCTTCCCACCTGGAAGACGGCCACCGCCAGGAGCCATGCCATCGCCATCATCGTCACCATGCTCCAGAGCGTCAGACGGCGGCCGATCACCGAACTCTGCGCGGCAACCGTCGCCACGCACGGTGTGTAGGCCAGCAGGAAGACCATGAAGGCGAGGGCGGCGGCGGCGCCGTGGCCGCCGGAGGAGTGGTCGAAGGTGCGCCGCAGTTCCTCGCCGAGCGTTCCGGGTTTCCGGCCGTCGGCCGGCTCCTCCGTGCCGTAGGTCTGCGCCATCGTCGAGACCACGGCCTCCTTGGCGACGAAGCCGGGGATCAGGGCCGCGGAGGCGTGCCAGTCGCCGAAGCCCGCCGGGGCGAACACCGGGGCGACCGCCCGCGAGACCCCGCCGAAGGCGCTGTCCTCGACGGCGACCCGGCCGAAGCCCCTGTCTGCGCCCGCTCCGTCCTGGGCGGCGCCCAGCGGGATGGAGGACAGCAGCCACACGGCGGCGACCGTGGCGACGATGACGCCTCCCGCGGTCTTCAGGAAGGCGGCGAGCTTCTGCCGGGCCTGGGCCGCGACGACCCGCGGCAGGGGCAGGCGGTAGGGCGGCAGTTCGAGGACGAGGGCGTCGGCGCGCGCTCCCCCGAACAGCAGGGGACGCAGCAGCAGTCCGGCGCCGACCACCAGCAGCACCGACAGCACGTACAGGAAGAACACCACGGTCCCGGCACTGCTGCCGAAGAAGACGCCGGCGATCAGGATGTAGACCGTCAGCCGCGCGCTGCAGGTGACGAGGGGCAGCACCATGCCGAGCAGCAGCCGCTGCCGCCGGTCGCCGAGGATGCGGGCGGCCGAGAGCGCGGGGACGTTGCAGCCGAAGCCGACGATGATCGGCAGAAACGCCTTGCCGGGCAGGCCGATCGTCCGCATCAGGCGGTCGACGAGGAACGCGGCGCGCGCCATGTACCCGGAGTCCTCCAGCAGGCCGAGGAGGACGAACATGATGACGATCAGCGGTGCGAAGGACAGCAGTTGCCCGACGCCCGGAACGATCCCGTGGACGACGAGCCCCGCGAGCGGGTTGCCGTCCGGGTCCCCGGTGAGCCGTGCCGCGAAGGAGGCGACGGGCCCGGCGAAGAAGTCGGACAGCCCGGTCTGCAGCGGGGCGGCGAGGGTGGTGGTGGTCTGGAAGACGGCCCACATCGAGGCCAGGAAGACAGGCAGGCCGAAGAGGCGGGAGGTGAGCACCCGGTCGACGCGGTCGCTGCGGGTGGCGCGGGAGGTGCCGGCGTCCCCGCCGCGGTGCACGGCGGCCGCCATGACCCGGTGCACCCATGCGTAGCGGCCCTCGGCGAGGAGGGTCTGCACGTCCCAGTCCTCGTCGTACGTCTCGTCCCGCGCGCCCGCGCCGCCGCGGCCGTCCTCCCCGTTGCCCTCCTGTCCGGTGCCCTCCTGTCCGGTGCGGCCCTCCGCCGCGGACCGGGCCCCGGCGGCCAGCCGCTCCCCCAGCCGCGCCGCCAGTGCCGGCACCTCTTCCGGAACGCCGGGCACCCGCGCACCGCTGAGCAGCCGCAGCGCGACCCAGCGCGCGGGGCGGCGCTCGCCGGGAGCCTGCCGCGCCAGGACCCGGAGCAGGTCCCGTACGGCCGACTCGACCGGCTCGCCGAGGGCCGCCGGAGGCGGCGCCTCCCCGTGCCGGTGCGCCCGTTCGACCGCGGCCGCGAGTTCCGGCAGGCCGCGTCCCTCCCGGGCGGACACCGGTACCACCGGGGCGCCGATCCCGGCCGCGAGGGCGGCGTCGTCGATCCGCAGGCCCCGCTGCCCGGCGATGTCGGTCATGGTGAGCGCCACCACGAGCGGCACGCCGGTGTCCTTGAGCTGGGCGCAGAGATAGAGGTTCCGGGCCAGGTTGGCCGCGTCGAGGACCGCCACCACCACATCGGGCCGCTCGGCCGGGTCCGCGGAGACGAGAAGGTCCTGGGTCAGCTCCTCGTCCGGCGAGGCGGGGACGAGGCTGTACGTGCCGGGGAGGTCGGTGACCGACATGACGTGCGCCCCGGCTCCCCCGGTTCCCCGGGCCGCGGGCCGCCAGGTGCCGGAGGCGACCTCGACCGTCTTGCCCGGCCAGTTGCCGACCTTCCGGCGGGCGCCGGTGAGGGCGTTGAACAGGGTGGATTTCCCCGTGTTCGGGTTGCCGACGAGGACGACCCGGAGGGGCGCGTCGTCGCGGGCCACCGTCGCGCCGGGGGGCGCGGCCGCGCCGTGGGCCTCACAGCAGGGCTTCATTCCGGCGCTCCGTGGACGACGAGTGCCGCGGCCGTGCGGTTGTCGAGCGCGGTCCGGGTGTCACCGTGCGCGACCACGAGCCCGCCCGCGAGCCCCCGGGCGAGCACGCGCAGCTCGGTCCCGGGGACGAAGCCCAGTTCGAGGAGGCGCAGCCGCAGCTCGCGGTCGGCCGCGATCCGGCGCAGCCGGACGGGCTCGGAGGTCCGCCATTCGTACAGAGTCACGGTTCGCCCCTTCGTCCCGGCCGGGAGCCGTCCGGCAGGGGCGGAACACGGTCCGGCCCTGGCCTACCTGAACCGACCTGAGGTTAGGCATGCCTAATATACGTCCGTGCCGGGGGTGATCCGGCGGGACCAATGGCCCCGATGAGCGGGCCGGTCGGCCCTGCCCGGAGCCGGGCCCGGCGGCCGTGGGCGGGGCACGGCCGCCGGCACCTCCCGGGTGCGGCGCCCGGAGTGACGCGGTCCGGATGTGCGACGCGCCGGCGATCGCGCGGGTGGCCGGATCCAGCCGCCGGGCCACCGGAGCGAGTACCGCCTGCCGCTGTTCCGCCTTCCCACCCGGCACTGCCGCATCTGGAATCACACGTCCCGGTTCCCGGGTGTCCGATATCAAAGGAAAGGCCCCGCGCGTCCTGCGCTGCCCTGTGGCGGCGGCCTCTTGCCGATCGTCCGCGTCTTGGGCATGATTCGGCCAACCGTCTACGGAACGCCGAACTACCGTGTGTACCGAGGGAGTTGGGCAGTCCGGTGCCGGCGCAAGCGAGCGATGCGAGTTCCCTTTTCCGATAGGAGAGCACATGGCCGAGCACGCGCAGAACGACGAGCCCCTGTTCGAGGAGTTCGACCACGCGGTGTACTCCCGCTGTTCGAACAACAACATGCCGATGTTCGCGACCTTCGTCCCGCTGAGCGAGGACGAGCAGGCCGAGGTCGACGACGTGCTGGCACTGTCCTGACCTGCCCGCGTCCGCTACTCGCTCGGGGACCGCTGGTGCGAGCTCGCCTCGCGCGCCGGCGGTCCCCGACCGTGGCACCGTGACCGCCCGCTAGGAGTGGAATGTACAGCGCGTCCCCCCTGCTGCTGAGCACCTCGGCCACCCTGCTCGCCGGCGACCGGGTCTTCGTGGGCAACCAGCCCGACGACTTCGCGGTCGGCCCGCTGGCCGGCCCGGCGGACACGGTCTGTGTGCTGGGCCTGGGGTACGGCGGATCGCTCCGTCCCCTGCTCGCGGCGTCGCCCGGGAGCCGCGTCACGGCCGTGGACCTCGACCCGGACATGGTGACGGTGACGCGCGCGCTCTTCCGGCAGCACTTCCCCGGGACCGACTTCCGCACCGTGGTGGCCGACGCGTCCGCCTTCCTCGACGGGAGCGAGCGCTACGACCTCGTCGTGATCGACGTCTACGCGGGCGAGTCGTACCCGGACTTCCTGCTCACCGAGCCCTTTTGGCGCCGGGTGCGCGGCGCCGTCGCGCCGGGCGGCACGGCCCTGCTCAACGCCTGGGGACTGCCCGAACACCTGCGGCCCCTCGCCCCGCCGTCCCCAGCACGTGCTCGCCGGCCTGCTGGCCCCCCTCTGGCCGCACGCCGCCTACCTCTCCTGCCGCCGCAATATGACGGTCGTTCTCCGGGACACCCGGGAAGACGTCCCCTCCGAGACGGGCCGCGGCGCGGAGGCGGGCCGCGGCGCGCGGCTCTCCCGTACGGACGAGGCCGTGCTGGCGCTGCAACGGCTGCGGCTGGCCCGCGCGGCGGACTTCCGCGTGGCCGCGGACCCGCCCGAGGGCGACGCCGACCGGGCGGTACCCCGCACCCCGGAGCAGCTGGACGCCGAAATGGCCCGGCGCTGGCCGGAGATGCTGGCCGAGGTCCGGGCCCACGCCGAGGCCGCCGGTGCCGACGCCTCCGCCGTGGGGACCCGGGAGTTCTACCGGCGCCGGGAGGTGGCGGTCCCGACGACCCTGGAGCTCGCCCGGCGCGGGCACCCCGCCGCGGCCCTGCTGCCCACCGTCGCGGCCGCGCTCACGTTCGGCGGGGACACCTCGCTCGGGTGGTACGGCGACTGGATCGCGGAGGAGGCGGAGTCGCTGGCCGCGGAGCATCCCGAGTGGCTGACCAGGACCGCTCTCCCCCAGGCCCTCGCCATGGCCGCCAACCCGCTGGTGCCCGAGTGGTCCTGGACGAACCGCCTGCTGAAGCGGACGAGTGCCGTGACGGCCGCCTCATGAGCGCACCGGCTCCTCCCCGGAAGTCGTCGCTGCCGTCGCGGTTCTGGCTCTTCTGGTCCTGTTTGACGGCGGGCAGCCTCGCGGACGGGATGACGCTCATCGCGCTGACCTGGGCGGCGGCCACGGTCACCGACAACGCCTTCTCCATCGCGCTGGTCGCGATGGCGGAGCGACTGCCGTGGCTGCTGTTCGCGCTCCCCGTGGGCGCCCTCGTGGACCGGCTGCCCAGGGTCGGGCTGATGGCCGTCACCGGCGCCGCGCGGGCCGCCGCCATGCTGGTGCTGGGGGTGCTGCTCCTGGCCACCGACGTACCGGTGGCCGTGCTGGCGCTCTTCGCCCTGTTCTTCGGAGCGACCGAGGTGGCCTACGGCGTCGCCGCCGACACGGCGGTTCCCCTGCTCGTCCCCGGACAGAGCCTGGCACGGGCCAACGGCCACGTCCGGGCCAGCCAGATCCTCTCGAACGACTTCGTGGGCCGGCCGCTCGGCGGCCTGCTCCTCAAATCGGGGCTGGCCGTACCGTTCCTGGGCAACGCCCTGCTCAACGGTGCCTCCGCCGGGGCGCTCCTGCTGATGCGGCGCCGGGTGACCGACCCGCCGCCGCCCGCGCCCACCGAGAACGGCTCGGTCCGGGCGGAGCTGGGCGCCGGCCTGAAGCTGGTGTGGCGGGACCCGCTCCTGCGCGTCCTGGCGGCCAGCGCCGTGGTCCTCAACAGCTTCTACGCGACCATGCTCGCGGGCCAGGTGCTCTTCGTCCGCGAGACCCTCGGCCTCGACGCCCTCGGCTACGCGCTGCTGCTCTCCTGCGCGGCCCTCGGGGGCGTCGCCGGCAGCCAGTACGCGCGCCGGCTGCTGGACCGGTGGGGCGTGGAGCGTTCGCTGACGGCGGCGCTGTGGGTGATGGCTCTGTGCTTCCTCGGCGTCGGTCTGATGTCGACCGTGCCGGTCGTCGTCGGGCTGTACGCGCTCGCCTCCGCCGGCGTGGCGCTCTGGAGCGTCACCACGCTGACCGTACGGCAGCTGGCGGTGCCCGACGCGAAGCTCGGCCGGGTCAACGCCACCTTCCGCACGGTGACGTTCGGAATGAGCGCCGTTGGCATGCTCCTGGGCGGACTCCTCGTCGAGGCCGCCGCCGGACCACTCGGGTTGCGGGACGCCCTGCGGGTCCCCTACCTGGCAAGCGGCGCGGCGTATCTGCTGCTCGCCGGATTCCTCCGGCTCCGCCTCGGGGACGACCGCATCGTCACAGGGAAGAGAGGAGAGTCCGATCGACAAGACGCTTCAGGTGGTCGATGACTTCTACGCGGACCCGGACCGGGTGCGCGCCCTGGCCCTGGAAAGGGGGGACTGGTCACCGCAGAAGACCGACGAGGGCCGTACCTACGACGCCGAGACCTACAACTCCTTCGCCGGGCGCGGGGTCGCCGAGGCCTTCGGCGAGATCCTCGGCATCCGCGTGCGGTACGACCCGGCGGTGATGGGTTTCGGCGTGTTCGCCTTCACCGGGGAGTCCGCGAACGTCCCGCTGACCACCCACTACGACGACACCGACTGGGCGGGCATCGTCTACCTGGTCCCGCCCGGCCGGTGCGATGGCGGCCTGTCCTTCTTCCGGCACCGCGACAGCGGCCTCCTGGGCCCGCCGGACGACGCGAAGGCCGTGGAGCTCGGCTACGACGACCGCGAGCACTGGATGAAGGACGTCTATTTCCCGGACAAGGTGCGGCCGGAGGCATGGGAGGAGATGTCCCGCGTCAGCATGGTCTACAACCGCCTGGTCCTGCTGCGCGGCGGCACCCGCTTCCACCGGGCGAGTTCGGGCTTCGGCACCAGCCCGTCCGACGGACGCCTGACCCAGCGCTTCTTCTTCGACGAAGAGAGGGCCTCGTGATGCGCAGCAGACTGATCGTCGTCGACGACTTCTACGCCGACCCGGACAGCGTGCGGGCCGCCGCGCTCCGCTCCGACTTCAAGAGCGCGAGCCGGTACAACTACCCGGGCTGGCAGAGCAACAAGGCGCTCAGCACGGACGCGCTCCAGCGGGCGATCGAGCGGATCGTGGGGTCGGCGGTCCACGTGGACGGGGACCGGCTCACGTGGGGCGGCTTCCGGGTGATCACCGAGGAGACCGGGCGCGCCACCAAGGTGCACGCGGACACCGCGGTGGACTGGGCCGGCATGGTCTACCTCACCCCCGGCGCACCCGCCGCCGCGGGCACCGGGTTCTTCCGGCACCGGGAGACGGGGTTCAGCCGGCCGCCCAGCGACCGGGTGGCGAGGTCGCTCGGGTTCGCCGACGCCGACGCCTTCGAGGAGGGGGTCGCCCGGCGCGACATGGCCGACCTCGGCAAGTGGGAACTGACGGACTGGGTCGCCCCGGTCTACAACCGGCTGGTGCTCTTCCGCGGCTGCGAGCTCTACCACGCGCCGCTCGGCGGACTGGGGGACCGTCCGGCCAACGCGCGGATCACCCACAACTTCTTCTTCAACGAGGTCCGTTCCGTCCCCGGCGCGGTGCGCCGGATGCCGGCCCCGGCGGAAGCGGCGGTGCGGTGACCGCCCCCCGCGTCGAGCGCGCGCTCGGCGGTGACCTCCTGGTCGTCGACGGCTTCTACCAGGACCCGGACCGCGTCAGGGAACTGGCCCTCGCGGCCGAGTACCGCGGCTTCGGCGAGGCGGCGAACTTCCCCGGCCGGGAGAGCGTCAGGGCCTACGCCTCCGAGGGGCACGCCCGGCGCCTGGCGGAGATCGTCGGCACCCCCGTCTCCCACGACCCCCGGCAGCTGGTGTTCGGCAAGTTCCGGATCGCGACCCGGTCCGACTCCGGGCAGACCCGCGTGCACCTCGACTTCGTCGACTGGACGGCCGTGGTCTACCTCTCGCCGGCCGAACACGCCCGGGGCGGGCTGGGGTTCTACCGCCACCTCCCCACCGGCCTGGACCGGGTCCCGGCGGGCGGCGAGCTGGCCCGCTTCGGCTGCCGGAGCAGGGAGGAGTTCGACGAGCGGTACGTCCTGCGGGACACCGCCTCGGAGGACCGGTGGGAAACCCTCCACGAGGTGGAGCTGGCCTACAACCGGTGCGTCGTCTTCCGAGGGGGCCGCCTCTTCCACGGCATCACCGAGCTGTTCGGCGACGCCCCCGAGGAAGGCCGGCTCACCCAGAACTTCTTCTTCATGGAAGGCGAGCCCGCCCGGTCTCCCCGGACGGGTGACGAGAGGAGCAGAACCCGTGCATAGCCTGCTGGATGTGGTGCTGGCCGAGGTCGGCGACGACACGGCCGGCCCCGGCGGCTGCGGCCTGCTGCCGCTGGACGGCCGGCTGCGGGGGCCCGCCGGCACCGACCCGGTCCTTGCCTCTCCCCTGCCCGCCGCCGGAGTGCCCCTGGCGCGGACCGCGGCCGAGGTCGCCGCGGCCGGTCTGGGCATGCGGACCCTGGCCCTCGTCGTCAAGGAGGAGACCGGCCTGCGCACGCTGGCGCTCGTCGACGGCTGGCTCCTGCTCCGCGGCCACGGTGCCGGAACCGACCTGCGCGGCGCGGACCTGCGGGGCGCGGACCTGACGGGGGCCCGGCTGACCGGTGCGGACCTCTCCGGCGCCGACCTCTCGGGCAGCCGGCTGGAGAGCGCCGACCTGGCCCGCGCCGGCCTGCGCTCCGCCGATCTCTCGGGAGCGACGCTGCGCCGGGCCAGCCTCTTCGGCGCGGACCTCACCGAGGCCGACCTGCGGCGCACCGACCTCCGCCACTCCGACCTGCGCGAGTCCACCTGCCGGCGAGCGGCCTTCCGCGGAGCGGACTTCTGGTCCGCGTACGTCTGGGACGTGTCCTTCGACGAGGCGTTCACCGAGGGTGCGGACATCGAGCGCGCGGACTACCGGGGGACGCACCTGCCCAAGCCCGTCAACGCCCGCGTGTGAAGGAGCAGGCCCATGCCCACGACGGAGTTCCTCGGCCTCCCCGAAGCCCCGGAGCGGGGGCCCGTCCGCACGCTGCGGGTGGCGCTGGTGTGCATGCCCTGGGCGGCGCTCGACATGCCCTCGATGGCCATCAGCACCCTCGCGCCGGCCGCCAGCGCGCTGGAGGAGGTCGACGCGGTCGACACCGTCTATGCCAACATCCGCTGGGCCGACCACGTCCACGAGCGCACCGGGGGCGCCATCGGCAGCGCCGACTACGGGCGCATCGTCGACGGTTACTACGTGGCGACCGGTGAGTGGATCTTCTCGCCCGCCCTGTACGGCTTCGAGGAACCGGTCGGGTCGGCCTTCCACACCTCGGCGACCGGCAGTGGGGCCGATCTGCGGGCAGCGGTGGAGATGTACCGGCTCAGCTCCGGCTTCGTCGACGCGCTCGCCGGCGAACTGGCCGCCGGCGGGTACGACCTGGTCGGGATGACCAGCACCTTCGACCAGAACATGCCGAGTCTGGCCCTGGCCCGCGCCCTCAAGGAACGCGCTCCCCGGGTGGTCACGGTCATGGGCGGCGCCAACTGCGACGACGTGCAGGGCGAAGCGCTGCACCGGAACTTCCCCTTCCTGGACTATGTGGTGCGCGGCGAGGGGGAGTTGGTCTTCCCCGCGCTGCTGCGGCTGCTGGCCCGTACGGAGCCGGGCGCTGCCCCGGCGGCGGCACGGCTCGGCGCGGTCCCCGGACTGTGCTGGCGGGACGCCGGGGGCCGGGCGCGGGCCAACAGGCAGCCGGCGGCGGGGCTTCCCATCGACGCCGTTCCCGAGGCGGACCTCAGCGGCTATTTCGCCACCTTCCGGGCCGCCCGGGCGGTGGCGGACGTGGAGCCGAAGATCCAGCTCGAGGGCGGACGGGGCTGCTGGTGGGGCGAGAAGCACCACTGCACCTTCTGCGGACTGAACGGCTCCCTGATGGCCTTCCGGGCGAAGTCCTCCGACCGCGTCCTGGCCGAGATCGCCAACGCGGTCCGCGACCACCAGGTCCTCGACGTCGTCTTCGCGGACAACATCATGGACATGGGCTACCTCCGCGACCTGCTCCCGAAGCTCGCCGAGCAGCCCTGGGACCTGCGGCTCTTCTTCGAGATCAAGTCGAACCTCGGGATGGGCCAGCTCAAGGTGCTGGCCGATGCCGGGGTCACCCAGGTCCAGCCGGGCATCGAGAGCCTGAGCACCCATGTGCTCCAGTTGATGCGCAAGGGCGTCACCGGCTGGCAGAACGTACGCCTGCTGCGGGACAGCCGCACCGTCGCCGTCTTCCCCGGCTGGAACTTCCTCTACGGCTTCCCCGGGGAGACGGAGGCCGACTACGAGCAGATCATCGAGCAGCTGCCGGGGCTCTGGCACCTCACCCCGCCCGAGGGTGTCTACCGGGCCGTCCTCACCCGCTTCAGCCCTTTCTACAACGACCCCGGGCTGGGCCTGGAGAACCTCGGCCCCTCCGGGCTGTTGCAGAAGGTCTACCGGCTACCCGCCGAGGAGGTGGCCGACATCGGCTACGTGTTCGAGAGCAGACCCGCCGGCATCTCCGAGGAGGTCGCGGACCGCCTGCGGGCCGCCGTGGACACCTGGCGCGCCCACCACCGGGGCCGCCGGCTGGTGGCGCTCCCCGAGGGGGACACGCTGCGGATCGTCGACGAGCGCACCCCCACCCCGGTCCAGGAGGTGCTCCACACCCCGCTCGCCGTCGCGGTCTTCCGCGCCACCCTGAAGGGCCGCTCCGCCGCGGGCGTCACCCGCGAGGTGACCGCACAGGGACTCCCGGGGACCGAGGACCGGGTGACCGGGCTGCTGGAGGAGTGGCGGGAGCGGCGCTGGCTCTTCCACGAGGACGGCCGGTACGTGGCCCTGCCCACCGGACTCGGCCATGAGTGAACCGGCCCGGACCACCACCCGGTCTTCCCTCCTGGTGCCCTGCTCGCCCGAGGACGCCCCCGGCAGGGAGACGCTGGCGGCCTGGGCGCGCTCGGGCATGCGCGGCCTGGTGATCAACCGTCCCGTCCGCCTCTCCACCACTGACCCGGCCGCGACCGCGCGTTTCCTGCACCTGCTCACCGAGGCCGCGGGGACCGGCCTGCGGGTCTACTGGGAGGGCGGCACCGGGGACGTACCGGCAGAGCTGCTGCACCATCTGGACCCGCCGCGGGGCGACGCCGGACCGGCCTGGCCCGTCCCGCCCGCGCCCCTGCTGACCCTGCGGCGCGGACCGGGCTTCGTGGTCGTCGACGACCTGCGCGACGCACGGGCACCGCGCCGCCACACCGTCCCGGACCGGCCCTACGGGCACCTGCTGCGCGCGTACGCGGCCCCGGCCGCCCCGGACCCCGGCGACCGGCGTGCGCTGGCCCACCTCGCGAAGGAGCGCCTGGTGCTCGCGCTGGGCCCCGGCCACTGTCTGGCCCTGCCCGTGCGCTTCGCCTACGCCAGGGTGTGAGCGGTGGAATGGTACGACGCCCCGCACGGCCCGCTGTCCACCACGCGCCTGGCGAACGGGCTGACCGTGGTCGCCCAGCGGGACCCGGCCCTGCGCGGGCTCCACGTCCACCTGCGGTACGACGTCGGTTCCCGGGACGAGGCACCCGGCCACCACGGTCTCGCGCACTTCCTGGAGCACCTGATGTTCCTGGGCACCCGCCGGCACCCGGATTTCCTGGAGACCCTCCGGCGCGCCGGTGCCCGGGACGTCAACGCGTCCACCAGCCAGGACCGTTCGGCCTTCACCATGACCGTCCCCTCCGAACTGCTGCCGCAGGCCCTGGCCATGGAGGCCGACCGGATGACCGGCCTGGCGCGGGTGCTCGACGAGCGGGCCCTCGCCGACCATCTGACGCTGGTCCGGCGGGAGGAACGGGAGCGCTGCCGCGGGCCCTTCGGCGACGCGGCGCGGCTGCTCTTCGAACACGCGTACCCTCCCGGTCATCCCTACCGCCACCCGTCGATGGGCGACACGGACGCGCTGGGCCGCCTCTCCCCCGAGGAGGTCGCCCGCTTCCACCGCCGGCACTACCGGCCCGAGCGGGCCACCCTGGTCGTGGTCGGCGACCTGGACCCGGAGGCGGTGGCCGGCACGGCCGCCGCGACCCTCGGCGCCGCCCCCGGGGGCGGCGGCGTCCCGCCGCGCAGGGACGGGACCGGCGGACCGCTCCGCGGCTCGCCCGCCGTCGCCCGGGCCACCAGCCCCGCAGGCACCCCGCCCCGGGTGTACGCCCTGCTGCACACTCCGCCGTACGGCGCCCGGGAACACCCCGCGTACGCCGTGCTGGCGGCCGTTCTCGGCCTGGGCAGGGGCAGCCGGCTGTTCCGCTCGGCCGTACGCGGCGCCCGCATCGCCCGCCCGGCCGGGGAGTTGATGGCCTCGTGGGAGCTGGAGCGGGGCAGTTCGCTGCTCTACGGCGCGGTGACCGCCACGCCGGGCACCACCGGGGCACGCCTGCTGGACGGCGTGCGGACCGTTCTCGCCTCGGTGTCCGACGGCCTCACGCCCCGGGAACTCCAGCGGGCCGTACGGCTCGTCCGATGGCAGCGGCTCGCCGGGCTGGACGACCCGGCCCGGCGGGCGGAGGCGTTCGCCGTCCACACCCGCGTCACCGGCGGGGCGCACCACGCGTACACCGCGGCCGAGGCGGTCGCCGACGTCACCGAGCAGGCCGTCGTGCACGCCGCCGGGCGGAGCACGGCCGCCGCGACCTTCCTCGTCTGTGGCGATGCCGGCACCGTGGCCGCGGAGACCGCGCGGTGAGGGCGTCCCGCGCACGGACACCCCGGACCCGGCTGGTCCCCGTCCACCTGCCCGGCAGGCTGACGGCCTCCGCCTCCCTGCTCCTGCGGCACGGTGCGGGAGCGGACCCGCCGGGCCGGGAGGGCACCGGGTCCACCTGGGCGGTGCTCCTGCGCCGCGACAGCGGAGCCGGTGAGCGGGGAGCGCGGGAGTGCTTCGAGACCGGGCTGGAGGAGCTGGGCACGACCCTCACCCTCGGCCTGGGGTGGCAGGCGGTCCGGCTCACGCTCGACTCGACTCCGGACTGCCTGGCGGACGCCCTCGCCCTGCTGGCCCGGGCCCTCGGCGCGTTCTGCCCCAAGCCTCAGGAGGTGCGGGCGCTCGCGCAGCGCCGCGGCCGGGCCCTCGCCGCGGCCCGCCGGGCACCCGGCGGATCCGCGGGACCGCTGCTCGACGCGGCGCTGTTCCCGGGCAGCCGGTACGGACGCGGTATGGCCGGTGACGCCGACTCCGCCCCGCGCGTCGACGCCGACGCCGTGCGCGCCTTTCACCGGGGCCTGTTGAGCGCGCCCCGCGACCTCGTGGTCGCCGCCGACCTCGCGCGGGTGGACCTGCGCGCCCTCGTCCGGGCCTGCCCGTCTCCGGCGCCGGAGACGGCGGCCGAGACGCTGCACCGGGGATCTTCGGAGCCCGGGCAGCCGAGCCCGGCGGACGATCTCGCCGCCTCGGTGCGGCCCCTGACCCTGCGGCGACGCACCGGGGGCGGGGGGTGCGTGGTGATGCTCGGGGTTCGGGCCACGACCCGGGACGACGCCCCCTTGTTCCTGGAGATCGCCCGCCGCCTCCTTGTGGCGACCGCCTCGTCCCGGCTCTCCCGGGCCCTGCGGGACACGTCCGCCCTGGCCTACTCCGTGCACGGCGAGCTGTGGCGGGACGGCGGGGTCTGCTCGCTCCGGCTCCGTTTCGAGGTGGCCCGGGCTCTGGTGCCGCCGGCCACAGTGACCGCGCTCGGCGAGCTGTTCGGCCTCGCGGCAGGCGAGGTGGACGCGGACGACCTGCGCAGCACGGTCGAGGCGTACCAGCGGGACAGCGCCGCCACCACCGGCAGCCCCGCGGCCGTGGCGGCAGCCGGCACCGCGCCGTCGGCCGTACCGGCGGAGCCCCCGCCCACAGGCCTCACCCCGGCCGGGTTTCGCACCGGAGCAGCGGAGTTGCTCGGGCCGGAGCGGGTGGCGGTGGTGGTGGACGGCGCACTCCACGGGCCGGAGGAGATACGGCGAGCCGTCGTGGCCGCGGCCCGGCGGGGCCCGCCGGGCCGCGCGGACGCGCTCCTCGCCTACGCTCGCCGCGTCGCTGCCTCCGGCACGGAGTCGTCGGGCGACGGCATCGGTGACGACAGGGATGTCCAGCAGGAAGAAGAGATCGATGCAGGACGCACCACAAGCAGCCGGAACTGATGGGGAGTTCCCCCCGGACGCCGATGTGGCGTCGACCATCGCGGGGTCCCGCAGGGTGGTACAGAGGAAGGTGGCGGCGCAGAACGGCGTTCCCACGTTCTTCGACAACAGGATGCTGCTGCTCGCCGAGATCGCGCACTCCGCCCTCGACGGCGCACCGGACGCCCGCCGGTCGGAGCAATTCCACGCCGCAGTGGCGGAGTTGACCGACTTTCTCCGCCGGGCAGAAGCGCCGCGGTTCGCCGACCCCACGGAAAGACTCGGCAGATCGCTGCGGGAGGTGCACGCGGCGATGGCCGCCGACCAGCGCACCATCCATCGGAGTCAGGGCGTCATGTCGACCCTGACCTGGGCGGGTCTGCCGCTCGTCAAGTCGGTCTACGATGCCGCGATCATCCCCATGCTGATCTCCGAGCTGCGGCCGGCGAGCATCATCGAACTCGGCTCCGGCTCGGGGGCGAGCGCTGTCTGGATGGCGGACGTGGCCGCCTCGGCGGGGCTGGAGCCGGCCGTCCTCTCCGTCGACCGGAAGCCGGTGGCCGCGCGGGACGCACGCGTGACCTTCCTCCGGGGCGACCTCACCGAGATCGAGACGGTACTGGGCCGGGCCGAGTTGTCGGCCCTGGAACACCCGTGGCTGGTCGTCGAGGACGCCCACGTGAACGTCAGGGGCGTCCTCGCGCACTTCGACACCGTTGCGCGGCCGGGCGACTACCTCGTCATCGAGGACAGCATCGTCAAGCGGGCCGACCTGCTGGCCTTCCTCGAGTCGGCCGGGCAGCGATACGCCCTGGACACCCGCTACACGGACGCCTTCGGGGAGAATGTCACCAGCGCCGTCGACTCGGTCCTCATACGCCGGTAGGACGCCTCCCGCAGGCGGGGACGACCGCCAGGGGCTCCCCGCGAGCCACGTCACCGGCCCGGCGGCCGGGGCCGCCCGGCGCCGGTCCCCGTCTTCCGCCACGGAGCCGGCCACGGCCGAACCCGTGCGCCGGCCCCTCGGCATGCGAGCGCCCCACCGCGCACCGGGCGTGCGGGGTGGGGCGCCGCGCGTCAGCCCCGGCCGAAGAGCGACTTCCAGCCGGAGCCGCCGGCCTTGGCCTTGCCCGCCGCCGAGTCGCAGTCGCACCGCTTGGAGGCCGGGACGCCCGCCAGCACCTGGTCGACATGTCCACCGCATCCGGAGTAGGTGAACTTTCCGCAGGTACGGCAGGTAACACGCTGGCACATGGCATTTTCCCTTCGTTGGTCTCTTCCCTGCCGCCGACTATACCCCCTGGGGTATTAAAACCCCAAGGGGGTATCCCACCTACGGGTTCCCGGGGCCCGCGGGTGCGTCCGCCCGCCGGAACGGGCCGGTCCGTCCCTCCGCCCGGCGTCCGCTTCGCCCGTTCGCCCCGTGTCGCCCTCCGGGCCCTCCGGCCGGCCCCGTGATGCTGGGACGGTGGACGACGAGGATGCGGTACGGCGGTGGGAACACCGGGGTCAGCTGCCGCTGATCACGGCCTCCCTGCTCTACCTGGCGGCCTACACCCTCACGGTGCTGGACCAGGACGCCTCACCGGCCTGGCGGCTCGCCTGGGCCTGGACCATGTTCGTCACCTGGGCCCTGTTCGCCGCCGACTATCTGGTGCGGCTGGCGCTCAGCCGGCGCCGCTGGACGTTCGTGCGGGGGCACTGGCTGGACGTGATCGTCCTGGTTCTGCCCGCGCTCCGGCCGCTGGCGCTGGTCCGGTATCTGTACCGGCGCCGACCCCGGCGCCGGAGCCCGCTGCTGTCCCTGGAGGGACAGGTCATGGCGTACAGCGGCCTGACCGCGCTGCTGCTGGGCTTCGTCGGCGCCCTGTCCGTCTACCGCGCCGAGCGCGGTGCGCGGGAGGCGACCATCGAGAACTTCGGTGACGCCCTGTGGTGGGTCTGCGTCACGCTTTCCACCACCGGTTACGGGGACGTGGCGCCGGTGACCTTTCACGGCCGGCTCGTCGGCGTGCTCCTGATGAGCGTGGGCGTCGGGCTGATCGGTGCGGTGGTCGGCGTGTTCTCGTCCTGGCTGGTGCAGAGCTTCCGGCAGCGCGAGGAGGAGGACGCGGGCGGGGTCGGCGGCGGTCCGTGAGCCTTCTCCGGACGGGCGTGGCGGGCGCCGCCGCGGAGCTCCCGCGCCCGGCGGCGCACCGGTGGCGGGGGCCGGGGCCCGGGCCGCCCGGGGCCGGGGCCGGGAACCGCCCTGGTGCCGCGCACCGCTGTGCGGCCGGCCGGAGGCCCGGGCGGACAGCCTCCGCGGCCGCCGGAACCCCCGTTCCCGGCGGCCGCGGAAAGTGCGGGTCCGGCCCGGCGCCCCCATCGCCCGGGCCCGCCCCTCCGGCCCGGCGCTCCGGGACCCGGGCGTTCCGGGGTACCGGACTACGGCGGTGTCCCGCGCCTCAGCCGATACGCGCGCAGAGGTCGTCCGTCGTACCGGCCGCCATGGTGACGGTCTTGTAGCCGGTCGGGCCGATCTCCAGGGTGTAGGCGCCGTCGACGATGTAGAGGCCGCGCGCCAGATTGCCGCCGTTCTCGCCGACGCCCACCAGCACCGGGCCGAGCACCGTCCAGAACTGCGAGCCGTCGGTGCGGTACTCGACGACGGCGGTACCGCTCGCGTCGGCGTCGTACCAGGCGCCGGTCTCCTGGTTGGTGACCCGGATGACCAGGTCTCCCTTGTACGCGACCCGCTTCGCGGAGCCGTCGGGCCGGGTCTCCAGGACCCGCCGCACCACCTCGTCCACCACCGGCTCCCCGTGAACGGGGAAGTCGCAGCGGGCCCCGGCCGGAACGTCCCACGGCGCGGACGGCGCCGGCTCCCAGCGCGTGCCCTGCGCCGCGGAGGCCGCCGCGGCGGGCCCCGGACCGGAGGCGGCCGTGGCGGGCGGTGCGGTGCCGAGCAGTGCCGTGACGAGGACGGGCAGGACGAGAGTGGTGCGTCGCATGGCCGCTTCTCCTGAGGAAGGGGACGGGTCGGAAGGTGCTGGCCGTCAGCCTCTCCCCGGCCGCTCACCACACTCTCACCACCGGATGCCGGCGGCCCGGGGCAGGCACGGCCCCCACCCTCCCTCCGGACCGCGGCCGGCGGCCGGCTCCCCCGCACCCCGTGACGCGAGGCCCGGCCTCCCGGCTAGGGTCGGCCGGGTCATGGAGTTCCAACTGCTCGGTGCCTTCGGCGCCCGTCACGAGGGGCGGCCGGTCCTCGAGGGCGTCCGCCGCCAGGAGCGCTGCCTGCTGGCGGTCCTGCTGCTCTGCCCGGGGCGTGCCGTCACCACCGAGCGCCTCATCGACCTCCTCTGGGACGGCGCCGCCCCGGCCTCGGCGCGCGGCACCGTCCACACCTACGTCGGCCGGCTGCGGGCCGCCCTCCGGCCGTACGGGCCGCGGATCGGCACCCGGCACGACGGCTACGCCCTCGACCCCGCCGGGGCGGTGACCGACGCCGGGGAGTTCGTCCGCCTCGTGCGGGAGGCGGCCGCCGCGACGGATCCCGACGAACGCGTCCGGCTCCAGGACCGGGCCCTCGCGCTGTGGCGGGGGCCGCTGCTCGCGGGCACCGCCGGCGACCGGCTGCGCGACCGGCTCGGCGGCGAACTGGAGGAGCTGCGGCTCTCCGCGCTGGAGCAGCGGGCCGGGACGCAGCTCGACATGGGTCTCCACGAGCGGGTGGCGGCCGGTCTGGCCGCCCCGGCCCGGGAGCATCCGGAGCGGGAGGGGCTGGTCGCACGGCGGATGACGGCGCTGTACCGGAGCGGCCGGCAGTCCGAGGCGCTGGAGCTGTACCGGGAGACCCGCGGCGCCCTGGCGGAGAGGTTCGGCGTCGAGCCGGGCGAGGGGCTGCGCGGCCTGCACGAACGCGTCCTGCGCGGTGACCCCGGACTGGACCGGCCGCCGGCGCCCGTCCACGCCGTGCGGGTCCGCGGGGAGTGGCTGCCGTGGAACACCAGCGGCCACCCGGCCCTGGAGTTCTGCAACACCTACGCCGGCTGGGGCGGTCCGCGGCGGCCCGGCTCGGAGTGGCTGCGCGGTTACCGCACGCTCGCCGTCTGGGCCGGCCATCTGGACCTGACGGAGGATCATCTCGTCACCCGGCTGACCGGGCGGGCCCGGCAGCGGCCGGACGAGGCGGCGGCCGCGCTGGCGGAGGCCCGGGAGTTCCGCTCGGACCTCTACGCCTGCCTGACGGACCCCGGCGATGTGCGGGCCTTCAAGGCGGTGGCGGCCGTGGCCGAGGAGGCCGCCGGGCTCGCGGAGTTCGTGCGCGGCGAGGACGGGCTCGGACTCTGGCGCCTCTCCCCCGCCGCAGGTCTGCGGCTGCCCCTCCTCGCGGTCGCCCGCAGCGCAGCCGAACTCCTGGCCGACGCACGGCGGTTCACCGTACGCGCCTGCCCGGGCCCGGACTGCGGCTGGCTGTTCCCCGACCGGAGCGGACAGCGCCGCTGGTGCAGCCTCGGCACCTGCGGCAGCCACCGGCGGCAGTGACAGCGCGGCCGTCCTTCCGTGTCCCCTCGCGCGGACGCGTTCGGGGCGCCCCGCCGCGCACGCCGAGCCGGTGACTGAGGCGTCCTCGGGTGGGACGTCAGGCGCTCCGCAGCGTGAGTGCCCCGTGCGGATCCAGGTCCAGGCGGGTGCCGAGGTCGCGGCTCGCCCGGTCCAGGACGGTCCGCAGCCAGGCGGCGTCCTCCCGGGAGGCGTGCCGCAGCGTCATGCGCCGGGCCTGCAGGGGCACCATCCGCAGTCCCATCAGCCGGCCGGTGTCCGGCTCCAGCCGGGCGAGGTGGAGCAGCCGCAGATCGTCCCGGTAGCGCTCGTATCCGGTGATGCCCTCGTAGTCGTCGACGAGGTCTCCGCAGCCGTACAGGACGAGCTTGCCCCGATATGTCTCCAGGGGGCGGGGGTGGTGCGAGGAGTGGCCGTGGACGACGTCCGCCCCGCCGTCGACGAGCGCGTGCGCGAAGCGGATCTGCTGCCGGGCGACGCCGTAGCCCCAGTTGGAGCCCCAGTGGACGGAGACGACGACGAGGTCGCCCGGGCGCCGCGCCCGCCGGATTCGGCCGGTGATCGCGTGCGCGGCGGCCTCGGAGGGCTCGCTCACCACGGCGACTCCGGCCCGGTCCTCCGTCGCGGCCCAGTCGGGCGGCACTCCGCTGGACGGCATGGCGAGGGCGAGCACCAGGAGGCGGCCGCCGCCGCCGAGCGGTACCGCGGCGGGACGCCAGGCGGACCCGGCGTCGTGTCCGGCCCCGGCCGTGCGGAGCCCGGCGCCGGACAGGGTGCCGAGGGTCTCCTCCAGGCCGGGGCGGCCGAAGTCCAGGACGTGGTTGTTGGCGAGCACGCAGACGTCCGGGCGGACCGCCGCCAGCGCGGGGAGGTTGTCCGGGCTCATCCGGTAGTGGACCTCCTTGCCGGGGGCGAACGCGCCGCTCCGGGTGACGCTCGTCTCCAGGTTGATCACGCGGGCGTCGGGGGCGGCCTCCTCGGCCACGCGGAGGGCCTCGCCCCAGGGCCAGGAGAACGGGGCGGGGCGCGGGACGGGCCCGTTCGCGGCTTCCGCCAGCCCGACGTAGGCGCGGGCGTCCGGGGTGTACGTCTCCCGCAGCGCGGGATCTCCGGCGCCGGGGAGGATCTGGTCGACTCCGCGGCCGAGCATCACGTCGCCGGTGAGGAGGAGGGTGACCGGTGCCCTGGCCATGCCTCCAGGCTAGCCCCGCGCCGCCGGGCCGGCCTGTCCGGAGACGCGCCGGGGGATCGCGCGTGCGGAAGCGGGAGGAAGCGGGAAGCGGCGGGGAGACCGGCGGCCTGGCCGGGGTGGCCGCGCCGGTCAGCCCTTGGGCGCCAGCCCCCGGGCCCGCAGCCACAGCAGTTGCTCGCGCGCCTGCGCTCCGTAGCCGCCGCCGTGGTCCGCGCAGCGCCAGGCGCGGATCTCCCGCTGCCCGGCGTAGCGGTGGTAGGCGGCGTAGACGGTGGACGGCGGGCAGACCGGGTCCATCAGCCCGGCGCTGAAGAGCGCGGGAGCGGAGGCCCGGGAGGCGAAGTGCACCCCGTCGAAGTGGTCGAGGGTGGCGAAGGCGCTCTCGTACCGGTCGGGGCTGTGCTTGCGCAGATACCTGGCGATCTCGGTGTACGGCCCCTCGGAGGCCACGTCCACGCCCCGCCGGTAGTGGCACAGAAACGGTACGTCGATCAGCGCGCCCGCGATCTCGCCGGGCGCGAGGCCCGCGACGGCCAGGGCGAGGCCGCCGCCCTGGCTGCCCCCGGCGACGGCGACGCGCTCCGGGTCCGCCCGGGGCAGGGCGCGGACGGCGTCGACCGCGCGCACGCAGTCGGTCATCAGCCGCCGGTAGTAGTGGTGGCGCGGGTCCTCGATGCCGCGGGTCATGAAGCCCTCGGCCCACTGGGTGCCGGAGCCCTCGCCCCGGTCGGGGGTGTCGTGGCCCTGGCCGCGGCTGTCGACGACCAGGTGCGCGTAGCCCGCCGAGGAGTACAGCAGCCGGTCGGTGGGCAGACCCCGGCCTCCGGTGTAGCCCAGGAACTCGACGACGACGGGCAGCGGCCCGCCGGTACCCCGGGGCACCAGCAGCCAGGCCGCGACGGGCTCGCCGCGCCAGCCGGGGAAGCGGACGTCGTAGACGTCGGCGCTGGTGAGCAACGCGTCCCGGACCGGGGTGAGTTCGGGCTCCCCGGTGTGGGCGCGCGCCTCCCGCAGGGTGTCCGCCCAGAAGGCGTCGAAACCGGCCGGCTCGGGCAGTTCGGGCCGGTAGTCGGCGAGTGCGCCGGGGGGCAGATCGGTGAGCGGCACGGACGACCTCGTCTCGGTGGGCGGGCGGGGGCGCGCCCGACCGGCGGCGGACACGGGACGGACGGCGGACACGGCGGCAGGGACGGGCCCCGGTGGCACGACGGGCGGGGCGCGTCAGGACGGTGCGGGCACGGAGTCCGGGAGGCCGGGGACCCGGAGCCCGGACCCGGAGCCCGGGAAGCCCGGAGCGGACGGCCGCGCGGGCCGGGCACGGGTCCCGGCACCGTCGGCACGCCGGGCATCCCATCACCGCGCGGTTCCGGCGTCAAGACCGCTCCGGAGCGGGACGGTGAGCCGCCCCGGCGCCGGAAGGCCGCAGGCCGGGAGGGGTGGAGTCCGCCCGCCGGCTTCTCCGGTACGGGCCGCCGGCGCCCCTCTCGCCGGAGCGGCCGGGCACCCGGCCGGCCGTGTCACCGGGGAACGGCACCGTGTCACCCGGACCGCGCCTCCCGCCGCGGCGGGAGGCGTGGGACGGGGTGACACGGGATGATCCGGGACGCGGAACGGGCCGCCGCCCGGGCGCGGCCGCTTCCCGGCGGCCGGGGGCAGCCCCGGAGGGTCGCACGGCCGTTCGCAGCGCTTCGGTATCGTCCACATCTGCCCCCGGCGCGGCCCGCACGCCGCCCGGGCGCGGCACGCCCGCCGGTCTCGTCCGGAGGCACGGCCCGCCGCCGGAGCATACGCCCCGGCAGGCGAAGGCTTCCGGTGCCCGGCCCGACGGGACGGTCACCGGACGGGCCCGGACCCCCGCAGTCCGGGCCGGGCACGGCAGGCGGGCCGGTCACCTGGGGAGGTCACCGGCCCGCCTGTACCGGGGCCGGACCAAGGGCCGGGCGGCGGCGCACCCCGGCAGCGCGGGGACCGGCCGCGGGGCTCAGCCGTGCGGGACCACCGCGACCGGGCAGGGCGCGTGGTGCAGCACCGCGTGGGTGACGTGGCCGAGCGGTGAGGCGCGGCCCTTCCCGCGGACGCGGTGGCCGACGACCAGCAGATCGGTGCCGGCACCGGCGGTGATGAGACCGGGACCGGCACTGCCGCGGACGACCTCCTCGGTGATCCCGACCGCCGGGTACCTCTCCCGCCACGGGGCGACCGCATCGGCGAGATACCGTCTCGCCGGTCCCTCGTACTCGTCGAGCACCTCCATGTCCTGCGGGATCGTGGCCCAGCCGTAGGCGCGCTGGGCGTCCCAGACGTGGACGGCCTTGATCACGGCGCCCCGGGCGGCGGCGGCCTCGAAGGCGAACGCGACGGGCTCGTCCGCCTCGTGGTGGAGGTCGAAGCCGACGGCTACGGCCCCGTGCTCGGGCGCGCCGGCGTCGTACCCGGCCCGTACGAGGACCACGGGCCGCTCGGAGCGGCCGACGACGGCCAGACTCACCGAGCCCATGAGATGCCCGGCCACGCCGGTCAGCCCGCGGGAGCCGAGCACCAGCAGCTCGGCGTCCTGGCCGAGGATGCTCTGCACGGGAGGCCCGGACTCCCGCAGGATCTCTACCGGCAGATCCGGATGTCGCCCGCGGAGGCGCCGCTCGAGCTGCTCCAGCCGCTCGTCCGCCCAGGCGTACCCGTTCTGCGGGCCCAGGGCTTTCTCCACGTCGCTCGGCAGCGTCTCCCGGGCGCAGACGATGCGCAGTGGCCGGCCGCGGAGCACCGCCTCGCGCGCCGCCCAGTCCGCGGCGGTCAGGCTCTGCGGGGACCCGTCGACCCCCGCGACAACCGAATGCAGCAATGTCTCTCTCCTCCGCGGGCTGGCCGGCACGGGGAGGACCGGTGGCCGCGGGTGCGGTCCGGCGCGCGGGCGGTGCCGCCGCGCCGGTCGTGGCGCGGCCGCCGCGCCACGGCGCCGTGCCGCCGCCGGTGGCTCCCGGTCTCCACTGTGTCTCCGGTGCGGAGGGGCGGCAATCCGGCGTACGGCCGGATGCCCGTGGCGCACCCGCCGCGCTCCCGCCGCCGGCGCGTCCCGGCGCGGTGTACGGCCGTGCGCGTGGCCGTACGGTCCGTGGCCCCGGGCGTATCCGCTCCCTGTCGTCCCTGATCAGCGGGGTGGGTCCGGCTGCGGTCGCCGGTGTGGCCCGACCGGCCGAGACTGGAGGGAGGCATCCGGCGGAAGGAGCAGAGATGACGACCCAGCAGCGCGCGCTCTACACCACGGCGGTCGAGTCGCGGCCGGGGGTGACGGAGGTCCGTGTGAGCGGGGACGGGGGCCGGACGCTGCCCGTGGTGAACCCCACGGCGCCCGGTGGGCTCGACGAACGGTCCGGCTGGAGCCCCGAACAGCTGTACGCGGCGGCCGTGGCGACGTGCATGCACCAGGCTCTCGAACTGGCGGCCGGGGTCCGCGGCTCGGACGCGGCCGGCAGCAGCGTCACCGCCGAGGTGTCCCTGGAGCACGACGGCGCCCTGCGCTACTCCCTGGCCGCGGACGTCACCATCGAGCTGCCCGGGCTGGAAGGGGACGCCCGGTCGACCCTGATCGACGAGGCGATCCGCTTCTGCCCGCTGGCGGCGAACGTCCGGGTCAGCGGCGACTGAGCGGCACCGGCCGGTCCGGGAGACCACCGGCCGTACCCGCCTCCGGGCGGGCCGTCCGGCGTCCGTGTTCGGCTGTTCGGCTGTTCGGTGTGGTTCTCCGGGGTCCGTGCGGAGGAGCCCGCGTCCGCCTGCTGGTAGGCAGAGGTGATCCCCCCATAGCTGCAGGACCGGACGCCATCTCGCGGGAGCGCCGCCCGCCGGGGTGCGGAGGACGAGAACATGAGCTCCCTGCCACCGAACGCCGGACCCCTGCCGCCGGGTGTCGGCGTGGCCCACGGGCCGGGGCCGCTGGGCCGCCTGGGCGCCTGGGCCGCCGGCCACACCAAGCTCGTCCTCCTAACCTGGCTGGTGGCCGTGGCCGCCCTGGGCGTCTTCGCCCCACAGGTCAATTCGGCCCTGTCGGGCGCGGGCTGGCAGGCGAACGGCTCGGAGTCGGTCCGGGTCCGCGAGCTCGCCCGGGAGCACTTCGGCGGCAACGCCTCGTCCGCCCTGCAGGTGGTGGTCTCCGCGGACCGGCAGGTGACGGACCCCTCGGTACGGCGGGTCATCGCCGAGGTCGTCCGGGAACTGGAGGCCGACGACCGCGTCTCCGAGGTGATCCGGCCGCGCCCCGGGGCCACCGTCGGCCCCGACGGGCGCACCGCCATCGTGCTCGGCGGCGCCGCCGCGGACACCAACGACATGGTGCGGGCCGCCGACGACCTCAAGGACCCCTGGAGGACCTGTCGCGGAACGGCATCACCGTGCACGCCACCGGTTACTCGGTGCTGTGGAGCGACTTCAACGAGGCCAATCACGACGCGATGATCCGCGCGGAGGTGCTGTCCTGGCCGGTGACGCTCGCCGTCATGGTGCTGGCCTTCGGCTCACTCGTCGCCGCCGGGCTGCCGCTGCTGCTGACCCTGGCCGGGTTGGTCGCCTCGGCCGGCTGCCTGGTCCTGCTCAACGAGCTGACGCCGATCTCCGTCTGGGCGATGAACTTCGCGATGATGTTCGCCCTCGCGCTCGGCATCGACTACGCCCTGTTCCTGGTGATGCGCTTCCGCGGCGCCCTGAGCCGGGCGGACACGCCCGTCCGGGCGGTCACCGAGACCATGGACACCGCGGGCAAGGCCGTGCTGCTCTCCGGGATCACCGTCGTGATCAGCCTGTCCGCCGTGATGCTGGTGCCCGCCCCGGCCTTCCGGTCCATGGCCGGGGGGATCATGCTCGCGGTGCTCTTCGTGCTCGCCGCCACCCTGACCCTGCTCCCGGCCGTGCTGGGCGGGCTCGGCCACCGGGTGAACGCCGTGGCGCTGCCCTGGGTGAAGGCGGGCGAGCACCGTTCGCCCGTGTTCGCCGCCTGGGGCAAGCGCCTGTGGCGCCGTCCGCTGCTCTACGGCGCGGCGTCGCTGGCCGTCCTGGTGGCGCTGGCCGTCCCGGTGTTCGGGCTGCGCACCGCGATGCCGTCGATCACCGTGGTGGACGAGGACGCCTCGGCGCGGGCCGGTTACGCGGCCGTGAGCGAGGCGTTCGGTCCCGGTGCGCCGGGCACCCTCCAGGTGATCACTCCGAGCGTCCGGGCGGGAGACACCGCCGCCCTGCTGGAGCGGGCTCCCGGCCTCGCGGCCGTCATGCCCGCGCAGCCGGCCCCGGACGGCTCCGGCCTGTCGATGATCCAGGCCGTGCCGGAGGCGGGCCCCTCGGATCCGGCCCTGGGCGGGACGCTCGACGAACTGCGCGCCACCCTGCCCGAGGAGGCGCTGGTGGGCGGCGCCGCGGCGGAGAACCTCGACCTGCAGAAGCTGCTGAGCGACAAGGCCCCGCTGGTCATCGGCGTCGTCCTGGTCCTCGGTTTCGCTCTGCTCCTGCTGGCCCTGCAGGCGCCGCTGATCTCGGCGCTGGGCACCCTGGCCAGTCTGCTGTCGACCGGTGCCGCGTTCGGCGCCGCCCGGCTGATCTTCCAGGAGGGCTGGGGCGCCGGTCTGCTCGGCTTCACCTCGCAGGGCTTCCTGGACGCCTGGGCCCCGGTGTTCTTCTTCGCCATGATCTTCGCGATCGCCATGGACTACACCGTCTTCCTGCTGTCCTCCGCCAAGGAGCACTTCGAGCGGAGCGGCGACTCGCGCGACGCGATGGTCGGCTCGCTGGCGCACTCGGGCCGGGTGATCTTCGCGGCGGCCGGGGTGATGGTCGCCGTCTTCTTCACCTTCGCCCTCGCGAAGCCGCTGCCGCCCAAGGAGATGGGCATCGTCCTCGGCATCGCCGTCCTGCTGGACGCCTTGCTGGTACGGCTGGTGCTGCTGCCGGTGCTGCTGCGGCTGACCGGCCGGGCCGCCTGGTGGTCCCCCGCCTGGCTGCGCCGGATCCTGCCCGACGTCCGCTTCGCCCACGACTGATCCGGCCCCGGCGCCCCGGTGTCCGTCCCCGGCGGGCGCGGTTGCGCGGCACCACCGGAGGGCACCGCCGGAGCCGGCGGTGCCCTCCGGTTCGGCTCCGGTTCGGCTCAGGGCCCGGCCGTTCGGGACGCCGGCCGTTCCGGGCGCTCTCAGGCGGCGGCCCGTCCCGGTTTGAGCAGCACCTTGGTCCAGCCGTCCTCCCGCCGGTCGAAGCGCCGGTAGGCGTCCGGGGCGTCCTCCAGCGGCAGGCGGTGCGAGACGACGAAACCGGGCTCGGCCCGTCCGGCGATGATGAGGTCGCGCAGCTGCCGGTTGTACGCCTTGACGTTGGCCTGGCCGGTGGCCATCCGCAGGCCCTTCTCGAAGAACTTCCCGATGCGGAAGAGGAGTTCGCCCTTCTGGGCGTGCTCGCTCGGGCCGCCCGGGTCCTGCGGGACGTACAGGCCCACGACCCCCACCATCCCGGTCGGCCGGACCGCCTCGACCAGGGCGTTGAGGACGATGGCGGGCTGTTCCTCCCCCTCGCGCGCGGTCGCCTGATAGCCCACGGCGTCGATGCCCTTGTCGGTGCCCTCTCCCCCGGTCTGCTCCTTGATCTGCTCGGCCGCGTCGCCTTGGCTGAAGTCGACGGGGACCGCGCCGATCCGCTCGGCGAGGCGGAGCCGGTCCGGCTGCCGGTCGACGACGAAGACGCGGGAGGCGCCGCGGAGTTGCGCGGAGTACGCCGCCATCAGGCCCACCGGTCCGGCGCCGAAGACGCAGACGGTCTCGCCCGGCGAGACCCGGGCCAGCTCGGTGGCGTGGTAGCCGGTGGGGAAGATGTCGGCGAGCAGCGCGAAGTCGTCCTCGTGCTCGTCGCCGGGCGGCAGTTTCAGGCAGTTGAAGTCGGCGAAGGGGACCCGCAGGTATTCGGCCTGCCCGCCGCGGTAGGGGCCCATCGACACATAGCCGTACGCGCCGCCCGCGAAGCCCTTGTTGACGGTGAGGCAGAAGCCGGTGTTGCCGGCCAGGCAGTTCTTGCAGAAGCCGCAGGCCACGTTGAAGGGCAGAACGACCCGGTCGCCCTCGCGGATCCCGGCGACTCCGGGCCCGGTCTCCTGCACGACGCCCATGTTCTCGTGGCCGAAGACGATACCGGACTCGGCTCCGGTGCGGCCCTCGTACATGTGGAGGTCGGAGCCGCAGATCGCCGAGGTGGTCACCTTGATGACCACGTCGGTGGGGTCCTCGATCCGGGCGTCCTCGACGTCCTCCACCGCCACGTTGTACGGCTCCTGGTACACGACGGCTCTCACAGGGTTCCTCCTCCTCGGGCGGCGCCGGGGCACTCCCACGCCCCGTCGGCCCGGGATCGCCGCTCCCCGCGCCGCAATTCCGCCGGAGTTCCCCGTTGCGGCCCGTTCACACCCCCCGTACCGGGTTGTCCCGTTCCCGCGGGCCCTCCGGGGGCCGGCCCCGGCGGGCGACGACGAGGCGGCAGCGGGGGCTGCCGTCCGGCCGCCGGCCGAGCTCCTCCAGGGGCACCGTGCCCACCGCGAACCCGGCCGCGGTCAGCTCCCCGCGCGCGTCGGCGAGGCCGAGGGTCCGGTAGTACATGACGAAGCGGGGCCGCCAGAGCGCGTTGCGGACGCGCATCGCGGCGTCGAAGCCCCACAGGGCCCAGTAGGGCCGCGAACCGACCGGGGGCGGGGCCGGCAGCGGGAAGGCGAACACCCCGCCCGGCCGCAGCGCCGCGTGCACGTGGGCGAAGAGGGCGGGCCGCTCCTCCGGAAGGAAGTGCCCCAGGGCGCCGAAGCTGACGGCCAGGTCGAAGGCCCCGGTGAAGGGCAGCCGCCGGACGTCGGCCCGCACCCGGTCCACGGCCGGGCCGCCGGGCGCGGCGGGAACGGCGGAGCCGGCCACGGCGAGCATGCCCGCGCTGAAGTCGACGCCGACCACCCGCTCCCGGCACACCCGGCGCAGCACGCCCAGACCGGCTCCGGTGCCGCAGCAGAGGTCCAGTCCGGCCCCGAAGGGCCCCAGCGGCCGGAGCGCGGTGGTGACGGCGTCGAGTACGCGGTCGGGGGTGCGGTACGGCGTCCGGTCGAATTTGGGTGCGAGCAGGTCGTAGCCGTGCTCGACGGAGGAGAGGGCCTGGACGGCGAGTTCGCGGAGGGTCGGGCCCCGGTCGGAGAACATGACGGCCACCGTAACGAACGGCCCGTCACGGCCCCGGCCGTTCGGGCGGGCCCCGGCCCGTTCCCCGTCACCGCCGCGCACGCCCCGGTGACGGCCGCGTCACCTGATTGTTATAGCGGCCAACAAATTCTCCCGTCCCAGGGGTGG
Organism: Streptomyces sp. MNU89; assembly: GCF_020982505.1. Taxonomy (NCBI): domain Bacteria; kingdom Bacillati; phylum Actinomycetota; class Actinomycetes; order Kitasatosporales; family Streptomycetaceae; genus Streptomyces; species Streptomyces sp. MNU89. The sequence goes on along the minus strand of NZ_JAJKLL010000001.1, from coordinate 6,986,117 downwards.
CGCCACCCCCGGCGGGGCCCATAAGTTCCCGCTCACAACATTCAGTCGGGTGGTTCCCCACCAACACCCGCGAACCGGTCGAGAGCGCGCTTCTCATCCCGTAAGCCTCCCGTAGAACCGTGCGGACGGTCGTCCCGTCGCACCCCCAGAAAGGACCCTGCTCATGCGCAAGGGACTCCTCCTCACCGTCGCCTCGGCGACCCTGCTCGCGTCCACTCTCACCGCCTGCGGCGACGAACCCTCGTCGGACGGGGCCGCCGGTTCGGACGGCAAGAAGCCGAAGATCGGCGTGATCCTCCCGGACAGCAAGTCCTCCGACCGCTGGGAGACCGCCGACCGGAAGTACCTGGCCGCGGCCTTCAAGAAGGCGGGGGTGGACTACGACATCCAGAACGCGCAGGGCGACAAGCAGACCTTCCAGACCATCGCGGACCAGATGATCACCAGCGGGGTCGGCGTCCTGGTCATCGTCAACCTGGACAGCGGCACCGGCAAGGCCGTCCTGGACAAGGCCAAGTCGCAGGGTGTCGCCACCATCGACTACGACCGGCTCACCCTCGGTGGCTCCGCCCAGTACTACGTCAGCTTCGACAACGTGGAAGTCGGCCGGCTGCAGGGCGAGGGCCTCGCGAAGTGCCTGGCCGAGAAGAAGGCCGAGAAGCCGATGGTCGCGGAGCTCAACGGCTCCCCCACCGACAACAACGCCAAGCTGTTCGCCGAGGGCTACGACGGCGTCCTCGACCCGAAGTACGCGTCGGGCGAGTACGTCAAGGGCCCCAACCAGTCCGTCCCGGACTGGGACAACGCGCAGGCCGGCACCATCTTCGAGCAGATGCTCACCAAGGAGCCGGGGATCGACGGGGTCCTGGCCGCCAACGACGGCCTGGGCAACGCGGCCATCGCCATCCTGCGCAAGCAGAACCGCAACGGCAAGGTCCCGGTGACCGGCCAGGACGCCACCGTCCAGGGCCTGCAGAACATCCTCGCCGGTGACCAGTGCATGACGGTCTACAAGGCCATCAAGAAGGAGGCGGACGCCACCGCCGAGCTCGCGATCTCCCTGGCCAAGGGCGAGAAGGCCGAGACCAACGCGACCGTCCACGACCCCGAGGGCAAGCGTGACGTTCCGGCGGTGCTGGAGACACCGGTGGCCATCTTCAAGGACAACGTCAAGGACGTCGTGGACGACGGCTACGTGACCAAGGCGGAGCTCTGCACCCAGAAGTACGCCGACCTCTGCGCCGAGGCCGGCGTCAAGTAACCCGGTCCGTCCGTCCCGCCGCGGGTCCCGGCCCGGCGCACCGCGCGCCGCGTGCCGGGCCCGCGGCGCCCGACCCCAAGGAGCCATCCCCCCATGACCGCCACCCCGATCCTGGAACTGCGCGGGATCGACAAGAGCTTCGGCCCGGTGCAGGTCCTGCACGACGTGAACTTCACCGCCCACCCGGGGGAGGTGACCGCGCTCGTCGGCGACAACGGAGCCGGCAAGTCCACCCTGGTCAAGTGCATCGGCGGCATCCACTCCTTCGACTCCGGCGAGTACCTCTTCGAGGGCCGGCCGGTACAGATGCACAGCCCGCGGGACGCCGCCGCCCTGGGCGTCGAGATCGTCTACCAGGACCTGGCGCTCTGCGACAACCTCGACATCGTCCAGAACATGTTCCTGGGCCGGGAGAAGCGCAGCGGGCTCATCCTGGACGAGGCCACGATGGAGGAGATGGCCGCCGAGACCCTCGCCGGGCTCTCCGTACGGACCGTCAAGTCGGTGCGCCAGCGCGTCGCCAGCCTCTCCGGCGGCCAGCGGCAGACCGTGGCCATCGCCAAGGCCGTGCTGTGGAACAGCAAGGTCGTCATCCTCGACGAGCCGACCGCCGCGCTGGGCGTCGCCCAGACCGCGCAGGTCCTGGAGCTGGTCCGGCGGCTGGCCGACAACGGCCTCACCGTCGTCCTCATCTCGCACAACCTCAACGACGTCTTCGCGGTCTCCGACCGGATCGCGGCCCTCTACCTGGGCCGGATGGCCGCCCAGGTCAGAACCACCGACGTCACCCACGCGCAGGTCGTGGAACTGATCACCGCCGGACGCAGCGGGGATCTGGGCCTCGCCACCACCAACGGAGCCACCGCATGACCACCGCCGTCCACCAGGACCCGCCGCAGCGCCGGCCGCAGCCCGCCAAGCAGCCGCCGGCCCCCGCGGCGCCCGGCCTGCGCACCACCGCCCGCGACTACGTCAACCGGCTGCGCGGTGGCGAACTGGGCGCCTTCCCCGCCGTACTCGGCCTGGTCGTGCTCTGCCTGGTCTTCGCGATCCTGCGGCCGGTCTTCCTCTCCAACCTCAACTTCGCCAACCTCCTCACCCAGGGCGCCGGCAGCATCGCCATCGCCATGGGCCTGGTCTTCGTCCTCCTCCTCGGCGAGATCGATCTGTCGGCCGGGTTCGCCAGCGGTGTCTGCGCCGCCGTGCTCGCCATCCTCCTCACCGACATGGGCTGGCCCTGGTACGGGGCCGTCCTCGCGGCCGTGCTCACCGGGGTCCTGATCGGCCTGGTGCTGGGACTGCTGGTGGCGAGGATCGGCATACCCTCCTTCGTGGTCACGCTGGCCGCCTTCCTCGCCTTCCAGGGCATCGTGCTGATGCTGCTGAAGGAGGGCACCAACGTCTCGATCCACGACAAGACGATCCTCGCCATCGCCAACGACAATCTCTCCCCCGCGCTGGGATGGGCCCTGCTGGCCGCCGGCGTCGGGGCGTTCGCCGTCATCCAGTTGCGGCAGGCCGCCCACCGCCGCCGCCGCGGGCTCACCTTCGCCCCGCCCTCGCTGCTCGCGGTCCGGATCGGCTCCCTCGCCGTCCTCGGCGGGATCGCCGTCCACCTGCTCAACCAGGAGCGCAGCCGCAACGTCCTGGTCGACTCGCTCAAGGGCGTGCCGATCGTGGTGCCGCTCATCGCGGTGCTCGTCGTCATCGGCACGTTCGTGCTCCGGCGGACCTCCTACGGCCTGCACATCTACGCGGTGGGGGGCAACGCCGAGGCCGCCCGCCGGGCCGGGATCAACGTCTCCGCGATCCGGATCTCCGCCTTCGTCATCTGCTCGACCCTGGCGGCGGTCGGCGGCATCATCGCCGCCTCCCGCGGCAACTCGGTGGACCCCAACACCGGCGGCAGCAACGTCCTGCTGCTGGCGGTCGGCGCGGCCGTCATCGGCGGCACGAGCCTCTTCGGCGGCCGCGGCCGGGTGGTGGACGCGGTGCTCGGCGGCATGGTGGTCGCCGTCATCCAGAACGGCATGGGTCTGATGGGGTACAGCTCGGGCGTCAAGTACGCTGTGACCGGCTCCGTCCTGCTCATCGCCGCCGGTGTGGACGCGGTGTCCCGCCGACGAGCCGTTCAACGATGAAGTCGGAGCACGCATGAAAGCCGGTCCCTCGCAGGAGGAGGTCCGCCGGCAGAACCTCAGCAGTCTGCTCCGCCACATCCACCTCGGGGGGCCCGCCTCCCGGGCGGCTCTGGCCGAGCGCATGGGGCTCAACCGCAGCACCATTCTGGCCCTGGTCAGCGAGCTGACCGCGGCCGGTCTGGTCCGTGAGGAACTCCCCCGCGACACCGGCCGGGCGGGCCGGCCCTCCCTGGTCGTCCGGCCCGAGACCGCCCGGGTGTACGTGCTGGCCTTCGATGTGGGCGTCGACTACCTCGCGGCCGCCCGCATCGGGCTGGGCGGTTCCTTCCTCGACCGCCGGGAGACCACCTATCCGAAGATCGGCATGCACCCGGGGGAAGCGGCCGGCCTCCTCGCCGGCCACGCGAAGCAGATGATGGCCGCCGCGCCCCCGGACGCCGTGTGCGTCGGCGCGGGCGCGGCCGTGCGCGGCATGGTCCGCCACCCCGACGGCCTCGTCCGTTCCGCCCCCAACATCGGGTGGACGGACGAGGACTTCGGCGGGGACCTCACGGGCCGGCTCGGCCTGGGCCTGCCGGTACTGCTGGACAACGAGTCCAACCTCGGCGCGCTGGCCGAACACCTCCGCGGCGCCGGGACGGGCCTCGACGATCTCATCTACCTCCACGGCGACATCGGCATCGGCGGCGGCGTGATCACCGGCGGCCGGCTGCTGCGCGGGAGCAGCGGCTACGGCGGCGAGGTCGGCCACATGATCGTCAATCCCCGGCACGGCAGGCGCTGCGGCTGCGGCGCCCGGGGCTGCCTGGAGGCCGAGGCCGGACAGAACGCCCTCCTCGACGCGGCCGGCCACGTCCCCGCCACCACCGGCCGCCAGGCGGTGCGCACCATCATCGAGGCCGCCGACCGCGGCGACGTCACCGCCCGGTCCGCCCTCCACACCGTGGGCGACTGGCTCGCCATCGGCATCGCCAACCTCGTCAACCTCTACAACCCGGCCGCGGTCATCTTCGGCGGCACCCTGCCCGACATCTACCTCGGCGCCGCGGCCCACATCCGCAGCAGCATCAACACCCACACCCTCGCCGCCGCCCGGGAGAACGTCCGCTTCCGCGTCTGCCGGCTCGGCAACGACACCGTCCTGGTGGGCGCCGCGGAACTGGCCTTCAGCCAGCTCTTCGACGACCCGCTCAACCACCGGGCGCCGTAGCGGACGGAGCGCCCGTCCGGTTCACGTGCGGGAGGTACGGGACGTGCGGGCGGGGCCGCCGGCCCAGCGGTGCCACCAGTGGTGGCGGCGCGGGTGCACGGCACGGCCCAGCCGGCGCCCGATGACCAGGTAACCGAGCAGCGCCCCGGCCGTGTTGAGGATGACGTCGTCGATGTCGAAGGCCCGGCCCCGGACCAGCGAACCCTGCACCAGCTCCACCAGCACCATCACCAGCGCCGTGACCACCGCGACGCGGAGCAGCCCCCGCGCCTTGGGCAGCAGCACCGGCAGCAGGATGCCGAAGGGGACCCCGAGCAGGATGTTCCCGCCGATCTGCTTGACGGTGTCCTGGAAAGCGGGCTGTTCCAGGTAGTTGCGGATGGAGTCGCCGGGCCGCAGGTTGCTGTGGATCAGGTCCTCGGAGGCCGCGGAGGGCTCCAGGGTCAGCCACGCCAGGACGACGGCGAACGCGACCATGGCGCCGAGGGCCACCAGGACCGCCACCGCCCGGACGAGGCCCGAGGGCCCGGCATGCCGCTCGTCCGGCGGCGGGGCCGCGCCGGCCCCGCCGCCGTCCTTCCGGTCCCTCGCAGCCTTGCGGAACATCACGCGGGCCACCGCGCCACCCCCAGGGTCGTCTCCATCCGTTGGCATCGGCTACCCGGGGTGGGGGAGCACATGCGGGACGCGCCGATAACCGGTGGAACGGTGACCGGGGTGCGGTGACCGTTCTCCTGCCTGTGGCTCGCATTCTGCGGACCGTCTCCCGGGGGAGCGCCGACAGGCCGCCCGGCGACGGCAGTTGGAACAGGATGCTGGAGACCCGCCGTCACCAGCGCGGGTCCCGGCACGTCGGCGGAGAGCCGTCCCGGCCGTTCTGACGGCCCGTCCGCCCCTCACCACGTCACGGGCAGGGCCTCGGGCCCGCGGATGAGCGCGCCGCGCTGCCAGCGGAGCTCCGTCACCGGGACGGCGAAGCGCAGCCGCGGAAAGCGGTCCAGGAAGGCCGAGACGAGGAGTTCGGTCTCCATCCGGGCGAGCAGGGCCCCTACGCAGTAGTGCGGTCCGTGGCCGAAGGCCACATGCGGATTCGGTCTGCGGGTGAGGTCGATCCGGCCGGGTTCCGGGAAGACGTCCGGGTCGCGGTTGGCGGCCACGTAGGAGACGTGGACGGGTTCCCCGGCGCGGATCCGGACCCCGCCGACGGTCACGTCCTCCAGCGCGATACGGGAGAGTCCCACCGCGTTGCGGTGCGGGATGTAGCGCAGCAGTTCGTCGATGGCCGAGGGGCGCAGGGCGGGTTCGCTCCGCAGACGGGCCAGGTGGCCGGGGTGGGTGAGGAGGATGTAGAGCATGTTGCCGCAGTTCTTGGTGACCGCCTCGCCGCCGATCTGGAGGAGCACCGCGAAACCGGCCGCCGCGGCCTCCGGGACCTCGCCCGCCGCCACCGCTCCGCCCAGCAGTCCGGTCACGTCCTCGCCGTCCCCGGCGGACCGCTCCCGCATCAGCCCGGTGAAGTAGCCGTGCATCTCCTGCTTGGCCCGCTCGCTGCTCTCCCCGTCCTCGGAGGCGAGGATGAGCGCCGTCCACCGGTGCACGTCGTCGCGGTCGGCGGCGGGCACACCCATCAGCTCGCAGATGACGGCGAGCGGGAACGGAGCCAGCAGCCGCTCCGTGAAGTCGGCGGGCGGGCCGTCCCGCAGCACGTCCGCGACGAGCCCGTCGAGCGTCTCCCGCGCCCGGTCCCGCAGCCGCTCCACACCCCGGGCGGTGAAGGCTGGGGCGACGGCACGGCGGATCCGGGTGTGGTCGGGCGGGTCCTGGAAGGCCACGGAGTCCTTCAGGGGGATGAAGTGCGGGGCCAGCCGGGTGATGTCCCGTCCCACGACCGCCTTCCGGCTGAAGCGGGGGTCGTTCGTCACCATCCGGACGTCCTCGTGGCGGGTGACCAGCCAGGCCCAGCCCTCGCCGTGCGGCAGCCGGATCCGGGTGACGGGGCCCTCCCGCATCAGTTCGGCCATGACGGGATCGAAGTCGACGCCGAAGTGGTCGAGCGCGGGCCAGAACCGGACGGGCGGCAGGGGCCCGTCGGGGGCGGATGTCCCGGTGGCTGCCCCGGCAGCCGTCTCGGCGGTCACCGGGCGGCCCCGCCCACGAGAAGGCGGCCGTGTTCCGGGCCGCCGTCCGCGGAGGTCCAGCGGCCGAGGGACATCTCGGCGGTGATGCCCGGCCCGAATCCGGCGAGCAGGCCGCGCGCGGAGTCGGGGAGGCCGCCCTCGTCGAAGAGCCGCCGCAGGGCGTCCAGAACGACGGCGCTGGCGATGTTGCCGTACTCGGTGAGCGTGGCCCGGCTGAAGCGGAAGGCGTCGGCGGGCACGTCGAGGAACTTGCCGAGGTCGTCCAGGATGCGCGGGCCGCCGGCGTGGACGATGTAGAAGTCGAGGGCGGAGGCGTCCCATCCGTGGTCCGCGGCCAGGTCGCGGAGTGCGGGGGCGAGGGGCTCCATGGTGCCGGGCACCCGCTTGTCGAGCTTGAAGTGGAAGCCGGTGGCGCGGACGTCGTAGGCGATCCAGTCCTCGGTGCCGGGGATGAGGTGGGAGCCGTTGCGTTCCAGGCTGATGCCGGTGCCGCCGCGGCCGCGGACGACGGCGGCCGCGACGCCGTCCCCGAACAGTCCGTTGGAGAGCAGATTGCCGATTCCGAGATCGTCCGGCTGGTAGCAGAGCGAGCAGAATTCACAGGCGACGATGAGGGCGTTGGCCCGGGGGTGCGCGGCGCAGAAGTCGTGGGCGAGGTTGACCGCCGCGCCGCCGGCCGCGCAGCCGAGCTGGGCGATGGGGAACTGGCGGGTGTCCTCGCGGAAGCCCATGGTGTTGATCAGCCAGGCCGTCAGCGACGGCATGGTGAAGCCGGTGCAGGAGACGAAGACGATCGCGTCGATGTCGGTGACGCGCACCTCCCCGGAGCGCAGCGCCTCCTGGATGACGTCCGGCACCCGCGCCTTGGCCTCGGCCTCGTAGACCGCGTTGCGCGCCTCGAAGCCGGGGTGCCGCAGGGTCTCCTCGATCGGCCGCACCAGATGACGCCGGCGCACCCCGGTGTTCTCGATCAGGCGGAGGGCGAGTCCGAGTCCGGGGTGGTCCGCGTGTCGCGACCGCGCCAGATCCAGGGTCTGTTCCAGCGTGATCACGTGCTCGGGCACGGACACCGCGGGTCTGCACAGCGTAGCCATGGTGGGGGCTCTTCTCTCCGGCTCGTGTTCAACACCTGTGCCGACTGTCCTTCCTCCCTCCAGTCCTTTTTCAACATAAATATGCCGGAAGGGTGGTATGGGATCGGTTCCGGCCGTCCCCGGTGACGCCGTACGGCGCAAGGCCGGCGGCCGGAGTGCGGCGCTCCGGCCGGGGCCGCCCCGGCGCGGGGAGTCACCGCACGCGCCGGGGTGCCGGTCACCTCACGTCGACATAGTCATCGGCGGAGTAGACCCAGGAGGTGCTCTCCGTACCGTTGTAGGCGAGCCACCACGAGCCGTCCGCGTCGGGGAGGACCGTGGTGAGCACCCAGCCGTTGGCGCCGGTCTCCAGGTCCTTGACGTACCGGTAGAGAGGGCTGGCCGGGGAGGCGAAGACGACCCGGACCGGATGCCCGGCGGAGCCGGTGTAGCCGCCGTTCCCCCAGTCCGCGAAACGCAGCGCGCCGAGGATGGCGAGCGGGCGGCCCGCCGCGACCGGCTCGGGGGCGGCGTCCATCGTGAGCCGGGACTTCCGTTTGATCCGCACGCTCGCGAAGCCGCTCCGGGTGACGAGCCCTTCCCCGGTGGCGGGATTCCAGTCGTTGGGGACCGCCAGCGCCCACAGCCGCCAGGTGCCGGCCCAGCTGTTGTCGATACGCGCGCTGCCGGTGTCCACGGTGACGGTGAAGCGGCAGGTCGAAGTGGTGGAGCTCACCGGCGCACAGACGGGCCGGGAGACCGGATCGGCCTGCAGCCGGTGCCCGTTGGGGCCGAGGAGGTTCACCTCGGCATGGTCCGCGCTGATCCCGGAGTCGTCCCGCGCGGTGAAGGACACCTCGAAGCTCGTCCGGGAGTCCGGGCCCAGAACGACATCGCGGCCGGAGTTGACGCTCCCGCCCGTGATCACGGCGGGGCTCGACAGGTCGGCCCGGGCGGCCGGCGCGCCCAGCACCGACAGGGCCATGGCGCCGGTCACGGCGGCGGCGATCCGTCTTCGCATGACAATCCCCCTCACTGGCCGGCGCCCGGTGTCCCGGTTCCCGGGGTGGGGCCGGTGCAGCACACCTTAGGGACACCACGGAGCGGCGGGTCGGATACGGGAGAGGCTTGGTACACGTTCATGACCGCACCGGGACCGCGCCGCGGCATACCGCGCCGCCCCGGGGAGTGGATAGGCCGGCCGACGGCTCGTCAACGAGGCTCTCCCCAGAGCGTCACACGGATGAGCATCACGCGAGCGTGACATCCCATGGCGTCAGATCCGGTACGGTGTCCCGCATCACAGCGCCGGTCCATCGGCGACACCGCATGCTGCGAGCTCGCACATCCGACCTGGCCAACTGAAGCCGGTCATTCCTGTCGACACACTGTGACCTCTGGGTATGTGAGTGCGCTCCACCGAAGGTGAGGCTTCTTTGCGAACTGCTGCAATCTGCTATATTGCACATAGGACCATCAGTATGCGGAGGTGGCCATCGTGAGCACACCAAGCGCCGCCGTTCAGCGTCTGAGACTGCGGACGGAACTCCGCAAGGCCCGATCCCGGGCCGGTCTGACCCAGCGCCAGGTGGCCGCCACGATGGAGTGGAGCCCCTCCAAGCTGATCAGGATCGAGGCCGGCGAAGTCGCCATCACGGTCAACGACCTCAAGGCGCTGCTGGCGGAGTACGCCATCACCGACCGCCGCAAGACCGAGGAACTGCTGCAACTGGCCCGCGGCAGCCGGAAGATGCCCTTCAGCGAGTACCGCGACGTCTTCGGCAGGGAGTTCCTGTCGTTCCTGGCCCTGGAGTCCTCCGCCTCGATCATCCGGGGATTTCACTTCTTCGTGATCCCCGGCCTCTTCCAGACGGAGGAGTACATCCGGGCCCTGTCCAAGGAGACCTCCCGGGGCATGTCCCAGGAGCGGCTCGACCGGCTCGTCGAGGCCCGCCTCGCCCGCCAGGAACTCCTGGAGGGGGACGAGGGCCCGCAGATTTTCATGGTCCTCGACGAATCGGTGATCCGCCGTCAGATCGGCGGGCCAGGGGTGATGCGCAACCAGCTGGAGCGCCTGGCCGACCTCGCCTCCCGCCCCCGGATCACCATCCAGATCCTCCCGTTCAGCGTCGGCGCCCACCAGGGTCTCCTGGGCCCGTACACGCTGTTCGAGTTCTCCGAGGACGGCATGCCCGACTCCGTCTATCTGGAGAACGCGCGCGGTGAGTCCTACGCGAGCAACGACCCGGAAATCACCGGAAAGTACCTGGAGGGCTTCTGGGCGTTGGAGGACCAGGCACTCAAGGAAGACATGAGCACCGTCCTGCGGCAGGTGGCGGCGCACTCCGGCGAGGTGAGCGAGGACCTCGTGGTCCGGACCGCGGACGGGGAGCAGCAGGCGGCGGGATGAACGGCATCGACGGACGACCGAGAGACGCAATACGACAGGTGTGACGGCCGAACCCCCGGGCCCGGAGACGGGTCACCGGCCGTACCGAGTCGACCTCGACGAGGCAAGGCGCTGCCCGCGGCCACGAGGCGGCCGCGGTTCCTGACGATTGATCACTGAGGTGACTGATGGACAGGCCGGGGATCTTCACCGGCGGCAGGAGCCGCCGGTACCGGGTACGGGGGCAGGTGCGCGGGCATGGGAGCACGTGACAAGCGCTCCGGTGTCGACACCTGGGTCCACATCTGCAACGAGATCATTCATCACGTACTGCCGTTCCGGGCGCGCACGGTGCACCTCCTGTGGGTGGTCACCATTCCGCCGATGGTGCTGGGCGGGTTCCTCGCCGTCGTCGTCCTGGTGCTGATCCCGAACCCCTACGGCTGGTTCGGTGTCGCCGGATGCGGGGCCGGCGTCGTGCTGACGGCCCGGCTGCGGACCTGGCTCAGACCGCCGCTCGGGGGCGGCTGGACCGCTACCGGAAGGAGCGCGGCCCCCGGTGCCGGCGAGGCGGCGGCGTCCGGCGAAGTGCCGGGAGAAGAGGAGGCGCCCACCAGCCCGCCGCCACCGTGACGGCAACCGCCGCCGCGGTGCCGGCCACGGCTCCGGCGGGCCGGGCCACGGCCCAGCCCGCGCCGAAGGCGAGGGCCCCGGCCAGGAGGACGTAGGCGCACCACCACATTCCGGCCACGGAGCGAGGCGAACGCGGAAGCGTCGAGCGAGTCATCGGCCGTCCCCCCTTGAGCCCGGCCTCCATCCTCCTCCCACCGGTCCTTGTGGCGGGAGACCGGATTCCGCCACCTGCGAGGACGGGGAATCGCGGCCACGATGCCGCACCCCTGCGCTCCTCGGCGGCCTTTTCTTATGACCATGGCGTAAAAGGCCATATCCGCCCCACCATGTGCCATTGATATTCTTGAATGGTTCGGCTTTTCTCCGCATGTGATCGATGTCTTCCGCGCGGTAAGCGACGGGAGTTGGGCCCCTCGCCGCCGGATCACGTGCTGCCGCGAGACGCCCGGCCGGGCCGTCCGCGCACCGGGCAGAGGAGGCGTGAGTGGTCGAGCCGTGGACGTGGCGCAAGAGCAGCTCCAGTGTGGGAGCCGACGACGACTGCGTCGAAGTCGCCTGGACCGGGGAGCGGGTCATGGTCCGGGACTCCAAGCGCCTTCGGGGCCCCGGTCTATGCTTCTCCCCCGCCGGATGGCAGGCGTTCCTCGGGCACACAGCGGCGGCCCCGGCTCCCCGACCCCGGCCGAGAGCACGCCCGGCCTCCCCTGACCGTTACGGCCGGCGCGCCTTTCCTCCGCGCCCGGCAGCGAGGCCGCGTGGTCCGGGACCCAGGTCTGGGTGTCCCGGGGCGGGCGCTCGTAACCGGTGGCCGGCGGGCGGGGCGGCAGGGTCAGCTCGGGCCGCGGCACCTCCTCGTACGGAACGGTCGAGAGGAGATGGGCGATCATGTTGATGCGGGCCCGGCGCTTGTCGTCCGCGTCGACGACGTACCAGGGGGAATCGGGAAGGTCGGTGTGGGCGAACATCTCGTCCTTGGCCCGTGAGTAGGCCTCCCAGCGGATACGGGACTCCAGGTCCACCGGCGAGAGCTTCCAGCGCCGCGTCGGGTCCGACATCCTGGACCGGAAGCGCCGCTCCTGCTCCTCGTCGCCGACCGAGAACCAGTACTTGCGCAGCAGGATGCCGTCCTCGATGAGCAGCCGCTCGAAGACCGGGCACTGCCCGAGGAAGCGCGCGTGCTCCTCCCCCGTGCAGAAGCCCATCACGCGCTCCACGCCGGCCCGGTTGTACCAGCTCCGGTCGAAGAGGGCGATCTCTCCGGCGGTGGGCAACTGCTCGGCATAACGCTGGAAGTACCACTGGCCGCGCTCGCGTTCGGTGGGCGCGGGCAGCGCGACGACCCGGGCCATTCGGGGGTTCAGATACTCGGTGACGCGCTTGATGGCGCCGCCCTTGCCGGCCGCGTCACGCCCCTCGAAGACCACGACGAGCCGTACGCCGCGTACGCGCACCCACTCCTGCATGACGACCAACTGCTCCTGCATGCGCAGCAGTTCGCGCTCATAGACCGGGCGGGGCAGCCGGGCGGGCCGGCTGCCGGGCGTGGTCTCGGGCGTGGTCTCGGCCGGGCGCCGGTCACGGGACTTGTCGGGCATGTGCGTTCCTCCGGGGGCGAGGCGGGGCGGTGTGGTGCGGGTCGGTCGCCGTGAGCGGCTGCCGTGTCCGGAACGGCCCGGGGCGGTTCCCGGGCCGTTCCGGACACGAGGAGGGCGGCCCGGGGACACTCTGCCGGGCCGCCCTCACACCCCCTTTCTACCCCCTCTTACCCCCTGGTAGGTACCGGCCCCCAAGGCCGTGGGACCATGCTGCCGACTCGCGGCGGCCCGGCACAGTGCCGAACGGGGAAGCGCATCGGGACCAATGGGCCCTGTTGCGCTCGGACTTGCCGGTGCGCGGTGGCGGGGCCGCCGGTCCGCGCGGTGGCGGGGCACGGAGGTGCGCCCGTGCTTCCGGTGCATCCGCCGGGTGCCGTTCCGGCGACTGGGTGTCCCCGCCGGGGCATACGGCCGTCAGGTCCGGAACAACTCCGCCCCCGGGAGGCTCACCGTGGTCGCACCCAGCGAGACCCAGCCCGCTCCCCGGCCCCGCCCGGCCCTCGCCGCCGTTTCCCGTGGTGGGCCAAGGCTGCCGCCGCCCTCGCCGCGCTCGCGCTGCTGTTCACCCTCGTCGCCCGGGCGGACATCGTCCCGGGCCTGGACGACCTCTTCGGGGAGGAGACGCACGACCGGTCCGGTCCGGCCCTGCTGGAGTCCATCCAGGACATGAGCCGCTACGAGGGCGCCTCCGGGAACTTCCAGGTCGTCGTCGACCTGGAGAAGGACACCAAGTACCTGCCGGACTCCATCCGGGGGACCAGGACGCTCTATGTCGGTACCGGCAGCGTGAGTTCGTACGTGGACCTCGGAGAACTGGACGAGCGCAGCGTCGTCGTCAACGAGGACCGAACGGCGGCCACCCTCCGGCTGCCCCACGCACGGCTGGGGAAGCCCGCCCTGGACGCCGACCGTTCGTACGCGGTGTCGAAGCAGCGCGGGCTGCTGAACCGGCTCGGTGACCTCTTCTCCGACAACCCCAACGACGAGCGCGCCGTGAACCGGCTCGCCGTCCGGCACATCGCCGAGGCCGCCGAGGAGAGCGAACTGGCCGAGCGGGCCGAGAAGAACACCGGCGCGATGCTCCGCGGCCTGCTGACCTCGCTCGGCTTCGAGAAGGTCACCATCCGGTACGGCGAGGAACGCTGACTCCGGGCCGGGAGAGCCCGTTCCCCGGCCCCGCTCCCCGGCCCGGCCCACCGCTCGCCCACCGGCCCCGGGATGTGACGTGCGGAAGGCCGGCGACCCGGTCCCCCGGGTCGCCGGCCTTCCGCCGTTCCGTCCTCCGCCCGCCCGCCCGGCACGCGGGTCAGTGCCCCGCCGGGTGCTCTTGCGGTAGCCGAAGGGGCCCGGCAGATCATGGCTCGTGGTGGTGCGCCCGCTCGTGCTGTACGTCCGCTTCGGGCCCTTCCCCGAACCGAACGTGACCGACATGGAACGGCGGTTGAGATTCAGCCGCACTCCGGGCAGGATGCGGAAGCTCTTGCGGAAGGTGACAGGCACGGTTCCCTCTCCTCACTGCCCTCCGGCGAGGGCTCGACGGTCCGGTTCCCTTCCTCTTGTGCCCCGGGAACGCCGGAGGGTGCCTGCCCGTCATCGCCGTCCGGTCAGCGGAGTTCAGCCGGCGGCCAGCAGCCGGGCGATGACGCGGCCGAAGAGGAGGCGGCCGGCCAGGGCCGTCGGGCGGTCGAGGAGCCGCGGCAGTCCGGTGACGCTCAGATCCTCGCTCCAGATCACCTCGGACCCGGTGCCGTGGGCACGGACCTCGATCCCGGCCCAGCCGGTCACCACCCGGCCGCGCTTCTCCATCCGGCAGCGGCCCGGCCGGCCGGCCCCGGGGGGCTCCCAGAGGACGACCTCCATGGGGTCCGCGAACGCGGCCCGCCCGACTCCGGTACGGGCGGTGAAGACGGTGCCGGGGCGGGTCGGCGCGGGCGGGGGCGGGCGACCGTGATCCGCGTCAGCGGTACGTGGTCCGCGTGCCGTTCCCAGTCGGTGACGCGCCGCTTCGCCGGCGGGCAGCGGCGTACGGCGCGTGATGCGGAAGAGGGCCACCGGACGACTATAGGCACCGGTGACGCCCGGCCCGCCGCTCCGGCCCCGCCTCCCGCGCGTCCCGGCCTCCCGCATGTCCCGCCCTTCCGCCGGACGTGCCCGCGGAAGGGCGGGAGCGGGAGCTCCCGGGGCGGCGCGGTCAGGGGACCGGGCCGCGGTGCGGCCGGGTGCCGGTGACGACGGTGGCGTCCAGGTCCTCGGAGTGGTCGACGCGGGGGATCAGCCCGGCGGCGGCGAAGACCCCGGCGGTGTCCGGCGCCTGGTGCCCGCCGGTCTCGATCAGCAGGCGTCCGCCGGGGGCCAGCCAGCGGGCGGCCCCGGCGGCCACGCGCCGCTGGATCTCCAGCCCGTCGGCGCCTCCGTCGAGCGCGATGAGCGGTTCGTGGTCGCGGGCCTCCGGCGGCAGCAGCGCGATGGCCCCGGTGGGCACGTAGGGCGCGTTGGCGACGAGGATGTCCACCCGGCCGCGGAGCCGGGCGGGCAGCGGCTCGTAGAGGTCGCCCTCGTGGACCCGGCCGCCGGCGGGGGCGAGGTTGCGGCGGGCACACCGCACCGCGGCCGGGTCGATGTCGACGGCGTGGAGCTCCACCCGCCCCAGCGCCTCCGCCAGGGCCGCGCCGACGGCGCCCGAGCCGCAGCACAGATCGGCGACGACGGGCGCCGGGCGCCCGGGGCCGGCCGGCGGGCCGCAGGCCGCGGCGCGGTGGACGAGGAACGCGGTCCGGGGGCGGGGGACGAAGACCCCGGGGTCCACGGTGACGCGCAGACCGCAGAACTCGGCCCAGCCGAGGACGTGTTCCAGGGGGAGCCCACCGGCGCGCCGGTCCACCAGGGCCGTGAGCCGGTCCGGGGTGGGCGCCGCGGAGATGAGCAGGCGCGCCTCGTCCTCGGCGAAGACACAGCCGGCGGCGCGCAGCCTGGCCACGACGGCGGCGGCGGCCGCGGAACGCCACGGAGCGCCGGAGGGCGGGAAAGAATCGGAAGAAGGCGAAGAAGGGGACGACGAGGGGAAAACCGGCATGGGAACCTTCCGGAAGCCGAAGGGCGCCCTCCCGGTCACCTATCCCGGACGGACCGTACGTCCACGAGAGGAGAGCACCCGGCCTGCGACAGCGGTAATGGGTCTCACCTCCTCGGTCGTGCACTGCTCGGATCCGCCACACTACCGCAGCCACGACCGCAACGTCCGTGGACTCCAAGGGGGTTCGGCTGCCCTCCCGGCCGGTCCGCCCGGCTTCCGGCCCGGTGTGCCCCGGTTGTACGAGGGTGCGTGGGGGCCGGCCGGAACGCTCCCGGGCGCGCGGTGCGCGCCGTCGGCGCGGCGCGGGCCGCTCCCGGGCCAGCATGGCGGGACGCATCGGGGGAAGGTAGGGCAGTGGCCGGAGCACAGCTGCGACCGGCCGGGGCGAGCGGTGCCGTATCGTCTCGTATGACCGGCTTCTCTTGGCAGTCGCGTGAGGATCCGGCGACAGTGCGAACAGCTGGGAGGACCCCCATGAACCAGGTTGTCGGCGCCGGGGTCGGCGTGGAACGTGATGTGTTCATGCGGACGCTGCTGCGGGAGCTGGCCACGTCCCTGGAGTCCGTGGTCGGGCTGCAGGAGGCGTCCGGTTACATCAGCCTGGTCGGGCAGTCGGTCGGTCTGCAGCTCAACGACACCTACACGCGGGCCCTGTCGCTGGACAAGCTCAGCCGCGAGCAGGTCGCCGACGTCATGGTCGACTTCAAGCAGCGCATCGGCGGCGACTTCCACCTCATCGAGCAGGACGAGGAGAAGATCGTCCTGGGGAGCCGCAGCTGCCCCTTCGGGGAGCAGGTGAAGGGCCGTGAGTCGATGTGCATGCTCACGTCCAACATGTTCGGCACGGTGGCGGCCCGCAACCTCGGCTATGCCCGTGTGGACCTGGAGGAGACGATCGCCCGAGGCGCCACCGGCTGCCGCGTCGTCGTGCATCTCGTGCCGCAGCCGGACGACTCCGGGGAGAGCTCGTCCCTGGGCCGGGAGTACTTCGACGACTCCGGCCTGGTCGGCCGTGTCCCCCCGCCGGGTCCGGTGACTGGATGAGCCTGGATCTCTTCCGGGCCATCACCAAGCTGCTGCCGCACCCCGTTCTGCTGGCCACGGCCGGCGGGCGGATCCTTGCGGTCAACACGGCCGCGACACGCTTGGTCCCGGAACTCCGGGCGGGTGCCGACCTGTTCGCCCTCGCCGACGAGAACACCAACGGTCTGCGGGGCCATCTCGGGCACTGGCTGCGCAGCGGGGACCCCCTGCCGGGTTCCCTGAAGATCAAGGACTCCCGCGGGGAACTCATCCCGTTCCGCTGCCACGGCGCCCGCGCGACGTGGTGGACCGGCCCGGAGCCCGCGATCCAGCTCCATCTGACGCGTCTCGACCACGCCGACCAGTTCGTGGCGCTGAGCCAGCAGGTGCGGGCGCTCAACAAGGAGATGGCCTTCCGGCGGGCCGCCGAGGCCGAGCGGGAGCATCTGCTCGTCGCCGAGCAGACGGGGCGCATCCGGCTGAACCGCCTGTACCGGCTCACCGCGGCTCTGGCGGCCGCGGCGACCCCGGCCGCCGTCGTCGACGCCGTGCACGACACCGCGCCCGCCGCGCTCGGCGCCCGGTCGGTCGGCCTGGCCCTGCACTCCGAGCGGCTCGTGCCGTCCCTCGGTCCCGCGGACAGCCTCCGCGCGGCGGCCGGCGACAGCTGGACCGACCTCGACCACGGCCATGCCCCCACCCTGCCGGAGCAGGGCCCCGGACCGGACGCCACCACGGGCCGCGCGGACGGGGTGGCCGGGGCGGACGCGGGCGGACGGGAGGCCGCCCCCGGCTCCCCCACCCGCGTACTCCGGCTGCCCCTGGAGGCGGACGGGCTGTCGCTGGGGGAACTCAGCATCGACCACGACGGCGGCCCCCCGCCGGACGAGGCCCACGTCACGGCCATCGCCCAGCAGATCGCGCAGGCCCTGCGGCGGGCCGGCCTCTACGAGCACGAGCACCGCCTCGCGGAGCGGCTGCAGCGCAGCCTGCTGCCCGTCCTGCCGGTCATCGACGGCCTCGACGTGGCCGGCCGCTACGCCCCCGGCAGCGATCTCGTCGACGTGGGCGGCGACTGGTACGACGTCCATGTGCTCGACGGCGACCACATCGGGCTCACCATCGGGGACGTCGCCGGCCACGGCCTGTCGGAGGCGACCGCCATGGGGCAGATCAGCGCCGCGCTCCGCGGCATCGTGCTGCGCCACGGGCGGCGGCCCGGCGCCGTCCTGGCCGAGCTGGACCACTTCCTGCGCGCCTACCATCCCGGCCGGATGGCCACCGCCTGCTATCTCGTGCTGCACCGGCCGTCGGGGACGCTGCACTACGCCCGCGCGGGCCATCTGCCGCCGCTGCTCATCCACGCCGACGGCAGCAGCAGCTTCCTGGACCGGGCGCTGGCGCCGCCGCTGGGCATGGTCAACGACGTGGCCTACACGGAGAGCGAGGCGCGGATCGCCGCCGGGGAGACGCTGCTGCTCTTCACCGACGGCCTCGTCGAGCGCCGCGGCGAGATCCTCGACGCCGGGCTGGAGCGGCTGACCGGACTCGCCCGCCGCACGGCCGGGCTGTCCGCCGACGAACTGTGCGAGGTCTTCCTCCACCACCAGCCCAGCGCCGACAAGCCCGACGACTGCGCGCTGCTGGCGCTGCGCGCGACCCGGCCGGGGGCCTGAGACGACGGGCGGCGGAGAAGCGGGGCGCCGAGGGGGCGGGCCGAAGGGGCGGCGAGTACGCCGGAGGCCGGGGCCGCCGGGGAGTGATCCCCGCTGCCCCGGCCTCGGCCGCGGTGCCGGTATCTCGGCGGGGTCTCGTCGTGGTGCGGTACTCGCCCCGGTGCCGCGAGCGGAACGCCGGCGGCACGGGCGCCGTCTCAGCCCTCGACCCGGTCCTGGGTGAAAGTCCAGGCGTACTGCAGCCAGTCGGAGAGGGCCACGGCCGTCAGCCCGGAGGCCACCAGCCGGGTCGGGCGCGGGGCGACGGCGTACGAGCAGACCAGCGCGCCGGAGATCCAGACGGAGAGGCAGAACGGGCAGGCCAGCAGGTCGCCCACGGCCCGCCGCGGACCGTGCCCCTGCGGTTCGTCCATGACCTCCCCGGCGCTCAGGTCCGCCGTGCGCCGGGTGAACGGCGCACGGACGAAGCCCGCGACCTTGCTCTTGCTGACCAGCCGGGACGCCTTGTAGACGGCCGTGCCCAGGACCAGCAGGTCCCAGGGCGGCACCCGCTCCGGCAGCCGGCGCCCGGACTTCCGCAGGCCGAGGGCGAAGAGGCCCACCCCGGTGGCGAAGCCGGTGGTCAGGGCGGCGTATCCGCCGAGGGGGACCTCGCGGTCCGGGGCGTACGCGCCGTCGTGCCGCCGGTCGTCCGCGGCCGTCCGTCCGGGTGCCGCGGGTGCTCGGCGGGTGGGGCCGGGTGGCCGGGGAGGGGAGGCATCGGTTCTCCGTACGTTGTCCGAGTGGGTCGCGCCGTCCACGCCGTGGCGCGGACGGCGCACCGGGCGGCGGCCGGGCGCACCGCCCGCGGGGTCAGCCGGCGGCGGCCGCCGTGCCGGAGAGAGCGTCCGGCACGGCGGGTCCGGCCGGGCCGGGGGCGGACGCCAGCCGCCGCCGCGCCTCGGCCAGGGCTCTGTCGACCGTGCGGGTACCGGTGGACACGCAGAGCGTGTACGCGGTGTCCTCCAGGCGCCGGCGCAGTTCCGGGCCCGGTTCGCCGCTTCCCGCCCGCGCCTGCAGGGTGGTGTAGCGGTCGACGAGTTCGCGCAGGACATCGGGGTGGGCTATCAGCACGGTGGTCCTCCAGCGGTGAGGGGGTGGTCCTTGCTTCGGCTGCCCCGCCCATCACTGCATATGCCGACAAAGTGGCGGCCCGCCGGTCCGCCGGTTCCGCCGCGGCACCGGGGGACAGGATGAGAGGGCGAACGGAGCCGGTGCCGGGCCTGACGCACCGCCACCCCGCCGGGTCGGCCCGGCGGTGGCGGCTCGGCGCCGGGGGTACGGCCCCGGCGAGCCCTCGGGGCGGCCCCGGAAGAAGGAGGAGAGCGAGCGATGCCCGATCCCACCGGAGGACAGCCGTCCCACCCGCCCGCGCCCTGGGTGTCCCGGGGCGAGATGTGGTTCGGCCTGCTGCCCGTCCGGCGCCCGCCGGACCTGCCGCCCGACCTCCGCCCGCTCGGGCCCCGCAACCGGATCGCCGTGGGCGTGGTGCGGTACCGCGAGGGGACCCTGCGCTACGACGAGCTGGCCCTCGGCCCGCTGGTCCGCCGGGGCCGCCGCGCGGGGCTGCTGATCCAGCGGATCTGGGTCGACGACGACGCGTCCGTGCGGGGCGGCCGCGCCATCTGGGGCCTCCCCAAGGAACCGGCCGAGTTCGCCTGGACCGGGGACTCCCTCCGGGTCGGCGACGACGGGGGGACGCTGGCCCGGATCACCTTCCGCCCCGGGCGCGGGCCGCTCTCCGCGATGCCGCCGCTGCCGGCGGTGCTCCCCGGATTCGGAGGGACGCCGGGGCGGCGCCTGTTCATCGCCGGACGGCTCGTCGGCAGACCGCGCCGGGAGGCCATGACCGTCACCGAGTGGTCGGACCGGCTGCCGCCGCTGCGCCACGGCCGCGCCCGGCCCTCCCTGGCCGTCCGGCCGTTCCGGATGACCGTGCCCGGGCCGGTGCGCTGCTGAGCGGGGCGCGGCACGGCGGCCGGGCGACCGCGCGGGCGGCGGAGGACGGCGGGGCGTGACGAGTCCGGGGGTCTGCACCCCCGTGTCAGACCCCCGGACTGTTTTTCCGAGTAAACAGTGACGCCGAAGGCGTGCGCAAGGGACAGCACTCCGGCGGTCCAACTCCGGCCGGAACCAAACGCGTTGGCCTCGACCCGGGGTGGGATACAGTGACCGACTGGACACCGGCGCGGACCGTTCCGGGTTCGCGCGTCGCGTTGCGCCGCCCCGGCCGTGAGCCGGCCGGGGAGCCGCCGGAGACGTGAAGTGGGGGCCGACCCATGAGTGGCTCAGCCGTACCTCCCGGGGACGAGCCCCGCACCCTCGCGGAGAAGATCACCTGGCTGCTGGAGAACGCCTTCCCGGCGGGCGGCGGCCCCGGCGGGAGCAGCGTCCCCTCGGACCGCCAGGTCGTCCAGGCCATCAACGAGCGCGCGGGCCGCCACGTCCTCGGCCACACCACCTTCTGGAAGCTCCGCACCGGGAAGACCAACCCCGAGACCGGCAGGCCCTACACCGCCTCCGACGACATCCTGCAGGGCATCGCGGAGTTCTTCGACGTGGACCCGCGGTTCTTCAAGACCCGCAGCGAGGTGGTCGGGCAGGTCGTGGAGTCGCTGCGCTTCCTCCGCTCGGTGCACAACGGCGACATCACCGGCATCGCCGGCCGCGGCATCGGCGACGAGGGCCTCTCCCGGGAGCTGCTGGCCTTCATGAACGAAGTGCTCGCCGACTTCCGCGACGGCACCGGAGCCGAAGCGGCACCGGGCCCGGGGACCGGAGGGACGGCGGGCACGGGAACCGGGAACTCGGGCCCCGGGCGGGAGCGTCCGCACTAGAATCGTCCGCCCACCGCACGGCCGCGCCCGCACTGCGTATCCCCGCCAGAGCCCCCACAGAGGCCGCCGATGTCCCTGCGCCGACTCCGGAGAAACTGCGAAGAACGCCTCGCCGACCTGCCCGTCCCCAGCCCCTTCTCCGTGCCCGCCCTCGTGCGGAACATGGAGGCGGTCAGCGGCCGCCGCATCATCCTCATGCCGCTGCCGGACCATATGCAGCACCCCGACACCGCCTGCGGTCTGCGGGTGAAGACCCCGCGCTGGAGCCTGGTCCTCTTCAAGCGGCGGGCCACCGAGAACCAGACCAACCACACGATCCTCCACGAGCTCGGCCACGAGTGGTTCGACCACGGCGGCACCCTCACCCCGGAGGACCTGCACCGTCAGATCCCCACCCTGGGGCCGCGCCTGATCGCCCGTTTCACCGGCGGGGTCGCCATCCAGGCCCGTGCGCACTACGACACCGTCGAGGAACGCGAGGCCGAGGTCTCCGCCTCCCTCATCCCCCTCATGGCCCGTGACCAGCCCGTCCGTGACGACGTGCTCGGCCGTCTGGACAGCTCCCTCTCCCGGCCCATCGCGAGCCGGCGCCGACGGCGCCCCTGACCCCTTGCTTCCGGAGGAAACGACCCGTGCTCGACTTATTCGGCTACGCCGTGGCCGGCATCATGACGGCCGTCGCCCTGTGGCGCCTCCCCTCCGCGCTCTGGGGCGACGCCCAGCGCCGGGCCCTGTGGGGCTGTTACGCGGGCTTCGCCGCCGCCCTCTGGCTGAAGACCAGGGCGGTGCGGCTGGGCCTGGACCACTCCCCCGTCACGGACCTCGACATCCTGCTCAAGCACTACGTCTCCACCGCGGCGATCCTCGCCATCCTCAGCTACATCGTCGCCATGTACGGCACCTCGCCCGGCGACGGCGGCGACGGCGCGGTACCCCGGCACGTCGCCGTCTCCCGGTGGGTGGCCCGCGTCGCCACCAAGGCGGCCCTCGGCGCGCTGGCCCTGATGACCGTGCTCTTCTTCACCGTCGTGGACCGCAGCCGGCCCAGCAACCACTTCCTCGCCGAGCACGCCGGACAGCCCGGCGCCACCGCCTATATGACGGTCTTCTACGCCTTCCTCACCGCCGCCACCGTGGTCTGCGCGTACCAGTGGACGAGCCAGACCCTGCGCGCCGAACGCCCGCTGCTCCGACTCGGCCTGGGCATGATGGCCGTCGCGATGTTCCTCGGCGTCGCCTATGTGACCAGCCGCGTCGCCTTCATCTGGGTCAGTGTCGCCGAACCGCCGGGGCGGGCGGTGGCCGACCGCTTCGAAGCCGTCACCGAGGCGGTGCAGCTGCTGGTCTTCGTGCTCTTCGCCCTCGGCGCCAGTGTCCCGAGCGCCGCGGCGGCCGTCCGCCGGTGGCGCCACTGGCGGGCGCTGGCCGCGCTGTACCCGCTGTGGCGCGATCTGATGGAGGCCTTTCCGGCCATCCCGTTCGACCCCCCGGCGGGCCGCCTGCGCGAGCTGACCCGCACCGACATGCCCGTCGGCGTCCGGCTCGACCGGTGGGTGCACGACATCGGCGACGCCGTCGACAAGCTGCGGCACCACGTCCCCGACGAGCTGCTGCCCGCCGCCCGCGCGGCCGCCGGGGCCGGTGCGCCCGCCGGCGAGGAACGGCCCACCGCCGAGGCCTACTGGATCAGGAGCGCACTGCGGATGAAGTCCGACGGGGCGCCGCCCGGCCCCGCTGCCGCCTTCGCGACCACGCCGGGCGCCGACATGGAGGAGGAGGTCTCCTGGCTGCTGCGCGTCCAGGCCGCCTACGCCCGGGTCACCGCCGAGCGGACGACCGCCGTTCTCCGGACCGTGGGACAGAGCGCATGACGACGACCGACACCACCGGCCCCGGATCCACTCCCCGTCCCGGCTCCGGACGCGGCTCCCGGTACGGGCACGCAGCCGCCGCCCGTGCCGTCACCGATCTCTTCCAGCCCCGGAACGTGCTGCTCGCGGGCATGACGGGGATCGGGTCGGCCGCGGCGGGCGGCTGGTGGGGTGCCCTGGGGGCTGCTGGGCGCCCTCTGCTCGGGGATCATCCCCGCCTGGTACGTGGAGTGGGAACGCCGGCGGGGCACCTGGGGCTGCCGGCACGTGGTGGACCGCACGCAGCGCGCGCCGATCTTCTTCGTCATTCTGGGCTCGATCGGGCTCGGGACCGCCGTGATGCTGCTCGGCGACGCGCCCGCGGGAGTCCTCACCGCGATGCTCGCGCTCTGGGCCATGACCGTGGGCCTGCTCGCGGTCAACACGGTCTGGAAGATCAGCGTGGACTGCGCGGTGGCCGCCTCGGTGGTCGCCATGCTCGGCGCCGTCCACTCCCCCTGGTGGCTCGCGGCCGTCCCGCTGGTGGTCGCCGTCTGCTGGTCCCGGGTCGCCCTGGGGTACCACACGGTCGCGCAGACCCTCGCGGGTTCCGCGCTCGGCGGAGCGACCGCGGGCGCCTTTCTGATCGGGTGAGACCGCGCCGCGCGGGCCCGGTGCCCGGGACGGGCGGAGCGGTACGGGCCCGTCAGCGCCGGTGCGCTCCGCCGCCGCCCAGGATCTTCACCTGCTTGCTCCGCGCCTTCCCGTGTCCGCCATTCCCGGACGACGCGGCGGCGCCGGCGGTGCGGAGCCCCTGGGCCCTCTCCGGTGCGGAGCGGGCGGAGGCCGCCGCCGGGACGGGTGTGCCGGGCCGGCCCCGGCCCTGCGGGTCCCGGGCGATCCGCCGCGGCGCGGAGCCGGACGCGGTGGAGGAACCGGACCGCTGGTCCGCCTGCCGGGCGGAGACCGCCTCCTCCTGCTCCGGCTTCTCCGGGGTTCCTCCGTCCTCCGCGGCCGGGGCCTGGGGCGCGGGCTGCTCGGTGCCGGTGCCGGCGGGCGGGGACGCGGACTGCTCGCCGCTGCCGGGGGCGTCGGCGGGAGCCGTCAGCGCGGTGCCGAGCAGGGCGGCGAGCACCGCCGTGCCCGTGGCCGCCAGCAGGCGGCGGCTCCGCACCGGCTGCCGGGGAACGCCCGGCAGGGTGTCACCGCCGGACCGTCCTCCGGCGGACGCCGGCCCGGCTGCCGCCGCGGCCGGAGCAGCGGGCGCGGTGCCGGCCGGGAAGCCGCCGGCCTGCTGGACAGCGGGCTCGCAGGCGGAGGGAACGGCGGTCCCGTCACCGCACAGGGCGGCCAGTGCGGTGCGGCAGTCGTGGGAGGCGGGCCGGGCTCCGGGGTCGAGGGCCGTCATCGCCCGGAGGAGGGCGGTCACGTCCTCCGGCAGGTCGCCGGGGAAGACCGGCGGGCGGTGCAGGCGGGCGATGGCCGCCTCCAGCGGGGCGCCGTGGTACTCCAGACCGCCCTTGAGGCACTCCAGCAGGACCAGGCCGAGAGCGTAGATGTCCGCGGGCGGTCCCGCCCCCTCACCCGTGACCTGCTCGGGCGCCATGTAGGCGGCGGTGCCGACCAGGGTGCCGGTGGAGGTGTGCGCGGTCGTGCCGACCATCTGCGAGATGCCGAAATCGGTCAGATACGGTTCGCCCCCGGTGTCCAGCAGGATGTTGGCGGGCTTCACGTCGCGGTGCACGATCTCCGCGTCGTGCACATGGGCCAGGGCGTCCGCCAGGGCGGCGCCGAGCCGGGTGACCTCCCGCAGCGGCAGGGGCGCGGTCGCACGGTCGCGCAGGGTCCGTCCCGGCACCAGTTGCATGACGAGGTAGGCGCTGCCGTCGTGCCGGCCCATGTCGTAGACGGTGACCAGTCCCGGGTGCCGCAGCCGGGCCAGAAGGAGGGCCTCCTGGGTGAACCGTTCCTCCATCTCCGGTTCCGTACCGGGCCGGAAGACCTTGACGGCCACCGGCCGCCCGAGGCGGAGGTCCACCCCCGCGTACACGTCCGCGACACCTCCCGAACCGAGGTGCCGGTCCAGACGGTACCGCCCGGATAGGGGGCCGGCGGAAGTCAGTGATCGCGGCGGTGACTGACAGTCCCACATGCGTACTCCCCACACCCCTGGAATCGGCGGGGCGGCACTTGACGACAACACGGACATCACACGCTGTGGCCGCGTCTACCCGGCTGGACCCGCCCCATCCGTCCGGAATCGGATCACTCGTCCGCAGGGAGCGGATATGACCCCGGGAGGGCCCGGCCGGGGAGGGCCGGACCGCTCACGGGCCGGGGGGTGCGGAACCGGCCCGGGGCGGTCCTCGCGCCGTGCCGTGTCGCGCCATGTCCCGCCATGTCGCGGATCACGCCCGCTCGACGTGGGGGCCCGACTGCCGGCCGCCCGCCCCGAGGGTGTCCACGAGCCGGAGGATCTCCATCGGCAGCGGGAAGATGAGGGTGGAGCTCCGCTCGTCGGTGACCTCGGCCATCGTGGAGAGGATCCGCAGCTGCATGGCCGCCGGGTGCTCCTCCAGCCGCTCCGCGGCGTCCGACAGCGTCTGCGCGGCCTCGAACTCGCCCTTGGCGTGGATGACCTTGGCGCGCCGGTCCCGTTCCGCCTCCGCCTGCCGCGCCATGGCGCGCCGCATGGGCTGGGGCAGTTCGACGTCCTTGACCTCGACGAGGGTGACCTTGACGCCCCAGGGATTGGTCACGTCGTCGATGATGCGCTGGAGCCGCTGGTTGATCTCGTCCCGGTTGATCAGCAGCTCGTCCAGGTCCACCTGGCCGAGGATGCTCCGCAGGGTGGTCTGGGCGATCTGCGAGGTGCCCTTGATGTGGTCCTCGATGGCCACCACGGACCGGTTGGGGTCGACGACGTTGAAGTACGTGACGGCGTTGACCCGGACGGTGACGTTGTCCTTGGTGATGATGTCCTGCGGCGGGATGTCCATGGTCACCGTGCGCAGGGAGACCCGGATCATCCGGTCCACCACGGGGATGATGACGAACAGCCCCGGGCCCTTGGCCCCGATGATGCGCCCGAGCCGGAAGACGACTCCGCGCTCGTACTCCGGGACGATCTTGATGGCGGCCATCGCCAGCAGGAGCAGGACTCCCACGGCGGCGAGGATGCCGACCAGTGCTCCGTTCATGGTCACTCCTTCTCGGAAGGCGGCCGGTCCCCACCGGGGCCGGCGTGTTCGACGACGAGTACGAGGTCCTGCCGGTCCACGACCCGGACGAGCTGCCCCTCCGCCAGGGGGGTGTCCCGGCCGAGGACGTCCCACCACGCGCCGTCGAGCAGCACCTGGCCGCGGTCGCCCTCGGCCCGGCTCACGACCACCTCGCGTCCGAGGAGGGCTTCCTCCCCGGTGGCCGGCGGACCGCTCCGGGCCCGCCAGGCCAGGCGGCCGGCGATCAGCGAGCCGCCTCCCACCACGAGGGCGGTGGGCCACAGCACGGCCGGATCGACCTCGGTCTCCCCGCGGAAGAGGAAGATCCCGGCGAACACCAGGGCGACGGTGCCGCCTCCGGCGAACGCCCCGATCCCGGGGGTGACCACCTCGCCCGCGAAGAGCGCGGCGGCGAGGAGGATCAGGAACAGCCCGGCCACATTGAAGGGCAGGACGCTCAGCGCGGTGAAGCCGAGCAGCAGCGCGATGGCACCGATGACCCCGCCGAAGCCCATGCCGGGGCTGGCGAGTTCGTAGATGACGGCCAGGGTGCCGATGGACAGGAAGAGGTACGCCAGTTCGGGGCTGGCCAGCATCTGCCGCAGCTCGCCGAAGAAGCCGAGGTCGTACTCCACGACGCGGGCGCCGGCCGTCCGCAGCACCACCTCGCGTCTCCGGTCCTCCGAGCCCACCTCGACCCGCCGGCCGTCGGCCGCGTCCAGCACGGCCCGGCGGGAGGGCTCCACCAGGTCGACCACGTTCTGCCGCAGCGCCGCGCGGTCGGAGATGGAGGTCCCCTCGCGCACCATGTCCTCGGCGAAGCCGGTGTTGCGCCCGCGCTGCTCGGCGATCGAGACGGCGAACGCGGCGGAGTCGTTGACGACCTTCTCGCTCGCCTCCTCCCCCTGGCCGCCGACCGGGGTGCCCGCGCCGATGTGGGTGCCCGGGGCCATGGCCGCGACATGCGCGGCCATGGTGATGTAGGCGCCCGCCGAGGCGGCACGCGCCCCGGAGGGCGAGACATGGACGATGACGGGGACCCGGGCGTTGAGGAAGGCGCGCACGATGCCCCGGGTGGACTCCAGCAGCCCGCCCGGGGTGTCCAGTTCGACCAGCAGCGCGGCGTGGTCCCCGGCCTCCGCCCGGCGCAGCCCGTCCTCGAGGTGGCCCTCCACGACCGGGGTGATGGTGCCGTCGACCCGGGTCGCCAGCACCGTCCGCTCCCCCGCCGGCGCGGCACCCGCCGCCGGCAGGGCCAGGAGCCCGGCCAGGACGGCGAGGAAGACCGAGGCGCACAGCCGGACGGGGAACGACGGCGCGCCGCCGGGACCGGGCGGCCGGTCCCGGCGCCGCCGGCGGGCCGGACCGGTCCGGCCGGGGTGCTCTGCTTCTGCTGCCCGCGCCATGGATGTCTCCTGAAAGGGGCCTCGCGCCGCGGTGACCGCACCCGGGACTCCACCCCTCGGGGGGCCGGCCGGGCGCGGACGCCGGGGCCGGGTTCCCCGTTCTCCGGATGCCAATCCGCCAACGCGCCCGATTCGGGCGTCAGTTGCCGGAAGGAGAGGGAGTGAGCACGACGAAGTCCGCCCCGAAGGGGTCGGCGCAGACGGCCATCCGGCCGACGCCCTCGGCGGTCTCCGGCCCCATCTGCACCGTGCCACCGTTCTCGGTGACCTTCGCGACCGTGGCGTCGCAGTCCTCGACCGCGAAGACCGGGTGCCAGTAGGGGCGCCCGCCGGTCTGCTCCAGATGCTCCGCCGGGAGTTCCATGATGCCGCCGTGCATCCGCTCCTCGCCCTTGCCGGCGGGTCCGATGAGGATGTAGGTGCCGCCTCCGCCGGGCATCTCCATGTCCTGCGTCTCCCAGCCGAGGAGGCCGCGGTAGAACTCCCGCGCGGCGGCCCCGTCGGTGGTGTACAGCTCGACCCAGCACAGGGCTCCCGGCGCGTCCACGGACTCCAGGCCCGGCTCCGCCCCGGGCTGCCAGAGTGCGAACTCTCCCCCGAGGGGGTCGGTGAGCTGGGCCATCCGGCCCTCACCGCCCATGTCGGACGGGGGCACCCGCACCGTGCCGCCGGCCCGCTCCACGGCCTGGGCCGCGGTGTCCGCGTCGGGGGTGAGGAAGTAGACCGTCCAGGCGGGGCGGGCGCCCTCCTCGGTGAGCGGACCGGCCGCGGCGACCACCCGGCCGTCCCGGCGGAACACGCCGTATCCCCCGGCCTCCGGGCCGGCGGACCGGAACTCCCAGTCGAAGACGGCGCCGTAGAAACCGGTCGCGGCGCCGACGTCGGGCACGCCGAGATCGATCCAGCAGGGGGAGCCGGTGACGAAGTCAGTGGTGATCACGGGGGTTCCTTTCGCGGGCCGTCCATCGTTGCCGTGGAATCAGCCTGCCACCGGCCACCGACAGCCGCCCGGCGGCCGTCCCCCGGCCGGCTCCGGCGGGGGGACGGGCGCGTCCGGGCGGGGCGCCGCGCGCCTACCGCTCCGGGGCGTCCCCGAAGTCGTCCTCCGCTCCGCTGATCGTCTCGTCGAAGACGGGAGTCAGGAAGGGGTTCGTGGCGGGGGGCCCGGAGGCCGCCGCCGTGGTGGTCCGCTCCGCTTCGACGGCGGAGAAGAGCGAGGTCGTCTGGTGGATGGGAGGTCTCCGGTTCAGAGGAAGGACGGCCGGTACGGCCGGACGGCGCCGTCTCGGGCACCGGTGGGGGCGGCCGCCCGGTCTCGGGCGCCGCCGTCCGGGGCCGCCGGCACGGGGACCACGGGGTGGCCGGGCCGTACCGGAAGCCTCGCGAGGTGGCCGGCGCGCCCTCGGAGCCGGCCCTCTGCGGGCCGGGCAACGGGCGGCCGGCGCCTCAGAGCTTGGTCATCTTGCTGTAGGGACTCTTGACGCGCGCGCGAAGGCCGCCGAAGTCCACCAGGACCGCGGTCTCGTCCTCCACACCGATGACCCGGCCGAGGCCGTGCTCGTCGTGAGTGACCCGGTTACCCACCGCGAACTGCTCGGGCGGCGGCACGACCGGGACTTTGAAGGGGCTGGAAGGCAGGTGGCGCCGGTATCCGGCTGACTTTGTCATTGGGTCCAGTATGCGCCAGCGGACCCCCGGGTGGGAGGTGTGGGGCCCATTACCGTGCGATCACGGTTCGGCCGGGGCCCGGGGCGGCCCCGGCACCGCCCGTTCCGGGGGCCGCGCCGCCGCGGGCCGGGATGCCCGGCGGAGCCGGCCGGCGGCTCAGAAGCGGAAGACACCCCCGGTCGCGGCGGCCGCGCAGCCGCGGTTGGAGTACCGCTCCGTGAAGGAGACCTCGCGGGCGCCCCAGGTGCCGTCGGCGGTGACGGTCACCGGTGCCCAGAGCCCCGTGCAGCCCGCGGAGCCGGGGGCGATCCGCTCGAAGTACCCGTCCGCCGCGGCCAGCGTCGCACAGGCCTCCTTCGGACGGGGGTGGGTGCCGCCCGGCGGATCGCACTCCAGGGTGACGGTGGTGCGCGGGCCGGACCCGGACGGCTGGTCCGGGGTGATGGTGAGGGTCAGCGAGGATCCGGGCGCGGCGGCCGGGGAGGCGGCCGCGGCCGGTCCGGCCGGGAGGACCGGCAGGGCGAGGGTGAGGCCCGTGGTGAGGGCCGCGGCTAAGCCCGGGACACGCTTTCTCCGCATGTGCTTCTCCTTCACGAGAGGTGCTCGGGAGGTGACGCGGCGAGGCTAGCAACGCGTACGGGAGGAGGACATGGCTCCGGCGGGACGGCGGGCCCGGGTCCGGGTCCGGCGGTGGCCGGGTGGCGCGGAGGATCAGCTGGAGTCGCGGACGACGAGCGAGGTGGGCAGCACCAGGGAGTGCTCCGCGCTCCCCGGCTCGTCGATCTCCTTCAGCAGCAACTCCGTTATGGTGCGGCCCAGTTCCTCGACGGGCTGGCGGACCGTGGTCAGCGGCGGGTCGGTGTGGCGGGCGATGATCGAGTCGTCGAAGCCGACCACCGCCACGTCCTCCGGGACCCGCCGCCCGAGCTTGCGCAGTTCGGCCAGGGCGCCCGCCGCCATCACGTCCGAGGCGGCGAACACGGCGTCCAGGCCGGGGTGCCGCTCCAGCAGGGTGCGGATCGCGGCGCGGCCGCCCTCCTCGGTGAAGTCGGCGGGCTCGGCCATGCTCTCGTCCGGTTCCAGGCCGCCGCGCCGCAGTTCGTCGCGCCAGCCCTGGAGCCGGCTGTGGCCGACGTCCATGTCGAGGGGACCGCTGATGGTCGCGATCCTGGTGCGTCCGCGCTCCAGCAGGTGGCGCACCGCCTCGGCGGCGCCGCCCAGGTTGTCGGAGTGGACGTGGGGCAGGACCTCGTCCGGCGACCGGCGGCCGGCGAGGACGGTCGGCAGGCCCATCTCCTCCAGCAGTCCGGGCAGCGGGTCGTCGCGGTGGACGGAGACCAGCAGCACGCCGTCGACGCGGCGGGCCGCGAGGAACCGGGTGAACTGGTCCAGTTCCCGCTGGTCGCGGACGAGTACGAGGAGCAACTGGATCTGGCTCTCGGCGAGTCCGGTGCTCACTCCGCGGATCACGGCGGAGAAGTACGGTTCGGAGCCGAGCCGGCTCTCGGACTCGGGGATCACCAGCGCGATGGAGTCGGCCCGGCTCGTGACGAGGCTCCGGGCCACCGAGTTGGGGACGTAGTTGAGTTCGCTGATCGCCGCCTCGACGGCGGCCTTGGCCGCGTCGCTGACCAGGGGGGAACCGTTGAGGACGCGGGAGACCGTGGTGCGGCCGACCCCGGCTCGCGCGGCCACGGTTTTAATAGTTGGCCGTTGACTGGCGCCCATGGGCTGCCGTCTCTCCTCTCCTGCACGGCGCCGCGGACGGCGCCTAGCAGCGCATTGTGCCAGACGGCGGCCCGCCCGCCTCCCGGCCGTCGGGGACCGGGACACGTTCTCGTAACGGAGACGACTTCTCTTCTTGACGCCATCCGTTTTCGGTCACACAGTCATCAGCAACCCCGGTGGGATCGTTCCCACCCGGCGATGGGAACGGTCCCACCCTAGCCCAGCTCGGGGGGACAGCCTCGAAGAGCCAAGGCTCCGGCGCTCCGGCGCCGCCACTAGGAGGACGTCATGGGCAGTGTCCGCAAGGCAGTTGGTACAAGAGTCGTAGCCGCCGTCTCGGCCGCTCTCTCCCTCGCGCTCGTCGCGGGCTGCGGGGGCGGGGACGGTGAGAGCGGGAAGACGGACGACGGCAAGACCAAGATCACCATGGGGCTCTTCGGAGTGATGGGCTTCAAGGAGACCGAACTCCTGAAGCGCTACATGAAGGAGAACCCGGACGTCGTCGTCGAAGCCGACGTGGCCGGCGACGAGCAGACGTACTACACGGCCCTGCAGACGCGGCTGGCGGCCGGGAGCGGCCTGAAGGACATCCAGGGCATCGAGATCGGCCGGGCCAAGGAGCTCGTCGACACCCAGGCCGACAAGTTCGCGGACCTGTCGGACGTGGAGGGCATCGACCACTTCCTCCCCTGGAAGCTCAGCCAGGTGACCACCCCCAAGGACAAGATCATCGGCCTGGGCACGGACATCGGCCCGATGGCCGTCTGCTACCGCAAGGACCTCTTCGAGAAGGCCGGCCTGCCCGGCGACCGCGAGGAGGTGGCCAAGCTCTGGGAGAACGACTGGTCCGAGTACGTCGAGACCGGCAAGAAGTTCAAGAAGGGCCTCAAGGACGACAAGGCCGCCTATCTGGACAGCGCCTCGGGTCTTTTCAACGCCATGATCTACGGCAACTCCGAGCAGTTCTATGACAAGAACGGCGAACTGATCCACACGTCGAACCCCGCCGTCCAGGAGGCCTGGGACCTGGCCTCGGAGACCGCGACGGCCGGACTGACCGCCAAGCTGCGGCAGTTCCAGCCCGGCTGGGACCCGGGACTGGCGAACAGCACCTTCGCCACCACCGTCTGCCCGGCCTGGATGCTCGCCCACATCAGCGAGAAGGCCGGCCCGGAGAACAAGGGCAAGTGGGACGTGGCCGAGGCTCCGAAGGGCGCCAACTGGGGCGGTTCCTTCCTCGGTGTCATGGACAGCAGCCCGGTGAAGGAGGAGGCCAAGAAGCTGGTCGCCTGGCTGACCGCGCCGGAGCAGCAGGCGTACCTCTTCCAGGAGCTGGGCAACTTCCCGTCCTCCGAGGAGGCGCTGAAGGACCCGGCGGTCTCCGGGGCGAAGTCGGAGTACTTCAACGACGCGCCGATCGGTGAGATCTTCGGCGCCGCCGCCAAGGACATCCCCGAGGAGCAGGTCCTGGGCCGCAAGGACGGCACCATCAAGGACATCTTCTCCCAGGGCCTCCAGCTGATCGAGCAGGGCAAGAGCCCCTCCGAGGCGCGGAAGACCACCAACGAGCGCATCGAGAAGGCCGTCGGCTGACCCACCCCGTGACGCCCGGTGGCCGCCCCGCCCGCGGCGGCCACCGGGCTCCGCCCGCCCCGCCCACGACTTGACGGAAGGAAGCCCTCCGTGGCCACCTCCACCTCGGTACCCCCGGCCGACGGGCCACAGGAC
The DNA here is from genome assembly GCF_020982505.1 of Streptomyces sp. MNU89. Lineage (NCBI taxonomy): Bacteria > Bacillati > Actinomycetota > Actinomycetes > Kitasatosporales > Streptomycetaceae > Streptomyces > Streptomyces sp. MNU89. The sequence goes on along the minus strand of NZ_JAJKLL010000001.1, from coordinate 6,953,428 downwards.
GCCCCGGCCGACGCCCCCGGAGGGCCCGGCTCCGGCGGCTCCAAGGACACCCGGCAGCGCCGGCGCAACCTCTTCCACCGGCTGGACGTGGGAGCCGCGCCCTACACGTTCATCGCCCCGTTCTTCGTGATCTTCGCGGCGTTCAGCTTCTACCCGCTGCTCTACACGTCCTGGATCTCCCTCCACGACGTGGAACTCGCCACCATGGACGTGATGGTGTGGCAGGGGCTGCAGAACTACACCGAGCTCCTGCAGGACGAGCGGTTCTGGAACGCGGTCGCCAACACCGCCACCATCGGCGTGATCTCCGCCGTCCCGCAGCTGCTGATGGCCCTGGGCCTGGCCCATCTGCTGAACTACCGGATGCGGGGCTCGGCCTTCTTCCGGGTCGCGGCCCTCACCCCGTACGCGACGTCCGTCGGCGCCGCCGCGCTCGTCTTCACCATGCTGTTCGAGCGCGACTTCGGCATGATCAACTGGTTTCTGAGCCTCTTCGGCTTCGACAACGTCGACTGGGAGAGCCAGAAGTGGCCCGCCCAGTTCGCCATCTCCTCCATCGTGATCTGGCGGTGGACCGGCTACAACGCCCTGCTGTACCTGGCGGCGATGCAGGCCATCCCCAAGGACCGGTACGAGGCCGCGGCCATCGACGGCGCCACGCGCTGGCAGCAGTTCCGCACGGTGACCATCCCCGGCATCCGTCCCACGATCGTCTTCACCATCGTGCTCTCCACCATCGGTTCCACCCAGCTCTTCGGCGAACCGCTGATCTTCGGCCAGGGCCCGAACGGCATCACGGGCGGCGTGAACAACCAGTACCAGACCCTCGGGCTGCTGCTGTACGAGGAGGGCTGGAAGAACTACCAGATGGGGCGGGCGGCCACGGTCGCGTGGACGATGTTCCTGCTGCTCATCCTGGTCTTCGTGGCGCAGCGCCTCATCAAGCGCCTGATGGCGTCCCGGCAGGCCGCGGCCCGGCCCGCGCCGGCCGCGCCGCCACCCGCCTCCCCGTCCGCGTCGTCCTTGTCCTCGTCCTCGTCCTGACCAGGGAGCGGTAACCACCATGACCACCGAAACCGTCCCCGGCCGGGCGGCCAACCCCCGCAAGTCCCCTCCGAGTTCGGCGCCGTTCCCGGCCCGCAACCGGCTGCGGCTGCGCCCCCGGGCGGGCCGCCAGCACCACGCCGGCCCGCTCTCCTACGCCCTGCTGATCCTGGCCGCCCTCCTCTCCATCTTCCCGCTGTACTGGACGATGGTGGCGGCCTCGACCGACAACACCCGGGTCAGCCAGACCCCTCCGCCCTTCCTGCCGGGCCCGAACCTCTTCAAGAACCTGGCGGCGGCCTGGGAGGACGCCGCGATGGGGCAGGCCCTGATCAACAGCACCATCGTGGCCGGGACGATCGCCCTGTCCACGGTGCTCTTCGCCACCCTGGCCGGCTTCGCCTTCGCCAAGCTGCGCTTCAAGGGCCGCAACGTCCTGATGACGCTGGTCATCGGCACGATGATGGTGCCGCCCCAGCTCGGCGTCGTGCCGCTGTTCATGATGATGAGCGAGCTGGGCTGGGGCCAGAAGCTGCCCGCCGTCATCTTCCCGACCCTGGTCAGCGCGGTCGGTGTGTTCTTCATGCGGCAGTACCTCAGCGAGGCGCTGCCGGACGAGCTCATCGAGGCCGGCCGGGTCGACGGCGCGCACTCGCTGCGGATCTTCTGGAGCATCGTGCTGCCCGTCGCGCGCCCGGCGATGGCCGTCATCTTCATGATCACGTTCGTGCACGCCTGGAACGACTTCTTCTGGCCGTTCATCGCGCTGGACATGAGCAACCCCACGATCCCGGTCGCCCTGACCCAGCTCAGCGCGGGTTATGTGCGGGACCAGTCGGTCATCATGGCCGGCGCTCTGCTCGGCACGCTGCCGCTGCTGCTGATGTTCGTGGTCTTCGGCCGCCAGATCGTCGGCGGGATCATGCAGGGCGCGGTCAAGGGCTGACGGCCCGTCCCTCCCTCCTCCCCCACCGGGCAGCCTCCGGTCCACCCCGGCTGCCCTTCTCCTCCCTCCCTCCGTACCACCGCACCGTGGAAGGACCCCTCGTGTCCTCAGCAACCCGTACGACCGCCCCCGCCGCGGAGTCCACCGGCGGCCGCGCCTTCCCGCCCGGCTTCCTCTGGGGCACCGCCACCGCCGCCTACCAGATCGAGGGCGCCGCCGACATCGACGGCCGCACCCCCTCCATCTGGGACACCTTCTCCCGCACGCCCGGGAAGGTGCGCAACGGCGACACCGGGGACATCGCCACCGACCACTACCACCGCTGGCGCGAGGACGTCGCGATCATGGCGGATCTGGGGGTGGGGGCCTACCGGTTCTCCATCTCCTGGCCGCGCGTCCAGCCCACCGGGCGCGGTCCGGCCCTGCAGAAGGGCCTGGACTTCTACCGCCGGCTCACCGACGAACTGCTGGAGAAGGGCATCCAGCCGGTCGCCACCCTCTACCACTGGGACCTCCCCCAGGATCTGGAGGACGCCGGCGGCTGGCCGCAGCGGGAGACCTCCCACCGTTTCGCCGACTACGCGGCCCTGGCCGCCGAGGCGCTCGGCGACCGGGTGCGGACCTGGACCACCCTCAACGAGCCCTGGTGCAGCGCCTTCCTCGGCTACGGATCCGGGGTGCACGCCCCGGGCCGCACCGACCAGGTGGCGGCGCTCCGCGCGGCGCACCACCTCAACCTCGGGCACGGGCTGGCCGTCCAGGCGCTGCGCTCCGGAACGCCCGCCGGCACCAAGGTGTCCGTCACCCTCAACCTGCACCACGTACGGCCGCTGACGGACAGCGCCGAGGACGCGGACGCGGTCCGCCGGATCGACGGCGTCGCCAACCGGGTCTTCACCGGGCCCATGCTGCAGGGCGCGTACCCGGCCGACACCCTGGCCGACACCGCGCATCTGACGGACTGGTCGTTCGTCCGGGACGGCGACACCGCCGAGATCAGGCAGCCGCTGGACTTCCTGGGCGTCAACTACTACACGCCGACCCTCGTCTCGGCCGCCGCCGAGGCCGGAGCGCACCGCTCGGACGGGCACGGCGCCAGCCCGTACAGCCCCTGGCCGGGCGGCGACCGGGTCGCCTTCCATCTGCCGCCCGGCGACACCACGGCCATGGGGTGGGCCGTCGACCCGAGCGGGCTGTACGACCTGCTGCTCCGGGTCCGGGACGACGTTCCCGGGCTGCCGCTGATGATCACGGAGAACGGCGCGGCCTTCGACGACTACGCCGGTCCGGAGGGCGAGGTGCGCGACCCGGGCCGGATCGGCTACCTCCACGGCCATCTCGACGCCGTGCACCGGGCGATCGCGGCCGGGGTGGACGTCCGCGGCTACTTCCTCTGGTCGCTGCTCGACAACTTCGAGTGGGGCTACGGCTACAGCAAGCGGTTCGGCGCGGTGTACGTGGACTACCCGACCGGCACGCGCATTCCGAAGTCGAGCGCCCGCTGGTACGCGGGGGTGGCGCGGAGCAACGTCCTGCCGCCGGCCGCGGACGGCACGAGCTGACGGACCTCCGGAGCCCGGCCGGGATCACGGGGTCCGGCCGGCTCCGGACACCGCGCCGCCCCGGGTGCGCCCCCGCTTCCTGCGGTGGGGAAGCGCACCGGGGGCGGCGCCGTGCCGTCAGCCGCGGAGTTCCGCCAGGGTGGTGTCCAGGTCGGCGCCGCCGCGCGGCCGGTTGTTGTACGGCAGCTTGCCCAGCATGACGGCCATGCCGCAGGTGTTGGTGAGGGCGGAGAAGACCAGTCCGCCGGCGATGAACGCCGAGATCCACCGCGCCATGGGGAAGAAGAGGCCGAGGACCAGGCCGAGCAGGACCAGGGAGCCGGCCACCAGCCGGACCTGCCGGTCCATCGCCCAGGCCGGGCGGCCGCTCCCGGGCCGGTCGAGCGGATGGCCGTGCTCCGCCCAGGCGTCGGTGCCGCCGACGAGGGTCGCGGCGGGGACACCGGCCGCGGTGAGCTCCTCGCACGCCTGCTGCGAGCGGGAGCCGGAGGCGCAGACCACGGCGAGCTCGCCGCGCCCGGCCGCTTCCCGCAGCTCGGGCAGGGCGCGCCGGAGCTGGTCGAGCGGGATGTTGAGGGCACCGGGGATGTGGCCGCCCGCGTACTCACCGGGGGTGCGCACGTCTATGACGGTGAGGTGGTCCAGGCGGGGGTGCAGTTGCTGGGGGGTCAGAGCCGAGCTCATGGATTCCGGGTCCTTACTCGTCGCGCATACGGGTTCGGGGCCTGCTGGGGGTGCCTGCCGGTGGGGGCCGGGCGCGGCAACGTACCCGGTCGGTCAGGGTACGTCCTGGGCGAGCGGCGGCTTCCCCGCCGTCCGGTGGACGGACGGGAGGAACCGGCGGCGGCCCACACCATACCCGCAGGGGCATCCTCAGGTGTCGCGGTCCGGCCATCGGCCCCGCGGCCCCGGCGCCCCTTGTGCTTTCCGTCTCCCGGCAGCGCGATCGCCCCGGCCGGACGGCCGGGGCGATCGGGTGGGTCGCGGAGGCGGGGCGGGTCAGAGGACCTGGCCGGGGCCGCCGCCCGCCGTGCGGACCGGCAGCCCGGCCTGCTCCCAGGCGCGCATACCGCCCGCGACGTTGACGGTGTCGATGCCGCGGCCGTTCAGGATCTCGGTCGCCTGCCGGGAGCGGTTGCCCGAGCGGCAGAGGGCCAGCACCGGGCGTCCCCGCGCCTCGGCCGGGAGGTCCGCGCCGGCGGCCAGCGCGGAGAGCGGCAGGAAGACGGCGTCCGGGGCGTGCCCGGCCGTGAACTCGGGGGTCTCCCGGACGTCGAGCAGGACGGCGTGGCCGCTCCGGGCTCGCTCGACGGCCTCGGTCACGGTGATCTCGGGGGTGCGGGGGCGGTGCGGAAGGGTCATGGAATCTCCGGGTGACTGCACGAACAGCGGGACGGGGAGAGGACCAGAGGGACGGATCGGACGATGGGGGCGGTGGCCCGCGGCCGGGTCCTCGGCGGCCGCGGGCCACCGGTTCCGGGGGCGGAGGGTCAGCCGTTCTCGACGAGGCCCTCTTCGCGGGCGTTGTCGAAGCCGTCGTCCACGGCCACCACCTCGCGGCCCATGGCGTCCAGCATCGACGCGGCGATCCCGGCGCGCATACCGCCGGCGCAGTGCACCCACACCGTGCCCTCCGGTATCTCGCCGAGCCGGCCGTGCAGCTCGTGGATGGGGATGTGGACGGATCCGCGGATCCGGGCGCCGGCCCGCTCGGAGTCGCGCCGGACGTCCAGGACGACCGTCTCCGCGCCGCGCCCGATCTCCTTCGCCAGCGTGGCGAAGTCCGAGCGGCGGAAGGAGCGCAGCGCGTCCGGGTTCTCCACCCACTCGGCGGGGGTGCCGGTGGCGGCGGCCGCCGGGCGGTCGATGCCGACCCGGACCAGTTCGCGCTGCGCGGCGGTGATCTGCTCGGGGGTCTCGGCGAGCAGGGTCACCGGCTTGCCCCACGGGATCAGCCAGGCCAGGTAGGTGGCGAGCTGTCCTTCGAGCTCGAAGTTGAACGCGCCGGCGACGTGGCCCTCCGCGAAGGCGACGCGGTTGCGCAGGTCCACGACCCACTCCCCGGCGGCCAGTCGTGCCGCGATCTCGGCGGCATCGGCCCGGCGGGGCGCGGTCAGGTCGACCGGGCCGGGGCCCTCGGCGTTGGCCGGGCCCATGTGCGTGTAGTAGGCGGGGACGGCGTCCAGGCCGGCCAGCATGTCGGCGACGAAGGTGTCGACGTCCTTGGTCAGGGCGTCGTTGCCGGTCTTCTCGCGGCCAATGGTGGTGGACTCGCCCTCGGCCTGCGAGGAGGAGCAGAAGCTCCCGAAGCCGTGGGTGGGCAGGACCTTCACCTCGTCGGGGAGCTCGGCCAGCCGGTGCGCGGAGGCGTGCTGCGCGCGGGCCAGCTCCTCGGTCAGCCGCGGCTCGACGAGGTCGGGGCGGCCGACGGTGCCGATCAGCAGGGAGCCGCCGGTGAAGGCGGCCACCGGCACTCCGCCGTCCTCCAGGACGTAGGAGGTGTGGTGGGGGGTGTGGCCGGGGGTGGCGACCGCCCGTACGGCGACGCCCTCCTCCAGCTCCGCCGTGTCGCCGTCGGCGACGGGGACGCGGGAGAACGAGACGTTCGCTCCGGCGGGCACCAGGTAGCGGGCTCCGGTGAGGCGGGCGAGCTGCAGGCCGCCGGTCACGTAGTCGTTGTGGATGTGGGTCTCCACGACGTGGGTGATGCGCACTCCGCGGCGGGTGGCCGCGGCGAGAACCTGGTCGATGTCGCGGGGCGGGTCCACGGCCACGGCGGCGGTCCGCCCGCCGGCCAGGTAGCTGCGGTTACCCAGACCTTCCAGGGCCAGAGTCTCGACGAAGTACATGCGCTCCTCCTGCTTCCTCAAATACCTAGGGGGGTATGTCCGCCACAACACCCTATACCCCCGCCCGTATTTCCCGGGACGCGGAGGGGCCCCGCCGAGCCCCTCCCCGGGGACATCCGGCGACCCGCTCCGGAGCCGCGGCACCACAGCCCGGGAGGCCCGCCGGGGGCGGCGGGCACCCTGCCGGCACCGCCCGCGGGCAGGCCGGGGAATGTTCCGGCACGAGACCGCGTTCCCCATACCCGATGGGGTATGCGAGGGCGGCTACGGTACGCCATCGGCACCGGTGGCAGGAAGCCCGCCCCGGCCCGGAGTCACTTCCCTCCCCGCCCGGGTGCCGCCGTCCGGCAGCCGGACACCGCGCCCGGACCCATACCAGCCCGGGTACCATGAACAACCGGTATGAAGGAGGCGTCCGAATGCAGGTGGACGAGGAAGCTGTCGGCGCGGTGCTCAACCGTCTGCGCCGCGCCCAGGGACAGCTGGCAGGCGTGATCGCCATGATCGAGGCCGGGCGTGACTGCAAGGATGTCGTGACCCAGCTCGCCGCCGTGTCCCGCGCACTGGACCGGGCCGGATTCAAGATCGTGGCCAGCGGTATGCGGCAGTGCATGGCGGCGGCCGACGAGGACACGCCCCCGATGAGCGAGCAGGAACTGGAGAAGCTCTTCCTCGCTCTCGCCTGACCCGGCCCCCTCGGCGGACGGCCCACGGCGCCCCGCGCACAGCGGAACCGGCCGGGGTCCCGGAGAGACCGTTCTCTCCGGGACCCCGGCCGGTTCCATGCCCGGGAGACCCGGTCGTCCGGCCGCGCGCCCGGCGCGCCGGATCAGCCCGCCGGGCCGTTCGGGCCGTCAGCCCGCCAGGGCGTCCAGAGCGGCCTGGATGCGCCGGCCGGCCTCCTCCGCCACCGGCTCCATCTCCGACCGGCCCGGCACACTGACCATGACCCCCGGGTCCAGCGCCTGGACCAGGGTCGTCCCGTCCCCCGCGGCGCGCACCACGACGTTGCAGGGCAGCAGCAGGCCGATCTCCCGCTCGATGTCCAGGGCCCGGTGGGCGAGGTGCGGGTTGCAGGCCCCCAGGATGACGTAGTCCTCGATGTCCTCGCCGATCTTGTTCTTCAGCGTCGCGCGGACGTCGATCTCGGTGAGCGTGCCGAACCCCTGCTCCGCGAACGCCTCCTTCACCCGGGGAACGGCCTGGTCGTAGGGGAGGTCCAGGGTGATGGTGCGGGCGTACTCCATTGCTCTTCTCCTCAGCGGTGCCGCGATGTTCCGGGGACAGTCGGAGCCCTTCCCGGTGTCCCGGCCCGCACACCCGCCCCGGACGGCCCGCGGGCCCCGCGTTTACGGAGCGGGTGCCGGGGATACCGGTACGGCGTCCGCCGGCGGGCCGCGCAGCCCCCGGCCGGGCGCCACCCGTTCGCGCGAGGGAGCCGCCATGGTGGAGCAGGATCCGGCACCCGGGGACACCGGGCCGGGCCCCGTCCTCGTGGGCGTCGACGACGCGCACGACCAGCAGATCGTGGTGCGGCACGCGGCGGCGGAGGCGGCGCGCCGGGGCCTGCCGCTGCACATCCTGCACGCCGTGGAGTGGCCGCTGCCGGCCGGCGCGGCCGAGATCTACCGGGAGGTCTCCGCCCCGCAGGCGCAGGCCGCGGCCGTGCTGGCGCCCTTCACCGCGCAGGCGCACGCCGAGCACCCGGGGCTGAACGTGGTGGCGGAGCCGTTCGCGGGACGCCCGGCCGCGGCGCTGGTCGACCGCTCCGCGCGGGTGTCGCTGGTGGTCGTCGGGCACCGGGGCACCGGCGGCTTCCCCCGGCTGCCGCTGGGCTCGGTGAGCTGGCAGGTGGCGACGCACGCCGAGTGCCCGGTGATCGTCGTACGGCCGGGACGGACCACGGCCCGTCCCCCGCACCGCGTCGTCGTCGGCGTGGACACGGCCGACCTGCCGGCCGAACCGCTGCGCTTCGCCTTCGCGGAGGCCGCGCTGCGGGGGACGGAGCTGACCCTGCTGGGCGCGGGCCCCCGGCCGCAGCCGTCGGCCGCGGAACCCGCCGCGCCGGCCGGGGAGGGCCGGGAGGCCCTCGACCGGACACCGGGCGGCCTGGAGGACCTGGCCACGGCCTGGCGGCACGAGTACCCCAACGTCACGGTCACCACGCGCCATGTCGCCGGGCGGCCCGCCACCGCGCTGACGGAGGCGTCGCACGACGCGGAGCTGGTGGTCGTCGGCTCCCACGGCCGTACCGGGGTGCGGCGGGCGCTGCTGGGTTCCGTGAGCGCGGAGGTGCTGCACACCGCCGCCTGCCCGGTCGCCGTCGTACCGGTCCGGCCGGCCGGCGACTGAGCCGGGCGCCGGGGCGGAGTTGCGGCAACCGGTGACAACGCGGCGAGGCGTGGTACCGGACCCCGCCGAGCCCGGCCCGGTCCGGACGAGAGGCCCTACGCCGCGGGGCCGCCCCGCCCCACGGCACCGGTGGGCTCCGCCTGCCCCGTGGCGGCCAGCCGGTGCAGGGAGTTCTTGAGCGCGGCGACGAAGCGCTCGCAGGTGTCCTCGTCGACCAGGTCCAGGGAGAGATACGGGTTGAGGTCCTCCAGTTCGACGAGCAGCAGCTCCCCGTCCGCGGTGCGGCAGGCGTCGACCCGCTGGACGCCGTGGTCCGCGGGGTTCCACTCCACGAAGCGGCGGGCGAACCGCAGGTCCTCCGGGCCCGCCTCGTAGGGCTTCAGCCGCCAGCGCTCCTCGGGGCGGGGCCCGTACAGGGCGTACTGGAAGACGCGGTCGACGAAGTAGAAGGACACCTCGTACCGGAAGCGGATGCGCGGCTGGACCAGGACGTCACCGAAGCGGACCTCCCCCAGCCGGTCCGGGGTGAGGAAGACCAGGCCGTGCGAATCGGCGCCGCGCAGCGGCTTGACGGCGTACTCGTCCGCCGCGGGCAGCGCCGCCAGGTCCTCGCGGCGGGCCGCGGTCGGGATCACGGGGTATCCGGCGGCGCTCAGCTCGGCCAGATACCCCTTGCCCGCCATGTCCCCCCGGCCGGTCAGCGACGGCTGGACGCGCACACCGCCGGCCAGGGCCCGGTCGCGGAAGGCGTCGAAGGCGGCCTGGTAGTGGGTGACGGGTCCGCTGTTGCGGATCAGTACAACATCGAAGGCGGCCATGAGGTCCGCCGCGTCCAGCGGGTGGCACAGGGCGACGGTGAAGTCCTCGCGGAGCCGCGCGGAGAGGGCGAGGTCCTCGTCGCCGTAGCGGCGGCCGCGCGCGGGATAGGCGGGGTCGGTGACGTAGAGCAGGCGCGGGCGGTCGGACGGCATGGCGGGGCGGCTCTCCTGGGGTGCGGGTGCCGGTCAACATACCCGCGCCGGCCGGGTGCGCGGCAGCCCGGGCCTCCTTCCGGCTCACCGTGCGCCCGCGCACCGCGCCCCGGCCCGGCCGTCCGCCGGAGGCACGGGGACACGCCGTGTACCGGCCGGGCGTGCGGTGCGTAGTCCCCGGCCCGCCGGGCACCCGGAGCGTGACCTCACCCCTGTACCGAAACCTCTGTACCGAAAGGGGGTCGTGATGTCCGAGACCGATGCGCGGCCGCTGGACCCGATCAGCGCCGCATGGAACACGGTGGCGAGTTACGACGCGTACGAGGAGGCCCAGGCCGCGGTCGACCGGCTCTCCGACGAGAAGTTCCCCGTGGAGCACATCGACATCGTCGGGTCGGGGCTGCGTCTGGTGGAGCACGTCACCGGCCGCCTCACCAAGGGGCGCGCGGCGGCCGCGGGAGCGGCGGGCGGTGCCTGGTTCGGTCTGCTGATCGGGCTGCTCGTGGGGCTCTTCACCACCGGGCCGGTCTGGCTCGGGCTGATCCTGGGCGGTGTCCTCATCGGCGCGGCCTGGGGTGCCGTCTTCGGTTTCGTCGGGCACGCCGCGACCGGCGGGCGCCGTGACTTCGCGTCCACCCGGCGGCTGGTCGCCTCCCGCTACGACGTCGTCGTGCGGGGCGGGAAGGCGGAGGAGGCCCGGGCCATCCTCCAGCGGGCCGGGCTCACCGGCACCTGACGGCTCTCGCCGGCCCTCCGTGTACCGCGGGACGGGCCCGGTCCGGGACATCCCCCGGGCCGGGCCCGTCCCGCGTCCTCCGGCTCCCGCCCGCCCTCCGGTGTCGGGGCTCCCGGACCCTCAGGGACCGTCCGGGTCCATCGCCTCCAGAGCAGCGCCGGTGACATAGCCGTAGAGGAGGTGCGGGACGAGGTCGCTCACCCAGTCCGGGGCCGACCAGGAGCGGGGGTCACTGGTCACACCGAGCCGGGCCATCGGCAGGTCGGTGGCCGCCATGGCCAGCACCCCGGCGGCGGCCCCGCCGAGCCACAGCGGGAGCCGCAGCCCGGCCCGGCGCAGCACGCCGAGCGCGGCGCCGGTCCCGACGCCCACCGCGATCCCGGAGAGGGCGCCCAGCCCGGAGAGCCGGTTGTCCCGGTCCTCGCCCCGGCCCGGGACCGGGTGGCCGGCCCGCTTCGCGAGGTCGTCGACGGCGTGTTCCGGCACCGAGCTCGCGGGACGGGCCCGCAGGACCATGTCCCCGTAGGTGGCGGCGTTCAGGGCGGTTGTTCCGGCGGCGCCGGCCAGGGCGCCTTTCAGCAGTCCGCTCATCATGGCGGTGCGGGTGTCCCTTCCGGAGGCGCGTCAAACCGCTCCGCCACCGGCCGGCGCCGCTGCCCGTCACCCGGTGGCCGGCGGGGTCCAGGAGGGTGAGCGGCCGCTGAGGCCGACGGCGCGGTCCAGCGCCGGGGCCCCGTCCGGGACCTCGACCACCGGCCCGAAGAGGCCCTCGGTTCCCGAGGGATCGGACGGTGCCATCAGTTCGATACAGGCCCGGACGCTCTCCTCGTCGGCCGTGTACTCCTGGCCGGTGGCGCGCGCCAGGTCCCAGCCGTGGATGACGAGTTCGTTCAGCGCGACGACGCCCGCCACCTGCCCGGGAAGCGTGACGCCGCCCGCCATCGTCGTCCCCTCCCAGGCCTCCGGCCGGTGCCAGGCCGTGACGAGGTCGCCGAGCTGCCGGGGCAGCAGGCTCCGCCAGTCCTCGGCCAGCGGGCCGGGCGGGGCGGAGCCCGGGTCGGTCGAGGTGGCCGGGCCGGGCTTCTTCCGCGCGGCGTCGCGGAAGGCGGCGGTCAGGCCGACCAGGTGCTGGAGGAGGTCGCGGACGGCGTACTCGGGGCAGGGGTGGGGCCGGGGAGGTGGTCGTCGGTGATGGCGTCCAGGAGCCGGGCGACGCGGCGCGCCGCCGGGCCGAGGTCGGGGACGGCCGGGTCGGTGGTCGTTCCGGATTCGGTTTCCGCATGCATGTCCATGCTGTCCCTGACCGCCCGGGGTGCCGAAACTCATCGGCCGGGGATCCGACCCGGCCGGATGCGTCCGGCACGATCCCGTCCCCGGCCCGCCGCCCCTGCCCGCCCCCGGGTGCCGCCGCCGGTGAACTGCCCCCGGGCCGGGGCGTTGCCCGAAGGGCCCGGAGCCGCCGCCGTAACGCGCAAAGAGGGGAACGGCACTGAACCCCGCTCGCCGTCACGGCGTCCTCCTGCCCAGTCGCGCACTTCAGGCGCGAGTGGAGACTTACGGGGATGGGGAGCACGAGTGGGGACGTTGATGCACCGCCGGGTGGGGAAGTTGTTGGCGGGTGCGGCCATCGCGGTGAGCGGTACGGCGATCGCGGTCGCCGTGACGCTGCCGGGCAGCGCGGGGCCTCCGACGGCGCGGAGACCAGCGCCGGCGCGGAGGAGAGGCCCGGCGGGGAGAACGGTGACCGGGCGGCGGACGCGGCCGCCCGGCAGCCGGCGGGTGTGGTCGAGGAGGAGCCGCCCGTGGGCAAGCGGGGCGTGGGCCGGGACGGGCTGACGACGGACGAGCTGCGGCGCGTGGAGCATCTGGCCCTCACGCCGGGGCTCCGCTCGGGCAGCGAGGACGTGGAGGGCGACCGGGGCCCGGAGGTGCTCGGCACGGATCTCGTCGAGCTGAAGCCGTCGGAGGTGGACGACGCGGCACCGCCGCGCCGCGCGGAGGTGTCGTTCTACGACTACAAGGACGACCAGCTCGTCCTGAAGACCGTCAATCTGTCGACCGGGGAGGTCGAGAAGACGGAGACCCGCGAGGGCGAGCAGCCGCCGCCCACCCGCGCGGAGGCCGTGGAGGCCGTCGAGGTGCTGCTGGCGGACCCGCTCGGCGCGGGGCTGAAGCAGGACTACAAGGCCGCCACCGGCAAGGCGCTCACCGGGCCGGGGCAGCTCACCACCACCGCGATGATCTACCGGGTGGACGGGGAGAACGCGGGGCCCGACCGGGTGCGCGCCTGCGGGGAGCACCGCTGCGTGCGGCTGTTCACCAAGGTCACGGACGGCCCGTGGATCGACGTCCGGCATCTGGTGATCGATCTCAGCGCCGGCACCGTCAGCCGGATCGGCTGACCTCCCCCCTCACCGACTTCACCGGGTGCCGGCCGGCCCCGGCAGACCAGAAAGCAGTCATCACGCATGTCGACACGACGACTCAGCCCTGCCCGTCAGCGCGCCCGGGCGGCCCTCGCCCTGACGGCCCTGGTGGGCGGCGCCGCGGCCGCCGCCGGCCCGGTGGCCAACGCGGCCGGCACCGCGCCGCAGGCGCCCTCCGCACCGCAGGCGGCGCCCTGCAGCGCGGCCTACACGATCGAGAAGAAGCTCTCGGGCGGCACCACCTGGCGGATGTGCTGGCACTACACGACCAAGGCCGGTCTGGTCCTGGACAAGATCACCTATCAGCCGAAGGGGGAGCCGCGGCCGATCCCGGTGCTCACCACCGCCAAGCTCGCCCAGATCCACGTCCCCTACGACGACGGCCGGGCCGAGTACGACGACCTCACCGGCTACTCCTTCGGCGAGGGCGTGGCGAACCTCGGCACCAAGGAGTGCCCGGGCGGCACCCTGAAGAAGGTCACGTTGCCGGACGTGCCCGCCGTCAACGGGGTGTGCGTCACCACCCGCGCCCGCGGCCACGCCTACCGGCTGGCGTCCGACGACGGCAGCAGCGTGTCGACCGCCCAGGGCACGGACCTGCTGGTCTACACCGTCAACAAGGTCGCCTACTACGAGTACATCACCGAGTGGCGGTTCTCCGACGACGGCACCATCTCCACCCAGGTCGGCGCGACCGGCGAGCTGTCCCCCGGTGACTACGACGCGGCCGACGGCTACGGCATGCCGCTCGGCAAGAACAGCAGGGACCGCGCGCTGAGCCACAGTCACAACGTCTTCTGGCGGCTCAACTTCGGTCTCGACGGCTCCCCGAAGGCCAAGGTGGAGCAGTTCGACTCCACGACGACCCCGGTGGCCGGCGGCACGCCGCGGACCAAGACCAAGCGCACCACGGTCACCAAGGAGCTCGCGGGCAACGCGGCGGACCAGCGCTGGTGGCGCGTCGTCAGCACCGCCGGCAAGAACAAGGACAACCACCCGCGCAGCTACGAACTCGCCCTCGGGCACGGCAGCAAGTACCCCGGGCGTCCGTACACCAAGAAGGACGTGTTCTTCACCCAGTACGACGCCTGCGAGCAGTTCGCCAGCCACAACCGCTCCTGCCCCGGCAAGAGCGTGGACAAGTGGGTGAACGGCGAGACCCTCAAGCACCCCATCACCTGGGTCAACGTCGGCTTCCACCACCACGCGCGGGACGAGGACCAGGCCCCGATGCCCGTCCACTGGCAGGGCTTCCAGATCGTGCCCCGTGATGTGACGGCGATGAGCCCGCTCACCCCGCCGGACTTCGCCGGGCACAACGGCGCACCGCACTGACCCACAGCCCCCCGCGGTCCGCGGTCCGCGGTCCGCGGTCCGCGGACCCGCCACGCCCCGGCCGGCGTCCGGCCGGGCACCGACCGCCCCGGGCCACCGGAAAACCCCCTTCCGGTGGCCCGGGGCTCCGCCGTCACCCGCGTTCCACCCGGTTCGCCCCGTCCGCCCGTCCGCCCCGTTTCCGCCCTCGAACACCCCCGTGCCTCCCGGCGGATTGCCACGTCCGGACCCTGGCCGGTCAACCCGCTTATCGGCCAAGGTGGTTGGGTGGGCGGAAACACCGAGTCGCGGCTCCGCTGCGGCTACGATTCCGAACACGATCGATCACCTGATTGAAGGGGCGCACATGGGCGGCAACATCCAACCCGGCGGACGGACCCGGCCGGAGGGCACAGGCCGTGACCTGGGCCTGGACCGCCATCACAGCGCACGCATCTACGACTACTTCCTGGGCGGCAAGACCCACTACCCGCCGGACCGGGAGGTCGCCGAGAAGCTGCTCCAGGCCTTCCCCGGTTTCCGCACCGCGGCCCGCACCAACCGCTCCTTCATGCACCGGGCGGCCCGCTACCTCGCCGAACGCGGCATACGCCAGTTCCTCGACATCGGCACCGGCATACCCACCAGTCCCAATCTGCACGAGGTCGTGCAGGCAGTGGCGCCGGAGTCCCGGGTCGTCTACGCCGACAACGACCCGATCGTGCTCACCCATGCCCGCGGTCTGCTCAGCAGCACCCCGGAGGGCCGCACCGCCTATGTCGAGGCGGACATCACCGACCCGCGCTCGATCCTCGAATCGGCCGAACTCCGCGACACCCTCGACCTGGAGCAGCCGGTCGCGCTGAGCCTCGTCGGCCTCTTCCACTACATCACCGACGACCAGGACCCGCACGGCATCGTCAAGCACCTGCTGGAGCCACTCGTCCCCGGCTCGTACCTGATCTTCACCCAGTGCACGCCGGACTTCGCCCCGGAGGAGTGGGAACAGGCCATCAACGTCTACAAGGCCGACGGCGGCAACGCCCAGGTGCGCAGCAAGGCGGAGGTGGAGCGGTTCTTCACCGGACTGGAGCTGGTGGAGCCGGGCCTGGAGGTGCCGCACCGCTGGCACCCGGACGAGGAGACCGAGGAACTGGTCAGGCTGGGCGAGCTGACCGACGCGGCCGTCAGCCTCTGGGCCGGAGTGGCCGTCAAGCGCTGAGGGTCGTCACACCGGTGGTGCGGCAGAACCCTCTTCCGCACCACCGGAAACGCGCGTGCCCGGCCCCGGGAGGACCGCCTACCGTGCGGGCATGACGACGACCATGACAGCAGGGGCCGCGGGCCACGGCGGCTCCGGCATCGAAGTCCGCCTCGTCGGCGAGAGCGAGGGGCCCGAGTGGCAGCGCGCCCTCCACACCGGTTTCCTCCGGCACGGGCCCGGGGCGGAGCCGTCCGCCGACTGGTGGCGCCGGCACCACGAGCCGGGGCGCTTCCTCGGCGCCTGGGACGGCGAGCGGTGCGTGGGCACCTTCCGCAGCATCCCGATGGAGCTGACGGTTCCCGGGGGCGCCGTGCTGCCCGCCGACGGGATCGCCGACGTCACCGTCACCTCCACCCACCGCCGGCGCGGGCTGCTCACCCGGATGATGCGGCGCGATCTCGCGCTCGCCCGGGAGCGCGGCGATGTCTTCGCGCTCCTCACGGCCGCCGAGTACGGCATCTACGGGCGGTTCGGCTTCGGCCGGGCGACCCGGTTCGGCGGCTGGACCATCGACGTACCGCGCTCCGGCGGTCTGCGGCCCGGCATCGGCGAACTGGACCCGGGAGCCCGGATCGAGCTGATCGGGATGGCCGAACTGCGCCGCGTGGCACCGGAGTTGTACGACCGCTACCGGCGTACCCGGCACGGCGCGATCAGCCGTCCGCCGGACCACTGGGAGGAGATCACGGGTGAGGCGGCCCTCGCCGGCGGCCCGCCCGTCCCGTTCTTCGCCGCCGCCCACCGGGACGGGGACGGGCGCGTCACCGGACTGCTCACCTACCACGTCGAGCAGCGCACCACCGGCGGCGACCCGGACGCCACCCTCACGGTCCTCGACCACGTCGCCCCCGGCCCCGCGGCCGCCGCCGCGCTGTGGCGGTACGCCCTGGAGACCGATCTGGTGCGCCGGATCGCGATCGGCAATATCGCCCCGGACGACCCGCTGCCGCTGTGGCTGGTCAATCCGCGCGCCGCGGTGCGGACCGAGCGGCCGGGCGACGATCTGTGGGTCCGCGTCCTCGACGGGCCGCGCGCCTTCGCCGCCCGCCGCTACGACGTGCCCGGCCGCACCGTGCTCGACGTCTCCGACCCGGAGGGCCATCTCGCCGGGCGCTGGCTGCTGGAGACCTCGGAGGACGGCACCGGCCGCCTCTCCCCCACCACCGCCGAGCCCGAACTGCGCCTGGACGCTGCCGCGCTGGGCGCCGTCCACCTGGGCGGGGTGACCGTGCCACAGCTGGCGGCGGCCGGCCTGGTGACGGAGCTGCGGCCCGGCGCCGCCGCCCGCGCCGGTCTCCAGCTCCGCACGACGACGGAACCCTGGTGCCCGGACCGGTTCTGAGCGGACCCCGGCTCATTCCTTGCGGACGGCGGCCGGGGGGACGTGCACGACCGCGCCCGGCGGGGCGTGGTGGCCCTCGCGCCCGGCCGTCGACCGTCCGGAATGTTTCCGAAAATTTTCGATGACGTCGACCGGGTCCCTGGCCACTGATCGGGCATCAGATGAACTGCCGTCACCACGAAGCACACCATTGGAGCCCTGACCAGGCACAATGCCGTCTGCGGAACTTCCCTATCAGGACAGTGTTTCCGCAATGCTTCCGGAAACTGTTGACAACATGACAGCCCGGCTCAACACTATCGGCATCGACGGGCCCAGCCCCGCCGATCCGGCTCACCCGCGCGACCCGGTCCTCCCCGGTCGCCGACCGCAGGACGACCGGCCGATCCCGCGCGTGCCGCCCGACCCCGGCGCACGCGGTCGGCGCCGCCCCGGCCACCGACGGGCCCGCCGGGTCGTATCACGCTGCCTGGCCTCCGCCAGCCCCCACCAGGAGGAATCATGCACAAGGACAACACCCCCGGCCGCCCGCTCAGCCGCAGGGGTTTCATCGGCGGCACCGGCGCCCTGGCGCTGGCCACGTCCGGACTGGTGCTGCCCGGGACCGCCCAAGCCCGCGCCCTCCAGACCATCACCACCAACCAGACCGGCAACCACAACGGCTACTTCTTCTCCTTCTGGACCGACGCCAACAACACGGTCTCCATGACCATGGGCTCCGGTGGCAACTACAGCACCCAGTGGCGCAACACCGGCAACTTCGTCTGCGGCAAGGGCTGGAGCAACGGCAGCCGCCGGACGGTGCAGTACTCGGGCAGCTTCAACCCGTCCGGCAACGGCTACCTGTGCCTCTACGGGTGGACCTCGAACCCCCTCGTCGAGTACTACATCGTCGACAACTGGGGCACCTACCGGCCCACCGGCGAGCACCGGGGCACCGTCTCCAGCGACGGCGGCACGTACGACATCTATAAGACGACGCGGTACAACGCCCCCTCCATCGAGGGCGACAACAAGACCTTCGACCAGTACTGGAGCACGCGGCAGCAGAAAAAGACCGGCGGGACCATCACCACCGGCAACCACTTCGACGCCTGGTCCCGTGCGGGACTGCGGCTGGGCAGCTTCAACTACTACATGATCCTGGCGACCGAGGGCTACCAGAGCAGCGGCAACTCCAACATCTACATGAGCTGACCAGCGCTCCGGCGGACTGGTCCCCGGACGGCACCCTCACGTACCGCACCTGTGGCGCGGCGGCCCCGGCCGCCGCGCCGCACTGCGTCCCGGCAGTGGCCCCGTCCGCTTCCTCCGACCCTTTTCCCAACCGCTTGTCGAACCCCGGCCCGGACGCATAGCCTGGCGCTTCGCCGGGGAGGGCGAGGGCGCGAGGGGCGGAGGGCCACGCCGTGAGACGTACGTCCCGGGACATCCGCACCGCGAACCGTTACGGGGTGCTGCGGCAGATCATCGCCCACTCCCCCGTCTCCCGGCAGGAACTGGCCGCCGCCACCGGTCTCAGCCTGGCGACCGTCGCCAACCTCGTCGGGGAGCTGCTGGCGCTCGGGCTGCTCACCGAGGTGGGCTTCGAGGATTCCGCGGGGGGCCGGCCGCGCGGCCTGGTCGCCGTCAACACCTCCGGCGGCGCGCTGGTCGGGGTCGACGTGGCCGAGACCTACGTCCATGTGGAGCTGTTCGACCTGGCGTTGAACGTCCTTGCCCGGGCCGACGAGGAGCTGCGCCCCGGCGAGAGCGGGCCCGATCAGGTCGTCGGCCACATCGCGGCGGCCGTCGAGTCGGTGACGGGGCGGGCCGGGAACGGGGCCGGAGCCGGGGCGGGCCGGATCCTCGGCGTCGGCGTCAGCGTGCCCGGCCAGGTCGACCGCGAGGGCGGCGTCTCGGTCTACGCGCCCAACTGGGACTGGCACGACGTCCCGTTGCTGAGCCTGCTGGCCGGTTATCTGCCCCACCCGCTCCACCTCGACAACCCGCTCCGCGCCTGCACGGTGGCCGAGTTGTGGTTCGGCGCCGCACGGGACCGGGGCGACGCCGTCGTCGTCAACCTCGGTACGGGGGTGGGGGCCGGGCTCGCGCTCGGCGGCTCGCTCCACCGGGGTGTCACCAACAGCGCCGGCGAGTGGGGCCACACCACCCTGGTCCTGGACGGCCACCCGTGCCACTGCGGCAACCGCGGCTGCGTGGAGACCTATGTCGGCGCGCCCGGCATCATGCGCCGGCTGCGGGATCTCGACCCGGGCAGCCCACTGCTGCGCCCGGGCGACCAGACCGCCACCATCGCGGCGCTCGCGCGGGCGGCGGCGGAGGGCGATCCGGTGGCGGTCGCGGCGGTCCGCGAGACGGCCCGCTTCCTCGGCGCCGGCATCGCCGACCTCGTCAACCTGCTCAATCCGGAAGTGATCGTGCTCAGCAGCTGGGTCGCGTCCCTGCTCGGGGAACCCCTGCTCACCGGGGTGCGGGAGGTGGTGGCCCGGCACGCGCTGGCCCGGCCGCTGGCCGGCACCGAGATCGTCCTCAGCCCGATCCCCACCAACCCCGTCAGCCTCGGCGCCGCGACCTTCGCCCTGGAGGGCTTCCTCGCCTCCGTCGGCCGCAGGACGCCGGGGCCGGACGCGCCGCCCCTCCTCCCGGGCCCCGCCGGCGGCACGGACGCGGCCGCCCGCTGAGCACCCGGCACCGCCCGGAACTCTCGTACCGCTGCGCCGTGGTGACCCCGCGCCGGGTGGGCCGGGGCGCCGGCGTCCCGGGCCGCCGCCGTCCGCTCGTCCGGGATCCCGAACCGCCCGTGCTGATCCGCGTCCCTCCGGCACACCCCGGCGAGAAGACTTCTTCCAACCCCTTGCCGAACCCCTGGACGATGGCTAGCGTCCCGCACCACGACGGCAGTACCGCACCACGGCACCACCTCGACCGCACCTGAACGCGCGTCGGGAAGAAGTGAGTTGAGCCGCTACAGACGGGACGTCACATGCCGGCCATCAGCAGCAGAGAGTGGGACCGCCGCGATGTCCTCCGCGCCGCCGGGGGGATCGCAGCCCTGGGCGCGCTGACCGCCTGCGGCTCGAACACCGGCCGCGGCGGCGGGGGATCCGGCCGGTCGATCAAGCAGATGTACCACGCCTACGGCGAGCCGGGCACGCAGCAGGCCGCCCAGAAGTTCGCCAAGGCGTACAAGGACGCGGACGTCTCGGTGCAGTGGATACCGGGCGAGTACGAGAAGAAGCTGTTCACCGCACTGCTCTCCTCCGACGGGCCGGACGTCTTCGAGTTCCACCCGCAGATCCACATGGCGCACGAGCGGCAGATCGTGCCGCTCGACGACATCCTCGAAGACGTCAAGGACGACTACAACGAGGCGGACATCGCCTCCCACACCATCGACGGCAAGGTCTACGGCGTGCGGATGATCGACGATCCGCAGTTCCTGTACTACCGCAAGTCCCTGCTGGAGAAGGCCGGGATCGAGCCGCCGGACACCCTGGACGCGCTGATCGAGGCGGCCGAGAAGCTCACCACGGACAAGGTGAAGGGCCTCTACCTCGGGCAGACCCTGCAGCCCATCCAGAACCCGCTGATCTGGTCCACCGGCGCCGAACTCCTCACCCCGGACAACGAAATCGCGTACCACACCGATGAGGTGGTCGAGGCGCTGCGCAAGCTGCGCCGGCTGTACGCGGGCAAGGCGCTGCTCAAGGGGGCACCCACCGAGCACTGGGACCCGGCCTCCTTCAACCAGGGCCTGTGCGCCATGCAGTGGTGCGGCATGTGGGCGATGCCGCAGATCCTGGAGGCCCACGGCGACGACGTCGGCATCATGCCCTGGCCGTCCTCCGGCGATCCGAAGGGCCGCCCGGCGGTCTACAACGGCGGCTGGTCGGCGTTCGTCTCGGCGAAGGCGAAGGACGTCGACGCGGCCAAGGCGTTCGTCAAGTGGCTGTGGATCGACCAGAAGGAGTTCCAGCGCGAGTGGTGCCTGGACTACGGCTTCCACATCCCGCCGCGCAGATCGGTGGCCGCCGGTGCGGAAGAGCTCAAGTCGGGGCTGGCGGCGGAGGGGGTCGAACTCTTCAACACCGCCGGCATCTTCGACAACCCGTCCTGGACCCAGTCGATGATCACCACTCTCACCGACGTGATGGCCAACGCCGTGCGGGACGATGCCGATCCGGAACGCGAACTCGACAAGGCGGACAAGAAGATCCGGCGCGATCTCGACAAGATCTTCGGCTAGGGGGCGGGGCCACCACCATGGCGACGCCCCTGTACCGGCCCGCCCGCCGCGGCCGGCGCCCCGTACCGGACCGCAGCGGGCCGGCCGGTCCGGCACGGTCGGGGACGGGGCGCACGGCGGAGCGCGGACACGCCCTCGCCTTCTGGCTGTTCACCGGGCCCTTCCTGGCCGGACTGCTCGTCTTCGTCTACCTCCCGATCGGCTGGAGCCTGTGGCTCAGCCTCTTCGAGGCGCGCTCCACCGTGACCCCCACGGAGTTCGTGGGGCTCGACAACTACCTGACGATGCTCTCCGACGGCGACTTCGTGCGGAGCCTCGGCACCTTCACGGTGTTCGCCCTCTTCGCCGTCCCGCTCACCTTCGCCCTGTCGCTGGGGCTGGCGCTGCTGGTGCACCGCATCCGCTTCATGCGGGCGTTCTTCCGGTCCGCGTTCTTCCTCCCGACGGCGTGCAGTTATGTGGCCGCCTCACTGGTGTGGAAGATGTCGATCTTCAACGGGGTGCGCTTCGGACTGGCCAACACCGTCCTGGGATGGCTCGGGGTGGACTCCGTCGCCTGGCTGGCCTCCCCCGATCCGCCGTGGTACTGGCTGGTGATCGTCACCGTGCGGCTGTGGCTGCAGTCCGGCTTCTACATGATCCTCTTCCTGGCGGCGCTGCAGAACATCCCGCGGGTCCTCTACGAGGCGGCGGCCATCGACGGCGCGCGGCCCGGCTGGCAGACCTTCCGGTACATCACGCTGCCGCAGCTGCGCACCACGTCCAGCGCGGTGATCCTGCTTCTCCTCATCGCCGCCTACCAGGCGTTCGACGAGTTCTACAACCTGCTGGACAAGGCGACCTGGGGCCGGCCGCCCCTGGTCTACCTGTACAACCTGGCGCTCGGCGAGAACCAGGACTACGGCCTCGGCAGCGCCGGCGCCCTGCTGCTGGCCCTGCTCATCTGCCTGGTCACCCTCCTCCAGGGGCGGTTCCTGGGCTTCGGACGGGAGAGGGACACATGAGCGCGGCGGCGGGAACCGGCCGGACGGCGCGGGGCGCCCGCACCACCCTCGGCAGCGCGGGGCTGTACGCGGCGCTGGTGGTCGCCACCGTCCTCTTCCTCGTCCCCTTCTATCTGATCGCACGCAACGCGCTCTCCACGGACGCCGACATCACCGGGGAGACCTGGACGTTCTTCCCCACCGACCTCCAGTGGGGCAATGTCCGGGAGCTGTTCGACGACCCGGCCGTGCCCTTCGCCCGGGCGCTGTGGAACTCGCTGGTCGTCGGGGTGCTGCACACCGCGGGCACCCTGCTGCTCTGCTCCACCGCCGGCTACGGGCTGGCCCGCATCCCGTACCGGCACGCGCAGAAGGTCTTCTATCTGGTGCTGGGCACGCTGATGGTCCCGGCGGCCGTCACCTTCGTCCCGACGTTCGTCCTCGTCTCGTCGCTGGGCTGGGTCTCCAGCCTGCGGGGGCTGATCATCCCGGGGCTGTTCAGCGGCTTCACCGCCTTCCTCTTCCGCCAGTACTTCCTGGGATTCCCCCGGGAGCTGGAGGAGGCGGCGCGGGTGGACGGGCTGAACCACTGGGGCGCGTACTGGCGGGTGGTGGTGCCCAACTCGCTGAACTTCTTCGCGGCGATCGCCGTGATCACCTTCATCGGCGGCTGGAACGCCTTCCTGTGGCCGCTGGTCATCGGCCAGGACCAGGAGTCCTGGACGGTGCAGGTGGCGCTGTCGTCCTATCTCACCGCACAAACCGTCAACCTGCACTTGATCTTCATGGCCGCGGCGATATCCATCCTGCCCCTGATCCTCGTCTTCGTCGTTCTGCAGCGCTGGCTGGTGCAGGGCGTGGCGCAGACGGGGATCAAGGGCTGACCGAGGGGACGCATGAGCACACCTCAGGACCCGCTCCGGAACGCGCACGACCACACGGCCCGGGAAGCCCCGGGGGCCCCGGCGGGCCGCCCTCCCGCCCCGGCGCATCCGGCGATGCGGAGGGCCCGTCCTCCGCGGGCGCCCATCCCTTCCGTACTACGAGGACAGAGCGCCCGGGCGCGGCACCCTCCCGCCCCGCGCCTGGTACGCGGCCTCCGACGCCCGCCGGCTCGATCTGGGCGGCGAGTGGCGCTTCCGGCTCTCCCCCACGGCCGGCGCCGAGGACGACTCCTTCGCCCGCCCCGGCCACGACGCGAGCGGGTGGGACCGGCTCGCCGTCCCCGGCCACTGGGTGCTCCAGGGCCACGGCGCGCCCGCGTACACCAACACCCGCTACCCCTTCCCCGTGGACCCGCCCCGGGTCCCGCACGAGAATCCCACCGGCGACCATCTGCGCCACTTCGAGCTCCCGGACGACTGGCCGCTCGCGGCGGGCTCCGGCGACACCGTGCTGCGGTTCGACGGTGTCGAATCCTGCGCCCGGGTCTGGCTCAACGGCGCCGAGCTGGGCGTCTTCCAGGGCAGCCGGCTGCCGCACGAGTTCCCGGTCGGGGCGCTGCTCCGGCCCGGCGGCAATGTGCTGGCCGTCCGCGTGCACCAGTGGTCGGCCGGGAGCTATCTGGAGGACCAGGACCAGTGGTGGCTGCCCGGCATCTTCCGTGACGTGACGCTGCTGCACCGGCCGCCCGGCGCGGTGGACGACTTCACCGTCCACGCTTCGTACGACCACCGCGCCGGAACGGGGACCCTGCGGGTGGACTGCCGGACCGGCGGGGGCGGTGCGGGCGGCGGTGAAGGCCCCGGCTCCGGCCCGGACGGGGGCGCGGTTCCCGTCCGGATCACCGTCCCCGAACTGGGCCTGGACCTCGCGGCGGGCGAGAGCGCGACCGTGCCCGTGGAGCCGTGGACCGCCGAGACTCCGCGGCTGTACGAGGCCGAACTGGCCGCGTCAGGGGAGCGGATCGCGCTGCGCGTCGGCTTCCGCTCCGTCGCGGTGGAGGACGGCGTCCTCAAGGTCAACGGCCGCCGGATCCTGTTCCGGGGCGTGAACCGGCACGAGTTCCACCCGGAGACCGGGCGGACCGTCGACGCGGACACCATGCGGCGGGACCTGCTGCTGATGAAGCGGCACAACATCAACGCCGTCCGCACCAGCCACTATCCGCCGCACCCGGCCTTCCTCGATCTCTGCGACGAACTCGGCCTCTGGGTCGTCGACGAGTGCGACCTGGAGACCCACGGCTTCGCCGACACCGGCTGGCGGAACAACCCCGTCCGGGACGAACGCTGGTTCCCCGCCCTGCTGGACCGCGCCGCGCGGATGGTGGAGCGCGACAAGAACCATCCGTCCGTCATCATCTGGTCGCTCGGCAACGAGTGCGACACCGGCCCCGGGCTGACGGCCATGGCCGGGTGGATCCGCGCCCGGGACCCCGGCCGGCTGCTGCACTACGAGGGCGACCCCTCCTGCGCGGACACCGACGTCTACTCCCGCATGTACGCCCCGCACGCCGAGGTGGAGCTGATCGGCCGGCGCGCCGAGGAGCCGCTGAACGACCCGGAGCTGGACGCGCGCCGCCGCGAACTCCCGTTCGTCCTCTGCGAGTACGCCCACGCAATGGGCAACGGCCCCGGCGGCCTCGGCGAGTACCAGCGCCTCTTCGAGCGGTACGAGCGCTGCCAGGGCGGCTTCGTCTGGGAGTGGACCGACCACGGGATCGCCCGCCGCACGGCGGACGGCACCCCGTACTTCGCGTACGGCGGAGACTTCGGGGAGGAGGTCCACGACGGCAACTTCGTCTGCGACGGGCTGCTCTTCCCCGACCGCACGCCCTCGCCCGGTCTCGCCGAGTACAAGAAGGTCGTCGAGCCGGTCCGCATCGAGGGCGACGGCGCGGCGGGCACCGTCCGCGTCACCAACACCTATGACTTCTCCGGTCTGTCGCACCTGGCCTTCACCTGGTCGTACGAAGCCGGTGGCGAGCAGGTGGCGGCCGGCACCCTGCCCGTGCCGGCCCTGGCCCCCGGCGAGAGCGCGGAGGTGAAGCTGCCGGCACCGCCGCGGCTCGCGGTGGGCGGGGGTGCCGGTGCCGGTCGTGACCGTGACCGTCCGGGTGCCGGCGAACGCCAGTGGACCGTACGAGCCGTCCTCGCCGCGGACACCGCCTGGGCGCCGAAGGGCCACCTCGTGGCCTGGGCGCAGCTCCCCGCCGGCCGCCGGCCGTCCCCGCCGCCCGCGACGGGCGAACCGGCCCGCCGGGACGGGCGGTTGATCACCCTCGGCCCGGCGGTGTTCGACGCCGCGACCGGCATGCTCCGGCGCCTGGACGGCATCCCGGTCACGGATCTCCGGCTGGACGTCTGGCGCGCCCCGACCGACAACGACGAGGGCGCGCCGTGGCAGCCGGACCTGCGCCACGGCCCGCTCTGGCGGGCGCTCGGCCTGCACCGGATGCGGCACCGCCCGGACGCGGTCGAGGTCGAGGGCGACGCCCTGACCGTACGGACGAGGGTGGCCCCCGCCGCCACCGATCTGGCCCTGCGCGCCGACTACCGCTGGACGGCGGACGGCGGACGGCTGGGGCTGACGGTCGCGGTCACCCCGGAGGGCGACTGGCCGTGCGCCCTCCCCCGCCTGGGCATCCGCTTCGGCATCCCGGCCCGCCACGGTTCGGCCCGCTGGTTCGGCGGCGGCCCGGGCGAGGCGTATCCGGACACCCGGGCCGCCGCGATGACCGGCCTCTGGTCGATGACGGTCGACGAACTGCAGACCCCCTATGTCCGCCCGCAGGAGAACGGCGCCCGCGCGGACGTCCGCTGGGCCGAGCTCACCGACAGCACCGGAGCCGGCCTCTGCGCCGAAAGCGGCGGCCCCGGTGACCTCTTCTGGTTCACCGCCCGCCGCTGGACCACCGAGCAACTGGACGCGGCCCGCCACATTCCGGACCTGACGCCGGGTCCCCTGGTCTGGGTCAACCTGGACCACGCCCAGCAGGGCATCGGCTCCCAGTCCTGCGGGCCGGGCGTCCTCCCCGCGTACCAACTGGAGGCGGCGCCCGCGCAGTTCTCGTTCACCTTCTCGGCGGTGGGCCGGACCTGACGGTCCCGGCACACCCCCGCGTGCCGGCTGCCGGGCCGGACCCCGGCAGCCGCGGACCGCGCCGCCCGCCACTCCCCGGGCGGGCGGCGCGGTCCCCCTACGGCCCCGGTCAGTCCGCCACGGGCCGGTTGAACCCGGTGCGCCCGTCCCGTCCGGTCAGTGGCCGCGCGGCGCGTACATGATGACGGCCATCCCGGCGAGGCAGACCAGGGCGCCGATGACGTCGAAACGGTCGGGCCGGTAACCGTCGGCGATCATGCCCCAGGCGATCGACCCGGCCACGAAGACACCGCCGTACGCGGCGAGGATGCGGCCGAAGTTCTCATCGCTCTGGAAGGTGGCCACCACCCCGTACAGCCCGAGGGCGATGACACCGGCCCCGGTCCAGGCCCACCCCCGGTGCTCGCGGATGCCCTGCCAGACCAGCCAGGCACCGCCGATCTCGAAGAGGGCGGCGACGGCGAACAGGGCCACGGAGCGGGCGACGAGCACGGCGGGACCTTCTGCCGGAGGAGACACGGGGCGGCACCAGCAAAGCATGCCGGGGACGGGGCCCGGCGCGGCCCACCCGCACCCGGCTGCCCCGCCCCGCCCCGGCCGGCGGCTCAACGGCCGCTCATCAGGAAGAGCGCTACGACAAGAATTCCGAGCCCGATGCCGCCCCACCACCACATGACGGCGTGCGGTCTGTTCATTCCGTACGAACGTTGGTCGGACCCGTCCTTTCCCGGCCTCACGGTGTCGATGACCTCTCTTGCTCCTGCGTTGTTTCCGTGTGCCGCGAGGACCGCCGCTGCTCCGGAAGGGAGCGGTCACGCCGGAAGAGGCATGACGCTCCCGCCGTACGGAGCGTCGGCCCGCGGTCGGCATTCCGTCTTCCCCCGGCCCTCCGGATCATGCGATTCCCCTGGTGGGGCGCCCGGGCACGGGTTACCGGGGCAACTCCGGCGGCGCAGCGCCAGGGCCCCCTGGCACTCGGGGTCGCGGTGAGCCCGCACCCGAGCTGCCAGGAGGCCCTTCCTTCATTTCTCTGCCCTGTGCGCCCTCCGGCTCACGCGGTCCAGGGCTCCGGTGGGAGCGGTGCGGCCGCGCAAGCGGAGGGAGAACAGCCGGTCAGGCGCAGTCCGGCACGTTGGACAGATGAGCCTCCCCCCGGATGTAGACGTTGCTCACCCAGCCCCAGGTCCCGTTGGGCGCCTGCAGGAAGGTCCACCACCTGCTGGAGTAGCCACTGTCGTTGATGGTCTCTCCCGGCGTCTGGCACCAGGCGTTGACCCAGGTTGCCGAGACACGCGTGACCGTCGCGCAGTTGGCACGCGACGGGTAGTTGTCGCACGTCGAGCTGTAGCTGTTGCGGACGTTCACATTGGTGGCCCACACGTACACGCTGACGTCGGCCCGTTCCGGTGCCGCGGAGGCGCTGGGCGCAGCCGCCACGGAAGCGGCGAGTACGCCCGCAACGGCCAGAGCCCCGAGTGAATGCCGTGCGTTCACCGACGGAAGCACGCTTTTCCGGATCATGTTTCCCCCTATCGTTGCGACTGGTGTGCACTGGCCGGTCATTTCAGGTCTTGGTCTCCGGCTCATGCGACTGCCAGTCCCCCGTCCGGACGGGTGCGGGTGCGCCTCGCCCGGTTTCCACGTGCACCATGCCAAGAAACGCGGAAGCGATACGAGACCTTTAAGGCATTTCGAAAAATCGCTGACCGGGAGGGCTTGGTGCGATGTGGCCGTCCAGGAGGGCGGCCCCGAGCGGCGTCAGCGTATGGAGAACGCAAGCACCGACGCGCTGGCTGTGGACCAGGCGGGCACGACCCAACGCATGAACGTGCTGGCTGGCCGCGGCGGCTGAGATCCGCAACCGCAGGGCCAGTTCACCCGTGGTGGCACCATCGCGCAAGGCCCGGAGGATTCCGGCCCGGGTGCGCCCGACCACGCCCCCCAGCGGATCAACCGGGCGCTCGGCCGGTTTCGGGACGCTGCGGTTGACGGGGTAGACCAGGACCGGGCGAAGCCGCGCGTCCGCGAGGGCGATGGGGACACGGGAACAGAAACGGGAGGGAATCAGGCGCAGCCCCCGGCCCGCCAGGTGGAGATCACGCTCGACGGGATAGTTCACGTGCAGCACGGGCGGATCCCACCGCACGGCCGCTCCCAGCGAGTCGAGCAGGAGATCGATGCCACCGTCCCGCAGGGCGCGGGCACGCAGTGCACGGTCGGCCTCCACGTGTGTGTGCAACTGCGTCCAGTCCGGGGCGATGACGGACTCGTACACCTCGCGAAGTGCCTCCGCCAGCTCTGTCATGCGATGCGGGTCGGCTTCGGCGAGCCGACGCATCACCGGTGGGACCCCGCCGGAGTACCGGCCGGCCGCAAGCAGCCGTAACTCTGTGCACAACCGGCCACGCGGGGTGTCGCGCACGGCCGCGAGCCCTTGGCGCAGGCCCCCGGCCGCTTCAGCCGGAGTGAGAAAGTCCGGTACGTATCCCTTCTGTGGGATGAACGCCCCTAAATAGCGCACCTGGCCCCTCAGATTCCGCTGCCCGACCACGGCGCGCGCTCGCCGCGACCAGTCCCGGAATGCGAGGGAACTCCGCCCTCCGGATACCAGCTGCTGCATTCCCAGAATCGTTTCCCATAAGGGGTCCGGTCCGGTCGCGACATGTGTCCGCGCCAGATCTTCAACTGTAAAGCGGATGCGTAGCATGGCACATCCATTCCCCCGCTCCGACGTTTATCGTCATATCACTGCTCATCTTATCGAAGCAGCACAGCGTGGATGAACGGTGAACGACAAAAAAGAAGGCACCTCGAGAGGACACGGACTCTCACACCCGGCCGCGCCGACGGACGGCTCGGGCAGAGGCGCCGGACCGGCCCGGGGCACAAGCACGTGCGGCGACGGTGATGATCTCCGGACTCGACTCGGTGAGCGGGCCCCCGGACCAGTCCCCGTACTGCTCGGTGATCGCCAGCCCGGCATCGGTGAGGAGGTCTTCCAGCGCAGGCGCGTCCAAAAACCTCAGCGTGCTCCGGCTCACCCGCGGACCGTCCCAGGCAGGGCTCGTGAAGGTCTGTGTGAAGCTCACGAGACCGCCCTCGACCGGTGTCTCGGCCTCCGACCGGAGGCGCACTACGGCACCGGTGTCATCGGCCGCCTCGACCACGTGCTCGGGGGTCCACCGTTCCCACTCGCGGGCCGACGGGTTGCGAGTTTCGAACACCAGCCGACCGCCCTCCGTCAGGGCCGACCGCATCGCGGCCAGGGCCGTGCGCACGTCGTCGTCCGTGACGAGGACCTGGAAGGCGTGACCGGTCATGACGACCAAGTCGAACTCCCGGTCCCAGCCGACCGCGGCCAGGTCGCCGAGGACCCATTCAATGTCCGTCCGGTGCCGGGCGGCTCGGCCGAGCATCTCCTCGGCGGGGTCGAGTCCGCACAGGCGCCCGGTGTGCCCGGCTCCTCTGGCCCTGCGCAGCAACTCACCCGTTCCGCACCCGACATCGAGCACGGACTCCGCGGACAGGACGAGGGGCAGGTAGAAGCCGAAGTCCTCTCTCCCGGCACAGAGTCGGTCGTACAGCCGGGCAAGGCGCTCATCGGAGAACAGGCGGTCGACCACAGCTCCGGTCTACCCGCGCGGCTCCCGGGCCGCGAGCGGATTTTCCGTCCGCAGGCGGAATCCAGCCGTCGCGGCCGGCGCACCTGCCTGTCCGGAGTCAGCCTGACGGGGCGGTCTCCCCCGGGGCCGTGCCCGGCGCCGGGGCCGGGGCCGGGCGGTGTTCGGCCTGCGCCGTTCCGGCGGTCAGGTGTACGCGGTGTTCCGTGCCGTCCCGCCAGCGGACCGTCACCGTGTGCGCCGCGCCGTCGCCGCTCACCTCGACCCGTACCAGGTCGCCCAGCGGCGCGGGCCGGGGTTCGGCCGTGAGCCGGGCGGCACATACGAACACGCTCGCCGCCCCGCCGGTCCGCCCGGACACGGCGGGGGTCACGGCCCGCGCCGTGTACGCCGTCGCGACCGGGGGCAGCGACGGGGCGGCCACCAGTCCGTGCAGCGGCAGGAGTTCGGAGCGCGGGACCGGCCCCGCGGCCCAGCCGGTGAGGCGCACGGGGGTATCCGGCGGCGCGTTCGTCACGGCGTGGACGCGTACCTCCGCCGCGCCGTGCGCGAGGACGACGCTCACGACCCGGGCCGTGCCCACGCCGTGCCGGGACGCCGCCCAGCCCTCGCCCGCGCCCAGCGGTTCCAGGCCGTGGCGCGGGGAGACTGCGCCGTCCTCGCCGAGCAGGCCGAAGTGGTTGTCGGGTTCCGCTCCGGGCGGGGCCGGGCCGGTGGCGGTGGAGTAGGCGAGGCGCGTGTAGTGCGGGTCGTAGCGGGCGTCCTCGCTGCCGTGGTTGTGCAGCCGTACGAGCCCGTCGGCGGACGTCGACTGGAGCAGCCAGTTCGGTGCGGGCAGCGCCGTGACCGCGTCCGCGCGCTCGGCCGGGCCCGGCTCCTCGGGGGCCGTCCACACCGGGTGGTCCGGCGGGATGAGCAGGCCGAGAAACGCCTTGGCCGCCCAGTACGGGGAAGCGGGGCCGGAGTAGCGCTGGAGGACACCCTCGTACGGGCCGTACCAGCCGAGCGAGAGCAGTCCGGTCGCCGGGTCGGCCGCTCCCCGGTCGAGGAAGTGGCGGAGGGTGCCGGAGGCCAGGCGGCGGGTGGTGCCGGGGCTCAGCGGGGTGCGGCCGGTGAGGGCGCCGAGCCAGAGCGGGGCGGTGGTCGCCATGCGGTAGGTGAGCGAGCGGCCCTGGTGCACCGGCGCACCGTCGGCCCCGAACAGGCGGGCGTAGTCGGCGAGATGGGTCTCCAGCCGGGAGCCGTGCCGGTCCAGGAGCCGGGCGTCGGCGGAGAGGTGGGCCTCCAGGACGGGGTAGAGGTGCATCGCCCAGCCGTTGTAGTAGTCGAAGGCGCGGCCGGGGCCGTCGGTGTACCAGCCGTCCCCCGCGTACCAGGTCTCGATCCGGGCGAGGCCGCGTTCGCGGGCGGCCCGCGCGGCTTCGGTGGCGTGGCCCGTCGCGGCGAGGAAGCCGCCGACCGTGACGGGGAACAACTCCCAGTTGCAGGGCCAGGGTTCGGCGGTGAGGGCGTCCGCCAGCCAGGCCGCGGCGCGGTCCCGCACCGCCGGGTCCAGCCGGTCCCACAGCCAGGGGCGGGTGAGGCGGAGCGCCAGGGCTATGGAGGCCGCCTCGACCAGCGGCTGGCTCCGGTCGGTGATCCGCGGCCAGTCCTCCGGGCCGTCGCCGCCGGGCCGGCGGGTGCCCGCCGCGAGGCCGTCGGCGTACCGGCCGAGGAGTCCGTGCGGGTCGGCTCCGCCGGCGCCCGCGATCCGGAAAGCGGCGAGGAGGAACGTGCGGGCGTAGCCCTCCAGTCCGTCGGAGCGGTGGCCGGAGAAGCTCGGGCGGCCGCCGGGGACGTGGTAGAGCGCCCGGCCGGGGGTGGCGTACGGGGTGACGGCCGCGAGCAGCCCGTCGGCGGCGGCCTCCCAGTGCGCCCGGGTCCAGCCGGTACGGGGGCTGAGGGCGCGGTCCTCGGGCGGCAGGGGAACGGGGCCGGGCCGCCGGCCTCGTCGCGGAGGGGGCCGGGTGCTGGTCGCACGGAGGGTGCTCCTTCGTTCGGAGGACGGTGCTTCCGGGCGGGGTGCGGGCCTGGCCCGCTGGACCGGAAACGCGCCGGGTCACGCGGCCGGGCCGCAGGGAAGCAGATCGCGGACAGTGACTGGTCCCCGTGCGTCTCCGGTCCACTGGCGGTCGATACGGCGCCTCGTCATCGCCGCGGGCGCAGCCCAGGGGTGGCCGTGCGGCACCCGCATCCGGGTTTCCGGCGCCGGGGGCCCACCCCCCACGGCAGCAGCCGGTTCGCCCCCGGATACGCGCGGGGCACGGTCAAGTACCGCGGCGCCACTGCTGGTTGCCGGCGCCCGAGCAGGCGTAGGTGATGATCTCGGCGGAGTCGGCGGTGGCCCCGTTCGACACGTCGAGGCATTCGCCGCTGGCGCGGGACACCAGCCGGACGTATCCGCCGCCCGCGTCCTGGACCTGCCACTGCTGCTGCGCCGCGTCCGAACACGCCTGCTGCTGTACGGCGGAGCTGGTCTCGGTGAGGCAGAGGGAGCTGTGCCGGGCCATCAGCTGGACGTGGCCGCCCCCGGCGTCCTTGAACCAGAACTTCTGGTTGCCGCCGCCGTTGCACCCGTACTGCTTGAGCAGCGCCCCGGCGCGGAGCGACTGGCTGGTCACATCGGCGCACCGGCCGCTGTGCCGGGCGGTGAGGGTCTCGAACGGCCCGCCGCGGCCGGTGACCGTCCCGGCGTCGGTGTCGATGACGAGCTCCGGGTGGTAGTCCATGGTCATGCTGGTGGCGGACGGGAAGGACAGCGGGGCCCACACGTACCGGGAGTCGTTGACCGTGCCGCCGAAGGAGTTGCCCCAGCGGTCGCCCATGTAGAGGTACGAGGTCTGTCCGCTGCCCTGCACCGGCAGGACGTAGGTGGTCTGGGAGCCGTAGGTGGTGGAGTCGCCGACGTCGCGCATCTCGCTCCAGGGGCCGGAGATGCTGGTGGCGGTGGCGTATTTCTGCTGGTTGGGACTCCAGCCGGTGGCGCCGGAGGTCAGCATGAAGTAGACGCCGCCGCGCTTGAAGAGGGCCGGTGCCTCGCGGTGGCCGCCGGGCCAGGGGTTGGCGACGAGGGAGGCGACGCCGGTGTAGTCGTCGGTGAGCCGGTAGATGTGCAGGTCGTAGTTCTCCCGGGCGGCCGAGACCATGTAGCCGGTGCCGTCGCTGTCCGTGAAGACGGTGATGTCCCGCGACATGTGCTGCCCCAGCGGCCGGAAGCTGCCGCGCCAGGTGTAGTTCCCGTCGACGGTGGAGGAGGTGGCGACGGCGGCGCGGGCCTCGCTGTAGTCGGAGCCGTTCTCCTTGTGGGCCCACAGGACGTACTGGCCGGTGCGCTGGTTGTAGATCACCTTGGGGCGCTCGATGTTGGCGCGCTGCAGCTCGGGGTCGCTGGCCTGGGTGAGGATGTGGTTGCGGAACTCCCAGTTCTTCAGGTCGGTGGAACGGTAGGCGGAGACGTAGCGGAAGGTGTTGTCCGCGTTGCGGTTCTCGCCGAACCAGTAGTAGTACGCGCCGACTTTCAGCACTCCGCCGCCGTGGGCCTGCAGCGGGGCGCCCGAGGTGTCGGTGAACTGGGTGGCGTTGAGCACGGTGACCGGGGCGGCCTGTGCGGTGCCGGCCGGTAGCAGGGCGCCGGTGAGGCCGAGGAAGAGGCAGAGGGCGAGCAGCGCGGCTCGCAGGCGGTGGCGGTTCAACTCGGGCACGCTCCTTGGTGGGGTGAACGCGGTCGGGGCGGCCGCCGGGCGTCCCGGCCGGCGGTGGCGGGCGGGGCGCGGACCGGACGCCGGTCACCCGGCCGGGCGCCGGACGCCTGCTAGCGGGTGTCGGCCACCGGAATCCCGAAGTCGGGTGTCCCGTCCGGTTTCCACCCCAGTTCCTGGAGGCGGGTGTGCCGGTTCGGGTCGTTCAGCGGGTCGCCGCTGATCTCCTTGTACTGCCGCGCGTGGTAGACGAGGACGTCGGTGCGGCCGTCCTCGGCGACGGTGAAGGAGTTGTGGCCGGGGCCGTACTGGCCGGTGGCGTCGCTGCTGGTGAACACCGGCCGCGGCGATTTGCTCCAGGAGGCGGGGGCGAGCAGGTCGGCGGTGTCGTCGGCGGTCAGCAGGCCGAGGCAGTAGTTGCTGTCGGTCGCGCTGGCCGAATAGGCCAGGAAGACGCGGCCGTTGCGCTGGATGACGGCGGGGCCCTCGTTGACCTTGTGGCCGACGGTCTCCCAGGCGTACTCGGGGGTCGTCAGCCGCACCTGGGGGCCGGTCAGCGTCCACGGGCCCGCCATCTCGGAGAGGAAGACGGCGGTGTTGTTGTCCATGCCGGGCTCGTGCTGTGCCCAGGCGAGATAGCGGGTGCCCCGGTGGACGAAGGTGGTGGCGTCCAGGGAGAAGGTGTCCCAGGCGGTGGTGATCCGCCCGCGCTCCGTCCAGGTGCCGGAGAAGGGGTCGGCGTTCCGGTTCTCCAGGACCCACATCCGGATGCGCCAGACGTCGTCCGTGCGTCCGGCGGCGAAGTAGATGTACCAGGCGCCGTCGATGTGGTGGATCTCGGGGGCCCAGATGTGGGCTCCCATGTCACCGCTGCCGTGCCGCCGCCAGATCACCGTCTCCCCGGCCCCGGCCAGCCCGGCGAGGGTCGGGGAGCGGCGCAGCACGATGCGGTCGTACTCGGGGACGGTGGCCGTGTAGTAGTAGTGGCCGTCGGTGTGCCGGTGGATGTGCGGGTCCGCGCGGTTGCGGATCAGCGGGTTGGCGTACGAGGCGGCGGGGCGGGGCTCGGCCGCGCGGGAGCCGGCCCGGCGGGAACCGGCGGCGGCCTGGGCCGCACCCGGTGTGGCGGCGAGGGCACCGAGGGCGCCCAGCCCCGCCGCCGTTCGGAGCACGAGTCTGCGATCGGGCGCGGCACCACGGCTCATCCGGATCTCCTGTGGGGGAGGGGCCTGTGCGTTCGGGCCCGCAACTGGTCGAATTTGTTGGGATGTTAAGGCTTCTGGTGATTCCGGGGCAGCCCTCGGGAGGGCGGCGAAAGTTTCGGAGCGCCGTCCCCCGCGGCACCGCGGGAGCCTCCGCCACGGTCCGTCTCATCCCGTGGGACATCGGTCTTCTGCGGTGACGCGGCGCGATCTACAGTGGTGGCCGGCCGCTGCCCGGCCGGTACCGCGGGGGACTCGGGCTGTCCTGGGTGTGATCCGCGAGGCCGCGGAGCGGAAGGGGAAGGCGATGGCTCGTACCGGGAGCGCCGCGGGCCCGACCCTGGCGGTGATCGCCCGCGAGGCCGGGGTGTCCGTGCCGACCGCCTCCAAGGTGCTCAACGGCCGCGCGGACGTGGCCCCCGACACCCGCCGCCGCGTCACCGAGGTGCTGGAGCGCCTGGGTTATGTGCGCCGTCCGCGCGCCGGGGCGCCGAAGCCGCGGCCCGCGATGGTCGACCTGGTGGTGCGCTCGCCCGACAGCCCCCGCGCGGGCGCGGTGCTGCACGGCGTCATGGAGGCCGCCCACGAGGCGGGCCTGGACGTGGTGGTCTCGGTCGCGGCCGGGCCCGGCGGGCCGGGGGGACGGCGGACGGGCCCCGGCTGGCCGGAGAAGCTGGCGGCCCGCGGCTCCGCCGGGGTCCTGTTCCATCTGCCCGGGCTCAGCCCCGGCCAGTACGCGTGGCTGGACGGCCACCGCGTCCCGTACGTCCTCATCGACCCCGCGCGCCGGCCGCCGCCCGGCACACCGTCCGTCGGCGCGGACGACCACCGGGGCGGGTCGGTGGCGACCGGCCATCTGCTGGCGCTGGGCCACCGCCGGATCGCGGTGCTCGCCGGCCGCCCCGGCACCCCGCGCGGTGACGCCCGGCTGGCAGGCCACCGCGAGGCCCTGGCGGCGGCGGGTATCGCGCCCCGGCCGGAGTACGTGCGCCACGGCGACTCCGAGCGGGCCTGCGCCCGGCGCCGGACGCTCGCCCTCCTCGGTCTGCCGGAGCCGCCCACCGCGCTGTTCGCCTGCTCGGACGTCATGGCCCTCGGGGCGTACGAGGCCCTGGCCGCACGGGGGTTACGGGTCCCCGCGGACATCAGCGTGATCGGCTTCGGCGATCTGCCCGAGGCCGGCTGGGCGTCCCCGGCCCTGACCACGGTGCGCCGGCCGCTCTCCGAGATGGCCGCGACGGCGCTGCGGCTGCTGGCCCGGACGATGTCCGGGGAGCAGCCGGAGAACCCCCGCACCGAGCTGTTCACGCGGCTCGTCCCCCGCCACAGCACGGCCCCGGTGGCCACCCGGCCGCTGCGGGCCGTGCGTGCCGCCGCCGGGGCGGCCGGCGATCCCGCGGCGGGCCGGGTGGACGGAACGGCCGGCGGCACCGGGCCTGTACCCCGGGCGTCCGCCGTGGCACAGTGAACCCGGCCGCTGGGACCGCTCCCATCCGGGCCGTCGCGCCCCACCGCGCCCGGGCCCGCCGGCGGACCACGCGACAGCATGCCGTCACCAGGAATCCCCCACCTCTTCCCAGGAGTCGCTATGCCCCGAGGAAAGCGGATCAGCCGGTTACTGCTCGCCCTGACGCTGACCGCCGCCGTGGCGCCGGTCAGCCGGGCGGCGGAGTCACGGTTCGGTGAGCGGGACCCCGGCCCGGGCGTCGCGGCCGCCGCCGAGGCGGCACCGCTGGAGGACCTGACCGTCACCACCACCCAGGTGGCCTCCGGTCTGCGGCGCCCCACCGCCATCGCCTCCCCCGACGACGCCACCGGCCGGCTGTTCATCACCGAGAAGGCCGGCACCGTGCGCGTCTACCACCCGGACACCGGCCTGGCCACCGAGCCGCTGCTCGACCTGACCGGCCGCGTCAACGCGAACGACAACGAGCGCGGACTGCTGGGCATCGCCCCGGCGCCCGACTTCGAGGAGAGCCAGCTCCTCTACGTCGCCTACACCCGCCGCTCGGACGACGCCGTCACCCTCGCCCGGGTCGACGTCCGCGAGGGCGGCGTGGAGGAGCTCCTGACCCAGGAGCACGCCCAGTACTCCAACCACAACGGCGGCCACCTGGCCTTCGGCCCCGACGGCTACCTGTACTGGAGCATCGGGGACGGCGGCGGCTCCGGCGACCCGTTCGACAGCGGACAGCGCCTGGACACCCTGCTGGGGAAGATCCTGCGGCTGGACGTCGGCCCCGGGTGCCGCGCCGGCTCGGGGTCCTCCTGTGTACCGGCGGACAACCCCTTCGTGGACCGCCCGGGCGCCCGGCCCGAGATCTGGGCCTACGGCCTGCGCAACCCCTGGCGCTTCTCCCTCGACGAGGCCGACGGCTCGCTGTGGATCGGCGACGTGGGCCAGGGCAGCTGGGAGGAGGTGGACCATCTGGCCGCCGACGAGGGCGGGGCGAACCTCGGCTGGTCCTGCATGGAGGGACCGGAGGTCCTCAACGCGGACCAGTGCGACCCGGACGCCGACTACACCGACCCGGTGTTCAGCTACCCCTCCTCCGTCGGCGGCTGCTCCGTGATCGGCGGCCCGGTCTACCGGGGCGAGGAGTTCGCCGAGCTGGCCGGCGGCACCTACCTGGCCACCGACTACTGCTCCTCCACCGTCTGGGGCATCCGGCCCGGCCCCGACGGCTACGCCAACGCCGAGATCGGGGAGTTCCCGACCCAGGTCACGAGCTTCGGCGAGGACGAGACCGGCGAGCTGTACGTCGCCAACGACCTTCCCGGAGGGCTGCACCGGGTCTCGTTCGGGACGCGCTGACGCGCCGCGGCGGCAGCGGCCGCCGGGATCCGGCCGGCCCGCCACGACCCAGCGGCCGGGCGGCCGGACCCTTGATACGAGCTCCACAGGGGTCCGGCCGCCCGGGAGCGCGGGCCCGGCCGGGCCCGCCCTCCGTACCGCGCGCCGCCGTCAGCCGGCCGGGAGCTCCGCCCCCGTCAGTTCCGCGCAGGCGGCGAGCAGTCCGTCCTGCACGCCGTGGTCGTACGCGGCGGGGTTGGCCCGCAGCTCCTGCCGCCGCTTGAAGTACCGGCCCGTCACCCTGGCCGCCGGGTCCTCACCGGTGGCCAGCCAGACCTGGGTCTCCGCGCCCTCCGGCAGGCCGCCGGTGGCGTTCGGCCCGCCCATCCGTGTCCGGATCCACCCCGGGTCCACGGCGTTGCTGAGGGTGCCGGGCCAGCGGCGCGCCACCGCGAACGCCAGGACGACGTCGAGGAGTTTGGAGTCGGAGTACGCCCGCATGCCGTCCCACGGCCGGCGCTCGTACTGCAGGTCGCCGAGGTCGACGGTGCCCTCCGCCTCCAGTCCGGAGGTCAGGTAGACCAGCCGGCGGGGCCTCGGCATCAGGGCGGTGAGCAGGTAGGGGGCCAGCACGTTCGTCTGGAAGATGCGCTCCAGCTTGTCCTCGGTGACGCTGCGCCAGGCCGCTCCCCCGCCGACACCCGCGTTGTGGATCACCACGTCGAAGGGCCCCGCCGCGGCCGCCGCCTCCGCCAGCTCCCGGGTGCCCGCCAGCGAGGCGAGATCACCGGCGACGACCCCGGCGGCCCGCGGCACCGCCGCGCGGGCCTCCTCCGCGCGCACCGCGTTGCGGGCGTGCAGGACCACCCGGTGTCCCGCGGCGGCCAGCGTCGCCGCCGTCTCGCGCCCGATGCCGTCTGCCGACCCGGTGACGAACACGCTGATGCCGGCGCCCTTGTCGTCCATGGTGTCTCCTCTTCCTCGGCGGTCGTCCCGGCCGGTGGCGGCCGGGTCCGCGGGGGTGGAATGGCTTGGCGTTGCGGGAACGACGGTACGACGGGCAGCCCGTGCGCGGGGCGGCGCCCCGGCCGATCCGGCGCGGCGGAGCTCCACCGGGCCGTCGCGGCCCGCCCCGCCGGCCCGGCCGGACCCCCGGCGCGCGGAGGGGCCGCCCGCGGCCGGGCGGCCCCTCGCGGATCTCCGGGACGCGGCTAGGAACAGGTGTCCCGGCTCGTGTTGACGAGGTTGAGGTTGCGGTAGGTGATGTTCGAGCCGCAGGGGCTCTCCCTGAGGGCCGAGTTGGTGACCGTCAGGTTCTGCAGGGTGATGTCGCGGGTGTTGGCGAACTCGGATCGGGCGGCGATCCGGATGTCGCCCGGCCCGGAGACGGTGCCGCTCTGGGCCGCGATGTTCACGTTGTAGCAGTTCTCGATGAGGATGGCGTTGCTCCCGGTGTTCGCGATGTCCACCCGGTCGATGACGGCGCCGCCGCTCTCCGAGACGCAGAAGACGCCGCGTCCGCCGCCGCGCGCGATGACCTGGCCCACCCGGACGTTGACCGGGTAGTTGTCGCCGATCCGGCCGTTGCGGTTGGCCATCCGGAAGGCGGCATAGCCGGTGCCGGTCCCGGCGCCGTCGGCGTCCACCTTCTCGACGGTGGCGTTGATCGTGTCGTTCAGCAGCAGTCCGGAGTAGCCGGTGTTGCGGGCCGTGACCGTGCCGATGGTGAGCCCGTCCACGCCGTAGGTCTCCACGCCGTGAGCGCCGGTGCCGGAGACGTAGACGTTGTCGACGCGGATATTGCGGGAGCGCACCGAGCGGTCTCCGTGGTTGTCGATGCGGATGCCCAGACCGCCGGAGAGGCGCATGTCGATCTGGCCGAGCGTGACGTTCTCGACGTTCCGCATGAAGATGCCGTACAGCGGGGCGCCGGTGAGGGTCAGGTGCTGGACCTCCACGTCCCGGGCGCCGCGGGCGTAGACCGGGGCCTGGTCGCCGGAGCCCGAGCCGGTCACGTTGATGGTCCCGCAGACGTCGAGCACGGTGTAACTCGGCAGCGAGAGCCGGGAGCCGGCGCTCATCGAGCCCGAGCCCCGGACCACGACCCGCTGCTTGGAGGTGCGTCCGGGCGACAGGCTGCCGACGGCCGCGCGCATCGCCGAGAGCATGTCGGTGCCGCTGTAGCCGGGAGCCGTCCAGGTGTTGCCGTTGCGGACGGCCTCGGCCTGGTAGCTGCCGGTGCCGCAGTCGGCGGCCGGGGCGGCAGCGGCGGCGGGGGCGGCGCTCCCCGCCGCCGCGGCGGCACCGGCCTCGCGGGCCTGTCCGGGTGCGGCCAGCAGCAGGCTGACCAGTCCGGCCAGGGCCGTTCCGGCGGCGGCCAGAGCTGTTCCGCGTCGTCCTCGCGGTGTGGAAGACATACCTCGTCTCCTTTCGGAGCGGGTGAGAGATGGGTGGGGGGTGAGAGAGCGTCGGCGTGGGGCCGAGGAAGCGCTTTCACGCCGCCCCGGAACGTAGCAAGCGGACACCGGAGCGTCAATCAGCCCTATCGGCCGCGCAGTTGACGAGGCTTTCCGGATATGTGCCTGATGTCCCCCCGCACCCAGGAGGCTCCTCCCCGGGCGGGACAGGAGGACAGAAAGCGTTTACTACCCTCGTCCGCCCGTACCGGGGACGGAAGCGCTCCGCGCCGCGCCGTGAACCGCCGTGCCCCCCGGGCGCACCGGTCCCCGTCTTACGGTGTCCCCGGGCGGAGGTCGGTCCGCCCGCCGGCGATCCGCCCGCCCCGGGCCGCCGACCCGTCACCGGAAGCCGGTGAGGTCCTCCGGAAGCGCCCCTGTTCCACGGTCCGACCGGGATTCCCCCGCGCTCCCGGGGGCACCCAACCAGGAGCGCCGGGCAGGCCGGCGCCGGGGGGAACCGCCGACACATCGTCAACAGACCACCAACGGAGGACGGGCGCATGGCACCAACGGGCGGTCGCACCACCGGTTCCACGAACGTCCGGCCCTCCGGGCCACCGTCCGGAGGCCCCGCGCCCGTCCTGCCCCGCCCGGCGCCACCCGGCCCCGTACGGGTCCCGGCAGCCGGGCGCACCCACCGGACCGCCGTACCCGAGGAGTGGTCTTCGCCGTGCTCGTCCTCGTAATCGCTCACGCCGGGCTGGCGGCGGCGCTTCCGTGCTGGGGCCGCCGCACCGGGCGCGCCGTCTGGGTGATCGCGGCCCTGCCGCTCCTGGCGGCCCTGGTGTGGAGCGCCGTCCGGGCACCGGACGTGCTGCGCGGGGCACCCGTGCGGGAGAGCCTGGCCTGGGCGCCCTCCCTGGGGCTCAGCCTCGATCTGCGACTCGACGCCCTGTCCCTGCTCATGGTGTGGGTCATCAGCGGGGTGGGGGCGGCGGTCCTGGCCTACAGCGCGTACTACACCGAACGGGACACCGGCCGGGAGGCCGGGCTGCTCCTGGCCTTCGCCGGGGCCATGACCGGCCTGGTCCTCGCGGACAACCTCTTCGTGCTCTACGTCTTCTGGGAACTGACCACGCTCGCGTCCTACTTCCTCATCGCCGGCCCGGAGCGTTCCCGGGAGCGCCGCCGGGCGGCGGAGCAGGCACTGCTGACCACCGTCGCGGGCGGGCTCGCCCTGCTGGCGGGCCTCGTCGTGCTCGGGGAGACCGCGGGCACCTACCGGATCTCCGGCATCCTCGCCGACCCGCCGCGCGGCGCCGCGGTGACGGTGGCCATGGTGCTGCTGCTCCTCGGCGC
Source organism: Streptomyces sp. MNU89 (assembly GCF_020982505.1). Classification (NCBI taxonomy): domain Bacteria; kingdom Bacillati; phylum Actinomycetota; class Actinomycetes; order Kitasatosporales; family Streptomycetaceae; genus Streptomyces; species Streptomyces sp. MNU89. The sequence goes on along the minus strand of NZ_JAJKLL010000001.1, from coordinate 6,912,235 downwards.
GTTCGCCAAGTCCGCCCAGATGCCGCTGCACGGCTGGCTGCCCGCCGCCATGGTGGCGCCCACTCCGGTGAGCGCCTATCTGCACGCCGCCACGATGGTCAAGGCGGGGGTGTACCTGGTGGCACGATTCGCGCCCGGTTTCGCCGATGTCCCCCCGTGGCGGCCCGCGGTGTTCGCCGTCGGGCTGGTGAGCATGGTCCTGGGCGCCTGGCGGGCGCTCCGGGAGACGGACCTGAAGAGGCTGCTCGCCTACGGCACCATCAGTGAACTGGGCATGCTGATGGTGCTGTTCGGCGCCGGCACCCGGACGGCCGCGATGGCCGGGGCCGTGATGCTGGCCGCCCACGCCGCCTTCAAGGCCACGCTCTTCCTCGTGACCGGCATCCTCGACCACCAGGCCGGCACCCGGGACGTGCGCGAACTGTCCGGTGCGGGCCGCCGGATGCCCGGGGTCTTCGCCGCGGCTCTGCTCGCCGCCCTGTCCATGGCGGGCGTGCCACCGCTGCTCGGCTTCCTCGGCAAGGAGGCCGGCTACGAGGCGTTCCTGCACGGCACGGGGATCGGCGGCCGTCTCCCGGTGCTGGCCGGACTGGTCCTGGGCTCCGTCCTCACCGTCGCGTACGCGGGCCGCTTCCTGTGGGGGGCCTTCGCCCGCAAGCCCTGGGCGGAGCCGGGTACGCCGGAACCGCCTGCCCGGGGCTTCCTCGCCCCGGCCGCTCTGCTCTCGGCGGCGGGACTGGTGCTGGGCCTCTGGTACCAGGGCATGGCGGCCCCCGCACGCGCCTACGCGGACCGCTACCCGGCCGGCCCGGAGGGCCCGTACGAGCTCGCCCTCTGGCACGGCCTCACCCCGGTGCTCGGACTGTCCGTGCTGACGCTCCTGATGGGAGCCGCGCTGTACGCGGCTCACCGCGAGCGGGCCGACGGGACCGGCCCGTGGTGGAAGACCCTCGTCCGGCTGCCGGACTCGCAGCGCGCGTACCGGCGGACCGTCCGCGCGACCGACCTGCTGGCGCTGCGGCTGGCACGCGGCACCCAGGTCGGCTCGCTCCCCGTCTACCTGGCGGTGCTCCTGTGCGCCGTACTGGCCCTGCCGGGAGCCGCCCTGGCCGTCACCGGCACGGGACCCGCCGGGACCCGGCTGTGGACCTCTTCCGTCCAGTTGCCGCTCGTCCTGGTCATTTTGGCCGCGGCCGTGGCGGTGACGGCGACCCGGCACCGGCTGACCGGCGTCCTGCTGGTGGGGGCGGTCGGCTACGGCGTGGCGGGGCTGTTCCTGCTCCGCGGCGCTCCGGATCTGGCCCTCACCCAGTTCCTGGTGGAGACGCTGACGCTGGTGATCGTCGTGTTCGTGCTGCGCCGGATGCCGGCCCGTTTCTCGCCCGAGAAGGCGGCTCCGCGCACCCGGATCCTGCAGGGCGCGCTGGCCGGGGCGATCGGTGTCCTCGTCGGTGTCTTCACCCTGGCCGCCGCCGGTGCCCGCCGGGCTCCGGCGGTCTCGGAGGACTACTTCCGCCTGCTGCCGGAGACCGGGGCCCACAACGCCGTCAACGCGATCGTCGTGGACTTCCGGGCCCTGGACACCCTGGGGGAGATCGCCGTGCTGCTGGTCGCCGCACTCGGCGTGGTGAGCCTGGCCGGGGTCCGGCGGCGGGGCGGGGACGAGGCCGGGCCCGCCCGCACCGGGAACGGCACGACCGGTGCCGGCGGGGAGCCGGGCGACCGGGCGGCCCTCTCGCCGACGGCGCAGTGGGATGAGCCGCGCGAGTGCTGGCTGCCCGGCGGCAGCGAACGGCCGGGCGGGGAGCGCTCGTTGCTGCTGGAGGTCAGCACCTGGATGGCCTTCCCCTCCCTCATGGTGGTCTCCGTGTTCCTGCTGTTCTCCGGACATTCCCACCCCGGCGGCGGCTTCTCGGGCGGCCTGGTGGCGGGGCTCGCGTGCGTGCTGCGCTATCTCGTGGGCGGCCGGGACGGCCTGGGAACGACCGCACCCGTCGATCCCGGCCTGCTCGCGGGCGGAGGGCTGGCGCTGGCCGCCGGAACCGGTCTGGTGCCGGCCCTCTTCGGAGCCGAGCCCCTGTCGGGCGTCCTGGTGGAGGCACACCACCTGCCTGTCATCGGGACGCTGAAGTTCTCCACCACCCTCTTCTTCGACATGGGCGTCTACCTGCTGGTGATCGGGGTCGCGCTCAAGCTGCTGTCGGCCCTGGGCACGAACCTCGCTCCCGCCCCGCGGAGAACACGGACACCGGCGGAAGGGGACCTCACACGGTGAGAACGCCCGACATCACCCTCGCCGTCGTGGTCGGCGGTCTGTACGCCGTGGGCTTCCTGCTGATGATGCAGCGGTCGCTGATACGGATCGTGCTCGGCTTCGTCCTCCTGGGACACGGCACGAATCTGCTGCTGCTCTCGGCGGGACGCCCGGGAGACCCCCCCTTGACGGGCGGGGGCACCGCGGAACCCGGCCGGTACGCCGATCCGCTGCCCCAGGCCATGGCGCTCACCTCCGTCGTGATCACCTTCGGGCTCACGGCCTTCCTGCTCGCCCTGGCCTACCGGTCCTGGTGGCTGACCGGTCACGACGAGGTACGGGACGACGTGGAGGACCGGCGGATCGGCACCGCCCGGGAACGCGCCGAGTCGGCGGAACGGGGAACCGGGGCACGGTCCGTCGAGGCGGGCGAACCGGAGGGCACGGACGACTCGGACGACGCTGCGCATGCCCCGCCGGAGGAGAACCGATGAACCTGCTGCTCGCCCTGCCGGTGATCCTGCCGCTCCTGGCGGCGGGGCTGTCCATCGCCCTGCGGCGCCACCTGTGGGCCCAGCGGTCGCTGAGCACCGCGGTGCTCGTCACCGTCCTCACCGTCGCCTTCCTGCTGCTGGTCCTGGCCGACCGGCGGGGTCCCCTGGTGCTGCCGGTGGGCGGCTGGGAGGCGCCCGCGGGCATCACCCTGGTGGCGGACCGCCTGTCGGCGCTGCTGCTGACCGTCTCGCTGCTGGTCGCGCTCGCCGTCCTGCTCTTCTCCATGGGCCAGGGCACGGCCGAGCGGCGCGGCCGGGTGGCGACCGCGTTCCATCCGGCGTACCTGCTGCTGGCCGGCGGGGTGGGGCTGGCCTTCCTCACCGGGGACCTGTTCAACCTGTTCGTGGCCTTCGAGGTGATGCTCGGCGCCTCGTACGTGCTGATCACGCTGAACGCCGGGACGCAGCGGACCCGGGCCGGCATGACGTACGTCCTCGTCAGCCTGACGTCCTCACTGCTGTTCATCACGGCGATCGCCCTGGTCTACGCGGCCACCGGCACCGTGAACCTGGCTCAGCTCGGCGAGCGGACGGCCGCGCTCCCCGACGGGCTGCGGAGCGCCCTCGGCCTGCTGCTGCTCGTGGTCTTCGGCGTCAAATCGGCCATGGTGCCGCTGCACTTCTGGCTGCCGGACAGCTATCCCACGGCTCCCGCGCCGATCACGGCGGTCTTCGCGGCGCTGCTCACCAAGGTCGGGGTGTACGCGATGGTGCGCACCCAGACCCTGCTGTTCCCCCGGGAGGAGACCTGGGTTCTGCTGGCCGTTCTCGCGGTCGCCACCATGCTGCTGGGCATCCTGGGCGCGCTGGCCCAGGACGACATCAACCGGCTGCTGTCCTTCACCCTGGTCAGCCACATCGGCTTCATGCTGTTCGGGCTGGCGCTGTTCGACGTCGCCGGGCTGACCGGCACGATCCTGTACATCGTCCACCACATCGTCGTCCAGGCGACGCTGTTCCTGGTCGCCGGGCTGATCGTGCGGGGGGCGGGCACCCCGGCCCTGCGCCGGATGGAGGGCCGCGCTCCCCCGCCGGCGCTGCTCGCCCTGCTGTTCCTCGTGCCGGCGCTGAGCCTGTCCGGCATCCCGCCGCTGTCGGGATTCGTGGCCAAGCTGGCGCTGCTGCGGGCCGGGGCCGCGGACGGGGGCGCCGCCGCATACGTGCTGGTCGCCGCCGCGCTGCTGACCAGCCTGCTCACTCTGGCGGCGATGGCGCGCCTCGGCCGCAGCGCCTTCTCCGGGGCGCCCCGGCCGGACCCGCGCACTCCCCCGGCGCCGGACGCCCCGCGCCGGCCGGCCCGGCTGATGGCGGCCACCACCGCGGGCATGGCCCTGGCCGGGGTGACCCTCGTCGTGCTCGCCGGCCCGCTCGCACGGATCAGCGAACGGGCCGCCGAGGACCTCTTGCACCGGGACCCCTACCGGTCCGCCGTACTCGTCACGGAGGCGAAGCCTTGACCGTCCCACGCTTCCTGTACCGCACCCGGGACCATCTGCCACTGTTCTGCTGGCTGCTGGCGCTGTGGACGATCCTCTGGGGATCGCCCCGGCCGGCGGTCCTGCTCAGCGGTGTGCCGCTGGCCGCCGCGGTCGTGCGCGGCTTCGCCCGTCCGCCGCTGCTCCCCCGGGTCGCCGTCCGGCCGTGGCGGCTGGTGCTCCTGCTCGGTTTCATGCTCGCCGACCTCCTCCAGTCCGGGATCACCGTGGCCTGGCAGGCCCTCCGGCACGGTCCGCGCACCAGGGCGGCGGTCGTGGAGGTACCGCTCCGGGCCGACACCGACCTGCTGATCGCCGCGACGGCCACCCTGACCACGCTGACGCCCGGCACCCTCGTCCTGGAAATCGACCGCGACCGCCGACTGCTGTACGTCCACGCGCTGCCCGCCGGCAGTCCGCGCCAGGCCGAGCGGCGGCGGCGCGAGGTGCTGCGGGCCGAGCGCCATGTGACCTGGGCGCTGGCACGGGCCGGGGCGGCCGGCCCCGACGACGGGCCGCGACCGGCTGAGGGGGCGTCATGACCACGGTGTACACCGTCACCACGGCCCTGCTGTCGGCCGCCGCGCTGCTGGTCCTCGTCCGGCTGCTCCGCGGCCCCGTCGCGCTCGACCGCATCGTGGCCCTGGACGTCCTGCTGTCGCTGATCGTCGCGGGCGCGGCCCTGGGGGTCGCGGCCCGGAAGGAGGGCTCCTTCCTCCCCGTCATCCTGGTACTGGCCATCCTGGCCTTCATCGGATCGGTCACCGCGGCCCATCTGATCGAGCGGCGGGAGGGGATGCGGTGAGCACCGTCCTCGCCATCCTCTCCGCCGTCTTCCTGCTGTCCGGCGCCGCCTTCTCCCTCCTCGGCGCGATCGGGCTGCTGCGGTTCGCGGACACCGCCTCCCGGCTGCACGCGGCGTCCAAGACCCAGACCCTGGGCCTGCTGCTCATCCTGCTGGGAACCGCCCTCCAGGTGCCCGTGAAGTACGGCCTAATCCTTCTGCTGCTCGCCCTCTTCCAGCTGGTCACCGTGCCGGTGACCGGGCAGATCGTCGGCCGCACCGCCTACCGCACGGGAGCCGTGCGCCGGGGCCACCTGGTCGTGGACGAACTCGGCCGGCGGCTGGAACGGGAGGAGGCCGGGTCGCCGGACTGACCGCCGCGCCCCGCGTCCGCGGAAGGCGACCCAGCGGCCGCGCCCGTACCGGACCGTCGCCGGACCCGCTCCGGGCCGCCGCTCCTCCCGGCGGTACGCTGATCCGCGCCGAGCCGATCAAGGAGTGGGTGCCGTGCTGCTCGCCTTCGCCGTGGTGCTGCTGATCGCCGTGCTGGTGTCCAGCCTGGCGCACCGCACCATCCTGTCCACCGCCGCGCTGTTCCTGATCGCCGGCTTCCTCCTGGGCAAGGAGACCACCGGTGCGCTCCAGCTGACGGCAGACTCCGCGCTGGTCGAGCACTTCGCCGAACTGGCCCTCTTCGCGGTGCTGTTCACCGACGGCATGCGGGTGGGCTGGACCGATCTGCGGTCCGCCTGGCGGCTGCCCGGCCGGGCCCTGGGCTGGGGCCTGCCGCTGACTCTCGCCCTCACCGCCCTCCTCGCCCACTACATCGTGGGCCTGGACTGGCCCGAGGCCCTGCTGCTCGGCGCGATCCTGGCCCCCACCGACCCGGTCTTCGCCGCCGCGCTCGTCGGCAACAAGCGGGTCCCCGGGCGGCTCCGGCATCTGCTGAACGTCGAGTCGGGCATCAACGACGGGCTGGCGCTGCCGTTCGTCATCCTCTTCCTCGGCATCTCCGAGGGCTCCGGCGATCTCCACCTGGACGAACTGGCGACCGAACTAGCCCTGGGCGTCCTCATCGGCGTCGCCGTTCCCTGGCTGGCCATCAAGCTGGAGCAGACACGTTTCTTCGCCGCCTCGGCCGCCTACGAACCGCTCAACGCCTTCGCCATCGGCCTGGTCGTGCTCGGGCTGGGGCAGGTCCTGCACGCCAACCTCTTCCTGGCCGCGTTCGCCGCGGGCGTGACCGTGGCCACCTTCGGCCCCCGGCAGCGGAAGGCCTTCGACGAGTTCGGCGAGCTCGTCGCCGAACTGCTGAAACTGGCCGCCCTGCTGGTCTTCGGCGCGCTGATCTCGGTGGAGTTCCTGGGCGAGATCTCCTGGAGCGGGTGGGTGTTCGCCGTCCTCGCCCTGGTGCTGGTCCGGCCGGTGGCCCTGGCCATCGCCTTCGCCCGCTCCCACCTGAGCCGGCGCGAACAGGCGGCGGCCATGTGGTTCGGTCCCAAGGGCTTCGCCTCGGTGGTCTACGCGCTGCTGGTGCTCAAGTCCGGGATTGCCGAGGCCGATCTCGTCTTCCACCTGGTGGCCCTCACCATCGTGCTCTCGATCCTCGCCCACTCCTCCACCGACATCGTGGTCGCGCGCTCCTTCGACGAACCGGAGGAGACGCCCAACTGGCAGGATCCCGAGGAGAGCCGGGAGACCGAGGAGCGCCCGGAGGGACGGGAAGCGGAGCGGACGGAGAAACCGCGGACCGGGACCGGCGGCGACGACCGGGCGGCGGGCGGCGGCACGGCGGAGAGCTGAGCCCCCGCCGATCCCCTCGCCCCGGCCCGGGGGACGTCAGGGGCCCCGTCGCGGATGCGGCCGGCCCGTCAGCTCATCGGTTCGCTGAGTTCGATCGTCCGCGGCGCGGCGGCGAGGGCTTCGACGGCCATCGGGGCGTGGCTGCTCAGCCGTCCGGCCCGTTCGGGGCCGGTGGCGTGCAGTCGTTCCAGCGCTTCGTCCAGGGAGCCGGCGTCGTTCACGGGCATGACGCCGGATCAGCGGCCCTGGAGGCGTGCCGGTCTGCGGTCCTGGGCCCGGAGCCGTAGGGAGGGGCCCGGGTGCGGTGGGCCGGGCGCCGGACGGGCCGGGCCGCGACGCGGGTGATGACGTGGGCGCCACGCGGGCCGGCCGTGTTCCCGGCGCCGGGGCGGGGCAGAAGGAGGGCTGTGCCGGTCCGGCCGCGCCGACGGAGCGTGTGGGGTTGCCCCGCCGACGGACGCAGCGGGCGGGATATCGACGAGGGCGGGAGGTGAGGGCCGTGTTCGAGGACTTCGAGGCCACCCGGGTGCGGGCCGGTGAGGCATCGGTGTTCGTCCGACACGGCGGGGAGGGCCCGCCCGTGGTGCTGCTGCACGGCCATCCCCGGACTTCCGCGACCTGGCATCGCGTGGCCCCGCTTCTCGTCCGCCGCGGTTTCACCGTCGTCTGTCCCGATCTTCGGGGGTACGGCCGGTCCACCGGTCCGGAGCCCACCGCTGACCATGCCGGGTACTCCAAGCGGGCCGTCGCCGCTGATGTGGTCGCGGTGATGCGCTCGCTCGGCCATGCCCGTTTCGCGCTCGCCGGGCACGACCGCGGAGGCGCTGTCGCGCTGCGCCTCGCGCTCGATCATCCTGCAGCGGTCTCGCGGGCGGCCCTGATCGACTGCCTGCCCATCAGCGAACACCTGTCACGCATCACGACCGAGTTCGCCACGCAGTGGTGGCACTGGTTCTTCTTCGCCCAGCCGGAGGTGCCCGAGCGGGTCATCAACGCCGACCCGGAGAGCTGGTACCGGGGCGATCCGCAGAGCATGGGGCAGGAGAACTACGAGGAGTGGCGCGCGGCCACCGGAAATCCCGGCGTGGTGCGGGCCATGCTGGAGGACTACCGCGCCGGCCTCACCATCGACCGGCGGCACGAGGAGGAGGACCGTGCCGCCGGGCTGCGGATCCGGTGCCCGGCGCTCATCCTGTGGTCGCTCCGGGACGACCTCGAAGACCTCTACGGAGACCCGCTGGAGATCTGGCGGCACTGGGCGGCGGACGTGCGCGGCCACGGCATCGACTCCGGGCACCACATGGCCGAAGAGGCCCCGGAGGCGCTCGCCTCCGCCCTGGCGGGCTTCTTCACCGGGCGGTCCGGCTGAGAGACCGCGACCGCGCCCCGGCCCGTGCGCGGTGCCCGCACTTCCGCGGTCCGAAGGGCCGGCCGCCCGGGGGCTTGGTGCCCTCGGCGCCCGCCCGGCAGGTGTTCCGCCGGGCGCGCTGCGGTGCTCACGGTCGGACCGCTGAACGCCATGACGCGGTGGAGCCGGAGAGCCGCGCCGGTTCCCGGACAGGTGTGCGGCGGGGCTGCCCCCGGTGAGTTCCCGTCAGGGACGGTGCGCCGCCCGGGAGTCCGCCCCCGCGCGTCACACCCGCCGCGCCCGCCGCTCACACCGAGGGGGTTGACAAGGTTGTCATGACCCTCAACCATGGGAGCGCTCCCACCACCCCTCACCGTACTCCGCCTGACGGTCCGCCCCCGACCGTCAGGCGGTTCGACCGGAGTTCACCGCACCGCGGGGCGCGCGGCCTCCTCGCGCGTCCCGCGCGCGCTCGTGCCCGAGGCGCGGCACGCGGCCCGGCACGGTTCCCGGGCGGAACCGCACCGGACGCCCCGCCCGTTCCGCACCGTCCCCCACGGAACAGCAGGAGGCACCACCACCATGCGCAGAACCCCCCTCCGGGCGGTCGTGGCCGGGTCGGCCCTGGCCCTCGCGCTCGTCCTCACCCCGCCGGCCGGCGCCGCGGCCTCCGCCGCATCCGCGGACGCGGCCGCCGCGTCGTCCCCGGCCCCCGCGGGCGGGGAGACGGCGGCCGCCGCCACCAGGATCATGCCGCTGGGCGACTCCATCACCGGCTCGCCCGGCTGCTGGCGCTCCGTCCTCTGGAACCGGCTGCAGGACACCGGCCACACCTCGGTCGACTTCGTGGGCACGCTCGGCCCCCAGGGCTGCGGGCAGCCCTACGACGGGGAGAACGAGGGACACGGCGGGGCCCTGGTCACCCGGGTCGCCGACGGGAACCAGCTGCCCGGCTGGCTCTCCGCGACCCGGCCGGACATCGTGATGATGCACTTCGGCACCAACGACGTCTGGAGCAACATCGCTCCCGACCGCATCCTGGCCGCGTACACCGAGCTCGTCCGGCAGATGCGGGAGAGCAACCCGGGGATGAAGGTGCTCGTCGCCCAGATCATCCCGATGGACCCGAGCAGCTGCCCCGAGTGCGCCCAGCGGGTGCGGGACCTCAACGACCGTATCCCGCAGTGGGCTTCGGGTATCAGCACCCCGGAGTCGCCCGTGGTCGCGGTGGACCAGTGGACCGGTTTCGACACCGGGGCCGACACCTATGACGGCGTGCACCCCAGCTCCTCCGGCGACAACAAGATCGCTTCCCGCTGGTACCCGGCGCTGACCGGGTTCCTCACCCCGGGCGTCTCCGGCTCCTGACCCGGCGGACGCGGCCGGCCGCCGGAGCGGTGACCGGGGATCTGGTCACCTGGCGGCAGCGGCGAGTTCGTCGTCGAGCCGGCGGCGGGCCTCCGCCAGGGCCTGGTCGATGTCACGGGCCCCGGTGGAGACGCACAGCGTGTAGGCGGTGTCCTGCATCTGACGATGGATGTGCGGAGCGACGACCTGCTCCTTCGCCAGCGCCCGCAGGGCTTCGTAGTGTTCGAGCAGATTCCGCAGCACGGTCGGGTGCGCCATCAGCATCCGGCATCTCCTCCACACCTTCTCGGGACAAGGGACGAGCAAGGCGGTCGGCACTCCGAACGCCCCTACCCCCGTGCACACACCGGTTGCCCACCGGAAGCGGGCCGCATGCGGTGCTGTTATACGGACGTTACCTCAGCCGGTCCCCTCACCGAACCCCCCTGCGCGTAACGCCTCTGTTTCGCGACGGCGGGCGGCACCGGCGCCCGGGAGGTCCTCCCGCCCCGCGCCCTCCCCTCGCCCGGGGCCGGCCCGGACCGTTCCGCCAGGCTGCGGTCCACGGCATCGGCGAAGGCGCGCGCGAGCGGGCTCAGGGCCTCCCACTGCCGCACGGCCCAGCCGACCCACAGCGGGGCAGCGCCGGGACGGGGACGAGGCGGACGCGCCCGGGGCGGCGGGCCGGGCATCGCCGGCACCAGCGCGTGGCCGAGCCCCAGTTCGGCCAGGAGGACGGCCGTGTCCCAGTCGGCCACGCTGGTCGCGGAGGCCGACGGCACGCCGAGCCGGGGCAGTTGGCTGTCCAGCCGGGAGCCGGAGGTGGAGTTCCCGGGGAGCCGGATGTGCTGGATGCCCGCCAGGTCGCCCGGGCCGACGGCACTCTTCTCGGCCAGCGGGTCCTCGTCCCGGACGGCCAGCACCCAGGGGAGTTCGGCGACGGGCCGCTGCTCGATGCCGCGCACGGGGGGACCGATGGTGATCCACGCCAGATCGGCGTCGTCCGCCGCCAGGGCGGCGAAACAGCCGCGGCTGGAGTTCTCGGTCTGGAACTCCAGGCTGACCCCCGGATAGCGCTCCCGGTAGGCCACGACGGCCTCGGCCATGAAGTGCCGGACGGTGGTCGCGCCGGTGGTGATCCGCAGCGAGCCCGTCTCCCCGTCCAGCAGTTCGCGGAGCCGGCGCAGCGCCAGGTCGATGCCCCCGATGCCCTCGGCGGCGGCCGCGTAGAGGATGCGCCCGGCGTGGGTGGGGGTGACGCCGCGCGGACGGCGCTCCAGCAGGCCGAGCCCCAGCTCCCGTTCCAGCCGTCTGACGTGCTGGCTCACCGCCGGCTGCGTGCGGCGCTGTTCGCGGGCCACGGCACTGAGGCTGCCCGCCTCGCAGACCGCGACGAAGGTGCGGAGGTCGTCGAGCGTCACACCACCCAAGCTAGACCTGGGACCTCTCCAAGGAAACCCTAGGATTGACTTGGGAGTTGCCCCGCCCGACGATGGTTCCGGGCCCCGGGCGGCAACCCGCCCCGCACCGCGCAGACCTTCCTCCGGAACGCTGCGACAGCCGGGGGACGGGTGCCGACCCGCCGCCCTCCGAACGGGGAAAGGGGACCGGCATGCCCGTCCTGAGCGGTGCCACCCATGCGATGACCCTGCTCCGCGCGCTGGGCGCCGGGGAGATCGAGCATCCCGGCGGATCCCTGCTGGAGCACGTCCGCCGCGTCGGTGAGCTCCTCGGCGACTGGGACGCCCGGCCCGCCCTCCGGCTCGCCGGACTCTGCCACGCCCTCTACGGGACGGACGGCTTTCCCTCCGCGCTGCTGCCCCTCGCCCGCCGCCCGCAACTCGCGGCGGCCATCGGCGCGGAGGCCGAGGCGCTGGTGTACTTCTACGCGAGTTGCGACCGGAAGGTGTCGTATCCGGCGCTCCTGGACGATCCGCCGCTCTTCCGGGACCGGTTCTCCGGCCGCGTCCTCCATCCCGGCCCGCAGCGGCTCCGGGACTTCGCGGAGCTGACGGCCGCCAATGAACTGGACATCGCCCGGGTGAGCCCGGAGTTCCGCCGGCGGCGGGGCGAGGAACTGAGGGCGCTCCTCACCCGGCTCCGCCCGCTGCTGAGCGAGGCCGCGTGGGCGGAGTGCCGCGCGGTGCTGTTCTGAGCCGGGGCGCCCGCCGCTCCGGTGGACGGCCGGTGGACGGCCGGCGGACCGGGGGCCCGGACGGAGCGCGCGGTTGTTGGCGCGCTCCGGTCCGCCCCGGCGTCCGCCCCGCCGCACGGCGCTCGCCCGGGGCGGGGCGGACCGGAGCCGGGCCGGGCCGGGCACGGCCGGGCCGGCGGGGGCCCGGCCGGCCCGGAGCGGATCGCCGGACCGCCTCCGGCCGGCGTTCCGCGGCGGTACGGGGCGGAACGATTCAGCCCCAGATCTCCCCGGCCCACTCCGGGTGGTCGATGAACGGGTTCCGGTTGTGCTGGAAGTCGGCGTATATGACCTCGTTGCGGTTCTTCTCGAAGGCGTCCGGCGGGTCCTGCTCGTGCCACTCCAGCAGCATGGACACCCGGCCCATCAGGGGATTCGACCCGTTGCCCACCCTGTCGTTGAGTTCGAGGTCGGCGAAGCCGTCACCGCCCTCGTACCGCACCGCCATGTAGAAGATCATCCGGGCCACGTCGCCCTTGACCCGGTCGCGCGGCTCCCAGGAGTCGCTGTCGGTGTAGTTGCCGGGGGCCTCGCCGACCTCGGAGCCGCCCTCGTCGAAGTCCTTGTTGCCGCGCGCGCTGTTGACGGTGACATCGGTCGGACGGAGGTGATGGATGTCGGTGCCCGGGCCCGTCGCGGTGCCGAAGTCCCCGTGCGACTTGGCCCAGACGTGCTCGCGGTTCCACTCGTCGGCGGCGCCGCCGTTCTCGGACTTGCTCTGTGAGCGTCCGCTGTAGAGCAGGACCACCCGGGACGGGTCGGCCGGGTCCTCGTCGGTGGCCTTCAGCGCGGCCCAGACCTGGGAGTAGGACAGCTTCGTCTGCTCGCTGACGATGCCGTGCAGCGCGTCCTTGAGCGCCGGGCCGGTCCGGCCGAGCGCGTCCTGGTAGTACGAGTCGTCGTACGCGGTGCCGCCGGCCGCCGTGAGCGCTGTGGCGGCACCGGTGCCGGGGCCGGAGGGGCGACGGCCGCGGTGGCGTGGGGGCGGCGAGGGCGATCGAGAGGCCGCCGGCCAGCAGCGCCAGCTGCTTCCAGCGGGTGACACGGGTGGGGGACATATCCGGTCCTCTGCTCGGGGTCCGTGCCGGCCGCCGATGCGCAACGCGCGTAGACTTCCGACACGCCCGAACCTGCGTTCGGGTGCCCAGGAGTCTCCTCGTGATAGATCACTATGGCGTGAACATGGCGGGGAGGTCCGGCGAAGAGGGTGCGACCACGGAGCCCTCACCGGCCCGGGCCCCCCGTCGTCGACACGCACCGCCGGCATCACCATCTGTGCATGCCCGGCGAAACCCGAATATGGAAAAAATCACACATGATGCGTTAAAAGGGACACCTTCCTGGTGGCAAGGTGGACCGGACAGTATTGTCCAGCAGACATAGAGGCAGCCCGGCTGGGCGGAGGGTGGGGGTTGTGAGCGGTACGAAGGATGTGCCGAGTCCTCGTCCGGAGCCCGGCAACGGCGCGGGCGGAGTGACCACCGACATGCTCGGCACCGCCGGGATGTCGCGGCCGCGCTGGCGCGGCGACCCGGAGTCCCTCCTCCTGGTGGAGGACGACGCGGGCGACGCCCTGCTGGTCGAGGAACTTCTCGCGGACAGCGACATCCGCACCGAGCTGACGTGGGTGCGGTCCCTGGCCGAGGCCCAGGAGTGGCTGGCCGGGGCGCGGCTGATGCCCGGCTGCATCCTGCTCGACCTGCACCTCCCGGACGCCGACGGCGTGACCGCCGTCACCAGGATCCTCAACGCCGCCCCGAGCACGGCCGTCGTGGTGCTGACCGGCCGCGCCGAGGGCGAGGCCGGCCTCGCCGCCGTGGCCGCGGGCGCACAGGACTACCTGGTCAAGGGCGCACTGGAGTCCGAACTCTTCGGCCGCGCCATCCGCTACGCCGTCCAGCGCAAGCAGGTCGAGCAGACCGCGGCGGATCTGCAGGCCGGCCGGCTCCGGGCACAGGAGAACGCCCGCCTGGAGCGCGGCCTGCTGCCCACGCCGCTGCTGCACACCGACGACCTCACCATCGCGGCCCGCTACGAACCCGGCCGCGCCCAGGCCCTCCTCGGCGGCGACTTCTACGACGTGGTGCAGACGCCGGACGGCACGGTGCGCGCCGTGATCGGTGACGTCTCGGGGCACGGCGCCGCCGAGGCGGCCCTGGGCGTCTGCCTGCGGGTCGCCTGGCGCACGGCCGTGCTGTGCGGCACCGAGGGCAGCGACCTGGCGGAGCTCCTGGAGAAGATCACCGTCGCGGAGCGGGCCGACTCCCCCGTCTTCGTCACCTTCACCTCGCTCACGCTCCCGCCCGACCGGCGCAGCCTGCGCGTGGTCCGCGCCGGCCACCCGGGCCTGCTGATCCGCACCCAGGGCGAGGTGGAGCTGGTGGAGCCGCCGGGCGGGCCCGCGCTGGGCCTGGGTCTGGGCACGGTCGGCTGGCCGGAGACGGAACTCCCGCTGCCCGACGAGGCCGAGGTGGTCATGTTCACGGACGGACTGTTCGAGGGACGGACCGGTCCCGGCCGCGAGCGCCTCGGCGAGGACGGGCTCTGCGAGCTCGCGGCGGGCGAGGCCTGCGCGGGTCTCGGCCCGCAGGACTTCGTGGACGCCCTGGTGGACGGGGCGGAACTGGCCGCGGCCGACTACGGGGGCCTGGCCGACGATGTCGCGGTCGTCAGCGTCGGATGGAGGAAGCCCCGGTGACCCACTCGTCCCTTCCGCGGGCCCCCCGGCCGGGCGGCTCGGCCTTCACCGGCCGCAGGCTGACCGTGCAGGGCTGGTTCCAGCTCATCCTCTCGCTCATGCTGCTGTTCGTCCTGGGCGGCGCCGTCGTCGGCGCGCAGCTGCTGTCGAGCACCGTGCGGCAGTCCAACGACCTGGTCGAGCGCATCCAGCCGGCCCGCGCCGAGATGTACCAGCTCCAGAGCGCCCTGCTCAACCAGGAGACGGGGGTCCGCGGGTACGTCCTCACCGGGGACGACCGGTTCCTCGAGCCCTACACCGACGGCCGGGCCCAGGAGCGGAGGTCCGTCGCGCGGCTGCGGTCGCTCGTCGGGCCGGACCAGGTGATGTCCGAGGACCTCTCCGCCATCGAACAGGCGGCCGATGGCTGGCGCTCCACCCATGCCGTACCGCTCATCGAGCGCACCAGCTCCGGGGAGCAGGAGACCGGCGACACCCCGGAGCTGGAGAAGAGCAGGGAGTCCTTCGACGGGCTGCGGGCGCTGTTCACCAAGCAGAACGAGCACATAGCCGAGGCCAAGGCCGAGGCCCGTGCCGAGCTCATCTCCACCCGCACCACCCGGGACTGGGTCTACGGGCTGATGATCATCAGCTTCGTGCTGGCCGCCATCGCCCTGACGGTGCTGCTGCGCCGCACGGTGGGCGGACCGCTGCTGGCCCTGCGGGAGTCGTCCCAGCGGGTCGCCGACGGCGAATTCGACCACCGCATCAGCGCGGCCGGGCCCGCCGACGTGCGCGCCGTCGCCCTGGCCGTGGAGGCGATGCGGCACCGGATCGTGGAGGAGCTGGAGGCCACCCGGAACCGCGAGGCCCGGCTCACCCAGCAGACCGGCGACCTCGACGCCCAGGCCGTCGAGCTGCGGCGCTCCAATGCCGAGCTGGAGCAGTTCGCCTATGTGGCCTCGCACGATCTGCAGGAACCACTGCGGAAGGTGGCCTCCTTCTGCCAGCTGCTGGAGAAACGGTACGGCGACGAACTGGACGACCGGGGCAAGCAGTACATCGCCTTCGCCGTCGACGGGGCGAAGCGGATGCAGATCCTCATCAACGATCTGCTGACGTTCTCCCGGGTCGGCCGGGTCAACGACGACCGCAGGCCCGTGGCGCTCGACGAGACGCTGGACCGCGCCCTGGCCAACCTCTCGACCGCGATCGAGGAGTCCGGTGCCCGCGTCGAGCGCCCGGAGACGCTGCCCGAGGTGACGGGCGACCCGACCACCCTGGCGATGCTCTGGCAGAACCTCGTCGGCAACGCCGTGAAGTTCCGCTCCCCCGACCGCGTCCCCGAGGTGACCATCACCGCCGAGCAGTCCGGGGAGGACGGGAGCTGGCGGTTCTGCGTGACCGACAACGGGATCGGCATCCCGCCGGAGTTCAGCGAGAAGGTCTTCATCATCTTCCAGCGGCTGCACGGCCGGGAGACGTACACCGGAACCGGCATCGGTCTGGCACTCTGCAAGAAGATCGTCGAGCATCACGGCGGTCAGATCACCCTGGACACCGACCTGGCCGAGGGCACCCGCATCTGCTTCACGCTGCCCGGCCGGGCGGTTCCGCACTCTGTCACCGCCCATGAGGAAGCCACCACATGAACACCCCCCGCCCGATCGAGGTCCTGCTCGTCGAGGACGACCCCGGCGATGTCCTGATGACCCGCGAGGCCTTCGAGGACAAGATCGGCAACACCCTGCACGTCGTCCAGGACGGTGAGGAGGCGCTGGACTTCCTGTACCAGCGCGGAGCCCACGCCGGGGCGCCCCGGCCCGACCTTGTCCTGCTGGACCTCAACCTCCCCAAGTACGACGGGCGGCAGGTCCTGGAGCAGATCAAGTCGGACTCGGAGCTGTCCACCATCCCGGTGGTGGTCCTGACCACCTCCGCGGCCGAGGAGGACATCCTCCGCAGCTACAAGCTGCACGCCAACGCGTACGTCACCAAGCCGGTGGACCTCGACGCGTTCATCTCGGCGATCCGGCAGATCGACGAGTTCTTCCTGACGGTGGTCCGGCTGCCGAACCGCTGACCGCTCCCGCCCCGCTCAGCGGTCCCCGGCACCGGTCCCGGCGCCGCAGGGCACACGGCCGCCGTCCCGGCCGGCCGGGGCTCTCGCGGCGAGGTGGGCCGCCGTCCCGGTGCGCCCGGGGGCGACGTCCCCGCGCAGCACGGAGTCCCGGTCGTACTCCCCGCCCGCCTCACGGCGGAACGGGATCGGCTCGGTGTCCGGCAGGGTGCGCAGCCGTTCGCGCAGCCCGGCGGCGGCGGCCGCGTACCCGGCGGGGTCCAGGCGGTCCGCGTCGTACACGGCGAAGGGCGGGACGGCTTCCATGCCGGTGTACCAGAACGTGCCGTGGTGCAGCGGGAAGAGCAGGCTGTCGAGGTCGCCGTTGATGCCGCGCGGGCCGAAGGCCGGCGCGGCGCCGCCGGTGGTGACGACGGCCATCGCGCGCCGGCCGGCGAGGCCGCCGTCACCGTAGCGCAGGGTGCGGCCGCCGTCCGCCGGGTCCTTGACGCCGTAGGCGAAGCCTTTGACGAAGACCCGGTCGAACCAGCCCTTGAGGATGGCCGGCGGGCCGAACCACCAGAGCGGGAACTGCACGATCAGGGTGTCGGCCCAGCGGATCTTCTCCTGCTCGGCGCGGATGTCGGGGCTCAGCCGCCCGGAGAGGTGGGCCGCCTTGGAGGCGGTGGAGACGACCAGGCGGCGCTCCGGCTCGTGGTCCGGGAAGTCGCGGCGGCCGACGACGGGGTCCCAGCCCATGGCGTAGAGGTCGCTCTGCCGGTGTTCGTGGCCGGACTCGCGCAGGGCGCGGAGGCCCTCGTCGCGGAGGGCGGCGCTCAGGGAGTGCGGTTCGGGGTGGGCGTGGATCCACAGCACGCGCATGTGACGGTCCCTTTCCGGTCTTGCGGATTCTCGGCCGGGGCGGCTCCGCCCCGGCCTCGGTGGAGATTCTTCGGGCCGGGCGCCGCCGGAACGAGTGGCCGGACGGCCGCTATGTGCAAGGATCGCGCCATGGCCGTCTTCCGGTACCCGGACCGTCATCCGGTCGCCGTCCTCGTCCGGCACGGGCTGATTCCCATGGAACTCGGCGTGGTGCACCAGTTGTTCGGGCGGGCCCGGTCGGCGGACGGGGAACCGCTGTACGAGGTGGTGACCTGTGCGCCCGAGCCGGGCGACATCCGCACGGATGCCGACTTCCCGGTCCGGGTCGGATGCGGTCCCGAGGCGCTGGACGAGGCCCGCACCGTGATCGTCCCGGCCGCGCGGGACGACGACGAGGTTCACGCCACGGGATACCTCTCCCCCGCCACCGCCGCGGCCCTGGCCCGGATCGGGCCCGGGACGCGGATCGCCTCCGTGTGCACGGGCGCCTTCGTGCTCGCCGCCGCCGGACTTCTCAAAGGCCGCCCGGCGACGACCCACTGGAAGTCCGCGGCGCGGTTCCGGGAGCTCTTCCCCGACGTCGTCCTCGATCCCTGCGTGCTCTACACCGACGACGGGGACGTCCTGACCTCGGCGGGCGAGGCGGCGGGGATCGATCTGTGCCTCCACATGATCCGCCGCGACCACGGTGCGGCGGTGGCGGCCTCGCTCGCCCGGCACACCGTCGTACCGCCGCACCGCGAGGGCGGCCAGGCCCAGTACGTGCCGCGCCCCGTCCCGGAACCGCGGCTCTCCTCCACGGCGCCGGCCCGGGCCTGGGCCGAGGAACAGCTCGGCCGGCCGATCGCGCTCCGTGAGCTGGCCGCGCACTCCTCGATGAGCGTGCGGACGTTCAGCCGCCGGTTCCGGGAGGAGACCGGGCTGACGCCGGTGCAGTGGCTGACGAGGCGCCGGGTGGAGCGGGCCCAGGAGCTGCTGGAGGAGACGGATCTGCCCGTGGACAGGATCGCGGCGGAGGCGGGCTTCGGTACGGGCGCCTCACTGCGGCAGCATCTGCGGGCCGCGCTGGGCGTCTCGCCGAGCGCCTACCGCGCCACCTTCCGGGTCCCCTGATCCGCCGCCCCTCGCGCCGGCGGAGCGGCCGGCGCCCCGGCGGCGGGTCCGCCGGGCGGGACGGGCGGGAGCGGCACAAGGCGCCGGGACCCCTCAAGAGGCCCGAGAGGCCGGTGGGCCAGGTTTCCGGGCACGGGGCACGGGCACTCCGGGCATGAGGCACGTGCTCGCCCGCGTGCCGGCGGAGCGAAGCGACCAGCGAGAGCCCGCGAGAGAGGGACACGCTATGCGGATCGGAATCATCGGCGCCGGGCACATCGGTTCCGCCTTGGCCCAGCACTTCACCCGGGTCGGCTACGAGGTGGCCGTCAGCAACTCACGGGGTCCGGACACCCTCCGGGACCTGGTGGCGGAGCTCGGCCCCCGGGCCCGGGCCCTGACGGCCGAGGAGACCGCGCGCTTCGGTGACGTGGTCGTGGTGTCCATCCCGTTCGGGAGGTACCACGAGCTGCCGTCCGACTCGCTCAGCAGGAAGATCGTCATCGACACCTGCAACTACTTCCCGGAGCGGGACGGGCACGACCCCGATCTCGACCGGGACCGCATCACCTCCAGCCAGAAGATCCGCGCCCACACCGGATCCAACCTGGTGAAGGCGTTCAACGCCGTCTACTGGGAGAACCTGCGGGCGGGCAGCCGCCCCAAGGGCGCGCCGGACCGGCTCGCCATCCCCATTTCGGGCAGTGACGAGGACGCCAAGGCCGTGGTCGCGGGCCTGATCCGCGACATCGGCTTCGACCCGGTCGACGCCGGGAATCTCGGCCAGGGCGGCCGCCGGCACCAGCCCGGCACCAGGGTCTTCGGGGCGAAGCTGACGGCCGAGGAGATGAGCGGGCTCTTCCACGCGGTCCGCCGCTGAAGAACGCGCCCGCCGCGTCCCGCCGCGTCCTCCGGTGGCCCGGCGCCCGCACCGGGACGCGGCACGTATGGTCACACCGCTCTCCCGGCCCGGGCCGGCCCAGGGTCCTCCCGGGCCAGAGGGTCAGAGGAAGCGGCGGAGGGGGGCGGTCAGCGCCTCCCGCGCCCGCTGGGCCACGGGCCGCCTCTTCCAGCGGCCGGCCACCATGCGTTCGCTCGCCTTCAGGTCCTCGTCGAAGTCGGCGTTCAGCCGGCCGGTGAAGGTCTCGTCGAGCACGGTGAGCATCACTTCCTCGTCGTGTTCGAGGGAGCGGCGGTTGAAGTTGGTGGAGCCGATCAGGGAGGCGACCCCGTCGACGGTGATCACCTTGGCGTGCATCATCGTCGGCTGGTACTGCCAGATCCGCACCCCGCAGGCCAGCAGATCCTCGTAGTGGCGCTGGCCGGCGAGCTGGCACACCCGCTGGTCGGTGTGCGGCCCGGGCAGCAGGACGTCGATCGCGACCCCGCGCCGTGCGGTGGCGCACAGCAGGTCGACGAAGTACTCGTCCGGGGCGAAGTAGGCCGTGGCCAGCCGGACGTGCTCCTCCGCCGACTCCAGGACCACCCGGACCAGGGTCTGCATGTCCTGCCAGCCGTAGCCGGCGGATCCGCGCACGACCTGCACCACCGCGCCGCCCGGGGCGTCCTGCGCGGTGAACCGGTCGTGCTCGTCGAAGAGCAGGTCGTGGCACTCCGCCCAGTTCTGGGAGAAGGCCGCGGCGATGCCGTCCACAGCGGGGCCGGCGATCCGCACGTGGGTGTCGCGCCACTCGTTCTCGTTGCGGGCGTCGCCGCACCACTCCTCGGCGATGCCCACACCGCCGGTGAACGCGGTCCGCTCGTCGACGATCAGGGCCTTGCGGTGGCAGCGGTGGTTCTGCTTGAACGGCGAGATCCACAGCGGCTTGCGGAACCACGCCACCTGCGCGCCCGCCTCGTCCATCATCTCCAGGAGGTCTTTCTCGATGGGCCGGCTGCCGAATCCGTCGAGCAGCAGCCGCACCCGCACACCGGCCCGGGCCCGCTCGGAGAGCGCCTCCGCGAACTGGCGGGCGATCTCCCCGCGCCAGTAGACGAACGTCATCATGTCGACGGTGTGCTCCGCGGAGCGGATGGCCTCCAGCATCGCCGGGAAGATCCGGTCACCGTTCCGCAGCGGAACCAGTTCGTTGCCCTCGGTGGCGGCGATGCCCAGCAGCCGCTCCAGCCTGCGGCGTATCCGCTGCTTGCGGTCCGCCGTCCCGCGGTTCTCCGCGCCGGGGAGTGCGGGTTCGGGTCTGTCCTGGACGGTGCTCATGGTGTGGCCTCGGTGCTGGTCGGGGGCCGGGGGTTCCAGCCGACTGTACCGAACAGCTGCCCGAATCCGGCCGGTCCAATACGGGCGGCCCGCCGTTCGCGGTCCCGCCCGATACCGCCGCGGCGGGAGCCGGGACCGGCCCGTTCCACCGCCCGGCCCTACCGTTCGGGGATGATGTCGTGCGGTGTTGCTGCGCGGCGGGCCGGCCGTTTTGCAGAATGGTCCGATGGACAACACCACTTACGGTCAGTGGATGAGCACGGACCAGCCGGGGCTGACGGTACGGCGCGGCCCCGAAGGGCTGGTCTGCCTGAGCACCCCGGACGGGGAGTGCGCCACGCTCCGCCATCTGCTGGAGTCGATCGCGGACGGCCTGGCCCGGGGTGAGGGTGCCCTGGAGGGCGTCACCTCCCAGCAGGCCCGGTCCGCGCTCCAGGCGCTGCGCCTCGCCTGACCGGGGCCGTCGCCGGGCCGCTCCCCCGGTCCGGCGGCGGCCCCGGGTGCGGCTTCCGGCCCCGGACGCCGGACGGCCCCGGACGGCCCCACGGCCGGGCTCCGAGCCCGGCCCGGGTTCCGGGGCCCCTTTCCGTGTGCGGACGAACACGGCGTACGCATCCCCCGTCCCACCCGCGTCTCTCCGCGCGTCTCCGCGCCGCCCTGCGTGCGCCGCCTCGTCCCGGCCCGGCGCCCGCCTCCGCCTCCTCACGCCCGGGCCGTGCCCGGCCCGGGCTCCCGTCCGTGTCCGCGGCCGAGGCATGGGGCGGCGCCCGGCGGACACCCGTCGGTCAGGGGCCGGCGCGGGCTCCGGTGATGCGCCGGCGTCCGGGCGGCCACCCGCAGAGGCGGGGGCGGCAGCAACGGACCGCCGCCCCGTGACGACAGGGAACCCGCGGAAAGGATCACATGTGATCACCCAGGAGCATGTCCGGGACCTGCTCCGGTCACCGGACCGGCAACCCGTGCTCGTCCTGCTGGAGGGCCGGGAGCAGATCGTGCCCGCCGCCGAGCTGGACGGCGACCGCTACCGGGGAGCCGTGGAGATCGTCTCGCGGGACGACCTCACCGCGCTCATCACGGACGGGGACGCCCCCTCCGACCACGAGCTGGCGGAGATCGCGAGCCGCCTGCAGACCCTGGCGGCCGAGCGCGGCGCCTGACGCGCCGGGGACACATGAGCGTCCCGGCCCCGGGTACCCGGGCGCGTCACGACATCCGGTGGCTGCCGGGCCCCGGCCGGGCGGCCACCGGGAGAGCCGGGCCGCCAGGACACAGACGAATGAGGAGAACAGATGACCACCCCCGAGGAAAGCCAGGAGAAGACCACGTCCACCGACGACGTGCTGGGCGCGTCCGCGGAGGAGGCGAGGGACCGCACCCGCGACGGGGCGGGCCGCAACATGCGGGAGGCCCTGGAGGAAGCCGGTGTCTCCCCGGAGGACTACCGGGAGGAAGGCTGAGCCCGCGCCCACCGGCGCCGGACGCGTGCGAACCACCGCGGAACGCCGCGGCGGGGTTGGGACACGGAGCGCGGGTACCCGTCACGCATGAGTGACGACAACCGGCCCCTGGCCGTGGTGACGGGTGCCTCCAGCGGCATCGGATTCGAACTGGCCCGGCAGTTCGCCGCGAACGGCTTCGACCTTCTGCTCAACGCCGAGGACGAACGCCTGGCCGGGGCGGTGGACCGGCTGCGGTCGGCCGTCCCGGCCGCGGACATCCGCGCGGTCCGGGCCGACCTGCGGACGTACGACGGGGTGGAGCGGCTGTACGCGGAGACCGCCGCGGCCGGGCGGCCGGTGAGCGCCGCGGCGCTCAACGCCGGAGTCGGCCGCGGCGGCCCGTTCCTGGAGACGGACCTGGCCGACGAGGCCGAGATCATCGACCTCAACATCTCCTCGACCGTCCATCTGGCGAAGCGGCTGCTGCGCGGCATGGCCGCCCGGGGAGAGGGCCGGCTGCTCATCACCTCGTCCGTCGCCTCGACGATGCCCGGCCCGTACCAGGCCGTCTACAACGCCTCCAAGTCCTTCCTCCAGTCGTTCGCGGAGGCGCTGGCGGACGAGCTGAGGGACACCGGGGTCACGGTCACCTCGGTGATGCCGGGCCCGACGGACACCGATTTCTTCCGCCGCGCCGGCATGGAGGACACCCGGATCGCGCAGGGGCCGAAGGACGATCCGGCGCAGGTGGCCGAGCAGGCCTTCGCCGCGCTGATGAAGGGGAAGCCGAAGGCCGTCACGGGCTCGGCGCGGACGAAGGTGCAGGAGGCCGCGAGCGGAGTGCTGCCCGACTCGGTCAAGGCGGCGGCGCACCGGCTGATGGCCCGGCCCGGCTCGGGCACCGAGGAGGGGCCCGGCCGGGGCTGACATGCCCGCGCGGGCCACGCGGCTTGCGGCGGTCCGGAGGCGGGACACGGAACAAGGCCCGGCAGGCACGGTATCCGCCCGCCGGGCCTCACACTGGCCCGGCGGGCGGTCCGCCGTTCGCGTCCGGGGTCAGCCGGACCTGCCGTCGTCCTTCGCCATGACGTCGCGGAGGGTGTCACGAGTGCGGTCGACGATGGCCGCCAGCGGTCCGAGCGCCATGTTCCTGGCGGCGGACTCCACCCCGGGTGCGGGTGGGTGGGCGCGGTGGCCTCCGCCATCCTCAGCGCGCGGGCCATGCTCGCCAGCTTGGCGGGGTCGTTCAGCCGGCGCAGCCGGGCGAACTCGTAGCGCTCCTCGGCCCGGGCATGCCGCATCACGTCCATGCGGAGAGCCAGCAGGGCGGGCAGGAAGCCCGGGTCGCCGGTGTCCATGTCCTCCAGCCGGGCCAGTTGCTCCTTGGCCTCGCGCTCCTCCTCCAGCCGCTCCGCGACGACGCCCTCACCGCCCGGTACGGAGCGTTTGACGAAGGGATGGACGATCTCCTCCTCGGCCGTCTCGTGCACCGCGAGCATCCGTACGAGACGGTGGAAGGCGTCGCGGCGGGCGTCGCCCTCGCTCCGTTCCACCTCGTCGAAGAGGTTGCGGATCTCGCCGTGCTGCTGCATGAGCAGCGCCACGACGTCCTTCTCGGCGTCGGGGGCATCGGGGATGCCGGCGGGTGTCGTCTGGCTCATTGCTTCTCCCCCTCAGCTCTGGCGCAGTTCGGGGACCGGGTGCTCGCCCTCGGTCTCCATGCGGTAGTCGCGGCCGAACCGGTCGCTGTGTTCGGCCAGGACCTGGTCGCTCGGCGCGCCGCCGTCGGTGTGGATGTTCTGCTGCATCTGTTCGAAACGTTCGTGTGCGTCGCGGACGTAGCCGGTGCCCAGGGTGGTCAGGTCCAGCTGGGTGGCGATGAGTTCCCTGATGTATGCCTTGTTCGGTTCGAACGTGAGCACGTTGGGCAGCTCGGGGGCCAGGACTTCGGCCGGGTCCCGGCCGTCGTGCCGCCGCATCAGGTCACACGCGATGTGCAGATGTTCGAGCTCCATGTTGAGGTGGAGTTCCCAGATGGCCTTCACCTTGCGGTCGGTCTCCTGCTCCATGAAGGAGTGGTAGAGGTAGCACTCGTTGTACTCGTGGTTGACGAGCTGCTCCCACCAGGTCTCCCCCGGGTCGACCAGGGATTCGTAGTGGGTGACGTGTTCCTCCTCGATGAGCCCGATCTCCTGGTAGAGGCGGCGGGCGATCGGCTCCATGTACGTCGGGCCGACGTTCATGTAGAAGTTCATCGTCTGCTGCTCGGCCGACATGATGGTCAGCGCGTGCAGTTTGGAGAGCGGGTCGGTGCGCGTCTTGTCGTACGGCTCCCGCACGTTGTCGACCGGGTTGCGGTGGTGCATCGGGGTGGGGCGGCCGGGCATGACCTCCGTCAGGCCGTCGACGATCTCCTCGGCCTTGCGGTGCTCGATCATCTCGTACAGGTTGGCGTACCGGTACAGGTGGTCGAAGTCCTCCAGCACGCCGAACTGGTAGGCCTGCTGGAGATAGGGGTCCGGCTCCATCCGCGCGACCCAGGCGGTGAGGTCGACGGCCACCTGCTCGTAGGCGATGGTCGTCTCCAGGACCGAGGAGACGCCGGGCAGCAGCCAGTTGACCGCCTTCTGCTGCTGTGCCTCGATGTAGCGGGTCCGGGCGAGCTGCTGCTTCACCTGTGGGTCCGGGCAGTGCCGGGCGAACTGGTGGCTGAAGAGGATCGCCTCCACCTCGATCCCGTTCATGGTGATGATCCGGCAGCGGGTGTACGGGTCGGTGTGGTCGGGGTCGATCGGTTCCACGTCCAGTTCGCGCCAGGTGCGGAGCTGGCGGTCCAGGGGAATGCCGCGCTGCTCCAGGGGATTGAAGGACATCGGACCTCCGGTTGCGGGGAGTGACGAGAGTGCTGGGTACCCCGGGCTCGTCGCCGCAAAAGGGGAATCCGCGCCGTGTTCCCCGGTCGGCCCAAGGCTGCCGGGCCCGGATTGCCCCGGGCGGGCGCCGGGTAACCGATAGCGTCATGGCGTCAGCAGAGCTTCCGGTCTTCACCTCGCTCCACCGGTTGGCGGATCTCGTCGAGCGCGTCGATCCGGTCTTCGTCCGCTGGTCGCGCGGCCCGCAGACGGATCTGCGGGGGCACGGCGGGGTGAGCAGGGACAGCCTGACGGGTGTTCCGCTGGCCGGGCTGTCGGCCAATCCGCTGCGGGTGGAGGCGTGGTGGGGGGACCGGCCGACGCTGCTGTGGGTGGCACGGCGGCTGTACGACTACAGTCATCTGCGGGAGGCCGAGGGACCTCGGGTGCGCCCCTGGGTCCTCACGGGCGAGGAGGCCGGGCGGGGTCCGGACAACGAGCCGCTGGTGGCGCGGGTCCGTCCGGTCGCGTGGATCGCCGCCGAGGTCATCGCGGAGGCACGGGCCGAGGTGGCGCGGCAGCGGGGCCCGTGGGGGCCGCTGCGCAGACCGCACGACTTCATGGACGGGGGCGCGGACCGCGCCCCGGGCGATGCCCCCGGCGCGGCACGGAACAGTGCCCGGCCGCGGACCGGCCGGAACGACCGGGGGGAGTGACCGGGCGCCATGCCACAGGTCCTGGAAGCCGGCTGGTGGGGCCTGGTCGCCGGTTCCGCGCTGCTGATCGGCGCGCTCATCGGCTACACCCTGCGGGTTCCCCGGCTCCTCATCGCCTCGGTGATGGCGTTCGGCGCCGGTGTGCTGCTGTCCGCGGTCTCGTTCGAGCTGGTGGGCGAGGCGTACCAACTGGCCGGGCTGGCCCCGGCCGTCATCGGCACCACCGGCGGCGCGGTCGCGTACACCGCGGGCAACGTGGTGCTGGCGCGCCGGGGCGCGCGGCACCGCAAGAGGTCCGGCCACCACCGGCTGCAGCCCTCGGAGGCGGAGCAGGCGGGGTCCGGCCGGGCGCTGGCGCTGGGGGCGCTGCTCGACGGGGTGCCGGAGTCGGCCGTCATCGGGGTGGGCCTGCTGGAGGGCGGGACGGTCAGCCTCGTCACCGTGACGGCGGTCTTCCTCAGCAATCTGCCGGAGGGGCTGTCGAGCGCGGCCGGAATGAGGGAGGCCGGGCGCGGCAGGGGCTATGTGTTCGGTGTGTGGGGCGCGATCGCGGCCGCGAGCACGGTCTCGGCGGTCCTCGGCTACACGGTGGTGGGCGGCCTGTCCACCGCGGTGGTGGCCGCGGTGACGGCGGTCGCGGCGGGCGCGATACTGGCGATGATCGCCGACACGATGATCCCGGAGGCGTTCGACCGGGCGCATCTGGCGATCGGGCTGATCCTGGTGTGCGGCTTCCTGGTGTCCTTCACGCTGTCGCACATCTGATCGCCGTCCGGGCGCGTTGCGCTGCCCGCCCCCGCGCCCGGACGGGCTCAGGGCGCCTTCCCGGGTCCGGGTCCCCTCCCGTCCCCGGCTCGGCGCCCGCGCCCGTCGCCGCTCCGGCCTCGGCGTGCTCCGGCCGGGACTCCGGCGTCCCGGGGGCGGCGGTGCCCTGCGACGGGCCTCCGTCCTCCGCCCCGTCCTCCGCCCCGCCCCGCGCGCCCGTCCCGGGCGCCGTCCGCGCTCCCGGCGGCGTCTCCGGCGCGGCACCGGGCCGGCCGGGGAACGCCCAGTCCAGTGTCGGTTCGACGACCGGGCGGAAGGCGCGGCGCACGGGGGGCGAGGTGAGCACCAGGGCGAGGCCGACACCGAACACCGTGACCAGCAGTTCGCCGGCAGGGGTGTGCCAGAACCGCGGCTCGTACCAGCCCTCCCAGGCGGCGGTGCGGATGATCAGACCGTGCAGCAGATACGCCACCAGCGTCCCGGCGCCGAAGGCGGTGAACCAGTGCTGCCGGCGCGGCACCCAGGCGAGGAAGGACGCGGCGAGCAGCAGCGAGCAGACCAGCAGGGCCAGGCTCATGGCGACGCCGGCCGGCCAGTCCGCGCCGAGCTGCTCCCAGGTCTTGCTGCGCACCGCCCACTCGGAGGTCACCCGGCCCCGGGCCCAGTAGGCCGTGACCGCGCCCGCCGCGAACACGGGGAGGGAGACGATCCGCATCCACCGGGACCGGACGAGGTCCCAGTGCTCCGGGCGCATCAGCAGACCGAGCACGAAGAACGGCAGGAACTGCAGGACCCGGTCGAGATTGAGGACGGGGTCCGCGTCGAAGGCCGCGCCGAGCAGGGCGATCACGACGGACAACCCGATGGCCAGGGACGGGCGGAGCACCAGCCACAGCGGTGCGGTGAGCCGCCAGACGAAGAGGGCGATCAGAAACCAGGTCAGGTACCAGGGCGTCAGCAGGCTGATGTCGTTGCCGCGGTCGTCGACGGCGTTGCCGTAGAGGGTGTAGACGGTCTCGAAGACCGCGTACGGCACGAGGACGGCCGCGACGAGCCGCTGCACCTGCCGGGGCCGGCCGCGGAAGGTGCGCGAGAAGTAGCCGGAGAGCAGGATGAAGACCGGCATGTGGAAGGTGTAGAGGAAGAAGTACGCGGCCCAGACGGCGCGGCTGTCCTTGAGCGGCTGCCAGGCGTGGCCCACCACCACCAGCACCATCGCCAGCAGTTTCGCGTTGTCGAAGAAGGGGTCCCGTTCGGAGCCCCCGGAGCCGGGTGCGGCCGTCGGACCGGGCTCCGACCGGCCGGCCCCCCGCGCGTCCCGGTGGTCCTCCACCGGGGTCTGCGGCACTCCCGACATCCGTGCACCTCCAGTGCTGTGTCTTCCCGCGGTCGGCGGCGGGCCCTTCCCCGCACCGTACAGACCCTCGCGCCGCCGTCCGGCCGTATCGGCACGGCGGGGCGCGGTGACGGGCCGCGGCACCGGGCGGGAGCGGGGTGCGGGGCGGCCGGGCCGGGGCTGAGAGCGCGGGCCGGGCCGGTGGGTTCTCCCGCCCGCCGGGTAGGTGAACGTCGCGCGGGGCCCGCCCGGCCCCGTACCGACCGACCTCTGGAGAGAACGTGCCCCGTTCCATCGCCACCGCCGACCGTGTCAGCCGCGACGAGCTCCTCGGCTTCCTCCGGCCGCGCCACCACGCGGTCCTGATGACCCGCAAGCGGGACGGCTCGCCTCAGATGTCCCCGCTCACCTGCGGGGTGGACCCGGAGGGCCGTATCGTCATGTCGACTTATCCCGAGCGGGCGAAGGCCCGCAACGCCCGCCGCGATCCGCGGGTTTCGCTGTGCGTCCTCTCGGACGAGTTCAACGGCCCGTATGTACAGGTCGACGGGGTCGCCGAGGTCCTCGACATGCCGGAGGCCCTGGAGCCTCTCGTGGAGTACTTCCGCTGCATCTCCGGCGAGCACCCCGACTGGGACGAGTACCGGGAGGCGATGCGGGTCCAGAACAAGTCGCTGATCCGGGTGACGGTCACCGGCTGGGGCCCGGTCGCCACCGGCGGCTTTCCGCCCCGCCTGGCCGATGACTGACCCCCGGCCCTCCCGGCCCGCCATGGGCACGCCCCGCCGGACCGGAGCCGTCCCGGGCACCCGGGGCGGCTCACCCCGTTTCGGCGATCAGCCGCCGGGAACCCGAAGGCTTTCCGAGGCAGAACGCCGAACGCAGGAGGCTGCCCATGAGCAAGCACGACGGCGAGGCGCTCCCGCTGGCCGACTACGACGAGTTGCCGGTCGGCGCACTGGAGCACCGCCTCCGCACCCTGGACTCCGCCGAGCTGGAGGTCCTGCGCCACTACGAGCACGAGCACGCCAACCGGACCCGGGTCCTGGAGATGATCAACACCCGTCAGCTCCAGCTGGCCGGCGGCAGCACTCCCTCGCCGGGCGGCGAGGATCTCCGGCAGGCGGCGCGGCACTCCGCGGGCGGCTCTCCGGTCACGCCCGCGACCTCGCCCGAGCCGATCCACCCGCCGCCGCACGGCACCCCCGACCAGCGCGCCAAGCCCAAGGGCAACCGCCCCTGACGGTCCCGGGCGACGCGCGCGGGGCGAGGCCTCCGGTGTGACGGAGCTGTCGGGACCACACCACACCGGAGGCCTCAGCGGTCCACCGTAGTGTCCGGCGCACCCGCCGGGGCCCTGTTCGAACGGCAGAGGACCCGCAGGGATGACCGCACGGTCACCGGCAGCAGCCCGCCGCGTGCCCCGCCGCATCCGAGAGCGCATCCGCAGCAGCCGCCACGCCAGGGGGAGGAACACACCAGTGAGCACGCCGACGGACGGGCCGGACGCCGCGCCGCGGGGCAGCCGGGTCCTGCTGACCGGCTGGTTCAGCTTTCTGCACGGCGAGGCCACCGTGGGCGACCTGCTGGCGCTGGACCGCGTCCGGGCCGCCCTGGACCGGCGGGGCACCGCGTACGACACCGCCTGGAGCGGCGGCTTCCATCCGCGGGGGCTGCGGCTCGACGCGGCCGATCCACGCCGTTACCACGCGGTCGTCTTCGTCTGCGGCCCGCTGCACGGGCCCCAGATCGAGGATCTGCACCGGCGCTTTCCGCACTGCCTGCGCATCGCCGTGGGCGTCTCCGTCCTGGACGCCGCCGATCCGGCGGTCCGCGGCTTCCACCGGGTGCTGGCCCGGGACGCGCCGGGCGCGCCTCCCCGCCGCGACCTGGCCGTCTCCGCGCCCGCCCCGCCGCCCCACCCGTGGTCGGCGTGGCGCTCACCCGGGGCCAGGGCGAGTACGGCGGACGGCGGCGGCACGAGGCGGCCGGCGACACCCTCACCGGCTGGCTGAACGGCAAGGACTGCGCGCGGCTCGACGTGGAGACCCGGCTCGACCCGGGCGACTGGCGGCTGGCCGCCACCGCCGCCCAGTTCGAGGCCGTCGTCGCACGGCTCGACGTCCTGGTCACCAACCGGCTGCACGGACTGGTGACCGGCCTGCGCGCCGGTGTGCCCGTGCTCGCCGTCGACGCCGTGGCGGGCGGGGCGAAACTCACCGCCCAGGCACAGGCGTGCGACTGGCCCGCGCTGGTGCCGGTGGAGAAGGCGGACACCGCCGAGCTGGACCGCTGGTGGGCCTGGTGCCTGGACGAGGGCCGGGCACTCGCCCGGCAGCGGAGCGAGGAATTCCGCACGGCTCCCGAGACCGCTCTGCTCACCGGCCTCACCGGGCCCCTGGACGGCGCGGCGCGGTGAACGACGCGATGAGCAACGCGGACCGGAGGACGGACGACGGGCGGCGCACGGACGGGCGGCGGATGCCGGACCCGCGGACCGGGGCAGCGGGCGCGGCGGGCGGAGCGAGCACGGCGGGCGGCGGGCCCCTGCGGCTGATCCTGATGTCGGACACCCATCTCCCCAAGCGGGCGAGGGAACTGCCGGCCCGGCTCCTGGAACTGGTGCCCGGCGCCGATGTCGTGATCCACGCCGGGGACTGGGTGGACACGGCCACTCTGGACCTCCTGGAGTCCCGAGCCCGCCGGCTGGTCGGCGTGTACGGGAACAACGACGGCCCGGAGCTGCGCGCCCGGCTGCCCGAGGTGGCCCGCGCCGAGCTGGGCGGCCTGCGTTTCGGCGTCGTCCACGAGACCGGGGCGGCACGGGGCCGGGAGGAACGCTGCGCCCGGCGCTTCCCCGACCTGGACGTCCTGGTCTTCGGCCACAGCCACATCCCCTGGGACACCGAGGCGCCCGGCGGGCTGCGGCTGCTGAACCCCGGCTCGCCGACGGACCGCCGCCGCCAGCCGCACTGCACGTTCATGACGGCCGAGATCCGGGAGGGCCGGCTCACCGGCGTACGGCTGCACCGGCTGCCGCCCCGGCGCTGAGGTCACGCGTCCGCGGTCACCCGGCCGGACGGCGGGCTCGGCCGGTCCGCTGCCGGAACCGGCGGCGCGGCCGTGGGGACGGCCCGCCGCCGCGCCGGCGGTACGGTCACCGGTGCGGGTCTCCCGGGTCCCGCTGGGCCTCGACGTTGGTGGTCAGCGCGTCGCCGCTCTCGCCGTCGCGCCCGGCGGCGTCCTGGTCGGGCACCACTTCTCTCTGGGCCCGCCGGATCTCCGCTTCGACCTCTTCGGCCGCCGTGCCGGGCTTGTGGTCCGGCTCCTGCCGCTCGTTCCGTTCCGTCATGGCGGGCTCCTTCCGTGTCGTGGGGTGCCGCGGGGCGGGCCGGGTACCGGTCCGCCGCCCGGACGGTCTCCGCTGCGCCTGCTCGCCATGCCGGGGATATTCCCGCGCCGCGTGTCCCGTCCCCCGCCGTACCCGCACCGGCCTCCCGCACTCCCCGGTCCCCGGCCGCCCTCCGTTCTGCCGCACCCGTACCCGCCGCCCGCCGCGCCGTCCCGGCAGCTCGCGGGCCGTCGTCGCTGTCCGCCGGCCGGGGCATCGGCCGGGTGAACAGGCGTGGCAGGACCCGGCGCGGACGGCGGTGCGGCTAGCGTCGGTCCGTCCCCCGGAGACCGCGGCCCCGGAAAACCCCGGAAGACGCAGCCCTGAGAACAGCCGCCCGTACCACAGCTGACAGGAGCGTTCCGTGACCGACCGCACCGTCGACATCTGGGGAGCACGCACCCCGTTCGGTGCCGGAGAGCGCTGGCCCGAGCGCGTGGACCGCCATCTGACCGTGGACGAGTCGGAGGTCCACACCTGGGTCCCCTCGGTCTGCGTCCTCTGCTCCAACGGCTGCGGCCTGGACATCGCCGTCTCGCACGACGGCCGGATGGTGGGCGTCCGGGGGCGCGCCCGGGACCGCGTCAGCCACGGCCGGCTGGGGCCCAAGGGGCTGTACGGCTGGCAGGCCGTCAACTCCCCCGACCGGCTCACCCGTCCTCTGGTCCGGGTCGCCGGCCGGCTGGAGCCCGCCGACTGGGACACCGCCCTGCGGGCCGTCACCGACCGCTCCCGGCAGGTGCTCGCCGAGCACGGGCCGCTGGCGATGGCGTTCTACACCTCCGGACAGCTGTTCGCCGAGGAGTACTACGCGCAGACCCTCATCGCCCGCGGCGGCATCGGTACCCCCCATCTCGACGGCAATACGCGGCTGTGCACCGCCACCGCCGAGTGGGCGCTGATCGAGAGCTTCGGCAGCGACGGCGACCCCGGCTCGTACAGCGACGTCGACCTGTGCGACACCCTCTTCCTCGTCGGCCACAACACCGCCGAGACGCAGACCGTGCTGTGGTCCCGGATGCTCGACCGGCTGCACGGCCCGGACCGGCCCCGGCTGGTGGTCGCCGACCCCCGGCTCACCCCGACCGCCCGCGAGGCCGATGTCCATCTGGCGCTGCGTCCGGGCACCAATGTGGCGCTGCTCAACGCGCTGCTCCACGAGATCGTCGAACACGGCCGGCTGGACCGGGAGTTCGTCGACGCGCACACCACCGGCTACGAGGAGCTGGCCGCCGCCGTCGCGGACTGGTCCCCCGACCGGGCGGCCGGGATCTGCGGCGTGCCGGCCGAGGACATCCGCGCCGCCGCCCGGATCCTCGGTACCGGCGAGCGGCTGGTGTCCACGGTGCTGCAGGGCGTCTACCAGTCCCACCAGGCGACCGCCGCCGCCGTGCAGGTGAACAACCTGCATCTGCTGCGCGGGATGATCGGCCGCCCCGGGTGCACCGTCTTCCAGATGAACGGCCAGCCCACCGCACAGAACACCCGCGAGACCGGCGCCAACGGCGCCCTGCCTGCCTTCCGCAACTGGCAGAACGAGGCCCATGTCCGCGAGATCGCCGAGGCGTGGAACGTCGAGCCGCTCCGGATCCCGCACTGGGCACCGCCCACCCCCGCCATGGAGATCTTCCGGTACTGCGAGGAGGGCTCGGTGAAGTTCCTCTGGGTGACCGGCACCAACCCGGCGGTGTCCCTCCCCGAGCTGCGGCGCATCCGCTCGGTG
This sequence comes from Streptomyces sp. MNU89, assembly GCF_020982505.1. Taxonomy (NCBI): domain Bacteria; kingdom Bacillati; phylum Actinomycetota; class Actinomycetes; order Kitasatosporales; family Streptomycetaceae; genus Streptomyces; species Streptomyces sp. MNU89. The sequence goes on along the minus strand of NZ_JAJKLL010000001.1, from coordinate 6,879,326 downwards.
CTCGGCCGGGACGGGCTGTTCCTCGTCGTCTCCGACGCCTTCCGCACCGAGACCACCGAACTCGCCGACGTCGTGCTGCCCGCCGCCCTGTGGGGCGAGAAGACGGGCTGCTGCACCAACGCCGACCGGACGGTCCATCTCTCCGAGAAGGCCTTCGAACCGCCCGGCGAGGCCCGCGCCGACTTCGACATCCTGCTGGAGTACGCGCGCCGGATGGACCTGCGCGACAAGGACGGCGGCCCGCTGCTCACCTGGAGGAGCCCGGAGGACGCCTGGCGGGCTTTCACCGCCCTCACCCGGGGCCGGCCCTGCGACCAGAGCGCGCTGACGTACGAGCGGCTGCGCGGCTCCGGGGGCGTCCAGTGGCCCTGCACCCCCGGGGCACCGGAGGGCACCGAGCGCCTCTACACCGACCACGTCTTCCCCACCCGCGCCGACCAGTGCGAGGACTACGGGCACGACCTCACCACCGGCGCCCAGCACGGGGCGGACGACTACCGTGCCCGCGACCCGGCCGGACGGGCCCGGCTTCGGCCCGCGGCGTACCTCCCGCCGCACGAACCGGTGGACGAGACCTACCCGCTGCAGCTCACCACCGGCCGCACCGTGCACCACTGGCACACCCGTACCAGGACCGGCCGGGCGCCCGAGCTGCGGCGGGCCGCCCCCGATGTCTGGGTGCAGCTCTCCGCCGAGGACGCCGGGGAGCTGGGCATCGCCGACGGCGACCTGGTGCGTGTGGTGTCCCGGCGCGGGGAGATCGAGGCGCCCGCGGTGTGCCGGGGCACCCGGCGGGGGGTCGTCTTCGTCCCGTTCCACTACGGCTACTGGGACCAGACCGAGCCCGGCCGGCACACCCGCGCCGCCAACGAGACCACGCGGACCGAGTGGGACCCGGTCTCCAAGCAGCCGTTCTACAAGTACAGCGCGGTCCGGGTGCAGAAGATCTCCTCCGCGGCGACCGCGCTCGCCCACGGGCTGGCCGACTCCGACCGGCAGACCGACGCCCCGCCGCCCGGCACCCTGACCGCGGAGCCCGGCGCCCCCGCCGGAGAGAGCCGGGACACCGCGGAGACGGGGAGCACCCCAGCCGGGAGCACCGCGGCCGGGCCGGCGGGGAAGGGCTGAGGACCATGGCCACCACCAGGACCGGAACACTCCTCGCCGAACTTCACGAGGCCGAGGAGGCGCTGGCCCGGGAGTTCCACCGGGTCGCCGAGCGCCAGGCCGCCGACCACGGCACCCACTACCCCTGTCTCACCCTGGCCGCGCGGTGCGAGGAGCACGCCGCGCGGCTGCGGGCCGCCGCCGGACGCCACGGACGGGACCTCTCCGAGCACCGCCACAGCGAGCCCCTTTCGCATCTCCTGGACGCCGTGCGGCGGAAGTCCTCCGAGCGGCGGGGCCACCACGGCTCCGCCGGGCAGCTCCTCCTGCGCGATCTGCGCCATCTCTTCCTCGCCGCCCAGGAGGTGAGCCTCCTGTGGCTGCTGCTCGGCCAGGTCGCGCGGGCCGTCCGCGACCAGGAGCTGCTGGACGACGTGGAGGAGCTGCACCCCGAGACCCTCGGCCAGATCGGCTGGCTGACGACGCGGCTGAAGAACACCGCCCCCCAAGTCCTGGCCACGGCCGACTGAATCACGCGGACGGAAAGCACGGTGCCGAAGAGCGACAGTCCGGGCCCCATGACGGTGTCCCCCTGGCAGCCGGCGTCCACGCGGCGGCGGGACGCCCTGCTGGAGACGCCCGTTCTGCTGCTGATGGTCTTCCTGGCCTCCCTCGTCCTCTTCACCGTCGGCCGTCTGGTGGAGGACGAAGGGCGCGTGGTGTCGCTCATGGCCTTCCTGCCGCCCATCGTGGCGGTCATCGGATCCGTCCGGCAGACCGTGCTCACCGCCGTGTGGAGCACCGGCACTCTGTTCGTCGTGCTGCTCGGTATCCGCCTGGACGTCGGGGAGGTCATTCCGCCGACCTTCGCCACCGCCCTGATGAGCGCCCTGAGCATCGGGGCCTGCCGGTACCGCATCCACCGCAACGCGGAGGTCAGCCGGCTCCGCTCGGCGGCGGCCGCGCTCCAGCGGCAGTTGCTGCGCCCCCTGCCGTTCCGCACCCCCGAAGTGATCATCGACGGCCTCTACCAGCCGGTCGAGGAGGACAGCATGGTGGGCGGTGACATCTACGAGATCGCGATGTCGCCCTACGGCACCCGTGTGCTGATCGCGGATGTGCAGGGCAAGGGGCTGCCCGCCATCGGTACCGCGTTCTCCGTCCTCGGCGCGTTCCGCGAGGCCGCGCAGCGCGAGCCCGACCTGCTGGGGGTCGTGGACGCCCTGGAGTCCGCCGTCGAACGGCACAACAGCTTCGCCAGCCGGACCGGCGAGCCGGAGCGCTTCGTGACCGCGCTGGTCCTCACCTTCGACGAACGGTCGTGCGGTCTCGTCGTCAACTGCGGGCATCTCCTGCCGTGCCTGGTCTGCGAGGACCCGGACGAGAGCGGCCCTCTGCCGCTGGCGGACCCCGGGGTGCCGCTGGGGCTCATCGGCCTCTCCCCGGAACCGCGCCGCATCGAGGAGTTCGACCTTCCGGAGGGCAATACACTGCTGCTCTTCACCGACGGGGTGACGGACGCCCGTGACCCCTTCGGGGTCTTCTACCCGTTGCGGGAGCGGCTGCGCGAGTGGTCCGGCATCCCGACCTCCGAACTGGCCGCGACGATCGCCGCGGACCTCCAGCGGTTCACCGGGAACAACCAGCGGGACGACATCGCCCTGCTGGCCCTGCACCGCGTCCCCGCCCCCGTCCCCGGGGGCGAGGGGGACGGCCGAGGCCCCGGCACCGCCGCCGGGGGCGGCGAGCCCGGCCCCGGCGGGGAGGCCGGTGCCTCCTCGCGCTTCACCACCGGCGGCGTCCCCGGCGTCCCCGACGGCACCGACCGCGACGGTGGCACGGGCGGCGGTGCGGACCGCAGCCACGCCGGCGCCACGGACCCCCACACCGACCGCACGGGCGCCTGACAGCCGGCCGGTGTGCCCGGCCGCCGGCGCCTCAGCCGGTCTCCCGCGCCGCCTCCCGCCCGGCGGTGCGGCCGGAGAAGAGGCAGCCGCCGAGGAAGGTTCCCTCCAGCGAGCGGTAGCCGTGCATCCCGCCGCCGCCGAAGCCCGCCGCCTCACCGGCCGCGTACAGCCCGGCCACCGGCTCGCCCATCCCGCCGAGAACCCGGCTGCTCAGATCGGTGTGCAGGCCGCCGAGGGTCTTGCGGGTGAGGATGCGCAGCCGCACGGCGATCAGCGGGCCCGCCGCGGGGTCGAGGAGACGGTGCGGCGCGACGGTGCGGATCAGTTTGTCGCCGAGGTAGCGGCGCGCCCCGTGGATGGCGGTGACCTGGAGGTCCTTGGTGAACGGGTTGGCGATCTCCCGGTCCCGGGCGGTGATCTCGCGGCGCAGCTCCATCTCGTCGATGAGCGGCTGCCCGGCGAGCCGGTTCATGCCGCGCACCAGCGCCGCGAGGTCCCGTTCGACGACGAAGTCGACGCCGCGGTCCATGAACCGCTTCACCGGCCGCGGCACGTCGGTGCGGGCCCGTCCGAGGACGTCGCGGATGCTCTTGCCCGTGAGGTCGGGGTTCTGTTCGGAGCCGGAGAGGGCGAACTCCTTGCCGATGATCCGCTTGTTGAGGAGGAACCAGGTGTAGTCGTAGCCGCTCCGCATGATGTGTTCGAGCGTGCCGAGGGTGTCGAAGCCGGGGAAGAGCGGCACCGGCAGCCGCCGTCCGAGGGCGTCCAGCCAGAGCGAGGAGGGGCCGGGCAGGATGCGGATGCCGTGCCGCGCCCAGACGGGGTTCCAGTTCTCGATGCCCTCGGTGTAGTGCCACATCCGGTCGCGGTTGATCAGGCTGCCGCCGGCCCGTTCGGTGATCTCCAGCATCCGGCCGTCGACGTGCGCGGGGACGCCGGAGAGCATCCGCTCGGGCGGGGTGCCGAGCCGCTGCGGCCAGTTGCGGCGGACGAGTTCGTGGTTGCCGCCGATCCCGCCGGACGCCACCACGACCGCCCCGGCCCGCACGTCGAACTCGCGCACGGCGGTACGGGAGCTGGCCTGCCCGCGCTCGGCGACGCTGGGCGCCAGCAGCGTGCCGCGGACGCCGTCCACGCGTCCGTCCGTGACGGTGAGTTCGTCCACCCGGTGCCGGAAGCGCAGCTCGACCAGGCCGCGGTCCGCCGCCTCCCGGACCCGCCGCTCGAACGGCTCGACGAGCCCGGGGCCGGTGCCCCAGGTGATGTGGAAACGCGGTACGGAGTTGCCGTGTCCGCGGGCGTCGTAGCCGCCGCGCTCCGCCCAGCCGACCACGGGGAAGAACCGGACGCCCATACCGTGCAGCCAGGACCGCTTCTCCCCGGCGGCGAAGTCGACGTAGGCCTCGGCCCAGCGGCGCGGCCAGTGGTCCTCGGGCCGGTCGAAGCCGGCCGTGCCGAGCCAGTCCTGCCAGGCCAGGTCGCGGCTGTCGCGGATCCGCAGCCGCCGCTGCTCGGGTGAGCCGACGAGGAACAGTCCACCGAAGGACCAGTGCGCCTGGCCGCCGAGCGACGCCTCCGGCTCCTGGTCCAGAAGGATCACGCGGCGGCCCGCGTCCGCCAGCTCGGCGGTGGCGGCCAGCCCGGCCAGTCCCGCTCCCACCACGATCACATCGGCGTCGTACGCCACTGCGGCCCACCTTCCGCGCTGCCCTCGGTACGGCGCGGGACCTCTCGCGGTCGCGCGCCGTCTGCTTCCCCCCGGTGCCCTCCGCGGCCGCCCTGGTCGGGCGGGCGTGCCGCCGGAGTGCGGACCGTTCTATCAGCCCTGGTCCGGCGTGGGAATGGCGGGGGCCACCGGGTTCTCCCGCCGGGGCACCGTCCGGTCGGTACGGTGTCTCCCCAGCCGCTCACCCGGCCGATCAACGGCCGATCACAGGGAAGGGACGCCCGGACATGAGCCAGGAACGCCCGCGGGACCTCGCACACGCGCAGACCGCCTTCGCCTCGTACCAGGACGAGATCTACCTGAACGGCCTGCTGACGGGCGAACCGCCCCGCTTCCCCACCGGTGCGGCGGACGTGGAAGCGGCGGCCCGCGAGCGGATGACCGCCGAGGCGTACGGCTATGTGGCCGGGGGCGCGGGCGGCGAGGCGACCATACGTGCCAACCGGGCCGCCTTCGAGCGGCGCACGATCGTGCCGCGCATGCTGCGCGACGTCGGCGTGCGCGATCTGTCGTGTTCGCTGCTGGGGACGGAACTCCCGGCGCCCGTGCTGCTGGCGCCGGTCGGGGTGCTGTCGATCGCCCATCCGGACGCCGAGCCGGCGGTGGCCCGGGCCGCGGCCGGGCTGGGGCTGCCCATGGTGCTGAGCACCGCCTCGTCCGTCCCGCTGGAGGAGGCCGCGGAGGCGTCCGGGGACGGGCCGCGCTGGTTCCAGCTGTACTGGCCGAAGGACCGCGAGGTGACGCTCAGCCTGCTGCGGCGGGCCCGCGCCGCCGGCTACACCACGCTCGTCCTGACCCTGGACACCTGGCTGCTGGGCTGGCGCCCGCGCGATCTGGACCGGGCGTATCTGCCGTTCCTCCAGCGGATCGGAATCGCCAACTACCTCAGTGACCCGGCGTTCCTCGCCGGACTGGCCACGCCGCCGGAGGAGGACCCGCTGGCGGCGGTGGCGCACTGGGCGGGGATGTTCGCCGATCCCACCAAGACCTGGGAGGACCTGGCGTTCCTGCGGGCGCACTGGGACGGGCCGATCGTGCTCAAGGGGGTGCAGCACCCGGACGACGCGCGCCGCGCCCGGGACGCGGGCATGGACGGGGTGGTCGTCTCGAACCACGGCGGCCGGCAGGTGGACGGGGCTGCCGGGTCGCTGGACGTGCTGCCGTCGGTCGCCGGGGCGGTCGGCGACGACCTGGCGGTGCTCTTCGACAGCGGGGTGCGCGGCGGCGCCGACATCCTCAAGGCGCTCGCGCTGGGCGCCCGGGCCGTGCTGGTGGGCCGGCCGTATGTGTACGGGCTGGCGCTGGGCGGCGAGGAGGGCGTCCGGCACGTGCTGCGCTGCCTGCTGGCGGAACTGGACCTCTCGCTGGCGCTCACCGGCCATGCCCGGCTCTCCGAGCTGGGGCCGGGCGTCCTGGGCACGGACTGACCGCTGTACGGGCGGGCGCCGCGGGCCCGGCGCGGGGCCCCGCGCCGCCGGCTCCGGCCGTCAGCGGGTGGTCAGGGACTCGCGCAGGATGGTCACGACCTCGTCGTCGCGGGTCTGCGCGAAGTCGTCGTAGAACTGCCCGACGGCCTGGAAGTACGGCGGCTGCCACATGCACACCACGTCGTCCGCCTCCTGGCTCAGCGCGGCGACCGCCTGCGGCGAGCCGACCGGCACGGCGAGGATCAGCCGGGCCGGGCCCCTGCGGCGTACGGCGCGGAGCGCGACCCGCGCGGTGCTGCCGGTGGCGAGCCCGTCGTCGACGACGACCGCCGTGCGGCCGGCCAGGTCCGCCGGCGGGCGGCCCTCGCGGTAGAGGTCCTCGCGGCGCCGGATCTCCCGGCGTTCCTCCTCGACGCGGGAGGCGAGCCGCTCGGGGGTCAGGTCGAGCATCTCCAGCGTCTGCCCGTCGTACCAGGGCTCGTCCTCCCCCGCGACGGCCCCGACGGCGAACTCGGGGTTGAACGGGGCGCCGATCTTGCGCACGACGACGACGTCCAGGGGTGCGTGGAGCTCCCGGGCGACCTCGTCGGCGACCGGCAGTCCACCGCGCGGCAGGGCGAGGACCACCGGCTTCGCCAGCAGGCCCGCGCGCCCGCGCTGCACGAGTTCTCCGGCCAGTTCGCGCCCGGCCGACCTGCGGTCGTGGTAGTTCATGATCGCTTTCCTTCCGGTTCTCCGGCGCCGGCCGGTGCCGGGCGGTGCCGGGCGTGTCAGAAGCCCGTGGGGTACGTCTCCTCCTCGCCCCGGCCCGGGCCGTCCGGGTGGAGCGGGGTGAGGGCCTCGGTGTGGTCCAGGTGGAGAAAGGCGTCGTAGCGGCCGGCCAGGACGGTCGGCACATAGGTACCGTCCCGGCGGCCGGGGTCGTGGACGACGCCGATGGCGCGGTGGTCCAGCGGCCGGCGCTGCCAGCCGCCGGCCCCGGCGCCGTCCTCCCCGCCGGCGGGGGCGCCGTCCCCGAGGAGGAAGAGTGCGGCGGGCTCCGGCAGCGCCCGGTGCAGCAGGTGTTCCACGCTGCCCTCACGGGCGGGCGGCACCCGCATGACCCGCGGGGTGTCCTCCCAGGACCCGGCGGCGATCACCGTGCCCTCGTAGGAGCCGAAACCGGCGAGGACGACCCCGTCCGCGGCGTGCCGTTCCCTCAGCAACTGCCCGACGCTGACCATCCCGGCACGGGTCATGTCCGTGGCGCGGGCGTCTCCGACGTGCGTGTTGTGCTCCCAGACGACGGCCCGGGAGTCGGGCCCGTGGTGCTCCGCGAGCCGGTCGAGGGTGTCGGCCATGTGGCGGTCGCGGACGTTCCACGCCTCCGGGCCGCCGCGCACCATCTCCCGGTAGTAGCGCTCCGCGCCGGCCAGCACCTCGGCGTTCTGCCGGGCGGCGAAGTCCGCGAAGTCCGCGAACTCCCCGTCCCCGGCGGCCGTTCCGGCGGCCCGGTTCCGCATCAGGGCCAGCAGGGAGACCACCTCCTGTTCGCAGCCGCCCGGGACCAGCCGGGTCGCCCGGGCGTAGGCCTGCGGGTCCCCGCCGTACGGCTCGAAGCACCGCTCGGCGGCGCGGGCGTGCCGGGCCGACCCGGGGTCGTGGCGGCGCAGGTGGTCGACCACCGCGTGGAGCGAGTCCCAGAGGCTGTACACGTCCAGGCCGAAGAAGCCCGCGCGCCGGCCCGGGGGCCGCCCCAGGTTGTGCGCCCGCAGCCACCGGGCGAAGTCGAGCACGTCGGTGTTGGCCCACATCCACCGCGGCCAGCGGTCGAAGGACAGCAGGACCTCCGCCGGGTCGGCGGGCGCGCCGGGCGCACCGGTGACGCAGTGGTGCAGGGCCGCGCAGTCGGGCCAGTCGCCCTCGACGGCCACGAAGGAGAAACCGCGCTCGGCGATGAGACGGCGGGTCAGCTCCGCCCGCCACCGATAGAAGCCGGAGGTGCCGTGCGAGGCCTCGCCGACGGCGACGAAGCGGGCGTCGCCGATCCGGTCCAGCAGCGGGTCGAGCGACGCGGGCCCGGTGAGCGGCAGCGCGTCCGCCCGTACCGCGCGCTCGTCCTCCGTCCGGAGACCGGTGGCCGTCACGGGCCCGCCCCGGCCGTCGTCGGGCGCTTGCCGGCCACCGTGCGGACGAACCAGTCCTGCGCGGCCGCGGCGGCCTGCTCCAGCGTCCCCGGTTCCTCGAAGAGGTGGGTGGCGCCCGGGACGACGTGCACGGTGCCCGGCCCGCCGAGCCGCTCGGCGGCGTCCCGGTTCATGCGCAGCACCTCGTGGTCCTCGCCGCCGACGACGAGCAGCACGGGCGCCTGGACCCGGGGCAGCGCGGGACCCGCGAGGTCGGGGCGGCCGCCGCGCGAGACCACGGCCCGTACCCGGTCCGGCCGCTCGGCCGCGGCGATCAGCGCCGCGGCGGCGCCGGTGCTGGCACCGAAGAGGCCGACGGGGAGCCCGGCCGTGCCCGGGTGCCGTCCGAGCCAGTCGACCGCGGCGACCAGCCGCCGCCCCAGCAGGGGGATGTCGAAGCGGAGTTCGGCGGTGACCGCGTCCACCCGGTCCTCCTCCTCGGTGAGGAGGTCGAACAGGAGAGTGGTCAGGCCCGCCTTCTGGAGGACACGCGCCACCTCCTGGTTGCGCGGACTGTGCCGCGAGCTGCCGCTGCCGTGCGCGAACGCCACGACCCCGTGGGTCGGGTCCGGGGAGACGAGGTCGCCCCGGAGATCCACCTCTCCGGCGTCGATGAGAACGGTGTCGAAGACCATCGGCCCTCCTCCTGCTGGTTCCGGGGTTCCGGGCCGCCGGGACGGTGACCCTGCGCCACCCGTGCGCGGGGTACCCGCGCCCGATGCCGGTATGCGCCCCGCGCGGGGCCGCCCGGGCCGGCCGCCCCGGCCCGCACCGCCCCCGTCCCCGGCTCGGCCCGGCCGCCGGTGCCGTCCGGCCCCGTCCGTCCCTCCCCGGTCATCCCTCCGGAAGCCGTCCCGAAACGCGGCGGGCCCGGCTCTGTACGGGACGGGGGGTGACGAGCGTCATGTCCGTCCGGCCGGGGCGGCGGCTACCCTGAGGGCCCGGCGGCGTCCGGGACCACCGCCCGTCACGGCGGGGCCGCCCGGCGCGCCCCCGGCGCCCTGCCCCGCGGACCGAAAGCGCGGATGCCCCATGCCCGCCGGCCTCTCCTCCGTCATAGCGGCCACCACCCGGTGGCTCACCCGTTCCTATCCCGCGGCGGGCGGCGCCCTCAACGCCGCGTACGCCGAGATCCAGGCCCGCCAGGCCGTCTCGGTGGCCGCCATGCTGCGCTATCCGACCGAACTCGACGCCGGACTGCTCGTCCTCACGGGCCCCGGCGGCTCCGGCCGCCTGGACCGGCTCACCGGGGCGGACGCCGCGGAGCCGGACCCGGAGGACCACGCCTGGCGTACCTGGGTCGACGAGGTGCTCGCGAGCTGGGCCGCGTGTCTGCTGACCGACCCGGTCCTGGCCGGGGCGGCGGTGGCCGCCGTGTCGGAGGGGGAGCACCCGTCCGGGTTCCCGTACCGCTTCCGGCGGCTGACCGAGCCCGACGACGGCGACCGGCGGGCCGCCCCGCTGCTGCGCCACCCGGACCTGCTGGAACCGGTCGCCCTTCTGCACCGGGCCCCGCTCCTGGAGCGCCTCCACGGCGGGCTGGCCGAGGCGGCCTGACCACCGCGCGCGGCGGCCCCCCGGGCGGGTGGCCCGGCACCGGCCGCGGTCCGCCCGCCGTCCGGACGTTCCGGCGGTGGCGGCCCGCCGCCGTCCGTGGAGCCGCGCCGGCCGCGCGCCGCCGGCCCGCTCGCCCGTCCGCTCCCCTCGCCCCGTCCGGTCCGGTCCAGTCCGGCCACCCTCCGTTTCCCCGCTCCGCCGCCGGGGCAGGCGGTGATCCCGTGACGCGCCGCTGCCGGCCGAGAGCGGCGGCCGCTACGCGAGGGGAGGCCACTGCGTGCGTCTGCGCCACACACGGCCGGACGAACCGGGCTACCGCCGGGTCCGGCACGGCCGGGGTTTTCGCTTCCTCGGCCCGGACGGCCGGCCGGTCCGCGACCCGGCCGCGCTGGAGCGGATCAAGGCCCTGGTGATCCCCCCGGCCTGGACGAACGTCTGGATCTCCCGCCATCCGCACGGCCATCTGCAGGCCGTGGGAACCGACGCGGCGGGCCGCCGCCAGTACCTCTACCACCCGCGGTTCCGGGCGGAGCAGGAGCGGGCCAAACACGACCACGTGCTGGCCGCCGCGGAGGCCCTGCCGCGGATAAGGGCCACGGCGGAACGGCACCTCGGCGAGCGCGGGCTGACCCGCAACCGGGTGCTCGCCACCGGCGTGCGCCTGCTCGACCTGGGCTTCTTCCGGGTCGGCAGCGAGCGCTACGCGGACCGGAACCAGACCTTCGGGCTCACCACCCTGCTGCGCGAGCACACCGCCTGCCGCCGCGGGCAGGTGACCTTCACCTATCCGGCCAAACACGGCAAGGAGCAGATCCAGGCCGTGGCCGACCCGGGGACCTGCCGTGCCGTGACGGCCCTGATGCGCCGTCGCTCGGGCGGCGACCGGCTGCTCACCTACTGGCAGCGCCCGGAGTGGCGGGAGGTCGCCGGCGCCGACCTCAACGGCTATCTGCGGGAGACCGGCGGGGTGGACATCACCGCCAAGGACTTCCGGACCTGGCACGCCACGGTTCTGATGGCGGTCGCCCTGGCGGTGTCCGAGCACGCCGGCCGCCGGAGTCCGGCCGCGGCCCGGCGGGCCGTCGGCCGGGCCATCCGCGAGGTGTCCTGCTATCTGGGCAACACTCCCGCGGTGTGCCGCGCCTCGTACATCAACCCGCGGGTCGTCGAACTGTACGAGGACGGGGCGACCATCGCGCCCGCCCTGCACCGCCTCGGTGACGGGGGCACCTTCGGGGTGCCCGCCACGCAGGGCGCCGTCGAGGAGGCCGTGCTGCGGCTGCTGCGCACCGGGCGTCCGCCGGAGGGCTGACGCCCGCCCCGCGCACCGGCCGGTGCCCCGGCACAGGCGGCCGCCCGTCCCCCGGCGCGGTACGCCGGGGGACGGGCGGCGGCCGTCCGGTCGCCCCCCGGCGCCCCGGCCCCGCGGGGCGCCGGGGCACACGGTGGTTCAGCCGCCGGGCCTGACCTCGTACAGCGGGCCCAGATCGGTCCTGCCGGTGTCCGGGACCTGGCGGGCGAGCCGGTGGGTGGTCACCAGGTCGTGCATCAGGACCCGGGCCTTGTCGTGGGACATCCGCGCGATCCGTGCGACCTCATCCAGCGCGACCCCGCCCTCATGGGCCTCCTCGGCCTCCACCAGGGCGCGGAAGAGCACCTCGTGGTCGTCCGTGTACGGCGGCCGGCCCCGGCCCGCGAAGGCGGACTCGGTCTTCTCCGGCCCGGACGGCGCACCGGCGGCCTCGGCCTGCTCGCCCTGCCACCGCTGCTTGCCCTTGTGCGGGGTGGCCAGCCGCTCCTCGTGCGTGCGGGTGGACCGGTCCGTGAGGTGGGTCCGCTGCTTGGAGGCCCCGGTCGTCGCTCCCCAGGCACTGGGGGACTCCCCCGCCCGGTGTGCCGCACGCCCGGCGGCCCGCCGCTGTTCCTCGTCGCCCTCGACCTTCTTGCGCACCATGCGAAAGCCTCCTCGCGCCGATAGGGAAGGTGACACGCGGACCGGGTACCCGGCGGCGCGCCGTGAAACAGCCGGATGCGGGGGCGGGCCCCGCCGTACGGGGCGCCACACCCGGCGGCGTGGGACGGACGTATCCGCCGGGCCGGGCGTACCGGCCCTATCGGGGGGCGTGGACGGTCATCCCGTGTTCCCCCGGCCCTTCCGGGAATAGATGACTCCGTTCCGGGCACCGGGCACCGGGGCAGCCGGTCGAGCACAGGGAGGGAAACGGGTGGACGCGGGGCGGCGGATGCCGCGGGAGGGTCACGAGGAGGCGGCTGCCGGGCCGGCGGCGGAACGGCGGGTGAGCACGGGCCGGAGGGTGCTCGGCTGGCTCACCACCACCGACCACAAGGTGATCGGGAACCTGTACCTGGTCACCTCGTTCGGCTTCTTCCTGGCCGCCGGGATGATGGCGATGCTGATGCGCGCGGAGCTGATGCGGCCCGGCATGCAGCTCATGACGCCGTTTCAGTACAACCAGCTGTTCACGATCCACGGCACGATCATGATGCTGCTGTTCGCGACGCCGACCTTCGCCGGTTTCGCCAATGCCGTCATGCCGCTCCAGATCGGCGCCCCGGATGTGGCCTTCCCCCGGCTCAACGCCTTCACCTACTGGGTGTTCCTCTTCGGCGGGCTGACCGTGGTCGCCGGGTTCCTCACCTCCGAGGGCGCGGCGCCCTTCGGCTGGTTCTCCTACACACCGCTGAGCCGGGCCGAGTACTCCCCGGGAGCGGGCGGGGACCTGTGGGTCATGGGGCTGATCGTGGCCGGTCTCAGCACCATCCTGGGCGCCGTCAACTTCATCACCACGATCATCACGCTCCGGGCGCCGGGCATGACGCTGTTCCGGATGCCGCTCTTCACCTGGAACGTCCTGTTCACCTCGATCCTGGTGCTGCTGGCCTTCCCCGTGCTGACCGCCGCGCTCTTCGGGCTGGCCGCGGACCGCATGTTCGGGGCGCACATCTTCGACCCGGCCAATGGCGGGGCACTGCTGTGGCAGCACCTCTTCTGGTTCTTCGGCCACCCCGAGGTCTACATCGTGGCACTGCCGTTCTTCGGGGTGATCACCGAGATCATCCCGGTCTTCAGCCGGAAGCCGATCTTCGGCTATCTCGGGCTCATCGGCGCCACCATGGCCATCACCGGCCTCTCCGCGACCGTCTGGGCCCACCACATGTTCGCCACCGGCGGGGTGCTGCTGCCGTTCTTCTCGCTGATGTCCTTCCTCATCGCGGTGCCGACCGGCGTGAAGTTCTTCAACTGGATCGGCACCATGTGGAAGGGTTCGCTGTCCTTCGAAACCCCCATGCTGTGGTCGATCGGCTTCCTGGTGAGCTTCCTGCTGGGCGGCCTCACGGGGGTGCTGATCGCCTCACCGCCGCTGGACTTCCACCTCACCGACACCTACTTCATCGTCGCCCATCTGCACTATGTCCTCTTCGGCACCATCGTCTTCGCGACCTTCGCCGGCTTCTACTTCTGGTGGCCGAAGATGACCGGCCGGATGCTCGACGAACGGCTCGGAAAGATCCACTTCTGGACCCTCTTCGTGGGCTTCCACGGCACCTTCCTCGTCCACCACTGGCTGGGGCAGCAGGGCATGCCCCGCCGCTACGCCGACTACCTCGCGGCGGACGGCTTCACCGCCCTCAACACGGTCTCCTCCCTCAGCTCGTTCCTGCTGGGCCTCTCCACGCTGCCGTTCCTCTACAACATCTGGAAGACCGCCCAGTACGGCGAGAAGGTGACCACGGACGACCCCTGGGGCTGGGGCCGCTCCCTGGAGTGGGCGACGAGCTGCCCGCCACCCCGGCACAACTTCCACGCCCTGCCCCGGATCAGATCCGAGTCCCCCGCCTTCGACCTGCACCATCCGCGGACGTCGGGGGCGGGCCACCGTCCGCCGACGGCCTCCGCCGAGCACCCGGCGGAGCGGCCGGAGAGCGGAGGCCGGCGATGAAGACGGAGGCCCTGGTCTTCACCGGTGTGGCCGGGTTCTTCGGCGTCGTCACCGCGGTCTACGTCGTCTGGGGGTCCCTGGAGCCGGCCGGCACGGCCGTCCTGACGCTCTCCTTCGTCATGTCCGCCCTCGTCTCGCTCTTCCTCTGGATCCAGTACCGGCAGCGCGGCCTGCGGCCGCAGGACCGCCGGCAGGCGGCGGTCCACGAGGCCGCCGGGCCCCTGGCGTTCTTCTCCCCGCGCAGCTACTACCCGGTGCTCACCGCCGCCGGCGCGGCCCTGCTGGGCGTCGGGGTGGTCTACGGCCTGTGGCTCTTCCTCGTGGGGGTGGGGGTCCTGATCCCGGGCATCGCCGGATTCGTCTTCCAGCACAACGACCGCTGAACCACGCGTACAGGACAGCAGAGGAGAGGGAGAGGCACGGATGCTCTTTCCGCGGAAGAGGGCCGGGCTCAGGGCCAGGGCCGGAACCGCCGCCGAGACCGGTTTCACCGCGCTCGACAACCGCCTGCCCGTCGCGGAGGGGGGATCGCTGCTGCGCAAGGCGTTCCCCGAGCACTGGTCGTACTTCCTCGGCGAACTCGCGCTCTACAGCCTGGCGGTGCTGGTACTGACCGGGTCCTATCTGACCCTCTTCTTCGATCCGGAGATGACGGAGGTCCGTTACACCGGGTCCTACGAGCCTCTTCAGGGCACCCTGATGTCCGGGGCCTACGCCTCCACGCTCGACATCAGCTTCGACGTCCGCGGCGGGCTGCTGATCCGGCAGATCCACCACTGGGCGGCGCTGGTCTTCGTGGCCGCCATCGGCCTGCACATGCTGCGCGTCTTCTTCACCGGCGCCTTCCGCAGGCCCCGGGAGGTCAACTGGGTCATCGGGGTGACGCTGTTCCTGCTGGCGGTCGTCGAGGGTTTCACCGGTTACTCGCTCCCCGACGACCTCCTGTCGGGGACCGGGCTGCGGGTGGTGCAGAGCCTGCTGCTGTCCATCCCGGTGGCCGGCACGTACCTCAGCTTCTTCCTCTTCGGCGGCGAGTATCCCGGAACGGAGATCATCCCCCGGCTCTTCATCGGCCACGTCCTGTTCATCCCCGCCCTGCTCATCGCCCTGGTGGTGGTCCATCTGATCCTGGTGGTGTACCTCAAGCACACCCAGTGGGGCGGCCCGGGCAGGACCAACCGGAACGTCGTCGGCAAGCCGTCCTTCCCGCAGTTCGCCACCACCTCCACCGGCCTCGCGCTGGCGGTCTCCGGCATCCTGACGCTCCTGGGCGGCCTGGCGCAGATCAACCCGGTGTGGAACTACGGTCCGTACCGGCCCGACCAGGTGAGCATGGCCTCCCAGCCGGACTGGTACGTCGGCTTCCTGGAGGGCGCACTGCGGCTGATGCCGCCGTTCGAGACGACGCTGTGGGGCCACACCCTCATGTGGAACGTCCTGGTGCCCACCGCCATTCTCCCCGGGCTGCTCTTCCTCGTCCTGTATCTCTATCCGTTCCTGGAGAAGTGGGTGACCGGTGACTCCGCCGAGCACCATCTCTGCGACCGGCCCCGCGACCGGCCCACCCGCACCGGTCTGGGCGCCGCCGGGATCACCTTCTACGCCGTCCTCCTGATGGCGGGCGGCAACGACGTCATCTCCCTCACCCTGGAGATCCCGCTCACCTGGCTCACCTGGATCTTCCGCTTCTCCCTCGTGCTGCTTCCGGTGCTCGTCTTCATGCTGACCAAGCGGCTCTGCCTGGGGCTGCAGGACCACGACACCGAACTGCTGGAGGAGGGCAAGGAGACCGGTGAGGTGCGGCAGAGCGTGGAGGGCGGGCTCGCCGAGGGGACGGAACCGCTCTCCCGGGAGAGGCGCTACACCTTGCTGATGAACCGTCAGCGCGTTCCGCGGCCACTACGGCCGGCACCGCCCGAGGACGGCGGCCTCCCCACCCGCCGCAGCCGGCTGCGGGTGGCCCTGAGCCGCTGGTTCCACCACGACCGGGCCCGCTGAAACCCCGCGCAGCAACGGATAAGGAGAAGCCCCGTGGCAGAGAACACCCACCGCCCGGTGGCCGTGGTCACCGGAGGCACCGCCGGCGTCGGCCGGGCCACGGTCCGCCAACTGGCCGCCGACGGCTACGACGTGGCCGTACTGGCCCGGGGCCGGGCCGGCCTGGAGGGAGCCGCCGGCGATGTCCGGGCCGCCGGCCGCAGGGCGCTCGCCGTGCCGGTGGACGTGGCCGACGCGGAGGCGGTGGAGGACGCCGCCGACCGGGTGGAACGCGAGCTCGGGCCGGTCACCGTCTGGGTCAACGCGGCCTTCAGCGGCTTCCTCGCCCGGTTCCTCGACGTCTCCGGCGAGGAGTTCCGGCGGGTCACCGACGTGACGTACCACGGCCAGGTCAACGGCACCCGGGCCGCGCTCCGCCGGATGTGCCCCCGCGACCGGGGCGTGGTCGTCAACGTCGGCTCGGCCCTGAGCGGGCGGAGCATCCCGCTGCAGAGCTCGTACTGCGGGGCCAAGCACGCCGTCGTGGGGTTCAGCGAGTCGGTGCGCACGGAGCTGCGGGCGGACGGCAGCCGGGTGCGGGTGTGCACGGTGCAGGTCCCGGGACTCAACACCCCGCAGTTCACCTGGGTGCTGAACCGCATGCCCGGGCGGCCCCGGCCCGTGCCGCCGGTGTACCAGCCGGAGACGGCCGCCCGGATGATCGCGCATGTCGCGCGGCACCCGCGCCGCGACACCTGGGCCGGTGTCTCCACGGCCTACACGATCCTCGGCAACCGGCTGTTCCCCCGGTTCATGGACTGGTACCTGGCCCGCACGGGCATCGACAGCCAGCAGACCGGCGAGGAGACACCGGACCGCCCGGCCAACCTCTTCCGGCCCGGCGACGACGAGACGGACGCCGGCGCCCACGGGCCCTTCGACGACGAGGCCCACGGACGCGACGCCTTCGGCTGGCTCGTCCGGCACCGCGCGGGTCTCGCCGGCGCGGGAGGAGGTGCCGTGCTGGCCGCCGCCGGGCTGACCGCCCTGCGCCGCCGGACGTCGGCGTGAAACGGCGGCGGGGAGCGCGGAGGACCGGCTGCGCCCCGGGGTCCGGTCCGGGAGACCGGCGCCGGGCCCGCTCCCGGGGCGCCCCGCCCGCCGCCGGCTTCCGTCCGGTCAACCGCCCCAGCCCCATTGACGGCGGACAGCCGGGCGTGGGTCCACCAGGCCTTCTCCAGTTCCCAGATGCCGTTGTCCGGCCGGTGCCAGTTCTCCTCGACGGCCCGTGCCGCCGTCTCCACCGCCCGTATGCCGTCCGAGCCCGCCGGTCGTGGTGCGCGGCGGCCGCCAGCAGGTCCAGGGCTTCCCCGAAGACGTCGAGCGGATCAGCGTTCCGTCCTCGTAGGAGCCGCCCCAGACGTTCCACGGGTCCTCCGGGGTGACGGTGAAGCGGCCGGGGCCGCCCATCAGGCGGGAGAACACCGCGTCGCTGTGCCGGCGGGGTGCGCACATCCACTGGATGTCGCCGCGGGGTCCGATGAGGGCGCCCCGCTCGCCGTCGGCGAGCAGGGCGTACTCTCGCAGGGCCCAGGGGGCACCCGTCTCCGGCACGGTTCTCCCGTCGTCATCCGCCGTCCCGGCCCGGCAGCCGCTCCGCGTACTCGGTGAGCTTCTGCCGTACGCCGCGCTTGATGATGCCGGACCGCTCGGGGTCGTGGACGGCCGCCTCCGCCGCCTTCTTGCCCTGTTCGAGCATGATGTGCGGCGGGATCGGCGCGATCTCCGCGTCGACCTTGAACTCCAGGACGACGGGGCCGCCCGCGGACAGCGCCTCGTCCCACGCGCTGCCGATCTTCTTCGGCGACTCGCAGCGGATGCCGCGCAGGCCGAGGAGTTCGGCGTAGGCCGCGTAGGGCACGTCCGGGATGGTCTGGGAGCCGGGGAACTTGGGGTCCCCGCCCATGGCCCGCTGTTCCCAGGTGACCTGGTTGAGGTCCTGGTTGTTGAAGACGCAGAAGACGAGCGGCGGGCCGCCCGCGAGCCGGTCCAGATAGCGTTTGACCGTGATCATCTCGTTCATGCCGTTCATCTGGAACGCGCCGTCCCCGACGAAGGCGATCACGGGACGGTCCGGGTGGGCGAACCGGGCGGCGATCGCGTACGGCACCCCGGGCCCCAT
The DNA here is from genome assembly GCF_020982505.1 of Streptomyces sp. MNU89. Lineage (NCBI taxonomy): Bacteria > Bacillati > Actinomycetota > Actinomycetes > Kitasatosporales > Streptomycetaceae > Streptomyces > Streptomyces sp. MNU89. The sequence goes on along the minus strand of NZ_JAJKLL010000001.1, from coordinate 6,861,316 downwards.
GGTGGCGAGCGTCCCGGAGAGCGAGGCGCGCATGCCCTCGCGCAGTTTCAGGTGGCGGGCCCACCAGTTGGTGCCCGACCCGGAGTCCGCCGTGACGATGGCGCCGTCCGGGAGCCGGGAGGAGAGTTCACTCGCCACGGCCTGCGGGTTGATGGTGTTGTCGAAGTGCTGTCCGGCCCGCTTGTCACAGATCCGGTTCCACTCCTTGACGTTCTTCTCGATCTCCGCCCGCCAGCCGCGGTCCTCCTTCCGCCTGAGCAGCGGGATGAGGGCACGCAGGGTCTCCTTGGCGTCGCCGACGAGATGGGCCTCCATCGGATAGCGGATGCCGATCATGCGCCCGTCGATGTCGATCTCCACCCCGCGCGCCTGCCCCTCGTCGGGCAGCCACTCCGAGTAGGGGAAGCTGCTGCCGACCATCAGCAGGGTGTCGCAGTTCTGGATCATCTCGTCGCTGGCCTTGCTGCCCAGCAGGCCGATGGGGCCGGTGACCCAGGGCAGGTCGTCGGGGAGGACGTCCCGTCCCAGCAGGGCCTTGGCGACCCCCGCGCCGAGGAGTTCGGCGGTCTCGATCACCTCTCCCTCGGCGCCGGCCGCGCCCTGCCCGATCAGCATCGCCACCTTCTCGCCCTCGTTGAGCACGGCTGCGGCGCGGCGGAGCTCGTCCTCGTCGGGCAGCATCCGGGACGGGCTCCAGCCGACGCTGGAGAAGACGGAGCCGTGCGCCTTGGGCGGCGAGGGCTGGGCATCGGCCTCCTGGATGTCCTCCGGGATGATCACCGTGGCGACGCCGCGGGTGGTGAGGGCGGTCTTGAAGGCCCGGTCGATGACATGCCGGGTCTGCCCGGGGTGGACCACCATCTGGCAGTACTCGGAGACGTCCGCGAAGAGCTGTTCGAGGGCGATCTCCTGCTGGTAGTGGGAGCCGAGGCAGAGGGTCTTCTGCTGGCCGACGATCGCGACCACCGGCTGGTGGTCGAGCTTGGCGTCGTACAGGCCGTTCAGCAGGTGGACGGCTCCCGGCCCGGAGGTCGCCACGCAGCAGCCGGGCTCGCCGGTGAACTTGGCGTGGCCGACGGCCATGAACGCGGCCATCTCCTCGTGCCGGGCCTGGATGAACTCCGGTTTCCCGGCGGCTCGGTCGAAGGCGCCGAGCAGGCCGTTGATCCCGTCGCCGGGATAGCCGTAGACCCGCTGGACGCCCCATTCGGTCAGGCGGTTGAGTACGTAGTCGGCGACCTGGCTCATCGGTTCTCCTGTGTTCTGGCGGCGGGCCGCCGGGAAGGGTCAGCTGCTCTTGCCGCGTCCGGTGAGGGCGTCACGGGCGCGGTCGACGAGGCCAGCCCCCGGGGCGAGCAGCTTGTTGGCGGGGGGCTTGGACGGGGAGGCCGGGTGCGGCCGGGTGGGTGCGGTCTGCTTGGCCTGGCGGACCTTCTCGCCGAGCCGGTCGAGCTCCTCCGCGCCCGCCGCCGCGCGCAGCCGGGGGAAGAGGTTGTTCTCCTCGTCCTCGACGTGCAGGCGGATCTCCCGCATCAGGGTGCCGATGAGGCGGTCGAAGTCGGGGTCGTCCGCCTCCAGGCTTTCGAGCTGCTTCATGGTCCGCTCGGCGGAGGAGTGGTCCTCGATCTCCTTGTCGGCGATGGAGTCGCCGTCCGGCAGGTACTGGCGCACCGCCGGGTAGAGGTGCATCTCCTCGGCGACGGAGTGCCGGACCAGTTCGATGACGGCCTCGTCGGCGAGTTCCTTGCGCCGGGCGTCGCCCGGGGGCAGCACCTCGATCCGTCCGAAGATCTCGTCGACCTCGCGGTGGTCGGTGGTCAGTTCGTCGATGACGTTTCCGCCGTGTCCCATGCCTGATCTCTCCTCTGGCTGTCGTCCCGTGTGTCCCCGGACGGTGCCGGGTCCGGACCGCGTACCCGGGCCGCCGGAGGTCTAACGCCCGTACGGGCGGCGACGGAAGGCCGGGGCGGGGTGCCGTTCAGCCCGCCGGGGCGGTGCCGTCCGCTTCGGGCGCGGGGGCGCCGTCCGGCTCCGCGGGGGCGGTGCCGTCCGCCGTGCGGGTCCTGACCGGCCGGGTGTGGACGTAGAGTTCGCGCCGTCCGGGCGCGGCACGGCGCTCCGGGAGCGGCAGGTGGTAGCGGACCGGACGGGCGTGGTCGGCGAGCTGCCGTTCGGCGTTGTAGACCCTGCCGAACTTCCACAGCATGCGGGCGAAGTTGGTCTGGCCGCGGGCGAGGTTGCGGCCGAGGACGCCCAGCGCGCCGGCCGCCGTGCGCAGGCCCAGGTGCTTGCGGTTGATGACGGCCTGGGTGCGGACGAGTTCGCGGTAGAAGGCGTCCAGCGGGAGGGTGGTGGGGACGACGGCGTGCTGGATGTCGAAGAGCCGGTAGTCGCGGGTGGTGAGCTGCCGGGCCTCGGTGTGCCAGACCTCGGTGCCGGGGTACGGGGTCATCACCGTGAGGTGCACGATCTCGGGCACGGAGAGGGCGAACTCCCGTACCACGCGGAAGCGTTCCTCGTCCCAGCCCGGGTCCACGATGAGGTTGATGGCGACGGTGATGCCGAGCTTCCGGGCGCGCTCCAGGGCGCGGAAGTTGTCGTCGGGGCTGACGCGCTTGCGGTACAGGTCCAGCCCCTCGGCGTCGATCGCCTCCATGCCGAGGAACATGTATGTCAGCCCGAGCCGCCGCCAGCGGGCGAAGACCTCCTCGTTGCGCAGCAGGACGTCGCTGCGGGTCTCCAGGTAGTACCGCTTGCGGATGCGGCGGCGTTCGAGTTCGGCGGCGATGCCGTCGCCGTGTTCGGGGCGGATGAACGCGACGTCGTCGACGATGAAGACGTTCGGCTCCCGGATGGAGGCCATCTCCTCGGCGGCGGCCTCCGGGGACGCCTTGCGGTAGCTGCGCCCGTAGAAGGTCCAGGCGGAGCAGAAGGAGCAGTCCCAGGGGCAGCCGCGGGTGAACTCGATGGAGGCGCACGGGTCGAGCTCGCCGATGAAGTACCGGTTCCGCTTCCGCATCAGATCGCGGGCCGGACGGGGCTCGTCGAGGCTGTCCAGGAGCAGCGGCGCCGGGCCGCGTCCCGCGGTGGAGACGAGGCCCGGCACGCTCTTCAGCCCGCCGTCCCGGACGGCCGCCATGAGCGGGGCCATGGCCGGCTCGCCCTCCCCGCGCACCACGGCGTCGACGGCGCCGTCCGCCTGCTCCAGCACATGGTCCGCGATGAACGAGACGCTGTGCCCGCCGAAGAAGACGAAACAGTGCGGGAGCACGGTCTTGGTCATCTGCGCGATCTCGATGGCCTCGGGGATGTTGGCGAGGTAGTTCAGCCCGATGCCGAGGACTTCGGGCGCGTACGAGACGAGTTCGCGGTCGAGCAGGTCGCGGGAGAGCACCTGGAGGTCGACCACGCGCACCTCGTGCCCGGCCTCGCGGATCGCGGCGGCGACCCGCTCCAGCCCGAGCGGCTCCAGCCGCAGGAAGAGTTCCGAGTACATCAGGGCGCTCGGGTGGACGAGCATTACGCGCATGTCATGTCTTTCACCGGCGGAGCGGGGATCTCGGTGCGGCCGGCCGGGGTGAGCGCGGCGGGCCCGGGGCGGACGAAGGCGGCGCGGCGCTCGTGGTACGGGTCGCTGTCGGAGAAGAAGGCCCGGCGCATGCGCTCCTGTTCCTCCTCCCGGTGGGCGCGGAGCGGCCGGATCTCCTCGTCGCGTTCGCGGGCGGGCTTCTTGTCGGCGATGCGGGCACCGATACCGGGGTCGCCGGCCAGCTCGGCGGCCATCCGCACGACTTCGCCGCCGAACTCCCTCGGCGCGCAGGCGAGGACGCGGTCGGCGAGTCCGGCCCGCCGGGCCTCGGCCGCGCCGACCGGCAGCCCTTCCGCCATGAGCGCGGCGGCGCGGTCGGCCCCGGCGCGGCGGGGCAGCACGTACGTCCAGAACGCGGAGCCGTACAGCCCCGTGCGCCCGTAGTGCGGGTTGAGGACGGAGCCGGAGCGGCACCACACCTCGTCGGCCGCCAGGGCCAGCATCGCGCCGCCCGCCGCGGCGTTGCCGCCGAGGGCGGCCACCACCAGCCGGTCGGTGGTGGTGAGCACGGCCTCCACGAGGTCGTTGAGCGCGGTGAGGTTGGTCCAGGACTCCTTCGCCGGGTCGTCCGCGCCCTCGATGACGTGGAGGTGCAGGCCGGTGGAGAAGAAGTCCCGGGCCCCGCCGAGAACGATGACGGAGGTGGGCCGGTTGCGGGCGAAGCGGAAGGCGGCGAGGAGCCGCCGGCAGTGCGAAGTGCTCATCGCACCGCCCGGGAAGGAGAACCTCAGGTGGCCGACGGGGCCGCGCTCCGCGTACTGGATGTCGGTCCAGGTGCGGCGCTGGGCGGGGAGCCGCAGCGGGGCGTGCACCTCGGGGAGGTCGGGGAGGAGGCCGCCGAGCGCCAGGGTGGCGGGCCGCCGGACGGCCGCCGGGGCGCCGGGGCGCCGCTTGGGGCGGAGTTCGGGGATCCACACGGCACCGTCGGCGGTGGCGCGGCAGATCGCGCCGGCGCGGGTGGCGAGCAGATGGCCGGGGCGCCCGGCGAGCCGGTCCTCGGGGTGGCCGCCGTGCAGGAACCACTCGCCGCCGAGGAGTTCGTCCAGGACGCCGGGGCGGGAGTCCGCGCCGCGGAGCTTGGCGAGCACGGTGGCGGTGGAGTCCCGTTCCCAGTCGATCCGGCGGAGTTCCTGGGTGAAGGGGGGACGGCGGACGACCCGGGTCTCCAGGGACGCCTGCGGTACGGGGCGGTACGTCCCGGAGGCGAATCTCGCCACGGCGAGCAGCACGGCCTCGGCAGCCGCGTCGGCGATCTCACCGCGCAGGAAGTCCCCCTTGCCGGCCGGCGGAACCTCGCACGGGACCGAGGCCCAGATGTCGCCCTCGTCCGGCTCCCCCGCCGCCCGCAGCACGGTGACGCCCCACCGGTCGGCGCCCTCCCGCAGCGCCCAGTCCAGCGGGGACGGGCCGTGGTCGCCCGGCGGGGCGGTGCGGACCAGCAGACAGGTGTGGGAGGAGCGGATGTCCTCGGGGAGCGGCGGGGCGGGATCCGGCACGATGACGAGCTGCGGGGCGCAGCGGCGCACGGCACGGCGTACGGATTCGTCACCGTCGGCTGCCGGCCGTTCCACCGTGTGGCCGTGTTCCCGGAGCTCGGTGAACAGCCTCTGCGCCAGGCTGTTGAACGCGCTCGCGACCAGCAGAATCTTCATGACGCCTCCTGATGCCCGGTTCTGGGCGGACGTCCGGGGGCGGACGGCCGTGACGGACCGGACGATCCTGACCCGGAGGAGGCACCCGGGGGCGGCGACCCGGCGGACGGGGCGGGGAAGTGCGTCCGCTCGGGGGAACGGCGGGCGCCGGACACGGCCGCCGGGCCGCCGGGCTCAGGCCACCCGGTAGCGCTCGGCCCGTTCGGGTACGAGCGTCAGGCCGTGTCCGGGCCGGGTCCGGTCCGGGCGCAGGACACCGCCCTCCTCCGGAGTGAGCACTCCGTCGAACAGCATCTCCTCGATGCGCACATGGTCGTGGAAGTACTCCAGATGCCGCAGATGCCAGACCGCCGTGCAGACATGGGCACTGATCTGCGGGGCGCAGTGCGCCGACAGGTCGATCGTCCGGGCGTCGCAGAGCGCGGCGGCCCGCAGGAATCCGGAGATGCCCCCGCAGCGTGTGACATCGGCCTGCAGGCAGTCGACGGCGCCCGCGTCCAGCATGTGGTGAAAGTAGGTCAGGTCGAAGCCGTACTCGCCGGCGGCGATGTCCAGGCCGCCCGGGCCCCGGTCGCGCAGCAGCCGCAGCCCTTCGAGGTCGTCGGAGCCGACCGGCTCCTCCAGCCAGCTCACGCCGTACTCCCGCCGGAGCCGGTCAGCCCAGTCCAGGGCCTGTTTGCGGTGGTAGGCGCCGTTGGCGTCCGTGTAGAGCTCGGTGGTCTCCCCCGCGGCGGCCCGGGCCGCCCGCAGCCGCGCCGGGTCGGCGTCCGGGTCCCGGCCGATCTTGATCTTCACCCGGGGAATGCCCTGGGCGGTCCACCCCTCCACCTGCTCGGCGATCTCCCGCTCGGAGTAGGAGGTGAAGCCGCCGCTGCCGTAGACCGGCGTCGCGTCGTGCACGGCGTCCAGCGCGGTCACCAGCGGGATGCCGAGCAGCCGCGCCTTCAGGTCCCACAGGGCGATGTCCACCGCGGAGACGGCCATGGCGCCGGCGCCCGGCCGGCCGAGGTTGCGGCAGGCGGCGGTCATCGCCGCCCGGCTCGCCCCGGGCCGGAGGGCGTCGGCACCGGTGACGAGGGGGGCCAGTTTCCCCTCGACGATCTCCGCGACGGCCCGGTGGCCGTAGGTCCATCCCGTTCCGGTGTGTCCGCCCGCGCGGATTTCCACCAGTACCACGGTGGTGGAGTCCCACTCCAGGGTGCCGTCGGACTCCGGGCGGTCGGTGGGGACGGTCCAGACGCGGGTGCCGACGCGCTCCACGGGAACCTCCGGCCGGGCCGGGGGCCGGGCGGAACCGGGTGTCACAGTGGGCATCTTCCGTACCGCCTTTCCGGAGGGAGCAGGGCCGCTGGGCCCGCGTACGGCTGCGGTGAGTACCCACGGGGCGGGATGTCGATACCCGCCAGGCGGCCCTGATCGGGTTTCGCCTCCGCACGGGCGGTAACCAGTGGCCGGTAGCCGTCACCGCGGCGCCGACACCGCTCTGTCCGCGCTCCTCGCCCGGAGGTGTACCCCGCATGACCCGCGACTCCCGCACCACGACCGTTCCCGCCCGGACCGACACCCGCTTCCCGGGGGGTATGGCCTCGGTCGAGCAGATCAACGTCAAAGGGCTGGAGCGGCGGCTGCGGCGGCACGTCGAGGGCGAGGTGCGGTTCGACGCGGGCAGCAGGGCGCTGTATGCGACCGACGCCTCCAACTTCCGGCAGGAACCGGTCGGTGTGGTGATCCCCCGGACCGTCGCGGACGTGGAGGCCACCGTCGCCGCCTGCCACGCGTACGGCGCGCCGGTCCTGCCGCGGGGCTGCGGCACCAGCCTCTCCGGCGAGACGGTGAACTTCGCCGTCGTCATGGACTTCTCCAAGTACCTCGACGCGGTGGAGTGGGTGGATCCCCGGCGGAAGCTCGCCCGCTGCCTGCCCGGTGTGGTCTGCGACGACCTCAAGGCCGCCGGGCGGGAGCACGGCCTGACCTGGGGCCCCGACCCCTCGACCCACGAGTACTGCACCGTCGGCGGGATGATCGGCAACAACTCCTGCGGCACCCATTCGGTGATGGCCGAGTTCTACGGCGGCGGTCCGCGGACCTCGGACAACACCGAGGAACTGGACGTGCTCACCTACGACGGCGTCCGGATGACCGTCGGGCCCACCGGCGAGAAGGAACTGGAGGAGATCATCGCGGCGGGCGGCCGGCGCGGGGAGATCTACGCCGGTCTGCGGGATCTCCGGGACCGCTACGCGGACCTGATCCGGGAGCGGATGCCGGACATCCCGCGGCGGGTCTCCGGCTACAACCTCGACGAACTGCTGCCCGAGAACGGCTTCAACGTCGCCCGCGCGCTCGTCGGCACCGAGGGCACCTGCGTCACCGTCCTGGGCGCCACGATGCGGCTCCTCGACGATCCGCCGCACCGCGTCACTCTGACTCTGGGCTACCAGGACATCTTCGACGCCGCGGGACAGGCACCCTCGGTGATGCGCCACAAGCCGCTGGCCTGCGAGGCCCTGGACCATCTCCTCGTCGACCAGCTGCGGGTCGAGCACCAGCACCTGGACGATCTGCGGCTGCTCCCCGAGGGCGCGGGCTGGCTGCTGGTCGAGTTCGGCGGTGACAGCCCGGAGGAGGCGGGCCGGCGCGCGGAGCGTCTGCTGGAGGACCTGCGCTCCGGGCCGTGCCCACCCACCGGGGCAAAGACCTACGACGACCCGGCGTGGAGTGCGCAGGTCTGGGCCATCCGCGAGGCCGGGCTGGGCGCCACCGCCTTCCCGCCCGGGGAACGGGACCACTGGCCCGGCTGGGAGGACTCCGCCGTGCCCCCGGAGCGGGTCTCCGAGTATCTGCGGGACCTGAAGGACCTGTACGCCCGGCACGGGCTGCAGGGCGCCGTGTACGGGCACATCGGCCAGGGCTGTGTGCACTCCCGGATCGACTTCGACCTCTACACGGCCGACGGCATCGCCGCCTACCGGCACTTCATGGAGGAAGCCGCCGGCCTCGTGCACCGGTACGGCGGCTCGCTCTCCGGCGAGCACGGCGACGGGCAGCAGCGCGCCGAGCTGCTGCCGCGCCTCTACGGCGAGGAACTCGTCGGCGCCTTCCGGGAGTTCAAGCGGATCTGGGACCCGCGGTGGAAGATGAACCCGGGCAAGGTCGTCGACCCGTACCGGCTGGACGAGCATCTGCGGCTGGGCACGGACTTCCGCCCCGGGCAGCCCGACACCCACTTCGCCTATCCGGACGACGGCGGCAGCCTCGCCCACGCCGCGACCCGCTGCGTCGGTGTGGGCAAGTGCCGCGAGACGCACAGCGAGGGCACCATGTGCCCCAGCTTCCAGGTGCTGCGCGAGGAGAAGCACACCACCCGCGGCCGGGCCCGGCTGTTCTTCGAGATGCTCCGCGGCGGCATCACCGAGGGCGGCTGGCGGGACGAGGACCTGGCGGACGCGCTGCATCTGTGCCTGTCGTGCAAGGGCTGCACCCATGAGTGCCCGGTCAACGTCGACATCCCCACGCTGAAGGCGGAGTTCCTGGCGCACCACTACGCGGGGCGGCTGCGGCCCCGTGCCGCCTACGCCATGGGGTGGATCATGTACGCGGCGCGGGCGGCGTCCCTGGCGCCCTCCCTGGCGAACCTCGCCGGGCAGGCGCCGCTGCTCTCACGCGCCGTCAAGTTCGCCGGCGGCGTGGCGCCCCGCCGGAAGGTGCCCGCCTTCGCCGCCACCCCGTTCCACCGCTGGTTCGCCTCGCACCGGCCCGCGCATCCCGCCGGCCCGCCCGTCATGCTGTGGCCGGACACGTTCAACAACTACTTCCACCCCGGGACGGCGGTCGCCGCGGTCCGGGTGCTGGAGGACGCCGGCTTCCGGGTGCTGGTCCCGGACCGGCCGGTGTGCTGCGGCCGGCCGCTCTACGACTACGGCTTCCTCGGCATGGCACGGCGGTTCCTGCACGACACGCTGGACGCGCTGCGGCCCGCGCTGGAGCAGGGCATTCCGGTGGTCGGCGTCGAGCCGAGCTGCCTGGCGGTCTTCCGGGACGAGCTGCCCAAGATGCTGCCGCACGACCCCGACGCCCGGCGGTTGCGGGAACTCGCCGTGCACTTCAGTGAGCTGCTGCAGGACCGGGCACCGCACTGGGAGCCGCCGCGGCTGGCCGGGGACGCTCTCGTCCACGGCCACTGCCACCACAAGAACAGCCCCGGCGGCATGGACGCCGAGATGCGCCTGCTGGAACGGACCGGCCTCACTCTCACCACCCCGGACACGGGCTGCTGCGGCATGGCGGGGTCCTTCGGCTTCGAACGGGGCGAGCGCTACGACGTCTCCGTCGCCTCGGGTGAGCGGGTGCTGCTGCCGGCCGTCCGGGAGGCCGGTGAGGGCTCCTTCGTCATCGCCAACGGTTTCAGCTGCAAGGAGCAGATCCGCCAGGAGACGGACCGCCGGGCACTGCATCTCGCCGAGGTACTGGCCCTCGCCCTGGACCGGGACGGAGACCCGGACCGGCAGGCGCCACCCCGGGCGCGGCCGGAAGAACTGGTCGCCCCGACGGCGGCCTCGCCCTGGCGCGGCGCCGCGCTGACCGCCGGGACGGCGCTGGCCGTCACCGGCGCGGTCCGGCTGGCCCGGGCGGCGCGCAGGGGCCGCTGAACGCGACGCCCCGGGGCCTGCCGTGCACGGCAGGCCCCGGGGGCGTCGGGACGGGCGGGGCGGTGGCCGCGGACCGCCCGTCAGGGACCGCCTTCCTTCTTCTGGCGGCGGACGGCCTCGTAGTCGCCGGAGGCCGGGGCGGCGCCCCGGGGCGGCGGGTCCTCCTCAAGGGGCGGCCGCCACTCGGCGTGCTCCTTCTCACCGGGCTGCACGCCCGGCACCGGCCCCTGGGCGATCTCGGGCTGCTGCTCGTCGCTGCCGGCGACGTTGGGCGTGTCGGCCTTGCCGAGCGGGAGGTCTCCCGGGGCGGCGGCGCCGTCCTGTTCCGGGGTGCCCTCGGGGCGGATGTGCTGCTCCTCGCGCCGCTCCGCGTCCGCGCGCTGCCGGGTCTCCACGGGCTCCGCGGGACCGGCCTCGGGCTGTGGGTCGTGCATCGTTCGCCTCCTGGCACGTGGTGGGCGGGCTGCCACCCGCGTACCCGGGGAGAACGGGTCGTAACGGCCGGCCCGGGGGCCCGTGCGGTGCGGGGCCCCGGGTCCGGGCGCAGGTCAGGAGGTGGGGAAGGCTCGCCAGAAGTGGTGGACGATCTCCCGGAAGCCGGTGTGCCCGGGGCCGAGGACGGCGTGCCGGGCCGCCCACTCGTAGACGGCGCCGGACTCGTCGGCGGCACCGGAGGAGTGGGTGCAGCCGGTGCACTCGACCTCGTAGACGGCGGGCGGCGCCTCGGGGGCCGGCTCTCTGCGCAGCACCCAGTCGGCGTGGCGGTGGATGGTCTCCGCGCTCATACAGAACCTCTCTGCTGCGGGTACGCGCTGTAGGCCGCGCCCTCAGCCGCTTCGCGGGGGGTGGCTGGCCGGACGTCCTGGGGTGCCGCCTCCCACTCGCGGCCCCCCTCGGGCCGGCGCAGGTACATGCGACCGCCCTGGGTGTCCATGACGACTCCTACCCGCCCCTGCCTGGCGTCCAGGGCGAGCTCGCCGATGGCGCAGCTCGAAGCGGGCTTGCGGTTGCTGCTGACGCTCACCACTCCTCTGTGCTCCGCCGGACGTATCCGCTCCGGCGACTGCCTGCTAGGGGCGTGCTCGGACACGGCCGCGCCGCCGGCGTCCCCCGCCCGCCTTCCCGGCGAGCGGCGCGACCGTGTCCGCTCTCACTATCGCGGGAGTCGCACAGTCACTGCAAGTACATCTGCAAGAACACTTGCAATTGCATTCGCGGGCGACTTCAGTACGGGGTGACGGAAGGTCACGCCCGTGCCGGGAAAATCAAGAGAAGAGGCGAATGGTGCAACAGCAGTACGAGAACGGCGTGTCGGCGGCGCGCTTGGTGGGGGCGGCCTGGCAGAAGAGCCGTTACAGCAACCCCAGCGGCAACTGCGTGGAGCTGGCCAGGCTTCCGGGAGGCAGCATCGCCCTGCGCAACTCGCGTGATCCCGAGGGCCCCGCCCTCGTCTACACGCCCGACGAGATCGCCGTTTTCCTCCTCGGCGCCAAGGACGGCGAGTTCGACGGCATGGTCGGCGAGAGGTGACGGCCCGCCGCGCGGTGACTCTCTGTTGCTGTACGAGACGGCCCCGGTGGTGGAACACTGGGCACTCGCCCATTCACTCAGGGGAGCCAGCATGACCGCCGCTCGGCCGGGCCTTGAACCATCGATAAGGCGCTTTCTCGAGCATCCGCAGGGTGGACCGACCGTCCTGCGGATCGTCCTCGGCACACAGCTCCGCAAGCTGCGCGAGGCGCGTGGCGTCTCCGTGAAGGCCGCCGCCGAGGCGATCCGCGGCTCGCACGCCAAGATCAGCCGGCTGGAGCTGGGGCGCGTGGGGTGCAAGGAGCGCGATGTGGCCGACCTCCTGACGCTCTACAACGTCACGGACGAGAGCGAGCGGCAGGACTTCCTCGCCCTCGCCCGCCGGGCCACCGAGCCCGGCTGGTGGCACCAGTACAGCGACATCCTGCCGGGCTGGTTCGAGACGCACCTCGGCCTGGAAGAGGCCGCCTCCGTCATCCGCACGTACGAGAACCAGTTCGTGCCGGGCCTGCTGCAGACGGAGGGCTACGCCCGCGCCGTCACCTACCTCGGGCACCCGCGTGCCGCCGCCTCGGAGATCGAGCGCCGCGTCCGGCTGCGGATGACCCGTCAGGAACTGCTGCACCGGCCGGGCGCGCCCCGGCTGTGGGCGGTGCTCGACGAGGCCTCGCTGCGCAGGCCGCTCGGCGGCAACGCCGTGATGAGGGAGCAGATCGAGCACCTCATCGAGATGTCGCAGCGGCCCAACATCGTGCTGCAGGTGGCGCCGTTCAGCATCGGCGGCGTCTCCGCCGCGGGCGGCCCCATCACCATCCTGCGGTTCCTGGAGCCGGACCTGCCGGACATCGTGTACCTGGAGCAGCTGACCAGCGCGCTCTACCTGGACAAGCAGGAGGACCTGGACAACTACCTCGCCGTCATGGACCGGCTCTGCGCGGAGGCGGACCAGCCGAGCAGCACGGTGCCCTTCCTGGAGAAGATCCTGGCGGAGCTGAGCTGAGCCGAGGCCGGCTTCCCGCGGGTGGGCGACCCGCGGGGAGGGGCCGGTGAAGGGCCGCGGTTTCCCTGCCGCGGCCCTTCCGTGTGCCCGGGGGCGGAGCCGGCGCGGGACTCAGCCGCCGGTTTCCCCGGTGCCCTCGGACTGCCCGGACCCCTCGCCGGTCGCGCCGGTCGCTCGGAGGCGCGGGGGCCGTCCGGCCTCCGGTGCCGTCCCGTGCGCGGACAGACCGGCGGCGAAACGGCGGGCCCAGGCGGTGAGTCCGGCCGCGTCGATACCGAACGGCGGTGCGGCGGCGAAGGGTTCGATGCCGTCCGCCGCCCGTTCCAGCAGGGCCACCGCCCCCTTGGTGTTGCCGCGGGCCGCGTGGGTCACGCCGACGGCCAGCTGGGCCATGGCCCGCCACAGCGGCCGCTCGGGTTTCTCCAGGGCCGCCTTCCAGGCGTCCTCCAGAACCTCGTGGGCATGGAAGGGCCTGCCGTCGTCGAGGAGCCGCTGCGCCTCCTCCAGCGTCCGGCCGGGTGTGCGGGGGATCCCCTCCGGCTCGCGTTCGACGCCCGGTGCGCCGTAGGGCAGGGGCCTGCCGAGCCCGTCGCGCGGGCGGGCGTTGCGCGCCCGTCCCTCCTCGTCGCGGTCGCGGCCGGCTCCCACGGCACCGCTGTCGCCGCCCGCGTTTCCGTCACCGCCCGCGCGACCGTTGGGGCCCTCGCCACCGCCCGCGCCGCCGCCACCGGTGCCGCCACCGGGCCCGCCCGGGAGGGGCGCGGGCCCGTCCGCCGGGGCCTCGTCGGTCGCGCCGCAGTTCTCGCAGACCGTGGGGTCCGGTCCCTCGCGCATCCGGCCGCACTCGTCACAGACCCGGTCGAGCCAGCACGCCGGGTCGCCGCCCTCCTGCTGTCGTTCAGCTTCCATCTGCCGATGGTGCACCCTCCGGGCCGGCAGGGCTCCACCCGGGTGCCCGGCCGGCTCCGCGGGGGCGCTCCGGGCGCGGGTGCATTCCGGGATAAGGGAAGGTCCCGGCCAGGACGGGGGGACCTGGCCGGGACCGTATGGGGAGCGCCGTCACCGCGGCCGCCTCACGGCGGGCGGGACCGTATCCCTGTTCGGTCAACGGCGCTGCAAATAGTTTAACCACGAATCAGCGATGTTTCCCTTCCCCACCGGGCACATCCCCGGGCAGCCTCCCCCCGCTCAGCCGCGCGGGGTGATGCGCAGCCGGATCTCCATCTCCTGGTCGCCGGAGGCGCTGCCCTTGTCCTCCGCGTGGAAGCACTCCTCCAGCGCCTCGCACACCTTGCCGACCGCCTGGTAGCCGCCGGAGAGGTCCGCGATCACGGCGCCCGTCAGCGGACCGCCGTCCACATGGCCGCCCGACCGCGCCACGTCCACGGTCGTCGACCACACCGTGGGGCGGCCGTCCGTGGCCCCGGCGCCGTGTCCGGCCGGTTCGACGACGAGCGGGAAGGCCCGGCCGAGGGCGGCGAACACCGCCTGCGCGTCGTCCCGGGCACAGTCGGTGAGCTGGACGCTGACATGGGTCGGCCTCTGCTCGGTACTCATCGGCGGCGCTCCTCTGCCCGTCGGGGTGTGCTTGCTGCGGGTCCGCCCTACGAACCGTAGGAGACGCGGGGCGCCGGTGCGCGCGGACACCGCCCGACCCGCAGGGGCCGTGACGCGTGCCACCGGTTCGGATCAGCCGGACGGCACACGGGCGGCCCTCTCCCCGCGTGCCCCGTTCCCGGTGGCGTATCCCCGCGCCCCGCACCCCGGTTCGGCGGCTCCCGGCCCCGGCACCCGGCCGTCCGCGGCGGGGGCTGGACCGGTACGGCGAACTCGCGCGGCGCGGCTCGCGCGCCACCGGGTGCCGGACCCGGCCTGTGATACCGATTTCCCGCGAGACCCCGACCGATCTCCCCACCGCGGCGGGGCCCGCGCCCCCGGCCTCCTGGAACCCGCTCCGCAGGGAGCCCGACGAAGGGCAGTTCCCCCGATGACCGGACACCATCTCCTCGTACACGACGGCACGTTCGCCGCGGTGAACGACTCCGGCGACATCACGGAGGCGCGCGGCGCCTCACCCGACGGGCTGTTCGCCCGGGACGCGCGCCACCTCAGCCGCTGGCGGCTCGCCCTGGAGGGTGCCGCACCGGAGGTGCTCGTCCCCGCCGGGCAGGCCGGGCCCGACCGGCCGCTGGCCGCGGTCCTCACCCCGCCCGGCAGCCGCGCCGAGCCGCCCGCGTACACGGTCTTCCGCGAACAGGCCGTCGCCGAGCGGTCGTTGCTGGAGCTGCTGCGGGTGACGAGCAACCGTCCCGCGCGCACCGTCGCCCGGATCGCGCTCACCGTGGACGCCGACTTCGCCGACCAGTTCGAGCTGCGCTTCGAGAACCGGGTCTACGAGAAGCCGGGCGCCGTCCGCTCCGCGCTGGAGCGCCCCGACGGCGTGGAGTTCGGTTACGAGCGGGTGGCGCCCTCCGGTGAGCCCTCCTGGCACTCCCGGACCGTGGTCCGCGCGGTTCCCTCGCCGGAGGCGGTGGCCCGGCCCGGCGAGGGCACCGCGCGGATCCTGGAGTGGCGGATGGAGCTCCCGCCGCACGGGGAGGCCGAGATCCTCGTCCAGGCCTGTGCCCTGCCCTCCGGCACGACCCCTCCTCTCCCCGCACATCCGCCCGCCGGGCGACGCCCTGGCGCGGGTCGCCGCCGACAACGAGTCCTTCGCCGGCACCTATCCGCGGCCCCGGGACGTCATCGGCTGGACCGAACTGGCCCGCGCCTGTGAGCAGGGGCTGGCCGATCTGGCGGGGCTGCGCGCCCCGGCCACCGGGCCGGACGGCGAGCCACTGCGGGTGCCCGCCGCGGGCATCCCCTGGTATCTGGCCCTGGTCGGCCGGGACGCCCTGCTGACCTCCCTCTTCGCCCTGCCGTACCGGCCGGGGCTCGCCGCCGCCACCCTCCCGGCGCTCGCCGCCGCCCAGGGCGGGACCTACGACCCCGAACGGCAGGAGCAGCCCGGCCGGATCGTGCACGAGCTGCGCCACGGTGAGCTGTCCTGCTTCCGGCAGGTGCCGTACGGGCGCTACTACGGGGCCGTCGACTCCACCCCGCTGTTCCTCGTCCTGCTGCACGCCTACACCGAGCGCACCTCGGACACCGGTCTCGCGGTGGCGCTGGAGAAGCAGGCGCGGTCCGCGGTCGACTGGATGTTCCGCGACGGCGGCCTGTCCGGACTCGGCTGGCTCGCCTGCGCCGCGCCCGGCGGAGTGGAGGGCACCGCCGCGGCCGGCCGGAGCTGGAAGGACACCCCCGGCGCGCTCTGCTTCGGCCGGGAGGTGCGGACGAAGGGCGCGGTCGCGGTGGCCGAGGTTCAGGGGTACGCCTACGACGCGCTGGTCCGCACGGCCGCCCTGGCCCGCACCGTCTGGGAGGACCCCGGCTTCGCCGGGCGCCTGGAGACCGCGGCGGCCGCGCTGCGCGAGCGCTTCCACCGGGAGTTCTGGATGGACGGGCGGAACTTCCCGGCGCAGGCCGTGGACTCGGCGGGGCGGCGGGCCGAGGCGCTGGGATCGGAGGCGGGGCATCTGCTGTGGTCCGGGATCCTGGACCGCGAGCAGGGCAAGGCGGTCGGGCGGCGGCTGCTGGAGCCGGACTTCTTCAGCGGCTGGGGCATCCGGACGCTCGCGGCGGACCAGCCCGCGTACCACCCGCTCTCGTACCACAAGGGCGCCGTGCGGCCGCACGACAACGCGCTGGCCGTCCTGGGGCTGGCGCAGTACGGGCTGACCGAACAGGTGCTCCAGGTGACCCGGGGGCTGGTGGACGCCGCGGCGGCCCACGGCTGGCGGCTGCCGGAGGTCATGGCGGGCTACGCCCGGGGTGACCAGCCGGCCCCGGTGCCGTATCCGCACTCCTGCCGGCCGCAGTCCTGGGCCGCCGCCGCTCCGCTGGCCCTGCTGACGGCGGTGAAGGGACAGGTCGGCTGAGGGCGGCGGGCGTTCCGGCGGCGGGACGACGGGACGGGGCGGGACGGCCACTTCACCCGTATGGAGCAAGGCCGCCGGAAAACCCGAAGCCGTATCCGCCCACGGGCATGCCGGTGTGGGGATGCGGTACGGCGACGGCAGCTTGCTGCGGTCGCAGGGGTGTGCGAGGCGAGGCGCAATGGACAGGAGCACGCCTGCTCGTCTCGTCATCACACGGAAGGAGCAGTCAGCGATGACCGCACCCCACAGCACAAGCCCACAGGAACTGTCCGGCCGGTCCCTGTACGACAAGGACGGCCAGAAGGTCGGCTCGATCCAGCAGGTGTACCTCGACGACGCCTCCGGTGAGCCGGAGTGGGTCACGGTGCGCACCGGCATGTTCGGGACGAAGGAGACCTTCGTCCCGCTGGGCGGAGCACAGATCTCCCCGGACCGGCTGCAGGTCCCGTACGGCAAGGAGGACATCAAGGAGGCCCCGCGCATCGACGCCGGCGGCCATCTGGACCCCGCCGAGGAGGAGAACCTCTACCGGCACTACGACATGAGCGCGTCGGGCGGCCGCACCGGGCGGCGCCCCGAGGACACCGCGGGCACCCCGCGGACCGCCGGACCCGCGCGTTCGGCCGGCACACCCGCCCCGGCCGGAGCCCCGGCACCGGCCGCCCGCGAGCGGGAGACCGCCCGCGTCCGCGGCACGCCGGAGATCACGCGCTCCGAGGAGCGCGCGTACATCGACACCGAGCAGCACGAGAGCGGACGCGCCCGGCTGCGCAAGCACGTGGTCACCGAGGACGTGCACACCACGGTCCCGGTCAGCCACGAGGAGGTCCGGGTCACCCGGGAGCCCGTCGGCCCCGAGGAGCGCACCCGTTCCTCGGCCTCCCCGATCGAGGAGGCGCAGGTGGAGCTCACCCTCCACGAGGAGCGTCCCGTCGTCCGCAAGGAGACCGTCCCCGTCGAGCGGGTCCGGCTGGAGGCCGAGAAGGTCACCGAGGAGGAAGAGGTGAGCACCAAGGTCCGCAAGGAGCAGGTCGACTACGACAGCGGCCGGGGAAAGGGCTCCGAGGAGACGCCCGGACAGACCGGTCGGGGCGGCAGCGACGACCGGTTCACCTGAACGATCCCGTCCGGGTCCGGCCCGGGTCCGGACGGCGGCGCGGACGGCGGCACGGCGCGGAGCAGCCGGGACGAAGGCACCCGGCCGGGCGCGGAGCCGCCGTGCGCGGCGCTTCCACCCGGGCGAGCCGGGCCGCGCGGCCGGGGTGGCGGGCGTGACGGGCGCCGGCCGGGCCGGTGCGGGTTCCCGCCGGGGCCGGACGCAAGGGGGCCCGCGCCCCGGCCCGGCGGGCCCGCCGCCGTCCCCGTCCCCGCGGGCCCGTTGCCGCTGTTCCACGCGCCGTCCCGGACGGGCCGCGCCGCATGACCGCCGCTCGCGCGGGCACCCGAGCGGCGTGGGGGGAGACCGGGGGACGGACAGACGATGGAAGGAGCCGGTGCCGTGACAACGCCACACGACCCTGCGGTGGATCCCGAGGACGAGGGCATCCCCGACCTGCAGGACGGCACCCCTCAGCAGCAGCGGGCGTCCGATCCGCAGCAGATGCCGGTGCCGGGCGACCGGCCGACGTTCGCCGAGTTCCGCGAGACGACCCCGAACGAGGTCCGCGAGGGCGAGACGCTCGACGAGCGGCTCTCCGACGAGGTACCGGAACCCGACCCGGCGGAGCTCGCCGAGCCGCGCAGGGCCGCCGCCTGGGAGGACCCGGAGGCCGACCAGCGGCCGCTGGACGAGGACGAGAACGGCGAGGAGGACCCGCGCGCGGGCCTGCTCTACGACGAGCCGGACCCCGACCGGCCCCGCGAGCAGGACGTCTACTCGCAGGAGGGGTCGACGCACGGGCTCTCGGCGGAGGAGGACGCGGTGCACATCGTCGACGACGACCGCATCTGACCGGAGGGGCGCGCCGGGTACCACCGGGGACCGCGTCCGCTCCGGACCACGGACCGCCACCGGCGGCCGGTCACCGGACCGGCCGCCGGTGGCGTGTCCGGCCCCGGAGCGCCGCCCCGCCCCGAAACGCACAGCCGGGGCGGGGGCGGGGGCGGCGCTCCGGCCGGTGTTCCCGGGCGGGCCGCGCGGGTCAGGCCGCGGGTCAGGCCGGGGCCGTCCGCCCGGCGCTCTCGCCGGCCTCCACGACACTGGCCAGCCGGTGGAGCATCTGGCGGTGGCGGAGCTTGAGGAACGCCTCGGTGGCGAAGCCGTGCAGTCTGGCGCCCGGCCCGGTCAGCGGATGCTCGTCCACGATCACCAGGCAGTTCTCGCCCCAGGGGCGCAGCTCGATCGCGATGCGCGCGGAGCCCAGCGGCCCGGCCTTCGCCTCCAGTTCGAGCCGCTCGTTCCGCTCGGAGATCCGGACAGTCGTGCGGCCCCCGAGCGTCAGGCGGCCCAGGCGCACGGTGTAGCGGATCTCCGAGCCCGGGGCGGGCCAGCGCGCGTCGACCTCCTCGGTCTCGTCGGTGCCGATGACCCAGTCCTCGTACTTCGCGCCGTCGCACAGGACGGCCCACACCGCCTCGGGCGGGCGGCGGATCAGCGCGTACCGAACGGCCATGGAACTCTCCACTCTCTGCGTATCGGGCCGGGGCGGACTTCCGGCCGGGTCGGGGTCGGGGTCGGGTCGGTTGGTCGGTTGATCGATTTGCCGGTTGGGCGGTCGGTCCGTCGGTCGGGACGGGTTACGGGCCGGGGCGCCGGGCGCTGCCGGTGGCCCGGGGCGGCGGGCGTCCGCCGGGTCGTCGGCGGCCGCTCAGGTGCCGCCCGGGCGGCTCCGCGCCGTGCCGCCCGTCAGCGACCGCTGGAGGGCGGACAGCGCCGGTGCCAGGGTCTGGCGGACGACGCCGCCCCGGCCGCGGAGCGCGGCCCGCGCGGCGTTCGCGCCGCAGGCTCCGTGGACGCCGCCGCCGGGGTGCGCGGAGGCGGAGGCCAGGTAGAGGCCGCCGACGGGGGTCTCGGGGCGGCCGCTGCCCGGTACCGGGCGGAGGAAGAGCTGCTGGTGGATGCCGGCGGTACCACCGTTGACGGCTCCGTGCCACAGGTTCTGGTCGCGGCGCTCCAAATCGGGCGGGGCGAGGATGCGGCGGGCGGCGATGCGGTCACGGAAGCCCGGCGCGCGCCGTTCGACCTCGGCCTCGACGCGCCGCGCCATCGTCTCCGCCGCGGCCGGGCCCCAGTCGCCGTCCAGTCCCTCGCCGCCCGCGTCCCCCCGCACCTGGTGCGGTACGTGCGTGTACGCCCAGGCCGACTCCGTGCCGGCGGGTGAGCGGCCGGGGTCGGCCGTCGTCATCTGGCCGAGCAGGGAGAACGGCCGGTCGGGGAGATGGCCGGTGGCCAACTGCGCGGTGTGGCGGGTGAGATGGTCCATGCCGTCGGCCAGGTGCACGGTACCGGCGCCGGCCGCGGCGGGCGACGCCCAGGGAATCGGCCCGGACAGGGCCCAGTCGACCTTGAACGTGGCGTGATCCCACTGGAAGCGGCGCATGTCGTCGCGGAGCCGGGCGGGCAGGTGCTCCCAGCCGACCAGGCCGCCGTAGAGGGCGGGCGCCGGTACGTCGGCGAGGACGGCCCGCCGGGCCCGTACCGGTTCGCCGTCCGCGGTGAGCACCCCCAGCGCCCGCCCCTCGCGGACCACCACCCGGCGGACCTCGGTGCCGCACCGCACGGTGCCGCCCTTGGCCTCCAGCCGCCGGACGAGGGCGTCGGTGAGGGCCTGGGCGCCGCCCTCGGGCACCGGCCAGCCGTGCCGCTGGCCGATCATCGCCAGCAGCCAGCCGAAGGCGGTGGAGGCGGGCGACTCGGGCTGGAAGTCGGCGTGCAGCGCGCAGCCGGCGAGCAGCACCGGGCCGCCGCTGCCGGTGAACTCCTCCTCCCCCAGCCGCCGTACGGGCAGCAGCAGGGTGCGCATCAGCCGCAGACCGCCCGCGCCGCGGAGCCGGGCGGCGAGCACGGCCGCGGAGCGCACCGGCGGGAAGGGCGTGAACAGGGCCTGGATCAGTTCGGGGCCGAGGCGGTCCCAGAGACCGACCAGCCGCAGATACGCCTCGCCGTCCCCCGCGCCGGTCTCCTCCAGGCTCTCGGCGGTGCGTTCGGCGTCCCGGTGGAGGACGGGGCAGCTGCCGTCGGGCAGCGGGTGGGCGAGGACGGCGGGCGCGTGGCTCCAGCGCAATCCGTACTGTTCGAGGCCGAGCGCGCCGATGGCCGGGGAGGCGACGGCCAGCGGGTGGAACGAGCTGAACAGGTCGCTGACGTAGTCGGGGTGGACGCCCCGGTCGCTGCGGACGGCGCCGCCGGGCACGGGCTGCGTTTCGAGGACGAGGACCCGCCAGCCCGCGTCCGCCAGGATGTTCGCGGCGACGAGGCCGTTGGGGCCGGCGCCGATCACCACGGCGTCGGCGTCGCCGGCCGTGGCGGGGCGCGGGTGCGCCGCCGCGGCCGTGGGCCCCGTCCCGGTCGTGGGCCCCGTCCCGGCCGTGTACGGGGCCTTGGCGGGGTCCGATTGCGGCTCGCTCCGGCTGGCGGGGCGGTCCGTCCCGCCGGGCGTCATGTGCGCTCCCCCACGCCGGTGGCGAGTTCCCGGGCGCGGCCCCCGCCGGGGAGGCGGGCGGCGAGGGCCGGGGTCGGGCCGCCGGTGCCCCGGCGCAGCCCGGCGGCGAACTCCTCGACGGTCTCCTCCGCCGAGTGCCGCGGCTGCCAGCCGAGTTCGGTCCGGGCGCGGGTGGTGTCCATCAGCGGCATGCGGAGCACGGCCTCCAGGAGTCCGTCGGGGGTGGGGACGAGATGGAGCCGCCAGGCGGCGGCCACGGCGGCCAGCACGGGCCGGGCGGGGACGCGCACGGTCCGGGTCCCGAACACCCGGGCGAGCATCCTCGCGTCGACGGGCGGGTCGGCGGCGAGGTTGAACGGGCCGCGTACGGGCGTCAGGACGGCGCGGCGGAAGGCGTCGGCCGCGTCGTCGGTGTGCAGGGTCTGGAAGCGCAGCCCGGGCAGGTCGGGCATCGCCGGGTAGCGCGAGGGGCGGACCATACGGCGCGACAGCAGCGGACCGGCGAAGATCCGGCGCTGCTGGGCCGCCGACTCGCGCCGGAACACGATGCCGGGGCGGAGCCGGACCACCCGCATCGCGGGGTGGTCCTGTTCGAAGGCGTCCAGGACCCGTTCCACATAGGCCTTTTCGCGGGAGTAGGCGGAGGCCGGCCA
Organism: Streptomyces sp. MNU89; assembly: GCF_020982505.1. Lineage (NCBI taxonomy): Bacteria > Bacillati > Actinomycetota > Actinomycetes > Kitasatosporales > Streptomycetaceae > Streptomyces > Streptomyces sp. MNU89. The sequence goes on along the minus strand of NZ_JAJKLL010000001.1, from coordinate 6,839,665 downwards.
GCCGTGCGTGGGCCAGCTCTCGTCGACCCCGCGCTCCTTGGGGCCGGGCGAGTAGGCCGCCACGGACGAGGCGTGGACGAGGACGGCCACCCCGGCGGCGGCCGCCGCGCGGAACACCCGGGTGCTGCCCAGGACATTGGTCCGCCAGGTCACGGACGGCCGGTGGGAGGGGTGGAACAGCCAGGCGAGGTGGACGACGGCGTCGGCGCCCTCGAAGTGGTGGACGAGGTCGGCCCGGCAGATGTCGGCCCGCAGCCAGGTGATCTTGTCGTCCCGGGCCGTCGCGCCGGCCGGGCCGTCCCCGTCTCCCGCCCGTTCCGGGCCGTCCGTGCCCCCGGACCCGGCCGACCGGCGTTCCTGCGGGGTGCCGGGCGGTCTGCGGGCGATGGCCAGGACCGAGCCGACCCGGTCGTCCTCGCGGAGCAGTCCCAGCAGCCCGGTACCGATGTTGCCGGTGGCGCCGGTGACGACGACCCGCAGCCCCCGGACCCGGGCCTCGTGGGCGGCGCCCGGCGGGCCCGGTGGTGTGGTGTGGCGCGTCATGGTCGGCTCCCTCTGCTCCGGCATCCGCCGCTCGTGCGGTCTCGGCCCGTTCCTGCGGTGCTCGTCGTGTCCTGCCGCTCCGTACCACCGGGGGTGCGACGGCAGCGGTGGGCGCTCCGCCTGCCGCCCGTCCGGGTGACCTGCCGCGGTGCCGGGACGGGCGGGACCCGGCGGGCCGGCCGCTCCCGCCCCGGCGCCCGGCGGGCGTCCCGGCGGAGGGCGGTGGCTCCCGGCCGGGGCCGGCCCGGGCCGGCGCTCCCCCGGGCTACTCCTCGTCCTCGTCGTCCCGTTCGCCCTCCGCCTGGGAGGGCGTGGTGCGCGGGGTCATCTCGTGCTGCTGCTCGAGCGGGTCGTCGTCCCGGTCGCCCTCGGCCTGGGAGGGTGTGGTGTAGGTGTCGCTCATCGTCCGGTCTCCTTCCGTTCGCCGGCCCGGGTGTCCGGGCCGGCGGGGGCGCTGGGGCGGCCGGTGCGCCGGTGGCCCGCCGGGATCCCGGCGGGGTGTGCCCGGTGGCGGCGGGCCCACAGATGCAGGTGCCCCGAAACCGCCGTTTCACGACGATTGCCCCGCCCGGTCCGTCGCGGAGGCCCGGAACGGCGGCCGTCCGTCCGGCGGGGGCGGCCGGGCCACCCGGAAGGAGCAGCCCGGGCCGCGGACCGGCCGCGCCGGGCGGTCCGGGGGCACACGGGCCGCCCGGGCCGCCCCTCGGCACCGGTCACGCCCGTCGGCCCCGGTCCGTCATCCGCTCACCGCGGCCGCGGCGGCCGGGGGCCGTGGTCCGCTGCCGGGCAGGGAACCCGCCACCGGTTCGGGCAGAGCCGCCAGGGCTGCCAGCACCTCGTCCGCGGTGATCCGCAGCAACCGCTCGTCGGGCCGTTCCCCGTGGGCGTCGCCGGGCCGGGCGCCGGGGCCGTCGGGGTGCCACAGCGCCCGGTGGCGCGGGTCGTCCGGCGGGCCCCACAGCCGTGGGGCGACGGGCCCGAACAGCACCACGGACGGGGTTCCCAGGGCGGTGGCCAGATGCGCCAGGCCGGTGTCACCGACGACGACCGCGCGGGCGCGGGCGACGAGCGCGGCCAGATCCTGGAACGGCACGTCGGCGTCGCCTCCCAGCACGGCGGAGGCGGGCAGCCCCGCGCGTCCGGCGACCGACCGGGCGAGCGCGCCCTCGCCCGCTCCGGCGGTGACGACCACCCGGTGCCCGGCGGCGATCAGCACGCGGGCCACGGCCGCGTACCGGTCGGCGGGCCAGCAGCGCGCACCGGCGTCCGCGCCGGGGTGGAGGACCACGGCGCCGGGGGCCGGCGAGGGTCTGCCGGGGAGGGGAATCCGCAGGTCGTCCGGGTCGGCGGGGACGTCGTACCAGTCCAGGAGGCGGCACCAGCGGGCGCGTTCGTGTTCGTCGTCCCGCCACTGCGGCCCCGGGATGCCGGGGGTGTCCGGGTGGGCGTAGGCCATCAGCCGGGCCGGGCGCAGGTCCCGCAGCGGCAGGTGGCTCTCGGGCCCGTTGCCGTGCAGGTCGACGGCGATGTCGGGGGGCGGGCCCGTCCAGGCGATGCGTTCGGGGACCGCGCGCCCCGGCGCGGCGGCGGGCAGCAGGCGGTCGACGGCGCCGGTGGCGAGGGCGGCCTCGGCGAGCCGGGCCGGCGCGGCGAGCACCAGTTCGTGCGCCGGGTGGGCGCGGCGCAGGGCGCGCAGGGCCGGCACGGCGGTCAGCAGGTCCCCGAGGCCCAGGGCGCGCAGCACCACCAGGGAGGGGGTGCCGGGCGGTGCGGTGATGTCGATGATGTCGCGGGAGGTCATCCGGCGGCTCCGGGGGCTGTGGGGCTGGGGCGAGCGCGCGCCGCGCGATCTCGGTGGTGGAGCGGCCGTCCAGGTAGGGCAGCACGAGCGCCTGCCCGCCCCACCGGCGCAGGACCGCCGCCTCGGGGAGCGCGTCGACGCTGTAGTCGCCGCCCTTGACCCAGATGTCGGGGCGCAGGGTGCGCAGCAGCGCCTCGGGGGTGTCCTCGTCGAACACGGCCACCGCGTCCACGCAGCCCAGTCCGGCCAGCACCCGGACCCGGTCGGCCTGGTGGTTGAGCGGCCGTCCGGGGCCCTTGAGGCGGTGGACGGAGTCGTCGGAGTTGACGCAGACGATGAGGCAGTCGCCGACGCGGCGGGCGTTCTCCAGCAGGCCGACGTGGCCGGCGTGGAGGAGATCGAAGCAGCCGCCGGTGGCGACGACGGTACCGCCGCGGGCACGGACGGCCGCGGCGAGCGCGAACGGGTCGTCGGGGCGGGCCGGGCGGTCGGCGGCAGCCGGGCGGCCGCGCCACAGCGCGGGGTTTCCGGCGCCGCCCGCCGCGACGAACCCGGCGGCCTCGGTGACCGCGCGCTGGACGGCCTCCTCGGGGAGCGCGCCGTCGGCGAGCGCGGCCGCGGCCGCCGCCGCGAAGCGGTCGCCCGCGCCGCACGGGTCGCCGCCGGACATCTGCGGTGCCGGGACGAGCATCGGGCTGTCGCTGCCGGGGCGGGTCAGGAGGGCGCCGCGGGCGCCGAGCGTGACGGCCACGCCGGCGGCCCGCCAGCGTCCGGCGAGGTGGGCGCCGCGCAGGCCGTGGGCGCGGAGGGAGTCGTCACCGGTGGCGGTGCGGGGAGGCGGCGCGGGCGGTGTCCGGGCCGGTGTCTTCGCCGTGCGTGCCGTGCGCGCTCCGCGGGCCGGCGGTTCCGGCCGGGGCGTCCGCACCGTGCCGGTCCGTACCGTCACGGCCGGTGCCGTCAGCAAGCCCGCCCGGCACGTCGGTCGGACGCCCCGGACCGGAACCCGCCGCGCCGGGCGCCAGGGCGCGGGCCTCGGCGGCGTTGGGTGTGGCCAGCCGGGCGCCGGGCACCGGTTCGTCCCCGCGCGGATGCGGGTCCCACACCAGCGGTACGCGCCGGGCGGCCTCCGCGAGGTAGGGCCGCACGGCGGTGGCCGTTCCGCGCCCGTAGTCGGCGACGAGGATCGTGCCCGCCGCGCGCAGCACGGCCCGTACGGCGTCGTCCGGCTCGCCGGGACGGCCGCCGCCCCGGTCGACGCGGACCAGCGGACGGCCGTCGGCGCGGACCCGGATCTTCTCGGGCAGCGTGCCGTGGAGCGGCAGTTCGACGAGCCGGACGCGCGGGGTGAGCGCGGCGCGGACGGTGCGGCTCGCCGGGTCGTCGCCGAGGGCGGTGACGAGCACGACCTCGCGCCCGTCCGCCGCGGCGAGGACGGCGGCCAGTCCGGCGCCGCCGGGCCGGCTGCGGTCGCCGGTGACGTCCACGACCGGCGCGGGCGCGTCGGGGGCCAGCCGCTCCGCCGTGCCGTCGATGTCCCGGTCGAGCAGGACGTCACCGACGACGACGAGAGGTTGACGGTGGTTCATGATCACCTCACAGCTGCGCTGTCGGGCCCCGGGGCGGCGGGGCGGCTCATGCGATGTCCCGCCAGGGGCGCACCGCCGCCGTGCGGACACCGTTCACGTATCCGTTCCCGTTCCCCTTCCTGTCCCCGTTCCCGTTCCGGGCGGCGCGGGCCGCCGGTTCCGGTGCGGCCGGCACCGCGGCGGCGGGTGCCGTCGCCGGCACCGCCGCGGCCGAGTCGAACGCCGCGCACAGCAGGTGCAGCGCCACCAGGTGCGCCTCCTGCACCGTCGCGGTGCTGTCCGCGTCGATGCACAGGGCCTCGTCGGCACGGGCGGCCAGCGGATTCGGCCGGGGCCCGGTCATCGCCCACACCCGCAGCTCGGCGGCGCGCGCGGTGTCGGCGGCGGCGAGCAGGTTGGGGCTGCGCCCGGACGTGGACATCAGGACGAGGACGTCGCCGGGCCGCCCGTGCGCGGCGACCTGCCGTGCGTACAGCTCGTCGAAGCCGTAGTCGTTGCCGATGGCGGTGACGGTGGAGGTCTCGGCGTGCAGGGCTATCGCCGAGTAGGCCGGGCGTTCGCGCTGGAAGCGGCCGACGAGTTCGGCGGTGAGGTGCTGGGCCTGCGCGGCGCTGCCGCCGTTGCCCGCGGCGAGCAGCCGGCCGCCCACGGGGAGGACGGCGGCGAGGTGCTCGCCCCAGGCGGTGATCAGGCCGAGCTCCCGGTCGCGGAGCCGGCCGAGGGCATCCTGGAGCGACTGGCAGTGCTCGTGTGCTGCCCGCAGCGTGTCAGACATGGTGTTCGTCCTCCTGGAAGAACAAGAGTTCGGTGGCGCGGCCGTGGGAGCGGCGCGGTTCAGGCCGCTCCGGTGACGGCGGCGGGACGCAGGGCGAGCACGTCCCGGTAGACGGTCTCGGTGGCGGCCGCGACCCGGTTCCAGCCGTAGCGGAGCAGGGCACGGCGGCGCCCTGCGAGCCCGCACGTCTCGCGCAGCTGCGGGTTGCGCAGCAGTCCGGAGGCGGCGGCCGCGAGGGCCGCCGGGTCGCCGGGCGGGACGAGCCGCCCGGTGCCCGGGTCGGCCACGGAGTCCATCTGGCCGCCGACCGCGCTGGCCACGACGGGTGTTCCGCAGGCCATGGCCTCCAGCGGCACGATGCCGAACGGCTCGTAGTCGGCCGGGCAGAGGACGAGGTCGGCGCTGCGCAGCAGCGCGGGAACGTCCTCCGGCGGCACTCCGCCGGTGAAGCGCACCCGGTCGGCCACGCCCGCCTTCCGGGCCAGCGCGCGCAGCCGGCGCACCTCCGGGTCCGCGCCGATGCGGTCCGGCGGCGGACCGCCCGCGATGACGAGTTCGGCGTCGGGCAGCAGGGCGAGCGCGGCGATCGACACGGCCGCGCCCTTGCGCGGGACCAGCCGCCCGATCTGCAGCAGCCGGTGCGGCAGCGGTCCGCGGGGCGCGGCGGGGCCGTCGGGCGTGAACCGCTCGGTGTCGACGCCGCAGGGAACGACGGAGATCCGCCCGGCCGGGATGCCCAGGGCGGCCAGTTCCGCGACCTCGTCGCGGCAGGTGGCGATGATCCGGTCGCTGCTCTCGCCGATCTCCGTCTCCAGCAGGATCCGCTCCGGCGGGCTGGTGTCGGCGCTGCCCTGGTGGCGCTTCTTGACGGCACCGAGGGCGTGGTACGTGTGGGTCACCGGCACGCCGAGTTCGCGGGCGGCCTGCAGTGTGGCCAGCCCGGACATCCAGAAGTGCGAGTGCGCCAGGTCGGGCGGCGCCAGTTCCCACTGCCGGGCGAGGTGGCGGCCGAACTCGGGCATGTAGGGCAGCAGTTCGTCCTTGGGGATCTCCCGGGCGGGCCCGGCCGGTACGTGGCACACCTCGACGCCGGGGCGCAGCGGTACCCGGTCGGGCAGGCCGGGCGCGTCGCGCCGGGTGTGGACGGTGACCTGGTGGCCGCGGTCCGCGAGGGCGCCGGCGAGGTGCGCCACGTGGACGTTCTGTCCGCCCGCGTCGACTCCGCCGAGGACGGCCAGCGGGCTGGCGTGCTCGGATATGAGGGCGATGGCGAGGGCTCCGTGCCGCACCGTGGCCGTCATCGGGTCACCTCCTCGATCAGGTGCTCCCAGTCACTCAGGAAGCGCTTGAGGCCGTAGCGTTCAAGGGCCGCGGTGCGGGCCCGTGCCCCGTCCTCGGCGGCCGCCGCGGGGTCGTTCAGATAGGCGCGGGCGGCGCGGGCGAGCTCCTCCGGACGGGTCGAGACGACCCCGGCTCCGGCAGGGACGGCCTCGACCGCCTCGGTGGTGGCGAGGGCGACCACCGGCATCCCCAGGTGCATGGCCTCCAGCAGGGACAGGCCGAGGGAGGTCCAGCGGATCGGGTGGAGGTAGAGGCGCCGCCGTGCCATGGCGGTGTGGAGTTCGCTCTGCGGCAGGTCCCGCACGCGGCAGCGGTCCTCGTCCAGGCCGAGGTGGGCGGCGAGTCCCTCGGTGCGCATGCCGAAGACGTCCAGGGGTGCGGCGGCGCTCAGGTGCGGCAGCAGGTCCGTGCCGGTGGTGCGGCCGCGGCGGACGGGCTCGTTGACGACGACGGCCGCCCGTTCCACCTCGCCGGTGTAGAGGTGGCCGGGGTCGACGATGCCGTGTTCGATCACGGCGGTGCGGGTGGAGCCGTTGTCCCAGAACAGCCGGTTGAAGTGGGTGACGTGGACGAGGGTCAGACCGTCCCGGTCGGCGGCGGGGTGGCGGGTGTGGGGCACCTCGCCGTCGGGCGCGTTGTGCTCCAGGTAGACGGCGGGGACGTCGCGGCCGGGGCGCCGCCCGCCGAGCCAGCGTTCGGCCAGGCCCGCCTCGTGCGGCCGCTGCAGGACGACGAGGTCCACGGGCTCGTCGCGCAGCTGCTCCGGGGTCCGTTCGAGGACGGAGTCCGGCCAGGTCCAGGTGCGGGCGCGGCCGAGGCCGTCGGGTCCGCGGCCGGGCAGGACGGGCACCAGATAGGTGTGCGGTCCCTGGACGAACGCCGTCGTCCAGGAGCCGTGCACATGCCAGAGCAGGATGTTCATGCGGTCCTCCACTCCGGGTCTCCGGTGGCCGGTGCGGTCGGCCCGGCCGGGCGGGCGGTCGGCGCCGTGGGGTGGTGCGGTGCGGGCGGCGCCGCGGGGTCGCGGGACGGGCGGGGCACGGGCCGCGGCCGGGGCCGCCGGGCCTTCCGTCAACGCACCGACGGCGGACAGCAGTTCGGCGTCCGTCACCGAGTCCAGGCACGGATGCCCCGCTACGGGGCATTCGCGGGCCCGGGTCCCGGCGCACGGCGCGTCCTGCCGTCCCAGCAGCACGTGCGGCACCCGGTACGGCGCCCAGCGCTCGGCGGGCACGACCGGTGCGAACAGGCAGACGACGGGCGCGCCGACGGCCGCCGCCAGGTGCGAGGGCCCGGTGTTGCCGGTGACCACCGCCCGGGCGCGGGACAGGACCCCGGCCAGTTCGCGCAGGTCCGTACGGCCGCCGAGGTCGAGCCCGCACTCCCCCGCGACGGCCGCGGTGAGCTCCTTCTCCCCCGGGCCGCCGGTGACGACCACCCGGTGCCCGGCCGCGTCGAGGGCCGCCACGGCGCGCGCGGCCCGCTCGGGGCTCCAGGCACGGGCCGGCACGGCGGCTCCGGGGTGGATCACGAGGTACGGGTCCTCGCCGGTCAGGTGGGTGGTGTCGGCGGCGTCGCGCACCCGCAGGGCTCCGTCGTCGCCGGGCGGCAGGGCGAAGCCGGCGGCCTCCGCGAGCGCCAGCGCGGCACGCGCCTCGTGCTGTCCCGGGGCCCGCCGGTGGCGCAGGTCGAGCAGCGCCCCGGGGTAGTGCTCGCTGTCGGCGGCGATCCAGGGGATGCCCGCCATCCGCAGCAGCAGGGCGACGGGCAGCGGGCTCTGGTGGTACGAGGCCAGGACCAGCGCCCGGTCGAACCGGCCCGCGGCGACGGCCTCGATCAGCGCGTCGGTGCCGCTCCGGGTCACCGGGGGCGGCTCCAGGCCGACCCACGGCGCGTCGTACACGAGGACGTCGTCGACCCCGGGCAGCAGCCGCGCGGCCTGCTCGCCCTGCGGTCCGCAGAGCATCGCGGTGTACGAGGAACCGTGCGCGGCGGCGCGCACCGCGGGCCCGGCGAGGAGGACGTCTCCGGCGCTGTCCAGACGGACGACCAGGGTGCGTATCACGCGGCACCTCCCCCATCGGAGGGCCGGTCTTCTCCGGGCGGAAGGCTGCCTTCCGGAGGCAGACGGTCCGGCCCGGACGCCCGGTGGCCGAGGGCCAGGCGCACCGCCGCCAGCAGGTCGGCCGCGCGCTCCGGGGCCGCGTCGGCCTCCTCGGAGCGCGTCACGGGGGTGGGCACCAGAACACCCCGGGCACCGGCCGCGCGGGCCGCGCCCAGGTCGGCGCCGATGTCGCCGATGACCACCGTCTCCTCCGGCACCACACCGAGCCGCGCGCAGGCGGCGAGCACGAGTCCGGGCGCCGGCTTGCGGCAGCCGCAGCCGTCGCCGGGCCCGTGCGGGCAGACGGCCCACACGCCGAACGGTCCGAGCAGTTCCTCGACCCGCCACCGCACGGCCTCGACCTGCCCCCGGGTGAGCAGCCCGCGGGCCACGCCGGACTGGTTGCTCACCACGCCGACAGCGGCTCCGTGGGCCCGTACCGCCGCCAGCGCCTCCCGGGCGTGCGGCATCAGCCGTACGAGCGCGGGGTCGCCGTTGTACGGGACGTCCTCGACGAGCGTGCCGTCGCGGTCGAACAGGACGGCTCGCGGGGGGCCCGAGGGCGCGCGAGGGGGCCGCGGCGGCTCGCCCGGTGCGAACAGCCACGGGCCCTCGGGGAGCGCCGGGGCCTTGTGGGGGACTGTGGTGATCGGCACGACGGCGCGGGTAACCCAGGAGCCGCTTCGCAAACACATTGAAACGCCACGAAGAGTCACTGTGGCTGGTTCGCTGAGTTCATCGGCCCTGGTCACGACAGTAACTGGGTTCAATTCCAGTCACTCGCCCATCCGACCGCCCCGCTCCCGGAGGCTCCTTCCGGTCTGCTGAGCGCGACCCTGCTGACCGCGACCCCGGACTGCCGGGCGGGGCCGCCACGGGCGGAGGCGGGGCCGGAGAAGGGCACCGCTCCCACGAACGGATGTACGGGAACCCGCCGGCATGGGGCACGCCGGACGGCCGGATCGCGGGACGGCGCCGGCCGGGGCGGCGTCACACCGATCCGCCACCGCACCGATCCGCAGCCTGAGGCCCGTCGCCACCTTGACCGCGTGATCGGATCGGTGCTTGCATCTGGCCACGCCAACCGGCCGTATTCCAGGGCGCGTTGGCGGCTCCCGAGCCCACCGCGCCCCACGGCCGCACCCCGCAACGCCGCCACCGTTCCGCCAGGAAACAGCACACCGCTGCCGAGCGACGACGAGGGCAGACAACGTTGTCAGCCCGCCTCCGACCACCCGAGCAGGCACCACCGCATACCACCGGTCACCGGCCACCCTCATCAGGAGAACCAGGAGAACCCCATGATTTCCCTCCCTCCCCCACTCCTCCGGCTCCCGGCAGCGACCGGAAGCCGCACCGGAGATCCCTCCCGGGAAACCGGACCCGGCCGGCACGACTCCGCCCGCCGGCGGACCGGGGCCTGTACCCCCGGCCGCCTGGCCCGCCCCTCGCCACCGCCGTCGCCCTCGCACTGGCGGTGGCACTGGCCCCGGCGGCCGCGCAGCCCGCCGCCGCCCAGAGCGCACCCGGTCAAGGCGGCCAGGGCGAGTCCCGCGGCTGGGTGGCCGCCTGGGGCGCGAGCCAGGTGGCCGGCAGCGAGATCCCCTGGAGCGACTGCCCGGCCGGCGAGGGCCTGGAGAACCAGACGGTCCGCAACGTCCTCTTCGTCAAGGGCGGCGGCAGCAGCGTCCGGGTCCGGGTCACCAACACCTTCGGGACGGAGCCCGTCACGGTCGACAAGGTGACCGTCGCACTCCAGAACGAGGGCGCCGACGCCGTCCCCGGCACCCTGCGCACCCTGACCTTCGGCGGCCGCAAGGCCACCACCCTCGCCGCGGGCGAGGAACGGTTCAGCGACCCGGTCCGGATGCCCGTACGAGCCCTCTCCACCCTCCTCGTGAGTGTCCATGTCGACAAGGCGACCGGCCCGGTCACCAACCATCCGTTCACCGCGCAGGGCAACTACCTGGCCGAGGGCGACGAGGCGGCCGACCCCTCCGGCGACGACTACGCCGGCACCCCGTGCTGGATGCTCGTCAGCGGCGTGGACGTGCGCGGCGACCGCCGCACGGTCGGCTCGGTGGTGGCCTTCGGCGACTCGATCACCGACACCGCGAGCACCACGGGCAACGCCAACCAGCGCTACCCGGACCACCTCGCCCGCCGCCTCCAGGCCCGCAAGGGCCCGACCCTGTCGGTGGTCAACGCGGGCCTGGGCGGCAACCGCCTGATCGCCGACCGCGAGGGCGAGCCGTACTACGGCGTCGCCGCCCTCTCCCGCATGGAGCGCGACGCCTTCGAACAGACCGGCGTCCGCTCGGTGATCCTCATGGAGGGCATCAACGACATCGGCTACGACGCCACGGCGGACGAACTCATCACCGGCTACGAGGCCTTCATCGAGGAAGGCCACCGCCACGGCGTGAAGGTCTACGGCGGAACACTGCTGCCCATGGCCGGTTCGTTCATCTGGACAGAGAGCCGCCAGGCCATCTGGGACGCGGTGAACGAGTGGATCCGCACCTCGGGGGCGTTCGACGGCGTCATCGACTTCGCGGCGGCCACCGCCTCCCCCGAGGACCCGCTGACGCTCAACCCGGCCTACGACAGCGGCGACCACCTCCACCCCAACGACGCGGGAACCCGAGCCATGGCGGAGGCGGTGGACCTGGACATGCTCCTCACGGACGCCCGCGAGCGCGCCCCAGGGGCCGGCCGGCGCTGAGCCTGGAGGGAGACGGCCGGTGGGGTCCCTTCCTCGGTCCGCGGTCCGGCCTGGTCACCGGCGGACGGCCCGCCGATGCCCTCCCGAAAGGGCGGCGGCGAGGCTGCCGTCCGGCGCCGCAGGACCAGACCGCCCGGAAATCTGTTGCGGTAGTGCGTGCGAAGGCGCGCATGCCGTAGTACTCCTGGGAAGTCCCAGGGAGACGCTACACACTGGGAGTCGTCAATGGCCGTTCGCCGCGTCATGCCCATTCTCCAGTCAGGCACAGTGCAGGAAAACCGGGAGTTCTACGGCCTGCTGGGCTTCGAGGAGGTCATGGACCTGGGCTGGATCATGACGCTCGCCTCACCATCCACCCCGGCGGCCCAGGTCAGCTTTATGACCGGCGACAAGACCGCGCCGGTCACGCCGGACATGAGCGTGGAGGTGGACGACGTGGACGCGGCCTACGCCGTCATGCGGGACAGCGGCGCGGAGATCGTGCACCCCTTGCAGGACGAGGAGTGGGGTGTGCGGCGCTTCTTCGTCCGCGACCCCAACGGCCGTGTGGTCAATGTGCTGAGTCACCGTTGACAGCGGCCTCGCGCCGCTGGCAGAAGGCCGGGGCGGGGAACGACCTCGTGGTCGTCATGCTCCGTGAGCAGGACGGAGAGCGCGTCAGGAGCAAGGACCGCCACGGCAGGCTCTCGCGGAGCGGTGACACCCTCACCGTCAAGTGGGACCAGGGCGCCGACGGGACGGACACCTTCGAACGCTTCCGCGACATGGAGGAGGGCTGACGCGGGGCGCAGGGTGGTCCCCCTCGCTGACGCGTTGACGCCTCCGGTGCCAGCTGAAACCGGTACCGGAGGCATCCTCGTACCCGGCAGTTCGGCCGCGCGCGGCTAACTCCACGAAGGCCGACCACTCACCGGACGCCACCACGGACGCCGGCCCGGCACCACCACTCGTTCAGAGGCGGTAACGCGCCGCGAAGGGGGAATTCGGACCACCACGGCGTCCCGCACCGGGATGGCCCACAGGCCCGAAGGGGAGCATCGCGGTCACGGACGATCCGCGGTGCGCGACGGATACGGAGGCTCCCCCTGACCGACACAGTCCCGGCCCTGCCGCCCCCCCCGTGCCCGACACGGTGCTCCGCATCCTCGCCACCGGTGACCTGGCAGCGACCGTCGTGCCCGCCCGGACCGGCTACGGCCGTGGTGGCACCTGCGCGGGCATCGCCAGGATGCTGGAGCGCGAACGCCGGCGGCAGCCCGCCGTCTGGCTCGACACCGGTGATCTCGCGATGGGACCGGCGGCCTCACTGCCCGGCGCACGGCCGTGGGAGATCGTCGCGGGGCTGCCGATCTCCGCGGCTGCCGCGGGCAACCACGAGTTCGACGACGGAGTGTCCGCGTTGCGGGAGCGGGCGCGGCGGCTGCCGTTCCCCCTGCTCTGCGCGAACGCCGATGCCGGGCTGCCAGGCTGCGCCGTCGTGGACACCGGCGCCGGTCCCATCGGCGTCATCGGCCTGACGCATCCGCACAGCCACCGGCTGTCCCGGGCCCCGCGTCCCCGGGACGACTGGCAGCACGCCGTGCCCCACCTGGCTCACCGACTGCGGCAGCAGGGCGCCCGGTGGACCGTCGCGCTGCTGCACGACGGCGCGGCGTGGTGGCCGCGACCCGGCGGCGGAGACGGGAGCGTGCTCGGCACCCGCCCGGACCGCCTGGCGGACCTCACGCGTCCGTGGGCGGAATCCGTTGACCTCGTTCTCGGCGGGCACACCCTCGGCCCGTGGTCCGGGCGGCTTCACGGCACACCGGCGGGGCACTCTCACCCGTTCGCCGCGTCGGTCCTCGTCGTCGACGTCCCCGCCCCTCCGGCCGCCCCCGTCGTACGGGGAAACCGCCTTGTGCCACCGCTGCGCGCGCACCCGACGCCCCCCACAGCGCGGGCCGGGGAGGACGCGGCGGCCCAGGTCTTGGGGCACAGCCCGCACAGCTGGCTCACCCGCTCCGGCTCGGCGCACTACCTCCCCCGCTTCATGGCCCGGCTCCTCCGGCGGGCGACCGGCGCGGAGGCGGCTTTCGTACCGGCCGGGCAGCACGGGACACAGGCCCCGGTGGACGGTGCCGTCGCCGCCCTGTGCGCCGGTGAGGTCACGTGGTTCGACGTGTTGCGCCTGTTCCCCGAGCCCGACGACCACCCGGTGGTGGCCGGACTGTGCGCCGGAGAGTTCCGGAAGCTCCGGCTCCGGCACGACTCGGTGACGGATCCGCGCTCGCAGGAGGGCGACTGGGCGTGGTGGAACTGGTGCCGTATGCCGTGCGGTTGGGACGCCACCACGAGTGATCCGAGGTACGTGACAGTCATGCCCTCCGTACTGCCGCTACTGAGCGAGTTGCTCGGCCGTGAGCCCGCCGCGGAGCCCACACCGGTCGGCGCCCGGGCTGCCCTGGTCTCGTCGCTCGGCTGAGCAGCCCCATCGGCACCGGGATTCTCTTCTCGCCGAGCACCTCCCTCTCACCGTCTTCACTGCGACAGAGCGGATATTCGCTGGACATCCCCGCGACCGGTGGCGAGCGTTGAGGAATGGAGCAGGAGAGCATCTGGGATGCCGATGCGGCGCAGAGGTATGACACACCCGGCACCGGCATGTTCGCGCCCGAGGTCCTGGACCCGGCCGTGGAGCGCCTCGCGGAGCTCGCGGACGGTGGGGCGGCGCTGGAGTTCGCCATCGGGACCGGACGGGTCGCCGTCCCGCTCGCGGAGCGGGGAGTTCCCGTCACCGGCATCGAGTTGTCCCGGCCGATGGTGGAGCAACTGCGCTCCAAGGCCGGTGAATCGGCGATCCCCGTGGTCGTCGGTGACATGGCGACCGCCACCGCCCCGGGGACGTACTCCCTGGTCTACCTCGTGTTCAACACGATCTCCAATCTGCTCGCCCAGGACCGGCAGGTCGAGTGCTTCCGTAACGCGGCCCGCCATCTCACGCCCGGAGGCCGGTTCGTGATCGAGCTGTGGGTACCGGAGCTGCGCAAGCTTCCGCCGGGGCAGACGGCCATGGTGTGCCGGTCCGAGCCGGACTACATCCTTCTGGACACCTATGACGTCCTGCGCCAGCAGGTCGTGTCGCACCACTTCCGGTTCGACGAGACCCCGCGGGCAGAACTGTTCCGCAGCCCGCACCGCTACATCTGGCCGGCCGAGCTGGACCTCATGGCTCAGCTCGCCGGTTTCGAGCTGGAGACCCGGCACGCGGACTGGAGCGGAACCGAGTTCACCGCCGAGTCCGATTCCCACGTCTCCGTCTACCGCGTTCCGCCGGAGCGGTAGCGAGCGCGCCCGGGGTCATCCGACGGCGTTGCCGATACCCTTCGCCGCAGAGGGCGACTTGCCCGCCCGACGCCTGCGGCGACTCGTCAACTCGCTTCAGTGAGCGATCTGTTGGCCAACGCGGTGCAGTTCTCGGACGGAGCCGCCACACGCGCCCGGACGGGCTGTTAGCCTCTCGGCGACGCACGTGGAACCGGCGGCAGCAGCGGGGGCGTTGAGGTGTGGCGACCGACGATCGAGCCGATGACGGCACACCCGGTGGGGACGGCGATCATCTGACGGACAGGAACCGGCGGAACCACGGCCGCACCGGCGCACAGCCGCCCGCTCCCCCGCCGCCGTCACCGTCGCCGCCCGAGGACCCGCCGGGGCCGGGTGGCGGGGCGGGCGGTGACGCGGACGGCGGGTGGTTCGGCCGACACCAGCGGGCGGCATGGATCGGTGTGGCGGCGGCGGTGGTCACGGCCGCGGCGACGATCGTGGCGGCTCTGATCCCCGTCGTGGCGTCCTCCGATGCCCCGTCGGGCTCCGGTCCCACGGACGCTGCGGCCACCGCGCCCAGCACCACACCGGTTTCCGCACCGGCGACGGAACCGGCTGAATCCGAGCCCGCTTCCGCGCCCGCGTCCGCTTCCGAGCAGGCCGGGACGACCGGGTCGGGCCCCGGCACCCCGCCCGCGGGAAGCGAACACTGGCGGGGGCGACTGCTGATCGATTCCGAGCCCAAGGATCTGGACGCCGAGCAGCCCGTCGCCGTCGGGTATGCCGACGAGGGCGATATCTTCACGATCGGCACGGACGAGATCGGGGGCTGGAACGGCACGGTGATCTCGCTCTGGACGGGGAAGACGGCGAGTCTGCCGGGCTTCGAGGAGTGTTCGAGCACGGTCGGCGCGGCCGGGACCGACACCGCGCGGCTCGCCGGGAACGCGGTGCTGTGCGTTCGCACCAGTGACGGGAACATCGCCCGGCTCAAGCTCACCGAACTGGAGGTCGTCGACCGGCGAGCGATGTTCGACGCCGTCATCTGGACAGCGGGCTGAGACGCCCGCAGGACCCGGCTTCCGACGGAATCGCCCCGCCCACTCCCTCTCGGCACCGCCGTCAGGGTCGGTTCCCCTCGATGATGACGACGAGCGTGAGCGTGACCGTGGGGAGCGCGGTGGCCGCGGCGCTGAGAAGCCAGTACGTGCCCCGTGCCAGTGAAGTCCTGTGCCGGAGCGGCCAGTTGGCGAGCCACCAGGCCAGGACGAACAGGGTGATGACCGGGCCGGCGAACAGCACCCAGGGCAGGACTCCGTCGTTCTCCGTGGGTTCCCGCCGGGTCCAGCCGAGTTCGGCGAGCGGCCAGTTCGAGGCGAAGTACCAGAGCAGGAATGCGGGCACGACGGCGGGAATGCCCAGCAGGACATTGACGATCAGGGACAGCCCCACGCGAGGCCAGGCGGGTGCGGTGCTCGTCTTCACTCGGCCTCACTCGCCGCGCGACAGTGTGATGCGGTGCGGTGCTCCACGAGGCTATACCGCCCGATCAGTTCACGACCGCGCTCCCCGGCGCGGCTGGGCACCTGCACCGGACATGGAGGCGGATGGGCCCTGTCATCCAGGGTGCCGACCGGCGGACAGTACGCGGGAGGTCGCGGCGGAGACGCCGGTGCTCATGTCGACGCACGACATCGCCGACCGCGCCGGCGAAGCCGACACGGTCACCCTCATGGACAGCGGCCGGATCCTCCACCACGGCGGGACCCGCGGCTTCCTCGACCACGCGCTCCCGGACGCCGCTCCGGCCCGCCGGGCCGAGTCGGCGTACTCCGTCCTCATGCGGCCGGACGGCTCGCGGTGAAGCGGCAGCGTCCCCGGTCCGGGCCCCGGTCCGCCTGCCCGAGCCGGCGGAATGGCCCCGGGCCGCGAGTCCGCCGCTGTCAGCGCCCGTCCTCCGGAGGATGCACGCCCGCCGTGTCGGGCCGGTGGTCCGGCAGGGTGGAGCGGGCGGCCGACTCGCGATGGAGGCGCAGGAATTCGAGGTGCCGTTCGTAGTGGCTGAGGATGTCGTGGATGAGCTGCTCCCTGGTGTAGCCCATCACGTCGTAGCCCTGGCTGCCCTCGGCGAGCTGGACCTCGAAGCGCACATAGGTGTCGTGTGCGGTGACCGAGCGGGTGGCGAACGCGGGGACCGCGGTTTCGGTGGGCCACACCCGGTAGACGAACTCCTCCCCCGGGCCGATCGGCACGCGGAGCGCCACGGACGGGATCCGCAGCTCCTCCTCCGTGACCTCGGTGAGTTCCGCCTCCACGCCCTGCCCGCGCAGCTCCGCGGCGACCTCCTGGAAGGCGGGGCGGCACACCTCGTCGACGAACCGGATGGCGTCCGTCCTGCCGGGGAAGGACGTCGCCCGGGCCAGCCGCTGCCGCCAGCCCAGGTGTTGCGGGGGGACGGTGGGCACGGCCTCCTCCCGCATCGTCTCCAGGCGCAGCGCCTTGTAGAGCCCGGCGATGATCAGGAACATCACGAAGGAGAAGGGCAGCCCCATGATGATGGTCGCGGCGGTGAGCGCGTCCACTCCGCCGACGAGGAGCATCGCGAGCGTGAGCAGGCCGGTCGCCGACGCCCAGAAGACGCGCAGCCAGGCGGAGGCGTCGGTGAGCGGGGTGGGCAGGTGCGAGCACAGGTTGCTCATCACCAGCGCGCCGGAGTCGGCGGAGGTGACGTAGAGCAGCAGGCCGACGAGGGTCGCCAGGCCGGCGCTGAAGGTGGCGCCGGGGAACTGGTCGAGCAGCCCGTAGAAGCCCTGTTCCGGGGTGTTCATGGCGGTCTCGCCGAACTTGGTGTTCCCCTCCCGAACCACGTTCAGGGCGCTGTTGCCGAGGACGGAGAGGAAGGTCAGGGTGAAGAGGAACGGGATGACGAGCGTGGCCGCGACGAACTGACGGATCGTCCGCCCCTTGGAGATCCTGGCCAGGAACATGCCGACGAACGGTGCCCAGGCCACCCACCAGGCCCAGAAGAACAGCGTCCACGAGTTGAGCCACTCGGTGGGCCGGTCGTAGGCGAAGGTGTTGAGGGTCATCGAGGGGAAACGGCTGACGTAGTCCCCGATGTTGAGGATGAGGCTGTTGAGCAGCCGGATCGGGTCGTCCGCGAACAGCATGTAGCTCATGAGCAGGATGGCGAGCAGGACGTTGAGCTCGGACAGCCGCCGGATGCCGCGGTCGACGCCCGCCACGGCGGAGGCCGTGGCCATGACGACGGCGACGGCGATGAGGCCGATCTGCGCCGCCGTCCCCTCGGGGATGCCGAAGAGGTAGTTCAGCCCGTAGTTGAGCTGGACGACGCCGATGCCCAGGGACACGGAGATGCCGAACACCGTGCCGATGATGGCGGCGAGGTCGACCGTGTCGCCGATCCGGCCGTGGATGCGCCGGCCGATGACCGGGTACAGCGCCGAGCGGATCGCCAGGGGGAGGCGGTAGCGGAAGGAGAAGTAGCCCAGCGCCATGCCCATCAGGGCGTACATGGCCCAGCCGGTGATGCCGTAGTGGAACAGCGTCCACACCACCGCCTGCCGGGCGGCCTCGACGGTCTCGGCGTCCCCCTCGGGTGGTGCGAGGTAGTGGCTGACCGGGCCGGAGACGGCGAAGAACATCAGGTCGATGCCGATGCCGGCCGCGAACAGCATGGCCGCCCAGGCGAACACCCCGTAGTCGGGGGTGGAGTGCTTCGGGCCCAGCTTGATGCCGCCGTAGCGGGACACGGCCACGTACACCACGAACAGCAGGTACAGCGTGGCGGCGAGGAAGTAGTACCAGCCGAATCCGGTGGAGATCCAGTCGACCACCACGCCGATGGTGTCCTCGGCGCCGCCCGGGGTGATGATCGCCCAGATCGAGACGGCCAGGATCAGCACCGACGAGCCGATGAAGACGACCGGCTTGAGCCGGCTCTCCCCGTGGACCCGCGGGCCCCCGCCCGGGCCCTGCTCCGCGGCCGTGAGGGCGGCCGTGTCGCCGCCCCGCCCGCTTCCGCTCGCGCCCGCGCCGTTCATCGTCATGTCTCATGCCTCCTGGGCGCGGTGCCGGTGGAAGCCGACCGTGGCCGGCGGCAGCGGGGTGTTGCCGAGGATCAGGTCGGCGGCCTTCTCGGCGAGCATCATCACCGGGGCGTAGATGTTGCCGTTGGTGAGGTACGGCATCGCGGAGGCGTCGGCCACCCGGAGCCCTTCCACCCCGCGGACGCGCATGGAGAGCGGGTCGACCACGGACATCTCGTCGGTGCCCATGCGGGCCGTGCAGGAGGGGTGGTAGGCGGTCTCGGCGTCGCGGGCGACCCAGTCCAGGATCTCCCGGTCCGTGACCACCCCGGGGCCGGGTGAGAGTTCGCCCGCGTCGAAGACGGCGAAGGCGGGCTGGCCGAGGATGTCCCGGGCGACGTGGACGGCCTCGATCCACTCCCTGCGGTCGTTCTCCGTGGAGAGGTAGTTGAACCGCAGCGCCGGGTGTTCGCGGGGGTCCGCGGACTTGATCTTCACCGAGCCGCGCACATCGGAGTACATGGGCCCGATGTGCACCTGGTAGCCGTGCTCGGCGCCGACCGGGGTGCCGTCGTAGCGCACGGCGATGGGCAGGAAGTGGAACATCAGGTTCGGGTAGCCGACCCGGTCGTTGCCGCGGACGAAGCCGCCCGCCTCGAAGTGGTTGGTCGCGGCCGGGCCGGTGCGGAACAACAGCCACCGCAGGCCGATCCCGGGCCGGCGGCTCCATTTGAGCGCCGGGTTGTAGGTCACCGGCTGCTTGCACGCGTGCTGCACATAGACCTCCAGATGGTCCTGGAGGTTCTCCCCGACCCCGGGGAGTTCGTGCACCATGCCGATGCCGAGCGGGGTGAGCTCGGCGGGATTCCCGATCCCGGAGAGCTGGAGCAGCTGGGGCGTGTTGATCGCGCCGCCGCAGAGAATCACCTCTCCGGCGGACGCCCGTCCGCGCTGCCGTCCGAACCGGCGGTATTCCACACCGACGGCCCGCTTTCCGCGGAAGAGCACGCGATCCACCTGGGTGAAGCACCGCACCGTCAGATTCGGCCGCTTCATGACGGGGTGGAGGTAGGCGCGGGCGGCCGACCAGCGGCGGCCCTTCTTGATGTTGCGGTCGAAGCGGGCGAACCCTTCCTGCCGGTAGCCGTTGACGTCGGGGGTCAGCTGGTGGCCGGCCTGCTGCGCCGCCTCCAGGAAGGCGTGGAAGAGCGGGTTGGCCGCCGGCCCGCGCTCCAGCCACAGCGGGCCGCCCTGGCCGCGCCAGTCGTCGGCCCCGGCCACGCAGTGCTCCATCCGCTTGAAATAGGGCAGGCAGTGCGCGTAGTCCCAGGTCTCCATGCCCGGGTCGGACGCCCAGCGCTCCAGGTCCATCGGATTGCCGCGCTGGAAGATCATGCCGTTGATGGAGCTCGACCCGCCGAGCACCCTTCCGCGGCCGTGGCTGACCCGCCGGCCGCCCATGTGCGGTTCCGGTTCGGACACGTAACGCCAGTCGTACAGCGGGTTTCCGATGACCATGGTCAGGGCGGCGGGCATGTGGATGAGGACGTCCCAGATCCAGTCCGGCCGGCCCGCCTCCAGCACCAGGACCTTGTTCTCCCGGTCGGCGCTGAGCCGGTTGGCCAGGGCGCAGCCGGCCGACCCCCCGCCGACGATGACGTAGTCGTACTCCGCTCGGCTCATGCTGGGCTCCTCATTGTCGAATGGCACTCCACGGCGCTGAAACCTAACGTAGAAAATGGTGCATTCCTACGCATAACGGTGCGGCGGCCTTCGCCGCTCACCCGGGAAAGGAATTCCCACGTCCAGTCTCTTCATCGACGGGGTATGGAAGGCCGCTACCGGCGGCGCCACCCGCGACGTCATCAACCCCTACGACCAGTCCGTCGTCTGCGCCGTGGACGAGGGAGGCGAAGCCGACGCCCGCGCCGCCGTGGACGCGGCGCGCTCCGCCTTCGACGGCGGTGCCTGGCCGGCGTGGACGGCGCGGCAGCGCTCCGAGCTGCTCCGCCGGGTGGCCGGCTTCCTCCAGCGGGACCGGGAGCGGATCGCCCGGCTGGAGACGCTCGACACCGGCAAGACGCTCGTCGAGTCCGGTATCGACGTGGACGATGTGACGGCCGTGTTCGAGTACTACGCCGGCCAGGCCGTGGCGGACTCCGGGCGGCTGGTGGACGCGGGCGACCCCCGGATCCGCAGCCGCGTCGTCCACGAGCCGGTCGGTGTCTGCTCTCTGATCGCGCCCTGGAACTACCCGCTGCTCCAGGTGTCGTGGAAGGTGGCGCCCGCGCTGGCGGCCGGCAACACCGTGGTGATCAAGCCCAGCGAGATCACCCCGCTCACCACCATCAGGCTGGTGGAGCTGTTCGAGGAGGCCGGTGCGCCCGCGGGCGTGGTCAATCTCGTACTGGGCCCGGGCGGGACGGTCGGCGCCGCCCTGGTGGAGGATCCCCGGGTCGATCTGGTGTCCTTCACCGGCGGTCTGGAGACCGGCCGGCAGATCATGCGGTCGGCGGCCGGGACGGTGAAGAACATCGCCCTCGAACTCGGCGGCAAGAACCCCAACATCGTCTTCGCCGACGCCGACTTCGAGGCCGCGATCGACTACGCCCTGATGGCCGTCTTCTTCCATGCCGGGCAGGTGTGCTCGGCGGGCACCCGGCTCATCGTGGAGGACGGGCTGCACGACGCGTTCGTCTCCGAACTCGTCGCCCGCGCCGAGCACATCCGGCTCGGCAACGGACTGGACGAGGACACCGAGAGCGGCCCGCTCGTCTCCGCGGAGCACCGGGAGAAGGTCGAGTCGTACGTGGAACTCGGTCTCCGGGAGGGCGCGACCCTCCTCACCGGCGGCCGCCGCCCGGACGAACCCGGCCTCCGGGACGGGTTCTTCTACCGGCCGACGGTGTTCGACGACTGCACCCGGGACATGCGGATCGTGCAGGAGGAGACCTTCGGGCCCATCCTGACCGTCGAGCGCTTCACCGGCGACGAGGCCGCGATCGAGCTCGGCAACCACACCGACTACGGGCTCGCCGGCGCCGTGTGGACGAAGGACGCCGGCCGGGCCGAGCGGGTGGCCCGGCGGCTGCGCCACGGCACGGTGTGGATCAACGACTTCGGCCCGTACCTGCCCCAGGCCGAATGGGGCGGCTTCAAGCGCTCCGGCATCGGCCGGGAACTCGGCCACGACGGCCTCGCCGAGTACCGCCAGGCGAAGCACATCTACGAGAACACCGCCCCCACGCCGCAGCGCTGGTTCGCCCGCTGACCGGCCGGCGGGCCGAGGGCCTTCCGGCGGGCTCCCGGCCCGCGTCCCGGTCCGCGTGGTCCGGTCCCCGCCGGAAGGCCGCCGGCCCGGCCGGTTCACGGGCCCGACCGGACCGGGCACAGGATGTCGGGTGCGGCAGGGTGTCTCCTCCCTAGCGTGAAGCGGGTCAGAGGGAAGGAGATCCGGCGGTGCTGGAACGGCTCAACGAGGCCCTGGAGTACATCGAGCGCAACCTCGACCGGCCCATCGAGCCGGCCGAGCTGGCGCGGATCGCGGCCACCTCGGAGTACCACCTGCGGCGGCTGTTCTCCGCGCTGGCGGGGATCGGGCTGTCCGAGTACGTCCGGCGCCGGCGGCTGACCGTCGCGGGCGCCGAAGTGCTCGCGGGGGACGGCACGTTGCTCGACGTCGCGGTGCGCTACGGCTACGGCTCCGGAGAGGCGTTCGCCCGGGCGTTCCGCGCCGTGCACGGCGTCGGCCCGGGTGAGGCCCGGCGGACCGGCGCGGTGCTCAGCTCGCAGCCCCGGATGTCCTTCCGGCTCGTCGTCGAAGGGAACAGCAGTATGCGCTACCGGATCGTGGAGAAGACCGGGTTCACGGTGGCCGGGAAGAGAGCCCGGGTGCCGTTGGTGCACGAGGGGGTGAATCCGGAGATCGCCGCGTTCATCCGCGGCATCGGCAAGGACACGCTGCGGCGGCTGGAGGCCCTGCCGGGCCAGGAGCCGCGCGGGATCGTCGGGGTCAGCGACCGTCTGCCCGCCGACCCCGGCGAACGGGTGGAGGGGACCGAACTCGACTACTACCACGGCGTGGTGACGGACACCGGCACCGATGTGCCGGAGGGGATGGACTCCCTCGCCGTCCCCGCGGGGATGTGGGCGGTCTTCGAGAGTTCGGGCGAGTTCCCGCAGGCCCTGCAGTCCCTGTGGCGGGACGTGTTCACCCAGTGGTTCCCGTCCAATCCGTACCGGAGCCGGCCCGGGCCGGAGATCCTGCGGACCCGGCTGTCGGAGGACGGGGCCGCGGCGGACGCGGAGCTGTGGATCCCGGTGGAGCCGGAGCGGGCGGACCGGCGGGAGGCGGCGCGGGGAGCCGCGGTCTAGAGGGCCGGCCGGGGACGGCCGGCGGGGCCGTGCCGGAGAGGGTCCGGCACGGCCCCGCGGTGGAAGGGAGGAATCGAGGGTTCCGGGGCCGCCGGGCACGAGCCCGGGCTCCCGGTCCCGTACGGACAGGGTCAGGGGAGGATGGGGAACGGCTGGAAGGTGATGCTCCCGGTCGCGGACGCGGGTGCGTAGGTCGCGGTTCCGAGGAACTCGGCCTGGTACGTCTGCGAGGTGGCCAGGGCGTTCGGCACGGTGGTGTCGGGCAGGGTGGCCTTCCCGGTGGCGTCCGTGACGGCCTGGCCGAGCGGGTGGGTGCCGGTGCCCGTGTTGATCGCGAAGTGGATCGTCTGCCCTGGCAGCGGGGTCCCGCCGCTGGTGAGGGTGGCACTCACGTTCCGGATCACGAAGGTGCCGTTGCTGCGGAGCCTGATGGTGGCCGGTGTCGCGGTCAGCAGGGTGGGGGCCGGCGGGTTGACCACCACGTCGACGGTCCCGGACGAGGCGCCGAAGCACGTGTCGCCCTCGTAGTCCGCCTGCACGGTGGTTGTTCCGGCGGGCAGGCCGGAGGTGGTGATCTGGGCCTGGCCGCCGGTCAG
Organism: Streptomyces sp. MNU89; assembly: GCF_020982505.1. NCBI lineage: Bacteria > Bacillati > Actinomycetota > Actinomycetes > Kitasatosporales > Streptomycetaceae > Streptomyces > Streptomyces sp. MNU89. Next base: position 6,816,468 of record NZ_JAJKLL010000001.1, on the reverse strand, counting down.
TTCGGCCGAGCCGAGGACGCCGCCGCCGACGGCGCTGAAGGTGACCGTGCCGGTGGGGGTGCCCGGGTGGCCGGGAGGACCGGCCACGGTGGCCGTGAGGAGCACGCTCTCGGCGGGGTCGGCGGGGTTCGGGACGGCGGTCACCGTGGTGGTGGTCGGCGCCACGCTGACGGTGACCGGAGTCACGGCGGAGGCGGAGCTCAGATGGCTGTCGTCCGCGGGCTCGTACACGGCCACGGCGTGGCGGAGCCCCACGGGCAGGTCCGTGAACGTGGCACTGGCCTGGCCCGACGCGTCCGGAGCGAGGACCTGGACGGGGCCGTTCTCCGTGACGAGGAAGGTGAGGGTGCCCGTCGTGACGGGGCCGGTCGGCGAGGTGACGGTCGCGGTGATGACGACGTCGTCCCCGCAGTACGCCGGGACGGTCTCGACGACCACGGTGGTGGTGGTCGGCTCGGAGACGTAGGTGAAGACACCCCCGCTGCTGCCCGTGCCGTAGAGGGTCGTCACCGTCACCGGGCCGCTGGAACCCGGGGGTGCCGGCGCCGTGACGGCGGTGATGCCGGTCGAGCTGTTCACCGTGTACGACGCCACCGGCTGACCCGCCACCGACACCCCGGTGACGTTGGTGAAGTCCGAACCCGTGATCTCCACCGCCGTCCCGCCCGACGGCGGACCCGCCACCGGCACGAAGCCCGTCACCGCCGGAGCCGCCACATACGTGAAGGACGCGGCCGACGCACCGGTACCGTCCGGCGTGGTGACCGCCACCGGGCCCGATGTCCCCGTCGCGGCCGCAGCCGTGGTCGCCGTGATGCTCGTCGGGCTGTCCACCGTGAAGGCCGCGGCCTCCACACCGGCGATGCTCACCGACTGGACGTTCACGAACTCCGTGCCCGTGATCGTCACCGGTGTGCCCCCGTCGGGCGAACCGGTGGCCGGGGCGAAACCCGTGACCGTCGGGGCGACTTGGAGCACCCCGGTGTCGTCCGCCGCCCGGGCGGTGGCGTCGAGCCTGCTGCCCGACGGCCCCGGGCCACCCGGCCGGGGAATGCGAGCTTGGCCTCGCTGAATGGGCGAACCCATGACGATCTCCCGTCTCCTGCGGATGCGATGGGTCTGGCCCGGGCCGGAAGGGGCCGTGCGCGGTACCGGTTCGCGGAAGGCGCCGCGAAACGTCCGGCTCGCCCGGCCCCGGGCGCCATGATGCGGCGGGCTGCCGGTGTCCTCCGACCCGGAAAGCAGCCACGCGTTCTGGACCTTCTGGTCATCCCCGGACCCAGAAGGCGCCAACCGGGACATTGAAGACGATGCGCAACAACAAGAATCAAACGTCTTATACGACGCGCCGGTTCACACCGCCCCGCGACCCCGGCGCGCTTCCCGCACACCCGGGCGTACCCGGCCCGGGGCCGGCGTCATCGAGGGCCGGGCCGCCCACCCCTCGACATGTATACCCCATGGGGGTATACATGTCTCCTGACAGGCCGCGGCACCGGCCGCGCATCCGGGAAGGGATCGTCATGAAGCATGCGCACGAGCACACCCACGGGACCGGCGAGCAGAGCCACACCGGAACCGGTCACGGGTACACCCCCCGGGTGGGACACACCACCGCCCCGGAGGGAACCGCTCACGCCGGGCAGCCGCACGGCGCGGCCGGAGAACCGGCGGAATCCCACACCGCTCACCCACCGGCCGGGAGCGGCCACGGCACGGTCCCGGTGTCATGGCGCACCGCCGCGCAGGCCACGCTGCACTGCCTCACCGGGTGCGCGATCGGCGAGGTCCTGGGCATGGTCATCGGCACAGCGGCCGGGCTGTCCGCCGGGGTCACCGTGGCGCTGGCCGTCGCCCTCGCCTTCTTCTTCGGGTACGCGCTGACCATGCGGGGCGTCCTCCGCGCGGGGCTGAGCTTCCGCGAGGCGCTGAGGGTGGCCCTCGCCGCGGACACCGTCTCCATTCTCGTGATGGAGACCGTGGACAACGCCGTCATGGTCGGCGTGCCCGGGGCCATGGAGGCGGGCCTCGCCAACTGGCTCTTCTGGGCCGCCCTGGCCTTCGCGCTGGCCGTCGCCTTCGTGCTGACCGTACCGGTCAACCGCTGGCTCATAGCCCGCGGCCTGGGGCACGCGGTCGTCCACGCCCACCACCATCACTGACGGCGGCCGGTCCGGATGCCCCGGACGCCGGGGGCACGGGAAGCCGGGGGCACGGGAAGCCGGGAAGCGGGACACCGGAAGGCCTCACCGGAACGCGGCTTCGACTCCCCGGGTGGGGCTTCTCCTGGGCTGGGCACGCGGACGGGCCGGTCTCCCGGTGGTGCCCGGGATACCGGCCCGTCGTTCGCCGCGGGGTCCGGTGGATCAGCCGGCCGTGCCGGCGGCCTCCTGCTCGGCGGCGGCCAGCCGCACGCAGACCGCGACGGCGCGCATGGCCTCGCGCACCTCCTCGACCGAGGGGAAGCTGGGCGCCAGCCGGATCTCGCGGTCACGGGGGTCCTTGCCGTACGGGAACGCGGCACCGGCCGGGGTCAGCGCGATGCCCGCCTCCTTGGCAAGGCGGACGACCTCGCTCGCGCAGCCGTCGGGGACGTCCAGGCTGACGAAGTAGCCGCCCTTGGGCCGGGTCCACTCGGCGATGCCGAGCGGTCCGAGCTCGCTCTCCAGCACCTCGTACACCGCCGCGAAGCGGGGCTCCAGAAGCGCGCGGTGGCGCTCCATGTGGGCCGTCACACCGTCCGTGTCCCGGAAGAAGCGGACGTGACGCAGCTGGTTGACCTTGTCGGGGCCGATGGTCTGCTTGAGCAGCCGCTCCTTCATCCAGGCCACGTTGGCCGGGGAGGAGCCGACGAAGGCGACCCCGGAGCCGGCCGTGGTGATCTTGGAGGTGGAGCCGAAGACGAACGCGCGGTCGGGGTTCCCGGCCTCGGCGCAGGCGTCGAGGATCGAGAGGATCTCGACCCGCTCCCCGGTGAGGTGGTGCACCGCGTAGGCGTTGTCCCAGAAGAGGCGGAAGTCGGGCGCGGCGGTGCGCATCGCGGCGAGCCGGCGCACGGTCTCGTCGCTGTAGACCTCACCGGTGGGGTTGCTGTACTTGGGCACGCACCACATGCCCTTGATCGTCGGGTCGGAGGCGACGAGCTCCTCGACGACGTCCATGTCCGGGCCCTCGCCGGTGAGCGGGACGGGCACCATGTCGATGCCGTACCGCTCGCAGACCCCGAAGTGCCGGTCGTAGCCGGGGACGGGGCAGACGAAGCGGACCCGCGGCTCGTCCGCCCAGCGGCGCTCGCCGCCCGGGACGACGGAGAGCAGCGCCTGCACCACGTTGTCGTGCATCAGCGTGAGGCTGGCGTTGCCGAGCGCGAGGAGCTGCCCGGCGGGCACCTGGAGGGGGCCGGAGAAGATCTCGCGCAGCTCCGGGAGGCCGAGGAGGCCGCCGTAGTTACGGGTGTCGGTGCCGTCGGCGGCCTTGACGTCCCCGGCGCCGGGGAGGGACAGCAGATCACCTGCGAGGTCGAGCTGCTCGGGCGAGGGCTTGCCCCGCGTCAGATCCAGGCTGAGGCCCCGGGCACGCAGCTCGGCGTACTCCTTGCGGGCGGCCTCCAGCCCCGCCGCCCCGGAGAGGGGGGCGGATTCCTGTACGGACCCAGACGACACGGTATTCCTCCAGCGCACATGGTGCTTGAGCAGGGCAGCCGCCAATGTACCAAGGGAGCGTGGAGCCCCTCTCGGTTCGGGCGCCGGGCCCGGCTCGGGGCGTTGGGAGGGGATGACCGGCACCTCAGGGATATATATGATGGACATTGCCTTTGAATAGAGGAGTCCAGTATGAGTGTGACGACGATCGACCTCGATGACGACGCCTTGGAAAAGGCCATGCGCGTCGCCGGCGGCGGCACCAAGAAGGACGTGGTCAACGCCGCTCTCCGCGAATACGCCGAACGCCATCAACGGGCCGCTCTCGTGGCCAAGCACTTCCGCACCGCCCAGCACTGGGACTACGAGGGCTGGCAGCGGCGCCGCGCCGAGGACAAGCAGAGTCGCGCGTGATCCACTACCTACTCGACTCCTCAGGCCTGTGGCGCCTCCTGCGCGAGGAGAAGCTCAGTGCCGCGTGGCTGGAGACCACCACGCTCCGGGCCATCGGGTCGTGCGCCGCGCAGCGGGCCGAGTTCCGTCGCTCGGCCCGCAACGCGGCCGAGTACGAGGCTATGGGGGAGATGTTCACCGACCTCTACCCCGATGTCCCGCTCCCCAAGAGACTGTGGGACTGGGTCGACTCGGCGCAGTACGCTCTCGCCGGAAAAGGGGCCCTCGGCGCGGCCGGGCCACTTGACCTGATGATCTGCGCGACCGCCGCGCACCACGGGCTGATCGTCCTGCACGACGACGCCGATTTCGTCACCGTGGCCCGCTTTCTGCCCGACGTCAGTGAGCGCAATGTGCGCAACATCCCGGGACTCTGAGCGGCTCCGGTGAGCTCCTGGCGCTTCCGCGCGGTGTGGTGTGGTGCGGTGCGAGTTCCCGAGTGTGCCACTGCGGGAGCCCGTTTCCGCCCGGCCCGCCCGATGGCCCGGGCCGGGCGGACGGCCGGCGCCTGTGCGGGCCGGCCGTCCCCCGTGTCTCCGTCCTGCGGGGCGGATCAGCAGGTCGGCACCCCCGGGAGCCAGGATTCGGGGACGTCGATGAAGATGTTGGAGACGTAGCCGCCATAGTCCGGCAGGTAGGCCCAGGCGTCGTTGGTGTAGCCCTGGTACGTCACCTTCTGGCCGCGCACCTGGCAGCGCACCCGGACCGTCGTCGGGCCGGCCAGGCCGGCCACCCGCGTCGAGTTCGTCGTCGCGGCCTGGCGGATGCTGACGTCGCTGCCCCAGGTCGGGAAGGACTTGGTGTCGCCGCTGCTGCCGCCGCGCACCAGTTCCATGTAGTACGACCAGTTCCAGTGCGGGCCGGGGTCGGTGTGGTCGTTGCCGGGCACCTCGTGGTGGCCGACGATGTGCGCCCGGTCCTTCGGTATGCCGTACTTGTCGGCCAGGTGCCGGGTGAGCGCGGCCGAGGAACGGTACATGGCGTCGGTGAACCAGGAAGGGTCGTCGACCCAGCCCTCGTGTTCGATGCCGACGGAGTACGCGTTGCCGGAGCGCGCGTGCCAGGCGGTGTTGCTGTCGCGGACCATCTGGGTGACCTGGCCGTCGGAGGAGCGGACCACGTAGTGGGCGCTGACCTCGGAGGCCGGGTTCTGGAACCAGCTGATCGTGCCGGCGTACGAGCCCTGCGTGACGTGCACGACGACCGCGCTGATCGACTGCGAGCGGCCGGTGGCGTAGTTGGCGGAGTTGGCCGGGACCCACTGCGCGGGCGGGTAGTCCGGGCTCTGGGCGCCGGTCTCGCCGGTCTCCCCCGTCACATCCACGTCGGCGTAGGTGCCGCGCTCGGGCGCGACCTTCAGCGGCTTGACGCGGATCTGCTCGCCGCCGTCGGCGTGGCCGCGGATGCCGGTGGCCAGGAGTTCGTAGACGGTGTCGGCGTAGAGGCGGCCGGCCCGTTCGCCGTCCGTCCCGCCGTAGCGGGCGGCGACCGGGTACCAGGCGCCGAGCCGGTCGCGCTCGGCGGCGTCCAGGCCGAGGTCGTCGGCGAGGGCGCGCAGAACGGCGGCGCCGCCGCGGATGTTGGCCTCCGTGTCCTTCTTCAGGTCGGTGACGCGTTCGCCGGTGATGCGGGCGGCGCGTTCCAGGGTGTGCTGCCCGGGGTTGCTCACCAGGTGCATGACACCGTAGCCGTTGGCGTGGCTCGGGGCGCCGTCGTGGTCGTCCAGGTGCGTCTCGCCGTAGCCGACGGCCACCAGGAGGTCGCGCGGGACGTCGTACTCGGCCGCCGCCCGCGCGAAGGCCGCGTTCACCTCGCCGGAGCCGGGCCGCTCGGGCGCGGCGGAGGCGGGCTGGCCGGCCAGGACCAGCGCGGCGGCGACCGCCGTACCGGTCAGGACGGTCAGCCGGCGGTGACGGGGGGTGGCCGGGATCAACGCGTTCATCGGATCTCTCTCCGCTCTCCGGCGCGTGGGTGAGGGGTGGTGGCTGGCTCGGCGGGCCCGTGGCCGGTGCCGCGCGGACGGTGGGGGGAGCGGATCCGGGCGCCGGCGCGCGTGCGCCGGTACGCGGGGCCGGAGCCCGGATCCGGTCGTGCGTACACGGGTGGCGGATTCGCACGGACTTCCGTCACCGGCATACGAGTTCAGCAGTTCGGCACGCCCGGAAGCCAGGCGTCCGCCACATCGCCGAAGATGGTGGAGGGATAGCCGCCGTGGTCCGGGAGATGCGACCAGGCGTCGTCGCCGCATCCCCGGAGGCGACCATTTGTCATGCACCTGATAACCGTCGCCGGCGGGCTCACCGCCGGCCGCCGCTGTCCGTGCACTCCGGAACGCCCGGCAGTCTGCTCTCGGCGTCGATGTAGACGGTGGTCATATAGCCCCCGTACTGCGGCAGATAGGCCCACCAGGGGCTGCTGTGCGGAGGGTCGGAGATCACCTGCCCGCGCTTCTGGCAGGAGACGAGGACGTCCGCACCCGCGGGAAGCGTGCTGACGACCGCCGAGGAGGTCGTGGCCCCGGCGCGGATCCGCACCCCGTCGCCCCAGGTCTCGAACCACGTTCCGGAGGGGCGCCGGGCACCGGGGACGTCCAGGGAGCCGACGAGCCGGGTGAGGCCGGAGTACGCGGTGCCGTACGGGGTCCCGTCCGGGTGGAGGGAGAGGACGGCCACGATGGTCCGGTCGTCGGGACCGACCGTGCCCGTGGTGTGCAGGGCCTCGCGGACGAGGTCCACGTCGGCGGCCGAGCGGGCCGGCGACGCGGGGGAAACGGGCGGCGTGCCCTCCCCGCCGGCGGTGGACGGGCGGGCCGCGCCGGCGGGGCCCGCCGCGCCCGCCCGGTCGGCCGTATCCGCCGCGGCCGGGGTCCCGTCCGCCGTACAGCCGCCCGAACTGAAGCCGGACCAGCCCTGCTTGACCGCCCACGGTCCCTCGAAGGCCGAGGGGACGCCGAAGTACTGGTCGTAGCCGTCGTTGGCGCAGCGCGTCGCCCGGTGGAGGTTGCCCATGATGAAGTCCCGTACCGGGGCCGGGGATTCATCGAGGATGTAACGGTAGATCCGCACGGTGTCGGCGGCGGTGAGCGAGGTGTAGCCCCAGTAGCCGGGGTAGGCCGCGGGCGGCGGCGCGGTACCCGTCAGCCCGAGCCGGGGGACCATCCGCTCGATGATCGCGCTGCGGCCGCGCAGGCCCCAGTAGTGGCTCGCCTCGTCGTCGTCGCTGCTGCGGAGCATGGCTTCCAGGCGGCCGCGGTCCTGCTGCGGGATGTCGTAGCCGGGGCCGCGGTCCCAGAGGAAGTCCAGGGTCAGCAGCAGTTTGACGATGGAGGCGGACCGGAAGCGGTGGTCCGCGTTGACGCGCTCCGTGAAGCTGCCGGTGCGGCGGTCGAAGACGGCCACACCGGCCGTGACGTCCGCCGGGATGTCCACGCCGGGCGCCGCGGGCGGCGACTGGCGGGGCTGTCCGGCGCTCGCCGGGGCGGCGAGGAATGCGCCGAGCATCCCCAGCGCGACGGCGACCCCGGTCAGCGGTCTCCGCATCCACCGGGTGCGCGCGGCGGCCGGACGAGCGGCCGGTGGCGGCGGGGCCGGAGCGTGCGCCGGGCCGCCGTGCGGGGCGGGACCGCCGGGCGGATCGGCGGACGGGACGGCGGGCGGGATGGGGGCCGAGGTGGTTCCTGGTGGTTCCGCGTGCATCGGTCTGCCGACTCCTCGGGGCCGTACGGAAGGGAACACGGGCGCAGAAGCGCTGATCAGCGCACAGGCTGACGGAGCTTCTCCGGCGGCGGCAAGGCATTCGACCTCAAGCGAAGAGCTCCGGGAGTTCGTTGTCAGCGGCGGGACGGCCCGCTTACGTTTCCGGCGTCCCGCGGCGACCGCGGCCACCCCGGCCCGCGGTCCGCCTCCCCGACCAAGGAGCACGCGTGAACCTCAGACGCCTTCCGGCCGCACTCGCCACCGCGCTCGTCGCGCTGGTGGGCCTGCTGGCCCTGCCCGCCCAGGCGGAGACCACGGGCGCGGCCAAGGCCGCCGCGCCCAACTTCAAGGCCCCCTATCCCTGCGGCCAGAAGTGGACCTACAGCCACCACTCGGCCGAGGTGCGCCGCGCCCTGGACTTCGTCCGCTCCGACGGCGGCTCCACGGCCGGCACGCCCGTCCTGGCCTCCGCGGCCGGCACCGCCACCCGGCACAGCCAGCCCAGCGGCGCCGGCAACTACATCGTGATCGACCACGGCGGCGGCTGGAAGACCTACTACTTCCACCTGTCGAGCTACTCGGTGGCCAACGGCGCGTCGGTCGCCCAGGGCCGGCAGATCGGCGTCACGGGAAGCACCGGCAACTCCAGTGGCGCGCACATCCACTACGAGCAGCTCTACAACGGCACCGGCCAGAACATCAGGATCAACGGTTCCGCCCTGGCCTACCCCGGCAGCTACAACCAGTACTACCTGACCAGCGACAACGGCTGCGGCGGCTCCGGCTCGCCGTTCACCACCTGGGGCACCGACGTCCGCGTCCGCGCCGACGCCCGCCTCAACGCCTCCGTGGTCACCGTGCTCTCCGGGCCCACCAGCGTCCGCGTGCTCTGCCAGAAGCAGGGCGACACCGTGAACGCCGAGGGCTACACCAACAACTGGTGGAGCAAGCTCCGTGACCAGGGCGGCTTCATCAGCAACATCTACATCGACCACCCCGCCTCGAAACTGCCGGGCGTACCGGTGTGCTGACCCCGCGGCGGCCCGGACGGCCGGCGAACGGGGGCCGGTGAACGCAGGGCTGCCGGCCGGGTGCCGCACGGCACCGCTCTCGCGCCGCACGGGATCGCACAGGGCCGTACGGGCACCAACCGTGCAGGACGGCGAGCACGGCCGCAGGGGCTCCGGATCTCCGGGGCCCCTGCGGCCGTTCCGGTCGTGGGACGGCGCGGAGGCGGGAGCGGGCACGCGGGCCGGCTGCCGGAGGAGCCGCCACGGGACCGCTCCCCGCCCCTTCCCCGGTACGCGCCGTACTCCCCGGTCACCGCCCCCGGGTCAACCGCCCACCCGTACGGGCTCGTTCGGCCTCCGCCACTCCTCCCGGACGGCCGCTCCCCTCCTCTTCTCCCCCCGTTTCCGGGCCGTTCCCGGGCGGGCCGCGCTGTGACCGTCAACACCCGTGAGGATCACGTCCGATGACCTGACGCCGGGACGCCTACCCGCGTAGACTCCCGCGCGACGCTTACGGGAGACAAGCCGAGGCGGCCGGATCCGGCCCGTCCCCGACCAGGGCGGGCCCGCGACGCATTCCGGGGGTGCGCAGTGCTGCGTGTGGACTTCAGCGGACGGGAACTGGCCCGGCTGCGCATGGCGCGGAGCGTCGATCCACTCTGGGAGATCGCGCTCAGCCTGCACATGCTCCAGACCCGCCAGACGGCGCTGGTCTTCGACCCCTGGCGCCGCGAGGTGCACGGAGCCCTGGAGCGGTCCGGGCTGACCGCGGCCGTGCGCGGCCTGATGCTGCTCTGCCCGCCCGCCGCCTACTTCCCCGACTTCCTCACCCCCGGCGGCGAACCGGACCTCGACACCGGTCTGGAGAAGGTGATGTCCACGCCCCGGCAGCGGCTGGCCGCCGAACTCTCCCGGCTGTACGCGGGCGCTCCGCTGCCCAGCGGCGTGCGGCGGCTGGCCGAGGGCAGCCCGGAGGCCCTGCGCTGGCTGGGCACGGCGCTGCGCCGGTACTACGCGGTGGCCGTCGAGCCGTACCTCCCGGCCATCCGCACCGAGGCCGCCGCCGACCGCTCCGAGCGGGCCGAGGCGGCCCTGACCGGCGGTGCGGAGGGGCTGCTCGCCAGTTACGGCGTGCTGCCGGAGTGGCGCTGCGAGGGCACCGCGCTCCGCGCCCCGTACCCCATGGACCGCGAGATCCGGCTGGACGGGCGGACGCTGACCCTGGTCCCGGGCTTCTTCTGCGTCCGGGCACCGCTGGCCCTGGCGGACGACGAACTGCCGCCGGTCCTCGTCCACCCGCTCTCCCCCGCCCCGGGCTGGCTGGAACGCTCCCGGCCGAGCGAGAGCACGCCGCCCGCCGCCCAGCTCATCGGCGCCTCGCGCGCCCAGCTCCTCGGGCTCCTCGACCGCCCGATGACGACGACGGGCCTGGCCGCGGCCCTGGACCTGGCCCCGTCGACGACGAGCCGCCACACCTCCGTCCTGCGCGAGGCGGGCCTGCTCACCTCCCGCCGCAGCGGCCTGTGCGTGATGCACCGCCGCACCCCGCTGGGCGAGGCACTCCTGGAGGGGGCGCTGCGGTGACTTTCGCCCACCGTGCTGGTCGCCGCCATCAAGAATGGCCGTTCACGCACAAGTGACCGCCCGGCATCATGGATTCCATGGACCCGCCGAGCGCCGACTGGGTGACCATCGCAGCCTACGAGAACCTGCCGGGCTGGCTCCGGCCGATGGCGGCCGCGCGCGCTTGACCGCGTGACCGCGGCATCGGCTGGATGCCCTTCGAACAGGGCGAGATCCGCTGGGGACTTGCCGGCGGAATCGGTCCTGACGGCCACTGGCACGGCTGGTTCGACATCCGCGTTCGGGTCGGCGCTCTACGGCGGATCGGACCGCATCCCGACCAGCCCACCGCCGAAGTCATCGGCCCGTCCCCGCCCGGCTGGTGGCACGCCGCCGCCGAACGCAACAGTCATCAATGGTCGTGTGGCCGCGAACGCGCATGCGCGGCCGTGCCGCGAGCGGCAGACTGTTCCGGTGCCTCCGCCTCCGGATGAGATCGCCGCCGTCTTCGGACTGGGACGGCCCCTCGGGAGACCGCGTCCGCTCGCCAACGGCGTTAATCCAAGCGCCACTTCCCTGCAGGCCACCGACCGGGGCCGGCGGGTGGTCAAGACGGGCCGGCTTCTCGGCGAGTGGCAGCGTCGGCACGCCCACCACGCACACCGCTTGGAGCCGGCGGCCCTGAGCCGGTGGACCGCGCTGCTGCGGTGAGACGGATGTCCAGCTGGCCGACAGCGGAGGACCCTGGGCGCCCGTCCCCTCCGTTCGAGAGCGGTCCACGCCTCCGGCGCCCACGCGTGCGGGTGCCGGAGACGTCGCCGTGGCGCGGCGGGTTGTGCGGCGTCAGAGCTCTGCGGCGAACCTCGTGAACGCCGCCCACTCGGCGTCCGCAACCGAGAGGACAGGGCCTGAGTGGTCCTTGGAGTCACGGACGTGGACAGTGCCGGCAGCCACGGAGACCTCTACGCAATCACCGCCGTTTCCTGCGCTGTAGCTGCTCTTGAACCATTCGCGGGCGGCTATAGCCGCCGGCTTCTCGTCGCTCATAGATCTCCCCGAAGCTTCTCGATGAAGGTCAGCGACTCACGGGGCGTGAGGGCTTGGGCCCGGATGATTGCCTAGGTCGATTCCAGTTCCCGCACCCTGCGCTGATCCATGTGCAGGCGGCTGTTGCCCTGCACTTCTGGGTAGGCGACCCTCTGCTGTCCCCGGTCCACCATCAAGGTGAAGGGCCCGCCCAGTCCAGCGTGCTCTTCTCGGTCCAGGGGCACGACCTGGATGTCCACAGTGCGCTTCCGTCCGATGGTGAGCAACTGCTCCAACTGGCCACGGACGACCGCCCGGCCACCGATCCTGCGGCGCAGCACGGCCTCCTCGATCACGAAGCTCATCAGTGGCGCAGGCTTGCGCGAAAAGACCTGCTGCCGGGCCATACGTGCCGCCACCCGCTGTTCGACCGTCTCGTCATCCAGCAGGGGGCGCCACATGGCGAAGACGGCCCGTGCGTACTCCTCCGTCTGCAGGATCCCCTTGAGCAGATGGCAGTCGTAGGCGTGCAGTTCAACTGCTTCTGCCTCGGTCTTCGCCGCGTCTTGGAGGAACGCCGGGTACCGGGCTTTCGCCACCTCGTCCTTCATCGCGCACAACACCCCGTGCGCGTCGAGCACTTGGTCCAGCCTCTCGATGAAGTCGGGGCGCGGGATGCGGCGCCCCTGTTCCACCGACGAGATCAGGTCTTCTCCGTACCGGACCCGCTGCCCCAGTTCCAGCTGTGTCAGTCCGGCGCGGTCCCGGAACAGCTTCACCTGCCTGCCGAAGCTCTGCATGAAGCCACCGGTGCCGTCGCCGTCCGGCAGCTCCGGCCGCCCCGTTGCGCCTGCCATGTCCCTACCTCCTGCGTGACTGGTTCGCGTTCGTCCGCCGGCGCACGATGACCGGCCGGCGGCGTGACGCTACGCAGGCTCCGGCCGCCAGAGGGCCGGAAAGCGCCGGGTCCACCCTTCCGGATGATCCGAACTTGCCGCACCGTCAAGTTCGTTGCCCGGACCCGGGCTGCGCGACGGGTTCCCGGTGCCCACGCCCGGGAGGCGGAATCGCCTCACGGTGCGGTCGCGCGCGCGGCGGAGAGCAGAGTCTCCGCCGCGGTGCGGGCGTGCCGCGCCACGGCCGCGTCCCCGGTCATGGCTGCCGTGGTGATGGCACCGTCGGCGAGCAGAAGGAGCTGCCGGGCGAGCAGCGCCGGATCGGCCGGTGCCGACTCGCCCACCAGATCGGTCATGTACGCCAGGAGGGCCAGCTTGTGGTCCCGGGCGGCCCGGGCCGCGCCGGGGGACAGGGCGGCCAGTTCGGCGTAGGCGTTGATGAAGGCGCAGCCCCGGTAGCCGGGTTCCGCGAACCACTCCCCCAGCCAGTCGAAGACCAGCAGCGGCCGCTCCCCGGGGCGGGTGGCGCGCCGGGAGACGTAGTCGGCCAGGGAGGCCCGCCAGCGCTCGTCGCGGCGGCGCAGATAGCCCTCCACCAGGTCACCCTTCGAGGGGAAGCACTGGTAGAGCCGCTTGAGGGAGACCCCGGAAGCGGTGCGCAGTTCGTCCATGCCGACGGCCTGGACACCGCGCTCGTAGAACAACCGCTCCGCGGCGTCGAGCAGCCGGATGCGCGCCTCGTCCGCGTCCACGGCTTCCCTTCCCCTTTCTCTCCGACTGGCCTGGAGAACGGTCGTTCCCTATACTAGCCACCCACAGGGAGAACGACCGTTCTCCCTGTGGGTGCAGTCGAGTTGGGAGAGAACCCTCATGGCATTACGGCCGCCGCTGCCGCCGTTCGGCGAGGAGACAGCCGCTCAGAAGGTCCAAGCCGCCGAGGACGCGTGGAACACCCGCGATCCCGAACGGGTCGCCCTCGCCTACACCGAGGACTCGGTTTGGCGGAACCGCGATGTCTTCGTCACCGGCCGGGACGCCATCACGGCCTTCCTGCGCGAGAAGTGGGAACGCGAACTGGACTACGCGCTGCGGAAGGAACTCTGGGGCTTCCGGGACGACCGCATCGCGGTCCGCTTCCAGTACGAGTGCCGTGACGCGGACGGCCGGTGGTGGCGCAGCTACGGCAACGAGTTGTGGGAGTTCACCGGGGAGGGCCTGATGCGCCGCCGGGAGGCGAGCATCAACGACATGCCCATCACAGAGGCCGAGCGGCGCATCTTCGGCCCGCGCCCGGAGGCAGAGCGGGGGGCGCCGCTGCCGGTGCGCTGACCGGACGGCGCACCGGGCGCCACCGGGGACTCGCCGTCCCGTTACGCCTTCCGGGTCCGGCCGGGTGCCGTCCGTGACGGGGGTGGCCATCATGGGAACCGGCCCATCCCGGGCCACCGGCCACTGGGCCGCCGGAAGGCCCGGGCCCCGGGCCGGCCGGGCGGGAGTGGACGGAGGGTCCCGATGATGCCGCTGTTTCCGCCGATGCCGCTCGCGGAGTGGCGGGACACCAAGGAGACGCTGCACCGGTTCGAGCAGGTCGTCGGCAAGATCCGGCTTGCCGCGAGCATCCGGCGCAACCACTGGTGGAACGTCCCGTTCCATCTCACCGGGCGCGGGATCACCACCCGTCCGATGGGGCAGGCCGACGGCAATCCGGTCTTCACCATCGACTTCGACTTCGTGGACCATCAGCTGGTCGTCGCGGCCCTGGACGGCCGGGCGTCGTCGTTCCCCCTCTACGGCCAGTCCGTGGCGTCGTTCCACGACCGGACCCTGGCGGCTCTGGACGCTCTCGGCGTCCGGACGGAGGTCCGTATCCCCCGGCCGTTCGACCTTCCCGACTCGGCCCGGCTGTTCAGCGAGGACACCGAGCACGCGCGGTACGACCCCGTGCAGGCCCATCGCTACTGGTGCGTCCTCAGCCAAGTGGCTCTCGTCCTGGAGGAGTTCGCGGCACGGTTCTCCGGCAAGGCCAGCCCCGTGCACCATTTCTGGCACACCTTCGACATCGCCCACACCCGGTTCTCCGAGCGCCGTGTCGAGCAGCCGCCCGAAACCGACCCGGTGACCCGGGAGGCGTACTCGCGGGAAGTGGTCAGCTTCGGCTTCTGGTTCGGCGACGAGAGCTTCGCCGAACCCGCGTTCTACTCCTACACCACTCCGGAGCCCGCCGGACTGGCCGCGGAACCGCTCACTCCGGCTCCGGCCCGGTGGGTCGAGCGCGGGGACAGCCATCTGGCGGTGCTCCGTTACGACGACGCCCGCGCCGAGAGCGACCCGCGCGCCGCCGTGCTCGCCTTCTACGAGAGCGCGTACCGGGCCGGAGCGGGCAGGGCCGGCTGGGACATCGACGGGCTCGCCTGCCCCGGGGGGATCACGGACCCGCAGCTGCACCGCTCGTGACGAGAAGCCCCGGCCGGAAGCAGCCGGGGTCCGGGTGCGGCGACGCCGTTGTCGCGCACCCGGCCCCCGCCCCGGTGGGTGAACGTCCGCGCGGCGGGGGCCGCTCAGAGCCAGTGGTAACGGCGCTCGGGGCGGCCCGCGGTGCCGTAGCGGAGCCTGACCTCGGCGTGGCCCGCGGTGACGAAGTACTCGAGGTACCGCCGGGCGCTGACCCGGGACAGGCCGGTGAGGGCCGCGCACTCCGAGGCGGACAGACCGTCCCCGGCGTCGGTGACGGCCTCCCGTACGAGGGCGGCCGTCTGTTCGGTGACCCCCTTGGGCAGCCGCGCGGCACCGGCCACCGGTCGGGTCGTGCCGGCCGCCGGGACCGCCGCCGGCGCGGCTCCCGGCGGCGCCGGCCCGGTGGCCGGTGCGGCCGGACCCACGGCGAAGACCCGGTCCACGTCGTCCTGGCCCGGGGCCGTGAACGTCCGCAGTTCCCGGTTCCGCCGGGCGTAGTGCAGCAGCCGCTCGTGCAGCACACCGGCGTCGAAGGGCTTGATGATGTAGTGCACCGCCCCGCCCCGCAGGGCGCCCCGCACCGTCTCCGCGTCCCTGGCCGCGGTGACGACGAGCACGTCCGTCTCCGAACCGGGGGAGCCGCCCTGCCGCAGTGCGCGCAGCACGTCCAGCCCGCCCATGTCGGGCAGGTAGATGTCCAGCAGGACCAGGTCCGGCCGCAGCTCCCGGACCGCCGCCAGCGCCTCCGCGCCGCTGCGGGCCTCTCCGACGACCGTGAAGCCGGACAGTTGCTCGACCTGCCTGCCGTGCAGCCGGGCCACCATGAAGTCGTCGTCGACGACGAGTACGCGGATCATGCCTGGGTCCCGTTGTTCCGTTCGTTCTCGGTTCGCGGCAGCCGGGCCGTGAAGACCGCGCCGTCCGCGCTCACACTGCCTCCCCGCCGGGTGCAGACCAGGCGGGTGATCGCCAGGCCGAGCCCGCGCGAGGAGCTCTGCGGGACGGCGGCCTTGGTGGTGAAGCCGTACCGGAAGACCTCCTCGGCGAGGTCCGGGGCCACTCCGGGCCCCGAGTCGCGCACCCGGACCCGGACCTCCGTCGCCTCCTCGGAGAGGTGGACCTCCACCCATCCGCCGGGTCCACCACCGCGGACCGCGTCGAGCGCATTGTCCACCAGGTTGCCGACGACGGTCACCAGGTCGGAGGAGAGGGATTCCTCGATCGGCCGCAGACTGCTGCCCCGGCCGATCCGCAGGGCGGAGCCCTGTTCGGCGGCGAGACTCGTCTTGGCGATCAGCAGTGCGGCGAGGGAGGGGTCGGCGACCCGGGAGACGACCTCGTCCGTCCGCAGGGACCGCGCTCCGCTGATACCGCGCACATAGCGCGCCGCCTCCGGGTACTCCTCCAGTTCGATCAGACCGGCGATCACGTGGAGCTGGTTGCTGAACTCGTGGGCCTGCGCCCGCAGGGTGTCGGTCGCGCTGCGGGTGGTGTCGAGTTCGTGCTGGAGGGCGACGAGTTCGGTCAGGTCGCGCATGGTGGTCACCGAACCCACGGCCCGCCCGTGGGTGAGCAGCGGCATCCGGTTGAGGGTCACCATCCGGTCGCCGGTGAACACGACCTGGTCACGGCCCTGCACCCGGCCGGTGAGTACGTCGTGGAGCCGCGGCTCCACCGCACAGGACTCCAGCGTCCGGCCGACCGCGTCATCAGGCAGTCGCAGCAGTTCCATGGCGGTCTCGTTGGCCAGTGTCAGCCGGCCCGCCGGGTCCAGGCCGACGACGCCCTCCTTGATGCCGTGCAGCATGGCCTCCCGGTGCTCGACCAGCGCGGTGATCTCCTCCGGCTCCAGGCCGAGCGTCTGGCGCTTGATCCTGCGGGCCAGCAGCACCGATCCGACCGTCCCCAGAGCGCTGGCGAGTCCGAGGTACAGCAGCAGATTGGGGGTCGCCGTGGCGAGCCGTTCCCGCATCCCCCGGTACTCGCGCCCGGCGGCGACCACACCGAGCATCCGGCCCTGTTCGCCGAAGACCGGCACATGCGCCACGAGAGAAGGGGACCCGCCGGAGGCCGTGGTGCCGATCCACGACCGGCCGTCGAGCACCCCGCTGTCGCCCAGCGGCAGCAGCTCGCCCATCCGCCGCGGGTCGGCGGAGGTCAGGATGCGCCGGTCCGCTGCCGTGATCATCACGTACGACGCCCCGGAGACGCTGCGCACGCTCTCCGCCGTCGGCTGGAGGATGTCCGCCCGTTCCACATCGGCGAGCCCGGCCCGTACCGCGTCGAGGGACGCCACGGTCTCGGCGATGCTCAGCAGCCGGCGGCCCTCGGTCCGGCGGAACTCCGCGTCCGACTGGGCCACGGAGACGGCGGCCACCACGGCCAGGACGACCACGACGAGGCCGAGCTGGAGCGCGAGGAACTGGCCCGTGAGCGACAGGCGGGGGAATCCGGGCCGGAGAACCGGAGCCGTGCTGCGCACAGGACCGCCCTCCTCGTTCCGGCTTCCGCCCGCCGGGCCCGGAGATCCCGTCCGCCGGCGTGCGAGCCATTGTGCTGCGGGAATGCCGTTTCCCGGCCGTGAACACTATGGCCAAAACTTTCCTTTCAGCCAATACGCGCACAACCCCCGCACCGCCTTTCCCCCTGCTTCCCGCGCTGTTTCCCTGTGGGCTCCCCCCCGAGAACCCCCTGGAGGAAACATGTCCCGCAGACGTCCCGGGCTGCTCACCGCAGCCGCCGCCACGACCGCGGCTCTGCTGCTCACCGCGTGCGGTGGCGGTTCCGGCGCGGCCGCCGGCGGCCCCTGGAAGCCGACGAAGCCCATCGAGTACGTGGCTCCGGCCAACACCGGCGGCGGCTGGGACACCCTGGCCCGCAGTACCGCCCGCGTCATGGAGGAGGGCGAGGTCGTGGACCGGCCGATGCGGGTGGTGAACAAGCCGGGCGGCGGCGGCGCCATCGGCTGGGCCTATGTCGCCGGTCACGAGAAGGACCCGCACAAGCTCTTCGTCACCAGCCCGCCGATCGTCCTCGTGCCCCTGGCCGGCGAGTCCCGGCACACCCACCGGGACTTCACGCCCATCGCCCGGCTGATCAGCGAACCGCTCGCCTACGTGGTCAAGGACGACTCGCCGCTCAAGACCTTCGGTGACTTCGCGGACAAGCTGAAGGCCGACCCGGAGAAGCTCAGCGTGGCCGGGGGCTCCGGCCCGGGAAGCCTGGACCACGTGGGCCTGGCGGGCGCGGTGCAGACGGCGGGCGCCGAGCCGGCGAAGGTGAAGTACGTGCCGTTCGACGGCGGCGGCGAAGCGATCACCGCGCTGCTCGGCGGCCACGTCGACGTCGCGGTCGCGGGGGCCTCGGAGGCCCAGGGGCTGGTGCGGTCCGGTGATGTCCGCGTCCTGGCCGTCTCCTCCGAGGAGCGGGTGGCGACACTGCCGGACGCACCGACTCTGCGGGAATCCGGCACCGACTACCAGTTCGACATCTGGCGGGGGGTCATGGGACCGGCGGGGCTGACGGACGAGCAGGTCGCCTATTACGAGAAGGCCTATGCCGACATGCTGGACCTGGACGGCTGGAAGAAGGAGCGCGACCGGCTCGGCTGGACGGACGCCTGGATGGGCAGTGCCGAATTCGGCGAGTTCCTCGACGCCCAGGAGCAGGAATTCGCCGAGATCCTCTCCGACGTCGGTATCAAGAAGTAGGCGGTCGGTTCCGGTCATGCATCACTTTCGTTTCTCCCACCGCACAGTTGCCTGTGCCATCGGACTGCCGGCCGCCGCGTACACCGTGCTGGCCTTCCGCATCCCCGAATTCGCCGCGGTGCAGGTGCCGGTCCAGCCCGGCACGCTGCCCCGGGCCCTGGGACTGCTCCTGCTGGTGCTCTCCGTGGCGCTCTTCTTCCAGTCCGGTTCCGGGCCGGCCGGGGACGGCCCGCCGGACGCCGGGGCGGAGGAGGCCGGGGCAGGCGGCGCCGGCGCCGGCGGGAGCACCGGTGAGGACGCCATGGCCGGTGAGGCCGGCGGGGCCGGTCCCCGCCGGCCGGCCCCGCCGGCGGCGACACTGGGCCGGCTCGCCGACGACCGGCTGGAGCTGCTGGTCCTGCTCGGCTCGATCTGCCTCTACGTGGTGCTGTTCGTGCCGCTCGGCTTCGTCCTGTCCACCGCGCTGTACGTGACCGGCACCGCCTGGTACCTGGGCTACCGCCGGCACTGGGCCAACGCGCTGACCGGCACGGGCCTGGCCGCCGGCCTGTACCTCGGCATGTCCGAAGGGCTCGGCGTCGCCCTGCCCACCGGGCCGCTGCCCTTCTGACCCCCGGAGTCTCCATGGACACCTTCGACCAACTGCTCTACGGGTTCGGCGTCGCCCTCTCCCCCGAGAACCTGGCCTTCGTCTTCCTCGGATGCCTCATCGGCACCGTCATCGGCATGCTGCCCGGGCTCGGCCCGATCAGCGCCATCTCGCTGATGATCCCGGTCGCCTTCACCCTCGACCCCGCCTCGGCCATCATCATGCTGGCCGGGGTCTACTACGGAGCCATCTTCGGTGGCTCGACATCGTCCATCCTGCTCAACGCGCCCGGCGTGGCCGGAACGGTGGCCACCTCCTTCGACGGGTATCCGATGGCCCGCAAGGGGGCCGCGGGGAAGGCGCTCGCCATCGCCGCGTTCGCCTCCTTCACCGGCGGCACCGTGGGTGTCATCGGGCTCATGCTGGTGGCGCCCTCCCTCTCCGCGCTCACGGTGAGCTTCGGGCCGGCCGAGTACTTCGCACTGATGGTGCTCGGGCTGACCGCCGTCGTCTCGCTCTCCGGGCAGAATCTGACCAAGGGTCTCGTCTCCGCCACGGTGGGCGTGATGATCGCCCTCGTCGGCATCGACTCCCAGACGTCGACCCTGCGCTTCACCTTCGGCCGCCCGGAACTGTACGAGGGCGTGCAGTTCCTCATCGTGGCGCTCGGCGTGTTCGCACTCGCCGAGGTCTTCGTGATGGTCCTGCGGCGGGGGCGGGACGCCCAGAGCGGAACGCTCACCTCACTGCGGCTGAACCGGCGCGAGATCCGGCGGATGAGCGGGCCCACCGGGCGCGGCTCCGTGCTCGGCTTCCTCGTCGGGGTCCTCCCCGGCGCCGGGGCCACGGTGGCGTCGTTCCTGGCGTACTCCTTCGAGAAGCGCATCGCCAAGGACGGCGACACCTTCGGCAAGGGCAACATCAAGGGGGTCGCGGCGCCGGAGTCCGCCAACAACGGGGCGGCCGTCGGCTCGTTCGTCCCGCTCATGACGCTGGGCGTGCCCGGCTCCGGGACCACGGCGGTCCTCCTCGGGGCACTGCTCGTCCTGGGGGTCCAGCCCGGCCCGCTGATGCTGGAGGAGCGGCCGGAGATCTTCTGGGGCGTGGTCGCCAGCATGTACGTCGGCAACCTCGTCCTGCTGATCCTCAACCTTCCCCTGATCCCGCTGTTCGCCAAGGTGCTCAGGACCCCGCAGACGCTGCTGGTGCCGCTGATCGTGGTCTTCTGCGTCGTCGGCGTGTACGGGCAGAGCTTCAGCGTCTTCGACCTGTGGCTGCTGACGGGGTTCGGCGTGCTGGGCTTCCTGATGCGGAGCAACGGCTTCCCCGCGGCCCCGCTGATCCTCGGGCTGATTCTGGGCGGCCTGATGGAGCGCTCGATGCGGCAGGCGCTGCTGATCTCCTCGGGAGACTTCAGCACCTTCCTGACGAAGCCGATCTCCGCCGCGCTGCTGGCGGTGGCGGCGCTGTCGCTGCTGGGCTCGGTGGCGGGCCCGTGGCGCCGCCGGGCGGCGGCGCGCCGGGCGGCGGCCGCCGGGGCGCCGCTCCCGGCCGGCGGCCCGCCCCGGGAGAGCGGGGGCCCCGCGGCGGGCCCCGCGGCCGAGGGCGCGGAGGCCGTCCCGGACCCGGGGAGCGCGGAATCCGAGGACCGCCCGGAGGCTCCCGGCCATGGTGCGGCGCGGGACCCGGATGCTTTCATGGGCGGCGTCACCAGCAACGGGACAGACCGGGACGGATGATCACGAGAGCGGGCGGAGCGCGGCGGGCGCGGCGGCCGGGACTGGCCGCCGCGCTGGCGGCGGCCTGCCTGCTGCCGGTCGGGGGCTGCGCCCCGGGGGCACCGGCACAGGAGCCGCTCCGTCTCATGGTGCCCGTTCCCGCGGGCGGCGGGTACGACTACACGGCCCGCACGGTCGCGGTGACCCTGCGGGACACCGGTCTCGCCGGCGAGGTCGAGGTGTTCAACCTCCCCGGCTCGTCCGGCACGGTGGCGCTGACCCGGCTCCTCCACGAGACCGGCAACGACCGGATGCTGCTGCAGATGGGTCTGGGGCTGGTCGGCAGCGTCCTGTCCCAGGGAGTTCCGCACGGCATCGACGAGGCCACGCCGGTGGCCAGGCTGATCGCGGAACCGGAGGCGGTGGTGGTGCCGGCCGACTCCCCCTACACGTCCTTCGGCGACCTGGTGCGGGCCTGGAAGAAGAGCGAGGAGGACCCCTCCGGAGGTCTGGTCGCCGGAATCGGCTCCCGTGTCGGCGGCCCCGACCACCTGGCCCTGATGCTGATCGCCGAGGCCGTCGGACTGGCCCCGGCGGAGGTCCGTTTCGACCGCTACGACGGCGGTGGCCAGATGCTGGCCCCGCTGCTCGGCAAGCGGGTGGACTTCGCGCTCACCGGGGTCGGCGAGTACCGGCACGCCATCGCCGCCGGGCAGTTGAGGGTGCTCGCCGTGACGGGGCCGCACCCCGTGAGCGGCGTCGACGCCCCGACCCTGCGCCGGGCCGGGTACCCCCTGGAGGTCGTCAACTGGCGCGGGCTCCTGGCACCGCCCGGCATCACGGAGCGGCAGCGCGCCGAGCTCACCCGGCTGCTGGACCGGCTGCGGGCGACACCCCAGTGGCAGCGCGCCCTCCGGGAGAACGGGTGGACGGACGCCTATCTGACCGGCGACCGGTTCTCCGCGTTCCTCGCCGCGGAGAACCGGCGGGTCGGCAGGGTCATCGACCGGCTGGGCCTGACCGGGGAAGAAGCGGACGGCACCGGGTGACGGGCCCGCCCCCGGCGATGCGCGAGGCCGGGGCACGGCCGAGGCCGGGTGCCGCGACTCCGTCGTCGCCGCACCCGGCTCTCACCCTTGCCACCGGGTTCACCGAGCCCGGGGTCTCTCCCCCGCCTGTTGCGCCGCGCCCGCACCGGCCGGTCAGCGGACGGGGCCGTCCATCCGCTCCCGGTCCGCGTGACCGGCGCCGTTGGGCGGGGGCACGCCCCGCTCGCGCGGCTGCTCCCGGCGGTGACGCAGCAGGCCCCTCGCCCAGTGCCAGGCGGCGACCGGCGGGATCACGGTGCTGGTGAGCGCCATGGTGGTGATCTCCTCCGGGGTGCGCGGCCCGGGCAGGACGCGGGCGGCGGCGAACTCCGCCGTGCCGGCCAGCCACAGTGCCGCGGACACCGCCGCCGCGCGGGGCCGTCCCGCGGCGGCGAGGGCCAGGGCGCCCGCGCCGGCGGCGGTCACCGCCAGATGCCGGGGCAGCCGGCCGCGCGGCGCTCCGGCGCGGGCCCACCAGGCGCGGCCGTGCAGCCGGTTCATCAGGACGTCGTCGGCGTTGCCGGCCTGGGTGCGCACGGAGACCCAGCGGTCGGCCGGGCGCACCGGGTGGGTGGTGCGGCGGCTGCCCATCGTCAGGGTCCAGCCGGCGTCCAGCGCGCGCAGGGCCAGGTCGGCGTCCTCGCGGAAGGCGCGCGGGAAGCGCTCGTCGAAGCCGCCGAGGGCTTCGAGGGCGGTGCGCCGGTAGGCCATGTCGGCGGTGATCCACTGGGAGGTGGCGAGTCCGGCGGTATTGCGCTCCCAGTCGGTCGGCGGGCGGTCCCGCGGGAGCGGAACGGTGATCCGGGCCTGGATCCCGGCCGTCACCGGGCCGGCGGCGGCCAGGTCGGCCGCGAGGTCCGCTGCCCAGCGGGGGCCGGGCAGGACGTCGTCGTCCAGGAAGACGATCCACGGCTCGGGCGCGGTCTCCCAGCCGGTGTTGCGGGCGGCGGCCGGCCCGCTCCCGCTGCCGGGGATGCTCCGCACGAGCTCCAGGAACCGGTCCGGGATGTCGACGGTCAGAGGGGTGCAGTCGTACGGGGGCCGGTCGTCGACGAGGACGATCCGCCGGGGGGCCGGCCCGCCGGCGTCGACGGCCGCGGCGAGCGCGCGCAGGCAGGCGCCGAGGCTGGGCCGGCCGAGGGTGGGGATGACGACCGCGTACTCCGGGTCCCCCGGGGTCCCCGTGTTCCTTGCGTCGGGGCCGCTCACCGGGGCATCCCCGGGGTGTCAGCGCCGCCGCCCGGTGCCCCCTCCGGGCCGGCCGCCCCGGTGACTCCGCCCGGTCCGGCTCCGGGGAGGCCCGGCCCGGTACCGGCGATTCCCGCCGCGGCGGCTCCGCTGCCGGCCACCGGCTCGCGGACCGGAGCCGTGTGGACCGGCCGGGCCGACACGCCGTCCGGCGTGCCGTAGGAGGGGACGGAGCCCACGGCCGCGAAGCCCTCCGCGTCCGTCGCGGACAGCGGCTCCGCTGCGCCTGTCGCGTCCGGCTGCCCGCCCGCGAAGAACGTGCCGCGCCGGACCACGAAGGGGCCGATGGCGAGCAGGTCGACCGGGGAGGAGCCGAAGCACTCCAGGGCGTCGCGCGGGTCGTCCACCATGGGCCGGCCGGCCGTGTTGAGGCTGGTGTTGACGACGACGGGCAGTCCGGTCCGCCGTTCGAAGGAGCCCAGCATCCGGGCGACCAGGGGCTCGTTCACCGGGTCGACGGTCTGGATGCGGGCGGTGCCGTCGACGTGCACGACGGCCGGGATGCGGTCCCGCCACTCCTCGGCCACCTCGTGCACGAAGAGCATGTACGGGCTGGGCATCGGCCCGTCGAAGATCTCGGGGGCGCGGTCGGCGAGGACCATCGGCGCCACCGGGCGGAACTGTTCGCGGCCCTTGACGTCGTTCAGCCGCTCCAGATTGCCGGAGCGGCCCGGGTGGGCCAGCAGGGAGCGGTGTCCGAGGGCCCGCGGCCCGTATTCCGAGCGTCCCTGGAACCAGGCGACGATCTGGTCGTCCGCCAGCGCCTCGGCCACCGTCTCCGCGACGTCGGCGGGCCGCTCGTACGGGACGGCGGCGGTCTTCAGCCAGCCCTCCAGTTCGGCGTCGGACCAGCGGCGGCCGAGGTCGGCCCCGGCCAGGGGCTCGGTGCGGTCGCCGCCGCTCGCCGCGAGGTGGAGCGCGCCGCCCAGGGCCGTACCGGCGTCGCCGGAGGCGGGCTGCACCCACACCCGGTCGAACGGGCCCTCGCGGGCGATGCGGGAGTTGGCCACGCAGTTGAGCGCCACTCCCCCGGCCATCGTCAGCAGGGAGTCGTGTGTCCGGCCGTGCAGCCAGCGCACCAGGTCGAGCAGCGTCTCCTCCAGACACGCCTGGGCACTGGCGGCCAGATCGGCGTGGTCCTGCGTCCACGCCTCGCCCGGGCGGAGCGGGGGGCACAGCTCGGCCCACGGCACGCCGGCGGCGCGGAAGCCGCCGTCGCCCGTCGCGTGCACGTGCTTCCGCAGTTCGCCGAGCATGCGGGGGGTTCCGTAGGAGGCGAGGGCCATCACCTTGTACTCGTCGGAGGACCGCAGGAAGCCCAGATGCTCCGTCAGGTCCTCGTACACGAGGCCGAGCGAGTGCGGCAGCTCCTGCCCGTACAGCGGCTCGATGCGGTCGCCGACACGCCGTCCGGCCAGGTGGGACGTGGCCTCGCCGCGGCCGTCGAGGACGAGCACGGAGGAGGTCTCGGCGCCCGGCGCCGCCAGCGCACTGGAGGCGGCGTGCGCCATGTGGTGCGGGACGAACCGCACCTTCTCCGGGTCGAGTCCGGGGAGCGCGGTGTGCAGGAAGTTGGGGGCCTCGCGGGCGTAGGCGAGGCGCAGATGGTCCCAGGGGTCGTCCAGGCCCATCGTGTCGGCGGGCCGGGCGAGCCGGGGGTCGAAGGAGTACGCGACCGCGTCCAGGTCCTGCGGGCGCAGCCCGGCCTCGGCCAGGCACCAGGCGGCGGCCTTCTCCGGGAGTTCCCAGGCGGAGAAGGGGAGCGGTCGTTTGCCGTGCTTGCGCCGCGAGAAGCGTTCCTCCTCGGCGGCGGCGACGGTGTGGCCGTCGATGACGAGCGCCGCGGCGGGATCGTGGAAGAGAGCGTTGATTCCGAGGATGCGCATGGGTTTCCGCTCTTTCGGCGGCCGGGGCCGCGAAGGTCTCGGTGGACGGGGTGAAGGGCACGGGGTGCGGGGCGGGACGGGAGGAGGCCGTGCGGGGCTCAAGGGTCGCGTGCGCCGGGGGAGTCGAGTTCCTGGACCCGCTCGGACCGGCCGCCGCCGCGGCGAACCCCGGCGCGGTGGGCGCCGCGCCGTGCGGCCGGCGCCGGTGCCGCGCCGCTCAGGTGGCCTCCGCCGCGGAGCGCGCCTGCTGCCGGTACCACTCGATGGTGCGGGCCAGCCCTTCTTGGGCGTCGGTCAACGGCGCCCACTGGAGCTTGCCGCGGGCCAGGGTGATGTCCGGGCAGCGCACGGCCGGGTCGTCCGTCGGCCGTTCGATGAAGCGGACCGTGGAGGGCGAGCCGGTGAGGTCGATGACCCGGTGCGCCAGGTCGAGCATGGTGATCTCGTCCGGGTTGCCGAGGTTGACCGGCCCGAGGAGGTCGGACGCGGCCATGGCGAGGATGCCCCGGACGGTGTCGTCGACGTAGGCGAGGGAGCGGGTCTGCCGGCCGTCGCCGGTGACCGTCAGGGGTTCGCCCGCCAGCGCCTGGCGGATGAAGGTGGGCACGGCGCGCCCGTCGTGGCCGCGCATCCGCGGACCGTAGGTGTTGAAGAGCCGGACGATGCCGGCGTCCGTGCCGCGGGCCGCGGCCTCCGCGGTGGTCAGCGCCTCGCTGAAGCGCTTGGCCTCGTCGTAGACGCTGCGCGGGCCGACCGGGTTGACGTTGCCCCAGTAGCGCTCGTTCTGCGGATGCTGCAGCGGGTCGCCGTAGACCTCCGAGGTGGAGGCGAGGACGAAGCGGGCCTCCCGTTCGCGGGCGAGCGCCAGCGCGTTCCGGGTGCCGAGGCTGCCGGTGTCCAGGGTGTGCAGTGGCAGCCGGAGGTAGTCGGCGGGCGAGGCGGGAGAGGCGAAGTGCAGGACGAGATCCACCGGTCCGGGGACGTGCCCGGCGAACGGTGCGCTGACGTCGGCCCGCAGCAGCGTGAACCCGGGGTGGTTTCGCAGGTGCGCGATGTTGCCGGGCGTTCCGGTGGAGAAGTCGTCCACGCAGGTGACGGCGGTGCCCTCCGCCAGCAGGGCCGTGCACAGGTGGGAACCGACGAAGCCGGCCCCGCCGGTGACGACGGCGTGGTCCCAGCGGCGGCCGCCGTCACCCGGCACGGCCCCGGCCGGTGTCGCGGGCCGTGCGGCGGCCCTGTCCGTGGGCGGCGCGGCGGCGCCCGGTCCGGAGGGGCCGGCGGGCCCACCGGGCCCGCCGGATCCGGGTATCGCTGCCTTGTCGGCGGCGTCCATGGGGAGGTCTCCTTTCCGCACCGGCCTGCTCACTGCTCCTGCGCCACGGCCTTCTCGACCTGGTCGGGGCCGGTGAACTTTTTCTGCCCGAGACTCTCGATCTTCTCGACGATCTTCCGGTCGGCCCCGTTGCTCTCGGCCAGGGAGGCGAGGGACTTGCGGTCCGCCGGGTAGTCGGCGCCCTTGAGAGCCTTCTGCAGTTCGATCGGGTTGACCTTCTCGGCCATGTCTCCTCCTGGTGGTACGGAGTGCGCGGCGCCATGGGTGACGGCCGCCCGTCCGCAGTACCCGGACCGGAACGGACCAATCAGCGACTCTCAGGACATGCCCCGGTCGGCGTACACGGGCCGCCCCTCCTCCACGGCTGCCCCGGCGTCCGTGCCGCACGCCAGGTGGTAGACCGCGAAGGCGCGCCGGATGACGGGCTGGGCGACGTTGCGCACCAGCACCCCGCCGCCCGTCATGCCGTGCTCGGTGCCCAGATGGGCGTGGCCGTGCACGGCCAGATCGGCCCCGGCGCCGTCGATGGCCTCGGCGAGCTGGTAGCTGCCGAGGAACGGATAGATCTCCTCGGGCTCCCCGGCGAGCGTGTCGCGGACGGGCGAGAAGTGGGTGAGCGCGATCCGCAGCAGGCACTCCCGCCCGGCCAGGGCCTCCAGTTCCCGGTGCAGGCTGTCCGCGCTGAGCCGGGTGGAGCGGACGAACGCCTTCATCTCCGGTTCGCCGAACTCCCCCGCGCTGCGCCCCGCGAAGCCGCCGCAGAAGCCCTTCACGCCGGCGATCCCGACGGCCGTCCCGTTGACGCGGAGCACGGTGCTGCCGCCCTCCAGCACCGTCGCGCCGGCGGAGCGGAGGATGTCGGCGACCTCCTCCGGCCGGTCGTCCTGGTAGTCGTGGTTGCCGAGGACGGCGACGACCGGCACGGGCAGCCCGGTGATCTCCTCCGCGACGACGCGGGCCTCCTCCGGGGTGCCGTGCCGGGTGAGGTCGCCCGCGAGCAGGAACAGGTCGGCGCGGTCGCCGAGGGTTTCGAAGGCCGGGCGGAGCAGCCCGCGGCTGTCCGGGGCCATGTGGATGTCGCCGACGGCCGCGACGCGGATCATGACAGTTCCTCCGGGCGGTCGGGCGCGCTGTGGTCGGTCAGGCCGATGTCGCTGCGCACCGGGACGTCCGGCAGGACCTCCGCGACGATGCGGAGGATCTCCTCCCGGTTGGCGGCCGAGGGGACGGTGCCGGTCAGCAGCAGGCTGCCGCCGCGCATCTCCAGGCGGATGCCCATGTCGCCGCTGCCCTCCCGGGCGAGCCGCTCCTGGAGATGTGCGAGGCGGTACTCGGTGGTCGCGGTGGCGCCGGGGTCCCGGTCGCCGCCGGCGGCCGGCCCCGCGTGGTGGTCCGTCATGCCCGGTGTCCTTCCGGCCGTTGCCGCCGTCCGCCCGCCGCCGTCCCGGACGGCGGTGCGGGCGGCGTTGGGTGCGGCTGTCCGTGTGCGGTGGGTACGCCCCCGTCCCCGTCCGCGCTCCCGCTCGGTGTGCCGGGGCCGCGGGGGGCGATGACGCCGAGGCGTTCGAGGAGGAAGAGGAAGGCGTCGGGCATGGGCGCGTCCCCGCAGACGCGGCGCACCCGGTCCCAGTCGATCTTCTCCCGCAGGGTGCGGGCCAGCGGCAGCACTCCGCTGAAGTCGCAGTGGTGTTCGGAGAGGGCGTTGAGCAGCCCGATGAGGAGGTCCGTCGGCGCCAGCACGGGCATCACGACCGAGTCCACCGGCAGGATCTCGGCGCGGTCCAGGAGTTCCCTGGTCACCGGCTGCTGCTTGAGTTCGTAGATGAGGTCGACGTCCTGGCCGCGGCAGCGGGCCTTGAACAGCCAGTCCTCGGGCGGGTCGTAGACCGGGATGCCGGCCTTCCGCAGCGTGCCCGCGACCGCCCCGGCGTCCTCGGGCAGCACGCAGAAGTCGGCGTCGTGTTCGAGCCGGGCCATGTTGCCGTGCGCGTACGCGGCCACGCCGCCGGCCAGGGCGAAGGGATGACCGGCCGCCTTCAGCAGCCCGGCCACCTGCTTGGTGGCCTCCAGAATCGCCTGCATGCGGTCGGGCGCCGGGGCCTCGTGTCCGCGGGACTCCCCGTACTCGTGGAGATGCCCGTACGGTCCGCCGTGGCTGCCGCGGCCGTACGGCCCGTCGTGCCCGTACGGCGCCTCGCGGCCGGTGCCTCCGGCGTGCCGGTACCAGCCGCCGTACCCCGAGGGGTCGCCGCCGCCCGGCAGCGGTCCGCTCCACGGCGGATCGCTGCCGGGCCCGGCCCGCGCCCCGGAGCGGCGGGCGCCACCGGGGTCCCGGGGCCGGCGCCGGGGCCGGGCGGGGTCCGCGGCGCGGCCCGTGCGCGGGCGCTCCGCGGTTTCCGGTCCACCGTCACTCCGCCTCTCCTCGCCCGTCGTCCCGCCCGTCGTCCGGTTCCCGTGCCGATGGCCGTCCCGGCCGCCGCGGGTCACGGCCAGGACGTCTCGCAGCGCGGGACCACCACGAGTTCGGGGATGACGCTGCCGTGCGGCACCGACAGGGCGTAGAGCACCGCGTCGGCGACGATGTCGGGGCTCTGCAGCTTGGTGGTGTCCGCGTCCGGGAAGCGGTCGAGGACGAACGGGGTCTCCATACCGCCCGCGATGACGCCCGTGACGCCGATCCCGAGGCAGTCGCGCTGCGCCTCCTTGAAGAGGGTGTGGGTGAAGGCACGCAGCCCCGACTTGCCCGCCGCGTAGGGGCCGGCCTCGGTCCAGGTGCGGTTGGAGGCCGTGGACAGGATGTTCACGATGTGGCCGCTGCCGCGGGCCACCATCCGCCGGTAGACCTCCAGGCACAGGTACATGGGGCCGAGCAGATTGGTGCCGACGACCCGGGTGACCTCCTCGGCCGACAGATGCTCGATCGGCTTGGAGACGTCCACGGCGGCGTTGTTGACCAGGATGTCGAGGGGCCGTTCCACCTGGTCGAGGTCGCGGAAGAACCGTGCCGCCACGGCCGGTTCGCGGACGTCGAGTTCGGTGTAGCGGGCCTGGTGGCCCTCGGCCTTGAGTTCGCGGCACAGGTCCTGGGCGAGTTCGCGCCGGACGTCCGCCACGTCGACGGCGGCCCCCGCCCGCGCCAGGGCCCGGCTGATCGAGGCGCCCAGGCCGCGGGCGCCGCCGGTCACCATCGCGTTCTTCCCCGCCAGATCCACCTGTGCTGTTCCGTGCGTCGCGGTCTTCTGCGCTGTGCTGCCCATCGGGGTCCTCCCGGATGTGCTCGGCGGCCTGCCCGGCCGGGGTGTCCGCCGGGCCCGGCTCGTGGGGCCTGCGGTGTCGCGGTAACCCTCGCAGAACAGGACAAACCGAATATCACCGACATGACGGGCGGATGTCACGACGCGTGGCCGCGGGCCGCCGCCCACCGGGAGGCCCCCACGTCTCCGCGGCGGGGGCCGCCGGCCGGTGCGGGTCCCCGGGCGGTCCTATATTCCGGTCCATGGCCCGTGACCTCGAGCAGGTGTACCGAGCGGCGTGCGCCGCCGAGCCCACGTACGCGGAGACCGGGGCCACCCGGGAGGGTCCGCTCCCCGCCGGGTACCGGCTGCGCCTCCGGCGCTCCCTGCCAGTCGGCCGCGGCCCGGAGGTCTTCGAACGGGCCGTCGCCTTCGTCCTGGACTGGGGGCCGCAGCGCGCCACCGGCCTGGCACCCCACCCCGGTACACCGGTCGAGGAGGGCGGCACCGTGCTGCTGGTCCCCCGGCCCGGCGGACTGCGGCTGCCGGGACCGCTCATCCCCTGCCGGGTGGTCTGGACGGAGCACGGTCCGGACCGGGCCGGCTTCGCGTACGGATCGCTGCCGGGGCATCCGGAGTGCGGGGAGGAGTCCTTCACGGTGATCCGGGAGGCCGGCGGCGCGGTGCGGGTCGAGATCGCCGTGTTCTCCCGCGCCGCCGTCTGGTACACCCGGCTCGCCGGGCCGGTCGCCCGGGCGGCCCAGCGGCTGGCCCTGGGACGCTATCTGCGCTCCGTCGCCCGGGCGGCGCGCGAGGGGTGAGCCGCGGGCGCCCGCGGCTCGGCGGGCGCTCCCACCGTCGTGCACGGGCCACCGCCGTACGGGCGGGGCGGCCCCGGACGGGGCGGCCGCGCGCCCGGGGTGTGATCCCCGGGCCGGGGCCCGGCTCTCGCGGTGCCGGGCCCCGGTCCGGGATGCCGGGGAGAGGTGTCCGGCATGCGGCCCCGGCCGCCGGGTCCGCCCGGAGGCGGCCCGCGGGGCGGAGCCGACGGCGGCCATCCTCACAGACGGCGCCGCCCCCCGGCACCCGCGCCGGCGCCGCCCCGGGGCGCGGGCCACCCAACTCCCGCCGGGCGCCCGGCCGCAGCGGCGGCGGTGGCTTTGCTCACACGGCCGCGGTGGACAAGTGTTCGCCCCCCGGGCTGTCCGCACGTGGAGCCCGGACCCGGACACCCTCCGTGACCTGCGCGGACGTCCGCCGGCCCGTCCCGTACGGCCCGCGTTCCGCCAACCGGCCGGGTTGACGACGGCGGACCGGGGGACCCGGAGGACATGCGACCTATGAACGATCACGAAGAGGCCCGCGGGGCCACCACGGGCGGTCCGCACGGATCCGCCGCCCCGGAGGGACCGGGCGAACTGCCCTCCCGCTCCTGGAAAGGGGTGCTGCGCCGGACCCTGAAGGAGTTCAAGGAGGACGACCTCCAGGACCGGGCGGCCGCCCTGACCTACTTCGGGGTGCTGTCGATCTTCCCGGCGCTGCTGGTCCTCGTCTCGCTGCTCGGGGTGGTCGGCAAGTCGGCCACGGACAAGATCCTGGAGAATGTGCAGTCCCTGGCCCCCGGCGCGGCCCGCGACATCCTCGACCGGGCCGTGACCCAGCTCCAGGGCAACACCTCCACCAGCGGCATCTTCGCCCTCATCGGCCTGGCGGCCGCGGTGTGGTCGGCGTCCGGCTACATCGCGGCGTTCATCCGCACCTCGAACGCGGTCTACGACCTGCCGGAGGGCCGCCCCGCCTGGAAGATCACCCCGCTGCGGCTGGTGCTGACCGTCGCCCTGATGGTGATGCTCGCGGCGAGCGCGCTCATCGTGGTCTTCACCGGGCCGCTGGCCCAGCGCGCCGGGGACATGATCGGCCTGGGCGACACGGCGATGACCGTGTGGTCCATCGCCAAGTGGCCCGTCCTGCTGATCCTCGTCGTCCTGATGATCGCCCTGCTGTACTGGGCCGCGCCCAACGTCCGGGGCCGCGGCTTCCGCTGGGTGACCCCGGGCAGCCTGATCGCGGTGGTGGTGTGGCTGCTGGCCTCAGCCGGTTTCGCGTTCTACGTGGCCAACTTCGGCTCGTACAACAAGACGTACGGCACCCTGGCCGGTGTCATCATCTTCCTGGTCTGGCTCTGGATCTCCAACCTGGCCATTCTGCTCGGCCTGGAGCTCGACGCCGAGCTGTCCCGGGAGCGGGCCGTCCAGGCCGGCCACCCCGAGGACGTGGAGCCGTACGTGGAACCGCGCGACACCCGGAAGTGGCCGGACGACCTCCAGCGCGAGCACGAGAGCCGTCACGCGGAGGGCCGGCCCGACAGCACCGACGACAGGTCGTAGCGGACCGGCTCCTCCAGCTGCGCGTACGTGCACGACTCCGGCACGCGGTCCGGCCGCCAGCGGCGGAACCGGGCCGTGTGCCGGAAGCGTCCGGCCTGCATGTGGTCGTACGCCACCTCGCAGACCCGCTCGGGGCGCAGCGGCACCCAGGAGAGATCCTTCGCCCCCGTCCAGCGGCTGGGCGCACCCGGCATCCGGCTCCGTTCGTGCGCCTCCTCCTCGGCCCAGTCCGCCCAGGGGTGGCCCTCCACCGACTCCATCCGCAGCGGCGCCAGCTCCTCCATCAGCTCCTCCCGCCGCCGCATGGGGAAGGCCGCGCAGACGCCGACGTGCTGGAGCCGCCCCGCGTCGTCGTACAGGCCGAGCAGCAGGGAGCCGACGACGGGGCCGCTCTTGTGCGGGCGGAGGCCGGCCAGTACACAGTCGGCGGTCCGCTCGTGCTTCACCTTGACCATGACCCGTTCCCCCGGCCGGTAGCCGAGACCGGGCGGCTTGGCGACGACACCGTCCAGGCCCGCGCCCTCGAACCGCTCGAACCAGCGGTGCGCGAGTTCGATGTCGTAGGTCGCCGGGGCCGTGAAGACGGGGTCGCCCGCCCCCTCCAGGGCGGCCTCCAGCGCCTCGCGCCGCTCCCGCTGCGGGGTGTCCAGCAGTGAGTCGCGGCCGAGGGCCAGCAGGTCGAAGGCCACATAGCCCGCCGGGGTCCGCTCCGCGAGCAGCCGCACCCGGGAGTCGGCCGGATGGATGCGCTCCAGCAGCGCGTCGAAGTCCAGCCGCGGGCCGCGTGCGACGACGATCTCCCCGTCGAGGACGCAGCGCTCCGGGAGCCGTTCCCGGAAGGCCGCCACCAGTTCGGGGAAGTAGCGGTTGAACGGTCTTCCGGAGCGGCTGGCGATCTCGATCTCGCCGCCGTCGCGGAAGACCAGGGCGCGGAAGCCGTCCCACTTGGCCTCGTACAGCATGCCCGCCGGGATGCGGGCCGCGCTCTTCGCCAGCATCGGGCGCACGGGCGGCATCACCGGGAGGTCCATGAGCCGATTCTGCGGCCGTCCGCGGTCCCCCGCGCGCCGGAACGGGCACCCGGGGGCACCCGGGGCGGGGCCCGCCGGGAGGCGGGGCGCGCCGCCCCGGCCTACCGTGGCGGCATGGCAGAGACGGCGCAGCTCACGGTCGGCGGCCGGGTCGTACAGCTGTCCCATCCGGACAAGGTGTACTTCCCGGAGCGCGGCTTCACCAAGCTCGACGTCGCCCGCTACTACCTGGCGGTCGGCGAGGGCATCACCCGGGCCCTGCGGGACCGGCCCACCACCCTGGAGCGCTACCCCGACGGGGTGACGGGCGAGTCGTTCTTCCAGAAGCGCGCCCCGGCCAACCTCCCCGACTGGATTCCCACGGCGCGCATCTCCTTCCCCAGCGGCCGGCACGCGGACGAGATCTGCCCGACCGAGCCGGCCGCCGTGCTGTGGGCGGCCAACCTGGGCTGCCTGACGTTCCACCCGTGGCCGGTGCGGCGCGGGAACACCGATCACCCGGACGAGCTGCGGATCGACCTCGACCCGCAGCCGGGCACCGGCTACCGGGAGGCGGTCCGCGCGGCGCAGGAGCTGCGGGACGTCCTGGACGGGCTGGGACTGCGCGGCTGGCCGAAGACCTCGGGCGGGCGCGGGCTGCACGTCTTCGTGCCCATCGAGCCGCGCTGGACGTTCACCCAGGTCCGCCGCGCCGCCATCGCGGTGGGCCGGGAGCTGGAGCGGCGTGCGCCGGACCGGATCACCACCGCCTGGTGGAAGGAGGAGCGCGGCCCGAAGATCTTCGTCGACTACAACCAGACCGCCCGCGACCGCACCATCGCCGGCGCCTACTCGGTCCGTCCCCGGCCGCACGCGCCGGTCTCCGCACCGCTGCTGTGGGAGGAACTGCCGCACGCCGTGCCGGAGGACTTCGACCTGGCGACCATGCCGGTGCGGTACGCGGACCTGGGCGATGTGCACGCGGACATGGAGAAGCACCCCTGCCGGCTGGAGGCCGCGCTGGAACTCGCCGAGCGGGACGAGCGCGACCACGGCCTGGAGGACCTGCCGTATCCGCCGGATCACCCCAAGATGGCGGGAGAGCCGAAGCGGGTCCAGCCCAGCCGGGCCCGGCGGTGAACTCCGGGCGGGCGGCCCGCCGTCCGGGCGGGCCCGCGGGGACTCCCGCCCGCCTCCGGCCGCGTGCCCGCCGTGCTCCTGCCGTGCGCGGCCGTGTCCCCGGGCCGCCGGTGTCCGCGCGTGCGCCACGGGGCGCCGTCCCGGACGGGATGGCACAGTGGCAGACGGCAGGTGTCCCCGGCGGCACCAGCGGCACCCCGAGAGAGCGAGGCGAGCCGGAATGTCGGCCACAACCCCCGTGGTGCAGGGCGCACCCTGCTGGGTGAGCCTGATCACGAGTGATCTCGGGCTTTCGCAGGACTTCTACCACGCGCTGCTGGGCTGGGAGTTCCGGCCCGCCTTCCACCGCAAGGAGTACGTGGTCGCGTACAGGGACGGCGCACCCGTCGCCGGCATCGGGGCGCTGGCCCGCTCCATGGGTTTCCCCGTGGCCTGGTCCCCGTACTTCGCGGTGGAGAGCGCCGACAAGGTCTCCGACCGCATCCGGGAGCGGGGGGCGACGGTCGCCGTCGGCCCGATCCCGTTCGGCCCGGGGCGGGTCGCGTGGGCGGCCGACCCGATGGGCGCCCCCTTCGGCATCTGGGAGGGGTACACCGAACCGGAGTGGCCGGTCCGGCGGGGGCCGGGCTTCCCGTCCTGGATCGAGTTGCGCACCCGGGACATCTTCGCCGCGACGATCTTCTACAGCGAGGTGCTGGGCTGGGACACCGAGCCGCCCGAGCGCTGCGACGTGCGGTACACGGACGAGCAGGTGATCGTCCGGATCCAGGGGCGCACGGTGGGCAGCCTGCGCGGCGGGGCGCTGGAGTCCGCGCCGGACCCGCGCATCCGGCCGCGCTGGCACGTGTACTTCTGCGTGGAGGACGTGCCCGCCGCGGCGGAGCAGGCGGCGGCGTCCGGCGGGGAGATCGTCACTCCGCCGGAGGAGACCCACCACGGGTGGGAGTCGACACTGCGGGACCGGCAGGGCGGGCTGTTCACGGTGATGTCGCGGGAGAACTGACACCCGGCCGGCGCGGTGCGGTTCAGCCCCGGCGCCAGGCCTCGCTCTCCAGGTGCGAGCCGGCCATCGGGCCCATCCGCAGCATCCCGCCGTCCACGGCCCAGGAGGCGCCGGTGACGTAGCCGGAGTCCGGACCGGCGAGGAAGGCGATCACCGCGGCCACCTCGCGGGCGTCCCCGGGCCGGCCCAGCGGCACCCCCGGGCGGGGTTCGGTGCGCACGTCGGTGTCCTCCTGGCCGGTCATCGGGGTGGCGATCTCCCCGGGCGCCACGGAGTTGACGGTGATCCCGTGCTCGGCGAGTTCGAGCGCCATCACCTGGGTGAGCAGGCCGAGCCCGCCCTTGGCGGCGCAGTACGGGGCGGCGCCGACCCGCGGCTGGTGCTCGTGGACGCTGGTGACGTTGACGATCCGGCCGCCGCCGCCCTGGCCGATCATCCGGCGCGCGGCGCGCTGCCCGCAGAGGAACGGCCCCACCAGGTCGACGTCGAGGACCTGCCGCACCGTGGCGAGGTCGAGGTCGAGATAGGGGGTGGCGGTGCCCGTGCCGGCGTTGTTGACGAGGACGTCGATCCGCCCCAGTTCGCCGGCGAGTTCGTCGATGACGCCGGCAGCCTCCGGCAGCCGGGTCAGATCGGCCTGCCGCACGGCGGCGCGGCGGCCGAGGCCGCGCACCT
Organism: Streptomyces sp. MNU89; assembly: GCF_020982505.1. NCBI lineage: Bacteria > Bacillati > Actinomycetota > Actinomycetes > Kitasatosporales > Streptomycetaceae > Streptomyces > Streptomyces sp. MNU89. Next base: position 6,780,710 of record NZ_JAJKLL010000001.1, on the reverse strand, counting down.
CCCCGGCCGTCTCCCGCGCTCCCTCCTCGTCCTCGTGCCAGGTGATGCCGATGTCCATGCCCTGTGCGGCCAGGCGCACGGCGGTGGCGCGGCCGATCCCGGAGTCGGCGCCGGTGATCACGGCGACCGGGCGGGCGGTGTTCTGGGAACTGCTCTGCGCTGTCAAGGGAAAGACCTCCTCGGGCGGTGCCGCGGAATACGGCGGGCGAAGAAGGGCCCGGCGGCCCGTCAGAAACGGACACTCGCGGCGTCGCAGATCTCGGCCCCCATGTTGCGCTCCATCATGCGCAGCGCGGCGTCCGCGAGATCGGGGTGAATATGGGCCACCGCGTCCCGGGGAACGGCCACGGTGAGATGGCGGATGTGCGCGTCGAGCGCGGAGTACAGCACGCACTGCTCGGTGACCTGGCCGCAGAGCACGATACGGCCGATGCCGTACTGGGTGAGCAGATATTCCAGCGGTGTCTGGAAGAAGACCGAGTGCCGTGCCTTGAGGACGAAGAGCGACCGTTCGTCGGGCCGGACCGGCTCCACCAGATCGGCGTACGGACCGGAGAGGGCCGTGTCCAGGATTTCGTCGTGGTGGGAACGCCACCGGCCGAAATTGTCATTGACGTAGATGACGTCGACGTCCTCGTTCCGGGCCCGTTCGATCAGCTCCCTCATCGCGGGCAGGGTTTCCCGTACCGAGGAAATGAGCCGGTCCGCGTCCGGATGGTCGTAGGTGTTCACCATGTCGATGACCACGAGGGCCGATTTCCGCATACGCGATTCCCGATTCCTGTCGTGCGGCCGGTGCGGATCAGCGTATTCCCCGGCTCATGGCGGGCAACCGCCCGGCGCGCGAACGGGCCCCGGGTGCGCGACGGTGGACGGAGAGCGGTCGGACGCGGGAAGCCGGAAGACGGAAGGGACCACGGAATGGAACCGGTGGCGGCACTGGACCGGATCGCCTTCCTGCTGGAGCGGGCGCAGGCCCCCACCTACCGGGTGCGCGCGTTCCGCACCGCCTCGGCCGTCCTCGCGGACATGCCCGGCGAGGAAGTGGCGCGGCGGGCGGCGGGCGGTTCGCTGGAGACGGTCAGGGGCATCGGGCCCAAGACCGCGAAGGTCGTGCGGGAGGCGCTCGCCGGCGGGGTTCCCGGCTATCTGGAGCGGCTGGAGGCGGAGTCGGGCGGCCCGCTCGCCGAGGGCGGCGCGGAGCTGCGGGCGGCGCTGCGCGGCGACTGCCATCTGCACTCCGACTGGTCCGACGGGGGCAGCCCGATCGAGGACATGGCGCTCACCGCGGCCGCCCTCGGCCACGCGTGGGCGGTGCTCACGGACCACTCCCCCCGGCTGACGGTCGCCCGCGGCCTGTCCGCCGAACGGCTGCGCGAACAGCTCGGTGTGGTCGCGGAGCTGAACGAGCGGCTGGCGCCCTTCCGGCTGCTGACGGGCATCGAGTGCGACATCCTCGCCGACGGTTCGCTCGACCAGGAGCCGGAGCTGCTGGAGCGGCTGGATCTGGTGGTGGCCTCCGCCCACTCCAAACTGGCCATGGACGAGGCCGCGATGACCCGCCGGATGGTCCGCGCGGTGCGGAACCCGCTCGTCGACGTGCTCGGCCACTGCACCGGGCGGCTCCTCTCCGGCCGGGGCCGCCCGCCCTCGCGCTTCGACGCGGAGAAGGTCTTCGCCGCCTGCGCCGAGTCGGGCACCGCCGTCGAGATCAACTGCCGCCCGGAGCGGCTGGACCCGCCGCGCGCGCTGCTCCGCCGGGCGGTGGACGCCGGGGTGCTCTTCTCGATCGACACCGACGCCCACGCGCCCGGCCAGCTCGACTGGCAGCCCTACGGCTGCGCCCGGGCCCAGGAGTGCGGCGTCCCCGCCGGACGGGTCGTCAACACCTGGACGGCGGACGGGCTGCTGGAGTGGACCCGCACCCGGCGGCCACCCGGCGGGTGACGGGCGGCGGCCGCTGTTTCGGACGGGGCGTTCGCGGTTACCGACTCCCTGTCCGGGCGGGCCGGTGCGGCCGGGGTGCCGGGCTCGCGGGCCCGCCCGGTCCGGTGGTCCGTTCCCCGGCCCGTTCCGCCGATCCACCCGCCGATCCACCCGCTGCTCCATTCCGCTGATCCGTTCCCGCCCCTTTCCGTCCGACACCGTCCGCCCGGCCCCGCCCCTCCGGCCGGGCGACCGGGAGGCCCCATGACCGCACCGGCGCACACCACCCCCGTCACCCTCCACGTCAACGCGGAGCCGCGGGAACTGGTGGTCGACAACCGGGCCACCGTGCTCGACGTACTGCGCGAGGAGCTGGATCTGACGGGCACCAAGAAGGGCTGCGACCACGGGCAGTGCGGTGCCTGCACGGTCCTCGTCGGCCGCACGCGGATGAACAGCTGCCTGCTGCTGGCCGTCGCCCACGACGGGGCCCGGATCACCACCGTCGAGGGACTTGCCGGGGGGCCCGCCGGGAGCGGCCCGCTCCACCCGCTGCAGGAGGCGTTCCTCGACCGGGACGCCTACCAGTGCGGCTACTGCACCCCCGGCCAGCTCTGCTCCGCGATCGGCGCGCTCCAGGAGATGGGCGCGGGCCTGCCGAGCGCCGTGACCCCGGCGGACCATCCGTCGGGTCTGCCGGTGCCGGCGGACGACGCGGAGATCCGGGAGCGGATGAGCGGCAACCTCTGCCGCTGCGGCGCGTACGGGAACATCGTCCGCGCGGTGGGCGACGTGGCGCACACCGGAACCGCGCCCGGCGGCCGTACCGGCGAGGGCGGCGCCTGGTGAAGCCGTTCCGCTACGAACGCGCGACCGAGGCCGGAGCGGCCGTCACCGCGCTGGGCTCCTCGCCCCACGCCCGCTACCTGGGCGGCGGCACCAATCTCGTGGACCTGATGAAGCTCGGGGTGGAGCAGCCCGACCTGCTGGTGGACGTGACCGCGCTGCCGCACACCGCCATCGAACACACCTCCGCCGGCGGCCTGCTGATCGGCGCCGCCGTGCGCAACAGCGAGCTGGCCGCCGACCACGCCGTTCGCACCCGCTATCCCGTCCTGTCCCAGGCCCTGCTGGCCGGGGCGTCCGGTCAGCTGCGCAACGCGGCCACGGTCGGCGGCAATCTGCTGCAGCGCACCCGCTGCCCGTACTTCCAGGATCCCGGAAAGCCCTGCAACAAGCGGGAGCCGGGGACGGGATGTCCGGCACGCGAGGGGGTGCACCGCGAGCTGGCGGTGCTCGGCGCCTCGCCGTCCTGCGTGGCCACCCACCCCTCCGACATGGCCGTCGCCCTGGCCGCGCTGGACGCCGGGGTGCACGTGCTGACCCGGTCGGGGACGCGGACCGTCCCGGTGACCGAGCTGCACCGGCTGCCGGGCGGCAGCCCGGAGCGCGACACCGTGCTGGCCCCCGGCGATCTGATCACCCATGTGGAGCTGGGCGCCCTGCCGGAGGCGGCGGACTCGGTCTACCGCAAGGTGCGCGACCGGGCCTCGTACAGCTTCGCGCTGGTGTCGGTGGCCGCGGCCCTCCACGTGGACGGGGGGTTCGTCAGCCGGGTGCGGCTAGCGTTCGGCGGGGTCGCCGCCCGGCCGTGGCGCGCCCGGACCGCGGAGGAGCGGCTGCTGGGGGCGCCGGCCACCGCAGAGTCCTTCGCGCGGGCCGTCGACGCCGAGCTCGCCCCGGCCGAGCCGCTGCGCGACAACGCCTTCAAGGTGCCGTTGCTGCGCTCGCTGACCCTGCGCACCCTGACCGAACTGGCCGAACCGGCCGGCCGCCGGACCGGGGACGGCGGCCCGCATCCGGAGGGGCCGTGGGAGACGCCATGAGCGGAGCCAGCTACGGAGACGGGCCCGGCCCCGGGAACGGGGACGCCTCCGGCACCGGCCCCCGCCGCGGGGCGCGGCACGGGCACGGCAGCGCGCTCGGCGAGCCCGTGGTCCGGCTGGAGGGACGCGAGAAGGTCACCGGTACCGCCCGGTACGCCACCGAACACCCGGTCGAGGGCTGTGCGTACGCCTGGCCGGTGCCGGCGACCGTCGCCCGGGGCGAGGTCACGGCGGTCGACACGGCCGCCGCGCTGGCCGGTCCCGGTGTGCTGGCCGTGCTCACCCATGAGAACGCGCCCCGGCTCGGCGATCCGGGGGACGCGACCCTGCTCGTCCTCCAGTCGCCGCGGGTCGCGCACCGCGGACAGTACGTGGCGCTCGCCGTGGCCGAGACGCTGGAGGCCGCGCGGGAGGCGGCCGCCGCGGTCCGCGTGGAGTACGCGCCGGAGCCGCACGACGCGCGCTTCACCGCGGACCATCCGGGGATGTACGCGCCGGAGCGGGTCAACGGCGGCCTCCCGGCCGACCGGGTGCGCGGCGACTTCGGCATGGCGTTCGCCGCCTCCGAGATCCGGCTCGCCGCCGCGTACCGCGTACCGCCGCTGCACAACCATCCGCTGGAGCCGCACGCCGCCACCGCGCTCTGGATCGGCCCGCGGCTGCGCGTCTACGACTCCAGCCAGGGCGCGGCCCCGGTGCGCCGGGCCCTCGCCGTCCTGTTCGGGACGGACGAGAAGCTGATCACGGTCGTCTCCGAGCACGTCGGCGGCGGCTTCGGTTCCAAGGGGTCACCGCGCCCGCACGCCGTCCTGGCCGCGATGGCCGCGCGGGAGACCGGCCGCCCCGTCAAACTGGCGCTCCCCCGGAACCAGTTGGCGGCCGTCGTGGGCCACCGGCCGGCGACGGAGCACCGGGTGCGCCTCGGTGCCGACGGCATGGGGCGGATCTCGGCACTCTCGCACGAGGTGTTCACCTACAGCTCCACCCTGGAGGAGTTCACCGAGCAGGCCGCGACCCCGGGCCGCTTCATGTACGCCAGCCCGCACAGCCGTACGACGCACCGGCTCGCCCGCCTCGACGTACCCACGCCGTCGTGGATGCGCGCCCCCGGCGAGTGCCCCGGCATGTTCGCCCTGGAGTCGGCGATGGACGAACTGGCGACCGCCTGCGGGCTGGACCCCGTGGAGCTCCGGCTCCGCAACGAGACCGCGAAGGAGCCGGACTCCGGGCGCCCGTTCAGCAGCCGGATGCTCGCCGAGTGCCTGCGCGAGGGCGCGGACCGGTTCGGCTGGCGGGACCGCGATCCGCGGCCGGGCACGCGCGCCGAGGGGCGGCTGCTCATCGGCACCGGGGTCGCCGCCTCCGGCCATCCGGCGAGCGTCTCCCCCGCGGCGGCGGAGGCCCACGCGGGCGCCGGCGGCTACCGGGTGCGGATCAACGCGACGGACATCGGCACCGGGGCCCGTACGGTGCTGGCGCAGATCGCGGCCGACGCCCTGGGCGCGCCGCTGGACCGGGTGCGGATCGAGATCGGCAGCAGCGATCTGCCGCAGGCCCCGGTCGCGGGCGGCTCCTCGGGCACCGCGTCCTGGGGCTGGGCGGTGCACAAGGCCTGCCGGGAACTGCTGTACGAGCTGGCACGGCACGGCGGGACGCCTCCGGAGACCGGCCTGTCGGTGTACGCCGATACGGCGGAGGAGGTCGCGGCCCGCACGCGGGAGTACGCGCGGCGGGCCTTCGGGGCCCAGTTCGCCGAGGTGCAGGTGGACAGGGACACCGGGGAGACCCGGGTGCGGCGGCTGCTCGGCGTGTTCGCGGCCGGGCGCGTCCTCAATCCGCGCACGGCGCGCTCACAGCTCACCGGCGGGATGGTCATGGGCCTGTCGATGGGGCTGATGGAACACAGCACCCTGGACCCGGGCTTCGGTGACTTCACGGAACGGGATCTGGCGATGTACCCCGTGGCGACCTGCGCCGATGTGCCCGACATCGAGGTGCGCTGGCTGGCGGAGGAGGACAGCCGGCTCAACCCGATGGGCTCCAAGGGCATCGGGGAGATCGGCGCGGTGGGCACGGCGGCGGCGGTGGCGAACGCCGTGCACCACGCCACGGGGGTGCGGGTCCGCGCCCTGCCCGTCCTCCCGGAGAAGCTGCTGCCGGGCCTGGCCGCACGGCGGCGCGACGCGGAGGTCCGAGGCGCGGAGGGATGACTCGTCCGTAACGGCGGGCCCGTTGCGGCGGGGCGGTACAACGCCGCGGCGGGGCGGGGACGGGCCCCGCCCCGCCCCGGATCAGATCGCGACCCCGCGCCCCCGCAGATAGGCCAGCGGGTCGATGTCGGAGCCGTAGCCCGGTCCCGTACGGACCTCGAAGTGCAGGTGCGGCCCGGTGCTGTTGCCGGTGGAGCCGGAGCGGCCGAGTTGCTGCCCGGCGGGGACCTGCTGTCCGGCCCGTACGGAGAGCTGGGAGAGGTGGGCGTACTGGCTGTACCGGCCGTCGCTGTGCCGCAGGACGACCTGGTAGCCGTAGGCGCCGGCCCAGCCCGCGGAGACGACCTGGCCGGCGGCCACGGCCCGGACCGAGGTGCCGGTGGCGACGGGGAAGTCGACGCCCGTGTGGTAACCGCTGGACCAGCTGCTGCCGGAGGCGCGGTACGGGGTGCTCGGCGAGACGCCCGGGACGGGCGCGGAGAAGGCGCCGGAGCCGGAGCGGGAGCTCCGCTCCTCGCCGGAGCGCTCCTGCTTCCGCTCGGTCCTCTTCTTCTCCGGGGCGGCCTTCTTCTTCTCGGCCTTCTCGGCCTTCGCGGCCTGCTTCTCCGCCTTCTTGTCGGCCTTCTTGCCGGCCTTCTTCTCCGGGGCCGGGGCCGCCCGGCGTTCGGAGGTCTTGCGTTCCGAGGTCTCCGGGGCGCTCCCGGCACCGGACGCCTGCCCGCGCAGGGAGAGCCGCTGGCCGGGGAGGATCAGGTCCGGGTCCTCGCCGATCACCTCGCGGTTGGCCTCGTAGAGCCGCTGCCAGCCGCCGTCGACGTCGTGCCCGCGGGCGATGCCGAAGAGCGTGTCACCGCTGACCACGCGGTACGAGTCGGTGGTGCGGGAGCCGGGGGCGCGGGTGGCGGAGGCGGCCTGGGCCGGGTCCTTCGCCTTCCGTTCCGCGCGCTGCTGCTGCCGCTGCTCCGCCCCGGCCGCTCCCGCGGCCTTCTCCTTCTGCCGCGCGTCCTCGGCGCGCGGGCCGGACCGGTCCGCGGCCGGCGCGGTGTCCGGCCCGTCGCCGCCGCGGGCGAGGCCGGCCCGCGGGCCGCAGTTCGGCCATGCGCCGGGGCCCTGGCCGTCGAGGACCTTCTCGGCTATCGCGAGCTGCTGTGCCCGGGTGGCGAGGTCGGCGCGCGGCGCGTACCGGGTGCCGCCGAACGCCTCCCAGGTGCTCTGCGAGAACTGGAGGCCGCCGTAGTAGCCGTTGCCCGTGTTGATGTCCCAGTCGTTGCCGCTCTCGCACTCGGCGACCCGCTCCCAGGTGTCGGTGGAGGCGGCGCTCGCGCTCGCCGCGGCCACCAGCGGGAGGGCGATGCCCGCACCTCCGGCGGTGACGGTCAACGATGCCTGGGAGATACGGCTCGGCTGGTGCCGGCGGTGCCGTCCGCGGGTGGGGGGCATCGGCTGGGGTCCTCTCCTGCGCTGGGGCCGAAAAAGGCGGCCGCGCAAGGGAGTTCGCGGGCCGTGCCCAAGATAGGCGGGCGCATTCCGCGTCACAACCGATTCCGGGAATCTGCGGGACGATTATCGGATTTCGAAGAAGTGAATCTTGAAAAGGAGTGGCGCGGGGGAAGGCCCGTTTCCCGGTGTAACCCCAGCTGATCCGTGGTGCGCCGGCAGCGGCCGTCCGCCCGCCCGCTCTCCGCCCCGGAAGATCGAATTCCGCAGCGGCTTACCCCCCTTTTTTTGGCCACCGGCCCGCGCGCCCGGCCGGAAACGGGCGAGGTGCCCGTTCCCGCGGGGCGGGAACGGGCACCTCGGATGGTGCTGTGCGGTGCGGGGAGGTCAGATGGAGACGCCCTTGCCCCGCAGGTAGGCCAGCGGGTCCACGTCGGAGCCGTAGCCCTGACCGGTCCGGACCTCGAAGTGCAGGTGCGGGCCGGTGCTGTTGCCGGTGGAACCGGACAGGCCGAGCTGCTGGCCGCCCTGGACGGTCTGGCCGGCCGAGACGGACAGCGAGGACAGGTGGGCGTACTGGCTGAACTTGCCGTCGGCGTGCCGGACGACGACCTCGTTGCCGTAGGAGCCGCCCCAGCCCGCGGAGACGACCGTGCCGGAGCCGATCGACTTCACCGGGGTGCCGGAGGCGACGGAGAAGTCGACGCCGGTGTGGTAACCGCTGGACCAGCTGCCGCCCGAGGCCCGGTACGGGGTGCTCGGGGAGGCGGCGACCGGGGCGCTGAAGCCCGCGGCGTTGGCCTGGGCCTGCTGGACGGCCGGCTTCTCGGCGGCCTTGGCCGGGGCCTTGGCCTCGGACTTCTGGGCCTTCGGCGCGGCCTTGGGGGCCTCCGCCTTCGGAGCGGCCTGCTCGCCGTCCAGCGAGTACTTCTGACCCGGGAAGATCAGGTTCGGGTTACCGCCTATGACCTCGCGGTTCCCCTCGTAGATGCTCTCCCAGCCACCCTCGACGCCCTTGGCCTCGGCGATCTTGGCAAGGGTGTCACCGCTGACGACGGTGTACGAAGAGGCCTTCGCGGTGCCGGCGTCCGACGGAGACGGCTGGGCGGCCTTCTTCTCGGCCTTCGGCGCGGCCTTGGGGGCCTCCGCCTCGGGAGCCTCGGCCTTGGGGGCGTCCGCGGCCCGGCCCTGCTGCTTGGCACCGGTGTCGACGGCGGGGGCCTCGCCACCGCGGGTGAGACCGGCCTTGACGGAGCAGACCGGCCAGGCGCCCGGGCCCTGGCCCGCGAGCACCTTCTCGGCGATCGCGATCTGCTGGTCCTTGGTGGCGAGGTCCGCGCGCGGCGCGAACTCGGTACCACCGAAGGCGGCCCAGGTGCTCTGCGTGAACTGCAGGCCACCGTAGAAGCCGTTGCCCGTGTTGATGCTCCAGTTACCGGTGCTCTCGCACTCGGCGACCTTGTCCCAGGTCCCGACCGAAGCGGCGCTGGCGCCGGAGGCGCCGACGAGGGGGAGAACGAGGCCCGCGCCACCGGTGGTGACGGCGAGCGTGGCGATGGAAAGACGGCTGATGCGAGTACGGCGATGACGTCCGCGAGACATAGGGGTATTTCCTCTCCTACGCCTACGAGGTGAGCTGTCGGGTTCGGGCTGGAGTTGCCCGGACGCATTCGCACGGCCGGCTCGGCCGTCCTGCGCGTCTTCACCCCGAGCCGCACCGTGTGGTGTGTCACACGGTCCGGCGACTTACCTTTGGGTCCCCCGCTCCTGCCGTGGTGCGTCGTGGTTTCCCTCCTCCGGCGGCAGGATTCGGCGTTCCGGAGGAAGAATGCCCGCCAAGCTTTCGGCGGAGCAGCGGCAAACGTAAGCGCTCGGTTTTCACCAAGGCAAGGAGAAGTCGGGCAGCCCGGTGTTTACCAGCGGTATTTGCGGAGATGACGTGACGCGGTGCACACAACCCTCAGCAAAGAGCGACGAAAATCCTCGCCGTTCGCCGCCCGGAAACAGCAGAGGGTTACATCCTCGACGAAACAGCGGCATGCGAATGCATTGCGTCACCTTTCCCCTCCGCATTCTGTGAAGCGCGTCACCGGTGGATGTTTTGTCCGTTTTGAGGGGGTCTTGGGTGGGAGTGGGGCGGCGGCCCGGGTCGCGGCCGGGCCGCCCGCCCCCTTCCCGCGGCCGGCGTCTACGATCATGGCCACCGGGCGCCGGGCCACTCCCCGGCCGCCTCCCGGACCCGGCCGACGGAGGACTGCCGCCGTGACCACCACCCCTGCCCGCGCCGCGGCCGCGCCCGTACCGGTCCTGCTGCGGGCCGAGCGGCTCGCCCGCACCGAGGACGGAGCCTGCCGCCACGCCCTGCTGTGGCGCGCCGGGCCGGGCTGGCGGATGGCCAGCAGCGCCGTCCTGGGCGGCGGCCTCGGTGAACGCGGCTGGGTGCTCAACGCCCAGGTGCGCCCCGGCTACACCCGTACCGATCCCGCCCGCCATCTGGCCGGGCTGGCCCGGGACGCCGGGCTGGCCGGGCCCGGTGTGGGGCTGATGACGGCAGCCGAGGTGGACGCGTGCACCCGCGCCGCCGACGGCGGTGTGGAGGCGCTGGTGACCACCGGCATCGGTGTCTGCGGCTGGGCCGCCTCCCCGGCCCGGGTTCCCCGGCACCCCGCCGCCGGGGACGGTCAACATCGTCGTCGCCGTACCGGCCCCGCTCGGCGACGCCGCACTCGTCAACGCCGTCGCCACGGCGACCGAGGCCAAGGTCCAGGCCCTGCTCGACGCGGGCTTCGACTGCTCCGGCACCCCCTCGGACGCGGTGTGCGTCGCGGCCCGCGCCGCCCGGCCCGGCGAGGAGCCGGAAGCCTTCGGCGGGCCGCGGTCCCTCTGGGGCGCGCGGCTGGCACGGGCGGTCCACACCGCCGTACGGGAGGGCGCCCGGCGGGAGCGGGAGCACACGGCGGCGGGCCCGGGCGGGCCGGCGCCGCACCCCCGCACCCTGCCGGGCTGCCGCGCGGAGGTCTGAACTCCCGCCGGCGCGGGGGCCGGTGGCGGCCGCGGTGCCCGTCACAGCGGGGCCAGCATCTGCCGGCGGGCGGCCGGGTCGACCTCGTCGATCCAGCGCGCGGTCCCGTCGAGTACGGAGGAGCGCGGCGCCCCGGCGAGATGGACGGTCATGCCGATGGCCCGCCCCAGCCGGTCCGGGAGGCCGTCGAAGAGCGCCCCGCCGCCCGTGACCACCAGCCCGCGCTCCACGATGTCGTCCGCGACGCCGCCGGGGCAGTTGCCGATGGCGGTGACGACCAGCCGGGCGATGCGCCGGATCTCCGGCTCGATGATGTCCCGCAGCTCCCCCGCCGCGACCGAGACGGTCTTGGGCAGATCGGTGACGCGGTCCCGGCCCCGGACCGGCAGCCGGGTGCCGGGCGCGGTCTCCGCCACCCGGCCGAGACCGGTCTTGACGGCCTCCGCCGCGCTCGTGCTCAGCGCCAGGGTGTGCTCCCGCTGGAGGTGGGTGACCAGGGCGGAGGTCACGGCGTCGCCCGCGACCGGCGAGGACTCGGCGGAGACCAGAGTGCCGAAGGCGAAGGCGCAGATCTCCGTGGTCCCGGCGCCGATGTCGACGATCATGGTGCCGCCGGAGTCCCAGAGCGGCAGCCCGGCGCCCAGGGCCGCGAGCATCCCCTTGGGCAGCAGCCGCACCCACCGGGCACCGGCCTGGAGCAGCACCTCCTCGGCGGCGATCCGCTGCACCTCGGTGGCGGAGGCGGGGACGCCCGTCACGACCCCCGGCGGCAGCAGACCGCGCCGGGAGGGGCCGCCGCCGCCCAGCGCGTGCCGGAGCAGCAGGGCGGCGGCGTCGAAGTCCGTGACGACGCCGCGGCTGAGCGGCACCACCGCCTCGATGTCCGGCGGGGTGCGGCCGAGGATCCGGCCCGCCTGGTCGCCGACGGCGACCACCTGCCGGGACCCGGTGGTCACCGCGATGACGGACGCGCCGTCGTAGCGGTGGCCCCCGCGCGGCCCGCGGACGCGGATGCGGGAGGTGCCGAGGTCCACCGCTACGGGGGGTCCGCCGGAGGTGCGGGACCAGCGCATGGGGAGTCCTTTCCGGACGGCTGCTCTCCGGATCAGACTCGCGCGGGCGGGGCCGCCGGCGGGCGAGGCGCTCCCCTCACTCCCTCGAAAGTGTGATGATCGGCCCGCAGGGGCCGCCCGCACGGCCCCGTCGCGGGCCCTCCCGGCGTCAGCCGGCGACTTCGGAGCGGTCGCCGCCCCAGAGCGTGTGGAAGCTGCCCTCGCGGTCCACGCGCCGGTAGGTGTGCGCCCCGAAGTAGTCGCGCTGGCCCTGGGTGAGCGCGGCCGGCAGCCGCTCGGCGCGGAGCGCGTCGTAGTAGGCGAGGGCGGCGGAGAAGCCGGGCGTCGGCACCCCGTGCGCCACGGCCGTGCCGACCACCGTGCGCCAGTCCCGCTGCGCCGCGCCGATCTCCCCCGCGAACTCACTGTCGGCCAGGAGCGTGGGCAGCTTGGGGTCGGTGTCGAAGGCGGCGCGGATGCGGTCGAGGAACGCGGCCCGGATGATGCAGCCGCCGCGCCAGATCGCGGCCACCGCCCCCGGGTCGATCGTCCAGCCGTACTCGCCGGCGGCCGCGTCGATCATGTTCCAGCCCTGGGCGTAGGAGACGACCTTCGAGGCGTAGAGCGCCTGCTCCACCTGGTCCGCGAAGTGCCGGGCGTCCTCCGCCCCGAGCGTCGCGCGCTGCGGGCCCGGCAGGCCCCCGGCGGCCTGCCGCAGCCCCGCGTGGCCGGAGACGGAGCGGGCGAAGACCGCCTCGGCGATGCCGGACACCGGGACACCCAGATCGAGCGCCGTCTGCACCGTCCAGCGGCCGGTGCCCTTCTGGCCGGCGCTGTCGGCGACGACGTCCACGAACGGCCGGCCGGTCGCGGCGTCGGTGTGGGCCAGGACCTCGGCGGTGATCTCGATGAGATACGAGTCGAGGCGGCCGGTGTTCCAGGTGCGGAAGATCTCGGCGATCTCGGCGGGCCGGTAGCCGGCCACCTGGCGCAGCAGGTCGTAGGCCTCGCCGATGAGCTGCATGTCGGCGTACTCGATGCCGTTGTGCACCATCTTGACGAAGTGCCCGGCGCCGTCCGCCCCGATGTGGGTGCAGCAGGGCGTGCCGTCGGAGGCCTTGGCGGCGATGTCCTCCAGCAGCGGGCCGAGGGCGGCGTAGGCCTCGGGCGAGCCGCCGGGCATGATGCTGGGCCCGTTGAGCGCGCCCTCCTCCCCGCCGGAGATCCCGGTGCCGACGAAGTGGAGGCCGCGCTCGCGCAGCGCGGCCTCCCGGCGGCGGGTGTCCTCGAAGTGCGCGTTGCCGCCGTCGATGATCATGTCGCCGGCTTCGAGCAGCGGGGCGAACTCGTCGATCACCGCGTCGGTGGACATGCCCGCCTTCACCATGATCACCACGCGGCGGGGCCGCTCCAGCGAGGCGACGAAGGCGGCCGGGTCGTCGGACGGGAGGAAGGTGCCCTCGTGGCCGAACTCCTCGACCAGGGCCCGGGTACGGGTCGCGGTGCGGTTGTGCAGCGCCACGGTGTGGCCGTGCCGGGCGAGATTGCGGGCCAGATTGCGGCCCATCACCGCCAGCCCGGTGACCCCGATCTGCGCCTTCGTCCCGGTGTCTGCCATATCTCAAGACTCCCTCGATGGCGGGGTTGCCCCGCGTCTGTGCGTCTGCTGCGGTCGCCGCGCTTCCGGCGGCCCGCCGTACCTCCGCGGCCCGGCCCGCCCGCGCGGCCACCCGCCCCGCGGGCGACCGGGCCGCTAAGCCCAGGTCCACTCGCGGATCTCGGGCATGTCCTGGCCGTGCTCCCGGATGTACGAACGGTGTTCGTTGCGCTTGTCCTTCATCAGCTGGCGGACCCCGATCGCCCGGAGTGCCAGCCCGGGCACCCGGTCGATGACGTCCATCACCAGCCGGTAGCGGTCCATGTCGTTCAGCACGACCATGTCGAACGGTGTTGTGGTGGTGCCCTGCTCCTTGTAGCCCCGGACGTGGATGTTGGCGTGGCCGTTCCGCCGGTAGGTGAGCCGGTGGATCAGCCACGGATAGCCGTGGTAGGCGAAGATGACGGGCTTGTCGGCGGTGAATACGGCGTCGAACCCGTGATCGTTCAGCCCGCTGGGATGTTCCGTGTGGGGCAGCAGCCGCATCAGGTCCACGACATTGACCACCCGGACGGCCAGATCGGGCAGATGCGCACGGAGCAGCGAAGCCGCGGCCATGACCTCCTGGGTGGGCACGTCGCCCGCGGCGGCGAGGACCACGTCCGGCTCCCGGCCGGTGTCGCTGCCGGCCCAGCCCCAGACGCTGACGCCGCGCTCCACGTGGTTGACGGCGTCGTCGAGGGAGAGCCAGTCGAAGCAGGGCTGCTTCCCGGCCGCGACGATGTTGATCAGGTCGCGGCTGTCGAGGGTCTTCCCGGCGACGGCCAGCAGGGTGTTGGCGTCCGGCGGCAGATAGACCCGGATGGTCTGCGGGTCCTTGTTGACCATGTGGTCGATGAAGCCGGGGTCCTGGTGCGAGAAGCCGTTGTGGTCCTGCCGCCAGACGTGCGAGGTGAGCAGGTAGTTCAGGGAGGAGAGCGGCATCCGCCAGGGCAGTTGGCGGGAGACCTTCAGCCACTTGGCGTGCTGGTTCGCCATGGACGTCACGATGTGGATGAACGCCTCGTACGAGGAGAACAGTCCGTGCCGCCCGGTCAGGAGATAGCCCTCCAGCCAGCCCTGGCAGTTGTGCTCGGAGAGCATCTCCAGCACCCGGCCGTCGCGGGAGAGGTGCTCGTCGGTGGACAGGATCTCGTCCTGCCAGCCCTTGCCGGTCGCGTCGTAGACGTCCTGGAGGCGGTTGGAGGCGGTCTCGTCCGGGCCGAACAGCCGGAAGTCGCGGCTCTTCTCCGTCCGCCGCATCAGGTCGCGCAGCAGCCCGCCGAGGATCCGGGTGGGCTCGTGCAGGGTGGCGCCCGGCTCGGAGACCTTGACCGCGTAGTCCCGGATGGCCGGCACCGGCAGGCGGCGCAGCAGGCGGCCGCCGTTGGTGTGCGGGTTGGAGCCGAGCCGCCGGTCCCCCGCGGGGACGTGGGCCAGCACTTCGGGGATCGGCCGGCCCTGCTCGTCGAAGAGCTCCTCCGGCCGGTAGGAGCGCATCCACTCCTCCAGCTGCCGCAGATGCCCGGGGTTCTCCCGCAGACCCGACAGCGGCACCTGGTGGGCGCGCCAGGTGCCCTCCACCGGCTTGCCGTCGACGGTGGCCGGGCCCGTCCAGCCCTTGGGCGTCCGCAGGACGATCATGGGCCAGCGGGGACGCCCGGACCCCCCGTCCTCGCGGGCCGCCCGCTGGTGCTCGGCGATCCGGTCCAGGCAGTGGTCGAGGGCGGCGGCCATGGCGTGGTGCACGGCGGCCGGGTCGTCACCCTCGACGTACACCGGTTCGTGGCCGTAGCCGCGGAGCAGCTGGTCCAGCTCCTCGTGCGGGAGGCGGGAGAGGACCGCCGGGTTGGCGATCTTGTACCCGTTGAGGTGGAGGATCGGCAGGACGGCGCCGTCGTGCACCGGGTCGAGGAACTTGTTGCCGTGCCAGCCGGTGGCCAGCGGGCCCGTCTCGGCCTCCCCGTCGCCGACGATCGCGGCGACGACCAGCCCCGGGTTGTCGAACGCGGCGCCGTAGGCGTGGCTCAGCGCGTACCCCAGTTCGCCGCCCTCGTGGATGGAGCCCGGGGTCTCCGGGGCGACGTGGCTCGGCACCCCGCCGGGGAAGGAGAACTGCCGGAACAGCCGGGTCATGCCCTCGGCGTCCCGGGAGACGTCCGGGTAGACGTCGGAGTAGCTGCCGTCCAGCCAGCAGCAGGCGAGGGTCGCCGGGCCGCCGTGCCCGGGGCCGGTGACGTGGATGGCGTCCAGGTCCCGGGCCCTGATCACCCGGTTGAGGTGGGCGTAGATCAGGTTGAGGCCGGGTGTGGTGCCCCAGTGCCCCAGCAGCCGCGGCTTGATGTGCTCCACGGAGAGCGGCTCGGCCGGCAGCGGGTTGGCGAGCAGGTAGATCTGGCCCACGGCCAGATAGTTCGCGGCCCGCCAGTAGCGGTCCAGCGTGGCGAGGTCGTCGTCGGACAGATGTGCTGCCTGAGCCGTGGCCATACTGTTCGCCTCTCGAATCAGCCGTGTGCGGTCAGCGGTGCGTGGCCGGTGGTACGGGGCCGGTGGTACGGGGCAGGCCGTGCGGACGGGCCGGGTCGCGGCCGCGCCGCGCGCCCGGCTCGGCGGGTGTCCCGCCGCACCACCCCATACTCCCCCGATCCGCCGCGAAGTCACCGGAGATCAGCCGGAGTTCTCCGCCACGGCCGCCACCGTCGCGTCGAGTTCCCGCCGTTCCCGGCGGGCCCGCCGGCGGTCCTCCGCGGTGGCCTCGGTGATGTCCAGGAAGATCTGGTCGACCAGGGGCCAGGCGCTCTCCATCGCATTCTTGATCCGCTCGGACACCTCCTCGACCTCCTCGCTGTCGAGCCCGCCGATCAGGTCCACGCGCCCCGCGACGAGCGTGGAGTCCATGCCCAGCCGCATGGTGAGCAGCACGGTGACGGTGTCGATCTCCGGCTGCTCGTCGAGGAAGGTGTGGATCTCCTGCCGCAGGGCCGGATCGAGCGCCACACCGATGAGCTGGTCCCGGTTCTCCCGGCCGAGCCGGTAGGCGACGTAGACCAGCAGGACGCCGATCAGCATCGAGGCCCACGCCTCGTACAGGATGTCTCCGGTGGCCATGTGGAGACCCATCCCGGCCGCGGCCAGCAGCACGCCGAGGCACGCCGTGCCGTCCTCGGCGAGGACCGTGCGCAGCGCGGGGTCGGTGCCGGCGCGCAGCTGGCCGATCATGCCGCGCTGATTGCGGCGGGCGTGGCCGCGGAGCTGGTGGACCGCCTTGAGCAGGGAGGTTCCCTCGGCGAGCAGGGCGATGCCGAGCACGACGAGCCCGGCCACATAGCCGTCGAGGCTCTCCGAGGAGCCGGAGCCCATGGCGCTGACGCCCTGGTAGAAGGAGAAGCAGCCGCCCATCACGAAGATGCCGACGGCCGCGAGCAGGGACCAGAAGAAGCGCTCCTTGCCGTAGCCGAAGGGGTGTTCCGCGTCGGGCTTCTTACGGCTGCGCCGCAGGGAGGCCAGCAGGAAGACCTCGTTCATGCTGTCGGCCACCGAGTGCGCCGCCTCCGACAGCAGGGCGGGTGAACCGGCGAACAGTCCGCCCAGCGCCTTGGCCAGCGCGATGACGAGGTTCGCGGCAAGTGCCACGAGGACGGTCATCCGCGTCCTCTTGTCCTCTCTGCGCCGCTTGTCGGCCAGCTTCCGGCGCTTGTCCCGATGGGTGCTCATGGATGGGCCACTCTCCCCGTTCCTCGACTGGCCGGTCGCCTACCCTGCGTGGCGTCCATCACGCGCGGTGACCGCAGCGCCGTGATCACGGACGGGCGGGCCCGGACGCGGAGGGCGCACAGGGGGCGCGGTGCGCGGGGGCGCTACCCGCCGGGCGGGGTCTCGCGGCAGCTCAGCTCGTCCCCGGTGACGGGGCCCCTTCGACACCGCTCCGGTCGTGGACGACCGGGACCACCCGGCCGGCGATCGGGCCGACGGTCACCCGGAAGACCCGGCCGAGCCCCTCGGTCTCCCGCACCCGGGCGTTCGGCAGTGCGGCGGACAGGGTCGGGGCGGCGCGCCGCAGCCTCGGGTCGTGGGCGATCTCGGTAGGCCCCGCCGGCGCGGGGCCGCCGCCGGACCCGGCCGTGACCCCGACGACGGTGAAGCCGTTCGCCCGCAACTTCATGGCCAGCCGCGCGGCGCTGCCCGGCTCGGCCCCGGGCCCCTCGGCCACACTGACCCGCAGCTTGCGGGGGGCGACGGCGACGGGGACCGGGCGGATCTCGCCGGGCCGGGTCTCCGGGACGATCGGCCGGTCGGCGCGGACGGCCGCGAAGAGGGCCTCCGCGCGGGGCTCGTCCCAGACGAGGGTGGAGCCCCAGCCGGGGACCCGGTGGTCGAAATCCCTGATGGGAACGGTGGCGAACTCGGCGGCGGAGCTCGGCAGCTTCCGCAGCGCCCGGCCGAGGCCGGCCAGCTTCGGCAGGGTCAGGCCCTCGTCGGTGCGTACGGAGCGGAGCAGGGCCCGCGCGCTGCGGGAGAGCCCGTCCCCGCCGGAGGCCGTCCGGTCGCCGGAGAAGAGGTTCTCCATCAGCGAGACGAGGAAGCGCTGCTGCCGCCGGACCCGGCCGAGGTCGCCGGGGGGATCCAGCCGGCGGGCGCGGACGTACTTCAGCGCGCCCGTGCCGTCGACGTGGTGGGTGCCGGGCGGGAGGTCGAGGCCGGACTTGTCGTCCTTGAGGGGCTTGTCGGTGCAGACCTCACCGCCGCCGAGCCGGTCGACCGTGCGGACGAAGCCGGTGAAGTCCGTCTCCAGGTAGTGGTCGATCCGGATACCGGTCGCATGTTCGACCGCGGCCACGGTGAGGGCGGGGCCGCCGTGCTTGTGCGCCGCGTTGATCTTGCCCCAGTGGCGCACCGGCCCGGTGGCGGCCCCGGCGGACGCGGCCCCGGCGGCTTCCGGCCGGGACGGTTCCGGCCCGGCGGTCCCGGGCCCGGGCGGGGCCGCGGCGCCGGAGGCCCCCGCGGGAGTGCTCGCGCCCGGTGTCCGGGTGGCGGGAGGCTCGGTGTGCGGGGGGAACTCGGCGTAGGAGTCCCGCGGGATGCTGATGACGCCGACCCGGCGCCGGTCCGCCGAGACGTGCAGCAGCATCATCACGTCCGTGCAGTCGCAGCCCTCGCCGCCGACGAACAGCCGCCGTTTCTCCGCGCGCGAGAGCCCGGTGCGCCCGTCCAGGCCCACCAGCAGGAAGGTCGTGCCCGGTGCCGGCCGCGGCCGGCCGGTCAGCCCCTCGAACGGCGAGACGCGGGCTCCGCCGGCCTCCGGACCGGGCCGCGCCGGGGGCTCCGGGGCCTCGGAGGACCGGGCGCAGCCACCGGCCAGCAGGGCCGCGCAGAGGGCGACGGCCACCCGTGACCGGGCTCTCCGGGTGCGTACGGGGAGGACTGGACGGAACATGGGGAGACCTCCGCGATACGGTGACCTCCGCAGGCTAGGCACGGCGCGCGGGGAGGTGCGCGGTGCGCACGCCGCGCCCGGCAGGCGGTCACCCGGAAGGCGGAACGCGTTTCCGCGACGACGCGTCTTCCTCGGTGACAGGGCGGGCACGGGTGTCCGGATCGCCTCGTGTTCTCACGGCATCCACGCATCCGCTGCCCGATCACGTCCCATGATTGCGCGGCCGCTGGGCAAGAGGGGTGTAATGAACGGTAAGGAGGAGGTGCAGCCGCATGGTCGTGGTGGAGTCCAGCCGGGCGAGCACCGCTGACGCCCGGCACGCGGCCGCGGAGTTCGTCTCCTCCGCGTGTCCGGGGGTGGACGCCGACGCGGTCGTGCTGGTCGTATCCGAACTGGTGGCGAACGCGGCCCGGCACACCTCGGGATGGTGGCGGCTGCGGATCGGCGCCCGCAACGACGCGCTGATCATCGATGTGGAGGACCGCAGCGAGGTCCCCCCGGCCATCCGTCCGACCTCGGATCTCACGGGCGGCGGCGGGCTCGGCCTGATCATGGTCCAGCGGCTCTCCGGCGAACTCGAGGTCCTTCCGCGCCCCGGCGGCAAGACGGTCCGCGCCCGCTTCCCCCTCCATGCCAAGGCCCCGGCCTGAGCCCTTCGCCGCGGTTTCGTTTCTCCCCGCCCCGCCCCGGTCACCGCCGGTGAGGCCGTCACCGTCCGCACACGCGGGCGCACCGCCGCGCCACGGGCGCGCCGGCGGCCGGCGCTTCCCCGGCCGGCCTCTCGTCCGCCCGGCGCGGACCCCTCCGCCCTTCCGGTCCGGCTCCCCCTCGGGCACCGCGGACGGATCGGCCCGCTCTGTCCCGTAACGGCGGGGATGTCGCACACCGGTTCCGGCAACAGGCGGCCGGCGCACGGCGCGTCGCGGCCGGAGCGGCCGTACGGGGGCGGACCATCGGCAGGACGCCACCCGCACCACAGGAGGGAACCATCGTGGCCACCACACGCACCGCGCACACGGTCTGGGAAGGCAATCTGCTCGAGGGCCGGGGCACCGTCACCCTCGATTCCTCGGGATCCGGGGAGTACGCGGTCTCGTGGCCGTCCCGCGCCGAGGAGCCCGACGGCCGGACGAGCCCGGAGGAGCTGATCGCCGCGGCGCATTCGAGCTGCTTCTCGATGGCCCTCTCCAACGGCCTGTCGAAGGCCGGGACCCCGCCGACCCGGCTGACGACCCGGGCCGAGGTCACCTTCCAGCCGGGCACGGGCATCACCGGGATCCATCTGACGGTGTCGGGCGAGGTTCCCGGGATGGACGAGGAGGCGTTCACCGCGGCGGCCGAGGACGCCAAGGTGAACTGCCCGGTGAGCCAGGCCCTGACCGGGACGACGATCACTCTCGCCGCCTCGCTGGACTGACCCGGCCCCGGCGCCCGGGCGCCGCCGCCCGGCCCGCGGGCGGCGGCGCGTCCCAGGGGGACGGGCGTCAGAGCCGGACGCCCTTGGAGGCGAGATACGACCGCGGGTTGATGTCGGACCCGTACTCCGTGCTCTGCCGCACCTCGAAGTGGAGGTGCGGGCCGCTCGACCGGCCGGTGTTGCCGGAGAGGCCGAGGAGTTCCCCCGGGCCCACCCTCTGCCCCGGGGCCGCGTCGATCCGGGAGAGGTGGGCGAAGAGCAGGTACTGGCCGCCCTCGGTCCGCATGGTCACCAGGTGGCCGTAAGCCCCGCCCCAG
The DNA here is from genome assembly GCF_020982505.1 of Streptomyces sp. MNU89. NCBI lineage: Bacteria > Bacillati > Actinomycetota > Actinomycetes > Kitasatosporales > Streptomycetaceae > Streptomyces > Streptomyces sp. MNU89. The sequence goes on along the minus strand of NZ_JAJKLL010000001.1, from coordinate 6,760,373 downwards.
CCGGCCGTCACGACCTCGCCCGGACCGGGCGAACGCACCGGGGTGCCCACGGGGACGGCGAAGTCGACGCCCGTGTGGCGGCCGGCGAGCCAGCCGCCGGGGATGCCGTAGGCGGCGGACACCTCGGCGTCGGCCACGGGACGCGTCCAGCCGTCCGCGGCGCCGGTTCCGGAGGCCGACCGGGAGTCGCGGCGGTCCGGGGCGCCCGCGCCGTCCGCGTCCTCCCGCGCTCCACCGGCGCCGGCGCCGACGGCGGTGTCCGGTGGCTCGCCGCGTTCCCACGGGCTGCCGCCCCGCGGGCCCGGGCTGCCGTGGGTGCGGGCCCGGTCGTCGCGCTCGGCCAGGTACCGGTGGCTGATGTCCATACCCGCGCCCCAGGTCGGGCTGGCGGTGAGCAGCACTCCCGCTATCCCGGCGGCACCCCCGCGCAGCAGCCGGGGCATCACGCGGGGCCTGCGGCCCTCGACGGCGCCGTCGGCGGATCGGTTCCCGCCGGATGTGCGTACCGCGGTCATGGACGTTCCTCTCCCACCGGTCTCCTGCTGTCCGGTGTCGTGGACGGACGGGAAAAGGCGGACGGAGATGGGGCGGGTTGGTGGTACGTCCCGCGGCGGGCGGGGACGTACCGGAGGGACCCGCCGGCGGGTCACGGCCCGCGCCGGCGCACCACGGCCTCAGCCCGTGTCGTCGCGGCGGCGGCGCAACGCCAGCACGGAGCCGCCCGCGGCCAGTGCCACCAGCCCGGTGCCGGCCGCGGCCGTGCCGGCGTTCATGCCGCCGGAGCCGCCGCCCTCACCTGCCTGCGATCCGCGCCAGGCACGATGGCCCACCGTGAAGTGGCCCACCACCGCGTCTCCGCTGCTCCGGCAGTGCGCCCGCACCCAGTAGGTGCGGCCGGGCTTGGCGTCGTCCTTGACCCTGGCGGCGCCGACGAAGGTGCGGTGGCTCTGCCGGTGGAGGGTGACCTCCCGGGCCAGCCCGAAGGACTTCGCGGTCATCCGGCGGTCCTCGCAGCCGCTCTTCACACTGATGACCACATGGGCCCCCGCCTTCGGCATGTGCGGGCTGATCCTCATCCGGGAGTCCGGGTGTCCGCCGGCCTGCGACGCCGTGGCGGCACCCCCCAGGGCTATCGCGGTCAGAGCCGTCGTGGCGAGAACGCGGGAGACGATGCGCATGTGAGTGCTCCTTCCGGCGGGGAGGCGGACCCGCGTCCGCTCGGGCTCCGCGCCGTCGGCACCATGCAAGCCCGACGGGCCGTCAACCGCGCGCGGCGGAACGGCGTCCACCGTCCCGCCAATGGAGCAGCCCCGGGTCCCGCGTCTGCCGCATCGGTGCAGGTGACGGGGGGTGCCCGGTCGGGTGCGGCGCGTCGTGGCGCGTCGCCGCCGAGCGGGTGACGGACTCCGCCGTCCGCGTGCGACCCTGGCCCGGTGTACGAGGAGAGACGTTCCGCGCGCGTGCCCGCCGTCGTCTGGTCCCGCACGGCGGGGGTCCGGCAGCAGCGGGTGCTGCCCGACGGCTGCACCGATCTGATCTGGGACGGCGCGGAACTGTTCGTCGCCGGGCCCGACACCCGGGCGCATCAGCCGGCCGCCCCGCCCGGCACCCGCTACACCGCCCTGCGGTTTCCGCCCGGCACCGGACCGGCCGTCTTCGGCGTACCCGCCCACGAGTTGAGGGACCGGCGGCTCCCGCTGGCCGCGCTCCGCCCGGAGGCGGAGGTACGGCGGCTGGCCGAACGCGTGGCCGGGGCGGCCGATCCGGCGGAGGTGCTGGAGCGGGCCGCGGCCGAGGCACTGCGCGCCGCGGGCCCGGCCGATCCGCGCCGGACGGCGATCGTCGCCGGGCTGCGCGCGGGACTGCCCGTGGCGGAGGTCGCCGAGCGGGCGGGGCTCGGCGTACGAGGTCTGCACCGGCTCTCCCTGGCCGCGTTCGGCTACGGGCCGAAGACGCTGGCGCGGATCCTGCGGATGAACCGGGCGCTGGACCTGGCCCGGGCGGGCCGCCCCCTCGCGGAGACGGCGGCCCTCGCGGGCTACTGCGACCAGGCCCATCTCACCCGCGAGGTGCGGGCGTTGGCGGGTCTGCCGCCGGCGCTGCTCCTGGCCCCGCCGCCCTCCGGCTGACGGGTGCGCGCCGCCCGGCCGGGGCCCGGCCGGTTCAGCCCGTGGCCGGGAGCGGGGCGAAGAGGTCGACGGCGTTGCCGTCCGGGTCGGTGAGGATCGCGTAGCGCTGGCCCCAGGCGGCGTCCCAGGGCGCGCGGCCGCCGTGGCCGGTGGCGGCGAACGCGGCGTACACCGCGTCGACGTCCTCCGGGGAGTCGCAGGCGAAGGCCGGGGTGATCGCGTGGCCGCCGCTCGGGGGCGTCCAGTCCGGGTCGAAGGACCGGACGCTCTCGGCGGTGTCCCAGAGCAGCCGCAGACCGCCGGGCAGCGCCGCTTCCACGTGCGGGCCGCCGGCGTCCCCGGGGACGTCCAGGCCGAGCCGGCGGTAGAAGGCGAGGGAGGCGGACAGGTCGGCCGTGACCAGGCCCACGGCGTCGAATCGAGGTGTCATGGGGGCACCGTAGGCACCGGTCCCCGCCCGGGTCTTGTACGGATCGGACACCGCGCGGCGGCATGCGCGCGGCGGGGTGCGCGCGGCGCTCCGGACCCCCGGAACCCCGGAACTCCGGCCGCTCAGGGGGCCAGTCCGCGGTCGGCGAGCCAGCGCAGTTGCTCCTCCGTCTGGGAGGCGCCGCCGCCGGAGTGGTCGGCGAAGTGCCACACCCGCATCTCCCGGTCGCCCTTGTACGCGTTGTGGGCGGCGTAGACGGTGGAGGGCGGGCAGACCGGGTCCATCAGACCGACGCTGAACAGCGCGGGCGCGCCGGCCCGGGGAGCGAAGTGGACGCCGTCGAAGTAGTCGAGGGTGGTGAAGACGCGCTCGGGGTCGACGCGCTTGTGCCGGCCGAGGTACTCGGCCAGCTCCGGGTACGGGCCGAAGGCCGCGAGTTCCGCGCCCCGCCGGTAGTGGCAGAGGAACGGGACGTCCACGAGGGCGGCGGCGACCGTGTCCCCGGCGAGGGCCGCCGCGGCCAGCGCCAGCCCGCCGCCCTGGCTGGCCCCGGCGACGACGACACGGTCGAGGTCCACGGCGGGGTGCTCGCGGATGACGTCGACGGCGCGGACGCAGTCCGTCATCAGCCGCCGGTAGTAGTGGTGTCCGGGGTCGTCGATACCGCGTGTCATGTAGCCGCCGACGTACTGGGTGCCGGGCACGGGGTCGGGGTCGGGGGTGTCGTGGCCCTGGCCGCGGCTGTCCACGACGAGGTGGGCGTAGCCGGCGGCGCTGTACACCAGGTGTTCGAGGGGCCGCCCGCGGCCGCCGCCGTACCCGAGGTACTGGACGACGGCGGGCAGCGGCTCCCGGGCCCCGTGCGGCAGCAGAAGCCAGGCGGCGACCGGCTGGCCGCCCCAGCCGGGGAACCGTACGTCGAAGACCTCCACGGTGCCGAGCAGCGGCTCCTCCACGGGCCGGTACTCCGCCGTGCCGCCGCCCGCCGCGCCGCGTGCCGCGGCGACGGTGCCGGCCCAGAAGGCGTCGAAGTCCGCGGGCTCGGGTGTCCCGGCGCGGTAGGTGCGCAGCTGGTCCAGCGGCAGATCGGTCAGCGGCATGGGTCCCCTCCTCCGGCGCGCCCGTGCCGGGGCGCGTCCTGCTCGGCCGTGTCCGGGGAGCCGTGATCGTTCCGCGCGCCCCGCTCTCAGAGCCCTGCCCCGTCGGGCGGGGTGGATGCCCCGGCGGGGTCCGCGGATGCGCTCAGCCCGGGATGTGCCGGAGCCAGGCGGGGCGGCCGGCGCGGGTGGCGGCGGCGCGGTCGGCCTCGGCGCGGCGCAGCTCTTCGGGGGTGGCGAAGCCTCCGGGGAGCCACTCCGCGGAGCGGGCGGCGCGGGCCGCGAGATGCGTCACATAGGCCTCGCGCAGCTCCGCGGGCGAGGCGAAGCCGGGCTCGTCCGCCAGCCATGCGTCGGGGACGAGAGCGGCCACCTCGCGCAGCAGGTCCGCGGTGACCAGGGGCCCCAGCTCCGCGCGGGCCGCGGCGATGTCGGGGGCGTACGGGCCGAGCGCGTGGCCCGTGAGGGGATAGCTCTTGGCGACGTGGGCGGGGGCCCGGTCCCAGCGGTGGTGGAAGACCAGGGCCGCGCCGTGGTCGATGAGCCACAGCCGGCCGTGCCAGACCATCAGGTTCGGGCTGTTCCAGGCCCGGTCGACGTTGCCGGTGAGCGCGTCGAACCAGATGATCCGCCCCGCCTCGGCCGGGCCGGGGACGAGCTCGGCCGGGGTCCAGTCGCGGGCGCCGGGCAGCAGGCCCATGCCGAGATTGAGCCCGGCGCTGGACCGCAGCAGGTCCTGGATCTCCCGGTCGGGCTCCCCGGCGGCGACGGCCGGATCGAAACGGACCCGCACGAGCCGCGGCACCGGCAGGCCCAGGCGGCGGCCGAGTTCACCGACGAGCACTTCGGCGACCAGCGCCTTGCGCCCCTGGGCGGCGCCGGTGAACTTGACGACGTAGGTGCCCAGGTCGTCGGCCTCGACGACGCCGGGGACGGAGCCGCCGGTGCGGAGCGGCATGACATACCGGAGCGCAGTCACCTCGTCCAGCACCGCCGCTCCCCTCCCCCGTGCCATGGGCCGCGGGCCGCGGGTCGTCCGCGCACCGTCCTTCCCGGTCCGGCTGTCGATGGTACCGAGGGCGGCGGCGTTCCCCTCAGGGCTTTTCCGTGAGCGCCGGGGCGGGGGCGGCGGCCGGGACGGTGGTGCCGGGTGGCGGCGCCGGTCAGGCGGCGCCGAACATCTTCAGCAGCTCGGTCTTGGCGAACATCCGGGCCGTGTCGACCGCCGAGGGAGTGCCGAGGGACGGGTCGGCGCCGCCCGCCAGCAGAGCGCGCACCACGCCGTCCTCGCCCTTGAACACCGCGCCGGCCAGCGGGGTCTGGCCCCGGTCGTTGGCGCGGTCCGGGTCCGCGCCGCGGGCGAGCAGGGCCTCCACCGCGGCCGTGTGGCCGTGGTAGGCGGCGAGCATGACGAGGGTGTCGCCCTTGTCGTTGGTGAGGTTCGCGGGCACGCCCGCGTCGAGGTAGGCCGCGAGCCGCTCCGCGTCACCGGCGCGCGCCAGATCGAAGATCCTGCCCGCGAGTTCGATCACCTCGTCGTCCACCGGTCCCGGCCCTGTCTCGCCGGCCGGCTCGCCCGCTCCGGGGTCGTTCATCCGTCGCTCCGCCTTCCCGGGCCCACGCCCGTACGAGTGATTCGCCACCCTACTGGCCTGCTCACGGCACCGGCCGCGGAGGACACGGCCACCCCGGCACGACGCCGGTCCGGCCCCTGTGGCAGGCCGGTCCGGTGGGGGCGGTGGCGTCATCTTCACTCCTTTGCGCCTTCGCCGGGCCGGACACTTGGTGTGAATCTGGAACCACTCGTGGTAACCGTCCCCACAGCCAGGAGAACACCATGATTCTGTCCATCTCGGGCGTCGTTCTGCTCGGTGTCATCGTCTTCCTCTTCACCCGGAAGGACGGGCTCAAGATCTCCCATGCCGTGGTCTGCGCCCTCTTCGGTTTCTATCTGGCCGGCACGGCGCTCGCGCCGAGCATCAAGGCGGGCGGCGCCAGCCTCGCCAGCCTGCTGGACAACATCCGGTTCTGAGACGCGGACGGGCGGCCGCTCCGGCCGCGGCGGCCCGTCCGCGTCGGCGGCACAACCCCCAGGAGAGCGAACGTGGCCCGGCGCCCCTCCCCGCGTCCCCGTACCGAGTTCACGGAGCGCTCCTCTCCGCCGCGGCGGGGAACTGCTGCGCACCGCCGCCGGCCACACCGCGGACGTGCTGCACCCCCTGATCGTCATCGGCCGGGGACTGCGCCGGCTCGCCGCCGCCGGCCGGCAGCGGTGGACGCGGACCCCGTCCGACCGGCGCGGACCGGTCCTGCTGCTGGCCGCCGCCGCGGTGACCGCGGTGGCCCTGGCCCCGCACGGGCCGCTGCTCGCCGTGGCGGCCCTGATGGCGGCGGCCGCCTGGGCCGGGGCGGCGGCCGGGCCGCCGGGGCGGAGGGGCCGGGCGAGGCGGAGGCGGAGCGGCTCCGGGCCCTGTACGAGGCGCTGGTGCCGTACTTCCGCGCGGAGGACGACCCCGAACCGCTGTACACGCACGGCGGTGACTGGGAGGCCGTCTTCCTCGACCACGCCTTCGACGAGACGGGCCGCCCGGTCCTGCTCGAACTGTGCTACCCCCCGTACTTCGCCGACGGCGAGCCCGGGTTCCGGGCCCGGATCGAGCAGGTGCTGCACGCGAAGTGCGGACGCGGGCGCGAGTACCTGTTCGACTGGGACGAGGAGGGCAACGTCCTCACCCTGACCGTCCTGCCGCCCCTCCCCGACGACATCCGCGCCCAGCGCTTCGTCACGGCCCCCGGCGAGACCGTGCTGGGCTTCACCGGTCCGGAGAGCGTCCGGCGCACCCTTCCGGCGGTCCGCGGCGACGCCCTGGAGGACGCCGCCGACGTGCCCCCGGTGCTGTGGCGGACCGGGCCGCGCTCCGCCGAGCCGCATCTGATCGCCCTCGGCAGACCGGGCAGCGGCACGACGACCCTGCTCCGTTCGATCGCCCTGCAGGCGCTGCGCGACGGCGATGTCCTGGTGGTCGACGGCAGCGGCACCGGCGAGTACGCCTGCCTGGCCGGACGGCGCGGCGTGCCGGCCGTCGAGTGCGGTCTCGGCGGCGCCCTGGCCGTCCTGGAGTGGGCGGCGCACGAGACGGAGCGGCGGCTGCTCTCCGTCCACGAGGCCCGCCGGACCGGCCGTCCGGTCCCGGAGGACGTCCGGCGCCGGCTGTGGATCCTCGTCGACCGCCCGGCCGCGCTCAGCCAGCTGGCGGCCTCGGAGGGGCGGCCCGACCCCCAGGAACTGCTGCGGGTGCCGCTGCGGCACGGCCGGGCCGCGCAGGTGACGGTGGTGGTGGCCGACCACCTCGACGGCGTGGACTCCCTGGGCGAGGCGGTGCGCACGCACACCCCGGCCCGGGTGGTGCTCGGCCCGGCCACGCCCGAGGAGATCGCGGCGGTGCTCGGCGCCCCGCCACACACCACGCCGCCGCCGGAGATGCCGCCCGGGCGGGGCTACGCACGGCTGGGCCACGGCCCGGTGCACCGGCTGCAGGTGCCGGCGACCCCGGATCCGCACGACGAGGAGTGCACGGAGAGCGACCGGCTGGCCGTGCTGGCGCTGCTGCCGGAGCCGGTCTCCGCGGCGGGAGACATGACCGCACCGGCGCGGGCGGACCACTGAGGCGGCGGGCCGGGTGCCCGTGTGCTTCCACGGCGACGGTCCGGGGGCCGCGGACGCCGAACCGCCGTGCCGTGCGGGTGGCATCGGGAGATCCCGGCCGCACGCGCGTCCGCCCGGTGCGGCCACCGCTCAGGAGTCCTCGGTCCCTCCGGCGGCCAGTCACCGGCCGGGCAGCTGGCAGATGACCAGCATCGTCGGACGGCCGAAAACGTCAGGCCACCAGGCTCCGTGAGTCGGCCGCCGCGGCCGCGCCCGTCGCTCCCGTCTCGACCAGCCGCGCCGCCTGCGCGAGGCGGGCCGCCGCCGTGTCGGCCACCGCGTCGCCCACCGTGAACGGCAGCCGGACATAGCCCTCGAAGGCCCCGTCCACACCGAAGCGCGGCCCCGACGGCACCCTGACACCCAGCGGCACCCCCGCCTCCGCGATCCGCGAGCCTGAGAGGCCGCCGGTGCGCGCCCAGAGGGTGAGTCCGCCGTGCGGGACGGAGAACTCCCAGTCCGGCAGGTGCCGTCGCACCGCGGCGACCAGCGCGTCCCGGTTCTCCCGCGCCTGCCGGCAGCGGATCGCCACGGCCTCGTCCCAGCCGCCGCCGCGCATCAGCCAGCTGACGGAGAGCTGCTCCAGTACGGGCGAGCCGAGGTCGGCGTAGGCGCGGGCGGCGACCAGGGAACGGATGATCTCCGGTGCCGCGCGCACCCAGCCGATGCGCATCCCGGCCCAGAACGCCTTGCTGGCCGAGCCGACGGTGACGACCGTGCTGCCCGCCGGGTCGAACGAGGCGACGGGGCGCGGGAGTTCGAAGTCCTCGTCCAGGCGCAGATCCGCCATGGTCTCGTCCACGACGAGCACCGTGCCCGCCGAGCGGGCCGCCGCCACCAGTTGCCGCCGCTGGTCCTCGCTCGCCACCGCCCCGGTGGGGTTGTGGAAGTCGGCCACCACATAGGCCATGCGGGGGCCGGCGTCGCGCAGCACCCCGCGCCAGGCGGGCAGGTCCCAGCCCGCCAGCCCGTCGGCCATCGCGACGGGGAGGAGCCGGGCGCCGGCCTCGCGCATCAGCTGCAGCACATTGGCGTAGCTGGGCGATTCGACGGCCACCCGCTCACCCCGCCCCGCGAAGAGATGGCAGATGGCGGCGACGGCGCCCATGGCCCCGGTGGTGACCATGATCTGCTCGGGCATGGTCGGGATGCCGCGCGCGGTGTAGCGGTCGGCGAGGACCTGCCGCAGTTCGGGGAGGCCGGCCGGGTAGTCGCCGTGGGTGTGGGCGTAGGGCGCCAGTTCGCCGAGCGCGCCCTCGACGGAGCGGGTCAGCCAGGGCTCGGGGGCGGGCAGGGCCGCGCAGCCGAGGTCGATCATCGTCTCGGCGGCGTCCGGCGGCAGGGGGTCGAGACCGCGGGTGGGCAGCGGGCTGCCCGCCGGGACGGTCGTCCAGCTTCCGGCGCCGCGCCGTGACTCCAGGAAGCCCTCGGCGCGCAGCGTCTCATAGGCGGAGGCGACGGTGGTGCGGCTCAGGGAGAGCGCCGCGGCCAGCTCCCGTTCGGCGGGCAGCCGGGCGGCGACGGGCACCCGGCCCTCGTGGATCAGGAGCCGCACACCGTCGGCGAGGGTGCGGTAGACCGGCGCCCGCCGGCCGGCCGGGGTCGTGGTGCCGTTGCCTCCGTGGTTCTGCGAGCGGAGCAGCCGGGCAAGCTGCGCGGCCCCCACCGCCGATGTCCACTGACTCATCTTTCCGGTCCACCTTCCCGAAATTGGCCATGGAACCGCCGAGGTCCCAGGCCACAGACTGCCACGCGCCAGGCCAGTAGCACCACTCGCCCACCACCATCAGGGAGTCCACGTGCCCACAACGGGGGACCGCCGGCTGACACGGCGGCTTGTCCAGCTCTATGCCGGCCTGGTGCTGTACGGGGTGAGCGTGGCGCTGATGGTGCGCGCCGAGCTCGGCCTCGACCCGTGGGACGTCTTCCACCAGGGCATCGCCGAACGCACCGGCCTGTCGATCGGGACGGTCCTGATCCTCACCGGCGCGGCGGTGCTCCTGCTCTGGGTGCCGCTGCGGCAGCGGCCGGGCCTGGGCACCGTCTCGAACGTGGTGGTGATCGGGCTGGCGATGGACGCCACCCTCGCCCTCGTACCCGACGTCCGGGCGATGGCGGTGCGGATCCCGCTGCTGGCCGCCGCGATCGTCCTCAACGGGGCGGCGACGGGTCTCTACATCGCGGCCCGCTTCGGCCCCGGTCCGCGGGACGGACTGATGACGGGGCTGCACCGGCGCACCGGCCGCTCGCTGCGGCTGATCCGCACCGGTATCGAACTGGCGGTCCTGGCCACGGGCTACGCGCTCGGCGGCTCGGTGGGCGCGGGCACGGTGGCGTACGCGCTGGCCATCGGCCCGCTGGCCCAGTTCTTCCTGCGGGTGTTCACGGTCCCGGGGCAGGCTGTGGCGCCCGTGGAGGCGGCGGGTCCGGGGCCCGGCACGGAAGGGGCACCCGGGATGAACGGGGGTTCCGGGACGACGGCAGCGACGGGCACGGAAGACCGGGCCCCGGCGCCGGACAGCGCACGGACGGAGAATGCGCCGACGACCGGTGGTGTGGAGACCGGCTGCCGCGAGGCCGGCTGAGGCACTCCACTCCCCCGGGCCGACACCCGTGCCCGGGGGCGCGCCGTCAACGCCCGTCAACGCCCGTCAACGTACCTCGCGCACGCCGGGACGGGCACGGGCGGAGCCGCTCCGCTGCCCGGCGGCCGCCCGGTGTCCGCGGGGCGCACGGGGGCGGCGATACTGCCGCCGTGACACCGAATCCGGCCGTGCGCCATCCCTTCCTCGACCACCCGGCCACGCTCGCCTTCGCCCACCGCGGCGGTGCGGCGGACGGCCTGGAGAACACCCACGCCGCCTTCCGGCGGGCGGTCGCCGCGGGCTACCGCTATCTGGAGACGGATGTGCACGCCACCTCGGACGGCGCGCTGGTCGCCTTCCACGACGCGACCCTGGACCGGGTCACCGACGCCCGCGGCGCGATAGCGGAGCTGCCGTGGTCCCGGGTGCGGCGGGCCCGGGTGGCGGGAACGGAGCCGCTGCCGCTGTTCGAGGAGCTGCTGGAGGAGTTCCCGGAAGCCCGCTGGAACGTGGATGTGAAGGCCGAGGCGGCCCTGGCCCCGCTGATCGGGCTGCTGCACCGGACCGGCGCCTGGGACCGGGTCTGCGTCGGCTCCTTCTCCGAGGCGCGGGTGGCCCGGGCCCAGCACCTGGGCGGCACGCACCTGGCGACGTCGCTCGGCACCCGGGGTGTCCTCGGCCTGCGGCTGCGTTCGTACCGGCTCCCGGCGCGTTCCCGCCGCAGTGCCGTCTGCGTCCAGGTCCCGGAGCGGCACGGGCGGCTGCGGGTGGTGGACCGGGCCTTCGTACGGGCCGCGCACGCTCTGGGCCTGCAGGTGCACGTGTGGACGGTCAATGACGCGGGGCGGATGGCGGCGCTTCTGGACCTCGGGGTGGATGGCATCATGACCGATCACATCGAGACGCTGCGCACGGTGCTGACCGAACGAGGCGCCTGGGTCTGACCCGGGCGTGCCCCGGCGGCGCGACCCCCGCGGCGACGGTCGGGGCGAGGGGGCCGCATGGGCGCGGAGATCACGGGCGGAACCGGCGGCGCGGACACCACCGCACCCCCCGGCCCGGCAGGCGGCGGCGGGAACCTCGGGTCCGGTGGCGGTGACCCGCTGCCCGCGGGCGGAGCGGGCGGTCCGGCGGCCGCGTCCGGCCCGGCCGCAGCCGCCGAGCGCAGGCGGGAGCAGCGCGGCTGGTACGTCTACGACTGGGCGGTCTCGGTCTTCTCCACCAGCGTCGTCACCGTGTTCCTCGGCCCGTATCTGACGGCGGTGGCCCGGGCCGCGGCCGACGCGAGCGGCTACGTGCACCCGCTGGGCCTACCGGTGCGGGCGGGCTCCTACTTCGCGTACGCGGTGTCGCTGTCGGTGCTGGTCTCGGTGCTGGTGATGCCGCTGGCCGCGGCGGTCGCGGACCGGACCGGCCGCAAGAAGCCGATGCTGGCCCTCTTCGCCTACCTGGGCGCGGCGGCGACCACCGGCATGTTCTTCCTCTCCGGCGACCGCTATCTGCTGGGCGGCTTCCTGCTGGTCGTGGCCAACGCCTCGTTCTCGGTGGCCATGGTCGTCTACAACGCCTTTCTGCCGCAGATCGCCGGCCCCGGGGAGCGGGACGCCGTCTCCTCGCGGGGCTGGGCCTTCGGCTACGCCTCCGGTGCGCTGGTGCTGCTGGCCGATCTCGCGCTGTACACGGGCCACGCCTCGCTCGGGATCTCCGAGGGCATGGCGGTACGGATCTGCCTGGCGTCGGCCGGGCTGTGGTGGGGCCTGTTCGCGATCGTTCCGCTGCGCCGGCTCCGCGACCGGCCGCCGGCGGCAGATGTCCCCGCCGCCGGGGCCGGTGGGCCCGTCCGGGCGGGCTCGGTGGGGCAGAGCTGGCGCCAACTCCGCGACACCCTGCGGGACATGCGGCGGCATCCGCTGACCCTGCTCTTCCTCGTCGCGTATCTCCTCTACAACGACGGTGTGCAGACGGTGATCTCGCAGGCGTCGGTCTACGGCTCGGAGGAGCTGGGCCTGGACCAGACGACGCTGATCCTCGCCATCCTGCTGGTGCAGGTGCTCGCGGTCTTCGGTGCGCTCGGCATGGGGAGGCTGGCCGCCCTGTACGGCACCAAGCGCACCATCCTCGGCTCGCTCGCGGCCTGGACCCTGACCGTCGCCGCCGGGTACTTCCTGCCCGCGGGAGCGCCGGTGTGGTTCTTCGCGCTGGCGGCGGCGATCGGGCTGGTGATGGGCGGCAGCCAGGCGCTGTCGCGGTCGCTCTTCTCGCAGCTGGTGCCGCGCGGCAAGGAGGCGGAGTACTTCTCGGCGTACGAGATGAGCGACCGGGGAACAAGCTGGCTGGGCCCGTTGCTGTTCGGTCTGACGTATCAGCTGACGGGAAGCTACCGGGACGCGATCATCTCGCTGGTGGTCTTCTTCGCGCTCGGTTTCCTGCTGCTGGCGCGGCTGCCCGTACGGCGCGCGGTGGCCGCCGCGGGGAACCCGGTGCCCGACCGGATTTAACGCGGACGACGGTGGAGCGGTAGTGTACGCCTTTGACCACAGGGCGGACCGTTACTGCAAGCTGAATCAGGAGAAGCACTGGGTGACATCTCCTGCCAGATGTGACAAACCGGGCCATGGTGGGTACAACAAGGGGCGGCACGACGGGCGACGCATGTCCCGCAACGGGAATCTTTACCGCCGACCGGACGTTGACCGGATGACGACGACAGCGACACCTGTCCTGTGGGCGACAAGCCCGGGAGGCACAATTCATGAGTGAGCGAGCTCTCCGCGGCACGCGACTTGTGGTGACCAGCTACGAGACCGACCGCGGCATCGATCTGGCCCCGCGCCAGGCGGTGGAGTACGCATGCCAGAACGGCCATCGATTCGAGATGCCGTTCTCGGTAGAGGCGGAGATTCCGCAGGAGTGGGAATGCAAGGTGTGCGGGGCCCAGGCCCTGCTCGTGGACGGCGAAGGCCCTGAGGAGAAGAAGGGCAAGCCCGCGCGGACGCACTGGGACATGCTCATGGAGCGGCGTACCCGCGAGGAGTTGGAGGAGGTGCTGGCCGAGCGGCTGGCGGTCCTGCGCTCCGGTGCGATGAACATCGCGGTGCATCCCCGGGACAACCGCAAGTCCGCCTGACGACGGAGGCACGGCCCGCGCCGGACGAGGCACAGCGGCACAGCAGCACAGAGACGAAGGACCCGGACCACCACCGGATGGTGGTCCGGGTCCTTCGTGTGCCCGGGGCCGGCGCACGGGCCCGCGGCGGGCCGGGGCGTACGGAGGACCCGGGGCGCCGCTCAGCGGGGCAGCGGGGGTTCGCCGCCCCGGCCGCTCTTCCCGTCCCCGTCCTCGCCGTGACCGTCCTCGCCGTCGCGGTGGATGACCTCGCCCTGGACGACCTTGCCGTCGGGCCGGTGCATCCGGGCCTGTTGGAAGGCCTCGCCGAGACCGCCCCGCCCCGCCGCGGACATCCGCCGGCTCAGTGAGCGCTCGGCCGAGCGGCGCAGCAGCGCCCGGGTGGGCGGGAAGAGGCAGAGTAGGCCCGCCGCGTCGGAGACCAGTCCCGGCATCATCAGCAGCAACCCGCCCAGCATGGGCAGGGTGTTGCCGCTCGCCCTGCTCCCCTCGGCGGGCGGTGCGCCCGGCGCGGTGCCGCGCTGGAGGTTCTCCGTGAGCCCCTGCCAGGCGCGCCGGCCGGCCCGCTTCACGACATACGCGCCGAGCACCAGGCCCGCGAGCAGAAGCAGCAGAACGGTCAGGCCCCCGAAGGCGTCGGCGACCAGGGTCAGCAGCCAGATCTCCAGCACCACCCAGGCGGCCACGGCCAGGGGCACCAGGCTCCGGCGCCGCGAGCGCCCGGTCCGGGCGGCGGTCGATCCGGGGCCACGGCCCGGGGGCGGTTCCTGTCCGTGCGGTACGCCGGTCGTCATGTCTCCAGTGTGCCTGGTGATCGCCGTGATCCGGGCGGCGGGACGGACGAGTTGGCAGTCCGGCACCGGGTACGCGGAGAAGAACCGGCACAGAGCGCATCCGATCAGAAACCGATACGAACCGAACGGAGTGGCATTCATGGACTGGCGTCTGAACGCGGCTTGCCGCGATACCGACCCAGACCTGTTCTTTCCCGTTGGCAGCTCCGGCCCGGCCCTGCGCCAGGAGCAAACGGCGAAGGCGGTGTGCGAGAGCTGCCCGGTCATCGACGCGTGCCTCGACTGGGCCCTGGAGACCGGCCAGACCTCGGGGGTCTGGGGCGGCACCTCGGAGGACGAACGGCGGCCGATGCACCGGCGCCGTGAGCGGGAGCGCCGCCGCGCCCGTACCGCGGCCTGAACGGCGGGACGGGGCCGCGCGGACGAGGGCGTCCGGGCGGCCGTCACCGCATGACCGGTACCCGCGCGGGTACCCGCGCGGCACACGGTCCAGCACCATCCAGCACCAGAGAGAGGACCCGGACATGGCGGAACGACGCTCCGAGCAACCCGGGGCGGGCGGCCACGCCGTCCCCCGGGACCTGCCCGACCAGCAGGTCGGCGGCCACGACAAGGCGGCCGACAAGTGGGAGGGAAAGATTCCGGCCGAAGCGGCCGACTCCTCGCGGGAGAATCTGCCGGACCCGGACGAAGCGGGTGCGCGGCGGCGCGACGAACGCCCCGCGGACGACGACCGGGGCGAACCCGAGGAATCTTCGGGCTGACGGACCACCCCCGGCGGACCAGAACGGGAAACGGAACGGACCAGCGGAACCGGAGCTCCCGGACGGGCGACAGGCCCGGCCGGGAGCTCCGTCATGCGCGGTGCCGTGTGCGGTGGCGGTGTCCTGTGCGGTGGCCGTCGGCGGCACGGCGCTGCCGGGGCGGCGGCAGAGACGGCGTGCAGCGGTGCGACCGCTTCCGGCTCTCGGGGGGCCGGCGGAGGCGGTCGCACCGCTTCGGTGTTCTCCGGGTGTCTCAAGGGCGGGGGCCCGTCCTCAGAGGGCCTCGCGCAGTGCGGGCAGCAGGGTCTTCTCCGACCAGTCGAGGAAGGCGTGCTGGCTCTCGCCGCCGACCTGCACCAGGGCCACCTCGGTGAACCCGGCCTCGGCGAAGGGCCGTACGGCCTCCACGAAGGCGGAGACGTCGTCGCCGCACGGAATGGACTCCGCCACGTCTTCCGGGCGGACGAACTGGGTGGCCGCCTCGAACGAGGCGGGCCCGGGCAGTTCGGCGTTGACCTTCCAGCCGCCGGCGAACCAGCGGAACTGCTCGTGGGCGCGGCGCACCGCCGTCTCCCGGTCGGGGTCGTAGCTGACCGGCACCTGCCCCACCCGGGGCTTGCCGGCGCCGCCGTACCGGTCGAAGGCGTCGAGGAGTTCCGGCCTCGGTTCGACGGCGATCACCAAGTCCGCCAGGCGGCCCGCGAGTTCGCAGGACTGGTCGCCGGAGACGGCGATGCCGATGGGCGGGGGTTCGTCCGGGAGGTCCCACACCTTGGCGGACTCCACGTCGAAGTGGGCGCCGTGGTGGTTGACGTAACCGCCCCCGAAGAGCGCGCGGATGATGTCCACGGCCTCTTCGAGCATCTCGTGCCGCACGTCCGCCGCGGGCCAGCCGCCGCCGGTGATGTGCTCGTTGAGGTTCTCCCCCGCTCCCAGGCCCAGCCGGAACCGGCCCTCGGAGAGGAGGTGCAGGGTCGCCGCCTTCTGTGCGACGACCGCCGGGTGGTAGCGCATCGTCGGGCAGGTGACGTATGTCATCAGCGGGATGCGGGAGGTCGCCTGGGCGGCGGCGCCGAGGACCGTCCACGCGTGGGGGGAGTGGCCCTGGCTCCTGAGCCAGGGAAAGTAGTGGTCGGAGGTGACGGAGAAGTCGAACCCGGCCTCCTCGGCGCGGACCACGTGTCCGACGAGCTCACGGGGGCCGGCCTGCTCGGTCAGCATGGTGTAGCCGATTTGTACCATGCACCCCGAATGCCCATGCGGCTCCGGTGAAAACCTGGCACGGAGCCGCCCGGAAGCCGGGACTCCGCACGGGGCCCGGCCGCGGTCCCCCGCGAGCCCGGTTTGCTCCGGACGAGAGGCCCCGGACGAGAGGTCCTAGCCCTCCTGGCGGGCGGCGGCGCGGTTCACGCGGTCCAGCACGCGCTGCGCCCGGGAACCGACACCCCAGGCGGTGACCCGCCACAGCGCCTCGACGAAGATGTCGCGGCTCATCTTGCTGTCGCCGACCTCCCGCTCGACGAAGGTGATGGGCACCTCGACAACGTGGAAACCGGCCTTCACCGCGCGCCAGGCCAGGTCGACCTGGAAGCAGTAGCCCTGCGAGGCCACGTCGTCCATGCCGAGCCCGGTGAGCGTCTCGGCGCGGAACGCGCGGTAGCCGCCGGTGACGTCGTGCACCGGGACGTCCAGCAGCAGCCGGGAGTAGACGCTGCCGCCGCGGGAGATCAGCTGCCGGGACCGGGGCCAGTTGACGATTCGTCCGCCGGCCACCCAGCGGGAGCCGAGTACCAGATCGGCTCCCTTGAGCGCGGTGAGCAGCCGGGGCAGTTCCTCGGGCTGGTGCGAGCCGTCGGCGTCCATCTCGACCAGGACGCCGTACCCCTGTTCGATGCCCCAGCGGAAGCCCGCGAGATAGGCGGCGCCCAGGCCCTCCTTGCCCCTCCGGTGCAGCACATGGACCTGCTCGTCCTCGGCGGCGAGCTCGTCGGCGAGCTTGCCGGTGCCGTCGGGGCTGTTGTCGTCGGCGACGAGGACATGGGCCTCGGGGACGGCGGACCGCACCCGCTCCACGATCGGCTTGATGTTGCCGGCCTCGTTGTAGGTCGGAATGATCACCAGAACCGTGCCGAGCGGGCCGTATCGCCGCTGTCCGCCGTCTGCCACTGCTATCCCCTCCGGTCCGTACGTCCCCGCCGGCCGAGTGCGATCGCGGCGGCGCAGGACAGGAGGCCCACGATAGCGAGCACCCATTCGGGCGCCGCTCCCATTCGGTCGGCGACGGTCGTGTCGTCGCGCAGCGGAAGGTCCGCGGTGATCACGTCGCGGGTGAACTCCTCGGTGCGCCGGTCGATCACACCGTCCGGCCGGACCACGGCACTGATGCCGCTGGTGGCGGCGGTGACGACGGCGCGGCCGTGCTCGACGGCACGCAGCCGGGACATCACGAGCTGCTGCTCGGGCTGGCCGGTGCGGCCGTAGGTGGCGTTGTTGGTCTGGATGACGAGCGCGCGGGCACCGGCGTTGACCGTGTCGCGGACGATCTCGTCGTAGGCGACCTCGAAGCAGATCACATCGCCGAGCCGCGCCGGTCCGGTCTGCAGCACGCCGGTGGTGTCACCGGGGTAGAAGTCGCGCGGCACCCGCTGGAGCCGGGTGATGACCTTGCTGAGCTGGTCGCGGAAGGGCACGTACTCGCCGAACGGCACCGGGTGCTGCTTGGTGTACGAGGCCCCGGGGCCGGTCTCCGGGTCCCAGACGATGCCCTGGTTCTCGACGTAGCCCTCCTTCGTGGGGTGGTCGACGAGGGCCCCGACGAGGATGGGCACCCCGACGGCGCGGGCCGCCTCGTCCATCCGGGCACCCGCCTCCGGGTAGCGGAAGGGATCGAGATCGGAGGCGTTCTCCGGCCAGATGACCAGGTCCGGACGCTGCTCCCGGCCGGCCTCGACGTCCCTGGCCAGGTCGAGGGTGGCCTCGACATGGTTGTTGAGGATCAGCATGGGGCGGCCCAGGAAGTCCATCCCGGGCTGCTGCACGTTCCCCTGGACGACGGCGATCCGGGCGGTGTCGTCGGCCTCCGTGGGCACCGGGACGGCGTACCCGGCCAGCGCCACGGCGAGGGCCAGCACGACGGGCGGGACGGCACGCCGGAGGACGGGGCGGACCGGGACGGCGTGGGGACGGAGGGGCCGCCGGTGTGCGGGCCTCCTCCGCGCCGTCCGAGCGGTCGGAGCCGTCCGCGGTGCCCGGGCCGTCCGCGGCATCCGGGCCGCCGGGGCCGTTCCGGTCCTCCGGGCCGGTGCGCGGGCCGGGCCGCAGCCGCGCCGCCGCGAGGGCCGCGGAGCCGAGCAGGGCGCCGCTCAGCGCGACGGCGAAGGTTACGAGCACCGCGCCGCCGAGCGCGGCGAGCGGCAGATAGGGCGAGCCGGTGACGCCGAACGCCAGCCGTCCCCACGGAAAGCCGCCGAGCGGCAGCCGGTCCCGGGCCCACTCCTCGGCGACCCACAGGCAGGCGGCCCACAGGGGCCACAGCGGCAGCCGGGAGGTCAGCGCGAGCCCCGCGCCGAGCGCGCTCAGGAACAGCGCCTCGATGACGGAGAGACCGAACACGGCGTCGTAGCCGA
The DNA here is from genome assembly GCF_020982505.1 of Streptomyces sp. MNU89. Taxonomy (NCBI): domain Bacteria; kingdom Bacillati; phylum Actinomycetota; class Actinomycetes; order Kitasatosporales; family Streptomycetaceae; genus Streptomyces; species Streptomyces sp. MNU89. Next base: position 6,742,115 of record NZ_JAJKLL010000001.1, on the reverse strand, counting down.
TGACGTGGAGCCAGCGCAGCAGGACGAAGAAGAACGGCAGCCCGAAGGCGAATCCGGTCCAGGCGCCCTGGCGCGCGGTGCGGCCGCGTGTCAGCAGGCTGAGCGCGGCGACGGCGAGCAGGGCGAGCGGCCACAGGTCGTACGGCGGGAAGGCGAGGGCGAGGCCGAGCCCGCTCGCGGCGGCGAGCGCGCTCCGGGGCGCCTCGCGCCGTACCAGCCGCCCCGTCCGGCGCAGCCGCCCCGGGCGGGGCGGAACGGCGGCCGCACCGGGCCCGGCGGCGGGCTCGGCACCCGGCGCCGCGGCAGGCCCGGCGGCGGACCGGCCGGATTCCGCGGCACCCTCGGCGGGCGGGCGGTCCCCGGAGGGGCGGTCCGTGTCTGTGGCGGGGCCCGAATGCACGGTGGCGTGCCTTCCTGCAGGTCGTGCGCTGATGAGGTGACGGTACCCCGCCGCTCCCCGAAAGGCGGAGTCCTGCCGGTAGTCCTCAGCCGTCACCCGGGGCTCGCGGGCATCGCGCGGGCGCACTCGCGCGGACGGAGCAGGCGGAGCGGGTGGACGGAGCGGGAGGTGCGCGGAAGGACGCAAGGGCGGCGCGGACCACAGGGCGATCGGGGCGTCGCGCGGCGGGCCGCGGGGCCGCGGCGGAGAGCAGGCACCCCACCGCGCCCTCAGAGGCGGGGAAGCCGGAGAACGGGAGGAGCCGGGGCCCGGGAACGACGGGGTACCCCCAGCGGAAAGCGCTACGGCGGGGCCCGGTGCCCTTCGGGCCGACCCGGGACCCGCTGGCTGCGGGCCGACCGAAGCCGTTGTCTACTGAGCGTCCGGGCCCCACCCGGGTCGCACCTGCCGACCGGCCGGAATCCTCCCCCGTCCCGTGGCGCGGTGGCTGGACCTGGCTCCCAGTGGCGGCACACCGTGCCGGCGCACCACCCGTGGCCCAGCGGCGCTCGACGACTGCGCGGAGATTCCCCGGTCGGACGTCCTGTGGTGGACGCGGCCGAACCTACCGGCCGCCAACCGCTTTCTGTCAACACTCGTCCGACCTGCGTCGTTCTCACAACCCAGCAGGTCAGGGGTGAAGATGCGCAGGTAGCGGCGGAAAGGCCGGGCGGGTCCGCCCCGTCGCACGGCACCCGGACGGCACTCCGGCACATCACTCGTTCGGGCGGGTGTGGACCGTGCGGCCGCCCACCACCGTCCGCAGGCAGACCGGCAGCGGTCCGCCGGGCAGGAGTTCGGGCAGGCCGGGGGTGCCGGAGCGGGGGTCGGTGGACCAGGCCGCCACCCGCTCGTCCGGGGTCTGGACGACGAGGTCGCCGCTCTGCCACACCGCGTAGTCGGCGGGGGCGCCGGGGACCAGGACACCGGCGTCGTCCCGGCCGGCGGCCCGCCGGCCGCCCCGGGTATGGGCGGTGAAGGCGCCGCGCACGGTGATGCGGTGCCCGGGGGTGCGGTGGAAGGCGGCCGCCCGCACGGTGCCCCACGGGTCGAACGGGGTGACCGGGCTGTCGGAGCCGAACGCGAGCGGCACACCGGCGCGCAGCAGCGCGGCGTACGGATTGAGGGTCCTGGCCCGCTCGGCGCCGAGCCGCTGGGCGTACATGCCCTCCTCGCCACCCCAGGCCGCGTCGAACGCGGGCTGCACGGAGGCCGTGAGGGCCAGCTCGGCGAAGGCGGCGATGGTCTCGGGGGTGAGCATCTCGGCGTGCTCGACACGGTGCCGCGCGGCCCGTACCCGGTCGAGGCCGAGCTTGTCGGCGGCGGCCCGGACGCCCGCGACGACGGTGCTCAGCGCGGCGTCGCCGATGGCGTGGAAACCGGCCTGGAGTCCGGCCTCCGTACAGGCCGCGACATGGGCGGCGACGTCGTCCGCCCCGAGGTGCGCGGCTCCGGTGTGCGGGGCGTCCGCGTACGGCTCGTGCAGATGCGCGGTGTGGGAGCCGAGGGAGCCGTCGACGAAGAGGTCACCGGCCGCGCCGACGGCGCCGAGGCTCCGGATCCGGTCGGCGTCCTTCGCGTTCGCGACGGGTTCGGCCCAGTAGCCGACGACGCGCGGGCCCGGCTCGGCGGCGGCGAGGGCGAGCAGCGCGGTGAAGTCGTCCTCGCCGGAGATGTCGGGCCCGGCGCACTCGTGGAGCGAGCCGATGCCCCGGGAGGCCGCGTGGGCCCGGGCGGCGCGCTGGGCGTCGGCCCGGGAACCGGGGGTGACGGCGGCGAGGGCGGCCCGCCGTACGGCGTGGTGCGCGTCCTCGGTGAGCGGCGCGTCGTCCCGGAAACCGGCGAGGGCGGTGACGCCGGGCACGCGGTCGAGCAGGGCTCCGGTGACGACGGCCGAGTGGGCGTCGACGCGGCTGAGGTAGAGCGGCCGGCCGCCGGTGGCCGCGTCCAGTTCGGCGCGGGACGGGGGCCGGCCCCCGGGCCAGTCGCCGGCGTCCCAGCCGTGGCCGAGCAGCACCCGGTCGCCGGGGCGGGCGGCGGCGTGGGCGCGTACCAGGTCCAGTGCCGCGTCGAGGCTGCGGGCGCCGGAGAGGTCGAGGCCGGTCAGGGCGAGGCCGGTGGCGGTGAGGTGCACATGGGCGTCGGTGAAGGCCGGGGTGACGAGGGCCCCGTCGAGCCGGACGACCTCGTCGACGCCGTCGGCGAAGGCGTCCGCGGCCCCCTCGGAGCCGACCCAGGCGACCCGGCCGCGCTCGACGACCATCGCGGTCGCGAACGGATCGGCGGGGCTGTGGACCGTCCCTCCGCGCAGCAGCACGGTGCGGTCGTCGTCGGCCTGGAGGGGGGAGCGGTCGTTCACTGGGGCTGCCTCACGGAGCGTCGCGTCGGGGCGGAATCGGCTCCCAGTGTCGCCCCACGGCGGCGCCGGACGCGCCCCGGGGTCAGATCCGGGGCGGGCGCGCCTCGTACGGGGTGGAGAGGACGACCGTGGTGCGGGTGGACACCCCGGCCAGTGAACGGATCCGGCTGAGCAGGTGTTCGAGCTCCAGGGGCGTCGCGACGCGGACCTTGAGGATGTAGTTCTCGTCCCCCGCCACGCTGTGGCAGGCCTCCAGCTCCGGGACGCCCGCGAGCCGGTCGGCGATGTCGTCGGGCGCGCTGGGGTCGAAGGGCTTCACGGAGATGAACGCGGTGAGCGGCAGCCCGACGGCCTCGGGGTCGACGACGGCCCGGTAGCCGCGGATCACACCCCGCTGCTCCAGCCTGCGGACGCGCTGGTGCACCGCCGAGGTGGACAGGCCGGTGGCCTTGCCCAGGTCGGTGTAGCTCATGCGCCCGTCCTTGACGAGCAGTTCCACGATCTGCCGGTCCAGTTCCTCCACAGCGCAAGAACCTACAGCGTCACCGCCCCCGTGAGACACACGGCTTTCGGGCACGCGCACGCGGCCGCGCACGGCCGGCACCGGTCCGCGCTCCCGTGCCGCGGCCCGGCCGCGCGCGGGCCACCGGGCTCGGCATCCCGGCCGGGCCGGCCGGGCGCCGGCCCGGCGCCCCGGCGTGCGCCCGGAGCCCTCGGCCCGCATCCGCCGCCGCCCCTCGTCAACCCTGCGCACAGGGCCGTTGAACCGCAGGTCAGCGCACCCCCACCCGGCCCGTGTGACGAAGACCACACCGCTGGCGACGGGTCCGCGAAAGTGCCGCGATTACCTGTGCCGGGGCGCGGGAAAAGTCTGCTGTGGTCGAGGCCACAGCGCCTCACCGTCCCATCGAGGGGGAGAGACGAACATATGCGCAGCCTGAAGCGCCCGGGTCGCGGCAACCGCGATCGAACACCCGCCGTCGCCGCCGACTTCGAGCCGCAGGACTTCGAGGCGGCCGACGACGGCGACGAGGACAGTACCCACGAGACCTACGAGATGTTCCGGGTGACCTGCCCGGACTGCGCGCGTCCCATCGCGCTCCTCGCCGACGAGGACGTCCTGCCCGAACACGCGCTCTGCCCGAGCCCGTGGAATCCCTTCGGTCTCACCGTCTGCCCGGGCACCGGCCGGAACATCGCCGAGACCTCCCCGGCCGACGACTCGCTGGACGCGCAGGAGCAGGACGCGGCCCTGCTGCTGACGCTCCCTCAGAGCCTGGACTGGCGGACCCAGCCCTTCTCGCACATCGGCGGACCCGGCTCGCGTCCGTTCCGTCTGCCCCCGATGCGTCGCCGGGCCTGACCGCACCGGGCCCACCGCCCGGGCCGTAACGCCCGCGCCGTGGGCGCCACATCACCGCACGTCACCGCCCGCGCCGGTCACTCCGGCGCGTGGCCGGCCGACCACTTCCGACCGCCTTCCCGCCGGGGCCCGCACGCACGCGCCGGAAAACGGCGCCCGGTGCGCGGGGCCCGGTCGCGGCGTGCGCGCGGACCCGGACGGCGCGCGACGGCGGCGCGCACCGCGACACGCGCACCGACAAGCCGATCAACGGCGTCGACGGGCGGGGTCGCGGCCCCCAGACTGGACGGGTTCCGTACGGGCCGGCCCCCGGCCCCGCGTACCAGCCGCCGCGAACCGAGGAGTTCCCTCCCATGACCGCGTCCCCGGACTCGCCCGCCCCCGTGCTCGACACCGCCTTCTTCCGCCGCTGGCTGGACCTCGCCGCCGCCGCGATCCGGCGGGAGGCGGACCATCTCACCGATCTCGACTCGGCCATCGGAGACGCCGACCACGGCTCCAACATGCGGCGCGGCTTCGACTCGGCCTCCGCCTCCGAGGCGTACGCGGCGGCCACCACACCGGGCGCCCTGCTCAAGGGGTTCGGCACCCATCTGATCGGCAAGGTCGGCGGCGCGTCCGGCCCGCTCTACGGAACGGTGATGCGCCGCGCCGCGAAGGCGCTCGGTGAGGACGGGACCGTGTCGCCGCAGGCCCTGGGTGAGGCCCTGGCGGCCGCGGTGGCCGGCGTGCGGAGGCTCGGCGACTCCGGGCCCGGGGACAAGACCATGGTCGACGCCCTCGCCCCGGCGACCGAGGCGTACCAGCGGGCGCTCACGGAGGGCGCGCCGCTGACCGGGGCGCTGGCGGCGGCGGCGCGTGCCGCCCGGGAGGGGGCCGAGGCGACGATCCCGATGCGGGCCCGTCGCGGCCGGGCCAGCTATCTCGGCGAACGGAGCGTCGGCCACCAGGATCCGGGCGCGACCTCCACGGCCCTGCTGTTCACCGCCCTCCACGAGGCGGCGGCGGGCCCCGCCCCGGAGACCGGCGGGAGGACCGGGACGGAGGCCGGGGGCACCACCGGCTCGGGGGCTGCCGGGAAGGACGTACCCGCACCGGCCGGCGGCGGGACGGCGGCCGAGAGCGGAACGGCCGCCGGGAGGACGGAAGCCGGGACGGGCGCCGGAACCGCTCCGGCGTCCGCCGGAACCGGCGCCCCGGGCCGCGTCGGGGTGGTGCTCGTCTCGCACAGTCGTGAAGTGGCCGAATCGACCGCCCGGTTGGCCCGGGATCTGGTGGGCGCCGGAGATCCCTCGCCGGTCGTCGCCGCGGGCGGCGCGGAGGCCGGGGGGATCGGCACCAGCTCCGAGCTGGTCCGGCAGGCGGTCGCGCGGGCCGACGAGGGGGCGGGGGTCGTGGTGCTCTGCGACATGGGCAGCGCGGTGCTCACCGTCAAGACGCTGCTGGCCGACACGGGCCCGGACGCGCTGCCGGAGGGCGTACGGATCGCGGACGCGCCGTTCGTCGAGGGCGCGGTCGCGACCGTGGTCACGGCGTCCGCCGGGGCCGATCTCGGCATGGTGCTGTCGGCGGCCGACGACGCCCGCACCTTCCGCAAACTCTGACCACATCCCCGGCCGGCCGGGTCCGGCCGTCAGCGTCCCGAGGCGGGGCTGAACTCGCCCCAGACTGCCTTGCCGGGCCCTCGGGACTCCACGCCCCAGACGTCGGTCAGCATGTCGACCAGCAGCAGTCCGCGCCCGGAGGTGCTCGCGTCGCCGGGCTCACGGCGGCGCGGCCAGCCGCTGGAGCGGTCCTGCACCTCCAGGCGGAGCCGGCGTTCGGGGCCGGGCAGCATGAGGACGGTGACCACGGCACCACCGTCGGTGTGCAGCAGGGAGTTGGTGATCAGCTCGTCGGCGACCAGTTCGATGTCGTCCGCCCGTTCGGTGACGCCCCAGGCGCGGACCGCCTCACGGAGCATGTGACGGGCGGTGGCCAGCGATTCCGGGTCGGCGGGGGCGACGTGCTGGTGGAGCCGCCGCCGGAGGCGCGGTTCCGGGTGCCCCACCCGCCGGAGCAGCAGCAGGGCCGTGTCGTCGTCGCCGGTCCGGTCGCCGAGGGCGCGCGGGAGGTGGTCGGCGAGCTCCTCCAAGTCGTACGGCCCGCTGGTCAGGGCCTCGACGAGTTCCCTGCGGCCCTCGTCCAGGTCGGTGCCGGGCTGCTCGATGAGGCCGTCGGTGTACAGCACCAGGGTCTCGTCCGCGCCCAGTTCCACCGGCGTCACCGGGTACTCCAGAGCGTCGAACTCGGCCGACAGCCCGAGCGGCAGCCCGCCGGCCACCGGGAGCGGGCGGCAGGTCCCGTCGGCCTGCCGCAGCAGCGGGTCGAGATGGCCGGCCCGGACGATCCGCAGCTCGCCCGCGAGCGGGTCGGCCTCAACGTAGAGGCAGGTGGCGAAGCGGTCGCTGCCCAGCTCGTCGAGGAAGACGGACGCCCGGGCCATGACCGTGGCGGCCGAGTGCCCCTCGGCCGCGTAGGCCCGGAGGGCGATGCGCAGCTGGCCCATGACGGCGGCCGCCTTGATGTCGTGCCCGGTGACGTCCCCGACGACCGCGCCGACCTTCCCGCCGGGCAGCGGGATCAGGTCGTACCAGTCGCCGCCCAGCTCGCGGCGGAGGCGGGCCGCGCGGTAGCGGACGGCCACCTCGGCGCCGGGGACGGCCGGGATCCGCGGCAGCATGGTCTGCTGCAGGCCCTCGGCGACCTCGTGCTCGTGGTCGAAGAGCATGGCCCGCTGGAGGCTCTGGGCGAGGGTGGTGCTGAAACCGACGTAGCTGCCGCGGTCCTCGGGGGTGAAGGGCACCTCCTCGCGGAAGAGGATGCCGATCACGCCCAGTGTCCGCGACTGTGCGACCAGCGGCAGATAGGCGGCCGAGCCGAACTCCACCGGCTCCAGGTGCGGCCACAGCCGCGGATAGCGTTCGGCGAACTCCTGGCGGGAGCCGATCAGCCGGAGCTCCCCCGTGCGCACCACCTCGCACATGGGGTTCTCGTCGTCGAGCGCCGAGTACTCCGGCGCGGGTCCGGCACCGATCCGGCCCTGGGTGATCAGATGGAGCCGGCTGCCCTCCACCAGCCCCAGCATCAGGGTGACGGGTCTTCCGGTGCCGGGGCCGCCGCCGATGCTCTCCAGGACCTCGATGACGTCCCGGACGGTCAGGGCGCGGCTGAGGGCGGCGGCGGTCATCTCGATCCCGATGCCGGGCGGGCGGTGCCCGACCTCCACGGCGCCCCGCTCGACGGCGCTGGTCAGCTCCTGGGTCGCGTCGCGGACGATGCCGACGATGCGCCGCGGCTTGCCCGCGCCGTCGTACAGGAAATGGCCCTGGCCGTGGGCCCAGCGCAGCGAGCCGTCCCGCCGGCGGACGCGGAAGTAGGTGCCGTGGGCCTCCCGGCCCTTCGCCAGGGCTTCGTCCACGACGGCGTCGATGCGGTCGGACTCCTCCTGGCTGAGCCGGCTGATGAGCGCATCGGCGTTGCCGGGGTACTCCTCCGGCCGGAGATCGAAGATGTCCAGGGCCACCCGGTCCATCTGTATGCGGCCGCTCTCCAGGTCCCATTCGAAGAGGCCGATGCGGTTGAGGGCCAGGTTCCTGGCGGTGTCGGGGGGCAGGCGGTTTTCGCCGCCCGGCAGCCCCGTCCGTGGGGCCGCGTCAGGTTCCGCCATGTGACCTCCCGACGCGGTCGACCGCCGTCGGCGGTGCGCCGGCTTCGCAGGTACGACCTCCAAGGCCACTGTGTCACTTCTTGTCCGGATTCACGACCGGTACGGTGCCCGGGCGTGACGCACCGCGACCGCTCCCGCCCCCGCCGGGGCAATCCGGCGGGGGCGGGAACGGATCCGTGCTTCCGGGGTCCGGTCGGTCGGTACGCCCGGCACGGGCGGTCAGCTCTTGATCAGCTTTCCGCTGGGCGCCACGGCGAACCAGGTGCCGCCGACGCCCTGGCCGTTGGTGTCGCCCGGCTTCTCGTCACCGGTGTACCAGTACAGCGGCCAGCAGTCGACGGTCAGCTGCTTGCTGCCGTCCGCGCGCTTGAAGGTGGTCAGCAGCTTGGGGTCGATGTCCTCGACGTCCTTCAGGTCGACCGGCCGGGCCGGCTTCCACAGCTCCTCGCACTTGCCGACGCAGTTGGACTTCATCGGCCAGGCGCTGTCCTTGGTGAACCGGTAGAGCGTGCGGCCCTCGGCATCGCGCAGGATCTCGCCGAGTTCGGCGTCCTTGACCGCCGAGATGGCGGGCAGGTCCGCACCGGCTTCGGAGCCGCCGGCGGGCGCGCTGCCCGCGGGCTCGCCGCCCGTCTCGCTGCCGGGCTGCGCCTTCTTGCCGTCCGGCGCCGCCGCGTGCCAGGTGCCGCCCACGCCCTGGCCGTTGGTCTGCCAGGGCTCGGTGTCCTTGGCGTAGCGGTACATCGGCCAGCCGTCCACGGTCAGCTGCTTGGTGCCGTCCGACCGGGTGACCTCGCCCAGCAGGGCGGCGTCGATGCCGCTGGTCGACGAGACGTCGGCGGCCGGGACCGGAGGCCACGCCTTGACGCATTCGCCCTCGCAGGCGGACTTCGGCGGGTTCGCGGTGTCCTTGTCGAAGCGGTAGAGGGTGAACCCCGCGCTGTCGGTCAGAACCGGGCCGAGCTCCTCGCTGTCGCCGATGGTCAGCTGCCCCGCGGGCTTGGCCTTCTGGGCCGCGCCGGTGCTGCCGCTCTCTCCGTAACCACCTCCCGGGTCCTGCGGGACGGCGGCCTCCGCCTGTCCCGCCGGCTGCGCCGCGTTCGCACCGGCGCCGCCCGGCTCCTGGCCACAGGCCGTCAACAGCATCACCGCTGCCGCCGTCACCGCGATCGAGGCGCTCTGCCACTTCCTCATCTTTACTCCTGCGATCCGCATTCCCGTCCGGCGCGGGTGTGCGCCTCTGACGGCAGGAGGTACGGACGGTGACCGCCCGTGTGTTCAACGCAGGCGGCAGAAACTTCGGCGGACGGCGGCGGCTCAGCCTCCGGCCACGGTGGGTGAGCAGGAGGCCGAGTCCTCCAGCACCTCCGGCTCGTGCCGGGTCTCCGGGAACAGGATCAGGTCGCCGTTGGTGCCCTCCGCGGTGTCGCCGGGGCGCCGGCCCGCTGGGCAGCCGCATCCCCCTGGCCTGTGGCGGCTCGCGGCCTCCGCTCCCCCGGGCGGCGCAGCGGAGGCGGACCTTCGGAGCCAATTAATAGGCTTATCGGGTTACTTAGCGGTATGCCTGACATGCCGGTGGTTCACCGGGGGCCAAGGTGCATCACGAGAACGTGTTGAACCGGCCCTGGAGGACCCCATGCGCGTGTTGACCAGATATCTGTCCGTCGCCGCGGCGGCGGGAATCATCGCGGCGGTGCTCGTGGGCGCCAAAATGGCGTCGTCCGAGGACACTTCGGCCGGCAAGGGGAGTGACAAGCCGTCCGCCTCCGTACCCTCCGAACTGCCCGCCCCCCTGTCCTTCGCCTACGGGGAGAAGCGACCGGAACAGCAGATCGACACCCCCCGGGTCGGCATCTGCTACCCCTTCGACGGCGTGGTGCCCACGGCGTTCCGCAACAGCACCGAGCTGGCCGCCCAGCTCTACCCGGCCGCCGACTGCGGGGGCGAGCCGGGCGTCCTGATGTCGCCGGGCGAGCAGCGCACGGGGACCGCCGCCGGCCGCGGTGTCGTCTTCGTCGTCCCCGCGGGGCAGGCCGGCTGAGGCCCGGCGGTCCCGCACCGGTCCTCCCCGGCGCCGCCCGCCCCTTCCCGCCACCGGGTCCTCGCGAGGCCCGCCGCCCGGCCGCCCGGCGTTCCGGGACCGCCGGGCGGCCGGCCGCTGCGCGGTCCACGACGCCCGGGCCGCCGAGCTGACGTGACGTCAACCGCCCGACTGCGCACCGCTTCTGGCGCCGCGTCGGGGCCGCTGCCCGGATGGAGCAGGAACACGCGGCAGGCCCGGCGAACCGTTCCTACGGTGCAGATATGGACAAGCCCCCCGGAATCACCCAGCGGGCCGGTGTGGCGGCCACCGCCCTCCTCGCCCTCCTCGCCTGCTGCACCGTGCCCACGGCCCACGCGGACGAGCGGCAGGACGGCCGGCACGGTCCCCGCTCCGCGGTCCGCGACACACGCCCCCTGTCCGCCCCCGGCCTCCATGTGCCGCGCGGCCGAGCGGCACAGACCCTGCCCCGGGACCTGTCCGCCCGGTCGTGGATGGTCTCCGACGCCCGGACCGGCCGGGTCCTGGCCGCCCGGAACGCCCACCTCAGACTGCCGCCCGCCAGCACCCTCAAGATGCTGTTCGCCCTCACCCTGCTGCCCAGGTTCCCGCAGGACGGGCTGCACACCGTGCGGCCGGCGGACCTCCGGGCGGTGGGCGCCGGCAGCAGCATGGTCGGGCTCCGGCCGGGCCACCGGTACACGGTCGCCGACCTCTGGCGCGGCGTCTTCCTCGCCTCCGGCAACGACGCGGTGCACGTCCTGGCCGCGATGAACGGCTCGGTGGAGAACACCGTCCGGCAGATGCGGGCCAGGGCACGGATGCTCGGCGCACACGACACCCGGGTGGTCTCCCCCGACGGCTACGACGCCCCGGGGCAGGTCTCCTCGGCGTACGACCTGAGCCTCTTCGCCCGGGCCGGGCTCGCCCAGCCGTACTTCGCGCGCTACGCCGGCCTCGCCACCACGCGCTTCCCCACCGGCCGGGACGAGCGAGGGCGGGCGCTGGGCACCTACGCGGTCCAGAACACCAACCGGCTGCTCGGCGGCGGGCCGGGGGTGGAGCCGTATCCGGGCCTCGTCGGGGTGAAGAACGGTTACACCACCCACGCCGGGAACACCCTGGCGGCGGCCGCGCGACGGGACGGCCGCACGCTGGTGGTCACCGTCATGAACCCCCGCTCCGGCCGCCCCCACGCCGTCTACGAGGAGACCCGGTCCCTGCTCGACTGGGGCTTCTCCATCGCCGACGACGCCCCGTCGGTCGGCACCCTCAACCCGGCGCCGGCCCGGGCCTCCGAGCCGCTGCACGGTCCCCCGGCGGCCGTACGGAGCGCCGGTACCGCCACCGCGCCGGAGGGCACCGCCTCCGCCGCCGGGCGGCTGCTCCCGTACGCCGGGGCGGCGGCCGTCCTCTGCGCCGCGCTGGCCTGGGCCCTGCGGCCGCTGCTGCGCCGGCGGCGGGCCCGGCGGGCGGCGTTCGCGCACGGGTACCGGGGCCCGCGGGGGCGCGGCCAGGACGGCGGCGGCCCGTGGTGAGCCCTGGGCCCGGCCGGCGCGGCGGCTCCGGCCCCCACCGGTTCCTCACCGCCGGCCGGCGAGGGCCGCCCCCGTACGGGCGGCCCCTGCCACGGGCCCGGCTACGGCTTCCGGCCGAGCAGGGCGACGAGCCGGTCCTGCGCCCGGGCCCCCTCGGGCACCGGCACCGGCGCGGCGAAGAGCCCGGAGCCCTGCCAGCCGGCGGCCTCCGGTTCGACCCGCTCGTACACCGCCGCCGCGAGTTCGTCGCCGAGGGTGTCGTCGTCACCGATGCCCCGGGCCAGATCCCAGGCGTGCACGGTGAGATCCGTGGTCATCTGCCATCCGTAGTCGGTGGTGGGACTCTCCCCGCCGCTGGTGTCGACGTGGCCGTCCAGGGCGCCCGGCCGGTGGAAGGCGGCGTGCGACTCCGCGGCGGCCCGCTCCCAGGCCGCGATCGGGTCGTCGCCGAGCACATCGCCGTCGAAGCGGTCCCCGACCTCGGCGAGCGTGGCCCCGCGCAGCAGCCAGGGAGCCCAGAGGTGTTCACCGACCAGGTGGTTCACCAGATCGCGCACCGTCCACGCGGTGCAGGGCGTGGGTTCGCCCCACTGGTCCTCACGGACCCGGTGCACCCGGCGGTCGAACTCCAGCCAGGCGGTGTCGAAGGCATCGAGCAGATCCATCGTTCAGTTCTCCGCCGTTCCGCCGACCGGGCTGGGCTGCGGCTCCGGTGTGGGATCGGGGTGGTTCGGACCGGGCGGGACCGGTGGGATCGGGTCCGGCTCCGGGACGGGTGTGGGCCCCGGGTTCGGCCCCGGCTTCGGTCCGGGGTGGGGCCGGGGCCGGGGCCGGGCGGCGGTGTCGGGGCCGGCGGCACCGGGTCCGGTACGGGGCCGGGGCCGGCCCCGGCGGCGGGTCGGAGCCGGGGGTGCGGGGTCGGGGTTCGGACTCGTCATCGAGGTCTCCCAGTTCTTGGTGCGGCGGATGGCCCCGGCGGCGGCCCGCCACCGGGGAACGGGGGACGCGTACCCGGCCGGAGGCCGTTCACCCCGGCCGTCGCCCCCATTCGGGCGCATCACCGGCTCCCGGCAGTGGTCTCGGCGTCCGGCCCGGTGGCGTCCCGGACGCCCGCGCGGGCACCGGTGACCGTGCGGGCCGTGGCTCCGCCGCAGGCCGCGAAGCGCGGACCCGGGAGCCCGGCGATTCCCTGTTCCGCCGTGTGCCGGTCACGGACGCCCGTGTCCCCCTTCCGGGGTGTCACTCCGCGGCGCCGGCCCCGGTCTCGGCGTGCGACGGCCCGTACCAGACCGTGGTGGGGTTGCAGAACTCGCGGATGCCGTGCCCGGCCAGCTCGCGCCCGTACCCGGAACGCTTGACACCCCCGAAGGGAAGGGCGGGATGCGAGGCCGTCATGCCGTTGATGTAGACGGATCCCGCCTCCAGATCGCGGACGAAGCGCCGCTGTTCCTCCGGGTTCCGGGTCCACACGTTGGAGCTGAGCCCGAACGGGGTGTCGTTCGCGAGCTGGATCGCCTGGTCCGTGCCGGAGACCCGGTAGACGGCGGCCACCGGTCCGAACGCCTCCTCGCGGTGGACGCGCATCTCCGGGGTGACGCCCGCCAGCACCGTCGGCTCGTAGAACCAGCCGGCCGGCAGCCCCTCCGGCCGCCGGCCGCCGCAGAGCACGGTCGCCCCGCGCGCCCGCGCGTCCTCGACCAGTTCCTCCAGATCGGCGCGGCCGCTCTCGCTCGCGAGCGGCCCGACATCGGTGGCCCCGTCCATCGGGTCACCCACCGTCAGGTCCCTCATCGCGGCGGTGAAGCGGTCCACGAAGTCGTCGTAGACGTCCGTGTGCACGATGAAGCGCTTGGCCGCGATGCAGGACTGGCCGTTGTTCTGCACCCGCGCGGTCACGGCGGTCCGCGCCGCTTCGGGGATGCCGGCGGAGGACATGACGATGAACGGATCGCTGCCGCCCAGCTCCAGCACCGTCTTCTTCACGGTGTCCCCCGCGATCGAGGCCACGGAACGGCCCGCGGGCTCACTGCCGGTGAGGGTCGCGGCGGACACCCGGGGATCGCGCAGAATGCCTTCCACGGCGCCGGACCCGACCAGCAGCGTCTGGAAGCAGCCCTCCGGGAAGCCCGCCCGGCGGAAGAGGTCCTCCAGAAAGAGCGCGGTCTGCGGCACGTTGGAGGCGTGCTTGAGCAGCCCGGTGTTGCCCGCCATCAGGGCGGGTGCCGCGAAGCGGATCACCTGCCAGAGCGGGAAGTTCCACGGCATGACGGCGAGGACGACCCCGAGCGGGCGGTAGCGGACGTACGCGCGGACGGCCCCCGAGTCCTCGATGTCGGCGGCCGCCGGCTCCTCGTCCGCCAGCAGCGCCTCGGCGTTGCGGGCGTACCAGCGCATCGCCTTGACGCACTTGGCGGCCTCGGCGCGGGAGGCGGCCAGGGTCTTGCCCATCTCGGTGGTCATGGTCCGGGCGATGTCCTCCTGCTCCGCCTCCAGCAGATCGGCCGCGCGGTTCATCAGCTCGGCGCGCCCGCCGAAGCCGGTGACGCGGTGGGTGTGGAACGCCCGGACGGCCCGCTCGATCCGCTCGCCGATCTCCGCGTCGCCGAGGGGATCGAAGGTCTTCAGCGTCTCGCCGGTGGCCGGGTTGACGGTGGCGATGGCCATGGTGGTGACTCCTCCTGGTACGCGGCGGACGGCGCACCGGTGAACGGGGCCCGCCGGTGCGCTTCTGTGCCAGGTACCCCGTCTCCCCGGCTTACTCCACCGCCGGGCTCCCGCGTGGAGGGAGGAGGCGCACCGCCGGCGGCCGGCCGGGGCGCGGAGGCGCGTGGAGGGGCGCCGGGAGGGCCTCCGGCCGCCGGTCAGTTGCGGTCGGGTGAGGTGAGGTCCTCCAGCCAGGAGCGCCGGCCGGAGAGTTCCAGCAGCAGGAGCAGACGGGTGAAGGGGTCCCATTCGCGCTCGGCCTCGGCGGCGGCCCGGCCCGGGCGGCCGCTGCCGTGCCCGATGTGACCGGCGGCGGGTCGGCGGGGGCGGGAATCCGGGCCGCACATCGGCGCGGCCCCGGCGGCGCGTGATGGGCCGGTGGGGTCCGGGCCGCCGCCCCGCCGTGCCTGATGTGCTGTCATCGCGCGCTCCGCAGCGTCGAGGGGCGGTTGAGGGGGCGGGACGCCCGGGGAACCATCCTCGCCCCGGACCATCCGTCACTGCAAGTACATCTGCAATTACGGCGAAGTCTTGCGGTTGAACCGGAGTACTGCGTTCGCTTCTTCTGTTAGGCCCCCCGCTCCCCGGGGTACGCACACGCAGCCGCTCGCGGCATCCGGCGCGGCGCGGCGCACCGACGAGCGAAGGAGCCCAGCACCGTGACGGACGTAGAGAAGAAGGGCGCCGGCCGGGGAGACGAACGGCCCGTACTCACCAACCGGCAAGGGCACCCGGTCTACGACAACCAGAACCAGCGCACCGTCGGTGCGCGCGGACCGGCCACCCTGGAGAACTACCAGTTCCTGGAGAAGATCAGCCACTTCGACCGGGAGCGCATCCCGGAGCGCGTCGTCCACGCCCGCGGCGTCACCGCCTACGGCTACTTCGAGGCATACGGCGCCTGGGGCGACGAGCCGATCGACCGCTACACCCGCGCCAAGCTCTTCCAGGAGCGCGGCCAGCGCACCGATGTCGCGGTCCGCTTCTCCACCGTCATCGGCGGCCGGGACTCCTCGGAGTGCGCCCGGGACCCGCGCGGCTTCGCGGTGAAGTTCTACACCGAGGACGGCAACTGGGACCTGGTGGGCAACAACCTCGCCGTCTTCTTCATCCGCGACGCGATCAAATTCCCGGATGTGATCCACGCGCTCAAGCCCGACCCGATCACCTTCGAGCAGCAGCCGAACCGCATCTTCGATTTCATGAGCCAGACGCCGGAATCGATGCACATGCTGGTCAATCTCTTCAGTCCGCGCGGCATCCCCGCGGACTACCGCCACATGCAGGGCTTCGGCGTCAACACCTACAAGTGGGTGGACGCCCACGGCGGCACCAAGCTGGTGAAGTACACCTGGATGCCCAAGCAGGGCGTGCGCAGCATGACCGAGGAGGACGCCGCCAACGTGCAGGCGGAGGCCACCGGCCACGCGACGAAGGACCTCTACGAGGCCGTGGCCCGCGGCGACCACCCGGAGTGGGAGCTGCTCGTCCAGATGATGGACGACCACGAGCACCCGGAGCTGGACTTCGACCCGCTGGACGACACCAAGACCTGGCCGGAGCAGGAGTTCCCGCCCAAGCCGGTGGGCCGGATGGTGCTCGACCGGATGCCGGCCAACTACTTCGCCGAGAACGAGCAGATCTCGTTCGGCACCGGTGTGCTCGTCGACGGGCTGGACTTCTCGGACGACAAGATGCTGGTCGGCCGGACCTTCTCCTACAGCGACACCCAGCGCTACCGGGTGGGCCCCAACTACTTGCAGGTGCCGGTCAACCAGGCGAAGAACGCCCCGGTGCGCACCAACCAGCGCGACGGCCAGATGACGTACCACATCGACGGCGGCGCGGAGAACACGCACATCAACTACGAGCCGTCGCTGCTGGGCGGGCTGCAGGAGGCCGCCTTCCCCACCCATGACGACCAGGGTCCGGAGATCCGCGGCAAGCTGACCCGCAAGCGCATCCCCCGCACCAACGACTACCTCCAGGCCGGGCAGCGCTATCTGCTGCTGGAGGACTGGGAACGCGACGACCTGGTGCGGAACTTCGTCACCCTGCTCTCCCAGTGCGACCGCCCGGTCCAGGAGCGCATGCTCTGGCACTTCCTGCTGGTGGAGAACGACCTGGGGCTGCGGGTCGGCGAGGGGCTGGGCATCGACACCCCCGAGGTGGCGCATCTCGAACCGCTGCCGGGCCAGCAGCTGACCGAGGAGGACCGGCGGCGGCTGGCGAACCTCGGCAAGAACCCGCCGCGCGACGTCTCGGGGCTGACCATGACGCACTGCGTACCGGACGAACGGCATGTCGTGACCCGCTGAGCGTCACGGCCCGCCGGGAGCCGTGGCCCGCTGAGAACGGGAGCGGCACCGGCGGACGCGGCCCGGCCTCCGCCGCCCGTTCGGACGGGCGGCGGAGGCCGGGCCGCGCGTTGCGATCACGTAACGGTGTGTACCCGACCGCGCACCGCTCACCGGGCCGATGTTCCTGTATAGCGAATCTATCGCGCGCTTTTGTCCGGTTACAGAGCAATAAAGACTGCCATGACCTTGCGGCAAAGTGACCCACATCACATCGGTGCGATTGCTCTCCGTGATAGGAACTCCCAATCCGTCTTATCAGCGCACCATCGGCAACCGCCGAGGTGGGCCCTCGTCCTCAGCACCACACCAGCCAGAGGTTCCGTTCATGGCAAGCAATTCCGTCACCTCGACGATCGAGGAAGCCGTCAACGGCGTCTTCGACCCCGTAGCCGCGTTCCTCACCAAGTGGGTCTTCTACGAGACCGACTTCGGCGTCTTCCCCACCCCCTTCCCCTGGATCGTGGGCTGGCTGGTCGTCGCGGGCGTCGTCTTCTCCATCTACTTCGGCTTCGTCCAGGCCCGCCGCGCCAAGCTCGCGGTGGACCTGGTGCGCGGCAAGTACGAGGACAAGACCGACCCCGGTGAGGTGAGCCACTTCCAGGCGCTCACCGCCGCGGTCTCCGGCACCGTCGGCCTCGGCAATATCGCCGGTGTGGCCGTCGCCGTCACCATCGGCGGGCCCGGAGCCACCTTCTGGATGATCGTCGCCGGTCTCCTCGGCATGGCGACCAAGTTCGTCGAGTGCACCCTGGGCGTGAAGTACCGGGACATCCACGAGGACGGCACCGTCTCCGGCGGCCCGATGCACTATCTGCGCAAGGGCCTCGCCGAGCGCGGCATGAGCGGCGTCGGCAAGGTCCTCGCCGTGGGTGTCGCGGTCTCCCTGCTCTTCTTCACCTTCTTCGGCGGCAACCTCTTCCAGGCCAACCAGAGCTTCACCCAGCTCAAGTCCGTCACCGGCGGCGAGGACGGCATCTTCGGCAACTCCACGGGTGCCCTCCTCTTCGGTGTGCTGCTCGCCGCCCTGGTCGCCCTGGTCCTCCTCGGCGGCATCAAGTCCATCGCCAACGTCACCAGCCGGCTGGTCCCGGCCATGGCGGGCATCTACGTCACCGCGTGTCTCATCGTCATCGGCGTCAACATCCCGGCCCTGCCGGACGCCGTGAGCAGCATCGTCAGCGGTGCCTTCAACCCCGAGGGCGTCGCGGGCGGTGCGATCGGCGTGCTGATCGTCGGCTTCCAGCGGGCCGCGTTCTCCAACGAGGCCGGCATCGGCTCCGCGCCGATCGCGCACTCCGCCGTGAAGACCCGGCACCCGGTGACCGAGGGCCTGGTCGCGCTGCTGGAGCCGTTCATCGACACCGTCGTCATCTGCACGATGACCGCGCTGACCATCGTCATCGCCTCCACCCCGAGCTGGGAGAACGCCCGCGAGGCGGCCGCCGCCGGCGAGGGCCCCGGCGACGGCGTGACGCTGACGTCCGACGCCTTCGAGACCGTCCTGCCGTGGTTCCCGTACATCCTGACCATCGCGGTGCTGCTCTTCGCCTTCTCCACGATCATCACCTGGAGCTACTACGGCCTGAAGTGCTGGACGTACCTCTTCGGCCGGAGCCGCACCAGCGAGAACATCTACAAGGTGCTCTTCAGCGTGATCGTCGCCGCGGGCTCGCTGCTCACCCTCGGCGCGCTGATCAACATGGCGGACGCGATGCTCTTCCTGGCCGCCGTCATCAACATCATCGGCCTCTACCTGCTGGCGCCCGTCGTCAAGCGGGAGCTCTCCTCCTATCTGCAGCATCTCCGTGACCGCCGGGCCGGGGCCTCCGGTTCCGGAG
The DNA here is from genome assembly GCF_020982505.1 of Streptomyces sp. MNU89. Lineage (NCBI taxonomy): Bacteria > Bacillati > Actinomycetota > Actinomycetes > Kitasatosporales > Streptomycetaceae > Streptomyces > Streptomyces sp. MNU89. The sequence goes on along the minus strand of NZ_JAJKLL010000001.1, from coordinate 6,723,765 downwards.
GGGACGGCGTGAGCGAGCCGGCCGCCAAGTACTGACCCGGGACGGCGGCACCCCGCAGCCGTACCGGACGAGGGCCCGTCCGCACCACCACCGGTGGCGCGGACGGGCCCTCCGGCGTGGACGGGCCGCCTTTCCCGTGGCCCGGGGCCCCGGGACCGCTCAGCTCCGGGCCGGCGCCGGGCCGCCGTCCTCCGGGCCGTCCCGGCCGGGCCGCGGGTGCCGGCCCAGCAGCTCGGCCAGCCCCTGCCGGGTGGCGGCCAGCACCACCCGGTCCTCCGGCCGCAGCACATAACCGGGGTGCGGCTGCCACAGCAGCTCCCGCTCCACGGTCTGCCAGCCCGGCGGCAGGGCCGCGAGATCGGGACGGCGGTGGGCCGGCGCGGCCACGTCCAGGGCGAGCACCCGCCGGCTGCCGGGCCGGAACGCCTCGCCGACCGTGCGGCCCTCCAGGGCCGGGCAGTCCTTCACCTCCACCGCCGCGAACAGCAGGACCCGCCGTTCCACCGGGATCGCCCCCAGCACCTGGCGGCCCATCATCGCCCCGGCGAAGGCCGGCGCCGCCAGCGAGGACACGCTGCGGCTGCGGGTCGTCGCCCCGGGGTGGGAGTCGCGGAGGGTGCGGTAGACCGCCGCGGCGAACCGGTCGTCGTACAGCCGCAGCACCACCCGCAGCCGGTCCGAGACCCCGCGGGCGTACAGCACCGCCTCCAGATTGGTGCTGTCGGAGCTGGTGAGAGCCAGCAGGGCGCTGCTGCGGTGCACCTTGGCTGCCTCCAGCACGCCCTCCTCCGTGACGTCCCCGATCACCGTCGGCACCCGGTACCGCCGGGCGAGCGCCACGCCCCGGGCGTCCGGGTCGTGCTCCACGCAGACCACGGGGACGCCCATCTCGTGCAGCCGGGACAGCACCCGGGTGCCGACCTTGCCCAGCCCGAGCAGCACCACGTGCCCGGAGAGCCCGCGCGGCGGCCGGCGCAGCGAGCTCGCCGACCGGAAGGTGCCGAGCCCTTCCAGCACGGCGGCCACCAGGACGGGGAGCAGCAGCAGGCCCACCATGCCGGAGAGGAGCTGGAGGATCTGCCGGGCGGGTTCCTCCCCCTCGGCGGGGTCGCCGATCGCGATGAGGTCGAGCAGGGAGAGATAGGCGGCGTGCAGCGGGTCGTCGCCGGTCAGCAGGACGGACGCCACGGCCAGCGCCCCGACCGCGATCACCAGGCCGAGCAGCGACATCCGCATCCGGCGGGAGAACAGGGTGCTCAGCGGCGGGGTCCGGCTCAGGCGGCGCGGCGGGGCCGGGACGCCGTCGTGGATGACCGTCTCCAGCACCACCCGGCCGCGCTCGGGAGATCCCGCAGCCAGTTCGTCGTCCGGCAGCAGCCGCGGGCCCTCGTCGCCGCTGTCCTCGGAGCCCTCCCCCGCGTCCGGGCTGTCCGCGGCCGAGAACAGCGCGAGGGTGCAGAGGGAGGGCCGGGTGTCCGGCTCCCCGGGCGCCGCGGGCGGCCGCTCGGCGGCGCGGAGGATCAGGCCGTCGGCGTGGACGACCTTGCTGGTGCCGACGATGGCGGCGGCGGCGGCGGGCGCGGCGGTGTCGGCGTCGGAGAGCACCGTGGTGGAGGCGTCCACGGCGACCGGGCCCAGGTCGGGGGCGGCGATCTCCACGGAGCGGTCGAGCAGTTCCTCCAGGTGCCGGCCCAGTTTGCGGTTGAAGAGGCGGATGACCAGCCGCACCCGGGGATTGAGCCGGCGGGCGCGGAGGGCGGCGTGGATGTTGGTCTCGTCGTCGTCGTGGACGAGGGCCAGCGCCTGCGCGGTGGCGACCCCGGCCTCGGCCAGCACCTCGTCGTCCAGGGCGCGGGCCTCGATGACCCGTACCGGCACCACGGGTTCCCGGCGGCCCGGGATGCCGTCCAGCGGGCGGCGGCCCTCCCCGGTGGGCGGCAGGACGAGCGTCACGGGCTCCTGGTACATCCCGGAGAGTTCGGCGGCGAGCCGGTGGGCGAGCGCGTCGTCGCCGCACACCACCATCTGGGGCTCCCGGGGCGCGCTCCGCCGGCGATTCTGCAGTGAGGACACCCCTCCATGATCGCTGTTCACCGGGCGGTCACGCATCGTCCCGGCGAAGGAGACCCGTCAATCCACCTCCCTGACCTGGAACTTCGGCGGTCGCGGCACCAACACGCGGCGAAGGCCGGTGATTTCACCGATGTGACGGGCGTGTGTCGGTTGAACGATGACCCACGTTCCCCCACATCCCCCTTGACTTCAGGGAGTACACGCTCATGGAGCCGCTGCACCACGACACCTCCACCCCCGAGGCCGGCCGGCACCGCCGCAAGCCCCGTTCCCGCACCGTCCGGCTGAGCCTGGCCGGACTGGCGCTGGCCCTCACCGGGACCGGCGTCGCCCTGATGCCGGCCGCGCAGGCCGCCCCGGAGGCCGCCGTCCAGGCCGCCGCGGAGAACCCGTACGAGCGGGGCCCGGACCCGACCGAGTCCAGCATCGAGGCGCGGACCGGCAGTTACCGGGTCTCCGAGACCCGGGTGTCCTCGCTCTCCGTCCGCGGATTCGGCGGCGGCACGATCTACTACCCGACCAGCACCGCGGACGGCACCTTCGGCGCCGTGGCCATCTCCCCCGGCTACACCGCCTACCAGTCGAGCATGTCGTGGTACGGCGAGCGGCTGGCCTCCCAGGGCTTCGTCGTCTTCACCATCGACACCAACACCACGCTGGACCAGCCGGCCAGCCGCGGCGACCAGCTCCTCGCCGCGCTGGACTATCTGACCCAGGACAGCTCGGTCCGCAGCCGGATCGACCGCGGCCGGCTCGCCGTCATGGGCCACTCCATGGGCGGCGGCGGCGCGCTGGAGGCCGCGAAGGACCGGCCCTCCCTCAAGGCGTCGATCCCGCTGACCCCGTGGAACCTCGACAAGACCTGGCGCGAGATCACCGTTCCGACGTTCATCGTCGGCGCGGACGGCGACTCCATCGCCTCGGTCCGCTCGCACGCCGAGCCGTTCTACGAGAGCCTGCCGTCCTCCACCAACCGGGCGTACATGGAGCTGAACAACGCCACGCACTTCACCCCGAACAGCTCGGACACGGAGATCGCCAAGTACTCCATCTCCTGGCTGAAGCGGTTCGTCGACAACGACACCCGCTACGAGCAGTTCCTCTGCCCGCTCCCCCGGCCGAGCCTGCAGATCGAGGAGTTCCGCGGCAACTGCCCCCACACCTGATCCGCACTGCGGCAGGCGGCCGCCCCGGCACGGGTTTCCGTGCCGGGGCGGCCTGGTGTGCTCCCGCTGCCGCCGGGTCCCTACAGCTCCTGGATCCGGATGTTGCGGAACGAGATCACATCGCTCGTGCCGTGGGTCTGCAGGCCGATGAAGCCGTCCGCGTACTGCCGGCCCGCGGTGCCGGGGTCGTCCCCGCGGGGCGGGTTGAAGACCAGCCCCGGGTCGTTGTCGAAGACGTTGAGCAGCACGCCGTTGCGGAAGATCCAGTAGCGCTGGTCCACGACCCGGATCTCGTAGTCGTTCCAGACCCCCTTCTCCTCCACGCCGGCACCGTCGAGGTTCACCTTGTCGAAGCCGTAGACGGACCCCGTCTTGTACATGTCGCCGTCGGCGCGGTCCAGGATCTGGTTCTCGTGGCCGTACTTGATGGCGACCCACTCGGGGCGGGACTCGCCCGGATGCCAGTGCGGGTCCGGGAAGCGGACGAACACCCCGCTGTTGGCGCGGCCGGAGTCCGGCGCGTCGTCGCGGAACTGCAGCCTCAGGGAGAAGTCCCCGAACTGCCGGTCCGGGTACCAGAGCATGCCGAGGCCGCCGCGGGTGGTGCTGCTGGTCATCGCGGAGCCGCCGGTCAGCCCGAAGGCGCCGCCGCCGACGTGCTCCCAGTCGGCGAAGGACTCCGCCGAGCCGTCGAACAGGGTGCGGTAGCCGCCGGTGTGACCCGGGGTGCCGATGGCGGACTCGCGGGCGGCCCGGGTGAGGAGGCCGTGCTCGCGCTCGTCGACGACTCCCTCCTCGCGGAGACGGTCGGCGACGGCGGCGACATGGCGGAGGAAGTCGTTCTCGCCGTCCCACGCCCGTTCGTCCTCGATCAGCTCGTTGACGGTGCAGCCGTCGCCGGTCACGCGGTTGGGGACACCGGTGTCGACGGTGCCGATGATGACGGTGCGCCGGTTGTCGGTTTCGGGGCAGTCCGGTTCGGTGGTGCCCTCCTCGGCGACCGTGAAGTCCACCGTCTTCGCGGCCGAGGTGTTGCCGGCCTTGTCGGTGGCGCGGTGGCGCAGGAGGTGCGGGCCGGCCCGGGCGACGGTCACCGGCGCGGTGTAGGCGAGATACGGGCCGCCGTTGAGGGAGTACTGCACGCGCTCCACGCCCGACTCCGCGTCGGTGGCGGTGATCGTCACGGTGGCGGAGCCGAGGTAGGCGCCGCCGGCGTCCCGCTCACCGCTCACCTCCGCCGAGGTCTCCGGCGCCGTCGTGTCCTCCTCCGGCGGCGCCACCACCGAGAACTCCACCGCCTTCTCCGCCGAGACGTTCCCCGCCCGGTCCACCGCCCGGTACACCAGCCGGTGCTCACCCACCGCATCGACCGCGACCGGCGCCGCGTACTCGGCGAACTCCCCGCCGTCCAGCGCATACTCGATCTTCTCCACGCCGGAGCCGGAGTCCGAGGCGGAGACGGTGACGGTGGCGGAGCCGAGGTAGGCGCCGCCGGCGTCCCGCTCACCGCTCACCTCCGCCGAGGTCTCCGGCGCCGTCGTGTCCTCCTCCGGCGGCGCCACCACCGAGAACTCCACCGCCTTCTCCACCGAGACGTTCCCCGCCCGGTCCACCGCCCGGTACACCAGCCGGTGCTCACCCACCGCATCGACCGCGACCGGCGCCGCGTACTCGGCGAACTCCCCGCCGTCCAGCGCGTACTCGATCTTCTCCACGCCGGAGCCGGGGTCCGTCGCGGAGAGGGCCACCGTGGCGCCGCCGATGTACGCGCCGTCGGCGTCCCGCTGCCCGCTGATCTCGTGGGAGGTCTCGGGGGCCGTGGTGTCCTCGCCGCCGCCCGGATCGGTGACGACGAGGGTGCCCTGCATGGCGCCGTGCCCGGGGATGGTGCAGTAGTAGCGGTAGGTGCCGGGGGTGAGGGTGACCTCGGCGGTGTGCCGGCCGCCGTTGTCGTCGGCCGGGTTGGCCAGGATGTTGAGATCGACGTCGGCGTTGTAGCGCGAGGGGTCGGAGGTGTCGAAGGTCAGGGTGTGCGGCATACCGGTGGTGTTGCCGGTGGCCTCGCTGTTCTCGAAGACGATGGTCGCCGGGCCGGCCACCGCCTCGGCCGGCGCGGTGAGGTAGCGGTCGATGTCGTTGCCGGCGGTCCAGGTGAGCGTCTGGTCGGCGGCCGTCGCCGGGCGTCCGCCGTCCATCCCGTCCGCGCTCCCCTGCCCGTACGCGGCGGGCGGCGCGGTCAGGCCGAGGGCCGCCAGCAGGGTCACCACCAGGGCCATGAGCAGGCCGCGGGAGCGGCTGACTCCCCGGGAGGCCGCGGTTCTTCTCGTCCCGTTCACCGGTCGCTCCCGTCGCCGGCCGCGGCGTCCCGGGTCACCAGGTCGCCGGGGAGGGGTGTGGGCGGGCCGCCCCGGTAGGTGACGCGCCACAGCGCCGACTCGTCGGTGGAGGTGAAGAACCCCCGGCCGTAGTCGAGGACGTAGAGGGCGCCGTCCGGGCCGAACTTCCAGTCCATGAGGTTGCGGATGCCGTCCCGGCCGGCCGGGATGATGCCGTCCAGGCTCTCGGCGTGGACGGGCAGGCCGCCCTTGTCCGCGGTGTCGGGGTCCAGGGCGACGGCGTGGCGCGGCTGCTCGCCGTCGTAGAAGTCGCCGACGAACCACTTGCCGTCCCAGTACTCCGGCCACTTGACGGCGCTGTCGCCGCCGGCGTCGTGCCGGTACACGGGGCCGTTCATGGCGGCCTGGGAGCCGCCCTTGAGCCAGGGCAGCAGATAGCGGGACTCCTCCACCTTGTAGCTGGGGATGCCGTCGCCGTCGCGCGGGAAGTCCGGGGCGCCGCCCTGGGGTGAGTACCAGATGGTGTTGGAGCGGGCCGGCGGAATGTTCACCAGGCCGTCGTTGTGGGGTGACTCGTTCCTGAGGTTGTCGCAGTCGTACCAGCCGAGCGGCTGGGAGGGGTCGGGGAGGTTGCGGTCGCGGTAGGGCTGCTTGTTGCCCATGCAGTACGGCCAGCCCTGGTTGCCCGCCTCGGTGATGGCGGCGAAGGTGTCGTACTTGGCCGGGCCCCAGACGGGGCTGGGCGCACCGGCGTCGGGGCCGACCCAGCCCGCGTAGAGGGTGTCCGTCTCCCGGTCGACGGAGATGCGGGACGGGTTCCGCACGCCCATCACGTAGATCTCGGGGCGGGTCTTGCCGCCGCCCTCCTCCTCGCCGGTGAAGAGGTTGCCCTCGGGGATCGTGTAGGTGCCGTCGTCCTCGGGGTGGATGCGGAGGATCTTGCCGTTGAGGTTGTTGGTGTTGCCGGAGGTGCGGCGGGCGTCGGCGAAGGAGACGCCGCGGAAGGCCGGCTCCGGGTTGTTGCCGGAGTAACCGCCGCTGAACTGCGAGGAGTTGGTGTCGCCGGTGGCGATGTAGAGGTTCTCCGACGAGTCCCAGGCCATGCCGCCGCCCGCGTGGCAGCAGCTGTGGATCTGCACCTCCCAGGAGAGGAGGACCTTCTCGGAGGCGGGGTCGAAGCGGTTGGTGGCGTGGTCCAGGGTGAAGCGGGAGACCCGGCGCTGCGCGAGGTGGTTCTCCCGGTCGATCTCGGAGTGCGGGGTGTAGTGGAGGTAGATCCAGCCGTTCTCGGCGAAGTCCGGGTCGAGTTCGATCCCGAGCAGACCCTCCTCGTTTTTGACGAGTTCCCCGCCGCCACCCTTGTTGCCGAAGACCTCGACGACGCCCGCCAGCCGGCTCTCCCCGGTGCGCGGGTCCCACACGTGCACGGTGCCCATGCCGAGGCCGATGTCCGGGTCGTTCCAGTCGGTGACGACGGGATCGCTGCCCGTGCCGCCGCCGCGGCCGATGTGGAAGACGCGGCCGTCCTCGGCGGTGACCAGGCCGTGTGGTTCGCCGATCCGGTCGGCCTGCCCGGGGGTGTTGGGCTCGGTGACGCGGGTGGCCTCGTAGTTCGCGGTGATGGTGGCCCGGCAGTCGGCGCGGGCGAGACGGGTGGTCCACAGGAGGGCGCCGCGCAGATGGGTGCGCAGCCGCTCCTCGGCGAAGGCGGCGGCGGTGCCGCCCATGCCGGTGTAGAAGGAGCGGCCGCCGCGGTAGTCGCGGCACCAGGAGACGGGATGGTCCCAGCCGAGGGCGTCGGCGCCGGGGTCGTAGGTGCGTTCGCGGACCCGGGCGACGGTGTGCACCTCGCCGGAGGGGTTGGGCTGCCAGCTGAGCCAGTGGTCCTTGCGGGACCACTCCTGCGGCAGACCGGCGGTGGCCGGGTGGTCGCGGTCGCCGGTCTCGACGGTGGCGCGCTGCACCCCGGCGGAGCCGTCGCCGGCGGGGCGGGTGCCGATGAGGCCGGTGAACCAGGAGGAGTCCGGCTCGGTGCGGGCGGCGTCGTAGACGCCGAGGAAGCCGCCGCCGGACTCGACGTAGGCCCGGAAGCCGTCCTCCTGGGCGTTGTCGAGGATGTCGCCGGGGGTGGAGAGGAAGACGACCGCGTTGTACTGGCGCAGCTTCTGCGTGGTGAAGACCGACGGGTCGTCGGTGGCGTCGACGGCGAACCGCTCCTCGGCCGGGCCCTGGTGGCCGATTTCCTCCAGGGCCTCGATACCGGCCGCGGTCCTGGCCGACGGCTGCCCGCCGGAGTCGTGGAAGACGAGCACCCGGACGTCCCCGGCGGCCGAGCCCCCGGGTAAGGGCGCCGCGGCCGTCCCGGTGGCGGAGTCCGCCGCCGCGGTGACGGCCGGTGGCAGCGGCGTCGCCGCACCGGGCCGCGGATCGGCGGGAGCGGCCGCCGCCCCCGGCGGCCCTCCCAGCATGGTCACGGTCATTCCGGCGGCCAGCGCGGCTGTCGTCCACGCGCGGCCCCTGATGCGCCCTCGTCGTGCCGAGGGCCCTGGCTGCGGTTTGGTGGCCCGCATAGCTCTCTCACCCCTCTGCGATCGCAGCAATGTCTTGAAGCTAGAGGGCTTTTGACGGTCCGCCAATAGGAATGACCGCACATCAACAAACTTTGTCCTGACACTAGAAGAACTCCCCGGCGGCCGTTACCTTGATGCCGTCCCAGCCCTCGGAACACCGGGGCCGGACGGTCCTTCCCGGACGGACGCGACAACCACCGGACGACCCCCAGACGACCCGCAGACGACCCGGGGGCGACGGCCCGCGGGGGAATGGGAGACCAGATGACCGAGGCAGGCGGCACCACGGCGCGGCGCTTCTTCTCACGGCGGTCGTTCACCGGCGGCGTCGCCGCGGCCGCGCTGGCCGCCCCGGCGGCCCTCACCCCCACCGCGGCCGCGGCCGCGCAGCCCGGCAGGCCGGTGTTACGGAACGCGGCCACCGCGAAGGCCGGCGGCGAGGTCCGTCATCTGACCCTCTACGCGGAGAACCTCCCCGGCGGGCAGCTGGGATACGGCCTCAAGCCGGGCAAGGCGGCGATCCCCGGCCCGCTGCTGGAGATGACCGAGGGCGACACCCTGCACATCGAGCTGGTGAACCTGGCGGACGTCACCCTCAGCCTCCACCCGCACGGTGTGGACTACGAGTTCGGCAGCGACGGCTCCCCGCTGAGCAGAAGCACCGTGGCGCCGGGCGAGCGGCGCACGTACACCTGGCGCACCCATGAGCCCGGCCGCCGCGCGGACGGCACCTGGAACCCGGGCAGCGCCGGCTACTGGCATTACCACGACCACGCGGTCGGCACCGTCCACGGCACGGCCGGCGTCCGCAAGGGCCTCTACGGCCCGCTGATCGTGCGCCGCGCGGGGGACGTCCTGCCGGACAAGCAGTTCACCATCGTCTTCAACGACATGACGGTCAACAACCGCGCCGCCGACGACCCGTACGACATCACCGCGAAGCTCGGCGAGCGGGTCGAGTTCGTCTCGATCACGCACGGCGAGTACTACCACACGTTCCATCTGCACGGGCACCGCTGGGCCGACAACCGCACGGGGCTGCTCACCGGCCCCGACGACCACACCCCCGTCATCGACAACAAGATCACGGGCCCGGCCGACTCCTTCGGCTTCCAGGTGATCGCGGGCGAGGGCGTGGGCGCCGGGGCCTGGATGTACCACTGCCACGTCCAGAGCCACGCGGACATGGGGATGGCGGGGCTCTTCCTGGTGACGGAGGAGGACGGCTCGATCCCCGGCCACGATCCGGGGCACGGGCACTGACCGGCCCCCGGCCCCCGGCGGAACCGGGGGCCGGGGCGCGGGCGGCGGGCGGGTTCAGCCCGCGGTGGCCTCCGGAGCCGGGGCCCCGGCTCCGCGCAGGCGGACCGGGAGTTCCCGGTAGTCGTTGCCGATGAAGGAGGGCTGCGGCCGCAGGTCCCCCGGCTCGCAGGCGAGGCTCAGCCCGGGGAAGCGCTCGAAGAGGGCGGGCAGGGCGATCCGGCCCTCCAGCCGGGCCAGGGGCGCGCCGAGGCAGAAGTGGACGCCGTGTCCGAAGGCCAGGTGCTGCTTGTCCTCGCGGTCGATGTCGAACGCGTCCCGCCGGTCGTGGAGTTGCGGGTCGCGGCCGTGGGCGCCGAACGCGATGAGGACGAGGTCGCCGGCGCGGAGGGTGACGCCCTCGCCGAGGTCGATGTCCGCGGTGGCGTAGCGCAGCGGCAGATGCATGATCGGGGGGTGCAGGCGCAGGCTCTCCTCGATCACGTCGTCCCAGCGGCCGGGATCGGCGAGCACGGTGGCGAGCTGCTCCGGGTGGGTGAGCATCGCCTCGACGGCGTGGTCGATGAGGGAGACGGCGGTCTCGCTGCCGGCGCCGATCATCAGGATCAGGGTGGAGACCAGCTCCTCCTCGCTGAGCTGGTCGCCGTCCTCCTCGTGGGCCGCGAGGAGGAGGCCGGTCATGTCCTCGGCGGGCCCGTTGCGCTTGCTCCCGATGAGGTGGTGCATCGCGGCGAACAGGTCGCGGCGGGTGGCCATGGCCTGCTCGGCGGTGGCGCTGGTGTCGAGCACGGCGTCGATGACGCGGAGCATCTCGGGGCGCTGCCCGGCGGGCACACCGAACAGGTCGCAGATCACGCGGGTGGGCACCGGGTAGGAGAAGCGGGCGCGGAGGTCCACCACGGGGTGCCCGCCCGGCTCCAGCGCCTCCAGTTCGTCGAGGAGGCCGGTGACGACGGCCTCGACCGCCGGGCGCATGGCCTCGATCCGGCGCGGGGTGAACGCCTTGCCGACGAGGGAGCGGAGCCGTTTGTGGTCGTCGCCGTCGCTGGTGAACATGGAGACGACGTCCACCCAGGAGGCCAGCCACGGATGGGAGCCGGGCCGGTACCCGGGCCAGCTCTTGCGGGCGTCCTTGGATATGTGCGGGTGGGTCAGCAGCTGCTTGGCCACCTCCCCGCGGGTGACGGACCATGCGGTGAGGTCGCCGGGCAGCCGGACCCGGGTGGCGGGCCCGGCCTCGCGGAGGCCGTCGGTCTGCGCGTAGAGCCGGCTGCCGCTGGTGTCGAGGGTGACGGGGGCGGACGCGGCGGGGCCGGCGGTCGCGGTGCCGTCGGGCGGGTGCTGACGGGGGTGCTGGTCACGCGGTACCTCCTGAGGACGTGGCGGCAGGTATCGGTACGTCTTCCGGCTGCGGCCGGAAGGTGACGTGCATCGAGGCGGGGCACTGGTGGAACGGCCCGTGCCGGTTGGGCACGGGGCCCTCGGCCAGCTCCAGGTCCCAGAGCCGGTCGAGGACGGTCTCGATGGCGGTCCGCGCGACGACCGTGGCCTGGCCGGTGGCCGGGCAGCGGTGCGGTCCGGCGGACCATGCCAGGTGGGAGCGGTTCTCGTAGCCGAGGCCGGCCAGGGCCGGGTCCGTGTTGGCGGCGGCGTGGCTGATGAGGATGGGCACGCCCGGCGGGATCGGCACCCCGTGCAGCTGGGTGGGGTACCGGGCGAAGTGCACCGAGAAGTTGGCCATGGGCGAGTGGGTCCACAGCGCCTTCTCCAGGGCGCGGCCGACGGTGACGGCGCCACCGGTGAGGTCACCGGCGTAGCGGTCGTCGCTGAGCAGGAGCCGCAGGCCGTGGGCGATCCAGGCGGCGGTGGGGATGGTGCCCGCGCCGACGGCCACGACGAGCTGGTGCAGGATCTCGTCGTCGGTGAGGCCGCTGGGGTGGGCGAGCAGCCAGGAGGTGAAGTCCTGCCCCGGGCGGGCCTTCTTGAGCTCCCGGAGCTCCGCCAGGCAGGCGGCCAGGTCGGCCGCGGCGAGGCCCGCCTCCGGTCCGGCGTTGATCATGCCCTGGCAGGCGGTGACCATCCGGTTGGAGAACTCCGGCGGGCAGCCGAGGATGTCGGCGAAGACCAGCAGCGGCACCATGTCCGCGAACCCGGTCATCAGATCCGCCCGCCCGTCCGGGGCGAAGCGGGCCACCAGCGCGGCGGAGTGGGCGCGGGTGGTCTCCCGGAGCTGGTGCGGGCTGATCCGGGCGAGGCAGTCGTCCATGGCCCGGCGGAGGCGTTCGTGCCGCTCCCCGTCCGCGTAGAGCAGGCTCGGGCGCCAGGCCATCAGGGCGAGGACGGGGCTGTCCGGCGGGACCTGCCCCTGCTGCAGGGCCGCCCAGGCGCGGGAGTCCTTGGCGTAGGTCTCGGTGTCGTTGAGCAGGTCGATCGCGGCGCGGTGGCCTGTGACGACCAGGGCGTGCACCCCGTCGGCGATCTCCGCCCAGGCGACCGGCGCGGTCTCCCGCAGGGCGGCGTAGGCGTCCTGCGGGCGGGCCGCGAAGTCCTCGCCGTGCAGCACGGGGCAGCGGGGGGTGGCGGACCGGTTCATCGGGCGGGCTCCAGGCTGGGGCGGCGGAGGATCTGGGTGACGAGGGAGATGAGGCCCTGCTTGGCGGAGTCGCGGAGGCGGGCGTCCAGCCGGACCAGCGGCGTGTCCTCGTCCATGCTCAGGGCGTCGCGCAGTTCGGCGTCGCTGTACACCGGGGCGCCGTCGAACTCGTTGACGGCGACGGTGTAGGGCAGCCCGGTGTCCTCCAGCAGGTCGATGGAGTCGAAGCTCTGGTCGAGACGCCGGGTGTCGGCCAGCACGAGTCCGCCGAGCGCGCCCTCCATCAGCGAGCGCACCATGGACTGGAAGCGGGGCTGGCCGGGGGCGCCGAAGAGGTAGAGGACGATGTCCTCGGTGAGGGTGAGCCGGCCGAAGTCCATGGCGACGGTGGTGGTGTCCTTGCCCTCCATCCCCCGGAGGTCGTCCACGAGTTCGCCGGCCCGGGTCATCCGCTCCTCGGTGCGCATCGGCCGGATCTCCGACACCGAGCCGACGTAGGTGGTCTTGCCGACGGCGAAGGGCCCGAGAACGATGATCTTCACCGACCGGGCACCGGCGGGCAGATAGCGGTCAGAGCGCGTGGAGTGCATCCAGGATCCTCTCCAGCAGTGCCATGTCGTGCTGCTGAGCGGCGGGAACGGGTGAGCGGGCGACCAGGTGGCCGCTGTCCACCAGCCCGGAGACGATCACCTTGGTGACCGCGCCCGGGAGTTGCAGGTGGTGGCCGACCTCCGCCACGGAGAGCACTCCGGGCAGACAGAGGTCCATCACCCGGTGCGCGTGGGGGTTCAGACCGGTCAGGGGCATCTTCTGGTCGGCGATGAGCAGCGTCGCCTCGTCGAGGCTGGTACGGGAGGGGGTGGCGCGGCCGCCGGTGACGGTGTACGACCGCACCATCCCCCGGCGGCGGTGCGCGGGCGGCGTCATGAGGTGCCGGCCGGGGCCGGCCGTTCCCGGGCTTCCAGCACCGGGCGCAGCCCTCTGATCATCTTCATGGTGGCGGTGATGGCCACCGCCACCTCCTGGCTCATGGAGTCGCCCCGCACCGAGACGCCGACGCCGGTGCGCCGGCCGGCGGCGAAGACGAGGACGGTGTGGTCCTTCATGTCGCTGACGATGTGCCGCCACGTCAGCCGTCCGTCGCCGTCGCCGTCCTCCTCGGCCTGGCCGCAGAAGCCGGAGAGGTCCTGGTTGAGCGCCTTCATGCCGGAGAAGGCGGCGCAGGCGCGCTCGGCGTCCTCCCGGGACAGGCCGTCGGAGGCGGCCAGCAGCAGGCCGTCGGAGGTGAACAGCAGGACGTTCACGACCCCGCGCTCCTTGGCGAGTTCGTTGAGGGCCCAGGTCATGTCCACGGTGTCGGCGGTGTGCTCAGTCATCGGTGGGGGTTCCTCCGGTGTCGGGCGCGGCGTATCCGGCGCTGAGTGCGCGTCGCATCTGGTCGAAGCCGGCAGCGAGGGTGTCGGGGTCGGTGGTGTCGGAGGCCGCCTCCTGGAAGGGGCCCTCCGCGGTCCGGGTACGGCTGCGGCGGCGCCGTTTCGGCAGGCCGGACTCGGTGGACAGCGGAGGCTCGGCGGGGATGCCCCGGCTGCCCGCGGGGTCGGGGGCGGGTGCGGCGCCTCGCCGGCCGGCGGCGCGTCGCCGGTCCGGGGTCTCCAGGGGTCTCCGGGCGGACGGCGGTCTCCGGGCGGACGGCGGTCCCGGCGGCCGGGGCGTCCCGGCCGATGTGCACCGCTCCGGTGTCCTCCGGGGCGTCCCCCATCAGCGCGTTGGGCACCAGGATCACGGCTTTGACCCCGCCGCCCGCGGAGGGGGCGCCGACATCGGCGCGGAACCCGTAGTCGCCGGCGAGGCGGCCCACGATCGCGAAGCCGAGCTGCCGCTCGTCGCGCAGGTTCGTGACGTCCATGACGGTGCTCCGGCGCAGCAGCCGCTCCGCCTCCTCCCGCTGGAAGACGTTCATGCCGAGGCCGGTGTCCTCGACGACGATGCTGAAGCCGCTCTGCACCTCCTGGACGTAGACCGTCACCCGGTCGCTGGAGTAGGAGGTGGCGTTGTTCAGCAGTTCGGTGAGGGCGACGGTGACGGGCTCCACCACCCGGCCCTCGACGAACAGCTCGGCGGTGCGCGGGAGATAGGTGAAGGAGACCCGGTCGTAGGCGTCGATGCGGCCCCGGGCGCTCTCGACGATCTCGCGGAACGTGCAGTTGGCGCGCTGGACGCCGGGCCAGGAGCCGGCGAGGATCCGCAGCCGCTGCAGGGTGTGCAGGGCGCGGGTCGCGAAGTGGTCGATGTCCGTGAGGCTCTGGTGATAGGCGCCGGCCGACGGGTACTTGTCCAGTTCCTCGTCGATCTTCATCTGCAGCCGGACGAGGTAGGTCTGCGCCTCGTCGGCGATCCCCCGCACCCCGGCGCGCGCGTCCCGGCCGATGCTCTCCCGGGTGATCGCCACGGCCTCCCGCACGAGGTCTTCCGCCGCGCTGTACGCGGTGTCGACCGGGGTGCCCTTGAGGTCGGGCTCCAGCAGTCCGGGGACGACGACACCCGGATGGCCCCGTGCCTCGACATCGACCACGGCGGGCAGCCGCCGTTCGACGAGGTGCCGGGCCTCGGACTCCGCCGCCCGGTTGGCGTACCGCTCCAGCTCGGCCCGCTGCCGCGCCCGTTCGCTCTGCTCTTCCACGGCGGCCTTGGCGCGTTTCAGACGGTGTTTGCCACGGGTCTGCAGCACCAGTGCCACCAGGGTGGCGGCCAGACCGCCCCCCAGGAAGAGCTCCGGTAAGAGATGGGATTCGATCATGGACGTCCTTGAACTGGTGAACGAGACGGCGGACACGGAACCCCGGCGGCCGGAGACGGCGGCAGGTGCCCTGGCATGGCGGTCACGTTCCCCACGCTTCCCCTGCTCCCCGGTCCGGTTTTCGGAAGAAAAACGTCAACATTGCCCCCAAGAAGGCAAGTTGGCGACGCTCCGAGGCAAAAGCGGACCTTCGGAGAGTCGGCGGCGCCGACCCTATCGAACGTCTGCGCCCGGCCGGGAGGTAGCACCAAGATGTTGCCTGCGCACACACGGTCGTCACATGGTGTGCGAACGGAATCGGACCGGAACCCCTGGGGCGTCGCCGCGCCGCCGCGGACGGCCGGGCCACCCGCGCCGGGCGGCCGGTCGCGGGCAGCTCCCCGGCCCGTCCGGGCCGGCGGACCCCGTCAGCTCCGCGGCCCGGTACCGGGGCCCGGCCGCCCCTGCGGTACGGGCAGCGGCCCGGCGGCGGGGGCGTGAGCGGAGACGGGCGGGGACACCGCGGCCACGGGCGTGGGTCCGGGTTCGGGTTCGGCGGCGTGGATGCTTCCCGTCAGGCCGGAGAGGCGGCTGCCGGTGGCGCCCGCGCGGTCGGCGATGATCTCGGCGGCGATGCTCACGGCGGTCTCCTCCGGGGTGCGCGCACCCAGGTCGAGACCGATGGGCGAGGCCAGCCGGGCGAGTTCAGGCTCGGTGAGGCCGGCCGCCCGCAGCCGGCCCAGACGGTCCCGGTGGGTGCGGCGGGAGCCCATCGCGCCGACGTACGCCAGCGGCAGGCGGAGCGCGGTCTCGAGCACCGGGACGTCGAACTTGGGGTCGTGGGTGAGGACGCAGACGGCCGTGCGCGCGTCGGTCCGTCCGGCCGCCGCCTCGGCGCGCAGATAGCGGTCCGGCCAGTCGACCACCACCTCGTCCGCCTCCGGGAAGCGGCGGCGGGTGGCGAAGACCGGGCGGGCGTCGCAGACGGTGACGCGGTGGCCGAGAAAGACGCCGATCCGGGCCAGGGCGGCGGCGAAGTCGACCGCGCCGAAGACGATCAGCCGGGGAGGCGCGGCGTGGACGGCCACGAAGAGCCGCACCTCCTCGCCGGGACACCGCCCGTCGTACCCGTACCGCAGCGTGCCGCCGCGCCCGGCGGCGAGCATCGCGCGGACGTCGGCGGTGACGGCGGCGTCCAGCCCGGGGCTGCCGAGGGAGCCGGTCACGCGGCCGGGCCCAACCACCAGATGCCGGCCGAGGCGGCCCTCGGGGTCCGGGCCGTCTCCCGGTCCCGCGTCCGGACCGCCTCCCGGGCTCCCGTCCGGACGCGCGGCGCTGCCGCCGGTGCGGGCCGCGGCCACGCAGGTCACCACGGCCACCGGCTCCCCCGCCCGGATGGCCTCGGCCGCCTCGCCGAGCTCCGGGAACGTCGTCCGGTCCACGCGCTCGACGAAGAGTTCGACGGTGCCGCCGCAGGTCAGCCCGACGGCGAAGGCGTCGTCGTCCGCGACTCCGTAGGACTGGAGCAGCGGCGGCGCCCCGGCCGCCACGTCCGACGCCAGCTCGTGGACCGCGGCCTCCACACATCCGCCCGACACACTGCCGACCGCCGTGCCGCCGGGGCCGACCAGCATGGTCGCGCCCGGCTGCCGGGGCGACGAGCGCCAGGTGGCCACGACGGTGGCCACCCCGACCGTTTCCCCGGCCCGCCACCAGCGCTCCAGGTCCTCCACCACATCCCGCACGGGCGATCTCCGATCCGTTGGCCGCCACCCGACTCCCGCAATGTAAGAGGATGATACATTGCATGTATGAGTCTCTTACATACCGCCTCGACCAGCGAGATCACGCTGCGTGTCAACGGGGAGGAGCATCATCTGACCGTGGACAACCGTTCCACGCTGCTCGACACGCTGCGCGAACAACTGCGCCTGACCGGCGCCAAGAAGGGCTGCGACCACGGACAGTGCGGCGCCTGCACGGTTCTGGTGGACGGCGAGCGGGTCAACAGCTGCCTGACGCTCACGGTGACCGCCGAGGGCCGCGACGTCGTCTCGATCGAAGGGGTGGCCGGTCTCGCCGACGGAGCGGCGGCCGGCACGGAGACGGCGGAGACGGCGGCCGGGACCGCGGACGGCCTCCACCCCGTCCAGCGGGCCTTCCTCACCCACGACGGCCTCCAGTGCGGCTACTGCACCCCCGGCCAGATCTGCTCCGCGATCGGCGCCCTCGGCGAGGCCGCCCGCGGCTGGCCCAGCCGGGTGACCGAGGACCTGGTGGCGGGCGTGACCGGCACCACCGGGCTGACGCCCGAGGAGGTCCGCGAGCGCATGAGCGGCAACCTCTGCCGCTGCGGCGCCCATCCGGGCATCGTGGCCGCCGTCCTGGAGGCCGCGGGCGCGGGCCCCGGCGAGCACGGCCCCGCCGCACCGGCCGGATCCGCCGGGCCGTCCGCAAGGAGCCCGCGATGAAGGAGTTCGCCTACGTACGGGCGTCCGACGCCGACGAGGCCGCGGCCCTGGTGGCGGACCGGCCCGACGCCGTCTATCTGGGCGGCGGCACCAATCTCGTCGATCTGATGAAACTCGGCGTCGCCCGGCCCGGCCTCGTCGTCGACGTCTCCCGGCTGCCCTACGACCGCGTCGAACACCGCTCCGACGGCTCGGTGCTGATCGGCGGGGCGGTGCGCAACAGCGTCCTGGCCGGGGACGCGGGCATCCGGTGGCGCTTCCCGCTGCTGTCGCAGGCGCTGCTCGCGGGCGCCTCCGGGCAGCTGCGGACGGCGGCCACGGTGGCCGGGAACCTGCTGCAGCGCACCCGGTGCGGCTACTTCCAGGACGTCACCAAGCCCTGCAACAAGCGGGAGCCCGGCTCCGGTTGCCCGGCAGCCACGGGCGCGCACCGCGAGCTGGCGGTACTCGGCACCTCCGAGCACTGCGTGGCGAGCCATCCCTCCGACATGGCGGTGGCGCTGGCCGCGCTCGACGCGACCGTCCATCTGCGCTCCCCCGGCGGCACGGAGCGCACGGTGCCGGTGGAGGAGCTGTATCTGCCACCGGGCCGGACACCGCACCGGGAGACCGTGCTGGCGCCCGGCGAGCTGATCACCGCCGTGGAGTTGCCCGCCCCGCCGCCCGGCGCCCTGATGCGCTACCGCAAGGTGCGCGACCGCTGGTCGTACGCCTTCGCCCTGGTGAGCGTGGGGGTGTCGGTGCGGCAGGCGGACGACGGGACGCTGGACCGGGTGGCGATCGCCCTCGGCGGCGTGGCCCCGCGGCCCTGGCGCGCGAGGGCGGCCGAGGAACGACTGCTCGGGCACCGCCCGGAGGACGCGCTGCTGCGCGCCGCCGCCGGAGCCGAACTCGCGGACGCCCGCCCGCTGCCCGGCAACGCCTTCAAACTCGGCCTGATCACCGATCTGGTCGCGGCCACGGTGCGCGATCTCGTCACCGGCGCGGATTCCGCCGCCGGCGGCCACGGGGAGGAGCAGTCATGAGGACGGACACCGCCGCCGGGACCGGGGCCGCCGGGACCGGCACCACCGCACCGGCCGGAACACCGGCCACCGCACAGACGACCGCACCGGCCGCACCGGCCGCGCCCCGCGCCGACCGCGCCCCAACGGCGCACGCCCCGGCGATCGGCGCCCCTCTGGTGCGGGTGGACGGCCTGGACAAGGTCACCGGCGCGGCCCGGTACGCGTACGAGTTCCCGGTGTCCGGCGCCGCGTACGTCTGGCCGGTCGGAGCCACCGTCGGCCGGGGCCGGGTCACCGGCGTCGACGCGGAGGCGGCGCTCGCCGTCCCCGGCGCCCTGGCGGTGCTCGACCACACCAACGCGCCCCGGCTGCGCGCGGACTTCGCCGATTCCGGACAGCTCCTGGGCGCGGGCGACCACATGCTCGTCCTGCAATCCCCCGAGGTGGCGCACCACGGCCAGATCGTGGCGGCGGCCGTGGCGGAGACCCTGGAGGCGGCGCGGGAGGCCGCGGCGGCGGTGGCCGTGACCTACGAGCGGGAGCCGCACCACGTGGTGCTGCGGGAGGACGACGAGGGGCTGTACGTACCCGAGGTCTCGACGAACGACGGCACCCCGGGGTTCGTGGAGCGCGGTGACCCGGACGGGGCGCTGGCCGCGGCGCCGGTCCGGGTGGAGGCGCGGTACACCACCCCCACCCAGTTCCCCAGCCCGATGGAGCCGCACGCCACCATCGCCGCCTGGGACGGCGACGGGCGGCTGGTGCTGCACAACGCCGACCAGGCCCCGTTCATGAGTTCCCTGACGCTGGCGGCGCTGTTCGGGCTGGACCCGGGCGCGGTGGAGATCGTCTCCGAGCACGTGGGCGGCGGTTTCGGTTCCAAGGGCTCTCCGCGGGCCTCGGTGGTGCTGGCGGCCCTGGCCGCGCGGGCGGTCGGACGGCCGGTGAAGATCGCGCTGACGCGACGCCAGGTGCCGGTGCTGACGGGCTACCGGACGCCGACGATCCAGCGGGTGCGGCTCGGCGCCGGCCGCGACGGGCGGCTGACCGCCGTCGACCACGAGGCGGTGATCCAGAGTTCGCGGTCGACGGAGTTCGTCGAGCAGGTCGTCTCCTCGACCCGGATGATGTACGCGGCGCCGCACGCCCGGGCGACGCTGCGGCTGGCCCGGCTGGACGTCATGACGCCCGTCTGGTTCCGCGCCCCCGGCCACACCCCGGGCATGTTCGCCCTGGAGTCGGCGATGGACGAACTGGCGTCCGAGCTGGACATGGACCCGGTCGAGCTGCGGATCGTCAACGAGCCGGAGAACGACCCGGAGAACGGGCTGCCGTTCAGCAGCCGCGGCCTGGTGGCGTGTCTGCGGGAGGGCGCGGCCCGCTTCGGCTGGGCGGACCGCGACCCGGCACCGGCGGCGCGCCGCGAGGGGCGCTGGCTGGTCGGCACGGGCGTCGCCGCCTCGCACCACCCGGACTACGTCTATCCCTCGTCGGCGCTGGCCCGGGCCGAGGCCGACGGCACGTACCGGGTGCGGGTGGGCGCGGCCGACCTCGGCACGGGGGCCCGTACGGTGCTGACGCAGGTGGCGGCGGACGCCCTCGGGACCGCGCCCGGCCGGGTCCGGCTGGAGATCGGCCGGGCCTCGATGGGCTCGGTGGCGTTCGCGGGCGGCTCGATGGGCACCGCCTCCTGGGGCTGGGCGGTGGACAAGGCGTGCCGGGCGCTGACGGCCGAACTGGCGGCGGCCGGCGGTGCCGTACCGCCGGGCGGGCTGGAGGTGCGCGCCGACACGACGGAGGACATCGCGGGCCGGGCGGAGCTGTCCCGGCACTGCTTCGGCGCCCAGTTCGCGCAGGTGCGGGTCGACACGGACACCGGGGAGATCCGGGTGGACCGGTTGCTGGGCGTCTTCGCCGCCGGGCGCATCCTCAACCCCCTGACGGCGCGCTCGCAGCTGGTCGGCGGGATGCTGATGGGCCAGTCGATGGCGCTGCTGGAGGGCGCCGAGGTCGACCAGGAGTTCGGGGACTTCGCGAACCCGGACCTCGCCGGCTACCACATCGCGTCCCACGCGGACGTGCGCGGCATCGAAGCGGTCTTCCTGGACGAACGCGACGACCGGCTGAACCCGGTCGGCGGCAAGGGCATCGGGGAGCTCGGCATCGTCGGCGCGGCGGCGGCCGTCGCCAACGCCTTCCACCACGCGACCGGGAGCCGGGCCCGCGACCTGCCGATCCGCATCGAGGACGCGCGCCGGGCCCTCACGGCGGCGAGGGAAGCGGCGCGGGGATGAGCGGCGGAGCGGCGGCTCCGGCCCCGGCTCCGGTCCGGGGGCGCCGTTCCCCGTCCCGTGCCCGGGGTGCCGGCGGGCCGGGGCCGTCCTCGCGCGCCCCGGCCCGCCGGGCCACCGGTATCGGCGGAATCACCGGGACCGCGGGAATCGGCGGCCTCACCCGGCGCGGCGCCCCCGGGGACTTTGAGTAGGCTCTACGGGATGGTGACCAGGGCGAAGGGACGGCGCGACACGTACCACCACGGCGATCTGAGCGCCGCGCTGGTCCGTGCCACGCTGGAGATCGTCGACGAGTCCGGGGTGCGCGGTTTCTCCGTGTCGGAGGCCGCGCGCCGTACCGGCGTCAGCCCTGGCGCCCCGTACCGCCACTTCGCCGACCGGGACGCGCTGCTGGCGGCCGCCGCGCTGGAGGTGTCACGGCGGGTCAACGAGATGTACGTCGAGGCGGTCGCGGACATCGTCACCCCGGAGGACCGGCTCGCGGCGGTGGGCGAGGTCTACGTCCGGGCGGCCGCCCGCTTCCGGGGCGGCTTCGACATCCTCTTCCACGCCGACCTGCGCGCGGCCCACCCCGAACTCCGGGACAGCGGGCGGGCGTTCATCGACATGCTGCTGCCGGACGCGTTCGCGCTCGTCCCCGACGGCGGCCATGAGCTCGCCACCACGCTCCTGGAGGCCCTGGCCGCGCTGACCCGTGGCTATGCGGCCCTGCTGCTCAGCGGTCTCTTCGGCGAGCCGGGTGAGGCCGCCGACAAGGTGGCCGCGCGGGCGACGACGACTGCGAGGGCGCTGGTCCGCGGCTTCTGCGGTTGATCGGCCCCGCGGCGCGGGGTGCGCGTGCGAAGATCGCGAAGGTCCCGGCGACCGCGGGCCGCCCCGCCCGGCGCCCGGTCTCCGGAGCCGCCACCGCCGCCGGCCGATCGACGAAAGGTCCCCCGTGCGCAAGCTCGTCTACTACATCGCCTCCACCCTGGACGGTTTCATCGCGGGCCCGGACGGGGCCGACCCCACCGGTCCCGGCGGCTTCTGGCCGATCCCGGAGGACTACCTCGCCCACATCGTGGCCGAGTACCCGGAGACCCTGCCCGCCCCGGCGCGGGCCGCGCTGTCCGTCACGGGGGAGGCCAAGCGCTTCGACACCGTCATCGAGGGCCGGCGCACCTACGAGATCGGCCTCAAGGCGGACATCACCGATGCCTACCCGCACCTGCGGCACCTGGTGGTCACCCGCACCCTGAGCGAGAGCCCGGACCCGGCGGTCGAACTCGTCCCCGGGGACCCGGTGGCGAAGGTCCGGGAGCTCAAGCGGGAGGACGGCGGCAACGGCAAGGACATCTGGCTGATCGGCGGCGGCGCACTGGCCGGGGCGCTCTACGGCGAGATCGACGAACTGATCATCAAACTGAGCCCGCTGACCGTCGGCAACGGTGTCTCCCTCTTCTCCCCCCGTGCCGCCTTCGACCCCCGCCGCTGGGAACTCACCGGCCACACGGTCCTGGGCAGCGGCGCGGCCTTCCTGACGTACGCGCGCACGACCGGCGCGTAGCGCCCGGCGGACCGGGGACGGACGGGACCCGTCACCCCGTCACCCCGGCGCCGGCACCACCGTCGTGACCACCCGCACCAGGGCGGGCCCGCGCGGAGTGGAGCCGAAACCGAACCGGACCGGGGGCGCGACGGGCGCAAGGGCGCCGAGGTCCTCGCCGTCGAAACGGGCGGTGGCCCCGACGACGGGCAGCAGGTCCCGCGCCCCGTACCACTCGCGGCTCCCCCCGGCGGCGCTGCCCCTGGCCCGCACCCCGGGCAGCAGCCGGGCGGGGACGTCGGTCAGCGCGACCCAGGCGGGACGGGCGGCGAGCGGTGCGGGCACGCAGCGCAGCAGCCATCCGAGAGGGCCGCGCCGCCCGGTGGTGAACCGCAGGCTCAGCGGCCGGGCGGTGACGTTCCACACCGCTCCGGCCGTGCCGACCGCCACCGGGGTGACGAGCACCCGGTCGAAGCGGTAGACACCGCCGACGAAGTCGGCGGTGTGCCGGGTCGGTGCGAGCAACAGCCGCTCCCCGTCCGGCCGTTCGACCATGACATCACTGAACGGCCCGAACGGCGACCGGGGCCAGTGCCCCACCACCATGCGCGTCCCGGAGGCGGTCCCGACCCCCGCGATCCACCCGTCGAACCGCAGGGCACCCTTCATCACCACGTCCCTTTCGCGCACTTGTAAGAACCGGCCCCGCCGAGCACCTCAGGCGTTGTCCGGGCCCGGACCGTGGAGGGGCTCGTCGAAGACCGGCACCGGCCCGGGGACTCACAGCGGTGGTGGGACGTGGGTACGCCGCTCCCCGGGCGCGTCGAGCCCTTGGACGCCCACCTCGCGCGGATGACGGATCCCTTCGGCGCGGGGTGAACGGCGTCCATCCGTGGCCGCGGGCTGATGGACCGCCCGTTTCCCGGCTCGCCGGTTTCCGCCCCCGCGCTCGCCGCGAGGGGCGGCCGGGAGGTGCCCGGCCGCCCCTCGCGGGCTCCGTCGCGCCCGGCCCGCCCCTCGGGGGCCGCCGTGCGTTTCCGGTGGCGACTGTTCAGCCGAGCGTGGCCAGGAGTGCGTTGCAGGCCTCCTCACAGCGGCGGCAGGCCTCGGCGCAGACGCGGCAGTGCTCGTGCATGTCGGCGTGCCGGGCGCACTCGTCGCCGCAGGACTTGCAGACCGTGGCGCAGGCCTGGACGACGGCGCCGGTGATGTTGGCGTCGTACTCGGTGTGGCGGGAGAGCACGCGGGCCGTGGTGTCGCAGACGTCGGCGCAGTCCGTGTTCGTCCGGATGCACTTCCGCAGCGAGCCGGGGTCGTCCTCCGACAGGCAGGCGTCGGCGCACGCCGTACACGCCTGCATGCAGGCGAGGCACTCCTCGATGCAGCGTTCCATCGCCTCGCGGTCGACACCGCCGAGATCGGCCGGGTAGGTCCTCAGCATCTCCTTCACAGGGCTCACAGTCATGCCTCCGTCCGGGCCGGGGGCCGGTGCCATTCCGCACTCACTCACCCGCGGCCTCCGCCACCGGTTTACACGGAATGCGCCCGCTCAAACCCCTTGTGGGCCGATGTCCGGGTGCGGCGGGGTGCCGGAGGTACCGGCGGCCGCCCGTTACGGCCGCTCGCTCAGGGCGGCCATGGTGCGGCCGATCAGGCCCGGGGCGTCCGCGGCGCGGTCGCCGCGCATCAGCCACTCCCCCAGTTGCACCGAGGCGTCCACGACCCTGCGCACGCGCGGCATCCGGCGCTCCCGGTAGGCCGTGAGCAGCGCGTCGAGGGAGGATTCCGCCGCGTCGGCGCCGGTGAGGAGACCGGCCAGGACGGAGACGTCCTCCAGGGACATCGCGGCGCCCTGGGCGAGGGTCGGCGGGCAGGCGTGGGCGGCGTCCCCAGCGAGGACGACGCGGCCCCGGTGCCACGGCCCCTCCACCAGCAGCCGGTGGAACCAGGTGTAGTGGACCCGTTCCGGATCGGTGAGGTGCTCGCCGATCGTCTTCCAGACGCCGCCGTAGCCGGCCGCGAGGGTCCGCATCTCCTCCGCGTGGCGCGCCGGGTCGAGGGCGGCCGGGTCGCGGGCCGGCTCGACGAGGTAGGCGTAGAGGGAGTCCTCGCCGGTGGGGCAGTAGCCGGCGATCCAGCACGGGCCGCCGTAGGTGAGGTCGGTGCGCCCGACGCCCTCGGGGCGGGGTGCCGTGGCCCGCCAGATGCCCATGCCGGTGGGCTGCGGGCGGTCCGGGATCCCGATCAGTTCGCGGGTCGGTGAGTGCAGACCGTCGGTGGCCACGACGAGGTCGTAGCGGCCGGAGCCGCCGTCGGCGAAGCGTGCGGAGACACCGTCCGGGTCCTGGTCGAGCGAGCTGACGGTGGTGCCGAGCCGGACCCGGGCGCCGGACGCGCGGACGGCCTCCATCAGAACGCGCTGGAGCCGGGGGCGGCCGATGCCCAGGGTGGCGGGGAGGTCCTCGCCACCGGTGCGCAGGTCCCGCATCACCCGGAGCACCGTGCCGTCGGGGGCGGTCATCCCGAGGGTGTCGAAGGCGAAACCCCGGTCGCGCGCCTGTTCCCACACGCCGATCTCGCGCAGCACCCGCAGGGCGTTGCCCTGGAGGGTGAGGCCGGAGCCCGTCCGGGCGTTCCAGTCCGCCGCGGCCTCGACCAGTTCCACCTCGATCCCGGCCCGGCGCAGCAGCACGGTGAGGCCGTTTCCGGCCGTGCCGCCGCCGATGACGAGAACGGATCCGACGGTGCTCATGGTGTGGAGTTCCTCCCCCGGGGCCGGTGGTGAAGACCGCCGTGCGGCGGCGTCCGGCCCCCGCCGCGAGGCGGCCGGGTCCGGTCACCAGAACAAGATCCCATATCCGCACCGCGGCCGGGACGGCATGCGCCGGGGCCGGGACGGCGGGCATCGGGTATCAGGGGCCGCTGCCGGGTACCCGGGAGGGATCCGGCCGTCGGCCGGCCGGACGAACCAGATGAACCGGATGACGGAGACCGACGGAGAAGGCAGGTGGTCCCGGTGCCGGGACGCAAGGAACTCCCCTCGACCCTGGAGCGCTCCGACAAGAAGGCGCAGCGCACCTGGATCAAGGCGCACGACTCGGCCGTGGAGGAGTACGGCGAGGGCGAGCGTGCGCACCGGGTGGCGTTCGGCGCGCTCAAACACATGTACGAGAAGGTGGGCGACCACTGGGAGCGCAAGGAGAGCGGCCGCAAGGGGCCGTCCGACCGGCGGGCGGCGCAGCCGCGGCCGCAGAGCGGGCCGACCGGCGAGGGCGTCGACGAGCAGGCCTCCAAGGCGCATCTGTACGAGCTGGCCCAGCGGATGGACATCGCCGGCCGGTCGAAGATGTCGCGGCGGGAACTGCTGGAAGCCGTGCGCAAGGAGAACCGCTCGCGGACCCGCAGGAGCCGGGAGGGATGAGCGGTCGCGGTGCGGCGGCCGGCCCCGGCGTACACGGGGTGGGCCGCCGCCGGCCCGTTCAGGTGCCGGCGCGGCTGCCGTCCCGGCGGGACTCCGCCGGGCGGCGGACGACGGCCGGTTCGGCGAGCGTGTCCCAGAACATGAGTTCGTAGGTCTGGAGCAGCAGACCGTAGTGGTGCACCGCCCGGCGCCCGAACCGCAGTCCGGCGTCCAGGCCGGACTGCACGGCGTCCAGCGCCTGTTCGGTGACCTCCGGCGCGGGGGTGGCGAAGAAGTCGACGAAGCCGCAGGCCGCGTCCGTGAAGCCGTAGTGGCGGCGCAGGCCGCGGCTCATCTCCGCACAATAGTTGCCCCAGGCCGCGAAGTTGGCGGTGAGGGCGATGACGGCCTCGACCGGCTCGGCGTTGAGCGCGAGCCAGGAGACGTAGGCCGGGTAGGTCTGGCAGCCGGGCAGGGGCTCGTAGTCACGGACGGTGTCCGCGTCGAGGCCACAGGCCGCCTCCAGGTCCGCGAGCCGGTCCAGGGCCAGGGTCTCGCCCTGCGCCAGGCCGGTGAAGAACGCCTCGACGGCGGGCTCCGCGGCGGCCCGGTCCGCCAGATGGAGGAAGCTGCAGCGATCGGAACCGATGATGTGCCGTTGTTCGAGGGCGAAGACCGCGAGCGCTTCCGGGGGCGCGGTGCCCTCCGCGACGCGGGCGACGAAGCGGTTGCCCCCGGAGTCAGGTGCGAGTTCCCGTACCGCTTCGTCCAACACCTCTCGCGCCGATAGCACCATCGCGCCGCCTCCCGGACCAGTCGTATCGCTGTGCCCCAACGTTCTCACGAACGCCGCCGCCCGGGACCGTCGGTGACGTGCCACCGCAGGCCCCGAGCCCGTCCGTTCGCCCCTCCTCCACCCGCCTTCCTCCACCCGGGCGCTCCGGCCCGCTCGCCCCGCCCGGTTCCGTTTCCGCCCGCCCGTCCGCTCCCCGCCCGGTCCCCGCCCGTGCCGGGGACCGGGGCTCCAGACCAGGAGGGTCAGGAGACCGCGGCCCCCACCGGCAGCGCCGCGAGCGCCTGATGCGGGGGCTGCTGCGCCGGCCGCGGCTGCTGCGCCGCCGGCTGCGGCTGCGGTTGCGGCTGCTGCGGCGACGGCCGGGTGCCGTAAAGACAGGTGCGCAGGGCCGCCACGAGTCTCTCGACGTCCGCGTACGGCCTGACGACCAGCCGGAGGAAGCGGCTGCTGCTGCCGAGCTTGTTGCCGCACTCCCGGACGTAGAGGCCGTGTTCGGTCAGCAGCCGGTCCCGCAGGGCGACTCCGTCCACCCCGTTCGGCAGCTTGACGAGCAGAAAGTTGCCCTGGGAGAGGAAGACCACCAGCTCCGGCAGCGCCGCCAGGGCCATGGCCATGTTGGCGCGGTCGCTCGCCAGCATGCTCAGGCTCTGCTGGTACTCGGCGCCGTACTCCTTGAGCATGAAGACCACGGTCTCGGCGAAGGCGTTGAGGTTCCACTTCGGCAGCGCGTTCCGGATGGTGGCCGCGAGGGCCGGGTTGGCGACGCAGTAGCCGAAGCGGATGCCGTGCAGGCCGAAGTTCTTGCCGAGGCTCTTGAGAACGACGACATTGGGCCGGATCGTGGCCTCGTCGGCGACGGACGGGGCGCGCTCGGCGTCGACGAAGTCGATGAACGACTCGTCGATCACCACCAGGTCGAGATCGGCGAGTTCGTCCAGCAGCCAGACGATCTGGCTGCGGCGGAGATAGCCGCCGTCGGGGTTGTTGGGGTTGCACACCACGGCCACCCGGGAGCCGCGCCGCCGGATGAACCGCACGTACTCCTGGAGGTCGAGCGCGAAGTCCTGCTCCTCCCGCAGCGGGAACATGTCCACCCGCTTGCCGGTCTCCATCGGCTGGTCGGTCCAGCGGCCGAAGGTGGGGATCGGGACGGCCAGGCTCTCCTCGACCAGCAGATGGTCGATCCAGGTGATCAGCTCGGTGGAGCCGTTGCCCATGGCGACGGTCTGCGGGTTGAGGCCGAGGACGGTGCAGAGTTCGGCGGTGACGGTGTCGGCGTCGCTCGGGTAGTACTTGAGGATCGTCTCCAGGGAGTCCCGCAGCCGCCCGAACATGTGCGGGGTCGGGAAATACGGGTTGCAGGGGATGCAGAAGTCCACCCGCTGCTGTGTGCCGCCCGGCGCCTGCGGGGCCGCGCCGTTGCCGTACGGGGCCACCGGGTTCAGCGGGGTCGCCGGCGGCGGCGCGGGGGCCGCCACCCTCCCGGACCCCTCGGCCTGCCGCACGGCCCCCGCCGCGCCACCGGACGTGTCGTTCCCCGAGAGGCGGTTGAGCATGGCCCAGGACGGGCTGTGCGCGGTGCTGCGCAGCACGCCGGTATCGAGCGGTTGGGACACGGCGGGGAGCTCCTTGTCGGTTCGGTGCGCCGCGGACGCGTCCGCGGCGGCGGTGGATCGGCGGTGCCGGCGCCTGCCGGTCAGGAGCGCCGGCGGCGGAGGAGAAGCGTGACCACGGCGGCGCCGCCCGCGAGGAGCGCCGCGGCGCCGGCCGGCACCAGCCAGGAGTCCGTGGCGGAGAAGGACGAGGCCACGGCCCGCGGGGCCGGTCGCGGGGTGTCGTCCCCGGCACCCGCCGCCCCGTCCGCCGGTTCGCCGGCGTCCGGAGCCTCCGGGGTTCCGGCGGCATCCGGGCCGGCGGACTCCGTGGCCGGGGTCTTCCCGGCCGGGCCGGGCGCCGACTCGCCGCCGCGTTCGCCCCGGTCCCGGGCGGGACGGTCCCGCGGGCCGTCGTCGTCCCCGGCGCCCCCCGCCGTCCCGGCCGGGACGAGCAGCAGGTCGGAGCAGGAGTAGTAGGTGTCCGAGGAGTCCGTGGTCCGCCAGACCGTGTAGAGCAGATGGCGTCCGGTCCGGTCGGCGGGGAGGCGGCCCCGGATGCGGTAGGAGCCGTCCGCGAGCTGCGGGCCGGTGACGGACGCGAAGGGCTTGGAATCCAGGTCCGACCAGGTCAGGGGGGACGACGGATCGTATCCGGGCCGGGTCAGATACAGGTCGAAGGTGCCCGGGTGCGGGATCGTGCCCTCGTAGCCGAGGGTGAGCCGGGAACCGGCGGACAGCTCCGTGACCGGCCAGTCGGTGCGCGGGGTGTCCAGGCCGCGGTGGGCGTCGAGGCCCGCGCTGCACAGCCGGCCGTCCGGGATGACCCGGCGTTCGCGCTCCCGGCCGCCGGTGTCCGCCCGCCGGAGGTTGTCCCAGGCGCCCAGCGGCTGCCCCTTGTTGGCGGCGACGGCGGCGCGGCAGGCGGCGGACCGCGCGTACGCGCCGCCCTCCGGCCCGCAGGCGGCGGCGCGGCTGAGCGGGCCGGTCGGCGCCCCGTGGGCGGCCGCCGGGGCCGCGGTCAGGGCGGGGAACAGCAGAGCGGCGGCACCGGCGACTACGGCCGGCACAGCCGTGCGATGCGCGGTCATGCGAGGGGGACCTCCTCAGCCCGTGCGGCGGCCAGCCCGCCTGCTCCTCTCTTACGGGCGGGGGCGGCGGTGTGTTCAGCCGGAGGCATATTCCTCCGCGCCGCCGCCCCGCGGCGCGTGCACCCTCCGTACGGGCCGTGCGGCGGTTTTTCCGGCGTGCGGCAGGGCACCCGATGCACACCCACAAACGGAAGAAACAGGACGGCTTGGATGAGCGACAACCAGCAGAATCCCGTGACGCGGCACCCGCGGCCGGACTTCCCGCAGCAGGACCAGCCGCACCCCGGCCACACGGAGGAGATGCGGCCCGAACCCGACCACGGCGAGTCGTCCTACCGGGGCAGCGGCAGGCTGGAGGGTCGCCGCACCATCGTCACCGGCGGGGACTCGGGCATCGGACGGGCCGTGGCGCTGGCCTTCGCCCGCGAGGGCGCCGATGTCCTGTTCACCTATCTGGAGGAAGAGGAGAAGGACGCCCGGGAGACCGCCCGGCTCGTCGAGGACGCCGGGCGGCGGGCGGTCGCCGTCTCCTGCGACATCCGCGAGGAGGCCGAGTGCCGCGCGCTGGTGGCCCGCGCGGTCCAGGAGTTCGGGCGGATCGACGTCCTGGTGAACAACGCGGCGTTCCAGATGGCGCAGCCGGAGAGCATCGAGGGCATCACCACCGAGCAGTTCGACCGGACGATGCGGACCAATCTGTACGGCATGTTCTGGCTCTCCAAGATGGCCCTGCCGCACATCCCCGAGGGCGGCAGCATCATCAACACCACATCCGTACAGGCGTACAAGGCGAGCCCGCATCTGCTGGACTACGCGACCACCAAGGGCGCCATCGTCACGTTCACCCAGGGGCTGGCGCAGTACCTCGCCGACCGCGGCATCCGCGTCAACGCGGTGGCGCCCGGCCCGGTCTGGACCCCGCTGATCCCGGCGACGATGCCCGACACGGAGAAGTTCGGTAAGCAGGCACCGCTCGGGCGCCCGGCCCAGCCGGCGGAGATGGCCCCGGCGTTCGTCTACCTCGCCTCGCAGGACGCGAGCTTCATCACGGCGGAGATCCTGAACGCGACGGGCGGCACCCCGCTGCCGTAGCGAAGGCGCGGCAGGGCCCCGGCGGAAAACGAGGAACGCGGGGAAGGGGCTCCGGCGCCGGTGGTGACGCCACGGGCCGCAGCCCCGCCCCCGTGTCAGTCGTGGGCCACCACCGCGACGGGGCAGTCGGCGTGGTGCAGCGTCGCGTGGGCCACCGGACCCAGATGACGGCCGCGGCCCGGGTTCCCGCGGCGGCCGACGACCATGAGCCCGGCCCGGGCCGAGGCGCTCAGCAGCACCTCCGCCGCGGCACCGATGTCCACGTGCTCGACGACCTCCACCTCGGGGTACCGCTCCCGCCAGGGCTTCAGCGCGTCGTGGAGCAGCTTCTTCTCGTGCGCCTCGATGCCGCCGGACTCGTCGGCGAGCTTCATGGCCGCCGGGCTGTAGTTGAAGACCGTGGGCAGGCTCCAGGCCCGTACGGCGCGGAGCCGCATGCCGTGGGCCGCCGCGTGGGCGAAGGCGAACGCGAAGACCGGTTCACCTCCGGCCGTGAGCTGGTGCAGGCCGGCCACGACCTCGTCCCGTCGCCGCTCCGGCCGGTCGCTCTCGTCCTCGGCCGCCCGCACCATGACCACCGGACCGCCGGCCCGGCCGAGCACCTGGAGGCCGACCGAGCCCAGCAGGAAGCCGAGCAGGGGGCCGTAGCCGCGGGTGCCGAGGACGAGCATCTCGGCGTGCTCGCTCCGCTCCAGCAGGGCCGCGACGGCGGGCGCCGGGGGCTGTTCGACGGTGAGGTCCAGATCGGGGTACCGCTCCTCCAGCCCGGCCGCGGCCTCGTGCAGCATCCGCCGCGCCGCCTCCCGCTGGGTCTCCTCGTCCCGGGTGACGGGCAGGTCGACCGGTTCCCAGCTCCAGGCGTGCACCAGGGTCATCGGCAGCTCCCGCAGGAGCGCCTCCCGGGCCGCCCAGTCGGCGGCCGCGAAACTGGCCCGGGTGCCGTCCAGACCGGCGACGACGGGTCGGGGCATGGGAGTTACCTCCGTGTGCTGAGTGGGGCGGATCGGTCGTGGGGACACCGGCGCGCCGGCGGTTGCCGCGCCGGGTGTCCCGTCCGAGTCTTCCCTACCCGGCGGATCCGCCGCGCACCGCGGGGCCCCGGGCCGCGGACTCCCGGCCTACGGCTCCGTCAGCTCCAGCGTGCAGGACTCGCCGGGGTCGAGCGTGACGGACCGGTCGGGGAGCACCAGCCGGACCGGCGGTTCGTCGGACGCCGGTACGTCAATGCGGAGTTGACCAGGACTCAGCCGCATGGCCAGGCCCCAGTGGTTGTGGTAGCGGACGGTGAAGCAGTACTCGGACAGTTCCGGCAGCGGCGCGGGGTCGAGGACGAGCGCGTCGGCGCGCGGGTCCATCCCGGTCAGACCCCGCTGCACGAGGTCGAGAGTGCCGGCCATGGCGCCGAGGTGAATGCCCTCCTCGGTCGTGCCGCCCTGGATGTCGGCCACATCGCCCTTCAGCGCCTCCAGGCAGAACTCCCACGCTTCGGCCCGCCGCACCCGGGCCAGGACCCAGCCGTGCACCAGGCCGCTGAGCGTCGAGCCGTGCGAGGTGCGGCGCAGGTAGTAGTCGACGGTCCGCCGCCAGGTGTCGTCGTCGAGTTCGTAGCCCAGGTGCCGGAAGATCCCCGCGAGTTCGGCGGGCGGGAAGAGATAGCCGAGCATCAGTGCGTCGGCCTGCTTGGACGCCTGGTAGCGGTTGGCGCTGTCGCCCTCGGCCTCCAGGATGCGGTCCAGCCGGCGGATGTTGCCGTAACGGCGGCGGTAGCCGTCCCAGTCCAGCTCGGCGAGTTCGCCGTAGCCCTCGAACTGGCTGATGACCCCCCGGTGGAAGGGCACGTGCAGCCGGCGGGACACCTCCTCCCAGCGGTCCGGTTCGCCGGGGTCCGTGCCGGTCTCCTCGAAGAGCTGCCGGCGGCGCGGCTCGGGCAGGGCGCGGACGACCTCCAGGGCGCGGGTGAGCACCCAGGCGGCGGTGACGTTGGTGTACGCGTTGTCGTCGAGCCCCGGGGCGGACGCGTCCGGGTAGCCCTCGTGGTACTCGTCGGGGCCGACCACCCCGCGGATGCGGTAGCGGCCCAGCGCCGGGTCGAACTCGGCGCCGCTCGCCCAGAAGCGCGCGATCTGCGTCAGCATCTCGGCGCCCCTGGTCTGCAGATAGCCGGTGTCCCCGGTGGCCTCGCAGTAGTGCCAGACGTTGTAGGCCACCGCGGAGCCGACATGGTGCTGGAGCCGGGAGTGGTCGGGCAGCCAGCGGCCGGAGCGCGGGTTGAGATGGACCTCCTGGGTCTCCTCGCGGCCGTCGGCGGCGCTCTGCCACGGGTACATCGCGCCGAGGCGGCCCGCCTCGCGCGCGGAGCGGCAGGCGCGGGGCAGCCGCCGGTGCCGGTAGTCCAGCAGGGCGCGGGACACCTCCGGGAAGTGCAGGTTCAGATACGGCAGCACGAACAGTTCGTCCCAGAAGACGTGGCCCCGGTACGCCTCGCCGTGCAGGCCCCGCGCGGGCACGCCGACGTCGAGTCCGGCGGTGTGCGGCGAGAGGGTCTGCAGGACGTGGAAGAGGTGGAACCGCAGGATGCGGCCGGCCTCGCCGGGGACGTCCAGCTCGGCGCGCTCCCACAGTTCGTGCCAGGCCCGGCGGTGGGAGGCGAGCAGGTCCGCGTAGGGGGGTGCCTGTCCGGCCCGGTCGAGGACGGCCTGGAGCGGGTCGCCGACGGCCGGGTCGCGGGAGGTGTGCAGGGCGACGGTCTTGTCGACGGTGGCGGGCCTGCCGGGCGCGGCGGGCAGGAGCAGCAGCCGGCGGGTGTGCGCGGTGCCCGGTTCCAGCCGGGAGGAGACGGGCTGGGGTGTGGTGGTGGTCCGCGCGGCCATGCCGATGCCGATGTCGGAGCGGGTGGTACGGCAGTGGAGCCAGACGGTGTCCGGTTCCCGGATGCCGGTGGTGACGCCGGTGAGATGGCGCCCGGCGAGGTCGCGGTAACGGGCCACACCGGAGTTGGTGACCTCGCCGTCGAGTCCGGACTCGACGTCCAGGAGACCCGACCAGTTCTCCGGTTCGAGGACGGTGCGCAGCACGGCGAGGTGCGGGTCGGCCATGTGCAGGAAGCGGGTCTGTTCGACGCGGATGCGGCGGCCGGCCGTGTCCTCGCAGCGGAAGTCGCGGGTCAGCGTGCCGGAGCGCAGGTCGAGGGTCTGCTCGTGGGCGAGGAGGCTCCCGGCGTCGGGTGAGAACCAGGCGGTCTCCGGGGCGGTGTCCGCCGTGCCGTCGCTGTGGGCGCGGAAGCGCAGCGGCAGCCAGTTCGGCAGGTTGACCATGTCCTCGTTCTCGACCTCGCGTCCGGCGACGGTGGAGGTGAGCCGGTTGTAGCAGCCGGCGGCATAGGTGCCGGGGTAGTGCACGCCGTCGGCGGTGCACTCGGGGGCGGCGCCGCGGGTGGCGAAGTAGCCGTTGCCGAGGGTGCACAGGGCTTCGCGGAGGCGTTCCCGGGCCGGGTCGTAGCCCTCGTACCTCCAGGTCCAGTCGTTCATGCCGGGCCTTTCTCGGTCTCGGGGCCGGGACGGGGGCTCACCCCGGGGCCGGGGATCACACCCGGTCCGGGCCCGGACAGGAGTTCGGCGAGGTCGCGGACCACGCGGTCGGCGCCGTGCCGGCGCAGATCCTCGGCTGCGCCCTCGTCCTCGGTCCGGCTCACGCCCACGACCAGACCGAACCCGCCGCGGCGGCCGGCCTCGACGCCGGCCAGCGCGTCCTCGACGACGGCGGTTTCGCGGGCCGGTACGCCCAGCCGGGCGGCGGCCTCCAGGAAGAGCGCGGGGTCGGGTTTGCCGGGCAGCCCGAGCCGGGCCGTCTCACGGCCGTCGACGAGGGCGTCGAACAGGTCCCGTACTCCCGCGCTCTCCAGCAGTTCGCCGGCGTGCCGGGAGGCGGAGGCGGCGGCGCGGGGCACACCGGCCCGCTTCAGCGCGCGCAGCAGCCGGACGGTGCCGGGGTAGGCCTCGATGCCGCCGGCCCCGAGGCGTTCGGTGAAGAGGCGCTCCTTGAGGGCGGCGACGGCCCGCACCGTGCCGGTGCCGGGCGGGTCGCCGGGGTCTCCGGCGGGCAGGCGCAGTCCGCGTGAGACGAGGAAGGCGGCGGCACCGTCGAGACGGGCCCTGCCGTCGACGTGGCGGCGGTAGTCGTCGCCGGGGTCGAAGGGGCGGCGGGCGGCCGGGTCGGGCGGCGGGTTGTCGCGCAGGCAGGCGTCGAAGGCCGTCTTCCAGGCCGCGGCGTGCACCCGGGCGGAGTCGGTGATGACCCCGTCGGTGTCCAGGACCCAGGCCCGCGGGGCGGGCACGGGGGCCGCGGCCGCCTGCTGCGGGTCCTGCCGCGGATCCGGGCCCCGTGCGGGGGCCGGGGCGTCCGTCGCGGGGTCCTCGTGCACGGGCGTTCCCTCTCCGGTGCGGTACGGCTGCGGACGGCCGCCCGGGCCGACGCTGGTCCGGCCCGGGCGGGAGCGTGGTCAGTGCCGCTCGGGGACGACGGCCACGGGGCATGCGGCGTGGTGCAGCACGGCGTGGTTGACGATGCCGAGCTGGAGGCCGAGGTGTCCCTCGCGCCGGCGCGCGCCCACGACCAGCAGGCCGGCGGTGCGGGAGGCGTCCAGCAGGACCTTGCGCGCCGGGCCCTCGACGATCTCGTGGGTGACCTCGACCCCGGGGTGGTC
This sequence comes from Streptomyces sp. MNU89, assembly GCF_020982505.1. Taxonomy (NCBI): domain Bacteria; kingdom Bacillati; phylum Actinomycetota; class Actinomycetes; order Kitasatosporales; family Streptomycetaceae; genus Streptomyces; species Streptomyces sp. MNU89. The sequence continues at coordinate 6,689,021 of NZ_JAJKLL010000001.1, read as the reverse complement.
GCGCCGCGGTTCGCGCAGCAGTTCCTCCAGGATCCACTCGGCCTGCTCCTCCTCCGCCTGGCCGGGGTTTCCGGTGAGCAGGGGGTGCCGCATCGGCTCGTGCGGGCGGCGCCAGGCCCGTACGGCGGTCAGTCCGGCCCCGCGGGCCTCGGCCTCGCGGAGGGCGAAGCGGGCGGCGGTGGCGCCGTCCGTCTCGTCTCCCGCGCCGAGCACGACCCGCCCGCCGGACGCGGCCGGACCGTGGTCCGTGCCGCGGACCACGACCACCGGGCAGTCGGAGCGGGCCGCCACCGCCAGGCCGACCGAGCCCAGCAGCAGACCGCTGATGGCGCCCCGGCCCCGGCTGCCGGTGACGAGGAGCGAGGCGTTGCGGCCCTCCCGGACCAGGGCGGCCGCGGGGTCGTCGGGGACGGCCTCGGTGGCGACCACCAGCCGGGGTTCCCGCTTGCGGGCGCGTTCCTCGGCGGCCCCGAGGATCTTCTCGACCGGCAGCGGCTCGGCGAAGCGGGCGGTGCCCGCGGCGGACTCGGAGCCCTCGTACGCGCCCCACAGGGAGGCGTGCACGATCCTCAGGGCCGCCCCGTGGCGGGCGGCCTCGTCCACCGCCCAGTCCAGTGCGGCCAGGCTGTGTTCCGAACCGTCGACACCCACGACCACGGGCAGTTCCATCGGTCCACCGTCTCCTCTCTCCCGCCGGCCCTCTCGCCGGCCTCACGGCTCCACCGTCGCACCCTCCCCTGTTCCCCGGCAGGGCGGTACGGCACCCCGATTCGGGGACTTTCGGCCCCGTACGGAGGCGCCCCCGCAGGCGGATCATCGACAGGGGACACCGAAGTGTGCGAAGGGAGCGGATGATGACCAACAGGAACGGCGTACTCGCCGCGCTGACGCAGGAGCAGCGCGAGAGGCTGATGGAGCTGTCCCGGGAGGTCGTCTTCCCGGCCGGGACGCGGATCTTCGAGGAGGGCCGGACGGCCGACCGCTTCTGGCTGATCAAGTCCGGCAGCGTCACGGTCGACGTGCACGTGCCCGGCCGCCGCTCCCCCACCGTGGAGACGCTCGGCACGGGCGATCTGCTCGGCTGGTCCTGGCTCATCCCGCCCCGGCGCTGGAACTTCGGCGCGGAGGCCCTCAGCCCCGTACGGGCCTACCAGTTCGAAGCGGCGGAGGTGCTGGCGCTGCTGGACGAGGACCCGGTGCTGGGCCGGGCGATGTCCACCGCGGTCGCGGGGGTCGTCGCGCACCGGCTGACGGCCGCCCGCACCCGCCTGCTGGACCTGTACGCGCCCTACGGCAGCGGCGCGGCCGCGAGCTGAGCCGCACCGTCCCCCTCGTCCGCGTCCCGCCGCAGCCACCCGCGGCGGGACGCGGACCGTCCGGTCAGCCGGTGGTCCGGGGGGCGCCGCCGTGCCGGGCCCGGTGGTCCGCGATCAGCGACCGGTACCAGTGGAAGCTGTCCTTCGGGGTGCGCTCCAGCGTGTCGTAGTCGACCCGGACGATCCCGAACCTCCGGTCATAGCCGAACGCCCATTCGAAGTTGTCGAGCAGGGACCAGACGAAGTAGCCGCGGACGTCCACGCCCGCGGCGATCGTGTCCGCCAGCACCCGCAGATGGTCGCGGAGGTACGCGACCCGGTCCGCGTCGTGGACGGAGCCGTCGTCGGCCACGGTGTCGGCCTCCGAGGAGCCGTTCTCCGTGATGAGGAGGGGCGGCAGGGACGGGTACTCCCGGGTGAGCCCGGTGAGGAGCTCGCCCAGGGCCTCCGGGACGACGGGCCAGCCCATGGTGGTCCGCCGGACGTCCTCGCGCCAGAGCTCGGCCGCGCCGATGTCCACGGCGGTGCGCGCGGCGGGGTCCGGCTCGGTGTGCGGGACGTCGCGCACGGTCATCGGGCGGTAGTAGTTGATACCGGCGAAGTCGAGCGGCTGTCCGATCAGCTCCAGGTCGCCGTCGAGCCGCCAGGAGGGATCCGCGGCGAGCTCGCCCCAGGTCTCCCGCTCGTACCGCGGGTAGCGGCCGGCGAACAGCGGGTCCAGCCAGATGTCGTTGTGCACGGTCCTCGCGCGCCGCACCGCCGCCCGGTCGGCGGAGGTGCCGCTCTCGGGGACCAGCAGCTCCGGGTTGAGCGTGATGCCGACCTCCCGGGCCCCGGCCTCGCGCAGCGCCCGTACGGCCAGGCCGTGGCCGACCAGCAGATGGTGGGCGGCGGCCAGGGCCCCGCGGCCCTCGCGCGCGCCGGGCGCGTGCCGGCCCCGCGCGTAGCCGAGGAAGGCGCTGCAGAACGGCTCGTTGAGAGTCATCCAGCGGCCGACGCGGTCCCCGAGCCGCCCGGCGACGACGGCCGTGTACTCGGCGAAGAGCTCCGCCGTCTCCCGTATCCGCCAGCCGCCGCGGTCCTCCAGGGCCTGCGGCAGATCCCAGTGGTAGAGGGTCGCGCAGGGGGTGATGCCCGCCTCCAGCAGGAGGTCGGTGAGCCGGTCGTAGAAGTCCAGGCCCGCCTTGTTGACCTGACCGTCGCCGCCGGGGCGGACCCGCGGCCAGGCGATGGAGAAGCGGTAGCTGTCCACGCCGAGTTCCCGCAGGAGGGCGATGTCCTCGCGGTAGCGGTGGTAGTGGTCGCAGGCGGTGTCCCCGGTGGCGCCGCCCTCGACCTTGCCGGGGGTGCGGCAGTAGGTGTCCCAGATGGACGGCGCGCGGCCGTCCTCGTCGTGGGCGCCCTCGATCTGGTACGCGGCGGTGGCGGCGCCGAAGCGGAAGTGCGCGGGGAAACGCGGGAGGTCCCGGGGAGTGCCGGTGTCGGTCATGGGGATGGGATGCCCTCTCACTCGTACGGAAGCGGCTCGCGGACGGGCCTACTGCTCGGACAGCTGTCCGGAGATCTCTCCGGGGACCTGCCCGGGAACCTGCTGCGCCCCGGAGACCCGCCGCTCGGGCAGCTGTTCGGTGAGCGGGGCGGAGTTCTGCTCGGGGAACGGCATGGGCGCCTGCTCGGGCAGCGGCAGCGGAACCTCGTCGGGGAGACGGCCGGTGCGGGCGACCCCTGCGTACCAGCGGGCGCTGGACTTGGGGATGCGGGCCTGGGTCTCGTAGTCGATGTAGATGGCCCCGACCCGCTTGCCGTAGCCGTAGGTCCACTCGAAGTTGTCGAGCAGCGACCAGAGGAAGTAGCCGCGCACGTCGGCGCCGTTCTGCAGCGCCCGCAGGACGGCGTCCAGATGGCGGTGGAGGTAGGCGACGCGCTCCGGGTCGTGCACCGTGCCGTCGGGGCCGGGGCGGTCGTCGTACGCCGCGCCGTTCTCGGCGATCACCAGCGGCAGGCCGGGGAAGTCGGCGGTGAAGCTCATCAGCAGGTGGTAGAGGCCGGTGGGGTCGACGGGCCAGCCCATCGCGGTCCGTTCGCCGGACGGCTGGTGGAAGACGACCCCGTCCGCCCCGGGCCACGGCGAGGCCGGGCGCGCGGTGCCGCGCGCGGTCCGCCCGTCGGGGCGGGAGGCGGAGACGACGCGGGAGGTGTAGTAGTTGATGCCCAGCGCGTCCAGCGGCTGGTGGATCGCGGCCGGATCGCCGTCGCGGACGAAGGACCAGTCGGTCAGCCGGGCGGTGTCGGCGAAGAGGTCGTCGGGGTAGGCGCCGGCCAGCATCGGGCCGGTGAAGATCCGGTTGCCGACCGCGTCGATGCGCCGGACGGCCTCCAGGTCCTCCGGCGTCTCGGAGAGCGGCCGGACCAGGTGCGGGTTGAGGGTGACGCCGATCTGGGCGGCGGGCGGCAGGGTCTCGCGGAGCACGGCGGCGGCCCGGCCATGGCCCAGGTTGAGGTGGTGCGCGGCGCGCAGCGCGGCCACCGGGTCGGCGCGGCCCGGGGCGTGGGTGCCGGAGCCGTAGCCGAGGAAGGCGCTGCACCAGGGCTCGTTGAGGGTGGTCCACAGGGAGACCCGGTCGCCGAGGGCCTCCGCGACGATCTCCGCGTAGTCGCCGAAGCGCTCGGCGGTGGCGCGCCGCGGCCAGCCGCCGACGTTCTCCAGGTCCTGCGGCAGGTCCCAGTGGTAGAGGGTCACCGCGGGCTGGATGCCGTTGGCGAGCAGCTCGTCGCAGAGTCGCCGGTAGAAGTCGAGGCCGCGCTGGACGGCCGGGCCGCGGCCGGTGGGCTGGACCCGGGGCCAGGAGACGGAGAACCGGTAGGCGCCGATGCCGAGTTCGCGCATCAGGCGGACGTCCTCCGGCATCCGGTGGTAGTGGTCGGCGGCCACGTCGCCGGTGTGGTCGCGGAAGACGTTGCCGGGGGTGTGGCTGAAGGTGTCCCAGATGGAGGGGGTGCGGCCGTCCTCGGTCGCGGCGCCCTCGACCTGGTACGCGGCGGTGGCCGCCCCCCACACGAAGCCCGGCGGGAAGGAGCGGGCCGAGGCGGCGGACCGGACTTCGTGCGCGGTCATGGGGAGAGCACTCCTTGGCTCGGTACGGACGACGGGGAGAGGCCCGGGGACCGGTGGGGGTGATGCCGGGGTCGGGCGGAGCGGGGGCGCGGGGCGGGGGCGGTGAGTCGTGAGGATCGTCGCGGAAGGGACGCTGCACGGGGATCGCAGGGGTGCTGCCGGGTGGTGCGGTATCGCGCGCGGTGGTGCGGGACGGTTCGGGGTGGTGCGGGCGGTGCCGGTGGTGCGGGCCGTGCCGGTGGTGCGGGCGGTGGTCCGGACCGCCACCGCCGGGCCGGAGCCCGCCGGGCGCCGTCGCGGCGCGGTCCTCGTCACCGCGTCAGCGCCGGAGCCACCGCGGGTGGTCGCTCCGCGGGGGCTCCGGCGCTCCGGTGTGCGGGCCGGCGCGGGTCAGCTCTTGACGGCTCCCGCGGTGATGCCGCCGACCACGTGCTTGCCCAGCAGGGCGAAGACCGCCAGCAGCGGGATCGTGGCGATCAGCGCACCGGTCAGGACGACCGCGTGGTTGACGGTGTGGTTGCCGGCGCCGAGACCCGCGAGGGCCACCTGCAGCGTCGGGTTCCCGTCCGGTGTCAGCGCGATGAACGGCCAGAAGAAGTCGTTCCACGACTGGACGAAGATGAGCATTCCCAGGACCGCCATCGCGGGCCGGGCGACGGGGAACACCACGTGCCAGATGATGCGCAGGCTGTTCGCCCCGTCCATCCGGGCCGCCTCGACGAGCTCCACCGGCAGCGCCTCCAGCAGGAACTGGCGCATGAAGAAGACGCCGAACGCGGCCACCAGGGTGGGCAGGATGACCGACTGCAGCTGGTCGACCCAGCCCAGTTCGGTGATGATCTGGTAGAGCGGGATCACACTGAGCTGCGGCGGCACGGTCATCGTCGCGATGACGACCGCCAGCAGGATGTTGCGGCCGCGGAACTGCAGCTTGGCGAAAGCGAATCCGGCCAGGGTGGCGAAGAGCACCGTGCTCATCGCGACCGTGCCCGCCACGATGGTGGTGTTGATCAGCGCCTGGCCCATGTGGACCTGGTTCCAGGCGATCTCCAGATTGGTGAAGAGCTGGTCGCCCGGCAGGAGCGGCGACGGCGCCTGGACGACGCGCTCACCGGTGTGGGAGGCGGCCACGACGTTCCAGTACAGCGGGAACAGCGAGAAGAACGCCGCCAGCGCGAGCACGATGTAGGTGACCGGACCGGCGTGGTTGTGGCCGCCGGCCCGGCCGGCCTTCCCGCCGCGGCGCTGGGCCTGCGCCCTCCGGCGGCCGGCCGGGGCCGGCGGGACCTTGGTCAGGGCGTGGGTCATGAGGGGGCCCCCGTCTTCTTGCGGTTCCTGCGGGAGATGAGGGCCTGCGCCCCGCCGACGAACAGCAGGAGCAGCAGCATCACCCAGGCGATGGCCGAGGCCTGGCCGAGGGAGCCGGTGACCCAGCCCTTCTCGTACATCAGCAGGCTCAGCGTCTGGTACTGGTTGGCGCTGCCGCCGCCGATGCCGAGGCTGCCGCCGAAGATCAGCGGTTCACCGAAGAGCTGGGTGGCGCCGATCGTCGAGACGACGATGGTGAAGAGGATCGTCGGCCGGATCGACGGGATGGTGACGCTGATGAACTGCCGCCAGCGGGAGGCGCCGTCGAGCGCCGCGGCCTCGTAGAGGTCGTTCGGCACGGCCTGCATCGCGGCCAGGTAGATCAGGGCGTTGTAGCCGGTCCAGCGCCAGGTGACGATGGTGGAGATGGCGATCTGCGCGGGCCACTTCTCGGTCTCCCAGTTGACCGGGTCGATCCCGAAGAGGCCGAGGAAGCCGTTGATCATGCCGTAGTCGGTGTTGAACAGCTGCGCGAAGACGAGCGTCGCGGCGGCGATCGAGGTGGCGTACGGCGCGAGGATCGCGACCCGGTAGAAACCGCGGCCGCGGAGTTTGTAGTTGAGCAGATGCGCCAGGCCGAGCGCCATCAGCAGCTGCGGCACGGTGGAGATGACGCCGATGGTGAAGGTGTTGGCCAGCGCGTTCCAGAAGAAGTCGCTGTCGGCGAGCCCGGTGTAGTTCTCCAGGCCGCGCCACTCCGCGTCTCCGCCGAGCTCCACCCGGTGCAGGGAGAGCCAGCCGGTGTAGATCAGCGGGAAGAGCCCGAAGGCGGCGAAGGTGAGGAAGAACGGGGCGATGAACGTGTAGGGGGTCGCCTTCACGTCCAGCCGGTACAGCTTGCTGCGCCAGGCGCTGGGGGCCTTGCGGCGCCGTGCTGGTCGGGGGCGGGCGGCGCGGGGGCGGACTGCCGTCCGCGGCCGCCCGTACGGAGGTAGCCACGAGTGGCGTCCTTCCACGGGGATCGGTTCTGACGGTGGCTCAGGCGTACGGGCCGCCCGCCGGCGAGATGCCGGGCGGGCGGCCCGCCGTCCCGTTACTGATCGATCTTGTCCTCGATCAGGTTCTTCACGTTCTTCCAGGCTTCGTCCGGGTCCGTCCCGCGCTGCTCGATGTCGAGGATGCCGTTGTCGGTGAGGAAGGTCTTCACCTGGCCGTCGTAGCGGCCGATGGGCGCCGGCTCGATCTCCTGGGCGGCGGCGGAGTAGATCTCGCCGATCGGGGTGTCACCGAAGTAGTCGATCTTGGCGGTCTTCACCTCCTCCGACTCCATGGCCTTCGTGGTGGACGGCATCAGACCGGCCTTGGCGAAGACCTTGGCCTGCTGCTCCGGGGCGGTCAGCCAGGCGGCGAGCTTGGCGGCCTCCTTGGTGTTCTTGCCGGCCTTCGGCACGGAGAGGAAGGAACCGCCCCAGTTGGCAGCCACCGGCGGAGCGGCGATGTCCCACTTGCCCTGGTTCTCCGGGCCCGCCTGGTCCTTGATGATGTTGGTCATCCAGCTCGGGCAGACCACGGTGGCGAACTTGGAGTTCTTGAACGCCGCGTTCCACGTGCCCTTCTCGTCGAACTGGCGCAGCTTGGCGGTGAGGTCCGCCTCCGCCGCCTCGACGGCCAGGTCCCAGGCCTGCTCGACCCCGGAGCTGTTCTCCCAGTCGAGCTGGCCGCGGGAGTTGGAGTACTGCTCCGACGAGCTGGAGATCACGGCGTTGAAAAGGCCGCTGGCGGAGTCGTGGAAGGCCGTGCCCTCGGGCGCGTTGGCCTTGTACTCCTTGCCCTGCTCGATGAACTTGCCCCAGTCGCCCTCCCACAGCTTGCCGACCTCCTCGCGGTCGGTCGGCAGACCGGCCTTCTCGAAGAGGTCCTTGCGGTAGCAGATCGCCATCGGGCCGATGTCCGTGCCGAGGCCGACGACCTTGTTGTCGGGCGTGGTCGCCTGCTTGATCTTCCAGTCCAGGAAGTCGGCGGTGGAGGCGCCCTCGGCGGAGGAGAGGTCGACGAACTTGCCGGCCATGGCCGGGCTCGTCGCCTCGGCGATGTAGCCCACCTCGATCGCCTGGATGTCGGAGAGACCGCTGCCCTGGGAGAGCCGGAGCTTCAGGGTGTCCCAGTACTTCTGACCGTCGGAGACGTTGTTCTCGACGATCTTGATGTTCGGATTCAGCTTCTCGTACTCGGCGTAGAGCTTGGCGCCCGTCTTGTTGTCGTAGCCGAACGATCCGAAGGTGCCGACGCGCAGCTCGATCTTGCCGTCGCTGCCGGCCCCGCCCTCGGAGTCGCTGCTGCATCCGGTGATCAAGACTGCGCAGGTCGCGAGCCCGGCCACCGCCGCTATCGCGGTTCTGCGGCTACGGCCGCGGGTCCTGCTGGAAGTGCGCATTCCACTCTCCTTGTCCAGGTGGATCTCTGGGCTGGTGCCACGGGACGGTCCGTTCCGGGGGCGGCTGCGACGGTGCGCCGCAGGGGCGCCGGCCGGTTCGGACCTCGAGGGGGCTTGACCGGCCGGCCCGGGCCTCTGGGGACCGGCGGCCTCGTGGTGCTGGACGCTGTCGAGTGCAGGCCTCCCCCCGGAAGGCCCGACTCCGCCTGGCGAGGGGTGGGAGCGCTCCCACTCGCGCCATGCCCGAAGGTTTTCGCCTCAGAGGGAAAGTGTCAAGACGTGAATACGGTTTCGTTGTGCGCATGTGTCCTAACGGCCACCCGGAGCTGCGACAGGAGGCACGTCGGGGCAGGCCGGAGGGGGTGGCCGGGCCGCGACACCGCGTCAACCACCGCGCGGACCGGCGGGATTGCCCGGTGAGGGCCCATCACTTCCCGAAGGGAGGGGACGACGGCACGAAGGTGAAGAACGGATGCCATGGCGCGCACTTGTTCGCGGTTCGTTACACGGGGCGGGGCGCCGGCCCGCCACTCCGGGGGCCCGGCCGGACGCCGGGACGGACAGCGGGCGGGGGCGGCCCATGGCGCCGTGGCGGCGCCCCGGCCACCACCGGCGGGGGCGAACCCGCCGCCCCGGCCGGCCCGGAGCACGGCACCGTACACCGGCGGGCCGCTCCCCGCCGTATCGCGGCCGGGGCCCGGCCGGGCGTACACCGGCACGCGTACCGGTGTACGCCCGTTCCGGCCCGGAACGGCCCGGCGCGGGGCGGGCGGCGGGCGGGGCACGACCGGGCCGGAGCACTTCCCGGGCGGCCCGCGTGACGGGGCGGCGTCCGGTTCCACCCGCTTCGGCCGGGCCCGGCGGCGGGGCGGTGCGCGGGCCGGGCCCGGCGCGTGTGACGGGAGGGTCTGGGGCGACGCGTGTTCACTTCAGCGGCTCGGATAGCATGGGAGCGCTCCCAAGAATGGGGCGGGATCGGGCCGGGCGCCGGTCCGAACGAGTGGCCGGAGACGGCCCTGACCGGCACGGCCGGCCCTCCCCGCGGAACCCATCGGGGCGGCCCGGACGGGGCCGACGGTGGGGAGGCCTGATGGCGGTGAACGGACGGCGGAGCCGGCAACCGACACTGGAGGAAGTGGCCGCGCGAGCGGGGGTCGGCCGGGGGACGGTGTCCCGGGTGATCAACGGCTCGCTGCGGGTCAGCGACCAGACCAAGGCCGCGGTCGAACAGGCCGTGGCCGAGCTCGGCTACGTACCGAACCGGGCGGCACGGGCACTCGCGGGGCACCGGACCGACGCGATCGCCCTGGTCGTCCCGGAGGCGGAGACCAAGCTCTTCGCCGAACCGTACTTCTCGGACATCGTACGGGGAGTCGGAGCGGAACTCGCCGAGACCGAGATGCAGTTGCTGCTGACGCTGATCCGCACGACGAAGGAGCGGGAGCGGTTCGCGCAGTATCTGCGGGCGGCGCGGGTGGACGGCGTGCTCGTCGTCTCGGTGCACGAGCACGACCCACTGCCGGACCTGCTGGAGGACCTGGGGCTGCCGGCCGTGCTCAGCGGGCGGCGTTCCGATCTGGAGTCGGTGTCGTACGTGGACTCCGACAACGTGGGCGGCGCCCGGTCCGCCGTCGCGCATCTGCTGGCCGGCGGGCGGCGGCGGATCGCCACCATCACGGGCGCGCTCGACATGTACGTCGCCCAGTGCCGGCTGGACGGGTACCGCCAGGCGCTGGAGGCCGCGGGGGTGGGGGGCGGCCGGCACCTGGTGGCGGAGTCCGACTTCACCGAGAGCGGGGGGCGCCGGGCGATGGCCGAACTGCTGGAGCGGGAACCGCGGCTGGACGCCGTGTTCGCGGCCTCCGACGTGATGGCCGCCGGCGCGCTGGGCGTCCTGCGGGCGGCCGGGCGCCGGGTGCCGGAGGACGTCGCCCTGGTGGGGTTCGACGACTCGGCGATCGCCCGCCACACCGATCCGCCGTTGACGACGGTGCGGCAGCCGATCGAGGAGATGGGACGGGCGATGGCACGGGTGCTGGTGGAGGAGATCGGGTCGCGGACGACGGCGAAGCGCCATGTGGTGCTGGGGACGCGGCTGGTGCACCGGGACTCGGCGTAACCGCCTCGCTGCCTCACCGCCTCCGGGTGCGCGGGCGCGCGGGTGCGCCGCGCGCCCGGGGCGGCCCGACCGGTCCCCGCCGCGCGCGGAGCCCCGGAGTTCCCGGCCCGGCGCGACCCCATCCCGGCGCGCCCCCGGCCCGGCGCAACCCCGGCGCAGGGAAAACCGGCGGCAAAGCCGGTGGTGGGAGGCCGGAAGCGGTGATTCATTTGTTGAATGCAGCGACCGGGACGCCCACGGCCCGGAGAAGCACCGCGCCCGCCGCCGGAGCACCGGGCACTTCTGGGCCGGGCGGGGCCGCAGATACGGCAGCGCCGGGTGTGGCGAGCAGCGGCGGTTGGGCTCTTCTTTCCGGTGGATTACGGCCCGCACACACCGGCGCGCCGGGAAAAGGCCAGGTCACCGGCGTGCGACGGGCGGTGCGGGTTGCGTCCGCACGCCCCCGGCGCGGCAGAGCGGAGGGCGTTGAAATCTTGACACCGGCTGTCGGCTCCGCCACATTTATGGGAGCGCTCCCAGTGGTTTTTCCGTCACCACCCGCCCGCTGCGACCCCGGTTGACCTGGTGGCCGCATTCCACCCGATTTTGGGAGCGCTCCCACTCGCTTCGCAGGTGCGCTGCGAGCCGTATTCGACAGTTGTTGATGACGAGGTCCGGACGTGACAATGCAGGATGAACAGACCGCTGTGGCACCCGAGGCAGAGCCTCGGGTCGCCGCCTTCCCGACCGGCTTCCTCTGGGGTGTGGCCACTTCCGCCTACCAGATCGAGGGTGCCGCGGACGCGGACGGCCGCGGACAGTCCATCTGGGACACCTTCGCGCATACTCCCGGACGGGTCGTCGCCGGTGACACCGGCGACGTGGCCGCGGACCACTATCATCGCTACCCCGAGGACGTCGCCCTCATGTCCGAACTCGGGCTGGGCGCCTACCGGTTCTCGGTCTCGTGGCCCCGCATCCAGGCGGACGGCTCCGGCCCGGCGAACGCCCGGGGTCTCGACTTCTACCAGCGCCTGGTGGACTCGCTCCTGGAGCGCGGCATCGAGCCGGCGGTCACCCTCTACCACTGGGACCTCCCGCAGGCGCTGGAGGACAAGGGCGGCTGGCTGAGCCGGGACACGGCCTACCGGTTCGCCGAGTACGCCGGGATCATGCGCGAGGCGCTCGGCGACCGGGTCAAGCTGTGGACCACGCTCAACGAACCCTGGTGCGCGGCCTTCCTCGGGTACGGGGAGGGCAAGCACGCCCCGGGCGTCCAGGACCCGCCGGCCTCCCTGCGCGCCGCCCACCACCTGCTGCTCGCCCACGGGCTGGCCGTGCCGGCGCTGCGCGCCGCGGCACCCGGACCGGTGGAGATCGGCACCACGCTCAACTTCTACCCGGTGTCGTCCGCCTCGGACGCCCCGGCGGACCTGGACGCGGCCCACCGCATCGACATCCTGCAGAACCGCCTCTTTCTCGACCCGGTGATGCAGGGCGGCTACCCGGCCGACATCCGCGCGCACCTGGAGCGGGTCTGCGGCACTGAGCACATCCTGGACGGCGACGAGGCGCTGATCGGGGCGCCGATCGACTTCCTCGGCGTCAACTACTACACCTCGTACCACGTGGCGGGGGGCGGCGAGCCCGCCGAGGGCCCCGGCTCCTGCTGGCCCGGCGCGGAGGACGTGCGGTTCCTGTCCTGCGGCCGGCCGCTGACGGACATCGGCTGGGAGATCGACGCCCAGGGGCTCCGCACCATGCTGGAGCGGATCAACAGCGACTACCCCGGCATCAAGATCATGATCACCGAGAACGGTGCCGCCTACGACGATCCGATCACGCCCGACGGCAAGGTCCACGACGAGGACCGGATCGCCTACGTGAACGCGCATCTGCGGGCCACGCACGAGGCCATCACGAACGGTGTGGACGTGCGCGGCTACTTCCTCTGGTCGCTGCTCGACAACTTCGAGTGGGCCGAGGGCTACGCCAAGCGCTTCGGCATCGTCCACGTCGACTTCGACAGCCAGCTGCGCACACCCAAGGACAGCGCCTTCTGGTACGGCGGGGTGGCCCTGCGCAACGGCCTCTCCGACGGCGGGAACGGCTGACACACCACCAGCACACCACCAGCACGGCACAGCGAACGGCAAGTGAACGGGGGACTCGTGTACGGAGCGGACGAACAACCGGAGTTACCGGGAGAACTGGGCGCGGCCGACGTGGGGCGGAAGCTCGACCTCGTCGGCAAGCTGTACCAGCGCTCGGTACTGCCGGCGGTGCGCGAGGTCGCGCAGGGACGGCGGCTGAAGTGGCCGCTGGTCGTCGATCTGGACCCGACGACCCTGTGCGATCTCGCCTGCCCCGAGTGCATCAGCTCGGGGGTGCTCAACCAGGGGCAGTTCTCCCGGGACCGGATCACCGGCCTCGCGCACGAGCTGGCCGGTTCCGGGGTACGGGCGGTGATCCTCATCGGTGGCGGGGAGCCGCTGATGCACCGGTCCATCGGGACCGTCATCGAGGTGCTGCACGGCGCGGGCATCCGCATCGGGCTGGTCACCAACGGCACCCTGATCGGCCGCTATCTCGACGAGCTGGCGTCCATGCTCTCCTGGGTCCGGGTCTCCCTGGACGCGGCCACCCCCGGGACGTATGACGTCTTCCGGCCCAGCCGCCGCAAGTCCAGTGTGTTTCCGCAGATCATCGCGGACATGCGGCGGCTGGCCGAGCGCAAGGCCGGGCGGCTCGGCTACTCGTTCCTGCTGATGCAGCGCTTCGACGACGAGGGCCGGCTCACGGCCACCAACTACCCCGAGGTGCAGCAGGCGGGGGAACTCGCCAAGGACATCGGCTGCGACTACTTCGAGCTGAAGGCGATGCTCGACGCCGACCACTTCACCGTCAACCAGGCCGCCGAGCACACGGAGCTGGTCGAGGAGCAGTGGAGCCGGCTGCGCAAGCTGGAGGACGAGTCGTTCCGGCTGCTCCGGTCCTCCAACTGGCTGGCCGTCCGGTCCGGTTCGGATCCGGTGCAGAAGAAGGAGTACGCGGCCTGCCCGGTCGCCGAGCTGCGCACCACGGTCACCCCCACCGGTGTCTACATCTGCCCGTACCACCGGGGCCACGAGAAGGGGAAGCTGGGCGACATCGCGGAGATGTCCTTCGAGGAGATGTGGGCCCGGGCCGACACCACCGCCGTGGACCCCCGCGAGGACTGCCGGTTCCACTGCGCGCGGCACCCCGTGAACGTCGAAATCGGCGGGTTGCGGCACCGCGAACCGCCCGAGCCCGTAGACGACTTCGACCCCTTCATCTGACGGCACACCGGAGACCCCCACGCCATGTCGCCCTTACCCGAACCCCGGCCGCCCCGCCCGTTCCGCGTCGCTCCCCGCGCCAGGAGACGCTCGCGGATCGCAGTCATCGGAGCGGGGCCGGCCGGTCTCACCAGCGCCAAGCAGGCGCTGGCCGAGGGCCACGACGTGGTGCTCTACGAGAAGAACGCCGATCTGGGCGGGATCTGGGACCCGGCCTCCGGCGGCGCCTACCCCGGGGTGCGGATGCAGAGCTCGCGGATGAGCTTCCCGTTCTCCGACTTCCCGCCCCGGGGCGTGGACGACTTCCCCACGCTGCCGCAGGTGCACGCCTATCTGCGCTCCTACGCCGAGGCGTTCGGGGTGCTGCCGGTCTGCCGCTTCGGCCACCGGGTGGTCCGGGTGGCGCGGGAGGCGGACGGATGGCGGGTCACCGCCCGGCACGAGGGGGGCGAGAGCACCGGGGTCTTCGACGCGGTGATGGTCGCGAGCGGTGAGCTGTGGGAGCCCCGGCTGCCGGAACACATGCCGGGCCCCGCCGCCCCGGTCCGGGTGTGGACGGCCAAGTCCTACCGGGGCCCGGCGGACTTCGCCGGCCGCCGGGTGCTGGTGGTCGGCGGCGGGGTGAGCGGCGCGGACATCGCCGCCGAGCTGTCGGACACCGGTGCGCGGGTGGACTGGTCGGTGCGCGGGCGGGCCCTGTTCCTGCCGCGCGACTGTGCGGGCGTCTACAACGACGCGCTCTTCTCGTACGCCGGCCGGGTCGCGCTGGAGGAGATGCCCTACCGGGACTACCTGGCCTGGCTGAGCGGGCTGCTGCCCGAGTACATGGCGATGTACCGGCGGACGGGCCTGCTGCCGGCGGACGGCTTCCACGGCGCCGTCCACGTGAACGAGAAGGCGATTCCCCGGGTCTACCGGGGACGGATCACGGTCCGCCCGGCGTTCGAGCGGTTCGCGCCCGACGGCACCGCGGTGCTGGCCGACGGCAGCGAACGCTCGTACGACGACGTGGTGCTGTGCCTGGGGTACGGGATGCCGGACTACGGCTTCATCGAGGGCTTCCGCCGCGAGGACCTCTACGAGCACCACTTCTTCCGGCACGACCCGACCCTCGCCGTCATCAACACCCCGGTGGACACCGAGGGGTTCGGCACCGCCTGCCCCTACTTCGAGACCATCGCCGCCTGGGCGCTGGCCGTTTTCGCGGGGCGGGCGACGCTGCCGGACGAGAGGACGAAGGCCGCCTGGTGCGAGCGGCACCTGGGCCGGCCGGGCGAGCGGCGCCACCTCGACTGCTGGCTGGAGACCATCCGCATCGGGCTCGCCGCCGGAACCCTCCCCGATCCGCGCACCTCCTTCGCCGCCTACTGGCGGCTGGTGTCCGGCACCGTGGCGCCGTCCCGGCTCCGCCCGGAGGGCCCGGCCCTGCCGCGCCCCGCCACCTACGACGGACTGCTCGACCTGGACCATCTCCGGCACCGCGTCCTCGCCTCCCTCCCCCTCGCCGACCGGGACGGTCTGCTGGCCGCCGGGGAGATCGGCCGGGCGGACTACGAGGCCGCGCTGCTCGTCCCCGACGGCCGGGAACTCCCGCCCTGGCTGCCCTACCGGCAGCGGCGCGGCTCGTGGCTGCCGACGGCCGTGCCCGGGTGATGCCCGGAGGCGTCCCGCAGCCCGGCCCCGTACCCGTTCCGCGCCAGGGAGAAGTGTGAACACCACCACCGTCACCGCCAAGACGCGCGTCGTCGGCGTCCTCAAGGACGGCGCGCTCAACAGCCTGATCGGCGTCACCGGCATGGTCGGTGTCGCCGGGGCCATGGTCGTCACCTCCACCAGCCTCTTCCTGTCCGACGCGGTGCGGGTGTCGCCACTGATGATCGGGCTGTTCTTCGCCGCGCGGGCGGCCTCCGAGATCCTCTCCGACCTGGTCGTCGGGGCACTGTCCGACCGGATGTCGAGCCGGCGCTCCCTGCTCGCGCTGTGCGCGGCCTGCTCGGCGGCCGGCGCGGTCGGCTATCTGCTGCTGCGCGACTACTACGCGCTACTGGTGACGGGCGCCCTCTTCTTCGGCATCGGCGGCGCCGTCTTCTCGCAACTCTTCGCCTACACGCGGGAGTTCGCGGACAGCCGGGGCACGGACGCCGCGTTCTTCAACTCGGCGCTGCGCTCGGTGACCTCGGTGGCCTGGATCGTCGGCCCGCCGTTCGGTTTCTATCTGATCTCCTCCCGCGGCTTCTCCAGCCTGTTCTTCGCGGCGGCCGTGTTCTACCTGCTGTCGGCGGCGCTGTGCGCGCTGGCACTGCCGGACACGGGGAAGACCCGGCCGACCGCCGTCGCGGAGGCCGGCGGGGCGGCGGACGGTACGGCGGAGGGCCTGCCGGAGAGCGCGGCCGGAGACACCGCGGCCGGCACCGAGAGGACGGCGCGGACGGCGCCCGAGAAGACCGCGGCACCCGCGGCACCCGCGGCGCCCGCCCCGCCCCGGAACGCCTTCTCCGGTCTCACCCCGCGCGTGCGGTCCCTGATGGCCGTGATCGTGCTGATGCTGACCGTCAACAGCATCTACCAGATCAACATCGCCCTGTTCGTCACCAAGGACCTGGGGCTGGGCAAGGGCTTCGCCGGGCTGCTGCTCGGGCTGGCCGCCGCGCTGGAGATCCCCCTGATGATCTACACCGGGGCCAAGGCCGAACGGATCGGCAAATGGCGCCTGGTGACCGTCGCGGCCGTCTGCGCCACGCTCTTCTTCGCCGCGCTGCCGTTCACCGAGTCGCCGGTGGCACTGCTGCTGCTCCAGGTGCCCAACGCGCTGTGGACGGCGATCGTGCTCAGCATCCCCGTGATCATCCTGCAGAACGCCATGTCCGACCGGATCGGCGCCGCCTCGGCCCTCTACGGGGCCTCCTTCAAGGCGGGCAGCTTTCTCGGCGGGATGACCGCCGGCGCCGTCGCCCAGTGGCTCGGCTTCACCCATGTGTTCTGGGCCTGCGCCGTGCTGAGCGCGGTGGCCGCCCTTCTGCTCGTCACCGGAGGAACCGATGAGTAGCACTCCCGGACCGGACGTCAGCGTCGTCGTCCCCACCTACAACCGCGCCGGCCTGCTGCGGCACACCCTGGACTCGCTCACCCGGCAGACCCTGCCGGCCGGGCGGTTCGAGGTACTGGTCGTCGACGACGGCTCCACGGACGACACCGCGCGGCTGGTGACGGAGTACGAGAACCGCCTGACCCTGCGCTACTTCGCCCACCCCGACGAGGGCTACCGCGTCGCCCGCGCCCGCAACACCGGAATCACGAACGCCCGGGGCGGCATCTGCGTCCTCGTCGACTCCGGCGTGCTGCTGCACAGCGGCGCGCTCCGCGCCCATCTGGACAGTCACGCCGCCTCCGACCGGCCCGTCGCCGTCTGCGGCTACGTCTTCTGCTTCAACGAGGACAACGAGGACGGCGCCGAGATCGAACGTGCCATCGACTACGCGGACCCGGACTCCTTCATGGCGGGGCTGCGGCGCGAGGGGCGCTGGCTGGACATCCGCGAGGAGTTCTACGAGAAGTACGGCGAGGACTTCGCCTCCCTGCCCGCGCCCTGGCTGGTCTGGTGGACCTGCAACGTCTCCGCCCGTACCGAACAGCTGCGCTCCGTCGGCCTGTTCGACGACGCGTACCGCGCCTGGGGCGCCGAGGACGTCGACCTCTCCTACCGGCTGCACCGCGACGGCGCCGTCTTCGTCATGAACCGCGACGCCTGCGCCGTGCACGTGCCGCACAGCAAGAGCTACACCGAGAACATGCGGTCGGTCGCGGCCAACTACCGCTACTTCGCCTCCAAGTACGGCACGCCCATCACCTCGCTCGTCGACGGCAACCACTTCTTCGCCGTCAACGACCTCATCCGCGAGCGAGGGCTGCCCGGATGCGCGGAGCACCTCGCCGCCGAACGCGCGCTCGCCGACGGCCCGGACGGACCGCCCCGTCAGGTGCTGGTCTTCTCCCCGCACCAGGACGACGAGGTGATCGCCTGCGGCGGCACCCTCGCCCGCCGTGCCGCCGAGGGCGCCCGGGTGCAGATCGTCTTCTCCACCGACGGCTCCCGCTCCCACCAGGCCGTGCTGGGCATCAACAGCGACCCCACCCCGGAGGAGCTGGCCGGTATCCGGCAGAAGGAGGCGGAGGCGGCGGCCCGGGCGCTGGGCCTGGGACCGGACGGGGTGCAGTTCCTCGGCTTCACCGACACCGCGCTCGCCGAGGCGCTGCCGGAGTTCCGGGCCCGCGTCCGCGCGGTGCTGGAGGCCCACCCGGAGGTCGAGGAGGTGTTCCTGCCGCACGAGATCCGGGAACTGAACGCCGACCACCGGCTGACGGGCGAGGTGGTCCTCGACTGCCTCCGGGAGCTCGGACTCACGCCCCGGCTGCGGAAGTTCGTGGTCTGGGACGAGCAGACGGAGGCCGAGTTCGGCTTCACCAACCGCAGCGAACCGGACCGCACCGTCCCCGAGGGCGGCGAGCGGCTGCTGTCCCTCGACATCCGCGAACACCTCGACACCAAGCGGGCCGCGCTGGCCGAGCACCGCACCCAGGTGACGCTCTACTGCCCCGCCCAGGACCGGCCGGTCGTGCCGGACGTCTTCGCCGCCCGCGTCCGCGCCCGGGAGGTCGAGCAGTTCTGGGTGCCGGCCTGACGGCGGTGCCGCCCGAGGGCCGGTCCCCGCCCCGTCCCCACCCGCAGCCGCCCCCAGCAGTCCCCCGCCCGCACCCGAGGAGGATCGGTGCCACCCTTCGCCCACTGGCCCGCGTGGCCACGCGTCGAGTCCGCCGTGCCGGCCGACCCGGCCGCCGAGGAGCGCGTCCGCTCGATCCTGGCGCAGATGACGCCCGAGGAGAAGATCGGGCAGCTGATCCAGCCCGAGCTGGCCGAGCTGACGCCCGAGGACGTCCGCGCGTACCGGATCGGCTCGGCGCTCAACGGTGCGGGGATCTGGCCGGGCGGCAACCGGCACGCCGATCCGGCGGACTGGGTGAAGACGGTCGACCTCTACTGGGAGGCGGCCGAAGCGGCCTACGCGGACCGGCCGTTCCGCGTCCCGTTCATGTGGGCCACCGACGCGGTGCACGGCCACAACAACGTGTACGGCGCGACGATCTTCCCGCACAACATCGGCCTGGGCGCCGCCCGCGACCCGGAGCTGCTGCGCCGGATCGGCGCGGCCACGGCCCGCGAGATCGCCGCGACGGGGATGGACTGGACGTTCGCGCCCACCGTCACCGTCCCGCGCGACCGCCGCTGGGGCCGCTACTACGAGGGCTGGTCCGAGGACCCGGAGCTGGTGCACGCCTACGCGGGCGAGATGGTGGCCGGCCTCCAGGGCGGCGGCGGCCCGGACGGTCCGACCGCCGGGGCCCGGGTGATCTCCTGCGTCAAGCACTGGGTGGCCGACGGCGGCACCGCCGAGGGCGGCGACCGCGGCACCTGCTTCACCTCCGAGGACCTGGTGCGCAACATCCACGCCGCCGGTTTCATCGCCGGGCTGGCCGCGGGCGCCCAGTCGGTGATGGCCTCCTTCAGCAGCTGGGAGAACCCGGCCAACTACGACCACTCCCCACACCACGGCCCGCCGTACAACGCCAAGGTGCACGGCAGCCGTTATCTGCTCACCGATGTGCTCAAGAGCGCGATGGGCTTCGACGGCATCGTCATCAGCGACTGGGACGCCCACGCGGAGGTCTCCGGCTGTTCCATCGGCAACGCCAACTACGCGCTCAACGCCGGGCTGGACGTCCTGATGGTCGCCGGGCGGGAGGCGTGGCAGTCGGTGTACCGCAACGCCCTCGCCGGGCTCCGCGACGGGGAGATCCCGGCCTCCCGGATCGACGACGCGGTGACGCGGGTGCTGCGGGTGAAGATGCGCGCCGGTCTGTGGGAGCGCCCCCGGCCCCGCGACCGGGCCCTGACGCACGACACCGCCGTTCTGGGCTGCGCGGAGCACCGGGCGCTGGCGCGGGAGGCGGTGCGCAAGTCGGTCGTCCTCCTCAAGCACACCGGCGGAGTGCTGCCGCTGCCGCGCTCCTCCCGGGTGCTGGTGGCGGGGAGCGGCGCGGACGCCATCCAGAAGCAGACCGGCGGCTGGACCCTCACCTGGCAGGGCAATGACGTCGAACTGCCGGACCTGCCGGGCGCCGTGACGATGGCGGGAGCGGTGCGGCAGATCACCGGCGAGGGGCGCTGCACCGTGGACCCGTTCCCGGGCACGGTGGACCCGACGGCACACGACGTGGCGCTGGTCGTCATCGGCGAGGACTCGTACGCGGAGATGCGCGGCACCGTCAAGCCGTGGCGCTCCCTGGCCTACTCCGAGCTCAAGGCGTCCTACGCCCGCGATCTGGAGACCCTGCGGCGGCTGCGCGCGGCGGGGCTGCGGGTGGTGACGGTGATGCTCACCGGCCGCCCCCTGTACACCACCGAGGAGATCAACCTCTCCGACGCCTTCGCCGTCGCCTGGCTGCCCGGCACCGAGGCCGGGGGCATCACGGACGTCCTCTTCGCCGGCCCGGACGGGGAGCGGGCCCACGACTTCCGCGGCCGGCTCGGCTTCACCTGGCCGGGCAGCCGCCGCGCGTCGGCCGCCAACCGGATCCCGCCGCACATCCCCGGCTACCGGGTCCCGCCGGAGGAGCAGGAGCCGGCGGGCGAGCACGCCCCGCTCTTCCCGTACGGCTACGGCCTGTCGCTGGACGACACGGACCCGCACCGCCACCCGCTGCCGCTCGACACCTTCGAGGACACCACTCCCCCGCCCCCGGCGGCCGGGCCGCTGCCGGTGCTGGGCGCGGGCTCCGGGTACCGCTTCCGGATCGGCGGCCACAACACCTGGTCGCGGGTGGACGTCTCAACGGAGGAGCCGGTGGACTGCCTGATCGTCCGCTCCGAGCCGGGCGGACCGGACGATCCCCCGGGCACCCTCACCTTCGCCTTCAAGGGCTATCCGGTCGCCTTCGTCTACGCCGAGCGGCCGGAGCCGGACGCGCAGCCGCTGGACCTGCGCGGCTACGCGGAGGCCGGCGGGCGGCTGGCCTTCCGCCTCCGGATCGGCGAACCGCCCTCCCAGCCGCTCCTGCTGGCCTGCCACGACGACTACCCGGCCCAGCCGGGCCTGGACCTGACGGAGCGGCTGGGGGGCCTCGCACCGGGCCGGTGGCACGAACTGGCCGTCCCGTTGGCTGAGTTGGCGGAGCTGGGCATGGATCTGCGCCATGTCGACGTCCCGTTCATGCTCTACACCGAGGGAACGGCGGTCGTCTCCGTCGCCGAGGTGCGCTGGCTGCCCGGCGGGGAGGGGTGAGCCGCCGATGCCCTTCCGCTCCCCGCCCCGCCCCCGTCGCCCTCTCCGTCCCCGTACTCCGGGCCGCCGGGGCCACCGCCGGTCCCTTCCTGGGCCGTCCGCGGCGAGCCGCCCGCGCCGTCCTCCGGGCACCGGGCCCGCGCGTCCCACCGGCGGCGCCGGATCGCGCGTGTCCCGGACCGCTACGAGCGCGTGTTCAGCTCGGTGACGACCGCCGCGGCGGCGGTGGCGGTGCTGACCCTGGCGGGCGAGGTCCGCCCGGCGCCCCCGCCGGCCGACGGCACGGATCCGGCCGTCTGTGACGCGGCCCCCCGGTACGGAACGGCGGCGGACCGCCCGGCTCCGCCGCACCGGCCGCCCGTTCACGGGCGGGACCTCACCACCGCCCTCGGCCCGCTGACCGGCCACCACACCGGTTAGCCCCGCAACAGCCCGGGCCGCTCTTCCGCCCCCGCCGGGCGGCCCGGGTCCGCGGGCCGGTGCGCGGGGACCGATCCCGGCGCACCGGCCCGCACCTCCGGGCACACCCGATCAGCCGTGCCCGCCGGCGCGGGCCCGGGCCGGGAGTCCCGCGCCCTCCCTGCGGAGGGAGCGCGCGGGCCCGGACCCGCACCGGATCGGACCGGGCGCAGCACGACCGGCCGGGACACACCGGGTCCCGACCCAGGAGATCCGTGGAGGATCCGCAGCAGACCGGTGCCCCACCAGACGAGGGCGGCGAGTTCCAGCAGTCCGCTGACCCCGACGACGGCGAAGGAGAACGGATGCCGGTCGGTGAGGGTCTGCAGCGAAACCCGCAGCGCGCAGCCGACGTTGATCAGGACGAACGGGCCCGTGAGCGAGTTGAGGGTGCCGGGGTGGATGCCGCGCAGGGTGGGCGCCACGCGGGCCGCGACCCCCGTGATCATCATCGAGACGAATCCGACGGTGATCGCGTGCCGGAACGCCCCGTAGTAGGCGTGGCTGAACGCGAGACCGCTGACCAGCTGGTACACGGGCATCAGCAGCATGACGAGCGAGAGCAGAACCGGACACGGCCCGGGTGCGTCTAGGGGATTGGTCTGGTCCACCTGTACCGGGCCCGGTCAGTGACCACCCCCTCACCCGTCAGGAGTCACGGTCTTGAACACGGCACACGGAACCCGTCCGGCCCGCCGCGCGCTGTTCGTCCTGGGCGCCGGAGCGGCCCTGGCCGCCTGCGTCCCCTCGGGCGGAGCGGCCTCGGCGGCCTCGGCGGCAGGACCGGAGTCACCGGCCTCACCCACGGCGTCGCCGCCGCTCTCCGGACGCGCGCGGGAGGCCTCCCGGCGGCTCCGGGCCCTCGAATCCGAACACGGCGCACGGCTGGGGGTGTTCGCACGGAATCTCGACACCGGTGAGACCGTCGTCCGCCGCGCCGACGAGCGGTTCCCGATGTGCTCGCTGTTCAAGCCGGTCGCCGCCGCGGCGATCCTCCGCGACCACGACCGGCGCGGCGAGTTCCTGGCCCGGCGCATCCGCTACGGCACGACCGATCTCGTCGAGCACTCCCCCATCACGGGCAAGCACGTGGCGCAGGGCATGACCGTCGGGGAACTCTGCGACGCCGCCATCCGCTACAGCGACAACACCGCCGCCAACCTCCTCCTCCGCGAACTCGGCGGCCCGCGCGCCGTCACCCGGTTCTGCCGCTCGGTGGGCGACCGCACCACCCGCCTGGACCGGTGGGAGACGGAGCTCAACTCGGCGGAGCCGTGGCGGATGGAGGACACCACCAGCCCCCGCGCCATCGCCCGCACCTACACCCGGCTCATCGTCGGCGACACGCTCTCGTCCGCCGACCGCGAGCGGCTCACCGGGTGGATGCTGGCCAACACCACCAGCGGCGAGCGCTTCCGCGCCGGCCTGCCCGCCGACTGGGACCTGGCGGACAAGACCGGCGGAGGCGCTTACGGCACCAACAACAACGCCGGCGTCGCCTGGACCCCGGACCGCGCCCCGATCGTGCTGGCCGTCCTCACCACCAAGCCCGCCCCCGACGCCGCACCGGACAACGAGCTGATCGCCGAGACCGCCGAACTCCTCGCGTCCGCCCTGGGCTGACCCGGGTGCCCCGGACGCCCCGGGCATCCCGCGCTCCCGGCCCGCCGGCCACGCCCGGGCCGGGAGCGCGGCGGACTACCTCCGGTCGGCGCCGCGCACGATGTCGAGGAGATCCGAGGGACGCGGAATGCCGATGCCGTACGTCACGACCAGGGCCGTCGTGACCGTGACACCGAGCAGCGGACCCATGACCTCCGCCGGCACACCGCTCCACGAGGCCGCCCCCAGCACCCCCAGCACCAGGGCACCCGCCGCGGCGAACCGGAAACCCGCGCGGTCGACGACCGGTTCGGCCCCGGCCAGGTCGGCCTCGTCCAGCAACTCCCCTATCCGGCCCTCGGCATAGCGCTCGGCGATCGTCAGCAGCATGACGGCCAGATCGCGGTAGGCGGCGTCACTGTCCCGGTCCTGTCTCACCTCGACGGCCCGGAGCGCGCCGACGACCCGCGCGGCATGGGCTCTCAGGTGCCGCTTGTGATGACGCCGGACGGAACCGTTGCGGGTGCGGTACGCCCGACGGATCACACGCTCGGCCACCCGCAGGGAGACCCGCGGCGGTGTGCCGAGCCGGGACCTGTTCTCCCACGTCCGGCAGGCGCGCGCGCTCTGCACAGCCGCCGCCACGAGCACCACCACGGGCCAGTACCGACGCCCGGGCGCCGCGGAATCGGGCGAGGACGGCAACTCCTCACCGGCGGCCGTCCCGGAGTGCAGCACCGACGCCAGCAGCGGACGGACTATCAGAAACAGAGCGAGGAGCAGCAGAAGCAGCATCGCGGAGACGCGCACCGCGCCGAGCGATCCCAGCGGGTCGCCCAGGTACCCGGCCACCGGCGCGCCGATCCTCTCCTCCACCTCTGCCACGAACAGCCGTGCCGCGTCCGCGAGTTCCTGCCGGGCCTCGGACAGGGAGCCGCGGAAGGACGAGGCGGATTCGAGCAGGATCCACACCTCCGCTGCCCCGTTGAGGAGCACCACGGGCACCACCACGAAGACCAGGAGCCGGAACGGAACCGTGGCCAGAAGGCTTTTCCACCAGTGGGTGATGCACAGCGGAATCCGGTACGGGTCGGTCGCCACGCGGTCGCCCACCACCGGGAGCAGGACGTCCCTGGTGTCCCGAATGAGCCGGCCGGCGAACTCCCGCACCAGCCCGGCCCGCAGTCGCAGATACGGCCGGACGACACGGCGCCGCAGCCACGGCTGGGCCCACTCCCGGACGGTGGAATCCGTCCATGCCACCAGCATCGTCAGCGCCACGACGACTGCCATCAGCACGGCGTCCGGGACCGCGGACAGGGCACTCATGCCGGAAGTATCCCCGCCCCGCCCCTCACCCGGAGCCCGGTCGGCGAACTCCGGGCGGCACGGAGCACTCCGCCCGCACCGTCTTGAGCAGCGGACGGGTCGGGTCCGACGCCTCAGCGGTCGGCGAGGGCGGAGCCGGTCACGGCGAGAGAGGCGGAGCGAAACGGCCAGCAAGCCCCGGCCCGATTCAGGCTCTGGGGCACCGGGTGGGCGGCGCGGCGGTGGTCGCGGATGCGTCGCGGGCTGTCCGGTGCCGGGCTGGTTAGTTACGGCGCCGGGTGGGCGGCGCGATGGTGGTGGCGGGTGCGTTGCGGGCGGCGGGTGTCGTTTTGGTGGGGGTTACGGCATCCGTGTCGGGGTGGGCCGGTGGTCGGTCGTCTATCCGGTGCCGCGCGCGCCCGGGGTCGTTGGGAAGAGCGATGGCGTGGCTGGTGCCGGTGGGTGGTTGCGGGGGCACACGCGCGCCTGGGCTTCTCGGCTCACCCGCCATCGTGGCGGGCTGTCGGTGGTCACGGTCGTGGCGGGTGACGGCGTGGCGGGCTCGGTTCTCTCCTCTCGACGGCTGCCGGTGGGTGGATTCTGAACACGAAGCACGCGCGTTGACGCCGAGGTGGCCGTTGCCGGTGCGCGTTGACGCCGAGGTGCGCACATGGCCCTGTCATGTCAGGTGTACACCCAATGGTGGCCCGGGACGGGTTCTCGGTCTTGGGCAGGGGTGTGGGCCCCTCCGCACGGTGGCGAAGGGGCTGATGCCGGTGGCTGCGGCCCGCTGCGGGCTGGGGCTAGGGGTGTGGGGTGGGTTGGTGTAGGTGTGGCCGGTCGGTGCCGTCCAGCGGACCTCGCCGGTATCGGGGTCGCGCTGCACCTGCCATTCGGTGCGGTGTTTGAGGAGATGGTGGCGTCGGCACAACGGCATCAAATTGTCCGGCTCCGTCGCCCCGCCCGCTTGCGGGTCCTGGTGGTTGAACGGCTCGATGTGATCGAGGTCGCAGCGGTGAGCAGGCATGTGGCAGGAGGGGAAGGTGCACGTCATGTCGCGGGCGATGACGTGGCGTTCGGTCTCGGCGGTGGGGTGGTAGGTGGTGGGGTCGGTCTTGACCAGCAGCCCGGTGGCGGGGTGGGTGATCAGACGGCGCCAGATCGTGCCCGGAGCGAAAGCCACCTCCCGTGCCGCGGTGGCGCTGACCGGGCCGTAGCCCTTGAGCTGTGCGGGCTCCTCATCCACCCCGATCAGGGTGTCCATCGACACCGTCACCTGCACCACCGCTGCCGACCGGCCACCCGGGGTCGGGTCTCCGGTGGGGCGGTTGACGACCAGGTCGTACAGGGCGTCCACCCGCTTCTGGTTCAGGGTGCGCCCGTCCTCGGTGAACGTGGCGGCGTGCGCGTCGACGGCCGCGTCCAGTTGGGCGGCCTGCGGGGTGGTGAGGAACGCGGTCCAGGTGGCCATACCGTCCTCGGCGGCCCGGTGCCAGATCGTCCGGTCCTCCCGCCGCCGGCGATGCCGCACCTCCGCCCCCCGCGGATCAGCCTTCAGGACGGCGCGGTTCAAGGCCCGCCGGGTCTGGCCGACGGACTGGCCGGGCATCTTGGGCGCGACCATCGCCTCCACCACACCTGCGGCCTCGGGGTCGAGGGTGCCGGTGACCTCCGCCACCGCCTTCGCCTGCAAGTAGCAGATCTCCCCGCGCTCCAACAGGCCCACCGTCGTGGGAAACCGCCCCTCCAAGGCGGTGGCGACCGCCAGGCGGTCCGCGGCCGTGTTCCCCGACAGCTTCAACGCACAGGCCACATCCTCACAGGCGAAGTTCCAGTCATAGTCCACCCACCCGACCTCATTCGGCGCCGCATCCAAAGCATCCGCCTCGATATCCGCCAGCAGACCAACCTGCTGCGCCTGGATCCACGCCACATGCCGCTCCCAGGCCTTCAAAGCATCGATCCGCCCAGTGGTGGAGAGCTGCCCGCGCTCCAGCAGAGCAAGCATCGCCGCCGTCTGCGGACCGGGTACGGCCGACGCCAGATGCGCGGCCCACTCATCCGCCGTCACCGGCTGTTCCGGCGAGCCGGTGGTTTCGGTCGTGGCCGTGTCGTCATGGTCGAGCAACGTGGCCTGCATCATGTCCCCCCGTCCGGATCACACGCGTGAACTCCCGCCCTCACGAAGCGGGTTCATACCCCCATTTTCCGTCACGGACGGTGATGAATCCAGGTCCAGAGCATGGAACCACCCGAACGAGTGATCGAAAGCGGAACCGGGAACTCCACCCATGGCCCACACCAAACACCAACAACGCCACCCACCCACGACCACGACCACGACCACGGCCACGGCCACCAGCAGCCCGCCACGACGCAGAGAGCCGGAGAACCCGAGCGCACAGCGCTTCCGCGCCCCCGGCCGGGCACCAGGTCATCGCCGATGCCCCACCCCCAACCGGTCCTCACCGCCAGAACGCCACCGAGAACCCCACCACCCCGAACCCCGATCCCAGCGGCGGCCGACACCCCACAGCAGCCACGACAACCGCCCACGACCGCCACCATCGACAGCCCGCCACGACGGCGGGTGAGCCGAGAAGCCCAGGCGCGCGTGTGCCCCGCAACCACCCACCGGCACCAGCCACGCCATCGCTTTTCAAGACGACCCCGGGCGCGCACGGCACCGGATAGACGACCGACCACCGGCCCACCCCCGACACGGATGCCGTAACCCCCACCAAAACGACACCCGCCGGCCCGCAACGCACCCGAGGCCACCATCGCGCCGCCCACCCGGCGCCGTAACCCCAACCAGGCACAACAACCGACAGCCCCCTCAACGCAGCAGCGCCGCGCACGGCGGGCAGCCACGACGGCCGCGCCGCAGTCGTACCAGCGTCCGCAGTGCTGCACTCGGCGGCGATACGGTTCGCCGCCGACGGGTGAGTCGCCGGGAGAACCGACGGCGGGGCGGTACCGGTGCCGCCGGTACCGCCCCGCCACTTTCGGGCTCAACCTCAGTGCACGTAGCAGACGTTGGCCTCGGACGGCGGTGGGGTGCCGTTCTTGACGAAGAAGCCGAACGTGGTCGACTCGCCGGGCTCCAGCGTCCCGTTCTTGTCGGTGTTGCCGAAGGCGACGGCGAGACCGTAGCCGCTGAGCACCGTGCGCCAGTGCTTCTCGATGTTCGCGTCGGGCGAGATGGACGAGTGCACCATCCAGTTGCCGATCTCGGTCTCGCCGGAATTCGTCACCGTCACCTTGGCGCGGTAGTCGTCGCCCTTGGTCGTGATCTTCACCTTCGCAGCGCATTTGCCGCCCGCACTCGCGGAATGGCCCTGGTGGGCGGCGTCCTGGCCCTGCTTGTCCTCCTTGTCCGCAGCTGCGGCTTCGGTGTGCTCACCGTGGCCGCCGCCGTGATCGCCGCCGTGATCGCCGTCGCCGGTCTGCTCGCGGGTTTCGGTCCGTGTCCCGGCCCCGGACTGCGCGCCCTCTGCGGCGGTTCGCTCCCCGGCATCGCCGGAGCCGCCGGATTCGCCGGAGTCGCCCGTGAACACCGCCAGGAGGAGGACGGGAAGGGCGACCAGCAGGCCGAACAGTGAGAGCCTGCGCCACAGGCCGCTCCGGATTCCGGTTCCGGAGCCGCCGTCGTCTTGCGCGCGCGAGGGTCTCAGGGATCGCTTCATGGGTGGTGCCTCTCCCTTCGGGGGGTGGAGATCCGGCGCGCGTGGGGGAAGGAATGCCGCCGGACCAGAGCTGTGGGAGCGCTCCCAGAAAGGTAACCGCCCAGCCCGCTCAGGGAAATGCCCGGGGCGGAAGACGATGCGGTACGCCTCCGGCCGGCTGCCCGCCTCCACTCCCGCCGAGCGGGGCGGGCAGCCGTTCCCACCACCCGGTCCCTCAACCGGACAGGCCGAAGAATTCGACGGCCGAGGCGGCCATGCCGCTCATCGGCAGGCTGTGCCCTGCGCCCTGGACGCTGATGGATTCCACCTTCACCTCACCGGCCTGGTCGGCGTAGCGCTGCCGCGACCAGGTGGGCTGCGGCTGGTCCGTGGAGGTCGGCGTCTGGCTCAGCCCGAAGACGTTCGTCCACTGTTCCGTCTCCTCCCGCAGAAGCTGGAACGGGATGAGGGTGTCGTTGGTGCCGTGCCACAGTTGGACGCGGGGACGGGTACCGGTGTGCCCGGGGTACGCCTGCCGGACGGCGTTGCCCCAGTCCTCCGGGGTCCGGTCCATGGAGCCGCCCACGCACTTGCTGGTCCACGGCGGGAAATCGGCCTCGTTGGCGAAACAGGTGAAGGGGACGCCCATGAACACCGTTCCGGCCTCGAACACGTCCGGGTAGAGGGCGAGGAGGGCGTTGGTCTCCATGCCGCCGGAGGAACTGCCGGTGACGAAGACCCGCTCCGGGTCGCCGTTGTAGCGCTGCTTCGCGTAGTCGACCATCGAGACGATCGAGGCGGGATCGCTGCCGCCGCCGCGGCGCTTGGACGCGTCGGACCACACGTCGAAACAGTTGGACATCGCCGTCTGCTTCGTCGCGGTCGGGTAGACGACGATGAAGCCGTGCTGGTCGGCCAGTTGCCCGAAGCCGCCCGACTGGTGGAAGCCCGGCCCCGACCCGCCGCAGCCGTGCATGGCCACCACGATCGCCGGCTGTTCGGGACGGGAGTCCGGCACATACAGGTGCATCCGAAGATTGCCGGGGTTGCTGCCGAAGTCGGTCACCTCCACCAGCGACGCGGCGGACGCCGGTGAGGGAGCGGAGATGCCCGCGAGGAAGAGCAGCAGGCTGCCGGCCACAGCCGCCAAGAGAGATCTGAGACGCGTCATGTGGGCCTCCTGTGGGGGGGAGTTGGTGACCCGACGTTAGACATTTCAGTGGCGATCAACAAGGATTCGCCGAAGGTTGGCCGAAGGGTGTTCCGCGGCCGCCGGATTCTCGTCATGATCGGGCGGGCGGGAGCCGGCCGGGTATCTGACCCGGGCGACGGTCCCCGAGGCGGGTCTGCGGGATTCCGGAGATCGCCCGGAGCCGCCCGTCCCGGAGCCGCTCCGGTCGGTATCTGCGCCGGTATCTGCGCCGGTTCCTGTACCGGTTCGGGGCGCGTACGGCTCCGGGGCGGCGCGCCCGTACACCCCGGTGGAGGACGTGTCCGTCCCGTGCGCCGGCAGGCACCCGAAGCCGGACCGCGATCCCGTCCGCGTCCTCCGCACCGGCCGGCGGCGGCTCGCGTTATCCGGCCGCCGTGGTGTCGAGCAGTTCCGCCGCCAACGTGTCTGCTGCGGGCAGGAGTTGGGGCAGCGAGGTCCGGAAGAGTTCCTGCGCCCGCACGCCCGGCCATTTCTCGGTGAGCAGATCCCGCGGCAGCCGGGGATCGTGACGGATCAGCAGCAGCCACTCGGCCGTCAGCCGGGTCCGGAGCGCCAGGCCGTCGCGCTCGCCGAGCTCCGCGCCGGACCAGCGGTCGGTGAAGCGGCGGTATCCCGCGGCCAGCGCGGACAGGTCCCAAGCCTCCCGGACGATCCTGGCCGGGTCGGTCCACAGGGCCGCCTCGGCCCGGAACACCTCGGCGTGGTCCAGCAGGTCCAGCCGGGCGAGCGTGTCCGAGAGGTCCGCCGCCCGCGTCGAGACCCACAGGCCGCTGCGCAGCGGCCCGAATCCGGCCCAGCCGAGGCGGGTGCGCAGCGCGTGCCGGTCCGCGCGCCGGCTCTCCGGCACCGAGAACGCCAGCAGCGTCCACCGGCCGTCCCAGTGCCGGTCGACGACCTCCGCCTCCAGTTTGTCCCGGCCGTCCCGCAGCACCGCCGTTCCGTGCGGCGTCAGGCCGAGATACGCCCGGCGGCCCCGCCGCACCGAGCGCAGCAGGCCGCGGCGGGCCATGCGGGCGGCGGCGGCCCGGGTGGCGTGCTCACCGACGCCGAGCTGCCGCAGTACGGCGATGACGCTGCCCGTCGACACGGCGACCCCGCGGTCGAGCACATAGTCGCCGAAGAGGGCGAGCAGGAAGCTCTCGGGCCGGGCGGTCTGCCCGGCCCCGGCCGCGGCTGGGGCGCCGGCTTCCGCCGCGGTCCAGGCCCCGGCCGCGCCGTCCCCGCGCCGTCCCCGCGGCTTCTCCTCCCGGCACGTTCCCCGTCCCCGCCTTCCGCCCGGTCCGGCCCGGCCCGGACGAGTCCAAGCTACCCGGCCGGGGCGCCACCGATGCCGGCACCCGGGGTACCGCCGCCGGGCGGGCGGTCCGTACCGTACTGCGGCCCGGCCCGGCAGCCCGACTGCCGTCGTCCCGCCTGCCGTTGCCCACCCCGGTGCCGGACTCACGGGACAGGACGGCTGGGCGGGCCGAGGTGCGGGGCGGCGCACCGAGCGCCCTCCGCCGGTCAGTGGACGGTGAACCGCACGCCGAACGGGTTGAACGTCGCCGGGAGCGGGCGGCACGGGCTCGGACGGACACGGGAGGCGAGGCGGTACGTCAACCTCTCCCCCAGCATCGCCGCCAGCCAGGTGCTGGTGTGCAGCAGCACGATGTTCTCCCCCGGGCAGACGCCCGGACCGCCGCTGAACGGGACGAGCGCCGGGTCGGACCGGGCACGGCCGTCGAGCCACATGCCGGGGGTGAACCGGTCGGCGTACGGGGCGTGCGGGTCACCGCGGTGGAAGTACGGGGCGTAGGCGAGGACGGTGGTGCGGGCCGGCACGGTCCGGCCGTCCCACTCGATGTCCTCGGTGGTCTGCCGCAGCACGGCGGGGGTCGTCGGCCAGAGCCGTACGGTGTCCAGTACGCAGGCCCGCAGGAACGGCAGCGTCCGCGGGGTGCCGGGGCCGGTGCCGCCGATCTCGTCCCGGGCGCGTCTGCCGTCCTCGGGATGGGTGGTGAGCAGCGCGAGAGTGCGGAAGACCGTCATGCCCGCCGCGTCGAAGGCGAACAGCCAGTGCGCGATCTGGCTGACGGGGTCGGCGCCGGTCTCCTCCGCACGGGCCATGGCCGCGGCCGCGAGCGTGTCCGGGCCGGCGCCCTCCGCCCGCCGGCGCAGATGCTCCAGGAAGCGGGCGCGCAGGGCACGCCGCCGCGGCAGCAGGACGGACCAGTTGGCCGCCTCGCGGAGCCGTCCCAGCTCTTCGGTGAGCCGGTGGTCGTCGCGCGCGGCGTCACCGAGGACAGTGCGCCGGACCGTCCTCCACCAGTACGCCGCGAAATCGTCCCAGGCCAGTTGCCCGGTGACGGCACACCGGTCGGCGAGCAGGCGGGCCTCCTCGCCCACCGTGCCGGCGACGGTCGGGGCGAGGTGGTGCAGCGGCCGGTCGGTCTCCAGCGCCTCCTCGTTGAGACGGCGGCGGGGTGCGCGTTCCGTTCCCCGGGTGATGAGCGAGCCGTGCGGCTGGAACTGAGTGAGCGCGCCCCGTTTCTCCCAAGAGGCCGGGCCGAAGGGCCGCGGTGTCCCGTCGAGGACCCGCCGCACGTCGCCCGGATCGAGGAGGAGCAGCACGGAGCGGCCGGCGAGACGCATCAGCAGCGGGCCGGCGCCGTGCCGTTCACGCAGCAGGCGCACCGTCGCGACACCGCCCCGGTCGAGCTGGAGACGTTCGGCGAGTGCCATGACGCGGGGCCGCCGCTTGATCACCCCCACCGAGAGCAGCGGCAGCAGGACCTCGGTGGTGAAGCGCACCTGCTCCGCCGTACCGGCCTTCCGCGGTCCGGCGGAGACGGCGGGCTCGGGCGCGGGGGACGGCGGCATGGTGACTCCGGCTCGGTCGTGGGCGGACGGGCGGCGGTCGGTCATCGGACAGTCCGGCGGACAGTGGAACGCCGGACCGGCAGACCGAGGGCCGGCGGTCCCGCGGCTCCGCCGAAACCAGCCGAACAGACACGCGGTCAGTCAGCCGATCGGCCGAACGGGACGCCCGCCGGGCTTGTCCGGGTACCCGGCGGTTGGGCACGGAAACGACGCCGGACGAGGCCCGTCCGGTTCGAGAGGGTCCGTCCTTCCGGGCGTCTCAGCCTGCGGTCGCTCCGGCCGTGAGTCGTGCCACACGGGCCGGTTGGCCCTTCCGCGCACGACCCGCTCTGTGACCGCTCACAAAGATTCAAAAGCCCTGGTGTGCGCCTGATACGGGACCCCGTGCTCCCTTGCCCCGTGTGAGAACAGCGGGCTAGCCTGCCCACGCTCGAGACCGATCAGCAGGTTCCGCTGCCCGGATCCGCCCAGTTGGAGCCTGCCCGGCACGAAGCATTCCGGGCCCCGTCAACGACGACGTACGGCCTCCGCCAACGGACGACGCGGATCTCACCACGCAC
The DNA here is from genome assembly GCF_020982505.1 of Streptomyces sp. MNU89. Classification (NCBI taxonomy): domain Bacteria; kingdom Bacillati; phylum Actinomycetota; class Actinomycetes; order Kitasatosporales; family Streptomycetaceae; genus Streptomyces; species Streptomyces sp. MNU89. Next base: position 6,656,424 of record NZ_JAJKLL010000001.1, on the reverse strand, counting down.
CCTTCGGCCACCCGAGTGCACCCGCACCGGGGAGGCCCGGAGGAACGTCACAGAAAGAGGTCGGATCGATGGTCCAACGGCTCGGTGTGGTCGCGGAGTCGGCCACAGGGGAGACGCGCGTCGCCGCGACCCCGGACACCGTGCGCCGGCTGATGAGCCTCGGCTTCGACGTCCTGGTCGAATCCGGCGCCGGTCAGCGGTCGGATTTCGCGGACGAATTGTACGCCGAGGCCGGCGCCAAGATCGGCAGCCGCGAGGACGCCTGGCGGTCCGATGTCGTCCTCAAGGTCGACCCGCCGACCGCGGAGGAGATCGGCCGGCTGCGGGACGACGCGACGCTGATCGGCATGATCGGCCCAGCTCTCCGCCCCGAACTCGTCGAGACGCTCACGCAGCGCTCGATCACCGTCCTGGCGATGGACGCGGTGCCCCGGATCTCCCGGGCCCAGTCGCTGGACGTGCTGAGCTCGATGGCCAACATCGCGGGCTACCGGGCGGTGATCGAGGCGGCCCACCGGTTCGGCCGGTTCTTCACCGGCCAGGTGACGGCGGCGGGCAAGGTGCCGCCGGCGAAGGTGCTGGTCGCCGGCGCGGGCGTGGCCGGCCTGGCGGCGATCGGCGCGGCGAAGGGCCTGGGCGCGATCGTCCGGGCGACCGACCCGCGTCCGGAGGTCGCCGACCAGGTGCGCTCGATGGGCGGGGAGTTCCTCGCCGTGGAGGTCGAGCAGGAGGCGAGCGCCGACGGCTACGCCAAGGCGACGTCCGAGGACTACGACCGGCGGGCCGCGGAGATCTACACCGAGCAGGCCGCCGAGGTGGACATCGTCATCACCACCGCGCTCATCCCCGGCCGCCCGGCGCCCCGGCTGATCACGGCCGAGCACGTCGCGAGCATGCGCCCCGGCAGCGTGATCGTCGACATGGCCGCCGCGCAGGGCGGCAACGTCGCGGGCTCCGTCGCCGGCGAGGTGGTCGTGACGGACAACGGCGTGACGATCATCGGCTACACGGACCTGCCGGGCCGGCTGCCCGCGCAGGCCTCGCAGCTCTACGGCACCAACCTGGTGAACCTGCTCAAGCTGCTGACGCCGGGCAAGGACGGGCAGATCGTCCTGGACTTCGACGACGTGGTGCAGCGGTCCATGACGGTGGTCCGCGCGGGCGAGAAGACCTGGCCGCCACCGCCGGTCCAGGTATCCGCCGTGCCCGCACCGCGGCAGCCGGACGCCGCCGCGCGGCCCGCGGGCGAGGGGTCCGCGGCCGGGGCCCGGGGCAAGCAGCCGATGCCGCGGAACCGCAAGCTGGCGATCGGGGGTCTGAGCGCGTTCGGCCTGTTCCTGCTGACGGCGTTCTCGCCGAGCCAGCTCGCCGGCAACTTCACGGTGTTCGTGCTGGCCATCGTGATCGGCTACTACGTCATCGGCAGCGTGCACCACGCGCTGCACACGCCGCTGATGTCGGTGACCAACGCGATCTCCGGGATCATCGTCGTGGGCGCCCTGCTGCAGATCGGGCACGGGAACACCGTCGTGACCGTGCTGTCGTTCGCCGCGGTCCTGCTGGCGAGCATCAACATCTTCGGTGGCTTCGCGGTCACCCGCCGCATGCTCGGCATGTTCTCCAAGGACTGAGGCCTCCATGACCGTCACCACGGCCGCGCAGGCCGCTTACATCATCTCCGCCGTGCTGTTCATCCTCAGCCTGGCCGGACTCTCCAAGCACGAGACCGCACGCTCCGGCGTCGTCCTGGGCATCTCGGGCATGGCGGTCGCCCTGGCCGCCACCATCGCGCTCGCCTCGCAGAGCATCTCCGGCACCGGCGCCGCCCTGCTGGCCGCCGCGATGGTGATCGGCGCGCTGATCGGGCTCTGGCGGGCCCGCATCGTCGAGATGACCGCCATGCCGGAACTCATCGCCATCCTGCACAGCTTCGTCGGCCTGGCCGCCGTACTGGTCGGCTGGAACGGCTATCTCGAGGTCGCGGGCCATTCCGCGGAGGACGGCGGGCTGACCGGGTCGCTCCTCGGCGTCCACCACGCCGAGGTGTTCATCGGCGTCTTCATCGGGGGCGTGACCTTCACCGGTTCGGTGGTCGCCTTCCTGAAGCTGTCCGCGCGGATCAAGTCCAGCCCGCTGATGCTGCCGGGCCGGAACGCGCTCAACCTCGGTGCGCTGGTGGCCTTCGCCGTCCTCACCGTCGTCTTCGTCGTCGGGCCGAACATCGGTCTGCTGATCGCCGTCACGGCGCTCGCCCTCGCCCTGGGCTGGCACCTGGTGGCCTCCATCGGCGGCGGTGACATGCCGGTGGTCGTGTCGATGCTCAACAGCTACTCGGGCTGGGCCGCCGCCGCCTCGGGCTTCCTGCTCAACAACGATCTGCTCATCGTCACCGGCGCGCTGGTCGGCTCGTCCGGCGCCTACCTCTCGTACATCATGTGCCAGGCGATGAACCGCTCCTTCCTCTCGGTGATCGCCGGAGGCTTCGGCATCGAGGCGCCCGTCGCCTCGGACGCCGAGCAGGGCGAGCACCGTGAGATCAGCGCCGAGGAGACCGCCGAACTGCTGCGCGAGGCGTCGTCGGTCATCATCACGCCGGGATACGGCATGGCCGTCGCCCAGGCGCAGCAGCGGGTGGCCGACCTCACCCGCAGCCTGCGCGACCAGGGCGTGGACGTCCGGTTCGGCATCCATCCGGTCGCCGGGCGCCTGCCGGGCCACATGAACGTGCTGCTGGCCGAGGCGAACGTGCCCTACGACATCGTCCTGGAGATGGACGAGATCAACGACGACTTCGCCGCCACCTCGGTCGTCCTCGTCATCGGCGCGAACGACACCGTCAACCCGGCGGCGCTCGAGGACGCGAACAGCCCGATCGCGGGCATGCCCGTGCTGCGGGTGTGGGAGGCGGAGAACGTCATCGTCTTCAAGCGGTCCATGGCGACGGGTTACGCCGGTGTGCAGAACCCGCTGTTCTTCCGCGAGAACAGCCGGATGCTCTTCGGCGACGCCCGGACGCGCGTGGACGAGATCGTGAACGCGCTGGGGGCTCGGGTGTAGCGGCCCCGCAGCGCACCGCGGCCGGCGGCCGGGCACCGTTCTGCACGGGCCCGGCGGCCGGCCTTCGCGCAGGCACAGCCCCTTCCCGCCGTCGCACGGCCCCGGGTTCCTCGCTCCGGCCACGGGGCGGGGTGCATTCAGCGGTCCGGGGACGAGGACCGAGCAGAGTGCGTTTTTCCTGCGGCGGAGCGCGCGCGGTGGCGCAGCAGGCGGTCGAAGCGGGTGATCAGCGGGGTGACCGAGATGCCGTGGACAACGACGGAGGCGACGATGGTGAAGGTCACCACCGCCCACAGTTCACCGGCCGTGGCACCGCCGAACTCGCCTTCCCCCAGCGCGTAGGCGAGGTAGAACAGCGAGCCGATGCCGCGGATGCCGAAGAAGGCCGTCAGGCCGCGCTCCCGGGCGCAGCTCCCGTCCCCCAGTTGTCCGAGCCAGCCGGCGGCCGGGCGGATCACCAGCAGCAGGAGCAGGCCGGTGGCGGCGCCCTGCCAGGTGAGCGGGGCCAGGCCGCCGAAGGCGACGAATCCGCCCAGCAGGAACAGCAGGATGACGGTGAAGAGCCGTTCGATCTGCTCGATGAAGTCGTGCAGGACCTTGTGATAGCCGTGGGCCCGTTCGGCGGCCCGGATGGCGCAGGCGGTGACGAAGACGGCGAGGAAACCGTAGCCGTGGAGGATCTCGGTGACGCCGTAGGAGAGGAACGTGGCGCCGAGGGCGACGAAACCCTCCTTGTGCTCGGAGAGCCGGAGGGCCTTGAAGGCGGCGCGGAAGAACATCCAGCCGAGCAGCCGCCCGACGGCCAGGCCGCAGACCACGCCGATGGCGCACTTGTAGAGAACGTCGACGAGCGCCCAGTGGCCGATCCAGTCCGCGGACCAGCCGGTGCCCGCGGCGGCGGCCAGCGCGATGGCCGCGCCGACGAAGGGGAAGGCCAGTCCGTCGTTGAGTCCGGCCTCGCTGGTGAGGCCGAAGCGCACCTCGTCCTCGTCGTGTTCGGCCTCGGTGGGCTCGCCCACCCGCACCTCGGAGGCGAGGACGGGGTCGGTGGGCGCGAGGACGGCGCCGACGAGCAGGGCCACGGCCGGCGGCCAGCCGAGCAGCAGCCATCCCGCGAGGGCGACGGCTCCGATGGTGAGCGGCATGGTGATGCCGAGCAGGCGCCAGGTGACGGCCCAGGTGCGGAGCCCGAAGGGCCGGTTGATCGCGAGCCCGGCACCCATTAGCGAGATGATCACGCAGATCTCGGCGGCGTGCTCGACCCAGCCGCGGTGCGCGACCGGGTCGAGGGCGGGGAGCGACACCGGCAGGACGTACGGGAGCAGGTAGAGCAACAGCCCTCCGCCGAGGAACACCATGGGCAGGGACAGCGGCAGGCGGGCCACGGCGCGCGGGAGGACGGCGGCGAGGAGGGCACCCAGCCCGAAGAGGGCGAAAATCCAGTCGATCAGGGTCACCGGGTGCTTGTGCCCCGTTCCGGGCTGCGGAAGACCACCGCGGCGGGTGTGACGTGCGGTGTCGCACGGTACGAGCGGCGCCGGGCGGGCCCGGCGCGGCACCGGTGAGGGCCGGTGGGCGGAACGGGCCGTGGCCCGCGCCTCACCGGACCGGCATTGATTGCCGATCCGGGCCCAAATAGGCTCCCCTTGAGACGTCCATCCGAATAGCGGCGTCAGGAGCCCCGGGGCAGGGGACAACGGGTGGCGCGCCCCCGGGGAGCGCGCCCCGGAGCGGAGCCGGGCGGACCGTGGAACTGCGGCATCTGATCTCTTTCGTGGCCGTCGCCGAGGAACTGCACTTCGGCCGTGCCGCCAAGCGGCTACGGATGGCGCAGCCGCCGCTCAGCCAGCAGATCCGGCAGCTGGAGAAGGAGCTGGGGGTGCAGCTGTTCGAGCGCAGCACCCGCTCGGTGCGGCTCACCAGCGCGGGGCAGTCCTTCCTCAAGCCGGTGCGGACGGTCCTGGACGATCTCGACATCGCGGTACGCGTCGCCAAGGCGGCCGGGGAGGGTGAGTACGGGCGGGTGACGGTCGGCTTCGCGGGCGCCTCGTCCCATGCCACGCTGCCGCTGCTGACCCGGGCGGTGCGGGCCGCGCACCCGGGCATCGAGCTCGTCATGAAGGGCCAGACCTACGCCACTGTGGCCCTCGACCGGGTCGCCGACGGCTCGCTGGACCTGGGGTTCGTCCGGCTGCCGGTGAACCGCCCCGGCATCGCCTCGCGCTTCATCGGCGAGGAGGAGTTGCTGTGCGCGCTCCCCTCGGACCATCCGCTGGCGGAGCGCGAGCGGATCGCGGTGGCCGACCTGGCCGCCGAGCCGTTCGTCACCTTCCCGGCGAACGCCGGGTCCACGCTGCGGGACGCGACCCTGCGGGTCTGCGAGGAGGCCGGTTTCCGGCCGCGCACCGTGCAGGAGGCGCCGGATTCGTACACGATCCTGGCGCTGGTGGCGGCCGGGGTCGGGGTGACCCTCACCCTCTCGTCCTGCCTGCACATCCAGCAGACGGGCCTGGTGCACCGCCCGCTGGACGGGCCGCCGGTGCGGCTGCGGTCGGCCCTGGCCTGGCGCAGGGACAACCCGTCGGCGGCCCTGCGCAGTGTGCTGGCGGTGGCGGAGGAGGCCCTGCCGACCCCGCCGACCCCGCCGGGCCCACCGGGCCCGGACGGTGGCGGTGCGGCACCGGACGGAGCTCACCACCCCACGCCGGTGTACGGACGGCCCGGCCGTCCGGGAGCGCCGAGGGATTGATACGGTCCGCGTCCGAATCTTTCCGAGATCGGATATTGGACCGGAACAGTCCGGGGTGAAAAGGTCGGGCATACGTTTGCCCTCCTCCCCGGAAAGGCCCCTGAGATGCCCGGACAGTCCTCCGACGTCGTCATCTGCGAACCCCTGCGCACCCCCATCGGGCGGTTCGGCGGCGGCCTGGCGGGTCTGCGGGCCGCCGGACTGGCCGCGCATGTCGTCGCCGAGGTCGTCCGGCGGACCGGCATCGACCCGGAGCGGGTCGACGAGGTGATCCTCGGGCACGCCTATCCGACCTCCGACGCCCCGGCGATCGGCCGGGTCGCCGCCCTCGACGCCGGGCTGCCGGTGTCGGTGACCGGCTCCCAGATCGACCGCCGCTGCGGCTCGGGCCTCCAGGCCGTCCTGGACGCGGCCATGCAGATCCGGGCCGGCTTCAGCGACGTCGTCGTCGCCGGCGGTGTCGACGTGATGAGCGCCGCGCCCTTCTACACCCACGACGCCCGCTGGGGCATCAAGGGACCGGGCCTGGAACTGCACGACTCCCTGGCGCGCGGCCGGGTCACCGCGGGCGGTGTCAACCACCCGGTGCCGGGCGGCATGATCGAGACGGCGGAGAACCTGCGCCGTGAGTACGCCATCAGCCGCGAGGACCAGGACGCCCTGGCGCTCCGCTCCCAGCGGCGGGCCGCCCGGGCGATGGAGACGGGTCTCTTCGAGGACGAGATCGTGCCGGTGCCGGTGCGGACCCGAAAGGGCGAGACGGTGGTCTCCACCGACGAGCACCCGCGCCCCGACACCACCGCCGAGCAGCTCGCCGGGCTGAAGCCGATCATGCTCAGGTCCGACCCGGAGGCGACCGTCACGGCGGGCAACGCCAGCGGCCAGAACGACGCGGCGGCGGCGTGTCTGGTGACGAGCGCGGAGACGGCGGAGCGGCTGGGCCTGACCCCGCTGGTCCGGCTGGTCTCCTTCGCCCGGGCGGGCGTTCCGGCCGGGACGATGGGCATCGGGCCGGTCCCGGCGACGCGGGCGGCGCTCGGCCGCGCCGGCCTGGAGCTCAAGGACATGGACCTGATCGAGCTGAACGAGGCCTTCGCCGCGCAGGCGCTCGCGGTCACCCGCGAGATGGGACTGACGGAGGCGGACCACGAGCAGCGCATCAACGTCAACGGCTCGGGCATCTCCCTCGGCCACCCGGTGGGCGCCACGGGCGCCCGCATCCTGGCCACCCTGGCCCACGAGATGCGCCGCCGCGAGGCCCGCTACGGCCTGGAGACGATGTGCATCGGCGGCGGCCAGGGCCTGGCGGCGGTCTTCGAGCGCGTGGGCGCCTGAGCGGGCTGACACACCGGCGCCGGAGGCGGGCCGCCGCCTCCTCCGAAGGGGCGGCCCGGCCGGGCCGGCGGGCGGGGTGTGGTGGGATGGGATGGGGCGAGGCTGCCGGGGTGAGGCCCCCACCGGCTCGCGGGCGGAGGGTTTATGCAATCCGTGTGTCCCAACCGCAGTATTTCCAGGGGCTCTTGACACTGTGCCAGGCGCCCCGTACACACTGTCCCACCCCCTCTCCACCCCCGGGATCACAGGGGCGGCATCGTTGGCCCAGTGGACGATGACAACGATGTCAGCAGCAGTAGCGGTACCGCACAGAGCGGTACCGGAACAGCACCGGGGCCCCACCACCGGTGGAGCACCGGCACAGCGGCACCACGCCCTCCCGGGGGTCCCCCACGTCAAGGAGTCGCACCATGAGCATGCGGACAGCCGCCATCGCGGCAGCCGTTCTGGGGCTGATGGCCCCCCTGGCGGTCACCGCCCAGGCCGCCACCTCCGAACCGGGCGCCCCCACCCGGGCCGCCGCCACCGGCATCCATGTCGGCGACGGCAGGATCCTGGAGCGCGACGGTTCCGACTTCGTGATGCGCGGCGTCAACCACGCGCACACCTGGTACACCTCGCAGACCACGCAGTCGCTGGCCGACATCAAGTCCCTCGGCGCCAACACCGTCCGTGTGGTGCTCAGTTCGGGCGACCGGTGGACGCGGAACGATGCACCGGACGTCCAGAACGTCGTCAGCCAGTGCAAGCAGAACAAGCTGATCTGCGTCCTGGAGGTCCATGACACCACCGGTTACGGCGAGCAGAGCGGGGCCGCCACCCTCAGCCGCGCCGCGGACTACTGGATCAGCGTCAAGAGCGCGCTGGAGGGCCAGGAGGACTACGTCATCGTCAACATCGGCAACGAGCCGCACGGCAACAACGGCTATGCCCAGTGGACGGATGACACCAAGGGCGCCATCTCCAAGCTCCGCAACGCCGGCTTCGACCACGCGCTGATGGTGGACGCACCCAACTGGGGCCAGGACTGGTCGGGCACCATGCGCGAGAACGCCCAGTCGGTCTTCGACTCCGACCCGGACCGCAACACCATCTTCTCGATCCACATGTACGGCGTCTATGACACCGCCGCCGAGATCCGGGACTACCTGAACGCCTTCACCTCCAGGCGACTGCCCATCATCGTGGGCGAGTTCGGGCACAACCACTCCGACGGCAACCCGGACGAGGACGCCATCTTCGCCGAGACCCAGTCCAGGGGCCTCGGTTACCTCGGATGGTCCTGGAGCGGCAACAGCAGCGACGTCGGCTATCTCGACATGGCCAACGGCTTCAACAAGAACTCGCTGACCAGCTGGGGCGAGCGGATCTTCAACGGCACCAACGGCATCCGGCAGACCTCCAGGGAAGCCTCGGTCTACTGATCCCGTCCACTGATTCCGCGGCGGCCCCCGGCGGCTACCGCACGGCCCGGCGCGCGGCTTCCTCCACCACCGCGCCGACGGACCGCGGAACCGGCCCCGGTACCGCCGCCCAGCGCCGCGCCCGGCACCGGCCCCGCCCGGTGCCGGGCGCACCCCTGTCCGGGCGAAAGTTCCGTCAAGCTGCGTCCAGCGCCGTCAGGCGCCACCGGCCGTCCCGGCCGCCTCCGCCGTCAGGCTCTCCAGCTCGGCCGCGAAGAGCCGCTCCGGATCGAAGCCCATCCCGCCGAACTGACCGGCGAGTTCGAGGGAGAGCACGCCGTGCAGCCGGGTCCAGAAGGCCAGGGCCCGGCGCAGCGCCGGGGCGGGGGCGGGGTGTCCGCCGTCCCACGCCCGGTGGCCCGCGAGGTGTTCCTCGAAGGACGCTGCGGCCGCGGCGGAGGCCCGGGGCTCCCCCGGCGCGCCCGCGCAGGCGTCGATCAGCACCGCCATGACCTCGGCGGCGATCTCCCTGGTGTCCTCCGGGGCCCGGTAGCCCGGCACGGGCGTGCCGTAGACGAGGAAGTAGCGCTGGGGGTCGTCCAGGGCCCACCGGCGCAGCGCGCGGGCCAGGCCCGCCAGGTCGGCGCCGTCCCCGGCGGCGCGGCGGAACGTGTCGGCGAGGCTGCGGTAGGCGTCCCGGACCAGTTCGGTGATCAGCTCGTCCCGGTTCGCGAAGTACCGGTAGAGGGCGGGGCCGCTGAGGCCCATGCGCTTGGCGATCGCGTTGAGGGAGAGCGCGGACACGCCCGCTGTGGCGATCTGCTCCCGGGCCCGCTCCTTGATCTCGGCCTTGACCTGCTTCCGGTACCGCTCACGCGGCGTTCTCTCGGCCGGGGCCATGGCCGGTCACGCTCCTCTCCCCGCTCGCCGCTCGCCGTGTCCTCGGGTGCGCGGGAGAACCGATCACCACCGGCGACGCCTGCTGACGGGAATCCTTCACCCTGCTTGACAGGAATGCAAGCCTCACTCACTTTGGTTATAGCTTCTAACGCAATCAAGCAGCTCTAACCGGAGGTCGTCATGCAGCGTGCCGCGCAACTCGTCAAGGTGGTCCTGCCGGGCCGGGTGGAGCCCGAAGGGCTCGAAGTCCGCTACGGGGCCGTCCCGTCGGCGGGGCCGGGTCAGGTCGCCATCGGCATGGAGGCGACGGGGGTGTCCTTCGCCGAGCAGCAGATGCGCCGGGGCCGGTACTTCGACCAGCCGCCGTTCCCCTTCGTCCCCGGCTACGACCTGGTCGGCACGGTGCTGGAGACCGGCGAGGGGGTGGACCACGCGCTGACCGGCAAGCGGGTGGCGGCACTGGTCAAGACCGGGGGGTGGGCCAGCCACGTCGTCGCCGACGCGGCGGATGTGGTGGAGGTGCCCCCCGGCGTCGAGGCAGCGGAGGCGGAGGCCCTGGTCGTCAACGGCCTCACCGCCTGGCAGATGCTGCACCGCACGGCACGGGTGCGCGCCGGGCAGACCGTCCTGGTGCACGGGGCGAACGGCGGCGTGGGCTCCGTACTGGTCCAGCTGGCGCGGGCCGCCGGGGCGCGGGTGCTCGGCACGGCCTCCGCCCGGCACCACGACGCGCTGCGCGAGCTCGGCGTCCTCCCCGTCGACTACCGCGCGGGGGACGTGCCGGCCCGGGTGCGGGAGCTGGCTCCGGACGGGGTGGACGCGGTGTTCGACCACGTCGGCGGGCGCAGCGTGACCGACTCGTGGCGGCTGCTCGCGCCCGGCGGCACCCTCGTCTCCTACGGCAGCGCCGCCACCCGCGACGACCAGGGCTCCAAGCAGTGGCCCGTCCTCAAGCTCCTGGGGCGGGTGCAGCTGTGGAACCTGCTGCCCAACGGACGCCGCGCGCACTTCTACAACGTCTGGGCGGGCCGGGCCTTCGGCAGGGACCGGTTCCGGGCCCGGCTGCGGGCGGACCTCACGGAGGTCTTCGCGGCTCTGCAGCGGGGCGAGGTGACTCCGCGGATCGCGGCGCGGCTGCCTCTGACCCGCGCCGCCGAGGCCCTGCGGCTGGCGGAGTCGGGCACGGTCGTCGGCAAGGTGGTGCTGATGTCGTGACAGGTGGGCCGGGACCGGGCCGGCCGGCCAGTCGGCCGGGCCGGGAGTCCCGTTCCGCGTTCCGCCCTCCCCGAGCCTCGTCTCCGCGGACCCGCGTGCGGTGTTCCGCTTCGCCGCGGGCCGTGTTCCGCGGCGGTGGGCTACCGGACCCGGGTCTCAGCGTGCGTGATGGGCCGTGCCCTGGCTGCCGGAAAACAGCACTTCGGCCAGCTCGGCGTCCAGCGACTGGCGGACCTTGTCCGTCAAGGTGCTGTCGGTCGCCTCGCCCACGACCTCCACCACGCACCGGGACTCGTGAACCGCCTTGGGATAGCCGGTGCTCGCCCGCTGCGCGACGCGTTCGAAGAACTCCTGGCTGCTCATCCGGACCCCGGTCTCCGGCTCGTCCGCCGCGTTCGCCACCCGGCGCAGATGCTCGCCGATCTCCCGGGGCAGCTGGGCCGCCAGATGCTCCGCCAGCGTCGCCGGTACGCGCTCCGCGAGCGTCTCCAGACTGGCCCGGGTGGCCGTCTCGGCGGCCCCGCGGCTGCCCAGATGGGCGCGGGCCTGAACCTGGCCGATGAACGTGTCGTGCTGCATGGGGTGCTCCTCGTGCTCATGCGCGGTGCCGCACAGCACGGGTGCGCGGCGGTGCCCGCCGACCGCACGGCTGTACCCGCCGGCCGCGCTTGTGCGTACGTGTCTGCGGTTGCAGCGTCCCCGGCCGGGTTTCCGTGCCTTTTCGGGCAAAACCTCCCCACTGCACCGGTTCCGGGCGTCGCCGTGCGACGGGGGTACGACCGGCGTGCCTCGCCGACCGGCCGGTCCGCGCGCCGGGTGTCGGGCGGCGCGGGTCCCGGCCAGCACGGCCCCCGGGTCCCGGCGTCCCGGCGTCCCGGCCCGAGGCGCGAGCCGGCACGGCCCCCGGTCCCAACCGGCACGGGCCCCGCCTGTCAGGCGTCGCGCCGGTGCACCGCTCGCAGGCCGGCCAGGAGTGCGGCGGTCGCCCACAACGCCGTCACCGCGAGACCGGCCCACGGGCCGGGGCCTCCCGCCGGATCCTGGTACAGGACTTGCTGTCCGGCCCGGTCCGGAAGCCAGGCGGCGGCGCCCTCGGCAATGTCGCCGACCACGAAGGAGACGATCAGGATGAACGGGATCAGCAGGCTCAGCACAGCGACGGCACTGCGCAGCAGGAACGTGAGCCCCGCGGCGAACAGGGCCATCAGGGCGAGGTAGAGCCCCGCGCCGACGCAGGCCCGCAGAACTCCCGGCTCCCCGAGACCGATGGCCCGCTCCCCCAGGAACGCCTGACCGGCGAAGAAGGTGGCGAACGCGGTGGCGAGCCCGGTGACGAGGGCGGCGGCGGCCACGACCGCCGTCTTGGCCCCGTAGAAGAGGCCCCGGTGCGGCACGGCCGCCAGGGAGATCCGCAGGGCGCCGCCCGTGTACTCGGACGACACGGCGGTGGCGCCAAAGGCAATGGCGGCGATCTGCGCGAAGTTGATCGCGTAGAAGGCTTCGAAGACGGGGTCCCCGCCGTTGTCCGCCTCCGCCCGGCCGACGGTCGCGTGAACGAGCACGGTGACGGCCAGCGAGGCGGCGAGGACCGCCAGAAGCGATCCGAAGCTCGCCCGGACCGACCTGATCTTGATCCACTCGGAGTGGAGCACTGCTGTGACTGACATGGTCAGGCCTCCCGCACCGCGGCCGGGGACGGGGACGGGGAAGCCGCGGCGGCGAATTCGGTCTCGTCCGTCGTGAGGGCGAGGTAGGCCTGTTCCAGGGAGGCACGTTCGTCGGTGAGCCCGGACACCGGAACGCCCGCACGGGCGGCGACGGCTCCGACTTCCTCGGCCGTGGTGTCCTCCACCATCCACCCACCGTCACCGTCTTCCGTGACGGGGTGTCCCTCGGCCAGCAGCGCGGCGCGCAGCCGGATGGGGTCGCCGGTGCGGACGCGGACGCGTGCGCGGCTGTGCCGGTCGATGAAGTCTCGCAGGGGGAGGTCGGCGAGGAGCCGGCCCCGCCCGAGGACGACGAGGTGGTCGGCGAAGGTCGCGGTCTCGTTCATCAGGTGGCTGGAGACCAGGACCGTGCGGCCCTCGCGGGCGAGCCGGCGCAGCAACTCGCGGATCCAGACGATCCCTTCGGGGTCGAGGCCGTTGGCCGGCTCGTCCAGCAGGAGAACGGGCGGGTCCCCGAGGAGCGCGGCGGCGATGCCGAGACGCTGGCGCATGCCGAGCGAGAAGGTCCTGATGCGGCGGCGTGCCGCCGTGCTGAGGCCGGTCTCCCGGAGGACCTCGTCGATGCGGCGGGCCGGAATGCGGTTGCCGGCGGCGAGAAGGCGCAGATGGTCGCGGGCCGTGCGGGAACCGTGGGCCGCTTGGGCGTCCAGCAGGGCGCCGGCCGTGCGCAGCGGCTCGTAAAGCGTCCGGTACGGGCGGCCGCCGACCGTGGCGGTGCCGGCGGTGGGGTGGTCGAGGCCGAGGACGAGACGCATGGTGGTGGACTTGCCGGCGCCGTTGGGCCCGAGGAACCCGGTGACCCGGCCCGGCGCGATGCTGCACGTCAGGCGGTCGACGGCCCGGGTGCCGCCGTACTCCTTCGTGAGGTCGGTGAGGTCGATGCTGGTCATGGCGTCAGCGTGGCCGTACGGGCGGGGGCCGGGCATCCCCCGCCGGTGGAGTCCGCCTCCCCCGCGCGGGGGAGCCGCCGTTCCGGCCGCTCTGGCACGATGACGGCGTGCCGGGCCTCCTGCTGCCGCTGACCCGCGCGGTCACGTACACGCGCTGGCTCCACCTGCTGGTGGGGTCGATCCTGCCGTTCGTCTGCGCCATGGTCTATCCGGGGCTGGACAGTCCGTCGCCGGCCGACTGGGCGCTGATCGCGCTACTGCCCGTTCCGCTCGTTGTGGCCGCCGCCGTGGTGCCCGAGGTGCGCCGGGCGGAGGGTCTGCAGGCCCAGCTGATGCTGTTCCCCGGACCGCACGCGCGGGTGAGGGGAGACGGGGACGCGGGCGTCTCCACCGTTCCGTCCGCTTCGTGGAGCGACCGGGCCCGGACCGGTGCCTGGATGGTGCTGCGGCTGGAAGCGGGGCTGGCCGTCGCGCTGGTGACGGGGCAGCTGATGGCGCTCTCGATGGAGCTCGCCGGGGCGGCGGCCGGGAATCCCGGTGTCGCCCGCCCGCTGCTGCTGCCGGTCTCCGGTACCGGCTGGGGGTACGTGCTGCTGGTGCCGGTGCCCCTCCTGGTGCTGATCGCGGTGGTCGCCGGAGCGGGAGCCCTCATGGCCGAGGCCGCCCGCCTGCTGCTCGGGCCGTCGGCCAAGGAGCGCCTGGCCGAGCTGGAGGAGCGCACCGAGCGGCTGCTGGAACGCAACCGCATCGCCGGGGAGCTGCACGATTCCATCGGCCACGCCCTGACGCTGGCCGTGGTCCAGGCGGGTGCCGCCCGGGCGACGGCCGACCCGGACTTCACCGACCGGGCGCTGGAGACCATCGAGGAGACGGGGCGGGCGGCGCTGGAGGATCTCGAACGGGTGCTGCTCGTGCTGCGCGAGACACGGCGGCCGGCCGGCGCCCGGCCGGCCCTCGACGAGGCGGGTCAACTGCTGGACTCCGCACGGTCTTCCGGCTCCCGGGTCGACGCCGAGGTGACCGGTCCGCTGGAGGACGTGCCCGGTCCGGTGTCCCGCGAGGGATACCGGATGCTCCAGGAGGCCCTCACCAATGTGCTGCGGCACGCGGGTCCCGTCCCGGTCCGGGTGCGCATCGCCGTGGCGGAGGGACGGCTGCGGCTCGAGGTGCGCAATCCGCTGGCCGCGCCACCGGTCCCGGGCGCCGGCACGGGCGGCGGCGCCCACGGCGGCGCGGGCGCGGGCGGCGGCAGCGGGCTGCGCGGGATCCGCGAGCGGGCCGCGCTGCTCGGAGGCGAGGCCCGGGCGGGCCGGGACGGCGGCCTGTGGCTGCTCCGCGTCGACCTTCCGCTGCGGTGACGGTGGTCCCGCGCGCGAGGCCCGGTCCTCGGGGCGGCGCCGGCGCGTCTTCCGCCCGCGCCCCCGTCAAGCCGCCGGGCGTCTCCGCTCCGCTCTCGACGGGCTGCCGGATGACCGGCCGCGGTGCTCCGCCGCACGACGCCGCGGAGCGGCACGGGGCCGGCGCGTGGCAGGCACCGGAGGCATCCGGCGGGTTCCCGTGCGGGCCGGCGTCCCGGACCCGCCCGCACGGGACGCCGGCTTCAGTCGTCGCGCGCGGCACCGTGATCGGGTGCGCTCATGTCCCCCGTCCGGGGCGTGCCCTCGGCGAGTCCGTAGCGCAGGTACACGGTGCCCTTCGGGCCGGCCGTGGGCGGTTCGAGGAGGGTGAGGTTCGTGGGCACCGCGCCGCCGTCGAACACCTTCTTCCCGACGCCGAGCACGATCGGGTGCACCCAGAGGTCGAGACGGTCGAAGAGCTTCTCGCGCAGCAGGGTCTGCACCAGGTTCAGGCTCCCGACGACCTTCACGTGCTCGTGCCGGTCCCGGATCTCGCGCACCGCGCCGGCCAGGTCCGGGCCGAGCAGCGTGGAGCCGGCCCACGAGAGGTCGGGCCGGCCGCGGGAGGCCACGTACTTCGGGACGCTGTTGAAGAGCGTGGCGATCTCGCTGTCCTCACCGCCCTCCTGGTGCGGCCAGTAGGCGGCGAAGATGTCGTACGTCCGCCGGCCGAGCAGGAGGGCGTCCGTGCCCTCGTACGCGGCGCCGACCTGCGCCCCGGCGACCTCGTCCAGCAGGGGGGCCTGCCAGCCGCCGAACGGGAACCCGGCCGGGTCCTCGTCGGGGCCGCCGGGCGCCTGCCCCACGAGGTCGAGGGTGGCGAACAGTTCGATGTGGATGAGGCCCATGTCCCGCTCCCGATAGGTCGTTTGTTCCAGTCGGTGGGCAGACTCGCGGGCGCCGGCGGACTCATCGCCACGGCGGCACGGGCTTCGTACTCGCCCGGCGGCAGGGCCCTGCCGAGGTGCCCGGCAGGTGTGCCGAGCGCCTCGGTCCCGGCCCGTCCGGTGTCGCGGATCCGGTGTCGCGGACAGCACATGCCAGCCGGTGGTGAACCGCGCGGCGCGGTACCCGGCTCGTTCCACCGGGCCGGGGCGCCGCACCGGCACTCCGCTCACGGTACTGCGCAAGCCGCGTCCGCGCCGGCCGGCCTGCGCCGACGTGCGTTGTCGCAGGTCACCGGCGCGAGCCACGGCTGCGGCACTAGGCTGACCGGATGCCGCTCACCGTTCTCCTGGTCGATGACGAGCCGCTCGTACGGGCGGGCCTGCGCGCCGTGCTGGAGGCCCAGCCGGACATCGAGGTGGTGGGCGAGGCGGGTGACGGGGCAGCCGTGATCCCGCTGATCCGGCGGCTGCGCCCCGACGTGGTGGCCATGGACGTGCGCATGCCCCTCATGGACGGCATCGAGGCCACCCGGGCGGTGCTGCGCACGGTGCCGGACCCGCCCAAGATCGTCGTGGTGACGACCTTCGAGAACGACGAGTACGTCTACGGGGCGCTCCGCGCCGGCGCCGACGGATTCCTGCTCAAGCGGGCGCGGCCGGCGGAGATCGTGCAGGCCATGCGGCTGGTGGTCGAGGGGGATTCCCTCCTGTTCCCGGCGGCTGTACGACAGTTGGCCGCCTCGCACGGCGGGGAGCACGGCAGCCCCGGGGCCCGGGCGGTCATGGAGCGTGCCGCGCTGACCGAGCGGGAGGGGGAGGTGCTGCGTCTCATGGCGCGTGGCCTGTCGAACGCGGAGATCGCCGCGCGCCTGGTGGTGGGAGGCGAGACCGTCAAATCCCATGTGAGTTCGGTCCTGGCGAAACTCGGGGTGCGGGACCGCACGCAGGCGGTCATCGCCGCGTACGAGTCCGGCTTCGTGGCCCCGGGCTGACCGCCGGGCGGCGGCGGACGGACCGCACCGCGCCGGGGGCCTGCCGCTCGCCCCCGGCCCGACCGGCCCCGGGGCGTCTTGTGGCCGCCGGGGCGGATGAGCAAGGCTGTCCGGCGTCCGGCCGGGCATCGTCCCCCTCACCCCCCACACCGATACGAGGTGCGCGCACCATGAGCAGCAACAGGCCCTTACCCGCCCGCCGCAGTCTTCTGGCCGCCGCCGCGGCGCTCGCCGCGGGCGCCGCGGCGAGCGGGCCGGCCGCCGCCCGCGCCCTGGCCTTCCCGCCGTCCGGCTCACCGGCCCCCGCCGCCGGTGGCGGGCCGCGGCCGTCCGCCGCCCGGCCGCTGTTCCTGGGGACGTACACCTCGCAGCCCGGCGGCGGCACGGGCATCGGCCTCGCCTCGTACGACCCCGTGAGCGGGGAGATCTTCCCGGGCGGGACGCTCTCCGGCGTCGCCGATCCCTCGTTCCTCGCTCTCTCCCCCTGCGGGCGCACCCTCTACGCCGTCAATGAGCGCCGGCCCGGCGGCGTCACCGCGATCGCCCTCGGCGAGGACGGCGGGCACGAGGTCCTCAACAGCCGCGGCACCGGTGGCGACGCGCCCTGCCATCTCTCCGTCCACCCCGGAGGGCGCTTCCTGCTGAGCGCCAACTACACCTCGGGGTCCGTCGCCGTGCATCCCATCGGGGAGGACGGCTCGCTCGGGGAGCGCACCGGCCTGGTGGAGCACACCAGTCCGCCGCCCGGCCCCGGCCAGCAGGGCCCCCACGCGCACCAGATCCTGACCACCCCCGACGGCGGGCACGTCCTCGCCGTCGACCTCGGCAATGACAGCGTCTACACCTACCGCCTCGACGAGTCGGCCGGGACGCTCGCCCAGGTGTCCGTCGCGGCTCTGCCGCCGGGCGCGGGCCCCCGGGCGCTGGCCTTCCACCCCTCGGGCCGGTACGCGTATCTCGCCAACGAGTTGAGCGACACCGTCTCGGTCTGCGCCTACGACCCGGACACCGGCCGCTTCACCCCCGGCGCCCCGCAGCCGACCGGTACCGGCGGGGTCACCAGCTACCCCGCCCAGCCGCTGGTCTCCCACGACGGCGCCCACGCCTATCTCTCCAACCGCGGGCACAACAGCGTCAGCCACTACGCCGTCGAGGACGAGGGCGCCTCGCTGCGGCTGCTCGGCACGGTCCCGGTGGGCGGTGACTGGCCGCGGCACCTCGCCCTCTCCCCGGACGGCGCCCTGATGTTCGCCTGCAACCAGCGCTCCGGGACGGTGACGGTCTTCTCGGTCGCCCCGGGCACCGGAGCCCTGTCCCTCGTGGCCACGGCCGCGGCTCCGGTCCCGGTCTTCGCCCTGCCCCTCTGAGGACCCGGCGGGCGGGCCGCGCCTCCGGGCCGGCCGTGCCGCCGACGCACGGGACCCGCCGGGCCGTTGAGCCCGGCGGGTCCTGTGTGCGTCATGCGTCGTCCCGGTTCAGCCGTTCACCGGGCCGGGGCGGGCCCGGCCGCTGCACCGGATCAGTACGTGACCTGGCCGTTGCCGCCGTCGAAGACGACGTCGGAGCAGGAGTAGAAGTTCTCCTGGCTGTCCGAACGGGTCCAGTGGATGTAGAGGATGTGCTGGCCGGACCGCTGCGGCAGGTTGAGGTTCCAGTAGTAGTGGCCGCCGTTGGAGCCCGCGCCGCCGGACTGCGGCGGGTTGGTGACGGTCTGCAGGTGCTCCAGGTCGCTCCAGGCCAGGCTCTTGGTCGGGCTGTAGCCGTTCTTGGTGATGTAGACGTCGAACTTGCCCGGGTGGTGCGCCCAGTTGCTGTGCTTGACCTGGATGCCGGCACCGGAGGTGAGGTGGGTCTTCGGCCAGTCGCTGCGGGCGGCGTTGTACGAGGAGAAGTTGTACGGGCCGCGGTCGCCGCCACTGCACAGCTTCCCGTCCGGGATGTAACCGGTCGTCCTGCCGCCGCCGTTGGAGTCCAGCACGGCGAACCAGTTGTACAGCGGCGTGGTGCTGGACTGCTGGACCGCCGCGGCGCAGGCCGGGTTGGCCGGCATCTGGTGGTTGTTCCTGATCAGGTCCTCGTAGCAGAGGTACGTACGCGAACCCGGCATCATGGTCGCGCCGTGGGCGGCCGCGGGCGAGGGCATCGACGCCGCGACGAGAGCGAACAGGCCCGCTCCGAGGAGGCTCAGCGAACGAGGGGTACGGACCGGGGACTTCTTCCGGTCCGGGTGCCGAATGGCCATGTGGGGGTCTCCTAGGGGGTCACCCGGCGGGACGGGCGCCGTACGGTCCCGGGCCGCTGGTGTGCGGCCGGGCCGGCGGTGGCCCGTCGCCGGATCGGGTCCGACTGACGTGGAGCCACTCCCGCTCCCCGCGAGTGCGGCCGGGGTGGAGGGACGGCCGCGACGGGAATGGGAGCGCTCCCACACAGATAGCACCCCGGGGATCATTCGTAAACCGTTCACACACAATTGTCTTGCGGACACCGGGATTTGACGGAGGAACCGGCCCCGGGAGGGCCGGTTTCCGCCGGTACCGTACGGCCGCCGGGACCCGTTCAGGCGCCCCGGAGCCCCGGGACCACGTCCTCGGCCAGCACCCGGGCGACATTGCGCTCGGCGAGGGCGGTGATGGTGACGAAGGGGTTCACCCCGATCGACCCCGGGATGAGCGAGCTGTCGACCGCATACAGATTGCGGTGCCCGCGCAGCCGCCCGTACCCGTCCGTCGCCACGCCCAGCGGGCAGCCGCCCAGGGGGTGGTAGCAGAAGTCGTCGGCGAACGCCCGGTCGTCGCCGAAGAGGTCGTAGCGGTATTCCGTGCGGTTGGCGCGGTTGACGCGGTCGAGGAGGGACTTGGCGGCGGTGACGGCCGGCGCGTTCTGCTCGCGCCGCCAGTCCAGCCGGAGCTCGCCGGTGGCCGGGTCGAGGGAGAAACGGCCGCGCTCCGGGTTGTCGGTGATCGCCAGGTAGAGACTGATGCCGGTCTCGATCCCGGCCGGGAGGGGGGCGATCTCGGCGAAGACCGGGTGGGTCGGGTGGTTCCAGTCGTCGATGGCGAGGACGGGGATGGACGACTGCTTGCTGCCGGTCGGATTCCAGGGGTGGTTGGCGCGGCCGGCCATGATGTTGCCGTTGGGGCCCCACCCGGTGCCGAGGTCGGGGCCGAGGCCGGGCAGGGCGCCGGTGTCACGGGCGCGGAGCAGGAGTTCGGTGGTGCCGAGGCTGCCCGCGCCGAGGAAGAGGTGCGTGCAGGAGACCTCGGTGCGGGCCACCACGGAGCCGTTCTCGTCGATCTCCTTGACCGTCAGCGTGTAGCCGCCGTCCGCCCCCTGCTCGATCCGCTCGGCCTTCCGCATCGTGCGGAGGGTGACCTTGCCGGTGCCGAGGGCCGCGGCGAGATAGGACTTGTCCAGGCTGCGCTTGCCGTGGTTGTTGCCGTAGATGACCTCACCGGCGAGGGCGGACTTGGCGGCGTCGCCGCGCTCCTCCCGCTCCATGTACCCGAAGTCGTAGACGTTCGGCACGTAGACGGTGGAGAGACCGGCGTTGTGCGCCTGGTCGCGGGCCAGCCGGGCGAAGCGGTAGTAGTCGCTGTCGCCGAAGTAGTCGGTGCCGATGCTGTTGACGCCGAGCATGGCGCGGGCCCGGGGGAAGTACGTGCCGTACATCTCGCCGGAGTCGACGCCGGGGAGCACCTTCTCGAAGTGGCCGCGGGCCGGGGTGACGGCCATGCCGCCGTTGACGAGGGAGCCGCCGCCGACGCCGCGGCCGACGTAGACGGACATCTCGCCGAAGTGGACTCGGTCGAGGACGCCCGGGTAGCGCTCGATGTCCCGGTTGACGATGTCGAGCCAGAGGAGGCTGTCGAGCGGCGCCTCGGTGCGGTCCTTGAACCACATGGAGCGGCGGTCCGGGTTGATCATGTCGCAGAAGATCCTGCCGTCCTCCGCGGCCTCGTCCCAGAGCCGGCCCATCTCCAGCACGAGGGTGTTCACACCGGCCTCGCCGAGCCGGAGGGCCGCGACGGAGGCCCCGTAGCCGGAACCGACGACGACGGCGGGGAAGGAGTCACCGGAGGCCGCCGAGCGGTCGGCGGCGGACGCGGGGGCGGAGATGCTGGTCAGTCCGGCCGCGGCGGCGGCCTGGAGCGCGGTGGCGCCGATGAAGTGACGGCGCGTCAGACGGGTGCCGGAGCGGGAGGGTGAGGGGCGCGGGGGTGTGGAGGACACGGGGCGGCTCCTGCCTGCGAGAACCATGAGAACCGGGAAGAGCACCGGCGAGGTCGGCGGGTGGCGGGACGACCTGCCGGCGGTGGGCTGCCAGTCATGCCGGCACGTACCGTTACCCCGGGTACCCCCCGGCATGGAAGTGACACCGGTTTTCCCGTCATATCGCCGCACCCGGACGGGCGTTGGGGCGCCGGGGCGGCATCCGGCGGACGGCGGGGACCGGCCGTGAACCGGTGCCGGGCAGCCGCTGACGCGGCCCGGTCGCGCCGGTCGCGCCGGTCGCGCCGGCAGTGGTCAGTCGGCGGAGCCCATGAAGTCCAGCACCCGGCGGTTGACCTCTGCCGCCATGAGAGACGGCGGCGGGCGCGGGGCGGGGCACCCAGAACCCGTCCCCCGCCGGGGCCCCGGGTGGGCCGGATCAGCCCGAACGGCGCTCTCGCCGGTCGCGGAGCACGGTCTCCGGGTCATACGGCCTGAGATTGAGGGGCGGGCCCGCCGGCGGCCTGCGGATCGCCTCGCGGATCTTCTCGTTGATCTCCGCCACGATGCGCCGGGCCTCGCGTTCGGACCGCGCCCCGAGCGCCGCCTCGTAGGCGTCCTCCGCCTCCTTGCGCAGAGCGAGCGCCGGGGGCAGGGCGGAGACGCCCTCGCGGTGCATCTTCTTCTTGATCCACCAGTTCTCGTCGTACGGGGCGTCCAGGCCGGTGAGCGGTTGGCCGGCACCCGGCAGGTTCTCGAACGCGCCGCGCTCGGCGGCTTCGCGGATCTGCCGGTCGACCCAGGACTCGAAGTCGACGCCGGGCGGTTTCCGTTCCGTCATGGCCTGCGGCCTCCCAGGGCTCCGTGTGGTCGGTCCGGTGCGGCAGTTCGCTGCGGACGGTGTGGTGCGGCCGGTTGCGACGACCGTCCCTCCACGGTACAAGGGCCGGCTTCCCCGCGGACCGCGTCCCGGGACACCGGCGGGGCATCACGGGCCCGGAGGCCGGCCCGGGTCTCCCCGGCTCCCCCGGGCCGGCAGGGCTCCGCCGTCACACGCAGGGGCGCGGCGCCTCCACGGCCACCCGGCCCTCCCCGCGTGCGTCCGGCCTGCCGCAGACTGGGCCCATGGAACTCCAGATCACCGCGACCTCCCCCGAGCACCCCGCCGACCTCCTCGACCTGCCGTGGAGCGTGCCGCTGGAGGAGTGGCCGCACAAGCATCTGGTCGCGCTGCCGCGCGGTATCTCCCGCCATGTGGTGCGGTTCGCCCGGGCGGGGGACGAGGTGGTCGCCGTCAAGGAGGTCGGCGAGTGGGCGGCCGTACGGGAGTACGAGCTGCTGCGGGACCTGGACCGGCTCGCCGTCCCCGCCGTGGACGCGCTCGCGGTGGTCACCGGGCGGAGGGACGCGCACGGCGAGCCGCTGGAGCCCGTCCTCATCACCCGGCATCTGGACGGCTCGCTGCCGTACCGCTCGATGTTCGAGACGACGATGCGGCCCGGCACCATCAACCGGCTGCTGGACGCGCTCGCCGTCCTCCTCGTCCGCCTCCACCTCAGCGGCTTCGCCTGGGGCGACTGCTCGCTCTCCAACACCCTCTTCCGGCGCGACGCGGGTGAGTACGCCGCCTACCTCGTCGACGCCGAGACGGGACAGCTCCGGCCCCAGCTGAGCCACGGGCAGCGGGAGTACGACCTGGAGATCGCCCGGGTCAACATATCCGGCGAGCTGATGGACCTGGAGGCGGGCGGCTCCCTGCACCCCTCGGTGGACCCGGTGCAGTTCGGCACGGCCATCGCCGAGCGGTACGGCGAGCTGTGGCACGAGCTGACCCGCCAGTCGGTGTACCCGCTCGCCAAGCGCCACTACATCGACCGCCGCATCCGCCGCCTCAACGACCTCGGCTTCGACGTGGCGGAGATGCAGATCCAGGCGACCCCCGAGGGCGACGCGGTCACGTTCCTCCCCAAGGTCGTCGACGCCGGCCACCACCAGCGGCAGCTGCTCCGGCTGACGGGCATGGACGCCGAGGAGAACCAGGCGCGCAGCCTGCTCCGCGATCTGGAGACCTGGATGGTCTCGCAGGACGACTACGCGCCGGGCGACCCGCTGGGCGCGCGTCCCGAGGTGCTGGCCCACCGCTGGGTGCGGGACGTGTTCCGGCCCGCCGTCCGCCTGGTCCCGCGCGAGCTGCGCGGCTCGGCCGACATCGCGCAGATCTACCACGAGCTGCTGGAGCACCGCTGGCTGATGTCGGAGCGCGCGGGGCACGACGTGGGCCTGGAGGCCACGGTGGAGGACTACATCCGCACGGTGCTCCGGCCGGGCGCGGAAGCCGGGGCCGGGGCGGCCGGGGTCGCCTACGGGCGGGTACGGGCACCGCGGCGGCGGCCGGGGCGGGTACGGGCAGTGGCCCGGAGCCCGGGGCCTGAGACGGCGGG
This sequence comes from Streptomyces sp. MNU89, assembly GCF_020982505.1. Taxonomy (NCBI): domain Bacteria; kingdom Bacillati; phylum Actinomycetota; class Actinomycetes; order Kitasatosporales; family Streptomycetaceae; genus Streptomyces; species Streptomyces sp. MNU89. The sequence continues at coordinate 6,633,222 of NZ_JAJKLL010000001.1, read as the reverse complement.
CCGCTCGGGGGCGTTCCGGTCCGTTCCGGGCGGGATAGTCCTCCGCGCCGGTGGGTACCCGGGCCGGGCCCCGAACCGGCGAGAGGATGCGATCGCGGTGTCCCACAAGGCAGCCCACCGACCGGAACACGACGGCGGCGACATCGGACGCCGCGTCGCCCGCCAGCGCGAGCGCCTCGGCCTGAGCCGCGAGCAGCTGGCGACCCGGGCCGGGATGGCCCCCGGTTACCTGGAGTATCTGGAGGAGCACCCGGCCGACCCCAGCGGCCCGGGGCTGCTCAAGCTGGCCGGGGCGCTGGAGACGACGGTCGCGGCGCTGCGCGGCGGCCTCCCCCGCCCCCCGCCGGAGCGGGGCCGGCCCGGTGACTATCCGCGGCTGCGCGACCTCGGTCCCGAGGAGTGCCGGGACCGGCTCGCCTCGCACGGGGTGGGCCGGATCGCCGTCTCCACCGAGGAGGGCCCGGTCATCATCCCGGTGAACTACCTGGTCCGGGACGACATGATCGCGTTCCGGGCCCGGCCCGGCACCCCGCCCGCGACCGCCCCGGGGCAGGAGGTCGCCTTCGAGGTCGACGATGTGGACGAGATACTGAGCCAGGGCTGGAGCGTCCTGGTCACCGGCCGCGCCCGGGCCGCCACCGGCCACGAGGCGGCCCTGCTGGACGAGCAGGCGCCCACCGAGCCCTGGGCGGGCGACGAGCAGGACCGGTGGGTGCTCATCGCCCCCGAACACGTCTCCGGACGCCGCATGCATCTGAGCTGAGCCGGCGGAGGCACATGGCGCGCAGCTCCCGCGTCTCGGCCGGGCGCCGGGTGCGGCGCCGGCGCCCTCGGTGTCCGACGGCGGCCGACGGCGACCGGCGCCGGCCGACCACGGCCGGCGCGTGCCGGAGACGCCGTGAAGCCGCAGGCCGGGCCCGGTGCGAGGGGGCGGCGGCTCGCCCGTTACCTTCTTCGTGGCCCGGCGTCGTGCCCGGCGAGGCGACGGCACCGCCTTCCCTGCGCACCTGTGCCGGGCCCGCCGCGGCTCGGCCCCGGCCCCGGCCCCGCATCCGTACGGCCCGCAGATGACGAATCGGTGGCGTCGTGCACTCCGGGGTGGATCGGGGGCACGAGAATTGCGTTCCGTTCCGCTGATCTCTCCGAGGGAGACCGATGCCGTCCACACCGCGAGCCGCCCGCTGGCTCGTACCCGCCCTGCTGCTCGTCGTCTGGCTGGGGATCGGCGGTGCCCTCGGTCCGTACGCCGGGAAGCTCAGCGAGATCGCCACCAACGACCAGTCGGCATTCCTCCCCGAGAGCGCCGAGTCGACGAAGGTGATCGACGCTCAGAAGGCGTTCCGGCAGAGCGAGACGCTGCCCGCCATCGTCGTCTGGACGGCCGACGAGGGGAAGATCACCGGCAGTCAGCGGGAGGCGGCCACCGGCGCGCTGGCCTCGCTCTCCGACAGCCCCGGTGTCACCGGCCGGGTCTCCCCCGCCCTGCCCTCCGAGGACGGTCTCGCGCTGCAGGGCGTGGTCCAGCTCCGCGACGATCTGGGCGACGAGACCGCCGACGCCCTGGACCGCATCACCGAGGCGGCCGAACGGGTTGACGGGACATCAGTGCGGATCGCCGGCCCCGCCGCCACCCAGAACGACCTCTCCGAGGCCTTCGCGGGCATCGACGGGCTGCTGCTCGGGGTGGCGCTCAGCGTCGTGCTGCTGATCCTGCTGCTGGTCTACCGGAGTGTGCTGCTGCCGCTCGTCATCATCCTCAGCGCGGTGTTCGCGCTCTCGCTGGCCACCGGCATCGTCTACGCGCTGGCCGAGCGGGACGTGGTCCGGGTCGACGGGCAGGTGCAGGGCATTCTCTTCATCCTCGTCATCGGCGCGGCCACCGACTACGCCCTGCTGCTCTCCGCCCGCTTCCGCGAGGAACTGCCCCAGCACGAACAGCGGTTCGACGCCATGCGCGCCGCGGTGCGCCGATCCGCCGGGGCGATCACGGCCAGCGCCGCCACCGTGGCGCTGGGTCTGCTCGCCCTGCTGCTCAGCGATCTGGCGAACAACAAGGCGCTCGGCCCGGTCGGTGCCATCGGCATCGTCTGCTCCGTCCTCGCCGCGCTGACCTTCCTGCCCGCCGCCCTGCTGCTGCTGGGCCGGGCCGCGTACTGGCCGGCCCGCCCCAGGCCCGTGGTGGACCCGGAGCACCCGGAGGCCGGGCAGAGCAGCATCTGGGCCCGGGTCGCCGCGTGGGTGGACCGGGCGCCCCGGCGGATCTGGGCCGTGACGCTCGCGGTGCTCGCCCTGTTCGCCGTCTTCGCGCCCCAGCTGAAGTCGGAGGGGGTGCCGCTGAGCGAGATCTTCGTCAACGACGCGCCGTCGGTCGCCGCGCAGCGCACGCTGAGCGAGCACTTCCCCGGCGGCACGGGCAATCCCGCGGTGATCATCGCCGACGCCGACCGGGTCCGCGAGGTGACGCGGGCCGCGAACGGCACCGACGGCGTCTCCTCGGCGGCGCCCGTCACCGAGTCCGGGCGGCCCGGCGGGGGCGAGCCCCTGGTCGTGGACGGGCGGGTGCGGATCGACGCCGTGCTGGAGGACGACGCCGACAGCAACGCCGCCCGGGCGACCGTGCAGCGGCTCCGGGACGCGGTGCACGGGGTGTCCGGAGCGGACGCCCTCGTCGGCGGCTACACCGCACAGCAGTACGACAGCCAGACCACCGCCCAGCGGGATCTGAAGGTGATCGTCCCGGTGGTGCTGGCCATCATCCTGGTGATCCTGGTGGCGCTGCTCCGCTCGCTGCTGCTGCCGGTGCTGCTGGTCCTCACCGTCGCCCTCAACTACGGGGCGACGATCGGGGTCGCCGCCCTCGTCTTCGAGCACGTCTTCGGCTTCGGCGGAGTCGATCCGTCCGTGCCGCTGTACGGATTCGTCTTCCTGGTGGCCCTCGGCGTGGACTACAACATCTTCCTGATGACGCGGGTCCGGGAGGAGGCACAGCTCCGGGGCACCCGCCTGGGCGTCCTCAAGGGGCTGACGGCGACCGGCGGGGTGATCACCTCGGCCGGGGTGGTGCTGGCAGCGACGTTCGCCGCGCTGGTCGTCATCCCGCTGGCGTTCCTCGTCCAGATCGCCTTCATCGTGGCTTTCGGCGTCCTGCTGGACACCCTGGTGGTGCGGTCGCTGCTGGTGCCCGCGCTCACCCGGGACATCGGGCCGGCGGTGTGGTGGCCCAGCGCCCTGCGCCACGACCCGGCCGCCGCCCCGGCCGCCGCCGCCGCCCCGGGCGCCGCGGGCCGGGCGCCACGGCGGCGCCCAGGGCTGAGTCCGCCAACCCGTTCTCGGGAAAGGACAGTTGGGGCGTTACACGGACGTGCTGAACGGTGACACGGCAGTGCAACCGTTCAGCGCGGCGAGCCGTCGTCACAGATGTGCCGAACGTGTTCACCGCGCCAACACGCGCTTGCGGCCCGGTGAACACACGGCACTCCCCGCTCGTGTGACGACTTCTCCGGAGGCCTTCTGTGCGTCGCCGTATCCGCCCGTCCCTCGTCGCGCGCTGCGCGGTCGTGGCCGCCCTCGCGACCGTGCCGTCGCTCCTGGCGCTCCCCGCGAGCGCCGGAGAGAGCGCGCCGGCCGCCCGTCCGGCCGGGCTCGCGCCGCAGCCCGACTTCGACGGGGACGGGCACGCCGACGTCGCCTCCTCGGCCCCCGGCGCCACCATCGGCGGCCTGGCGGAGGCCGGGTACGTCGTCGTGGTGTACAGCTCCTCCGGTGGGGTGGAGACCGAGCGGCGGCATGTCATCAGCCAGGCCACGGCCGGGGTCCCCGGCTCGCCGGCCGCCGGCGGGCGGTTCGGCCACCGCACGGTCGCCCGCGACCTCGACGGCGACGGCTACACCGACCTCGCCGTGGAGACCCCGGGGACCGCCTCCGTCACCGTCCTCTGGGGTTCCCGGTTCGGCCTGGACGGCGGCACGGTGCTGCCCGTCTCCGCCGGGACGAGCGGCGACAGCCTGACCGGCGGGGACTTCAACGGCGACGGCCACGCCGACCTGGTGGGGGTCAGCTCGGTCTCCGAGGAGTGGGGCGACCTGCGGATCCTCTACGGCCCGTTCACGCGCGCCGCCGCCCCGGCCGGCACGGCGGACGTCCCCACCGGCAGGGTGTTCGAGCCCCGGGACCTGATCGCGGGTGACATCACCGGTGACGGCCGGGACGACCTCGTCAGCCTGCACGACTTCGAGGAGATGACCGAACCGGCCATCTTCTGGCGGGGCACCGCCACCGGCCTCGCCCGCGGCAGTGCCTCCCCCGGGCGCGGCGCCTCCGCGGCGATCGGTGACGTGGACGGCGACGGTCACGGCGATCTGGTGATGCGGACGGTGCCCGGCGGCGTCAACGAGGACCTGCCGACCGACCCGGGGTCGGTCGAGGTCGTGTACGGCACGGCGGACGGCCCCGGCACCCGCACCGCGGTCATCGACCAGGACACGGCGGGCGTCCCGGGTGTGAGCGAGGCGGGTGACCAGTTCGGCGCCGCCCTCGTCGCCGGGGACGTCACCGGCGACGGCCGCGCGGACATCGCCGTCGGCGTCCCCCACGAGGATCTGCCGGCGGGCGCGGACGCCGGTGCCGTCGTCCTGCTCAAGGGTGCCGCGGGCGGGCTGTCCGGCACCGGTGCCCGCGCCTTCCACCAGGACACGGCGGGCGTCCCGGGGATCGCCGAGGCCGGTGACCGTTTCGGCGCGGCCCTCGCCCTGCAGGACACCGACGGCGACGGACTGGACGACCTGGCCGCCGGCGCTCCCCTGGAGGACGGCTCGTTCCGCGACTCGGGCGCGGTGTGGGTCCTGCGCGGCGCCGCCGCCTCGCTGACCACGACCGGCGTCGTCTCGTTCGGCCCCTCGGCCTTCGGCGCCCCGGAGGCCGGCGCCCGCCTGGGCCAGGCGCTGCCGCGCTGAACCACGGCGACGGCCCGCCGGGCGCCCGGGTTCCCCCGGGTCCGGCGGGCCGCTCCGCCCTCAGTGGTGCCGGGGGCCCTGGCGGGGGCCGGTGCCGGGCATCCTCCGCGGGTGTTCGAGCTCCTCCTCGACGGGGGGCTTGTCGGCGTCGCGCAGGTGCTGGGACAGATGCCGCTTGGCGCCCTTGCGCGCCTGCTCGCCCTGCTGGCCGCGGCTGTGGCCGAGGTCGGAGTCCGGGTCGACCCGCACGGAGTGGGCCACCTGGTCGCGGTTCTCGTACCGCTCGGCCGGGATACCGCGCAGCGCGGCCACGGCCGCCTCGGAGGCGCCGCCCACCTTCGCGGCGCGGATGAGCTCGTCCTTGCCGGCCGGGAAGTCGACGTCCTTGATCGCGTGCAGAACCTGGGGGACGCTCGTGTGCGCCATGGCTCTCTCCTTGCCGCTGCTGGGGTCCGTGCGCCGGGCTGCCGCTGCGGCGCGGCGCACCGGGGCCGGCGGCCGGCCGGGAGGCGGCCGTTGCCCCGCCTGCCGGGTTCCCGGGCGAGAAGGATGAAACCTCGCATACCGGGCGGGGCGGGGCGGCCGGGTGGGGGCCCGGGCTCCTCCCGATCGGGCCCGGGCCGGGGTCCGGGCTCAGGCGGTCAGCAGGCCACGGGCTTGGGGACGTCCTCGCCCCGGTCCGCGAGGGAGCAGAGCGTGCGGAACGAGATCTTCCAGTCGCCGTCCTGCCGCACGGACTCCCCCGGCTTCTCCGGCCGGATCGTCTCGTCGCCGCGCAGGAGGGTGTAGCCGACCTCGGCGTCCCGCGAGGAGGTGAAGTCGACGGAGTCCACGCGCACCCGCAGCTCACGGGCCCGCTTGTCCTCGGCGAAACCCTGGATCATCAGCTCGTACTGGACGCCGTCCTCGACGAGAGCGGTCTTCTTCTCCACCGGCACGTCCGGGTCGAAGAAGCCCCGCCAGGCCTTCCGGATCTCGTCCTCGGCGCGGTCCGGGTCGGCCGGGGCGGTCGCCGTGGGGCTCGGCGAGGAGGGCGTGGGCGACCGGTCCGGCGTGCCGGTGTCCGCCGTCCCGGCGGTGGCCGACGGCTTCGTGGTCTTCTCGTCACCCCCGTCGTCGCCGGAACCGCACGCGGCCGTGAACAGGAGGGCCGCGGCGGCCAGGAGTGCGGCCGGTCCCCGTCGAGCAGGAGTCATGGTTGTCACCTTCCGGTTCCGCTTCTGGAGGGGCCTACCCGCCGCCGGACGGCTCATCCCCGTTCCGGGGAAGGCCAGTTGAACGCGGAACCGGGCCCGGCCGCGCACGACGGAAGAGGCACGCTACCCGCCGCCCCGGGCACCGACCGGGAACCGCGCCGATCAGCACACTTCTCTCACCGGTCCTGCCCTCCCGGCAGGTTCTCCCGCCGCTTCCTCCCGCCGCTTCCTCCCGCCTCCGTGCCCGCGCACCCGGCCGCGCCGGGGCCGGGCTCGGGCCATGCCGCTCCCCCGCCCGGGCGGGCCGGCGGTCCGGAACCCCTGCCCGACCGGACCGCCGGTCCGGAACCCGGTGCCGGCCCCCCGGTGCCGGACCCCCGGTCCGGATGCCCCGGCTCCGAGGGCGGGCGCGAGCGCCGGCAGCCGGCGGTGACGCCGCTCCGCCAACCGAGGCAGAACCGGTCCGGCCGCTCCCCGCGGCCCGGGAAAAGGGGTACGAAGGGAGGGCGGCACAGCAGCGCCTCTCGTCACTCTCCCTGGAGGATGGCCATGGCTCCCCATCCCGGCGCCCGGCGGGGCGCCCGCCCCGTGCGGGCGGAGCGGCGGGACACCCGGCCCGGGCAGCCGCGGCCCGCCTTCCCCGGCGCCGGCCGATGCCCGTGACCCCGTCCCGCGTCACCGCCCCGGGCGGTGACGGCACTCCGGGCGCCCCGGAGGCCGCCGGCCCCGCTCTGGAGGCGCTGCCGCCCGGCGAGGTCCACGGCGCCCTGGGCTCCTCCCCGCGCGGCCTCTCCCCGGACGCCGCCGGGGAGCGCCGGGAGCGGTACGGCGCCAACGAGCTGCCCCGCGCCGCGCGGGCCGGCCCGGGGCGGCAGATCCTGGCGCAGCTCACCGACCTCTTCGCCGTCGTCCTGCTCCTCGCCTCGGCGATCACCTTCCTCGCCTACTGGCTGAGCGAACCCCGGGACGCGGGCCGGCTCCAGCTGGCCGTGGCGATCCTCTGCGTGGTGGCGCTCAACGCCGTCATCGGCTTCACCCAGGAGTACTCGGCGGAGCGCACGGCGGAGTCGCTGCAGGCCATGGTCCCGCACACCTGCCGCGTCCTCCGGGACGGCCGGCGGCAGGAGTTGCCGGCGCGGGACCTGGTCCCGGGCGACGTGGTGGCGCTGGAGGCCGGTGACGCGGTGCCGGCGGACTGCCGCCTCGTGGAGGCGCACGAGCTGTCGGTGAACAACGCGGCCCTGACCGGGGAGAGCGATCCGGTGCGCCGCGACAGCGCGCCGATGGCCGTCCCCGGTCCGCTGACGGACGCGCGCAACTGCCTCTTCATGGGGACCGACGTGGTGGCCGGTGCGGGAAAGGCGGTGGTGTTCGCCACCGGGGCGGCCACCGAGTTCGGCCGCATCTACCGGCTGACGGCCTCCGCGTCCCGGCAGAGGACGCCGTTGCAGCTCCAGGTGGCGGCCATGGCGCGGCGGGTGGCGGGGACCGCGCTGGCCATCGGTGCCCTTCTGTTCGCCGTCCGGCTTCCCGGTGACGACACGGTCGAGGCGTTCGTCTTCGCCCTCGGGGTGATGGTGGCCCTCGTCCCCGAAGGGCTGCCCGCGACGCTCTCGGTGTCGCTGGCCATCGGCGTGCGGCGGATGGCCCGCCGCAACGCCCTGGTGAAGCGGCTGCTGGCGGTGGAGGCGCTGGGCTCGACCACCGTCATCCTCACCGACAAGACCGGGACGCTGACGCAGGCGGAGATGACCGTCACCCGGGTGTGGGCCGACGGGGCCCTCCACCCGGTGTCCGGCGTGGGGTACGCCCCGGAGGGCAAGGTGGCGGACCCGGCGCCGCGGGTGCGGGAGCTGCTGCGGGTCGCCGCGCTCTGCTGCGACGCCAAGCTCGTACCGCCCGGCGGGGACGGCGGACGGGACGGCCCCGGAAGCGGCGGCGGGCCGGGCGGGCACCACGGGAACTGGCGGGTGCTCGGCGACACCACCGAGGGGGCCCTGCTCGTCGCGGCGGCCAAGGCCGGGATCGACCCGCACGCCGAGGAGGCCGCATCCCCCCGGGTGGCGGAGCACCCCTTCGACCCGGGCCGCAAGCTCATGAGCACCGTGCACCGCGCGCCGGGCGGCGGCTTCCTCGTCCACGCCAAGGGCGCCCCGCAGGAGCTGCTGGCCCGCTGCACGCACATCGACCGGGCCGACGGGGCCCGGTCGCTCACCGAGGAGTCCCGGGCCGCTGTCGTCGCCGTCAACGACGAACTGGCGGCCCAGGGGCTGCGGGTCCTCGCGGTCGCCGCCCGGCGGGCGGAGGGACCCGGCGGGGACCGCGACACCGCCGAGTCGGGGCTGACCCTGCTCGGCCTCACCGGCATGCTCGACCCGCCCCGGGCCGAGGTCAGCGAGGCCGTGGACGCCTGCCGGCGGGCGGGCATCCGCATCGTCATGGCGACCGGCGACCATCCGCTCACCGCCGAGGCCGTGGCGCGCAGGGTGGGGATCGTCCGCGGGCGCGAGCCGCTCGTCGTCACCGGCAAGCGTCTGGACACGCTCGACGACGCGGCGCTGGACGAACTGATGGCCGCCGGGCCGGAGCTGCTGCTGTGCCGGGTGAGCCCCGAGCACAAGACGCGGGCCGTGACCGCCCTGCGGCGGCGCGGCGAGGTGGTGGCCGTCACCGGGGACGGCGCCAACGACGCCCCGGCGCTCAAGCACGCCGACATCGGGGTGGCGATGGGCGCCTCCGGCACCGACGTGGCCCGGGAGGCCGCGGTCATGGTGCTGCTGGACGACTCCTTCGCCTCCATCGCCACCGCCGTGCGGCTGGGCCGCTCCGTCTACCAGAACATCCGCAGGTTCCTGGTCTACGTCTTCAGCAGCAACATCGGCGAGCTGGGCCCCATCGTCGCGGCGACGTTCACCGGCTTCCCGCTCGTCCCGATCAGCGCGGTGCAGATCCTCGCCATCGACCTCGGCTCGGACGTGCTGCCCGCCCTGGCGCTCGGCGCGGAGCCGCCGGAGTCCGACGTCATGGACCGGCCGCCGCGGGCCCGCGGGGAACGCCTGTTCTCGATGGCGGTGATGCGCCGGATCCTCTTCCTCGGCGGTATCCAGGCGCTCGGCGTGACCGCCGTCTTCTTCTGGCACATCCACGCCTCCGGCATCCCGTTCGCCCGGTTCACCGAGGACCACCCGGTGTACCGGGAGGCGGTGACGATGGTCCAGGCGGGCATCGTGCTCAGCCAGTTCTTCGTGGGCCTGGCCGTCCGCACCGACCGGCAGAGCCTGCTGCGGGCGGGCCTGTTCTCCAATCCGTGGCTGCTGGGCGCCGGTGGCATCGGCATCGCCCTGATGGCCTGTATCAGCTATGTGCCGGTGCTCCAGGGGGTGTTCAACACCGCCCCGCTCGCCGCGGCCGACTGGGCGGTGCTGACCGGTCTCGGGGCGCTTCCGCTGGCCGCCGACGAGCTCCGCAAGGCGTGGCTGCGCCGCCGCCGTCCGGAGAGCGGCGAACGGGCCGCCCCGGGCGGCGGGCGGGCGAACGGCGGGCGGGCGGACGGCGGCGAGCCGGCCGGACACGAGCCGGCGGACGACGGGCCGGGCCCCGCCCGGATCCCGGGAAGAGATGAGGACCGATGAGAGTGATCATCGCGGGCTGCGGCCGGACGGGCTCCGCGCTCGCCGCGCAGCTCGCCGCCGAGGGCCACGACGTACGGATCATCGACCCGCTCCCGGGGGCGCGGCGGCTGCTGCCCGCCGGCTTCTCCGGCGCGTTCCACTCCGGCAGCGGCTTCAGCCGTACGGCGCTGGAGGCGGCCGGGATCGAGCACGCCGACGCATTCGTCGCCCTGACCTCCGGGGACAACCGGAACCTGGTCAGCGCGCGCACGGCCAAGGAGACCTACCGGGTCCCCGTCGTCGTCGCCCGCCTCCACGACCCGCACCGCAAGGAGCTGTACCGCGGCTTCGGCATCCCCACCGTGGCCGCCATCCGCTGGACCGTCCAGCAGATCCACCGCACGCTGCTCCACCGCCACCTCGACCCCGAACTGGCCTTCGGCAACGGCGAGACCCTGCTCGTCCGCTCCGAGCTGCCCGGCTACCTCACCGGGCGGCGGCTGGCGGAGTTCGACGTGGACGGGGAGATCCGGGTGGTGGAGGTGACCCGGGGCGGCCACTCCCTCGTCCCCGCCCACAACACCGCGGCCGAACCGTCCGATGTCGTCACCTTCGCCGTCGCCGCCACCGCCCTCGGCACGCTGCGCGGCTTCCTCGGCAAGGAGCTGGGCACATGAGAGCGATCATCGCGGGCGCCGGGCGGCTGGGCAGCCGGATCGCGCGGGTCCTCGCCGCCGAGCAACACGACGTCACCCTCGTCGACCTGGACGAGCGGCGGCCCGCCGGCCCGGCGGGCGGGGCGGGCCCGGACTTCGTCCCCGGGGACGCCTGCGAGCCCGCCGTGCTCGAACACGCCGGGGCCCTCACCGCCGACGTCCTCGTCGCCGCCACCGACCGGGACGAGGACAACCTCGTCATCAGCCATCTCGCCAAGACGCGGTTCGCCGTCCCCCGGGTCGCCGCCCGCGTCAACGACCCCGAGAACACCTGGCTGTTCGACGAGCACTGGGGCGTGGACATCGCGGTGCCCGCCGACATGCCGCTGGTCGCCCTGGTCGAGGAGGTCGCCGGGGCGGTGGACACCGTGTCCCTGCTCCGGCTGGGGCAGACCGGGATCGGTGTCATCGAGACGCTGGTCTCCGCCGGCTCCCGCGCGGACGGCCGCCGGATCGACGACCTGCGGCTCCCCGCCGGCACGCTCGTCGCCGCCGTCATCCGCGGCGGCGAACCGGTGTTCCCCACCCGCGATCTGCCGCTGCGGCCGGGGGACATCCTCTTCCTCGTCTCCCACACCGCCACCGAGCGGGAGATCCGCTCGGCCGTCCAGTGACAACCCGGGGAGCCGGCGAGGTCCGCCCGGTGTGCCTGCCTCCGTCCCGTCGGCGGAGTCCCGCTGGCGGACGGTGCGGCGCGGTGCTGTTCTGGTACCGGGTCCCGGCGGGCAGCCGGCCGGACGCCGCCGCGGGGCCCCGGCCACACGGCGGACGGGCGGACGGAGAGAGGAGCGGGACGATGCGCCACCGCACGGTCGGAGAACTGATGACCCGGGACGTCGTGTCCGTCCGGCCGGACACCCCGTTCAAGGAACTCGCCGGGCTTCTCGCCGAACACCGGGTCACCGCCGTGCCGGTCGTCGACGCCGCGGGCCGCCCGGTCGGTGTCGTCTCCGAGAACGACCTGCTGCGGAAGGCCACCGACCGGCTGGAGACCGGGGACCGTGTCTCCCCCATGCCGCATCTGGAGGCGTGGGAGCGCGCCAAGGCGGAGGGCGCCCGGGCCGAGGAGATCATGTCGGCGCCCGCCGTGTGCGTCCGCCCGGACTGGACGGTCGTGGAGGCGGCCCGGCTGATGGAGATCCACGGCATCAAACGGCTCCCCGTCGTGGACGCCTCCGACCGGCTCCTGGGCATCATCAGCCGCCGCGACCTGCTGCGGGTCTTCCTCCGCACGGACGAGGCGATCCGCGAGGAGATCCTCCACGACGTCCTGGCGGAGACCGTCGGGGACGCCGCCCGGGGGGTGACGGCCGAGGTGACGGACGGACAGGTCCGGCTGGGCGGCACGGTGCCGTCGCGGCGGCTGGTGCCGGTACTCGTCCGGCTGTGCCGGGGGGTGGACGGCGTCGTGGGCGTGCGCGAGCACATCGACCGCAACGGCGCGGGGCCGGTCCGGGAGAGCCCCCTCATCTGACGGGCCGGGCCGGCACGGGCGCTCGCCCGTACGGACGGCCGCCGGTACGGCCCCGGGCCTCGCCCCGACCGCCCGGCCGCGCTGCGCCGTTCGCGCGGGCACCCCGGGCGCCCCGAGCTCCCCGCGCACCCGCCGGGCCGTCTCAGCGGCCGGCCGCCCGCTCCCGGTCCTCCGGCACCCCCGGCGTCTCCGGATCTCCGGTGACCTCCGGGACCTCCTCTCCGGCGGACCGCCCCGCACGCGCCGACAGCCGCACCTGAAGGCGCATCGCGGCGTAGCCGACCGCCGAGAGGGCGCAGCCGATGAGCAGGTCGCCCGCGCTCAGGGCCTCCGTGCCGAGCAGCTTCTGCAGCGGCGGCAGGTAGACGCCCGCGATCTGCAGCGCCAGCGCGGCCGCGATCCCGACCAGCAGGAACGGGTTGGTGAAGGTGCCCGGCCGCGCCCGGGAGGCCAGGCCCACCCCGAGCTGCGTGGCGCCCAGCACCAGGAAGACCATGGTCTGCCACGGCCGCCCGGTCTCGTGGGCCCAGATCCCCACCCCCAGCGAGGCCCCGGCGATCACCAGGCCCATGGCGAGGATGCGCGGCCACAGTCCCGCGCCGAGCACGCTCTCCTCCGGCGGCCTCGGCGGCTGCCGCATCGTGTCGGGCGCCACCGGCTCCGCGCCGAGCGCCACCCCGGGCAGGCCGTGGGTCAGCAGGTTGATCCAGAGGATCTGGGCGGGCAGCAGCGGCAGCGGCATGCCGAGGAACGGGCCGAACAGCATCACCAGGATCTCCGCCGCCCCGCCCGCCAGCCCGTACAGCAGGAACCGCCGCACGTTGGCGTAGACCCGGCGGCCCTCCTCGACGGCGGCGACCACCGTGCCCAGGTCGTCGTCGGCCAGCACCAGGTCGGCGGCCTGCCGGGCCACCTCGGTGCCGCGGCGGCCCATGGCCACGCCGATGTCCGCCCGGTGCAGCGCCGGCCCGTCGTTGACGCCGTCACCCGTCATGGCCACGACGTGCCCGGCGCCCCGCCAGGCCTGGACGATGTCGAGCTTCTGCTCGGGGCTGGTGCGGGCGAAGACCCGCGGCCTGGTCAGATCACCGGCGGAGCCGTCGCGGATGCGGTCGCCGGTGGTGACCTCCTCCGCCGCGTCCGCCGCCTCCACCACGCCGAGGCGCCGCGCCACCACTCCGGCGGTCAGCGGGTGGTCGCCGGTGATGAGGACGGGGATGATCCCGGCCCGGCGGCAGGCCGCCACCGTCTCGGCGGCCGCCTCCCGCGGCGGGTCGAGGATGCCGATCAGCCCCAGCAGGTTCAGCCCGGACTCCCAGTCCCCGCCGTCCTCCGGCGGTTCCGCGCGGTCGGCGACGGCGACGGCCAGCACCCGGTAGCCCTCCCCGGCCAGTTGACCGGCGGCCTCCGCGGCCTCGGCGAGCGTCCCGGCGCCGTCGGCGAGCACCTCCGGTACGAGCACCACCTCCGGCGCGCCCTTGCAGACGACGCGCAGCCCGCCGCCGGGTCGGCGGTGGACGGTGGTCATCCGGGCCCGGTCGCTGGTGAACGGGACCTCCTCCGTCCGCGGCCACTCCCGGGCCAGCGCCTCCCGGTCGAGGCCGAGCCGGGCCCCGGCGGTGAGCAGGGCGGCCTCCGTCGGGTCGCCCAGGGCGTGCCAGTCGGCCTCGTCGCCCTGGGCGCTCGAACGGGCCTCGCCGCTCCGGCCGTCCTCGCCGTCCGTGGCGTCCGGGGCCTGCAGGGCGGCGTCGTTGCAGAGGACGGCGGCGGTGAGGAGTTCCGTGACGTCCGGTGCCGTGTCCGGCCGCAGTTCGGTGTCCTCGCGCTCGACCCGCCCCTCGGGGGCGTAGCCGGTGCCCGAGACGGCCGCCGTGCCGTGCCGGGTCCACAGCCGCTGGGCGGACATCCGGCCCTCGGTGAGGGTGCCCGTCTTGTCGGTGGCGATGACCGTGACGGAGCCGAGGGTCTCCACGGCCGGCAGGCGCCGCACGATCGCGTTGCGCTCCGCCATCCGCCGGGCGCCCAGCGCCAGTCCGAGCGTGACCACGGCCGGCAGCGACTCGGGGACGGCGGCGACCACCAGGCTGATCGCCGTCACCGCCATCAGCTCCGGGTCCTGCCCGCGCAGCAGCCCGATGACCAGCACCACGAGGCAGAGCACCACGGCGACGGCCGCCAGCACCCGGCCGAACGCGGCGAGGCGGCGCTGGAGCGGTGTGGCGGCGGGCTTCGTCGTCATCAGCGCCGCGATCCGGCCGGTGGCGCTGTCCGCGCCGGTGGCGGTGACGACGAAGCGGGCGCGGCCCCGTACGACCACGGTGCCGGCCGACACGACGGGCCGCTGCTCCCCGTCCGCGGGCAGCGGCTTGCCCACCGGTTCCGCCTCGCCCGTCAGCGAGGACTCGTCGACGAGCAGCGCGGCCTCCTCCAGCAGCTCCCCGTCCGCGGGCACGATGTCGCCCTCGCCGAGCAGCACCAGGTCACCCGGCACCACCTCCGAGGACGGCACATGGCGCTCCTCGCCGCCCCGCACCACCCGGGCGCCGGGTGCGCTGAGCTCGCGCAGCGCCAGGACGGCCCGCTCCGCGCGGACCTCCTGGGTCACGCCCACGGCCGTGTTGACCACGACGACGAAGGAGATGATCGAGGTGTCGAGGTAGTCGCCGGTCGCGATGGTCAGCGCGATGGCCACCAGCAGCACGAGGATCAGCGGATCGCGCAGCTGCGTGCCGATCCGGTGCCACAACGGCGTGGGGCGGGCCGTGCTGACGATGTTCGGACCGTACCGTTCCAGCCGCGCGGCGGCCTCCGCCACGGACAGACCGGCAGCGGGCGGTGCCGCCACCGGAGCCTCCTCGTCCCTCACCATGCTCGCAGCCTTCCCGCAACGGACAGGCGCTGCAACAGGGCCCAGGGGGTACGGGCGGGGCCCATGGGCCCTTGTGCGGCACGGGCCGGCGGGCCACTGTCCGGATCACCCGCCCGGTTGCCGGCGAGGGTGCGGGGCCACATCGTGGGAGGGAGGCCGGGGCCCCTGGGCGAGGCGGTGCGCACGGCGGGCCCGCCCCGGCCCGGGTCCCCACGGACCCGCACCGATCCCCGCGGACCACTGAGCGGCCGGTCCGCGGGGCCCCCTGCCGGCGCCGCGGGGCAGGAGCGGCGGGGTGCCCGGGCCTCCTGCCGGGCCCCGGCGCAGGGACACCGTCCCCTCCGGGCGCGGCGAAGGCCGCCGCGCCACCCCTCAGGGCCGGTGGGCCCCGCCAAGTGGCCCGCCGGACCCTGCCGTCCGGGCCCCCGCGGTGGTGTGCTGGGAGGAGACCGGGACACCGCCCGGTACAGGCCGCCCCGCGCCGCCCCGGCCCGCCGGAGCGGCCCGGCCGGCCCTGCGGACGCCCTCGCGGCTTGCGCATCCGGCCCGGGGACACAGAGCGAGTGGAGAGGTGACCGGTGATGGCGAGGAACGGTCCTGTGGTGGTGGGGGTGGACGGATCACCGTCCGGTCTGGAAGCCGTCGAGGTCGCGGCCCGGGAGGCGGCGTACCGCAACCGCCCGTTGCGGGTGGTGCACGCCTTCGTGTGGCCCTCGACGCACATGCCGCTGGGGGCGGTCGAGGGCGACCTGCGGTACGAGGCGAAGCGCATCGTGGCGGAGGCGGAGGAGCGGGCGCGGGCGACCGCGCCGGAGGTGGAGGCCGGCGGGGAGGTCGTCACCGGCGAGGCGCTGACCGTGCTGGAGGAGGAGTCCCGCTCGGCCGCCCTGATGGTGGTCGGCAGCCGGGGCCTGGGCGGTTTCACCCGGCTGCTGATCGGTTCGGTGGCGGGGCAGCTCGCGGCGCACAGCCACTGCCCCGTGCTGGTGGTCCGCGGCAGGACGGACGGCACCGGGCCGGTGCTGGTCGGTGTCGACGGCTCCCCGGCGGGCGAGGCGGCGCTCGACTTCGCGTTCGAGGCGGCCGCGGCCCGGGAGACGGGTGTGGTCGCCCTGCACGCCTGGTCCGAGTGGAGCGTGCCGGTGCCGCCGCCCGAGGACAAGTCGGCCCCCTACGCCTACGAGCCGGGGATGCTCAAGGCCGATGAGGAGCGGCTGCTGGCCGAGTCGCTGGCCGGCTGGCGCGACCGCTACCCGGATGTGCCGGTCGAGCACCGGCTGGTCCGAGGCCGTGCCCGGGAGGCCCTGGTCGAGGCGAGTGAGGAGGCCCGGCTGCTGGTCGTCGGCAAGCGGGGCCGCGGCGGCTTCGCCGGGCTGCTGCTCGGCTCGGTGAGCCAGGCCGCCACCCAGCACGCCCACTGCCCCGTCGTGGTCGTCCCCCACGCCTGAGGGTCCCGGGGCGGTACCGGCCGGACGCCGGTGCCGTCCCCGGCGGAGGGAGCCGCCGTCCCGGGCGTGCGGGCCGGTGAACGGCCCGCACGGGCCCGCGGGCACCGGGATGAAAGTGATCAACGGCAGGTCTCCCGGCCCTCCGTACCGGGACCGATGGGCCCTGGGTCCGGCGGAGCCCCGGCAGAAGACTGGGGCCGTCGGGAAGAGCTACGAGGGAGTGGTCGGAATGACTGCCAGGGAAACCGGAGTCCGCGGCGCCGAGGCCGTGCGCGTGCGCGCCGAGGGCAACGTCGAGGAGGGGGTGCTGGAGTACCTCCGGGCGAAGATCGGCGCGGTGCTGGACCGGCAGGGGCTGCCCCCGGTGACCGGCGGCGTGCGGATCGCCAAGGCCAACGCCCACCACGCCGAGCACCCCTGGACCGCCGCGGCCGAACTCCGGGTGGGCCCGGACCTGGTGGTCGCCCACGCCCGGGAGGCCACCAGCCAGGAGGCCACCGACCGCCTGCAGGACCGGCTGCGCCGCCGGGTGGAGCGGGCCCTCGACAGCCGGCAGACCGCCCGCCGTTCGGCCGCTCCGCCGCCGTGGCGCGGCGGGACGGCGGAGGACGGTCCGCGCGCCGCAGCGGAACCCGCCGGGGACCGGCCCGCCTGAACCGCGGGTCCGCCCGGAGCCCGGCGGCACCAGTGCCACCCGCGCCCCGGGCACCGGGCGGTTCTCCCGGCCGCGCCCGCCGGCCCGTGGCACGGCTGGCGGACGCGGCCCCCGCTGCGGTCCGGACCGCCGGCGGCTTCCCGGGACCGTCCGGACCGGCCCGGGCCCCGGCCGGGCGGCCGTCCCGGACGGGCGGACGGCGGCGTGCCGGGCGAACCTGGTGACGGAGCCCCGAGCTGTGACGGAAGGAACGTGGCCGTGTCGGAAACGGAGAACGGAAAGGCCCACAGGACTCCGGACCCGGGTGACATCGGGCGCCGGATCACCCTCCAGCGCGAGCGGCTCGGGCTCACCCGCGAGGAGGCCGCGGCCCGGGCCGGTATGGCGCCGGGCTATCTGGCGTATCTGGAGGAGCACTCCGCCGACCCCAGCGCGCCGGGCATCGCCCGGCTGGCCGGCGCGCTGGGGACCTCCGTCGACGCGCTGCGCGGCGCCGGTGCGGCCAGGCCGGCCGGCCGGAGCAGGGCCGCGGCCCATCCCCGGCTGGTGCCTCTCGGCGCCGAGGAGTGCTGGTCCCTGCTCTCCTCGCACGGCGTGGGGCGCGTCGGCCTGTCGCTCGCCGACGACCCCGTGATCGTCCCGGTGAACTACGTGGTGGAGGCCGGCCGGATCGCGTACCGGACCGCGCCCGGCACCGCGCCCGCCGGCGCGGCGGGCCACCGCGTCGCCTTCGAGGTCGACGCGGTCGACGACGCCATGAGCCGCGGCTGGAGCGTGCTCGTCATCGGGCGGGCCCGGCACGTCACGGAGCCGGACATGGTCGGCCGTCTGGCGGAACTCACGCATGCGGAACCCTGGGCGGGCGGCGTGCGCGACTTCTGGGTGCTCATCGATCCCGAGCGCCTGTCCGGCCGCCGCATCGAGACGGACTGACGCCGGCCCGGACTCCGGCCGGACGGACCGTCGTGCCGCTTCCCCGGGACGCCGCGCCGCTCCGCCCGATCCTTCCTCCGGCGCCGGCGCCCCGGCATGCGGGCGGACGGAGGGCGGGTCCCGCGCCGGCACCTCCCCTGACATGGGCATACTCGTGGTCCAATGAACTCTGCCGGGCCCACGGGCCGCGTTCGCGGCCCGTACGGGACCGGTGGCAGCCGGCGCACGATCGGAAGCACGGACCAGTGGACCACGAGAACCAGCAGGCCCTCGGAACCCACCCGCAGCAGGAGGACCTCCACGGGATCTCCGACCAGCTGCGGCAGCTCGCGGAGGCCCAGAGCCGCCTCCGGGGCCTCCTGGACGCGGTCCTCGACGTCAGCCGCGAGCTGGACCTGCCCGTGGTCCTGCGGAAGATCGTCACCACGGCCATGGAGCTCGTCGGCGCGCACTACGGCGCCCTGGGTGTCCTGGACGAGAAGGGGGAAGGGCTGGCGCAGTTCATCACCCTCGGTCTGGACGACGAGGAGTACCGCGCCCTGGAGGGGGTCGAACTGCCGCACGGCCACGGGCTGCTGGGGCATCTCATCCACCACCCCGAACCGCTCCGGGTGGACGACATCCCGAGTCACCCGGAGTCCGTCGGCTTCCCCGCCGGGCACCCGCCGATGCGCACGCTGCTCGGGGTGGCCATCACCGTCCGGGGCCGGGTCTACGGCAACCTCTATCTCTGTGACCGGCGCGACGGGCGGCCCTTCGACGACCACGACGAGGCGGTGGTCGTCGCCCTGGCCGGGGCCGCGGGCGTGGCCATCGAGAACGCCCGTCTCTTCGAGCGGACCCGCGGCACGGCGGAGCGCTTCCAGCGCATGCTCCTCCCCCGGCTGCCCGACCTGACCCCGTTCACCGGCGCCGCGGTCTACCGCCCCTCCACCGAGCAGGACCTCCACCCGGGGCAGGTCGGCGGCGACTGGTACGACGCGCTGCTGCTGCCGGACGGCTCCTGCGCCATGGTCATCGGCGATGTCGTCGGCCACGACCTCATCGCGGCGGCCGCCATGGCGCAGACCCGCAATATGCTCCGCGCCCTGCTGTACGACCGGTGGACCCCGCCCAGCGGGATCCTCACACAGCTCGACCACACCCTGCACGCCATCACGGACAACCCCGTGACCACCGCCTGCCTCGCCCGGATCGAACCGGAGCCCGGCGGGGCCGGGACGTGGTCCCTGCACTGGTCCGTGGCGGGCCATCCGCCGCCGATGATCCTCGGGCACGACGGCACGGCCCGCCTGCTGCACGGCGAGCCGGGGCTGCCGCTCGGGGTCGACCCCCGGCTCACCCGGCCGGACCACAGGTTCCCGCTGCCGCCCGGCACCACGGTGGTCCTCTTCACCGACGGACTGGTCGAGCACCGCGACCACCCCCTCGACCGGGGCCTGGACGCCCTCGCCCGGCTCGCCGCCGCCCACGCCGCCGCGCCGCTGGACGACCTCTGCCGGGCCCTGGCCGACGGGCATCCCGGGGACGGCCACGACGACATGGCCGTGCTGGTGGTCCGCACCCCCTGACGGCGGCGGTGCGGCCGGTGTTACGGGCCGGAGGAGCGGGAACCAAATCACAAGGAACGGTGCGGGACCGGCCGGCCGCTTTCCGCGCCACCCGGACGCGGTGTCCGGACCCCCTGTCCGGCCCGCTCGGGACGCTGGGCGATCTACCGTGGAGGGGAGGGACCCGTCTCCCTCGCCCGGCCGGGGACCGCCGGAGAGGGCCGGGCCCGCACGCCACCCGAGGAGGTGCGGTATGCCAGGACGACCGCTCGACACCACACTCGTCACGGATCTGGTCCGCGAGGCCACGGCCGCACCGTCCATGCACAACGCGCAGCCCTGGCGGTTCCGCCACCGCCCCGGCAGCCGCACCGTCGAGCTGCGCGGGGATCCGGAGCGGGCCATGCCGCACGCCGACCCGGACCACCGGGCGCTGCACCTCGGCTGCGGCGCCGCGCTCTTCAACCTCCGGGTGGCGGCGGCCGGTGAAGGGCTGCGGCCCGGGGTCCGGCTGCTGCCGGACCCGTCCGACCCCGGTCTGCTGGCTTCCGTGCACCTGACGGGGACGGATGGCGCAGGCCCGGAGGAAGGCGGCCGCGCGCGGCCGGGCACGGACCCCGGCCTGGCGGAGCTGCGGCCCGCCATTCCGCTCCGGCACACCAGCCGTTCCCCGTTCACCGACCGGCGCATCCCGGAGGACCTCAGGGCCCGGCTGGCGGAGGCCGCCCGTGCCGAAGGGGCCGACCTCGCCTTTCCCGGCATCTGGCATCTGCGGTCGGTGCTCTCCCTCGTCCAGGACGCCGAGGGCCGCTCCGGAACGGACCCCGGCCTCCGCGCCGAACTCGAACGCTGGATCCGCACCGGTGCCGACGTCTCCGCGCGGGCCGGTGACGGCGTCCCGGACTACGCCTTCGGGCCGCGCCCGTACGGCGGGCGGGCCACGGTCCGCGATTTCGCGGGCCGTGACGCCCCGCCCGACCGGGAGCAGGCCGTGTTCGAGACCTCTCCGCAGCTGGCCCTGCTCGGCACGGCGGAGGACCGTCCCGCCGACTGGCTGCGGGCGGGCCAGGCCATGGAGCGCGTCCTGCTGCTGGCCACCCGGGACGGGCTGGTCTCGTCGCTGACCTCGCAGGCGCTGGAGTGGCCGGATCTGCGCTGGCTGGTGCGGGACCCGCAGACGTCCATGGGTGTGGTGCAGATGGTGATCCGCCTCGGCTACGGACCGACGGGCCCGCAGACCCCGCGCCGCCCGGTGGAGGAGGTCCTCGACCTGGTCTGAGAGCCAGGCTCGGGCCACTCGCTGTCAGGCCGCCGGGCCGCCGTCCCGGTCGCCGTCCGGCTCGCCGTCGTGGGGGACGACGGCCACCGGGCAGGCGGCATGGTGCAGGACTCCGTGGGTGACATGGCCGATGCGCGAACTGTGCCCCGGGTGATCGAGCTGGTGTCCGGTGACCAGCAGGCCGGCGCCGCCGGCGGCCTCGATCAGCACCCGGCCCGCGGACCCGGCCGCCACCCGCCCCGTGACGGCGACCTCCGGGTACTTGGCCCGCCACGGACCGAGAACCCCGGTCAGGGAGCGTTCCTCCCGCTCCTGGAGCTCCGCGGTCAGCTCCTCGTCCAGCGGGGCCGAGGCGTAGCCGTAGACAAGCTGGGGGTTCCAGGCGTGGACGACGAGGAGTGACGTGCCCCGGGCCGCCGCCGCGCGGAAGGCGAAGTCGATGGGCGCGTTGCCGTAGTGCCGCAGGTCGAGCCCGAGGACGACGGTGCCGGAATCCTCCGCCCGCCCGTCGAAGTCGGCCCGTACCAGCACCACCGGCCGCGCCGTGCGGGCGATGACGGACAGGCTCACCGAGCCCAGCAGATGCCCCGACATCCCGGACAGTCCGCGGGAGCCGAGGACCAGCAGCTCCGCCTCCTCCGCGAGGAGCACCTTCACGGGTGCCTCCGCGACCCGCTCGACCTCGATCCGCAGACCGGGTAGGCGCTCGGCGAGCGTCTGGTGGACCGCGCTCAGCCGGTTCTCCACCCAGCGGTGGCGGGATTCGGCGTGGAGGGGGTAGTCGGCGTCGGTGGCCAGCGGGTGCCAGGCGTGGACGAGGCGCAGCGGGCGGCCGGTCCGCCGGGCTTCCAGGGCGGCCCAGTCCGCCGCCGCCATGCTCTGCGGGGAGCCGTCGATTCCCACGACGACCATGTGACTCGACATCACGCCCTCCTCCTGGGCCGCTTTCCCTTCCCGGCTCCGGTTCCCGGGCCGGTGCGGGGTGCCGGGCCGCCGGTCCCCGGTCGGTCCGGTTGCGGCCCGGTGGGGCCGTGCCCGGCCGGAGCGGCGGGGTGCGCCGGGTTCCCCCGGTGCTCCCTCCAGCACATCACCGGGTCCGCGCCACGGACAGGGCCTGCCGGGCTCGATCCCGGGCCGACCGTCCCCCGGTTCCGTCCGCCGGCCCGTCCGCGTGGCCCACTCCGCCGGGGCATCCGCTCAGGCCTGCGGGACCACGGCCACCGGGCAGGGAGAGTGGTGCAGCACGGCATGGTTCACCAGGCCGAGCTGCAGGCCGAAGTGGCCGTGGCGGGCGTGGGCGCCGACCACCAGCAGACTCGCCTCACGGGCCGCGTTCAGCAGGGCCTGCCGGGCCGGTCCTCCGGTGGCCCGCCGCCGGACGACGACGTCCGGGTACCGCTCCCGGGCCGGCCCGACCGCCTCGTCGATCACCTTCCCGGCCCGCGCCCGGCCCTGTTCGGCCGCGTCCCCCTCCTCCGGAGTCCCGGAGTCCGGCTCGCCGCCGGAAGTCCGCCAGGCGTGCAGGGCGATCAGTTCGCAGCCCCGGCGCTGGGCCTCGCGGAAGGCGAACTCGGCCGCGCTCCGCCCCTCCGCGGTGTCCTCGATACCCGGCGCCCGGCCGGTGGCCTCCTCGGCGTCCTCGTCCTGGACGCCGAGGACGACGGGTTCCGTGCCGCTGTCCGGCTCGCCGCGGACGACGACGACCGGGCAGTCGGCGCGCCCCGCGACGGCCAGGCCGACGGAGCCCAGCAGCATGCCCGTCACCCCGCCGCGCCCGCGGCTGCCGACGACCAGGGTGAAGGCGTTGCGGCCCGCGGAGAGCAGGGCGTCGGCGGCGTTCTCCGGCACGATCTCGCCGGTCACCTCCACCGACGGGACGCGCTTCCGCGCGTGTTCGACGGCCAGGTCCCGGATGCGCTCGGCGTTCTCCCTCAGGTCCGGTACGGGGGTGCCGAGGGCGGGGCCGGTCGCGCACAGCACCCGCAGCGGGGCCTCGTGGCGCACGGCCGCGTCGGCGGCCCAGTCCACGGCCCGCAGGCTGGAATCCGAGCCGTCCACACCGGCCACGACGGGGAGCACCATGGGCTGACCACCTCTTCTCTCCGGACGCGGACCAGCCAGGATCAAAGCGTGGCATACGCCCATGAACGCCGCATGTGCGGTCGGAGCGCACCCCGCGGGCGGGCGCCCGCCGCCCGGGGCGCGCCCGGGCCCCGGGCCCCGGGCCCCGGGCGCCGGGTCCTACGCGGCCTGCGCCTCCGGGAGACGGTGTGCGATCTCGTCGGCCCAGGCCTCGATCCGCTCCCAGTCGCGATAGTCGCCGTAGTGGCCGCCCATCGCCTTGAAGGCGGCGTGGCCCGCGGGCGGGAGGTCCCCGCGCCGCACGGCACCCGAGAACACGCGGGTCCCCACCGGGTGGATCTCGTCGCGCAGTGCGGGCACGTTCTTGGGCTCGTGCTGCGACGCCAGGCTCCGCAGCGGCCGGCCGAGGGCCGCGCCCATGCCCACGCTGAACAGCCACACCGGGCGGTTCCCCAGCTCCGCGCGGTGGCGCCGGACGTAGCCGGACGCCTCGGGCATCCACTGCTGGTTGTGCACCGCGCTGCCGACGACCACCGCGTCGTAGCGGCCGGGGTCCGGGTCCACCGCCCCGTCCACCGGGCGGGCCTCGGCGCGGTGTCCGGCCCGGGTCAGCCGGCCGGCTATCCGCTCCGCGATCTCGCGGGTGGAACCGTGCTCGCTGGCGTACGCCACGAGGACGGCGGCGCCGTTCTCCCTGGTACTCGGGGGCATGTCGCGTTCCTCCTGGAACTCCGGCCGCTTCCGGGCCGCGGCGGGTACCCGCCCTGCGAGGGCGCAGTCTCCGGCCGCCGCCCGGTTCCGCCGGCCGGGTGATGTGGATGGTTCGGAGGAGCGCGGACCGGCCCGCCCCCTCACGGGTTCCCGGGGCCGGGAGTACCCGGCCCCTCGTTCGCGTCCGGTCAGCTCTCCTCGGCGGGGCTCGGGACCACGACCACCGAACAGTGCGCGTGGTGCAGCAACGCCCGTGTCACATGGCCGAGTTGGAAGCCGTACCGGCCCTCGCCGGGGCGGCGGTGGGAGGCTATGACGACGACATCGGCCGTGCGGGTCGCGTTCAGCAGGGCGTGCACCGGGCCGGAGCGGACCGTGCGGGTCTCGATGCCGACCCGCGGGTGCTTCTCCCGCAGCCCCGCCACGGTGAAGCCGGGCACGGCCTCCTCGGCGGCGGCCTGCCGGTTGATGTCCTCCTGCACGGAGGTGGCGGGCACGGGGACCAGGGCGTCGGGCACCGAGTAGCGGTAGGTCCAGGCGTGCACGATGCGCAGCCGGGCGTGGCGGCGCTCGGCCTCCTCGAAGGCGTACGCCGAGGCGTCGGCGTCCTCGTCGCTCTCGATGCCGAGCAGCACCTCGCCGTACTCGGCCGGGTGGGAGTCCCGCCGGACGACGAGCAGCGGGCTCTCCGTGTACGCGGCGAGCCGCAGGCTGACGGAGCCGAGCAGCAGCCCGGCGAAGCCGCCGAAGCCGCGGCTGCCGACGACGGTGAGGGCCGCGTCCCGGCCCAGGTCGGCGAGGGCGCGGGCCGGCTCGCCGGTGAGCGGTACGGCGGTGACCTCGAGCCCGGGGTGGCGGGCCCGGGCCCGCGAGACGGCGGTCTGCAGGACCGGCCCGGCCACGTCGGGATCGGGCACCGCGTAGCCGATCTCCAGGGCGGCGCCGCGCAGCGCCGCCTCTTCCGCGGCCCGGTCCAGCGCCCGTACGGCGAGGAGCGAGCCGTCCACACCGACGACCACGCGACGGGTTGTCATGACGAGTCCTTCCCTGACTTCCTAGTCCTGCTGTGGACTTGCTGTGTTCCGCTGGTACTGCTCACTGCTCACTGCTCACTGCCCGACCGCGCCGCTCGCCTCCCCGGTCCGTTCCCCCTCTCCGTCAGAGCGCCCGCAGCCCGTGCTCGCGGAACTGCTCCCGCACCCGGTCGGTGAGCTCCGGGTCCGGTACCGGGTTGTCCCGGAGCGGGAACGGGATGCCGAGGGCCTCGTACTTGCCGGCGCCCATCTTGTGGAACGGCAGGACGTCGACCCGGTCGACGTTGCCGAGCCCGGAGAGGAACTCCCCGAGCCCGTCGACGGAGTTCTTGTCGTCGGTCCAGCCGGGGACGAGGACGTAGCGGACCCACACCGGGACGCCGAGCCGGTCCAGCCGGGTGGCGAAGCTGAGGGTGGGGGCCAGCCGGCCGCCGGTCAGGCTGCGGTAGGTGCCGACGTCGAACGCCTTGATGTCGAGCAGCACCAGATCCGTGTCCGCGAGCATCTCGTCGGAGGCGCGGGATCCGAGCAGCCCGGAGGTGTCCAGGGCGGTGTGGAGTCCGCGTTCCTTGCTGCGGCGCAGGATCTCGCCGGTGAAGGCCGGCTGGAGCAGCGGCTCGCCCCCGGTTACGGTCACCCCGCCGCGGGCGGCGGTGATGAACGCCCGGTGCCTGTCGATCTGTTCCACGACCTCGTCGGCGGTGACCAGCCGCCCGTCGCGCATGCGCCAGGTGTCCGGGTTGGCGCAGTAGAGGCAGCGCAGCGGGCAGCCGTTCACGAAGAGGACGAACCGGGTCCCGGGCCCGTCCACGCCGGTGGACAGGTCCCAGGAGTGAATCCGGCCCATGCTGCTCACGGTGCTCACATCGCCCCGTGGAAGGTGCGGCTGATGACGTCGAGCTGCTGCTCGCGGGTGAGCCGCACGAAGTTGACGGCGTATCCGGAGACGCGGATGGTCAGCTCGGGGTAGTTCTCCGGGTGTTCCATCGCGTCTTCGAGGGTGGCCCGGTCGAGGACGTTGACGTTCATGTGGAAGCCGCCGGACGCGGTGTAGGCGTCGAGGATTCCGGCCAGGTTCCCCGCCCGTTCGGCCGGGTCGTGGCCCAGGCCCTCCGGGGTGACCGTGGAGGTCAGGGAGATGCCGTCCCGCGCCGCCTCGTAGGGGATCTTGGCGACGGAGAGGGCCGAGGCGGCCATGCCGTGCTTGTCGCGGCCGTTCATCGGGTTGGCGCCGGGGGCGAAGGGCTGTCCGGCGCGGCGGCCGTCCGGGGTGTTGCCGGTGTGCTTGCCGTACACCACGTTGGAGGTGATGGTGAGCACCGACTGGGTGTGCTCGGCGTCCCGGTAGGTGGGGTGCCGGCGCACCTTCTCCATGAAGGAGCGGACGAGGTCCGCGGCGATGGTGTCGGCGCGGTCGTCGTTGTTGCCGTAGGCCGGGTACTCGCCCTCGACCTCGTAGTCGACGGCCAGCCCGTCGGCGTTCCGGACGACCTTCACCCGGGCGTTCCGTACCGCGGACAGGCTGTCGGTGGCGACGGACAGGCCGGCGATGCCGCAGGCCATGGTGCGGTGCACGGGGTGGTCGTGGAGCGCCATCTCCAGGCGCTCGTAGGCGTACTTGTCGTGCATGTAGTGGATGACGTTGAGCGCGTCCACGTAGGTGGCGGCCAGCCAGTCCAGCGTCCGGTCGTACGCCTTGCAGAGCTCGTCGTAATCCAGGTACTCGCCGGTCAGCGGCTCGGACTCGGGGGCGATCTGCTCGCCCGTCATCTCGTCGCGGCCGCCGTTGACGGCGTAGAGCATGGCCTTGGCGAGGTTGACGCGGGCGCCGAAGAACTGCATCTGCTCGCCGACCGTCATCGCGGAGACGCAGCAGGCGATGGCGGTGTCGTCGCCGGTGCAGGGGCGCAGCAGCTCGTCCGACTCGTACTGCAGGGAGCTGGTGTCGATGGAGACCTGGGCGCAGAACGTCTTGAATCCCTCGGGCAGTCGCGGCGACCAGAGCACGGTGAGGTTGGGCTCGGGGGCCGGGCCGAGGTTGTAGAGGGTCTGCAGGTAGCGGAAGGAGGTGCGGGTGACGAGCGGGCGCCCGTCCCGGCCGATGCCGCCGATGGCCTCGGTGACCCAGGTGGGGTCGCCGGAGAACAGCGCGTCGTACTCGGGGGTGCGCAGGAAGCGCACGATCCGCAGCTTGATGACGAAGTCGTCGATGAGTTCCTGGGCGCGGGCCTCGTCGACGCGGCCCTCGGCGAGGTCCCGTTCGAGGTAGACGTCGAGGAAGGTGGAGGTGCGGCCGAGGGACATCGCGGCGCCGTTCTGCTCCTTCACCGCGGCCAGGTAGCCCAGGTAGAGCCACTGCACGGCCTCGTGGGCGGTGGCGGCGGGGCGGGTGACGTCGCAGCCGTAGCCGGCGGCCATCTCCTCCAGTTCGCCCAGTGCCCGGATCTGCTCGGCGAGTTCCTCGCGGTCCCGGATGACGTCCGGGGTGGAGGGCCGGTGGTCGAGCAGGGAGCGCTCGGCCTTCTTCTCCTTGATCAGGATCGCGGTGCCGTAGAGCGGAACGCGCCGGTAGTCGCCGATGATCCGGCCGCGGCCGTAGGAGTCGGGCAGGCCGGTGATGATGCCGGCCTTGCGGGCCCGGCGCATCTCGGGGGTGTAGGCGTCGAAGACGCCCGCGTTGTGGGTCTTGCGGTAGGTGCCGAAGACCTTGGTGACGAACGGGTCGGGTTCGTAGCCGTAGGCGCGCAGCCCGTTCTCGACCATCCGCAGCCCGCCGTTCGGCATGATCGCCCGCTTCAGCGGGGCGTCGGTCTGCAGGCCGACGATCAGCTCGCGGTCGCGGTCGATGTAGCCGGGCGCGTGCGAGGTGATCGTGGAGGGGACCGCCGTGTCGACGTCGAGGATTCCCTTGCGGCGCTCCTCCGGGAAGAGGCCGCTGACCTTCTCCCAGACGGTGCGGGTGCGCTCGGTCGGGCCGGTCAGGAAGGCTCCGTCCCCCTCGTAGGGGGTGTAGTTGGCCTGGATGAAGCCCCGGACGTCCACTCGGCGGCGCCAGTGCTCGCCCGTGAACCCGCGCCACGCCGCTCCGGGCGCCTCTGTGCCGGTCGGTGTCACCACCGTCATCACTGCCTCCGCATGTCTTCGCGGCGCCGCTCGGGGGGTGTCCCTGCGGGCGCCTCTCATCGGTGTCCATCCTCCGGCCCGGGCCCTCCCCCCGGACAGGGCCGACGGGAGTCCCCGGGCACGCCGTACGGCCCCTGCCCGGGGGCGGTTCGGGGACCGAGCGGCCCGGGCCCGGTGAGGCCGTTCGGCCCTGCTCGCGGGGCGGGTCCCGGGCCGGGTTCCGGGGCCCGGCCGGCGGCGGCGCACCGGGGCCGAACGGCCCTGCCGCCCTGCCCCCACCAGCCCCTGCGGGCGTCCCGGCACCGCCGGATGCTGGAGAGAAGCCGAGGCAGCCCCAGGGGAGTGGACACCATGACGACGGACATCGCGCACCGCGCCGAGATGACGCACGCACTGCTGGCCGACGGCAGGACGGTGGAGATCCGTCAGGCACGCCCGGAGGACATCCAGCAGGTGCTGTGGCTGTACGAGGAGATGTCGCCGGAGAACCTGCGGTTCCGCTTCTTCGGCGCGAGCCGGCTGTCGGGGCGGATGGCCGCCGAACGGTTCTGCGGTCCACCACGCCCCGGGTTCCTGCCGCTGATCGCCTTCTGCGAGGACCAGATCGTGGGCGTCGCCGAGTACGAGACCGGCCCCGCCGACCCCGCCACGGCGGAGGTCGCCCTGGCCGTCGCCGACGACTTCCACCACCGCGGCGTCGGCACCCTGCTGCTGGAGCACCTGGTGCACGCGGCCCGCGCGAACGGTGTCGCCACCTTCACCGCCGACGCCCTCGCCGACAACCACGCGATGCTCCAGGTCTTCGCCGACCTCGGCCTGAGCACCGCCCGCCGGTTCGAGAACTCCGAGGTGCACTGCACCGTCGGCCTGGAACCGGACGAGCGCTACCTCGCCGCCTGCGACGAGCGCGGCCGGACCGCCGACGCCGCCAGCCTGCGGCCGCTGCTGCGGCCCCGTTCCATCGCCGTCGTCGGGGCGGGCACCAAGCCCGGTTCCGTGGGCCGCGCCGTGCTGCGCAACATCCGCCGGGCCGGCTTCACCGGCGCGCTGCACGCCGTCAACCCGCACATCCACACCGTCGAACACACCCCCTGCTACCCGTCCGTGACGACGATTCCCGAACCGCCCGAGCTGGCCGTGCTCGCCGTTCCGGCGCGCGCCGTGCCCCAAGTGGCCGAGGAGTGCGGCAAGTCCGGGGTCCGCGCCCTGGTGGTGCTGACCTCCGGGCTGGACGACGCCGAGGCGGAGGCGCTGCTGGTGACCGTCCGCCGCTACGGGATGCGGCTCGTCGGCCCGAACTGCCTGGGCATCGCCAACACCGAGGAGCCCGTGCGGCTGGACGCCACCTTCGCCGCGCACCGGCCGCTGCCGGGCACCGCCGGGGTCGCCGTGCAGTCCGGCGGGGTGGGCATCGCGCTGCTGGGCGGGCTGTCCCGGCTCGGCGTCGGCGTCTCCAGCTTCGTCTCGCTCGGCGACAAGTACGACGTCAGCGGCAACGACCTGCTGCAGTGGTGGGAGGAGGACGGCCGCACCGACATGGCCCTGCTGCACCTGGAGTCCTTCGGCAACCCGCGCGCCTTCTCCCGCACCGCCCGCCGGGTCACCCGGAAGATGCCGCTGCTGACCGTCGACGCGGGCCGCTCCGACGCCGGCCGCCGCGCCGCCGCCTCGCACACCGCCGCGGCCGCGACGCCGACCATGACCCGGCAGGCCCTCTTCACCCAGGCCGGGATCATCGCCACCCGCACGGTCGGTGAACTCCTCGACACCGCCGCCCTGCTGCACGCCCAGCCGCTGCCCACCGGGTCGCGGGTGGCCGTGGTGTCGAACGCGGGCGGCGCGGGCGTCCTCGCCGCCGACGCCTGCGTCGAGGCGGGCCTGAGCGTGCCGGAGCTTCCCGCCGACCTGGTCGGGGAGCTGCTGGAGTGGCTGCCGCCGGGCGCGAGCGCGGCGAACCCCGTGGACGCCACCGCGGCCGTCGGCGACCAGTCGCTGAGCGCCGTCCTGGACCGGCTGTCCGCGCACGAGGCCGTGGACGCGGTGCTGCTCGCCCTCGTCCCCACCGCGCTGGCCGCGGCCACGGGCGACGACCCGCTGCGGGCCCTCACCCACGCGGCCCCCGAGCGCCGCCGGCCCCGCACGGTCGCGGCGGTCCTGCTGGACCAGGCCGAGTCCGTGCGGCTGCTGCACACCCGGGGCGGCGCCGCCGTCCCCGCGTACGCGGACCCGCAGGCCGCCGCCCGCGCCCTGGCCCACGCCGCGGAGCGGGCCCGGTTCCTGGCCCGGCCGACGGGCACCTTCCCCGAGCTGCACGGCACCGACGCCGACGGCGCCCGCGCGCTCGTGGACGCCTTCCTCGCCGAGCACCCGGACGGCGGCTGGCTCGACCCGCGCCGCAGCGCCGAACTGCTGGACCACTACCGCATCCCGCAGCTCCCCTGGGCCTGGGCCGGGGACGAGCAGAGCGCGGTCGACGCCGCCGCCCGCCTCGCCCCCGGGCCGGAGGGCCGCGTCGTGCTGAAGGCGTACTGGCCCGGCCTGGTGCACAAGACCGACGAGGGCGCGGTGCTGCTCGATCTGGCCGGCGAGGAGAGGGTGCGGCGGGCGTACCGCTCGCTGGCCGGGCGCTTCGGGGAGGTGATGACCGGGGTGCTGGTCCAGCCGATGGCGGAGCGCGGCACCGAGCTGGTCGCCGGAGTCGTCCAGGACCAGGTCTTCGGGCCGCTGGTGCTCTTCGGCCTCGGCGGCACCGCCACGGAACTGCTGGCCGACCACGCGGCACGGCTGGCGCCGCTGACCGACCGCGACGTGCACGACCTGATCACCGCGCCGCGCTCCGCACCGCTGCTCTTCGGCTACCGCGGCGGCGGCCCGGTCGACCTCGAAGGGCTCGAACAACTGCTGCTGCGGGTCTCGCGGATGGCGTGCGACCTGCCGCAGCTCGCCGAGGCCGACCTCAACCCGGTCGTCGCCCGGCCCGACGGCGTCACCGCACTCGACGTCCGTATCCGCCTGCTGCCCCGGCAGGCGCGCGACCCCTATCTGCGCCGGCTGCGCTGAGCCCCGCCGCCCCCGAGGAGGAGAGAACCATGAAGCACCGCAAGGTCGGCACCGCGATGACGATCGACGTGGTCCGCGCAGTCGCCACCACCCCCTTCAAGGACATCGTGACGTGGCTGGACGAGCACGGGATCAGCGGGATGCCGGTGGTGGACGACGACGAGAAGGTCATCGGGGTGGTCTCCGTCTCCGACCTGATGAGCAGTCGGGCCGGACGGGACGGAGCCGGCGGCCGGGAGACAGGCCCCGGGGCGGGGCCCGAGGCCGGAACCGGCGGACTGCGCCTGCCCCGGCTCGGCCACACCGCCCGGCGGGCCGCCGGGGAGGACGGCCGCGCGCCCACGGCGGGGGAACTGATGACCTCGCCGGCCGTCACCGTCCGCGCCGTGACCTCCATCGCGCACGCGGCCCGCACCATGGCGCGGCACCAGGTGGAACGGCTGCCGGTGGTGGACGAGGAGGACCGGCTGGTCGGCATCGTCACCCGGCGGGACCTGCTCCAGATCTTCCTGCGGCCGGACGCCGACATCCGCCGGGAGATCATCGACGAGGTACTGGTGGACGCGCTGTGGCTGCCCCCGCACGCCATCGGCGTCACGGTCGTGGGCGGCGTGGTCGTCCTGGAGGGCTGTCTGGAACGGCGCAGCGAGGTGCCGATCGCCGAGCACATGGCCGGGCAGGTGGACGGTGTGGTGAGCGTGGTCAGCCATCTCACCCACCGCTACGACGACTCGAAGATCCGCCCGGTGGAACCGGCCCTGCACGGCCTCGCCGACGGCTGGCTCCGCCGGTTCTGACGGCCGGCCCCGCCCGGCGGCCCGAGCTCGCCGGCAGAACCGAACGACACGGGAACAGAAGGACGGTGAACAGACATGCTCACAGCACAGCGCGTACTCGTCACCTACGGAAGCAAGCACGGTTCCACCGCCGACATCGCCCAGTGGATCGGGGACGTGCTGCGCGCCCGGGAGATCGACGTCGTCGTCCTCCCGGCCTCCGGCGTCCAGGACCTCGAACCGTACGACGCCGTGGTGATCGGCGGCGGCCTCTACGCCGGCCGCTGGCAGAAGGACGCGGCCCGTTTCGCCCGCCGGAACCGCAGCGAACTCGACCGGCGCCCCGTCTGGCTCTTCAGCAGCGGCCCGCTCGACTCCTCCGCCTCCGAGGGCGAGATCCCGCCGCCGAAAGCGGTGGCCCGTATCGCCGAACGGGTCCACGCCCGCGGCCACATGACCTTCGGGGGCCGGCTCGCGGAGGACTCCGACGGCTTTCTCACCCGCCGGCTCGTCGCGGAGGGCAGGGGCGGCGACTTCCGCGACCGCGAGCAGGTACGGGCCTGGGGCGAGCGCATCGCGGCGGAGGTGGGCGACACCGAGCCGCCCGGCTGACGCCAGTCCTCCGCACCGTCCCCGCCGGGAGCGTGCCGGCGCGGCGTTCGGCGTCATGCCGTCTCCGGGCGGGGCAGGCCGAACCGGGCGCGGTCCTGTGCGGGGACGAGATCGAGGTGGGCGTCGGCGTGCTCGGCGATGTACTCCCGGACGTAGGAGCAGAACGGCAGGACGGCGAGTCCGCGGCGGCGGGCGTCGTCGAGTCCTCCGGCGACCAGCCGCCCGGCCAGACCCCGTCCCCGGAACTCCGGCAGCGTCTCGGTGTGGGTGAAGGCGATCCTCCGGCCGGTGAGCCGGTAGGCGGAGAAACCTGCCAGCCGTTCACCCTCGTGGATCTCGTAGCGGTTCTCGGCGGGGTTGTCGCGGACGGCCGTGCTCATGCGGTGCTCCTCCTCCGATGCCGCCGGTCGATCCGCACCCGGGAGGCGCTCACCGCTCCCCTCCGGCCCGCTGCCAGTGCGGGGCGGCGGCCGGGATTCGCGGCAGCGCGGACTCCACGCGGCCGAACCGGTCGTCCTGCCGCTGCCAGGACGCGTGGGCGGCATCGATCTCCGCCCGGGTGCGGCCCACGAAGTTCCACCACATCAGAATCGGCTCCTCGAACGGCGTGCCGCCCAGGAGCATCGCCCGGGCCGGCTCGCGCACCTCCAGCCGGAGTTCGTCGCGGCCCTCGCCGAGGTAGCCCAGCCGGCCCGGGTGCAAGGGCTTCCCGTGGACGGCGACGGCTCCTTCGAGGACCACCAGGGCGTACTCGAAACCGGTGCGCAGCGGCACGGTGGCGGAGGCGCGCAGGTCGAGGTCGACGCCGACCAGGGGGGTGTCGCGCCGGGCGGGGCTGACGGCGCCGCCGAAGTCCCCGATCAGCACGGTGGCTGCGCCCGCGCCCCCGTCGAGGTCGGCCTGCGGCAGCCCGGCGTGGTGCTCGAAGCCGGCCGGCCCGTGCCGGGTGGCCTCCGGCAGGGCCACCCACAGCTGGATGCCCTCCAGGGTGCCGCGGTAGTGGCCGGTGGCCTCCTCGGCGTGCGAGACGCCGCCGCCGGCGGTCATCAGGTTGAGCTGCCCGGGTTCGATGACCTGCTCGGAGCCGAGGCTGTCGCGGTGCAGCACCTGCCCGTCGGTGACCCAGGTGACGGTCTGCAGGCCGATGTGGGGGTGCGGTCCGATGTCCAGGCCACTGTTCTCGGTGACGTCGGCCGGGCCCATGTGGTCGGCGAAGCACCAGGCGCCGACCGTGCGGCGGCCCCGGCGCGGCAGCGCGCGACGCACCCGGGTCTTCCCGACCGTCGCCTCGCGGCTGTCGCTGATCTCCACGCACGGTGCCTCGGGGTGGCCGGTATCGGCCCGGGCCACGGGGGCGTCGACCGTACTGACCGGTCCGCTCATCACAGCACCTCGTCTTCTGTTGCCTTCACCGCGTACGTCGGCGGCGGATCGCCTGCGGGTTCTGCCGGGAGTCATGGGGCGTTTCGGTGCCTTGCGGCGGGTCGGGTGCACGGTGCGCGGGATGCCCGCGGTGATCCGCGGTGATCGCGGCGTGCGGTTCGGGAACACAGGTACCCCGGGTGCGCGTCCGGCAAAAGAAGGAGAACGCCGTCCGGCCGGAGTAACTCGGTGGTGCCGGTCCGGCCGGACAGTTCTCGCCGCCCGCGAGCAGGCGCTTGCGCTTCGCGCAGGCGCGATGACGTGGCAGACACAACCAGTGCCGTGCCACGAGGTGGCACGACGTAGCACCACCGGCTAATATGCGGGTTGTGTCAGCCCAGCACGAGATCACCCAGCGCGACCTGCGCAACCGGTCGAGAGAAATCATGGACGCCGTCCAGAACGGACAGTCCTTCACCGTCACACGGGACGGAAACCGGATCGGCGAACTGATCCCCCTGCGTCGACGCAGACGCTTCGTGCCACGCGGTGAATTTGCCGCGATGTCGCACACCGCCCCCGACATCTCCCTGGACACCTTCCGGTCGGATCAGGCCGCCACCGCCGAGCAGGAGGCGGACGACCCCTATGCCCGCTGAGTACCAGCAGGGACTGCTCGACACGAACATCATGATCCTGCGCAGATGGGTGGACCCGGAAGAACTCCCCGCAGAGGTGGCGATCAGCGCGATCACCCTGGCGGAACTCTCAGCGGGGCCCCATGAGGTGCGGCGGAACGAGGAGCAGGACGACTACGACGAGTACGCCGAGCGCGCCCGCCGTCTCGATGTCCTGCAGCGGGCCGAGAACGAGTTCGACCCCATCCCCTTCGACGCGGAAGCCGCCCGCATCTACGGCCGGGTGTGCGCGGCTGTGATCGGAGCCGGCCGCAGACCCCGCCGCCGGGTGGCCGACTTGATGATCGCCTCGATCGCCGTCGCCGAGGACCTCCCTCTCTTCACCACCAACCCCGACGACTTCAAGGGACTCGGCGACCTGCTCACCGTCGTCCCTGTGACCCGCCCCAAGGTGCTGCACGCCCGCTGAGGCGCACACATCTCCCTCCCGGGAGCCCGTCGGCCGGAACGCACACCGGGGCACCACCGGGGCGGATACCCGGTGGTGCCCCGGCCCTCGCCCGGCCGGGTGTGCCGGCCGGGCCGGGTGTGCCGGGCGCGCCACTGCCCGGACGGCCGGGTCTCAGTCCACGTCGATCACGACGTGCGGCGGCTGCCGGATCGAGTTGTGCACGGTGCAGTGGTTGACGACGGCGGCCAGCGCCTTGCGGCGCTGCTCGGGCAGTTCCCCGGGGACGACGAGGCGCATCCGCACCTCCCCGACCCGCGCCGGGCGGTCCCCGGCCAGCGCGAACTCCGTCTCCACCCGCAGGCCCTCGCGCGGCAGCCCGTGCCGGGCCAGATAACGGCCGGCGTAGTAGCCGACGCAGGTGGCCAGCGAGGCGGTGAACAACTCGACGGGGGTGGGGCCGAGGTCGTCGCCTCCGGCGTCCAGGGGCTGGTCCACGGTGAACTCGTGGCCGCGCACCGCGACCGAGTAGGACTCCCCGTCCAGGAAGTTCACGGTCATCTTCTGCATCACGTACCTCCTCGATACCCCTCCAGCCAACCGGAACCGGACAAGGCCGCACAGGGCCGAACGTCCGCACGGCGGAGGGCCGCCCGGACCCCTCCCACGGGCGAGTGCCGGGTCCCGGTGGGCGGGCACCCGGGTGCCCGGACCTGGCCGCGGCTCGGCCGGGCCCTCGCGTTCCGGCTCCCGCCGGGCCCTGAGCGTGGTGCCCGGGCGGCCCTCCGGGGCCCGCTCCCCGCCCCATCCGGAACCCTCCGCTCCGCACCGCGCCACTCGCCGTACGGGCGCGGCCCCGCCGCCCGATACGGTTACGGCTGTACGGCGGCGCTCGCGCCCGCACCGCCGGCGGTCCGCCCGGGAGGCCGGGCCGCACCGAAGCCCGATGGGGAACTCTGCCGGAAAGGCCCTGGACCGACGTGAACGAGCACCACGACCTGCAGGCTGTCGCCGAGGAAGCCGTCGAGGCGGGAGTCGCATGGCTCGTGCGAGCCGGGGACGAGTGGTCCGAGAAGAGATTCAAGGAGTCCGGCGAGGAGGTCACGGACGCCGACGTCGAGGTCGAACGGCGGGTGACCCGTGTCCTGCGCGAGCGCACCCCGGACATCCCCGTCATCGGCGAGGAGTCCGCCGAGGGCGGCCCGCTCCCGGAGCGCTGCTGGCTGCTGGACCCCATCGACGGCACCATGAACTACACCCGGGGCGCACCCCTGCACGCCGTCTCCCTCGCCTACGCGGAGGCCGGGACCCCGTCCGTGGGCGTGCTCCACGCCCCGGCCCTGCACCGCCGCTGGACCGTCGGCCCGCGCAACGCCCCGTCCACGGAACCGTCCGGGGTGCGCGAGGTCTCCCGGGCCATCGTCTCCGTCACGGGCACCGGATCGCCCCGCTCCCGGTCCGGCACCTTCCTCTCCGGCCTGCTGGGCGGCGTCGCCTACCGGGTGCGGATGCACGGCTGCATGAGCCTGGACCTGGCCGCGGTGGCCGAGGGCTGGCTCGACGCCTGTGTCTGCTTCGGCCCCGCCCCCTGGGACGTGGCCGCGGGCGTCACACTCCTCCGCCGGAACGGCCTGACCGTCCTGGGCGCGGAGGGCCGCGACTTCACCTTCGGCTCCCCGATCCTGGCCGCCGGCCACCCGGACCTCGCCAAGGAGCTGATCGAGATCTGGGAGTCCCTCCCGGCGAACGACGGAGCGGGAACCGAGCGGGCTTCCTGAGCCGGCACCGGACGGAGGAGCCCTGCCGGGCGCGTGCCGGCGGCAGGGCTCTCGCCCCCGGGGCCCGGCCGGCGATCAGCGCGGCCGGCGCAGTCCCGCGATGAGGGGTTCGACCATGCGGCGCGCGTCGTAGCGGGGGTCGTCCGCGCCGACGCAGAGGTTGCCGACGCCGCGCATGAGGTCGAGGGCCTTCACGTCGGACCGGATCTCCCCGGCAGCGGCGGCCGCGTCGAGCAGTTCGGTGCACACGGGCACGAGGCGGTCCAGGAAGTAATCGTGCAGCGTCCCGAAACCGGCGTGGTCGGACTGCAGCACGGCGGCTAGCCCGTGTTTGGTGACCAGGAAGTCGACAAAGAGGTCAATCCACTCCCCCAGCGCCGCATAGGGAGTCGGGCCGGCCGCCAGCAGGGCCGGCGCGGCCTCGACACAGGCCTCCACCTGGTGCCGGAAGACCGCGATGATGAGATCCGCCCGCTTCGGGAAGTGGCGGTAGATCGTCCCCACTCCGACGCCGGCCTCGGCCGCGATGTCGCGGACCGGCGCCTCCACACCCGCCCTGACGAAGACCGCGGCGGCCGCGTCGAGCAGAGCCTCCCGATTGCGCCGGGCATCCGCCCGTTTGGGCTGGGCCGCACGCCCCGCGCACTCACCGCTGCCTCTCACCGCGCCGCTCCCTCTCTCACATCACGCTTGCCAAAGCGGAACACTGTTCCGTATCGTCGTTCCGGAACGAGGTTCCGTTTGCTCATGATGCCAGAGCACGGACCCGCCACCAAGCCATGCCGTGCGGTGCGGTGCCGGCCGTGACGTGCCGCCACGCCACCGCACACCCCACCCGTCATGACGCCATGAGGAGACACGCTCATGCAGTACCGCACCTTGGGCCGCACCGGTGTGCAGGTCAGCACCCTCGCGCTCGGCGCGATGAACTTCGGCGCCATCGGGCGCACCACCCAGGACGAGGCCACCGCCATCGTCGACGCCGCCCTGGAGGCGGGGATCAATCTCATCGACACCGCCGACATGTACAGCAGGGGCGAGTCGGAGGAGATGGTCGGCAAGGCCATCGCAGGCCGCCGCGACGACATCGTGCTGGCCACGAAGGCGAACATGCCGATGAGCGAGGAGCGCAACCACCAGGGCAGTTCACGCCGCTGGCTGGTCACCGCACTGGACGACAGCCTGCGCCGCCTCGGTGTCGACCACGTCGACCTCTACCAGATCCACCGGTGGGACCCGAACACCAGCGACGAGGAAACCCTGTCGGCCCTCACCGACCTGCAACGCGCGGGAAAGATCCGCTACTTCGGCTCCTCGACCTTCCCCGCCCACCGCATCGTGCAGGCCCAGTGGGCCGCCCGCGAGCACCGTCTGAGCCGTTACGTCACCGAGCAGCCCAGCTACTCGATCCTGCAGCGCGGTATCGAGACCCACGTGCTGCCCGTGACCGAGCAGTACGGACTCGGTGTGCTGGTGTGGAGCCCGCTCGCCTCGGGCTGGCTGACGGGCGCGGTCCGCGCGGGCCGGGAGGTCACGACCAGCCGCTCGGCGGTGATGCCGGAACGCTTCGACCTCACCATCCCCGCCAACCGGGCCAGGCTCGACGCCGTCGAGCAGCTGGCCGGAATCGCCGACGAGGCCGGCCTGACGATGATCCAGCTCGCCCTCGCCTTCGTGACCGCGCACCCCGGCGTGACCAGCGCGCTCATCGGCCCCCGCACCCTGGATCACCTGCACGCGCAGACCGCCGCGGCCGACACCGTGCTCTCCGCCGACGTCCTCGACGCGATCGACGCGATCGTCGCCCCCGGCACCGACCTCGCCCCGCACGAGAAGCACGACACTCCGCCCTCGCTGCTCGACGCGTCGCTGCGGCGCCGCTGACCTCCCGGGAGACAGCCGCTCTCCCGCTTCCCGAGATCCGGGGGAATCGCGCGGGTGCCCGGCGAGACGTCGATCGTCCGCAGGCTCCCCGGGCACCCGCCGGCACGGACCTGCGGCGGCTCGTCACGTGGCGAACGCCACTTCTGCAGACAACCGACTCCACGGCTCCGGGCCGCGCCCCTCCCACTCGTCCGGATCACATCCCGCTCCCCGCCCCGGCCGGTGCCGCGGGCGTCGAAAGGACTGACCTTCCATGCCGCACACACCCCTGCCCAGCTTCGGCATCATGACCGCCCCCATGCAGGTCGGCTACCACGACATCCTGCGGGTCTGGCGCGAGGCGGACGCGATCCCGGCCATCGGGCACGCCTGGCTCTTCGATCACCTCATGCCGATCGGCGGCGACCCCAACGGGCCCGCCCACGAGGGCTGGACGCTGCTCTCGGCCCTCGCCGCCCACACCCGGCGGCTGCGGCTCGGCGTCATGGTGACCAGCAACCGGTTCCGGCCGCCCGCGATGCTGGCCAAGATCGCCACAACCGTCGACATCGTCTCCGGCGGACGGCTCGACTTCGGCATCGGCGTCGGCTCGCGCCCCCATCCTCCCGCGGCCCGGCGGGAGTACGCGGCCCACGGCCTGCCCTTCCAGGACCCAGCGCACGCCGTCGAGAGCCTCGCCGAAGCCTGCACGGTGATACGGCAGTTGTGGACCGAGGAGAAACCGTTCGACTTCCACGGCACCCACCACCGGCTCACCGGAGCGTTCGGCAGCCCCAAACCCGTCCAGCGCCCCCACCCGCCGATCCTCATCGGCGGACGCTCGTCCGCGACGCTGCGCGTGGTCGCCGAGCACGCCGACCTGTGGAACATCCCGGGCGGCGACATCGACGACGTCGTCCGCCGCAGCGCACTGCTGGACCGCTACTGCGCCGACATCGGCCGCGACCCCGCGTCGATCACCCGCTCGATCCACCTGCCCGTCTCCTACGACCGGCCCGCCGCCACGCGGGACGCGATCGCCGAGGCGGTCGGCGCCGGCTTCGGGCACATCGTCCTCGGACTGCCGTCGCCCTACCCGGACGGTGTCGCACGGTGGGTCGCCGACGAACTCATCGGCACGCCGGCCCGGTAGCCGTCGGCCGGCCGGCGGGCGCGCCCCGCGTGGAGATGCCCGTGCGGGGCAGGGTCAGAGCCGTGTGGCCGTGCGGATCAGCCCGGCGAGGGCGAGCGAGCGGCTGTGCGCGGGCCAGGCGATGTGGGTGACGACAGGGGGCGCGTCGGTCACGGGGACGGCGGCGTGCTCGGCCCACAGCCAGGCGCGGGCGGACTCGGGGAAGAGGGCCATGGTGCGTCCGAGGGCGATCAGTTGGGCCAGCTGCGTCTGATCGTGGATCTCGGGTCCCGGGCCGGGCGGGTAGCTGCCGCGGCGGGGCCAGCGGGCGTGCGGTAGACCGGGGATGTCGGTGACGTCGGCCAGGGACAGGGTTTTGCGCGCGGCGAGGGGGTGCCCGGCGGGCAGGATCGCGATCTGCCCCTCGGTCAGCAGTTCCTCGCTGTCGAACCCGGCGAGGGAGTTGAACGGCCTGTGCATGAGCGCCACGTCGGCGCGGCCGTCGCGCAGCATCTCCTCCTGCTCGCACGTGCCGCTGGGCAGCACCTCGACCTCGGCGGCGCCGGGCTCGGCCGCGTAGGCGGCGAGGAGTTTCTGCAGCAGCTCGTGGGAGGCGGCGGCCTTCACGGCCAGCACCAGGCGGTTGCGGGCGCCGCCCGGGGTACCGGCGCGACGGGTGCGGCGCGCGGCGGCGGTGGCCGCGTCGAGGGCGGCGCGGCCCTCGTGCAGCAGGACCTCTCCGGCGCCGGTCAGGGAGACGCCGCGGCGGTCGCGCTCCAGCAGGGAGACGCCGAGGCGCCGCTCCAGCTGCTGGATCGCCCGGGACAGCGGTGGCTGGGCGATGCCCAGGCGCTCGGCGGCGCGGCCGAAGTGCAGTTCCTCGGCGACGGCCGTGAAGTACCTCAGCTCGCGGGTCTCCAGGGTGTCCGGGGCATCCGGGGCGTCCATGGCCACGAGGGTACGCCGGTGATACCCACCGGGTATGACAGAGCACCGAATCGGTGTTGGATGCCCCTTGGGTCCGCGAGCGAGCATCGGCGGTATGAGCGAAACGAAGATCGCGCTGGTGACCGGCGCGAACAAGGGGATCGGATACGAGATCGCGAACGGGCTCGGCGCCCTCGGGTACCGCGTGGGCGTGGGAGCCCGCGACGACGCCCGGCGCGAGTCCGCCGTGGAGAAGCTGCGCGCGGCCGGGGTGGACGCGTTCGGGGTGCCGCTGGACGTGACCGGTGACCGGAGCGTCACCGAGGCCGCGGAACTGGTCGAAGAGCAGGCCGGGCGCCTGGACGCCCTGGTCAACAACGCCGGAATCTCGGGAGAGACGGGGCCGGGGTGGGGGCAGGACCCGACCTCGCTCGACCTCGACGTGGTCCGCACGGTCGTGGAGACCAACGTCATCGGTGTCATCCGGGTGACCAACGCGATGCTGCCGCTGCTGCGGCGCTCGGCGTCGCCCCGCATCGTCAACGTCTCCAGTTCCGTCGGCTCCCTGACCCGCCAGGCGGACCCGGACATCGATGTCGGCCCCGTCATGGCGGCCTACGCACCGACGAAGTCGTACCTCAACGCCGTCACCGTGCAGTACGCCCGGCAGTTCGCCGGCACGGACATCCTGATCAACGCCGCCTGCCCGGGCCTGGTCGCGACCGACTTCACCGGCTTCAACGGACCCCGCACCCCCGAACAGGGCGCGGCCACCGCGATCCGGCTCGCCACCCTGCCCGACGGCGGCCCGACCGGTTCGTTCTTCGAGGACGACGGCGTCATCCCCTGGTGACCCCGGGCTTGTCGTGACCGCGCGGTGGGCCCGGGCACGCTCGACACGGCCACGGACCCCGCGGCCGGCGCCCCTCGGCCACGCCCCAGGCCGAGAGGTCCTCGGCTCCGCTCCGTGGCCGGGCCGGGTCGTGGTCCGGATCCCGGGCGGCGCTCAGCGCCCCTTCAGGACCCGGTCCGCGAAAACCTCGACCGCGTCCACCACCGCCTCGAACCGGGCCGAGGGGAACAGGTCGAAGGCGTGCTGCGCGCCCGGGAGTTCCGCGTGGACGACGGAGGCGGCGGAGGCTGCGCGCAGTGTCCCGGCGAAGCGGCGCGCTTCCCTCGCCGCCACCACCGTGTCCCGGTCACCGTGGACGATGAGGAACGGCGGCGCGTCCGCGCGGACATGGGCAGCCGGGGACGAGGCGGCGCCATGGCCGTAGTACGGGCCGAAGTAGCCGTTCAGGCAGACGGCCGCGGTGACCGCGGTGTCGGCCTCCTCGAAGCCCGGCTGGAAGACGGGATCGTTCGGCGTCAGCGCGGCGAGGGCCGCCATGTGCCCGCCGGCCGAACTGCCCGCGACGACCAGCCGGGAGGGATCGGCGCCGTACCCCGGTCCGTGAGCGCGGAGCCAGGCGATCACCTGCTTGAGATCGACGAGGTGGTCGGGATGGCGCGCGGCCGGCCGCAGACGGTAGTTGGCGCTCACACAGACCCAGCCCCGGCTCGCGAGGCGGTACAGGAGAGGGAGCGCCTGAGTGTTCTTGCGGCCCTGGCGGTACCCCCCGCCGTGCAGATGGATCAGCACCGGGCCGCCCGCCGGGCGGGAGCGGTGGCGGTAGACGTCGAGCAGGTTCCGGCGCCCGGCGTCGCCGTAGCGGAGGTTCGGAATCCGCTCGACATCCCGGCGGCGCGGGAACACCGGTGCGAACAGGGCTCGGGCGAGCCGGCGGCGGTGGCGGGGCCGCCCCTCCGGCCCGGCACCGGCGGCCGCCCGCCCGTCCGGACCCAGCCCTTCGGCGAGGGCCCGCTCCAGCACCGGGGCGGCCCGCAGACCGCGCCGCGCGATGGCCACGAGACCGGCGCCCGTGAGAGCTGCCGCCCCAACGACCGCCCACGCGCCGGGACTTCCGATGTCCCGCTGGGCGAACACCAGCAGCGTCGAGGCCAGCAGGAAGTAGCCGCCGAGGACCGGCGCCTCGTTGAGCAGCAGCCCGAAGCGGAAGCTCAGCTCGGCGAGTGGCCGTGGCCGCCGCGGCGGCGCCAGCGCGCAGAGCGTTCCGGCCGCGATGACGGCCACGCTGATCAGATATCCGACTGGCACAAAGGCCCCCCGCTCCGCTCCCCGTCGTTCACGCCGCCCTTCGAGTCCTACCACGAAGGCTCGGGCACACCGGGGTCAGGCCCGGGGCCCGGTGACCGGAGCCCGGTGACCGGACATGGGCCCGCTCGCCCGCCACTCCGGTGCGAGCACCGACCAGATCTCCATGTCGAACCGCTTTCCCCGGCGCAGGTAGCTCTGGCGCAGCACGCCGTCCCGCGTCATCCCCAACCGCCGGGCGACGGCGATGCTGGGTTCGTTCCCCGTCACGGCCCACCACTCCACGCGGTGGATGCCCCGCTCCTCGACGGCCCAGTCGATGATGACGCGCGCCGCCCGGGTGACCAGGCCCCGCCCCACCGCCGACGGCTCCAGCCAGCATCCCGCCTCGGCGGTGCCGTGCTGGACGTCGAAGGTTCGGAAGAGCACGCCGCCGACCAGCCCGCCGTCGACCCGGATCCCGTAGAGCCGCCCGGTGTCGGCGGCGGCCTTCTCCGCGTAGGACCGGAGGAACGCCCGGCTCGACTCCGGGTCCGTGACCACGTCGGCCAGCCCGATGTACTGGCCGATGAACTCCCGCCCCCGGTCCATGTGGGCCAGGAACTCCCCGGCCTGCCACGGCTCCAGCGGACCCAGCACCGCGCCGTCCCCGCCCAGGGACACCGTGAACATCCGCGCCTCCAGCATGAGTGGACCGGTCCGCACTGCGACGAATCCTCCCACGGCGATCACGGGCGCCCCAGTGGATTACGACCGCCCTCGCGGAAGTGGACGATCACCCGGCCCTTCGGCGGCCGGGCAGCCGGCACTCCGCCCAGAC
The DNA here is from genome assembly GCF_020982505.1 of Streptomyces sp. MNU89. Taxonomy (NCBI): domain Bacteria; kingdom Bacillati; phylum Actinomycetota; class Actinomycetes; order Kitasatosporales; family Streptomycetaceae; genus Streptomyces; species Streptomyces sp. MNU89. Next base: position 6,590,018 of record NZ_JAJKLL010000001.1, on the reverse strand, counting down.
GGTCTTCCCCGGGCCGTCGCTGCGGGCGCCCACCCCCACCGGTCGGCCAGCGCCGCCACCAGCAGCAGGCCCCGCCCCGACTCCGCGTCCGCGTCCCGCTCCCCCGGCCGCGCCGGCATCGGCAGCCGCTCGGCCCGGGTGTCGGTCACCTCCACCCGTACGCCACCGGGGCCGAGGGCCACCCCGAGCCGGAAGTCCCGCCCGGGGACACACCCGTGCCGTACGGCGTTCGCGCACAGCTCCGCCACCACCAGCGTCACAGCGTCGTGCGCATCGCTCCCGTACGGCACGCCCCGCTCGTCCAGCCACTGCCCGGCCAGTCGGCGGGCCAGCCGCGCACCGCGCGGGGTGGAGCTGAAGCGCAGGGTCAAGTCCCGGACATTCGCGGGGAGTCGGAAAGGGGTGGCGCACTGATCAGTCTTGCTCGTCATGCCTTCACGCTGACGCCCCAACCACAACGTGACCAGCGGTGACGCGCCCCGGCCACTCCGTTGTCCCACAGGCGGCATGCGCTGTACGCGCAGGGTGTGCGAAACCCAGTCGGGCGCCTACGGACCGGAGCGGCGCGGGGGCACCGGCTGTACGAGCCCACTGCGGCCTTGTACGCGGCGTGCGGCGTGACCGGCTCCGTGCCCGCCCGGTTGGACAGTGCCGAGCGTACGTCTGGAAGGGCGGTGGGCAGTGAACCAGGGGGACGACATGCGCGAGGGACCGGAGGGTCGAGAGGCGACGGCCGCGGCCCGCGACCAAGAACACCCGGCGGCCAACGACGAGCAGCACCGGGACGACGAGCACGGAACGGGCATCGTGACGGCATTCGGCCGTCAGCTGAAGCTGCTCCGCACCCGAGCGGGCCTGGAACGCCCCGAGTTCGGCTCCCTGATGAGCTACTCGGCTTCATCGATCGCATCGTTCGAGCAGGGCAGGCGCATCCCCCTGCCGACCTTCATCGACAAGGCGGACGAGGTGCTGGGAGCGGGCGGCCTTCTCAAGGCGCTCAAGAAGGAAGTCGAGCGGGCCCAGTACCCCAGCTTCTTCCGCGACGCCGCGCGCTTCGAGGCGGGCGCCACGGCGCTGTACGTCTACGCCGTCTACGCAGTGCCCGGGCTGTTGCAGACCGAGGACTACGCACGGGCCGGGTTCCGTCTCCAACGGCCGCTTCTCGAAGAGGACGTCATCGAGCAGCGGCTGAGCGCACGCATGGCACGCCAGGAAATCCATGACCGTCGACCTGCGCCTCTGCTCAGTTTCATCATCGAGGAGGCGGCTCTTCGCAGGCCTATCGGCGGGCGCACAGCTCTACGAGAGCAATGGGAGAAGCTGCTTCGCGTCGGGCGGCTTCGCAACGTGGAGATCCAGGTCATGCCGACAGACCGGGAGGACCACGCGGCGCTGGGAGGACCCTTCACTCTGATCGACGCTTCCACAGGCCAGCGCATCGCCTATACCGAGGTGCAGGACGACAGCCGCCTGTACACCGAGCAGGCAAAGATCCGCGAGCTCGAAACCCGCTATGGCATTCTCCGGTCTCAGGCACTCACACCGCGTGAGTCATCGACGTTCGTCGAGAGACTATTGGGAGAGTCATGAACGCTGAGCGCTCGGAGTCGGCCGTGCCCGAGGCAGCATGGTTCAAGAGCAGTTACAGCACCGGCGGAGGCGGTGAATGTGTGGAGGTGGCCGCCATGACGGACACCGTCCACGTCCGGGACTCCAAGAACCTCACCGGTCCTGAACTGACCGTGTCCCCGGATGCCTGGTCGTCCTTCGTCGGACTGGTCACCGGCCCGTCCGCCTGACGGCAGCACAGCGAGAGCGAGGGAGCCCTGCCGCACGCCTCTTGGCGCGGCAGGGCTCCCGTTCCTGGCCTGCCCCTCTGCCACCGCTCCGTTCGCCGGCGATCACCGGATCAGGTCCGCTGTCAGCGAATCCCCCTGGGCGCCCCGCTCGCGCGGTGCTTGAGTACCGGGATGGAGATCCTGGTACTGGGTGGGACGGCGTGGGTGGGCCGGGAGGTGGCGCGGCTGGCTTTGGCGCGCGGTCACCGGGTGACGTGCCTCGCACGCGGAGAGAGCGGCGAAGTCGCGGACGGGGCACGGCTGGTGGCCGCCGACCGGCGCGAACCCGGTGCGTACGAGCCGCTGCTCGACCGCGAGTGGGACGCCGTGGTCGAGGTGTCGTGGCAGCCGGGGTTCGTCCGCGAGGCGCTCGACGCCCTGGGCGGCAGGGCCGGGCACTGGACCTACATCTCCTCCTGCAACGCCTATGCCTCCCATGACACCCCCGGCGCCGATGAGTCGGCGGCCCTGCTCGCCGCGACCGACCGTGACGAGGTGGACCGCTCGCTGTACGGGGAGGCGAAGGTCGCCTGCGAGCAGGCGTCGGCGGCGGCCGTCGGCGACCGCCTGCTCATCGCGCGCGCCGGTCTCATCGGCGGCCCGGGCGACCACACCGGGCGCTCCGGCTACTGGGCGGCCCGCGCCGCACGCGATCCCCACGAGCCGATGCTGGTACCCGCCACCCCGGACCTGCCGACCCAGGTGGTGGACGTACGGGACCTCACCGCCTGGCTGCTCGACAGCGCAGAAATGGGAACCACCGGCACGTACACCGCCGTCGGCCCGGTCGTCCCGTTCGTGGAGTGGATCGAGCTGTCCCGGACCGTCGGCGGACACACCGGTCCGGTGGTCACGGCCGACTCCGCCTGGCTGCTCGCGAACGGCGTGGCCGAGTACATGGGTGACGAGTCATTGCCGATGTGGCTGGTCGAGCCGGGCTGGGAGGGCTGGTCCGCCCGTGACGGCTCGGCGGCGCACGCCGCGGGCCTCCGCCACCGGCCCCGTGCGGATCTGCTGACCGACACCCTGGGCTGGGAACGCGAGCAGGGCCTGGCCCGGCCCCGGCGCGCCGGCCTCAGCGCGGGACGCGAACGCCAACTGCTGGACGCCTGGCGGAAGATACGGTCGAGCCGGGAAGCGGACGAGCGTCGCTTGTAGGAGCCCTGCCTGTGACCGTGAAGACCGGTGCCCCCGATCGGCCCGGCACCGGGTCGATCCGCCGCAGACCCGATCATCGTCCTGTGCCCGGCACTCCCATCTGCGCGATCTCCCGTGGAAAGTAGGTCTCCAGGCTCTCCCCCGATCCGTACAGCTCGCGCACGAGGGCACGCGACCGCTCCACGACCTCCGGCTGCGTGAACCTGGTGGCGCCGTCGGGTACGCCCGCAGGGGTGTAGTCGAGAACGTAGACGGCTTCGGAGCCCAGCACGCACAGTTCGGGCAGGGGCTTCTCCCGCTCGTACGGCGCGACCCGCTCCGCTTCGAGCACGGAGACCTTCTCCCCGTACTCCCGCTTGACGTGCAGGATGTTCAGCTCCCACTGGATGTACGGCGTGACGGGCCGCTCCACGATCCGCACCCGGTGCAGGCCGATACCCGACCCAGTGATCTTCCCGAACTCCTCCTCGTACTCCGGGCGCAGCTCCTCGATCAGCCTCAGCGACCGTTCCCACTCGCCGCCACGGAACGCCAGCCAGCTCGGGAAGTCGCCCTCGTCGTAGCGCTGCATCCGCTCCAGCTTCCAGAAGCCCTCGGCCCCGATGCGCCAGAAACGCTCCATGAAGTCGGGTGTGTAGGCCGCCTGTTCAAGCCGGTTTCCGTGAGCGCCGCCGAAAATCTCACGCATGACGGGGACTCCCTCTCCTTCACAGTGGCTCGTCGGCAACCGCGTTGCTGCCGCCAAGTGACAAGCCAGCGAAGCTACCCCGCCTGCCCGGGGTGAATGCCTCTCCGCGGCTGGATCTACACCATGGAATGGGTCTCGCCCTGAAAGCCCCGATAGGCGGCAATTGCCGTGCAGACTCGACCACGTGGTTCAGGCCGCATCCCCTCGGAAGGAAGGCACATCCATGCCCAGGATTCGTCGCGCCGCCATCGCCGCGTCCACCGCCGTACTCACCTTGTCCGGCCTTGTCGCCGCCGGCACCGCGCCCGCCTCGGCCGAGCCCGGCTCCTTCGACCTCATCAACAAGAAGGACGGCTCGCGTCTCGCCCTGGTGGACAACAACACCGTGGCCGAGGGCGCCTTCGCCAACAGCCTGCGGGACCCGGGCTGGAAGTACAGCACGGAGGAGTGGACGTCACAGGTCGTCGGCGGCCGACTGCACGACGACACGCACAACCGTGTCCTCAGGAACGTGGCGGCGAACAAGTGCCTCCAGCCGCTGACCGATTCGCCGACGCGCGGGATGCGAGTCGTCGTGAAGACCTGCAACGGGTCGGAGGTCCAGAAGTGGAACCTCCAGCACGAGACGGTCTCCGGCACGAACTCGCGCTGGCAGATCTGGCGTCCCGTCGTCAACAAGCGTCTCGCGCTGACGCTCGACAAGTACGGGAACGGCAGCTGGAACACGCTCTACCTCGACACCTCCTACCCGTCGTCCGACAGGCTCTGGGTTCTCCGGCCGAACGACCAGCCCTGGCGTTACTGACGCCCCGCAGGCCGCCCGTCCGGTCGGTCGGAGGCCGATCCGGCTGGTTGTGTGAGAGCACGGCAGTTGTCACGTGCGCAGACCTGCCGCCCGGGAGAAGACTCCCTCAGACCAGTCCGATCCCGGCGATGACCGGGAGGTGGTCGCTGCCGGTCGTGGGCAGGGTCCTGATGTGACCGACGGTCGCGGAGCGGGCCATGATCTGGTCGATCCGGGCCAGTGGGAAGGCGGCGGGGAAGCTGAGGGCGAAGCCCCGGGCCGGCACGTTCATCTGTGCGGTCAGCGGGGCCAGCCCACGGTCGTCGACTGTGCTGTTGAGGTCGCCGAGGAGTATCACCGTGCTGAGCTTCTCGGCGGCTACGGCCTTGCCCAGCAGGTCGGCGCTTTCGTCGCGCCGGGAGGAGGCCAGGCCGGCCGCGTGGAGGCGGACCGAGGGCAGGTGCGCGACGTACACCGCGATCTCCCGGTGCGGAGCGCGGACGGCGGCCCGCAGTCCCCGGTTCCAGGGCTCGGTGATCCCGTCGGGTTTGATGTCCAGCTCTTCGACATCGGTGAGCGGGTGTTGCGACCAGAGTCCGACGGTGCCCACCACCGCGTGGTACGGGTAGTGCGGGGCGAGGGTTCTCTCGTAGACCGGCAGCGCCGCGGGGAGCAGTTCCTCCAGGGCGACGAGGTCGGGCTCGGCATCGGCCAGAGTGCGGGCCGTGCCCGCCGGGTCGGTGTTCTCGTCGCTGACGTTGTGCTGCACCACGACGAGGTTGTGCGCGCCGGGCTCTGCCCCGGGCAGCAGCAGTCCGCCGAAGAGGTACGTCCAGGCCGCCACCGGCAGGAGCAGGGCCAGCAGTGCGACAGCCGAGCGGCGCAGCAGCGCCAGGCCGAGCAGCACCGCGATCACCAGGCCGGACCAGGGCAGGAAGGATTCGAGCAGGCTGCCCAGGTGTCCGGGGGTGTTCGGGACCAGCCGGTGGAACGCCGTCAGCACGGCCGTCAGCACGGCCGACGCGGCGAGCATCCGCCCCCGTGTCCGGGACGCCCGGTTGCCCGCGTTCGCGACCGCCGACCACCACTTGGCCCTCTCGGGGGCTGCTGCCCCCGCCGGCGTCGCGCTGCTGTTCCGCTCTCCCATGGTGTCCCGTCCACTTGCCCTGTGCCATCGTTCCTGCCCGTCAGGACGAGCCGCCCGGTGCGGCGGGTTCTGTTCTTCGCGGGTGGGACGGCGCACATCCGTGAGGCCCTGGGGGCGGAACGGAGCCCGCCACACCCGGCGTCCCGGGTCCGGGAGATCAGCGGTTCGCGGTGCCGGAGGACTCGGGAGACGGGGACCCGGTCGCAGTGGCACGGACAGACAGTGGCAGATGTACTACCACCAGGCCACGCCCGTTCCGCCCGGCCAAACGTGACCGTCCCGCCGCACCCCGCTTCGGCGATGGGGCGGCCGACGGTCATCGCCGCAACCGCTGAACCTGCTCAGAGCCCCGGGTCCGGCGCTTCCAAGTGTGCGATCTCCCGGGGGAAGTAGGCCTCCACCCCTTCCCCCATCGCGTACAACTCGCGCAGGAAGGCACGGGACCGCGCCACGACGTCCGATTGGGTGAAGCGCGTGGCGCCGTCGGGCACGCCCGCAGGGGTGTAGTCGAGAACGTAGACGGCCTCGGAGCCCAGCACGCACAGTTCGGGCAAGGGCTCCGCCCGCTCGTACTGCGCGACCCGCTCCGCTTCGAGCACGGACACCTCCTCCCCGTACTCCTGCTTGACATGCAGGACGTTCAGCTCCCACTGGATATACGGCGTGACGGGCCGCTCGACGACCCGCACGCGGTGCAGGCCGATACCCGATTCGGTGATCTTCCCGAACTCCTCCTCGTATTCCGGGCGCAACTCCTCGATCAATTGCAGCGAGTGCCCCCAGTCGCCACTGCGGAACGCCACATAGCTCGGGAAGTCACCTTCGTCATAATGCTGCATCCGCTCCAGCTTCCAGAAGCCCTCGGCCCCGATACGCCAGAATCGCTCCATGAAGTCGGGTGTGTAGGACGCCTGTTCAAGCCGGGTTCCATGGGCGCCATCGAAAATCTCACGCATTACGGGGAATTCCTCTCCTTCACAGTGGCTCGCCGGGACCGTCGTTGCCGACGCCAGGTAACGAACCAGATGGCATGGACGCCGACGACGGCCGCAAGGGTAAATGCGGCGTCGGATACATCGAGTGGGGACCTGGCTGAGCTCAGCTGAACACAAGCCCTGCCGATCAGGCGAATCTCCGCCGGAATGGTGAAAGCGGCAAATCCTGCCAGACAGAGCACAGTTCCGGCCACCATGACGAAGCTGTAGATCCGGACCGCACGCCGCTCAGAAGCGGGAAGACTACGGCTCGGGTCGTCGCCCACCGACTCCCTTCGGAGCAGCCGTCTGGCCAAATGCCCGGCGTAGGCCCGGCCGTCGCCGTAGAGGTCGCGACAAGCGGTGAGGTCCTGAAGGACGAAATAGACGTCGGTCCGCATGAACACCATGAACTGGAAGGTGAGGGGCAGGGCCGCCCAGAGCACCACGGCCGCGAGGAGACGGTGCGCCGTTGTGTTCGGCGGCACCAGGGCAAGCAACAAAACCGCCGTGGAGGCGACAGCGAGATTGACCCCGATACCGGCGAGGTAGGCGGTCAGTCGATGGCGTCGAGGAGCGAGTTCGATACCGCTGATATCAGTCTGCATCACAAGGAATTGGAGCCGCGTTCCGAAACTTATCCTCCCGGGAACGTCCGCAGCCCGTGCCACGGCGAGATGCGCCACCTCGTGCAGGAAGACAATCGACCAGCCGACAATCAGCCCAACCGCCACCACCAGGGTCCCGTACGAGCTCCACACCAGATCGCGATGGGTCGGAATCAGCTCCGGACGCGCAAGAAGAACCGCCAAGGCGGCAGCAACCAGAACAGTCGGCAGCAAGGGGAGCGACGGACGCAGCAGAAACCGCACATGGTGTGCTCGCAACCTCGGAAAACTTTCGGGAGTCGTCGGAGCCGAGGAGATCTTCCTGCCGTCGACCTCGGCCACGAAGTCGACCGTCAACAGGCCCTGTACAAACTCCACGAGGTCTGCTTCCTCCCCCGTTCTGGCGCGCAGTTCCGCTTGCGCCGAAGCGACGCTCATGCCGCGTTCCAGCAGACCGAGTGCCTCGACTCCGATGTGGGGCAGGGCCACGAATACGCGGGTCTCGCGGCGCCCCACGATCCATTCATCGCCGTCCGGCCGCTTGCTCAGCCGGTGCAGCAGCACCCGGGAGTCGGGGCGGACAGCCACCGTTGCGCCCTCACCTCGGTCCCCCGTCATCTCACGGCTTCACCACAGACCTGGCAGTCGCGTCGACGGTGCACCGGCTCCCATCCAGGCTCTCCTGGGAGCATGAGGTTGAACTCCAGGCGGAAACCGGGGTGGAGCGGCGGCACACCGGTAAGCACCGCAATGGCGGCGTACACGAACAGAGCGCCTGCCAGAGACGCAGTGACGGCGTTCACCGGGCTCCACGGCATCCGAGGAGAAACGGTGTCCTCGTGTTGACCGGGCGGAAGCCTGAGGTCGCGTGACTCCGCCTGCGAGGATCTGTAGCACTCCAGGCAGCCGCTCTTGCCGGGCACATAAGCGCCTGCCGTGACCAGTGGCCCCCGATATCCTCCGTCTATCCACGGCGTGCCCGTCTCCAGGCATGCCTGGTTGGCCCAGGAGCGTATGGCAGCCGGACGGTCCGCGCTCAGCACCATGAGGTCGTATCCCTCTGTCCCCGCTACCCGCTTCTGCAGCAGTCGCACGAGGTCCTCGGCGTTCCGCACCTCGTCCACCTCGCCCGTTAAGGCGACATCGGAGTTCAGCGCTCGCAGTGATTCCAGAGCCACCTCCACCTTGTCCCGGCCGATATCACGCTCGCGGTAGAGCACTTGGCGGTTGAGGTTGGATAGTTCGACGACATCGGGATCCACGCAGTGCAGACTCCCCACACCTGAAGCCACCAGGCCCTGGGCTGCGATCCCTCCGGCACCGCCCAGACCTATCAGCAGGACACGCGCACGGGACAGCGAGAGTTGCAAGTCCCAACTGTTCCCTCTGGGCGAGGTGTCCATCCATCGGAGCAGGGAGACGCCACGGCCGTAGCGGACCTCCTCCCGCTCGGAGAGCTCTCCGGGAACTCCTGTGGCGGCGTCCTCGAGAAAGCCGGCCTGCCTCAGGTCGGCCATGGCTTGCAGGACGGCACCCTCGTCAACGGCTGCATGGGACGCGGCGACCTCAGCTGCGATCTGACGCGGACTGCGGTATCCGTCCAATGCCTGGGTCAATGCCCAGACCCAACCATCGGGATCCGCGATCTCCGCTCCAATACCGTGGATCACGCTTCCGATGCGCACATGGCCATCGACAGTCCGGTAGGGGCGGTGTTCAGGCTTGACGCGCGGCCGCAAAAAGTCGGCATCGCCCTTGCTTTGCTCCCCCACCGCAGCGCAACTCCCGTCCGCAGCAACCCACTTGACTACCCACGCCCCTGTGGCAGTGTTGGCATGCTAGCGCCAGACGAGACCAGGGAGGCAAGCATGGCCACCAAGATCACGATTCGTCCGCTGGACAAGAAGGAGACCACGGGCGAAAGCCAAGGGATCAGCAACTGAACCCGCTCGATGTTGTGATCAAGGGTTCCCATCTCCACTGAGGCCTTGGTCCACACCGCCGAGGCGCGGAGGCGGAGGCCGGCTGGGTGACGCGCAAGCGTCTCGTCGTGACGGGGCGCGACGCCGAGCCGGCCTCCTGCTTGTGACTGGGACCGAACGAGTATCGCGGACCTCCCCTTTGCCTGGCCACTACCGAGCCGGGCCCGCCAACGTACTGATGGGTAACGGAGGGCACATCTCCGGCTTTCGGGTGAGGCCCACCAGTTCCTCTGCAGGTTGTTTCCCGTCCCGGACAGCCGTGACATAGGCCTTCGCCTGCTGTGGTCCCAACAACGGGGCCTGCTTCCGTACGTGGCGCATCGCGGCCATGGTCCCGTCGGAGCACACGAGTGCCAGGACATCCGTGATCAGCGGATCGGGTGGTCGAACACCTCTGATCTGTTGGAGGTAGAGCTCCTCCCAGCCTTCGCCGACGAACGTAGTGACAGGGATGTGGTGAATGCTCCCGTCCTGTCGGTCCACCAGATAGGGACCATGGCCCACCAACATCTTCCCGATATCGCGGCTGCGGATGTACTCCACCGATTGCATGAAGACCAGCCACCCGAGGGCGTGCTCCTCCACATCGAGGACAGCGAGCTCGGGCGGCCCTGCCATCCATGGTGACTCCTGCCGCTCTCTCGACAGCAGGTCCTCGACCAGTTCCACGGCCCGTTCCTTGGTGACCACGTCCCTCATCTTTCACCACGGCGCAACCGGGTTTCGATTCCGACCGGACCAGTCGCACATCCCCAGATCGAGATCTCAAACGCGGCGCCCCCCTCGAACGTCATCGGTGCCCGGAGGGGGAGTGGGCACCGGCCGCGAAGGTACATCGCTGGGCGTCCCCGGCTCCCGGTCAGCGTGCCGTGTCCGATGACTCCGGGGAAGGGGTGAAAACCCGGTCGCAGTGCGGCCAGTGGCGGAAGTCCCGGTGCTGGTCCCACAGGCGCTTGGCGGCCCGGATGTTCCACTCCGGGTCCAGGGCCTGGCGCGGTGTGCCGCCGAGGTCGCGCAGACGGATGTCGGAGATCTGGAACACGCCCCAGTTCCTGGAGCCGTTGGTGTTCGGGAGGATGTGCAGCGGGTCGAGGAAGGACTGGCAGTCGGCGATGACGACCGCTCGGTCCGGTGCTTCGGTGAACACCTCGCGGATGCGCTCGCGCACCTTCTCCGGCGGCCACACGCTCATCTTCACGGGCTGCTCGTATAACGCCTTCTTGGTGGCATCGCCGACGACCCCGTTGGGCTTGAGGCCGGCGAGCACCTGGAAGGCGGTGACTCTTCGCTGGGTCTGCGGGCCGAAGTTCCCGTCCACGTCGATGTCCGCGCCCTTGGCGCGCAGCAGTTGCTGCACCTCCCGTGCGCAGGCGTCGTGCTGGCCCATGGCCACCACAGGACTGCAGGAGGCGGTGAAGAGCAGCCGCCGGCCGTTCTCGGCGGCCCCGCCGGTGCTGCCCGCGCTTCCGCCGTTTCCGGACGGAGCCGTCAGGGTCGCCACGGTCCAGGCGGTGGCGCTCAGGGCCAGGGCCGCGGCGATGACCCCGACGGCGGCCCGCACCCGGCGCCGTCCCGGGGAGGCGGAGGGTGCGCGCTCGTTCCGGTGGTCCTCGGCGGAACCGGCGGGAGCGCGGGGAGCGGGGGATGCGGCCGTCCCGGTGTGCTCGGCGGTGTTGTCCGGGGCGTCTTCGGTCCGGGGGACATTGCCGGTTCGGGGGGCGCCTTCGGGCCGGGCGTCCTCCTCCGTCCCGCTCTTCGGCGAGGGCGTTGTTCCGCCGCCTGCCTGGGCGCCGCCGGCCGGTCCGGTGTCACTCACCGGTGCGGTGCCTGCGCCTTCCTCGGCGGCAGCTTCGGCAGATCTGGCGCCTTCAGCAGCACCGGCCGCTCCGAGGGCTCCGGCGGCGGGCGTGGCCCGGGCAGTCTCCGCCCCGGCACCGGCCGCCCCGGCCCCGTCCGCCGACTGGCGTTCCCGCTCCGCCGGTTGACGTGTGCCGGTCTCCCCGCCGTCCCCGGTCCGCCCGGCTCCTCCGCCGTCTCCCGGCCGCGCCGCTCCTCCGCCGTGTCCCGCTCCCCGCCGCGTCCCGTTCCCGGGCCGCGTCCGCCAGGGCCCAGAGGCGGTGCAGCGTGCGCAGCTCGTCCGGGGCCGCTCCGCAGGCGACGGCGAGCCGGTGGAGGCTTCCGTAATCCTGCGGGACGGAGGTCCCCCGGCAGTAGCGGTGCAGACTGGAGCCGCTCATCCCGGACTTCCTGGCCAGCGCCTCGTAGCTCATTCCGGACCGGTCCTTGAGCGAACGCAAGAACGCGGCGAACCGCTCGGTTTCCCCGCACGCCGTCATCGGCGCACCCCCCTTGCCACACCCTGCGGGACGGTGGTCGGCCCGCCCCGGCCCCACTCTGCCACGGAACGCCGACAGCGCATCCCACTTCCGTCCCAGCCGTCCCGCAACGTGCCAGGCGGGACCACCGCACCGTCCCAGGCGTCCCGTCCCGGCCGATCTCCTTGCCCGTGCCGGCGGCCGGTTGCGAGCGTCTAGCCCGTTCCGCACGAGCCAACGAACTCCGAGGAGACGGGCCCATGCACTTCCCTTCCGTACGCAAGGGGCGCCGGACCGCGCCCCTGCTCGCCGCCTTCACCGTCAGCGCGGCGGCCGCCACGGCCTTCGTCCTGCCGACGTCCTCCGCCGCCGCGGCGCCGGCCGCGCCCGCGGCCGTGGACTGCGCGACGGGCGACGTGTGCTTCTGGACCGGTTACGACTTCACCGGCAGGAAGTGCGCCTGGGACATCGCCGACCCCGACTGGCAGAACGGGGCCATCAAGTGCTCCTGGGCCGCCACCACCAACGTCAAGTCGGTGTGGAACGCCGGCACCGGCAGCTACTCGGGCGTGGCCTACTACAAGGGTGCCAACTACACCGACCGGGTCGGCTGCACCCGCAACCAGCACGGCGGCAATCTGGCCGGCACCTACAAGGTCCGCTCCCACAAGTGGATCACCAGTAGCTGCGGCTGACGGCTGCCCCTCATGACCCGCCTCCCCGGGAGGGGGCCGGACCCGACCCCACCGGGTCCGGCCCCGGCCGGCCGCCGCGGCGGCGGACGACGGGCGGCGCACGACGGGCGACGGGCGGCGCACGACGGGCGACGGGCGGGTGCGGGGCCTGCACGCCGTCACCGCCCGTACGGGCACCCGCCGCGGCCGTGCCGACCACACGGCTGCGGCGGGCCGCCCCATTCCCCGCTCCCCGTTGACAGAAAGCGCTTCCCGCCCTCTCGACAACTCCCTCCCGCCCCACCAGGCTGCTACCCGGCCGGGGAGACGGACGAGAGGAGACGCTCGTGAGGCGCAGGACGTTACTGACGGCGGCCGGCGGGGTGCTGCTGGGCACCGCCGTGGCCCCGGGCACGGCGCACGCCGATGCGACGGTGCGGGTGGAGCCGGGCACGGACTACGGGGCCTGGGAGGGCTGGGGCACCTCGCTCGCCTGGTGGGCGAACGTCTTCGGCGACCGGGACGACTTCGCCGACGCCTTCTTCACCCTCGGCGACGTCCCGTACGACGGCCGTACGCTCCCCGGCCTGGGGCTGAACATCGCGCGCTACAACCTCGGCGCGTGCAGCTGGAACAGCGTGGACGGCGAGTCGATGGCGGTCTCGCCCAACATCCCCCGCTTCAAGCAGATCGAGGGTTTCTGGCAGGACTGGCGCGACGAGGATCCCGACTCCGCCGCCTGGAACTGGAACGTCGACGCCAAGCAGCGGGGTGCCCTGCTCCGCGCTCATCGCCGCGGCGCCAAGGCCGAGTTGTTCTCCAACTCCCCGATGTGGTGGATGTGCCTCAACCACAACCCGTCCGGGGCGGCCGACGGCGGCAACAACCTCCAGCCGTGGAACCACCGGCAGTTCGCCACCTATCTCGCGGTCACGGCGCAGCGGTCCCGTGACGCCTGGGGGGTGCCGTTCGTCTCCGTGGAGCCGTTCAACGAGCCGTCCTCCGACTGGTGGCGGGCGGACGGCCGGCAGGAGGGCTGCCACATCGACGCCGGGGTGCAGGCCACGGTGCTGGGTCATCTCCGTACGGAGCTGGACCGTCTCGGGCTGTCCGGCACGCCGATCGCCGCGTCCGACGAGACGAGTTACGACCTGGCCCGCACGACCTGGGCGTCCTTCGACGCGGGGACCCGGGCGCTGGTGGACCGGGTCAACGTCCACGGCTACCAGGGTTCGGGGGGCCGCCGGGATCTGCTGCACCAGGAGGTCACCGGCGCGGGCAAGGCGCTGTGGAACTCCGAGACCGGCCAGAACGACGCCACGGGCCTGTCGATGGCCACCAACCTCTTCCTCGACTTCCGCTGGCTGCATCCCAGCGCGTGGGTCTACTGGCAGGTGATGGACCCCAGCCCGGGCTGGGCCATGATCGCGTACGACCCGGACACGCTGCAGCCGGGGGCCGTGCAGACCAAGTACTACGTGTTCGCCCAGTTCACCCGGCACATCCGGCCCGGGATGCGGATTCTCGGCACGAGCGCGGGCAACAGCATCGCCGCGTACGATCCGGCGGCCCGGCGGCTGGTCGTCGTGGCGGTCAACCCGGACCAGGCGCAGACGCTGACCTTCGACCTCTCGCTCTTCGGGCGGGCGGCGGGCGGGCCGGGCGGCCAGGTGACACGCTGGTCCACGCACACCTCCGGCGGCGGCGACCTCTACACCCGGCGCACCGACACCCGTCTGACGGGCAAGTCCGTGAGTGTGCCGTTCGCGGCGGGCCAGGTCCAGACGCTGGAGATCACCGATGTGACGGAGTAGGGGCGGCCGCGCGGGCCCGGCGCACGGCCGTGAGCCGGGGCCGTGCGCCGGGGCCGTGGGCCGGGGCTCGTCCTCAGTCGAGGATGTGCCGCAGATACACGCGCGGGTCGTTGAGGTAGCGGCGCCAGTGGTCGACCAGGGCGAGGTCGCTCCACTCCGTCCGGCGCAGGCCGTGGTCGCCGACCTCGATGATGTCCGCGCCCGGCAGGGCGGTGAGCAGCGGGGAGTGGGTGGCGCAGATGACCTGGCCGCCGTTCTTCACCAACTGGTCGAGGTGGCCGAGGAGTTCGAGGCAGGAGGAGAACGAGAGCGCGGCCTCCGGCTCGTCCATCACATACAGACCGGGGCGGAGGAACTTGCCCCGGAACGCCGCCAGGAAGCCCTCGCCGTGGCTGACGGAGTCGGGCGCGAACCCTTCCCGGTCGAGCGCGTCGAGGGCGGTCTCGGCGCGCAGGAAGAAGCCCGTGCGTGCGGACCAGTTGCCGAGCATGCGCCGTCCGCGCGGCGCCGCTTCGAAGCGGATGCGCTCGCCGAGGACCGACTTGCCGCGGTGGCTGGCGTAGCGCCATTCGTGCGAGCCGCCGTAGGGGTCGAGCCCGAAGCCCTCCGCCAGGGCTTCGACGAGGGTGGACTTGCCCGAGCCGTTCTCGCCGACGAGGAAGGTCACCGGTGCCGTGAAGCGCAGCCCGTCCGTCAGGAGGCCGCGCACACAGGGCACGGACCAGGGCCACTCCCCCTCGTCGTGCGATTCCACATGTGCGTACGCGCGTTCGACGATCACGGGCCGAGTCTCGCACAGGGCGGGCCTGACCCTCTCGGCGCCGGCCCAGCGGTGTCGCCGTCCGCGGGCGGTCGCCCGGGCCCCCGCGAGCGGGCCGCCCCGCTACCCCGGGTATTCGGGCAGCAGCGGCCCGGGCGGGGCGGTCTCGGCGAGGCGCACCAGGGCGCCGGCGATGTCGCGGAGCTTCAGGTTGGTGCGCTGGGAGACGTCGACCAGCAGCTGGAAGGCGTCCTCGGGGTTGCAGCGGCGTTCGGCCTGGACGATGCCGATGGCCTGGTCGATCACCCCGCGGGAGCGCAGCGCCTGCCGGAGCTGGGCGATCTCCTCCTCCAGTTCGCGGTGGCGCTTGGTGTCGTCGGTGGTCTGCTCGACGTGCTCCGCGTAGCGCCGCTGGGCGACCGCGGAGTGGGTGCGCGCGGTGGGGGTGTCGGCCTGCCCGTAGGCGCGTTCGACGCGTCGCAGGTCCTCGTGGAAGGCGGTGACGTCCTCGACGTGGTGCAGGATCCCGGTGATCTCGCCGTGGGCGTCGGTGACGGGGCTGTTGACCGGGCTCCAGTACATGTCGCGGAAGCCGCTCGGGCTGTCGCGGAAGGGGATGGGGTACCTCTGGACCCTCATGGTGTCCACGCCCGCGCCCCGCAGGACGCGCCGCAGCGAGGCGCTCAGGTTCGCCACCCCGTCCGCCCGCGGGTCGTGGGGGTCGTCGGGGAACGCGTCGAACATGTGCAGCCCGAGCAGTTCCTCCCGCTCCCGGAAGGTCGCCGACGCATAGGCCCGGTTGGCGTCGCGGATCACCAGATCGGTGGTGAGGACGAGCAGGGGTGCGGTTGTGGCGTGGAACACAGCCTCGAAGTCGCTGGGGGACGCGTCGAACGGTGCCATACCCAGAACGTAACCCGGTTGAGGCTTCACACACTCCGCGGGGAGCCGGGGAGCACCGCCGCCTCGGGGGTGTCGGCCGGCCGGTCCGCCGCCGGTCCCGCCTCCAGGACGACAACGGCCGGCGGCCGGTCGCGGCGCAGCCCGGCCAGGGCGACGAGCACGACGAGGGCGAAGGCGGCGCCGCCCAGGCCGAAGCTCAGCGTGTACTGGGTCTCGGCGGGCAGCGCGGGCGCGCCCGGGGGCAGGTCCGGCAGGGTGTCGGCGGCGAGGAGCGTGGTGACGACGGCGCTCGCCACGGAGCTGCCCACCGAACGGGAGATGGAGTTGATGCCGTTGGCGATGCCGCTCTGGTGCGCCGGTACGCCGGCGACGATGAACGCGGGCAGGGTGGCGAAGCCGAAGGCCACGGCGATGCCGGTCAGGACGCCCCCGGTGACGACCGCCGCGGGGGTGCCGTGGGCGAGGGCGAGGACGGCGAAGCCGGCGACTCCCGCGCAGGCTCCGGCGGCCAGGGTGATCCGGGCGCCGATCCTGCGGACCAGCGCCCCGCCGAGCTGGGCCGCCAGGAGTGAGGCCGTCGCCCCCGGCAGCAGATAGACGACGGAGGTTCGCAGCACGGAGGCGCCGAAGCCGTACCCCGCGATCTCGCGGGGCGTCTGCACCAGGTACGAGACGCCGATGAACTGGGTGAACAGGCCGAAGCCGAGCAGCACGCCGGCGATGTTGGTGAAGAGCACGGGCCGCTGCAGGAGCATCCTCAGGTCCACCATCGGTTCCCGCACCCGGCGCTCCACCAGCGCCCACACGGCCGTCGCCACCGCCGCGCCCGCGAGGCAGCCGAGCGCCCGGGGCGAGCCCCAGCCCCAGGTGTTGCCCTGGGAGACCGGCAGCAGGAAGAGCACCAGGGCGGTGGCGAGGAGGGCCGCGCCCGCCCAGTCCGTGCGGCCGCCCGCGGGGTGCGGTGACGGCGGGACGGCCAGGGCCACGGCCGCCAGCGCGACGGCCGACAGCACCGCGGCGAACCAGAAGACCCGGTCGTAGCCGGCCTCCGGGCCCCGTGTGAGCAGTCCCGCGCCGACCAGCGCGAATCCGCTGCCGAACGCCAGGGTTCCGCTGACGAACCCCATGGCGCCGGGCAGCCGGTCGGCCGGCAGCTCGTCGCGGAGGACGGAGAGGGCGAGCGGGAAGATCGCGGTGGAGGCTCCCTGCAGCACACGGGCGGTGATCAGCAGGGGAAGCGAGCCGGCCGTGGCGGCGAGGACGGAACCGGCGACGGCCAGCGCCAGGACGCCGAGGAGGACGGGCCGCTTGCCGCGCTGGTCGCCGAGCCGCCCCAGCAGCGGGGTGGACACGGCGGCGGAGAGCAGGGTCGCGGTGATCAGCCAGCTCGTGGCGGAGGAGGTGAGGGACAGCTCGTCCCGGATGACGGGCAGGATCGGCACGACCAGGGTCTGCATCGTGGAGACGACCATGGCGGCGGGTCCGAGCGCCAGGACGAGAACGGGCGCGGGACGGAGCCGGGGCGGGGCCGGCGGTGCGGACGCGGCCGGGGACGGAGCCGCGGCCCCGGTCCCGGCCCCGGAACGGGGACAGGACGCCCCGGGGCCGCCGCGTGCGGTGTGCTGGTGGCATGTCGGTGTCGGTGCTTTCTGGGCGTGCGGACCCGGGCGGGTCCGGGGGCCGGACCGGCCGGCGGAGCGGGTGACGCCGGCCGGACCGGTGCGGGGACTCAGGCGAGCGGCACGTCCAGGACGGCCTTGTGGTGGCTGAACGTGGCGAGGGAGTGGCGGCCGTGGTAGTTGCCCATGCCGCTGGGGCCGACGCCGCCGAACGGCAGCTCGGGGACGGCGAGGTGGTAGATGGGCAGGCCGAAGTTGAGCGCCCCGGAGGAGGTCTCGGCGGCGAGCCGCTCCCGCGTGACGTCGTTGTCCGTGAAGGCGTACAGGGCGAGCGGCTTGTCGCGCTCGTTGATGAAGGCGATCGCCTCGTCGAGACCGTCCACGGTGACGATGGGCAGCACGGGGCCGAAGATCTCCTCCCGCATCACCGGTGCGTCCGGGTCCACGTCGGCCAGCACCGTGGGGGCGATGTACCGGTCGGCGCGGTCGTGGGTGCCGCCGGTCACCGTCCGCCCCGAGTCGAGGAGCGCCGCCACACGGTCGAAGTGGCGCTCGTTGACGATGCGCGCGTACGCGTCGGAGGACTGCGGGTCCGGGCCGAAGAGCTGCCCGATCACCTCGGTGAGGGCCGTTTCCAGGGCGCGGGCCGTGCCGGGGTCGGTGAGGACGTAGTCCGGGGCGACGCAGGTCTGCCCGGCGTTGGCGAACTTGGTGGCGGCGAGCCGTGCGGCCGTCGCGGCCACGTCGGCGTCGCGGTCGACGAACGCCGGGGACTTGCCGCCGAGTTCGAGCGTCACCGGGGTGAGGTGCTCGGCGGCCGCCTTCATGACGATGCGGCCGACCGTGCCGTTGCCGGTGTAGAAGACGTGGTCGAAGCGCTGGGCCAGCAGGGCGGTGGTTTCCGGGACAGCGCCCTCCACCACGGCGACGGCGTCGGCGTCCAGGTACTCCGGCAGCAGCCGGGCCATCAGCGCCGAGGTGGCCGGGGACAGCTCGCTCGGCTTGGCCACCACCGCGTTGCCCGCGGCCAGGGCGCCCGCGACCGGTACCAGCAGCAGGTTGACGGGGTAGTTCCAGGCGGATATGACCAGGGCCACGCCCAGGGGGTCGTACTGGGTGCGGGCCGTGGTGCCCTCGGGGAAGGCGGCCTCGGGGACGCCCGCGGGCCGCGGGCGCAGCCAGTCCTCCAGGTGCTCCAGGTAGTGGTCGATCTCGGTGACGGTGCTCGCGATCTCCATGGAGTCGGACTCCGCGCGGCTCTTGCGGAGGTCCGTGTGGAGGGCGGCGGCGATGGCGTCGCCGTTCTCGGTCAGCAGCGCGCGCAGCCGGGAGAGCTGCTGCTTGCGCCAGGCGAGCGGCTTGGTGCGCCCGCTGCGGAAGGTGGCGCGCAGGCGGCCGGTGAGGGCCGCGGCGTGCTCGGTGGTGAATCCGGTGCCGGTGGCCTGGTGGGTGGCCGGGGTCGCTGTCATGGTCGTGTCCCGTTCTGTCGAAGAGGTGGTGGGGAGGGCTGCCGGGCGGGGACGGGAGCCGGAGGGACGGTCGGCGGTCGGCGGTCGGCGGTCGGCGGTCGGCGGTCGGCGGTCGGCGGTCGGGGGAACGAGCGGTGCGGGCGGGTTCACCGCCGGGTGCGCGGATCAGGGGCGGCGCCAGCGTCGCCGAGCAGCCCGCGAGCAGCGCGTCCACCGCCGGGCGGAGAAGCTGTTCACCGCCGGGTACGGACTCCAGGCCGAGCACGAGGGCGATGCAGATGTCGGCCGCCTCGGCCGGATCGACCGCCCCGGCGCCCCCCGGAAGCCAGCGGGCGTCCGCCGTTCCGGTGCCCACCCGGTGTGCGTCCGCCGCCGGGCCGCCGGACGGCCGGGGTCCCGCCCCGGGGCCGGCCGGCCCGGCCTCGGCCGGGTCCGCGCCCCTGAGGCCCGCCTCGGCGAAGACGCCGATCAGCAGCGTGCGCAGGTCCGCGGTGAACCCGTGGCAGATGTCGCCGAACAACCGGGCCTTCTCGTCGAGGAGTTCGGCGGTGTGCGGCGAGTCGCCGGCCAGTTCCAGGACCAGGCCGAGCTTGGCCTCCAGGACGCCCCGGACCCGGGTCGCGGGCGGGGCGTCGGCGGACGCGGCCCGCCGGGCCCGCTCCAGCGCCCGCGTGTGCAGGCGCTCGGCGAGCCGGCGGACCGCGTCGTCCTTGCCGCGGACGTACTGATAGACCGCCGACCGGGACACGCCCATCGCACCGGCGATGTCGTCCACCGTGGTGCGCCGTACGCCGTACCGGGTGAGGCAGTCGTACGTGGCGTCCAGGACCTCCGTGAGCCGGTCACCCCCCATGGTCAGCCCAGGGCCTTGACCAGCTCGGCCGCGAGCGGGCCGGAGGAGGCCGGGTTCTGCCCGGTGTAGAGGTTGCGGTCGGCGACGACGTTCGGGGACCAGGGCTCGGCCTCGGCGTACTCCGCGCCCATCGCGACGAGACGGTCCTGGAGCAGCCACTTCGCCCGGTCCGCCAGGCCCGCCTGCTGCTCCTCGGCGTTGCTGAAGCCGGTGAGCCGGTAGCCCGCGAACGGCGAGCCGCCGTCCGCGCCGACGGTGGCCAGCAGCGCGGCGGGGGCGTGGCAGACCACGCCCAGGGGGCGGCCCGACTCCAGGGTCCGGGTCAGCACGGCGGCGGAGTCGGCGTTGACGGCCAAGTCCTCCATCGGGCCGTGGCCGCCGGGGTAGAAGACGGCGGCGTAGCCGTCCGGGTCCACGTCCTCCAGCTTGACGGGCCGCCGCAGTTCGTCGATCGACTCGAGCCTCTTCGCCATCGTGTCGGCGCCTTCCCGGCCGCCGTTGGCCTCCGGGGCGAGGCTCGCGCGGTCGACCGTCGGCACGACACCGCCCGGGGTGGCGACCACGATCTCGTGGCCCGCGGCGGTGAACACCTCGTGGGGGGCCACGGCCTCCTCGGCCCAGAAGCCGGTCGGGTGGCGGGTGCCGTCGGCCAGCGTCCAGTGGTCGGACCCGGTCATCACGAACAGGATCTTTGCCATGGTGGTGCTCTCTCTTTCCGGTTTCCGGTTCCGGTTCCGGGTTCCTCGGCGGTTCCGGTTCCGGTTCCGGGTTGGGGTGTTCCGGTGTTCTCGGGTGACGGTCTGACGTTCTGGACTCAGAGCGTCAGCCCACCGGCACCCCCGACCGTAGGCCGCCTCCGCTTCGGCGATCCAATAGAGTTCGCAAGATGAGAAATAGGGAATCCAATGGGTCGTGGGAAGGATCGGAGGGAACTCCGCCCGAGTCCGCACAGGGCTTCCCGGCGGCCCCGCTGGACCCGCCGGGCCGGCCGGCGGCACCGTCCGCACCCAGGCAGGCCCCGGCCGCGCCCGTGAACCTCTCCCTCCTCCGCACCTTCCTGGCCGTGCACCGGACCGGCTCGTACACGGCCGCCGCGCCCCTCCTCGGCCTGTCCCAGCCGACCGTGACCACACAGATCCGCGCGCTGGAGCGGCACCTCGGGCGCCAGCTCTTCGAACGGCAGTCGCGCGGGGTGGCGTCCACCCCCTTCGCCGACGAGCTGGCGGACCGGGTCGCCGGACCGATCGACGCCCTCGCCGCGGTCGCCGACCGCGGGCCGTCCGACGGCGACACCGCCGCGCCGGTACACCTCGCCGGGCCCGCCGACTTCCTCAGCTCCTGCGCCCTGCGCGTCCTCGCACCGCTGGTCGCGCGCGGCGTGCGGCTGCGGGTCGCCACCGGTCTCTCCGAGGACCTGCTGGAAGGGCTCCGTGCGGGCCGCCACGACCTGGTGGTCTCCTCCCGCCGGCCACGCGGCCGCACCCTGGCCTCCGTACCGCTGGCGGACGAGGAGTTCGTCCTGGTCGCCTCGCCCGAGTGGGCGGAGCGGATCGGCCCGGACCGGGTCGCCGCCGAGGGCCCGGCCGCCCTCTCCGGGGTGCCCCTCGTGACGTACGCGGAGGATCTGCCCATCGCCCGCCGCTACTGGCGCCATGTCTTCGGCCGGCGCCTGACCGGGCAGGCCGCGCTGACCATGCCGGATCTGCGGGGCGTCCTGACGGCGGTCACCGCCGGGGCCGGTGTCACCGTCCTGCCGGACTACCTCTGCCGGGCCGAACTCGCCTCGGGCGCCCTGGTCCCGCTGCTCAGCCCGGAGGACCCGCCCATCAACACGGCCTATCTCGTGCAGCGGCCCGGAACCGCGGACAACCCGCATGTGGCACTGGTCCGCGACCACTTGCTGAGAGAGTCCCGCAGCTGGTGACCCGGCGGGCCCGGGAGCCGGCGCGGGCGGAGCGGCTGCCGGCGGGGCCGGCGCCGGTGTCGGCGCCGTCCGGGGGAAGTCAGTCACCGGGGTGCGCCCGCAGGTGTTCCAGCAGCAGACGGTTCAGCACGCCGGGGACCTCCTCGGGGACCCAGTGGCTCACGCCCGGAAGGCGCTCGAAGCGGTAGGGCCCCTCGACCCGGCTCCCGGTCTCCTCGGCGGCGGCCGGGCCGAAGGCCGTGTCCTCCGTGCCCCAGACGTACAGGGTCGGCACGCCGGTGGCGCCGATCGCGTGGCCGGGGCGGCCGCCCCGGTACCAGTTCAGCGCCCCGGTGAGGGCGCCCGGCGGCGACAGGTGCCGCACGTACTCCTCGACCCGGTCCGCCGGGACCGCGTCTCCGTAGAGGGCGCGCAGTTCGCGGGCGCCGTCCGCGAGCATGCGCCGCTCGGTCGCCGGGTCCCGCCACTCGGTCATGTACCGCGAGCGTGCCCGCTGGTCCGGGTCGGTGCGGAGGGTGCTCGCCAGGGCCCCGGGGTGCGGGGTGGAGACGACCGTCAGGGTGCGCAGCCGGTCCGGGTGGGCGTCGGCGGTCCACCAGGCCACCGCGCCGCCCCAGTCGTGGCCCACGAGGTCGAAGACGGGCCAGCCGAGTTCACCGGTGATCGCCACCACGTCGGCGACGAGGGCCTCCATGGCGTAGTCGGCGGGGTCCTCCGGGCGGGCGCCGGGCGAGTACCCGCGCTGGTCGGGTGCGGCCACCCGGAACCCCCGGTCCGCCAGCGCGGCGATCTGCCGCTCCCAGACGAGCCCGGTTTGCGGGAATCCGTGCAGCAGGAGGACCGGACGGCCGTCCTCGGGCCCCGCGGTGACCGCGTCGAACACTCCCCGGGAGGTCGGGATCCTCACCTGACCTGACATGCGCCACCTCTTCATACCGACTGGTCGGTCCAGCCTTTGGCAGCGGCGGTGATCTGTCAAGCGAGCTGTGCACACACACGGTTCCCCGGAGGACAGCCGGTGCTCACGGCACCGTGGGACCCAACGGACGATCCACCCGGCCCCGTCCCCGTCCCTCAGTCCTCTCCTCGCATCAGCGGCTCCCGGGCGCGGGGGCGAGCGCCGGCTCGGGCTCCGGCCCGGGCGGGAGACCCTCGGCCTCCACGCTGATCCGGGGCAGCCGGCGGCCCAGCCGGCGGGGCAGCCACCAGGTGGCACGTCCCATCAGGGCCATGGCCGCGGGCACGAGGACCATGCGGACGAGCGTGGCGTCGAGCACGATGGCGGTCGCCAGGCCCAGGCCCATCATCTTGACGAGGGGTGAGGGGTTGGCGACGAAGCCGAGGAACACCACGGTCATGATCAGTGCGGCCGAGGTGATCACCCGGCCGGTGGCCGCCATGCCGCGCGCCACCGACTCGGTGGTGTCCCCGGTGGCCTCGTACTCCTCCCGGACGCGGGAGAGGAGGAACACCTCGTAGTCCATGGAGAGGCCGAAGAGGACCGCGAAGAAGATCGTGGGCAGGGGCGAGGCGATCAGGAAGGTCCCGTCGAGGTTGAACAGGCCGCCGAGCCAGCCCCACTGGAAGACGGCGACCACCACGCCGTACGCCCCGCCGATGGACAGCAGGTTCACCACGACGGCCTTCAGAGGCAGCGCGATGGAGCGGAACACCAGCATCAGCAGCAGGAAGGACGCTGCCAGGATCGCGGTGATCAGAACCGGCAGGGTGTCGGCGAGTTGCCCGGTGAGGTCGTCGGTCACCGCGGTCACCCCGGACACGGCGACGTTGGCGGGGACGAGGTCGCGAACCCGTTCGAGAGTCTGCGCGGTATCGGAGTCCGCGGGGCCGGTGGCCGGAATCGTGGGCAGCACGACGGTGTCCCCGGCCGCGGAGGTCTGCGCCTCACCGACCGTGACGATGCCGGGGTCGGCGGCGATGCGCCGGGCCAGCTCCGGGATGTCCTCGGCGCCGGCCCCGGGGCTGCGCAGATCGGCGACGATGACCAGGGGTGCGTTGACGCCGGGACCGAACCCCTCGGCCAGCAGGTCGTAAGCACGCCGGTGGGTGGTGGTCGTCGAGTCGTCGCCGGCGTCGGGGAAGCCCGTCTCCATGCTCAGCGCGGGGGCGGCCAGGGTGAGCAGCACCGCGGACGCGGCGAGCAGGTGGCGCCACGGCCGGGCGGACACGCGGTGGGCGAAACGCCACCACGCCGTGTCCTCGGACTTCTTCGCCGGGCGCTCGCGGCCCGGGAGCCGTCGCCTGTGGTGGACGCGGTCGCCGAGGAGCGTGAGCAGGGCCGGCAGGAGGGTCAGGGCGGCCGCCACGGCGAAGAGGACCACCAGGGCGGTGCTCAGGCCGATCGACGTCAGGAAGCTCAGCCCGGTCAGCGCGAGGGCGGCCATCGCCACGACGACGGTGCCGCCCGCGAACAGCACGGCCGCGCCCGCCGATGCCATGGCGTTCGACAGTGCGGTGGCGTTGTCCTGGCCCGCGGTGCGGTTCTCGCGGTGACGGGCCACGATGAACAGGGCGTAGTCGATGCCGGTGCCCAGGCCGATCATCGCGCCGATCGTGGGGGCGGCGGTGGAGACGTCCATCGCGTTGGCCAGCAGCAGGACGCTGCCCAGGCCCGCGGCGACGGCCACCAGGGCGAGCGCGACCGGCACCAGGGCGGCCACGATCGTGCCGAACGCCACCACCAGGATGACCAGTGCGGCCAGCAGGCCCGCCGCCTCCGCGCCCGAGGTCTCCGTCTCGGCGTTGAGGAAGACGGCGTCACCGCCCAGTTCGGCGACGAGGCCCTCACCGCGTGCGGGCTCGATCGCGTCGGCCAGGGCCTCGATCTGCTCGGGGTCCACATCCATCACGGGCACGTCGAACGTGATCCGGGCGAAGCCGATGCGTCCGTCGGGCGAGAGCGCACCGTCGGTGAAGGGGCCGGCCGCCGAGGCGACGTGCTCCACGTCGGCGATCCGGACGACCGCGGCGTCGACGGCATCCCGGTGCCGCTGCAGCCGGTCCCCCTCCGGCGCGGCGAAAACCACCATGGCGCTGCCGCCGGACGCTTCCGGGAAGCGCTCTTCGAGCAGTTCCATCGCTTTCTCGCTCCGGCTGCCGGGAGCGACGAGGTCATCGGCGAACGCCCCGCCGAACGTGCCGGCCAGAGGCAGCACGAGGAGGAGGGCGACCGCCCAGGCGGCGATCGTGGCCCGGGGCCGGCGGGCGCTCGCGCCGCCGATGCGGCGCGTGAATCGGTTCATGGATGTGTGTGCTCCCGTGAGATGACTGCCATCCGCCGTCTCTCTTCGGTGCGGCGGGGGCAGGAGCCGTGAGGCGGTTCCATCGTGGGCGCCCGGCCCCTGGCTGTCCCCGCCGCCGGACGGGTTCGCCCCTCCCCGCGGGGCGGGGGGACCGGGGCGGCGTCTCCCCCGCGCGACGGAGGAGGTACCCGCCCACGGGCGGGTGACCGCGTCTCCGACCTGGCCCTACGATGGTGTGCCCGGTGGATCCCGACGGCTCGCCGGGGCACCGAAGCCTCCCCGGGAGCGATGATGAACCGCACGGCGCTGCCTTCCGGTGTTCCGCTCCCCGGTCTGCCGAGCGGGTTCCGCGGGCCCTTCACCCGCCGGCCGCGCACCGCGGACGCCGTGCTCGCGGCCGTCATGTTCCTGCTGACGGTTTTCGTGGAGGAGGCGCCGGGCGACGCGCTCGCCCTCCGCCCGGTCACCGACGTCCCCGTCCCCGTCCTGCTGCTGTTCGCCGTGGCCGGCACGGCGCTGTACCGGCGCCGCGGCGAACCGGCCGCGGTGCTGGTGGTGGTGCTCGTCGCCTGGGCCCCGACGCTGGGGAGCAGCTACGCCACCATGGGCGGGATGGTGGTCGTCGCCCTGTACAGCGTGGGGAAGTACGCGGGTGCCACCCGGGGGAACCGTCTCGCCGTCGCCGCGGCCCTCGCCGCGCTGGTGGCCGACGGCCTGCTGGACTCCGTCCCCTGGGGGGACATCGGCTTCGGCGTCCTGGTCATGGCCGGTGCCTGGTACATCGGCCGGCGCCTGCGGCTGCGGGCGGAGCGCGCCGTCCAACTCCGTTACGAGCAGGCCGCCGAGGCGCGCCGGATCGTCACCGAGGAGCGCAGCCACATCGCCCGCGAACTGCACGACGTGGTCGCGCACCGGGTGAGCATGATGACGGTGCAGGCGGGTGCGGCCCGGATGGTGGCCGCCCACGATCCCGAGGAGGCCCGCGAGGCGATGGCAGCGGTGGAGGAAGCCGGGCGCCAGGCGCTGGACGAGCTGCGTCACCTGCTGGGAGTGCTGCGGCCGGAGGCGGACCGCGACCGGCTGGGCCCGCAGCCCCGGCTGGACGACCTCCCCCGGCTCGTCGAGCAGGTGCGCGAGGCGGGTCTGGACGTCTCGGTCGTCCCGGCCGGCGGCGGTGCCGGGGCTGCTCTCCCCGCCCGGGTGGAGCTGTCGGCGTACCGCATCGTCCAGGAGGCGCTGACCAACGTGCTCAAGCACAGCGGGCCGCGGACCCGCGCCGAGGTGCGCCTGCGCAGGGACGGCGGCGACCTCACCGTCGAGGTGGTCGACGACGGCCGTGGGGCCGCCGTCCCGTCCGTGTCGGCCGGCGCCCACGGCGGTGTGGCGGGCCACGGAATCCTCGGCATGCGGGAGAGAGCGCTCCTCCTCGGCGGAAGCCTCGACGCGGGGCCGCGTCCCGGCGGCGGATTCCGGCTGACGGCCCGTCTGCCCACGGGAGGAGAGCCCGCGTGAGCATCGGTGTCGTCGTCGTCGACGACCAGGCGCTGGTCCGCCGGGGCTTCGCCATGATTCTGCGGGTCCATGACGACATCCGGGTCCTGGCCGAGGCCGGGACGGGAATCGAGGCCGTCGAGGCGGTACGCAGGCACCGTCCGGATGTGGTTCTCATGGACATCCGTATGCCGGGCATGGACGGCATCGAGGCCACCTCCCGGATCCTGCGGGAGGCGGACTGGGACGTCCGGGTGCTGATCCTCACCACCTTCGACCCCGACGAGTACGTGTACGAGGCACTGCGCGCCGGTGCCAGCGCCTTCGTGCTCAAGGACATCCCGCCCGAGCAACTCGCCACCGCCGTACGCACCGTGGCCGGGGGCGGTGCGCTGCTGGCCCCCTCGATCACCCGGCGCCTCGTCGACCGGTTCGCGGAGCGCCGCGTCAACACAGCGGTGGCGGGCCGCCTGGAACGGCTCACCGAGCGGGAGCGCGAGATCGTGGTCGCCGCCGCCCGGGGCGCGAGCAACGCGGAGATCGCCGCCGAGCTCTTCATCGGGCCCGCCACCGTCAAGTCGCATGTGTCGAGCATCCTCGGCAAGCTCGGCCTGCGCGACCGGGTGCAGATCGTCATCTTCGCGTACGAGAGCGGACTGGTGGAGGCGGGTGACCGGGACATCGGGCACTGATCCCGGTCCGCGGGCCTGCCGGTCAGCACTCCTGCCGGTCCGCACGTCTGCTGGTGCGCACGTCTGCCGGTGCGCACGTCTCCCGGTCCGCACGTCTGCCGGACTCACCGGCCCGCCGGCCGTCCGGCCTGCCGACCCACCGTGCCCTCCGGCCCGCCGGCCGCGGGTCCGAACGCCGATCCCCACCGCGGGCGGCTCCGGCCGGGACACCGCCGGAGGCGCGGCCGCTACGCCGCACCCCGCCCCGGAGCGGCGGCGACGCGCGGCAGTGCCGTGACGGCCACGGGGCGGGCCAGGAGCGAGTAGCGCCCCGTGTGGTCGGCGGCGGTGAGCCGGAACGGCAGGCCCTCGGCGAGCCGGAGGGCTGCGGCCTGCTGCCGCAGGTCGTCGGCGGCCCAGCGGCGCAACTCGGCCGGCGCGTCGGCGTACCGCTCCGGTACGGGGCAGAGGACGCCCTCACCGGCCCACGGCTCGGCCGGGTCGGGGTCGAGCCCGTCGGCGATCCGGTGTGCCTGGGCGCGGAGCCAGCGGAGGGCGAGACGGCGGGTGGGCGCCGCGTAGCCGCCGAGCCGCACGGCGACGGTGCGGCCGTTCACCGGGCCCTCGGCGGTGGCCTCCGACCAGTAGACGCAGGCCACGGAGGCGCCCGGCAGGGGCCCGCCGTCCACGGCCACCCCGTGCGGCGCGAACGTCAGCGCACGGCGCCGGGCGGGCGCCCTGGGCGCTTCCCGGCCACCGGGGCGGCGGACGGACGCACCCCGAAGTGCCGTACGGGGAACCGGAGTCGGGCGGGGCATGGGGGGAGGCGGAGGTCGTTGGCCACGTCCCCGAACCCTGCCGTTCCCACGCCGCGTTGACCAGAGGTGGCGCACCGTCACCCGGGGGCTGTACGGGCGCGGCACCCCACCGGTACGCGCCGTACGGAGGACCGGTGTGCGAAGGAGCGGCGCACGCGCGCACCCGTACCCCGGCCCGTGCGCCGGTGCACCCGAGGCAGACGGCGCTCCCCCACCATGGGCACGCGTGTACCGGGCGCGACGAGCCCGAGGACGCTGGACCACGGCCGCGCCGCCCAGCGGCCGGTGTAGCCACCGCATGCCGGGCGGCCATACGGTGCCCGAAGTCCTGATCTCGTGTTGCGGCCTCCGACCCGGCGCCGGCGGCGCAGCGGGGAACCGGTCCGGCGACGACCACGCCGGGCTGCCGCATCGCGCCGACACCAACAGAAGAGGGGGGATGGACATGGCCGTACTCGTCCTGTCCGGGATTCTCGTGCTCGTCGCCGGAGGATGCGGCTGCGTCGTGTGGGCGGCGCGGGGCGGCCCGCGCTGGGTGCGTGCGGTTTCCGGAGTGACCCTGGCGGTGGCCCAGGTGGTCAGTCTGCTGGGGCGTTCGGGCCGGCGTTCGAGCCTGGGCCGGGGCGGAGGCTCTGACGACTGACAGCGCGGTGGGGTGTGCGGCGCCGCAACGCTCTTGTGTCTCAACTCCCGCGCTACACGGTCGTCCAGAACTCCCGGTCGGGCCGTGAGCAGCGGCCGAGTCGCCGCCCCACTCCGGACGCCCGGAGCACCGCCGTACGCGAGGCACGCCGTGACCGGCGCACCGCCCGCCCGTTCTCCCGTGGCAGAGGCGGAAGGAAGCCCCTGCCACGGCGGTAACCCGCGCGGCAGGGGCTTCCTCGTGCGCTCGTTCCGGACAGCGGAGCACACCGGCGTACCGCTCAACTCCCCACCGGTCTCAGCTCGTCCAGCGTGCTTTCGCCATACGGACCGGCCCGCGCCACCCGTGCGGCACGCACCGTGGAGGTCAGGCGCCGGGTGCGGGTGCCGGGGCCAGGCCGTCCTCCGCCAGACCCGACAGGACCGCCTGGCCGAGGGTGACGACGGCGGAGTGCGGGCGGACCATGACCGTGAGTTCCGTGATCAGGCCGGCCTCGTCGAAGGTGAAGAGGTCCATGCCGTGGATCTCCTTGCCGTCCACCGTCGCCCGGAAGATCAGGACGGCCGAGTCGGCCTCCTCGCCGGTGGCGTTCCGCTCGGAGGTGCCGGTGAACTCGCCGACGTAGCGGAAGTCCTCGAAGACGCGCATCAGGACGCCCAGCACGCCCATGATCATGGGCCGGCCCTCGAAGGGGCGAAACTTCACCGGGCTGTAGAGGCGGGCGTCAGGGGTGAACAGCTCCTCCAGGGTGGCGAGGTCCCGCTGCTCCGCGGCCGCACGGAAACGCTTCTGGGTCTGAGTGGCCTGAGTGGACATGACTTCTCCTCGTTCCTCTCGTGATGCGCGCCGTCGCCCCGATGGCGGCGGGCGTCGTCCCCGGGCGTCGTGCCCGTGGTTGCCCCGGGCGTGCTGGGGTGTCCCCCGGCGGCGCCGCGTGGGGCAGGCCCGGGGGCGCTCAGGTCGTGCGGAGGCCCGCCAGGGCCTTGGTCAGCCAGCCGATCCAGAAGGTCTCCTGGTCGATGCCGGCCTGGAGGACGAGGTGCCGCAGCCGGTCCGGCTCGTCCGCCGGTTCCTCGCCGAAGTCGCGGCGTTCGATGCCCTCGTACTCCGCCAACTGCCGTCGGTGCAGCTCCAGATGGCGTTCCAGTTCGGCTTCCAGGCCGGCCGCCCCCACCACCGCCGCCGCGCGCATGCGCAGCAGCAGCGGGTCGCGGATCTGCTTGGGGTCCTCCCTGCGGGCCACCCATTCGGTCAGTTCGGCGCGGCCGGCGGGCAGCACCTCGTACTCCTTGCGCTTCCCCTGCGCGGGGCGGTCCGACGGCAGCGTCCGGATCAGGGCCTTCTCCTCCAGGCGTCCCAGCTCGCGGTAGATCTGCTGGTGCGTGGCCGACCAGAAGTACCCGATGGACCGGTCGAAGCGGCGGGCCAGTTCGAGGCCGGAGGAGGGCTTCTCCAGCAGGGCGGTGAGGATCGCGTGCGGCAGGGACATACGGGCATCCTAGGTACGGTCCGCCGGGCGGCCTCCCGGCCGTCCTCCGACCCCTCCGGCGGCTGACCGGCCGGTCCGGGGCCACGCACGCCGCGGCCCGCGGCTGGAGCCGGGGCCGCGGACCGGTGGCCCGCGCCCCCGGTCCGCGGCGTGCGGCGCGTCCGCGTCTCACAGCGCGGCGGCGAGTTCCGTGCCCTGGAGGATGGCCCGCTTGGCGTCGAGTTCGGCGGCGACGTCCGCGCCGCCGATGAGGTGCACCGGGCGGCCCGCGGCGCGCAGTTCCTCGTACAGGCGCCGGTTCGGCTCCTGGCCGGCGCACAGCACCACCGTGTCGACCGGGACGACGCTCGCGGTGCCGTCGACCGTGATGTGCAGGCCCTCGTCGTCGATGCGGTCGTACGCCGCTCCCGCCACCGTCGTCACGCCGCGGTGCTTGAGCTCGGCGCGGTGGATCCAGCCGGTGGTGGTGCCGAGTGTGGCGCCGACCTTGCCGGTCTTGCGCTGGAGCAGGTGCACGGTGCGCGGCGGCTGCGGGCGCTCGGGGGTGCCGAGGCCGCCCGGCTCGCGGTAGTCGGTGTCGACGCCCCACTGGCGGAAGTAGGCGTCGGGGTCGAGGCTCGTCTTCTCGCCGCCGTCGGTGAGGTACTCGGCGACGTCGAAGCCGATGCCGCCCGCGCCGATGACCGCGACCCGGTCGCCGACCGGTGCGCTGTCGCGGAGCACGTCGAGGTAGCTGACGACCTTGGGGTGGTCGATGCCCGGGATGTCCGGGGTGCGGGGGATGACGCCGGTGGCGACGACGATCTCGTCGTACGCGGCGAGTGCCGGGTCCCCGGCCTCGATCCGGGCGCCGAGCCGGACGTCCACGCCGTGCTCCTCCAGCTGGACGCGGAAGTAGCGCAGGGTCTCGTCGAACTCCTCCTTGCCGGGGATGCGGCGGGCCAGGTTGAGCTGGCCGCCGATCTCGTCGGCCGCGTCGAAGAGGGTGACGGTGTGGCCGCGCTCGGCGGCCGACACGGCCAGGGCGAGGCCCGCCGGACCGGCGCCGATCACGGCCACGCGCTTGCCGCGCCGGGTGGGGGTGAGCACGAGTTCGGTCTCGTGGCAGGCCCGCGGGTTCACCAGGCAGGAGGTGATCTTGAGGCTGAAGGTGTGGTCGAGGCAGGCCTGGTTGCAGCCGATGCAGGTGTTGATCGTCTCGGGACGGCCCGCGCGGGCCTTGGCCACGAAGTCGGGGTCGGCGAGGAAGGGCCTGGCCAGCGACACCATGTCGGCGCGGCCTTCGGCGAGGAGCCGCTCGCCGACCTCGGGCGTGTTGATGCGGTTGGTCGTGACCAGCGGGACGGAGACCGCGCCCATCACCTTCTCGGTGACCCAGCTGTACGCGCCGCGCGGCACGGAGGTGGCGATGGTGGGGACGCGGGCCTCGTGCCAGCCGATGCCGGTGTTGATGATCGTGGCGCCCGCCGCCTCGATCTCCCGGGCGAGGGTGATCACCTCGTCCAGCGTGGAGCCGTTGGGGACGAGGTCGAGCATGGAGAGCCGGTAGATCAGGATGAAGTCGGGGCCGACTCGCTCGCGGACCCGACGGACGATCTCGACGGGGAAGCGCATCCGGTTCTCGTACGAGCCGCCCCAGCGGTCGGTGCGGTGGTTGGTCGCCGAGACGATGAACTCGTTGATCAGGTAGCCCTCGGAGCCCATGATCTCGACGCCGTCGTAACCGGCCGACCGGGCCAGCCCGGCGGCGCGGACGAAGGACTCGATGGTCTCCTCGATCTCGTCCTCGGTGAGGGCGCGCGGGACGTTCGCGTTGATGGGGGCGCGGATGGCGCTGGGCGCGACCAGGTCCTGGTGGTAGGCGTACCGCCCGAAGTGCAGGATCTGCATCGCGATCCGGCCACCCTCGCGGTGCACGGCCTCGGTGACCACCCGGTGCTGCTCGGCCTCCGCCTCCGTGGTGAGCTTGGCGCCGCCCTCGTACGGCCGGCCGCGGTCGTCCGGGGAGATGCCGCCGGTGACGATGAGCCCGACACCGCCGCGCGCCCGCGCCGCGTAGAAGGCGGCCATGCGCTCGAAGCCGCGTTCGGCCTCTTCGAGCCCGACGTGCATCGAGCCCATCAGCACACGGTTGGGCAGGGTGGTGAAGCCCAGGTCGAGCGGGCTCAGCAGGTGGGGGTACGCGGTCATCCGTCGTCTCCTCGCGCGCGGGTGGTACCGCCCTTTGTAGAGGACTCCCGCCTCTTGTGCAACTAGTTGCACAAGAGGTCTCCGTCACGCCGGCGCGTCACGGGCGCGTGCTTGGGACGATCAACCGGTTGGGCGGCCGGGCGAGGGCACTTCGTGACAGACGCGGCATCTCCGCCGCGTCCGGCCCGTTACGTACGGCCCGTCCTGGCCGTTGAACCGAGCATCCGTTTGATTGCGCGTCCACAGCCGGATGGTGCGCGCCCCGCGGCCGCCACCAGAGCCCGGCAGGGCGGGACCGACCACACGAGGGGGATGGGATGACGGCATCGGCACAGGCCGACTCGTCTGAGAACCACGGGCCGGGCGGCGAGCAGGACGCGAAACCCGACGGAAGCCCCGGCAAGGGCGCCGGGCCCGT
This sequence comes from Streptomyces sp. MNU89, assembly GCF_020982505.1. Taxonomy (NCBI): domain Bacteria; kingdom Bacillati; phylum Actinomycetota; class Actinomycetes; order Kitasatosporales; family Streptomycetaceae; genus Streptomyces; species Streptomyces sp. MNU89. Next base: position 6,557,525 of record NZ_JAJKLL010000001.1, on the reverse strand, counting down.
CGGCGGCGGCGTCTCGGAGAGTGAGCGGCTGCTGTTCGGCGGGCGGCTGGTGTACGACACGAGCTGGGCCTCGTACGAGGAGACCCGGTACGCCCTCACGCTGCGCACCATGGCGGCCACGCTCCCCCGGCTGATGGGGATGGCCGTGCGGCTCTCCTGGCAGGCCGGGCGGGGCGCCACCGCGGCGGTCGCGCTCGCCGAGATCGGGCGGGGGGCGGCGCAGGCCGTGGGCCTGCTCGGGGTCAACGCGCTGCTCGCGGTGCTGCTCGGACCGGGTTCCCTGGACGGCCGGCTGCGGGAGTCCCTCCCCGTGGTTCTCTTCGTCGCGGGGGCCGCCGCCGTGGGGGCGCTCTGCTCGGCCGCGTCGATCCGGTTCACCGGGCCGCTGGAGCCGCGGGTGGAGCGGCTGGCGCGGGAGATGTACCTGGAGCGGGCGTACCGGGTCGAGATGGCGGCCATGGAGGACGAGGAGTTCCACCGGCTGCTGCAGTCGGCCCAGTTCGGCGCCGACTCGGCGCGGCGGATGGTCGGTCACTGCGTGGCCGTCATCTCGGGTCTGCTGTCGCTGGTCGCGGCGGCCGGGGTGCTGACCGTCCTGCATCCGGTGCTGCTGCCGATGCTGGTGGTGATGGTGGTGCCGAGCGCCTGGGCCTCGCTGACGGTCGCGCGCCGCCGGTACCGGTCGTTCCACCGCTGGCTCCAGCATGTCCGGGCCTCCTCGATGCTCTCCCAGCTGCTGACGGACACGGACGCGGCGGCGGAGGTCCGGGTGCACGGCGCGGGCCCGTTCATCCTGGAGCACTTCCGGGGCATGTCGCGGGCGGCGGAGGAGGAGCAGACCCGGCTGGCCCGGCTCGCAGCCCGTACGGGCCTGCTGGCCTCGGCCCTCACCGGGCTGGTCACCCTCGCCACGTATCTGCTGCTGGGCGCGCTGCTGTGGACCGGCGCCATGGCCCTGGCCGGCGCCGGGGCCGCGGTCATGGCGATCCGCACCGGCACCGGCGCCCTCGACGGGCTGATCCGGCGCGTCAACTACCTGCACGAGGAGTCGATGCACGTCGCCGATCTGAACCGGCTGCTGAAGGAGTCCGCCGACCGCCAGATTCCCGTCGGCGGACGGCAACTGCCCGCCCGGGTACGGGAGATCCGGCTGGAGGACGTGACCTTCGCCTACCCGGGCTGCGAGGAGACCCCCGTCCTGCGCGAGGTCGGCCTGGCCATCCCGCTGGGCGGCGTCGTCGCCCTGGTCGGTGAGAACGGCTCCGGCAAGTCCACCCTGGTGAAGCTGTTGTGCGGGCTCTACGCGCCGCAGCGGGGGCGCATCCTGTGGGACGGGGTGGACGCGGCCGACGCCGATCGGCAGGCCGTCTTCGAGCGGTTCGCGGTGGTCGCCCAGGACCACTACCGCTGGCCGATGACCGCCCGCGTCAACGTCGCCATCTCCGACACCTCGGCGCCGCTGTGCGAACGGCGGCTGGCCGAGGCGGCCGAGCACGCCGGGGTCGACTTCGTCGACGAGCTCCCCCGCCGCTGGGACACCCTGCTCTCCCGCACCTTCAAGGGCGGCCACCAGCTCTCCGGCGGTCAGTGGCAGCGCCTGGGCATCGCCCGCGCCCGCTACCGGGACGGCGAGATCCTCGTCGTGGACGAACCCACGGCCGCCCTGGACGCCAAGGCCGAGGAGCGGGTCTTCCGCCAGATCCGCCAACTCGCCGACGCCGGGCAGACGATCGTGCTCATCACCCACCGCATGGCCTCGGTCCGCCACGCCGACCTCGTCCACGTCCTCCACGAGGGCCGCCTGATCGAGTCCGGCCCACCGTCCGAGCTGCTGACCCGCCCCGGCGGCCACTTCCGCGAGCTGTACGAACTCCAGGCCGCCGCCTTCGACCGGGAGCAGCGGCCCTCCGGCAACGGCACGCCGAAGGGCATCCCGCCCCAGCAGGACGGCGCCGCCCGGGGCTGAGCCCGGGCCCTTCGCCTGCCCGCGGCTCAGGCCCCGCCCCCGGCCCCGTTCGCGGCCCCGCCCCGCGCTCCCGGTTCCCGGCCTCCCGGTCCTCGCTCTCCCGGTCGGCGGCGACCCGGGGGCGGAGCCGGACGCCGGTGACGGCGTGGTGGTCCACCTCGGTGACCTCGATGTCCCAGGTGCCCACCGGGATCCGTTCCCCGGCCGTCCTCGGGATGCGGCCGAGCCGGTCCAGTACGAGACCGGCGACGGTGGTGAACCGCCCCCGCGCCGCCAGGTCTCCCATGTCGACGCCGATGTCCGGCAGGTCGTGGACCGGGAAGGCCCCCGGCAGGAGCAGGGAGCCGTCCGGCTGCCGCCGCACGGACAGCACGTCGCGGTCCGTCTCGTCGTAGATCTCCCCGACGATCTCCTCCAGCAGGTCCTCGATCGTGACGATGCCCTGGACCGACCCGTACTCGTCGACGACCAGGGCGAACTGCTGGCGGTCCGCCCGGAAGCGCCGCAGGGCCTCGGACACCCGCATGAAGTCGGAGAACACCACGGCCGGCCGGGCCACCTCGGCGACGGGGACCGTGTCGTCGCTCGTCGTCAGGTCCCGCAGGCGCACCACGCCGACCACGTCCTCGAAGTGCCCGGCCCGGACGACCGGCGCGCGGGAGTGGCCGGCGCCCGCCAGCTCGGCGCGTGCCTCGGCGGCGGGCAGTGACGCGGCGAGCGTGAACACCGAGCGGCGCGGCACCAGGACGTCCCGCAGGATGCGTTCGTGGATCTCCAGGGCACTGGCGAGGATCCTGCGCTGCTGGGCCGTCAGGCCGCGCTGGCCGACCACCATGTCCTTGAGCTCGTCGGGGGTCGGGGGTTCCTGCCCCGCCCGCGGATTCCCGCCCAGCACTCGGACGAGGGCGTTGGTGGAGCGGCCCAGGGCCCAGATCACCGGCCGGGACGCGGTGGAGAGCACCGTCAGCGGGGTGGCGGCCAGCAGCGCCCACCGTTCGGCGAACTGCATGGCCAGCCGCTTCGGCGCCAGCTCCCCGGCCACCAGCGTCACGAACGTCAGCACCAGCGTCACCAGGGCGATCGCCACCGGTTCGGCCGCCGATCCCAGGAACGACAGCCGGGGCACCACCGGCTCGGCCAGGGACACCGCCGCCGTCGCCGACGCGAGAAACCCGGCCAGGGTGATCCCCACCTGAATCGTCGCCAGATAGCGGTTCGGGTCCTCGGCCAACCGCACCAGTCGGGCCGCGGTCGTACCGCCTCGGCGCCGCAGCCGGCGGAGCCGGCTCTCCCGCAGCGAGATCAGCGCGATCTCGCTGCCCGCGAACAGGGCGTTCAGCACGATCAGCGCGGCGACCAGCGCCAGCTCCCACCAGTAGCCGTCCATGACGGCCACCCTGCCACGTCCCGGGCGCGGGGCCGCGGTGCCCTCCGCCGCCCGTCCCCAGCACCGCTCCGGCGCTGCGCCATCCGGGGGACGGGGGGCGCGCAGCGCGCGGCCGCCTGCCGCGCGCGGGGTCTCCGGAGCCCCCGCGGACGGTCTCCCGGCCGGGCCTCCGCAACCGGGCGTTCGCTCCGCGGTCATCGCACTTTCTCGGCCAATCCTCGCGCAATTCTCATCGCCCTCTCATACGCCACTGGTTGCTTGTCCGGAGCCGGAAGATCCGGACCGCACGAACGAAGGAGGCGCAGGGTGGCGCGACCCGGAACGTCCGCACCGCGGGGCGGACGACACGGAGGGAATCAGGCAGGCGAGGCCTCCGCGGAGGAGGCGGCGGAGCGGGAGGGCGGGCCGCCGGAACGGGTGGCCGGCCGGCCGCACGTGTTCAACCGCTTCGAGCTCAAGTACCTGGTCCCGGTGGAGCAGGCCGCCGGCATCCGGGAGGAGCTGGCCGAACGCATGGACCCCGACCCCCACAGCCCGGCCGGCGGCTACGGAGTCTGGAGTCTCTACTACGACTCCCCTGGGCTCCGCTTCTACTGGGAGAAGATCGAGGGCTTGAAGTTCCGCCGGAAGCTTCGCATCCGCCACTACGGCGACCCGTCCGGCGTGACCGACGCGTCGCCGGTGTGCGTGGAGATCAAGCAGCGCGTCAACCGGGTCACCCAGAAACGCCGCATCGCCCTTCCCTACGGCACGGCCCGGCGGCTCTGCGACGGCCGGGAGCTGATCGAACACGCCCCGGGGGAGAGCGCGTTCGTCCAGGAGGTGCTGGAACTCCTCGTCCGGCTGAACCTGCGGGCCACCGCGATCACCGGATACCAGCGCGAGGCCCTGGTCGGCACCGGCACGGACACCGGGCTGCGGGTGACGTTCGACCGGCGGGTGCGCGGCCGGGACCGCGACTTCCACCTGGGGACCGCCGACCCGGAGAACCGGTTCACGATCCCGCCGCACCTGGCCGTCATGGAGGTCAAGGTCAACGAGCGCACGCCGTACTGGATCAGCGATCTGGCCGCGCGCCGGAACCTCGCTCTCGTGCGGGTCTCCAAGTACGTCCAGTCCATCGAGGCGTTCGGCCGGGCCCCGGTCCGTCTTCCACATCGGCGGGGCGGACCTCCCCGCCCCCGCCCCGACCCCACGGCCGCCGCACGGCAGCCGGCGGCGCGGCACCCCCACGCGCCCGTGAAAGCAGGAGCACAGTGAACTTCGAACTGCAGGAACTCAGCGGCACGTTCAGCGTCCTCGACGTCGTCGCCGCCATGTCGCTCTCGTTCGTCCTGAGCACGATGATCGGCTACGTCTACCGGTACACACACCGCAACATCTCCTACAGCCAGTCCTACGTCCAGACGCTGGTCCTGGTCGGCATGATCGTCGCGCTGATCATGCTGGTCGTCGGCTCCAATCTGGCCCGGGCGTTCTCCCTGGTCGGCGCGTTGTCCGTGATCCGGTTCCGGAACGCCATCAAGGAGACCCGGGACGTCGGCTTCGTCTTCCTGGCCATGGCGATCGGCATGGCCTGCGGTGCCCGGTTCTACACCCTGGCCGCGGTCGCCGCGGTGGTGATCTGCGCCGTCGTCGTCGTGATGTACAAGTTCAACTGGTTCCGGCTGAACATCCAGCGCCAGGTCGTCAAGGTCCAGGTCCCGGCCGGGGAGGACTACACGCCGGCCGTCCGCGATGTCCTCATCCGCTACACCACCGAGTTCGAGCTGGTGAGCACCGAGACGATACGCGGCGGGGCGCTCGTGGAGATCTTCTACACGGTGCGCATGAAGAAGGGCACCGAACCCGCCGACCTGGTGGCCGCGCTCCAGGAACGCACCGCCGGGCAGCGGGTGACGGTCCTCACCGGCTACGACCAGACCGATCTGTGATGCCCGGCGGCGGAAAGGCGCGGCGGGCTCCCGGGGCGGCGCGCCGGCGGCGGCTGCGGGACCGCGTTCCGGTGCGGCTGCGGCACCACTGGCGACCGGTGGCGGCCCTGTGCGCGGGGCTGGCGGTGATGGTGTACACGATCGGCGACGCCCGGGTCTCGCCGTACGTCACCTCGGCCTCCGCCGTGGAGGCCGACGCGATCACGCAGAACGTCCGCGGCACGGTCGGCCTGTACGACGACTCGGTGGCGCACACGATCCAGCTCGAGTACGACACGACCGACTTCGAGAAGATGATGAAGGAGTTCCGCGAGGAGGGTTCCAAGGAGTACATCGAGGCGGATCTCACCATCGACGGGGTCCATCTGGAGGATGTCGGCATCCGCCTGAAGGGCAACTCCACTCTGATGTCCCTGCGCGGCGGCGACCGCGGCATGCCCGGTGGCGGCCGGGCCGTGCCGGGCGGTGCCGCGCCGGACGGCGCCGCGGGCGGCGGCCGCCGCCCCGGCGGAGCGGGCGGCATGACGATGTACGACCTGTCGCCGGACAAGCCCGAGGAACTGCCCTGGCTCATCAAGATCGACGAGTACATCGAGGGCCGTGCCTACCAGGGCGAGCGGGAGATCTCCCTGCGCCCCGGCAGCGGCGGCGCGGTACCGCTCAACGAGGCGCTGTCCCTGTCGCTGACGGCTGCCTCCGGGGAACCGGCCGAGCGGTACGCCTTCTCCTCGGTGAAGGTGAACGACCGGCCGGCCGTCACCCGGCTCATGGTCGAGAACCCCGACACCGAGTACGCGGAGGCCGTCGGCGACGGCAACGGCGTGCTGTACAAGGCGCGGGCCGGCGGCAGCTTCGCCTACCGCGGCGACGACCCGTCCGCGTACGAGACGTCCTTCCGCCAGCTCAACAAGGCCGGCAGCCAGGACCTCACCCCGGTGATCCGCCTCATCAAGTGGGCCGACCGGGCGTCCGACGAGGAGTTCGCCGAGGAGCTCGGCCGGTACGTGGACGTGGATTCCCTCGCCGCGTACACCGCGGCGCAGAACCTGCTGCTGAACTTCGACGACATGAGCGGCCCGGGCAAGAACTACCTCCTCTGGTACGACCTGGACACGAAGAAGTTCTCCGTCCTGGGCTGGGACTACAACCTGTCCTTCGGCGGCGACACGGCGGCCGGCCCGGACGACTCGCTCGGCAAGGGCGGCGTCCCTGCCGAGCGGGAGGGCACTGGCACCGGCGCGGACACGGCCGACGGCCGGGCCGGGCAGAAGGTGCAGCCGCCGAAGGGCGGGACCGAGGACATGCCGCCCGGAGCCCCGGCGGGCAGAACGGCCGGGGGCCGGACGACGGGGAGGCGGGGGCGGCATGCCCGGCGGCATGACGGGCCATCCCCTCAAGGACCGCTTCCTCGAACTGGATGCCTTCGACGACGCGTACAAGACGGCCTACCGCGAGCTGTACGAGAAGTTCTACGGTTCCGGCACCGCGCTCCGGGTCCTGGACCGCATTGCGGACGGGGCGCGTGCGGCGGGCGCGGACACCGAGGAGCTGTCCACCGCCGTGGCGAGGCTGCGCGAGACGGTGTCCGCGCGGACCGAGGCCCTCGCCGAGGATGAGGAGGTCACCGGCTGATCCCCCCGCAGCACGCCGCCGCCGGGCCCCGCGGTCCGGCGGCGGCGTGGCTGTGCGATGACGGTGGTGGTGTGGCGGCGGCCCATCAGGCCGGTCCGGCGGGGCGGATCACGGCTTCGGAGCGCGCTGGAGGTTTTTCGCCGTCGGAGCCGGTGGATCGCGCCGGGTCCGGAGGGTCATGCGCCGGACGCCGACAGGTGAGCGCGCTCGCCCTGCGGGCCGAACAGGGTGAGCAGTTCCGCGGGCTCGCCGCCGGCGCTGCCGATCCAGTGCGGCACCCGGGTGTCGAACTCGGCGGCCTCCCCCGGCCCGAGGCGGAACTCCTGCTCGCCGAGCACGAGCCGGACCTGTCCGTTGAGGACGTAGAACCACTCGTATCCCTCGTGGGTCCGCAGATCCATGGTGGGCGCCCGGCCCGCGGGCGGGTAGATCACCTTGTACGCCTGGACGCCCCCGGCCCGTCTGGTGAGCGGCACCAGGACCAGCCCGGAACGCCGCACCGGCCGCAGGTGGATGCGCGGGTCCCCGGTCGGCGGTGCCGCGACGAGGTCGTCGAGCGGAACGCCGTGCGCCCGGGCCAGGGGCAGCAACTGCTCCAGCGTGGGGCGGAGTCTTCCGTTCTCGAGCCGGGACAGCGTGCTCGGCGTCAGGCCCGTCTCGGTGGCCAGGTCCTTCAGCGTCGCGCCCCGCGCCCTGCGCAGGGCGCGCAGGCGCGGTCCGACCCCCGCCAGGACGTCCTCTCCCGTTCCGCTCATCCCACCATCATGCGGATCCGCAACTTTTCTTGCAAGCCCGTAACCGGGGCGGGGATGCTGCCCGCGGAGGTGAGTCCGCATGACAACGCATGCCACAACAGCTCACGGGAGCGGAACAGCCGTCATCCGCCCGGCCGGGTCACGGTGGAGGCGCGGCGCGGCCATGGCCGTGGCCGTTCTCGTCCTGACGTCCGCGTGTGCGACGGGCGCCGGACGGACGCAGGACGAGGCACCACACCGTCCGGCCGCGGCAGCGAGTGCCCCGTCCTTCGACTCCGCCACCCGCGACGACGCCGAGTTCAACCGCCTGTTCCGCCATGAGTTCGCCCTCGTCGACGGGGTGCGCATGCACTACGTCACCGGCGGAACCGGCGAGCCGCTCGTCCTGCTGCACGGCTGGCCACAGTCCTGGTACGCATGGCGCGGCATCATGCCGGCGCTCGCCGAGCGGTACACGGTGTACGCGCTGGACCTGCCGGGACTCGGTGACAGCGAAGGAGCGCCTTCCGGCTACGACAAGGCCACCCTCGCGCGGTACGTGCACGGCCTGGTCGCCGGCGACCTGGGCCTGCGCGACATCAATCTCGTCGGGCACGACCTCGGCGCCGGCGTCGGTTTCCAGTACGCCGCGCGGTACCCGGACGAGGTCGCCCGGTATGCCCATCTGGACTATCCCCTTCCGGGCCCCGGACTCAGCGCCGACCGGTACCGGTCGCTGAGCTGGCATGTCGCCTTCCACGACCAGGAGATGTTCCCGGAGACGCTCGTGGCCGACGACGTGCGCGAGTACCTCGAACTGTTCTATCCGTACGTCGCCCACGGCGGTACGAGCTTCGGCGGGCCCGGCGCGGAGTCCCCCTTCACCGACGAGCAGGTCGACGAGTTCGCCCGCACCTACCGCCGGCCGCGGGTCCTGACCGGCGGGTTCGAGCTCTACCGGACGCTGGACCGGGACGAGCGCGACAACACCGCCGCCGCGCCGGTCTCCGTGCCGACGATGCTCATGACCGCTGAGGGCCTGCTCGAGTTCACCCGGTCCACCGCCGAACCCCGCATGTCCCGCATCACGCGGGCCGTTGAGGTGCCCGGAGCGGGCCACTGGCTGCCGGAGGAGAACCCGGACTTCGTCACCGCCGAACTGCTGGCGTTCTTCGACGACCGGGCAGCCCGGTGACGGCACGGCACGTCCACCCAAGAAGAAAGGAGCCACCGCGCATGGACGCCACACGAAGCCATGACCACGCCGACCCCGCGGACCACGAGGCCGAGTCGTTCTGGGAGCGGCACTACGCCGCCCGGAGCGGCGGGGGCGAGCGCGTGAACCCCCTGCTCGCCGAGACCGCCGGGCCGCTGCGCCCCGGAGCCGCGCTGGACCTGGGCTGCGGTGCGGGCGGCGACACCCTCTGGCTCGCCCGGCACGGCTGGCGGGTCACCGCCGTGGACGTCTCCGCCACCGCCGTCGAACGGGTACGCGAGCGCGCCCGTGAACTGGGTGCCGGGGACCGGGTCACCAGCGAACGGCACGATCTGGCCCGTAGTTTCCCGGCCGGGGAGTTCGACCTCGTCTCCGCGCAGTACCTCCACACCCCGTTCCCGCTGCCCCGCAGCCGGATCCTGCGCACGGCCGCACGGGCCCTGCGGCCCGGGGGTCTCCTGCTGATCGTCGACCACGGCTCCACCGCGCCCTGGTCCTGGAACCGGGACCCCGGCGTCCACCACCCCACCCCCGCCGAGATCGCCGCCGAGCTGGATCTCGACCCCGGGCAGTGGCCCGTCCTGCGCGCGGACAGGCCGCGGCGCCGGGCGACCGGCCCCTCCGGCGAGACCGCGACCGTCACCGACCACGTCCTCGTTCTCCGGCGGACCACCGGATGAGCGGGCACCCGACCACACGACACGCCCCGCAGCGGAGGAACGCGATGCCACTCGATCACCCACCGGAAGCCACGACGCGGACGCGGGACACCGGACCTCCGCGAACCGGCGGCGACGAGAAGGCCGTCCTTCTCGGGTTCCTCGAATATCTGCGGCGCTCGGTCGCGGACAAGGCGGCGGGGGTACCGGAACCGCAGGTCCGGACCGCCGGGGTGCCCTCGGGAACGAGCCTCCTGGGCCTGGTCAGGCATCTGGCGTGCGTCGAGCGGTTCCACTTCCTGGGGGAGGAGCCCGAGGACTGGGCCGGGACCATGAGGCCGTCCCCCGGGGAGACAGCCGGCGGTGTGCTCGCCGACTACCGGGAGGCCATCGCGCGGGCGAACGAGGTCATCGAAGCCTGTACGGACCTGACCCGCCCGCGCCCCGGCCCCGCAGCGGCGAGGGCGGCACCGTCGATGCGGTGGGTCCTGGTGCACATGATCGAGGAGACCGGCCGGCACGCGGGCCACGCCGACATCCTCCGCGAGCAGATCGACGGGTCCACCGGGCGCTGACTCCCGGCCGCCGGACGGGCGGTCACGCGCGGCGATTTCGGCGCGGGCCGCCGCCGGGCCCTCAGGTCCGGCGGCGGCCCGGCGGCGGCTCGCTCGGCAGCGGCTCAGCAGATGCCGAGTGCGGCCAGGGTCCGGCGCTGGACGGCCGTGGGGCGGGCCGGCCAGTAGAGGTAGCAGATGCCTCCCGTGCCGCTCGCCTCCTTGCCGGAGGCGTTGTAGCGCTTGGTGCGCAGCCAGATGTTCTCGAACTGGCGGCGCTTGTAGACGTGGCGCACGGCGTCATTGCTGTCGCTCGCCGGGTCGTTGGCGATGACGTCGCCGTCCTCCGTGAAGCCGATGAGGCACATCAGGTGGCCGGCGGTGCCGTAGCCGGCGCCGTCGAGCTCCGACTCCAGGAAGGACTGGGACGTTATCACCGGGATGCCAGCGCCGATCAGCTTCTCGACGTCGCCCAGGGAGCCGAGGCGGGTGACGATGCCCTGCATGTCGCGGTACGTCGCGGCGTAGGCGGCGTTGAAGGGCCAGTTGCCGCAGCCGTCGTACTGGTAGTCGAAGGTGTAGCGGGCGGCGTGGCAGACCTGGGGGTCGGCGAACTCCGGGTTGACCCAGGCCAGTTGCCGCTTCGTCGGCTTGCGGCCCCAGTACTCGATGACCATCTGGGACGAGGTGGGGCTGCACCACGCCTCGCCGCCGTTGTCGTACTCGGGGTACTCGCCGATGTGGATGTTCTGCGAGTAGCGCGGCACCTCCAGCTCGCGGGCGGCCCCCGCGCCCGGCGCCGAGGCCGGGACGGTGAAGCGGTCCGGGATGTCGGAGGCCATCGCGCCGAGCCGCCAGACCACCGGGGTGCGGTCGCCGCCCGGCTTGCGGTAGAGGGTGAGGCGCAGCCGGTACGAGGCGAGGCGCAGGTCGCCGGCGGAGCTGTTGACGGAGAAGGTGTCGGTCCAGATGCTGCTCCTGCCGTCCGACTGGTCGTCGACGGAGGTGCGGCGGATGTCGCCCTCGCCGTCACCCGCGGCCCAGCGGCCCATGACGTACCAGGGGGTGTCGGTGCCGTCGGTGTAGGTGCCGCGCAGCTCGACCTGGAGCCAGGTGCCGGCCGGGGTGTGGGCGTTCCAGGAGGGGACCACCTCGTTCGCCGGGACGGAGAGCCGGCGGACCGGGCCGGTCCAGGTGGCGTACTCCCAGGTGGCGGTCTGCTGCGTGTGCGGGTCGGTGTAGTCGGTGCGGCCGGCCGGGCGGCCGATGGCGACACCGGGTCTGCGGCCGGTGCGGACGGCGGTGCCCTCGGCCGCGCCGCCGCGCCAGTCCGAGGCGGTGGTCCAGCCGTGGTAGTCCACGCGGGGCACGCCCCTCCCGGCGGTGGTGTCGGACGGGTTGGTGGCGGCGGTGGCGGTGCCCGGGCCCGCCTGGGCGCCGGGGGCCCGGCCTCCGCCGGGGACGGCGAACGCGGCGGGGGCCGCCGCGGCGCCCGCCGCCGTGGCGAGTGCGGCGGCGAGGAGGGTACGCCGTGGTGTGGGTGAGGTCATGCGGATTCCCCCAGTCATGGGCCGGTCGGGCCACTGGTCTGCTGCACGGGTACGGGGCTGTGCGGCCCGCGTTGGCGCGTTCCGGCGCCGCCGCGGGGTCTTCCACTATCCCCGTCGTGATACCCGCCGACCAGCGCTCGTGCGCGGATGTCGGCCCGTTTGCCGGCCGGTACGGCCACGCGGCCGAATGACCGGCGGCTTCCCCTCCCCTGCTCCCTCTCCCCTTCCCCGGTTTCCCGGTCCGCCGGTGCGCGTTCCTCCCGCGGGCCGTCGGCCGTCAGCCTCCCAGCCGTACGGACAGGCGCACGGCCAGCCGTTCCCCGCGTCCGCTCTCCGGCAGGCGCGGAAGGCCGGAGGTGAAGTCGTCGGCGCCGTCGTCCTCCGTCACCGGCCCGGCGGGAGCCGGAGAGTCCCGGCAGGCCAGATCCCGCTGTACCGCGGCCACGGTCAGGGACAGTTCCTCGCGCCACCGGGCCAGCCGGTCCGTGGTCGGCGCGCAGAGCCCGATGGCCATGTCGGCCGTGCCGGTGACGGCCACCACCGGCATGGCCAGGGCCAGCAGGCCGGGCACCTCGTGGTCCCGCGTCAGCGCCCAGCCGCGGCGGCGTACTTCCGCGAGCCGGGTGCGCCGGCCCGACGCGCCCGCGCCGCGGTGGGCGAGCAGGGCGAGGCCGGCGGCCGACCCGGTCAGGGGGTGGCGCGGTCTGCGCCGCGGCCCGGCCGTACCGGCGCGCCGGCCGCCGAGATACTCCACGAACACGGCGTCGGAGCCGTCGGGGACGGCCAGATAGCTGTCCTCGCCCGTCCGCTCGTACAGCTTCCGCAGGTGGGGCAGTGCCACCTCCCGGGCCGAGGTCAGGGCCTGGGACAACGAACCCAGCTCCCACAGCCGCAGGCCGATGCGGTACCGGCCGTCGTAGCCGCGTCTCAGGGCGCCCCAGGTCTCCAGTTCTCCGGAGAGGCGGTGCACGGTGGCGAGGGGGATCCCGGTCCGCCGTGCGATGTCCGACAGGGTCAGGCTGGGGTGGAGGGGGTCGAAGGCACCGAGTATCGAGAGGGCTCTGCTGGTCACCGACGCACCGGCGGCCCGTGCGTTACCGGCCATCGTTCCCCTCCGCTCCGGGAGTCGCGGGGAGAGGGCGGACGTCGTTCATCGATGACTCCAAGGAATCGGTTGCTCCGGAAGGGCGGGCGGGTGGACGGGGGCACGGTGGTGCTCAGGCGGCGGCCGGGGCCGTCCGCGGGCCGCCGCGCGGGAGGCCCAGATTGCGGTGGATCTCCAGCGTCGCCGTGGAGCGGTTGAGCGTGATGTAGTGCAGCCCGGGTGCTTCCTCCGCCAGCAGCCGGAGGGCCATCTCCGTGGCGTGCTCCACACCGATCCGCCGGCTCTCGGCGGCGTCGTCCCGGGCCGCCTCCAGGCGCCGCGCGAGGTCCGGTGGGAAGGCGGCTCCGCTGAGCTCGGCGAAGCGGGTGATCTGCCGCACGTCGGTGGCCGGCATGATCGCCGGGATGACGGGGGTCGTGCAGCCCGCGGCGGCCAGCCGGTCCCGCAGCCGCAGATAGTCCTCGACGTGGAAGAACATCTGGGTGATGGCGTAATCGGCCCCGGCCCGGCATTTGGCGACGAAGTGCCGGATGTCGCTCTCCCAGTCCGGGGACCGCGGGTGGCGCTCCGGAAAGGCGGCGACGCCCACCCCGAAGTCCCCCAGCTCCCGTACCAGGCGCACCAGTTCACCGGCGTGGCGGAAGCCCCGCGGGTGCGGGGTCCAGGGGCCGCGCGGGTCACCGGGCGGGTCGCCGCGCAGGGCCAGCACATCGCGGACCCCCGCACTCGCGTACTGGCCGATGATCCGGCGCAGTTCGGCGGCGGAGTGCCCCACGGCGGTCAGATGGGCGACGGGGCGGAGGGTCGTCTCGGCCGCGATCCGCTCGGTCATCCGCACCGTGCGGTCCCGGGAAGAGCCTCCCGCGCCATAGGTGACCGACACGAACGTCGGCGCCAGGGCCTCGACCCGGCGGACGGCGTGCCACAGAGTGCGCTCTCCGGTCTCCGTCCGGGGCGGGAAGAACTCGAAGGAGTACGTCCGTTCACCCGCCGCGAGAATCTCGCCGAGTGGTCTCACGTCTGTCCCTCCGGTCGTCGTGCCGCGTGCGGCGGCCTGCCCGCCCCCGCCCCGGGTGGGCCCGGGTTCGGTCCCGTCATCCCGTGCCTCCGAGGGCCCGCTCCATGGCGTGCGCCGCGGCGGCGCCGTAGGCCCGGGAGACGCGGCCCAGGAGTTCTCCGGCGGACAGCTCGTACTCCTGGGTGCCGACCGTGCCGATCACCACGGATGCCAGGGCGCAGCCCAGTTGGGCCGAGCGCTCGTCGGGCCAGTCCCAGGCGGTGCCCGCCAGGAAGCCGGCGCGGAAGGCGTCGCCGACGCCGGTCGGGTCGGCCGTTTCGGTGACCGGTACCGCCGGGACGTGCAGCGGGCGCTGCCCGGCCCGGGTGACGGTCACCCCGTCCCCGCCCCGGGTCGTGACCCAGGTGCCGACGCGTTCCAGTACCTCCCGCTCGCTCCAGCCGGTGCGCCGCAGGAGCAGGGCCGCCTCGTAGGCGTTGGTGAAGAGGCAGGCGGCCCCGGTGACGAAATCCCGGACCTCCGCGTCGGTGAGGCGGGCGAGCTGCTGGGAGGGGTCGGCGGCGAACGGGATGCCCGCCCGCCGGCACCGTCGCGCGTGACGGAGCATGGCCACCGGGTCGTCCGGCGAGACCAGGACGAGGTCCGCCCCGCCCATGCGCGCCACGACCTCGGTGATGTCGATGTGCCGGGCGTCGGCCATCGCGCCCGCGTAGAAGGAGGCGATCTGATTGGCGTCTCCGTCGGTCAGGCAGACGAACCGGGCCGTCTGGCGGGCACTGGACACCCGGACGGAGTCGATGTCGACGCCGTTCTCCTTCAGCCAGACGCCGTAGTCGGCGAAGTCGGCGCCCACCGCCCCGACGAGCACCGGCGACAGGCCCAGCCGCCCCAGGCCCAGCGCGATGTTGGCCGCCACTCCCCCGCGCCGCACGTCGAGTTCGTCGACGAGGAAGGAGAGGGAGATCTTGTCCAGCTCCTCCGGGAGCAGATGCTCCGCGAAGGTCCCGGGAAAGGTCATCAGGTGGTCGGTGGCTATGGAACCCGCTACCGCGATACGCATCCTCACTCCCGCCCGTCCGTGGTCCGCACGCGTGCCGGGGGCCGATGGACCGGCCCGGTCACACCCCCGCCGCCTTGCGCAGTGCGTCGACGCGGTCGGTGCGCTCCCAGGTGAACTCGGGCAGCTCCCGGCCGAAGTGACCGTAGGCGGCGGTTCGGGCGTAGATGGGACGAAGCAGATCGAGATCGCGGATGATCGCGGCCGGACGCAGATCGAAAACCTCACCGATGGCCTGCTCGATCCGCTCCACGTCCACCGTGGCGGTACCGAAGGTCTCCACGAACAGACCGACCGGCTCGGCCTTGCCGATGGCGTAGGCCACCTGCACCTCACACCGCGAGGCCAACCCCGCCGCGACGACGTTCTTGGCCACCCAGCGCATCGCGTACGCCGCCGAACGGTCCACCTTCGACGGGTCCTTCCCCGAGAAGGCACCACCACCGTGCCGGGCCATACCACCATAAGTATCAATGATGATCTTGCGGCCGGTCAGCCCCGCGTCCCCCATCGGCCCCCCGATCTCGAACCGCCCCGTCGGATTCACCAGCAGCCGGTGTCCGTCGGTGTCCAGCGCGATGCCGTCCTCGGCGAGCTGCTTCAACTCCGCCTCCACGACGTGCTGCTGGATGTCCGGGGCGAGCAGCGAGCCGAGCGAGACGTCGGCCGCGTGCTGCGCGGAGACGACGACGGTGTCCAGACGGACGGGGCGGCTGCCCCGGTACTCGACGGTGACCTGGGTCTTGCCGTCGGGGCGGAGGTAGGGGGCGAGGCCGTCCTTGCGGACGGCGGTGAGGCGGCGCGCCAGACGGTGGGCCAGCGCGATGGGCAGCGGCATCAGTTCGGGGGTCTCGTCGCAGGCGTAGCCGAACATCAGGCCCTGGTCGCCCGCGCCCTGCCGGTCCAGGTCGTCACCGTCCTTGCCCTCGGTGTCGACGCCGCGGGCGATGTCGGGGGACTGCGCCCCGATGGACACCGAGACACCGCAGGAGGCGCCGTCGAAGCCCTTGGCCGACGAGTCGTATCCGATCTCCAGGACCTTCTCGCGGACGAGCCGGGCGATCGGCGCGTAGGCGCGGGTGGTGACCTCGCCGGCGATGTGCACCAGGCCCGTGGTGATCAGGGTTTCCACGGCGACCCGGGAGCCCGGGTCCTCACGGAGCAGCGCGTCGAGGATGGTGTCGCTGATCTGGTCGGCCATCTTGTCGGGATGTCCCTCGGTGACGGACTCCGAGGTGAACAGGCGGCGGGACATGGCGGTTCCTCCTCCGGTGGAGCGCAGGGCCGGGTGCCGGGGACGGCACACGGGGTGGGTACACGGGGTGGCACACGGGACGCGGAGGACGCACGGGACAGGCGGCCGGCGCGTCCCGGGGACGGGGCGCGGATCAGGGGCGCGGATCAGGAACGCGGGGTCAGAGCAGACCGGCGAAGTCGGGGACGGTGACGACGCCTTCCCTGCCGGCGGCACGCTCCAGGACGAGGGCGCCGATGGCGATGTCCAGCGAGCCGAGACCGAACGGGGCGTAGACGACGGTCCTCCCGCGGGAGGGGCGGGCGGCACCGCGCAGATGGTCGCCGATGGCGGTGATGTCCTCGCGCCGTACGGTTCCCCGCTCCACCGCCAGGGCCAGGGAGGTCTTCTCCCGCAGCGCGTGCGACACGTCGTCCACGACGTGTGCCGCGTCCGCCATGGCCTCCGGCTCCAGGTCGCGCAGCGACATGTGCAGGACGACGGCCCCGGGCTTGAACCACCCGGCGTCGGTGACGTACGGGACGACGGCGGTGGTGGCGAAGAGCACCACGTCCGCGTCGTCCAGCGCCTCCCGGAGGGTGCCGGCGACGGAGACGGAGGAGGCGAGGCCGTGGGTGCGCTCCGCGGCGAAGGCGCGGGCCCGGTCCACGTCGAGGTCGTGGACCGCCAGGGAACCGGCGGTCCAGCCCTCACCGGCCATGACCGCCAGGGTGGTGGCGGAGATGTAACCGGTGCCGATCACGGCCAGCTTCCCGATCCGGCTGTCGCCCCCGCGCAGGGCCCGGGCGCCCACCGCGGCGGACAGCGCGGTGCGGTGGCCGCTGATCCGGGACCCCTCCAGTACGGCCGTGGCCAGACCGGTGCGGACGTCGTTGAGGGCGATGAGGGCGGAGGCCCGGGGCAGTCCGAGCGCGAGGTTCCCGGGGAAGCTCGAAATCCACTTCACGCCCATGGCGGGCGCGGCTCCGGGCACGTAGGCGGGAAGGGCGATGGCGCGTTCGCGGCGGTCGGGGTCGGGGCGCAGGAACAGGCTGTCGGGGTTGACCAGGCCGCCCCGGGCCGCCTCGATGTACACGTCCTCGACGACCTGCCTGCACTCCTTGCCCAGCTCCGCCAGGACCGTCTCGACGACGGCGCCCGGGACGATCACCAGATTCCCGGAGTGACGTGCTTCCTGCATGAGTTCCCCCTCATGGGTCGGTTCGGTGGCCCGGCGCCGCGGCGCCGGACGTCACCTCAGCAACGAGAATTTCTTGGTCAGCGGGTCGAGGACGTCGCGCGGCCCGAACGCCGCGACGGCGTAGTAGTCGAGGTCCGCCTCCGCGGTCCGCTCCATCCGTTCGAGCTGGTCGGCGTAGGTGCCGCCGGTCATGGCCGAGGTGAAGTCCGTGCAGAGCAGTCCGGCCTCCGCGGCCTCGGAGCGCAGCCGCCGCAGCCAGGCCGGGCGGCCTTCGAGGACGACCAGGGAGAGGCCCGACACCGGCCAGTGCTCCTCGCCCCCGGCGTCGGGGAAGCGCAGGAACGACATGCGGGGAAGCAGTTCCGGACGCTCCTGGGCGGCCTTCGCGACCAGTCCCAGGCACAGGTGGGCGGTGGCGTTCATGGCCACCCCGTGATCGAGCTTCGCCCTGACCGCGACCACGAATTTGCAGTCGGTGTCGACGTTTTCCGGCTCGACGGCGATGGAAAGTGATTCGGACATGGCGGTACCCCGGAACGCTTCTCTTGTGATGCCGCGTGAACGGCGGACGGAATGGGCGCTGCTCCGCACCCGGAATTGCTGTCGGTCGTGCCCGGCCGGTGGCCGGCCGGCGGTCTGGTAATAGTTACCCGATGGTCAGTCGATGGTCGAATACGACGTGAATTTACGGACGCTCTGTGGATTCATGCGGTAGCCCGGACGCCCCTGGATCACCGCGTCCGACGCGATGTCCCAGTCCGTCACCTCGTCGAACCTGTCCCGGCACGCCATGCGGAACCTGCGGACGGACTGCGCCAGGGCCGCGGGGGTGCGGTGGGTCCGGGCGGACAGTTCCGACGCCGAGAGAAATGAGGGTTCCTCATTCTTCTCACGACTCCGCATGAATTCTTCTCCGAGTACCCGCAGAATGTCAAGGAGTGGCGGCGGGGTTTCTTCGTATACCGTCACCCCTTCCACGGACAACAGGTTTCCATACAGCGCAACCTCCCATGACGGCGAGCCCGTACCCGGTTCGTCGAGCAGCACGACCGGCAGTATCTCGGGCACCAGGAAATCCGTACGGAGCCCGATGTATTTACTGAGAAATCTCCGCCCGGCGATATTCTGCGGCGCCTGCAGATAATCGACGGCAACCTGGAGGATCTCCGGAATGCTCGGTCTGATGTCGATCAGATAGCGCGTTATCCACTCCACCGCGGCACCTTTTCCGTGCAGCCGCTCGTGCAGCACGGCCGCGTCCAGCAGGACCAGGTCGGCCTGCTGTTCCAGGCCCGCGTACGCCAGCCGGTCGTGCAGCGTCACGGCCACGTCGATCAACTGGCGGGCCTTGGTCCGCACCCGGTAGGTGCGCAGCATCCGGTGCCACTGCTCATGCGCCGTCAGATGAACGCTCCACGAGCCGGCCCGCCCTCCGTACCGGTCCGCGAGGTGCCTGAAGATCCGCGGATACGGCGACTGCTGGAACGTGACCCAGCCGAAGGAGAAGACGTCCATCGCCGCGTCGAAGTCCCGGCGGGAGCCGTAACGGCAGGCGGCGATGAGGAACTCGCTGGTGCGCACATAGCGTTTGAGCAGGGCCCGGTCCTGGTCGGACAGTTCCTTGGGCCGCAGCGACGAGGACTCGATGAAGGTGCTGTAGCTGCCGCTCTGCACATCCCCCAGCGAGAAGGCGAAGGAACGGGCCCCGGTGGCCGAGGGGTGGGAGGCGTACACCTCCTCCACATAGTGCCGCTGGCTGCCGAGCGCGGTCACCGCCTCCTCCAGACGGCCGGCCGTGAGGTGGTTGATGACGATGTCCGTGTAGAGCCAGGCGGCGTCCGCGTAGTAGAGGTACTTGCGGTACCGCTCCAGGGAGTCGTGGATCAGCGGCAGCGCCCGGTCGTGGTCGCCCGCCGCGGCCGCTCCCAACGCCTGCCACCAGAGCACGAAGGAGACCCGCGTGTACCGCGCCGGCTCGCCTCCCAGCCCCAGCCCTTCGGAGAGCCGGGCCAGGCCGGCCGGGAAGACGGAGTCGGGGTAGGTCGGCCATCCCTGGCTGAGATGGTCGGCCACCTCCACCAGGAGGTCGGGGGACCTCTCGTCCACTCCCCCGTCGAGGAGTTCGATGATCTCCTTGGTCCGCGGGAGGATGCGCCCGGTGTACAGGAGGGAGGTCTCCATGTAGCGCCGGGCGATGTCGAAGAGTGCCGGGGTGACCGGCTCGCCGCCTCCCATCCGGGCGCTCAGCGCGCCCAGCAGGAGCAGGACCGAGACGTCGTGCTCGCTCTCCTGCCGGAGATCGACGGAGGAGAGATCCGCCAGTTCCCCGGCGGCGAGGCGCCTTCCGCGCAGCACCCGTTCCTCCAGCGCCTGGCGCACCTCGGCCACTCTTCTCATCCTCGTCGTCTGCCTTCGTCCCTGCATCGCTCCGCGGGGAGCGACAACCACCGCCTACCGGACATCCCCGGGGGCGGTCACCTGATGCCACCACCGCCCGGTTGTGGCACTCCGCCGACCGTCTCCAGCCACCTGTCGCTGTAGACCGTGCTCTCGTACTTCTCTCCACCGTCGGCGCAGATGCACAACGGGTCAGTTATATCGGGGTTCTCCCCGAGGTGGCGCACACAGGCCGCCACGACCGCCCCCGAGGAAGCGCCGAGGTGGATCCCGGCCTCCCGCAGGACCTTCCGGCAGTAACGGGCGGTCTCGTCCACGTCCACATAGAGGTAGTGGTCGATCAGTTCGTCCGTGAGGAAGGAGGACGGGCGGCTGGCGCCGATGCCGGAGAGGTACCGCTTCCCGGGCGGGCCTCCGTACGCGGCCGAGCCGCTGATGTCCACGGCCACCATCCGGGTGGCCAGTCCCCGCTCCCGGAAGCACTGGCTCAGACCGGCGAAGGTCCCGCCGGTCGACACGGCCGCGAACAGCGCGTCCGGAGGAATCGGCATCTGGCCCAGGATCTCCGGGCCCGTCATCTCCCGGTGGATCTCGGGGTTCCGCCGGCTCTCGTACTGGTTGCCCCAGACGTACCGGTCATCGGTTTCCAGCAGTTCCCGCACCTTGGCCAGCCGGGAGAGCAGATAGCCCCCCGCGTGGTCGGCCTCCTCCACCATGACGACGCGTGCGCCCAGGTCCCGGAGACGGGAGCGGCTCTCCGCGGTGCTCAACGGGTCGACCACCGCGGTGAATCCGACGCCCAGGTATCTGGCCATGCTGGCCAGCGCCACGCCGAGGTTCCCCGAGGTCGACTCCAGGAGCTCGGCGCCGGGCCACAGCCGGCCGTCCTGCACCAGTCCCCGTACCAGCCCATAGGCCGTGCGGGCCTTGATGGAGCCGGTGATGTTGTAACCCTCCAACTTCAGATGAAGTCTGCGCGGCCGTCCGAGGACGTCGAGTTCGATCGTCTTCACGGGCGTCGGGCCGAGCAGGGCCTCGAACCGTTCCAAGAGGTGCTGCATGGACTTGCGGACCTTCCCCTCGATTCGTTCGCCGCTCGACCGAACGGCTACCAAATCCGACGACCGCGCATGTCATACTGATGCAGCTGAATGACATTGCTCGGTCAGCCTACGCATGATGTCTGACCGCCAAAAGCACCGTCTCAGGATCTGAGCCGAAACCGGAACCGGAATGCCGAGCTCCCGAGAAAGGCGACCCGTGAGCGAGTCAGCAGAGACAGCAGAGTCCGTTGGGACTCCGGAGACAACGAGGGGACCGGCGACGCGATTAGGCCGGCCGGCGCTCCTGCGGGATGCCCTGGGCATCGGCCTGGCAGTCGGCGCGTACGGACTCTCCTACGGCGCTCTGGGCGTCTCCTCGGGCCTGACGGTGGTACAAACCCAGTTCCTCTCCCTCCTCCTGTACGGAGGCTCCTCCCAGCTCGCCCTGGTGGGAGCACTCGCCGCGGGCAGTACGGGCGCGACGGCGACTGCCACCGCGGTGCTGCTCGGTGCGCGCAACCTGTTCTACGGAGTCGGCCTCCGCCCGGTGCTCGGGCTGCGCGGCCGCCAACTGCTGCCCGCCGCCCACCTCCTGAGCGACGAGAGCGCGGCCATGGCCATCGGCCGGCCCGACCGGGCCACGGCGCGCTACGCCTACTGGGCCACCGGCGGCGTGGTCTTCCTGTGCTGGAACCTCGCGACGCTGGCGGGCGCCCTGGCCGGCTCCCTCATGGCGGATCCCAAGGCGTTCGGTCTGGACGCCGCGTCCTCCGCCGCCTTCCTCGCCCTGGTGGCACCCCGGCTCGGGGAACGCGCCAACCGGATCGTCTTCGTTCTGGCCTGCGTGGTGGCGGTGGGTGTCTCCCCCCTGGTGGGAGCCGGGCTCCCGGTGGTGCTCGCGGGCCTGACCGCGCTGAGCGTGCTGCTCACCCCCCGAGCCCGGGCCGCGCTGCGAACGGCGCCGCCGGCCTCCGGCGGCGCGGCGGCGGCCCGCCCGGAGGACCCGGACGGCACACGGCACGACGGCGGCACGCCGGAGAAGGACGGTGCGGCATGAGCTGGACCTGGATCGCCGTCGCGGCCGCGGCCTGTTTCGCGCTGAAGCTGCTCGGACTGCTCGTCCCCCAGCGGACGCTGGATCACCCGGCCGTCTCCCTGACGGCCGAGGCCGTTCCCGTCGCCCTGCTCGCCGCGCTGATCGCCGTTCAGACCTTCACCGCGGAGCAGCAGATCGCGCTGGACGCACGGGTCGCCGGGATCGCCGTCGCGGCCCTGTGCATCTGGAAGAAGGCCCCGTTCCTCGTCACGGTGGTCGCCGCGGCAGCGGTCACGGCGCTGCTGCGCTGGGCCGGGGCGGCCGGCTGACCGCGCCCGCGTCCGGGCCGGCGCGGACCGGGCGCCCCGCGGCGGTGCGCCCGGGTGGCACGGCGGTCGGACCGCGCCGCCCGGGCGGCCCCGCGGTGGCGGCGCCCCGGGGGACGCTCAGCTCCGGGGAGTCGCGTAGACCACCCAGTTGTCGTGCTTGTGCGGGTAGGGACGGAAGTCGCCGTGCGGCGGGTCGTCCCAGGAGATGCGGTCCATCTCCAGGATGTTCCAGCCGGCGAACAGGGTCCGCATCTCGTCCTCGTCGTAGTACCGGAAGAGCGTGTCCTTGTAGGCGAAGGTGTGCGGGGCGATCTCGGTGCCCTCGCCGTAGGTCTCGTCCTTCAGCGTGAAGGCGTTGGTGACGAACAGTCCGTCGGGGTGGACCACCCGGCGGGCCTCGGCGATCAGCTGGGTCGGGTCCTGGATCTGCCCGAACACGTCGAAACAGGTCACCGCGTCGACCGAGGCGTCGACCAGCGGCAGCGTCGTGGCGTCCGCCCGTAACAGGAACGCCCGCTGACGGATCACCCGGCGCGCGTGGGCCAGGCCCGTTGGCGCGATGTCCACACCCGTCGCGTTGAAGCCCGCGTCGGCCAGGGCCGCCAGATTGCGCCCGTCCCCGCACCCGAGATCGACCACCGTACGGATATTCCGCTTCTTGAGTGCCTCGATCGCCGGCGGGATCACCGGAATCGGGTCCTCCTGCCACAACGGTCCTTCACTCTGCTCCTGGTACGCCTTCTCCCAGCCGTACTGGAGCTCCGAAAACTCGGGCATTTCTGTCACCTGACCTCCATAGGATGACTGATGAAAATCATCCTATCGACCCGAGTTGACAAAACAAAGGGTGTCTCGGTATTTGAACCAAAACTCCGCGTGAACAGGAGATCCGGAATTGGAGGATCACCTTTCGCTCCGCACCGGGTATTTCGGATTTCAATATTCCGGATTCCCGGGCCGGACGACCCGGCAGCAATTCTTTCCTTGTTCCCGGTTTCCGGGCGCCGTTTTTCCGGATTCCACGGCGCTCTCCCCCGCACCGTCCTGGACCGCGGTCATGCCGATGGCCCGGCCGGAGTACGGCCGGGCCGGTGCGGTTCCCCGGAGACGGTGCCGCCCCGGTGGTCCGCAGCCCTCTCGGCGGAACGTCACCGGGGGTCCCGCACGCGTTTTCCGTCACCCTTTCCGTCGCCGGGAGCGCCGGGCACCTTGAGCCGCGTCCCGGCCGGCGGCCGGGCGAGCGCCTCGTTCATCTCCTCCAGGGCGAGCCCGTTGGTCGTCGGGCCGAGCACTCCGATGTTCACCGCGATCGCGATCAGCGTCAGGGCCACTCCGGCGAACAGCGCCCCGGGCCCGTGGGCGGCCAGGAAGGGCACCATGATGAAGGGCATCGCCGCGGTGGTGAGGCGCGAGAGCGAGTACGTCCAGCTCACCGCGGAGACCCGGGCGGCGGTGGGGAAGATTTCCGCCTGGTAGACGTGGTAGGCGTTCGAGAAGACGTTGGTCACGGCCGTGAAGCAGAGCCCCGAGATGATGATCATCGGCTCGCCCCGCGCGAACCCGAAGAGCAGGCCCGAGCCGGCCATGGCCAGGGACGTCGCCACGATGAGGTGCTTCCGCTCCACCCGCTCCATCAGCGGGACGGACAGCAGCGAGCCGAGCGGGTACCCCACGAACGTCACCGCGCTGAAGAGCAGCGAGTTGACGATCGAGTACCCCTTGTCGGCGAGCACGAGGGGGGCCATGGTCCCGAAGCCGTAGCCGCCGAACGCCTGAAGCAGGTGGAACACGGCCAGCATCGCGACCCGGCGCCGGTGGACCGGGCTGAGCCTCGTCCTCACCACGGCCGCGGGGCGCCGGTCCGGTGCCACCTCCGTCCCGGCGGGCC
The DNA here is from genome assembly GCF_020982505.1 of Streptomyces sp. MNU89. NCBI lineage: Bacteria > Bacillati > Actinomycetota > Actinomycetes > Kitasatosporales > Streptomycetaceae > Streptomyces > Streptomyces sp. MNU89. The sequence continues at coordinate 6,533,585 of NZ_JAJKLL010000001.1, read as the reverse complement.
GGGCGGCGGCGGACGGGCCGGCCCGGTCCCCCGACTCGGCCTCCAGCCGGGCCAGGACGGCCTCCGCCTCCGCCGTGCGCCCCACCGACGCCAGCCAGCGGGGTGACTCCACGAGCCGGTGCCGGAGCAGCAGGACGGAGAGGCCGCCGGCCGCGCCGGTCAGGAACAGCCAGCGCCAGCCCGCCAGTCCGAGCGGGTCCATCGGCTCCAGCCAGCGGGCGAGCAGACCGACCGCCGGTACCCCCGTGAAGGCGATGGTGTACGCCCACGCGGTGTACCGGCCGCGGGAACGGGACGGCAGCAGATCCCCGAGATAGGCGTCGGCGAGCGGGAGCACCGGGCCGATGCCGAGTCCCGCGAGGAACCGCGCGCCGACCACCATCCACACCTCGTCGCCCACCGCGCCGAGGGCGGAGAACACCGTGTAGACGGCGACCGCCAGCAGCAGCGCGCGGCGCCGGCCGAGGCGGTGGGCCAGCCGCCCCATCGCGAGCACACCGATGAACATGCCGACGAAGACGGAGGCCATGACCGCGGAGACCTCTGTACGGCCGAGCTGGTACTCCTCGGCCAGCACGGCGCCCAGCACGCCCGACATGAAGATCTCGAACATGTCGAAGAACAGGGCGAGTCCGACGGTGACGATCACACGGCGCAGGGTGGGGGTCAGGGGCAGCCGGTTCATCCGTGCCGCGATGGCGGCGGAGCCCTGGTCCATGGCTCTCCTCGGTCGGGTGGTGTGCCGCTCACGGTGGTGCGGGTCCGTCCGCGCGGGTGGACCCGCACCGGGGTCAGGCGGGTTCGTTGCCCGGGCTCCACTTGATCGAGCAGCCCATGGAGGGGTGGTGGGGTTCGGGCACCGGCAGGCCCGCCAGCACCTGCTCCACGGCGGTACGGAGCCGGGCTCCGGTGACCGCGCGGCCGTTGCCGGGCGTCGAGTCGTCGAAGGAGCCGCGGTAGACGAGCCGGTCATCCGCGTCGTACAGGAAGAAGTCCGGGGTGCAGGCGGCCCGGTAGGCCAGGGCGGCCCGCTGTCCGGTGTCGAGCAGATAGGGGAAGTCCCAGCCGGTCCGCTCGATCTGGTCCCGGAGACCGTCCGGGCCGTCGTCCGGGGCCACTCGCGTGTCGTTGCTGCACACGGCGACTGCCGCGAGCCGCGGGAACTCCGCCACCAGCTCGCCGAAGTGCTTCTCCAGGTGCCGGACGAAGGGGCAGTGGTTGGACATGAAGGCGACCAGCAGGGCCGGCGCCCCGGCGAAGTCCGCCCGCCGGACGGTGCTTCCGTCGAGCGAGGGCAGAGCGAAGTCCGGGGCCGGAGTGCCCAGGGGCACCATGAAGGAGGAGACGGGCACGGTGGGGCGACCTTTCTGTCGGATCGACGGGGCTGGGCGGCCGGGCCTACGGGAGCGCGGATCCGCGCGGCGGCACGGGCCGGACCGGGGCCCGGCCCGGGGCCGGAGGGCTAGCGCGGGGCGTCGGTGAGCAGCAGCGGGCGCTCCGGGTCGAGGTCGCGCGCGTCGTGCACGACCTCGACGTACATGCCGTCCGGGTCGATCACGAAGAAGTAGTCGACGAGGGTCCGGCCGCGGGCGATCTCGGTGACCTCCCCGATCCCGGCCTCGATGATCTCCGCCCGGGTGGCGGCCAGGTCCGGCACGGTGAATCCCACGTGCTTCACCCCGATCTCGGGCAGGTTGTTGCCCACGGTGAAGGCCGGGCGCGGCCGGGCGCCGTCGTCCGCGTAGTGGAACAGTTCCAGGACGAAGCCGTCGTCCTGCCGCAGATGCGAGATGGTCAGCGACTTGTCGCTCTTGCTCCACTCGGCGACCGGCCGGAAGCCGAAGTAGCCGTAGAAGGCCTTCGAGCGGTCGAGGTCGCCGACGCTGAGGGCGATGTGGTGCGGTGCGAAGGTGGTCATGCTTCCCTGCCTGTCGTGGTCCGGTCGAGGGGGAACGGCACGCGCGGGGGGTCCCCGCCGAGCCGGCCCGCGGTGTGCAGCGGTTCGAGGAGTTCCATGCGCGGCGGCCCCTGGACGTACGGTGCGTGCCGGGCGAGGAACGCCGCGGTCTGGGGCGTGGCGCGGTGCTCGGCGAACGCGTCGCGGTCGCGGTAGATCTCGTAGAAGACGCGGGCCAGCGGCTCCCCGTCGACCCGGTGGATCGCGTAGGCGACCAGGCCCGGCTCCTCCGCCGCGGCCTCCGCGATGCGCCACCGGGCCAGGGCGTCGAACTCCCCGGCGCTCTCGGGTCTCAGCTCGAAGCGTGCGACCACTGCGTACACGTGTGCTCCTCCGCTCTGCTTCCGTGGTTGCGCCGGGTGTCCCGGCCGCCGGCTCCGCTACCGAGGGGTGTCCATCGCGAGCAGCGGGAAGCCGCCCTCGTACGAGACGCCGCGCGCGAGTTCGTCCTCGTTCGCCGCGACGCAGTCCGCCAGGGCCGCCACCCAGTCCTCCTCGGTGCCGCGGGCGTGCGCCGCGGTCAGGATCTGCCGCAGGGGGTTGATGTGGGCCTCCGAGAGGCCGCGCAGGCTCCTGATGTGGTCGGGGGTGACCTCCAGCGGGAAGGAGGCCGGGACCGCGGCGCCGCTGACCTTGAAGTTCAGGATCGTGCGGATGCACTTCTCGCAGCGGCAGCAGTTGCGGTCCTTCTTCTCCCCCTGCCAGCAGACCCGCAGGTTGTCGGCGCCCTCCGGCCACAGCCGGGCGAGTCCCGCCACCTTGTCGTTGCGGTCCACGCCGGTCGCGTCGTGATGCACGCGCAGGCGTCCGCCGGACATCATCCAGTCGGTCACCGGGTTGGAGCCCCAGGGCAGCAGCAGCGATCCGTACGGTTCGGAGCTGGCGATGAGACCGTGCCGGAACCGGCCGCTGAAGAGGGTGAGCACCGAGGTCATACCGGTCCCGAAGGCGTCCTCCCAGTGGCTGAGGTCGCTGTGCCACAACTGGCGGAAGTTCGTGGTGACGGGCAGGAGTTCGATGCCCTGTCCGGCCAGGAGCGGAGCGCTGCGGTCGCGGAGGGTCTCGTACGATCCGCGCTCCTCCAGCGGAATGTCGAAGCCGTGCACCATGACCGCTCCGGTGAGGTGCAGCGATCCCCGCCCGGCCGCGCCGCTGACGTGGCGGATGGTGGTGTAGGCGCTGTCCGCCCCGCCGGAGAAGGTCTGCAGGGCCGAGCGGTCGTCCGGGCCGGGGCGGTCGGGGAGTTCCTCGTCGGCGGTGATCTCCACCCGGGTGTAGCGCTCGGGCCGCCACTGCAGCCAGGCGGACTGGAACTCCTCCAGGTTCTCCAGCAGCGTGGCGGTCACGCCGCCGGCCGCGTGCAGGCTCTCGCCCGTCCGCATGGCGACGAAGAGGGCGGCCAGCAGGAAGGGGTCCATGGTGTCCGTGAGCATCGGCTCGTGGCGCCGCTCGACGCGGTACCACAGCCGGTCGCCCGTGGGCTTCGCCTCGCTGGTCACCTCGACGGCGATCTCCGTCGAGTCGCCGTCGTGCGTGCGCTGCACTGGGCCGATCTTCATGTGCGGTTCCCTTCGCTCTCGGCTTCGGTTGGGCTCCCGGCCCCGGCCGGGCGGGTGCGCGCGTCCGGTTCCCCGGCCGCCGCGGTGCGGGAGGGCGGCTCGATGAGTTCGACGAGATTGCCGTCCGGGTCGCGGAAGTAGAGGAACCGGGTGCCGCGTGCGGCAACGGGCCGGTCCACTTCGACGGGGCCGCCCACCACCTCGTGGCCCCGGGCCCGCAGTTCGCCGGCCGCGGCCCCGATGTCGTCCACGCGGAGCGCCAGATGGCGCAGGCCGGGGGCGTTGGCGGGGGCGCGCGGGTCGGCTGCCGGGTGGTGTGCCGCGTACTGGGTCAGCTCCACCACGGTGGACGCGCCGGGAAGCCGCAGGTGAACGGTGCGCGCGGTGGCCCCGGGGACGCCGACGCCCTCCCCGAACACCGGTGTGGTGAGGGAGAGGTCCTTCACCACCTCGGCCCCGAAGAGACCGGTGTAGAACGCCGCCATGCGGTCGAGATCCGGGGTCACCACCGCCACGTGCAGCAGGCCGCCGACTGCGATCGCCATCAGACCAGGGCTCCTCTCACCGCGTACCCGGGCGTACCGCGGCCGGGGACGGCGTCGCGGGCCGGGTCCAGGGACGGCAGCACGCCGGACAGCCGCGCGCGCTGGCGCCCTTCCAGGAACCGCAGGAAGGACCGGCCGGTGCCGTTCTCCAGCCCGGACCGGAAGGAGTCGACCACCCATTCCTGCAGGAGGTCGGTGCGCGGCGCGGATACGGCGGGGGCGGCGGCGCCGGCTCCGGGGCCGCCCGCGATCGCGGACCGGATGAGTCCGTCGCTGCGCAGCACCTCGTCCAGACCGAGCCGGCCGCCCGTCCCGCCGCGGAGGGTGTGGTAGGCCGAGGAGATCATCCCGTGCATGTTGTCGTCCTCGGTGAAGAGCTGCTTGGCCAGCACGGCGTCCCCGCGGCCGAGGATCACCCCGGCCTTGATGTCGGTGAACTCCTCGCAGATGGGCGCGTAGGTGGCGTGGACCGAGAGCCGGCCGCGGCAGAAGAGGTCCAGGCTGCGGACGACCGTGGGGTGGTGGAGGTTCGAGTAGTGGACGAAGGCGGCGCCGGAGGCGGCCCGGCCCACCAGCAGGCCCTCGCCGAGCCGGAGCCGCCCGTCCTCACCCGCCATGGGGTCCAGGTCCTCGGCGTGGTCCAGGGAGCGGGCCTCTCCGAGCAGGTCGTCCCCGATGTAGAGCTGGTGCGGCATCTCCACCTCGTAGACCGTCGGCAGGCCGTCGGCGGAGGCGCCCCGGCCGCGGAGGTTGTCGGCCCGGCGGTCCTTGGAGAAGTTGGTGACGCACAGCACGGGTTCCAGGTCGTACAGATCGAGCAGTTCCCGCACGGTCGCGTGCACCCGGGAGTGGAGATAGTTGCGGACGAGCACGGCGCGCGAGCCGGCGAGGGCCTGCCCCACCTCGCGGGCCAGCTCCTGCGGCACCATGAACGGCTTCTCGATGACGAAGTTGCGGTAGCCGGCGCGCCACCAGTCCACCAGGGCCGGCGCCAGGGTGCGGCTGGGCAGGCACAGGTCGACGATCGTCGTCTCGGGGGCGGCCGGCTCCAGCTTCTCCCGGGCCGCCACCACGTTCTCGGGGAGGCCGTCGGCGCGCAGCAGCGCCGCCAGTTCGGCGCCCGCCCGCTCCCTGGGGTCGACGAACCGGATCCGGGTGCGGTCGAGCACGCCGGACCGGCCCAGCCGGGAGTAGGCCCGGTAGTGCAGCGATCCGGCCTTGCCCGCGCCGACGATGACCACGTCCATGGCGGCTAGACCGCCTTCACGTGCTCGACCGCGCCGGCGAACTCCGCGTCCCCGGTGTGGAAGGCGAGGTAGCGCAGGGTCTCGGTGCCGCTGTTGGTGATCCGGTGCCTGGTGCCCCGGGGGATGCGCACGCAGGTGGACGGCGCGAGTGCGTAGTGCTCGCCGTCGAGTTCCAGTTCCGCGTTCCCGGAGATGATGAAGTAGGTCTCGTCCGTCCGGGGGTGGTGGTGGAGCTGGCCGCCGCGGCCGGGCTCGGCGCTGGCCATCGCGACCCGGACCACGCGGGTTCCGGGGTTCTCCGAGGCCGCGTAGAGCAGGGAGCGGACGACGTCGCCGCCGTACACCGATTCCGTCAGGGAATCCACGTCGATCATCGGGTTCATCACAGCTCGCCTTCAGAGGAGTTCGCAGCTCTTCATGATCGTTTCAAGTTCGCCCGTCCGCTCCTCGGGGAACGGGGTGAGCGGAAGCCGCGGCTCACCGACGTCGAAGTGCGCCAGCGAGAAAGCCTTCTTGAGCGCTATCGGGTTCGTCGCGAAATAGATTCCGCGGTAGAACTCGGCGAATTTGAGGTAGAGATCGCGAGCCGTCACGTAATCGTCGGCGAGAGCCGCCTCGACGATCGAACGGCTCTGCCGCGGCATGACGTTGGCCGCCACGGAGATGTGCCCGTGGCCGCCGAGCAGCAGGGTGGGGAGCGCCGTGAAGTCGTTGCCCGAGAGGACCACGAAGTCCGCGTCGCGGACCAGGTGCAGGACCCGGCGCATCCGCACGATGTCCTGGTTGCCCTCCTTCATCCCGACGATGTTGGGGTGGGCCGCCAGTTCGGCGACCTGCTCCGGTGAGGTGTCGACGGTGGTGCGTCCCGGCAGGTTGTGCATCATCAGCGGGATGCCGACGGAGTCGGCCACCTGCCGGAAGTAGGCGACCAGGCCGCGCTCGGTGGGCGGGTCGAGGTACGGGGTGAACGCGAGGACGGCGTCCGCGCCCAGGGCCTCGGCCCGTTGCGCCAGTTCGACGGTGCGGGCCAGGCACTCGGTGCCGATGTCGGGGATGACCATCGCGCGGCCGGCGGCCTGTTCGACGCAGATCTCGGTGATCCGCAGCTTCTCCTCGTCGGTCAGCGCGGCGGCTTCCCCGGTCACCCCGTTGGGGCAGAGCCGGGTGACCCCGTTGGCGATCTGGAAGTCGACGAGGCGGCGCAGCGCGTCCTCGTCCAGCGCGCCGGAGGGCTGGAACGGGGTCAGGAGTGTGGTGTACGCCCCGATGAAACGGTGGTTCGCGGTACTGATCATGACCAGGTCTCCAGGAGGGATGAGGTGCGGCGCCGGGCGGGCGCCCGGCGCGGGCGGCGGAGGGCTCGGTACGGGGTGGCGGGGCCGGGGCCCGCGCCGGCGGACGGCCGGGGCGGGGCGGGCTGGGTCAGGCGGCCCGGCCGGGCGCGAGCCCGTCCCACAGCTCGCCGGCCATCGCCGCGGACGCCGTGCCGGGGCGCCGGTCGAGTCCCCGTTCGAGAAGCAGCATCTCCAGGGCGGTCAGCACCGGCATCAGCTGGAGCGGGGTCACCGCGCCGATGTGGCCGACGCGGACGATCCGGCCCTTGAGGCCCCCCTGCCCGCCGGCCACGCGGAAGCCGAAGCGGTGGTGCAGCTCCTCCACCAGCCCGTCCGTCCGCACCCGCTCCGGCAGACGCACCGCGGTCAAGGCGTTCGACGGGGCCGACCGGGGAAACAGCTCCAGCCCGAGGGCGCCGACCCCGGCACGGCACACGGCGGCACTGCGCGCGTGCCGTTCCCAGACCTGCGTGAGCCCCTCGGCCTCGATCGCGTCGAGGGCGGCGCCGACCGCGAACAGGGTCGTGGTGGGCGGGGTGTTGGGCACGGTGCTCTCCAGGGCACTCGCGCGCAGGATGTGGAAGTTCCAGTAGGAGTAGCCCTGTGCGGGCCGGACGCGTTCCCACGCCTGGTCGCCGACCGCGACGAACGCGGCCCCGGGCGGGCTCATCAGACCCTTGTGCGAGGCCGTGACGGCGAAGTCCACCCCCCAGTCGTCCATGTGGAAGGGCTCCACGGCGATGGAGGTCATCGTGTCCGCGACGACGGTGGCCCCGTACTCGCGCCCCAGCGCGGCCAGGGTCCGCACGTCGTGGACGGCTCCGGTCGAGGTCTCGCAGTGCGTCAGGAAGAGATGCCGCGGCCGGGCGTCGCGCAGTGCGCGCTCCACCGCGGCGGCGTCGAAGGTGGCACCGTCGGGCACTTCGTGGAGCCGTACATCCGCCCGGTACGTGCGGCACAGCTCGGCCCAGCGGCGGCCGTACTTGCCGGCGGCCAGGACCAGGACGGTGTCGTCCGGCTCCACGACGTTCGCCACGACGGCCTCCATCGCGCCGGTCCCCGAGGCCGGCAGCATGAGGATCCGGCCGCCGGTGGCGAACAGGCTCTGCAGACCGCTGTGAATACGGTCGTGAAGTTTGGTGAATTCCGGGGAGCGGTGATGTGTCAGCCGGGATATCGAGGCCATTCTCATGGCCAGAGGAATATGCGTCGGGCCGGGCGTGAACATGGCGACATCGTGCATCGTGATTTCCCCCGCTCAGGAAAGACGCAGACCGCGCGACAGCACACCGGTACCGCACAGGACGACCAAAGAAAGAGGAATACGATCCGGATCCCCGGGAAGACGATCCGGTTCGGTCGGTACCGGGCGCGCACCGAAAACCCTGGCACACGGCCGGTCACGCCGCAATGATCAGCCGCCGCCACCCGTTCCACTCAACGGAAAGCGGCAGGCCACGGCGGCGGATTCAGTTCCGCGCCGCTCCGGGGAAACGGGCGGCCGCGCCCTCCGCGGAGAACGCGCCGGGCGCCCGGGCAGCCGGTGCGGCGGGGGCGTCCAGCAGCCACCGCACCTTGTCCGCGGTGTCGGTGTGCGGCGCCGGGTTGTAGAGCACGACCGTGAGATCGGGGCGGGCCGGCATCCGCAGCTGGCTCGCCTCGAACCGCATCGTGCCGACCACCGGATGCTCCACCTCGTTGACCAGCACGCCGGCGGCCCGTACCTCCTGCCGCGCCCAGAGCTCGGCGAACTCCGGGCTGGTCCGGGTGAGTTCGCGGATCACCGCCCGGAACCCCTCGTCGCCGGGGCGCTCGGACACCGCGGCGCGGAAGGCCGCCACCACCGTCGGCGCGAGCTCCTCCCACGCCCGCACCCGGCTGCGGAACGCTCTGTCGCGGAAGAAGCCCACCAGGCAGTTGCGGTCGGCCCCGGTGATGCCGAGGGCCAGCCGCGCCGACTCGTTCCAGGCCACATGGTTCCAGTAGGGGTCGAGCATCGTGGCGGGGTTCGGCCCCCACGCGTCGATCAGCCGCTGCAGCCCCTCGCAGTAGGCCACCGTCCGGGCGGGCCCCGGCAGCGGCGGGTTGAGCCCGGCGAGCGTGTACAGATGGCGCCGTTCGACGTCGTCGAGGCAGAGCACACGCGCCACCGCGTCCAGCACCCGGGGCGACACATTGATGTCCCGCCCCTGTTCCAGCCACTGGTACCAGGACGGGCCCACCCCGGCCAGCACGGCGACCTCCTCACGGCGCAGGCCCGGGGTCCGCCGGCGGCCGGCCGCGGGCAGCCCGGCTTCCGCGGGACTGATCCGCGCCCGGCGGCTCATGAGGAAGTTCCGCAACTCGCGCCGCCGGCCGGCCTCTTCTGCGCTCACCACGCCCACCCTCTCGCTCTGCCTGGTGGTGCCACCACCAGTGGAAACACGGACTCCCCAGCCGGCGGCCGCGGCCGGAAGCCTGGGAGCATGACAACAGCACCCTCGTCGACCGGCGCGGACGACGGTCTCCGGAGCGGTCCCGCCCCCGGGCCTGCCTCCGGGCCCGACGCCGGCTCCGGCCGGTTCACGCCCCGGGCCCGGCTGATCCTCCTCGTTCTGTGCGCCGCCCAGTTCTTCATCTCCCTGGACTTCTCCATCCTGAACGTGGCACTGCCGGTCCTCGGCCGGGACCTGGGCATGGGCCCGGCGGACCTCCAGTGGGCGGTCACCGCCTTCGCCCTGCCCTCCGGCGGCTTCCTGCTGCTCTTCGGCCGGATCGCCGACCTGTACGGACGCAGGCGGCTCTTCCTCACCGGTGTCGCGGTGTTCACCGGCGCGTCCGTGCTCGCCGCGCTCGCCTGGAACCCGGGGCTGTTCCTCGGCGCCCGCGCCCTCCAGGGACTGGGCGCGGCCGCCGTCGTGCCCACCGGTATGTCGCTGCTGACCACCATCTTTCCGGAGGGGCCACGGCGCAACCGGGCCCTCGGTATCAACGGCACCCTCCTGTCCCTCGGTTACACCACGGGCATGCTCCTCGGCGGCGGCATGACCGAGGCCCTGGGCTGGCGCTCCACCATGGCGCTGCTGGCCCTTGCCGGAACCGCCGTGCTGGTCGGCGCCGGTTTCCTGCTGCCGGAGAGCCGCACCCCCGAACGGCCCCGGCTGGACCTGCCCGGAGCCCTCGCGGTCACCGGCGGCCTGCTCTCCGTCATCTACGCGCTGTCCACGGCCGCCGAGCAGGGCTTCGGCCGGCCGGACGTCGTGGCGGCGATCACGGCGGGAGCGGCCCTGCTGACGGCCTTCGTGGTCATCGAGTCGCGGGCCGCCCAGCCGCTGGTCTCCCTGGGCATGCTGCGCCGCCCCACCGTCGCCTTCGGCAACCTCGGCGGTGTGATCACGTTCTCGATGATGAGTTCGGTCATCTTCCTGCTCACCCTCTACCTCCAAGTGGTCCTGGGCCTCTCCGCCCTCCAGACCAGCCTGGTCTTCGGCGCGCAAGGGGCGGTGCTGGCCCTCACCGGAGCCACCTCGTCCCGGGTGATCGGCCGCATCGGGGCCCGTGCCACGCTCACCGGCGGCCTGGCGGTGCAGGGCGCGTGCACGACGGCGCTGGTCCTCGTCGGCGCGGAGCAGGGCGCCTGGCTCGCCCTGACCGCCCTCTGCCTCGCCTCCGTGGGGCACATGTCGGCCGTGGTCTCGTACGGCGTCAACGCGACCTCGGGGCTGCCCGACCACGAGCAGGGACTGGCCACCGGGCTGATCACCAGCTCGCAGCAGCTCGGCATCACCATCGGTATCCCGGTCCTGGGCGCGCTGTCCGCGAGCCGGGTGCACGCGCTGCGCGAAGCGGGCACCGCCGCCGATCTCGCCATGCTGAGCGGGGTGCGGCTGGCCTTCGCCGTGGACGCCGCCGTGGTGCTGGCGGCGTCCCTGCTCATCGGGTACGGCCTGTTCCGGCGCCGCCGGTCCACGGGCCGCTCCTGACCGCACCGCACCCGCCGCGGTGCCGGCCCCGCCACCCGGCGGGGCCGGCTTCCCGAGCCCCGGGGTCAGCTCCGGAAGGAACGGTTGACGGCGGAGACCAGCGCCCTCAGGGACGCGGCGACGATGCTGGAGTCGATACCGACGCCCCACAGGGCCCGCCCGTCGACGGCGCACTCGACATACGCGGCCGCCCGCGCGTCACGCCCCTCGGACATCGCGTGCTCCTGGTAGTCGCGTACCCGGACGTCGATGCCGATCCCGCTGAGCGCCGTGGTGAAGGCGTCGATCGGGCCCTTGCCCACCCCCTCCAGGTCCACCGGGGTGCCGCCGTCGAGGACCTGTGCCGTGAGGCTGCTCTTCCCGTCGACCGAGTCGCTGACCGTGTGGGACAGCAGGCGCAGCCGGCGTCCGGCGGACGCGCCGCCCTCCTCGTCGAGCAGGTACTCCTCGGTGAAGACCTCCCACAGTTCGCCGGGGGTCACCTCCCCGCCCTGGACATCGGTGCGCGTCTGGACCGCGCGGGAGAACTCGATCTGCAGCCCGCGCGGCAGCTCCATCTGGTGCTCGGTCTTCATCAGGTGGGCCACCCCGCCCTTGCCCGACTGCGAGTTGACCCTGATGACGGCCTCGTAGTCGCGGCCGACGTCCTTGGGGTCGATGGGCAGGTACGGCACGCCCCAGGTGTGCTCGGACACCGGGCGGCCCGCTGCCCGCGCCTCCCGCTCCAAAGCCTCGAATCCCTTCTTGATCGCGTCCTGGTGGGATCCGGAGAAGGCGGTGTACACCATGTCGCCGCCGTACGGGTGGCGGAGGTGGACCGGGAGCTGGTTGCAGAACTCCACGGTGCGGCGGATCTCGTCCAGCCGCGAGAAGTCGATCATCGGGTCGATGCCCTGGCTGAAGAGGTTCAGCCCGAGCGTCACCAGGCAGACGTTGCCGGTGCGCTCCCCGTTGCCGAAGAGGCAGCCCTCGACGCGGTCCGCGCCCGCCAGGTAACCGAGTTCCGCGGCGGCCACCGCCGTACCGCGGTCGTTGTGCGGGTGCACGGACAGGACGAGCGCGTCACGCCGGTCGAGGTTGCGGTGCATCCACTCGATGGAGTCCGCGTAGACGTTGGGCATCGCCATCTCGACGGTCGCCGGCAGGTTGACGATGGCCTTGCGCTCCCGGTCGGGCTGCCAGACGCCGGTGACCGCGTTGCAGATCTCCGCGGCGAACTCCAGCTCCGTACCGGTGTACGACTCGGGCGAGTACTGGAAGCTGATGCCCGTGCCGGGCGTCCGCTCGGCGAGATCGGCACAGGTGCGGGCGCCCCGCACGGCGAGCGCGGTGATCTCGCTCCGCTCCATGCCGAAGACGACCCGGCGCTGGAGGGTGGAGGTGGAGTTGTAGAGGTGGATGATGGCGTGGTGCGAGCCCCGCACCGCCTCGAAGGTGCGCTCGATGAGTTCCGTCCGGGCCGGCACCAGCACCTGGATCGCCACGTCGTCCGGGACGCGGTCCTCCTCGATGATCTTCCGGAGGAAGTCGAAGTCGGTCTGGCTGGCGGACGGGAAGCCGACCTCGATCTCCTTGTAGCCCATGGAGACCAGGAGTTCGAACATGCGCAGCTTGCGCTCGGCGCCCATCGGGTCGATCAGCGCCTGGTTGCCGTCGCGCAGGTCGACCGCGCACCACTGGGGCGCCTTGGTGACCACGCGGGAGGGCCAGCTGCGGTCGGGGAGGTCGATGGGGGCGAAGGGGGTGTAGCGCCCCGCGGGCATGCCGGAGGGCTGCTGTTCGGGGAAGACCGGGTACCGGTCGGAGGCGTGCTGGACACGGCTGTGCATCGGGAGGCTCTCTCTCGACTCTGCGTCAGGGCGGCCGACTCCTACGGCACAGGACCGACACCGCGACGAGGAGGTCGGCCCGGGCGGCCCTCGTCGCGGCACCTAAGGAGGAGGTTCCACGAGCACATGTCGGACATCGAGCGTCACCTTACAGCTACGTTCCGCAGCACGGCCGGTGTTTCGCCATTCCGCCGGAAAGCCGCCCGTCCGGATCCGGGCGGGCGGACGTGCGGGCGGACCGGCGGACGTGCGGCCGGACGGACGCGCCGCCGGACGGGAGCCGTACCGTGACGGGGTGGACTCCGCCGAGCACTCGGACCTCGCCGCCCTCGCCCGGCGGCTGCGCGGCCTGCCGCCGTCCTGCGGCCCCGTCCGGCTGGTGGCCGTCGACGGCCACGCCGGGTCGGGCAAGAGCACCTTCGCCGGACGGCTGGCCGCCGCCCTGGGCGGGGCGCCGGTGCTGCATCTGGACGATCTCGCCACCCATGACGAGCCGTTCGGCTGGACGGACCGGCTCGTCCGCGAGGTGCTGGTCCCGTTCGGCCACGGCGGGACGGCCCGCCACCGGGTCTACGACTGGCGTCTGCGGCGCTTCGCCGCGGAGCGCGAGCTGCCGGCCGCGCCGGTGGTCCTGGTGGAGGGGGTCGGTGCCGGGCGGCGGGCCCTGCGGCCGTATCTGGCGCTGCTGATCTGGATGGAGACGCCCCGCGACACGGCCTGGGAGCGGGGGCGGCGGCGCGACGGCCCGGAGCTGTCCGCGTTCTGGGACGGCTGGACCCGGTCGGAGCAGGAACACTTCGGATACGACCCCACGCGCCCCCGTGCCGATCTTCTGGTGCGGCAGGGATCTGAGGGCTTCGTGTGGTTCAGGAGGCTTCCGGGACCGGAATGACTCCCTTCCGATCTCACGGACAGTGACTAAATCCACTCGCTGCGCAGTCCGGTCCCGTTGGAGCCGCCGCGGGGCGGCCGGAAGTCCGCGAACTCGGCTTGACCTGGCGGCCGGACAGGTCTTACGTTCTCAGTGTGCGCCCCTTCGGGGCCACATCCAGACGCGAAGCCCCCGGTTGTTCCCCCGTGACCGGGGGCTTCGTTCTGCCTCGACACCTCCCGAAAGCCGCATTCCGGACAGGAATCCGCCGCCGACGATCACACTCGGTGATCGTGCGCCCCCTCCCCCGCGGCGCCCCGTGAAGGGCCGATACCGCCCCTCACCTGCGCGGCGCCCTTCGGCGTGCCCTGCCGCCGCGGGTACGATGCCAAGCGGGAGGAGCCGCAAGTCCCTCCCACAGCGCGGTGGTTGAAAGGCTGCGGCCCGGCGTCCGCCGGCCGCCACCACGGGGGCAGTTTGTGGGGGACGCGATGGACTTCGGCATCCGGGACCGGGACGACTCACCGGCCGATCTCGCCTGGCTGCGCGCCCTCGACGCGTACACCATGGGCGCCTACGCGCAGGCGGAGGACGAGTTCCGGGCCGCCGTGCGGAGGGACCCGGGGATGGCCGACGCCTGGCTCGGGCTGCACGCCCTGCGCGTCGACCCGGCGACGGCCCTGCTGCGGATGTACCGCCACCGCGACCGCTTCGGCGAGCAGCGCGCCCGGCACCGGCGCAAGCTCAACTCCTGGTACTGGCTGGGCTGGTGGGTCCAGCCCGTGCTGGAGAGCCCCCGCGATCTGCTGCTGGCGCACGCCTCCCACTGGCTCGACGGCCGCCACGTCCCCGAACTGGACCGCGCCCTGGCGGGCTGCCCTCCCGTCGACGCGGATCCGCAGGTGCGCTTCCTGCACGCCTGCCGCGCCTATCTCGTCAAGGACTGGGAGCTGCTCATCCGGCACACCGGTCCCCTGCTCGACGACCCGCTGCTCGGCATCGAGGCCGGCCTCTTCGGCGGCATGGCCCGGGTCCGGCTGGAGATGTACGGGCAGGCCGAGCCGCTGCTCTCGGCGGCCCTGATGCGCTGCCGCAGCGAGCAGCCGCAGCGCAAGGAACTGCGCTACTGGCTGGCCCGCGCCCGCGAGGGCACCGGCCGCAGCGCCGCCGCGCTCCCCCTCTACCGGGCCGTGCACCGGGTGGACCCGGCGTTCATGGACACCGCCGCCCGGCTCGCCGCGATATCCGACGGCGACGGCCTGGAGGCGGGTGACCTGGCGGCCGTCTCCCTCGCGGGCACCGGCGGCCAGGACCTGCTGGACGCCATGGCCGACCCCGAGGGCTACGGCTCCGACCCGCCCGCCGACCCCGGACGCGACTTCCCGCCCGCGGCACCGGCCGCGGCGCCCCGGCCGCCAGGACCCGGCGGGCGACCCGGACGGCCCGCTGCCCGGCCTGGCCCCGTCGACGCCGACGGCATCCGCGAGAAGGCGGTGCTGCCGGTCCAGCCCCGCCCCGCCTCGCCCCTGCCGGACGGGCCGCCGGACCCGGTCCTGCTGGCCCAGGCGCTCGACGAGCTCGAACGGATGGTCGGGCTGGAGCCGGTGAAGCGCCAGGTGCGGGCGCTCTCCGCACAGCTCCACATGGCGCGGCTGCGCGCCGGCGAAGGGCTGCCGGTCCAGCCGCCCAAGCGGCACTTCGTCTTCTCCGGCCCCTCCGGCACCGGCAAGACCACGGTGGCCCGCATCCTCGGCCGGGTGTTCTACGCGCTCGGCCTGCTCGGCGGCGACCACCTGGTCGAGGCCCAGCGCGCCGACATGGTCGGCGAGTTCCTCGGCCAGACCGCCGTCAAGGCCAATGAGCTGATCGACTCCGCGCTCGGCGGGGTGCTCTTCGTCGACGAGGCGTACAGCCTCTCCAACTCCGGCTACAGCAAGGGCGACGCCTACGGCGACGAGGCCCTGCAGGTGCTGCTCAAACGCGCCGAGGACAACCGCGACCGCCTCGTCGTCATCCTCGCCGGCTACCCCGAGGGCATGGACCGGCTGCTCGCCGCCAACCCCGGCCTCGGCTCCCGCTTCACCACCCGCGTGGACTTCCCCAGCTACCGGCCACTGGAGCTGACGAGGATCGGCGAAGTGCTGGCCGCCGAGAACGGCGACGGCTGGGACGAGGAGGCCGTCGAGGAACTGCGCAGCATCTGCGGCCACGTGGTCGACCAGGGCTGGATCGACGAGCTCGGCAACGGCCGCTTCCTGCGCACCCTGTACGAGAAGAGCTGCGCCTACCGCGATCTGCGGCTCGCGGGCTGCGCCGCCACCCCGACCAGGGAGGACCTGGCCACACTGCGGCTGCCCGACCTGATGCAGGCCTACGGCGAGGTGCTGTCGGGCCGGGGCCCGCTCGGGCCCGGCCCGCAGTCACCCCTCTGAGACCGCCGCGGCGCGGCGCCGCGGCGTCCCGGGCGAGGTGCACCCGTACGGGTCAGGCGAGTTGGTGTCCCGTGGTGCTGTCCACGTTCTCCGGGATCTCGTCCTCCGGGCGGTCGCCGGTCGTCAGGGTCCCGCTGGGCTCGAACATCATGATCGACCCGCCGGGCGACGACGGCTTGTGCTCGGTGCCCCGGGGCACCACGAAGGTGTCGCCCTTGCGCAGTTCCACCGTCCGCTCCGTGCCGTCGGCGTCGCGCAGGGCCACGTCGAACCGGCCGTCGAGGACGAGGAAGAACTCGTCGGTGTCCTCGTGGACGTGCCAGACGTGCTCGCCCTCCACATGGGCGATGCGTACGTCGTAGTCGTTGACCCGGGTCACGATCCGGGGGCTGTAGATCTCCGTGAAGGAGGCCAGGGCGTCGGTCAGGTTGACGGGTTCCGCGTTCGCGTCCATGCCCCGATTCTGGTCCGCCCCGCCGCCGGGCGTCGCGCGCTTTTCCGCCGTGTCCGGCCGCGCGCGGCGCGTACGGCGGCGGGCCGGCCGCCTTCCGTCTCACCCCCGGACGGGCGTCTCCCTGAAGGGAGTCGACCGGGGGCGCCGGGCCACGACGCGGGCTCCCCGCTGAGCCGTGAGACGGCGCGAGCGGTGTGCCGGGTCGTGAACCTCCCCGACCAGGGTCTCCAGGACGTCCTCCAGCGCGACCAGGCCCAGGACCCGCCCGGAGGCGTCCGAGACCTGGGCGAGATGGGCGGCGGCCCGGCGCATCGCGGTCAGCGCGTCGTCGAGCGGCGTCTCCGCGCGGAGCACCGGCATGGGGCGCAGCACACGGCGCGGGAGCGCCCGGCCCGTCCCGTGCCCGCCGTCTCCCCCGTCCGGGCCGTCTCCGGCCGGTGCGCCGGCCACGCCGGGCGGGTGGAGAGGGGCTTCGCAGGCACCGGGATCGTCCGTGTCCAGGACGTCCTTCACGTGGACGTAGCCGAGGAAGCCCGTGCCGGAGCCGGCGGACGGCCCGGTTCCGTCGCGTACGGGGAAGCGGGAGAAGCCGGTGCGCACGGTCAGCTGTTCGATCTCCCGCGCGGTCGCGCCCGGGCCGACCGTGACGAGGGCCGCCGGGTCGAGCAGCACCTCGGTCACCGGTCTGCTGCCCAGGTCCAGCGCGTCGGCGAGCCGCTCCTGCTCCTCCGGGTCGAGCAGACCCGCCTCGTGGGAGTCCGCGACGAGGCGGCCCAGTTGTTCGCTGGTGAAGACCGCCTCGACCTCGTCCCTGGGCTCCACCCGGAAGAGCCGCAGCACCAGGTGGGCCCAGGAGCCGAAGAGCGCCGTCACCGGTCGGCACAGCCGGGCGAAGGCGACCAGGGCGGGCGCCAGCCGCAGGGCGGTCCGCTCGGGGGCGGCCATGGCGAGGTTCTTCGGCACCATCTCCCCCACGACCAGGTGCAGGAAGACGACCAGGGCCAGGGCGATGGCGTAGCCCAGCGGATGCACCAGCGGCTCCGGCAGGCGGACGGCGTGGAAGACGGGCTCCAGGAGCCGGGCCACGGTCGGTTCGGCGACGGCGCCGAGGGTCAGCGAGCAGACCGTGATCCCGAACTGGGCGGCGGCCATCATCTGCGGCAGGTTCTCCAGGCCCGTCAGCACGGTGCGGGCACGGACCGAGCCGGCGGCGGCGAGCGGCTCGATCTGGCTGCGGCGTACGGACACCAGGGCGAACTCGGCGCCCACGAAGAAGCCGTTGCCGAGCACCAGCACTGCGGCGAAGAGGAGTTGGAGCAGACTCATCGCGCTCCTCCCGCCCGGACCGGGGCATGGTCACGGGCCGCACGGTCCCGGTCCGCACGGGCCGGGGCCGCCGGGGCCACCGCCGCGCGGACGGGAGCCCCTCGCGCGGGCGCGGCGGACACGGGCACCCCCCGCGCCGCGGACGTCCCGGCCCCGGCCGCTCCCGTCGCGCCGGCCGCGCCGGCGGCCCGTACCGGATCGGCCCCGCCGGAGTCCGGCGCGCCCTGACCGCGCGCGCCGGCCGTCCGCACCAGCCGTACCGACTCGGCGCGGTGGTGGCCGACCCGGCGCACCCGCAGCCGCCAGCCGGGGAGTTCGGCGGTGTCCCCGACGGCCGGGATGCGGCCGAGGAGGTCGGCGACGAGTCCCGCCACGGTCTCGTACGGCCCGTCGGGCGCGGCCAGACCGATGGGCCGCAGGGTGTCGATCCGGCAGCCGCCGTCGGCGTCCCACGCGGGCCGGCCCTCCTCGGCCGGGGCGGGGGCCAGTTCCGGCCGTCCGGCGGCGTCGTGCTCGTCGCGCACCTCGCCCACCAGTTCCTCGACGATGTCCTCCAGGGTGACGACCCCGGCCGTGCCGCCGTACTCGTCGACGACGACGGCGATCGGCTGCTCCCGGCGCAGCCGCTCCAGCAGCCGCTGGACGGGCAGGGTCTCCGGCACCATCAGCGGGGGCACACTGACGCGCCCCACCGGCGTGCGCCGCCGTTCGTGCGCCGGTACGGCGAGGGCGTCCTTGAGGTGGACCATCCCGACGACCTCGTCCAGCCGCTCGCGGTAGACCGGGAAGCGGGAGAGCCCGGTGGCCCGGGTGAGGTTGACGACGTCCGCCGCGGTGGCGGAGTCCTGCAGCGCGGCGACCCGCACCCGCGGGGTCATGACGTGCTGCGCGGAGAGCCCGGCCAGCGACAGGGTGCGGACGAACAGATCGGCGGTGTCCTGCTCCAGTGCCCCGGCGCGGGCCGAGTGCCGGGCGAGGGAGACCAGTTCACCGGGGGTGCGGGCGGATTCCAGGGCGTCGGTCGGCTCCACGCCCATGCTGCGGACGAGCCGGTTGGCCACCCCGTTGAGCAGGGCGATCACCGGCCGGAAGAAAGCGGCGAAGGCGTACTGCGGTCCGGCGACGAACCGGGCGACCTCGAAGGGCCGCGACACCGCCCAGTTCTTCGGCACGAGTTCGCCGACGACCATCTGCAGGGCGGAGGCCGTGAGGACGCCGATCACCACGGCCGCGCCCGGGACGGCGCCCGGGGGCAGCCCGGCGGCGGTGAGCGGGCCGGCCAGCAGCCGGGCGAGCGCGGGTTCCGCGAGCATGCCCACCACGAGGGAGGTGATGGTGATGCCGAGCTGGGTGCCGGAGAGCTGGAAGGAGAGTTCGCGCAGGGCCTTGACGACGGTGCGGGCGCGCGGGTCGCCCTCGGCGGCGGCCCGTTCGGCGTCCGCGCGCTCGACGGTGACGAGGCCGAACTCGGCCGCCACGAAGAAGCCGTTGGCGAGGACGAGCAGCAGGGCCGCGGCGAGCAGGAGAAGGGGAACGATCATGCCGCCGCCTCCGGGGAGAGGGCGGCGCGGGTACTACAGGACGGACCGTCCATCGGCTAAGTGATTCACTCCTCGGCTCGCGGGTGCCCCGCGGGGCACGCACGCTGCCGCGGTGCCCTCCGGTGCGGGGCGGGGCGCGCTTCGCGCCGCCACGGGACAGGGTAATCACTGCTCCTGGGCCTGCGAAGGCGCACGGACGTGCGATCCGGCTTCCGCCGGCGGGTCCGGCGCGCCGCCGGCCGCGGCGGACCCGGGGGAAGGCGGCGTTCCGTCAGTCCGCCGCCCGGCCGCTGCCGTGGTGGTCGGCGAGGGCGCGCAGCGCGCGGGCGTCGGCGATCGCCTTGTCCCGGGCGACGCCGGGCTGGATGCCCATCGCGGGCAGATGGGTGCCGTCGGCGAGGTCCAGATGGACCCACGGGTCGCCGGGCCGGAGGTTGACCCGGAGCACTTCCGCCCAGGAGAGGCGGCGCCGGGCGGTCAGGTTGACCACCGTGATGCCCTCCTCGTCCGCGTCGATGCGGGGGCGGCTGAGGAGCACCATGACGCCCAGGCCGAGGAGTCCGGTGAAGACGAAGCTGGAGCGCTCGGCCGGGCTGAGGGACGGCAGCACCACGGCGAGGACCGTCAGGGTGGCGAGCACCGCCGCGCCCGCGCTCAGCAGGATCACCCGGGTGCGGGTCGGCCGGAAGGTGACGGGCAGCGCGGGCAGGCCGTCCGGGCCGGGCCGGCCGGCGGGTTCCCCGCCGGAGGTGGAGGAGGACACAGGGGTCTCCGGAGGTTCGGGCCCGTGCCGCCCGGGCTCCGCCCGGCCGCTGTTCCGCGGCGCGGGAGGGCCGCCCGGGCGGGCGCGGGCGGCGGTTCTACAGGCGGCAGGCGTGGATGCCGGTGGTGAGGATCGCCCGGGCGCCGAGGTCGTACAGCTCGTCCATGATCCGCTGGGCGTCCTGGGAGGGGACCATCGAGCGGACGGCGACCCAGCCCTCGTGGTGCAGCGGGGAGACGGTCGGCGACTCCAGGCCGGGAGTGAGGGCGACGGCGCGCTCCACCTGTTCGACGCGGATGTCGTAGTCCATCATCACGTAGCGGCGGGCGACGAGGACGCCGTGCATCCGGCGGAGGAACTGCCGCACCTTCGGTTCCTCGCCGTCCTCGCCGGTGCGGCGGACGACGACGGCCTCGGAGCGGAGGATCGGCTCGCCGATGATCTCCAGGCCGGCGTTGCGGAGGGTGGTGCCCGTCTCCACGACATCGGCGATGATCTCGGCGACGCCGAGCTGGATGGCGGTCTCGACGGCGCCGTCGAGGCGGACGACGGAGGCGTCGACGCCGTGGTCGGCGAGGTGCTTGGTGACGAGCCCGGCGAACGACGTGGCGACGGTCATGCCGCCGAAGTCACCGACCTCCTGGGCGGTGCCGGGCCGGGTGGCGTAACGGAAGGTGGAGCCGGCGAAGCCGAGCTGCATGATCTCCTCCGCGTCCGCGCCCGAGTCGAGCAGCAGGTCGCGGCCGGTGATGCCGATGTCGAGCCGGCCGGAGCCGACGTAGACGGCGATGTCGCGGGGGCGGAGGAAGAAGAACTCGACGTCGTTGTCGGAGTCCACCAGGACCAGCTCGCGGCGGTCCTTGCGCTGCTTGTAACCGGCCTCCTGGAGCATCTCCGACGCAGGCTCGCTGAGAGCACCCTTGTTGGGGACGGCGATGCGCAGCATGAGGCGTTCCTTCGCTTCTTCGGGGCGGCGTTCTTCGGGGCGGCGGGGCGGCGTTCTTCGGGACGTTCGTCCGCCCGCCGCGGGGCGTCGAACGGTACTTCGGGGGCTGTCGCGGGCGGCGTCCGCGGCGCCGCCGCGGGCGGGGCCGGCGGGCGGCGGGCGGTCGCGTACCGCGGAGCGCGCCGTCGGGGCGGGGCCCCGGCGCGGCGCTGCTCAGAGGTGGGCGTACACGTCGTCCAGGGAGATGCCCCGGGCGACCATCATGACCTGCAGATGGTAGAGGAGCTGCGAGATCTCCTCGGCCGTGCGGTCGGTGCCCTCGTGTTCGGCGGCCATCCACACCTCGGCCGCCTCCTCGACGACCTTCTTGCCGATGCTGTGCACGCCCTGCGCGACCAGCTCGGCGGTGCGGGAGGTAGCGGGGTCGCCGGTGGCGGCCTTGTGGCGGAGCTCGGTGAAGAGCTCCTCGAATGTCTTGTTCGCCATGGTGGCTACAACTTACCGGGTCGCGTCCCCTGCTTGCCCGGCGCCTCGGTGCGCCGCCACGGTTCGGCGACGGTGCGGAGCGTGGTGGCGGTGGCGACGGCGGCCATGACGGCCTCGTGGCCCTTGTCCTCCCGGCTGCCCTCCAGGCCGGCCCGGTCCAGGGCCTGCTCCTCGGTGTCGCAGGTGAGCACCCCGAAGCCGACCGGGACCCCGGTGTCCACGGAGACCTGGGTGAGCCCCTGGGCCACGCCCTGGCAGACGTATTCGAAGTGCGGGGTGCCGCCCCGGACGACGACGCCGAGGGCCACGATGGCGTCGTAGCCGCGGCCCGCCAGCACCTTGGCGACGACCGGCAGTTCGAAGCTGCCGGGGACGCGGAGCACGGTGGGCTCCTCGATGCCCAGTTCGCCGAGGGCGCGCAGGGCGCCGTCCATGAGGCCGTCCATCACCTGCTCGTGCCACTGCGCGGCGATCACGGCCACGCGCAGATCGCCGGAGTCCTGTACGGACAGTTCGGGGGCACCCTTACCGCTCACGTCTGTTGTCTTCCCTCGCGTCGTGCCCGCCGGGGCGGGCCTGTTGTCGGTGTCGTGCGTTCCGCCGGGTGGCCGGGTCTCCCGCCGGTGCGGCGGGTTCCGGCGGTTCCGGCCGGGGCCTACTGGACGTGGCGGGCCGGCGGCCGGCCGTCGTCCAGCCAGGGCAGGTCGTGGCCCATCCGGTCGCGCTTGGTGCGCAGATAGCGGAGGTTGTGCTCCCCGGCCGCCACCGGCGCGGGCTCCCGGACGACCCGCAGCCCGTGCGCGAGCAGCGCCGCGGTCTTCTCGGGGTTGTTGGTCATCAGCCGCAGACTGCGCACGCCCAGGTCGGTGAGCATCTGCGCGGCGGCGGCGTAGTCGCGGGCGTCGGCGGGCAGGCCGAGCTCCAGGTTGGCGTCGAGGGTGTCCCGGCCGTGCTCCTGGAGTTCGTACGCCCGGAGCTTGGACAGCAGTCCGATGCCCCGGCCCTCGTGGCCGCGGAGGTAGAGGACGACGCCGCGCCCCTCCTCGGTGACCCGGGACAGGGACTCCTGGAGCTGGGGGCCGCAGTCGCAGCGCAGCGAGCCGAAGATGTCGCCGGTGAGGCACTCGGAGTGCACCCGGACGAGGACGTCCGCCCCGTCGCCGATGTCACCCCGCACGAGGGCGATGTGCTCGACGCCGTCGGCCGTGGAGCGGTAGCCGTAGGCGCGGAAGTCGCCGAAGGCGGTGGGCAGCCGGGTCTCGGCCTCGCGGCGGACGGTGGGCTCGGCCGCCCGGCGGTAGGCGATCAGGTCCTCGATGGAGATGATCGACAGGCCGTGCTTGCGGGCGAAGGGGACCAGTTCGGGCAGGCGCATCATGGTGCCGTCCTCGGCGGCGATCTCCACGATCGCGGCGGCGGGGCGCAGCCCGGCGAGCCGGGCGAGGTCGACACCGGCCTCGGTGTGCCCGTTGCGGGTGAGGACGCCGCCGGGCCGGGCGCGCAGCGGGAAGACGTGGCCGGGGCGGACGAAGTCGCCGGGCGTGCTGTCCCCGGAGGCGAGCAGGCGCAGGGTGGTGGCCCGGTCGGCGGCGGAGATGCCGGTGGTCACGCCGTGCTCGCCGGAGGCGTCCACGGAGACGGTGAAGGCGGTGCCCATCGATTCGGTGTTCTCCCGCACCATCTGCGGCAGTTCGAGCCGGTCGAGGGTGTCGCCCTCCATCGGGGCGCAGATGAGGCCGCGGCACTCGGTCATCATGAAGGCGACGATCTCGGGGGTCGCCTTCTCAGCGGCGACGATCAGGTCGCCCTCGTTCTCCCGGTCCTCGTCGTCCACGACCACGACGGGGCGGCCGGCGGCGATGTCGGCGATGGCGCGCTCGACGGGGTCGAGGACGATCCGGTCGTCCGTGTACCCGTCGTCCGTGAACCGGTCGTGGGTGTCCTGGAGTGCGGTGGTCATGCTGGCTCCTTCGGTGCTCCGGAGGCCGGGGCCCGGGGTGTCGCCGGCCCGCGCGGAGCGGAGCGGCGGTGCGGCGGCGGTGCGGGCGGCGGCCGGTGCGGCGGGCCGCGCGGGGGCGGTCATGCGGAGGTCTCCCCGGCGGCGGCCCCGGCCGGCACGGCCTGCCGCGGTGCCCCGGCCGCGGCGGGCGCCGGCTGCCGGCGGGTGTGCAGCCACCAGTCGCGCAGGCCCCACAGGACGAGGACGAAGTAGATGACGTAGACCAGGCCGGAGAACGGCAGTCCGCTGCTGAACGCCAGCGGGACGCCGACCACGTCGACCAGCATCCAGGCGAACCAGAACTCGACCAGCCCGCGCGCCTGGGCGACCATCGCGGCGAGGGTGCCGACGAAGATGTACGCGTCCGGCCAGGGGCTCCAGGAGAGCGACGGCACGGCGGTGAACAGCCCGCCGACGGCCAGGGTCCCGAGGACCGTGCCGACCGCCAGCAGGCCGCGTTCCCGCCGGGTGGCGAAGCGCACCGCGAGGGTGCCGTCCCCCGTGCGCCGCTTCCCGTGCTGCCACTGCCGCCAGCCCCACA
The DNA here is from genome assembly GCF_020982505.1 of Streptomyces sp. MNU89. Taxonomy (NCBI): domain Bacteria; kingdom Bacillati; phylum Actinomycetota; class Actinomycetes; order Kitasatosporales; family Streptomycetaceae; genus Streptomyces; species Streptomyces sp. MNU89. The sequence continues at coordinate 6,509,793 of NZ_JAJKLL010000001.1, read as the reverse complement.
CGGCGACGCCGATGACCAGCAGTTGCTTGCCTACGCCGCCGCTGAGCTGCGCGGAGGCGTAGGCGGCGACGAGGACGACGCCGGAGAGGAGCTGGGTGGGCCAGGTCCACAGGGAGCGGCGCCAGCCGAGGGCGAGGGCGATCAGGCCCAGGGTGTTGCCCACCATGTCGGACCAGATGACCTCCTGGCCGAGGACGGTGAAGGCGTGGCCGTTCAGCCAGTCGAAGGTGCTCATACGGCGGCCTCCCCGGTGTCGGCTCCGGTGGCGGCTCCGGCGACGGCCCCGGCGGCGTGCGCTCCGGCCGGGACGGCGCCCGCGCCGAGCAGCCGTTCGACGTACTTGGCGAGGACGTCGACCTCCAGGTTGACCGGGTCGCCCGCCTTCTTGCTCCCCAGGGTGGTGAGTTCCAGGGTGGTGGGGATCAGGCTGACGGTGAAGTGGTCGTCCGCCGCCCCGACGACGGTGAGGCTGACGCCGTCGACCGTGATGGAGCCCTTCTCGACGACGTAGCGGGCCAGCCGGGACGGCAGCGAGACCGTGACGAGCTCCCAGTGCTCGCCCGGAACGCGCTCGGTGATGGTGCCGGTGCCGTCCACGTGGCCCTGGACGAGGTGGCCGCCGAGGCGCCCGCCGAGCGCCATGGGGCGTTCGAGGTTGACGCGGCTGCCGGGGCCGAGGGCTCCGAGGCTGGAGCGGTTCAGGGTCTCGGCCATCACATCGGCGGTGAACTCGCCGGCGGCGGTGTCGACGACGGTCAGGCAGACGCCGTTGACGGCGATCGAGTCGCCGTGCTTGGCGTCCTGGGTGACCAGCGGGCCGCGCAGCCGGAAGCGGGAGGAGTCCCCGAGATCCTCGACGGCGGCGACCTCGCCCAGCTCTTCGACGATTCCTGTGAACACGTCAGTTCTCCTCGGAGGCGGGAACGGCGGAAGTGGCGGGGGCGGCGGCCGGAGCCGGCCCCCCGGGAACGGCGGTGATCCGCAGATCCGGACCCAAGCGGTCGACACCGGTCACATCCAGGCGCAACGCGTCGGTGATCGTGCCGATTCCGGCATCGGCGAGGACGGCCGGACCGGCACCGAGCAGGGCGGGGGCCAGATAGCCGACGACCTGGTCGACGGAGCGGGCGGCGACGAAGGCTCCGGCGAGGGTCGCCCCGCCCTCCAGCAGCACGGAGCGCACCTCGCGCTCGTAGAGGGTGCGCAGCAGCATCGGGATGGACAGGCCGCGTCCGCCGGGCGCGCGCGGCAGCCGCACCACGGGGACGAGGCCCTCCAGGTGCGCGGCGTCGGCCTCCTCGGCGACGGCGACGAGGGTGGGCGCGCTGCCGTCAAGGACCCGGGCGCCCGGCCTGACGGCGGAGGCGTTGCTGTCGACGACGACGCGCAGCGGCTGGCGGAGCCCGGCGCCGAGGGTGTCGAGCAGACCGGGGTGGCGGACGGCGAGTTGGGGGTCGTCGGCGCGGGCGGTGCCGGAGCCGACGATCACGGCGTCCGCCTCGGCGCGCAGCCGGTGGACGTCCGCGCGGGAGGCGGGCGAGGAGATCCAGCGGCTGGTGCCGTCGGCGGCGGCGGTCCGGCCGTCGAGCGTGGCCGCGTACTTCCAGCGGACGAACGGCCTGCGGCGGCGTACGGAGGTCAGCCAGGGGAGGTTGACCTCCTCGGCCTCGGCGGCCAGCAGTCCGCGCTCGACCTCGATCCCGGCGGCGGCGAGGGTGGCGGCTCCGCCGGCGGCCTCGTCGTGCGGGTCGGCGACGGCGTAGACGACACGGGCGATCCCGGCGTCGATCAGCGCGCCGGTGCAGGGGCCGGTGCGGCCGGTGTGGTCGCAGGGCTCCAGGGTGACGAGGGCGGTGCCGCCGCGGGCGCGTTCGCCGGCCGCGCGGAGGGCGTGGATCTCGGCGTGCGGCCCGCCGGCCCGCTGGTGGTACCCCTCACCTGCCGGCTGGCCCGCGGCGTCGAGGATCACACACCCGACGACGGGGTTGGGGCTGGTGGAGCCGGTGCCGCGGGCGGCGAGCGCGACGGCACGCCGCATGGCACGGGTCTCGGCCGTGCGGGGCGCTTCGGTGGCCACCGGGTCCTCCTGCCTCTGCGGGCACGGACTCCGGGGCTGTCGACGAGGACAGAGGCGGACGACACACACGGGGCGACGCGGGTACGGCCGTACGGCTCACCCCCACGAAGGGACGGACCGCACCGCCGGACGGCGGCGCACCGGTGCTCGACCGCCGCGCACTGCCTCCCATCCGGACTTTAACCGTCGGTCCAGGAATCTCACCTGGTCAACCGGCCACTGGCAGTGGCCGGGTCGCGGACTTTAACCGCCGGTTCGGACTTTCACCGACCCCGGAGTGCGCTGACGTCACTGGTACGGCCCCCAGTCTGCCACGCGACGGCGACGCCGGCCCGGGCGCGTCCTGTGTCATCGCTCACAGCGCGCACCGCCGGCGTCACGCTCCGGCGGGGCGGAGAGCCGCGGACACGGGGGCGGGGCCCGCCGGACGACCGGCGGTGAGCTGCGGAAACGGGCGGGGGTGACGAGGCCGAAAGGGCCGTCGCCGACCCCGCTCCGCTACGGCCGGGGGCGGCGACGGAGGGACCGGAGGCCGGAATGGCCGGATCCGGGGTTGCGGCCGGGGCCGTTCCGGTCTCGACCGCCGCGGTACCGCTCCGGACAGCCGTGGCCCGAACCGCCGCGGCCCGCACCGCCGCAGCCCGTATCGCTGCCCCTGCCGGCGTCGCGTCAGAGCTGCCCGGGCCAGTGGTCCGGGCCGCCGCCGCGCCACTCGATCAGGGACGGGTCGTCGAGGCGCACCTCGTCCGGGTCGAGTCCGGCGCGGCGCAGGAATTCGAGGAGATCGCGGGGGCCGGTCGCGGTACCGGCACGCCGGCCGCGGATCTCGACCCGCCGGCCGGTGCCGGCCGGCGGGTGCACGAGCACAGGCGGCTTGTCGTTCATGTGTTCCAGCCTGCCCCCGACCCCGGCACCCCGCACATCGGTGACCGCCGTCACTCCGCGCACGGCCGTAACGCCCCTGGAGCACCCCCCTTAACATTGGCGGGATTTCATCGCCGTCGGCACCGGCGGCAGGGCAGAGGAAACGGAGTGGTCATGGGCCTCGGCGTGGGCTGGAAACTGCACGGTGACGGGCGGGTTCCCGCACCCGGTGCGGTCGTCGGGCCGGACGAACGGCTGTCGTGGCCGCGGACGGCGGGGCTGGGCGCGCAGCACGTGGTGGCCATGTTCGGGGCGAGCTTCGTGGCGCCCGTGCTCATGGGCCTGGACCCGAATCTGGCCATCATGATGTCCGGCTTCGCCACCATGATCTTCCTGCTGGCGACGCGCGGCCGGGTGCCCAGCTACCTCGGGTGCAGCCTCTCCTTCGTCGGTGTGGCGGCGGCGATCAAGGCGCAGGGCGGCGGCATCGCGACGATCACCGGGGCGATCCTGGTCGTCGGTGTCGTGCTCTTCCTGAGCGGCCTGGTCGTCCAGAAGTTCGGGGCGCGGGTCATCCACGCGACGATGCCGCCCGTCGTCACCGGTGCCGTCGTGATGCTGATCGGCTTCAACCTGGCTCCGGTGACCGCCTCCGTGTACTGGCCGCAGGACCAGTGGACGGCGCTGCTGACCATGCTCTTCACCGGGCTGGCCGTGGTCGTGCTGCGCGGCTTCTGGTCGCGGATCGCGATCTTCCTCGGTCTCGCCTTCGGGTACGGCGTCTCCTGGCTCTTCGACCTCGCCCTCGGCAAGATCCATTCGGTGCAGGGCGGCACCGAGGCCGTGGACCACTGGCGGCTGGATCTGTCCGGTGTCGCCGAAGCGGCGTGGTTCGGGCTGCCGTCCTTCCACGCCCCGGCGTTCGAACTGCCGGCGGTCCTGGTCGCCCTGCCCGTGGTGATCGCGCTGATCGCCGAGAACGCCGGCCATGTGAAGGCCGTCGGCGAGATGACCGGCGACCCGCTCGACGACCAGCTGGGCACCGCGATCGCGGCGGACGGCGCGGGCACCGTGCTGTCCACCGCCGTCGGCGGCCCGGCCACCACCACGTACGCCGAGAACATCGGCGTGATGGCCGCCTCCCGCGTCTACTCCACGGCCGCCTACTGGGCCGCGGCCCTCTTCGCCCTGCTCTTCGGCCTCTGCCCCAAGTTCGGCGCGGTCGTGGCCGCGATACCCGGGGGCGTGCTCGGAGGCATCACCGTCATCCTCTACGGCATGATCGGCCTGCTCGGCGCGCAGATCTGGGTGCACAACAAGGTGGACCTGCGCAATCCGCTGAATCTGGTGCCGGTGGCGGCGGGCGTCGTCATCGGGGTCGGCGGGGTCGGCCTGCGGATCACCGATGACTTCGAGCTGAACGGCATCGCGCTCGGCACCATCGTGGTGCTCAGCGGCTACCACGTGCTGCGTGCGCTCGCCCCGGCGCACATGAAGGCGGAAGAACCGTTGCTGGACGAGGGCACCACCTCCTACGACGACGCGGCCCGGGAGGAGCCGGAGGGCACCGGCACCCCCGCGAAGTGACCCGGGGGCGGGCCCGTTCCCCACGGTGGTCACGAGGGAGCCCAAGTCGCATCCGTCAATCGGGAGTTGACCGGCGGGGGCCACCGCCATTAGGCCGTTCCGGTCACCAACAGTGACATCGCCGGACAGATGCGCCGGGGAATGTCACCGTGCGTGCATGACCACAACCGAACCCCTGGCTGCGGCCGATGTGCGGGACGCGATGGAGCGGATGCGGGTCCTGGAGGCCGCGCTCCCCCGGCAGGACGGGGTGGCCGTCTTCAACCGGGTCTATCTGTCCGTCACCGAGGAGCTGGAGCGGCGCGTCGCGGCGGGCCACTTCCGGGACCCGGCCCTGACCGCCGGGTTCGCGGCGCGCTTCGCCCGGCGCTATCTGACGGCGGTGGACGCCGACGGGGCCGGGCGCCGCCCGCCGGCCTGCTGGCGCCCGCTGTTCCAGCAGCGCCGTCATCCCGGCGTGCTCCCCGTGCAGTTCGCCCTCGCCGGGGTCAACGCCCATGTCGGGCACGACCTGGCGCTGGCCGTCGTGGACACCTGCACGGCGCGCGGCTGCGAACCGGGGGCGCTGCGGAGCGACTACGAGCGGGTGGACGAGGTCCTCGTCGAGCTGGAGGAGCGGATCCGGGAGGAGCTGATGCCCGGCCCGGACCTGCTGGACGTGGCCGACCCGCTGACCCATCTCACCGGTTCCTGGTGTCTGGCCCGGGCCCGGGAGGGGGCCTGGGCCGCCTCCCGCGTGCTGTGGGAACTGCGCGGGGCGGACGGGCTCCGCGAGGAGTTCCGGGAGCGGCTCGACACGGGGACCGGCATGGTCGGCCGCTTCCTCCTCACACCGCTGGGGTGACGGGGCGGGGCGGCCCGGCGGGACGGCAGCGGGCGCCGGGCCGCGCGACCGGCCCGGGCGGCCCGTCCCCGCCGCGCCCGGGCCTTCCGCCCCGCGCACTTCCGCTCAGTCCTCCGGCAGTTCGACCGGCGCGATCTCGTCGTAGACGTCGCCCGGGCCGGGGTTGGCCGGGTCCGTCCTGCCGCCCAGGTGGCGCATGACCCCCCAGACGGCGTTCAGGGCGGTCTGCACGGCGCCCTCGGCCCAGCCGGCCGTCCAGGAGATGTCGTCGCCCGCGAGGAACAGCCCCCGCCGGTCCTCGGGCAGCCGGTCCTGCACGAAGTGGGTGAACAGCCGGCGCTGGTAGCGGTAGTGGCCGGGCAGATTGGCCTTGAACGCGCCCATGAAGTACGGCTCGTTCTCCCAGGAGACGGTGACCGGGTTGCCGATGATGTGCCGCCGGATGTCCACCTTCGGGTAGATCTCGCCGAGCGACTTGAGCATGACCTCCATCCGCTCGTTCGCGTCCAGCGGCAGCCACTTCAGGCTGTCGTCGCACCAGGTGTAGGAGAGGCAGATCACGGCGGGCCGGCCGGGGCCGTCGTCGAGCAGATACGTGCCCCGGGTCATCCGGTCGGTGAGCGTCATGCTCATCACGTCCCGCCCCGTCGGCTCGCCCCGGTCGTCGACGTCCTCGTCCAGCCAGAACGGCCGGTCGACGGGGACGAACAGCTTGGAGGACTCCATGTAGTGGGTGCGTTCGATCGCCGTCCAGTGGTCGATCGGGAAGAGCGCGTCATCGCACTCGATCTTGGACAGCAGCATCCAGCTCTGCGCCGTGAAGACCGCCGCCCGGTAGGTGCGGATGTCACCGCGGGCGTCGGTGACGGTGACGCGGTTGCCCGCCGTACGGTGCAGCCGGGTCACGGCCGGGCGGGGCTCCCCGTCGGGGTGCAGCTCGGCGAGCGAGGTGCCGTGCGGCCAGTGGACGAGCTTCTCGGGCCGGTGCTCCCAGAGCCGCAGCGGGAGTTGCTGGCTGCCGCCGACGATGCCGCGGTGGTCGTCGTCCGCGCCGGTGTAGACGACGCGCAGGATCTCCAGGATGGAGTTGGGGAAGTCGGTGTCCCAGCCGCCGGTGCCGAAACCGACCTGGCCGAAGATCTCCCGGTGCCGGAAGGACCGGAAGGCGTCGGAGGCGCAGAGGAAGCCGTAGAAGGTCTGGTTGTCGAGCTTCTCCACCAGCCGGGACCAGATCTCGCGGATCACCGGGACGTCCCGCTCGCGCAGGGCGCGCTGCATGGCGGAGAAGTCGGCGCCCTCCTCCAGACAGGCGTTCCAGGCGTTCATCACCTGGGTGTAGACCTCGGGGAGGTCGTCCAGGGTGCGGGCGTAGTGGGACTCGCCCTTGAGGTCGACGACCGTGGAGGGCGTGGCCGGCGAGAGCGGGTTGGGGAAGGGCCGGGTCTCCAGACCCACGAGGTCCACGTAGTGCTGGAAGGCGGTGGAGGACGGCGGGAAGCGCATGGCGCCCATCTCGGCGGTCAGGGACGGGTCACAGCCCTCGAAGCCGACGGTGCGCAGCCGGCCGCCGATCCGGTCCGCCTCGTAGACGACCGGCCTGAGGCCCATCTTCATCAGCTCGTACGCGGTGACGATGCCGGAGAGGCCACCGCCGATGACGGCGACCTCGGTGCCGTGCTCGGTGGCGGGCACGGAGCCCAGCCCGGCCGGGTGCGCCAGGAAGTCGTCGTACGGATAGGGGAAGTCCGGGCCGAACATGGTGATGGGCGGCTGGGACTGGGCCTCGGCGTGCTGCTCGTCGTGGACGGCGGTGGGCACGGACGTCATCGGCTGGGGTCTCCTGGGGATGCGGTACGGCGGATGCGGATGCGGTGCGGATGCAGTGCGGGTGGTGCCGGGCGCGGGTGGTGCCGGGGCGTGCGCGGTGCCGGTACGGGGCCGGTACGGGGCGGGGCTGGTGGACGGAGCCGGGGGTGCAAGCGGTGGCCGGGCGCGGCCGGCCTCAGCCCTCGGTGAGCGATCCGTAGAGCTCGGGGCGCCGGTCGCGCAGATAGGGATTCGCGGCGCGGGACCGGCCGAGCAGCTCCCGGTCGGCGTCGGCGACGAGCAGGTCCTCACCGGAGCCGGCGCGGGCGGGAACGGTGCCGTCGGGGGCGGCGAGGCAGCTGAGCCCGGTGAAGTCGAACTCCCCTTCGGGGCCGCAGCGGTTGACGTAGGCGATGTGCAACTGGCTCTCGTAGGCACGCGCCGGGACCAGCGTGCGCGCGACGATCTCATACGGGCGCATGAGCGCAGTGGGTACGAGCAGCAGTTCGGTTCCGGCCAGGGCGTGCGCGCGCACGGTCTCCGGGAACTCGACGTCGTAGCAGATCAGCAGCCCGAGCCGGGTGCCGTCCAGCTCGGCCTGGACGACCGGCTCACCGCCCGGTGCGAAGTGGGTGGTCTCGAACTCCCCGTAGAGATGGGTCTTGCGGTACTGGGCGAGCGGGGTGCCGTCGGGGCCGGTCAGCCGGACGGCGTTGTAGACGGCGTCGCCGTCGCGCTCCGGGTAGCCGAGGCCGATGGCGAGCCCGTGGTCGGCGGCGATCCGGGCGACCCGGTCGGCGGACGGCCCGTCGGCGGGCTCGGCCAGCCCGGGCAGCCGGTCGCCGACGGCGTATCCGGTCAGGAACAGCTCGGAGGTCAGCAGCAGCCGGGCGCCGGAGGCGGCGGCGCGGCGGGCCGCGTCCGCCAGGAGCCGCAGGTTGTGCGGCACATCGCCGGGGCGGCCGGAGCTCTGGAGCAGGGCGGTGCGCAGCGGCGGCATGGAGGTCCTCGGGAGGTACGAAACGGGCGATGAGGGGACGGAAAGACGGTACGGTCGCCCGATCCGGCCGGACAAGCCGCTTCCGTTGCCACCAACAGGCGATTCATTGCGCCTGCCGGGCCCGGTCCGGCGATTCGTTGCGCGATGGGGCCGCGTGCGGTCGGCGCCCGCCGGGTGCGCACCCCGGGCGCCCTCCGGCTCCGCCCCGTGTCGCTCCTCCGGCCGCCCGGAGGCCGGGCCGGGACCGCCGCCCTTATCCCCTGCCGCCGCTACCGGGGCGCCCCGTTGCCGTAGCGCCGCAGCAGCGGGGAGAGCACCAGCACGGACTTGGTGCGCTCCACGTACGGCTCGCCCGCGATCTGTTCCAGCACCCGTTCGAAGTGCCGCATGTCGGAGGCGAAGATCTGCGCGATGGCGTCCGCGTCACCGGTCACGGTCGAGGCGGACACCACCTCCGGGTAGCGCGAGAGACCGCGCCGGATCGCCTCCGGGGTGGTGTGGCGCCGGCAGTAGATCTCGATGAACCCCTCGGTCGCCCAGCCGAGCGCCGCCGGGTCCACCCGGACGGTGAACCCGGTGATCGCCCCCTCGGCCCGCAGCCGGTCCACCCGCCGCTTGACGGCCGGGGCGGAGAGGCCGACCTCGGCGCCGATGTCGGCATAGGAGCGCCGGGCGTCCCCGGCGAGGGCGTGGACGATGCGTTCGTCGAGCTCGTTGAGTCGCACTGCGGATGGATCACTTCTCTGGACGGAGGGGCCGCACGCGGCACCCCGGCGGGGCGGGCGCGGGGCGGCGGACGCCGCAGCCGCAGTACAGCACAGTCCGCCCCGCCCCGGCCGACGGCGGGCGCCCGGCCGTTCCCGCGCCGCCGCCGCGGCGTCCGCGGGAACGGCGGGGCCCGTCGCCGTCGCTCCGGCGCGGGCCGCCGTCAGAGCCAGCTGGCGTGGAGCGGCTGGCCCTCCGCGTAGCCGGCGGCGCTCTGGACGCCGACGACGGAGCGCTCGTGGAACTCCTCCACGGAGCCCGCGCCCGCGTAGGTGCAGGAGCTGCGCACGCCCGCGACAATCGCGTCGATCAGGTCCTCGACACCCGGGCGGGCCGGGTCGAGGTACATCCGGGAGGTGGAGATCCCCTCCTCGAAGAGGCCCTTGCGGGCCCGGTCGTACGCCGACTCCTCGCTGGTGCGCTTCTGCACGGCCCGCGCGGACGCCATGCCGTAACTCTCCTTGTAGAAGCGGCCGTCGGGGTCCTGCTGCAGATCGCCCGGCGACTCGTGCGTACCGGCGAACCAGGAGCCGATCATGACGTTGGACGCCCCCGCGGCCAGCGCCATGGCGACATCGCGCGGATGCCGCACCCCACCGTCGGCCCAGACGTGCCTGCCCAGCCTGCGGGCCTCGGCCGCGCATTCGAGGACGGCGGAGAACTGGGGGCGGCCCACACCGGTCATCATGCGCGTGGTGCACATGGCGCCCGGACCGACCCCGACCTTGACGATGTCGGCCCCCGCCTCGACCAAGTCGCGCACGCCCTCGGCGGAGACCACGTTGCCCGCGACGACCGGCACCCGGGGGTCCAGGGCGCGGATCGCCCTCAGGGTGCTGATCATGCTGTCCTGGTGGCCGTGCGCGGTGTCCACGACCAGGGTGTCCACCCCGGCGGCCAGCAGCCCCTCGGCGCGGCGCACGGATCCGCCGTTGATGCCGACGGCGACGGCGATGCGGAGCCGGCCGTCCGCGTCGGTGTTCGGGGTGTAGAGCGTGGCCCGGAGCGCGCTCTTGCGGGTGAGGATGCCGGCCAGGCGCCCGTCCGCGCCGACCACCGGGGCGAGTTTGCGGTGGGCCGCGTCGAGCCGGTTGAAGGCGTCGCGCGGGTCGACGCCGTCCTCCAGGAGCACCAGTTCCCGCGACATGACCTCGGAGAGCTGGGTGAAGCGGTCCACACCGTTCAGATCGGACTCGGTGACGACGCCGACGGGCCGGCCGTCCTCGACGACGATGCCCGCGCCGTGCGCCCGCTTGGGGAGCAGGGAGAGCGCGTCGGCGACGGTCCCCGTGGGCCCGAGGGTGATCGGGGTGTCGAAGACCCGGTGCCGCTGCTTCACCCAGGAGACGACCTCGGTGACGACGTCCAGCGGGATGTCCTGCGGGATGACGACGAGACCACCCCGCCGGGCCACGGTCTCCGCCATCCGGCGGCCCGCGATCGCCGTCATGTTGGCGACCACGATGGGGATGGTGGTGCCGGTGCCGTCGGGGGTGGCGAGGTCCACGCCGTGCCGGGAACCGACGGCGGAACGGTTCGGCACCATGAAGACGTCGTCGTACGTCAGGTCGTAGGGGACCGGAGCTGTCTCTACGGGGCGCCCCGTGCCGGGCTCGAGGAAACGCATAGGTCTCACTTTTCGGGTGGAACGGCGCAGGTGACTCCCACGTGGACACGGCAAAGGACCCCCGGCCTCCGTTCCGCTCCTCCGCGGGGGCGGGCGTGGCGGGGGTTTCCGTGCCAGGCAGTGAGACCTGCCTTGCTCCGGAATTTTACCGGATCACCCGACCATGGGCCCGGGCACGCGGCCCGGGTCCCGCACGCCCCGGATCCGGAGCGGCGCCCGGAAGGGCTCCCGGCCGCCGGAGCGGGCACCTCGCGGCGGGCACCCCGGGCCGCCCGGGCCCGCGGGCCGTCACGTGTTCGCGGGCTCCGCGCCGTCGGGGTCGGCGCGGTCGAGTGCCGGCCGCGGCTTGGGGCCCGTCTCCTGGAGGAGGTGGTCCGCGGCGGCCGTGTCCGTCACCAGGCTGGTGACCAGGCCGGAGCGGAGCACGGCGTCGATCGCGGCCGCCTTCCGCCGTCCGCCGGCGATGGCGACCACCTCGGGGATGCGGCGCAGCCGGTCGGCCTCGACGGTGATGCAGCGCTCGCCCAGGTCGCGCCCGATCCGGCGGCCGTCGGCGGCGAAGAGGTGCGCGGACATCTCGGCGGCGGCGCCCAGCGAGGCGTAGTGGGCGCGCTCCTCGTCCGACAGCATGTCGTGGACGGTGGAGATGCCGGGCTCCCAGGAGCCGATGGAGACGGCCGCGACGGTCACCTTGTCGAAGTACTCGAAGGCACGTGCGATGCCGGGCTGGGCGCGGAGGGCGGCGGCGGTGGTGGCGTCCGGCAGGAGCATCGGCGCGTAGATGGGGTGCGCCTCGCCGCCGGAGACGGTCGCCGCGCGGCGGACGGCCTCCACGGAGCCGCGTTCGGCGGTGCCGGCGTCGTAGACCCCGGTGAGCTGGACGACGGTGCAGGGCGGCAGCCGGTTGAGGGCGGCGGCCATGTGGATGGTGGAGCGGCCCCAGGCGAGGCCGAGCACATCGCCCTCGTTGACGAGTTCGCCGAGCAGGTCGGCGGCGACCTCGCCGAGGTTCTCCGGGTCCACTCCGTCGTCCTCGGCGTCGGAAGGCGATTCGACGACGACGGCGTTGCGCAGGCCGTAGCGGGCACGCAGCGCGTCGGAGCGCTCGGCGTCCAGCTCGGCGGGTACCCGGATCTCGATCCGGACGAGGTCGCGTTCGAGCGCCGTCTCCAGCACACGGGCGACCTTGAAGCGGCTGACGCCGAACTCCTCGGCGATCTGGATCTTGGACTTTCCCTCGAGGTAGAAGCGGCGGGCCATGGCCGCCGCCTGCACCAGCTCCGCGGGTCCCATCCGCATGGCTGATCGGCCCGTCGACACCGCTTTCTCCTTCACTGTTCACTGTCCCATTCGTGAACCCGCCGCCATCCTGTCAGAAGCGGCGGTCGCCGGCCGGTCCTCGCGCTCCACTCCACCGGAGAGTTCACCGGAGTTCATCGCTCCGTGTCCTCCGGGGCCGGGTGTCAGTGCCCGCGGGCCCACCCCGCCTTGGCCGTCGCCTCCTCGGCCTGGCGGCGCAGGGCGCGCACCGCGGCGGCCGGGTCGTCCGCGCCGTAGACGGCGGACCCGGCGACGAAGACGTCGGCGCCGGCCTCGGCGCAGCGCTCGATGGTGTCCGCCGAGACACCGCCGTCGACCTGGAGCCACATCTCCAGGCCGTGCCGGGAGATCAGCTCCCGGGTGCGGCGGATCTTCGGCAGCATGATGTCGAGGAAGGCCTGTCCGCCGAAGCCCGGCTCCACGGTCATCACGAGGAGCATGTCGAGCTCGGGCAGCAGGTCCTCGTACGGCTCGATGGGGGTGGCGGGCTTGAGCGCCATCGCGGCCCTGGCCCCCTTGGCCCGGATCTCGCGGGCCAGCCGGACCGGCGCGGCGGCGGCCTCGGCGTGGAAGGTGACCGAGCCGGCGCCGGCCTCGACGTAGGCGGGGGCCCAGCGGTCCGGCTGTTCGATCATGAGGTGGCAGTCCAGCGGGGTGTCCGTCGCCCTGCTCAGCGACTCGACGACCGGCACGCCGAGGGTGAGATTCGGGACGAAGTGGTTGTCCATGACGTCGACGTGGAGCCAGTCGGCGCCCTGGGCGGCCTTCGCCTCCTCCGCGAGGCGGGAGAAGTCGGCGGAGAGAATACTGGGACTGATCTGCACGGCCATGGGGACAGCCTGCCATGCGTGGGAGGGGTCCGCCGACGCCCGTTTCCGGCATTCCGTGACCCTCCCTCCCCAACCGCCCGAGAACGATTTCGTGACGGTGTCCGTCCGGTGTCCGCGGCGCGGGCGGGGGAACCGTCGCCGCTGTCCGCGTTCCACACGCCCACCGTCGAACTAATCCGACATTAAGCAGATTATCTGCCTATACGGTGCCGATCTGTGCGATCTCCACCGGATGGAAAGGAACACCTGTGAAGCAGAACGGGATGCGGCTCGGCCTGACGGTCCTGGCGGCACTGGCCCTGGCGGGCGGAGGCGTGTCGGCCGCCCAGGCCCACGACGGGTACGGCAAGGACCATCACGGCGGCCCCACCTTCGTGGTGAACGGGGACAACAACCACTTCGCGGTGGGAGACGAGAACGTCATCGGCCGGGACGGCGTGGTCAGCTCGGGCCACAGCGACACCAGCGGGGTGGGGGCCGGCGAGGAGGTCGGGACACCGGCCCAGCCGTACGGCACCGTCATCAGCCCCAGCGGCGTCGTGAAGCGGGCCCAGCCGACCACCAACTCGGCGAACCTGGGAACACTCGCCTACCACGCGCAGGTCGGGCTCAACTGCAAGGTCCACGGCCAGAACGTCGACGGCAACGACCTCTGGTACCTGCTGCGGGACGGGTCCGGATGGGTCGCCGCCCGGTACGTCCAGAACACGGGCACGGTGCCGTTCTGCCCCTCCGTGGAGGATTCGGAGGGCGGCGGCACCCAGGCCCTCCGCGGCGCTTCCCGGGACGGCGGCACGAGCACCGCCGACATGGAGACCGCCGACATGGGCACCGCGGCCCCGAGCCGGACGGACACGGCCGGTCCGCAGGGCTGACCCCCGTACGGACACCCGGCCCCGGCCGGTACCGGCGACCGGGCGTCGCCCGTACCGGCCGGGGCCACCGGGGTACCGCCGGTTCGCGGCGGCGCTCCGCCGGGCCCCCGGTCGTCAGGACGTGCGGCGCAGCAGGGCCAGGTACATCGCGTCGGTGCCGTGCAGATGGGGCCAGAGCTGGATGTCGGGACCGTCGCCCAGCGCGGGGACGCCGGGCATCAGCGGCCGCGCGTCGAGGAGTTCGGCCCCGGGCGCCGGTCCGCCGCGGCCCCTCAGCACGTCGTCGACGACGGCCCGGGTCTCGGCGAGATGCGGTGAGCAGGTGGCGTAGCCGACGACGCCGCCCACCCGGACCGCGTTCAGCGCCTCCCGCAGCAGCCCGCGCTGGAGCGGCGCGAAACCCTCCAGGTCCGACGGGCGCCGCCGCCAGCGGGCCTCGGGGCGGCGGCGCAGCGCGCCGAGCCCGGTGCAGGGCACGTCGACGAGCACCCGGTCGAAGCTGCCGGGACGCCACGGCGGCCGGGTGCCGTCCGCGGCGATCACCTGGTACGGACCGGGGTTGCCGGCCAGCGTCCGCGCCACGAGCCGGGCCCGGTGCGGCTGCTTCTCCGAGGCGAGGAGCGACGCCCCCCGCTGCGCCGCGAGGGCGGCGAGCAGCGCGGCCTTCCCGCCGGGGCCGGCGCAGCCGTCGAGCCAGCGGCTGTCCTCCCCCTCCAGCGGGGCGTTGGCCAGGGCGAGGGCGACGAGCTGGCTGCCCTCGTCCTGGACGCCGGCCCGGCCCTCGCGGACCGGCTCCAGCGCCCCGGGCTCCCCGCCCTCGGAGAGCCGTACCGCGTACGGGGACCAGCGGCCGGGCAGCGCCGACTCCTCCCCCGCCGAGTCCAGCAGTTCACCGGCGGTCGAGCGGCCGGGGCGGGCGACGAGGGTCACCTCGGGCCGTTCGTTGTCCGCCTCCAGCAGGTCCTCGATGCCGGCGCGGCCGCCGCCGAGCGAGTCCCAGAGCGCGGAGACGATCCACCGCGGATGGGAGTGGACCACGGCGAGATGCTCCTCGGGATCCTCGTCGTAGTCGGGCGCCACCCGCTCCAGCCAGCCGTCCAGATCGTCGGCCGCGATCTTGCGCAGTACGGCGTTGACGAACTTCGCCCGCCCGTCGCCGAGCACCACCCGGGCCAGCTCGACGGTGGCGCTCACCGCCGCGTGGCTCGGGATCCGGGTCCCGAGCAACTGGTGCGCGCCGAGGGAGAGCACGTCCAGGACGGGCGGGTCCACCTCGCGCAGCGGCCGGTCCACGCAGGCCGCGATGACCGCGTCGTAGGTGCCCTGGTGGCGCAGCGTCCCGTACACCAGCTCGGTGGCGAGCGCGGCGTCGCGGCCGTCGAAGCCCTCGTCCTCCCGCGCCTTGCGGAGCAGGGGCGGGAGGACGAGGTTGGCGTAGGCGTCCCGTTCGTCGACCGCCCGCAGCGCCTCGTAGGCCAGGACGCGGACGGGGTCCCTGCGGGGACGGCGGTAGGGCTTGCCGGGGCGGCGGCGACGGGACTGGTCGGTGCTCAAGGGAAAGGTGCTCCGCGGGTGATGAGGACGGTCCCGGGTGATGGGGACGGTCCGTCCAGCCTACGACGCCCCGCCGTCCTTCCCGGTATCACCCCAGCCGCCCTGGATCATGGTCTGGAACGCCCATTCCCCGTTCCGCTTCAGCAGGATGTCCGCGTAGCGCAGGGTCTGGGTGTGCCCGCCCGCCGTCACGACGCCCTCGGTGAAGACGACGACGAGCGAGGGGGTCAGGAACTGCGGGGTGCGCACCGACTCGAAGCGGGGTTCCTCGCCGTCCGCCCCGCCCAGGACCTGGCTCATCGTGGCGGTGAACCGCTCGCGGTCCCACTGCTCCGCCGATCCGTTGCCGGCCGCGTCGTCCGTGACGACGTTGAGCGGGAAGACGGCCATGTCGGCCATCGCCTCGACGTCCGCCCGGGCACTGAGGGCTTCGTACCGCGCGAACCACGCGTCCAGCGCCCGGCGGTCCTCGTCGGTGGGGGTGAACACGGCTCCGGCCTCGGGGACCGCGAACTGCTGCTCCGTCATCCTGCTCCTCCATGACAACAGCTAATCAAGCTTGACTACTTGCCCCGCACCGTACTGCCCGGGGAAGGGATTAGTCAAACTTGATTACGTGAGCCGGTGCGCATCCGGTGCCGTCCACGCCGGATGACGCCGCGATGCCGCGACGCCGGATGCTGCGGCTGGAACCACTGAGGGAGGCGGGCAGGCCGTACGGGCGCGGCGGGCACTCGGCCCGCTTCCGGGCGCCGGCCCGGCAGAGCCCCGCCCCCGGCGGCCCGGACTCCCCGCCCGCTCCCGACTGTTCAGGCCCGGGGGCCCATCCGTCGGGCTCCGTTCAGCCTCGGCGGCCCGTCAGGCGCCGAGCCGGTCGTCGGGGCCGATGCGGACGCCGCGGGCCCAGTCGGCGCCCCGCATCGGCTTCTTGCCCTGCGGCTGCACCCACAGCAGTTCGACGGCGTGCGAGCCCGTGCCCGCGGACACGGCGTTCTTCGCCGCGGAGAGGGCACCGGGCGCCAGGTCCGTCCGCTCCGGGAGCAGGGCCACCGACATCACCTTCAGCCGCTCGCCGCGGAAGAGCGTCCACGCGCCGGGCGCGGGCGAGCAGCCCCGCACGACGCGGTCCACCCGGAGGGCGGGCGCCGACCAGTCGATCTCCGCGTCCTCGACCGTCAGTTTGGGCGCGAGGCTGACGCCCTCGGCCGGCTGCGGCACCGGCTGGAGCGAGCCGTCCTCGATGCCGTCCATCGTCGCGGCCAGCAGCCCGGCGCCCGCGAGGGCGAGCCGGGTCAGCAGGTCCCCGCTGGTGTCGGTGGGCTTGATCTCCTCGGTGATCACCCCGTACACGGGGCCGGAGTCCAGCCCTTCCTCGATCAGGAAGGTGGAGGCGCCGGTCATCTCGTCTCCGGCGAGCACCGCGTGCTGCACCGGGGCCGCACCCCGCCAGGCCGGCAGCAGCGAGAAGTGCAGATTGACCCAGCCGTGCGCCGGGATGTCCAGGGCGGACTTGGGCAGCAGCGCGCCGTAGGCGACGACGGGGCAGCAGTCGGGCGCGATCTCCCGCAGCCGGGCGAGGAAGTCCTCGTCCCGGGGACGGGCCGGCTTCAGCACCTCGATGCCCGCCTCCTCCGCCCGCTGCGCCACCGGGCAGGCGACCAGCTTCCGGCCGCGGCCGGCGGGGGCGTCGGGCCGGGTGACGACGGCCGCGACCTCGTGCCGGTCCGAGGCGATCAGGGCGTCCAGGGCGGGAGGGCGACCTCGGGGTGCCGGCGAAGACCAGCTTCATCGGGGTGCACTGCCTCTCGGGTCGGTCGGTTCCCGGTCCGGAGCACCCCGGACACCGGGTACGGCACCGGGGCGGGCCCGCGGGCGGGCCGGGGACGGGCGCACCAGTCAGGGCCCGTCCGGCCCCGCTCCCCAGGGTCCCCGGCGCCCGGCACCGCGCCCCGCCGCGTCGCCGGGCACGCCCGCGTACGGTCCGGCGCGCGGGCGCCCCTCCGCCGGACGACGCACGGCACCGGGCGCCGCTGCCCGCTCCGGCGCGACGGGGCGGACAGGCCCGGGCCCCGGACCCGGGGGCGTACGCGCGGGTACGCGCCCCCCGCACCGGCCCGTGCCCCCGACACCGTGACCAGCGGGGCCCGTCGGGCGTTGGTCACGGGAGATTGACCAGCCACGGGGCCCCTGCCGGGGCCCATCCCCTGCAACGCCGGTTTCGAGAGGCTTGTTGATGGCCGACCACTCCACGCACGACACCCAGGCCCGGGCCAGCCTGCACCTGCTGGTGCGGGACATCGAGCGGGTGCGCCGGCAGGCGGATGCCCTGCGCACGCTCACGGCTCAGCTCGGCACTGTCTACCGCCCCCGCCGCAGCGGCCCGTCCGCGGCGGGCTTCATCGTGTACGGGCGGGCGCCGGCGCCGACGGTCCGGCTGGCACAGGAGCTGCGGGACAGCGTCGAGACCCTGGTCACGGCCGCCGTCGACTTCGACCGCTCACTGGGGTTCTCCTGGGACGCGGTGGGTTCCGCCCTCGGGGTCACCAAACAGGCCGTGCACCGGCGTTACGGCGGTTCCCGGCGGGCCGCGGCGCGCAGCGCGGCCGAGGCCGAGACGGCCGCCACGGCTCCCTCCTCCCCGGCGGGCACGACGGCGACCGCCACGGCGACGGGCGGGCCGCACCCGGAGCCCGCCCCGCCCGTCCAGGAGCGGCAGCCCCGTCCGACCGGCCGGTCGTACCCGCGGCCCGTTCCGTCACGGGCCCGCCGCCCGGCTCCGCGCTGCCGGAGCCCTCCCGCCCGCACGGCCTGCCAGAGACCCCGCGTCCGAACGGCTTTCCGGCTCCCCGCAACGGCTGACGGCCGTCTCCCGGCCCCGGCCCCTCACCCGCCATCCCGGGAGCCCGCCGGCCGTTCCGTCCCGCCCTTCGCAGGGTCAGCCGAGGTCCGGCGGGTCGATACGGATCCGCACCGGTGGCCCCTCCCGGCGGGTGAGGCGCGCCGCCTGGGCTGCCTTGAGCGCCGACGCCAGCGCGGCGCCGTTGCCGGGCCGCACCCGGATCAGCGCCCGGTCCCACTGCTCGCCAGGGGGCGGCCCTCCGGGCCGGGCGCCGCCGGGGCCGGGCACGCCCATCGGCACCGGGCCGAGCACCTCGGCCCCGGGAGGCAGCCGGACCGTCTCCAGAAAACCGGCGACCGCCTCCGGCGGGCCCGCAACGGCCGCCATCCGGGAGACCGGCGGGAAACCCAGCTCCGCCCGCTCGGCCAGCTCCCGCGCGGCGTGCCCGGCGGGATCCCAGCGGACCAGCGCCTGCACCGGCCGCAGCGACGGCTCCGCGACCACCACGACCGTCCCCCCGGCGGGCTCCGGGCGCACCAGCGCGGCCGCGCCCAGCCAGCGGCGCAGGGTCTCCTCACCGGCGCGCAGATCGGGGCGGCCGAGCATCGCCCAGCCGTCGAGGAGCAGCGCCGCCGCGTAGCCGCCCTCGGCGACCGGTTCCGCGCCGGGTGTGCTGACGACGAGCGCGGGCGCGTCCGGCACGGTGTCCAGGACGTGGTCGCGGCCCGAGGTGCGCACCGGCACCGCGGGAAGGCCCGGCCCAGTTCCTCGGCCGTGCGGCGGGCGCCGAACACCTGGCCGCGCAGCCGCGCCCCGCCGCACTCCGGGCAGTGCCACCCCGGCGCCTCCCGCCCGCACCAGCCGCAGCACAGCGCCTCCGCCGGGCCCACCGCCTCCAGCGGCCCCGAACAGTGCGCGCAGCGCGCGGGCGTGCGGCAGCGTTCGCAGGCCAGCCGGGGGACATAGCCGCGCCGGGGCACCTGGATCAGCACCGGCCCCCGCTGGAGCGCGTCGCGGACGGTGCGCCAGGCCAGGCTGGGCAGCCGGGCGGCCCGAGCCGCCGGGTCCCGTGCCTCGTCACCGTCGCCGATGGTGCGCACCCGGGGCGCGGTGGCGCGCACCGTCTCGCGTTCGGCGGCCAGCGGGTGCGCCCAGCCGGTCTCGACGAGCTGCGCCGCCTCGACGGTCCGGCCGTGGGCGCCCAGCAGGAAGCCGGCTCCCTCGTGCGCCGCCCGCAGCATCAGGACCTCGCGGGCGTGCGGGTAGGGGGCGTGCTCGTCGCTGTGGCTGGAGTCGCCGTCGTCCCAGATCGCCGCCAGGCCCAGCTGCCGTACGGGGGCGAACATCGCGGCCCGGGTGCCGATCACGGCCCGGACGGCGCCCCGGGAGATCGCGAGCCAGCGGCGGTAGCGGGCCTCGGGACCGGCGTCGGCGGTGAGCAGCACATGGTGCCCCGGGCCGGTCAGCGCGGTCAGCGCGGCGTCCACCCGGGCGGCGCTGCGCCCGTCGGGCAGCACGGCGAGGGCGCCGCGGCCCCCGGCGAGCGTGGCCGCCACGGCGCGGGCCAGCTCCCCGGGCCACCCGGCGCCGGGCAGCGCGGTCCACACGCCGCGGGGCGCGCCGCCGGAGGCCAGGGCATGCAGATAGCCGGGGCCGCCGGTGTACCGCTCCCAGCCGCCGGGCTCCGGCTCGGGCGGCGCGGGCGGGGCGGGCGGCGACGCCTTCTTCTCCGCGCGGGCCATGCGGCGCGGCACCGCCAGCTGGACGACGTCGGCCAGGGCACCGGCGTACCGGTCGGCGACCGCGCGGCAGAGGGCGAGCAGTTCCGGGGAGAGGACCGGCTCGGGCGAGAGGACCTGGGCGATCGGGGCGAGGGTGCCCTGGTAGTCGCTGTCGGGGCGGCGCTCCACGATGAAGCCGTTGATCAGCCCGCCGCCCTCGCGGCGGCCGTTCCGCTCCCCCGCGCCGAACCGGACGCGCACCCGGACACCGGGGCGGGCCTCGGCGTCCATGGCGGCCGGGACGGCGTAGTCGAAGAAACGGTCGAGGTGGACGAGGCCCTTGTCCACGAGGACCCGGGCCACCGGGTCCGCCGCGGCGAGCGCGGCACCGCGCCAGGTGCGCGGCTTGGCCCGGGGGACCTTGGCCGTCCGCACCGTCTCCCGGATCAGCGCGAGCTGTTCGCCCCCGGGCGGTTCGGCCGCCGGGGGCCGGTGCGCCACCGGGGGCTGGTGCGCCGGTTCCCCGCCCGGCCGCCGGTTCTCGCTGCTCACCGTCCCAGTCCTACCAGAGCGCACCGACATGCCCCGCTCCGCCCCGGGCGGCCGACACGGGCGCGGGCCGGTCCCCCGTCCGTCCGCCGCGGGACGGCCGCCCGGGGCACGGCCGCGGCCCGGGCCCCGCTCCGGGGTTCCGGGCCGCGGCCGGAGAACGCGGGAGCCGGCCGTCAGGCCCCGGCGGCCTTGCGCAGTGCGTCGACGCGGTCGGTGCGCTCCCAGGTGAACTCGGGCAGCTCCCGGCCGAAGTGACCGTAGGCGGCGGTTCGGGCGTAGATGGGACGAAGCAGATCGAGATCGCGGATGATCGCGGCCGGACGCAGATCGAAGACCTCACCGATGGCCTGCTCGATCCGCTCCACGTCCACCGTGGCGGTACCGAAGGTCTCCACGAACAGACCGACCGGCTCGGCCTTGCCGATGGCGTAGGCCACCTGCACCTCACACCGCGAGGCCAACCCCGCCGCGACGACGTTCTTGGCCACCCAGCGCATCGCGTACGCCGCCGAACGGTCCACCTTCGACGGGTCCTTCCCCGAGAAGGCACCACCACCGTGCCGGGCCATACCACCATAAGTATCAATGATGATCTTGCGGCCGGTCAGCCCCGCGTCCCCCATCGGCCCGCCGATCTCGAACCGGCCGGTGGGGTTCACCAGCAGCCGGTAGTTGGCGGTGTCGAGCTTGATGCCGTCCTCGATCAGCTCGGCGAGGACGTGCTCCACGACGAACTCGCGGATGTCCGGGGCCAGCAGGCTGTCCAGGTCGATGTCGGAGGCGTGCTGGGAGGAGACCACCACCGTGTCGAGGCGGACGGCCTTGTCGCCGTCGTACTCGATGGTGACCTGGGTCTTGCCGTCCGGGCGGAGGTAGGGGATGGTCCCGTTCTTCCGCACCTCCGACAGCCGGCGGGAGAGCCGGTGCGCCAGGTTGATCGGCAGCGGCATCAGCTCGGGGGTCTCGTCGCAGGCGTAGCCGAACATCAGGCCCTGGTCGCCCGCGCCCTGCCGGTCCAGCTCGTCGTCCGCGTCCCGCTGGGAGGCGCCCCCGACGCGCTGCTCGTACGCGGTGTCCACGCCCTGGGCGATGTCGGGGGACTGCGAGCCGATGGAGACCGAGACGCCGCAGGAGGCGCCGTCGAAGCCCTTCTTCGAGGAGTCGTAGCCGATGTCGAGGATCTTGCTGCGCACGAGCGTCGCGATGTCCGCGTACGCCTTCGTCGTCACCTCGCCGGCCACATGGACCAGACCGGTGGTGATCAGGGTCTCGACGGCGACGCGGGAGGCCGGGTCCTCCATGAGGAGGGCGTCGAGGATGGAGTCGCTGATCTGGTCAGCGATCTTGTCTGGGTGGCCCTCGGTGACGGACTCGGAGGTGAACAGGCGGCGGGACACATCGCTCCCTGGGGTTGCAGCGGCTGCTGGCTGAATCTTGGCGGAACCGTTTCGAGGCTGCGGCCGCACGGTTCCGCAGGCAGTTTATCCGGAGCGGCCCGGTCTCGGACACGGCGTCTCGATCCTTGGGAGCCGTGTGACCTGCGGCACCGGCGCCGTACCAGCGGGAGTCGAGCGTTCCGGCAGGCCGGAACGGTTCCGCGCGTCACGGCGTTTCGCCGCCGAGGGGCCCGGCGCACCGGCTCGACGCGGCGCGCGGCCGTCTTCGGCCGGTCTCAGACCAGCCGCCGCGCCACGAGGTCCCACACGGTGTCGGCGAGGGCCTCCTTGGGCCCGTACGGCACCGGGGTCTCCGTGCCGTCGGCGCCCAGGATCACCGCCTCGTTCTCCTCCGAGCCGAAGGTCCTGCCCTCCCCCACCTCGTTGACGACGAGCAGGTCGCAGCCCTTGCGGTCGAGCTTGGCGCGGCCGTTGGCGAGCACGTCGTCGGTCTCGGCGGCGAAGCCGACCACGATCTGCCCGGGCCGGGCCCGCTCCGCCGAGATCTCGGCCAGGACGTCGGGGTTGCGGACCAGGGTGACGGGCGCGGGCTCCTCCCCGTCCCTCTTCTTGATCTTGCCCTCGGCGTACCGGCCGGGCCGGAAGTCGGCCACGGCGGCGGCCATGACGACGGCGTCCGCACCGGCGGCGGCCTTGAGCACCGCCTCGCGCAGCTGTACGGCCGTGCCGACGGGGACGACGTCGGCGCCCGCCGGGTCGGGCAGATGCGTGTGGGCGGCGATCAGGGTCACCCGGGCGCCGCGCGCCACGGCCGTACGGGCCAGGGCGTACCCCTGTTTGCCGGAGGAGCGGTTGCCGAGGAAGCGGACCGGGTCCAGCGGTTCGCGGGTGCCGCCGGCGCTGACGACGACATGGCGGCCCGCGAGATCGCGCTCCGCGGCGGCCGCGCCGCGCGCCAGCACCCGGCGGCAGACCTCGAAGATCTCGCCGGGGTCGGGGAGCCGCCCCTTGCCGGTGTCCGCGCCGGTGAGCCGGCCCACGGCGGGCTCGATGACGACGGCGCCGCGGCGGCGCAGGGTCGCCACGTTCTCCCGGGTGGCCGGGTGCTCCCACATCTCGGTGTGCATGGCGGGGGCGAAGACCACCGGGCAGCGGGCCGTGAGCAGGGTGTTGGTCAGCAGGTCGTCGGCGAGGCCGTGGGCCGCGCGGGCGAGGGTGTCGGCGGTGGCGGGCGCGACGACGACGAGGTCGGCCGCCTGGCCGATGCGGACGTGCGGCACCTCGTGGACGCTCTCCCACACCTCGGCGGAGACCGGGTGGCCGGAGAGCGCGGACCAGGTGGCCTCGCCGACGAAGTTGAGCGCCGACACGGTCGGTACGACGCGGACGTCGTGCCCCGACTCGGTGAGCCGGCGCAGCAGCTCGCACGCCTTGTACGCGGCGATGCCGCCGCTCACCCCGAGGACGACCCTCGGGCGCCCCGCCTGCGCCGCCGTCCCGTTCGGTGCCTTCGGCTCCACCGGCTCCACCGTCCACCTCTCTCTCGCGCTCGTCCGTGCCGTGCGTCCGCGCCCGCGCGCCGTCCGCGGGCCCGCCGCACGGGTCCATGACACACCACGGGCCCGGCAGATGCTCTGCCGGGCCCGTCCGGAAGCGCCGTGGGGCGCCTGTCCGCTTCCTGTACTGCCTGCTGCTACTGCTTGGTGACCGGGCCGTCGACGGCCTCGGAGGTCAGCAGACCGGCGTTGATCTCCCGCAGGGCGATCGACAGCGGCTTCTCGTGGACGTGGGTGTCCACCAGCGGGCCGACGTACTCGAGGAGTCCCTCACCGAGCTGGGAGTAGTACGCGTTGATCTGGCGCGCGCGCTTGGCGGCGTAGATCACGAGGCTGTACTTGGAGTCCGTGGCCTCGAGGAGCTCGTCGATCGGCGGGTTGATGATGCCCTCGGGCGTGGTGATGGGAGAGGACACGCTCTGCCTTCCGAAGTGCCGGTGATTACCGGGGAGGAGCCGCCGGTAACGGTGAAAAGGATGGAATGGATCAGCCTACCTGCATCAAGGCTAGCAGCTCACGCGCGACGTCCTCGACCGAGGTGTTGACCAGGGTGGTGTCGAACTCCTCCTCGGCGGCGAGCTCGACCCGGGCCGCCTCCAGCCGGCGCTCGATGACCTCGGGGGGCTCGGTGCCGCGGCCCGTCAGGCGGCGGACGAGCTCGTCCCAGCCCGGCGGGGCCAGGAAGACCAACTGGGCCTCGGGCATGGCCTCGCGCACCTGGCGGGCGCCCTGGAGGTCGATCTCCAGCAGGACGGGCACACCCGCCGCCAGCCGTTCGAGGACGGCGCGCCGGGGGGTGCCGTAGCGGTTGCCCGCGAACTCGGCCCACTCCAGCAGCTCGCCGTTGGCCACCAGCTTGTCGAACTCGTCGTCCCGCACGAAGTGGTAGTGCACTCCGTCCCGCTCGCCGGGGCGCGGGGAGCGGGTGGTGGCGGAGACCGAGAGCCACACCTCGGGGTGAACCTTGCGCATATGGGCGACGACCGTGCTCTTGCCGACCCCGGAGGGGCCGGAGAGCACGGTCAGTCGCGGGCGGCGGGTCGCCCCCCGGGAGACTGCTTCACTCATGCGGTGATTATCCAGCTTCCCGGGAGTACCGGAGAACCCCGGGCGTCACGCCGGAGACTCCTCAGGCGTGCGTGCCGCCGAACTCCCTCTCGAGAGAGGCGATCTGGTTGGAGCCGAGGCCCCGGACCCGGCGGCTCTCGGAGATGCCGAGCCGCTCCATGATCTGCTTGGCCCGGACCTTGCCGACGCCGGGCAGGGATTCCAGGAGTGCGGAGACCTTCATCTTGCCGATGACGTCGTTCTCCTGGCCCTGCTTGATGACCTCGTGCAGGGAGGCACCGGAGTGCTTGAGCCGATTCTTGACCTCGGCGCGCTCCCGGCGAGCCGCGGCGGCCTTTTCGAGCGCGGCTGCGCGCTGTTCAGGGGTAAGGGGCGGAAGAGCCACGCCTACGTCACCTCGGATATCGAACTGTCGGATACGGATGGATCGTGAAACCGGCCACCCCGCCGTTGCCTGCGGGGCGGTGAGCGCCGCATTGATGCGAGCGCTCTCGACGGAGACTAGCGGTCCGGGCCGCCCGAGTCAGCGAGAACAGGCGAAAAGTCCTGGTCAGACTCTGTTGATATGGACAATCCAGACATAAGACCCCTACTTTCGGCCAGGATTGTTCAACGAAGCGGGGGCCGCCGCCCCGCCGGGCCTCCGACCGGGCCTCATGCAGGGTTTACGGCCGCCCGCACCTCGTCGGCCAGGCGCGCCGCCGCCGTCCGCAGTCCGGCCGGACCGGGCCCGTGCCGCAGCACCCCCCGGCTGACGCTCGGCACCACGTGGGAGACGGACGGCCCGAAGACGCCGGGGAGGTCGGCGGGCGTCGCCCCCTGGGCCCCGATGCCGGGCGCGAGGAGCGGTCCGTTGATGGCCAGATCGGCCCCCGTCTCCCCCAGCGTCGCCCCCACGACGGCGCCGACCGAACCCAGCGGCGCGGCACCGGCGTTCTCCCGCGCCATGTGGTCGAGCATCACCTGCGCCAGGGAGCGGCCGCCGGGGGTGCGGGCCCGCTGCACCTCCGCGCCCTCCGGGTTGGAGGTGAGCGCCAGGACGAAGACGCCGCAGCCGGATTCCCGGGCCAGGTCGAGCGCGGGGCGCAGCGAGCCGAAGCCGAGGTACGGGCTCACGGTCACCGCGTCCGAGAACAGCGGGCTGCCCTTGGCCAGATAGGTGTCGGCGTACGCGGCCATGGTGGAGCCGATGTCGCCGCGCTTGGCGTCCATCAGCACCAGGGCCCCGGCTGCGCGGGCGTCGGCGACGGCCCGTTCCAGCACCGCGATCCCCCGGGAGCCGAACCGCTCGAAGAAGGCGGACTGCGGTTTGAGGACGGCCACCCGGTCGGCCAGGGCGTCGACCACCGTGCGGGTGAAGCGTTCCAGGCCGGCGACGTCGTCGTTCAGTCCCCAGTCCGCGAGGAGCGACGCGTGCGGGTCGATGCCGACGCAGAGCGGCCCGCGGGTGTCCATGGCCCGGCACAGCCGGGCGCCGAAGGGCTCGGAGCGGTCGCCCGGATCCGGGTGGTGGCCGGGGTCCGGGTCGTGGCTCGGCTGGTCCGGGGAGCTCATGCGGCGGCCTTCCGGGTGTCGGCGCCGACGGCGTCGGCGAGGGTGGCGTACGGGCTCGCGGCCAGGCGTGCGGCCAGGCCGCGGTGGACGCGCCGGCACCAGAGCGGGCCCTGGTAGACGAAGGCGCTGTAGCCCTGGACGAGGGTGGCGCCGGCGAGGATGCGCTCCCAGACGTCGTCGGCGGTCTCCACGCCGCCCACGCCGACGAGCGTGACGCGGTCGCCCACGCGCGCGTACAGCCGGCGCAGCACCTCCAGGGAGCGGGCCTTCAGCGGGGCGCCGGAGAGGCCGCCCGCGCCGATGGACTCGACGAGGTCCCGGCGGGTGCGCAGGCCCAGGCCTTCGCGGGCGATGGTGGTGTTGGTGGCGATGATGCCGTCCAGGCCGAGGTCGACGGCGAGGTCGGCGACGGCGTCCACGTCCTCGTCCGCCAGATCCGGGGCGATCTTGACGAGCAGCGGGACGCGGCGGCCGGGGACCGTGCGGTCGGCGGCCTCGCGGACGGCGGTGAGCAGCGGACGGAGCTGCTCGGTGGCCTGGAGGTTCCGCAGGCCGGGGGTGTTCGGGGAGGAGACGTTGACGACGAGGTAGTCGGCGTGGGCGGCGAGCCGCTCGGTGGAGGTGACGTAGTCGGCGACCGCCTCGCCCTCCGGGACGATCTTGGTCTTGCCGATGTTGACGCCGAGGGTCACCCCGCGCCGGCCCCGGCGGGCGGCGGCGCGGGCCGCGAGACGCGCGGCGACGGCGGCCGAGCCGTCGTTGTTGAAGCCCATCCGGTTGATCAGGGCCCGGTCCACCGCCAGGCGGAACAGGCGGGGCGCGGGGTTGCCGGGCTGCGGCTCGCCGGTGACGGTGCCGATCTCCACATGGTCGAAGCCGAGCATCGCCAGGCCGTCGATGCCGGTGGCGTTCTTGTCGAAGCCGGCCGCGAGCCCGAACGGGCCGGGCATATCGCGGCCGAAGGCGGTGGTGCGCAGCTCCGGGCGGCGGGCGGCGAGCAGCGCGGCCAGCAGCGTGCGGAGCACGGGGACCCGGGCGGCGCGCCGGATCCAGCCGAAGGCCAGGTGGTGGGCGCGCTCGGGATCCAGGCGGCGGAAGAGGAGGTTGAAGAGGAGGGCGTACATCTCGGGCCGTTTCTGCGGGAGTTGAGCGGTACGGGCGGCGGGCGGCGGCCCGCTGGGAGCGGCGGCGGGCGGGGTACGGGCGGACCCGGTGGCGCGGGTGCGGAAGCGCGGGCGCGGCGGGCGCCCGACGTGGGACCCACGCCCCCGCTCACGCCGCCGGTGCGGGGAGCGGCCCGGCTCGTGCGGAGGGGGACACCGCGCCGGTGTCCCCCTCCCCCGCCTCACTCCTCGCGCGCGGCGATCAGGTGTTCGGCGTGTTCCTGCAGCGAGCGGACTCCGATGTCGCCGCGGGTCAGCGCCTCGATGCCCTGCACGGCGGCGGCGAGGGCCTGCACCGTCGTCAGGCAGGGGACGCCGCGGGCGACGGCGGCGGTGCGGATCTCGTAGCCGTCGAGCCGCCCTCCGGTGCCGTAGGGGGTGTTGACGATGAGGTCCACCTCGCCGTCGTGGATGAGCTGGACGATGGTCTTCTCGCCGTGCGGCCCCGCGCCCTGGTACTGCTTGCGGACGACGGTGGCGTTGATGCCGTTGCGCCGCAGCACCTCGGCGGTGCCGGAGGTGGCGAGCAGTTCGAAGCCGAGGCCGACCAGTTCCCGGGCCGGGAAGATCATGGCCCGCTTGTCGCGGTTGGCGACGGAGACGAAGGCGCGGCCCTTGGTGGGCAGGGCCCCGTACGCGCCGGCCTGCGACTTGGCGTAGGCCGAGCCGAAGACCGAGTCGATGCCCATGACCTCGCCGGTGGAGCGCATCTCCGGGCCCAGGACGGTGTCCACGCCGCGGCCGGAGGAGTCGCGGAAGCGGCTCCAGGGCAGCACGGCCTCCTTGACGGAGATCGGCGCGTCCAGCGGCAGGGTGCCGCCGTCGCCGCGCGCCGGGAGCATGCCCTCGGCGCGGAGTTCCGCGACGGTGGCGCCCAGGGAGATCCGCGCGGCGGCCTTGGCCAGCGGGACGGCGGTGGCCTTCGAGGTGAAGGGCACGGTGCGCGAGGCGCGCGGGTTGGCCTCCAGGACGTACAGGATGTCCCCGGCCATGGCGAACTGGATGTTGATCAGCCCGCGGACGCCGACGCCCTTGGCGATGGCCTCCGTCGAGGCCCGCAGCCGCTTGATGTCGAAGCCGCCGAGGGTGATCGGCGGCAGCGCGCAGGCGGAGTCGCCGGAGTGGATGCCGGCCTCCTCGATGTGCTCCATGACGCCGCCGAGGTAGAGCTCCTCGCCGTCGTAGAGCGCGTCGACGTCGATCTCGATGGCGTCGTCGAGGAACCGGTCGACCAGGACCGGGTGTTCGGAGATGAGGCCGGCGTGCCGGGTGAGGTACTCGCCCAGCGAGGGCTCGTCGTAGACGATCTCCATGCCGCGGCCGCCGAGGACGTAGCTGGGGCGGACCATGACCGGGTAGCCGATCTCCGCGGCGATGGCCTTGGCCTCGTCGAAGGAGAAGGCGGTGCCGTACTTGGGGGCGGGCAGCCCGGCCTGCTCCAGGACGCGGCCGAAGGCGCCGCGCTCCTCGGCGAGGTTGATCGCCTCGGGCGAGGTGCCGACGATCGGCACGCCGTTGTCCTTGAGCGCCTGGGCCAGGCCGAGCGGGGTCTGGCCGCCGAGCTGGACGACGACGCCCGCGACCGGGCCGGCCTGCGACTCGGCGTGCACGATCTCCAGGACGTCCTCCAGGGTGAGCGGCTCGAAGTAGAGCCGGTCGGAGGTGTCGTAGTCGGTGGAGACGGTCTCCGGGTTGCAGTTGACCATGACGGTCTCGTAGCCCGCGTCGTGCAGCGCGAAGGAGGCGTGGACGCAGGAGTAGTCGAACTCGATGCCCTGGCCGATGCGGTTGGGCCCCGAGCCGAGGATGATCACGGCGGGCCTCTCCCGCGGGGCGACCTCGGTCTCCTCGTCGTAGGACGAGTAGAAGTACGGGGTGCGGGCGGCGAATTCGGCGGCACAGGTGTCGACCGTCTTGTAGACGGGGCGGACGCCCAGCGCGTGCCGGACCTCGCGGACGACGTCCTCGCGCAGTCCCCGGATGCCGGCGATCTGGGCGTCGGAGAAGCCGTGCCGCTTCGCCTCGGCCAGCAGCTCCGGCTCCAGCTTCGGCGCGGCGGCGAGGTCGTCGGCGATCTCCTTGATGAGGAAGAGCTGGTCGGTGAACCAGGGGTCGATCTTCGTGGCCTCGAAGACCTCCTCGCGGGTGGCCCCGGCGCGGATGGCCGCCATGACGGTGTTGATCCGGCCGTCGGTCGGCTTCACGGCCGTCTCCAGCAGCGCCTTCTTGTCGCCGGGCGCGGCCGGGTCGCCGGCGAAGTCGAACTGGGAGCCCTTCTTCTCCAGCGAGCGGAGCGCCTTCTGCAGCGCCTCGGTGAAGTTGCGGCCGATGGCCATGGCCTCGCCGACCGACTTCATGGTGGTGGTGAGAGTGGCGTCGGCGGCCGGGAACTTCTCGAAGGCGAAGCGGGGCGCCTTGACCACGACGTAGTCGAGGGTGGGCTCGAAGGACGCCGGGGTCTTCTCGGTGATGTCGTTGGGGATCTCGTCCAGGGTGTAGCCCACCGCCAGCCGGGCCGCGATCTTGGCGATCGGGAAGCCGGTGGCCTTGGAGGCGAGCGCCGAGGAGCGCGAGACGCGCGGGTTCATCTCGATGACGATGACCCGGCCGTCCTCGGGGTTGACGGCGAACTGGATGTTGCAGCCGCCGGTGTCGACGCCGACCTCGCGGATCACGGCGATGCCGATGTCCCGCAGGATCTGGTACTCGCGGTCGGTGAGCGTCATCGCCGGGGCGACGGTGATGGAGTCGCCGGTGTGGACGCCCATCGGGTCGAAGTTCTCGATGGAGCAGACGACCACGACGTTGTCGTGCTTGTCGCGCATCAGCTCCAGCTCGTACTCCTTCCAGCCGAGGATGGACTCCTCCAGGAGCACCTCGGTGGTCGGCGAGAGGGCGAGGCCCTGGCCGGCGATGCGGCGCAGCTCCTCCTCGTCGTGGGCGAAGCCGGAGCCGGCGCCGCCCATGGTGAAGGAGGGGCGGACGACGACCGGGTAGCCGCCGAGCTCGCCGACGCCCGCGAGGATCTCGTCCATGGAGTGGCAGATCACCGAGCGGGCCGACTCGCCGTGGCCGATCTTCGCGTTGACGGCGGCGACCACGTCCTTGAACTGGTCGCGGTCCTCGCCCTTGTGGATGGCCTCGACGTTGGCGCCGATCAGCTCGACGCCGTACTTCTCCAGCGCGCCGGACTCGTGGAGGGAGATGGCGGTGTTGAGCGCGGTCTGGCCGCCGAGGGTGGGCAGCAGCGCGTCGGGGCGCTCCTTGGCGATGATCTTCTCGACGTACTCGGGGGTGATCGGCTCGACGTAGGTGGCGTCGGCGATCTCCGGGTCGGTCATGATCGTGGCCGGGTTGGAGTTGACCAGGATCACCCGCAGGCCCTCGGACTTGAGGACGCGGCAGGCCTGGGTGCCGGAGTAGTCGAACTCGGCGGCCTGGCCGATGACGATCGGGCCGGAGCCGATGACCAGGACGGACTGGATGTCGGTGCGCTTAGGCACGCTGGTCCTCCGGGGTGTGGTGCTTGTTGTCGCGCATGAGCTCGACGAACCGGTCGAAGAGATAGGCGGCGTCGTGCGGGCCGGCCGCCGCCTCCGGGTGGTACTGGACGCTGAAGGCGGGGCGGTCCAGCAGCCGCAGCCCCTCCACCACGTCGTCGTTGAGGCAGACGTGGGAGACCTCGGCGCGGCCGTACGGGGTGTCGGACGGGGCGTCCAGCGGCGCGTCCACGGCGAAGCCGTGGTTGTGCGCCGTCACCTCGACCTTGCCGGTGGCGCGGTCCTGCACGGGCTGGTTGATGCCCCGGTGGCCGTACTTCAGCTTGAAGGTGCCGAAGCCGAGGGCGCGTCCGAGGATCTGGTTGCCGAAGCAGATGCCGAAGAGGGGCGTCCTCCGCTCCAGGACGGACCGCATCAGGGTGACGGGGCCCTCGGCGGCGGCCGGGTCGCCGGGGCCGTTGGAGAAGAACACTCCGTCGGGGCCGACGGCGTAGACGTCCTCGGGGCTCGCGTCGGCGGGCAGCACGTGCACCTCTATGCCGCGTTCGGCCATGCGCTGCGGGGTCATGCCCTTGATGCCGAGGTCGATGGCGGCGACGGTGAAGCGCTTCTCGCCGATCGCCGGGACGACGTACGGCTCGGTGGTGGCCACCTCGGCGCTCAGGTCGGCGCCCTTCATCGCGGGCGCCTGACGCACCCGCGCCAGCAGGGCGGCCTCGTCGGCGATCGCGTCCCCGGAGAAGATCCCGACGCGCATGGCGCCGCGCTCGCGCAGATGGCGGGTGAGCGCCCGGGTGTCGATGCCGCTGATGCCGACGACGCCCTGGGCGGACAGCTCCTCGTCGAGGGTGCGCACGGAGCGCCAGTTGGACGGGGTGCGGGCGGGGTCGCGCACGACGTAGCCGGCCACCCAGATCTTCCCGGACTCCGGGTCCTCGTCGTTGACGCCGGTGTTGCCGATGTGCGGGGCGGTCATCACGACGACCTGCCGGTGGTACGAGGGGTCGGTGAGGGTCTCCTGGTAGCCGGTCATGCCGGTGGAGAACACCGCTTCGCCGAGGGTCTCCCCCACGGCCCCGTAGGCGCGGCCGCGGAAGCTGCGGCCGTCCTCCAGGACGAGTACGGCGGGGGTCCTGGCCCCGCGGGACGAGGTCGTCATGCTGCGCCTTCCTTGTCGTGCCGGATGGCGGCTACGTCGATGGGGCCACCGGAGAGTTCGTTGACGCGCTCGACCCAGGCGGCGTGGTCGGCCGCCCGGTCGGCGCGGAAGCCGGAGTCGAGGAGTCTCCCGCCGAGTTCCCAGGTGATCACCAGCAGGCCGTTCTCGGTGAGGACCTTTCCGGCGATGCCCTTGTCGAGGCGGGCCCCGCGCAGGTCGCCGGCCGGGATGCGGAAGCCGCGGGCGCCGGGGCGCACGACGTCGAGGCCGGCGTCGGTGAGGGTGAGCTCCGCGCGGCTGCGGGTGCCGAGGCCGTGGGCGACGATCCGGTCGAGCCACTGCCCGGCGGTGGTCGAGCCGTGGTAGCGGCCGGTGAGCGTGAGCCGCGGCTGCTCGTCCGCACGCCCGTCCGGCCGGCCGTCCGGCTCCGTGCCGCGCTCGGGGACGGCGGCGGGCTCGGGCAGGTCGGACTGAAGGGTTCCGCGCCACTTCCAGCCCTGGCGCATCAGCCAGTACAGCAGCGCCACGAAGAGGAGCAGGCCGACGACCCAGCCGATCCGGTCGGCCCAGTCGGTGACCTCCTGGGACCGGGGTTCCGCGGCGAGGTCCGCGAAGGGCGTCGCGGCCAGCGCCGTCGCCGTCAGAGTTGTCAGTGTTGCCGTTGTCACCGTCACGCCAGCTTCCCGTCCACGACCGTCGCGCGGCCCCGCAGGAAGGTGTGCGTCACACGTCCCGGCAGCTCACGGCCCTGGTAGGGGGTGTTGCGGCTGCGGGAGGCGAAGCCCGCGGGGTCCACCACTCCACGGTAAGCGGGGTCGAGCAGGGTCAGGTTCGCGGGCTCACCGGGGGCGACGGGCCGGCCGTGCCCGTGGAGGCGCCCGATGGCGGCCGGGCGGAAGGACATCCGGTCGGCGACGCCCGCCCAGTCGAGCAGCCCGGTGTCGACCATCGTGTGCTGGACGACGGAGAGCGCGGTCTCCAGGCCGACCATGCCCATGGCCGCGGCGCCCCACTCGCAGTCCTTGTCCTCGTGGGGGTGCGGGGCGTGGTCGGTGGCGACGCAGTCGATGGTGCCGTCGGCGAGGGCCGCGCGCAGGGCCGTGACGTCGGCCTCCGTGCGCAGCGGCGGGTTCACCTTGTAGACGGGGTCGTACGAGCGGACGAGTTCGTCGGTGAGGAGCAGGTGGTGCGGGGTGACCTCGGCGGTGACGTTCCAGCCCTTGGACTTGGCCCAGCGGATGATCTCGACGGAGCCGGCGGTGGAGACGTGGCAGACGTGCAGCCGGGAGCCGACGTGCGCGGCGAGCAGCACGTCGCGGGCGATGACCGACTCCTCTGCGACGGCGGGCCAGCCGCCCAGGCCGAGCTCGGCGGAGACCGTGCCCTCGTTCATCTGGGCGCCCTCGGTGAGCCGGGGCTCCTGGGCGTGCTGGGCGATGACGCCGTCGAACGCCTTCACGTACTCCAGGGCCCGGCGCATGATCACGGCGTCGTCGACGCACTTGCCGTCGTCGGAGAAGATCCGGACTCCCGCGGCGGAGTCGTGCATGGCGCCGAGTTCGGCGAGCTGCTTGCCCTCCAGGCCGACGGTGACGGCGCCGACCGGCTGGACGTCGCAGTAGCCGGACTCCCGGCCGAGCCGCCAGACCTGCTCGACGACGCCGGCGGTGTCGGCGACGGGGAAGGTGTTGGCCATGGCGTGGACGGCGGTGTAGCCGCCGACCGCCGCCGCCCGGGTGCCGGTGAGGACGGTCTCGGAGTCCTCGCGGCCGGGCTCGCGCAGATGGGTGTGGAGGTCGACGAGGCCGGGCAGCAGGACCTGCCCGGCGGCCTCCACGACGGTGGCGCCGGGGGCGTTCAGGCCGGTGCCGGTCTCCGCGACGGTGCCGCCGTCGATC
Organism: Streptomyces sp. MNU89; assembly: GCF_020982505.1. Taxonomy (NCBI): domain Bacteria; kingdom Bacillati; phylum Actinomycetota; class Actinomycetes; order Kitasatosporales; family Streptomycetaceae; genus Streptomyces; species Streptomyces sp. MNU89. The sequence goes on along the minus strand of NZ_JAJKLL010000001.1, from coordinate 6,476,237 downwards.
AGGACGTCCAGCGGCTCGCCGCCGAGGAGGCGCGCACCGCGGATCAGGGTCTTCTTCGGCTCGCTCGTGGCGCTCATGGTCAGGCGTTCTCCTCGGTGCGGGTGGTGGTGTCAGGGGTGCCGGTGACGGCCGGTCCGGCACCGCCGAGCAGCAGGTAGAGCACGGCCATCCGGATGCTGACGCCGTTGGCCACCTGTTCGACGGCGGTGCAGCGCTCGGAGTCGGCGACCTCGGCGGTGATCTCCATGCCGCGGTTCATCGGGCCGGGGTGCATCACGATGGCGTGGCCGGGCATCCGGGCCATCCGGTCGCTGTTCAGACCGTAGCGGCGGGCGTACTCGCGCTCGGTGGGGAAGAAGGCGGCGTTCATCCGCTCCCGCTGGACGCGGAGCATCATCACGGCGTCGGACTTGGCGAGGACGGCGTCCAGGTCGTAGGAGACCTCGCAGGGCCAGTTCCCGACACCGATCGGCACCAGGGTCGGCGGGGCGACGAGGGTGACCTCGGCGCCCAGGGTGGTGAGCAGATGGACGTTGGAGCGGGCGACACGGCTGTGCAGCACATCCCCGACGATGGTGATGCGGCGGCCGGCCAGGTCGCGGCCCGTGCCGTCGCCGGGCGCGCCGTGGGGCACCGGGCCGCCGTCCGGGGCGCCCGCGAGGTGGCGGCGCATGGTGAAGGCGTCCAGCAGGGCCTGGGTGGGGTGTTCGTGGGTGCCGTCGCCGGCGTTGACGACCGAGCCGCCGATCCAGCCGGAGGTGGCGAGACGGTGCGGGGCGCCGGAGTCGTGGTGGCGGATGACGACGGCGTCGGCCCCCATCGCCTCCAGGGTGAGCGCGGTGTCCTTGAGCGATTCGCCCTTGGAGACCGAGGAGCCCTTGGCGGAGAAGTTGATGACGTCGGCGGAGAGCCGCTTGGCGGCGGCCTCGAAGGAGATCCGGGTCCGGGTCGAGTCCTCGAAGAAGAGGTTGACGACCGTACGGCCGCGCAGGGTCGGGAGCTTCTTGATCGGCCGGTCGGCGACCCGGGCCATCTCCTCGGCGGTGTCGAGGACGAGGAGGGCGTCGTCACGGGTGAGATCCGCGGCCGAGGTGAGGTGGCGCTGCATCCGGTGCTCCGGGGATTCGGGGTGTGCGGGGACGGGCTTCGGTCCCGGCGCGGGCCGGGGCGGTCGGGGCCCGTCCGGCCTCGCCGGCCGGCCCGGGTGTGGGCCGGAAGCAGAGGTTCCGGCACGGCGGCGCGGGCGGCGCGGCAGGCGCCGTGGGGGCGCCGTGCGTGGGCCCGGCCGGGCGCGGGGCGCTACCGCTCGCCGGGCGGGACGGTGCCGCGCCGGCCGAGGAGCACGCTGTCGCGGCCGTCCTCCTCGGTGAGCTGGACCTTGACCGTCTCCCGCAGCGAGGTGGGGAGGTTCTTGCCGACGTAGTCGGCGCGGATCGGCAGTTCGCGGTGGCCCCGGTCCACGAGGACCGCGAGCTGCACGGCGCGCGGGCGGCCGATGTCGCCGAGGGCGTCGAGGGCGGCGCGGATCGTCCGGCCGGAGAAGAGCACGTCGTCGACGAGGACGACCAGCTTGCCGTCGACCCCGTCGGCGGGGATGTCGGTGCGGGCGAGCGCGCGGGCCGGGCGGAGCCGCAGGTCGTCGCGGTACATGGTGATGTCCAGCGAACCGGCGGGCTGCGGGCGGCCGGTGATCTCCTCCAGCTTGGCCGCGAGGCGGCGGGCGAGGAAGACACCGCGGGTGGGGATGCCGAGCAGTATGACGTCGTCGGCGCCCTTGGCGCGTTCGACGATCTCGTGCGCGATGCGGGTCAGGACCCGGGCGATGTCCGGGGCCTCCAGCACGGGGCGGGCCGGCGGGACCGGGGGGCCGGATTCACCGGATACGACTGAGGATGCGTCCATGGGAAACGGACCTCCTTCTCCGCCTCACGGGACGGATGTTAAAGGACGTCGGGGATCGTGCCCGGTGAACGATACCAGGGCGCACGGCGGGCGGCGGCCCGGGGCGGGGGCCGCCCCCGGTGCCGGACCGGGGACCGGCGGGACCGGCGGGCCGGCCGGGCCCGTGAGCGCGGAAGCCTGCCGGACCGTAGTAGAGCTCGTACGGATGCGGTACGGGAGGAGGGCCGCAGGTCGGCCGCGGAGCGGTCCGGGCCCGGGACCGGGGACGGGTCCGGGGGCCCGGCGGAGGCGCCCCGCGTACGGGCCGGACCTCGGTGGGACCCCCTCCGCTTGACGAAGCAGAATTACGCTGCGTAACATCACAGTGAGTTACCAATTCGTCCGGGGAGCTATATGTCCAGCGAATACGCCAAACAGCTCGGAGCCAAGCTTCGCGCCATCCGCACCCAGCAGGGCCTTTCCCTCCACGGAGTCGAGGAGAAGTCCCAGGGCCGCTGGAAGGCCGTCGTCGTCGGCTCCTACGAGCGGGGCGACCGTGCGGTGACCGTGCAGCGTCTTGCCGAGCTGGCGGACTTCTACGGCGTCCCCGTGCAGGAGCTCCTGCCGGGCACCACGCCCGGGGGCGCCGCCGAACCGCCGCCGAAGCTGGTCCTCGACCTGGAGCGGCTCGCCCATGTGCCGCAGGAGAAGGCCGGACCGCTCCAGCGGTACGCCGCGACGATCCAGAGCCAGCGCGGCGACTACAACGGCAAGGTCCTCTCCATCCGCCAGGACGACCTGCGCACCCTCGCGGTGATCTACGACCAGTCCCCCTCGGTGCTCACCGAGCAGCTGATCAGCTGGGGTGTGCTGGACGCGGACGCCCGCCGCGCCGTGCAGCACGAGGACGCCTGACCCTCCGCGGCGCCCCCTCGCCGCGGCCGGCGGGACCGCGGCCCACCGCTGAGACCGTTCCCGCGGGGCGGTGGGGAGCCCGTACGCTCTCCACCGCCCCGCGGGTGTTCCCGGCCGCCCCGCGGGTGTTCCCGGCCGCCGTTCCGGCCGGCGTGCGGCCGTGCGCGCGGCCCGCGGGGCCGACCGCCGTACGGGCACCGGGGCCCCCGCGAAGCCGCCGGGCCGCCGTCGGGCCACCGCCGAGCCGCCGGGCAGGGGCTGCCGGGCGCGAGGCCGCGCCCTGCCGTCCGTAGCCGCCGCGTGCGGCCCCCTTCGCGCTGGGCGAGCTGGCCTTCACGCACGGTGACAACCGTGACCCGTGCTCTGGAGCGCTCCGCCGGGGCCCGGGACGGGCCGCCGGGTCCGCGCGCCGGCTCCTGGACGGACTCCCCTCCCCGTCCGGGAGTCCGCCGTGCCGGCTCCCCGCCGGTCAGCCCTCCTCCGGCCCGCTCTCCGCCGCCCGTGCGGGCCCGCCGGCTTCCGGCCGGTAGAGGCGCCCGAGGACCTCGGGAAGCAGCCGTTCGGTGAGGCGCGGCGGCAGCGCCTGGAGGACGGCCAGGACCGGGGCCATCCGCTCCGGGAGCGCGCCGTCCGCGCCGATACCGGCCAGCGAGAGGGCCAGTTCCACCTCCTCGGGGCCGAGGGTGTCCGGGTCGAGCCCGGCCGCCGCCTCCGCCAGGGCCGGGCCGACCGTGGCGGGGCCCAGCGCGCGGGCCCGTTCCACGGCCTTCGCGAGATCGGCGAGCAGCAGCCGTACCGTCTCCTCCCCCGCCACCGCCGCCGTGACGGTCAGATGAAGATTGGCCGGTGAGCCGTCGAAGGCGGGCTGCGGCTGGAGGTACCAGCCGTCCGCCCGGATCTCGTCGGCCACCACGAAGACGTCCAGGGCGGGGTCCTCGGAGGCGACCGCGAGCAGGGACGCCTCGGGACGGCCCAGGACGCGGAGGCCGTCGACGGCGCCGATCCCGGCGGCGAGGGACGCCGTCGCCCGGTGCACGCGCCGGGCGAGTTCGGTGTAGCCGTCGGTGCCGATGTGTTCGAGCACGGCCCAGGCGGCCGCGAGCGGACCGGCGGACTTGGTGCCCTGGAGGGTGGCGTTGACCACGGGATAGCCGGGCCAGGAAGCGTGGGCGAACCAGCCGTGCCGGCGCAGCTCCGCGTCGCGGAAGAGCAGCACGGAGGCGCCCTTGGGCGTGTAGCCGTACTTGTGCAGGTCCACCGAGAGCGAGGTGACCCCGGGGACGGAGAGGTCGAAGGCCGGGGGCCGCGGGACGCCGTCCGCGTACCGCAGGTGGCCCAGGTACCAGCCGCCGATGCAGGCGTCGACATGGCAGAGCACCCCACGGCGCCCGGCCTCGGCCGCCGCCCCGGCCACCGGGTCGATGACGCCGTGGGCGTAGGACGGCGCCGAGACGACGACCAGGGCGGTGTCGGGGGTGATCGCCGCCGCGATGTCCTCCGGACGGACCCGGTACGTCACCGGATCGACCGGTACGGAGACGGTCCGCAGCCCGAAGAGGGCGGCGGCCTTGTGGAAGGCCGCGTGGACGGTGGTGGGCAGGACGAGTTCGGGAGCCGTGACACCCCGGGTGCGCCGGGCGTGCTCGCGGGCGGTGAGCACGGCGAGCAGACAGCTCTCGGTGCCGCCGCTGGTGAAGGTGCCCGCCGTGTCCGGGCCACCGCCGAGCAGCCGGGCGGCGCGGCCCACGACGGCGTTCTCCAGCGCCACGACGCTCGGGAAGGCCGTCATGTCCAGCCCGTTCACCCCCGCGAACCGCGCCTGCGCGGCCGCCGCCAGTTCCTCGACGCCGTCGAGGCCGGAGTCGTAGACGTACGCCATGGTGCGACCGCCGCGGACGGGCAGATCGGTTCCGCGCAGGGCGTCGAGCCGGTCGAGGATGTCGCGCCGGGGCGCGCCTCCGGCCACGGGACCGGCGGAAGGGGTGGGGGCGGTCATGGGACGTCTCCGTCGCGTCGGGGTCTGCGGGGCGGTGGTCCGGAGCGGTGCCGGCGGCGGACGCGGGGGCACGCCGCGCCGCCGCGTCGCGGAGGGCGTTGAGCTTCCGCTCCGTCAGGTCGTAGCGGGCCAGCATCGGGAGGCTGAGCAGCAGGAGCAGGGCGGGGAGGGTGCCGAAGCCGGTGACGATCGCGGTGAGCGCCGAGGCGGGCTGCTCCACGCGGTGGCCGGCGTCGGAGGAGACGAAGCCGCCCGCCGCCAGGACGAGCCCGTAGAGCCCGGGGCCGAGGGCGAGGCCCAGGGTCTCCCCCGCCGTCCAGAGGCCGGTGAAGAGGCCCGCCCGGCGGCGGCCGCTGGTGAAGGCGTCGGCGGCGATGGCGTCGCCCAGCATGGCCAGCGGCAGCATCTGCATGCCCGCGTAGCCGGCGCCGGCCAGGGCGACGGCCGCGTAGACCGCGCCGGCGGGCAGTTCGCGGGCGAAGGCGGCCGTCGCGGCCCCGGCCAGGAAGCAGCCGGAGGCGGCGAGGGCCGCGGAGCGTTTGCCGGTGCGGCGTCCCACGGTCAGCCAGAGCGGCATCGCGAGCAGCGAGGGCACGATCAGGCAGGCGAAGAGGACGCTGGTGGCGGAGGGCCGGTGGAGGATGTACGTGGCGAAGTACTGGGTGCCGGCCAGCATCAGCCCCGTGGCGGCGGCCTGGGTGACGAAGGCGGCGAGCAGCCGGGCGAAGGGCCGGTTGCCGCGGGCGGCCCGGAGTTGCTCCAGGAGGCCGGGTTCACTCGTCACCCGCAGCACGGCGGGCGCGCGCGCCGTCGCGGCGAAGGCGGCCAGCATCCCGGCGCAGAGCAGGGCGCCGATGACGACCCCCATGAGCCGGTAGCCGCCCGGCGAGCCGTGGTCGTCACCGGAGGCACCGGCCAGCAGCGGCGCCACCGCGCCGGAGAGCAGGATGGCGGCGCCGAGGAAGGCGACCCGCCAGCTCATCACGCGGGCGCGCTCGTCCGGGTCGGTGGTGAGCTCCGCCGGGAGGGCCACGTACGGGACCTGGAAGCAGGCATAGCCGGTGGCGGTCAGCAGGAAGAGCACCGCGACGTAGGCGGCGGCCCAGCCGCGCTCCAGGTCCGGGGCGGCGAACATGGCGGCGAAGCAGAGCGGCATGGTGAGCGCGCCCAGCAGCATCCAGGGGCGGCGCGGGCCCCAGCGGTGCGCGGTGCGGTCGGACAGGCTGCCGATCCACGGGTTGAGCAGGACGTCCCATGCCTTGGGCAGGAAGACGAGCAGCCCGGCGAGGCCGGCGGTGACGCCGAGGATGTCGGTGAGGTAGTAGAGCAGCAGCAGGCCCGGAACGGTGCCGAAGGTTCCGGTGGCGAAGGACCCGAGGCCGTAGCCGATCCTGATCCGGGCGGCGAGCGGGGCCTCACCGGCGGCCGGGCCGGTCGCCCGCGCGGCGGTGGCGTGGCCGGCGCCCGGCGGCGCGGACTTGTCGTGATCATGCTCGGGCATGCGGTGAACCTAGAACACGTCACAGAAACGCACCAGGCCCGCGGCGCAAGTCCGTTCGACTTCGCGCCGCGGGCCCGGTGCGGCCCCGCGCTGTGTGCGGCTGCGCGCCGGCGTGCGACGGCGTGCGCCGGGGTGCCCGGTGCCGGGCCGGTCAGGCCCGGCGGAGCCCCGGCTTCAGCTCCTTGAAGCGGCCCAGCAGTCCGTTGACGAAGGACGGCGAGTCGTCGGTGGAGAACTCCTTGGCGAGCTGCACCACCTCGTCGATGACCACCGCGTCCGGTGTCTCGTCCTCCCAGATCAGCTCGTACGCGCCCAGCCGCAGCAGGCAGCGGTCGACGACGGGCATCCGGTCGAGGGTCCAGCCGACGGAGTAGGTGCCGATCAGTTCGTCGATGTGGCGCTCGTGCTCGGCGTACCCCTCGACCAGCTGCATGGTGTACTCGTTGACCGGCGGCTGCCGGTCGTCGGTCCGGGCGTGCCGCAGCCAGTCCGCGAGCACCGTGCGCACGGGCACCCCGCGCTGGTCGGACTCGAAGAGGATCTGGAAGGCACGCTTACGGGCCTTGGTGCGGGCAGCCACGGTTAGCCAGTCACCCGGCCGAGGTACTCGCCGGAGCGGGTGTCGACCTTGATCTTCTCGCCGCTGGTGATGAAGAGCGGCACGCCGATCTCGTAACCCGTCTCCAGCTTCGCGGGCTTGGAACCGCCGGTGGAACGGTCGCCCTGCACACCCGGCTCGGTGTACTCGATCGTCAGCTCGACGGCGGCGGGCAGCTCGATGTAGAGCGGGCTGCCCTCGTACATCGCCACGACGGCGTCGAAGCCCTCCAGGAGGTAGTTGGCGGCGTCGCCGACCGTCTCCGGGGAGATGTAGATCTGGTCGAAGGTCTCCGAGTCCATGAAGACGAAGTCGTCGCCGTCCTTGTACGAGAACTGCATCCCGCGCTTGTCGACGCTGGCCGTCTCGACCTTCACCCCGGCGTTGAAGGTCTTGTCGACCGTCTTGCCGGAGAGCACGTTCTTCAGCTTGGTGCGGACGAAGGCGGGGCCCTTGCCGGGCTTGACGTGCTGGAACTCGACGACGGACCAGAGCTGGCCGCCTTCGAGCTTGAGCACCATGCCGTTCTTGAGGTCGTTCGTGGATGCCACGGTTGCGGTGTCTCCTGGACTGAAGCTGATGGAACCAAGGGCGTTGCGCAGGCTACAGCGGCCACGGCACCGACGGCGAATACGAACGCGCGGCCGCCGGGCACGGCTACAGGGCGAGCAGTTCCTTGGTCGTGATGGTGAGTAGCTCGGGTCCGCCGTCCGCCTCGGGGCGGACGACGAGCGTGTCGTCGATCCGGACACCGCCCCGGCCCGGGAGGTGGACCCCCGGTCCGACGGTGACCGGCACACAAGCGTCCAGTTTACCCATGGCTGTCGGGGAGAGTTCGGGGTCCTCGTGGATTTCCAGCCCCACCCCGTGCCCCGTCCGCCGCTGCGGCCCGCCGCCGTGCCCGGCCGCCTCCAGGACCTGCCGGGCGGCCCGGTCCACCGCGCGGTACTCCACGGTGGGCGCCAGGGCCTCCCGGCCCGCCCGCTGCGCCGCGAAGACCACCTCGTACAGCTCGATCTGCCAGCGGGCCGGCGAGGTGCCGATGACGAAGGTGCGCCCCAGCTCGCAGTGGTAGCCGCGGTAGTCGGCGCCCAGGCAGACGCTGAGGAAGTCACCCTCCTCCACCCGCCGGTCCGACGGAGGATGGCCGGGAACACCGGAGTTGGGGCCGGTTCCCACCGAGGTGGGGAACGCCGGGCCGTCCGCGCCGTGGTCGACGAGGCGGCGCTCCAGCTCCAGCGCCAGATGGCGTTCGGTGCGGCCGACGAGGATCGACTCCAGCAGCTCGCCCAGGGCCTGGTCGGCGATCTCCGCCGCGATCCGCAGGCAGGCGATCTCCTCCTCGTCCTTCACCAGCCGCTGCTGCTCGACGGCTCGGGAGAGGTCGGTCAGGCGGACGTGCGGGGCGGCCGCGCCGAGGGCCCGGTGCCGGGTGACGGAGAGGTCGTGCTCCTCGACGGCCAGCAGCTCCGCGCCCGCCGAGGTGGCGAGGCCGGCGGCGGCCGCCGCGGCGTCGGCGGTGCCCGCGGGCAGCACCCGCACCCGCAGATCGCCGGCCACCTGCCCCTCGGCGAGGTCCCCGCTCGGCGGGCGCGGGCAGAGAAGGACGTCGCCGACCGGGCCGGCCGGGCCGCCGGGCCCCAGCAGCAGGGCCGCGCCGGCCGGTGCCGCGCCGGCGAGATAGCGGATGTTGGCGGGGCGCGAGACGAGGACGGCAGCCTCACCGGCTGCCGCGCACCGGTCGCGCAGCTGTGAGCGGCGGGCCGCGTGCACCTCTGACATGTTCCGACCTTATGAGCGCGCCCGGGGCCCGGCCCCCCGAACGCGTCCGGACGGGGGGCACCGGGGGCGGCGCACGGGGTGACGCCCGGCGCGCGGCGTCAGAACTGCGGAGGGCTGGCCAGGCTGCGGCTGATGGCGTCGTCCAGGGCGCGGGCCGTGGTGGCCACGTCGTACTGCGAGTTGTCGATGATCGGCAGCCCGGAGCCGTACCAGCCGGCCATCCGGCCGTGGATGCGGGCGACCTCCTCGTCGGTCAGCCGGCGGGTGCCGCTGCGCGCGGCGTTCCGCTCCAGGACGATCTCCAGTCCGGGCAACAGCACCACCGGCACCAGACCGGGCCCGACATGGCGCTTCCAGCCGCCGAGGCCGATGGCCGGGCGGTCCGGGAAGACGGCGTCGTCGAGGATGCAGGAGATGCCGTTGGCCAGGAAGTTGCGGGCCGCGAAGCCGCAGGTGCGGCGGGCCAGCCGGTACTGCGCCTCGGAGTGGTCGTTCCATCCCGAGCGCGGGTCGGCGAAGCCGGAGCGGACCCACTCGCGGACGTCGTCCAGGCTGATGTGCGCGGTCGGCACCCGCCGGCTGTCCGCCCAGTGCCGGGCGACCGTCGTCTTGCCCGCGCCGGCCGGGCCTATCAGCAGCACCGCCACGGCGGCGTGCGCCGCGTCGGGCGTCGCCGTGCCCGGCCCGGTGCCGGGCGCGGGGACGGGAGCCCCGGCGGGCAGCCGCAGATGCCCGGTGGCGTCCCCGGAGGGCGGGGCGTGGTGCCCCGACTGGCCCGGGGCGCCGTGCGGCCCGGCGGGCGGGGCCTGGTGCGGCGGCGGGCGGCGGGCCGCGGGTACGGCGGGCGGGCGGCGGCTGCTGGTGGTGGTGGGGTGGGCCGGAGGGCGGCTGCTGGTGCGGGGCCTGCGGCTGCCCGGCGGGGCCTGCGGCGGCCGGTGCCCCGGCGGCGCCTGTCCCGGCGGGCCCGGCGGCACCGGGGCCCGGCCGGGCGGCACCGGACCGCGCTGGTGTCCCGGATGCCCCGGAGGGCCGCCCTGCGCCCAGGAGGGGTGGACCGGGCCGTGGGGCGGTGGCAGCGGAGCCCCCGTCGCGTGCTGCATCCGCTGAGTCTCCGTCTCGTGCGGGCGGACTGGCCGGTGTTCGATCCCGTTGTGGGACCGAACGCCATCGAACGGTACCGTCCCCGGCCGTGTCCGCAGAACGGCCGGGGAGGGCGGAACGTGCCCGGTCAGCCGGTCGCGGCGTCGGCCAGGGCGCGCAGTGCCAGCCGGTAGGAACCGAGGCCGAAGCCCGCGACGGTCCCGGAGGCGACCGCCGCGATGACCGAGGTGTGCCGGAACTCCTCCCGTGCGTACGGGTTGGAGATGTGCACCTCGATCAGCGGCGCGGTGCGCTGCGCGGCGGCGTCCCGCATGCCGTACGAGTAGTGCGTGAAGGCGCCCGGGTTGATCACGACGGGGACGCGCCCGTCGGCCGCCTCGTGCAGCCAGCGGATCATCTCGCCCTCGTCGTTGGTCTCCCGCACGTCGACCGTGAAGCCGAGTTCGGCGCCGAGGCGGGTGCACTCCTCGACCAGCCCGGCGTAGCTGGTCGAGCCGTAGACGTCCGGCTCGCGCGAGCCCAGCCGGCCGAGGTTGGGGCCGTTGAGCACCAGGACGTGCCGTGGTCCGGCGGTCATGAGGAGACCTCCCCGTAGGCGGCCAGCAGCAGGGACGGGTCCGGGCCCTCCAGGACGGTGGGCTTGGCGAGGCCGTCGAGGACGATGAAGCGCAGCAGGTCGCCGCGGGACTTCTTGTCGACCTTCATGGTCTCCAGCAGCCGGGGCCACTGGTCGCCGCGGTAGGAGACGGGCAGGCCGAGGGATTCCAGCACGGTTCGGTGCCGGTCGGCGGTGGCGTCGTCCAGCCGCCCGGCGAGGCGGCCGAGTTCGGCGGCGAAGACCATGCCGATGGAGACGGCCGCGCCGTGCCGCCAGTTGTAGCGCTCGTTCTTCTCGATGGCGTGGCCGAGGGTGTGGCCGTAGTTGAGGATCTCCCGCAGGCCCGACTCCTTCAGGTCGGAGGAGACCACCTCGGCCTTGACCCGGATGGACCGCTCGATCAGCTCGGCGGTGTGCCGTCCCTCCGGCCGGCGGGCCTCCTCCGGGTCGCTCTCGATCAGGTCGAGGATGACCGGGTCGGCGATGAAGCCGGCCTTGACGACCTCGGCGAGTCCGCTGACGTAGTCGTTGACGGAGAGCGAGCCGAGGCTGGCGAGGTCGCAGAGGACGCCGGCGGGCGGGTGGAAGGCGCCGACGAGGTTCTTGCCCTCCGCGGTGTTGATGCCGGTCTTGCCGCCGACGGCCGCGTCGACCATGCCGAGGACGGTGGTGGGCACCGCGACCCAGCGGACGCCGCGCAGCCAGCTGGCGGCGACGAAGCCCGCGAGGTCTGTGGTGGCGCCGCCGCCGACGCCGACGATCACGTCGGAGCGGGTGAAGCCGGTCTGGCCGAGCGCCTTCCAGCAGTAGGCGGCGACCTCGGCGGTCTTGGCCTCCTCGGCGTTGGGCACCTGGATCGCGATGGCCTCGTAGCCCTGGTCCGCGAGGTCCGCGCGGAGCGCCTCGCCGGTGGTCTCCAGGGCCTCGGGGTGGATGACGGCCACCCGCTTGGCCCGCGGTCCGATCAGCGAGGGCAGCTCGCCGAGCAGCCGCCGGCCGACGAGCACGGTGTACGGGTCGGTGCCGGCGGTGCCGCCGACCTCGATGGCGATGGGGGTATCCGTCATGCCTGCCTCAGTTCGAGTGCGTCGAGGACCGCCTCGGCGACGTCCTCCGGGCTGCGTCCGTCGGTGGTCACGACGGCGCGGGCGGCCTCCGTGTACAGCGGGCGGCGCTGCTCCATCAGGGCGCGCCACTGCTGGCGGGGGTTGACGGCCAGCAGCGGGCGCGGGGCGTCGAGGCCGACGCGCTTCACGGCGTCCGCGAGGCCGACGTCGAGGAAGACGACCGGCAGCCCGGTCAGCAGCTTCCTCGTCTCCTGGTCCATGATCGCGCCGCCGCCGAGGGAGAGCACGCCGGGGTGTTCCGCGACGGCGTCCCGGACGGCCTGCCGTTCCAGGGCGCGGAAGCGCGGTTCGCCGTCCTCGAAGAAGATCTCCGGGATCGGCTTGCCCGCGATCCGCTCGATGTCGCTGTCGGTGTCCCGGTAGCCGGTGCCGAGCCGCTCGGCGAGGAGCGCGCCGACGGTGGACTTGCCGGAGCCGGGCGGGCCGATCAGCACGGCGACGGGGCCGGGCCCGGGCCCGCCGTCCCGGTGCGTGCCCGTCCCCGTCACCGGATGGCCAGGGCGTCGAGGAAGGAGCGGACGTTGCGCCGGGTCTCGGGGACGCTGTCGCCGCCGAACTTCTCCGCCACCGCGTCCGCCAGGACGAGCGCGACCATGGCCTCGGCCACGATGCCCGCCGCGGGCACGGCGCAGACGTCGGAGCGCTGGTGGTGGGCCTTGGTGGCCTCGCCGGTGACGACGTCGACGGTGGCCAGGGCGCGCGGCACGGTCGCGATGGGCTTCATCGCGGCCCGTACGCGCAGCAGTTCGCCGGTGGAGAGCCCGCCCTCGGTGCCGCCGGAGCGGCCGGAGGTGCGGCGGATGCCCTCCTCGGTGGAGACGATCTCGTCATGGGCCTGCGAGCCGGGCACCCGGGCGAGGTCGAAGCCGTCGCCGACCTCCACGCCCTTGATGGCCTGAATGCCCATCAGGGCTCCGGCGAGGCGGGCGTCCAGCCGGCGGTCCCAGTGGACGTGCGAGCCCAGGCCGACCGGGACGCCGTAGGCCAGCACCTCGACGACGCCGCCGAGGGTGTCGCCGTCCTTGTGGGCCTGGTCGATCTCGGCGACCATCGCCTCGCTCGCCTCCGGGTCGAGGCAGCGCACCGGGTCGGCGTCCAGCCGCTCCACGTCCGAGGGCTGGGGCAGCACCCCGTACGGGGCCTTGGCCGCGGCCAGTTCGACCACATGGGAGACGATCTCGATGCCGGCCGTCTCCTTGAGGTAGGAGCGGGCGACGGCGCCGAGCGCCACGCGGGCGGCGGTCTCCCGGGCGGAGGCGCGCTCCAGGATCGGCCGGGCCTCGTCGAAGCCGTACTTCTGCATCCCCGCGAGGTCGGCGTGGCCGGGGCGGGGGCGGGTCAGCGGGGCGTTGCGGGCCAGTTCGGCGAGGACGGCCGGGTCCACCGGGTCGGCGGCCATGACCTGCTCCCACTTGGGCCACTCGGTGTTGCCCACCATGATCGCGACCGGGGAGCCGAGGGTCAGTCCGTGCCGGACGCCGCCGAGGAAGGTCACCTCGTCCCGCTCGAACTTCATCCGGGCGCCCCGGCCGTAGCCGAGCCGCCGCCGGGCCAGGGCGTCCGCCACCGTGTCCGTGGTGACGGGCACGCCCGCGGGCAGCCCTTCCAGCGTCGCGACCAGTGCGGGGCCGTGCGACTCCCCCGCGGTCAGCCAGCGCAACCTGCTCAACGGTGCTCCTCATGCTCGCGCCCTGTCTGCGGCGGCACGGCCGGGTGCGCGGCCCCGGCCCGCCGCCGTCGATCCTCCCATGCCGGGGGGCGGGGACCGGGTGCCGGTCCGCCAAACGGACAGCCGTATCAGTTCCTGGTACGCGCGGCGCGGGTGACGCGGTCAGCCCGCGGCGGGCTCCCGGGCGCTCCGGGCGGCGAGCGCGGCCTCTCCGGCGGCGCGCATGGCCGCCAGCGGCGCCGGGGCGCGCCCCGTCATCAGCTCCACCTGGAGCACCGCCTGGTGGACGAGGAGGTCGAGACCGCCGACGACGGCCCCGCCGCGCGCGGACCAGGCCGCGGCGAGCCGGGTCGGCCACGGCTCGTAGAGCACGTCGAAGAGGGTGCCGGGGCGCTCCGGGACGGCACCGGCGAGATGGTCGGTGGCACCGGCGGGGGTGGTGGCGACGACCAGCGGGGCGTCGAACGCCTCGGCGGCGGCGTCCCAGTCCGCGGTGGTCACGGCCACCCCCAGCCGCTCGCCCCAGCCGCGCATCTCGGCCGCCCGGCTCTCGCTGCGGACATAGGCCGTGACCTCCCCGGAGCAGATCCGGGAGAGCGCGGCGAGGGCGGAGGAGGCGGTGGCTCCGGCGCCGAGGACCGCGGCCCGCCCGACCCGCTCGACTCCGCGTTCGCGGAGGGCCTCGACGATGCCGGGGATGTCGGTGTTCTCGCCGGTGCGGCGCCCGCCGCCGGCGAACACGACGGTGTTGACGGCCTCCACCGAGGCGGCGGTGTCGCTGATCCCGTCCAGCAGCGGGATGACCGCGCGCTTGAGCGGCATGGTCAGCGACAGGCCCGCCCAGGAGTCGTCCAGGCTCCCGAGGAAGGCGGGCAAGGCGGCCTCGTCCGCCTCGAAGCGGTCGTAGCGCCAGTCGTCGAGCCCGAGAGCGGCGTACGCGGCGCGGTGCAGCACCGGGGAGAGCGAGTGCCCGATGGGCTTGCCCAGGACGGCGGCGCGGCGCGGGCTCCCGGCGGTGCCGTCCGCCCCCGTGCTCATGGCCGCGGCCGTCGCCGGGACCTCTGCTGTGCTCATCTCAGCCCTTGTTCTTCTGGTTCGCGTTGAACTCCTCCACGAGCTTCTCGTGCTCCTCGTGGGTCTCCGCGAACTTGGTGTTCTCCCCGTCGACGCCGACGAAGTAGTACCAGTCGCCGGGCTCCGGGTCGATCGCGGCCTTCAGCGCCTCGGCGCCGGGGTTGCCGATCGGGCCGGGCGGCAGGCCGCGGTAGAAGTAGGTGTTGTACGGGTGGTCGGTGGTCCGGATCTCCTTGATCCCGATGTTGATCTCGCTCTGGCCCTTCAGGTAGTTGAAGGCCGAGTCGAATTCGATCTTCCCGTAGGTCTCGGTGTTGTCCGGGTCGAGGCGGTTGTAGACGACCCGGGCCATCTTGCTGAAGTCGTCACTGGTCTTGCCCTCGGCCTGGACGAGGCTGGCGACGGTGACGAGTTGGAGCGGCGAGTCGAGTTCCAGCTTCTCGGCGTTGGCCTCGACGTCGAGCTTCTCGTACTCGGCCGTGGCGCGGGCGACCATCTTCTTCAGGACGTCCTCGGGCTTCGCGTCCTCGCCCACGTCGTAGCGCGCCGGATAGAGGAAGCCCTCCAGCGGGTCCATTATCTTCGCGTCGTCGTCGGCCCAGTCGGGCAGTCCGAGCTTCGCGGCCTGCTTCTCCGCGGTCTTCTCGGTGGTTCCGGCCTTCAGTTCGAGCCGTTTGTCGATGGTCGCGTAGACCTGCGCGTTGCGCATGCCCTCGGGGATGATGAGCGCGTTGCGGCTCTCCGGGGAGAGCATCCAGTCGACGGCCGCCTCGCCCGACATCTCCTTCTTCATCGCGTAGACGCCGGGCTGGATGGAGAGGCCCTTGGGGTTCTCGCCCGCGGCGTCGACGAACGCCTGGGCGCTCTTCACCACCCCGGCGCCCTTGAGGATGCGGCCCATCTCACCGGTGCCGGCGCCCTGCGGGATCTCGACCTGGACGGAGCCGGAGCCTTCGCCGGCGAAGTCCGGCGCCGGGCCGAAGTGGGTCTGGTAGAAGTCGTACGCGAACCAGCCGCCGGCCGCGACTCCGCCGCCGAGCACGACGGCGACGAAGAGGCACGCCATGCCGCTGCGGCGCTTCTTGGGCCGGCCGCGGCGGCCGTCGCCGTCGTCACCGTTCCCGCCGTCGTCCTCGTCGTCGAACCCGTCGTCGTGGCCGCCGGGTTCGTCGTAGCCGTCACCGCGCCGGGCGGGGCGGTCCTCGCGGGCGGCACCGCGGCCCCGGCGGCGGCCGGGGGCGTTGTCCGGCTCGTCGGCGAAGAAGGCGTGCCCGGGACCGTCGTCCTCCTGCTGCCAGCTCTCGGACTGCGGCTCCTCGGGTGCGGGCCGGTGGCGCGGCTGCGGTCCGGTGCCCGGGTCGGGGTGCCGCCGGCCCTGCTCCGGATGCCCGTGCGGGTGGCCCCCGCCGTATGGTCCGGGGCCCTGGCCGGGCTGCGGGGGGCCCTGCGGTGGCTGCTGCCCGCCCTGCTGCGGGTACGGACGGCCGTACGGATCGGTGGGCTGCTGCCCGTACGGGTCGCCGTGCCCGGCAGCCGCGGTGTAGCCCTGGCCGGTGTCCTGCGGGCCACCGCCCCAGCCGTACTGCTGTCCGCCCTGCTGGGGCTGGGGGTACCCCTGCTGCTGCGGATATCCGTGCTGCTGTCCGCCCTGGGGGTAGCCCTGCTGCTGCCCGCCCTGCTGGGGGTAGTCCTGCTGCGGGTAGCCCTGCTGGGGGTGACCCTGCTGCGGGTGGCCCTGGCCCGGGTACGGCTGACCCGGGTACGGCGCGCCCTGGGCGTCCCACTGCGGCTGCTGCTGGTACTGCTCGGGATACTGCGGCGGCTGCTCTCCGTGGGGAGACCGGCCGTCCGCGGTCGGCTGCCCGTCCCAGCCCCGGTCCCCGTAGAGCGGGTCCTCGGGATGCCACGGTTCGGAACCTCGGCCCCGGCCATACTCAGTCATCGGTCTCCCGGCCAACACGAGGCGGCTCCCGGTGCGCGCGTGGGGAGCGCAGTGGGCCGGTCCGCCTCATTCCGCTTGTATGCGACGGTGTTCGGGTCGCACTTTCGCGCGAACGTTACCGTATCGCGATCAGATGACCAGTTCGACGGTCTCGCCCGGAGGAGCGCCCGACACCCTTTCGGCCTCCAGCGCGTTCTGCAGGATGACCACGGCCGCGGCCTGGTCCACCACCGAGCGACCCTTGCGGGAGTTCACACCGGAGGCCCGCAGGCTCTGTGCCGCCGTGATCGTACTCATACGCTCATCGACCAGTCGCACCGGGACCGGCCGCACGATCGTGGCGAGTTGCCGGGCGAAGGCTCTGACCTTGGCCGCGGCCGGGCCCTCCGTCCCCTTGAGGGAGCGGGGCAGCCCGACCACGACCTCGATCGGCTCGTACTCGGCGACGATCGCCGCCAGCCGCCGGTGGGCGGCCGGGACATCGCGTCCCGGCACGGTCTCCACCGGGGTGGCGAGGATCCCGTCGGGGTCGCACGAGGCGACCCCGATCCGGGCATCCCCGACGTCGACGGCGATTCTCCGCCCGCGCCGGAGCGCCCGGTTCCCGTCTGTCATACCGTCAGGCCTTCTCGGCGACGAGCCGCTCGACGGCGGCCACGGCCTCGTCGATGGCGGCCGGGTTCTGCCCGCCCCCCTGGGCGACGTCGTCCTTGCCGCCTCCGCCGCCGCCGAGGGTCTTGGCGGCGGTGCGGACCAGCTCGCCGGCCTTGATGCCGCGCTCGCGGGCGGCCTCGTTGGTGGCGATCACGGTCAGCGGACGGTCCTTGACCACGGTGAACAGGGCCACCACGGCGGGCCGGCCGCCCTGGATCCGCCCGCGCACGTCAAGGACGAGCTTGCGCAGGTCGTCGGCGCCGGTGCCGTCCGGGACCCGCCCGGCGGCCAGCGCGACACCCCGGACGTCCTTGGCGCCGGCGGCCAGGCCGGCGGCGGCCTGCAGCACCTTCTCGGCGCGGAAGCGCTCGATCTCCTTCTCGGCGTCCTTGAGCTTGGCGAGCATCCCGGAGATCTTCTCCGGCAGCTCCTCCGGGCGGCCCTTCACCAGCTGGGTGAGCTGGGAGACGACCGTGTGCTCGCGGGCGAGGAACTGGTAGGCGTCCACGCCGACCAGCGCCTCGACCCGGCGCACGCCGGAGCCGATGGAGGACTCCCCGAGAAGCTTGACCAGGCCCAGCTGGGCGGTGTTGTGGACGTGCGTGCCGCCGCACAGCTCCTTGGAGAAGTCCCCGATGGTGACCACGCGCACCCGGTCGCCGTACTTCTCGCCGAACTCGGCGATGGCGCCCTGCTGCTTGGCCTCGTCCATCGACATCACCTCGGCGGTGACGTCGAGTTCGCGGGCCAGCACCTCGTTGATCTTCTGCTCGACATCGGTGAGGACCGTGCCGGGGACGGCGGTCGGCGAGCCGAAGTCGAAGCGGAAGCGGCCGGGGGCGTTCTCCGAGCCGGCCTGGGCGGCGGTCGGGCCGAGGGCGTCGCGCAGCGCCTGGTGGGTGAGGTGGGTGGCGCTGTGGGCGCGGGCGATGGAGCGGCGGCGGATCACGTCGATCACGGCGTGGGCGGCGGCGCCGAGCGTGACCTCACCGACCTGGACGACGCCCTTGTGCACGCTGACGCCGGGCACGGGCTGCTGCACGTCGCGGACCTCGACGACGGCCCCGGTGTCGAGCCGGATCCGGCCGGTGTCGGCCTGCTGGCCGCCGCCCTCGGCGTAGAAGGGGGTGCGGTCGAGGACGACCTCGACCTCGTCGCCCTCCTGCGCGGCGGGCGAGGGCACGCCGTCCACCAGCAGGCCGACGACGGTCGACTCGCCCTCGGTGTCGGTGTAGCCGGTGAAGACGGTGGTACCGGCGCGGTCGGCCACCTCACGGTAGGAGGAGACGTCGGCGTGGCCGGTCTTCTTGGCGCGGGCGTCGGCCTTGGCGCGCTCCCGCTGCTCCTTCATCAGCCGGCGGAAGCCCTCCTCGTCCACGGAGAGGCCCTGCTCGGCGGCCATCTCCAGGGTGAGGTCGATCGGGAAGCCCCAGGTGTCGTGGAGCAGGAAGGCCTTGTCGCCGGGGAGGACGGTCCGCCCGGCGCTCCTGGTCTCGGAGACGGCGGTGTCGAGGATGTTGGTGCCGGCCTTGAGGGTCTTGAGGAAGGCGGCCTCCTCGGCGAGCGCGACGGTCTCGATGCGCTTGCGGTCGGTGATCAGCTCCGGGTACTGCTCGCCCATGGACCCGATGACGGTGTCCACGAGTTCGCCGACGACCGGCCCGGTGGCCCCGAGCAGCCGCATGTTGCGGATGGCGCGGCGCATGATGCGGCGCAGCACGTAGCCGCGGCCCTCGTTGCCGGGGGTGACGCCGTCGCCGATGAGCATCACGGAGGTGCGCAGGTGGTCGGCGACCACGCGCAGCGAGACGTCGGAGCCCTGGGCGGCGCCGTAGCGGACGCCGGTGAGCTCGGTGGCCTTGTCCATGACGACGCGGAGGGTGTCCGTCTCGTACATGTTGCGGACGCCCTGGAGGATCATCGCCAGCCGCTCCATGCCCAGGCCGGTGTCGATGTTCTTGCTGGGCAGCTCGCCGAGGATCGGGAAGTCCGTCTTGCCCGTGCCCTCGCCGCGCTCGTACTGCATGAAGACCAGGTTCCAGATCTCCACGTAGCGCTCGTCGTTGACGGCCGGGCCGCCCTCCTCGCCGAACTCCGGGCCGCGGTCGTAGTTGATCTCCGAGCAGGGGCCGCAGGGGCCGGGGACGCCCATGGACCAGTAGTTGTGCTCCTTGCCCAGGCGCTGGATGCGCTCGGCGGGCACGCCGATCACCTCGCGCCAGATGCGCTCGGCCTCGTCGTCCTCCTCGTAGACCGTGATCCAGAGCTTCTCCGGGTCGAGGCCGTAACCGCCGTGCTCGACGGAGCCGGTGAGCAGCTCCCAGGCGAGCTTGATGGCGCCTTCCTTGAAATAGTCGCCGAAGGAGAAGTTGCCGCACATCTGGAAGAAGGTGCCGTGCCGGGTGGTCTTGCCGACCTCTTCGATGTCCGGGGTGCGGACGCACTTCTGGACGCTGGCGGCGCGCGGGTACGGCGGCTTGACCTCACCGAGGAAGTACGGCTTGAAGGGCACCATGCCCGCGGGGACCAGCAGCAGCGTCGGGTCGTCCGCGATCAGCGACGCCGACGGGACGACGGTGTGCCCCCGCTCCTCGAAGAAGCTCAGCCAGCGGCGGCGGATTTCAGCCGACTCCATCAGTGGTCCTCATTCCGGTTGTTCGGGTTGGTCGGGCCCAGCGCGGCCGGACGGCGCGGCGGGGGCAGTTGCCGGGGGCCTTCCTGGGCGGCGATGCCCAGGGCGTCGTTGAGTTCGAGTTCGCGCTGCGCCATGCCGGCCTTGACGTCGAGGGCGAAGTCCTTGAGGCGGTGGCCCGCCTCGACGGCCTTGTCGGCGGCCTGCGCCACCAGGCTCTCCGGGGTGAGCCGCTTCAGCGTGCGGTTGACCTTGGTGGTGGCCCACACACCGGTGGCAGCGCCTGCGGTGAACCAGAACATACGGCGGAACATCGGTCAGCCTCTCCCTCGCCGGTCGCCCCGGCCGCCCTTGCGGGCCGGGGGCACCGCGCGACTCCTGATCACGGTGCGGCGCTGCCCCTGCGGCGCGCCCTTGCGTCCGATTGCCCTGCGGACCCCGTAGCCGAACGCGGCAACCTTCACCAGCGGGCCACCGAAGGTCGAGGCGACGGTCGAGGAGAGCGCCGAGGCGTTGGAGGTGACCTCCTCAACGTCGGACGCGATGGCGTCGACCCTGCTGAGCTGGGTCTGCGCGGAGCGGACGGTCTCGGAGGCCTCGCCCAGCAGCGGGACGGCGTGCTCGGTGACGTCCGCCACCAGCCGGGTGGCCGCTCTGAGCACCTGGGCCAGCCTGACCAGCACCACGGCCAGGAAGGACACCAGAATCGCCCAGAAGACGGCTACGAGAATCCCGGCCACTTCTCCACCGGACACCTTGGCACCGCTCCCTCAGACGACATGCAACCCGGA
The DNA here is from genome assembly GCF_020982505.1 of Streptomyces sp. MNU89. Classification (NCBI taxonomy): domain Bacteria; kingdom Bacillati; phylum Actinomycetota; class Actinomycetes; order Kitasatosporales; family Streptomycetaceae; genus Streptomyces; species Streptomyces sp. MNU89. Next base: position 6,455,976 of record NZ_JAJKLL010000001.1, on the reverse strand, counting down.
TGCGCCCCGGGAGGTTACCGGCCCCGGCCGGGGCCCGCGCGCCGGGCGGCGGGCCGGGCGGTCCGGTCCGCCGGGCGGTCCGGCCTGTTCGTCGGCGCGGGACCTGGCAGAAGCCTAGCGTCTCGCGCCGACGGCCCCGTACCCGATTTGCCGTGGCGCCGGAAGGCCCGTCCGGGCCGGAACGCGGACCGCCGTCTCCCTTTGGGTGTGAACGGGGAGACGGCGGATTCCGCCCGGCGGCCGCGCCCGCGAGAGGCGATACGTTTTCGCGGGCGCCGGCCGGCGTGAGCGGGCTCAGCGGGCGTCAGCGGGCGTAGTACTCGACGACGAGCTGCTCGTCGCAGATGACCGGGATCTCCTTGCGGTTGGGGTCCCGGTCCAGGCGGAAGGCCAGCGCCTGGAGGTTGACCTCCAGGTAGCGCGGGGTCTCGCCGTCGGTGTCGTAGCCGCCCTCGCGGGCGACCAGGAAGGGGTGCTTGGTGCGGCTGCGCTCGCGGACCTGCACCACGTCGTCCGGGCGGACCCGGAAGGACGGCTTGTCGACCTTCCGGTCGTTGACCTGGATGTGGCCGTGGACCACCATCTGGCGGGCCTGGTAGATCGTGCGGGCCAGGCCCGACCGCAGGACGAGCGCGTCCAGACGGCGCTCCAGCTCGACGATGAGGGCTTCGCCCGTCTTGCCCTCGACCTTCCGAGCGCGGTCGTAGGCACGGGCCATCTGGCGCTCGCTGATGTCGTACTGGGCGCGCAGACGCTGCTTCTCCAGCAGCCGGACCTTGTAGTCACTGTTCTGCTTGCGGCCACGGCCGTGCTCGCCCGGGGGGTACGGGCGGGCCTCGAAGTACTTGACGGCCTTCGGCGTCAGGGCGATGCCGAGGGCACGCGACTTCTTGACCTTGGGACGCGACTGGTTCACGGGGAAACACCCTCCATGTAAGTTAGGTGAGGCTTACCTTATCGGAGGAGAACGCATGTTTCGACCTGGGAGCCCCATGCCCGGCTCCGGCCGTCCCACGGAATCCGTGCCGGCCCCTGCCGGGACGACGGGTCAGCCGCGCCCCTGGGAAGACGCCCGGCAGCCGACGGCAGCCGAACGCGTACGTACCCTCGCGGAGTCGAACGCCTCCGCCGTGCTGACCATTCCGGGCACGGACTCGGGCGGTTGGGGCGCCGGTGCGCCCTCGGCACGCGCCGTCACGGCGGACGGGGACGTGCTGCTGCTGATGCCTGGGGACTCCCCCGCGGCTCGCGCCGCGGCCCACGCACAGGACGACGAGCTCACCGCCCTCATCGAGATCTCGGACGTCGCGCCCGTCGCCGTACCCCATCGTATCCGGGGCCGGGCATGGCTCGGCGGCTGGCTGACCCCGCTCCGGGGCCGGGAACGGGCCGGGGGGCTGGCGCTGCTCGCCCGCAGGCACCCGGGGGCCGTCCCGGCCGGCGGCGGTGATCCGGGCACCCGGGCGGTGCTGCGGCTGGAGGTCGGCGAGGCCGCGGTGGACGACCTCTGGGGCGCGGAACCCGTCGAACCGGACGCCTTCGCGGCCGCCGCGGCCGACCCCCTCGCAGGTCAAGAGGCGGAAATCCTCCAGCACTTGGCCACCGCGCACGGTGACGCGCTGCGCGGGCTGTGCGGGCTGCTCGGCGAACGGGCCGACCGGGTCTGCGGCGCGCGCGGCCGGGGCGTACCGCTCTCGCTGGACCGCTTCGGGCTGCGCGTCCGCTTCACGGAGGGCGGCGAGCCGGTCTTCGACGCCCGCTTCGACTTCCCCGAACCGGTGAGGGACGTCACAGAACTCCGCCGCGCGCTGGGGGCGCTGTTCACCGCGGCGGACGGGGACCGGTGAGGGCCCGCGCCGCAGCCGCCCCCGCCTCCGACGGCCTTCCCACCCGGCTCAGGCGGAGCCGCGCGGGGCGCCCAGCGCGGTGAGCCGGTTGCCGTGCAGGGGCCGGGTGCGCCAGTGCGCGGTGACCGTCCGGTCCGCGAGGGAGCAGGTCAGCGCCAGGCGGTGCGGGGTCTCCAGGAACACCGTCTCCACGGCCAGCGTCCCGGCAGCGGTCCAGCCGCCGCTCACCGCGGTGGGGACGGGTTCCTCGGCTACCGTCCAGCCCTCCCCGCCGATGCGCAGGTCCAGCAGGTCCGGCCGGTCCGGCCGGTCCCCTGTTCCGGTGAGCGTGAGCGTCCAGCCGCCCGTGCTCCGGGCGAGCCGGGCCGTCCTGACCGGCCCGGCCTCCCCGGAGGACGTGAACTCGGTGGCTGCCCAGTCCCCGGCCCGCTCCGGGGGCGCGGACCGGCCCGGGGCGGGTGGCAGCGCGAGGCGGTCGAGGCGGTCCCGCAGTCCCGCGTCGGCGGCCTCCCGGCCGGGCAGCGGCCCGGGGCCGAAGGCGGGCAGCAGATGCTCCCAGACGAGATTCAGGAACTCCTGCATCCGCTCGGTCGCCGCGGTCGTCGCGATCACCGCGTCCTGCTCCGGCAGCACCAGGCAGAACTGGCCGTACGCGCCGTCGCCCCGGTAGCCGTGCCGGGACATCCAGAACTGGTAGCCGTAGCCCCGGTCCCAGTCCTGCCGGTCCACGTCGCCCATGGCTCCGGCGGTCGGTATGCGGGGGCGCGTCGCCCGGGCCGTCCACCCCTCGGGCAGCAGCCGCCGGCCCTCCCGGACCCCGTCGCGCAGATACAGCTCCCCGAGCCGGGCGACGGCGTCGGTGGTGGCGTGCAGTCCGCTGAAGCCGAGCTCGCGGCCGGTGCGGTCGCGCCGCCAGGACACCTCCCCGATGCCCAGCGGATCCAGCAGCCGGGGCCGCAGGTACCCGGTGAGCGACTGCCCGGTCACGCGCTGGACGATCGCGGCGAGCGTGTAGGTGGCGGGCTGGTTGTAGGCGAAGACCGTGCCCGGGTCCTGGTCGGGCGGCAGCAGGAGGAATCCCCGGACGGGCTCGGCAGGGTCCCGCCGGTAGGCCTCGTCGACCGTGTCGCGGCGGTGGCCGCTCGCCATGGAGGCCACGTGCCGGACGAGCAGGGCGCGGCTGCGCGGATCGGTGATGCCGGCCTCGAACTCCGGGAAGTACGAGACCACCGGCGCGTCGAAGTCGAGCAGGCCCTCGGCCTCGGCCAGGGCGGCGGCGGTCCCGGTGAAGCTCTTGCTCAGCGAGTACAGCAGGTGGGGGCGTTCAGGGGTGTACGGCCCCCACCAGCCCGAGGCGACGAGCTGTCCGTGCCGCACGATCATCAGGCTGTGGGGCTCGATCCCGGGGGCGGCTTCGAGCGCGTCGAGGAAGGCGTGGACGCCGGCCGCGTCGACGCCCTGGGCGGCGGGGCCGGAGGAACTCGGGGCAGGGTCGGTCATGGGAGCATCCTGCCCCCGCCGGTTGAGCGCGATCCAGCCGGTTCCCGGCCCGCCGTCGGGGACCCGCCGGTCATACGGCGCTCCCCTCCTCCCCGCCGGCTCTCCCCGGACCTCTCCGGGCGCTCCTCCGCCGGGGCCGGGACGGTGCGCGCTCCGGCGGGCGCGGCGGGGGATCGCCGCGGAGACGGGCCCGGACCCGCTCGGCGACCTCCGCGTAGCGGGCCTCCGTCCCGTAGCGCGTCGGCTCGTAGTAGCGCTTGCCGTGGACGGCGTCCGGGGCGTACTGCTGCGTGGCGATGCCGCCGGGGACGTCGTGCGGATAGACGTAGCCCTGCGCGTGGCCGAGCTTCTGCGCGCCCTTGTAGTGACCGTCCCGCAGATAGGGCGGTACGGGGCCGGCCAGCCCGGCCCGTACGTCCGCCAGGGCCGCGTCGATCGCGAGGTAGGCGGCGTTGGACTTGGGCGCCAGGGCGAGGGCGATCGTCGCCTGGCCCAGCGCGATCCGGGCTTCCGGGAAACCGATCAGGGCCACCGCCTGGGCCGCCGCGACGGCGGTCTGGAGGGCCGTCGGGTCGGCCATGCCGATGTCCTCGCTGGCGGAGATCATCAGCCGCCGGGCGATGAACCGGGGGTCCTCGCCCGCCTCGATCATCCGGGCCAGGTAGTGCAGCGCGGCGTCCACGTCCGAGCCGCGGATGGACTTGATGAGGGCGCTGGCCACGTCGTAGTGCTGGTCGCCGTCGCGGTCGTACGTCACCGCCGCCCGGTCGACGGCCTCCTCCAGCGCCCGGAGGGTGATCTCCTTCTCCCCCTGCGAGATGGCCGATCCGGCACCGGCCTCCAGGGCGGTGAGCGCGCGGCGGGCATCGCCGCCGGCGATCCGCAGCAGATGGTTCTCCGCGTCCGCCGTCAGGGAGACGGCGCCGCCGAGCCCGCGTTCGTCCGCGACGGCGCGGCGCAGCAGATCGCGCAGGCCCTCGTCGGTCAGCGGTTCCAGGGTGAGCAGCAGCGAGCGGGAGAGCAGCGGGGAGATGATCGAGAAGTACGGGTTCTCGGTGGTGGCTGCTATGAGCGTGACCCACCGGTTCTCCACGGCCGGGAGCAGGGAGTCCTGCTGGGCCTTGCTGAAGCGGTGGATCTCGTCGAGGAAGAGCACCGTCTCCTTGCCGTAGCCGCCGGAGGCGCGGCGGGCGCCGTCGATGACGGCCCGCACCTCCTTCACCCCGGCGGTGATGGCGGAGAGCTCCACGAAGCGCTTGTTGGTGGCCTGGCTGACGACGTACGCGAGGGTGGTCTTGCCGGTGCCGGGCGGGCCCCAGAGGATCACCGAGGACGGGCCGGCCGGGCCGCCCTCCCCCTCGCCGACGAGCCGGCGCAGCGGCGCCCCGGGCCGCAGCAGATGCTGCTGGCCCACCACCTCGTCCAGGGTGCGCGGACGCATCCGTACGGCCAGGGGGCTGCTCGCCGGGTCCTTGCTCTGGCGGTCCTCGGCGGCGGCGGTGAACAGGTCGGGCTCCACGACGGAAACCCTAAGGCACCGCGCCGACAGCGCGGTCCGGGCCGGGTGCGCGGGGCCACGGCACGCGGACGCCCCGTCACCGCCGGAGCGGGGTGACGGGGCGCGGGCAGCCGGCGGAGCCGGGAGGGGCGAGGGCTCAGCCCGTCCAGAAGTCCCACCAGCGGGTCAGGATCAGCATGCCGATGGCGCCGATCCAGACCACCGGCAGCACCCAGTGGAACTCCGCCACCGCGCGGCGCAGGCCGTCCGGAGCCGGGATGAGGCGGTGCCGGATGTTGTGCGCGGTGACGTAGCTGAACATCACGATGGTGGCGACCCAGGCGAGGTTGCACCACAGGCAGAGCGAGCCGATGACGTACAGCGACTGGTACATGAGCCACATGCAGAAGCCGGCGCCGAAGAGGGTGCCGGCGTTCAGGCCGAGCCAGTACCAGCGGGGGAAACGGGCGCCGCCCAGCAGGGCCACGCCGATGGCGATCACCATGCCGTAGGTGACCAGGCCCAGCATGGGGTTGGGGAAGCCGAAGACGGAGGCCTGGTCGCTCTCCATGATGTTGCCGCAGGAGACGACCGGGTTGAGGCTGCAGCCGGGGGTGAAGGTGGTGCCCTCCGCCTTGGCCTCCAGCAGCTTGTACTTGTCGAGCGTGATGACCCAGGCCGCGAGGAGGCCCGCCGCGCCGGTGATCACCAGCATCAGGGCGAAGGCGCGGCCGCTGCCGAGGGCGGCGCGGACACCGGCCGTCCCGTACCCCGCGCCCCCGCCGCCGTCCCCGTCGGTGGCGGACACGTCATCCCGCTCTGTCATCGTCATATCGCCGTTTCCGTCGCTTCCGTCGGTCCCGAGGCCGGTGCCCGGGCGGACCTCGCACATTGTGGCACCGGTCGGCGCCCTCTTCCGGCCGGTCAACCGGACGAGGGACATCCGGCCGAACATTCTTCCGCACCGGTTGTTCGACGGCCATAAGGAGAGCCGGCGGGGACGTGCTCGGGCCCGTACGGAAGCGCCCTCCGTACGGGCCCTCACCGCGGGGGGGCGGCCGTCCGCGTCAGCCCAGCGCGGCCCGGACCGCCGCGACGGTCTCGGCGGCCGGTACGGCCCGCTGCTCGCCGCTCTCCAGGTCCTTGAGCTGGACGACGCCCTCGGCCAGATCCCGCTCCCCGGCGACGAGGGCGATCCGCGCCCCGCTGCGGTTCGCCGACTTCATGGCTCCCTTGAGGCCGCGGCCGCCGTAGCTGAAGTCCGCCGCGACCCCGGCCCGGCGCAGCTCGGTGACCACGCCGAAGAGCGCGCGCCGCGCCTCCTCGCCGAGCGGCACCGCGTACACCTGGGTGGCCGCGGGCAGGGCGAGTTCGACGCCCTCGGCACGCAGGGCGAGCACCGTGCGGTCCACGCCGAGCGCCCAGCCGACGGACGGCAGGGACGGCCCGCCGATCATCTCGGAGAGCCCGTCGTACCGCCCGCCGCCGCCGACCGCGGACTGCGAGCCCAGACCGTCGTGGACGAACTCGAAGGTGGTGCGGGTGTAGTAGTCCAGGCCGCGGACCAGCTTGGTGTCGTCCTCGAAGACCACGCCCGCGGCGGTCAGCAGCTCGCGCACCTGTTCGTGGTACGCCGTGCAGGACGCGCACAGGTGGTCGCGCATCATCGGCGCTCCGCTGAGCTGCTTCTGCACGGCCTCCCGCTTGTCGTCGAGGACCCGCAGCGGGTTGATCTCGATGCGCCGCCGGGTGTCCTCGTCGAGGTCGAGCCCGCGCAGGAAGTCCTGGAGCGCGGCGCGGTAGACCGGGCGGCACTCCTGGTCACCGAGCGAGTTCAGCAGCAGCCGGAAGTTCCTCAGGCCCAGCGACCGGTAGGCGTCCACGGCGAGGATGATCAACTCGGCGTCGAGCGCCGGGTCCTCGGCCCCGATGGCCTCGGCGCCGACCTGCGAGAAGTGCCGGTAGCGGCCGGCCTGCGGGCGCTCGTAGCGGTAGTACGAGCCGGAGTACCAGAGCTTCACCGGGAGGTTCCCGGCCTTGTGGAGGTTGGCCTCCAGCGCGGCGCGCAGCACGGAGGCGGTTCCCTCGGGGCGGAGGGCGAGCTCGTCGCCGCCCTTGGTGGTGAGGGTGTACATCTCCTTGGTGACGATGTCGGTCGACTCACCGACACCGCGCGAGAACAGCTCGACGTTCTCGAAGCCGGGGGTCTCGGCGTAGCCGTAACCGGCCCGGCGCAGCGGGGCGGAGATCGCTTCCCGCACCGCGAGGTACACGGCGGAGTCGGGCGGGAGCAGGTCGTACGTGCCCTTGGGGGCCTTGAAGGTGCTCACTGGGGGAATTCTTCACATTCCTCGTCGTGGAACGGCCGGTCCGGCCGTTCCGGGGCCGGCGGCCACCTCCCGCAGGAACGGGTTGGCGGCGCGCTCGCGGCCGATGGTCGTCTGGGGGCCGTGGCCGGACAGCACCACCGTCGAGTCGTCCAGCGGCAGGCACACCCGGGCCAGCGACCGGAGCAGCTCGGCGTGGTCGCCACCGGGCAGGTCGGTGCGTCCGACGGAGCCGGCGAACAGCAGGTCACCCGAGAAGAAGACCTGCGGCACATCGGCCTGCTCGGGCATCCGGAAGGTCACCGACCCCCTGGTATGCCCGGGCGCGTGCGCGACACCGAACTCCAGGCCCGCCAGCTCCAGCTTCGCGCCGTCGGCCAGTTCCTTGACGTCATCGGGCTCTCCGATCGTCAGCTCGCCCATGAGCTGCTGCCCGATGGAGCGGCCGAGAGCCTTCTCCGGGTCGGTCATCATGTAGCGGTCCTCGGGGTGGATCCAGGCCGGTACGTCGTGGGCGCCGCAGACGGGCACGACCGAGGCGACGTGGTCGAGATGCCCGTGGGTGAGGACGACGGCGACCGGCTTGAGGCGGTGCTTGGCGAGCGTCTCCTCGACGCCGGGGGCCGCCTCGTGGCCCGGGTCGATGATCACGCACTCCTCGCCCGCGGCGGGGGCGACCAGGTAACAGTTGGTCCCCCAGGCCCCGGCGGGGAACCCGGCAATGAGCACAATCGTCCCCAACATGTGGTCCGGTAACTGGTGTCGATCAGGTCAGAGACTACCGGCGGCGGTCCACCGGCCGCGAACCCGTATACGGTACGGCCAGCGTTCCGCGCCCGTGGGGCGCACCGGGGCGGACCACGAAGGACTCGAGAAGGACCAGCACGGACAAGACCGGCGGAACGACCGGCACAACGACCGACAGACCCCCCACGTCACGAGGAGACGGACCGGTGGCCACGAGCGACCAGCGGCGGAGAGAACTCGCCCGGAAGAAGTTCGAACGGCAGCAGGAGCGCCGCGCCCAGCGGCGCAGGGCACGCCGCCGCAACGCGGTGATCGCGGCCGCGGTGGCCGCCGTTCTCGTCGCGGGCGCCGCGGCGGCCGCCACCGCGGGCCTGGGCGGCGGCGACAAGAAGAAGGACGACGCCGCGGCCTCCCCGGAGGCGTCCGCGACGAGCAAGGCTCCCGACCCCTGCGACGAGCCGGCCGGGGGCGAGCCCGGCACCGAGCAGTGGAAGAAGGAGCCGGCGATGACGATCGACACCTCGGCCTCCTATGTGATGGAGCTGGAGACCACCTGCGGCGACATCGGCATCACCATGGACGCGGAGAAGGCACCGCGCACCGTCAACTCCTTCAACTTCCTGGCGGGCGAGGGGTTCTTCGACCACACCAAGTGCCACCGGCTGACGGAGTCCGGCATCTACGTCCTGCAGTGCGGCGACCCGAAGGGGACGGGACAGGGCGGCCCCGGCTACACCATCCCGGATGAGAACCTCAAGGACCCGAAGCTCAAGGGGAACGTCTATCCGGCGGGCACCGTGGCGATGGCCAACAAGTACAACGCCGCGGAGAAGAAGGGCCGGAACAGCGGCGGCAGCCAGTTCTTCCTCGTCTACCAGGACAGCCAGCTGCCGCCCGACTACACGCCGTTCGGGACCGTCGACGAGGAGGGCATGAAGGTCCTGAAGAAGATCGCCGACGCGGGCGCCGCCGCGCCCGACGCGACGCAGAACACCGCGCCCAACGCCACCGTCGTGATCAACAAGGCGACGGTGCGCAAGTCCTGAGCCGCTCGGTACGCCAAATCCCGGCCGTCCGGATGCGGACAGCCGGCCCGGGGTTCGCCTATGTTTGGCGTGTAACCGGTCAGGGCGATTGAGCCGGCCCGGGCCCCTCCTCCCCGCAGGGGGCGAGGAGGGCGGAACTGTGGACGATGCCCCCGAGCCGTGAGCTCGTGGCGGCATCATGTGGAGGAGGCGCTGTGAGCAGCGACCCGTGGGGCCGCGTCGACGAGGCGGGGACCGTGTACGTGCGCACGGCCGAGGGCGAGAAGGTCGTCGGATCGTGGCAGGCCGGCTCTCCCGACGAGGCCCTTGCCTACTTCGAGCGCAAGTACGAAGGGCTGGTCGTGGAGATCGGCCTCCTCGAACGCCGGGTGCGGACCACCGACCTGTCGTCCAAGGACGCGATGACGGCCATCGGCCACATCCGGGAGCAGATCGACGCGCACCACGCGGTGGGCGACCTCGACGCCCTGCGGCAGCGGCTCGACAAGCTCGTCGAGGTCGTCGAGGCGCGGCGCGAGGAGCGCCGGGCGGCGAAGGCCCGGCAGTCCGACGAGGCCCGGCAGGCCAAGGAGAAGCTGGTCGCCGAGGCCGAGGCGCTCGCGGGCAGTGATCAGTGGCGGTCGGCCGGCGAGCGGCTGCGCGCACTGGTCGACACCTGGAAGGGGCTGCCGCGGCTCGACCGCAAGACGGACGACGAGCTGTGGCACCGCTTCTCCCACGCCCGTTCGGCGTTCTCGAAGCGGCGCAAGGCGCACTTCGCCGCGCTGGACGCGCAGCGCGAGGAGGCCCGGCAGGCCAAGGAGAAGCTGGTCGCCGAGGCCGAGGCGCTCTCCGGCTCGACCGACTGGGGCCCGACGGCCGCCCGGTACCGCGAGCTGATGTCCGCCTGGAAGGCGGCGGGTCGCGCCCAGCGGGAGGCGGAGGAGGATCTGTGGAGCCGTTTCCGCGGCGCGCAGGACGTCTTCTTCCAGGCCCGCTCGGAGGCGTTCTCGGAGCGCGACGCCGAGCAGCGGGAGAATCTGACCCGCAAGGAGGAGCTGGTGGCCGAGGCGGAGAAGCTGCTGCCGGTCACCGACCTCAAGGCGGCGCGGGCGGCCTTCCGTTCGGTCAACGAGCGGTGGGAGGCCATCGGCCATGTGCCGCGCGACGCCCGCCCGAAGATCGAGGGCCGGATGCACGCGGTCGAGCGGGCCATCCAGGAGGCCGAGGAAGCCGAGTGGCGGCGGACGAACCCGGAGGCGCGGGCCCGCGCCGAGGGGCTGACCGGCCAGCTGCAGGCCGCCGTCGACAAGCTGCGCGGCCAGGTGGACGCGGCCCGCGCCGCGGGCAACAACGCCAAGGCCGACAAGCTCACCAAGGAGCTGGAGGGCCGCCAGGCCCTGCTGGACCAGGCGCTCAAGGGCCTGCAGGAGTTCGGCGGCTGAGCCCCGGGCAGGGACGCGGAACGGCCCCGGTGTGCATGTGGTGCACACCGGGGCCGTTCGCCGTTCCCGGTCCCGCCGTTCTCACGGCCGGCGGGCCGAGGTGATGCGGTAGACGTCGTAGACGCCCTCCACCGTGCGGACCGCCCGCAGCACATGGCCGAGATGCTTCGGGTCGCCCATCTCGAAGGTGAAGCGCGAGGTGGCCACCCGGTCCCGGGAGGTCTGCACGGCCGCGGAGAGAATGTTGACGTGCTGGTCGGACAGCACGCGGGTGACGTCCGACAGCAGCCGCGACCGGTCCAGCGCCTCGACCTGGATGGCCACCAGGAAGACGGAGGACTGGGTCGGCGCCCACTCCACCTCCAGGATGCGCTCGGGCTGCTGGGAGAGCGAGTCCACGTTGACGCAGTCCGCGCGGTGCACCGAGACGCCGCTGCCGCGGGTGACGAAGCCGATGATCGGATCCCCCGGCACCGGGGTGCAGCAGCGGGCCAGCTTCACCCAGACGTCGTCGACGCCCTTGACCACCACGCCCGGGTCGCCCTTCGCCCGCCGCTTGGTCCGGGGGCGCAGCGGCGTGGACTCGGCGAGGTCCTCGTTGGCCTCGTCCTCCCCGCCCAGGGCGTGGACCAGCTTCTGCACGATGTTCTGCGCGGTGACATGGCCCTCGCCGATGGCCGCGTAGAGCGAGGAGATGTCCGGGTAGCGCAGCTCGTGCGCCAGCGTGACCAGTGAGTCCCCGGTGAGGATGCGCTGGATGGGCAGATTCTGCTTGCGCATCGCCCGGGCGATGGAGTCCTTGCCGTGCTCGATGGCCTCGTCGCGGCGCTCCTTGGAGAACCAGGCACGGATCTTGTTGCGGGCCCGGGGCGACTTGACGAAGCCGAGCCAGTCCCGCGACGGGCCGGCACCGGGCGCCTTGGAGGTGAAGACCTCGACCAGGTCGCCGTTGTCCAGGGTCGATTCCAGCGGTACGAGACGGCCGTTGACCCGGGCGCCGATGGTGCGGTGGCCGACCTCGGTGTGCACGGCGTAGGCGAAGTCGACGGGGGTGGCGCCGGCCGGCAGCGCTATGACGTCGCCCTTGGGGGTGAAGACGAAGACCTCGTTGCGGGAGAGGTCGAAGCGCAGGGACTCCAGGAACTCGCCCGGGTCCTCCGTCTCCTTCTGCCAGTCCAGCAGCTGCCGCAGCCACGCCATGTCGTTGATGGCGTCGTCCTTGCCGCCGACTCCCCGGGGGGCGTCGGTGCGGACCTTGGAGGCGCCCGCGACGGCCTCCTGCTTGTACTTCCAGTGCGCGGCGATGCCGTACTCGGCGCGGCGGTGCATGTCGAAGGTGCGGATCTGCAGCTCGACCGGCTTGCCGTTGGGCCCGATGACCGTCGTGTGCAGCGACTGGTACATGTTGAACTTGGGCATCGCGATGTAGTCCTTGAACCGCCCCGGCACCGGGTTCCAGCGGGCGTGGATGGTGCCGAGCGCCGCGTAGCAGTCGCGGACGGTGTCCACCAGGACGCGGATGCCCACCAGGTCGTAGATCTCCGCGAAGTCACGGCCGCGGACGATCATCTTCTGGTAGACGCTGTAGTAGTGCTTGGGCCGGCCGGTGACGGTGGCCTTGATGCGGGCGCCGCGGAGATCGGTCTGGACCTCGTCGGTGACGATGGCCAGGTACTCGTCGCGCTTGGGGGCGCGTTCGGCGACGAGCCGCACGATCTCGTCGTACATCTTGGGGTAGAGGATCGCGAAGGCGAGGTCCTCCAGCTCCCACTTGATGGTGTTCATGCCCAGCCGGTGCGCGAGCGGGGCGTAGATCTCCAGGGTCTCGCGGGCCTTCTGCTCCTGCTTCTCCCGCTTGAGATAGCGCATGGTGCGCATGTTGTGCAGGCGGTCGGCGAGCTTGATGACCAGGACCCGCGGGTCCTTGGCCATGGCGACGACCATCTTCCGCACGGTCTCGGCCTGCGCGGCCTCACCGAACTTGACCTTGTCCAGCTTGGTCACGCCGTCGACGAGGAGGGCGACCTGGTCGCCGAAGTCGCGGCGGAGGGTGTCCAGGCCGTACTCGGTGTCCTCGACGGTGTCGTGCAGCAGGCCCGCCATGAGCGTCGCCGGGTCCATGCCCAGCTCGGCGAGGATGGTCGTCACCGCGAGCGGGTGGGTGATGTACGGGTCGCCGCTCTTGCGCTTCTGGCCGCGGTGCCAGCGCTCGGCCACCTGGTAGGCCCGCTCGATCTGGCGGAGCGTGGCGCTCTCGATCTTGGGGTCGTTGCTGCGGACGATGCGCAGCAGCGGTTCGAGCACCGGGTTGTACGGGCTGGAGCGCTGTACCCCGAGCCGGGCCAGCCGGGCGCGCACCCGGTTGGAGGAGCCGGAGCGCGCGACGGCGCCGGGCGCGGGGCGCACCGTGGCGCTCGCGCCGTTCGAGCGGCCTTCGGTGGCGGGGGGCTTCGGCTTGGGTGCGGAGAGTGGCGTCACCGGCTCGGCCGCGCTCCCGTTCCGGCGCGCGGTCGTGTCCTGCGCCGCCGTGGTCTCGGCGGGCTTCTCCGGCTGCGTCGCGGCGGTGAGCGGCTTGGCCTTGTCCGGCAAGAGCACTCCTCAGGGGGGTGGCCTCTCCCCGCGGGCAGCCGGGGAGACGGGTCCGGACTTCCGTTGAGATCCGGACATCCATGGTATCGGCCCATGGTGAATCGGCGCGGCCCGGCTCCCGCCGGGGCCGGGGAGGCGGGCGTGACGAGGGCGGACGCCCAGGTGGCGCCCGCCCTCGGTCATGCTGTGATCCGCGTCTCAGATGGTGAGGAGGACCTCCAGCGGGGCGCCGGAGAGCGACCGCTCGAGCCGCTGCCGGCCGTCGAGGAAGCTCAGCTCCATGAGCATGGCCACCCCGGCGACACCGGCTCCGGCCCGCCGGATGAGCGACAGGGACGCCTCGGCGGTCCCGCCGGTGGCCAGCACGTCGTCGATCACCATCACCCGGTCGCCGGGGTCCAGGTCCTCGGCGTGTATCTCGAGCTCGGCGCTGCCGTACTCCAGGTCGTACGCCTGGCCCAGGGTGGCCCCGGGCAGCTTGCCGGCCTTCCGGACGGGGACGAAGCCCAGCCCGGCGCGGACGGCGGCGGGGGCGGCGAGGATGAACCCGCGCGCCTCCAGTCCGACGACCTTGGTCGCGCCGTGCCGCAGGCACAGCTCGGCGAGGGTGTCGGTGAGCGCGCCGAAGGCGGCCGGGTCGGCCAGCAGCGGGGTGATGTCCTTGAACGTCACGCCCGGCTTCGGGTGGTCCGGCACGTCGCGGATGCGGCCGAGGAGCCGGCTCTGCAGCTCCTGTGACACCGGGGCAGTGGCGGTCACGGGATCACCTCCGCCTTCCGGAGGCGCGCCCGCGTCCGCGCCCGCCGCGGGCGGCGGGCGGACGGGGGACGTCGGCGGAGGCGGCACCGGCCGGTGCCGCGGCCTGCGGCTCCGGGGTGCCGTCGGTCTCGTCCTCGGCGCCGGTCTCCCAGTCCTCGTCCTCCCGGCCGGTGTCCTCCCCGGCGGGGCCGTCGGCGCCGTCCTGCTCACCGGCCGCCTCCCGCCGGGCGCGCTTGCCCAGCACCCGGCGGTCGTGCGCCTTCACGTCCGGCTGGCGGAGGCGCAGGTCCACGGAGATCGGAGTGGCGATCATGATCGAGGAGAACGTACCCGCGGCGAGGCCCACGAAGAGCGACAGCGCGATGTCCTTCAGCATGCCGCCGCCGAGCAGTCCGCTGCCGATGAAGAGCAGCGCGGCCACCGGCAGCAGGGCGACCACCGAGGTGTTCACCGAGCGGATCACCGTGGCGTTGATGCCGAGGTTGGCCAGCTCCCCGTAGGTGTAGCGGGTCTGCTTGGTGTAGTTCTGGGTCTTCTCCTTGACCTTGTCGAAGACCACCACGGTGTCGTACAGCGAGTAACCGAGGATGGTCAGCACACCGACCACGGTGCCCGGGGTCACCTCGAAGCCGACGATGGCGTAGACGCCGACGGTGATGATCAGGTCGTGGAGGAGGGCCACGAGGGCGGCCACGGACATCCGCCATTCGAAGGCGATCGCCAGATAGACGCTCACCAGGGCCAGGAAGACCACCAGGCCCTGCAGGGCCTTCGTGGTCATCTGGTCACCCCAGCTGGGACCCACCAGCTCGACGTTGAGGTCCTGCGCCTCGATACCGAGCTGCTCGGCGAGAGCTTCCCGGGTCTCGCCGGACTCTTCCGTGGTCAGCTCCGTGACCTGGATGCGGAGCGCGCCGCTTCCCAGCTCCTGGACCCGGGCGTCGCGCCCGGAGGCCTCACGGACCGTCTCCCGCGCCTGCTCGACGGAGATGGGGGCGGAGGGCTGGGTGGTGAAAACGGCGCCGCCCTGGAACTCGATGCCCAGGTACAGCCCGCGGACCCCCAGACCGGCCAGGGCCGTGATGACGACGAGCAGCGTGATGCCGTACCAGAACTTGCGCCGGCCGACGAAGTCGTAGCTCAACTCGCCGCGGTACAGCTTGCCACCGAGGGTGCCGAGTCGTGACATCTCATGCCTCCTTCGGGTCGGTGGTGGCGAGGGCCGGGCGGCGCCGCCCGCGCAGGGGCGGGCTGGCACCGAGCCGTTTCGGGTCGAGCCCGGACTGGCGGTGCCCGCTGGTGAAGAACGTCCGGCCGGACAGGATCGTCATCAGGGGCTTGGTCAGGAAGAAGACGATGGCGATGTCCACGGCCGTCGTCAGGCCCAGCACGAAGGCGAAGCCCTGAACCGAGCCGACCGAGACGATGAAGAGCACGACAGCGGCGATGATCGAGACGACATCGGAGACCAGGATGGTCCGCCGGGCGCTCGGCCAGGCGCGGAAGAAGGCCGACCGGACGGTGCGGCCCTCGCGGATCTCGTCCCTGATCCGCTCGAAGTAGACGATGAAGGAGTCCGCCGTGATGCCGATGGCCACGATGGCACCGCAGACGGCCGGGAGGCTCAGCGCGAAGCCGATGGCCGGGCCGAGCAGCGTCATGATCACGTAGGTCAGGAGGGCGGCGGCCACCAGGCTGGAGACCGCGACGAGTCCCAGGACCCGGTAGTAGAAGAACAGGTAGAGGACGACCAGGGCCAGTCCGATGGCTCCGGCGATCAGGCCCGCCTTGAGCTGCTCGGAACCGAGCGTGGGCGAGATCGTCGTCACGTTGCTCTCCTCGAAGGAGAGCGGCAGGGCGCCGTAGGACAGGACGTTGGCCAGGTCCTCGGCGGACTGCTGGGTGAAGCTGCCGGAGATCTCGGCGTTGCCGCCGCCGATGCGGGTGTCGACGGACGGCGCGGAGACCACCTCGCCGTCCAGGACGATGGCGAACTGGTTCGGCTGCTGCTGGGAGATCCGCTCGGTGGCGTCCGCGAACTGCTCGGCGCCCTTGCTGTTGAAGTCGAGGGTGACCACCCAGCCCTTGCCCGTCTGGGAGTCGAAGAGCGCCTTGGCGTCGTCGACCTCCGTACCGGCGACGTCCGTCGGGCCGAGCGCGTACTTGACGGTGCCCTCCTGGTCGCAGGCGACGGTGTTGTCACCGGGCTTGGCGCCCTCGCCGGCCTTGGCGCGCTCCTCGGGCTTCGAACAGTCCAGCGCGTCGAGCTTCTTCTGGAGCTCGGCGGGGATCCCGGATTCCGGCGCGGGGGCCTGGGGGGTGCCGGTCTCGCCGGGAGACTGCGTGGGCGCCGCCTCGGGCTTCTCCGAGGCGTCGGCGGCGAGCGCGTCGGTCAGGGCACGGCCCTGGGTGGTGGCGGAGGGAGACGGCTCTCCGGACTCGGCGTCCTTCTCCCCGCTCTCCCCGGCCTTGTCGCCGTTCTTCCCCTCGTCGTCCGCGCCGGCCGAGGGGCTCCCGGTGGGCTCGGGGGCGGGTGCGCCCTGCGCGACCCCCAGCACCGGACGGAACTGCAACTGGGCGGTCGTGCCGACCTGTTCCCGCGCCTGCTCCTCGTCGGTGCCCTTGGGGAGGTTGACGATGATGTTGCGGTCGCCCTGGGTCGTCACCTCGGCCTCGGTCACACCCAGACCGTTGACACGGCGGTCGATGATGCCGACCGCCGTGTTCATGTTCGTCTGGTTGATCGCGTTCTGCTCACCGGGCTGGTTCTTGGCGGTGAGCGTGATGGTCGTCCCGCCCGCGAGGTCGATTCCCAGTCGCGGTGTGGTGTGCCCGGAGAGGAACATCCCCCCGGTCAGCGCCACCACGGCGATCAGGAACAGAACCAGGGTGCGCCCCGGCCTGCCCTGGGCCCCCGAGGGGCGCCGGCCCTTCTTCGGTGCTGCCACCTTCTCGATTCTCCCTGTCCAACCGCACCGCATCGGTCGTGAGCGGGCGGCCACGAAGTGTAATGGAGGACGGTGCTCCGCGGGTACGGACGTCCGGCGGGCGGTGGTGCCCCGTGCGGCGGGGCCGTGTCCCGGTCTCGGACGACGGCGCCCGGCGCGGGCGGTCGCGGCCCGCGGACGTGCCTACTTCGCGCCGGTGCCGCCGTCGTCCTTCTTGTCGGCCTCGGCGGCCTTGCCGGCCTCGCTGTCTTCGGCCCGGTCCCCCGCGGCGTCGCCGGCCGGCCGCTCGTCGGCGGCGGCGTCCTTGCCGAGGTCGACCACGGGCTCGTCACCGGCCGCCGGACGGTCCGCCGCGGTCAGCGAGGAGGCGTCGTCCGGGACGACCGGGGTGCCGGACTTGAGCTCACCGCCGTCGAAGTCGGCACCGTGCACGATGCTGTTGTACTCCGCGTCCTCGAGGACGGCGGCGACGGCGTTCTTGGCGTAGACGGCGTGGACCCCGGGAGCGACCTCCAGGAGGACCGTGTCGTCGCCGACCTCCTTGACGGTGGCGTACATGCCCCCGATCGTGCGGATACCGGTGCCCGGCTGCATCTGGTCACGCATCGCGGCGGCCTGCTGCTGCTTCTTCTTCGCCGAGCGGGTCATGAGGACCATGGCCCCGATGAGCACGATGAAGGGGAGGAGAGTGACGATATTCACGGGACGGGGTTTCCTTCGCACGACCGCAGGGGATGCGGCCTGGTATTCGGGGGTGGGTGCGCCGTCCGGTGCATGGGACGGCATCGGCGGAGTCTAAGCGAGTTCGCGCCGATGGAACAACGTCCAGCATGGCACCGGGGTTCCGGGGCAGGCGAGGGGACCGCGCCGTCAGACCCCGAAGAGGCCCTGCTGACCGCCGGATCCGCCCGCGTTCTGCGGCGGCCGCAATCCCAGATGCTCCCAGGCCGCCGGGGTGGCGACCCTGCCGCGGGGGGTACGGGCAAGCAGCCCCTCCCGGACCAGGAAGGGCTCGGCCACCTCCTCGACCGTCTCGCGCTCCTCGCCCACCGCGACGGAGAGGGTGGACAGGCCGACCGGTCCGCCGCCGAACAGCTTGAGCAGCGCGCCCAGGACGGCGCGGTCGAGCCGGTCCAGGCCCCGGTCGTCCACCTCGTAGACGCCGAGAGCGGTCTCCGCGATGGAGCGGGTGATCA
Source organism: Streptomyces sp. MNU89 (assembly GCF_020982505.1). Taxonomy (NCBI): domain Bacteria; kingdom Bacillati; phylum Actinomycetota; class Actinomycetes; order Kitasatosporales; family Streptomycetaceae; genus Streptomyces; species Streptomyces sp. MNU89. Next base: position 6,438,095 of record NZ_JAJKLL010000001.1, on the reverse strand, counting down.
CCCCGTCCGCCTTGACCTGGGCGTAGTCCCGGACCCGGCGCAGCAGCCGGTTGGCGATCCGGGGGGTGCCGCGGGAGCGGCCGGCGATCTCCGCGGCTCCGTCGGGCTCGATCTCGACGTCCAGCAGCTGGGCGGAGCGGTGCAGCACCCGCTCCAGCTCGGCGGGCTCGTAGAAGTCCATGTGCCCGGTGAAGCCGAAGCGGTCGCGCAGCGGCGGTGGCAGCAGTCCGGCCCGGGTGGTGGCGCCGACCAGGGTGAAGGGCGGGAGTTCCAGGGGGATGGCGGTGGCGCCGGGGCCCTTGCCGACGACGACGTCGACCCGGAAGTCCTCCATCGCCATGTAGAGCATCTCCTCGGCGGGCCGGGACATCCGGTGGATCTCGTCGAGGAAGAGGACCTCTCCCTCCGCGAGCGAGGAGAGGATCGCGGCGAGATCGCCGGCGTGCTGGATGGCCGGGCCGGAGGTGATGCGGATCGGGGCGCCCATCTCCGCGGCGATGATCATGGAGAGGGTGGTCTTGCCGAGGCCCGGGGCGCCGGACAGCAGGACGTGGTCGGCGGTGGCGCCGCGCTGGCGGGCGGCGCGCAGGACGAGGTCGAGCTGCTCGCGGACCCGCTCCTGGCCGACGAACTCGCCCAGGTTCTTCGGGCGCAGCGCCGCCTCGATGGCCTGGTCCTCACCGGCGGCACCGGCGTCCACCAGCCGCTCCGCGGCCTCGGTCCCGGCCGCGGTGTCGGTAGGGGTGTCGTCCCAGTTCATGGTCTCTCTCAGCTCGGCGGGTGCCGGTGACCGGGTCCGGCTCGCGGCCCCGGCCCCGGTCCGGGGTCAGCGGGTGCGGTTCAGGCTCTGCAGGGCGGCGCGCAGCAGTTGCGGCACCGGCGGGGCGGTGCCCGCGGCGAGGGCCTCCTCGGCCTGCGGGCCGACGGCGGACACGGCCTCGTCGGCCTCGCGGGGGGCGTAGCCGAGTCCGATCAGGGCGGCGTGCAGCTGCTCGCTCCAGGCGGCGGGTCCGGAGGTCTTCGCCCGGGCGGCGGCTCCGGTGCCCAGGGGCTCGCCGAGCCGGTCCTTGAGTTCCAGGAGGAGCTTCTGCGCGCCCTTCTTCCCGATGCCCGGTACCGCCGTGAGGGCCTTCTCGTCCCCGGTGGAGACGGCGAGCCGCAGGGCGTCGGGGCGGTGCACGGCGAGCATGGCCTGCGCCAGCCGGGGGCCCACGCCGCTGGCGGTCTGGAGGAGTTCGAACACCTGCCGCTCGTCGTCGTCGGCGAAGCCGTAGAGGGTGAGGGAGTCCTCGCGGACCACCAGGGAGGTGGCGAGCCTGGCCTGCTCGCCGAGGCGCAGCCCGGAGAGGGTGTCCGGCGTGCACTGGACGGCGACGCCGAAGCCGCCCACCTCGACGACGGCGCTGCCCGGGGCGATCGCGGCGACGGGGCCGCTGACGAAGGCGATCACGATGGTCCCTCTCCGGGGGTGTTCTCCGGCCGGGCGGCGGCCGGGCTCGCGGCGGCGGGCCCCGCGGGGACGGCGGCCGGGGCGCCCGCCGGGCGCGGGGCGCGGGGAGTTCCCGGTCCGCGGCCGGAGCGGAGCGCCGCGTGCTGCGCGCGGGCCAGGGCCTGCGCCTGCTGGAGGCGGTTGGTGGCGGGCGCCCGCCAGATGTGGCAGATGGCGAGGGCGAGGGCGTCGGCCGCGTCGGCCGGCTTGGGCGGCGCGCCGAGCCGCAGCAGGCGGGTGACCATCGCGCCGACCTGCGCCTTGTCGGCGCGGCCGCTGCCGGTGACGGCGGCCTTGACCTCGCTGGGGGTGTGCAGCGCGACGGGCAGGCCGCGGCGGGCCGCGCAGAGCATCGCGACGGCACTGGCCTGGGCGGTGCCCATGACCGTACGGACGTTGTGCTGGCTGAACACCCGTTCCACGGCGACGCAGTCGGGGCGGTGCTCGTCGAGCCACTGCTCGATGCCCTGTTCGACCAGGACGAGCCGGTCGGGGACGTCGGCGTCGGCGGGGGTGCGGACCACTCCGACGCCGAGCATCGTGAGCGGCCGGCCGGCGACCCCGTCGACGACGCCGACGCCGCACCGGGTCAGCCCCGGGTCCACGCCCAGTACGCGCACAGCGGCGCCCCTCCCCTCGATTCGGTCAGGTGTTCCTGCAGGCTATCGGCTGCCGCCGACAGCGCGACGGGCCGACGGGGTGTGTCCCGTCGGCCCGTGCCGCGCCGTGGGTCCGGCGCGCGGTGCCGCGTGGTGCGGTGCCCGTGGATCAGGCCTCGACCTTCGCCATGACCTCGTCCGAAACGTCGAAGTTCGCGAAGACGTTCTGCACGTCGTCGCTGTCGTCGAGCGCGTCGATCAGCTTGAAGATCTTGCGCGCGCCTTCCTCGTCCAGCTGCACCTGCATGGTGGGGACGAAGCTGGCCTCGGCCGAGTCGTAGTCGATGCCCGCGCCGACGAGCGCGGTGCGGACCGCGACGAGGTCGGTGGCCTCGCTGATGACCTCGAAGGACTCGCCGAGGTCGTTGACCTCCTCGGCGCCCGCGTCGAGCACGGCGCCCAGCACGTCGTCCTCCGTCAGCTTGCCGTCCTCGCCCTTGGGGACGATGACGACGCCCTTGCGGTTGAAGAGGTACGACACCGAGCCCGGGTCGGCCATGGAGCCGCCGTTGCGGGTCATCGCCACCCGGACGTCCGAGGCGGCGCGGTTGCGGTTGTCGGTGAGGCACTCGATGAGCACCGCGACACCGTTCGGGCCGTAGCCCTCGTACATGATGGTCTGGTAGTCGGCGCCGCCGGCTTCCAGACCCGCGCCGCGCTTGACGGCGCTGTCGATGTTCTTGTTCGGAACGGAGCTCTTCTTCGCCTTCTGGATGGCGTCGTAGAGCGTGGGGTTGCCGTCCGGGTCACCGCCCCCTGTACGGGCCGCGACCTCGATGTTCTTGATCAGCTTGGCGAAGAGCTTGCCGCGCTTGGCATCGATCACGGCCTTCTTGTGCTTGGTGGTTGCCCACTTGGAGTGGCCGGACACAGCCTCGCTCCTTCAACGACCCGATGAATACGAACTCCGCGATCCTACCGGTGCGCGGCCGCCGCCCCGCGCGCCATCTCCGCGAAGAGGGCGTGCACCCGGTGGTCGCCCGTCAGTTCGGGGTGGAAGGACGTGGCCAGCAGGTTGCCCTGGCGTACGGCAACGGTGTGGCCGTCGTGCGCGGCGAGCACCTCCACGGCGGCGCCCGTGGACTCCACCCACGGGGCCCGGATGAAGACGCCCTCGACCGGTCCGCCCCCGATGCCGGCGACGTCGACGGACGCCTCGAAGGACTCGTTCTGGCGGCCGAAGGCGTTGCGGCGCACGATCATGTCGATGCCGCCGACGGTCTCCTGCCCGGCCCGGCCGTCCAGGATCTTGTCCGCAAGCATGATCATGCCGGCGCAGGAGCCGTACGCGGGCATCCCCGCCCGCACCCGTGCCCGCAGCGGCTCCAGCAGGCCGAAGAGGCCGGCCAGCTTGACCATGGTGGTGGACTCGCCGCCGGGAATCACCAGGGCGTCCACCTCCTCCAGCTCCCCGGGGCGGCGGACCGGGCGGGCGGCCGCGCCGGCCGCGGCCAGCGCGGCGAGGTGCTCGCGGACGTCGCCCTGGAGGGCGAGGACGCCGATGACGGGGTGGGCACGGGCACGGGTGACTACCTCTTCGGGGACGAGGGGTGGAACGCGCGGGAGGCGCGGCGGTGACGGTGCGCGGCGCGGCGGTGCCCGGCGGTACCGCCCCGCCCCGGGCGCGGCCTCGGGGTTCCGCGGCCGCCCGGGACTCCGCTGTTACCAGCCGCGGTTGGCGTAGCGCTCGCTCTCCGGGAGCGTGTCGCAGTTGATGCCGACCATGGCCTCGCCGAGGCCGCGCGAGGCGTCGGCGATCACCTTCGGGTCGTCGTAGAAGGTGGTGGCCTTCACGATGGCCGCGGCGCGCTTGGCCGGGTCGCCGGACTTGAAGATGCCGGAGCCGACGAAGACGCCCTCGGCGCCGAGCTGGCGCATCAGCGCGGCGTCGGCCGGGGTGGCGACACCGCCCGCGGAGAACAGCACGACGGGCAGCTTGCCGAGCTCGGCGACCTCCTTGACCAGCTCGTACGGGGCCCGGAGCTCCTTGGCCGCGGCGTACAGCTCGTGGTTGTCGCAGGCGCGCAGCCGGCCGATCTCGGCCTTGATCTGCCGGAGGTGGCGGACCGCCTCGACGACGTTGCCGGTGCCGGCCTCGCCCTTGGAACGGATCATGGCCGCGCCCTCGGCGATCCGGCGCAGCGCCTCACCGAGGTTGGTGGCACCGCAGACGAAGGGGGTGGTGAAGGCCCACTTGTCGCTGTGGTTGGCTTCGTCGGCCGGGGTGAGGACCTCGGACTCGTCGATGTAGTCCACCCCGAGGGACTGGAGCAGCTGGGCCTCGACGAAGTGGCCGATCCGGGACTTGGCCATGACGGGGATCGAGACCGCGTCGATGATGCCCTCGATCATGTCCGGGTCGGACATCCGGGCGACGCCGCCGTCCTTGCGGATGTCGGCGGGGACCCGCTCCAGGGCCATCACCGCCACGGCACCGGCGTCCTCTGCGATCTTCGCCTGCTCCGGGGTGACCACGTCCATGATGACGCCGCCCTTGAGCTGCTCGGCCATGCCGCGCTTGACGCGCGCGGTGCCGGTCTCGGGGCGGACGGAGCGGAGCTGGGGGCGTGGTGGGCACGGTTTCGACCTCATTCGCTGCGGATGACGGCGGTCCGGTCCGCCCGGGTGGGGCGGGGGTCCGGACACCTGTGTGGGACAGCTTCGAGGAAACCGTGCGGCGGTGTCGTACGGAAAGGGCCAATTTGCGGACGGTGGCCCGAGCGGAGGGGCCAATCCGGCCGGGCGATACGGACCGGGGCGAGGCGGGGCGGGGCGAGGCGGGCAGCCCGTACTGCCCCGGTCCGGTGTCCCCCGGCACGCGGTCCGGCGTCCTCAGTGGCCGACCGTGCGGTCCGTCAGCGCCTCCGGCGGTTCGTCGTCCATCTCGAACGCCAGCGGGAACGGGGCGTGGCCGGCGAGCCGGAACCAGCGCACCGTGCGGTGTTCGCGCAGGGCCCGCGCGGCGCGTACGGAGTCATTGTGGAAGCGGCGGGCCATCGGCACCCGGCGCACCGCGGCGGCCAGTTCGTCCGCCGCCGCGTCGCCGCCGGGGGCCTCCCGTACGGCCACCACCTGCCCGGGCTCCGCGAAGACGGCGCGCAGCGCCTGGGTGAGTTCGCTCTCGGCGACCTCGCGGTGCTCCTCCTCGGCCTGCCGGGCGGCGTGCGCAGCCTGGTAGAGCACCATGGACGCGGCCGGGTCGAGCACTCCGGCGGTGGCCAGCTCCTGGGCGACCGAGGCCCGGCGCAGCAGTTGCGCGTCGAGCGCGGCGCGGGCCGCGTCGATACGGGCGTGCAGGCGGTCCAGCCGGCCCGCGGTCCAGCTGAGATAGACGCCGATGAGGGCGAGGGCCACCGCTGTCCAGATGAGTGTGCTCACGGCGGGCCACAGTACCGGCCGGTCGGGCGCCTGCGGCGCCGGCCGGTGTCACCCGGCTCCCCCGGTGCGGGTGTTCGCGCTTCGCGCGGGGTCCTTTCGCGCTTCGCGCGGGGTTTTCTTCCCGCCCGCCCGTTTGCCGTCCACCGCGGGTTCGGGCCCGTCGCGCCCCGTACCGCACCCGCCGGCCCGTCAGTCGCGGGCCAGGCCCCAGCGGGCCCGCAGGCCCGGGCGTTCGTCGGCGGCGACGGAGGCCGTGCCGTCGGTCACCGTCTCGTAGACGGAGAGGATGTCCGAGCCCACCGTCGACCAGTCGAAGCGGCGCACATGGCGGCTGCCGCGGTCGCGGAGCAGCCGCAGCCGCACCGGGTCGCGCAGCAGCCGGTTCGCCGCGCCGGCCAGGGCGGCGGCGTCCTCGTTCGGGTAGATCTCCCCCGCCCGGCCGCCGTCGAGCACCTGGACGAAGGCGTCGAGGTCGCTGGCGAGCACCGGGGCGCCCGCCGACATCGCCTCGACCAGGATGATCCCGAAGCTCTCGCCGCCGGTGTTGGGCGCGACGTACAGGTCGACGCTGCGCAGCAGCCGCGCCTTGTCCTCGTCGCTGACCATGCCGAGGAATTCCACGTGGTCGCGCATCCCGGCGGGCAGCCCGGCGACGGCCTCCTTCTCGTCCCCGCGCCCCGCGACGAGCAGCCGGGCCTCCGGGTGCTCCGCGAGGATGTCCGGGAGGGCCTTCATCAGGACCGGCAGGCCCTTGCGGGGCTCGTCGATGCGGCCGATGAAGCCGAGGGTGGGTCCGCGGCCCCCGCCGCTGTCGTGGAGGACGTCGCCCAGCCATGCGTGCTTGGGTTCGGCCCGGGCGAAGAAGCCGACGTCGACGCCGTTGGGGATCACCACGGCGTCTCCGCCCAGGTGTTCGACCAGGGTGCGCCGCGCGTACTCGCTGACGGCGATGCGCGCACTGATCTTCTCCAGCGCGGGCTGGAGGATCGGATACGCGGCGATCATGGCCCGGGAGCGCGGGTTGGAGGTGTGGAAGGTGGCGACGATCGGGCCCTGCGCCGTCCAGCAGGCGAGCAGGCCGACGGAGGGCGAGGCCGGTTCGTGGATGTGCAGCACCTCGAAATCGCCGTCGTGCACCCAGCGGCGCACGCGCGCGGCCGACAGGAAGCCGAAGTTGAGCCGGGCCACCGAACCGTTGTACGGGACGGGCACGGCGCGGCCGGCCGAGACGACGTAGGGCGGCAGCGGGGTGTCCTCGTCCGAGGGCGCGAGCACGGAGACGGCGTGGCCGAGCGCGATCAGGTGTTCGGCCAGGTCGCGGATGTGGAACTGGACGCCGCCGGGGACGTCCCAGGCGTACGGGCAGACGATGCCGATCCTCACGGTGTCTCCGTTCCCGGTGCCCGGCCGCCGCCGCTCGCCGCGCGCGGTTCGAGGTCGGCGGTCCACAGACGCTGGAGCATGTGCCAGTCCTCCGGGTGTTCGGCGATGCCGGTGGCGAAGGCGTCGGCGACCTGCTGGGTCATGACGGCCGTACGCTCCGGCCGGGTGCCGCTCTCCGGTACCGCGACGGCGGGGTGGATCTGCCCGCGCATCGTGGTGGGGCTGTCGTACCACAAGGTGACGGGCAGCAGCAGGGCGCCGGTCTGCTGGGCGAGCAGAGCCGGCCCGGCGGGCATCCGCGCGGGCGCTCCGAAGAACGACACCTCGACGCCGGAGGCCGACAGGTCGCGGTCGGCGACGAGGCAGACCAGCCCGCCCTCGCGCAGCCGGCGGGCCAGGGTGCCGAACGCGCTGCCGCCGGCGTGCGGCAGCACCTCCATGCCGAGGCTCTCGCGGTAGGCGACGAACCGGTCGTACAGGGATTCGGGCTTGAGGCGTTCGGCGACGGTGGTGAAGGGCCGGCCGAGCCGGGTGGTGATCCACGCCCCGGCGAGGTCCCAGTTGGCGAGGTGCGGCAGCGCCGCGACCACACCCCGGCCGCTCTCCAGGGCCTCCTCGACCAGGTGGATGTCCTTGACCTCCAGGCCGGCCCGGATCCGGTCGGGGCTCCAGACGGGCAGCCGGAAGGACTCCATCCAGTACCGCATGTACGAGCGCATACCGGCGTGGGAGAGTTCGGCCAGCCGCTCCGGGGACGCCTCCGGGACGACCCGGGCGAGATTGGACTCCAGCCGCAGGACGCTCTTGCCGCGCCGCTTCCACGCGGTGTCGGCGATGGTCCGGCCGAGCCGCACGGCCGCGGGCTCGGGGAGTCTCCGGACGGCGCCCCAGCCCAGTCCGTACACCGCGCCGGTCAGCTGCTCCTTCACGCGGCACCTCCCTCGGCGGCGCCGCCCGGCGCGGACGCGGCGTCGGCCTCGGCGGCTTCCCGGCGCACGGTCACCATGCGCTGGCCGAGGGTGACGGCGCTGCCGAGGGCGACGATCCACAGCGCTATGGGCAGCAGGATGTCGATGCCGGGGACGCCGAAGGCGTGCAGTCCGGCGAGTCCGGCCGCGACCAGCGTGATGACCAGCCGCTCGGCCCGCTCCACCAGCCCGTTGACGTTCACCGGCAGCCCGATGCTCTCGCCCCGCGCCTTGGTGTACGAGACGACCTGGCCGCTGGCGAGGCAGAAGATGGCGATCGCGCACAGCAGCAGGTCCTCGCCGCGGCCCGCGTACCAGAGGGCGAGCCCGCCGAAGACCGCGGCGTCCGCGACCCGGTCGAGGGTGGAGTCAAGGAAGGCGCCCCAGCGGCTGGACCGGCCGGCCTGCCGGGCCATGTTGCCGTCGACCAGGTCGGAGAAGACGAAGAGAGTGATCACGACCGTGCCCCAGAAGAACTCTCCCAGGGGGTAGAAGACCAGGGCTCCCGCCACCACCCCGCCGGTGCCGACGAGGGTGACCGCGTCGGGGCTGATCCCGAGCCGGAGCAGCAGAGCGGCGAACGGCGTGAGAACACGCGTGAAGAAAGCACGCGCGTACTTGTTCAGCATGGCCTTCCCGGGGGGTCGCTGGAGCCGGGCGGCCGGGGGGCCGCCGGGTGGCCCATCGTAGCCACGTCCGTGTCACCCGCCGCCGCGGTCCCCGGGGGCGGGGACCGGACGGCCCGTTCCCCGGGGTGCCGGTGGACCTATGGACGCCCCGTGTCCCCGGTGCAAAGCTCGAATGACCTCAACACGTGCGGACCGGGAGGCGGTACACGTGGGTAATACAGGCGTCAGGACACACCCCGGGGCCGCGGGCAGGGCAGTCGCGGCCGACCGGCCCACCGCGATACGGAATGTGGTGCTGGTCGGCCACAGCGGCTCGGGCAAGACGACTCTGGTGGAGGCGCTGGCCCTCACCGCGGGAGCGGTGAACCGGGCCGGCCGCGTGGAGGACGGCACCACGCTCTCCGACCACGACGAGATCGAGCACCGGCAGGGCCGGTCGGTGCAGCTGTCCCTGGTCCCCGTGGAATGGGGCGGAATCAAGATCAATGTGCTGGACACCCCCGGCAGGGCGGACTTCGTCGGGGAACTCAGGGCCGGTCTGCGGGCAGCGGACGCGGCCCTTTTCGTCGTCTCCGCGGCGGACGGCGTGGACGGCGCCACCCGCATGGTGTGGGACGAGTGCGCCGCCGTGGGCATGCCGCGCGCCCTGGTGGTGACCCACTTGGAGTCGGGGCGGAGCGACTTCGAGGAGATGACCGCCGTCTGCCGCGAGGCGTTCGGCGGTGACGACCCCGACGCGGTGCTCCCCCTGTATCTGCCGCTGCGCGACGGCCCGCGGGACACCACCGGAGGCTCCGGGAACGGGAGTTCGACGGTCACCGGACTGATCGGCCTGCTCTCGCAGCAGGTGTACGACTACTCCTCCGGCACCCGGGTGGCGGCCGATCCGGAGCCCGGTCAGCTGCCGCTGATCGAGGAGGCACGCAACCGGCTCATCGAGGGGATCATCGCCGAGAGCGAGGACGAGACCCTCATGGACCGCTATCTGGCGGGTGAGGACATCGACCTCAGGACCCTCACCGAGGATCTGGAACGAGCCGTCGCGCGCGGCACCTTCCACCCCGTCCTGGCCGCGGCTCCCCCCGCCGCCGGCGCCCGGCAGGGCATCGGCACCGTCGAGCTGCTGGAGCTGGTCACCGGCGGCTTCCCGACCCCGCCGGAGCGCCCGCCCCTGGCCGTCACCACACCGGAGGGGGAGCCGAGGCCGCCGCTCACCTGCGACCCCGGGGGCCCGCTGGCCGCCGAGGTCGTCAAGACCTCCTCCGACCCGTACGTGGGCCGGGTCAGCCTGGTCCGGGTGTTCTCCGGGACGCTGCGGCCCGACGCGACCGTGCACGTCTCCGGGCACGGCCTGGCCGACCGCGGGCACGAGGACCACGACGTGGACGAGCGCGTCGGCGCCCTCTCCGCGCCCTTCGGCGCCCAGCAGCGCCCGCTGGAGCGGGCCGTCGCCGGGGACCTGGCCTGCGTGGCCAAGCTGAGCCGGGCGGAGACCGGGGACACCCTCTCCGCCAGGGACCATCCGCTGCTGCTGGAGCCCTGGGTGATGCCCGACCCGCTGCTGCCGGTCGCGGTGCGGGCGCACAGCAAGGCCGACGAGGACAAGCTGTCCCTGGGCCTGGCGCGGCTCGTCGCCGAGGACCCGACCATGCGGCTGGAGCAGAACCCGGAGACCCACCAGGTGGTGCTCTGGTGCCTGGGCGAGGCGCACCGCGATGTCGCGCTGGAACGGCTCCGCAGCCGCTACGGCGTCCGGGTCGACGCCGTGGCGCACCGGGTGCCGCTCCGGGAGACCTTCGGCGCGAGGGCCACCGGGCGCGGCCGGCACGTCAAGCAGTCCGGCGGGCACGGGCAGTTCGCGATCTGCGAGATCGAGGTCGAACCACTGCCCGGCGGTTCGGGCATCGAGTTCGCGGACAAGGTGGTGGGCGGCGCCGTCCCCCGGCAGTTCATCCCTTCGGTGGAAAAGGGGGTGCGCGCCCAGGCCGAGCGCGGGGTCGCCGCCGGCCACCCGCTGACCGACATCCGGGTCACCCTCCTCGACGGCAAGGCGCACTCGGTGGACTCCTCCGACGCCGCCTTCCAGACGGCGGGCGCGCTGGCGCTCCGCGAGGCCGCGCGCGGGTGCCGCGTCAAGCTGCTGGAGCCGGTCGCCGAGGTGCGGATCATGGTGTCGGACGACTGTGTGGGGCCGGTGATGAGCGATCTCTCCGGGCGCCGCGGCCGGGTCGTCGGCACCGAACAGGCGGGCCCGGGGCGCACGCTCGTCCGCGCCGAGGTGCCCGAACTGGAGATCGGCCGGTACGCCGTGGACCTGCGCTCCCTGTCGCACGGCACCGGGCGGTTCAGCCGCTCGTACGTCCGCCACGAGCCGATGCCGCCGCAGCTCGCCGAGAAGATCCGTGCCGGAGAGGGGGAGGACGGGTAGGAAGCGGGGAGAAAAAGGCCGGTAACCGTCCGGCGCGGGCCAACTCCCCTGCGCCGGGCGGCCATCGCTCGCTACGCTGAGACGCAGGCCGGCAGGTGTGCCGGGGACGGAACCCGGGAAGAGGCCACGCAGCGGACGAGCGGTGGGGGCAATCAGTGGCGAGCGATTTCGACTTCAGGCCCGGGGCGCAGGTTCCGCTCTCCGGCGGGGCGGGGCAGACGGCGGCGACCACCGCCCTGGCCTCGGCGGCCTACCGGGACAGCCCGGTCGCGGAGATCCTCAAGGCCGACAACGAGTGGCACAAGTCGTCCATCACACCGCCGAAGCTGTCGTTGTTCGAGCCCAATCTCGGTGAGGCGTTCTCCCGGGCGGTCCAGGTCCGGATGCTCGGCGGCGCCCGCAAGGCCCTGATCCAGTCCTTCGGGATGGAGCCGCAGACCGTCGTCGAGCACTGCCTGGCCGCCAGCCGCATCCGCAAGGAGCGCGACACGCGGCTGACGGTGCTGATGGCGGTCTTCGGACTGCTGTTCCTGCCCGGACTGCTGCTCTGGCTCGTCGCCTTCCAGCTGCGCCGCACGCTCGCCGGCGCGTCGAACAAGCGGGCCGGCGCCTTCGGCATGGCGGTGCTGGTGGCGTTCGGCGTGCTGGCCGTGGTCTTCCTGATCAAGCTGCCGTTCACGGGCTTCTGGGGCATCTATCTGCGGGCCATGATCGTCGCCCCGGTCGTCGGCTGGCTCTGGGCCAAGCAGGTCTGCGAGCGCACGGCGGCCGACCTGCGGGAGCGCTGGAACGGGCTGCTCTCCGGCGGTGCCGTCGGGGCGAAGATCCCGGAGGCGGTGCCGAAGAACCCGAACGAGACCGCGGCGGAGCAGCTCCGCCAGAATCTGGCCAGACTGACCGCCGAGCAGAACAGCAATCTGGTCTTCTACGCCGGCCCCAAGGGCATCCTCGGCATGGGCACCCGCTGGGGCAGCTGGCAGCTCGCCGAGGAGCTCGTCCCCAAGGACCCGGACAAGGACATCGACCCGTTCCGCAGCTGGGACATCGTCCGCGCCGTCCACGACCAGCTGAAGCTCCTGGAGCGCACCCCGCTGCACACCGGCGGGTTCCCCGCCCCCTCGGTCACCCACTGGATCGTCGCCCCGGTCGGCGAGGGCGCGGGCGAGGTGTCCCGCCCCGGCGACGACGGCTACCAGATCAGGCCCGGCGAGATACAGCGCATCTGCGACCAGCAGCAGTTCGGCAGCGGGAACCGGCACTACCTGGGCGTCCAGTTCGTGCTCTGGGACGGCCAGTTGGTGATCACCCTGCTGGTGAACGTCACGGTGCTCCACCACACCCTGCGCATCGAGGTCACCGGGCACGCGCTGGGCCCGGTGCACGGCCTCTTCACCAGCAAGCCCTCGCCGAAGACGGAGACGATCTCCAAGACCGTCAGGTTCTGGGAGACCAAGGAGCGTTCCCTGCCGCTGGTGGACGCCAAGGAGGTGGTGCGGCTCGCCGCGCGCGCCCCGCTGACGTGGTTCCCGGCCGTCCTCGACCACATGGGCGGCAAGCTCGGCCTGCCCGAGCCGTTCGGTCTCCGGCACGCCTGGGCCGACCAGCCCTGGCGCCACCGCTTCATGGCGGACGACGCCCTGCGCGCGGCGACGCCGGTGCTGCGCGTGGTGCACCAGGCCGCCATACGCGTGCTGGAGGAGCACGACGTCAACACCGAGAGCTTCGGCAGCCGGGCCGGTTTCCTCAGCGGAGCGGTCCAGGGCGCGGAGCCCGGCAAGGCGGACGTCTACAACGCCTGACGCCCTCGCCGCACCGGCTCCTACGGCACGGCGAAACGGCCGGTGACCGGCCCCCGCGAGGGGCACAGGTCACCGGCCGTACGCGTGCCGTCCAGGCCGGCGCGCGGGAGCCGCGTGCCGACGGCCGGCCCGGTGCTCCGCGGGGCGGTTACCAGCTCGCCTTGCGCACCCCCGGCAGGTGACCGGCGTGCGCCTGCTCCCGCAGCCGCACCCGGGACAGCCCGAAGTTCCGCAGATACCCGCGCGGCCGCCCGTCGACGGAGTCCCGGTTGCGGATCCGGGTGGCGCTCGCGTCCCGCGGCTGGTCCCGCAACTCCCGTTGCGCGGCGAGGCGTTCGGCGGGCGGCGTGGAGGGCCGACGGATGATCTCCTTCAGCTCGGCCCGGCGTTCGGCGTACCGGGCCGCCACCCGGCGCCGCCGCTCGTTCGCCGCGATCTTGCTCTTCTTGGCCATCAGATCCTCTCCCCCCGGGCGCGCATCACGGCGACGGCCCGTTCGATGCCCAGGGTGTCCACGGTCTTGATGCCCTTGGCGCTGAGCGTGAGCCGGATGTGCCGGTTCTCGCTCGGCAGCCAGTAGCGCCTGTGCTGGACGTTGGGGTCGAACCGGCGCCGGGTGCGCCGGTGGGAGTGGGAGACGGAGTTGCCGAAGCCCGGCTTGCGGCCGGTCATCTGGCAGTGGGCTGACAAGGCGTTCTCCTCCTGCGTGGTCGGTTCCTCGGAGCGGTGACGACCGCCGCACGCAGGCTACATGAAAACGAAAATCACTTCCGATATAGTCTCGGACCATGGCTCGCAACGACCTGCGCCCCGTGGTGAGGCTCCGCTCCACCGCCGGGACCGGCTACACCTACGTGACCCGCAAGAACCGCCGGAACGACCCGGACCGGATGGAGCTGCGCAAGTACGACCCGATAGCCCGCCGCCACGTCACGTTCCGCGAAGAACGCTGAGGAGATGCCCGTGAAACCCGGAATCCACCCGCCCTACCGGCCCGTCGTCTTCCGCGACCGCGCGGCGGACTTCGCCTTCCTCACCCGGTCCACCCTGACCAGCGAGAAGACGGTCGCATGGGAGGACGGCAACACCTACCCCGTCATCGACGTCGAGGTCTCCTCGGCAAGCCACCCCTTCTACACCGGCACCGCGCGGGTGATGGACACCGCGGGCCGCGTCGAGCGCTTCGAACGCCGCTACGGCACCAAGTCCGCGCCGGAGAGCGACCGGTGACCGGCGCGCACGGCCCCCGGCTGCCGGTGGCGGTGGTCGCCGGTCTCCACTCCGACGCCCGCCGGCGCACCGTGGAGACGCTGCTGCGCGTCCCCGGCACCGTGGCGCTCCACCACGACCTCGCCGAGGCCGCGGACGGCACCGTGCTCCGTACCGTGCGCGACGCCGACGGCGTGCTGGAGACCGGCAGCACCCCGCTGGTGAACGACTGCGCCTGCTGCGCGCTGCGCGAGGACCTCGTGCCGGCACTGAACCTGCTGGCGGAGAGCGGCGAGCACCGGCTGGCCGTCGTGGAGCTGTGGGACTCGGTGGAACCGCAGGGGATGGCGGAAGTCCTGGCCGGGCACGCCGGTGAGGTGTTCGCCCTGACCGCCGTCGTCACCGCCGTCGACCCGGCCCTCGTCCTGCCCTACGCGGCCTGCGGCGACGACCTCGCCGAGGCCGGGCTGGCCGCCGCCCCCGGCGACCGGCGGACCGTCGCCGACGCCTTCGCCCGCCAGCTCGAATACCCTTCGCTGCTGGCCGTCTCGGAGGGCGAGGAGAAACCGGACGCGGCCGACGCCGAGTTGCTCCGGCAGCTCGCCCCCGCCGCCTGCCGGATCCCCCTCGGAACCGGCGAACTCGGCCGGGCGGTTCTCGCGGGGTTCGACGCCGGGGCCGCCGCGGCCCGGCAGCACCCGGCCTGTGCTCTGCTGCCCCAGGAGGCGGACGGGCACGGCGTCTCCACCCTCGTCTGGCAGCGGAGGCGGCCGTTCCATCCGGGCCGTCTCCACGCGGCCCTGGAGGATCTGACCTGCGCCGCGCTGCGCAGCCGGGGCCGGTTCTGGCTGGCGGACCGCCCGGACACCCTGCTCTCCTGGGACGCCGCGGGCGGCGCGCTCTGCGTGGAGGAGTCCGGGCCCTGGCTGGCCGCCCTGCCCGACGCCGCCTGGGAGCTGGTGCCGGCCGGCCGCCGGGTCGCCGCCGCGCTGGACTGGCATCCCGTGCACGGCGACCGGGCCCAGTGCCTCTCCTTCGTCTCCCTGGAGCTGGACCGCGAGGGACTGCTCTCCCTGCTGGAGTCCTGCCTGCTCACCGACGCGGAGTACGCAGCCGGCCCCGAGGGCTGGCGCAGCCTCCACCCGGCCTTCGACGACCTGCTGCGCCCGGTCCGCTGAACGCCCCGGGCGCCTCCGTCCCCGAACCGAAAGGACGTACCACCGTGCCGCACTCCGGCAGCCCCCGGAAGCAGTCCGGACGCGGGCGCCCCGCGCGCCCCAACCCGCTCGACGCCGCGGGGATCACCCACATCGACTACAAGGACACCGATCTGCTGCGGAGGTTCATCTCCGACCGCGGCAAGCTCCGCAGCCACCGGGTGACCCGGGTATCCCGTCAGCAGCAGCGTCTGCTGGCGCGGGCCGTGAAGAACGCCCGGGAGATGGCTCTGCTGCCCCACGGCTCCCGGTAACCGCGGCGCCTCCCCGGGCTGCCCTGCCCGGCGGCGGCACCCGGGTCTCTCAGCTCTCCGGCCATGCCGCGGCGAGCAGGCGGCGGGTGTCGGCCAGGAGCTGCGGCAGCACCTTGGTGTGGCCGACGACCGGCATGAAGTTGGTGTCCCCGCCCCAGCGGGGCACCACATGCTGGTGCAGATGCGCGGCGATGCCCGCGCCGGCGGCGACGCCCTGGTTCATGCCGATGTTGAAGCCGTGGGCCCCCGAGGCGGTGCGCAGCGCCGTCATGGCCTGCTTGGTGAGCGCGGCCAGCTCGGCCGTCTCGGCCTCCTCCAGCTCGGTGTAGTCGGCGATGTGCCGGAACGGTACGACCATCAGGTGGCCACCGTTGTACGGGTAGAGGTTGAGCACCGCGTAGACGTGATCGCCGCGCGTGATGATCAGTCCGTCCTCGTCGGACTTGGCCGGGATGGTGCAGAACGGGCAGCCCTCGGACCCGGGCCCGGTCGGCTTGTTCTCGCCCTGGATGTACGCCATCCGGTGGGGCGTCCACAGGCGCTGGAAGGCGTCCTGGGAACCGACTCCGATCTGCTGCTCCGGCTCACTCGTCATGACGGCCAGCATATTCGCCCGGCGCGGGCGGCAACGCGGCGAGGGGGTGGCTCCCGGCCGGGAACCACCCCCCTCTCCCGCCGCCCTGTGCGGGGCGGCGGTGCCGTGCGGCCGGAGGCTCTGACCTGGACGCTCAGACCTGGACGCGGCGGGCCACCGCGTCGGCGATCTCCCGCAGCGCCTCGTCCCGCGGGATGCCGTTCTTCTGCGTGCCGTCGCGGTAGCGGAAGGAGACCGCGCCGTTCGCCACGTCCTCGTCACCGGCGATGACCATGAAGGGGACCTTCTCGCGCTGGGCGTTGCGGATCTTCTTCTGCATCCGGTCCGAGGAGGCGTCCACCTGGAAGCGCAGCCCCCGCTTCTTCGCCTCCGCCGCGAAGTCCTGGAGGTACGGGACGTGCGCGTCGCCGATCGGGATGCCGACCGCCTGCACCGGCGCCAGCCAGGCCGGGAACGCGCCCGCGTAGTGCTCCAGCAGCACCGCGAAGAACCGCTCGATGGAGCCGAACAGCGCGCGGTGGATCATGACGGGGCGCTGCCGGGAGCCGTCGGCCGCGGTGTACTCCAGGTCGAAGCGCTCGGGCAGGTTGAAGTCGACCTGGATGGTCGACATCTGCCAGCTGCGGCCGATGGCGTCCCGGGTCTGCACCGAGATCTTCGGGCCGTAGAAGGCGGCGCCGCCCGGGTCCATGACGAGCTCAAGGCCCTGCTTCTGAGCGGCCCTGCGGAGCGTCTCGGTGGCCTCCTCCCAGTTCTCGTCGGAGCCGATGAACTTCTCCGGGTCCTTGGTCGACAGCTCCAGGTAGAAGTCCTCCAGGCCGTAGTCGCGCAGCAGGTTCAGGACGAAGGTGAGCAGGCTGTCCAGCTCGTCCGCCATCTGCTCCTTGGTGCAGTAGATGTGCGCGTCGTCCTGGGTGAAGCCGCGGGCCCGGGTCAGGCCGTGCACGACGCCCGACTTCTCGTAGCGGTAGACCGTGCCGAACTCGAAGAGCCGCAGGGGCAGTTCGCGGTACGAGCGGCCCCGCGCGTCGAAGATCAGATTGTGCATGGGGCAGTTCATGGGCTTGAGGTAGTAGTCCACGCCCTCGTCGAGCTGCATGGGCGGGTACATGCCGTCGGCGTACCAGTCCAGGTGGCCCGACTTCTCGAACAGCTTCCCCTTGGTGGCGTGCGGAGTGTAGACGAACTCGTAGTCCGCCTCCTCGTGCCGCTTGCGCGAGTAGTCCTCCATGACGCGGCGGATGATGCCGCCCCTGGGGTGGAAGACGGCGAGGCCGGAGCCGATGTCGTCCGGGATGGAGAAGAGGTCGAGCTCGGAGCCGAGCTTGCGGTGGTCGCGCTTGGCGGCCTCCTCCAGGAAGGTGAGGTGCGCCTTCAGCTCGTCCTTCGTCGGCCAGGCGGTGCCGTAGATGCGCTGGAGCATCGGGTTCTTCTCGCTGCCGCGCCAGTAGGCGGCGGCGTTCCGCATCAGCTTGAAGGCGGGGATGTTGCGGGTGGTCGGCAGGTGCGGACCGCGGCAGAGGTCCTTCCAGCACAGCTCGCCGGTCTTGGCGTCGAGGTTGTCGTAGATCGTCAGCTCGCCGGCGCCGACCTCGACGTCCGCGCCCTCGCCCGCGGTGGCGGAGGAGCCCTTGAGCCCGATCAGCTCCAGCTTGTACGGCTCGGAGGCGAGCTCCTCGCGTGCGCTCTCCTCGGTGACGACGCGCCGGGAGAAGCGCTGGCCGCGCTTGATGATCTCCTGCATCTTCTTCTCGACGGTCTTGAGGTCGTCGGGGGTGAAGGGGCGCTCGACGTCGAAGTCGTAGTAGAAGCCGTCCTTGACCGGCGGGCCGATGCCGAGCCGGGCCTCCGGGAAGAGTTCCTGCACGGCCTGGGCCATCACGTGCGCGGTGGAGTGGCGCAGGATGTTCAGGCCGTCCTCGGTGGCGATGCCGACCGGCTCGACCTCGTCGCCCTCGGCGAGTTCGTACGCGAGGTCCTTCAGCTCGCCGGCCACGCGGGCGGCGACGATCGAGCGGTCGCCGCCGAAGAGATCGGCCGCCGTGGTGCCCGTCGTCACCACGCGCTCTTCCCGCTCGGAATCGCGATGGATGATCACACGGACGTCTGACACCGGTCTCTCCTGACTGATGGGTTCGCGCCGCAGCGGACGCTGCGCATGCGAATCGTACCGAGCCGGACGGCCGCCCCGCGAAAGGCTTTGCAGCCGGCGGCACGGTCATACGGCACCGGCGGGGCGTGTACGGGAGACGGTCCGGAACGGCGGCCGCCCCGGACGGCGAAAAGGCCCTTCCCGCCGGGGAAGGGCCTGCCCGGCCCGCTGCTTGCCGGGCCTCGCCGTGCGTCAGGGGTGGTGGGCGATACTGGGTTCGAACCAGTGACCTCTTCGGTGTGAACGAAGCGCTCTCCCACTGAGCTAATCGCCCCTGGAGTGCCGGGGCTTCCCCCTGCGGCTCGGGCCCGACAATACAGGGCGCGGAGGAGTTCCTTCAAACGGCTTCGGCGAGCCGGGCCCGCAGGCCACGGCGCCCGCCCCGCATCATCAACCGGTGGTTGGCCCGGAACAGCGGGCGGCCGGGCACGGCCAGCACGCGCAACAGCCTGCGGCGCACGGTCACCTCCTGCTCGAAGAGCGCGTGGCTCCCGCCGCCGACGGCCGTCACCGTCCAGCGCGCCCAGCCCTCCAGGTCTCCGGCGAGGACGGTCTCCAGCACCCCGGCCCCCGGGTCGCGCCGGCTCTCCCGCGCGGTGACGACCAGGTCGTACGGGAGGACGGAGCGGAAGCGGGCACGTCCGGCGCCCGACGGGGTGCGCTCGGCCTCCCGGACCTGCGGCCACCACAGCGGGTACTCCTCGGGCCGCTCCAGCACCGCGTACACCGCCTCGGGCGGGGCGTCGAGCGTCCAGAGGCTGCGGAAACGGTAGTGGTGCGGGTCCATGGGGCCTCTCCTTCTCCTCCCGGCCTCCGGCTTCGCCCGCCGGCTCGACCGGAGGATTCCCCGGCCGGGTCCGCCCAAGCCGGCTGCCCGCGGCGGCGGGCCGCGGAAGGTGGTGTTCCGGGCAGGGGATCGCGGCTCACGGCGGCGTAGAGTGCGGCCACACCGGCGACGCTCCCCGCGCGAACGGCCCCGGGCCCTCTCCCGCTCCGGTCGGGGGCGGCCCGGAACCACGGCGCAGGAGTGGGCGGTCGCCGCCCGGAGAAGCCGGGTACGCCCCGGTGCGCACCGCCGGTCCGGGACGGTACTCACGTTCGACTGAGTAGGGGTACCCATGCCGGGGACCGCGGAGGGGGACAGACTCCCGCCCATGGAGAACGAGCCACCGCCCGCGCCCACGCACCAGGAGAACCCGGAAGCCGAACTGCGGGAGATCGACCGCGCCCTGGCCTGGATCGACGCCGAACGCGCCCGGCTGCTCACGCGCCGGTCCGAGCTGCTCGTACGGCTGTGGGGGCAGCAGTCCGCCGCGCTCCCCGTGGCTCGCGCGCACCGGGGCGCGCTTCCGCGCCCGGGTACGGCGGACCGGCGGGAGACGGGTGCGCCCGCCGTACGGAACGTGCTGCTGACCCTGGGCGGGATTCTGCTGGCCGTCGCCGTGATCGCCTTCACCGTCCTCAGCTGGGGACGCATGGGCATCGGCGGCCGTGCGGTGGTGCTCGGCGTCCTGACGGTCTGCGCGCTCGCGATCCCCCTGCCGCTGCTGCGGAAGGCGCTGGGGGCCACGGCGGAGGTGATCGCCTGCCTGGGGCTGCTCCTGCTGGTGCTGGACGCCTACGCCCTGCACCGGGTGGCCCTGCCGGGGGTCGACGGCACGGGGTACGCGGCGGTGGTGAGCGCGGTGCTGGCCGTGGTCTGGGCCGGGTACAGCCGACTGCTGTCCCGGCACGCACCGGCGCCCGGGGCTGTGGCGTCCGGGGCGGCGGGTGCCTCCCCGGTGACCGGCGGCGGAGGAGGTCGCGCGAAGGCTGCCGGAGACCCCGCGGGCGTCGCCGGCGGCGAAGCCGAAGCCGGTCGTGCGACGGGTGACGCGACGGGTGGCCCGGCCGACGGCGTGGCCGGTGGCGTTCCGTCCGGCGACGGGCGGTGGCCCCGTCTGGTGCCTGCCCTGGCCGTACTGCCGGCCCAACTGCCTCTGCTCCTCTGGTCGATCGCGGTGGAGGCCGGTGCCTTCGGTGCCGGGGCCGCGCTGCTCGCCACGGCCGCGCTCGACGCCGTGATCGCCCTGCGGTTCGTGCAGCCCGCGATCCGGCGTACCGCTGCGGTGCTGGGCACGCTCGCGGGTGCCGCCGGGCTGATACCGGCGGTCGGGATGTCGGTGACCGCTGGGGAGGTCGCGGAGGCGGCACGGGCGGCTCTGCTGCTGTGCGGCGCGGCCGTGGTCCTGTGGTCGGTCGCGGCCCGCCTCCCCGCGCCCGGTGCGACCGCCATCGCACCCGAGGTGGCTCCGGGCACCGTCCCGTCCGCGCCGAACCACAGCCCCGCGCCCTTCTCCCCCGCCGTCCGGGCGGGATCGCGCGCTCTCCTGTTCCCCGCCGTTCCGGCCGTGGTCGCCGGGCTGGCCGTCGTCACGGCGGCCGGGGGTCTGCTGCGCATGACCCTGCCCGCCGGGTTCGGTGTGGCGGGTCATCTGCTGTGCGCCGCGCTGCTGCCCTACGCGGTGGGCGCGGTCACGCACCGCGCGCCGGAGCGTGCGCCGGACCGGGGTACGGCCGTGGCGGCGGCCGTCGTCCATCTCCTCGCCCTGCTGTGGGTCCTGCCGGACACCGTTTCAGCCCTGCTGGGGCCGGCCGGCTGGGTGGACGCGGTATGGGAGGGCGCCCCGCGCGGGGCGCGCGCCGCCGTCGCGCCCGGGGCGGTCTGGGCGGGCGGCGCCCTTGTGCCCGTCGTCCTGGCGATGCTCGCCGTCTCCCTGTGCGCCGCGTCCCGGCTCCGCTCTTGGCGGCCGGGGGCGGCGACGAACTCGTGGCCCGGGCGCCGGGCCGTCCCTGCGGGTGCCCTCGTCCTCGCCGCCGCAGCGGCGGCGGTGCTGCCGGTGACCCTCGACCTTCCGTACCCGGTGGCGGTCCTGCTGCTCACCGCGCAGGCGGCGGTGCTGCTGGTGGCGGCCGGGACCTCGGGGTCCGTGGTGCTCTCGCGCACGGCGCTCACCTGCGCCGTGGCGGTGGCGGGCACGGCCACCGCCTGGAGCCTGGCCGAACGGCCGGTGACGCAGGGGGCGTTGGCGGCTCTGCTGGCGGCCTTCGCGGTGGCCGCCGTGACCTCCCCGGCGGACGACCGCGTACGGCAGCCCGTGACGGCGTGCGCGGCGGTCGCGAGCGCCGTCGGCCTGGTGGTGGCGGTGTGCGCGGGCGCCGGTCTCCCGGCACACCGCACGGCCTTCGCCGTCCTCGCCGCAGCGGCGGCCGTGGAACTGCTGGCGGCCCGGCTGCGGGAGCGCCCGGCCGGGCTGCCGCTGGAGATCGCGGGCGCGGCCACCGCGCTGCTCGCGGTGGCCCTCGCGGTCACGGGACCGCCGGTCGTCCTCTCCGCCGTGCTGGCCCTGGCCGGTGTGGTGGCAGCGGGCTGCGCGCTCCGCGCCGACCGCCGCCGCACAGCCGGTTACGCCGCCCCGGCACTGTTCGTCCTGGCTACCTGGGTGCGTCTCGGCGCCGCCGGGGTCGAGGAGCCGGAGGCATACACCCTTCCGGTGACCGTCCCGGCGCTCGTGGTGGGGCTGCTGCGGCGCCGCACGGACGCGACGGCCTCCTCCTGGGTGGCGTACGGCCCCGGGTTGTCGGTGACGCTGCTGCCGAGTCTGGCGGCGGTCTGGGCGGACAGCGGCTGGACACGTCCGCTGCTGCTGGGCCTCGCGGCACTGGCTCTGACCCTGCTCGGCGCCCGCGAGCGGCTGCAGGCGCCGCTGCTGCTGGGCGGCGGGGTGCTGGCCCTCGTCGCCCTGCACGAACTCGCCCCGTACCTAGCCCAGATGGCCGGCGCACTGCCGCGCTGGGTCCCGCCCGCGCTGGCGGGACTCCTGCTGCTCGGCGCCGGCGCGACGTACGAACAGCGCCTGCGCGACGCCCGCAGACTGCGCGAGCTGCTGGGCCGCATGCGCTGAACCGGGCCACGGCGTCAGGCATTTCGCGGCGGCGGCAACCGCACCGGCCGGGGCGTCTTCGTGGCGGCGGTCAGAAACGGCGCTTTCCCCTCACGCTGAGCACTCGCTCTTCCAACGGCCCTCGTGGTATCCGGGGCCACCATGGGCTGAGGGAGATTCCCTCAGGCTTCGGACCCGGCCGCCGCGACGCAGAACTCGTTGCCCTCCGGATCAGCCATGACCACGTGGTGCCCCTCGAACTCCTCCAGGACGGTCCCGCCCGCCGCCACCAGCCGTTCGGATTCCGCCCTGATCCGCGCCCACCGCTCCTCCGCGGTGCCGTGTCCCGGCACCCGGATGTCGATATGGAGCCGGTTCTTCGCCCGCTTCGGTTCCGGGACCTTGAGGACGGAGAGCCGGGGGCCGATGCCCTCGGGATCGCAGAGCCACGCCAGGTCGTCCACCGAGTCGTCCTCCGGCAGGCCGAAACTGGCGTGCCACTCCGCCCGGGTTCGGAAGGGAGCGGGCGGCGGCACATCGACATAGCCCAGCGCCGTTCTCCAGAAGTCGCCGAGGAGCTTCGCGTCCGCGCAGTCGAGGGTCAGAGTGATCCTGTTCGCCATGGCCGGACCGTACTGCGCGCCTCTGACAGTCGCGGCTGAGTCACATCGACCGGGAGCCGGCTCACCCGCCGGGCCGGGCGAACGGGCGGGCCCGCAGCGGATGGTTCCGCTGCGGGCCCTCTCCTGGGTGGGTGGGTCAACTGATCTCCGTGTGGGGGTAGTGGGTCAGTTGGGCGCGTGGATGCGGTCGGACGAGTTGACCGCATAGTCCCGCGTGGCGCCCCGGAGGTACATCTGGTCGCCGCTGTTGCCGGAGAAGTACTGCTTGATGGAGCCTTCGAACGGCGAGGTCGAGACGTTGCGTCCGTACACGTCCGTGTAGACGGTGGTCGGGCCGCTGTTGCTGAGCCTGAGCGTGCCCGGCCGGAACTCGCGCAGCGTTCCCTTGAACGGGGACTCCACGTCGTCCCACTGCACCCGCCGGCCGGTCTGCTCGGTGGTCCGACGGACCTGGTCGCAGTACTGGCCGCGGATGTTCTCGTAGCAGAGGTCGACCTGGCGGGCGAGGTTGTTCGGCTTGCCGGCGTCGAAGTACCGGCTCGGGTTGAGGACGCAGAACAGCGGGCCGATGTTGAAGTTCACGCCCGCGCCCTGCACCGTCACGTCCGAGAACCAGAACTCGTGCAGGTCGTTGGTGTCGAACGGAATGTAGGAGTTGGTGATGGGCTCGTAGTGCGTCTTGCCTTCCCGGATCGCCTGGACGCAGCTCGCGTCACCGGCCGGCGCGGACGGCGTTGCGGTCGAGGATCTCCCGCAGCCGGTCCACGTCACCGGGCCCGTCGGCCCCGCGCTTGGGGAGCATCGCGACCCCCATGGCGCTCCGGTCCCGGCTCAGCGCCACGAAGAGGTTCGCCGTCTCCACATACCGGGGGTAGAGCTCCCAGCCCAGCCGTGAATCCCCGTTCGCCACGACGACGCGCACGCCGTCGTCGCTCACCATGGCGCGGCACTCCCCCTGGGCCCGGGCGAAGCGGGACACCATCCGGACTTGGACGCGCCTGGCGATCAGGAAGGCCGGGCCGCCCGCCAGCGCGCCCGCGAGCGTCGGAATCGCGGCCGAGCCGTAGGGATAAGGGGTGTCCAGGGCGAGGTACAGGGCCACCACCGCGGCATAGATCAGGGCGAACAGTGCCCCGATCATTAGCAGATGCCTGCGACGGTTGAGGCGCCGCCGGGCCCGCAGAGCCTCCCCGATGTCCTTGGCGGTGGGGCTGAAAACCAGCTCGACCGACTGCGCCACGTCCTGTTTCCCGGCCACGGGCCCTCCCCCATCGAATGTTCCACCGGATCCTAGGCCAACACCCTCCGCGACCTGCGCCGACCCCACCCGGTCCGCACAGCTGAGGGGGTGGGACCGCCGCGGAGGTACGGCACCACCCGCCGGCCGGAGCCCTCGCCGTCCGGCGGCGGTGGAGGATGCCCAATCCCCTTGTCCCGGCCACCCCCGCCCGGCGGTCCGCCGGGCGCACGACCCGGTGGACCGGCCGCCCGGCGGGGCGGTGGCGGTCAGGCCGTCCGCCCCACCGCCCCGGTCAGGGCGAAGAACTCCTGCCGCGAGCGGGCATCTTCGCGGAGCAGGCCGTGCAGGGCCGAGGTGACCGTACGGACGCCCTGGGCCTGCACACCGCGCAGTGACATGCACAGATGCTCCGCCTCGATGACGATGCCGACACCCTTGGGCGCCAGGTTCCCGGTCAGCCAGTCGGCGACCTGTTTGGTCAGCCGCTCCTGCACCTGCAGGTCGCGCGCGAACAACTCCACCACGCGGGCGAGTTTGGAGAGACCGAGGATGCGCTCGCCCGGCAGGTAGCCGACGTGGGCGACACCGCGGAACGGCAGCAGGTGGTGTTCGCACAGGGAGGTGACGGGGATGTGCTTGGCGAGGACCAGTTCGTCGTAGCCCTCGTCGTTGGGAAACGTCGTCAGGTCGAACGCTCGCGGGCTGAGCAGTTCGGCATACGTATCGGCGACGCGCCGGGGTGTGTCGGCCAGGTGTTCGCCGAAAGGGTCCCGGCCCAGCGCGGTCAGCAGGTCGGCCACGGCGCGCTCGGCGGCCGCCGAGTCCACGCCTCCCCGTCCGTGCACCACGCGGAGGCGGTGCGCAGGACACGCGGCCGGGGCCGCCGGGGCGGACTCCGAGGGGGGATCCGCCCGGGCTGTGACAGCCGGCCGGTTCACGCGGAACCGTCCCGGCTGCCCGGGGCCGCGTAGCGGTCGGCGAGCCGGGCGAGCGCCACCGCACCGGCGAGCAGCCCGACATCGCGCAGCGCCACGTCGTAGTACCCGCTGTAGGTCAGCAGACTGACGATGATGGCGGCCAGCCAGCCGGCGACCAGCCACCCCCCGAATCGGGGCGCGAGCGCGACGACGATGCCGGCCACCACTTCGATGACGCCGACGGCGTACATGGCCTGCTGCGCGGTGCCCGGGACGACGTCGTCGATCCACGGGGCGAGGTAGCCGGGCCACTCGGCGAGCAGGTTCGCGAACTTGTCCAGGCCGAACAGGATCGGGGCCACGGTGAACGCCAGACGCAGCAGCAGGAATGCCTGGTGGCCGGGGTCTTCGGCGGCCGCACGCCAGGACGTGCCGGACTGCGGGGAGCGGGTTGCTGACATGGCAACTCCTTCTATTGATGACTGATGTTGACGATAGAACTCCCCTCCCTCTTACGTCAATCCCGTTTGCTTTTACAATGAACCCGTGGACCACGAATCCCGACCCCGGAGCCCCGGCGCCGCCGAGGACGCAGCCGACAACACGAAGGAAGCCAGAACGGCGGACATCTCCGCCGTCGCGGCGCTGGACGAACCCACGCGCAGGCGGCTGTACGACCTGGTGTGCGGCCGGGACGACGCCGTCGGCCGCGACGAGGCGGCCGAGGCGCTCGGACTGGCGCGGCAGACGGCCGCCTTCCATCTGGACAAGCTGGCGGAGGAGAACCTTCTCGACGTCGTCTACGAACGGCGCAGCGGGCGCACCGGACCGGGCGCCGGACGGCCGGCGAAGCTCTACCGGCGCTCGGAGCAGCAGATCACCGTCACCCTGCCGGAGCGCCGCTACGACCTCGCCGGGCATCTGCTCGCGCAGGCACTGGAGGAGTCCGAGGCCACCGGGGAGCCGGCGCGTACCGTGCTGCACCGCAAGGCCCGGGAACTGGGCGGGCAACTCGGCGAGAAGGCAGCGGAGAACGGCACGTCCGTGGGCGGCCTGCTGGGAAAGTACGGCTTCGAGCCGCGCGGCGACGGAGAGGCGATCGTCCTCGCCAACTGCCCGTTCCACTCACTGGCCCGCGAGCACACCGACACCGTCTGCGGCATGAACCTGCACCTGCTGCGTGGCGTCCTCGACGGCCTGCCCGGCACGGGCTACCGGGCCAGGCTCGCACCGACCCCGGGTCACTGCTGCGTCCGGCTGGAGCCGGACGCGGAGGCCCGGCCGAAGCCGTAGCCGGCGTCCCGCGGGCTCCCTGCCGGAAACCCGGATGCCGGTGTCGGTGTCGGTGTCGGAGTGACTGTTCCCGATCGTGGCGACGACCTCGGACAAACGGCGAACAGGGGCCGGATCACGTCGGCTCACGAGGACCGGATCACACGGCAGAGCCCGCATAATCGGTGGCCCGGAGGCGGCGGGCGGCGGCACTCTTGCCGTCCATGGACAGACCCGAAAGACCCCGGTACGAGATCCGCGCCCGCCACACGGACACGACCGTCACCGTCTACCAGGCCTACGATCCGCGCATCGGGCTCCCCGCGGCGCGCGAGGGACGCTTCCCGGCGGCCTGGAAACGGGACCGGATGACGTGGATCAAGCCGTCGTTCCTGTGGATGATGTACCGCTGCGGCTGGGGCACCAAGGAGGGGCAGCGGACGGTCCTCGCCGTCGAGATCCGCCGCGAGGGCTTCGAGTGGGCGCTGCGCCACTCCTGCCTCTCCCACTACAAACCCGGTGTCCACCCGGACCACGACTCCTGGCGGCGCGAGCTGCGCCACGCGCCGGCCCGGGTGCAGTGGGATCCCGAACGCGATCTGCGGCTGCGGCCCTTGGAGCACCGTTCGCTGCAACTCGGCCTCGCGGGCGAGGCGACGCGCCGGTACGCGGACGCGTGGACGGTGTCCATCACCGACGTCACCGCGCTCGCCCGGCGCGTTCACGGCCTGGTGCGGGACGGCGATCTCGACGCCGCGGCGCGGGAACTCCCTACGGAAACCGTGTACGACGTCGGCGAGGAACTCCTCGCCCATCTGCGTCCCGGGCCACGCGCCACGGCGCCGGACCAGGGTCGAGCGGAGGGTTGAGCGGTCGGCCCCGGCATGAACAGGCTTGGGGCTCACGCTGGCTGAGCGCGCTTCAAATCTGCCGTCCCGCCGTGACGGTGGAGCACGGCACGGCACCGGCGGGCGGGGAGAGGGCTCCTGTACCCGGCCGTTCCCGGCGCCGCCGGGTGTCACTGTCGGTGCCCGGTCCTAAGGTGAAGCCCATTGATCGCCCGGCTCGCGGAGCGCGGGTGGAATCCACGCGTGTGCCCCCAGGGGTGAAGTGTGCGCTGTGGCGGGGTGGAACGGATCGGAGCAGGCCGGAGCAGGTCCGGCCGGCTCCAGGGGAGGGGCGGACATGCGGCGCTGGGAGTTCGAGGACGGCAAGGCGGCCAAGTTCTGGGAGGCCGGTTCGGCCGGGGCGGTGGTCACCGTCCGGTACGGGCGGATCGGTTCGCAGGGCCGTACACAGGAGAAGGACTGCGGCTCCGCCGAGGGCGCGGAGGCGTATCTGGCGAAGGTGATCGGGGAGAAGGAGCGCAAGGGGTACGTGGCCGTGGATGGCCCGGGCACTCCCGGCGGCCCGGCCTCCGGCGCGTCGGTGGGTGCCTCCGGCGCGACCGGCACGGCAAGTGCCCCCGCCCGCGCCGGGCAGGCCGCCCCGGAAGCCCCGGAAGCCCAAGAGGCACAGGAAGCCCCGGACGAGGACACCTTCGTCATGCCCGCCACCTGGCGGCGCCAGGTGCGGCCGCGCCGCGGCGGGCTGCGCCGGTCCGTGGCCGCGCCGGCGAAGGACGCGGTGGAGCTGTGGCACAGCCGGCTCCGTTCGGGCGAGCAGGCGATCCAGAAGGCACTCGCAGCCGAGGGCCGCGACGAGCGGATGGCGGCCGCGGCGCGGGCCCATCTCGCCGGTGAGGCCGATCCGCTGGGCGCCGCGGTGCTCGCGGTGATCACCGAGAGCTGGCAGCGGCGGTACGAACCCGTGGTGGACGCCTGGGTGCTGCTGCACGGTCTGCCGTTCGCCGCGCGCGCCGTCGTGGAGCTGTTCGACGTGGAGGTCAGGGTCGCGTACAACCAGCGGCACATCCGGACCGCGGACTCCCTCGGGGCGCTTCCCGAGGGCGCGCACCAGTACCTGAGCCATATGCGCCGGCCGGCTGCCGACCGGGTCCGGGCGCTGCTCGCGGTCGCCGGCGAGGACACCCACCGCGAGGCCGTCGCCGCCGTCGCCGCGGTCCGGGGGGAAACGAGCGGGACACGGCGTCGGATCGTCGCCGCCTACCTGGTGCCGGGTGAGACCGGCTGGGTGGACGCGTGCTGCGCCGATCCGGGGCCGAGCGGGACAGAGGACCATTCGATCCGCTCCCTGCTCTTCGAGTCGCTGTACGCGCCGGAGCAGCTCCACGGGCTGGCGGCCGGACCCGGTGTCAACCCGGTGGACGGCACCCTGGCCACCGTCGCCACCCTCGCCGAGGGCACCGGCACGGCCGTGGCCGGTCTCATCGACGCCTATCTGGCCAACAGTTACGTCTCGGCCGATGCGATGAAGGCGATGGCCGGCGCGCTCGTGGAGCTGCCGACCGACGAGGCGTTCGGGATGCTGCTGGCCCGCGTCGAGGACAAGCATGTCCGGACCGCGCTGCTGGAGGCCACGCGGCGGTATCCGGTGCGTGCCGCGCGGATGCTGGCGGAGGCGGCTGCCGGGGCCGGGCGGGAGTCCGGTACGGCCCGGCAGATCCTGGCCGCGCACGTGGCTGTGCACCGGGAACTGCTGGAGCCCCGGCTGGGCGGCTTCTCCCCGGAGGTGGCGGAGACGGTGGCGGGGCTCCTGGACCCGGCGGGCCGGGTTGCGGACGCCCCCGCCGAGGCGCTGCCCGCGCTGCTGGTGAGCCCGCCGTGGACCCGCAAGCGCGTGGTGAGGAAGCCGAGGACGGTCACCGGCCTGTCGGCCGACACACCGGCGCGGGTGGTGTGGCTGCCGGGCGAGCGGGAGGAGTGGGCGGCCACCGAGTCCTCGAGCCGGGAGTGGTACCGGCGGTTCCGGCTGGAGAAGGACGTGGCCAGACTCCGCGAGGGCGGCGGCACAGTGCGCCATCACACCGTCAACCTGTTCGCCGAGGGCCCCGAGGATCTCGTCCGCCCCCTGCTGGCCGACTGGCAGCCGGACACCCTCTGGGACGCCGACGAGGCGATGAAGCCGGTCGCCGCCCGCTTCGGCACGGAGGCCCTGCCGGGGCTGCGCCGGACGGCGGCCCGGCACCCGGCCACGGTCGGCGCCATCCTGCTGCCGTACCTGGACGTGGAAGTCGCCCGGCTGATGGCCGACTGGTCCATGCGGCTCAAGTCGGCCGCCGGCACGGCCCGTTCGTGGTTCGAGCGGCACGGGGCCGCCCCGGCGTCCCTGCTGGTGCCGGATGCGGTGGGCGCCGCGGGTCCCGCCCGGCGCAGGGCCGAGCACGCCCTGCGGCTGATCGCCGCCCGGCACGGCGCCGGCGCGGTGCGCGAGGCCGCCGCCGGCTACGGGGGCGAGGCCGCGGCAGCCGTCGAGGAGCTGCTGTCGGCCGACCCGCTGGAGAACGCCCTGCCCGCTCGGATGCCGCACGTGGACGCCTGGGCCGAGCCCGCGCTGCTGCCACAGGTGCTGCTCCGCGGCGACAGGGGTGCGCTGCCGTCGGCGTCGGTCCGGCATCTGCTCACCATGCTGGCGATCTCCAAGCCGGGTCAGGTCTACCCGGGCGTCGGCATCATCCGGGAAACCTGTGACCCCGGCTCGCTCGCCCACTTCGCCTGGGCGCTGTTCGAGCAGTGGCGGCTGGCCGGGATGCCGGCGAAGGACAGCTGGGCGCTGCACGCGCTGGGGCTGCTCGGCGACGACGACACGGTGCGTGCGCTCTCCCCGGTCCTGCGGGCCTGGCCGGGCCAGGGGGCGCACCACCGGGCCGTGGAGGGGCTGGACGTGCTGGCCGCCATCGGCAGCGATGTGGCCCTGATGCACCTGCACGGCATCTCGCAGCGGGTGAAGTTCAAGGCCCTGAAGGTGCGGGCCAAGGAGAAGATCGCGGAGGTGGCCGCCGGGCTCGGGCTCTCGGGTGAGCAGCTCGCCGACCGGCTGGTGCCGGACTTCGGGCTCGGCGCGAACGGCTCGGCGGTCGTGGACTACGGCCCGCGCCGCTTCACCGTCGGCTTCGACGAGCAGCTGCGTCCGTATGTGCTCGACGAGGACGGCAAGCGGCGCAAGGATCTCCCCAAACCGGGGGCGCGGGACGACGCGGAGCTGGCGCCGCTGGAGCGGAAGCGGTTCCTGGCGCTGAAGAAGGACGTGCGGACGGTCGCCTCCGACCAGGTGCGCCGGTTCGAGAGCGCCATGGTCGAGGGGCGGGTGTGGACCGCCGCCGAGTTCCGCGAGCTGTTCGTGGCGCATCCGCTGCTGGGACACCTGGTGCGGCGGCTGGTGTGGCTGTGCGAGACGGGCGGCGGCGCGGAGGCCGGCGGAGCCGGGGCGGGTGCCTCCGGCGCGGGTACCTCCGCCACTGGCTCCGGTGGCACCGGCTCCGGTGGCGCGGATTCCGGTGGCGGGGCGCGGGGGAAGCGGTCCGTGACGGCGTTCCGGGTCGCGGAGGACCGCACGTTCGCCGACGCCGGGGACGAGGAGTTCACGCTTCCCGGGGACGCCACCGTGCGGCTGGCCCATCCGCTGCACCTCGGCACCGAACTCCCCGTGTGGTCCGAGCTGTTCGCGGACTACGAGATCCTGCAGCCCTTCCCCCAGCTCGGCCGCCCCGTGCACCGGCTGACCGAGCAGGAGGCCGCCGGCGGCCGGCTCGGGCGCTTCGAGGGCATCACCGTGGACACGCGCAAACTGCTCGGCCTGGAGCGGCGCGGCTGGCAGCGCGGCGAGCCGCAGGACGCCGGGGTGGAGTGCTGGATCTCCCGGCGGGTCGCCGAGAAGCGCTGGGTGATCCTCAACCCGAGCGACGGGATCGCCGTCGGCGCCATCGACGTCTTCCCCGAGCAGAAGGTGGAGGCGGTGTGGCTGCACAACCGGCCGGGTGACTGGTCCCCGCCGCACCAGGGCATCGAGCTGGCCTTCGCGGACATCGACCCCGTGATCCTCTCCGAAGTGATCGCCGACCTGGCGGAGCTGACCGCCGCATGAGCACCCACGAGACCCTCCCCCGCGCGAGCGCGCCGGAGAACGGCCGACCCGGTGACGGGGAGTCGTGGCAGCGGCCCCCGGCCGAGGTCCGGTACGCCGGGGAGCTGGCCGCCCTGCGCGCCGCGGACGACGCGCCGCGCCCGCCGGGCTGGCGGCTCAGCCTGCGCGCCGCGCGCCGCTTCATCACCGGTGACGAGGAGGCAGGCGTCACCCGGAAGTTCGTCGGCAACCCGTCCCTGGTCGAACGGGCTCTGGTCACCCTCGCCACCAGCCGCGGGCTGATGCTGGTCGGCGAGCCGGGCACGGCCAAGTCGCTGCTGTCGGAGCTGATCGCGGCGGCCGTCAGCGGCACCTCCACCCTCACCGTGCAGGGCGGCGCGGCCACCACAGAGGACCAGATCAAGTACGGCTGGAACTACGCCCTGCTGGTGTCCGAGGGCCCGTCGAAGCGCTCCCTGGTGCCGGCGCCGATGCTGCGCGGCATGGCCGAGGGCCGGATCGTGCGGTTCGAGGAGATCACCCGCTGCCCGCTGGAGGTGCAGGACTCGCTGCTGTCGCTGCTGTCCGAACGGGTCGTGGCCATACCGGAGCTGGACGGCCCGGACGGCATGGTCTTCGCCCGGCAGGGGTTCAACGTCATCGCCACCGCCAACACCCGCGACCGCGGGGTCAACGAGATGAGCGCCGCTCTCAAGCGCCGCTTCACCTTCGAGACGGTGTTCCCGATCCCCGACCTCGACACCGAACTGGCGCTGGTGGAGGCCGAGACCACCGCCCTGCTCCGCCGCTCCGGCGTCACGGCTCCCCCGGAGCGGGACGTCCTGGAGGTGCTCGTCACCACCTTCCGCGAACTGCGGTCCGGGGCGGGCGGCGAGGGCGCGCGGGCCGCCCGCCCGGACGCCGTGATGAGCACCGCCGAGGCGGTCGCGGTGGCCCACGCGGTCGGCGTCCGCGGCTGGTTCCTGCGCGGGGAGCCGGGCGGCGCCGCGGACGTGGTGTCCTGCCTGGCCGGCACGGCCGCCAAGGACAGCCCGGAGGATCTGGCCCGGCTGCGCCGCTATCTGGAGCAGCGGGTGAAGGGCCGGTCCGGCGCGCAGTGGAAGGCGCTGTACCGGGCACGCCATCTGCTGGACGGCTGACGGGAGCACGTTCATGACAGCGACAGCGGCGAACAGGTCCGCGGAAGCGGACGCGGGCCGCGACGCCGGCACGGGGGCGGGCGGGACGGGGCCGTGGCCGGTACGGATGCCCGTCCTCGTCCTCGTTCTCGTCCCGACGGGGACGTCGCCTTCATCGGGGTACGCCACCACTCCCCCGCCTGTGCCGGGCTGGTGGCCCGTGCCGTCCGTGCGCTGCGGCCCGCGTACGTCCTGGTGGAGGGCCCGGCCGACATGAACGGCCGGCTGGACGAGCTGCTGCTCGGGCACGAACTGCCCGTGGCGGTGTTCAGCCACTACCGGGACGAGCAGCGGGCGGCCACGTCCTGGGCACCCCTGTGCGACTACTCGCCGGAGTGGGTGGCGCTCACCGAGGGCCGGGCGGCGGGAGCCGAGGTCCTGTTCATCGACCTGCCGGCCTGGCACCCGGCGTTCGCCGAGCGCGTCAACCGTTTCGCGGACGCGGAGGCCCGGTACACCGAGGCCACCACCCGGCTCTGCGAACGGTTCGCGGCCGACTCCGTGGACGCGCTCTGGGACCGGCTGTTCGAGGTCGCGGACCACACGGACACGGCCGGGCCCGCCGGCGCGGACAGACGGGGCTCCACGGAGGCGCAGGCCGGGGCCGCGGAGGCGGCGGTCGGCACAGCAGAGGCGGCGGCCGCGGCCGGCGCGGCCCGCTTCGGCGCATTGTCGGAGATGGCCGAGCGCCTGGACGCCTACTTCGCCGTCGTCCGCGGTGACGCGGAGGCCGACGAGGGCGACCGGGCCCGCGAGGCGTATATGGCGTCCTGGGTCCGGGCGGCCGCCGAGCGGGCCGACGGCCGGCCGGTGCTGGTGGTGACCGGCGGCTTCCACCAGCCCGCCCTCCGTGCCCTCACCGGCTTCGGCCGGGACGGACAACCGCAGCCCACCGGCGACGCCGGGCCCGGAACCGGGTTCGCCGGGCCCGGAGTTGAGACCGGTGCCGGTCCCGGCACCCGGCCCCGCGCCGCGTGGCCCCGGGTGCCGGAGCCGCCGGCCGGGGCTCTGGCGGGCAGCTTCCTCGTCCCGTACTCCTTCAAGCAGTTGGACGCCTTCGCCGGATACCAGTCCGGCATGCCCTCGCCCGGCTACTACCAGCGGCTGTGGGAGGCGGGCCCCCGGGCCGCCGCCGACACCCTGCTGCGGGAGGTCGCCGGCCGGCTCCGGGAACGGCGCCATCCGGTCTCCACGGCCGCGCTGATCGCCGCCCGCGCCCAGGCCGAGGGGCTGTCCCTGCTGCGCGGCCATCCGGTCCCCGCCCGGGTCGACGTGCTCGACGGGCTGGCCGGGGCCCTGGTCGCCGACGCCCTCGACCAGCCCCTCCCGTGGACCGCGCGCGGCACGCTCGCGCCGGGGAGCCATCCGGCGATCGTGGAGATGGTCGCGGTCTGCTGCGGTGACCGGACCGGCCGGCTCCACCCCGGCTCCCATGACGTGGCCGCCGAACTGGAGCGCCTCGGTCTCGACGGCGAGCAGCCGGCCGTCCTGGACCTGACGACCCCGCGCGGGCTGGAACGGAGCCGCGCGCTGCACCGGTTGCGCGTACTCGGTATCCCCGGTCACGAGCGGAGATCCGGACCGCGGCACGGGACGGAGGCGGTCTTCTCCGAGCGATGGGAGCGGGTGCCGGCACCCGGCCGGGAGGCGGCACTGGTGGAGGCCGGCGCGTACGGGGCCCGGCTCGCGGACGCCGCCGCGACGGCGCTGACCGAGCGCGCCCGCCGGAAGGGCCGGGACGCGGGCGGACTCGCGCGCACGCTGTTCGACGCCGTGCTGTGCGGAGTCGGTCCGCTGGCCGAGGAGTTGCTGACGGTGCTGGCCGGCCGGGTGCGGGAACTCCCCGAGCCGGGCGCGCTCGGCGAGGTGCTGGCGACCTCTCTCGGTCTGTGGCGCCACGACCGGGTGTACGGCGTGGCGCGCGGCCCGCTTCTCGCGGAGGTCGTGGACGGGGCGGCCGTCCGCCTGCTGTGGCTGCTGGAGGGGGTGCACGGCCCGTCGTCCGGCGTGGACACGGGGAGGCTCGCGGCGGTCGCGGCGCTGCGGGACGCACTGCTCCACGCCCCGCGCCCGCTGTCGCTGGACCGTGAGACGGCAGCCGGCGCGGCCCACCGCGTCGCGGCCGACCGGCGGGCCCCGGCCGATCTGCGCGGCGCGGCCTTCGGCCTGGCCCGCGCCCTGGGCAGGGAGAGCCAACCGGCGGCGGCGATGGCCGAGTTCGGCCCCGACGTGCTGGGCGACTGGCTGGCCGGGCTGTTCGCCGTCTCCCGCGACGACATCGGCGATCTGGTCGGAGTGCTGGACCGGACGGTGGGCGGGATGAGCGAGAGCGCCTTCCTCGCCGCGCTGCCCGCCCTCCGCCAGGCGTTCGCGTTCTTCCCGCCCCGGGAGCGGGAGCGGATCGCCGGCCGGCTGCTGGAACTGCGCGGTGTGCGCGGTTCGGCCCGCGCCCTGCTGCGCACGGGTGGCGACCCGATGGCGCTGGCCGCCGCACGGGCGCTGGAGGACCGGGTCAGCACCCTGCTGACCCGGTACGGGCTCGGCGCACCGCCCCGGCCGGAGCCGGGAACGGAACCGGTGCCGGGAGCGGGAACGGAAGGACCGCCGCCGTCAGCAGCCGGTGGCGAGGCCGGGGGCCGACCCGGGCCCGCAGACGGGACCGGAACCGTGCACGGACCCTGCCACGGGACCGGCGGGAAAACCCAGGTCCGGACTGCCCACGGCACGGAGGACGACCTGAAGGGAATCGACCGGTGACCGCACCCGACCCCGCCCTGGAGCGGTGGCGACTGATCCTCGGTTCACCCGCCGAGCGCTGCGCCGGACCGCTCGGCGCGGAGGCCGCCGCCCGCGACGCCGCCCTCGACTGGCTGTACGGCCGCGACCCGGAGCTGGCCCGGCGCGGCATCCGCCGGCCCTCCCCGGCCGTCCGCGAGGGCGGCGACGGGCCCAGCGCCGTCACGGCCGTCGACTGGCTGGACGATGTGCACCGTCTCTTCCCCCGGGAGACGATCGAGCGGTTGGAGCGGGACGCCGTCGAGCGCTACGGCATCGAGGAGATCGTCACCGACCCGGCCGTGCTGGAGCGGGTCGAGCCGAGCCCGGCCCTCCTCCGCGCCGTCCTGCGCACCAAGCACCTGATGAACCCGGCCGTACTCGGGGCGGCCCGGCGCATCGTGGAGAAGGTCGTACGGCAGCTGATGGACCGTCTCCGTCCGGAGGTGCACCGCGCTTTCACCGGCAGCCGCGACCGCCGTCCCTCCCGGCTGGCCGTCGCCCGCGACTTCGACTTCAGGACGACGGTCCGCACCAACCTCGCCCACTACCAGCCCGAGCACAAGCGGCTGATCATCGAGCGTCCCTCCTTCCACTCCCGCACCCGCCGCCGGCTCCAGCGGTGGCAACTCATCCTGCTGGTGGACCAGTCGGGTTCGATGGCCGGATCGGTCATCCACTCCGCCGTGACCGCCGCCTGCCTGTGGAATCTGCCCGGTCTCAAGACCCATCTCGTCGCCTTCGACACCTCGGTCGTGGACCTGACCGCCGATGTGCCGGACCCCGTGGAGCTGCTGATGCGCGTCCAGCTCGGCGGCGGCACCGACATCGCGCGGGCCGTGGACTACGGCGCCGGTCTCGTCGACAACCCCCGCCGCTGCGTCTTCGCCGTCATCAGCGACTTCTACGAGGGCGGCGACCCGTACCGGCTGATCCACACGGTGCGGCAACTCGTCCAGCAGGGCACGACGGTGCTCGGCCTGGCCGCCCTGGACGAGGAGGCCAACCCCTCCTACGACCGGGAGCTGGCGGGCCGCCTCGCCCGGGAGGGCGCCCACATGGGCGCCATGACGCCCGGGCAGCTGGCCGAGTTCGTGGCGGAGCGGCTGGTCCGGTGACGGCGGCGGAGGCGACGGCGCCCACGGCAGTCGTGCGAGCCGAGACGGAAGAGACGGGAAAAGCGGCATGGATACGGACCCGCCCGCGGACGCGGCGGAAGCGAGGACGGCGATGACGGCACCGAGTGGGAGGCCCCGTGCCGACCTGCTGGCGCTCACCCACGACACCCTTGCCGCCCTCACCAACCGCGGTCTGGTCAAGCGCGCGAGCAAGGACATCGACGCCGGCCGCGCCCCGGTCCTGACGGTCTCGGAGGACGGCCGGGTGCGGGCCGACTACGCCGGTGCCGCGGTGGCGGAACTCCCGCCGGGCGCGGGCCTGGACAACGGCTCCTGCGGGTGCGGGGCCACGGGTGTGTGCCGTCATCTCATCGGCCTGGTCCTCGCCTACCAGCGGACCGCTTCCGCGCACGGCACGACAGGCACACCCGCCGTACCCGTCGCGCCCGCAGCACCCGCCACGACAACCGCCCCCATCACCCCGGCCCCACCGGGCGGCGTGACTCCATCCGCCACCGGCTCGGCCACGACCGTTCGCCCCCGGGCGGCCATGCCGACGGCGGAACCGCCACGACCGCCCCGGCTCCCCGCGCCACCGGCCCCGCGCCCGCTCCGGACGGCGCACCTCCACCCACCCTGCCGACCCCTCCCACCCCGCCGAACCCACCGGCCGGCTGGTCACCGGGCGCTTTCGACGACGAGACGCTGACGGCGGCCGTCGGCGCCCGTGCCGTCACCGCCGCCCGCCGCACGGCCCGCCGCGGCTACACCGCACGGGTCCACCGCACGGTTCCCGCCCTGCCGAACCCGTGGCCCCGGGCACCACCGGCGGCCGGGGCCCGTCCTCCGGTCCTGCCGGGCCGTGGGTGGAACTGCCCACGTGCACCGTCCGGTTCCCGGTGCCCGGCGAGATCGGCTATGCCCTCACCGACGCGGCGGAGGCGGTACGGGGCGAGATGGTGGCCCTCGCCGTCTGGGCGTTCCGCGCGGCGGACGAGGCCGGGACCGGCGACGGCTCCGTCGAGGTGCACCCCCTTCCCGCTCGGGCGGCACCACCCGCAGCGGCGTCCCTCTCCCCGGCACGTCCGACCACCCCGGCACCACGCCCGCAGGCGGGCTCGAATCCATGCCCGCGGGCACCCCGTCGCCACATCCCCGGGCAGACCCGGTGACAACTCCGCCGAGGCACCGGTGACCATCACCGCCGACGCACCCACGGCGCCCGCCCCCACCACTCCCCGTCCCTCGCCACCGCTCTCACCCTGGCCGACGACCTCCTCCTCGACGGCGCGGCCCACGCGGGCCCCGTGCTCGCCGCGGCGCTCCGCCGGACCGCGAGGTCCCTGACGGCCGCCTCCCTGCACTGGCCCGCCGCCGTCACCGCCGAACTCTCGGACCAACTGGCCGCGCACACCGCGCGCGACGCCGCGCACGACCCGCTGCGCCACGCCGCGCTCCTCGCCGAACTCCACGCCCGCCACCGCGCCGCGGGCCGCACCCCCGGCGTGCTCGGTGAGCGCGAGGTGGCGGAGACACCGCTGCGCCGGGTCCGGCTCACCGCTCTCGGCTGCCGCCTCTCCGGCACGCCCGAACACCCGGTGACGCGGACCTTCTTCGCGCATGCCGAGGCGGGCGTGGTGGTCGTCCTGCACAAGACCTGGCAGCCGTCCGACCGCCCGTGGGGCAGCCGCCGCGTTCTCGGTACGACCCTGGCCTCTCTCGCCGCGGGCAGTGTGGTCAGCGAGACCGCGCGGCGCACCGCGAGCCGCGCCCTCACCCTCACCCGTGGCCGGCTCGCCGTCACCACGGTCACCCCGCTCGGTCCGACGGCCTGGTCGGAGCTGCCGAGCACGCTTCTGGTGCGCGATCTGGCCGCGCACGCCGCGGAGTGGGACGGTCGTCCGCCCCGGCTCGTCCGTCCCCGGGTGGAGGCGGAGACGGTGCGGGTCGTGGAGGTCTCCGAGGTGACCGGCATCGGCTACGACCCGGCCGCGCAGCGCCTGGAGGCGACCGTCCTCGACGCGGCCGGCAACACGGCCCTGCTCTCCGCCCCGCACGAGCCCATGGCTCCCGCCGCGCTGGACGCCCTCGCCGCCGCCCTGGCCGACGGCCCCCGCTACGTGGCCGGTGCCCTGCACCGGGACGGCGGCGGTCTCCGGATCACCCCGTACGCCGTCGCCGGCCCGGACCACCGCGGCGGCACGGGCGGCACCGGCCACCCCGGCAGCACTGGCAGCACTGGCAGCGGAAGCCAGAGCGGGAGCGGCACCGTGGACGCCGGCGGCATCACCGTCCCCCATCTGTCGGCCGGCGAGCCCGCGAACCTGCCGCTTCTCCCCGGCTCTCCCCCGCCGGACCGGGTGGCCGACGCGCTCGGCTCCGCCCTGGCCGCCCTGGCCGACGCGGCCCACCAGGGGCTGCGCCATCTCACCGGCCCCGTGCGCACGGCCCTGGCCCGTTCCGCCGACGACCTCGCCCGTACCGGCCTGGCCGTCTGCGCCACCGCGGTGCGCCGGCTCCTGGACTCGCTGCCGGGCCCGGAGGACGCCCCGGCCCGCTGGGCCGACGCCCAGATCCGCCTGCTCACCACCGCCGAACTCCACCGTCGCGGCTGAGCACCCGGCCGGAAGAGCCCGTCCCGGGACGGCCCGAGAGGAGCCGGGAAGGGGAGACGGTCCGGCAGGATCCCGGGCCCGACGTGTCCGTACGGGTCTGTAC
The DNA here is from genome assembly GCF_020982505.1 of Streptomyces sp. MNU89. NCBI lineage: Bacteria > Bacillati > Actinomycetota > Actinomycetes > Kitasatosporales > Streptomycetaceae > Streptomyces > Streptomyces sp. MNU89. The sequence continues at coordinate 6,399,188 of NZ_JAJKLL010000001.1, read as the reverse complement.
GGCCGTTGTACGGCCTCGGCGCGTGACCGGTGCACCGTGCGGGCGGTTGGCCGATGAGAGGACCAGCTCACCGCACAACGGGACAGGGGGCGCCATGAGCACGGGCACCGGCCGACCGGCCACCACCACACCGGAAACCACCGCCACCACCAGCGGCATCACCAAGCGCGACCAGCGCCGGGAGAAGGACCACCCGCCCATCTGGCGCGCGTACGGCAAACTCGTCCGCCTCTTCCGCGAACGCGCCGGACACACCCAGCAGACCCTCGCCGAAGCCATCGGTTACTCCGTCGAACAAGTCGCCTCGGTCGAACAGGGCCGCCGCCCCGCGAAGGACACCTTCACCAAAGCCGCCGAACGAGTCCTCAGCGCGGGCGGGGCCCTCTTCGTCCTCCAGGACGACGTGGACCGCGCCAAACTGCCCCAGTTCTTCCGCGACTTCGCGCTGCTGGAGGCCGAAGCCCTGAGCCGCTTCTCCTATGACCCCATGCTCGTCCCCGGGTTGCTCCAGACCGAGGCGTACGCGCGAGCGCTGCTGGAGGCCCACTTCCCGCCGTTGGAGGAGGAGACCATCGAACAGCACCTCGCGGCCCGTATGGCCCGGCAGGCTCTTCTGACAAGGAAGAACCCGACCGTTGTCTTCGTCTTCATCCTGGAGGAAGGCGCTCTGCACCGCATGGTCGGCGGCCCCGAGGTGATGCACGGCCAGATGGAGCACCTGTTGGAGTGCACCCGGATGCGCAATGTCGAGATCCAGGTCATGCCCACGTCGCAATCCGCGCACAGTGGGGTCAACGGCCAAATGGTGCTGCTGGAGACCATCGATCGCCAACGGTTCGTATCCATCGAATCACAGGGGATCGTGAGCGTCAGGTCCGACGAGCACGAGGTCAGCGAGTTCTGGATGCAGTATGGGATGCTGCGCACACAGGCTCTCAATGCCGCGGAGTCTGCCCGTCTCATCGAGCGAGAGGCAGGGAAGAGATGAGCAGTGACCAGCACAACAGCCCACCGGACGAGCTGACTTGGTTCAAGAGCAGCTACAGCGGAACGAACGGCGGGGACTGCGTGGAGGTCGCCATGGTCCCCGGTACCGTTCACGTCCGGGATTCGAAGCGTCCTGACGGCCCTGCGCTCAGCGTCCACCGCGACATCTGGCCCGTCTTCCTGGCCTACGCCACCGGCACGGACACCGGCGCCTGACGGCGGCTGCACTTCCGCGACGGTGCCCTCGACTCGGCCACCCGGTCGAGGGCACCACCGTGCGGGGCCGACGAGCATCAGAGCGGATCGAGGCGGGCCTTGAGCAGGCAGAATTCGTTGCCTTCGGGGTCGGCCAGGACGTGCCACTGCTCTTCCCCGGTCTGGCCGATGTCGGCCGGGCGCGCACCGAGCTTCAGCAGGCGTTCGAGCTCGGCGTCCTGGTCGCGGTCGGTGGCGTTGACGTCGATGTGCAGCCGGGACTTGGCCTTCTCCGGCTCGTCCCTGCGGCTGAGGATGATCGTCGGCTGCGGACCGCCGAACCCCTCGCGCGGTCCGATCTCCACCATGTCGTCGCCCTCGCGGTCGAGCACCACGAAGTCCAGGACCTCGCACCAGAACCGCGCCAGCACCTCGGGGTCGCGGCAACCGAGCACGAGCTCACTGATACGACATGCCATGAAACAAACCTGCTCTCAACGTGGGGACTGCCGGAGGCCGCACGCGAACCTCATGGGCTCCCAGCAGTGAAAACCCTGCGACCGTACCGGACCGGGCGAGTACGGGCGACATGATTTCGGGGCCGGCCCCGTGAACAACGGCCGCTCATGTTGCCGGGCTTCACGAGCCCAAGGCGCAGCGGCCGGCCTTCAGGTGACCACCGGCCGGACGCCCCCGCCCTCAATGACCGGACCCCCCGGGACGCGGCCGGAAGCCCCGGGTGCGGCCACCTCCGCCCAGACCGTCTTCGTGTACGGATCGCGCGCCTCGCAGCCCCAGCGCTCCGCGTGGGCCGCGACGAGCAGCAGACCGCGGCCGCTGTCCCCCTCCGGGTCCGGGGCATCGGGAACCGCCGCGGGCGGTACGCGTTCCGGGCGGGCGTCGGTCACCTCGACCCGCACGGCGCCGGGCCGCAGCAGCAGCGTCAGCCGGAAGTCCCGGCCCGGCAGACGGCCGTGCGTCACGGCGTTGGCCGCCAGTTCCCCGACGACGGCGGCCACGGCCCGGGAGGCGTCGGAGTCGTACGGGATGCGCCACTCGGCGAGCTGGTGCACGGCGAGGTGACGGGCCACCCGGGCGCCCCGCCGGGTGGCGCTGAGGCGGAGGGTGAACCGCGGGGAGCGGATGAAGGGTTGTCCGGCGGTGACGCTGTGCGATCTCATGCCACGACCATCCCGGCCACGGATGGGTCCCGACCAGGGCCGACGGGCGTCACGGATGACCGGTACGGCCGAGCTCGGGGAGCCGTACGCCGCAGGTACGCCGCCCGTGCGTGACCTCCGCCGCCCTATGAAGGAGGCCCCCGGACGACCGCCCGTGAGCACGGCGCGGCGGCTCCCGGTTCCCGGCTCCCGTCGAGCGGTCAGTACGGCAGGCCCTCCGCCGCCGCGCGCAGGGCGCCGTTGACCGTGGCCGCGTGCACCTTGACCCGCAGGTCGTCGGGGCTCGCGCGCGTGCCGCGCCCGGGGCTCCGGCCCGGCACCGGCCACCGTCCCGATGACCGCGGCACCACCTTTTCTCCAAGTCGTCCCGTTTCAACCGAGAGAACTGCATAAAACTATCCGGGCAACGCGGAAGGCGGGGGTGAGATCCGGCCGGGCCCCGTCAGCGGACGACGTCGAAGACGTTCTTCTGCACGCCGTTGGCATAGGCCTCGTGCTCGACCAGCTTCAGCTTCTGCGTGTCCTTGTCCGTCGCACTGAAGAGCCGCTTGCCCGCGCCGAGCAGGAGCGGGAAGACGAGCAGGTGGTAGCGGTCGATGAGGCCGGCGTCCGAGAGGGCGCGGTTCAGGGAGGCGCTGCCGTGGACGATGATCGCGCCGCCCTCGGTCTCCTTCAGCGCGGCGACCTCGTCGAGTGAGCGCAGGATCGTCGTCTCGCCCCAGTCCGAGACGAGGTCGCCCTCGCCGAGGGTGGTGGACACGACGTACTTCGGCATCACCTTGTAGCCGGCGAAGTCCTCCATACCGGGCCATACCGGGCTGAACGCCTGATAGCTGATCCGGCCCAGCAGCATCGCCGTGGCTTCCTTCTGCTCGCGGTCCTTGATGTCGTATGCCTCGGGGAGGAACTCGACGTCCTTGAAGGTCCATCCGGCGTTCCGGTAACCGGGCTCGCCGCCCGGGGCCTCCACGACGCCGTCGAGTGACATGAAGGCGGTGCTGATCAGGGTGCGCATCTCAGTTCCTCGGTGTCTCGTGTCCAGCTTTCGGCAGAGTCGGCCGGCGCGGGCGTCCGCCGCACTCGCGGCTGCGGTGCACCAACCATGATCTCTGACCGCCGGTCACGGAGAAACTCATCGGCCGCCGCCCGCCTTTTTTCGGCGGATTCGGCGATCCCGGCCACCCCGGGGAGCGAGCCGCGCACCTCCCGGTCGCGAGACGTACCGGCGGCGCGGCAGCGACGGTCGGCGCTCCGGCACAACGGAGGCCATCGGAGCACCTGCCGAGCGACCGGGCGCCCCGGGTCCCGTCGAGGATGCCCGGGGCGCGCGCTGCCGCCGGTGCACGAGGCACGGGCGGGCCGGCCGGATGGTCCGCGTTATCCGTGCTGCCCGGGCCGGTAGTCACCGGCGGGCTGCTGGGTGATGACGTTCAGGCGGTTGAAGGTGTTGATGACGGCGATGTGGCACACCAGGACCGCGAGCTGATCCTCGTCGTAGTGCTTGGCCGCGTTCGCCCAGACCTCGTCCGGGACACCACCGGCCGCGTCGGCGATGCGGGTGCCCTGTTCGGTCAGTTCCAGCGCGGCGCGTTCGGCCTCGGTGAACACCGTGGCCTCCCGCCAGGCCGCGACCAGGTTCAGGCGGGTGGAGGTCTCCCCGGCGTGCGCGGCGTCCTTGGTGTGCATGTCGATGCATCCGGCGCAGCCGTTGATCTGGCTGGCGCGGAGCAGCACCAGTTCGCGCGTCGCGGGCGGCAGCGTCGATTCCGTGAGCGCCTGGGCCGCCGCGATGACGTGCTTCAGAAACGTGCCCGCGACCGGGCTGCCGAGGGGGTTCGAGCGAGCTTCCACGGTGAACTCCTGTGTCGTTGCCGGTGGTTACACCTCCTCGACGGAACGGCCCGGCGGGATGTGACAGGAGCGAATGTGACGTGCGCCTCCCCGGGCACGCCCCCGGCGACGGTGTTCCGGGAATCCGCTGCTCCCTCGTCCTCGACGACGCCGGCGACAGCAAGCACGGACGGTGCCCACGCCCCGGCGCGGCCGGCCGGCTCCCACGCCGCCACCCCGGCCTGCGCGTTCAGACGCACCGTGCGGTGCCATACGGCTCTGCCCGTCCGGCCGGGAGGGTACCGTCACCGCCGGCGGAGCGGCGGGGGTTCGATGACGGCGTCGGTGCCGTGGTCACGGGTCGCGCGCAGGGACGCGAGGAGTTGGAGACGCTCGGCATCCGCGCTGCCCGGTTCGGCCGTGTAGACGAGGAGGACGGGGCCCGGGTTGCCGGGCAGCGGGTAGCTGTCCCAGTCCAGGGTGATCTCACCGGCCTCGGGGTGCCGGAAAAGTTTGGTTCCATGGACGTTCTCCCGCACGTCGTGGCGGGCCCACAGGCTGCGGAAGTCTGAGCTGTGGATGCTCAGTTCGCCGATGAGCGCCGTGGCGCGCGGATGGCCCGGGTCCTCCGCGACGGCGGCGCGCAGCATGCCGATGTAGTCCAGGGCAAGGCTTTCCCAGTCCGGGCAGCGCAGGCGGGCCTCGGGATCCCGGAACAGCTGGACGACCATGTTGCGTTCCGCCGGGGGCACGGTGGCGGGGTCGCCCAGCAGGGCTTCGGCCAGCGGGTTCCAGGCGAGCACGTCGAGGTGACGGCCGAGCACCAGTGCGGGGGTGGCCATGACGTGCAGCAGCCGCCGGGTGCTGTCGGGTACCCGTTCGGGACCGCGGCGGACGGGAGCGGACGCCGTCGGCCGCCGCGCGGCCCGGGCGAGGCCGAACAGATGCCGGCGTTCCTCGTCGTCCAGGTCCAGTGCGGAGGCGATGGCATAGAGGGCGTCATCGGACGGCCGCCCCCCGCGGCCCTGTTCCAAGCGCTGGTAGTAGTCGGTGCTCAGTCCGGCCAGCAGGGCGATCTCGTCGCGGCGCAGGCCGGTCACCTTGCGCCGGCCGCCCGGTTCCAGGCCGACGTCCTGGGGACGCAGCCGGCTGCGCCGGGCACGGAGGAAGTCACCCAGTTCTCGCGCGTACAGATGATCGGTGGCCATGCCCCCCAGTGTGCGCGCCGGTCTCCGCCCGAAGGTAGGTCCGGCATTCCCAGGCAACGGTGTCCTACGGAGCCGGGCCCGCCCGTTCCTACTCTCGTCGCGAACGGTCCCCGACACGTCCCGGCATCCCAGGAGCATCGCCATGGCCGCATGGAGCACTCGCCAGATCCCCGACCAGCACGGCAGAACAGCCGTCGTGACCGGCGCGAACTCCGGCCTCGGCCTGGTCACCGCGACCGAACTGGCCCGGCACGGGGCGGAGGTCGTGCTCGCCGTGCGCAACGTCGCGGCCGGTACGCGGGCCGCCGCCCTCATCGGGGACGCGGTGCCCCGGGCGCGGACCGAGGTGCGCGAGCTGGACCTGGCCTCGCTGTCCTCGGTCCGGACGTTCGCGAAGGAGCTGACCGCCGACCACCCGGCGGTCGACCTGCTGGTCAACAACGCCGGACTGGTCCTCCTCGGCCCGGCACACACCACGGCCGACGGGTTCGAACTCCATCTCGGCACGAACATGCTGGGCCACTTCGCCCTCACCGGCCTGCTGCTCGGCACACTCGCCCGGGCCGACGCCCCCAGGGTGGTCGGCCTCAGCTCCATCACCCACAAGAACGCCCGCCTCGACTTCGACGACCTCATGTCACAGCGCGCCTACGACGCCGCCCGCGCGTACGGCCGCTCCAAACTCGCCACCACCGTCTTCGGCCTCGAACTCGACCGCCGGCTGCGCGCCGCCGGCTCGCGGATCACCAGCGTCCTCGCCCACCCCGGGCTCTCCCGGTCCAACCTCACACCCCGGGCCTGGGAACACCGTGGCCGCGCGGGCCGGATCGTCGCACGGGGCGGCCTCCTGCTGACCCAGCCGGCGGAGCGCGGAGCACTGCCCCAGCTCTTCGCCGCGACCGCCCCCGGTGTCCGCGGCGGACAGTTCTTCGGACCGTCCGGGCCCTGGGAGCTCCGCGGCGACGTCACCGAGGTCCGCCCCAGCACCGAAGCCGCCGCACCGGCCACCGGACAGCGGCTGTGGACCGCCGCCGAGAAGCTGACCGGCGTCACCTACCTCTGACCGGACACCGCGGCCGGTCCCGGCCCCCGGATGACGAACCCGGCGGGAGCTCCCGGCACAGCGCGGTGACCGTCGTAGCCCTCTGAGACGCCCGCCGAGCGGACGGGAGACACCGGGAGCACCACCCCCGGGCGGCGCCGGGCGCCCCGGGTCCCCGTCGAGGGATGCCCGGGGCGCGTGCTGCCGCCGGTGCACGAGGCGCAGGCGGGCGGCCGAACGGGTCGCGCCATCCGTCCGTGCCGCCCCGGCCGGAGGGCCGGTTCACCGCCCGCCGTGCGCCGGCCGCGACCGGCTATGAGTAGTTCCAGCGCTGCCCGTCGGGGCGCTCCTTGCAGTAGATGATCCGTCCGCCGGCGTCGTGGGTCTGCATACCGAGGTGCTTGTTGGCGCAGAACTGGCCGGCCCGGTAGCAGTTGCCCGCCGGGGACGTCAGTTCGCACCCGCCGGCCCCCTGGCCGGTGTCGCCGCTGCCGCCGGAGCCGCCGCCCGGCGAGCCACCCGACGAGCCGCCGGACCCGCTGTCGCGCGCCGGGGCCGGCGGGGTGTAGGAGGGGTCGTTCGTCCGGTCCTTGTAGGTGCCCTTCGCCGACGGGCAGGAGCTGCCCTCGACCACGGTGAGCTTCGTCTTGGTGCCGGGCTTGATGTCGCTGCCGGCCTTGATCGACTGGAAGCAGACCGTGTAGTCGTCCGGGTCGTCCTCCACGTCGGCCGAGGCGACGGTGACGTCCTTGTACGCCGAGTCGGCGCTGATGCCGTCCTCGCTCAGCCCGGCCTTGGTCAGCGCCGTGACGGCCTTGGCGTAGACCGCGCCGGTGACGTCGGGGGCCTTGGGCCACGCCAGGGGGCCGCCGTCCTTCTTCGGGCAGAGCGCGCCCTCCTCGACGGCCCCGTAGTCGACCGTGCCGTAGCCGATGTCCTCGAAGCAGACCGTCCAGCTCCCGGAGGGGTCGGCGTCGCCCTTGTTGGCGTTGTGCGCGGACGGGGTGTACCCGGCGGCCTCGGCCGCCTTCCGCGCCTCCCCGAGCTGTGTTCCCTTCTGGGACGGCATCCGCTCCGGCTTCGCCGTCACGGTCGTGGTGGCCGTCGCGGTGACCGTTTCCCTCGGCTCCGCCTGAGGATCTCCTCCGGAACAGGCTCCGAGCAGGGCGACGGCCAGGACGCCGAGAACAGCGGATCGTCCGCGTGTCACGGCACGGCCGGCTATCCGCTCCACCGTTCCCGCATGGCGTCCCGCCCCCGGCCGCTCGTGCACCCGCTGTCTCCGCGGTGCCTTCCACCCGGTGTGAAGGTGTGTCATGACGTACGCCCCCTGATGCCGCCCACAGATGTGATGAACTGCGGTGCAGCTTAGCCCTGTTGACACAGTCAAGAGGCGATACTTCAGATACTCGCGAAGTTATATCCGGCGGCGAAGGATCCGGCGGCGGGCGAGCGGCTGCGCCGGGGCCGGACGGACGCCGTGCCCCGGCGCGCGTCCGGTCCCGCTGCCCGGGTGTCCTGGCGGCAGCGGGGCCGGCTCCGGTTCACCAGGTGTGCGCCACGTCGACCACGAGGTGGTTGCCCGTCTGGAAGACCCGGAACGGCAGCCGGGCGCGGACGCCCAGCCCCACCTGGGTCTGGCCCTCGAAGCTGCCGGCGACCACGACGTCCCGGAAGGTCCGGTACCCGTCGACCTTCACCTTCGTCGCCGGCAGGGTCGGCTCCATGGTCTCCGGGTCGTAGGCGGGCGCGAACGCCACGACCTCCAGAATCGCGCCGCCCTTGACCGGAATCAGGTCACCCGAGCCGTCCTGGCGCAGTTGGCTGACGTAGTGGACGTAGTAGCCGATCCGGTCGGCTGCCGTGCCGTCGATGTCGAAGACCAGACGGTCGTAGCAGTCGTGCCGCCCGCTCCTGATGCCCACCAGCGGCCGGTAGTCGGAATCCCACTCGGCCTTGACCATGCTCCCCCAGCTCACGGAGCAGCTCTCCGCCGCCGGCGCCGCGTTGGCGGCCGGAGCCGTGGCCGCCGCCAGACCGGCGACCGCCAATATCAGTGCGGCCAGTGTGCCGCTCAGTCGTCGCATGACTACCCCCCAGTAGTTCGCTGTACCTCTGTGACCGGTGAGACAAGCGACGCCCTCGGATTGTTGCCCGACATACCGGCCAACCTGGCACGGCCCCTGAGCGGTGCCCCGTGGGGGCGGGGAACCGCGGCTCCCCGCCCGCGTGCGGGAACGGAGGGATTCCGCGGGAAATCACGACTCGGGCGGCCGAGCGCTTCGCCCGGGGCGCACGAGCACGAACGGCGGCCCCGTCCACCCGCCCTGTGGTTGGCGGCTTTCGGCCTGACCGTCCGAGTCCGGGAGGGGCACAATGGCAGGAACATGCCAGAGGAGGCCGCCGTGAGCCGCATGCGTTCCGAGAGACCCCTTCGAACCGTCGTCCGGGCCGTCGTCGCACTGGCGCTGCTCCTCGGCTGGTCCGCCTCCGTCGGACCGGCCGCCCATGCCGGGGAACGAGCGGGGCAACAGGCGGCCTTGACGGTGCGCGGGGGCGACACCCTCTACAGCAACGGCACCCGCTGCACCGTGGGCTTCAACGCCCGCTCCGGCTCCACGGTGTACGCGTTCGTTTCGGGCCGGTGCGCCCAGGGCGCCGGTGCCACCTGGTACGCCGACGCCGCCCAGACCGTCGGCGTCGGCGTCACCGCAGGAGTGAGCTTCCCGGGCAACGACTACGCGAGCGTCCGGTACACCAACACGGCGGTCGCCCACCCGGGCGAGATCTCGCTGGGTGCCGGCGCCGGTACCCAGGACATCACCGGCGCGGCGCATCCCGTCGTCGGGCAGTCGATCTGCCACGTCGGGCGGACCACCGGACACCGCTGCGGAACCGTCCAGGCCGTGAACGTCACCGTCAACTACAGCGGGGGAACCGTATACGGACTGTTCCGGTCCACCATCTGCTCCGAGCCCGGAGACGCCGGCGGTCCGGCCTTCTCGGGCGGCACGGCTCTCGGCATCATCGTCGGCAGCAGCGGGAACTGCAGCTCGGGAGGGGTCACCTACTACCAGCCGGTGACCGAGTGGCTGTCGGCGTACGGCCTGAGCGTCTACTGAGCCGGCCGAGCCGCGCCGACCGGGCGGGCGAAGCTCCCGGCGGACCGAGCCGGCTCCTCCGGCCCCGCCACTCCGCGGGCATCGCATGCTTCGGCGATACCGCAGCGGGCTACGGCCCGTCAGGCTGTCCCACCCGCGCCTCGCAGCGGCGCTCCACCCCGACCGCGCAGGCCACGAGACAGCCCAGCGCCGGCGCCGCCAGCGGCAGTTGCTGTCCGGCCGCCACGGCGACGACGGCCAGCCCGCCGATCAGCAGGGCCGAACCGCCCGGATCGGTGACGCAGGTGCGGCGCAGCGCCCCGGCCGCCGCCCGGGCCCAGGAACCGCCGGGCTCCCGCCCCGCCGCCGTCCGCAGCCCCGTGACGGCCAGCACGGCCAGCCCGGCCCAGGCAGCGGCGGCCATCGGCACGGCACCGGGCAGCGCGCCCGAGCCGGCCACCCACAGGTCCACGGCGAGCAGCGCGACGCCCGTCCACCACAGCAGGGACCAGCCCAGCCCGGTGCGCACCGCCTCGCGCAGCCCGGCCGCGAACTCCCGCCGGGTGCACCGCTCCCCGGCCAGATGACGGCGCAAATGGCCGCAGCCGGCGGCGAAGGCCGGCAGCAGCGTGACGAGGGGCAGCGCGGCGATCAGCACCCACACGCCCGTCAGCAGGCATTCGGCGAAGAGCGCGAAGCGAGCCCCGCCCGGCGTTCCCCCCTCGCGGACGGCCGCGCGGACACCCGCGCCCCGGCGTGCGCCCCCGACCATGACGGCCTCAGCCCTTCAGTCCGGAGGTGGTGGCGCCCTCGACCAGGAAGCGCTGGAAGGCGAGGAAGAAGAGCAGCACGGGCAGCAGCGCGAGCAGCGACATGGCCATCATCCCGCCGTAGTCGGCGAGCGTGTCCTGGTCGATGAAGAGCTTCATGCCCAGGGCGACCGGATACTTCTGCGGATCGTTGAGGTAGATCAGCGGGCCCATGAAGTCGTTCCAGGTCCAGATGAAGGTGAAGATGGTGCTGGTGATCAGGGCCGGGCGGCAGAGCGGCAGCACGATGCTCCAGAAGATCCGCGGATGCCCGCAGCCGTCGAGCCGCGCGGCCTCGTCCAGCTCGCGCGGCAGCCCGCGCATGAACTGCACCATCAGGAAGACGAAGAAGGCGTCCACGGCGAGGTACTTGCCGAGCAGCAGCGGCACATAGGTCTCCACCAGTCCCAGCTTCTGGAAGACGATGTACTGCGGGATCAGCAGGACGTGCACCGGCAGCAGCAGCGTCGAGATCATCAGCCCGAACATCACGGCACGCCCGGCGAAGCGGATGCGGGCGAAGGCGTAGGCGGCGAGCGAGCAGGAGAAGAGCACGCCGCCGACCGAACCGACCGCCAGGATCAGCGAGTTGACGAAGAAGGTGCTCAGCGGGATGTCGGCGATGCCCTCGGTGAGCCGCCGGAAGTTGCCGGTGATCGGCTCGGTGGGGAACAGCTCCAGGCTGCCGACGATGTCCTGCCCCGGCTTGAACGAGGCCCCGATCACCCACACCACCGGGTAGAGCACCACGACGAGAAGTGCCACCGACAGCAGGTGCGGCAGCAGCGAGCGCGCGGTGCGCCGGCGGCGGGCGCTCACCGGCGCACGCGGCGGACGCGGCGGACGCGGACGCGGACGCGGCGTGCCCGCCGGCTCCCCGGCTCCGTCCGGCTCATCGGCCCCCGCCCCTCTCCCTCGTAGTGCACCCAGCCGCGCTGGGTGCGGAACAGGACGAAGGTCACCAGCCCGACACCGAGCATCAGCATCCAGGCCATCGCGGAGGCGTATCCCATCCGGAACTCCCGGAAGCCCTTCTCGTAGAGATAGAGGGTGTAGAAGAGCGTGGAGTCCGCCGGCCCGCCCCGGCCGTTGCTGACGACATACGCCGAGGTGAAGACCTGGAAGGAGTGGATGGTCTCCAGCAGCAGGTTGAAGAAGAGGACCGGGGAGATCAGCGGCAGGGTCACCGAGCGGAACCGCCGCCAGGCCCCCGCCCCGTCCACCTCCGCCGCCTCGTACAGCTCGCGCGGCACCTGCTTGAGCCCGGCCAGGAAGATCACCATCGGGGCGCCGAACTGCCAGACGGCCAGCGCCACCAGTGTGTGGATCGCCCAGTCGGGGTCGCCGACCCAGCCGCCGATGTCCGCCCCGAAAAGCCGCAGCGACCGGTCGACCACCGCCTCGTCCTGGAAGATCGCGCGCCAGACGATGCCGATGCTGACGCTGGCACCGATCAGCGAGGGCGCGTAGAAGGCCGAGCGGTAGAAGCCCAGGCCGCGGCGCGGGCGGGCGAGCAGCAGGGCGACGCCGAGCGCGGCCGCGAGTTTGAGGGGCGTGGCGATCAGGACGTACTGGAGGGTGACGCCCACCGAGGTGGCCCAGCGGGGGTCCTCGAACATGGCGCGGTAGTTGTCGAACCCGGTCCAGCGGGGCGCGTTGAAGAGGTCGTACTCCGTGAAGGAGAGGTAGAGCGAGGCGAGCATGGGGCCGAGGGTCAGCAGCAGCATGCCGAGGACCCACGGCGACAGGAAGAGGTAGCCGGCCAGGGTCTCCCGCCGCCCCCGCCGGCGGGCGTCCCCGGCGGGGGCCACGGGCGGCGGCCCGGTTCCGGTGCGGCGGAACCGGCGGGCGGCGGAGCCGGGGGGCGGCGGACTCGTCTTCGTATGCGTCACGGCGGCCTCCGCCTCAGGACCGGAGCGCCTGCTCGGCCTCCGAGAAGAACTGGTCCACGCCCTCGGCCACGGACGTCGTGCCGTGGGCCACGTCGCCCCAGATCCGCAGGAAGGCCGCCTCGGTGACGGAGGTCCCGGCCGGCTGCGGTGTCATGGGCTCGACGAGATCGGCGATCTGCTGCTCGTACTCGGCGACGAGTCTGTCGGGCCCTTCGGGTTCATAGGCCGCGGCCTGCCGCTCCGTCGCCAGCACCCCGCGGTTGTAGCCCATGATCTTCCCGACCTCGGGGTCGTGGACCATGAAGTCGATGAACCGCGCGACCTCCTCCGGGTGCCGGGTGCGGGCGTAGCCGCTGAGCATGAGGGAGGAGATGTACTGGGCTGTCCGCTCGCCGTCGGTGGTGGGCAGCGGCGCGAGGGCGAGTTCGGCGTCGGTCTCGGCCGACCAGCGGACGATGAAGTTGTCCCAGGAGAACTCGGAGGCGGCGAGACCCGCGGCCAGGACGGACTTGGGAGCCACCTGGTCCGCCTTCTTCTGCGGCACCAGGGTCCCGTCCTCGACCTCGGCGTAGTTGTCGCTCCACCACGTCCGCAGGTCGTCCTTGGTGAAGCCCAGTTCGCCGTCCGCGGTGTAGAAGGCCTTGTCCTGCTGGCGGAGGACGAGGTCGTAGAGGTACATCACCCCGGCGTTGGCCGCGGCTCCCTTGATGCCGCCCGCCTTGCTGATCTTCTCGACGGCCGCGTGGTACTGGTCCCAGGTCCAGCCCTTCTCCGGTGAGACGCCGGCCTTCTCGAACTCCGCCACGTTGTAGATGAGCGCGAAGGTGTTACCGCCGACGGGGACGGCCAGCAGCTTGCCGTCGACCTCCCCGGCCTTCTCCAGTCCGGCCCGGAAGCCGTCCGTGCCGAGGTGCCCGGCCTTCACCTGCGGTGTGAGGTCGAGAAGGACGTTCTTGGCGCCGTACTCGCGCAGGAAGGCGGCGGAGTTCTGGAAGACGTCGGGGGCGCCCCCGCCCGCCGACTGCGTGGCGAACTTCTTCCAGAAGTCCTCGTACTCCAGGAAGTCGGTCTTCACCGTGATGCCGGGGTGCTTCTTCTCGAAGAGCGCCACCGTCTTGTTGATCAGCTTCGCCCGGCTCGCGTCCCCCCACCAGGAGTAGCGAAGGGTGACGGTGCCGTCCCCGCCGCTGCCGCCGCCGCAGCCGGCGGCGAGCAGCCCCAGCGCCAGCGCGGCCGCGGCCGTCCTCAGCCGGCGTCCGTTCCGACCTGCTCTCATGGCGCGCCCCTCCCGGACGGCCCGGGGCCGCCCACCCGATTGAAACGTTTTAGGCAAGCGCTTGCCAGGACAACGTAGAGACCGCTTCGGAACCCGTCAACGGTTCGGACAAGGATCGGGCCGGACCCGGCCGGCGCCTCGCGCACGGAAAAGACCGCGGGCCGGGAGACTCTCCGTCTCCCGGCCCGCGGCCGGTGGTGGGCGATACTGGGTTCGAACCAGTGACCTCTTCGGTGTGAACGAAGCGCTCTCCCACTGAGCTAATCGCCCGGGCGCGGGCCCCACATTACCGCACGCCGACGCCTGCTCAGGACCGCTGTCCGCTACCAGGCCACGTTCCACGGCAGCTGGAATCCGAAGGCCCAGACGTAGTAGCCGCAGCCGATCGCCGCGATCACGCCACCGACGGCCGTCAGGATGATGTTCCGCCGCCGCACCCTGGGGTCGAGCGCCTTCTTGGCGGCCTCCTTGACCTTGCGCTTCGTCCACCGCAGCACCAGCTGCGCCCAGACGAACTCGGTCGCCCAGATCGCCATGCCGGCGAATATCACGACCCAGCCGGGCCCGGGCAGGACGAGCATGGCGGCCCCCGCGGCCACGACCGCGAGGCCGACCAGGAACACCCCGACCTGCCAGCTCAGATGGAGCGGCCGGGAGGCCCGGATGAAGCGGGGGGCCCGCGAGCCGAGGCGCGGCTCGCCACCGTCCTCCGGCTCAGACTCCACTTCCGCCTCCGGCCCGGACTCCGTCCTCATGTCGACCACCGTCGCACTCCGGCCAACGCTCCGCACCTCGGCGGTCGCGGTGCCCGCCGGCCCGCCGGCCGGCACCGGGCCGGCGTACCCCCGGCGACCGTCACTCTCCGCATCCATGGATCAAACCTACCGGACACCCCGGCGCGGCCGGAACGGTCGGGAGTATGACCGAAGACTCCTCCATACGGGTTACACAAAGGCCCGTAAAAGGGTCAGAGGGGTTTACAACCGGACTCTAGGTGGCATGTCGATTTCGCCGACGTGCGAATCCCCGAGCGCACACTGAGCGAAAGGCCATGGCGCTTATGAACACCACGGTCAGCTGCGAGCTGCACCTGCGCCTCGTTGTGTCGAGCGAATCCTCCCTGCCCGTTCCGGCGGGCCTGCGGTATGACACGGCCGACCCCTACGCCGTGCACGCCACCTTCCACACCGGAGCCGAGGAAACCGTCGAGTGGGTGTTCGCCCGCGACCTCCTCGCCGAGGGGCTGCACCGGCCCACCGGCACCGGCGACGTCCGGGTGTGGCCGTCCCGCAGCCACGGGCAGGGGGTCGTCTGCATCGCCCTCAGCTCACCGGAGGGTGAAGCACTGCTCGAAGCCCCGGCGCGGGCGCTGGAATCGTTCCTCAAGCGGACGGACGCCGCGGTGCCGCCCGGCACCGAACACCGGCACTTCGACCTCGACACCGAACTCTCCCACATCCTCGCGGAGAGCTGAGGAGGCAGGAACGCGGGTCAGCCACCCGCAGCAACGCAACCGCTCACCGCTCGCAGCCGTCCGACTCGGGGCGACGGCTCGGGCCGGCAGACAACCGAAGGGGGCGGCGCCCTCACCGCGGTGGCTCCGCGGTGAGGGCGCCGTCGCGCCCGGTGAGCCGCTAGAGTCGGCCGGCATCCGAAGAGGAAGCCGCCGACCACCGGCCAGGGAGCGATCCGTGCTGATCAACCACGACACCCGGTGCGCGCTCGACAGCGTCATCGATCTCGTGAACACCTCGGGGGAGGGCGGCGAGCCCGACGCTCTCCAGAACCTCGCGGACCTCCACCGCTTCGTCCACCGCCACAGCATCAGCGACATCGGCATCCTCGGCGAGGACGACCTCGCCGCCGTGCGGGACGTCCGCGCCCGCTTCGCCGAGGTCTTCGCCGCCGACGGCACCACGGAGGCCGCACAGCTGCTCAACGCCATGGTGGCGGCCGCCGGCACCACGCCCCGGCTGACCGACCACGACGGCTACGACTGGCACATCCACTACTTCGCGCCGGGCTCCTCGATAGCGGACCACCTCGCCGCCGACGGGGGCATGGCCCTCGCCTTCCTCGTCGTCGCCGGCGAACGCGAGCGGCTGCGGCGCTGCGAGGCCCCGGACTGCCGCCGGGCCTTCGTCGACCTCTCCCGGAACCGTTCGCGCCGCTACTGCGACAGCCGCACCTGCGGCAACCGGCTGCATGTGGCCGCCTACCGGGCCCGGCGCCGGGAGGCCGCGGAGCAGTGAGGCCCGCATCCTCCCGGCGGGCGCGGGACGGGCCGGGCGCCGGGGCGTCACCACCGGTGGAGGCCGAGGAGGTCGTAGACGGCGCCGAAGAGCAGCAGGGAGCCGATGACGGTCAGGAAGAGCATCAGCGGCGGCTGGGAGAGCGCGTAGAGACAGCCCCGGCTCTCGGGGGGAGCGGCGGGCTCGGCGGTGACCGGAACGGAACTCCGGGTGCTCGGCTCTGCGCAGGTCAGGGGTGGTTCGGTGGCCCGAAGGGCAAGGTCATCGTTCATCTCGGGCAGATGATGACGCACCCGCGGCCACGCACACCGCCAAGACGCCGGAATTCACCCGGAGTTCAAATGTTCTCGGGTTTACTTTCTAGATTCCGTGCTTCTTCAGGATCGCCTCGATGTCCTCGAAGTCCTCCAGACCGGTGTCCTGCCCGCTCCGCTTGCCGCCCTTGCGGTCCGGCTCCGCTTCGCGTCCCTGCGCCCGTCCGGGGCCCAGGGACGGCGCCGACGCCCCCGGCGCCACCGCGCCCCGCCGCTCCCCCGCGGAGGCCGCGCGGCGTTCCGTACGGGACGGGCCGCGGCGCCTGCCGACGATCCGGGTGACGACGAGCAGCACCACGGACACCGCCAGGACGGCGAACCCGGCCCAGACGGATGGCTTCAGCACCAGATCGGCGGCCCAGTCGGCCGTGGCGGCCGCGATGTCACCGGCCAGATCCGCCAGCCCGGCCATCGCCAGGCCGACCGGGATCAGCGCCAGGGCAGCGATCCGGGTCGCGGCCAGAAAACGCTTCCGGTAGGCGGTGAGCAGGGCGAGGGCCAGGCCGGCCGCGGACAGCGCGACGCAGACGGTCGTGGTCAGCATGGCGGCCCCTCAGCGGCGATCGCGGACATTGCCACTCCCATCCCCCGTACGTTCGTCCCCGTGGTTCCTCCTCCATCCTGCACCCGGTGGCGGTGCCGGGGCCATGCCGGCGGGGAGGGGTCAGGGACTTTCCGGGGTCGCCCGTCATCCTCAGGTGCCGGTCCCGGCCCTCCGGGCGGGCCTGGGAGACTGGCGCCATGATTGACACCACCACCGGCCGCACCGTCGTCCTCGACGTCTGGTGCGAACTGCAGTGCCCCGACTGCCGCACCGCCCTGGCGGACCTCCGCGCCCTGCGCGGCCGCTACGGCGACGCGCTCGTGACCCGGCTGCGCCACTTCCCCCTGGACAAGCACCGGCACTCCCACGCCGCGGCCCAGGCCGCCGAGGAGGCGGCCGCCCAGGGACAGGGCCGGCGCTACGCCGAGGCCGTCCTGGAGCGCGCCGAGGAGCTGGGACGGCGCGGTGAGCCGCTTCTCGTCGAGGTCGCCCGCGAACTCGGCCTGGACGCCGAGGAGATGGACACCGCGCTGGTCGACGGCCGGCACATGCTGGTCGTGGACGCCGACCAGGCGGAGGGCAAGGCGATCGGGGTGACCGGCACACCGACGTATGTGATCGGCGGCGAGCGGCTGGACGGCAGCCGGAGCCAGGAGGGGCTGCGGGAGCGCGTCGAGGAGATCGCGGACCGGCTGCTCGCGGAGGGCGGGGGCGCCGCCTGACCGGCCTGATCCCGCCGGCCCCGGCGCGGCCGGCGTACGGGCCGGACGGATCGACCGGATCGGCCGGACCGGGCGGATCGGGCGGATCAGAGCAGGGGCTTGGTGAGGAGGCGGCGGGCCGTCTCGTAGCCGAGTGAGGTGTAGAGGCGGAGGGCCGGGGTGTTGTCCGTGAAGACGCGCAGGCCGAGGGTCTCCGCCCCGGCCGCACGGCACTCCCGTTCGGCCAGGAGCATCAGCGACCGGCCGTGGCCCCGGCCCCGCAGCTCCTCCACCACCTCCACCTCGTAGACGTGGGCGTCGAGGCCCTCCGGGGCCCGCTCGCCCAGCCCGACCCACAGCACGCCCGCGTCCGTGCCCTCGAGGGAGAGGACGCGCAGCAGGGCCCCCGAGGTGCGGACCCCGTCCGGCAGCAGCCGCGCGTGGTCCGCCCCGGCCTCGGCGCGGGCCTGCTCCTCCGGGACGCCGCGCCCGGTCAGCAGGCGCGCGTAGCTCTCCCGGGACTGCTGCTGCCAGGCGGCGAACTCGGTGGCGTTCATGGGGCGGCCCTCGCTGCCCGCCGGGAGGGGCGGGGGCTCGGCGGGGACGCGCTTGCGCAGATTCCGGGCGAACTCGGTGTAGCCGAGGGCCTCCGCCATCCGCAGGGCCGCGCCGGACGACTCCGGCACGGCGATCTCCGTGCGGACGCAGCCCCAGCCGCGCAGCACCTCCTCGGCGGCCAGCACGGCCACGGTGCCGCGCCCGCGCCGCCGGTCGGGCACGGCGATCCGCAGCCCCTCGATACGGCCCACGGGGCCGAGCCGGGCGTCCGCGGTGAGGCCGACGGTGCCCACGGGGCGGCTGTTGACGCAGACCTCGTAGCCGCGGGCGCGTGAGCCGTCGCGGTCGCGGCGTTCCGGCCCCGTGGGCCGCAGAGTTGTCGTCATCAAGATTTTGTACCGGGCGCGGAGGCCCGGCGTCACCTGTCGTGCGGGCCGGAGTTCCGCAACGGACCGCCGCGGACCGGGCCGGGGCCGCGGGTACGGGTCGGGAGCGGTGCGGGTCAGGCCGGGTCCGGGTCGGCCGCCGAGCGTTCCGCGAAGACCCGCATCGCCTTGGCCGTGACCGGTCCGGGGGCGCCGGGCAGCGTCCGGTCGCCGACCCGGTGCACGGCCTGGACGTCACGGAGCGTGGAGGTCAGGAAGACCTCCTCGGCCCGGTCCAGGACGTCCATCGGCAGCTCGGTCTCCCGCGCGCCGGTCCACTCGGCGGTCAGCGCGCGGGTGATCCCGGCGAGGCAGCCGGAGGAGAGCGGCGGGGTGTGCGGGACGCCGTCGAGGACCACGAAGACATTGGAGCCGGTGCCCTCGCAGAGCTGCCCCACGGTGTTGGCGAACAGGGCCTCCGACGCGCCCTGTTCGCGGGCGCGGGCCAGCGCCAGGACGTTCTCCGCGTACGAGGTGGTCTTGAGGCCGGTGAGGGCTCCGCGCTCATTGCGGACCCAGTCCACGGTGATCACGGCCGTGCTGTCGGGCGAGGGCTTGGCCTCGCCCAGGGCGACGACCAGGGTCGGCCGGGCGGTGCCGCGGTCGGAGCCGAGCGGGGAGAGCCCGCCGGTGTAGGTGATCCGCAGCCTGCCGTAGGGCAGGGGGTTGGCAGCGAGCACGGCCTCGCAGGCGTGCCGGACCTCGTCGCGGTCGGGCTCCGGCAGGCCGAGGCCGCGGGCGGAGACGGCCAGCCGGTCGAGGTGGCGGCTGACGGCGAAGGCCCGGCCGTTCTGGGCCTTGAGGGTCTCGAACACGCCGTCGCCGACGGTGAGTCCGTGGTCGAGCACGGAGACGCGCGCGTCGTCCGCGTCCCGCAGTTTCCCGCCCAGCCAGATCTTCACAGTGTCTCTCCTCGCGTTCCCCGGGCCGCGGTGTGCTCCGCGTCCTGCGGTTGTCCCGCTTCCTCCGGTTTCCCCGGCCTCTCCGACGCTATCGCGAGCAGCCGGCGTGCCTTGAGTTCGGTCTCGGCCCACTCGCGCTCGGGGTCGGAGCCCCAGGTGATGCCCGCGCCGGTGCCGAAGCGCAGCAGCGGGCCGCCGGGGGCCTCGCGGTCGATCCAGAAGGTGCGGATGCCGACGGCCAGTTCGCCGGTGCCGCGGTCGGCGTCGACCCAGCCGATGCCGCCGCAGTACGGGCCGCGGGGCGCCGTCTCCAGCGCCTCGATGATCCGCAGCGCGCTGGACTTGGGTGCACCGGTGACGGAGCCGGGCGGGAAGGTGCCGTCGAGGAGTTCGGGCCAGCCCGCGCCGCCGGCCAGTTCACCGCGCACCGTGGAGACGAGGTGCACCAGGCCCGGGTGGGCCTCGACGGCGCACAGCTCGGGCACGGTCACGGAGCCGGTGGCGCAGACCCGGCCGAGGTCGTTGCGGACCAGGTCCACGATCATGACGTTCTCGGCGTGGTCCTTCTCCAGCAGATCGGCGGCGGTGCGGCCGGTGCCCTTGATCGGCCCCGACTCCACGGTGCGGCCGTTCCGGCGCAGGAAGAGTTCGGGCGAGGCGGTGGCGATCTCCACACCGTGCGCGGGCAGCCGCACGGTGCCCGCGTACGGGGCCGGGTTGCCGCGGGCCAGCAGCGCCGTGAGGGCGTCGATGTCGGCCGTGGCGGGGTCGGGGAGCGGTGCGGAGAGCACCCGGCAGAGATTGGCCTGGTAGACCTCGCCCGCGGCGATGTGCTCCCGGATGCGGCGGACACCGGCGAGGTATCCGTCCCGGTCCAGGGAGGAGGTCCACTCCCCCGGCGCGGGGCCGCGCCAGGCCCCCGGGGCGGGCGCCGGCGGGGGCGCGGGCCGTACGTCGCCGAAGCGGGCGCAGACCAGTCCGCCCTCGAAGCCGGCCACCACCGCCCAGAAGCCGCTGGACTCCAGGGCCGCGGGGTCGCCGGTGACGTCGCGCAGGTCAGCGGCGACGAGTCCGCCGAAGCGGGCCAGAGGGACGAGGTCGGACACGGGTGCGATTCTATGGCCGGCGGGCCGCCCGGCCCTCCCCGCCGGTGATGAGCGCAGCACGCTGGGCAAACGGAATTTGAGCTGGCCCGGGAATCCGCTAGAGTTCGACACGTCGCCGGAACGCGCAAGCGGGCCGGGGACAGGGTGGCTCCCGGAGTGATCCGGGGAAACCGTGCGGACGTGGCTCAGTTGGTAGAGCATCACCTTGCCAAGGTGAGGGTCGCGAGTTCGAATCTCGTCGTCCGCTCGAAGTGGGGATCGTCCCTGGTCCCCGCCTGGTGGAGTGGCCGAGAGGCGAGGCAACGGCCTGCAAAGCCGTCTACACGGGTTCAAATCCCGTCTCCACCTCGGACGATTAGCTCAGCGGGAGAGCGCTTCCCTGACACGGAAGAGGTCACTGGTTCAATCCCAGTATCGTCCACCGGGTCCCCCGGGACCCCGTACCACCCGCGGCTCCGCCGCCGTCCACCGGACGGCGCCGGGCCGCCCCCGCGCGATTAGCTCAGCGGGAGAGCGCTTCCCTGACACGGAAGAGGTCACTGGTTCAATCCCAGTATCGCGCACGCCGTAAACCCGGACGATTAGCTCAGCGGGAGAGCGCTTCCCTGACACGGAAGAGGTCACTGGTTCAATCCCAGTATCGTCCACACCGAAGGACCGAGGGCCGGAGCAGACAGCTCCGGCCCTCGGTCGTCGGCCGTTCTCCGGGGCGGGGCCCGGGAGGCTCAGGAGGAGAAGAGCATCCGGCCGAAGCTCTTCTGCCGGCGGTGTCCGTAGTGCCCATGGCCGCCGTGGTGCTGGGCGCCCCAGGCGGGCGCGGCCGGGGCGGGACCGGCCGGGTAGCCCTGCGGCGCGGGGCCGGGCGGCGGGGCCTGCTGCGACCACTGCGACTCCAGCCGGGTCAGCGACTCCAGCTCCCCGTAGTCGAGGAAGATCCCCCGGCAACCGCTGCACTGCTCGATCTGCACACCGTTGCGGTTGTACGTGTGCATCGGCGCATGGCACTTGGGACACTGCATGATCGGCTCAGCTCCTCGCGAGTCCGTCGGCACCGCCGGGGCCGCCCCCGTCGATGAGTGGGTTCACCCTACGACGGACGCCCGGGCCCCGGCCGGGGGTTCCACCGGGAGCCCGGCCATCCGCGCGCAGGCGTCGACCAGCGCCTCTTCCGGCTCGTCGAGTGCCCGGCGCTCCGCCGCGGCCTTGGCCAGCGCCTGGGCCGCCGACTGGACGGTCAACGCCCGGGCGGGCACGTCGAGATACGGCCACGGGTCGCCACCGGCCGGCAGGGCGGGGCCCGCCGCGGACCGGTAGGCGCCGAGGAAGCGGGTCCAGTCCTCCGGGGCGAGCAGACCCGTGGCGTACCAGGCGGCCGGGCGGGCGAGGTCCCACACCGGCGGGCCGAGGCCCAGGTCGTCCACGTCGATCAGCAGCCAGGGACCGCCGGGGGCGGGGCTCCGGACGAGCTGGCCGAGGTGGAGGTCGCCGTGGCAGAGGGTGTGGCCCGCCGCGCCGGCGGGCGGCGGCTCCTCGCCGCGCGCCCAGGCCGGCAGCCGCCCGGCCGCCCGCAGGACGGCGGCGGACCCGGGGGACGGCGGCACACCCCGCAGCCGCCGCAGCGCCGCCGCGACCTTGGCGGGGCCGCGCATGGGCGGTACCGGGCCGGGCAGCGGGCCCGGCGGTACGGCGTGGAGCCGGGCGAGCAGGGCCGCCGTCTCCTCCCAGGGCGCGGCGTCCGGATCGTCCGGGGACACCGGGAGGCCCTGGGGCCAGAGGGTGGCAGGACGGCCGTCGCGCAGCCCCGTCAGAAGGGCGGAGACCGGGGGCGGGGTCCGGCCCGGGGCGGGGACGGGGTCCGGCCGGGCTCCGGGGCGGGGCGGGGACCGGCAGCGGGGCGAGGAGGATCCCGTCGAGGAGGGGGTGAGCGGCGATGCCGAGGCGTACGGCCAGGGCTTGGCGGTCGCTGTCGGCGGGGTGCGCCTTGGCGACGACGGAGCCGAGCCGGACCACGGTGCCGTCGGGGCGGTCGGCGAGGACGACGGGCCGGCCGGCGTCGCCGGTATCGCCTGCGCTCCCGGTGCACCCGGCGTTCCCGGTGCCGTTGGCGCTTCCGGTGCCGTCGGTGCTCGCGGTGCTTCCGATGCCGTCGGTGAAATCCGCGCTTTCGGCGCCGTGGGCGCTGCCGTCACGCGGGCGCGGGACCGCGCTCCCCGGTGGCCCGGACGCTCCGGGCTCCGGACCGGCCGGAGACCGCGTCGCGGCCCGTGCGGCGATGCCGGCGAGTTCACCGGCGAGTGACCCGGTCATGCGCTGCCCCCTGCCCCCTCACGGCCCGGCGCGGGCCCGCGTGTCCGCGGCCGCACTGCTCCGTACCGGGCCGTCCCGACGCGCAACGTACCCCGCCGTGCCGGGGCCGCGCGACGGGATGGTGGCTCTCGATGCCTTCCGCTTCCGGTGCCCGGTCCATGGCTCCCGTGGGTACGGCTCGCGCTCCGGCTGCTCACCCGCCCCGGGTCTCCAGTGGAGCTGCCGCGCCTGATCGGAGCGGCGAGTCGCCGCGTGTGCGGCCAGGGCTCCGTCGGGTGGACGGGGAGCACCCGATGCCCCGTGCCGGGGCGCCCCGTGACAGGTGCCGGGCTCGGCCGGGCAACACAACGCCCGGACAGCTCCCCGCTGTCCGGGCGTTCGTGCCGTCCGCCGTACCCCCGTCCCCACGGGGTGATGCAGGCCGGAGTTTCCCCGTCCCGGGCCGCTCTCCCGGGGTCCGGGACGCTGTCAGCGCCCCAGCAGTCCAGCCACGGACGACGCCTGTGTCATGACGGCCTCCCAGCCGCCGAAGACCACGGTGAGGACTACCGCCAAGGGCAGCACCATCGCCGCGGCGACAAGCGGATGACGGGTGCCGGAGGCGGCGGTGCCCGCGGGCGGCGTCCTCAGGACGACCCCGACCGCGCCGAGCGCTCTGCGCCCGTGCGTTCGGCTGACCGCTCGCTCGACTGTGCCCGCCATCGCCCCGCTCCTGTCATGTCCGGAGCGGCGGGCGTGTGACCTCGGGGGACGAGTGCGTCCGCCCGCCGCTTGACTTCAACATTAGGGGCGCGGCCGTGCCCGGTCGTCAGCCCCTCGTATCGATTCCGGGCCTCCCGCAGGATGACGGCCGGGCCCTCCGGCTACTCCTGTGGGTGGACATCCGCCGCCGGCCGTGCGGGTGTTCCCCGAGGGGACGCCCCCCGTCACTCCCCCCGCTCCGACTCGTCGATTCTCGGGGCCGGGTGCTCCACCAGGGCGAGAACCCGGTTGGCCATGAAGCGGGCCGTGCGCACCGGCGTGCCGTTGCGGGTGACTTCACTCACCTCCACCACGCCCCGGCGCACCGCCGTCTCCACCCTGCGGCCGGCCCGGCCGGCCGTCATCTCGTACGTCCGAGTCGTGTCCCCCGCGTCCACGACTATCTCCACGCGGTCACCCTTCACGGGATCAAACCCCCTTCTGCGACGGACCGTTGAGGTCGCGCATCCGTGCCGGGTCGCCGCCGTGCGCGCGGCTCCCCCACTCCTTCAGGATCCCACCCGGCACTGACAATTCACGGGTGCGGCGTATGCGCGGCCTATGAGCGCTCCGGCCCGCCGATCCGTAAGCTGTGCCTCGTCAGACCGACCGGGCAGCGGGGATTGAACATGGCGATGATGCGGCTCCGGCGCGAGGACCCGCGTGTCGTCGGCTCGTTCAGGCTTCACCGGCGGCTGGGCGCCGGCGGCATGGGCGTGGTGTACCTGGGCTCGGACAAGCGCGGCCAGCGGGTGGCGCTCAAGGTGATCCGGCCGGATCTGGCGGAGGACCAGGAGTTCCGGTCCCGCTTCGCGCGGGAGGTGTCCGCGGCCCGCCGGATCCGCGGCGGCTGTACGGCCCGGCTGGTGGCGGCCGACCTGGAGGCGGACCGGCCGTGGTTCGCCACCCAGTACGTCCCGGGCCCGTCGCTGCACGACAAGGTGGTCGAGGAGGGCCCGCTGTCGGCGGCCCGTACCGCCGCGATCGGGGCGGCCCTCGCCGAGGGGCTGCTGGCCGTGCACGAGGCGGGCGTCGTGCACCGCGACCTCAAGCCCTCGAACATCCTGCTCTCCCCCAAGGGCCCGCGGATCATCGACTTCGGCATCGCCTGGGCGACCGGCGCCAGCACCCTGACCCATGTCGGCACGGCGGTCGGCTCCCCGGGCTTCCTGGCGCCGGAACAGGTGCGCGGCGCGGCGGTCACGCCCGCGACGGACGTCTTCGCGCTGGGCGCCACGCTCGCCTACTGCGCGACCGCCGACTCGCCCTTCGGGCAGGGCAGTTCCGAGGTCATGCTCTACCGGGTGGTGCACGAGGAACCGCAGCTGCACGGGGTGCACGACGCGCTCGCACCGCTGATCCGGGCCTGCCTGGCCAAGGACCCCAAGGAGCGGCCGACGACCCTTCAGCTCTCCATGCGGCTGAAGGAGATCGCGGTACGGGAGACGCACGGGCCGCTTCCGGACGCGCGGCTGGCGCCCTCCCGGCTCCCGGCCGACCGCTCCGGCGGGCGGCACGGCGAGCACCCCGGCGCCGATCGGGCACAGCAGCGCACGGAACGTGGACCGGCGGGCACGGCTCCGGGTCCTTCCCGGACCCGCGGGCCGGCCCCGGCTCCGTCGCGCGGCGGTTCGCGCTCGGGGGTGCGTCCGGCGGGCAAACGCGTGCCGGGTGAGCGGCCCCCCTCGTCCCGCGCGGGGCGCGGTACGGGCACGCGCCCCCCGTCCCGGACGAACGGCACGGGGCGCCGGCCCGCGCCCGGCCCGGACCGGCGGCTGCTGCGTCAGCGGCTGGTGGTGTTCGTGACGGTGACGGTGCTGGTCGCGCTGGGGATCGCCGCGGCACAGGGCTGCGAGGGCCCCGCCCGGGGGCTGACGGGCCCGTCGGAGCCGTTCGGCGCGGACCGGGTCACGGACGGTGCCGGCCGCGGCCCGGACGCGGGTCCGGCCCCGGCCGGCGCGGACCGGAGGGGCTGAGCCGGCCCAGGCCGCCGAGCGGACGTCCGGGCGGTCCGGGTCCGCCGCGTCCCGAGACCGGCCGAGGTGCGAGCGGCTGAACGGGCGCCGTCCGCCGCCCCGTTGGGACGCCCGCCTCCTCGCGGACCGGCGCGCCCGTGGCGGCTGGACGCTCGTGGCGGCGGGGCGGCGGGAACGTCTCCGGCCGGCTCGGGGTCCGTGCCGGCCCCCGCCACGCCGCGGTGGCGGACCGGAAGCCCGGCGGTCCGCCCGCCGGGATGCGCACCCAGGTCCGCCGGTGGGACCCGGGTCAGCCGGTGGGCCGGCCCGAGGCCACCGCGTAGAACGCCACGGCCGCGGCGGCGCCCACGTTGAGCGAGTCCACCCCGTGTGCCATCGGGATGCGCACCCAGGTCCCGGCGGCCGCGAGCGCCTGCCGGGACAGTCCGGTGCCCTCCGCTCCGAGCATCAGCGCGACCCTCTCCAGTCGGTGAGGCGCCGCCTCGTCGAGCGTCACGGCCTTCTCGTCGGGGGTCAGGGCGAGCAGCTCGAATCCGGCGGCGCGCACCGCGTCCAGCCCGCGCGGCCAGGCGTCCAGCCGGGCGTAGGGGACGGAGAAGACGGCGCCCATGGAGACCTTCACCGAGCGCCGGTAGAGCGGATCGGCGCAGTCCGGGGAGAGCAGCACGGCGTCCATGCCGAGGGCCGCCGCGCTGCGGAAGACCGCCCCGATGTTGGTGTGGTCGTTGACGGCCTCCATGACGGCGACCCGGCGGGCGTCCGCCAGCAGTTCCCCCGCCGTGGGCAGGGGTGTGCGGTGCAGGGAGGCGAGGGCGCCCCGGTGCACGTGATAGCCCGTGACGTGCTCGGCGAGGCCCGGGTCGACGACGTACACCGGGGCGTTCAGGGTGGCGAGGAGGTCACGCATCGCCTCGGCCCACTTGGCGGAGAGGAGCAGGGAGCGCAGCGGGTAGCCGGCGGAGAGCGCCCGCCGGATCACCTTCTCGCCCTCCGCGATGAACAGGCCCTCGGCCGGCTCCCTGCGGCGGCGCAGTTCGACGTCGGTGAGGTCCGTGTAGTCGCGCAGCCGGGGGTCGCCGGGGTCGTCGACCGTGATGAGTTCAGCCACTGGGTGTTACTGCCTTGTCCGGTGTTCTCGCCGAGGGCCCGTCCGGGGCGGAGGGCCGGGGTGCGGTGCGGGAGCGGGGAAGGGGTGCGGGGAAGAGGTGCGGGGCTGTCATCCCCCGCCGGTCCGCCGCCCGACCGTCACGACCTCGCCGATGACGATCACCGCGGGCGGCCGTACGCCCTCGTCGGCGACGCGCCGCGCCACCGTGGCCAGGGTCGCGTCCACCCGGCGCTGGGCGGCGGTGGTGCCCTCCTGGACGACGGCGACCGGAGTCTCCGGGGCACGGCCGTGCGCGACCAGCGCCTCGGAGATCGGGCCGATCTTGTCGACGGCCATGAGCAGCACCAGCGTGCCCTGCAGCCGTGCCAGCGCCGCCCAGTCCACCAGCGAGCGCGGGTCGTCGGGGGCGACGTGCCCGCTGACCACGGTGAACTCATGGGCCACACCGCGGTGCGTGACGGGGATGCCGGCCGCCGCGGGCACGCTGATGGAGCTGGAGATGCCGGGAACGACCGTGCAGGGGATGCCCGCCTCGGCGAGCGCCTCGGCCTCCTCCATGCCCCGCCCGAAGACGTACGGGTCGCCGCCCTTGAGGCGGACCACCGCCTTGCCCGCCTTGGCATGCTCGATCAGCGCGTTGTTGATGGCCTCCTGGGCCATGAACCGGCCGTACGGGATCTTCGCCGCGTCGATCACCTCGACGTGCGGCGGGAGTTCGTCCAGGAGGTCGCGGGGACCGAGCCGGTCGGCGATGACCACGTCCGCCTCGGCGAGCAGCCTGCGTCCGCGCACGGTGATCAGGTCCGGGTCGCCGGGGCCGCCGCCGACCAGGGCGACGCCGGGGGTGCGGGCGCGGTGGCGGGGCGCGGCGAGGGTGCCGTCCCGCAGGCCCTCGACGATGGCGTCGCGCACGGCGGCGGAGCGGCGCGGGTCCTGGCCGGTGAGCACGGCGACGGTCACGCCCTCGCTGCGGCCGGTGGCGGGGGTCCAGGCGGTGGCGGCCCCGGCGTCGTCGCTCCGTACGCACCAGACGCGGCTGGTCTCGGCCTCGGCGGAGGCGGCGGCGTTGGCCTCGGGGTCGTCGGTGGAGATGAGCGCGTACCAGGCCCCGTCGAGGTCGCCCGGCCGGTAGCGGCGGCGTTCCCAGCGGACCTCGCCCGCCGTGGCCATGGCCTCCACGGACGGGGTGGCGGACGGCGAGATCAGCAGCACGTCCGCGCCGGCGGCGACCAGTCCGGGCAGCCGGCGCTGGGCGACCTGTCCCCCGCCGAGCACGACCACCCGGCGGCCGGCGAGGCGCAGGCCGACGGGGTAGGCGGTGGCCGGTGCGGGTTCCGGCGTGCGGGCGTGCACGGGCTCCGGCCGGGCGTCGTCGTTTCGGGTCATGGCGGTACGGCTCCTCGGGGCGGCAGGGGGCTGCGGGCCGCTACTGCGCTGGAGCGGCGGGCGGGTGGTGCGGTGCGCCGGCCGTACGTCCGGCGGCCGGCACGCCGGGCTCCAGCCTAGAGTGCGGCGGGTTACCGGGCTGTTTCGCGGCTCACTCCGGGCCTGGTGGGACGGGGTGATGTGGGAGGGGACGGGAGTACGGGCGCCGGGGGCGCGGTTCGGGGTGCGGGTGCTGCGCGGTCGGGCGCGTCGGGCTCCTTCGGGTTCGGCGGTCCGGGCATTCGGGGGTCGGGCGGTTCGGGGGTTCAGGCCGGGCGGCTCGGTCCGGCCGTTCGGTTCGGGGTTTGTGGCCCGGTCCCGGCCGAGCCGTTCCGGTCCGGGCGATTCCCTGCCGGGATGTTCGGGTCCGAGCGGTTCCGATCCGAGCGGCCCCCCAACCGTCCGTACCGGGCCGTTCCGGGCCGGGGCCCGGCCGAGGCGCTCCGGCTCGGGCGGCGCGAGCCGGTACCCGGTCCGGGCTGGGGCCCATGCCTCTCCGGCCCCGGCCCCGGGTACGGCAGCGGTGCCGTACCCGGGTCGCTTCCCGAGCCGCCCCCGCCCCGGTGCCGGGGCTAGGACTTCTCCGTGACGCCGGCCGAGTCGAACGTGGCGACCTCGTGCATCGCGCGGGCCGCGCTCTGCACCACCGGCAGGGCCAGCAGGGCACCCGTGCCCTCGCCGAGCCGCAGATCGAGGTCGACCAGCGGCCGCAGTCCCAGCTTCGTGAGGGCCGCCATGTGGCCGGGTTCGGCGCTGCGGTGCCCCGCGATGCAGGCGGCGAGCGCCTCGGGGGCGATCGCCCGGGCCACCAGCGCGGCCGCCCCGGCGCTGACCCCGTCCAGGATCACCGGGGTGCGCAGCGAGGCGCCGCCGAGGATCAGGCCCACCAGCGCGGCGTGCTCCAGGCCGCCGACCGCGGCGAGCACGCCGATCGGGTCCTCCGGGTCCGGCCGGTGCAGCTCCAGTCCGCGCCGTACGACGTCCACCTTGCGGGCGTGCGTCTCGTCGCTGATGCCGGTGCCGCGGCCGGTGACCTCGGCCGGGTCCTTCTCCGTGAAGACGGAGATCAGCGCGGCGGAGACGGTGGTGTTGGCGATACCCATCTCACCGGTGAGGAGCGCCTTGTTGCCCGCGGCGACCAGGTCCCGGGCGGTCTCGATGCCCACCTCGACCGCGCGCAGCACCTCCTCGCGCTCCAGCGCGGGTCCGGCGGTGAAGTCCCCGGTGCCCGCCCGGATCTTGCGCGGAAGCAGACCGGGCGTGCTCGGCAGGTCGCCGGCCACCCCGACGTCGACCACGCAGACCTCGGCACCGATCTGGCGGGCGAAGGCGTTGCACACCGCTCCCCCGCCGAGGAAGTTGGCGACCATCTGGGCCGTCACCTCCTGCGGCCACGGAGTGACGCCCTGGGCATGGACGCCGTGGTCCCCGGCGAAGATCGCCACGACGGCGGGCTCCGGGATCGGCGGCGGGCACTTCCGGGAGAGCCCGCTGAGCTGGGCCGAGATGATCTCCAGCATGCCGAGGGCGCCGGCGGGCTTCGTCATCCGCTTCTGCCGTTCCCACGCCTCGCCGAGCGCCTTGGCGTCCAGCGGGCGGATGCCCTGCAGGGTCTCCGCCAGCAGGTCGTGCGGCTCCTCACCGGGCAGGGCGCGGCGGCCGTACGTCTCCTCGTGCACCACCCAGGACAGCGGGCGCCGCTTGGACCAGCCCGCCTGCGCCAGCTCGGGCTCGGCCGGGAACTCGTCGACGTAGCCGACGCAGAGGTACGCGACGACCTCCAGGTGCTCGGGCAGGCCGAGGACCCGGACCATCTCCCGCTCGTCGAAGAAGCTCACCCAGCCGACGCCGAGTCCCTCGGCACGCGCGGCGAGCCAGAGGTTCTCGACGGCGAGCGCGGAGGAGTACGGGGCCATCTGCGGCTGGGTGTGCCGGCCGAGGGTGTGGCGGCCGCCGCGGGTCGGGTCGGCGGTGACCACGATGTTGACGGGGGTGTCGAGGATCGCCTCGATCTTGAGTTCCTTGAACTGCTTCGCCCGGGCCTTGGGCAGCGACTTGGCGTACGCCTCGCGCTGGCGGACGGCCAGTTCGTGCATGGCCCGGCGGGTCTCGGCGGAGCGGATGACCACGAAGTCCCAGGGCTGGGAGTGGCCGACGCTGGGCGCGTGATGCGCCGCCTCCAGGACCCGCAGCAGCACGTCGTGCGGTACGGGGTCCTTGCGGAAGCCGTTGCGGATGTCGCGGCGTTCCCGCATGACGCGGAGGACGGCTTCGCGTTCGGCCTCGCCGAAGCCGGGGGCCCGCGGGCCGGAGGGCGGCACGAACTCGTCGGACCGGTCCGCCTCTCCGGGCTGATCCGGCCGGTCCGGCCGGTCCGCGCCGGTGCCCTGCTCGGGGCTCGCCGGCCGCGCGGTCTCCGGTGCGGAGGCGGGGCCCCGGATCGCGGGGCGGAGCGGGCCGAGAGGAGCCGGTCCGCGAGGGCGATACCGGGGTCGGGTGCGGGTCGGCGTCGGGAATGGGAGTGACTCCGGTGGTGGATGCGGCGGCGGGCGCCGGAACGGTGTCGGGGGCGGGTCGGAACCGGTGGCGGAGCCGGGGCCCGCGGGGCGGTCTCCCTCGGCGGCAGCGGCCGCCCGGCAACGGCCGGCCCGGAGCCGGAGCGCTCGGAGGCGGGGGGTCCGTAACGAGCGTGCCCCTCCCGGCGCGGGGTCCGTGGAGGCGTCGGCGGCGGGCCCGGCCGGGGTGTTTTCCGGTTCGGGAGCGGGCTGTTCGACGACGGTCGGCTGCTCCGGGGCAGCGGGTCCGGCCGCCTCCGGCTCGGCAGCGCTCGGCTCCGCCTCCTCGGGAACGGTCTCCGGCGCCCCCGGTCCGGCGGGTCCGGCCTCGTTGCCGGCCGCCACGCCGGGTTCCTCCGGCCGGACTCCGGAAGCATCCGCTCCGGTCGTCTCCGGCTGGGCGGCGCCCGGCTCGGCGGCTTCCGGCTCGGCGGCTACGGGCTGAGCGGCTTCCGGCTCGGCGCTCTCCGTCCCGGGGACGGGCGCACCGGTCTCGGGCCCGGGTGCAGCCGTGTCCGGCTCGACCGCCTGAGCGGCCGTACCGGCATCCGCTCCGGTGCCGGGCCCCGTCTCGGCTGCCGTGTCCGGTCCGGCAACGGCGTCCGGTCCGGCCTCCTCGCCGGGGGCGGCGGCTCCGTCGGCTCCCGGCTGGACGGGGGTCTCGCTCGCAGCCGGTACGGAGCCGGTGTCAGCGGACGTGGAGCCGGCGTCGAGGACGGCCGCCTCGGGCGTCCCGGAGTCGGCGGGTGCCTGCTGTGCGACCGGCGCTTCCCGCGCGGCTGCGTCGACCAGCGCTTCCACCGGGGTGGTTGAGGGCTCGGCCGCCGTCGTCGCGGACTCTGCGGCGTCGCCCGCGCTCTCCGGCGCTCCCGGCTCCGCTTCCGGTGCGGCGGCCGGTGCGGTCTCCCGGCCTTCCGGAGCCTGCTCCGTCTCCGGGAGGACCGGGGCCGTCTCCGCGGCTCCGGCCTGCGGTCCGGGCACGGAACCCGGCTCGGCGGTCGCGGGGCGGGCTGCCCGGCGCCGTCGGCCCGTTCCCGCGGCGACCTTCGCGGGCCGCTCTTCCTCCCCGGCCCCGGCCTCTTCGGCACCGGGCTGGGCGGCGACGGCCACGGCGACCGCCACGGGGGCGTCCGGTCCGGCCGGTGTTCCCCGGGAGTCCGCAACCGCGGCGTCCGGTGATACGCCGTCACCGGCGGGTCCGGCGGGGGTGCTCTCCGCGTCGGCCGGTGCGGCTGCGGCTGCCGGGTCCTGCGGGGAGGCGGGAGCCGCACGGCGCCGGCCGCGCCGGCTCCTGCCCGCGGCGTGCTCCGGTGCCTCGTCGGCGGAGGGCGTGGAAGCGGGGACGCGGCGGGCGCCGGGCCCGGGCTGCCGGCCGCCGTGTCGGGGACCCCTCTGCCGCGGGCTCGGGAACCCCGGTGGTCTCCGTGGGCTCAAGGTCCGTTGCCGTGGTCTCGTCCGGCAGCGCGCCGACGGGCGCGGCGAGATCGGCGGCGGCCGGGGCAGGAGAGGACTCCTCCGGCTCGGCGGCGGAGGCGGCCGGCTCGGCGGCGGACGGGTCCTCGCCGGGTGCGGTGGGTGAGGCGGGTGCGGCGGCCGGGCCCACGCCGTCGGCCGGACCGGCCTCTCCGGCTGCGGTCACCGGGCCGGTCCCCGGGTCCCCCTCCGTCTCCGTCTCGGCGACGACGGCGGCAGGCTCCTGTCCACCCTCCGCGCCGGGCTCCTCCGGTACCGGCCGCGGCGTCTGTCCGGGGACGGGAACGGCCTGTGCGGCCCCGGGCGGCGGCGGGGCGGCAGCTCCCGCGGCACCGGCGCCGGTATCCGTGCCGTCATCGGCGGTGCCGGTCTCCTCGGGCGCGGCCGTCGCCTGCCCGGGAACGGCCGCCGCCGGGACGGGCGTTCGCGCGGCGTCCGTCGCGGCCGGCTGCCCGGACCAGGGACCGTTCTGCGCCGGGATCTCGCCGAGCTGCGGGCCCGGGAGCGTGGCGGACGGCTGCTGCGCGTACGCCGGGATGGGCACCGGCGGCTGCTGCTGGGGCACCTGGGTCCGCGCCGGGGCGGGCGCCATCCCGGGAAACTGCCGGGCGGGGGCGCCCGCAGGGCCGCGGTCGGCGAGCGAGCGGACGACACCGCCGGTCGTACCGCCCGGCTCGGGCACCGGCGGGCCCGGGCGGAGCGGCCGCCGGGCGGGAGTGTGCTGGGGCGCGGGAGCGGCCGGTCCGGACCGGGGTTGTCCGGTGAACTGCTGTTCGGCGGCGGGGCGCGGAATGTACGGCTGCTGGTCGTGCGGCTGCCGCTGCTCGTACGGCTGCTGCTCGTAGGACTGCTGCGGCTCGTAGGACTGCGGTTCGTAGGACGTCTGCTGCGGCTCGTACGGCGCCGGCGCGGATGCGTACGGGGAGGCCGGCCCGGTCCCCGGCTGCGGCAGCGGCCCCGTCAGGGGGTCGGGCAGCGGATCGGTCAGCGGGTCGTACGCGGGCTGCTCGCTCCAGGCGCCCTGGGTGCCGGGCATCAGCAGCAGGTCGTCGTCCCCGGCGGGGGCCGCCGGCTCCGCGGGGCCGTGGTAGGCGTACCCGGCGCCCGGGGCGCCGTGCCGCAGCGAGGGGTCATGGTGGAGCGAGGGGTCCTGCTGGAGCGCGTCCTGAGGGAGCGAGGGGTCGCCCGCGGGGACGGCGGGAGTCACGTGCTGCGGTGCCTCCTGCTGCCCGCCGTTCTCCGGCAGCCCCTCGTCCGGGATCCGGCCGGTGTCAGTCATGCGTACCCCTCGCCCATCGATAGTGCTCCATCGACCCGCCCGCCCGGCGCGCCCGACCGCGACGCGAAGGCCGCTCATGGAATGGAACGAGCGTCCGCGCCGGTCGGTACGTCACACGTCCCCCGAGCTCCGTACCGAGCGCTCGAAACGCACGGTGCGTTCCGGGTATTGACGAACGAAGTGCCGAACGCCGCTGCGTCACAACAGTCCGCCAGCCTACCTGGCGCGGACGTCCCGCACGGCACGGGTGGACAAGCTCAGAGCGGACGGCCGATCCTGTGCCCGCACAGGAAAAAGCCCACGTCACGCTGGCGTTCGGCCCATCCCGTGTCCTGCGACGTGTCCAACTCCACAGTCTGGATCAAGGCGCATTCGACGCCGTATCCGCCGTCGGTGAGAGCCCGGCCGACGGCCTCCGCGCCGTCCCGGGTCCTGGCGTGCGTGACGATGCGCTCGGGCCGCCGGGCGGCGCACGCCGCGACGACCGGGGCTCCCCCGCCGCCAATGCGGATGGTGTCCGGTTCGGGCAGATCCTCCAGGATGTGCGGCGCCGTGCCGTGCACCGTCTGGATCTGCACTCCGTAGCGGCGGGCGTTGTCGCCGGCCACGACCAGGGCCCCGGGATCCCGGTCGACGGCGATGACGGCGGCGCCGAGCCGGGCCGCCTCGACCGCCGCCGCGCCGCTGCCGCAGCCGATGTCCCAGACGAGGTCGCCCACGCGCGGCCCCAGCCGGGCGAGTTGGGTGGCCCGGAGCTGCGCGGTCTCCGCCTCGGAGAGGACGCCTCCGTAGCTCTGGGCGGGCAGCGCCCAGCCGCGCGGCCCGGTGGCCAGGGCGGTGTCGCCGCCGGCCAGCCAGGCGGCCTGCTGGGTGACCGGGGAGGCGAAACCGCCGATGGACAGGACGACGTTCGGGTCGCGCCAGGTGTGGTCGGCGACCTTGTCCGAGGTGAGGACGGTGACCCGCTCCCGGTCGGTGCCGAGTTCCTCGCAGATGACGAAGGTGCGGTGCACCGGGCCCAGCAGCAGGGCGAGTTCGGCCGGTCCGGCGCCGGGTGCCGTGAGGACGGCGACCTTGCTGTGGGCCCGGCAGACGTTGACGGCCCGGCGCAGATCGCGGCTGTGGGCGGTGACGATCCGCGCGTCGTCCCACGCCATGCCCGCACGGGCGAAGGCGGCGGCGACGGACGAGACGGCGGGCACCACCTCGACCTCCAGCCCGTGTTCGGGGGCGCGGAGGGTGCGGACGACGCCGAAGAAACCGGGGTCGCCGTCGGCGAGCACGACGGCGGTGCCGCGGTGGCCGACGATGCGGCGGGCGGCGAGATCGAGGCTGCCGAGCCTGATCCGCTCGGCGGCGGGCGGCACTTCGGGCAGGTCCAGATGGTGGGGCGCGCCGGCGACGAGGGTGGCGGCTCCGAGGGCGGAGCGGGCGGCGGCGGTCAGCGGCGAGCCGTCCCATCCGATCACCGTGACCCGGTCGGCCATCGTCGTCAGTCTCCTGGGAAAGTCGCGCACGAAAGCCCGCGGGGTGGGCGGGCACCGTGAGGGTACCCGGTGGGCCCGGGGCACCGCGCGCAGGGGCCGCCGGTTCCGGCCGCGGGCGCGGGGCGCCGCCGGGCGCGTCAGTTCCAGTCGGCGTAGGCGGCGCGGTCCCCCTTCGCCGTCTCCTCGTCGAGGTCGTCCAGATCCTCGGGGAGCAGGCTCCAGACGATCAGGTCGGTGCGGATGTCCGCCCAGCCGCCGTCCTCGGTGCGGGTGCGGGCTATCCAGGCGTTCCGCAGCACGCCCTCGCTGATGCAGCCGGTCTTCTGCGCGACCTGCTGGGAGGCGGTGTTGTCGGCGGCGGTGCGCAGTTCGAGCCGTTCGAAGCCCTGGTGACGGAAGAGCCACTGGGCGACGGCGCGCACCGCCTCGCTGGCGTAGCCCTCGCCGCGGGCCCAGGGGGCGGTGACGTAGCCGATCTCGGTGGAGCGGCAGCGCCAGTTGGTGTTCCGCAGGTGGACGGAGCCGACCAGCCGCTGGGTGAGGAACTCGGCGACGGCGAAGACGATGCCGCGGCCCTCGGTGCGCTCGGCGGGGGCGGCGCGGCCGGCCCAGTCGCGGGCGTCGTCCAGGGTGTACGGGTGGGGGCGGAGGTCCAGGCCGTGACGAGTTCGTCGTTCATCATGTCCGCGAGGGCGGGCACGTCACCCTCCTCGAACGGGCGCAGCACCAGGCGGTCGGTGCTGATCGTGATGTCCGGGAAAGTGGGGGTCATGGGCCGCTCCGGGTCCGGGGTCTGCTGGACAGCCCAGCATGCAGCATCGGCGCGGGAGGGCGCAGCGCCGGGTGGGCGGACGGGACGGCCGCGGGCCCCGCGCGGTGGCGGGGCCCGCGGCCCGGGGGCCGGTTCCGGGGCGGGCCGGAGCGCGGCCCGGGGTGCTGCCGGGTCAGGAGGCGACGGCTCCGAAGGCGGGCAGGACGGAGCCCTCGAACCGCTTCTCGATGAACGCCTCGACCTCGTCGGAGTTGAGGAGCCGGGCGAGCTTCTCGACCCGCGGGTCGTCCTCGTTGCCCTTCTTCACGGCGAGGAAGTTGGCGTACGGGTTGCCCTCGGCCTTCTCCAGGACGAGGGCGTCCTTCGCGGGCTTGAGCCCGGCGCCGATGGCGTAGTTGCCGTTGATCACGGCGGCGTCGACGTCACCGAGCCGGGTGGGGATCTGGGCGGCCTCCAGCTCCTTGAACTCCAGGCCCTTGTCGTCCGCGACGTCGCCGAGGGTGGCGTCGCTGCCGGTGCCCTTCGTGAGTTCGATGGCGCCGTGGTCGGCGAGGAGCTTGAGGGCGCGGCCCTCGTTGGTGGCGTCGTCCGGGAGGGCGACGGTGTGGCCGGGCTTCAGGTCCCCGATGCCGCCGAGCTTCTCGGAGTAGAGGCCCAGCGGTTCGATCTCGACGTTGACGACGGGCACGATGTGGGTGCCCTTCTGCTCGTTGAAGTCGTCGAGGTACGGCTTGTGCTGGAAGAAGTTGGCGTCGACCTCGCCGCTCTCGGTGGCGGTGTTGGGGAGGACGTAGTCGTCGAACTCCTGGATCTCCAGGTCGAGTCCGGCGTCGTCGGCCAGGTTCTTCTTGACGTAGGCGAGGATGTCGCCGTGCGGGGTGGGCGTGGCGGCGACGGTGAGCGGAGCGTCCGCGGCGGAGTCGCCGCCGGAGCCGGCGTCGGAGGGGGCCGAGCAGGCGCCGAGGGTCAGGGTGAGGGCGGCGGCAGCGGCAGCCGTCGCGGCCTTGAGAGTGGTGGGCTTGCGAAGGGATTCCAGCGGGGTACGCACGAAGAGTGCCTTTCTTGCGGGTGGTTCCGCCCGGCAAAGGGTCCGGGCTCCGGGTCCGGCTCCGCCCGGTGTGGAGCGGGCGGGCCGGAGGTTTCGGTGGGCGCGCGAGGCGGCCCGGGGTGGCGGCGGGGTCAGCGCGCGGCACGGAGCCGGCGTTTCCGCACCGGGCCGGTCCCGGAACGGCCGCGCCGGGCCAGGGCGCGCACCACGAGATCGCCGGCCAGCTGCACGGCGCTGACGAGGACGATCAGCAGCACCACGGTGATGAGCATGAGGTCGGTCTCGAACCGCTGGTAGCCGTAGGTCTTGGCGAGGTTGCCGAGCCCGCCGCCGCCGACCGCGCCGGCCATGGCCGAGTAGCCGATGAGGGCGATCACGGTGGTGGTGAGGCCCGCGACGAGGGACGGCAGGGCCTGCGGCAGCAGCGCCTTGCGGACCACCGTCCAGGTGGAGCCGCCCATCGCCTGCACGGCCTCGACGAGTCCGTCGTCGACCTCGCGGACGGCCGTCTCCACCAGCCGGGCGAAGAACGGGACGGCGCTGACGGCCAGCGGGACGACGGCCGCCGTGGGGCCGATGGAGGTGCCGACCACCAGGGTGCTGAACGGGATCAGCGCGATCATGAGGATGAAGAAGGGCAGCGAGCGGCCGACGTTGACGACGGCGCCGGTCACCTTGTTGACGGGACCGTTGCGCAGCAGGCCCCCCTCGCCCGTCAGCACCAGCAGCACGCCCAGCGGCAGTCCGCCGAGGACCGCGTAGACCGTGGACCAGCCCACCATGTAGAGGGTGTCGAGCGTGGCGGCGGACAGCAGCGGCTGCATCTCGGACCAGGTCACCGGGCACCTCCGCGAACCAGCGGCCCGGCGGCGGTCCCGCTGGTGCCCTCGGCCTCCGGGGCGCCGGGGGCGCGTACGATCTCGATGCCCAGGCCCTGCTCGCGCAGATATCCGATCGGCACGACGTTCTCCTCGAAGGGGCCGGGCAGTTCGATGCGCATCCGGCCGACCTGGCGGCCCGCGACGGTGTCCATCGCGGCGCCCAGGACGGCGATGTCGACGTTGTACGTCCGTGCGAGCCGGGAGATGACCGGCTCGGTCGCGGTCTCACCGTGGAAGGTGACGTCCACGACGGTCCGGTTCTCGCCGGACGCCTGGCCGGCCACCGGGAAGAGCTCCCGGGCCAGTTCGGAGCCGGGGGTCGCGAGCAGTTCCGGCACGGTGCCGGACTCCGTGACCCGGCCCTCGCGCATCAGGGCGGCGGAGTCGCAGACGGCCTTGACGACCTCCATCTCGTGGGTGATGAGGAGGATCGTCAGCCCGAGCTGCCGGTTGAGGTCGCGCAGCAGCTGGAGCACGGAGCGGGTCGTCCCCGGGTCGAGCGCGGAGGTCGCCTCGTCGGAGAGGAGCACCTTGGGGTCGCCGGCCAGGGCGCGGGCGATGCCGACGCGCTGCTTCTGGCCGCCGGAGAGCTGCGCCGGGTAGGAGCGCGCCTTGTCGGCGAGGCCGACCAGGTCGAGCAGTTCCAGGGCCCTGCGCTCGCGTTCGCGGCGGGTGAGGCCGAGGATTTCCAGCGGCAGTTCGACGTTGGCCCGGACGGTGCGCGAGGAGAGCAGGTTGAAGTGCTGGAACACCATGCCGATCCGGGTCCGGGCCCGGCGCAG
Source organism: Streptomyces sp. MNU89 (assembly GCF_020982505.1). NCBI lineage: Bacteria > Bacillati > Actinomycetota > Actinomycetes > Kitasatosporales > Streptomycetaceae > Streptomyces > Streptomyces sp. MNU89. The sequence goes on along the minus strand of NZ_JAJKLL010000001.1, from coordinate 6,361,031 downwards.
CTCCGCGCCGGCGCGGGGGCCGCGCCCGGCGAGCGCGGTGAGGTCCCGGCCGTCGACGGTGACCGTGCCGGAGGTGGGCCGCTCCAGCAGGTTGACGCAGCGGATGAGGGTGGACTTGCCGGCGCCGCTCCGGCCGAGGACGCCGTACACCTCCCCCTCGCGGACGTGCAGGCCGACACCGTCCAGGGCGGTGGTCTCCCGGCCGTCCCGGGAGCGGTAGACCTTGGTCAGGTCCTGGGTGGTGATCACAGGGATATCCGTCACTTTCGAGCGCGCGGCGCACGGGGGCGCCGGCACGGGACATACGGGTACGGGGCGGGCCGCGGCCACGGGAGAGGCGCGGCCCGGCTGCGTCACAACGCCGCGGCGTCCGGGCACGGCCGGACGGTGCGGTCATGGCGCGGGGCGTCGCGGCACGGTGCGCCCGGCGGGACGGGGCGGCACGGCCGCGGGGGCTCGCTTCGGGGCGCGAGGAGCGGGAGAGGGGCCCTCAGGGGCGACACATTCGACACATGCGGCGAGCACCGGGCGTCTGGATCGCCTCGGTCGCGGTGATGCGGCTGCTCGTCGTGGTCATGCGCCCCAGTTAAACAGACCCCGGCAGCGAACGATCACAACATTCCACATGATGGACAACAGCGATCGGATGCCGGACACCGGGCAGATCGGCCGTACCGGCGGAAACCCCCGGTCCGCCGGGCATCGTCCGGGGCCGGGCCGTCCGCGTGGCGCCGCCGGCTGTGACCGGCACCACGCCGTACGGCCGGGCCCGGGGATGGGCGCGGGGGCGGGCGCGGCGGCCCGGAGCGGGCGCACTAAAGTCGTTCCATGCCTCTCCCTCCGCCCGGTCGCCCGCAGAGCGGCCCGCACCACCGCCGGAGGCGGTACCGGTGATCACCGCACTGACGCTCGCGGTCTCCGCGGCCGCTCTCGCGCTCGCCGCCTGGTGCGGTTTCGCGGCCTACCGCGACCAGCCCACCAAGGACTGGCACTTCATCGGGATGGCCGTGGTGAGCGTGCTCGCGCTGGCCCAGCTGGCGGTCGGCATCGTCCGGCTGGCGGGCGGCGACCGGCCGGAGGGCGGCACCGGGATCTTCCTCGCGTATCTGCTGGGCGCGGCCGCGGCCGTGCCCGCCGCCGGTTTCCTGTCCCTGGCCGAGCGGACCCGCTGGGGCTCGGTGACGGTGGCGGCCGGAGCGGTGGTGCTGGCCGTGCTGGAAGTACGGCTCCACGACATCTGGGGAGGCGGTCCCGGTGCCTGAACGGACCCCCGACACCACGGCCCCCGGCACCGCGAACCCGGACACGGCGGCCGCGGGCACCGCGGGCCGGCCCGCCGCCGCCCCGGAGGCTCCGTCCGGGGACCGCCTGCGGCTCGGCAGCGGTCCGGGCCGGCTGCTCGTCCTGCTCTACGGTGTCTTCACCGTCGGCGCCGCCTCGCGCTCCATCGCGCAGATGCTGATGAAGTTCGACGAGGCCCCGCTCGCGTACGTCCTCTCGGCTGCCGCGGCCTGTGTGTACGCCGTCATCCTCTTCTCGCTCGTACGGGGCGGCGAAGGCGCCCGGCGCCTCGGGCAGGTCTGCTGCGGACTCGAACTGACGGGCGTTCTGGCCGTGGGCACCTGGACCCTGGTGGACCCCTCGGCCTTCCCCGACGCCACCGTCTGGTCCGACTACGGGATGGGCTATCTCTTCCTGCCGCTGGTGCTGCCCGTGGCGGCGCTGTTCTGGCTGCGCGGCGCCCGCCGCACCTGACGACTCACGACGCGGCCGGGCCCGTGTCCGGACGCGGACAGCGGGGCGCGGGGAACCCGGGCCCGGGCAGCCGGACATGCGGCGGGCCGGCCGCCACGGCGTGTGCCGTGCCGGCCGGCCCGGGATGGAACCGCGTGCGCGGATCAGGCGCTGGCGACCAGACTGCCGACCTCGGCGCCCTTCTCCAGGGTCACCAGGCTCAGCCCGCGCGAGATCCGCTCGGTGCCGACCGGCGCGTAGCCGCAGCGCCGGTAGAGCCGCAGATTGCCCTCGCTGCGGTGGCCCGTGAGAAGGCGGTAGCGCTTGGCCTCCGACTCCTCGGCGAGCCGTGTCTCGATCGCGGCGAGCAGCCGCCCGCCGAGACCGTGCCGCTGCATCCGCGGATGGACGATGAGTTTGGCGATGCCGGCGGTGCCGTCGGCGTCCACCGTCCCGCGCACGGATCCGACGACCTCCGTGCCGAGCCGGGCCACGAGCACGAGGCTCCGGCCCAGCTCGGCACGGAGGTCGTCCAGGGACTGGGTCAGCGGTTCGATGCCGTAGTCGCCGTACAGCTCCGCCTCGCGCTGGTAGCAGAGGTACTGGAGTTTGAGGATCTGTTCGGCGTCCTCATCGGCCGCCGCAGAGATGGTCACGCTCATGCCCATACGCGCACGCCTCCCCTTTCGAATCGCCCGGGCGCGGTCGAGGGTGGGGCGCCCGGGCCGGATGCCCTGACCGGAGCGGCAAACGGATTCGCCGCCTCCATGGCTCCGGTCGGCTAACGCTCCCTTCCCCGAAGTCCGGGAGCCGCAACCTCCGCCGTGAGCATTCTGCGCAGACATCCCAGGCACCGGGAACGAATCGGCCCAAGACTTCCCTGTGAGATTCCCAACGCGCCTGCGATTTCCCGGTACGTCGGGTCGTAGGCGGACAGCATCGCAGCCAGCAGACCGGGGCACCGGCCGGGCAGCCGGCGCACCGCGCTCCACAGTTCGCGCCGCTCCTCGGCCGCCAGCACCCGCTCCTCCACACCGGACGGGCCGGCCGCCCGGACCCGGCCGGCGGCGACCAACTCCCCGCCGTCCACCGGGGCGTACGGCACCTCCCGGCGGGCCCGGAGCCGGGCCCCGCGCCCCTCGCTGCGGACGGCGGCCCGCAGCCACTCCGCCGCCGCCCGCTCCGGCATCGGACCGCTGTCCCGGCGGTGTTCCAGCAGGCGCAGCCAGACGCCCTGTTCGAGGTCGGCGGCCTCCACGGCGGTGCCGTGGGCCTCCGCCGCCGCCTCGGCGGCGAGCAGCGGGCGCAGCCGGAGGAGCAGGTCACTCGGTGTCATGCCGTCCGGGACACCCGGGGGATGCAGGAGGGTTTCGCCTGCTCCCCGAACTCACCCGTCCGTGTCGCCGGACCGGCCGCCCCTGACGCGAGCCCTTGACTCGCCCCCTTGGCCTGGGCCCTTGACCCGGCCCCGGACCGGTGGCGCGGCCGGCGCCCGGGGCTCAGTCCCGCAGGAAGTCCTCCCGCGCGAGGAGGGCCGTGTCCGGATTGTCGGTGAAGATCCCGTCGATGCCGGTGGCGAAGTAGGCACGGTACGCGCCGAAGGCGTCCCCGTACGCGGCCGGGTCGGTGCCGCGGCGGAAGTCGGCGGGCAGGAAGGTGTTCTCGTTCCGCATCGTGTACGGGTGCAGGACCAGCCCGGCGCGGTGCGCGTCCTCGACGAGTGTGGTGGGGGTGGTCAGCCTCCCGGCGGCGTCCTTCGGGATCACCAGGTCGAGGAGGGGGCCGATGCCCTGCGCGAAGCCGGCGATCCACGCCAGCCCCTCGGGGGTGACCAGATCGGCCACGGTCCGCGGGTCACCGGCCTCCCGGAAGTCCCAGGGGCGGTCGTCGGCGGTCCACAGCAGCACCACGCGCGGCGTGGAGACCAGCCGGCTCATCCGCTCCATGCTGGTCGGCTCGAAGGACTGCAGGAAGACCGGCGAGTTCTTCCGGTGCCGCCCGTACCGGCGCAGCAGCTTCGCCAGCCGCTCCTCCAGCCCGAGGCCGATCCCCCGGAAGTAGCTGGGGTGCTTGGTCTCGACGTGCAGCCACACCGGGCGGCCCCGGCGGCGGCCCTCGCGGTCGGCCCAGCGGAGCACCTCCTCGAAGGAGGGGATCTCCCAGCGGCCGTCGTAGAGGGTGTTGTGCGGGCGGACCGCCGGGATGCGCTCCGTCGCGCGCAGGGTCTTGAGTTCGGCCAGGGTGAAGTCCTCGGTGAACCAGCCGGTGATCTCCGTGCCGTCGACGGTCTTGGTGGTCTTCCGGCCGGCGAACTCGGGGTGCTCGGCGACGTCCGTGGTCCCGGTGATGTCGTTCTCGTGGCGGCAGACCAGATGGCCGTCGCGGGTGGGCACCAGATCCTGCTCGATGACGTCCGCGCCCATGTCGAGGGCGAACTGATAGGCACCGAGCGTGTGTTCGGGCCGGTAGCCGCTGGCGCCGCGGTGGGCGACCACGGCGGGCACCGGCAGCCCCCGGTACGGGCTCCGGCCGTCCTTGCCGGCGGCCGCCGCCGTGCCCGCCGCGGCCGCCGTGCCCGCCGCGCCCAGGACGGCCGCGCCCGCGCCGAGGGCCGCGGCCCCCAGCAGTACGCGGCGGCCCGGCCCGTGCTCCTGCGCCTGCGCCTGCGCCTGCTCCATGAGATCCCCTGTTTCTTGTAGTGAACCTGCCCGACAACCGGGGGTGATCGTAGGCGGCTATACCTGTCCCGGGGGAGAGCACAAGCCGAACACCGGGCGAACACACTCGGGCTCGCGGCGTCCGCGAGCCGGACGGATGTGCGTCTCCGGCGATCTCGCGAGTACCGTACTCACCTGCAGACTCCCGCGATGCGGAAACATCGCGCGCGCTGTCTCGGCCGACGACCAGGACCAGACCGGAGGGCCCGTTGTCCCGTATTGCGCTCAAGGCTTTTCTCGGATTGCTCGTGCGCGTCCTGTTCCGCCCGCGGGTCGAGGGGGCGGAGAACGTCCCCGCGACCGGGCCGGTCATCCTCGCCGGGAACCACGTCACCTTCATCGACTCGCTCTTCCTCGCGCTCGTCATGAAGCGCCAGGTCTTCTTCATCGGCAAGGACGAGTACGTCACCGGCAAGGGGATCAAGGGCCGGCTGATGGCCTGGTTCTTCGGGATGTCCGGCATGATCCCCGTCGACCGCGACGGCGGGCACGGCGGCGTCGCCGCGCTGATGACCGGCCGCCGCCTGCTGGAGGAGGGCAAGGCCTTCGGCATCTACCCGGAGGGCACCCGCTCCCCCGACGGCCGGCTGTACCGGGGCCGGACCGGCGTCTCCCGGCTCACGCTGATGACGGGCGCGCCGGTGGTCCCGTTCGCCATGATCGGCACCGACAAGGTCCAGCCGGGCGGCAAGGGCATGCCCCGGATCGCCCCGGTGACCGTCCGCTTCGGCACTCCGCTGGACTTCTCCCGGTACGAGGGGATGGACCGCGACCGCTATGTGCTGCGGGCGGTGACCGACGAGGTGATGAGCGAGGTCATGCGGCTCTCCGGCCAGGAGTACGTGGACATGTACGCCACCAAGGCGAAGGCGGCCTGAAGGGCACGTCGTCCCGCGTTCCCTGCCCACACGGCGGACGGCGCCCCGGGCTCCGGGCCGCCGGCAGGCAATGGCCGCCGCACGCGGCAGTGGGGCCGGCGGCGCCGCCCCGGGTGCCGGTGGTGAACGTGCCCACCGGGGTCGGGCGTCGCCGGATCGGAGCAGCCGGGAGAGCGTCGCGGCCGGTGGGTGACTAGCGTCCGTCCCGTACGCCGGTCCGCTCCCCCGGTTCTCCGCCCACCGACCGGGCGCCCACGGCCCGGCCGAGAGGATGTCCCGATGCGCCTCGCCGCCCTCGTCACCGCGCTGACCGCCGTCACGGCGCTCGGTCCGCCCGCCGCGCACCCGCCGCCGCCCAGGAGCCGAGCACACCGGCGCACTCCGCGGCCCGCGCCGCCGTCCTGCCGGGGACCGTCCGGTGGCTGCCGGCCTCCGACGGCTCCTTCCGCGAGCGCTACCGCGAGGACGGCTCCCCGGCCGCCCGGAGGCTCGCCGCCCGCACCCTGCGGGCCGTCGGGTCCGGGGCGATCGCCACGCACCTTCCGCAGGGCGCGCACATCCCCGAGGTCCCGCCGATGACGGTCTGGCGGGCCCGCGACGACGGCTCGCGCGTCGCGCGCGTCGCCTACACGGGGACGGCCGTGCCGCCCAGCGGCATCGCCGTCCACTACGACGCGGCGGGCCGCCTCACCCGCACCGTCGAGCACGTTTTCGAGGAGCGCGGGGAGACCCAGGGCCGGGTCGCGGTGTGGCGCGACGGGCGGCGGGTGCTGGACGCCTTCGTGGAGCACACACCCCAACCCTCCTCCCGGTCCGAGCGGTTCACGGACTGCACGGCGGAGCGGGACGTCCCCGGCTGGGTCGTCCACGCACTCACCACGAGCGGAGACCCGGAGGCGGTGGGGACCGGCGACGCCGGGGCGCCCGGCGGTTTCCGGGTGCCCTTCGCGGACACGCTGCTCCTCTGCTCCCGGCAGGCCGACCGGAGCCGCTGAGGGACGGCGGGGACGGAACGCCCGCCGGCCGCGCGGGTCCGTTGCCGCACGGCCGCGGGGGCAGTCCTGCGGCTCACCCCTCCTTGGAGCTCGCCTCGGCCATGGCCTCGGCCGTCGCCTTGGCCGTCGCCCACTGCTGCTGTACGGCGAGGTCGGCCCTGACCCCGGCGAGCTGGACGGCCACCGCCTCCGGTGCCGTACCGCCGCGGCCGTTGCGGGCGGCCAGCGCGCCCGGCACATTGAGGACGCTCCGCACCTCGGGGGTGAGGTGCGGGGAGATCTTGGCGAACTGCTCGTCCGTCAGCCGGTCCAGCTCGATGCCGGTCCGCTCGCACTCCTGGACGCATTCGCCCGCCACCTCGTGCGCCACCCGGAACGGCACGCCCCGCTTGACCAGCCACTCGGCGATGTCGGTGGCGAGCGAGAAACCGGCCGGGGCCAGCTCCTCCATCCGCTCCCGGTTGACGGTGAGGGTCGCCATCATGCCGGTGAAGGCGGGGAGCAGGACCTCCAGGGTGTCGCAGGAGTCGAAGACCGGCTCCTTGTCCTCCTGGAGGTCGCGGTTGTAGGCGAGCGGCAGCGCCTTGAGGGTGGCGAGCAGCCCGGTGAGGTTGCCGATGAGCCGGCCCGACTTTCCGCGCGCCAGCTCGGCGATGTCCGGGTTCTTCTTCTGCGGCATGATCGACGAACCGGTGGAGAAGGCGTCGTGCAGGGTCACGAAGGAGAACTCCTTCGTGTTCCAGATGATGACCTCCTCCGCGATCCGGGAGAGGTCGATGCCGATCATCGCCGTGATGAAGGCGAACTCGGCGACGAAGTCGCGGGAGGCCGTGCCGTCGATGGAGTTGGCCGAGGAGCCGTGCTCGAAGCCCAGGTCGGCGGCGACCGCCTCCGGGTCCAGGCCCAGGGAGGATCCGGCCAGCGCCCCCGATCCGTACGGCGAGACCGCCGTGCGGTCGTCCCACTGCCGCAGCCGCTCCGCGTCCCGGGAGAGCGCCTGGACGTGGGCGAGGACGTGGTGCGCGAAGAGGACGGGCTGGGCGTGCTGGAGGTGGGTGCGGCCGGGCATGGCCACCTCCGGGTGCGCCTCGGCCAGTCCGACGAGGGCCTCCTGGAGTTCGGCGAGCAGGCCCCCGATGATGCGGGCGTGGTCCCGCAGGTACATCCGGAAGAGCGTCGCGATCTGGTCGTTGCGGGACCGGCCGGCCCGCAGCTTGCCGCCCAGCTCGGGGCCGAGCCGCTCCAGCAGGCCGCGTTCCAGGGCGGTGTGGACGTCCTCGTCGGCGACGGTGCCGGTGAACGAGCCGTCGGCGACGTCCGCCTCCAGCCGGTCCAGCCCTTCCAGCATCCGGGCCAGCTCGTCGTCGGTGAGCAGCCCGGCCGAGCGCAGCACGCGGGCGTGGGCGCGGGAGCCCGCGATGTCGTACGGGGCGAGCCGCCAGTCGAAGTGGACGGACGCCGACAGCTGGGCCAGGGCCTCCGCCGGTCCGGAGGCGAAGCGGCCGCCCCACAGCCGGACGTCGCCGCCGTCCGGGGTCGGGTGCTGCTGGCCGTTGGTCATCGGTGCTCCTCGTGCGCGTGACGCTGTGTGCCGGTGGTTCCGGTCATGCCGTTCGCCCCGGTCATGCCGGTGATACGGGCCGCCTCCGCGACCCGGGGTGGGCGCGGAGGCGGTGGTGTCCTGCTGTGCGTACGGTACGGGACCGTACCGGTCCGCGGGGGGCCGCTTACTGCGCGAGGTCCCGCTTGGCGGCGATCTTGGAGCTCATCCCGAAGAGCTCGATGAAGCCCTTGGAGAGCGACTGGTCGAAGGTGTCGCCGGTGTCGTAGGTGGCGAGGTTGAAGTCGTAGAGCGAGGACTCCGAGCGCCGGCCGGTGACGACGGCCCGGCCGCCGTGCAGGGTCATCCGGATGTCACCGGAGACGTGCTCGTTGGCCTCGTTGACGAAGCCGTCCAGGGCGCGCTTGAGCGGGGAGAACCACAGGCCGTCGTAGACCAGCTCGCTCCAGCGCTGCTCGACCTGCCGCTTGTAGCGGGCCAGTTCGCGCTCGACGGTGACGTTCTCCAGCTCCTGGTGGGCCGTGATCAGCGCGATGGCGCCCGGGGCCTCGTAGATCTCCCGGGACTTGATGCCCACGAGCCGGTCCTCGACCATGTCGATCCGGCCGACGCCCTGGGCCCCGGCGCGCTCGTTGAGCTGCTGGACGGCCTGGAGGACGGTGACGGGCTTGCCGTCGATGGCGACCGGGACGCCCTGCTTGAAGGTGATGATCACCTCGTCGGCCTCGCGCGGGTCGGCCGGGTTGGAGGTGTACTCGTAGACGTCCTCGATCGGCCCGTTCCAGATGTCCTCCAGGAAGCCGGTCTCGACGGCCCGCCCGAAAACGTTCTGGTCGATGGAGTACGGCGACTTCTTGGTGGTGGCGATCGGGAGGTTCTTGTCCTCGCAGAAGGCGATGGCCTTGTCCCGGGTCATGGCGTAGTCACGGACCGGGGCGATGCAGGTGAGCTCGGGGGCGAGGGAGGAGATGCCGGCCTCGAAGCGGACCTGGTCGTTGCCCTTGCCGGTGCAGCCGTGGGCGACGATGCCGGCGCCGTGCTTCCTCGCGGCCGCGACCAGGTGCTTGACGATGGTGGGCCGGGAGAGGGCGGAGACCAGCGGGTAGCGGTCCATGTAGAGGGCGTTGGCCTTGATCGCCGGGAGGCAGTACTCGTCGGCGAACTCCTCCTTGGCGTCCGCGACCTCCGCCTCGACGGCGCCGCACGCCAGCGCACGCTTGCGGATGACGTCCAGGTCCTCACCGCCCTGGCCGACGTCCACGGCGACGGCGATGACCTCGGCGCCCGTCTCCTCGGCGATCCAGCCGATGGCGACGGAGGTGTCAAGGCCGCCCGAGTAGGCGAGTACGACGCGCTCGGTCACGGGATTCTCCTTACGATGCATGCGCTGACAGGCATAAGTATGCACTGCGCCGTATGTTTCGTCAACGCGTCCCGGGGGGATGGCCCGGCACCGCCCCGGGCGGCCGCCGCGGGGCCGGTCAGCGGCCCGCCGCCAGCACCCGCTCCAGCACGCGTGCGGCGCTCCGCCCGACGTCCTTCGTGGCGGTCAGCAGGGTCAGCCCGCCGTCGCCGCCCGCCAGTCCGCGCAGCCGGTCCAGGACCTCCCGGCGCTCCGGCTCGGCGAGCTCCGCCCGGTAGCGCTCCGCGAACTCCTCGAAGCGCTCCGGATCGTGCCCGTACCAGCGGCGCAGCTCGCTCGACGGGGCGACCTCCTTGCACCACTCGTCCAGCCCGGCCGCCTCCTTGGCGAGCCCGCGCGGCCAGAGCCGGTCCACCAGCACGCGCGCGCCGTCGTCCGGCTCCCGGTCCTCGTACACACGCCGCACCCGCACACCCCGCCTGTCCGCCATACCGCCTCCTGCCGTGTCCGCGCCCCGCGCCCGTCCGGCCGCCACAGTGACCGTCCATGTCCGTGCCGGGCGCTCGAGGGCATTCTCCGCGGACCGGCGGGCCCGCGCTCCCGGGCCGCCACCGGCCTGATCGCGCCGCCGCTCCCGGGCCTGTCCGCTCTGCCGGGGAGCGAAGTGTGCCGATGCAGGGCACCCGGCCGGAAGAGGCCTGGATCTTCCTCGGCAGCGAACCGCCGGAAGAAGCACGGAGCGCTGCGCCGGGCCGAGCACCGGTATCGGCCGCAGCGCCTCCGGCCGGGGCACCTCCGCTCCGTACCGGCCGCCGGAGGGGTGCGGGGCCGGATCGCCTCCCCGAATGACCCGTGCGCTGAGCATCCGGGGGATTTTCTCCGTACCTGTGGGAGAAGGCCGGGGGCTACTGCCGGTAGCCGGGCGCAGCGGGGAGGCAGGACCGTGAGCATCACCACTGAGACATCGACGAGGCAGCCGACGGCACCACCGTCGGCGACCGGTACGCCGGCGGCTCAGACGAAGATCCAGACGATCGCGGACGTCGGACGCGCCGCACGGCGGCGGGCCGAGGTCCGGATGCGGCCGCGCAGTTCCGGCGCCCTGCCCGTGCTGGGCGCGCTGTGGGCGGGCGCCCTCGCCGTGCTGGGCCTGTGGTGGTACAACACCCCGGTCGTCTCGGCGACCACCGACTGGGTCACCGGCGCCGGGCGGATCACCGGGCTGCTGGCCGGCTACTCCACGGCCGTGGTGGTGCTGCTCATGGCCCGGGTGCCGGTCCTGGAGCGGCGGATCGGCTCCGACCGGGTGGCCCGCTGGCACGCGATGGCGGGCCGCTACACGATCAGCCTGATCGTGGCGCACACCGCGCTGATCGTGTGGGGCTACGCGGAGCAGGCCGGCACCGGCCTGGCCGCCCAGTTCCTCACCGTCGTCCTCGACTTCCCCGACATGATCGAGGCTGCCATCGGCACCGTGCTGCTGGTGGTGATCGGCCTCATCTCGGCCGGCGCCGCGCGGCGGAAGCTGCCGTACGAGCTCTGGTACTACCTGCATCTGCTCACCTACGCCGCCGTGTTCCTCGCCTTCTGGCACCAGCTCTCCACCGGCACCGAGTTCCTCGCCGTCCCGGCGGCGCAGACGGCCTGGTACGCGCTGTACGGCACGGTGACCGCGCTCATGGTCTGGTACCGGATCATCACCCCGGTCCGGCTCAACCTGCGCCACCGGCTGCGGGTGGAGTCGGTGGTGGAGGAGGGCGCGGGCGTCACCTCCGTCATCATGTCGGGGCGGGACCTGGACGGGATGAACGCCGAGGCGGGGCAGTTCTTCCGCTGGCGGTTCCTCGCCCCGGGGCTCCGCTGGACCTCCAACCCGTACTCCCTGTCGGCGACGCCGCGCGACGACCGGCTGCGCATCACCGTCAAGGCGGCGGGCGGCCACAGCGCCGCCCTGGCCGCGCTCCCCGCCGGCACCCGGGTCTGGGCCGAGGGCCCGTACGGCGCGCTCACCGCCGCCCGCCGGCAGCGGCCCCGCGGCGAGGAGGGGCGGCGCGGCACCAAGGTGCTGCTGATCGCGGGCGGGGCCGGGATCACCCCGATGCGGGCGCTGTTCGAGACGATCCCCGCCGCGCCCGGGGACCTGACGCTGCTGTACCGGGCCCGCCGCAAGGAGGACCTGGTGCTCTGGGACGAACTGCGCGTCATCGCCGCGCGGCGGCAGGCGAAGCTGTTCTCCGCCGTCAACGAACCCGACGGCACCCGGCCGCAGATCACCGCGGAGGGTATGGCCCGCGTCCTCCCCGACATCGCCAAGCACGACGTCTACCTGTGCGGACCTCCCGGCCTCGCCGAGGAGTTCCAGGCCATCCTGCGCGAGGCCGGGGTCCCGGCCCGCCGCATCCACCACGAGTCCTTCGAGCTGTGAGCCACAGCGAGAGCGAGCCGGAGCAGAACCCATGAGGAAGCACCCGATACGCCGCGTCGTCCTGGGCAGCGCCGCCACCGTCTCCGGTGTCGTCCTGCTCCTGGCCCTCAAGATGCCGTACGCGCCGTGGGAGGCCGAGCGGACCTCCGCCGCGCAGCCGCCGGCCGCCGGAGCGCCGGCAGCGCCCGGAACGGGCGGAGCGGGTGCGCCCTCCCCGGCGCGCCGGCCGGGGATCCGGCGGGCGGCGCCCCGGCGGGCGGGGGCGAGGCCGCGGCCCCGGCGACAGCCAGGGCGGAGGCGGGGACGAGGGCGGGGCACCGGCCCAGGACGCGCCCCGTACCGTCACCGGCGACCTGGTCAAGACCGAGTACGGGCCCGTCCAGGCCCGGATCACCCTCACCGGCGGGAAGATCACCGCGGCCGACGCCGCCCAGGCCCCGTCCGGCAACCCGCAGACGGAGTCGATCACCGCCCGGGCCGTGCCGGAGCTCGGCAAGAAGGCCGTGCAGGCGCAGAGCGCGGAGATCGACGCCGTCTCCGGCGCCACCTTCACCAGCGAGGGCTACAAGAAGTCCCTGCAGAGCGCCCTGGACCGGGCCGGTGGCTGAACCTCCCCGGTTCCGCCGGGTCGAGGAGGCCATGGGCACGGTCTTCTCCCTCGACGTCCGGGGCCCGCGGGCGCACGAGGCCGGGCCCGCGGTCGAGGACGCGGTGGCCTGGCTGCACCGGGTGGACGAGCTGTTCTCCCCCTACCGGGAGGAGAGCGAACTCAGCCGGCTGGCGCGCGGCGAACTGTCGGCCGGTGACTGCGATCCGCTGATCGCGGAGGTCCTGCTGCTCTGCGAGGGCGCGGAGGAGATGAGCGACGGCTGGTTCAGCACCCGGTACGCCGGCGGGCTCGACCCGACCGGGCTGGTCAAGGGCTGGGCGGTGGAGAAGGCCTCGCAGCGGCTGGCCGAGGCCGGGGCCGCCGACAGCTGCGTGAACGGCGGCGGCGACATCCAGCTGTGCGGCCGCGCCGGCCCCGGTCGGCCCTGGCGCACCGGGATCAGCGACCCGCTGCGCCCGGGCCGGCTCGCCGCCGTCGTGGAGGGCGAGGGCCGGCTGGCCGTGGCCACCAGCGGCACGGCCGAACGCGGCTGCCACGTCCTGGACCCGCGCACGGGCTCCCCGCCCCGGCACGGCCTGGTCTCGGTCACGGTGCTGGCGGAGGGCCTGACCGCGGCGGACGCCTGGGCGACGGCGGCCTTCGCGCGGGGCCGCTCGGCACGGGACTGGCTGGAGGCGCTGGAGGACGTGGAGGCGTTCGCGGTGACGGCGGACGGCGGCACATGGAGCACGACGGGCTTCGCGAAGTTCACGGCCGGCTGACCGGCACGGCTTCGACGGACCGTCCCCGCCGCCACCGCACCCGCCGACGGCCGGCCGAACAGTCTCGCGGGACACCCGCATCCGCGCCCATCATGCTGACGCCGCGGTCAACCAGAGCCGTCGGACACCGGGCATCCCGACGGGAACAGGCTCCGCCGGCGGGAGCCCGGGCCGGGCTGTCCCTCGCCAAGGATGCGCAGGTCGTGCTTGTCCCTGAAGTACTCGTAGTCCTTGAGGTTCAACGTCGCGAGCGGCAGGTCATGAGTGAGGCAGCAGGCGGCGATCCACATGTCGTTGACCGGCTGTGGTCTCCCCGCCTTCCTGCCGGCGGCGGAGAGCTTGCCCCAGGTCGCGGCCACGGCTTCGTCACCGGGCACAACGGGGACGCCGGAGAGCCAGTCGGCGAGTTCTTGGCGTCGGAGGTTGCCCCCAGTCACGGATCTCGCTCCATTGGGTCAGCTCGCCGCAGGTCACGAGTGATCAGCGGCTTGCGGCCGATGAGCCGGGTGGCCGGCGGTCCGGTGAGCTTGCCCTTGTGGGTGAGGGAAGCGACGTCGGTGTCGAGAATGACAGGTTGCACGTCGGCGGCTCAGGCGATGTCGCGCCGACGCTCGGCATAGGTGGAGGCCAGGAACTCCTCCAGCTCCTCGTCGGACTCGAAGGTGTCCGCCTCCGAGTCCTCCAGGCCGGTGATCGGCTGCGTGTTCTTCGCGGCCAGCAGTTCCTCGACCGACAGTCGCGGTCGGACCGGCGGATAGATCGGACGCTCGGTTTCCGCTGCGCTCATGGTGTGGACCTCCCCGCTGACGCCGCTCACTGCCTGCCACGCATCATGATGCGGGCGCTTCCCTCCGCCGGGGCCTCCTCTCGCGTTCCCCCCACACCGTGACGGCCGGCCGTCACGGCCTGTCGGGCATCCACGAGCGGAAGGATCACGCGAGCGCGGAAACGGGCGCGGGCCGGGGCGTTCTGGTGGGGCCGGGACGCGGGTAGCCTCCAAGGGACAGTGAGCGCGAGGGGTCCGCGCGGGCGGACCTTGCGACCGGGTCCGGCCGTGGGCCGTGTCACCGCGCGGATTCCCGCCACGGCCAGGGAAGCGGGCACCACACGCCTATGAGCACGTACGTCCCCGATGCCTCGGCTCTGCCCCTGCGCTGGACCGTCTCCTCCTACAGCGGCGGGAAGGACAACTGCGTCGAAGTCGCCCGGTTCGAGCGGGGAACCGTGGCCGTGCGGGACTCCGAGGACCCCTCCGGGCCCGCCCTGCTGCTGCGGGCCGACGAATGGACCGCGTTCATCGCCGACATCCGGGCGGGCGAGTTCGACCTGCTGTGACGGCCCCCGGGCGCCAACACCCGACACCCCGGCGCTCGGAAACGCGTTGAGAACGGCAAGCGGGCTAGCGCGCCCGCTGGGCCAGCCGCAGGAGGTGGTCCGCGAGGGCCTGGCCGCCCGCCGGGTCGCGGCTGATCAGCAGCAGGGTGTCGTCGCCCGCGATGGTGCCGAGGATGTCGTGGACCTCGGCCTGGTCGATGGCCGAGGCCAGGAACTGCGCCGCGCCCGGCGGGGTGCGCAGCACGACCAGGTTCGCCGAGGCCTCGGCGGAGATGAGGAGTTCACCGGCCAGCCGGGCCATCCGCTGCTCCTTCACCGACTCCCCCAGCGGTGCCTGCGGGGTGCGGAAGCCGCCCTCCGACGGCACCGCGTAGATCAGCTCACCGCCCGCGCTGCGGATCTTCACCGCGCCCAGTTCGTCGAGGTCGCGGGAGAGCGTCGCCTGGGTGACGCTCAGCCCGTCGTCGGCGAGGAGCCGGGCGAGCTGGCTCTGGGAGCGCACCGCCTGGCGGTTGAGGATGTCGACGATCCGCCGGTGGCGGGCCGTGCGGGTCTGCGGTACGGCCGGCCCGCCGTGCTCGGTGCCCTGCGCCTGGCTCATGGTGGTCAGTCTCCGGATCGTCGGTCTTCCCCGTCGCCCGCGGCCTCGTCCAGGACCGCCGGCAGGGCTCCGAGCAGCGCGTCCACCTCGTCGTCGCCGATGATCAGCGGGGGGACGAGCCGGACGACGCCGGGGGCGACGGCGTTCACCAGGAGCCCGGCCTCCTGAGCCGCCTGCTGGACGCGGGCGGCCACGGGTTCGGTGAGCACGATACCCAGCAGCAGCCCGGCACCGCGCACGTGTGCGACCAGGGGGTGGCCCAGGCCCTCGATCCCGTCGCGCAGCCGCTCCCCCGTGCGCTTGACCCGGCCCAGGATGTCCTCGGCGGCGATGGTGTCGAGGACGGCGAGCGCGGCGGCGCAGCAGACGGGGTTGCCGCCGAAGGTCGAGCCGTGGTGGCCGGGCGCCAGCAGCTCCGCGGCCTCGCCGAAGGCGACGGTGGCGCCGATGGGCAGCCCGCCGCCGAGCCCCTTGGCGAGGGTGACGACATCCGGCTCGACGCCCTGTGCCTGGTGCTCGAACCAGTGGCCGGTGCGGCCGATGCCCGTCTGCACCTCGTCGATCACGAGCAGGGTGCCGGTGGCCCGGGTGATCTCCCGTGCCGCGGCCAGGTATCCGGCGGGCGGTACGACGGCGCCGTTCTCGCCCTGGACCGGTTCGAGGATCACGAGGGCGGTGTCGGTGGTGACGGCGGCCCGCAGCGCGTCCGCGTCCCCGTACGGCACATGCGTCACCTCGCCGGGCAGCGGCAGGAAGGGGTCGCGTTTGCCGGGCTGCCCGGTGAGGGCGAGGGCGCCCAGGGTGCGGCCGTGGAAGCCGCCCTCGGTGGCGACCATGTGGCGGCGGCCGGTGCGCCGCCCGATCTTGAACGCGGCCTCGACGGCTTCCGCGCCGGAGTTGGAGAAGTAGACCTTGCCGGGGCGGCCGAGGAGCTGGAGGAGCCGTTCGGCGAGTTCGACGGGCGGCTCGGCGACGAAGAGGTTGGAGACGTGGCCGAGGGTGGCGATCTGGCCGGAGACGGCCCGGACGACGGCGGGGTGGGCGTGGCCGAGGGCGTTGACGGCGATGCCGCTGACGAAGTCGAGGTACCCGCGGCCGTCGGCGTCCCGGACGCGGGCGCCCTCGCCGCTCACCAGCGGCAGGCGGGGGGTGCCGTAGTTGTCCATCAGCGCCTGCTGCCAGCGCTGCGTGAGCTCCTGGTTGCCGTTCGCGTGGCTCATGCCGTCTCCCCCTGCGCGTCGGGCACGACCATCGTGCCGATGCCTTCGTCCGTGAAGATCTCCAGCAGGATCGAGTGCTGCACGCGGCCGTCGATGACGCGCGCGGTGTTGACGCCGTTGCGCACGGCGTGCAAGCAGCCCTCCATCTTGGGGACCATGCCGCTGGCCAGGTCGGGCAGCAGCTTCTCCAGCTCGGTGGCGGTGAGCCGGCTGATCACCTCGTCGCTGTCGGGCCAGTCCTCGTAGAGGCCCTCGACGTCGGTGAGCACCATCAGCGTCTCGGCGCCGAGCGCGGCGGCGAGCGCGGCGGCGGCGGTGTCGGCGTTGACGTTGTAGACGTGCTGGTCGTCGGCGCTGCGGGCGATGGAGGAGACGACGGGGATGCGCCCGTCGTCCAGCAGCGCCCGGACGGCTCCCACCTCGACGCCGGTGATGTCGCCGACCCGGCCGATGTCCACGCTCTCGCCGTCGATCTCGGCGTAGCGCTTGACGGCGGTCATGGTGTGGGCGTCCTCGCCGGTCATGCCGACGGCGAGCGGGCCGTGCCGGTTGAGCAGCCCGACCAGGTCGCGCTGCACCTGGCCGGCGAGGACCATCCGGACGACGTCCATCGCCTCGGGGGTGGTGACGCGCAGCCCGGCCTTGAACTCGGAGACCAGGCCGAGCTTGTCCAGGTGCGCGGTGATCTGCGGGCCGCCGCCGTGCACGACGACCGGCTTGAGGCCGGCGTGCCGGAGGAAGACCACGTCCTGGGCGAAGGCGGCCTTGAGCTCCTCGTCGACCATGGCGTTGCCACCGAACTTGATGACGACGGTCTTGCCGTGGTGGCGGGTCAGCCAGGGCAGCGCCTCGATGAGGATCTGCGCCTTGGGGAGGGCGGTGTGCTTCCGCGTGGTGCTCATGAGGAATAGGCGCTGTTCTCGTGGACGTACTCGGCGGTCAGGTCGTTGCTCCAGATGACGGCCGACTCGTGGCCGGCGGCCAGGTCGGCGGTGATCCGGACCTCGCGGTAGCGCATGTCGACCAGCTCGCGGTCCTCACCCACGGAACCGTTCTTGCAGACCCACACGCCGTTGATGGCGACGTTCAGCCGGTCCGGTTCGAAGACGGCGGAGGTGGTGCCGATCGCGGAGAGCACCCGGCCCCAGTTGGGGTCCTCGCCGTGCAGGGCGCACTTGAGGAGGTTGTTCCGGGCGATGGAGCGGCCGACCTCGACGGCGTCGTCCTCACTCGCGGCGTTCACGATCTCGATGCGGATGTCCTTGGACGCGCCCTCGGCGTCGCCGATGAGCTGCCGGGCGAGGTCGTCGCAGACGGCGCGGACGGCCTCGGCGAACTCCTCGTAGCCGGGCGCCACCCCGGAGGCGCCGGAGGCCAGCAGCAGCACGGTGTCGTTGGTGGACATGCAGCCGTCGGAGTCGATCCGGTCGAAGGTGGTGCGGGTGGCGGCGCGCAGGGCCTTGTCGAGCTCGGGCTGCGCCACGTCGGCGTCGGTGGTGAGGACGACGAGCATGGTGGCGAGGCCGGGGGCGAGCATGCCCGCGCCCTTGGCCATGCCGCCGACGGTCCAGCCGGCCGGGCTCTCCACGACAGCGGTCTTGTGCACCGAGTCGGTGGTCTTGATGGCGAGGGCGGCCTTCTCGCCGCCGTGCGCGGAGAGCTGGGCGACGGCCGTGCCGATGCCCGGCAGCAGCTTGTCCATCGGCAGGCGGATGCCGATGAGGCCGGTGGAGCAGACGGCCACCTCGCCGGGGCTGAACTCCTCGCCCAGCGCCTCGGCGGTCTTCTCGGCCGTCGTGTGGGTGTCCTGGAAGCCGAGCGGGCCGGTGCAGGCGTTGGCGCCGCCGGAGTTGAGGATCACGGCGGAGACCTGGCCGCCCTTGACGACCTGCTCCGACCAGATGACGGGTGCGGCCTTGACGCGGTTGGAGGTGAAGACCCCCGCGGCGGCCAGGCGCGGCCCGCGGTTGACGACCAGCGCCAGGTCCGGGTCCCCGCTGTCCTTGATGCCGGCGGCGATCCCCGCCGCCGTGAAGCCCTTGGCTGCCGTCACGCTCACTGCGTCTCCGTCTCTTCCGTGGTCGTGTCCCCGCCGGCCGCTGCCGCCGTCACCGTCGCCGCTCCCGCCGTCACGGCCGCCGCCGTGTGCGGGCCGTTCACGGGGCGATCCCGACCGCGGACAGGCCCGTCTCCTCGGGGAGGCCGAGGGCGATGTTCATGCTCTGTACCGCGCCGCCGGCGGTGCCCTTGGTGAGGTTGTCGACGGCGGCGATGACGAGGACGCGGCCGGCGTCCTCGTCCAGGGCCGTCTGGAGCTGGACGGCGTTGGAGCCGAGGACGGCGGCCGTGGAGGGCCAGCGCCCCTCGGGAAGCAGATGGCAGAAGGGCTCACCGGCGGTGGCCTTCTCGTACGTCTCGCGCAGCGCGTCCGCCGTGACGCCGGGCCTCGCCTTCGCCGTGCAGGTGGCGAGGATGCCGCGCGGCATGGGGGCGAGGGTCGGCGTGAAGGAGACCGTGACCGGCTCCCCCGCCGCGGCGGAGAGGTTCTGGACGATCTCCGGGGTGTGCCGGTGCACGCCGCCGACGCCGTACGGGCTCATCGAGCCCATGACCTCGCTGCCGAGCAGATGCGGCTTGAGCGCCTTGCCGCCGCCGGAGGTGCCGCTCGCGGCGACGATCACGGCCTCGGGCTCGACGAGCCCGGCGGCGTGGGCCGGGGCGAGGGCGAGCGACACGGCCGTCGGATAGCAGCCGGGGACGGCGATCCGCCGGGCGCCGCGCAGCGCGTCGCGGGCGCCGGGGAGCTCGGGGAGGCCGTAGGGCCAGGTGCCGGCGTGCGGGGTGCCGTAGAACCTCTCCCAGGCGGCGGCCTCCCGCAGCCGGAAGTCGGCGCCGCAGTCGATGACGAGCACCTCCTCGCCCAGCTCTTCGGCGACGGCGGCGGACTGCCCGTGCGGCAGGGCGAGGAACACCACGTCGTGCCCGGTGAGGACCTCGGTGGTGGTCGGTTCCAGCACCCGGTCGGCGAGTGGCAGCAGATGCGGCTGGAGCTCGCCGAGCCGCCGGCCCGCACTGGAGTTCGCGGTGAGGGCGCCGATCTCCACCCCGGGGTGCCCGAGCAGCAGGCGCAGCACTTCACCGCCCGCGTACCCGCTCGCTCCCGCCACTGCCACACGCGTCGCCATGTCACTCCTCCGCTAGACAGCATGACTATACGAAGGGTCGCAGTTTTATGCAAGAAGGGGTGCGGTGATCGCCCAGGCGGGCCGTGTGACCGGGAATTTTGGTTGGCGGACAGAGAAGGTTACTGACCTTCAAAGCGTGGTGTCGGTAGGAGCTGACGGTTCATGATCCCTGCGGTATGCCGGTTGTATGAGGTATGCGCAAGGCGGTGGGCTGACCGATGAGCGGCGGGCCTTCCGCGAAGAGCTGAGGATGGAGGCGGCCGAGCGGTTCGTCCAGGGCGAGGAGAACACGGCCATCGCTCACGACCTGCGGGTGAGCGTCCGGTCGGTGCAACGTTGGCGAAAGGCCTGGTCCCAGGGCGGGCCGAGAGCCCTGGCCTCGAAAGGGCCGGCCTCGCTGCCGCTGCTGAGCGACGAACTGTTCGCCGTGCTGGAGCGTGAGCTCGACAAGGGGCCGGTGGCGCACGGCTGGCCGGATCAGACCTGGACCCTGTCACGGATCAAGACCCTCATCGGGCGCCGGTTCCACAAGAGCTACACGGTGCAGGGAGTGGCCGCGTTGCTCAAGCGGCATGGCTGGAGCTGCCAGGTCCCGGCTCGCCGGGCGGTGGAGCGCGACGAGGCGGCGGTGGCCGGCTGGGTGAAGGAGACCTGGCCGAGCGTGGAAGGACCGTGGCGGCGCTCGGGGCCTGGCTCGTCTTCGAGGACGAAACCGGCTTCTCGATGACGCCGCCGACCACGCGTACCTGGGCCCGCCGCGGCCGCACGCCCGTGGTGCGGGTGCGGGGCCGCTCCCGCCGCCGGTTATCGGTCGCCGCCCTGGCCTGCCACAAACCCGGCGAGTCCGCCCGGCTGATCTACCGGCCCTGCCCCGACGCCCGGCCCGACGGCCGCAAAAGCTTCTCCTGGAAGGACTACGCGACCTGATCCAGGCCGCCCACCAGCAGCTCGGCGGCCCCATCGTCCTGGTGTGGGACAACCTCAACACCCACCTCACCGCAGGAATGCGCCGCTACATCGCCGACCGCGACTGGCTCACCGTCTACCAACTCCCTCCCTACGCACCGGACCTCAACCCGGTCGAGGGCCTGTGGTCGGTACTGCGACGTACCACCACGGCCAACCGCGCGTTCGCCGACCCGCACGACCTGGTCACCGCCGTCCGGCGAGGCTGACGCCAACTTCAGTACCGCCACGACGTCCTTGACGGCTGCCTCACCGGAACCGGCCTCCAGCGCGATCCACCATGACGACACCACGCATTCAAGGCCATTAGGCGTTCCCAGTCGTGGAGCAAAATTCCATACAGGAGTAGCCGTAAGTCGGGTCGATCCTTTTGAGTTCCACATGGCGCTTGAAGGCATCGCCGGTGAGATCTGCTCGACGTCATCTCCAGTCGGCTATCGTCGGCGCCGAGAAGCCCTGAAAGGTTGGGCACTTGATCAGGTTGCCTGGGAGAACATCATCAAGCAGTTGACGCCGGCCCCAGCTAGCCGGCATCCACCAGCGTTCGACGATCGCAAGCGGCAAGTAGCCTCCGTCTTCGTCTGGGTTCAAGTGACCCAAGGCGAACACGTCTTCGCTCCGAGGCCGATTGAGGCCGCTCAGACGCCGGACGTCCAGCGCAAGTGGGGGCTCACGCGCAACACAACGTGGTGCCATCTGACCCGCCCCGATGCCGCCCTCACTACGCCGACCTGCGCAAGGTCCTCACCGAGTGCTCATGCCAGCTGGCCCGGAGCATCGACGACGGGGAGTCGCTCCCACAACAGTGAAGCTCGCAGCCACGGACGTCACGGAGTCCACGTAGGTTTCCGAAGCTCGATCGCCGGTTACGGAAAATCATATTCGGCGCGGTACGGCTCCGTCCTGCCAGCGGTAGAGGTCGCGCAGCAGGGAAATCTCGGCGCCGTGATGGATCAGCTCCCTGTTGACGTGCAGCACCCTGTTCTCCATGGGAAACCGCTCGGGACCCACCGTGGGCGGATTCTCCAGGTCAGCGTCCGAGAGCTCGCGGACCCCCGCGTTCCATCTCCCGTACATCTCATCGAGCTGTTTTAGCGCCTCGCCAGCGGTCCCCGCGTAGGCGAATGTCGCGGAGTCGACGTCCTGGCCGCCGAAGTGCCATCCGACCCGATAGCCCAGGCAGTCGACGATGATGTGCGCCAGCCGCCAGGCAATCGTGGTCACCGGCGCCGGCACCGGGCCAGGGGACGCGGAGTCCATCGTCCATTCCCCCGAACCTTCCGACATCGGTGCGGCCGACGTGCCACGTGGGCGGATGCTCCAGCAGCCACGCACCGGCTCCCAGAAGTACTCCTCATCGGTAAGACCGTCCAGCCGCGGCCGCAAGTTTTTGTGCCAGTACCAGTCCAGCTGCTCCGCGAGCCGCTCGCTTCTTGTCATGTCCGCACACTACATACAACGGAGACCCGCCCGAGATCAGCATGAGTATCCCGAGCAAGCGCCACGCCAGAGCCTCCGACCTGCATGTTCGAAGAGGGCGAAGACTCAGCGAAAAGGTCACGTTCGATCGGGGCTTCGGGGCCGCCCGCCACCCTCACACACAGTGAGCACCCATGGTCGTGATCCGCCAACAAAAATTCTCCAAGCTCGTCTGACCTGCATGGATCGGGCCAAGATCCGCCAAATAGAATTCTCGGTCACACGGCCGATCCGGCCGTCCGGCGCTCGAGTGGGCGCCCTTGGGTGTCGGAGTCGGCCCCGTGTGGCGCCGACGCCCACCGAGAACCGGCGGTCCCGGTCCGCGGCCGGCCATCGCCCCGCTTCCGGCCGCCCAGAGCAGGCCCGGGCCTCCGCCGGAGAGCCGGCCCGCTCACCCCGGATCAGTGACCCACGTCACATCCGCTCCTTGTCGGCAATCGGGGCGCCGCCTCGTTCAGGAGGCACGCGAACGAGACAGGAGCATCCCCATGAAGCACCGCATCGTCGTACTCGGCGCCGGATATGCCGGGGCCTTCGCCGCCGGAAACCTGGCCCGCCGGCTCTCCCCCGCCGACACCGAGATCACCGTCGTCAACGCCGTGCCCGACTTCGTTGAGCGGATGCGGCTCCACCAGCTCGCGGCCGGCCGGGATCTCGCGTTCCGCAAGCTCGCCGACGTGTTCGCGGGCACCGGGGTGCGGCTGCGCCTGGCGCGCGTCACCGGCGTCGACCCCGGGCGCAGGACCGTCGCCGTGACCGGCGAGGACGGCGACGGCGAACTCGCGTACGACACGCTGCTCTACGCGCTCGGCAGCTCCGCGGCCCACCACGGTGTCCCCGGCGTGGCCGAGTACGCCTTCGACGTATCCGGCCGGCCCTCGGCGCTGCGTCTGCGCGAGCGTCTGGCCGGCCTGGCCGAGGGCGGCACCGTGCTGGTCGTCGGCGAGGGGCTGACCGGCATCGAGACCGCCACCGAGGTCGCCGAGTCCCGGCCCGGCCTCTCGGTCGCGCTCGCCGCCCGCGGCGAGCCGGGCGCCTGGCTCTCCCCGAAGGCCCGCCGCCACCTGCGCCGCGCCTTCGACCGGCTCGGCATCACCGTCCACGAGCACACCCGCGTCGAAGCCGTCGAGCCGGGACGGGCGATCGCCGCCGACGGTACGTCCGTCCCGGCCGACGTGACCGTGTGGTCGGCCGGGTTCGCCGTGCACCCCATCGCGGCCGCCGCCGGCCTGGAGACCACCGGGACCGGCCGGATCGTCGTCGACCGCACCATGCGCTCGGTCTCGCACCCGGACGTCTACGCCGCCGGCGACTGCGCCTACGCGATCGGCGACAACGGCCGGCCCCTGCCGATGTCCTGCGCCACGGCCGGCCTCACCAACATGCAGGCGACGGCCGCGATCGTCGCGCGCCTGACGGGCGGCGAGGTCCCGGCCACCGGGCTGAAGTACCACGGCAACCACATCAGCCTCGGGCGGCGGGACGCGATCTTCCAGGTGGTGGACGGGGACGCCCGGGCGAAGTCCTGGTACCTCGGCGGCAGGGCCGCCGCGCGGCTCAAGGCGGGCGTGCTCACGGGGGCCGGCTGGGGCATCGCCCACCCGACCTTCGGCATGCCGAAGCGCAGGCGCCGTCTGGCCACCGCGCCCGACCGGGCCGGTGTGAGTGCCGCCGCCTAGGTTGTTCCCCATGGACAGCGCGGCCGTCGAGCGGTTCGAGGCCGGCCGGGACCGGCTGGCCTCGCTCGCGTACCGTCTGCTCGGCTCGGCCGCCGACGCCGAGGACGCCGTGCAGGACACGTTCCTGCGCTGGCAGGCCGCGGACCGCGAACGGATCGAGGTGCCGGA
This sequence comes from Streptomyces sp. MNU89, assembly GCF_020982505.1. NCBI lineage: Bacteria > Bacillati > Actinomycetota > Actinomycetes > Kitasatosporales > Streptomycetaceae > Streptomyces > Streptomyces sp. MNU89. The sequence goes on along the minus strand of NZ_JAJKLL010000001.1, from coordinate 6,337,354 downwards.
GGCGTGGCTGACCAAGGTCCTCACCAACCTCTGCCTCGACCGGCTCCGCTCGGCACAGGCCCGCCACGAGCGGGCGGCCGGTGCCAAGCTGCCCGAGCCGCTCCTGGAGGGCGACCCGATGCTCGGCCCGGCCGACACCTTCGAACAGCGCGAATCGGTGTCCCTGGCCGTCCTGGCCCTCCTGGAGCGCCTCTCGCCGGTCGAGCGGGCCGTCTACGTCCTGCGTGAGGCCTTCTCGTACCGCCATGCCGAGATCGCCGGGATCCTCGGCATCACCGAGTCCGCGAGCCAGCAGCATGCCCACCGGGCCCGGGGCCGGGTCGCCGCCGGGCGCCGCCGCGGCCGCGGCCGCGAGGCCGATCCCGCGTCCGCGCGCCGCGTCGTCGAGGAGTTCCTCGCCGCCGCCACCTCGGGGCGCACCGAACGGCTGGTGGCGCTGCTCACCGACGACGTGACGGCGGTCTCGGACGGCGCCGGGCTGGGCCGGAGGCTGTTGCGCTACGAGACGCGCGAGCGGGTCGCCTCCTTCGTGCGGGCCGGTTTCAAGCCCACGCCGGCGAAGCGGCGGCTGGCCGGCGGCTCGCCCGCGATGCATATCGCGGTGGTCAACGGCTCCCCGGCCGTCCTCGCCGTGGTCGGCGACCGGGTCGTGGGCGCCGTAGCGTTCGAGGTCGGCGACGGCAGGGTCGCGTCCCTGCACGGCATCGCCGCAGCGGACCGGCTCACGCGCCTCAACGAGGCCTGGCGGCGGCGCGAACCCGGCGCGCCGGTCATCAGCGCGTGGTGACCCGGGGGGCCACCGGAATCCGGTGACCCGAGCCATAGCGAGGACGGCACTCTCCGCCGGAGCGGTGAAGACCGATGGCCGGGCCGTCGGGATTGCGCACACCCCACCCGCGTTTCCGGACATCTCCCTCATGGGGCGCTCCACGGCCGACAGACAGAAGATGTCGGGCAGGCTGCTTCTGCCCGGCTCGGGGGCGTGGCCGATCCCGTGAAGCGGCTTACCTTCCTTGCCGGTTCACCCGGCGGTGTCGGCGAGGCTGCGGATCTCGGTGGCGACGCGCTCCCACGCGAACCGGGGAAGCTCATGGCCGACTCCGGGCAGGAGGACCAGGCGTGAGCCGGGGATCCGGGAGGCGGTCGCCTTTCCCGCGCGGGGCTTGATGAGCGGGTCGTCCTCCCCGTGGAGCACGAGGGCGGGCCGGGTGATGGCGTCGATCCGCCCGCCGTGCCACTGCGCGCCGATCTGGCGGCCCTGCGCCTGCTGGTCCTGCACGCCGCCGTCGGTGTTGCGTTCGGCGTTCTCGCGGACCGCCGGCTCGTCGAAGGGGCGACTGGGAGACGCGAGGAGGCGGGAGACCGCGACGCCGGCCTCGATGTTCCCCGCGGGGGTGTCGGGAAAGCTCAGGCGGGCGAACTTCGCCAGGGTGCGGAGCCGGATGTACCGCAGGGTCCGCAGACCCGCGGCGTCTCCGGGGACGGCGGCCATGGAGGTGAGGGTCCGGACCCGGCCCGGGTGCCGCAGGGCGACGCGCTGGGCGACGGCGCCACCGAGCGAGACCCCCAGCAGGTGTGCCGACGGCCAGCCGAGTGCGTCCATGACCGCGGCGGCGTCGTCCGCCATGTCCTCGGCCGTGTACGCCTCTCCCCTCTTCCCGAACAGCGCGGAGACGGGGCCGCGGGCGGCGCTGGGCGGCAGGCGGGTCGACTCCCCGCCGTCGCGCTGGTCGTAACGGGCGATCGCGAAACCGTGCGCCGCGAGCGTCCGGCACAGGCCGTCCGGGAACCAGCGGCGGTTCACGCCCAGCCCCGTGACCAGCAGAAGCGGCTCACCACCGGTCCGCTCGGCCCATCGGTCGAAAGCAAGCCGGACCGCGCCGTTCCGGGCCCATTGGACCGGGCTCCACGGGCCGTCCGAGGGCGAGGACATGAGAACCTCCCATAACTGCGATTGGTGTTCGCAATTTACTGTAGAGGACGCACCCCGGCGACGGACGAGGAAGGGCGGACGAGGTGGCGCAGGAACAGGTGACCGTCTGGGCACGGCCCGAACGCGGCACCCGCGGCCCCGCGGCCGTGCACAGCCGCGCGGAACTGGCCGCCGCGGCGGTCGCGCTGGCGGACCGGGACGGTCTGGCGGCGGCCTCCATGCGCGGGGTGGCCAGGGCGCTGGGCACGGGCCAGGCGTCCCTGTACCGCTACATCTCCGGCCGCGACGACCTGCTCGACCTGATGACGGACGCGGTGGCGGGAGAGGTCCGCCTGGACATCCCGCTGAGCGGGGACCCCGTCGAGGACCTGGTCGCCCTCGCGTCCCGGACCAAGGCGGTCCATCTGCGGCACCCCTGGCTCTCCGACATTCCCCCGGAACCTCTGCGGCTGGGCCCCCGGGGCCTGGACCACCTCGAATACGCGCTGAGCGCGCTGGCGTCCGCACCGCTGCCCGGACGGGTCAAGATGGAGATCATCGGCCTGATGAACGCCCTGGTCGCCCAGTTCGCCCGGACCGAACTCCAGGAAAGCCGCGGGCGCCCGGGCCGCCGGGAGGCGCAGACGGCCTATCTGAGCGGAGCCGCCGCCCGGGGGGCGCATCCGCGGATCGCGGCCGCTCTGGCCCACGGAGCAGGAGCCGGCCCCGCACAGCTCCCGGCGGAGCTGTTCGAGGGGATGATGCGCCGGGTCCTCGACGGGCTCCTCGCGTCCGGCCCGTCCTGATCGGCGCTCCACCCGGCGCGGGACGGCCCCGGGCACGGGCCGGGACGGGCCGGCTGTGAGAGGTGCCGGTGCCGGGAGGGCCGCCGTCCGGAGCTTCGGACGGCCGGCCGACGGTCCGGCGATTCCGCTGTGCCGCGGGGGTGGCCGAGGTCACCGGGGCTCGCGGCTCCCGCGCCGGACCGGGCGGGCGTCGGAGGCCGCCCGGGGCGTCCGGTGGCGTGTGGCGGCGGGGGTCAGGAACGGGACCGGCCGGGCTCGGCGTCCCGCGCCGCGTTCTTCTCCCTGAGGTCCCTGAGGCGCGCCGCTTCCTTCCGCACCTCGGCCTGCGTGGCGCGTTCCTGCCGCAGCCACCCGGGTTCGTCCCGCTTCAGCGCCTCGATCTGCTCCGTGGTCAGTGCTTCCGTGACGCCGCCGCGGGCGAGACCCGAGATGGACACGCCCAGCTTCGCGGCGACCACCGGCCGGGGGTGCGGGCCGTCGCGCCGCAGGTCCCGCAGCCACTCCGGCGGGTCGGCCTGCAGCGCGTTCAGTTCACCGCGCGTGACGACGCCCTCCTGGAACTCGGCGGGGGTGGCCTGGAGGTACACACCCAGCTTCTTCGCCGCGGTCGCGGGCTTCATGGTCTGGGTGTTCGGGTGCGACGTCATGGTGCCCAGGGTAACGAGCGCGGGCGATGCCCCCGACCACGACCCGGTAGCCTGGCCCGCGTGACAGGCTCGGAGGACTCCCCCGCGTTCCGGCTCGCGTACGTCCCGGGCGTGACACCGGCCAAGTGGGTGCGGATCTGGCAGGAGCGGCTGCCCGCGGTCCCGCTGAGCCTTCTCCCGGTGACCGCCGCCGAAGCGGCCTGCGTCCTGCGGGACGGCGGCGCCGACGCCGGTTTCCTGCGGCTGCCGGCCGACCGGACGGACCTCAGCGCGATCCCCCTCTACACCGAGACGACCGTGGTGGTCGTTCCCAAGGACCATGTCGTGACGGCCGCCGACGAGGTGACCGCCGGGGATCTCGCCGACGAGATCGTGCTGCATCCCCTCGACGACACCCTCGTCTGGGAGACCCTCCCGGGCCGGCCCGCGAAGGAGCGCCCCGCCACCACGGCGGACGCCGTCGAACTGGTGGCCGCGGGCGTGGGCGTCCTCGTCGTCCCGCAGTCCCTGGCCCGTCTCCACCACCGCAGGGACCTCACCTACCGGCCGGTCTCCGACGCCCCCCAGTCGCGCGTCGCGCTGTCGTGGCGGGAGGACGCCACCACGGACCTGGTGGAGCACTTCATCGGGATCGTCCGCGGCCGGACCGTCAACAGCACCCGGGGCCGCCCGGCACCGGCACAGCAGAAGGACGAGCGCGCCGGCGACAAACGCGGAACGCGGCGGACGCCCGCGGCCGGGAAGCCGACGGGGAAGCCGACCCGGAAGCCGACCGGGAAAACGGCGGGGAAGAACCCGCGGGGCGGCTCCGGCGGCGCCAGGGGCGGCAAGCGCGGCCGGCCCCGCCGCCGCTCGTAGCCCCGGCGGGACATCCCGCCGCCGTCCGCCGCCGGGCCGGCCCCCTTCGGAACGGAACACCTCCGCGAAAAAAGATCCGGCGAGGTGTCGATCCGGCCGTCTCCCGTTCGACGTCAGGATGAGAGGCGGGGAGAGGCCCCGTCCTTCCGAGCGAGGAGCAGCCGCCGTGCCGCGTTTCCTGACACTGATCCGCATCGACGAGAAGAACGCCCCCGCCGAGGGCCCCAGCCCCGAGCTGCAGGAGCGCATGGGCGCCCTGTTCGAGGAGATCACCAAGGCCGGGGTCATGCTCGACACGGCCGGGCTCGCCCCGACCTCCGAGGGCACCCGGGTCACCTGGGCCGGCGGGAAGATCAGCTGCACCGACGGGCCGTTCACCGAGAGCAAGGAGGTCATCGGCGGCTACTCCATCATCCAGGCCAAGGACAAGGCCGAGGCCCTGGAATGGGCGAAGCGGTTCCTGCGGACCCACGAGGAGTACTGGACCATCACCGCCGAGGTCCGCGAGATCGCCGAGGGCTGACCGCCCCGCGGTGATCCGGCGCCGCTTGCCCCCGCCTCCCCGCGGCTGTTCTGATGGGTCGCTGTGACGGCAGGGAGCACGGCCGAGACGGTCGAAGCGGTGTTCAGGATCGAGTCCCCGCGGATCACCGCCGGTGTCGCCCGCATCGTGCGGGACGTGGGCATCGCCGAGGAACTCGCGCAGGACGCGCTGGTCGCCGCGCTGGAGCAGTGGCCGGAGTCGGGCGTCCCGGAGAAGCCGGGCGCCTGGCTCATGGCCACCGCCCGGCACCGCGCGATCGACCTGGTGCGCCGCCGGGAGACCTACGCGCGCAAGCTCGCGGAGGTCGGGCGGACCCTGGAGGACGTGCCCCCGCCCGGCCCGGAGGACCTCGGCGACCCGGACGACATCGACGACGACCTGCTGCGCCTGATCTTCACCGCCTGCCATCCCGTGCTGTCCCGGGAGGCCCGGGCCGCCCTGACGCTGCGCCTGCTGGGCGGCCTGACCACGGATGAGATCGCCCGCGCCTTCCTGGTCTCCGAACCGGCGGTCGCCCAGCGCGTGGTCCGCGCCAAACGCACGCTCGCCAGGGCCGGCGTCCCCTTCGAGGTCCCCGGCGGGGCCGACCGGGAGGCCCGCCTCTCGTCGGTGCTGGAGGTCATCTACCTGGTCTTCAACGAGGGGTACGCGGCGACGGCCGGTGACGACCTGTGCCGTCCCGCGCTGTGCGAGGACGCGCTCCGCCTCGCCCGCGTCCTGGCGAACCTGATGCCCGGGGAACCCGAGGTGCACGGCCTGCTGGCGCTGCTGGAGTTCCAGGCCTCCCGCATCGCGGCCCGTACGGGGCCGGGCGGCGAGCCGGTGCTGCTCGCCGACCAGGACCGGTCGCGGTGGAACCGGATGCTGATCCTCCGCGGCGCCGAGGCCCTGCTCCGGGCGGGCCGCGGACCGTACTCCGTCCAGGCCGCGATCGCCGCCTGCCACGCACGGGCGGTCCGCTACGAGGACACCGACTGGGCGACGATCGCCGCACTGTACGGGCGGCTGCTGGAGCTGACCCCCTCCCCGGTGGTCGAGCTGAACCGGGCCGTCGCCGTGGCGATGGCGGAGGGCCCGGAGGCCGGGCTGCGCCTCGTCGACGCCCTGGCGGCCGAACCGGTCCTCCGGGGCTACCACCTGCTGCCGAGCGTCCGCGGGGATCTGCTGGCCCGCCTGGGCCGGGACGAGGAGGCGCGCGCGGAGTTCCGGCGCGCGGCCTCGCTCACCCGCAACGCCCGGGAGCGTGAGCTGCTCCTGGCACGGACCGCGCGCTCCCCCTCCGGCCCCGCGCGGGACGGCTGAACCGCCGCCGGCGCCTGCGGGCCGGGCGTCCGGCGCTCACCGGGCCGGCGGCACCATCCTGGCGCGGCGCCGCACGATCCACGCGGCCATCCCGAGGACGAGCCCGGCGGACGTCATCAGCGCCCCGAGCACCGCGACGCCGGCCGGCCACAGCAGCGCGGACGGGCCGTCGTCGAGGACCCGGCCGCGCACCGTGCTCGCCGCCACCGTGCCCGACCGCTCGGAGAGATGGAAGCGGGAGTCCGCCGAATTGGCCCGGTAGTCGCCGAGGACGAACAGCCGGCCCTCGGGGACCTTCACGTCGTAGGTCCGGTCCGGCACTCCGACCGGGTCGTCGCCCAGGACGTACGGTTCGGCGAGCGGCTCGCCGTTCACCGAGACCGTGTCCCCCTCGCAGCAGGACACCCGGTCGCCGCCGGTGCCGATGACCCGCTGCATCGTCAGCTGCCCGCCGGGGAACCACCGCTTCTCCTCGAAGAGGACGACATCGCCGGCGCGCACCCCGGAGCCGTCGGTGCGCTCCGCCACGATCAGGTCGCCGCGGCGGTGGGTCGGGGCCATGTGGTCGCTGGGCATGGTGGTGGTGATGTAGTCGGCGCGGAGCCAGGCCACACCCGCCACCAAGGTGCCGAGACCGGCCACGATCAGGGCCAGGGCGGCGATGGCCAGTTTCCGGCCGGGTCTTCCTTCCGCGTCGCGCACAGTGCCGTTCTCCGTCGTGTCGTCGTGCCGTCGTGTGCCGTCATGGGTACTGCCGTGTTTCTGCTGACGTGTGCAGGTGGTGCCGTGCAGACGTGCCGTGTGCGGATGAGACTAGGCACCGGCCCCGGCGGGCCGCACGGCGGGTCCGGTGCCCGCGCGGCCACCGCCCCGCCCACGCCGGCGTGCTGTCGCCGCCCCGCCCGCCCGCCGGGCGGGTCAGTCCGTGCGGCGGACCAGGAGGACGGCGATGTCGTCCTGGGCCGTGCGGCCCGCCGCCGGGGCCGCTATCCGGTCGGCCAGCACGTCCAGGTCCGTCCGGTCCCGCGCTCCGGACGGAGCACCCCGCACCGGGCCGTGCCGCGCGAGCCCCCCGTCCCGCGCGGCCCGGGCCTCCGGTCCGGCCCACTCGCCGTCCGGGCCCCGGTCGCTCTCGGGGCCGCCGCCGCTCTCCGGGCCGGCGTCGGCGGCCCAGCGGGAGAGGGAGCGCACCAGTTCGGCCACCCCCTCGTCATAGCTGTGCTCCCGGCTCTCCACGAGGCCGTCGGTGTAGAGCAGCAGGGTCGCGCCCCGCGGCAGCTCGGCGGTCACCACCGGGTACTCGTCGTCGAGCTGGCAGGCCAGCGGCAGACCGCCGGGGCCGGCGAGCTCCCGTACGGTGCCGTCGGCCTCCAGCAGCAGGGGGTAGGGGTGCCCGGCGCGTGCCATCCGCAGGGCGCCGGTGGCCGGGTCCAGTTCCACGATGCAGCAGGTGGCGAAGAGTTCGGTGTCCAGTCCGCAGAGCATGCGGTTGCCGCAGGCCATCAGGTCGGCCGGGCCGTGGCCGTCGTCGGCGTAGGCGAGCAGCGCCGTGCGGAGCTGGCCCATCACGGCGGCGGCCTGCGCGCTGTGCCCCTGGACGTCGCCGATCATCAGCCCGACCTTGCCGCCGGGGAGCCGGACGACGTCGTACCAGTCGCCGCCGACGTCCAGCCCCTCGGAGCCGGGCTGGTAGCGGACGGCGACCTCCACGCCCGGCAGCCTGGGGAGGCTGCGGGGCAGCATGACCCGCTGGAGTTCCGTCATCGCCTGCCGGCGCTGGTCGAAGAGGCGGGCGCGGGCCAGGGACTGCGCCAGGATGCCGGCGATGGCGGTGGTCACGATCTGGTCGTCCGGTGTGAAGACCCGGGGGTCGGCGTAGGAGAGGATGCAGGTACCGACCGTGCCGTCGGCGGTGGTGAGCGGCAGCAGCGCCCAGGCGTGGTGCCGGACCGCGGGGCGGAAGCTCTCGTCCGGGAAGGCCGCCAGGAACTCCTCCCGGGACTCGAAGAAGAGCGGGCTGCCGGCGCGCAGGGCGGCGGACATGGGGCTGTCGGCCTGTCCCATGCTGCTCTCCTCCAGCCGCCGCAGGACCTCCTCGGGGTAGCCCGCGGCACCGGCCAGCACCACGTCGCCGTCCTGGACGAGATGAATGGCCAGCGCCTTCGCGTCGAGGGCGGGCAGCACCGTGCCGGTCATGGTGTCCACGACGTCCTGGGTGGAGAGCGCCGCGCCGAAAGCCGCGGTCAGATTGAGGACGAACTCCCGCCGGGCATGGCGGCGTTCCTCGTGCTCGCGCTCCTCGGTGCGGTCCTGGGCGACCCCGACCATGCCCTGCGGGTTGCCCTCCGCGTCCCTGACGACGCTCGCCTTGGCGTCGATCCAGCGGACCACCCCGTCCGGCCGGATGATCCGGTAGAGGGCCGAGTAGAAGCCGGTCCGCATGCTGGTGCGGGCCGCCGCGTGGACGGCGGCCCGGTCCTCGGGGTGGATGTGGGCGTAGAAGGTGTCGATCCGCTCGTCGAAGGTGTCGGACTCCACACCGAACAGCCGGCAGGTCCGCTCGTCCCAGACCAGCCGGCCGGAGGCGAAGTCCCAGTCGAAGGCGCCGATGTCCGCGCTGGCCATGGCCAGTTCGAGGCGCGCGGCCCGGGTGCGGCTCTCCACCAGCCGCACGGCCTGGTCGAGGCGGGGGACGCCCGCCGTGAGCACCTTGGTCTCCCGGGAGAGGAGGTACTCCAGCCGCTGGGCGGCGACCGCGGCGATCAGGCTGAGGGTGCGCTCCTCGCTCTCGGAGAGGGGTTCGCGGCGGTCCAGCTGGAGGGAGAGGACGGCCAGGCAGCGGTCCTCCAGCATGAGCGGCACCGAGGCATAGGCGCTGGGGCTCGGGAAGCGGGCGGCATCGCTGCCCAGCCCGCTGTACTCGCGGGTGGGCCGCCACACCAGGCGGCGCTCCCGGGCGGCCTCCGCGGCCGGCAGATCGGCATCGGCGTCCACGGAGCCGTAGCGCTCCACGATGTACTCGCCGTAGCCGGTGGTGGTGGCCAGCCGCAGCCGGCCGTCGTCCTGCCGGATGTAGACGGCGCCGGCCCGCGAGCCGACGGCCGCGAGGGCGGCCTCCTTGGCCAGGGTGAGCAGGCCGGACGCGCTGGTGCGGCTCAGCAGGCTGATCACCACACCGGCCCAGGAGGGATCGACCGGTGAGGGCACCAGTTCCGGCTCCACGGTCACACGCGCCCCCTTGCCTTCCGTCGCACCCCGGTCCCACGGTCCATGGTCCGCCACAATGGCCGGAATCGCATCAAGGATGTCCCCGGTTTTCGCGGCGGGTCGCCGACGGGCCTCCGGCACCCGCCGCTCCGGCGCCACGGCGGCCGCCGGAGCGCACCCGGGCGGGGTGCCGGGCCCGGGCCCGCTCGCGAGACGGGGGCGCCTCCTCCGCGGGACGGCGACCGGCCGGCGGGGCGGCCGTCAGCCGGAGAACGCGGCCGCCGCATCGACGCCGCCCGCCGCCCGCGCGCTGCCGAAGGCCGCCCGCAGCCGCCGGGCCCCCTCGGCGATCTCCCCGGTGCCCGCCACCGCGGCGTACGCGATCCGGAGGTGTGCCGCGGGCGGCTCGGCCGCGAAGTAGGGCCGCCCCGGGGCCACGGCGACACCGGCCCGGAACGCCTCCGCGGCCACCGTCTCGTCGTCCAGTCCCTGCTCCAGCCGCAGCCACAGATGGCCGCCGCCCGAGGGCAGCAGCACCGGCCGGGCCTCCGGGAGTTCCCGCGCCAGCGCGGTGGCCAGCGCCTCCCGCCGGCCCCGGAGTGCGGCCCCGACGCCGCGGAGGTGGCGGCGCCAGGCGGGCGAGCCGACGAGTTCCAGCGCCGTCTCCTGGAGCGGGCGCGGCACGAAGAAGCTGTCGACGACCTGGATGGCGCGCAGCCGCCGCATCACCGGCCCCCGGGCCGCGAGGGCGGCGACCCGCAGGCTCGGCGAGGTGATCTTGGTGAGGGAGCGGATGTGGACGACGACGCCGTCCGGGTCGTCGGCGGCCAGCGGCGGTGGCAGCGGCCCGGCGTCCTCGTGGGCGAGACCGCGGGCGTAGTCGTCCTCGACGACGAACGCCCCGGCCTCCCGGGCCGCCCGCAGCACCCCGGCCCGGCGGTCGGGGGCGAGCACCGCGCCGGTCGGGTTCTGGAAGAGCGGCTGGCAGACGAAGACCCGGGCGCCGGTGGCCCGGAAGGCGTCGGCGAGCAGTCCCGTCCGGACGCCCCCGGTGTCGACCGGTACCGGGACGGGCCGCAGCCCGGCGGCCCGGGCGACCGCCAGGAGCCCCGGGTACGTGGGCGACTCCACCAGGACCGCGGCGCCGGGCGGCGCGAGCGCCCGGAGCGCGGTGGTGAGCGCGCTCTGCCCGCCCGCGGCGATCAGCACGTCGGACGGCGTGAGCGCACCGCCGGGCCCGCCGATCTCCCGGGCGAACCACTCGCGCAGCTCGGGCAGGCCCTCCATCGGCGGCCGCCCCCAAGCGCCGGGGCGCCGGCCGGCGCGGGATACGGCGGCGGCGAGCGCGCGTTCGGGCTGGAGCGAGGGGTGCGGATAGCCGCCGTTGAACTCGATGACGCCGGACGGGGGAGCGGCCAGGGTGGCCAGCAGCCCGGAGGCGTCCACCGCCCGGGGCAGCGGCTCTCCGGGGGCGCTGCCGGCCGGTTCGGCGCTCAGGGCCACCTCCTGCCAGGAGGTGTCGGCGGGACGCGACGCGGCCGCGGCCGGCCGGGCCCGGAAGGCGCCGGCGCCGGGACGGGTGACGACCAGCCCTTCGGCGACGAGCGCGGACAGGGCCCGCGAGACGGTCACCGGACTCACCCGGTACCGCTCGACGAGAGCCCGGCTCGACGGCAGCTTCTCCCCGGGGGAGTAGCACCTGACTTCGGAGCGGAGCGTTTCCGCCAGTTCGCCGACACTGCTACGCTCATGCATGAGAGACAACGATAGCGCTACCGAGCCGCCGGGGATAGCGCTCCGGGACGGCCGCCCCGCCGGGCCGCCCTCCGGACCGGTCTCCGGACCCGCGCCCGGGCACTCCCCGCCCGTACCACCCCCGCGCCTCCGGCCGGTCCGTGCGCGACTCCCCCGCCGTCGGCACCGCCCTCGCCGTCCTCGGTGTCGCCGCCTTCTCCCTCACCTTCCCGGGCACCGTCTGGGCCCTGGAGGGGTTCGGCCCGTGGACGGTCACCGCCGCCCGCGGCGTGCTCGCCGGACTGATCGCGGGCGGCTGCCTCGCGGCCCTGCGCGTACCGGCGCCGGAGCGCCGCCACTGGCCCGGCCTGCTGACCGTCGCCGCCGGTGTCGTCCTCGGCTTCCCCCTGCTCTCCGCACTCGCCCTGCGTACGTCGACGGCCTCGCACGCCGCCGTGGTCGTCGGGCTGCTGCCGCTCACCACCGCGGTGATCGCGGCCGTGCGGACCCGCAGCCGGCACTCCCGGCTGTTCTGGGCCGCCGCTCTCGCCGGGGCGGCGGCCGTCTGTCTCTTCGCCCTCACCCGCGGCGGCGGCGCGCTCGGCACGGGCGACGCCTACCTCGCCGCCGGGCTGCTGGTCTGCGCCGCGGGCTACACGGAGGGCGGACGGCTCGCCCGGGTGATGCCCGGCTGGCAGGTGACGGCCTGGGCGCTGGTCGCCTGCCTTCCGCTGACGGTGCCGTGGCTGGCGGTCGCGTCGGCACGGGAGCCGGCGGTCCTCACCGGACACGCCGTGGCCGGACTCCTCTGGCTGGGGGTCGGCTCACAGTTCCTGGGACTGGTCGTCTGGTACCGGGGCATGGGCGTCATCGGCATCGCCCGGGCCGGCCAGTTCCAGCTCGCCCAGCCGCTGCTGACGCTGGTCTGGGCGGTGCTGCTGCTCGGCGAGGAACTCGACCCCGCGGCGCCGCTCACCGCGGCCGCCGTCCTCGTCTGCATCGCCGTCACCCAGCGGGCGGACGGGCCGCCCGCGGCCCCGTCCGCGCGGAAGCCGCACGCCGCGAGCCGCCGCGGGGCGGCCGGCGGCTCCGGTTGAGGCCCGTCCGGCCACTCCTTCCGCCCGGGCCCTCCGGCTCGGCGGCAGCCCGCCCGGCCCGCCCGTTCCGCGCTCCCGCATCCCGGGACGTCATCGAACAGCAACCCGAGAGGCCGCTGGAGGGGCCGGCCCGGCAGCGCAGGACCGTGCAGGGGCCATCGGACCCGTCCGGTCCTAGACTCGGAGGGAACCGCGGAAATCGCGATGCCATCGCCCTCGCGAACAGGGAGGACCGCAGATGGAAGCCAAAGTGGGCGACACGCTGGTGATGCACGGCAGAAGCGTCGGCCAGCACGACCGGACCGCACAGATCGTGGAAGTCCTGGGGACACACGGCGAACCTCCGTACCGCGTGCGGTTCGACGACGGGCGCGAGGCGCTGATGTCGCCCGGCCCGGACAGCGTCGTACAGCACGAACGGCGCGGCACCGAACCGGCCTAGACGGCAACCGCGCCGCGCCGGCGCGGCCCAGGCGTGACAGTGCCCCGGTACGCGGACGGCTCCCCGCCGGCCCGCGTACCGGGGCCCGGCCGTGCGCGGGGCCGGACCGCGGGGAAAGACGGAACGGCCGAACGGACGCTCAGGCGGGCGGACGGACGGGCGGACGGACGGCTGAGCGCGCGGCTCAGCGCCACAGCGGCTCCGCCGCCGGGTAATGGTCGTCGACGACCCGGTTCATCGCACCGATGCGGTCGGCCCCGACCTCCCGCGCCGAGAAGAACACATGCCCCCGCACCTCCGGGACGTCCCGGGCGAAGGCCAGATGCCGGGAGAGCTCCGCCGGGTCCTGCCAGGCCGCCGGCTGCGCCGGGTCCCCGGCCTTGTAGAGCGCCTCGCCGATGTGGAGCCCGACGCCCGTCCCCCGGACCGTCCCGGCCCACCACCGCACCAGCGTGGCGTAGTCGGCCGCGTCGAAGCCCATGTGCCAGTACACCTGCGGGACGACGTGGTCGATCCAGCGCCTGCGGACCCACGCGCGGGTGTCGGCGTACAGGTCGTCGTAGGTCTGCACCCCGGCGTTCGTGTCGGAACCGGCCGGGTCCGAGGACCGGTTGCGCCAGACCCCGAACGGGCTGATGCCGAACCGCGTCTCCGGCCTGAGCCGCCTGATCCGGGCCGCCGTCTCCCGCACCAGCCGGTCGGTGTTGTCCCGCCGCCAGGCCGCCCGGCCGGGGAAGCCGCCGCCGTGCGCCGCGTAGGCCGCGTCGTCGTCGAAGTGCTCCCCGGCCACCGGATACGGGTAGAAGTAGTCGTCCCAGTGCACGGCGTCGACCGGGTAGCGGCGCACCGCGTCGAGCATCGCGTCCTGTACGAAGCGCCGCACCTCCGGCAGTCCCGGGTTGTAGTAGAGCTTGCCGCCGTAACGCACCACCCACCCCGGGTTCCGGCGGGCGGGATGGCGCTCCGCCAGCCGCCCAGGATCGGCGTGGTTGGCGATCCGGTACGGGTTGAACCAGGCGTGCAGCGCCAGCCCCCGGCGGTGGGCCTCGCGGACCGCGAAGCCCAGCGGATCCCAGCCCGGGTCCCTGCCCTGGACGCCGGTGAGGTACTCGGACCACGGCTCGTACCGGGACGGCCACAGCGCGTCGGCGGTCGGCCGGACCTGCAGGACGACGGTGTTGAGCCGCCGCCGCACGGCCAGGTCCAGCACCGCGGCCAGCTCGGCCCGCTGCTCGGCCGCGGGCAGGCCCGGACGGGACGGCCAGTCCCGGTTCGCCACCGAGGCCACCCACATCCCCGCGTCTCCGGCACCGCCCGGCCCCGCTTCCCCGGCGCCCTCCACGCGCCACCGGGCCTCCGTGCCCAGGGCGTCACCCGACACCAGCAAGGGCAGGCTGCCCGCGGCCACGGCGGCGAACCGCCGCCGGCTCATCCGATCCCCGCTCCGCATCGCTCCACACCCTCTCCGGCTTCGCCCCCGTGTCAGCACGGCGCCCGTGGCCAGCATTCCGCCCCGGCGACCGCGCCACACCGGAGCGGCGGGTAACGTCTGAGCCGGGCCCGCCGCCGGAGACCCCGGAGGCCGCCCGTCCGAGGAAGATCAGCGAAAGGCACGATGTGACCGACATCGAACGCGTCGGAGTGGTGGGCTGCGGACAGATGGGCGCCGGGATCGCGGAGGTCTGCGCCCGGGCCGGCCTCGGCGTCATGGTCGCCGAGACCACCGGCGAGGCCCTGGAGCTGGGCCGCACCCGGCTCACCTCCTCCCTGGACCGGGCCGTCGGCCGCGGCAAGATCACCAAGGAGGAGCGGGACGCCACCCTGGACCGGCTGAGCTTCACCACCGACCTCGGCGAGTTCGCCGACCGCGACCTCGTCGTCGAGGCCGTCGTGGAGAACGAGCAGGTCAAAACCGAGATCTTCCAGGTGCTCGACCAGGTCGTGACCCGGCCGGACGCGATACTCGCCTCGAACACCTCCTCCATCCCCCTGGTCCGGCTGGCCGTCGCCACCTCCCGCCCCGACCAGGTCATCGGCGTCCACTTCTTCAACCCCGCCCCGGTACAGCGCCTCGTCGAGCTGATCCCCGCGCTGACCACCAGCGACGAGACGATCAAGCGCGCCGAGGAGGTCGTCACCGCCGTCCTCGGCAAGCACGCCATCCACGCCCAGGACCGCTCCGGCTTCGTCGTCAACGCCCTGCTGATCCCGTATCTGCTCTCCGCGATCCGGATGTTCGAATCGGGCATCGCCAGCCGCGAGGACATCGACAACGGCATGGAAATGGGCTGCGCCCACCCGATGGGCCCGCTGAAACTGGCCGACCTCATCGGCCTGGACACCGTCGCCTCGGTCGCGTACTCGATGTACGAGGAGTACAAGGAACCCCTGTACGCCGCTCCCCCGCTGCTCCAGCGCATGGTCGACGCCGGCCGCCTGGGCCGCAAGACGGGCTCGGGGTTCTACCCGTACGCGTGAGCGGAGACGCGTGAACGGACAGACGTGACGGAGACGGACCGGGCGGCACCGGTACGGAGAGCGACGGCCGGGCCGCGCGCCGCGCACACGGCTCAACCCGCTCCGGACGGCCCGCCGCCCCGTTCGCCAGGACGGACGAGCGGGGCGGCGGCGGGACGCGGGAACAGGGGGGAAGCCCCGCGTCCCGGTAACCGGGGTGGCTCCGGACCACCTCCGACTCCATCACGGCGCACGGCCCCGGGGGGAGCGTGTGCGCGGGCGCGATGAGGGTGCGCACTTCACACGGGGTGTGCGCCGCCCGCATCACCGTTCACACCTGTCCCCTCCGGCACAACGGGCCCCGGCCCGCCCGGCCGTCGCGCGTCCCACCCACAGCTCCCGCGCACAGCCCGTCCGCCTCGCCACCCGGACCGCCTCGTCGCCCGGACCCGCGGCCGCCCCGGGGCACCGCGGAGCCTACGGCCGCCCCCCGCAGCGGAGGTGATGGAGCATCAGCAGCGCCGCCGCCATGTTCGCCGCCGGCACCTCACCCCGCGCCACCATGTCGGGCACCAGCTTCAGCGGCACCCACTCCCTCCGGTCGGACTCGTAGGCGTCCGCCGGCTGCCCGATGTACTCGGCCTCGTCCGTCCAGTAGATGTGGTGCCGCGCGTCCGTCAGCCCGTTGGACGGCTCCACGGACAGCAGATGCCGGAGCCGGCCGGGCCGCCAGCCGGTCTCCTCCTCCATCTCCCGCGCCGCGGCGAACGCGCAGTCCTCGCTCTCCTCGACCACCCCGGCCGCCAGCTCCCAGCCGTACGTCCCGGTGATGAACCGGTGCCGCCACAGCAGCAGCACCTCGTTCGCCTCATTGACGACCGTGGCGGCCGCCACCGGGCGGAGCCGGATCAGATAGTGGTCGAGACGGCGCCCGTCGGGGAGTTCGACATCGGCGAGGTTCACCCGGAACCAGCGATTCTCGTACACGGTGCGTTCGCCGGTGTTCTTCCATCGCACGAATCCGCCACCTTCCGCCCCCGTCCAGCCGACACAGCGGGCCCGTCGTCCGGGGCCCTCAGAGCGGTACGCGCAGAGTCCGGTCGATGAGTTCGGCGGCCTCGGCGCTCGCGGCACACCTGCTCGCCACGAGGTCTTCCCGTACGGCGCGGAGCCGGTCCCGGAGCCGCCGCGACTCCATGCCCCGTACCCGCTCGGTCATCTCCACCGCCGTGGCCACGGCCTGATCGGCGTCGCCCCGGCAGAGCTCGATCTGGGTGAACAGCGCCAGCCGGTGCACCCGCCCCCGGTCGTGCGCCGGGCTGTCCACCGCCGCCACCGCGTGCTCGTGCGCCGCCCCGAGATCCCCCAGACTCAGCAACGCCTCCGCCACCTGCACATTCACCAGCCCCGGCTGCACATAGCCGGTCTCGGCCGGTTCCTGACCGCGCCGGATGCTCTCCGCCTCCCGCTCCGCCCGCCCGATGCAGGCCAGCGCCGACCGCCCGTCCCCCAGCTTCGCGTACGCCTTCGCCTGCATCGCGTACAGATCGGCGGAGAGCGCCGGGGTGATGTGCGGCCCGGCCGCGCGCAACGCCGTCTCGGCGAACGCCACCGCCTGCCGGAACTCCCCCATGTGCAGACATTGGTTGACCAGCAGCGCGATCGTGTAGGCGCCCAGCCCCCGGTCACCGCTGGCCTTGGCCAGCCGCAGCGCCTGGTGGAAGTAGCGCTGCGCCAACCCGTACGCGTCCGAGTCGTACGCGCAGATGCCCGCGACGGCCACCAGCCCGCCGACCGCCCGGTGCAGCAGCCGCCCGGTGGCATCGGTGTAACTGCCGCGCAGCAGCGGCGCCGTCTCGGCGTTGAGGAAGCCCACGATCCGCGACCTCGTCGCCACCCCGCCCGTCTTCCGGTACATCTGCTCGTAGTGGGCACGGGCCGTGCGCAGCATCTCGATGTCCGGGAGGCCGACGCGCACCTGCCCGCGGCGCGAGACATCCGCGTCCTCGGGCGGGTTCTCCCACTCCCAGACGGGCATCACGGCCGGGGTCCCGGTGACCGCGGGGGCGCCGACCACATACGGGCGCTGCTGCTCGTCGGACCGCCACAGGGCCGTGGCCCGGTCGACGAATCCGGCGAGCGGCGTGCCGTGCGGGGCGTGGCCCGAACCCGGCGGGCCGAGCCCGATGTCGTCGAGGGTGAGCGCACGCCGCACCCGCTCGCCGAGCACCTCGCAGATGATGTCCGGAACCTGGCCCCGCGGGCGCTGGCCCTTCAGCCAGCGGGCGACGGCGGTGTGTTCGTAGCGCAGGGTCAGGCCCCGGGCCCGACCGGCCTCGTTGACGTGCGCGGCCAGCCCGGCGTGCGAGATGCCCGCCTCGTCGAGGACGGCGTCGAGCAGGGTGTTGGGCTCCATCTGCCCTCCCGGTGCGCTCGGGATCAACAGCGTAATGGAGTGGCGACGGAGCGGGGTGGGAACCGGCCACAGCCGGTGCCGGCGGGGGCTGCCGGCCGATTCCCGTGATGCGGCGGTGAGCCCTGATTCCGGTGGGCCCGGACGGCATCACGGAGCGGCGGCCGGAGGTGACGGGCCGGCAGCCCGACGGATTCCCGGCCGGGGCTCGCGGCCGGCCGGTGCCCGGCGCCGGTCAGCCCGCCGCGGCCGGCGGGGCGACGGCTCCGCCGGTGCTCTCCGGCGCGGTCCGGCCGGACGGAACGCGGGCCACGCCGCGACGTATCGCGAGCAGCGCCACATCGTCCGCCAGCCGGCCGCCGGTGTGCCGCAGCAGCGCCGCCTGCACCCGGTCGACCAGCTCCTCCGGTGTGCGGACCGCACCGGAGGACACGGCGGTTTCCAGGGTGCGCGCCAGCGGGAAGAAGCGCCGGGCGGCGTCGCGGGCGTCCTCCGCCCCGTCGGTGTGCAGCAGGAGCAGCTCTCCCGGGCGGAGCGGGGGCAGCCGTTCCTCCGGCAGCCGGTCGGGCAGGGGGAAGGCGCCGAGCGGCGGCAGGGGGCCGGCATCGCTCAGCGGCTGGACGGGGGACCCGCCCGGCGGGGGCACGGTGCCTTCTTCGCACTCCCCCGCGGGTGCCGGGTTTTCGGCTTTCCCCGTGGGTGCCGGATTGGGGGCTTCCTTCGGATCGAGAGAGCCCAAGGGCTTGTTACTCACCTTGTTACTGACCCCCGCTCCACCTGGTTCACGGCAGCAGGGGCCCGTGCGCGCCCCGGGTCCGGCCGGTGCGCCCGCCGCACCCGGGAGCCCTCCCCGTCCACCGTCTCCGCCCCGCCGTGCCCGCCGCCGTACCCGTCGGTCCGCAGCCGGTACGGCCAGGGGTGGCCGCAGTTGAGCACCGACAGCTCCTCGTCCGGGCGCAGCTCCAGCAGCAGGACGGTGACGAACTCCTCGGCGGCACCGTCCGGCCCGTGCGGGTCCCGGCTCCCCTCCCCCGGCCCCTCGCGCAGATGCCGGCCGAGCGCGCGGTCCAGCCGGCGCAGCACTCCGGCCAGATCCGGTTCGGCGTGCGCGGCCTCGCGGAAGCAGCCGAGGACGGCGGCGACGGTGCCGATCGCCGCCAGGCCGTGCCCGCGGACGTCACCCACGACGATCCGCACCCCGTACGGGGTGACCAGTGCCTCGTACAGATCACCGCCGACGGAGGCGCCACGGGTCGCGGAGAGATGCCGCACCGCGGTGGTGAACCCCCCGACCGCGGCGGGCAGCGGGCGGAGCAGCACCTGCTGGGCGGCGACGGCGACCGCGCGGGTGCGTTCCAGCTCCCGCAGCAGCCGCCGGCCGCGTCCCGTCGAGAGGCAGGCGGCCACGAGCGCCGTGACGAGGGCACAGGAGACGCCGAGGTGAAGGCCCGTCGCCCGTCCGCCGTCCAGGAAGCCGAGGAGGGCGAGGACGAGGAGCGCACCGCCCCCGCTGACGAGGACGCAGCACCGGCGCCCGCTGCCCGCGCAGGCGAGGGCGGGCGCCGCCGCGAGCAGTGGTGTCAGGTCCGGTCCGGCCGGGCGCAGCAGTTCCCACCCCGCGACGGACAGCACCCACAGACCGGGCAGGGTGATGAGGGCCGCGCGCAGGGCTCGGGTGCGGCGGCCGGGGACGTGCGTGGTCCGGTGAGTGTTCATGCCGGCGGGTTCCCCTCGTGGTCCGTCCGCCGGCCCGGCCGGTCGGAGCCGCCGGGCGGCGGGATGCGCCGTGACCGGGTCTCTCCTGCGGGCGCCCCCGGGTGGTCTCCCGGCGGACGGGCTCCGGTTGCTGCTCTGCGGTGCCCACGGCGGAACGCGTCGAGTCTTTCGACTCGGGGAGGCGATGCGAACCCTGTTGTGCCGACTTCACCCGATCGGGCGAACTGTTCGGTTCCCGTACGCGAACGAGTAACGGAACGCTCCGGCTCGGCGGACCGACCGCCGACCGATCCCTTAGCACTCGTTTGACCAGTCGTTCTCCGGCGGCCCGGACGGCTCTCACCGGCCGTCGGCCTACGCCACCGAGCCGCTTCCGCAGCGGCTTGTGTGCTGGGGCAACGAGTGAGAAAGCACAGCGGCTTGACGCTCACCACGCCGGAGCACGCGCCTGGGCGCGCGCCCGGTGGGCCCGCCCGCCCCGGCGCCCCGGCCCACTCCGGCCCCTCCGGCCCGCTCCGGTCCACTCGGGCCGGAGAGCGGCGACGGGACCGGGAGCGGACTCCGGAACGGGCGAGGGGGCGCCCCGGAGCCATGAGCTCCGGAACGCCCCCTCGCCGTCAGCGCTGGGACCGCGCGGTCAGGCGCCGCGCAGCACCGCCCCCGTGCGGTCCGCCGCGGCCGCCACCGCCGCGTCGCGCGCCGCGGAGATCTCCTCGGCGGTCAGCGTGCGGTCCGGGGCACGGAAGCGCAGCGTGTACGCGAGGGACTTGCGGCCCTCGCCGAGCTGCTCGCCGGTGAACACGTCGAACAGCCGCAGGGACTCCAGGAGTTCCCCGGCGCCAGCACGCAGTGCGGCACCGACGTCGGCCGCGGCCACCGAGCCGTCCACGACCAGGGCGACGTCCTGCGTGGCGACGGGGAAGGCCGAGATCCGGGGTGCCCGGAGCGGGCCGGCGCCGGCCCGCTCCAGCAGATCGAGGTCGATCTCCATGGCGCAGGTGCGCTCGGGCAGCCCGAGGGCCTTGACGGCCCGGGGGTGCAGTTCGCCGGCGTGCCCGACGACCCGCTCCTCGCCGTCGACCGAGGCGAGCAGCGCCGCGCAGCGGCCGGGGTGCCAGGGGGCGTGCCGGTCCTGGCGGACCGTCAGCTCGACCCGGGCCTCGCGGGCGACCGTGCGGCCGGCCTCGACGGCGTCGGCCCAGTTCGCCGCGGACCCCTTGCCCCACCAGCCGCCGAGCCGGCGGGCGCCGGAGAGGACGACCGCGGCGCGGCGCGGCTGGTCCGGGAGCGCGGCGGCGAGACCGGCGAGCTCCTCCTCGGTGGGCCGGCGGTCGACGGGCGGCCGCAGGGCGGGCTGTTCCGCGCCGGTCGGCCGGAAGACCAGGCCGGTCTCGAAGAGCGCCAGATCGTGCTCGCCGCGCCCGTCGTTGCGGCGCAGCGCGGCCAGCAGACCGGGCAGCAGAGTGGTGCGCAGCGCGGGCTCGGTGTCGGCGAGCGGGTTGGCCAGCCGCACCACGGCGCGGCGCGGGTCGTCCGCGTCCAGGCCGAGCTGGTCGAAGACGCTCTCCCCGAGGAACGGGTAGTTGAGCGCCTCGGTGAAGCCGGCGCCGGCGAGGGCCCGGCCCACCCGGCGGTGCAGCCGCTGCCGCTCGGTCAGGCCCCGGCCGGCGGGCGGCCTGGGCAGGGTGGAGGGCAGATTGGCGTAACCCTCCAGCCGGATGACCTCCTCGGCGAGGTCATTGGGGTCGGTGAGGTCGGGCCGCCAGCTGGGCGCGGTGACGGTGAGTTCGTCCTGCCCGTAGACATCGCAGCCGATCTCCTGGAGGCGGCGGACGACGGTCTCGCGGCCGTAGGCGACACCCGCGACGCGGTCGGGGTGATCCGCGGCGATCCTGACGGTGTGCGGACCGGAGGGGGTGACGACCTCGGTGACCCCGGCCTCGGCGGAGCCGCCGGCGAGCAGCACCAGCAGGTCGACGGCGCGCTGGGCGGCGGCCGAGGCGGCCTCGGGGTCGACGCCGCGCTCGAAGCGCCGGGAGGCCTCGGAGGACAGCTTGTGGCGGCGGGCGGTCCGGGCGACCGTCACCGGGTCGAAGTGGGCGGCCTCGATGACGACCTCGGTGGTGCCGCCGGTCACCGCGCCGGTCTCCGGGTCGGCCTCCGCGTCACCGATCTCGGTGTCGGCGCCGCCCATGACGCCGGCGAGCCCGATGGGGCCGCGGCGGTCGGTGATGACCAGGTCCTCGGGGTCGAGGACACGCTGGACGCCGTCGAGGGTGGTGAGCTTCTCGCCGGGCTCGGCGCGGCGCACGCCCACGGGCCCGTCGAGCCGGGCGCGGTCATAGGCGTGCAGCGGCTGGCCGAGTTCGAGCATCACGTAGTTGGTGATGTCCACGGCCAGGGAGATGGGACGCATCCCGGCCTTCTGCAGCCGGCGCCGGAGCCAGACCGGTGAGTGCGCCTCGGGGTCGAGGCCGGTGACCGTCCGGGCGGTGAAGCGGTCGCAGGCGCGCGGGTCGGCGACCTCGACGGGGTGACCGTGCTCGTTGGGCGCGGGTACGTCGAGCAGGGCCGGGTCGCGCAGCGGGACGCCGTAGGCGGTGGCCGTCTCGCGGGCGATGCCCCGCATCGACAGGCAGTAGCCGCGGTCGGGCGTGACGGCGATGTCCAGCACCTCGTCGACCAGTTCGAGCAGCTCGATGGCGTCGGTGCCCGGCTCGTGCCCCGGCGGGAGGACGATGATGCCCTCGTGGTCGTCGGACATGCCCAGCTCGGCGGCCGAGCAGATCATGCCCTCGGAGACCTTGCCGTAGGTCTTCCGCGCCGAGATGGCGAAGTCGCCCGGGAGCACGGCGCCGGGCAGCACCACGACGACCTTGTCGCCGACGGCGAAGTTCCGCGCGCCGCAGACGATGTTCTGCGGCTCGCCGGTGCCGTTGGCGGCGCCGACGTTCACCTGGCAGTAGCGGATGGGCTTCCGGAACCCGGTGAGCTCCTCGATGGCCAGCACCTCGCCGACCACCAGCGGGCCCTTGAGGCCGGTGCCGAGCTGTTCGACGGTCTCGACCTCCAGGCCGGCGTCGATGAGCCTGGCCTGGACGTCACGACCGGTCTGGCCGGCGGGGAGGTCGACATACTCCCGCAGCCAGCTGAGCGGGACCCGCATCAGATCTCCATCCCGAAGGGCCGGGTGAAGCGCACGTCACCCTCGACCATGTCTCGCATGTCCTCGACGTTGTGGCGGAACATCAGCATCCGTTCGATGCCGAACCCGAAGGCGAATCCGCTGTACTTCTCCGGGTCGACGCCGCAGGCGGTCAGCACCCGCGGGTTGACCATGCCGCAGCCGCCCAGCTCGATCCAGCCCTCGCTGCCGCAGGTGCGGCAGGGGCGGTCCGGGTTGCCGACGGACTCGCCGCGGCAGACGTAGCACTCCATGTCCATCTCGGCGGAGGGCTCGGTGAACGGGAAGTAGTTCGGCCGCAGCCGGGTCGTCATGCCCTCGCCGAAGAGGGACTGGACCATGTGGTCCAGGGTCCCCTTGAGGTCCGCCATGGTCAGGCCCTCGTCCACGGCGAGCAGCTCGACCTGGTGGAAGACCGGGGTGTGGGTGGCGTCCAGCTCGTCGGTGCGGTAAACGCGGCCGGGACAGATCACGTAGACCGGCGGCTCGCGGTCGAGCATCGAGCGGATCTGCACCGGGGAGGTGTGGGTGCGCAGCACGACGCCGGACTCGTCGCGGCCCCGGGCGGCGGACTCCACGAAGAAGGTGTCCTGCATGGTGCGGGCCGGGTGGTCCGGGGCGATGTTGAGGGCGTCGAAGTTCAGCCACTCCGACTCGACCTCGGGGCCCTCGGCGACCTCGTAGCCCATGGCCACGAAGATGTCCTCGATGCGCTCCATGAGCGTGGTCAGCGGGTGCCGGGCACCGGCCGGTTCGCGGTCGTAGGGCAGGGTGACGTCCACCGCCTCCTCGACCAGCACGCGCTCGTCGCGCTCGGCCTCCAGCTCCTCCTGGCGGGCCTTGAGCGCGCGGTTCACCTCGCCGCGGGCGCCACCGACGCGCTTGCCGGCGTCGGCCTTGGCGTGCGGCGGGAGGGCGCCGATCTCGCGGTTGGCGAGGGCGAGCGGCGAGCGGTCCCCGGCGTGGGCCACCTTCGCCTCGTGCAGGGCCGCGAGATCCCCGGCGGCGGCGATGGCGGCGAGCGCCTCGTCCCGCATCCGGGCGATCTGTTCCGGTTTCAGTGCCTCGACCTCGACAGGGTCGTACGACTTATTGGGTGCCGACATCTCTTCCCGTGTTTCCGATTGGCTGGCTGCGCGGCCCGTGCTCGGTGGCTTGCCGGCTGCCGGAGCAGCCCTGGGTGCCACCGCCCGAGTCTACGGGGCGCGGAGGACGGGGAAGCCCGCGGCCGCTCAGGCCAGGAAGGACGGAACGGCGACGGGCAGGGTAAATCGGAAGCGGGCGCCGCCGCCGGGGGCGCGGCCGACCTCGATCGTCCCGCCGTGGGCCTCCACGATCCCCTTGACGATGTACAGGCCCAGGCCGGTGCCGCCGCGCTTGCTGCCCCGCCAGAAGCGGGTGAAGACGCGGCTCATCGACTCCTCCGGGATCCCGGGGCCCTCATCGCTCACGGTGACGGACGTTCCCTCGTTCGGCGGGCCGGCGGCCGACACCTCGATGGTGACGGTTCCCTCGCCGTGGCGCACGGCATTTTCCAGCAGATTGCCGAGGACCTGGTCCACCTTGTCCGGATCCGCCCAGAGCGCCGGCAGCGGCCCCGCGACGCGGACGGCGAAACGGTCCTCCGGCTCCCCCGCGCCGACGTGCGCCGCGACATGGCGGCGGACGGCGGCGGCCATGTCCACCGGCTGCCGGTGTATCTCCAGCCGGCCGGAGTCGATCCGGGAGATGTCGAGCAGTTCCGCGATGAGCCGGGTGACGCGGTCGGCGTCGGCGTCGACCGTCTCCAGCATCAGCCGCTTCTGGTCGTCCGTGAACCGTTCCCACTTGGCGAGGAGGGTGGCGGTGAAGCCCTTGACGGAGGTGAGCGGCGACCGCAGCTCATGGGCGACGGTGGCGATCAGCTCGGCGTGGCTCCGCTCGGTGCGGCGCCGGGCCTCGGTGCCGCGCAGGGAGATCACGAGCCGGTGCACCGGGCCCAGCCGGCGGCGGCGTATGTAGCGGGCGGAGACCAGCACCTCGCGGCCGCCCGGGAGTAAGAGGTTCCGCTCGGGCTGGCCCACCCGGGTGGCCAGCCCGCCGTACGGGTCGGTGCACGCCCACCAGCGGCGGCCCTCCAGATCCTCCAGCGGCAGCGCCCGCTCCAGCGGCAGGCCCAGCACCTGGGAGGGCCGGAGCCCGGTGATCCTCTCGGCCGCGGCGTTGAAGCAGATGACGCCGCCGTTCTCGTCGGCGACGGCCAGGCCGTCGGGCAGGTCGTCCGGGTCGAGGCCGAGGGCGGTCAGCCCGGGTGTCCAGTCGGCCGCCGAGACCGGCGGCCCGGTGTCCGGCACCGGCCGCCCCGAAGTCCTGACGTCCCTCACCGCACCCCCTGAAGTCGGCCCCGGGCCGCAACCCTACTAGCTGAAAGTGACGGAGCGGCACCCTCCGGAAGCACGCTGCGCACGGGCCGAGGCATAGAGACATACGGCCGCGGCGGTCGCGAGGTTCAGACTCTCGGCCTTTCCGTGGACCGGAACCCGTACCACCGCGTCGGCGAGGGCGCGGGTCTCCTCGGGCAGGCCCCAGGCCTCGTTGCCGAAGATCCACGCGGTGGGGCCGCCCATGGTGCCGGCGTCCAGCTCGCCGTCGAGGTCCCGTTCCCCCGCGCCGTCGGCCGCCAGGACGCGCAGCCCAGCGTCCCGCAGCCCGCTCACCACCCGCTCGACCGGCACGCCGACGGCGACGGGGAGGTGGAAGACGCTGCCGACCGAGGCCCGTACCGCCTTGGGGTTGTAGAGGTCGACGGAGGCGTCGGTGAGGACGACGGCGTCGGCGCCCGCGGCGTCCGCGCAGCGCAGCACGGTGCCGGCGTTGCCGGGGTCGCGGACGTTCGCCAGCACGGCGACCAGCCGGGGCCGGGCGGCCGCGATCTCCTCGAAGGGCGAGTCCAGGAAGCGGCAGACCCCGACCAGCCCCTGCGGCGTGACGGTCTGCGAGAGATCCGCCAGCACCTCGGCGGAGGCCGTGTGGATCCGGGCACCGGAACCGCGGGCGGCGGCGACGAGGTCCGGGTACCGCTCGGCGGCCTCGGCGGTGGTGAACAGCTCGGTCAGGGTGGGTTCGCCGCCGGTGCGGTGCGCCACGGCCTCCCGTACGGCCTGCGGGCCCTCGGCGATGAACCGGCGCTCCTTGCTCCGGAAGTTCCGCCGGGCCAGCCTGCGGGCGGCGGCGACGCGGGGGGAGCGCGGGGAGATCAGCTCGGGGTGCCCATGGGCGGCGGCTCGCTTCGTTCTCGGTGCGGTCGGTGCGTGCGGTGGGTGCGGTGCCCGGCGGTCGTGCGGTGCCCGGCGGACGGGCCCGGCCGGGGCCGTCCGCCGCAAAACAGCGGACCCGCAGGCAGGGCCTGCGGGTCCGCTGAAGCCTCTCGGCCGGCGCCTGCGGATCAGGCAGCGGCCTTCGGGGCGTTGACGTCGCTCGGCAGCGCCTTCTGGGCCACCTCGACCAGCGCGGCGAAGGCGTTGGCGTCGTTCACCGCGAGCTCGGCCAGGATCTTGCGGTCCACCTCGATGTTGGCGGCCTTCAGACCCTGGATGAAGCGGTTGTAGGTGATGCCGTTGGCGCGGGCCGCGGCGTTGATCCGCTGGATCCACAGCTGCCGGAAGTCGCCCTTGCGCTTCTTGCGGTCGTTGTAGTTGTAGACCAGGGAGTGGGTGACCTGCTCCTTGGCCTTGCGGTACAGGCGGGACCGCTGGCCCCGGTAGCCGCTGGCCTGCTCGAGGATCGCCCGGCGCTTCTTGTGGGCGTTGACTGCCCGCTTGACGCGTGCCACTTGTTTAACTCCTTGTACGGGGCCGCGGGACGGTCACGCGGCCCGGATCGACGGGTCCCGGTTCTGCGGCGCACCGCCCCGGTCCGCGTCCCTGGGGACGCCCGGGGCGGTCTGCGTCACTTGCCGAGAAGCTTCTTGATCTTCTTGGCGTCGGCCGGGGCCATCTCGGTCTTGCCGGCAAGACGGCGCGTCAGGGTGGACGGCTTGTGCTCGAGAAGGTGGCGGCGACCGGCGCGCTGACGCATCACCTTGCCGGAGCCGGTGAGCTTGAAGCGCTTGCGTGCACCACTGTGCGTCTTGTTCTTCGGCATGTCGCCGTTCTCTCCTCGTAGGTGGCGCCTCCCCGGTCCGGAGGACCGGCCTGCGGAAGCGTCAGTTGGTTCGGTTGGTGTCCGGGACGGCCGTCCCGGACGGGGTTCCCGCGCGGGCCCACCGGGCCCGCGGCCGCGGGTGTCCCGGGGTCACGACGCCTCGGCGGGCTCCTCGGCGGGCTGCTGCTCGCCGGCGGCCTCCGCCTTGCGGGCCGCCTTCAGCTCGCGGGCTTCGGCCATCGCCTCGGTCTTCTTCTTGTGCGGACCGAGAACCATGATCATGTTCCGGCCGTCCTGCTTGGGATTGGACTCGACGAAGCCCAGGTCCTGGACGTCCTCCGCGAGCCGCTGGAGCAGCCGGAAGCCCAGCTCGGGGCGGGACTGCTCGCGCCCGCGGAACATGATCGTGATCTTGACCTTGTCGCCCTGCTTGAGGAACCGGACGACGTGACCCTTTTTGGTGTCGTAGTCGTGCGGATCGATCTTCGGCCGGAGCTTCATCTCCTTGATGACCGTGTGCGCCTGGTTCTTGCGCGCCTCACGGGCCTTCATGGCCGACTCGTACTTGAACTTCCCGTAGTCCATGAGCTTGCACACGGGGGGACGGGCGTTCGCCGCCACCTCGACAAGGTCGAGGTCGTACTCCTGTGCGAGCTCCAGTGCCTTGGCAAGCGGCACGATGCCGACCTGCTCGCCACTGGGACCGACGAGCCGTACCTCGGGGACTCGGATCCGGTCGTTGATGCGGGGCTCGGCGCTGATGGGGCCTCCTCGGTTAGCACCCACGCGACCGTCTGGCGGACAGCCGCGTAACGTCTGATCTGACGACCACCGCGCGGCACGCAAAAACGCCCCGGACGGGACACAGGCGGAGCTCCGCGGAAACCGGGAGCACCGTCACGGTTCACCGTGGGGCGCATCGGCGGTGCCACCCGGCCGCGACCGCGAGCCGAAGGGCACTGCCTGACCGGTGACCCGCCGGCCGCGAAGCCGGTCAGGTGGGAGAACGGAGCCTCCACTTGTGGGTCGGTCACATGAGTGTCCGACCGGTCGTGCATCCAATATACCAGCGCCCGGGCCGCCCGTCGCACCGGCTCCGGCGGGCTCTAGGCTGAGGGCGTCCCCACCACCGAAAGTGAAGCCGAGCCATGAGTGACGTTCCTCCGCAGCAGCCCGCCTCCCCCGGACCCGGCGAGCCCGGCCCCGACTTCGACAGCATGACCCGGGACATCGCGGAGGTCCCCGCCGTCGAGGTGATCACGACGGTGGCGGTGCACCTGATGAGCGCCGCGGCGGTCAACCTCGGCCTGGCCGAGGAGGGCCCGGAGCACAAGGACCTGGACGAGGCCCGGAAGCTGATCACCGCGCTGGCCGGGCTGGTCACGGCCGGCGCCACCGAGGTCGGCTCGTACCACGCCTCACCGCTGCGGGACGGGCTCAAGTCGCTCCAGCTCGCCTTCCGGGAGGCCTCCGTGGTGCCGGACGAGCCGGGCCAGGGGCCGGGCGAGAAGTTCACCGGGCCCGTCCTCGGGTGAGGCCGGGGGCCGGGGGCGCCCGGCAGGCCGTCCGGCCGGCGGCGTCCCGGCCGGACGCAGCGCGGGCACCGGGGCCCGGGCCGGTCACCGCCGGCCGCCCCCCGCGTCCGCGGCCGCGGCCTCGTCGGCGATCTGCCGCGGCTCCCCGGCCGGGTGCGTCACCCCGTGCACGACCGCGGCCAGCGCCCCGCCGGCCAGCGGCGCCAGGATGAAGAGCCAGAGCTGCGCCAGGGCGTCCGGACCGGCGAAGATCGCGGGGCCGATGGACCGGGCCGGGTTCACCGACGTACCGGTGAGCGGGATGCCGACCAGATGGACCGCGGCCAGCGCCAGGCCCATCGCCAGGCCGTCGAAGCCCACCACCGCGACCCGGTGGGTGACGTCCAGGATCACGTAGACCAGCAGGAAGGTCAGGACGGTCTCGGCGACCAGCGCGCCGAAGGTGTTGACGCCGACCGGGGAGCGGTAGCCGTAGCCGTTGCTGCCGAAGGCGCCGCTCGTCTCCAGGCCAGGTACCTGTTTGGCCAGGATGAACAGCAGCAGCGCTCCGGTGATGCCGCCCAGCACCTGCGCCACCCAGTACTCGACGGCCGCGCGCGGGGAGAGACGCCCGGCCATGAGCATGCCGAGGGTGACCGCCGGGTTGATGTGGCAGCCGGAGACCGGGCCCAGCGCGTAGGCCAGGGCCAGAAGAGTGAAGCCGAAGGTCAGGGCGATGCCGACGGTGCCGATGTACTCGGCGCCGAGCACCGCCGAACCCACCGCGACGAACACCAGCAGCAGCGTGCCCAGGAACTCGGACACGGCTTTGCGCACATCCATGACGCCCTCCTCACAGAGATCATGACGACTCTCCGCATTGTGGGGCGTTTCCGGACGCTACGCCTCCCGGGTGAAGAGCGGCTCCCCCGGCAGCGGGGTGCCCTCCGGGAGCGGCGCCAGGTCCAGCCCGCGCACCAGCCGGGCCCGCAGCACCTCGTCGGCGGCGAGCGCGCCCGCCACCCGCCGGGTGGCCTCGCGGGCGTCCGCCTCCGGGGCGAGGACGAGCGCGAGGGTCCCGTCGGTCTCCCGCGCCGGGACGAGCCGGGCCCGCACGACGTCCGGCTCGGCGGCCAGCACCGCGCGCAGCGCGTCCCGGACGGCCGGGTCCGCGAACGGGTCGGCGCTCTCCCGGCCCTCGGCCAGCGCCAGCAGTGCCGGGCCGGTGAGCTCGTACGGCACCGGGCCGGCCAGGTCCAGGACCACGGTGTCGGCCTGCTCGTGGGCGGCGGCCCGCAGCGCCTGGTGGAACGGTACGGCGACCGGCCGGGCCTCCGGGTCCCAGCGGGCCAGCGCCTCGGTGGAGGTGAAGGCGGCAGGGCGCGGCGGCCGCCGGGGCCCGGAGGGTGGGCACGGCCATGTCGCTGGTCTTCTCCCGGCGCAGGCCGTCCGCGCCGGTCTCGGTCTCGCCGAGCACGGCGACGACCGGCACCAGCAGCCGGGTACCGGGCAGCGCGGACAGCACCGCGGGTTCGGCCGCGCGGTCGCCGGCGTAGGCGGTGAGGGCGGCGGCGAGCCGGGGGTCGGCGGAGCCGTCGTCGTCGGAGAAGGGGGATTCCGGGATGTTCTTGAGGACCACGGGTCGAGGGTATCGGCCGGGCCGGCGGCCCCCGGCCCGGGTCCGCCGCCCCGCGGGGCCCTGCTCAGCGCAGGGGGAAGAGGAGGTCCGGGTCGCGGTTGCGGCGGCCGGCGTGCCAGAGCACGCCCGCGGTGGCGAGGAGGGCGCCGCCCGCCACGGCGGCGGACGTGGCCGGCAGGGCACCGCCGCCGTCGCCGTCCCCGTCTCCGGCCGGGCCCGCGCCGAAGTAGCGCTTCTGGTACGGGACGGGGCTCGGCTTCTGCGGGCGCGGGGTGAGGTCGCCGCCGGCCCGGATCGCCGCGGCCGGGTCGACCATGCCCCGCCCCAGGGCGTCGTCGCGGCCGCCGGGGGGCGAGTCCCGGGCGGTGTCCTCCAGCAGCTTCTTGACCTGCGCGGGGCTCAGCCCGGGGTGGGCCGAGCGGACCAGGGCCGCCGAGCCGGAGACGAACGCGGCGGCGGCGCTGGTGCCCCAGCCCTCGTAGTAGCGGCGGTCCGGGTCGGCTATGACGACGTCCACGCCGGGGGCGCAGACGGTGGCGTACCAGCGGCGGGTGGAGAAGGGCGCACGGGCGCCGAAGCGGTCGACGGCGGTCACGGCGATGACGCCGGGATAGGCCGCGGGGTAGGAGACCCGGTCGCCGTCCTCGCCGCCGTTGCCGGCGGAGGCGACCACCACGGCGCCCTTGGCGAGGGCGTACTGCACGGCGGAGTCCTCGCCCGGCTCGGGGTGCGCGGACTCGCTGTCGTCGCCGAGGGACAGGTTGATCACGTCGGCGCCCTGGTCCGCGGCCCAGCGGATGCCCTCGGCGAGCGCGCCGCCGCGGTTGCCGCGGGCCCGCTTACGGGCCGGGTCGCTGTCCTCCAGGATGACCCGGACCGGGAGGATCTTGGCGCGCGGGGCGACGCCGAGCACCCCGTCGCCGTTGCCGGGGCCGTGTCCGTGGCCCGCGATGATCCCGGCCATGGCGGTGCCGTGCCGGGCCCAGGCACGGTCGCCGGGCCGCGCCCCGAAGCCGATGAAGTCCTTGCCCTGCAGCACCTGGCCGGTCAGGTCCGGGTGGTCGCCGTCGACGCCGGTGTCGAGGACGGCGACGGTGACGCCCTCCCCCTGGGTGGTCCGCCAGGCCTGCTCGGTGCGGAGCGCGTCCAGGGCCCACTCCTGGTCGCGTATGGCGTCGGCGTGGGCCGGGGACGGGCCCGAGACCGCGGCGGTGGCCGCGAGGGCGAGGAGGAGCGCGGCGGCGGCCCGGCGCACCCGGCCGGCCGGCCGGCGGGCGGCGGGCCCGCGCCGGGGCCGGCCGGCGCCGCGGGCGGCCGGTCCCGCGGTCTCCCGCCACCGCGCCCGGCCCCGCGCGGACGGAGCGGCGGGCGGCGCCGGGAGGTCCTGCGGGCGATCGTGCGGGGTGCGGCGGTCCGGCGTCATCCGCGCTCCTCTTCCGTGGCGGCGTCGCGGAAGCCGCGTTCCACGCGATCCGCGACGCCCCGGGCGTCGTGGCCGAGTCCGGCCTGGGCGGGGGCGGCGGTCGCGCCGTCGGCGGTGGCCTCCTCGGCGGAGAGCCGGTCGCTCACCGTCCGGCCGTCGGCGAAGCCGGAGACGGCGTAGACCACGGCCGGGAGGTCCGGCAGCACGCGGACGGTCCAGGAGGCGCGCTGCGCGTCGCCGAAGTCCTCGGCCGGGGTGTCCGGCGCGGCGTACGGACGCGGGATCAGATCGGCGCGGTCGCCCAGGTTCTCCCGTTCGAAGCGGTCGTGGAGCGCCTTCATGGCGGCCCGGTCGGTGCGGGTGACGACCAGTCCGACGGTGGTGACGCTGCTGCTCGTCGCGTCCACGTAGGTGGCGCGCAGCAGGCGTTCGCAGCCGGCCGGGGAGAGGACCTTCGCCAGCAGCGGGTCGAAGGCCGCGGCGCAGTCGCCGTCCGGGGCGACGGCGATCCGGACCCAGGTGCGGTCGGTGCCGCCGGGGCCCGCGCCGTCGCCGGAGAGCGAGCGGGGGAAGATGTCGTCGACGGGGACGCTGTGCCAGAGGTCGCGCGCCCGGGTGAACTCGCTGCCCTCGGCGGTCTGTTCGCCGGTGCCGCCGGTCAGCCAGCTTCCCGCGGCGGCCCCGCCGAGCAGGCCGAGGCCGAGGACGAGGCAGCCGGCGATGCCGGCGGTGCGCACCGGCGGCCGTATCCGCGCCAGCCGTTCGACCACCGCCCGGGGCGTGAGGCGGCGGAGCCGCTGCCGGAGCGGGAGGCGGGGCAGTTCGCGGCCGCGCCCGTCGCGCCCGTCCTGCCGGCCGCCGTCCCAGTTCTCCCAGTCCTCCCAGGCGAAGCGGGGGCGGGGCGCGCCGCCGGCCGGGGCCGTCCGGTCCGTCCCGGTGGTGCCGCCGTGCCAGGGCCCGGGGTGCCGGGGCGAACCAGCTCTCCTCCGGTGCGGGCGGCGGCTGTTGGGGCTGCGGGGCACGCCCGGGCGGGGCGGGGCGCCGGCCGGGCGCGGGGTGCCGGGGGCGCGGCGGCGTCCCCGGCTGCGGAGCGGGGCGTCCGCGGGTCTCGGCGGGCGGCGGGCGGATGCGGGGGCGGGCCGGGCCAGGGCGGCGGGCTGCCGGGCGGCGGGGGCGGGAAGTCCTCGGACCGGCGGGCGGACGCGCGTGGGGCCTCGGCGCTCATCCGCCCCCCTTCGGTTCGTGCTCGCCCGGGCCGCTGGTCACCTTGCGGGGCAGGCCTTTTCATGGTCGGTCATGCCACCGGCAACCGGAAGGCCGTGGCATGGGCGTCACTCTACGACGCGGAACCACCGGCGCGGCAACCGAATCGGCTGCTTGGCCGGTTTGCCCGAGCCGTCCCCCTACCCAGCGGTAATGCCGTCTGGCAGGGTGACCGCATGGCCGCCCCGCACCGAGACAGGACCCGCTACGACCGGGCCACCGACCGTTTCGACGCCCCTCTGGCGATCGTCGACCTGGCGGCTTTCGACGCCAATGCCGCCGATCTCGTCCGCCGCGCCGGGGGCAAACCGCTCCGGGTGGCGTCCAAGTCGGTGCGCTGCCGGACCCTGCTGGACCGGGTGCTGGCACTGGACGGTTTCCGCGGGGTGATGTCCTTCACCCTGGCCGAGTCGCTGTGGCTGGCCCGGTCCGGGGTGGCGGACGTGCTGCTGGCGTACCCGTCGGCGGACCGGGCCCGGTTCGCCGAACTGACGGCCGACCCCAAGCTCGCGGGGGCGGTGACCGTCATGGTGGACGACACCCGCCAGCTCGATCTGATCGACGCGGCCCGGGGTGGGGACGGCCGCCAGGAGGTCCGGGTCTGCCTGGAACTGGACACCTCGCTGTGGCTGCTGGGCGGGCGGGTCCGCATCGGTCCGCGCCGCTCGCCGCTGCACGCGCCGGAGCGGCTGGCGGAGCTGGCCCGCGCGGTCGCCCGCCGTCCCGGCTTCCGGCTGGTGGGGCTGATGGCGTACGAGGGGCATGTGGCCGGGGTGGGTGACGCGGTCGCGGGCCGGCCGCTGCGCTCCCGGGCGGTGCGGCTGATGCAGGCGGCGGCGCGGCGGGAGCTCGCGGCCCGGCGGGCGGAGGCGGTGCGCGCGGTACGGGACGTGGCGCCGGAGCTGGAGTTCGTCAACGGCGGCGGCACGGGCAGCGTGCAGCACACGGCGGCCGAGGACGCGGTGACGGAGATCGCCGCGGGCTCGGGCCTGTTCATGCCGCGGCTGTTCGACGACTACACCTCGTTCCGGGGCCGTCCGGCGGCGCTCTTCGCGCTGCCCGTCGTCCGCCGCCCGGGGCCCGGGGTCGCGACCGTGCTGGGCGGCGGCTATCCGGCGTCCGGCGCGGCGGGGCGGGACCGGCTGCCCGTACCGCACCTCCCGGAGGGGCTGCGCTACGAGCCGCTGGAGGGCGCCGGGGAGGTGCAGACGCCGCTGCTGGGCCGGGCGGCGGACGAGCTGGCGATCGGGGACAAGGTGTGGTTCCGGCACGCCAAGGCCGGTGAACTGTGCGAACGGTTCGCGGAGTTGCTGCTGGTCGAGGACGACCGGGTGGTCGCCTCGGTGCCGACCTACCGGGGCGAGGGGCAGACCTTCCTCTGACCGTTGCCGCCGGGCCCGCGGGCGGGCCCGGCGCCCGGCTCAGACCTCGCGTCCGGCCGTCCCCCCGGGCCCGGTCAGCGGTTCGACGCCCGCGGTGATCGCGTCCATCTCCGAGAGGTCCGGCGCCTTCTCACTGGCGTCGAAGCCGAAGCGGATGACCACGAACTTCTCCGGGTCCAGCGGCGAGGGGAAGGCGACCGACTGCACATAGCCGCCCGCGCCCTCGGCCGTGGAGAGCTTCCAGCGCACCAGATGCCCCTGCTCGCCGGCGACCGTGACGGGCTCGGACCTGACCTCCTTGCGCGAGGTGATGCCGCCGTAGGCGTCACTGCCGCTGCTGGGGCTCTTGCCGTAGGAGGCCTCGGCGTTCTTCGCGATGTCCTCCTCGGCGACGCCCTTGGCCGTGGTGGCCTTGTGGCCCTCCGCCGCCTGGGAGTTGACCCCGCCGCGGACGCACTTGAGCTTCTTGTCGCCGGGGCAGGGGTACGGGCCCGTGGTGAGGCCCGCCCCGTTGGTGCCGCTGCGGCCCTCCCAGCCCTCGGGCACCGGGAGGTAGATGCCGTTGAGGGCGTCCATGGCGCGGTCGCCGGACTCGGGCGGGAGTCCCCCGCCGCCGTCCGGGGAGTCGTCCGGGGAGGCCTCCGGGCTGCCGTCGCCGCCGTCCGGCAGGGACGGGGAGGGTCGTGGGGACGGGCTGGGCGGAGAGGCCCGGCCCGGGCGAGGACGCCGTACCGGAGTCCTCGCCGTCCAGCAGGACGATGCCGCCGGCGATGGCCGCGACCAGCACCACCGCCGCGGTGACCAGCACGGCGACTCTCGTGCCGCGCGAGGCGCCGGGGGACGTTTGCCGGTCCCGGATGTCGTACGGAGGCAGGTCCTGCGGCTCGGGCGGGCCGAAGCCGGCCATGCCGCCGAAGCCGCCCGGCGCGGTCGCCGCGGCCGGGGCGGCGGCCTGTGCCTGCCGGGTGTGGTCGGTCCAGCCGGAACCGTCCCACCAGCGTTCCAGGGCCGGGCCGCCGCCCGTGTGTCCGGGGTCCGGGTACCAGCCGGGGGGTGTCGTCATGCTCACGCGATCAGCCTACGGCGGACGGTTACGGTTCGTACACCAGTCCTCGCAGCCGGCGTCCCCCGTACCGCCGTGCTCGTACCGCCCTGCCCCGCTAGAGCGGGGTGACGTACGCGCCCGCGAGACCGCCGTCGACCAGGAACTCCGCCGCGTTGACGAAGGAGGAGTCGTCGCTGGCGAGGAAGGCGACGGCGGCGGCGATCTCCTCCGGCTCGGCGAAGCGGCCCACGGGGATGTGCACCAGCCGGCGCGCGGCCCGCTCCGGGTCCTTGGCGAACAGCTCCTTCAGCAGGGGCGTGTTGACCGGCCCGGGGCACAGGGCGTTGACGCGGATGCCCTCGCGGGCGAACTGCACGCCCAGCTCGCGGGACATCGCGAGCACGCCGCCCTTGGAGGCGGTGTAGCTGATCTGGGAGGTGGCGGCGCCCATCCTGGCGACGAAGGACGCCGTGTTGATCACCGAGCCCTTCCGCTGCCGCCGCATGTACGGGATGGCGTACTTGCAGCAGAGGTAGACGGAGGTGAGGTTGACCTCCTGGACGCGTTTCCAGGCGTCGAGGCCGGTGGTGAGGATCGAGTCGTCGTCGGGGGGCGAGATCCCGGCGTTGTTGAAGGCCACGTCGACCGAGCCGTACGTCTCGTACGCCGTCCGGAACAGCGCCTCGACCTGGCTCTCGTCGGTGACGTCCACGGCGGCGAACAGCCCGCCGGTCTCCTCGGCGGCGGCCTTGCCGGCCCGCTCGTCGACGTCCGCGCAGACGACGTTGGCGCCCTCGGAGGCGAGCCGGCGGGCGGCGGCGAGGCCGATGCCGCTGCCCGCTCCGGTGACGACGGCGGTGCGCCCGGGGAGGCGGCGGCACAGGGGCTGATCGGTCACGGCGGTTCTCCTCGCTGGTCGGTGCCGGGGGTCGGGCTGCAGGTGGCGGGGCCGCACTCCCGGGCGACGGGGTGCGGGCGTGCCCTCGGGCGTCCTCAGTCCTCGGTGCTGATGAACACGTTCTTGGTCTCGGTGAAGGCGGCCAGCGCCCCCGGGCCCAGCTCCCGCCCGATCCCGGACTCCTTGTAGCCGCCGAACGGGGTCGAATAGCGCACACTGCTGTGCGAGTTGACGGAGAGGTTGCCGGCCGCCACCGCGCGGGAGACCCGCAGGGCCCGTCCGGTGTCCCGGGTCCAGATCGAGCCGGACAGCCCGTAGCGGGTGGCGTTGGCCAGCCGTACCGCCTCCGCCTCGTCCTCGAAGCGCTGGACGACGGCGACGGGCCCGAACACCTCCTCGACGGCGGCGCTGCCCGCCCCGGCGGCCTCCAGGACGGTCGCGGGGTACCAGAAGCCCCTGCCCGCGGGGGCCGTGCCCCGGATGACGGCGGGCGCGTCCTCGGGGACGTGGGACCGTACGCGCTCCCGCTGTGCGGCCGAGATCAGCGGGCCCATGAGGGTGGCGGGGTCGGCCGGGTCGCCCGCCGTGAAGGCGTGCACGGCGGGTTCGAGCAGTTCCATGAACCGGTCGTAGGCGGAGGCCTGCACCAGGATGCGGCTGCGGGCGCAGCAGTCCTGGCCGGTGTTGTCGAGGAAGGAGCCGGGGGCGGTGGCCGCGGCCCGTTCGAGGTCGGCGTCGGCGAAGACGATGTTGGGGCTCTTGCCGCCCAGTTCGAGCGTCACGCGCTTCACGTGCGCCGCGCACTTCGCCATGACGGACTTCCCGACGGCGGTGGAGCCGGTGAAGACGACCTTGGCGACGTCCGGGTGCTCGACGAGGGCGTTGCCCGCCACGGGTCCGGTGCCGGGCAGCACCTGGAAGAGCCCTTCGGGCAGTCCGGCCTCGAGTGCCAGTTCGGCCAGGCGCAGCGCGGTCAGCGGAGTGGTCTCCGCGGGCTTGAGGAGGACGGCGTTGCCCGCCGCCAGGGCGGGGGCGGTGCCCCAGGCGGCGATGGGCATCGGGAAGTTCCACGGGGCGATGACGGCGACGACGCCCAGCGGCTCCGGGAAGGTGAGGTTCACCCCGCCCGCGACCGGGATCTGGCTGCCGGTGAGGCGCTCCACTCCCCCGGCGGCGTAGTCGAGCAGGTCCCGCACGTTGCCCGCCTCCCAGCGGGCGTTGCCGAGGGGGTGCCCGGCCTCGGTCACCTCCAGCCGCGCCAGCTCCTCCAGCCGCCCGTCGACGGCGGCGGCGAAGCGGCGCAGCAGCCGGGCCCGGTCGGCGGGCGCAAGGGCGGCCCAGGCGCGCTGGGCCGCGGCGGCCCGGGTCACGGCGGTGGCGACGTCCTCGGCGGTGGCCGCCGGGACGGTCGCGACGGTCTCCTCGGTCGCGGGGTTGATCACGCGAAGCTGGTGCACGGCTGTCCGCTCTCCCCGGGGCCCGGTCGCCCCTGTCGTGCTGTGCTGGTGTGGTGTGCCGGCGTGTGCCGTCCTCGCCCGCCGCGGTCTCCGGCGTCCATGGTGGCCGGTGCCGGGCCGCGGGCGGGTCCGGCGCGCGTCACATCCGCTCGAAGGAGCGGTAGCGCTCCCAGTCGGTGACCGCGCTGTCGTAGGCCCGCTGCTCGACGCGCGCCATGGTGAGGTAGTGCTCGACCACCTCGTCGCCGAAGGCGGCGCGGGCGAGCGGGCTGGCCTCCCAGAGGTCGGCCGCCTCGCGGAGCGTGGTGGGGACGTGCTCGGCGTCGCCCGCGTAGGCGTTGCCGGTGCAGGGCTCACCCGGCTCCAGCTCGTTCTCGATGCCGTACAGCCCGGCGGCGACCATGCCGGCGACGGCGAGATACGGGTTGACGTCCCCGCCGGGCAGCCGGTTCTCCAGCCGGTGGGATCGGCCGTGGCCGATGACGCGCAGCGCGCAGGTGCGGTTGTCCGGCCCCCAGGCGACGGCGGTGGGCGCGAAGGAGCCGGGGCGGAAGCGCTTGTAGGAGTTGATGTTGGGGGCGTGGAGGAGGGTGAAGTCCCGCAGCGCGGCGAGCTGTCCGGCGAGGAAGTGCCGCATCGTCGCGGACATGCCGTACGGGCCGGAGTCGTCGGCGAGGACGGGGCGGCCGGCGCCGTCGCGCAGCGAGAGATGGATGTGGCAGGAGTTGCCCTCGCGTTCGTCGTACTTGGCCATGAAGGTGAGGGCCACGCCCTCCTGGGCGGCGATCTCCTTGGCCCCCGTCTTGTAGACGGAGTGCTGGTCGCAGGTGGTGAGGGCGTCGTCGTAGCGGAAGGCGATCTCGTGCTGGCCGAGGTTGCACTCGCCCTTGGCGGACTCGACGACCAGGCCCGCGGCGGCCATCTCGTTGCGGATGCGGCGCAGCAGCGGTTCGACGCGGCCGGTGCCGAGGACGGAGTAGTCCACGTTGTACTGGTTGGCGGGGGTCAGCCCGCGGTAGCCGCTGTCCCAGGCCTCCTCGTAGGAGTTCCTGAACACCATGAACTCCAGCTCGGTGCCCACCTGGGCGGTCCAGCCGCGCTCGGCGAGCCGGTCCAGCTGGCGGCGGAGCACCTGGCGCGGCGAGGCGGCGACGGGGGTGCCGTCGTGCCAGGAGAGATCGGCGGTGAGCAGGGCGGTGCCCGGGTTCCACGGGGTACGGCGCAGGGTGGAGGTGTCGGCGGTCATGCGGAAGTCGCCGTAGCCGCGCTCCCAGGAGGCCATGGCGTAGCCGTCGACGGTGTTGAGGTCGACGTCCACGGCGAGGAGGTAGTTGCACCCCTCGGAGCCGTGCTCCAGGACCTCGTCGAGGAAGAACGGGGCGGCGAACCGCTTCCCCTGGAGTCTGCCCTGCATGTCGGTGAAGGCGAGGACGACGGTGTCGATCTCGCCGCTGCCGGCGAGCCGTCGCAGTTCCTCGACGGAGAGCGGGGGCGTGCGTCCTGCCACGGTGTGTCCTCCTGGGGTCCGGAGCCGGTCCGGGGCGCGCGGGCGGAGCGGGCAGGAGGTCTCCCGCCGTGTCGCCGCGGTACCGGAGGCCATAAGGTAGCCGCTGAGACCATTGGCTGGGAAGAGGTGGCCATGAGCGGGGACGGCGCGCCGGGCGCGGAGCCCGGTGAT
Organism: Streptomyces sp. MNU89; assembly: GCF_020982505.1. Taxonomy (NCBI): domain Bacteria; kingdom Bacillati; phylum Actinomycetota; class Actinomycetes; order Kitasatosporales; family Streptomycetaceae; genus Streptomyces; species Streptomyces sp. MNU89. The sequence continues at coordinate 6,298,614 of NZ_JAJKLL010000001.1, read as the reverse complement.
GTGGAGCCCGGGAGCGCGGACCGGCTGGCGCCGGTGCTGCGCCCGGTCCGGGCGGGCAACGGCTTCGAGGAGGCGCTGGAGCAGATCCTCCAGGTGCTGCGGCTGGGTCTGGTGCCGCGGGGCGGGCGGCTGCCGTCCGAGCGGGAGCTGGCGGGGCGGCTGGGCATCAGCCGGGTGACGCTCCGCGAGGTCCTGAAGGTGCTCGCCGACCAGGGGCTCGTCGAGAGCCGCCGCGGCCGCTACGGCGGAACGTTCGTCCTGCCGGGCCCCGGAGCGGCCGGCGGCGCGGAGGCCGGACTGCGGCGGCGGATCGCGGAGGTGGACGTCGAGGACGCGCTCCGGTTCCGTGAGGTGCTGGAGGTCGGGGCGGCCGGCCTGTGCGCGGAGGACGGCCTCACCGGCCGCCCGGCGGACCGGCTGCGCGCCGCGCTGGCCGCCACCCGCGACGCGACACCGTCGGACTACCGGCGGCTGGACACCCTGCTCCACCTGACGCTGGCGGAGCTCAGCGGCTCCCCCACCCTGGCCGCCCAGTACGCCGCCGTCCGGGCCTCCCTGAACGACCTGCTGGACCGCATCCCGCTGCTCGTGCGGAACCTGGAGCACTCGCAGCGGCAGCACACGGCACTGGTGGAGGCCGTCCTGGAGGGTGACGCGGACGGCGCCCGCGAGGTGATGCGCGAGCACTGCGCGGGCACGGCGTCGCTGCTGCGGGGGTTCCTGGCCTGAGCCGGCCGGGGACGGCGCCGCGGTCCGGGCCGGAACGGGCGTCCGGCGCGCGGCATCCGGGCCCGGCGCGGGCCCGTCCGCACGGCCGGCGCGCCTCCGAACAGCCGGCCGGATCCGGACAGCCGGTCCGTCCCCCGCGGGGCCGGCCCCGTCCCCGTAACGGCATGGGGCACGCCGGGCGGGGAAGACATGGCCCGTCACGGAGCGCGGGACCCTCAGGTGTTTACCGGCGGTTAACGCACGCCTCTTGCGCACGGCCGCCCCTCGGGGCAATGGTATGGCGCTAAACCATTGCCCCCAGGCAGGAGCGGCTCATGGCCGACGGCATCGACTCGCGCCCCGCAACCCCGACCACCGCACCGCCGGGCGGCGGCTCCCCCGGCCCCGGCGCGCAGGGACACCACCCGCACCACGGCTACCTGGAGCGGCGCTCGCTGCGCCAGGGCAGCGCCGGCTGGCTGCTGCTGACCGGCCTCGGCGTCGCGTACGTCGTCTCCGGCGACTTCTCCGGCTGGAACTTCGGCCTCGCCGAGGGCGGCTTCGGCGGACTCGCCGTCGCCACCGTCCTCATGGGCCTGATGTACACCTGCATGGTCTTCGCCCTGGCCGAACTGGCCGCCATCCTGCCCACCGCGGGCGGCGGCTACGGCTTCGCCCGGCGCGCCCTCGGCACCTGGGGCGGCTTCCTCACCGGCACCGCGATCCTCATCGAGTACGTCCTCGCCCCGGCGGCGATCTCCATCTTCATCGGCGACTACGTGGAATCCCTCGGCCTGTTCGGCCTGGAGTCCGGCTGGCCGCTGCAACTCGCCTGTTTCGTGGTCTTCGTCGGCATCCATCTGTGGGGCGTCGGCGAGGCCCTGCGGTTCAGCTTCGTCGTCACCGGGATCGCCGTGGCCGCTCTGCTGATCTTCGCCGTCGGCGCGTTCACCGAGTTCGACGCCTCCGGTCTCAACGACATCCCGGCCGACCCGGACGCCTTCGGCTCCAGCTCCTGGCTGCCGTTCGGGCTGCTGGGCATCTGGGCCGCCTTCCCGTTCGGCATGTGGTTCTTCCTCGGGGTGGAGGGCGTGCCGCTGGCCGCCGAGGAGACCCGCGACCCGGCCCGCACCCTGCCGAGGGCCATGGCCCTGTCCATGGGGATCCTCCTGCTGCTCGCGCTGATCACCTTCCTCGCCGCCACCGGCGCGCGAGGCTCCGCCGCGATCCAGGACGCCGGCAACCCGCTGGTCGCCGCCCTGCAGGGGGACGGCGACCCGACACCGCTCAGCCGCTTCGTCAACTACGCGGGACTGGCCGGCCTGGTCGCCTCCTTCTTCTCCCTCGTCTACGCGGGCTCCCGGCAGCTCTTCGCCCTCTCCCGGGCCGGCTACCTCCCCCGCTTCCTCTCCCTCACCAGCCGCCGCAAGGCCCCCTGGCTCGGCCTGCTCGTGCCGGGCGCGATCGGCTTCTCCCTGGCCGCGGCGACGGGCGACGGCGCCCGGATGCTCAACGTCGCCGTCCTCGGCGCCACCATCTCCTACGCCCTGATGTCGCTCTCGCACATCGTGCTGCGCCGCCGCGAGCCGGACCTGCCGCGGCCGTACCGCACGCCGGGCGGCGCGGCCACCTCCGCGGTGGCGTTCGTCCTGGCCTGTTCGGCGCTGGTCGCGACCTTCCTGGTGGACCAGGACGCCGCGCTCATCACCCTCGGGGTGTACGCGGTCGCCGTGGCCTACTTTGCCTTCTACAGCCGCCACCGGCTCGTCGCCGCCGCGCCGGAGGAGGAGTTCGCCGCGCTGGCCGCCGCGGAGGCCGAACTGGAACGCGACTGACGGCGGCCGCCCGGCCGCAACAGCCGCAAGCGCGCCGGGACGCAGACGGAGACAGACACAGGAGCAGAAGCGGACCGAACCGGCGGCGGGAACGGAGACGGGGACGGTACGGCCCGGCGCGGGACCCGTACACCGCACCCGGCCCCGGACCCGCGAGCCGGAAACCCGGACCGTGACCGACGGGAGGAGCCCGACCGTGCCCGAGCCCAGGCCGCTGATCGGCGTGAGCACCTATCTCGAAGCCGTGGCGCGCTGGGGCGTCTGGGAGCAGAGCGCGGCCCTGCTCCCGTCCGGCTACCACCGGCTCGTCCAGCGCGCGGGCGGCCTCGCCGCGATGCTGCCGCCGGACGAGCCGGCCGCGGCCGCCGCCGTGACCGCCCGGCTCGACGCCCTCGTCGTCGCGGGGGGCCCGGATGTGGAACCCGTGCGGTACGGGGCCGCCCCGCACCCCATGACCGGGCCGCCCGCCCGCGAACGGGACGCCTGGGAGAGCGCCCTGCTGGAGGCCGCGCTGGAGGCCGGCACGCCGGTGCTCGGCATCTGCCGGGGCATGCAGCTGCTCAACGTGGTGCTGGGCGGCAGCCTGGTCCAGCACCTGCCCGAGACCGCCGGGTCCGGCTGCGCACACGGCGGGCCGCCCGGGGTCTTCGGGTCTCATGTGGTGAAGCCGGTGCCGGGGACCGTGCTGGCGCGGGCCCTGCCGGAGGCGGTCGCCGTGCCCAGCTACCACCACCAGGCGGTGGACCGGCTCGGCCGCGGGCTGGTCCCGAGCGCGTACGCCGAGGACGGCACCGTGGAGGCGGTCGAACTCCCGGACGCGCCGGGGCTGGTGCTCGGCGTGCAGTGGCACCCGGAGGCCGGTGACGATCCGCGCGTGATGGAGACCCTGGTCCGGGCCGCCCGCTGAAGGGGCCCGCGCGCCCGGCACCCCGTCCGGCCGCACCCCCGTGGACGGCCGGACGGGCCGGGCCGCGCCGGCCCGCCTCCGGCATTCTGGCCCGCGGGCGGCGGCGGACCCAACCGGATTTCCGCGCCCCGGGCCCCGGAGGACCGGGCCGCCGGGCTCCGGACCGCCCCCACCGGACCGAACGGGGAACCGCGCGCCGCGGCCGGAGGCGGACCTTTCCCGGGGGACCCGGGGCCCGCCCGCGCCGCCCGGCGCCGGCCGGCGCTGTCGGTCCCCTGGGGCATCATCGGGTGCGTGACCCGACGCCTGATGCTTCTCGACACCGCCAGCCTCTACTTCCGCGCCTACTTCGGGGTGCCCGATTCGGTGAAGGCCCCCGACGGCAGCCCCGTCAACGCGGTGCGCGGACTGCTGGACTTCATCGCCCGGCTCGTCCACGACCACCACCCGGACGACCTCGTGGCCTGCATGGACGCCGACTGGCGGCCCGCGTGGCGGGTCGAGCTGATCCCCACCTACAAGGCGCACCGGGTCGCCGAGGAGAAGCCCGGCGGCCCGGACACCGAGGAGGTGCCCGACACCCTCTCCCCGCAGGTGCCGGTGATCGAGGAGGTGCTGGACGCCCTCGGCATCGCCCGCGTCGGCGTTCCCCGTTACGAGGCGGACGACGTGATCGGCACCCTCACGGCCCGCGCCCGGGGCCCGGTGGACATCGTCACCGGGGACCGCGATCTCTACCAGCTCGTGGACGACGCCCGCGGGGTGCGGGTGCTCTACCCCGTCAAGGGCGTCGGCACCCTGCAACTCGTCGACGAGGCCGTCCTCCGCGAGAAGTACGGGGTGGACGGCGCCGGTTACGCCGAGCTGGCGCTGCTGCGGGGCGATCCCAGCGACGGCCTGCCGGGCGTCCCCGGCATCGGGGAGAAAACCGCCGCCAAGCTGCTCGCCGCCCACGGCGATCTCGCCGGGATCATGGCCGCCGTCGGCGACCCGGCGTCGGACATCAGCCCCGCACAGCGCAGACGGCTGGACGAGGCCCGGGAGTATCTGGCGGTGGCGCCCACGGTCGTACGGGTCGCCTCCGACGTGCCGCTGCCCGAGTTCGACCCGGCGCTCCCCGGCACGCCCCGCGACCCGGCCGCGCTCGGCCGTCTCGCGGAACGCTGGGGCCTGGGCGGCTCCCTCCAGCGGCTGCTCACCGCTCTGGAGAGCTGAGGCGGGTCCCGCCGCGCGGGCGGCCGCGGGGCCGCGGCCCTCCCGCGCCGTCGGCCCGCCTCAGCCTCCTCAGCCCACCGAGGAGTAGGCCACCACCCCGCGGAGCATCCCGTCCACCGCGCGCCGGGCGTTGCGGCGGATCGGGGTGCCGTCCGGCGCGGCCTCCGCGATCTGTCCCAGGACGTCGATGACCTGCTTGCACCAGCGGACGAAGTCACCGGCGGGCATCTCCACCTCGCGCAGCACCTCGTCCAGCCCGTGCCCGGACGCCCAGCGGTGGGCGGACCAGGCGAAGCCCAGATCCGGCTCCCGCTGTCCGACGCCCTCGGTCTGGTTGATCCGGTGCTCCTCCTCCAGCGCGTCCAGCCGCCCCCAGATGCGTACCATCTCGCCCAGCGCCTGCTGGGCGGCGCCGGTGGGCAGCTTGGGCGGCAGGGCGTCGTCGGCGGAGCGGGCCTCGTAGACCAGCGCCGAGGCGCAGGCCGCCAGTTCGGCCGGTTTGAGGTCGTTCCAGACCCCCGCGCGCAGGCACTCGGAGGCCAGCAGGTCCAGCTCGCCGTAGAGCCGGGCCAGCCGCCGGCCGTCCTCCGTCACCTCGTCGCCCCGGAGGTAGCCGAGGTCCGACAGCAGGGCGTAGACCCGGTCGAAGGTGCGGGCGATGGTGTTGGTCCGGCCCTCGATACGGCGCTCCAGCTGCCGGGTGTCCCGGCGCAGCCGGTGGTAGCGCTCGGCCCAGCGGGCGTGGTCCTCCCGGTCCGAGCAGCCGTGGCAGGGGTGGGCGCGGATCTCGGTGCGCAGCCGGGCGATCTCGGCGTCGTCGGCCGCCGGGGCGCGGCCCCTGCGGTGCCGCTCCGGGGTGATGTGCCCGGCGCGGGTGCGCAGCGCGGACGCCAGGTCCCGGCGGGAGTGCGGGGAGCGGGCGTTGAAGGACTTGGGGATGCGCATCCGGTCCAGCGCCTCGACGGGCACCGGGAAGTCGATCGACGCGAGCCGCTTGACCTGCCGCTCGGCGGTGAGCACCAGCGGGCGGGGCCCGTCGTGGTGGTCGAAACCGCGGTGGCCGTTGGAACGCCCGGCGGGCAGGCCCGGGTCGAGGACCAGTGCCAGCCCGGCGTACTTGCCCGTCGGCACATGGATGACGTCACCCGGCCGGAGCTTCTCCAGGGCGGCCGCGGCCGCCACCCGGCGCTGCGCCGCGCCCTGCTTGGCGAGTTCGGTCTCGCGCTCCTTGAGGTCGCGGCGGAGGCGGGCGTACTCCTCGAAGTCGCCGAGGTGGCAGGTCATGGAGGCGCGGTAGCCCTCCAGGCCCTCCTCGTTCTTCTGCACCTGGCGGGAGATGCCGACGACCGAACGGTCCGCCTGGAACTGCGCGAAGGAGGTCTCCAGCAGTTCCCGGGAGCGGTGCCGCCCGAACTGGGAGACCAGGTTGACCGCCATGTTGTACGAGGGCTTGAAGGAGGAGCGGAGCGGATAGGTACGGGTGCCGGCCAGCCCGGCCAGCGCCTCCGGGTCCATGGCACGCTGCCAGAGCACCACCGCGTGGCCCTCGACGTCGATGCCGCGGCGCCCGGCCCGGCCGGTGAGCTGGGTGTACTCGCCCGGCGTGATGTCCGCGTGCTGCTGGCCGTTCCACTTGACCAGCTTCTCCAGCACCACCGAGCGGGCGGGCATGTTGATGCCCAGGGCCAGCGTCTCGGTGGCGAAGACGGCCTTCACCAGGCCCCGGACGAACAGTTCCTCCACGACCTCCTTGAAGGTGGGCAGCATGCCGGCGTGGTGTGCGGCGATGCCCCGCTCCAGGCCCTCCAGCCACTCGAAGTAGCCGAGGACGTGCAGATCCTCGTCGGGGATGGTGGCGGTGCGCCGCTCGACGATCTCCCGGACCCGGCGGCGGGCGGGCTCGTCGTTGAGCCGCAGGCCGGCGGCCAGGCACTGCTGGACGGCGGCCTCGCAGCCGGCGCGGCTGAAGATGAACGTGATGGCGGGCAGCAGGCCCTCGGCGTCGAGCCGGTCGATGACCTCGACCCGGCTGGGCGTCCAGATCCGGCTGCGCTGGCGGCGTTCGCGCTCGCGGTCGGCCTCGCGGAGGACGCGGCCGCGCCGGCGGTCGCGGGGGCCGGTGGGGCGGCTGTTCTCCATCCGGGCGAGCCGGACCAGATCGGGGTTGACCTCGCGGCGCCCGGCGCCGTCCCGCCCGCTTTTCTCCTCGAAGAGGTCGTACATCCGCCGGCCGGCCAGGACGTGCTGCCAGAGCGGGACGGGGCGGTGCTCGGAGACGATCACCTCGGTGTCCCCGCGCACGGTGTCCAGCCAGTCGCCGAACTCCTCGGCGTTGGAGACCGTCGCGGAGAGGGAGACGAGGGTGACGGACTCGGGGAGGTGGATGATGACCTCCTCCCAGACCGCGCCGCGGAAGCGGTCGGAGAGGTAGTGCACCTCGTCCATGACGACATAGCCGAGGCCCGTCAGGGACTGCGAGCCGGCGTAGAGCATGTTGCGCAGCACCTCGGTGGTCATGACGATCACCGGGGCCTCGCTGTTGACGCTGTTGTCGCCGGTCAGCAGGCCGACCTTGTCGGCGCCGTAGCGCTTCACGAGGTCGTTGTACTTCTGGTTGGAGAGCGCCTTGATGGGCGTGGTGTAGAAGCATTTGCGGCCCTGGTCGAGGGCCAGGTGGACGGCGAACTCGCCGACGATGGTCTTGCCGGAGCCGGTGGGCGCGGCGACCAGGACGCCCTTGCCCGCCTCCAGGGCCCGGCAGGCGTCGATCTGGAACGGGTCCAGGTCGAAGTCGTACATCGCGCGGAACGGGAAGAGCGCGGTGGCCTGCTCGGCGGCGCGGCTCCGGGCGGCGGCGTAGCGCTCGGCTGGGGACATGTCGTCGGTCATCGTATTCACGAGCCTACCGGCCGCCCCGGACATCCCAGCGATCTTTTGCGGGAGGCCGGGCCGGAGCCGGGTCCGCCCGGTCAGGGGACGAGCAGCCGCACCGCCTCCGGCACGGTGGCGGCGGTCAGCGGCAGCGGACCGAGCGGTTCCCCGTCGGCGTAGCCGGTGACCCCGGGCGCCTCCAGGGTGACGCTCCGCGCACGCAGGGCGGTCACGGCCGGATGGGAGAGATGGCTGCCCCGGTAGACGCGGGGGAAGACCCGCAGCAGCGTGGTGCGGCTGCAGGGGCCGACGACCGTGATGTCGAAGAGCCCGTCGTCGGTCCGGGCCCCGGGGCAGATCCGCATGCCGCCGCCGTAGGAGGGGGCGTTGCCGACCGCGACGAGGGTCGCCTCGATCTCCCGCGCGGGCCCGCCGTCGAGACTGATCCGGTACGGGACGGTGCGCAGCGCGGCCAGTTCGGCGAGGAGCGCCAGGTCGTAGCGGAAGCGCCCGACGGGGCCGCGGAGCCGGTTGCCCCGGTCGTTGACGCGGGAGTCGAGGCCGGAGGCGAGCACGGTGCCGAACCAGCGGTCCCCGGCCCGGCCGAGGTCCGTGGGGCGCCCCCCGTGCTCCTTGAGCGCGGTGGCGGCCACCACGGCGGCGGCGGCCGGCTGCCGGACCGGCAGGCCGTGGGCGCGGGCGTAGTCGTTCCCGGAGCCGGCGGCGACGACGCCCAGCGGCACGTCGGTTCCGGCGACGGCCCGCAGGGCGAGGGAGACCATGCCGTCCCCGCCGACGGCGATCAGGGCGCCGGTGCCGGCGGCGACGGCCGCGCGGGCGCGGTCCAGCGCATCGGCGGCGTCGGTGCCGAGCACGGTCCGCACGGAGAAGCCGGCGTCCCGCAGGGCGGACGCCGCGGGGCGGGCGGCGCGCGCACCGCGGCCGCGCCCCGCGGTGGGGTTGACGAACAGGGTGATCTCGCTGGTCACGCCGGGACTGTATCCGGTCGGCCGCACCGCCGTAACCGCTGGTACGGAAGCAGTTCCTCCCGCGGGCCGGCCCGCCGCTCCGGAGCCCCGCGAAGGGCACTACGTGGCGTCGTCGTAACCGTTCACCCGGGGGTTGTTCTCCTCGCGGGCCTGCTGCGGCAGCGCGGCCCGGCCGGAGCCGACCGGCTCGATCTCGTCGATGGCCTCAGGGGTCAGGTCGAGCTGGGAGGCCTCGTCGTCGCTCAGCTCCGCGTCCGGGTTCCTGCGGCGGCGCCGACGGTCGTTGGCGAGCGCGATGCCGACCGCCAGGAAGTACAGCAGGACGATCGGTGCGGCGAGCGCCAGCATGGTCAGCGGGTCACCGGTGGGGGTGGCGAACGCGGCGAAGACCGTGATGCTCATGACCATCCACCGCCACCAGCCGGCCATGCGGCGGCCCGAGATGACTCCGCCGAAGTTCAGCATGACCAGCAGCAGGGGCAGCTCGAAGGCGAGCCCGAAGACGACCACGAGCCGGGTGACGATGTCGAGGTAGTCGTCCAGGCGGACGAGGTTGCTGAGTCCCAGGCCGTCCGGGGTCAGCCCGATGAGGGCCGCGGCGCTCGTGGGAAGGATCAGATATGCGAAGTAGCCGCCCCCGACGAACAGCGGAAGGCCCACGCCCGCGAACATGAGGGCGTATTTCTGTTCGCTCTTGTGGAGGCCCGGCGCGAGGAACGCCCACAGCTGATAGAGCCAGACCGGGCATGCCGCCACCACGCCGGTCATGAGCCCCACCTTGATCATGATGGTGAACGGCCCGAGGAGGCCGTCAACCGTCAGCTGGGCGCAGTTGTCGCCCTTCTCGGCGAGATCGGTGAAACTCGCCGTACAGCCCACGGATTCCCGGATCGGGGCCGTCAGCCAGTCGGCGATCTCCTCGTAGAACCAGAACGCGGCAACAGTGACCACGAGGATCGCCAGCACGGCTTTGAGCAGACGGTCGCGGAGCTCACGCAGATGCTCCGCGAGCGGCATCCGCCCCTCTGGGTCCTTCTCCCGCTTGCGGGAAGACTTCAGCAACCCCACGTTCCTCATCTTGTGCGGCGGCCTCGGCCGCCGGGAGTGGCTCTACGACGACGGTGTCAGCTCTGCTGGGAGGCGTGGCCCGGCTCGGACACCGGACGGGCGCTGCTCACATCACCGGGGGCGGCCTGGATGGTGCGCGGCGCGGGAGGAGCCGTCTGCCCGGACTCGGGGGCGGCGGGCTCCTGCCCGCCGGCCGGGGTCTCGCCGTCCTTCTTCATCGCCTTGGCCTCGCTCTTGAGGATGCGGGCCGACTTGCCGAGCGAACGGGCCATGTCGGGAAGCTTCTTGGCGCCGAACAGCAGCAGGATGACAAGGATGATCAGTACGATCTCAAGAGGCTTCAGGTTGGCGAACATGTGCGTGTACCTACTCCCCGAGGCGGCGTCTGGTGGGGTCTTGCCGGGGGAATCGGGGACGCCCGACCTCCCGCGCACAGCATCGTAACGCGCAAGGGTGAACGGCGGGCAATCCCTCCGCGCACTCCCGGTTGCGGCCCCGCCTCTGCCTAGAGACCGCACATGCCAGCGTACCTCCCCCGCCGCCCGGGGAAAGAGGGCCGGGAAACCGGGGGACGAACCTGCCGGGGCCGGGCCGCCGCGGCCGGGGACACGCCTGCCCGGGCCGCGCTCAGCCGCCGCCCGGCCGGGCCGCCGGCGGGGTCGCGGCGCGCTCCAGGTCCTCGGCCGCGCGTTCGATGCGCTGCGAGGCCTCCGCCACCTGCCGGGACAGCCGGCGCACCTCGGTGAAGACGCGGGCGGCCAGGACGCCGAGGACGGCGATCCCGCAGAAGGCGAGGGCGACGGCGGTCATGGGCCAGAACATGGAGGGGAGCCTAGCCGAGCGGGACCGTGCGGCGCCGGGCCGGTCAGACGGTGGAGTGCAGCCGCAGCGTGCGGACGCCGCCGCCGGTCAGCAGTTCCACGATCCGCTCCCCCGCCGGCTTGCGCACCGCCGCCCCGCAGTCGGGGCAGGTGAAGGAGTAGAAGGTCGTCCGGTCGCTGGCGCCGATGGCCAGCCGTATGGCCTCGGAGGCCAGCTCGAACCGGCCCCGGCAGTCCGGGCACGCGGCCTTGTAGAGCACCGCGGTGGTCACCGTCTCCATCCCCGTCCTCCGTCTCGTCATCCGCCGTAGGCCGCCAGGGCCCGTCCCGCCGCCAGCCGGGCGCTCTCGGCCAGGTCAGCGGGCGAGACGATGCGGCCGTCACCGCCCAGCCGGAGCGCGAGCCGGCGCAGGCTCGCGGGGTCGGGGGTGCGCAGGGTGATCCGCAGCCCGCCGTCGTCGAGTTCCTCGGCGCTGTCGTGCGGGTAGTACTCGGCGACCCAGCGCCCGCCGGGGCCGACCTCGACGACGACCTCCGGGTCCTCGGCGGACGGCTGGACCAGCCCCTCGGAGAGATCGCGGAGTTCGAGCTGCGGCGGGTCCGCGGGCTCGTCCAGCAGCCGGATCTCGGCGACCCGGTCGAGGCGGAAGGTGCGCCGGGCCTCGGAGGTCCGGCACCACGCCTCCATATAGGTGTGGCCGACGGCGAACAGCCGGATCGGGTCGACCTCGCGTTCGGTGAGCTCGTCGCGGGCGGGCGAGTAGTAGCGCAGCCACAGCCGGCGCCGCTCGGAGATGGCGCGGTCGACGTCGGCGAAGACCCCGCCCTCGGACTCGAAGGTGACCGACAGCCGGGAGCTGGCCCCCGCGGCCTCGCCGGCCGCCGCCTCCAGTTTGGCGGTGGCGCGCAGCAGGGCCTGCCGGTCGCTCTCCCGCAGACCGGGGAGGGTGGCGACGGCGCGGGCGGCCACCAGCAGGGCGGTGGCCTCGTCGGCGGCCAGCCGCAGCGGAGCGCCGGAGCTGCTGCCGGCGGCGTCCGGGTTGCGCCACCAGATGCGGTCGCCGTCGGTGTCGATGTCGAGCAGGTCGCCGCCGCGGAAGCTGGTGCCGCACATCGGCAGGACGTTGAGGTCGGCGATGAGCTCGTCCTCGGTGATGCCGAACGCACGGGCGACGTCGCTGACGCGGGCGCCGGGGCGTTCGCGCAGATAGGTCACCAGGGAGAGCATCCGGCGGGTCTGGTCAATCGCGTTGGTGGCCATCGGCGGTCTCGTCGTCCCTCGTTCTCTCGGCGTCTCTCAGCCCTTGGCCACGGCGCGCAGCCGTTCGACCACATCGGTCCGCAGCTCGGCCGGTTCCAGGACGACCACATCGGGCCCGAACTCCACCAGCCAGGCGTCCAGTCCGTGCCCGTACGGGATCTCCAGCTCGTCCCAGCCCTCCCCCACTTCCCGGACCGAGAGGGCCCGCGACCGCAGCGGATAGCCGGCGCCGGTCCGCAGCCGGATCCGGGCCGTGCTGGTGGCGACCTCTCCGGCCCAGCGCTCCACCGTCTCGCGGACGGTGACGTGGTCGGGCACCGCGGCGGTGAAGGCACCGGCGCGCGACTTGACCCGGCCGGTGATCCGGGAGAGCCGGAAGACCCGCTCGGCGCCCCGGTCCCGGTCCCAGCCGGCGAGATACCAGTGGCCGCGGCAGCACTCCAGGGTCCAGGGCTCGACATGCCGGGTCTCGGGGCGCGCGGCGGTGGCCTTGCGGTAGTCGAAGACCACCGGGCGGCGGTCGCGACAGGCCAGCATCAGCGGTTCGAAGGCCGGCTCCTGGGCCGGGATCCGCGGTTCCAGCGCGCTCTGGCCGGTGTAGGCGTCCTCGGCGAGCGGCATCCCGGCCGCGCGCAGCTTCTGCAGCGCACCGCTGGCGGCGCCCGCCAGCCGGGCCTGCTGCCACACCTTGGCGGCCAGGCCCAGGGCGGCGGCCTCGGAGGCGTCGAGGGTGACGGGCGGCAGCCGGTTGCTGTCGCGGTGCGCACGGTAGCCGATGTCGCCGTCGAAGCCCTCGACCGTCTCGATGACCAGGCCGAGCTCGCGCAGATCGTCCTTGTCCCGCTCGAACATACGGTTGAAGGCCTCGTCCGTGGCGGCCTCGATGTACGCCTCGATGGAGGCCCGGAGCTCGCGCTTGCTGAGCGGACGCCGGGTGCCCAGCAGGCACAGCGCCAGGTTCATCAGCCGCTCGGCCTTGGCAATGGCCATCGACGCCCTTTCTCGTTGTGCTCCCCGACCGATGACCGTACCGCTCCGGAGGTCACCGGCAAAAGCGAGGGCCCATGCCTTGACGGCACGGGCCCTCGGGGATACGGCCTGGCAGCGGCCGGTGTGTCAGACCGCCACGAGATCGCAGACGAAGATCAGCGTCTCGCCCGGCTTGATGCGGCCGCCCCCGGCGCCGCGGTCGCCGTACGCGAGGTGCGCCGGGATGGTCAGCTGGCGGCGGCCGCCGACCTTCATGCCCTGCACGCCCTGGTCCCAGCCGCTGATGACCTGGCCCACGCCGAGCTGGAACTGCAGCGGCGTGCCGCGGTTCCAGCTCGCGTCGAACTCCTCACCGGTGCTGAAGGCGACACCCACGTAATGGACGGAGACGGTGTCCCCGGCCTTGGCGACGGGGCCGTCACCCTCCCAGATGTCCTTGATCTCCAGGTCGGCCGGCGGCTCGCCGCCCGGGAAGTCGATCTCGGGCTTCTCGATGCTCACTGAAGTTGCTCCTAGAAAGAATTTCTGTCGGCGAAACCGTAACAGCCCGGCGGAGAGGCCGTGATCACGCGATGCCGAGGATGTCCACGACGAAGACCAGGTCGGACTTGATCTGCTTCTGCTGCTCCTTGGTCAGCTCGTCCTGCGGGACGACGAGCATGACCCTGCTCCCGGCCTTCTGGCCCTTGAGACCCTCGCTCCAGCCGGGCATCTGGGCGATCGGGACGTCCTGCGGAGTGCCCTGGGCCCAGGTGTCGCCACCGGGCTTGCCGTCCTTCCACAGGGTCAGACCGTAGTGGACGTTCAGGGTGTCCTTCGCGCCCACTTCCTTGCCGGTGCCCTCGATGATCGTCTTGGTGACGACCTTCCCGGGCGCGTCCTTCCCCTTGGGGATGGTCACCTTCGGCGCCTTGTCGTCGGTCTCGGTGCCGACCTTCGGCAGCTCCGCGTCGGTCTGCGGGACTGCCTTGCCCTCGGGCCGGGTCGGCATGACCTTCTTGAGGTCCACCACGAAGACGAGGGTGGAGTTGGCGGGGATCTTCGCCTGCTCCTGCTTTCCGTACCCCTTGTCCGGCGGAATGACGAGCTCGACGCGGCTGCCGAGCTTCTGCCCGACCAGGCCCTCGTCCCAGCCCTTGATGACCTTGCCGGTGCCGATCTGGAAGGTGCTCGGCTCGCCGCGGTCGTAGCTGTTGTCGAAGACCTCGCCCTCCCACGTCTGTCCCAGGTAGTGGGCGTTCAGGGCCTCGCCCTTCTTCACCTCCGCCCCCTTGCCATCCTTGAGGACCTTGACCTTCAGGCCCTTGGGCGGGTCGCCCTCACCCTTGGCGACCTTCGGCTTCTTGCCGTCCTCGCCGGAGACTGCGGGGACGGCACCGGACTTGCCGTTGGACTTCGGGTCGTCGTCGCCGCAGGCCGCGACGGAGACGAGCAGCAGGGGAACAGCCAGCAGGGCTGCGATTCGGCGCACTGTGAATTCCTTGGGGGGGCTGCGGTGGGAACGGAACGGATGGTGCCACTCTAACCACGGGCGGCACGGCGGCGGAGAGGTCCGGATGAGCCGGACCTCTCCGCCGCCGTGCCGCCGGCCGCCGTCACATTCCGGCGATCAGCTTCTCCACCCGGTCGTCCACGGACCGGAACGGGTCCTTGCAGAGGACCGTGCGCTGCGCCTGGTCGTTGAGCTTGAGATGCACCCAGTCCACCGTGAAGTCACGGCGCTGTTCCTGGGCGCGGCGGATGAAGTCGCCGCGGAGCCGGGCCCGGGTGGTCTGCGGCGGCACCGACTTGCCCTCGAAGATCTTGAGGTCGTTGCAGACCCGGGCGGCCTGGCCGCGCCGCTCCAGCAGGTAGTAGAGCCCGCGGCGGCGGTGGATGTCGTGGTAGGCGAGATCTATCTGGGCGACCCGCGGGTGGGACATGGTGATGTTGTTCTTGGCCCGGTAGCGGTCCAGGAGCTTGTACTTCATCACCCAGTCGATCTCGGTGCCGACGCGGTCGAGGTCCTCGTCCCGGATGGCCTCCAGGGTCCGGCCCCACAGCTCCAGCACGCGCTCGACGGTGCCGGTGCGGATGCCCCGGCGCTCGCAGAAGTCGACGGCCTTCTCGTAGTACTCCTGCTGTATCTCCAGGGCGGACGCCTCCCGCCCGCTGGCGAGCCGCACCTTGCGGCGGCCGGTCATGTCGTGGCTGACCTCGCGGATCGCCCGGATCGGGTTCTCCAGGGTGAGATCGCGCATGACGGTGCCCGCCTCGATCATGCGCAGCACGAGGTCGGTGGCGCCGACCTTGAGCAGCATGGTCGTCTCGGACATGTTGGAGTCGCCGACGATCACATGGAGCCGGCGGTAGCGCTCGGCGTCGGCGTGCGGCTCGTCGCGGGTGTTGATGATCGGCCGGGACCGGGTGGTCGCCGAGCTGACGCCCTCCCAGATGTGCTCGGCACGCTGGCTGACGCAGTAGACGGCACCGCGCGGGGTCTGCAGCACCTTGCCGGCGCCGCAGATCATCTGCCGGGTGACGAGGAACGGGATCAGGATGTCCGCGAGCCGGGAGAACTCCCCGTGCCGGGCCACGAGGTAGTTCTCGTGGCAGCCGTAGGAGTTTCCCGCCGAATCGGTGTTGTTCTTGAAGAGATAGACGTCGCCCGCGATGCCCTCCTCGTGCAGGCGGCGCTCGGCGTCGACGAGCAGTCCCTCGAGAATGCGCTCGCCCGCCTTGTCGTGCGTGACCAGTTCGATCACGTTGTCGCACTCGGGTGTCGCGTATTCCGGGTGCGAACCCACGTCCAGGTAGAGGCGGGCACCGTTGCGCAGAAAGACATTGCTGCTCCGGCCCCAGGAAACGACACGGCGGAAGAGGTAGCGCGCCACTTCGTCAGGAGACAGCCGGCGCTGTCCCCTGAACGTGCACGTGACGCCGTACTCGTTCTCCAGCCCGAAAATGCGGCGGTCCATGCCTGAACATTACGCCTTGCGGCCCGCTCTGAAACCGGGTTCGGCAGCACCGTTCCGATCATTTTCCCGATCACTTTCCGCCATCGGCGCGTGATCGCACCCCCACGCGAGCTGCGAGGACGCCGCGGGCGCCGGGCGGCACGGGGATCCGTCCCGCCCGGCGGGCGCCCGGAGCCGGGGCTCGGCGGGGCCGGGGGCTCGGCGGCGGACACGGCCGTGCCCCGGCGGGACCGAGGGTCCCGCCGGGGCACGGAGGGCGCCACGGGGCGCGGTCACTCCCCGTCGTCGCCGGACTCCGGCTCATCGGCGGCATCCGCGTCACCGGCGGACGCGCCGCCGCCCGGCTCCAGGAGACGGGAGAGCCCGCGGCCCTCGACGCGGCGGAACTTCCGCTTCTGCGGGCGGGTGCGGTCGAGGACCGCGACCTCCAGCCGCTCGGCGGGGATCTCCCGCTCGCCGCCGTTGGTGTCCCGCGAGAGTGCCTGGACGGCCAGCTTGAGCGCCTCGGGGAGGGTCATGCCGTCCCGGTGCCGCTGGTCCAGGAAGGTGCTGATCTGCTCGGAGTTGCCACCGACCGCGACGGAGCCGTGCTCGTCCACGATCGAGCCGTCGTGCGGCAGCCGGTAGATCTGGTCGCCCTCGGGGGTCTCCCCCACTTCGGCGACCACCAGTTCGACCTCGTACGGCTTCTCACCGGCGCTGGAGAAGATGGTGCCGAGGGTCTGGGCGTAGACGTTGGCGAGCCCGCGGGCCGTCACATCGGCCCGGTCGTAGGTGTATCCCCGCAGGTCGGCGTAGCGCACACCGCCGATGCGGAGGTTCTCGTACTCGTTGTACTTGCCCGCCGCCGCGAAGGCGATCCGGTCGTAGATCTCGCTGAACTTGTGCAGCGCGCGGGACGGATTCTCGCCGACGAACACGATGCCGTCGGTGTACTGCAGGACGACGAGGCTGCGGCCGCGCGCGATGCCCTTGCGGGCGTACTCGGCGCGGTCGGCCATGGCCTGCTGGGGTGAGACATAGAACGGTGTCGACACCGGCTATCCGTCCCTTTCTGTCCGTGTCGGTGACAAGTGCATTCCGGTCCTCCGGCCTCAGAGGAGCGCGGCCCGCGGGCCGTCCGGCTCCTCGAGCCGGCGCTCGTGGACCGCGCGCGAGATCTCGGAGGACTCGTCCTCCGGGAGCCGCCGGAAGCCCTCGTCGGTGATGACCGTGACAACGGGGTAGATGCGGCGGGCCATGTCCGGTCCGCCGGTCGCCGAGTCGTCGTCCGCGGCGTCGTAGAGAGCCTGTACGACCAGAGTGAGGGCCTGGCGTTCGGTCAGGTCCTCACGGTAGAGCTTCTTGAGGGCGCCGCGGGCGAAGACGGAGCCCGAGCCGGTGGCGGCGTATCCGCGCTCCTCGGAGCGGCCGCCCGTGATGTCGTAGCTGAAGATCCGGCCCTTCTCGCGGTCGGTGTCCCAGCCGGCGAAGAGCGGGATGATGGCCAGACCCTGCAGGGCCATGCCGAGGTTGCCGCGGATCATCGTGGAGAGCCGGTTGGCCTTGCCCTCCAGGGAGAGCTGCGCGCCCTCGACCTTCTCGAAGTGTTCCAGCTCCAGCTGGAAGAGCTTGACCATCTCGACCGCGAGCCCGGCCGTGCCCGCGATGCCGACGGCGCTGTACTCGTCGGCGGGGAAGACCTTCTCGATGTCGCGCTGGGCGATGATGTTGCCCATCGTGGCCCGCCGGTCACCGGCGAGCACCACGCCGCCGGGGAACGACGCCGCGACGATCGTCGTGCCGTGCGGGGCCTCGATCGCGCCCTGCACCGGGGGCAGCGGCCGGCGGCCGGGGAGCAGCTCCGGCTCGTGCTCGGCGAGAAAGTCCATGAAGGAGGAGGACCCCGGGGTCAGGAAGGCAGCCGGCAGACGCCCGGGCTTGCGAGGGTTGGCTTCCACACGTTTCCTTCCACAGATGCGGCGGCCCGGCACATCGCCTCGGGCCGGTCCCTGAACTTCCCTGTGCCGGGCGTCGTTCGGTGAAAACCCGGCACGTCCCGGACCTTACCCGTCTCCCGGCCGTGATCCACATGTTCCGCGGGAGAAGCGGATCCCGGGGAGCGGCGTCCGGTGCGGCGCCGCTCCCCGGGAACGCCCGCGGTCGTCCGCCGCGGCGGACGGAGGAGCCCGCCGGCCGCCCCGGAGGCCCTCCGGCCCTCTGGGACGCGGGGGCACGCGCCGTACGCCGCGGTGCCCGTGCGCACCGGAGGCGCCACGCGGCGTGGCGCCTCCGGTGCCGGGTGCGGCCTACTCGCCGCCCTTCTGCACGAAGCTGCGCACGAAGTCCTCGGCGTTCTCCTCCAGGACGTCGTCGATCTCGTCCAGGACGGAGTCCACGTCGTCGGACAGCTTCTCCTGGCGCTCCTTGAGATCCTCCGAGGCCTCCGCCTCCTGCGTGGTCTCCTCGGTCTCCTGTGTGGAACGCGTGGCCTTCTGCTGGCCGCCGCCGGTGTCCTTCGTCGCCATATCCCTCACCCCGCTCGGTTCGACCCAGCTTGATTGGAACGGTCAAGATCAGACCCTACAAGGCGGGTCCGACATCGGCTCTCTGCTGTCCCGCACTTCTCCTGAGAGCCGGGTGTCATACCCATGGTTCCCTGGCCGGGGCCGTTTCAGCCGCCGGAGAGCACCCGGACCAGATCTTCCGCGGTGCGGCACCGGTCCAGGAGTTCCTTGACGTGGTCCCGGGTGCCCCGCAGGGGCTCCAGGGTGGGTACCCGCTGAAGCGAGTCCCGACCCGGCAGATCGAAAATCACCGAATCCCAGGAGGCCGCGGCCACGTCGTCCGCGTACTGCTCCAGACAGCGGCCACGGAAGTAGGCCCGGGTGTCCTCGGGCGGCTGTGCGACGGCCCGCTCGACCTCGTTCTCGTCCAGCAGCCGCTTCATCCTGCCGCGTGCGGCCAGCCGGTTGTACAGGCCCTTGTCGGGCCGCACGTCGGCGTACTGCAGATCGACGAGGTGGAGCCGGGGGGCGTCCCAGTCCAGGCTGTCACGGCGCCGGTAGCCCTCCAGCAGCTCCCGCTTGGCCACCCAGTCCAGCTCCCCGGCCAGGCTCATCGGATCGCGCTCCAGGCGGTTCAGGACGTCCTCCCAGCGGGTGAGCACGTCCCGGGTCTGCTCGTCCGCGTCGGAGCCGTAGCGGTCCTCCACGTACTTGCTGGCCAGTTCGTAGTACTCCATCTGGAGCTGGAGGGCGGTGAGCGTCCGGCCGCTGCGGAGGGTGATCGCCTTGCGCAGCGAGGTGTCGTGGGAGACCTGGTGGAGCGTGCGGACGGGCTGGTCGACGGCGAGGTCCACGGCGATGAAGCCGTCCTCGATCATGGACAGCACCAGGGAGGTGGTGCCGAGCTTGAGATAGGTGGAGAGTTCGGAGAGGTTGGCGTCGCCGATGATCACATGGAGCCGGCGGTACTTCTCGGCGTCCGCGTGCGGCTCGTCGCGGGTGTTGATGATCGGCCGTTTGAGGGTCGTCTCCAGTCCGACCTCGACCTCGAAGTAATCGGCGCGCTGGCTCAGCTGGAAGCCGTGCTCGTGGCCGTCCTGCCCGATGCCGACCCGGCCGGCGCCGGTGACGACCTGCCGGGAGACGAAGAAGGGCGTCAGATGCCGCACGATGTCCGAGAACGGGGTCTCCCGCTTCATCAGGTAGTTCTCGTGCGTGCCGTAGGAGGCGCCCTTGTTGTCGGTGTTGTTCTTGTAGAGGTGGATCGGCTGGGCGCCGGGGAGCTGGGCCGCGCGCTCTGCGGCGGCCGCCATGATCCGCTCCCCCGCCTTGTCCCAGAGCACCGCGTCGCGCGGGTTGGTGATCTCCGGGGAGCTGTACTCGGGGTGCGCGTGGTCGACGTAGAGCCGGGCGCCGTTGGTCAGGATGACGTTGGCCAGGCCGATGTCCTCGTCGGTGAGCTGGCTCGAGTCCGCCGTCTCGCGGGCGAGGTCGAAGCCGCGGGCGTCCCGCAGCGGGTTCTCCTCCTCGAAGTCCCAGCGGGCGCGGCGCGCCCGGTGCATCGCCGCCGCGTAGGCGTTGACGATCTGGGACGAGGTGAGCATGGCATTGGCGTTCGGGTGCCCCGGAACGGAGATCCCGTACTCCGTCTCGATGCCCATTACTCGCCGTACGGTCATGCGGCCCTCCTTGCCCGGCACCGCCCCCGGACGGGGTCGGCGCTCAAGTACCGCTGCCTCTCCGATGCGCGTGCGGTGCCCGTCCCCGCACCGCGCGGCTCGGCGGTACCGAAAGCCTAGAACGCCGTGAGGGTGGTGGGGAGATCATTTCATTCATTGCCGGAACGCACTCGGCTGCGGATGCCCGCCGGGGGCATCCGCAGCCGGGGCGTGGTTTACAGGTACTGACCGGTGTTCGCGACGGTGTCGATGGAACGGCCGGTGTCGGCGCCCTGCTTTCCGGTGACGAGGGTGCGGATGAAGACGATCCGCTCGCCCTTCTTGCCGGAGATGCGGGCCCAGTCGTCGGGGTTGGTGGTGTTGGGAAGGTCCTCGTTCTCCTTGAACTCGTCGACGCAGGCGGCGAGCAGGTGGGAGACCCGGAGGCCCTTCTGGTTGTGGTCGAGGAAGGCTTTGATCGCCATCTTCTTGGCCCGGTCCACGATGTTCTGGATCATGGCGCCGGAGTTGAAGTCCTTGAAGTACAGGACCTCCTTGTCACCGTTGGCGTAGGTGACCTCCAGGAAGCGGTTCTCCTCCGACTCGGCGTACATCTGCTCGACGACGGACTGGATCATGCCGTCGACGGCCGCGGCCGGGGAGCCGCCGTGCTCGGCGACGTCGTCCGAGTGGAGCGGGAGCGACGGCTTGAGGTACTTCCGGAAGATGTCCTTCGCGGCCTCCGCGTCCGGGCGCTCGATCTTGATCTTCACATCGAGGCGGCCGGGGCGCAGGATCGCGGGGTCGATCATGTCCTCGCGGTTGGAGGCGCCGATGACGATGACGTTCTCCAGGCCCTCCACACCGTCGATCTCGGCGAGCAGCTGGGGGACGATGGTGTTCTCAACGTCCGAGCTGACGCCGGAGCCCCGGGTGCGGAAGAGGGATTCCATCTCGTCGAAGAAGACGATGACGGGGGTGCCCTCGCTCGCCTTCTCACGGGCCCGCTGGAAGACCAGGCGGATGTGCCGCTCGGTCTCGCCGACGTACTTGTTGAGCAGCTCGGGGCCCTTGATGTTCAGGAAGTAGCTCTTGCCGGCGGGCCGGCCGGTGACCTCGGCGACCTTCTTGGCGAGGGAGTTGGCCACGGCCTTGGCGATGAGCGTCTTGCCGCAGCCGGGCGGGCCGTAGAGCAGGACGCCCTTGGGCGGCCGCAGCTCGTGCTCTTTGAAAAGGTCGGGGTGGAGGTACGGGAGCTCGACCGCGTCCCGGATCAGCTCGATCTGGTTGCCCAGGCCGCCGATCCGGTCGTAGTCGATGTCCGGGACCTCTTCGAGGACGAGCTCCTCGACCTCGCTCTTGGGCACGACCTCGTAGACGTAGCCGGAGCGGGGTTCGAGCAGCAGCGCGTCGCCGGCGCGGATGGTGATGCCCATCAGCGGCTCGGCGAGCCGGACCACTCGCTCCTCGTCGGTGTGGCCGATCACCAGGGCGCGTTCGCCGTCCTCGAGGATCTCCTTGAGGGTGACGATGTCCCCGGCGCGCTCGAACTCCATGGCCTCGACCACGTTGAGCGCCTCGTTGAGCATGACCTCCTGGCCGCGCTGGAGCTCGTCGAGTTCGATGCTCGGGCTGACGTTGACCCGGAGTTTCCTGCCTCCGGTGAAGATGTCGGCCGTGCCGTCCTCGTTCGCGTGCAGGAAGACCCCGAAGCCGGCCGGCGGCTGGGCGAGCCGGTCGACCTCCTCCTTGAGGGCCACGATCTGGTCGCGGGCTTCACGGAGCGTGCCCGCCAGCCGCTCGTTCTGGGCGGACACCCCGGCCAGATTGGTCTGCAACTCGACGATCCGCTCTTCGAGAATCCTCGTGTGGCGCGGAGAGTCGGCGAGCTTGCGGCGCAGGACGGCGATCTCCTGCTCGAGATAGGCAACCTGGCCGGCGGGGTCCTCGGACCCTCGCCCCGGCCGGAAGCCGCGGTTGATGTCGTCGTCGTGGGCTGCCACGGTCCTCACCTCCTCCAAGGGGAGCTGGACGCTTCCTGACCCTACCTGGGCCGGTGCAGGTTGAAACCCCTAGATCACAAAGACGGTAGGGGCGTGTCCGATCTTCACCCTTGCGTACTCCCTCACGCCAGGGAATACCCACCCAACAGCATCCGGAAGCAGCCGGTTGTATCGTCGGGACGGTCAACACCCGTCAGAGCTGGCTTCAATTGATTCACCGACGCAGGGAACGGCAGACAAGATGAGCGTGCAGGAAGAGACGGCCGCCGAGACCGCGGCGGACACGGCTCAGCCGGAGCTGGAGGTCTGGATCGACCAGGATCTGTGCACCGGCGACGGCATCTGCGCCCAGTACGCGCCCGAGGTCTTCGAACTCGACATCGACGGACTCGCTTATGTGAAGGACGCCGGCGACGAGCTGCTCACGGAGGCCGGCGCCACCACGCGCGTGCCGCTTCCACTCCTCCGCGAAGTGGTCGATTCCGCCAAGGAATGCCCGGGCGACTGTATTCACGTACGGCGGATTTCGGACAAGGTTGAGTTGTACGGCCCTGACGCTGAGTGACCGGTCACACACTTCCGGGAACGGGCAGGGCGGTCAGCCGGAACTTCCCGTCGCGCCAGTGCCAGGCGACCTTCCGCTCCAGATCCGGACAGCAGCGGGGGACGTCGGAGGCGGAGTAGCCGAGCAGGGTCGCGGAGATCTCTCCGCCACCGACCGCGAAGTCGGTGATGTTCATCTTCTCCGCCGGGTCCACGAGGGTCTCCAGGACCCGGGGAGCCCCGCCGCCGGAGCCGGACCCGAGGACGTACACGCCGTGCGGGGGCGTGCCCATGCCGGCGGCGCAGCGGACGACCGCGGCGGTCTCCGGGCGGCCGTCGCCGTCGAGATCGGCGGAGCCCTCGTCGACCACCTCGGTCTCCCCGCCGCCGCACTCCAGGGGATAGTCGGCGGCCTTCGCGTCGGGGGCGGCCGCGGGCTCGCCGGCGGCGGACTCACCCGCCGCCTGCCGGGCGGCGACCGGCGGGGTGGCGGTGGCGTCCGGCGGCTGGACGAGGGCGGCGGCCCCCAGGACGGCGGCGAGGGCCGTGGCCGTGGTGAGCCAGTGCACCGGCCGGGTCCGGGTGTGCGGAAGCTCCGCGGTGGGCTTCGAGGACGGGGGCGCTGACGGCTGAGGGCATGCCGGGGCCTGCACGCGCTTGTGTCTCCTGGAATCCGGAGCGGATGGGGATGGCCTGCATCGTGCCATATCTCACACCGGCCGGGAACGGCAGGGCCACAGCACGCCGTTAAGCGTGGCCAAAGGTTTACCCAAAACTCCGCCGCCCGGTCTTCCCGGTGGGAAGCGGGCGGCGGAGGGTGTCGTCGGGCGGGGGTGGGGCGTCAGCCGCGGCGGCGCCGCCACTGGACGAGCCCGGGCCGGTGTAGTCCTCGCCGTACGCGCCCTTGGCGGGGCGGCGGCGGCGCAGCGGGGGCTCCACGCCGTCCGCGAGGCGGCGGGCGGTGAGCAGGAAGCCGGTGTGGCCGATCATGCGGTGGTCGGGACGGACCGCGAGACCCTCCACGTGCCAGGTGCGGACCATGGTCTCCCAGGCGGTCGGCTCGTTGAAGGTGCCGTGCTCCCGGATCGCCTCGACGGTGCGGGCGAGCTGGGTGGTGGTGGCCACGTAACCGCAGAGGATGCCGCCGGGGACCAGGGCCTTGGAGACGGCGTCCAGGCACTCCCAGGGGGCGAGCATGTCGAGGATGACCCGGTCGACCTCGGTGTCGGAGAGGTTGTCCTGGAGGTCGCCGACCGTGAGCTGCCAGGCCGGGTGCTCGCCGCCGAAGTAGCGGCGGACGTTCTCGGCGGCGATCTCGGCGAAGTCCGCGCGGCGCTCATAGGAGTGGAGCATGCCCTGGTCGCCGATGGCCCGCAGCAGGAAGGTGCTGAGGGAGCCGGAGCCGACCCCGGCCTCGACGACGCGGGCGCCGGGGAAGATGTCGGCCATCGCCAGGATCTGCCCCGCGTCCTTGGGGTAGACCACGGCGGCTCCGCGGGGCATGGACAGGACGTAGTCGGGGAGCAGCGGGCGCAGCGCGAGGTACGCGACGTTCCCGGTGGTACGGACAACACTGCCCTCGGGAGCGCCGATCAGCTCGTCGTGCGGGAAGGCACCCTTGTGGGTGTGGAAGCTCTTCCCGGCTTCGAGCGTGAACGTGTAGTGGCGTCCCTTGGGGTCGGTGAGCTGGACCTGGTCCCCGACCTTGAAGGGCCCGCGGCGGCGGGCGGCACCGGTCGGTTCGGACATGTGACCAGCCTACCGGTCGGCACGGGGCCGTCCTGCCACGGTGGTGCGGCGGGCATCGGCCCCCGCGCCGGCGGCCGCGGGGGCCGGGCGGGTCAGGGGTTGCGGGCCATCGCCGAGACGAAGGCGCGTTCGACGTCGGCGGTGGAGAGGACGCCGTAGACCTCGCCGGTCTCCTCGACGACCAGGTACTCGGTGGCGGGCGTGGCCCGCAGGGTCTCCAGGAGGTCCTCCCCGGCGAGGTCCGCCGAGACCCGCAGGCCGGGCTTGAGGTCCTGGGCGAGGCCGCCGACGGCGATCCAGGGACGGCGGTGCTCGGGCACCCCGGCGATCGCGGCCTCGCGGACGAGGGCCGTGGGCTCGCCCTGGCCGTCGACCACCACGAGGGCCCGGGCCCCCGCCTCGTTCGCGCGGCGCAGCGCCTCGGAGAGCGGGGTGTCGGCCGTGACGGGGACCGCGCGCCGGGTGAGGTTGCGGGCCCGGAGCTCGGGGAGGCGCTCGCGGAGCCGGGCCATGCGCAGGCTGTTGCCGGCGCCGGTCCAGATGATCGCCGCGAGGATGGCCGCGAGCAGCGCGTCGGTGATGGTGTCGACCCCGCCGATGTCCTCCGGGGGGTTGCCGAGGCTGCCGGAGTGGGTGAGCAGCGGCAGGCCGACCAGGACGGCGACCGCGAGGGCCCGGCCGGTCCAGGCGGCGGCGACGGTGCCGGTCATCGGCCTGCCGGTGACCCGCCAGACGACGGCGCGGAGCATCCGGCCGCCGTCCAGGGGGAGTCCGGGCAGCAGGTTGAAGACGGCGACGATCAGATTCGAGATCATCAGGCCGGCCAGCAGCACGCCGGGGACGGTGCCGGGCTCGACGGCGTACATGCCGAGGTAGAAGACCCCGGCGAGGGCGAGGGAGAGCAGCGGGCCGACGAAGGCGAGCACGAACTCCCGGCCCGGGGTCTCGGACTCCTTCTCGATCTCCGACACCCCGCCGAAGAACTGCAGCTGGATGCGGCGGACCGGCAGCTTGTAGTGGAGCGCGACGACGGTGTGCGCCAGCTCGTGGACGAGCACGGACCCGTAGAAGGCGACCGCGAAGAAGAGCGAGACCAGGTAGCGGAGGCTGCCGAGTTCGGGCAGCACCCGTTCGAGCTGCTCGCCGAAGACCCAGGTGATCAGGGCGGCCACCAGGAACCAGCTGGGGGCGACGTAGACGGGCACCCCGAACGGGCGGCCCATGAGGATGCCGCCACCCGTTCCGCGCGGCCGCTTCGGCTCGCCGTCGCCGCCCGCCGCTCCCCCGCCGCCGGACTGCGGCTTCCCGCTCTCGCCGCTCTCGTCCACGGTGTCCCTTCGTCGCTCGTTCCCCCGCGCCGCGGTCGTCCGGTTCCGCGAACGGGCGGCCCGAGGAGGTCTGCCGTCGATGGTATGCGGACCGGTGTCGGTCCCGGGCCGTAGGGTCGTACGCCATGGACACCAGCACCGAGCACACCGGCGCCGGACGGGGCGGCCGGAGGACCGGCCGCGGGCCCGGCGCGGCGGCCGCGCCGCCGGCGTCGCTGTCGCCGTCGCGCGCAGCCGACTTCATGACCTGCCCGCTGCTCTACCGCTTCCGGGTGATCGACAGGCTGCCGGAGAAGCCGAGTGAGGCGGCCGCCCGCGGGACGCTGGTCCACGCGGTGCTGGAGCGGCTGTTCGACGCCCCCGCGGCGGAGCGGACGGCGCCGCGGGCCCGGGCACTGGTGCCCGGCGAGTGGGAGCGGCTGCTGACGGCGCGGCCGGAGCTGGCCGGGCTCTTCGCGGAGGACGGCGACAGGGAGGACGGCGAGGCGGAGGACGGCGGCGCGGACGGCGCTCCGGGTGGCGAGGGGGACGGCGGGGCCGCGGCCCCCGCGCGGCTGGCCGGGTGGCTCGCCGAGGCGGAGCGGCTGGTGGAGCGGTGGTTCACGCTGGAGGACCCGGCCCGGCTGGAACCGGCGGAGCGGGAGCTGTTCGTGGAGACCACGCTGGACTCCGGGCTCCGGCTGCGCGGCATCATCGACCGGGTGGACGTCGCGCCGAGTGGTGAGGTGCGGATCGTCGACTACAAGACGGGGAAGGCCCCGCGCCCGGAGTACGCGGCGGGACCGCTGTTCCAGATGAAGTTCTACGCGCTGGTCCTCTGGCGGCTGAGGGGCACGGTGCCGCGCCGGCTGCAGCTGGTCTACCTCGGCAGCGGGGACGTCCTGACGTACGACCCGGCCGAGGAGGACCTGCGGGCCACCGAGCGGAAGCTGCTGGCCCTGTGGGACGCCATCCGCCGGGCGACGGACTCCGGGGACTGGCGGCCCCGGCGGAACCGGCTGTGCGACTGGTGCGATCACCGGGCGGTGTGCCCGGAGTTCGGCGGTACGCCCCCGCCCTACCCGCTGCTGCCCGTGGCGGTCCCGTCCGGGGAACCGGGCGGCCCTCGGGTACCGGGCCAGGGCAGAATGGGCGGCGTCTAACGAAGGAGTCCTGCTGTGGCCATCCGTGTCCTCCTGGTCGACGACCAGCCGCTGTTGCGCACCGGTTTCCGGATGATCCTGGAGGCGGAACAGGACATCGCCGTGGTCGGCGAGGCCGGTGACGGGCTGCAGGCCCTGGACCAGGTCCGGGCCCTGCAGCCCGATGTGGTGCTGATGGACATCCGGATGCCCCGGATGGACGGGGTCGAGGCCACCCGGCAGATCACCGGCCCGGGGCGGGACGGGCCGGCGAAGGTGCTGGTCCTGACCACGTTCGACCTCGACGAGTACGTGGTCGAGGCGCTCCGCGCCGGGGCGAGCGGCTTCCTCCTCAAGGACGCCCCCGCCCAGGAGCTGGTGCAGGCGATCCGGGTCGTCGCCTCGGGCGAGGCCATGCTGGCGCCGAGCATCACCCGCCGCCTGCTCGACAAGTACGCGGCGAAGCTGCCCTCGGGCGAGGAGCCGGTGCCCGACACGCTGCACACCCTGACCGACCGCGAGGTCGAGGTGCTGAAGCTGGTCGCGAAGGGGCTCTCCAACGCGGAGATCGCGGCCGATCTGTTCGTCAGCGAGACCACGGTCAAGACCCATGTGGGGCATGTGCTGACGAAGCTCGGTCTGCGGGACCGGGTGCAGGCGGCGGTCTACGCCTACGAGAGCGGACTGGTGCGGCCCGGCGCCGGGTGAGCGGCTCGCGCGGAGAGGGGCCGGCCCGGGTTCGGGCCGGCCCCTCTCGCGTCGGGCCGGGTGGTGCGGCGGGACGCCGCGGTCAGTCCTGGATCTTGCTGATCTCCCAGAAGCGGAAGACGGTCGAGGCGTCCAGCGACCACTCCAGGCCGGCGACGTCCCGGTGCGCCACGGCGTACTGCTTGCCCTGCCAGAGCGGCAGCACCGGCAGTTCCTCGGCGACGATGTCCTGCAGTTCGCCGAAGTTCGCGGCGGTCGCGGCCCGGTTGGCCTCCGCGGCGGTGCTCGGGATGAGCTGCTTCACGATGCGCTTGGACTCGTAGTTGTTGGAGAGGACGTTGCCCTCGCCGAAGAACGGCGCGGTGAAGTTGTCCGGGTCCGGGTAGTCGGGCACCCAGCCCTTGACGTAGATGCCGTAGTCGCCGTTCTTGATGCCCTCCTCGTACTCCTCCAGTTCGACGCTCTTCACATCGGCGTCGAACAGCCCGCTGGCGTTGAGCTGCTGGGCGAGCTTCTGGAATCCGGGGACGGTGCCGGGGCCGTAGCGGGTGGGGGTGGCCCAGAGCGTGACCTTGAGCCGGCCGGTGATGCCCTCCCCGCGGAGGGCCTCCTCGGCCTTGTCCCGCTGCGGACGGTCGCCGTAGACGTCGAAGAAGGCCGTGTTGTGGCTGGTGATGCCCGCCGGGACGATCGAGTACAGCGGCTTGGCGGTGTACTTGTAGACGTCGCGGACCAGGGCGCTCCGGTCGACGAGATAGGCGATGGCCTTGCGCACGCCCTCCTTGCCGATGACCGGGTCGTCGACGTTGAAGACCAGGTGCTGGACCTCGGCGCTGGTGCCCTCGATGACCTCCAGGCCGTTCTTCTCGTCGGTCGTGGCGGTCTCCAGCTCGTTGATGTCCTTGATGGAGAGACCACGGTAGGCGAGGTCGACCTCGCCCTCCTGCAGGGCGCTCTTCAGGGCGGCCTGGTCGCCGTTGAAGAGTTTCATCGTCATGCCGGAGTTCTTGACCTTGGCGGGGCCCTTG
Organism: Streptomyces sp. MNU89; assembly: GCF_020982505.1. NCBI lineage: Bacteria > Bacillati > Actinomycetota > Actinomycetes > Kitasatosporales > Streptomycetaceae > Streptomyces > Streptomyces sp. MNU89. The sequence continues at coordinate 6,270,368 of NZ_JAJKLL010000001.1, read as the reverse complement.
TAGTCCGGGTTGACGGAGAACTTCGCCTCGCTCTCGGGCGTGTAGGAGTCGAGCTTGTAGACACCCGAGCCGATGGCCTTGCCGTCGGTGCGGAGCTTGTCCATCTCGTACTCGCGGTGGTCCACGATCGAGCCGGCGCCGGAGGCGATCTTCATGGGGAAGGTGGCGTCGGGGAACTTGAGCTTGAAGACGACGGTCTTCTCGTCCGGGGTCTCGACCTTGTCGATCGACGTCAGCATGACGGCCGGGCCGTTCTCGTCGTTGATCTTCAGCGTCCGGCGGAAGGAGAACGCAACGTCCTCGGAGGTCAGGCTGTTGCCGTTGCTGAACGTCAGCCCGTCCTTGAGCTCGCAGCGGTAGACCTTGCTGGCTCCGTCGTCGAAGCCGCAGCGCTCGGCCGCCTCGGGCTGCGGTGTCGTACCGCCCCGGGGGAAGCTCATCAGGGACTGGAAGACGTTGTTGAACAGCAGCCAGGAGCCGGGGTCGTAGCCGGAGGCCGGGTCGGTCGCCGCGATCTCGTCCGTCATTCCCATGACGATCGGCTCGCCCGTACCGGCCGAGTCGGCGTCCCCCCCGCCGCAACCGGCCAGCAGTCCCATCGCGATGGGGACCGCGAGCAGGTGATGACGTATCCTCACGCGCACATTCCTCACACTCTTCTCGATCGGCACCGGCCCCCGTCGGTGCCACGACTGGTCAGGTTCAGCCGACCGTGCGGCCGAGTTCCCACAGCTGCAGGACCGACGACGAGTTCAGCGCCCACTCCACACCGGTGACGGTGTTCCGGGCGGCGACGTACTGCTTGCCCTGCCACAGCGGCAGCAGCGGCACGTCCTCGGCGACGATGTCCTGGATCTCCTCGAAACTCTTGGTGGCGCCGGTCCGTTCGGCCTGCTGCCGGGTCTCCGGAATCAGCTGGCTGTGGATCTCCTTGTTGTCGTACGGGCTGTTGAGGAAGTTGTCCTCGGAGAAGAACGGAGCCGTGAAGTTGTCGGGGTCGGGGAAGTCCGGGAACCAGCCCATGCCGTAGACGGCGTACTCGCCCTCCGTCTGGCTGGGGCGGAACGTCTTCCACGGGACGCCCTTGATCGTTACGTCGAAGAGACCCGTTCTGTTCAGCTGCTTCTGCAGGCTCTCGAACTCCATGGCCGTGGCCGGGCCGTAGTGGTCCGTGGTGTAGGTCAGCTCCAGCTTCACCGGGGTCTCGACACCGGCGGAGGCCAGGGTCCTGCGGGCGGCGTCGGCGTCGGGCTCCCCGTACCGGTTGAAGAAGGAGTTGAGGTGCGCGTCGACGCTGCTCGGGATCATGGAGTAGAGCGGCTGGGCGCTGCGCGCGTACACGTCGCGGGCGAGTTCCTGGCGGTCGACGATCTGCGCGACCGCCCGCCGTACGGCCTTCCGGCCGGCCACCGGGTGCTCGGTGTCGAAGACGAGGTAGCGGATCTCCTGGCCGGGCATCTCGACCAGCTCGATGTCCTTGTCCTCGCCCTTCGCCAGCCGGGCGATCTGCTCGGGTGACATGCTGCGGGTCATCAGGTCGATCTCGCCGGCCTTGAGGGCCTTCTCCATGGCCGTGGAGTCCCGGAGGATCCGCAGCTCGACCTTGTCGTTCCGGAGTTCGACCTGGCCCTGGTAGTTCCGGTTCCTAGTGAAGACGAGGGACTGGACGGAGCCGTCCTTCTCCTTCGTCTCCAGGGTGTAGGGGCCGGAGCCGGACACCTCGAAGCCGTCGCGGAGCGCGTCCCGCTTGTAGCTCTGGGAGTCCACGATCGCGGCGGCGGGGGTGGCGAGCTTGTACGGGAAGGTCGCGTCCGGCTTCTTGAGGTGGAAGACGACCTCCAGGTCCCCGAGGGTCTCGATCCGGTCGATGTTCGAGATCAGCGAGACCGGGCCGTTGGGGTCCTCGATCCCCAGGGTCCGCTCGACCGAGAACTTCACGTCCTCGGCGGTGAGGAGGTTGTCGTTGGAGAACTTCAGGCCCTCGCGCAGGGTGCAGCGGTACTGCTCGTTGCGCCGGTCGGAGAAGCCGCATTTGGTGGCCGCCTCGGGGACCGGCTCACTGCCGGAGCGGGGCAGGGCCATCAGCGTCTGGAAGGTGTTGCGCAGGACGTTCCAGGAGGCCATTTCATAGGCCAGCGCGGGGTCGAAGGGCGCCGGGTTGTCCTTGGTGAGGACGAACTGCTCCGTGGTGCCGACGACGATCGCGCCGTCCGCCGCGGATCCCCCCGTGGCACCGCAAGCGGCCAGGACCGGCACCAGCAAGCCGATGGCGGCCGGCGGTGCCAGAGTCTTGCGATTCATCGTCGGGGTTCTCCTGCATTGCGATCCGTCCCGGGGACCATACCGACCTCGGCACGCTGGTCACAGGGGCTGTGGTGAAGTTCTGGCGAAACATTAGTCGGCGCTGCCAGGGATGCTGGAACGGGGCGAAGTTGACGCTCCATAACACGCTGATAACAGCCGCGCCCCGTCCACTATCCGGACGCCGGAATGATTGCCGCGTTAACTCACCTATGGGGACAGAAGGGTGCGCATCCGGGCCGCCACGGACTCGGGAGAGCACTCCTACCCAGCCTTGTCGACCGGCACGGGCGTGAGAAAGGTCACGTCATGGATTTCCGGCGGGATCACCGCGGGATCACGGCCGGATCACCGGGAATTCCCCCTGCGCATTCGTTACGGAAAATGACCGGACAGGCGCCGACGGTCGTGTTCTTTCCGCCACCATACGCACCGTGTGCGGTTCAGTGCATTCCCGTGATCAATCCGTGCAGAAAGGGAAGGTCGACTTCTTCGAGAGAGCTGACGACGGGGCGCCGCGGGGCCGGTTCGATGGGAACCACCGAGGGCACGGCCACCACCGGGCAGCCCGCCGCCTCCGCCGACGCCACGCCGGTCGGGGTGTCCTCGATCACCGCGCAGCGCGCGGGGTCGGCTCCCAGCTTGGCGGCCGCCATCAGATACGGGTCCGGGTGCGGCTTCGTCCGCTCCAGCTCGTCCCCGGCCAGGGTGAGGTCGAAGTGCCCGGCCCCGACCGACTCCAGGACCCGGTCGATGACGCGCCGGTGCGAGGCGGAGACCAGCGCGGTCGGCACCCGGTGCGCGGCCAGCTCGGCCAGCAGCCGGGCGGCTCCGGGCATCAGCGGTACCCCGCGGCCCATCATCTCCTCGAAGCGGTCGTTGAGGAGCACGGAGAGCTCGGGGACGGTGATGTCGGCGCCGGTGACCTCGATGAGGTAGCCGGCGCTGCGGCTCATGGGGCCGCCGACCACGACCTCGCGGTGGTGGTCGTGGAGGATGTGGCCGAGTTCGGCGAAGACCTCCACCTCGGCGTCCCACCAGAAGCCCTCGGTCTCGACGAGTGTGCCGTCCATGTCGAGCAGCACGGCCTGCAGGGTGGTGGTTCCCTCGGCCGTCCGGGTGCCGAGCGCGGGGATGCTGCTGGTCATCCTTGCCCCTCTCGTGAAAGGTCGCCGGCCGTGTCCGGCCTCGGAGGCCAAAGAGGGCCGGCCGCGGCCCCGGGTGGGGGTGCGACCGGCCGTGCCGGACCGACCAGTGTACGACGGGCCGCTACCGAGCGTCGCGGCGAGGCGGCCGTGCGCCACTCCGGGTCACCCGCCGCCCCTACCCGCCCGGGCGGCGCGGGGCGGGTACGGGCGGCGGACGGGAGGGGCTCCGCCCTACCGGGCGTTGAAGTACTTGGCCTCGGGGTGGTGGATGACGATGGCGTCGGTGGACTGCTCGGGGTGGAGCTGGAACTCCTCCGAGAGCTCGACGCCGATCCGCGAGGGCTCCAGCAGTCCGGCGATCTTCGCCCGGTCCTCCAGGTCGGGGCAGGCCCCGTAGCCCAGGGAGAAGCGGGCACCGCGGTACTTGAGCGCGAACATGTCCTCCATGGCCGCCGGGTCCTCCCCGGCGAAGCCGAGTTCGGCGCGGACGCGGGCGTGCCAGTACTCCGCCAGGGCCTCCGCCAGCTGGACGGAGAGGCCGTGGAGTTCCAGGTAGTCGCGGTAGGCGTCGGCGGCGAAGAGCTTGGCCGTCTCCTCGCCGATCCGGGAGCCGACGGTGACGACCTGCAGGCCGACCACATCGGTCTCGCCCGACTCCTCCGGCCGGAAGAAGTCCGCCAGGCAGAGCCGGCGGCCGCGGCGCTGGCGGGGGAAGGTGAAGCGGGTCCGCTCGGCGCCGTCCTCCCCCAGGATGATCAGGTCGTCGCCCTTGGAGACGCAGGGGAAGTAGCCGTAGACGACGGCGGCCTCCAGGAGGTTCTCCGTCTGGAGCCGGTCGAGCCAGCCGCGCAGCCGGGGGCGGCCCTCGCTCTCCACCAGTTCCTCGTAGGTGGGGCCGTCGCCGGTGCGGGACTGCTTGAGCCCCCACTGCCCCTTGAAGAGCGCGCCCTCGTCCAGCCAGGAGGCGTACTCCTTGAGCTGGATGCCCTTGACGACCCGGGTGCCGCGGAACGGCGGGGTGGGCACGGGGTTGTCGGTGGCGACGTCGGAGCGGACGCCCTCCGCCGGCTCCGGCTCGGCGATCTCCAGGTCGCGCCGCGGGACCCGGCGCTGCCGCAGTTCGGGGAGGGCGGCGCCGGGGACACCGCGCTTGACGGCGATCAGGGCGTCCATCAGCCGCAGGCCCTCGAAGGCGTCCCGGGCGTAGCGGACCTCGCCCTGGTAGATCTCGTGGAGGTCCTGCTCGACGTAGGCGCGGGTGAGGGCGGCGCCGCCGAGGATGACGGGGTAGTCGGCGGCCAGCTTGCGCTGGTTGAGCTCCTCCAGGTTCTCCTTCATGATCACGGTGGACTTGACCAGGAGGCCGGACATGCCGATGACGTCGGCCCGGTGTTCCTGCGCGGCCTCCAGGATCGCGGAGACCGGCTGCTTGATGCCGAGGTTGACGACGGTGTAGCCGTTGTTGGAGAGGATGATGTCGACCAGGTTCTTGCCGATGTCGTGGACGTCGCCGCGGACGGTGGCCAGCACGATGGTGCCCTTGCCCTCCTCGCCCTCGGCCTTCTCCATGTGCGGCTCCAGATGGGCCACGGCCGTCTTCATGACCTCGGCGGACTGCAGCACGAACGGCAGCTGCATCTGTCCGGAGCCGAACAGCTCGCCGACGACCTTCATGCCGGCCAGCAGGGTGTCGTTGACGATCTCCAGGGCGGGGCGCTCGCGCAGGGCCTCGTCGAGGTCGGCCTCCAGGCCGTTGCGCTCGCCGTCGATGATGCGGCGCTGCAGGCGCTCGTCCAGCGGCAGGGCGGCCAGCTCCTCGGCCCGGCCCGCCTTCATCGACTTGCTGTCCACGCCCTCGAACAGCTCCAGGAACCGCTGCAGGGGGTCGTAGCCCTCGCGGCGCCGGTCGTAGATCAGATCGAGGGCGACCTCGCGCTGTTCCTCCTCCAGCCGGGCGATCGGCACGATCTTGGAGGCGTGGACGATGGCGGAGTCGAGCCCGGCCTTGACGCACTCGTCCAGGAAGACGCTGTTGAGCACCGCGCGGGCGGCCGGGTTGAGCCCGAAGGAGATGTTCGACAGGCCCAGGGTGGTCTGGACGTCCGGGTGGCGGCGCTTGAGCTCGCGGATCGCCTCGATGGTGGCCAGGCCGTCCTTGCGGGACTCCTCCTGGCCGGTGGCGATGGTGAAGGTGAGGCAGTCGATGAGGATGTCGCTCTTGTGCACGCCCCAGGTGCCGGTGAGGTCGGCGATCAGGCGCTCGGCGACGGCGACCTTGTGCTCGGGGGTGCGGGCCTGGCCCTCCTCGTCGATGGTCAGGGCGATCAGCGCCGCGCCGTGCTCCACCGCGAGCTGGGTGATCTTCGCGAAGCGCGACTCCGGCCCGTCGCCGTCCTCGTAGTTGACGGAGTTGATGACGGCGCGGCCGCCTAGCTTCTCCAGCCCGGCCCGGATGACGGCGGGTTCGGTGGAGTCCAGCACCAGCGGCAGGGTGGAGGCGGTGGCGAAGCGGCCGGCGATCTCCTCCATGTCGGCGACGCCGTCACGGCCGACGTAGTCCACGCAGACGTCCAGCAGGTGGGCGCCCTCGCGGATCTGCTCGCGGGCCATCTCCACGCAGTCGTCCCAGCGGCCGTCCAGCATGGCCTCGCGGAACTTCTTGGAGCCGTTGGCGTTGGTGCGCTCCCCGATCGCCAGGTACGCCGTGTCCTGCCGGAACGGCACGCTCTGGTAGAGCGAGGCCGCGCCCGGCTCGGGACGCGGCTCCCGCGCGGCGGGGGTCAGGTCCCGGACGCGTTCGACGACCTGGCGCAGATGCTCGGGGGTGGTGCCGCAGCAGCCGCCGACCAGGGACAGCCCGTACTCGCGGACGAAGGTCTCCTGCGCGTCGGCCAGTTCGGCCGGGGTGAGGGGGTAGTGGGCGCCGTCCTTGCCCAGCACGGGCAGCCCGGCGTTGGGCATACAGGACAGCGGGACCCGCGCGTGGCGGGCCAGATGGCGCAGGTGTTCGCTCATCTCGGCGGGGCCGGTGGCGCAGTTCAGGCCGATCATGTCGATGCCGAGCGGCTCCAGGGCGGTGAGCGCCGCGCCGATCTCGGAGCCCAGCAGCATCGTGCCGGTGGTCTCCACCGTCACGGACACGATCACCGGGAGGTCTGTGCCCGTCTCCCGGAGCGCGCGCCGGGCGCCGAGCACGGCGGCCTTGGTCTGCAGCAGATCCTGGGTGGTCTCCACCAGGAGCGCGTCGGCGCCGCCGGCGATCATGCCCTCGGCGTTCTGCTGGTAGGCGTCGCGCAGCACGCCGTAGCGCACGTGGCCGAGGGTGGGGAGCTTGGTGCCCGGGCCCATCGAGCCCAGGACCCAGCGCGGGCGGCCGTCCCCGGCGGTGAAGGCGTCGGCCGACTCGCGCGCGATCCGCACCCCGGCCTCGGAGAGCTCGAAGATCCGGTCGGCGATGTCGTACTCGGCGAGCGCGGCGTGGTTGGCGCCGAAGGTGTTGGTCTCCACGCAGTCCACCCCCACCGCGAAGTACGCGTCGTGGACCGAGCGCACGATGTCGGGGCGGGTGACGTTCAGGATCTCGTTGCAGCCCTCCAGCTGCTCGAAGTCCTCCAGGGTCGGCTCCTGCGCCTGGAGCATCGTCCCCATCGCCCCATCCGCCACGACCACCCGGGTGGCCAGTGCCTCCCTCAGCGCGGAGACGCGGTCGGTGCTGCTGGTCGATGGCTGGATCGAGCCCATGGAAAACTCCCTGAGGTGCGACGGCTGTCGGCTTTGCGCCCTTCATGCGGAGAGCGCACCCGGTCAGCGTAGCCGTCATGGTGCCCGGGGTCCGGGGCGTTCCACTGGGCGGACTATGTTCCGGCCACGGGCAGCCGCCGGGGATTCCGCCGGGTGGTTCCCGGTGCGGTACCCCCGGGTCGGCATAGGCCGATACTGTTCAGCATTGCCGAATCCGCAACGATGGAGGTTGCCCGATGGCTCGGACCATCCAGTCCCTGGAGCGGGCCGCGGCGATGCTGCGGCTCCTGGCGGGCGGCGAGCGCCGGCTCGGCCTGTCCGAGGTGGCCGCCGCGCTGGGACTGGCCAAGGGCACCGCGCACGGCATCCTCCGCACGCTCCAGCAGGAGGGCTTCGTCGAGCAGGACCCGGCCTCGGGCCGCTACCAGCTCGGCGCCGAGATGCTGCGGCTGGGCCAGAGCTATCTGGACGTCAACGAGCTGCGGGCGCGGGCCCTGGTGTGGACCGACGACCTGGCGCGGTCCAGCGGGGAGAGCGTCCACCTGGGGGTGCTCCACCAGAGCGGCGTGCTGATCGTGCATCACGTCTTCCGGCCGGACGACAGCCGGCAGGTCCTGGAGGTCGGCGCCATGCAGCCGCTGCACAGCACGGCGCTGGGCAAGGTGCTGGCGGCCTACGACCCGGTGGCGCACGCCGAGGCCGTGGAGGGCGGTCGGGAGGCCTTCACGGGCCGCACGGTGACCGGGGCGGAGGAGTTCGAGGCCGTCCTCGACCTGACCCGGGCCCGGGGCTGGGCCTCCGACATCGAGGAGACCTGGGCCGGAGTGGCCTCCGTGGCCGCGCCCATCCACAACCGGCGGCGGATGCCCGTCGGAGCGGTGGGCGTCACCGGAGCGGTGGAGCGGGTCTGCGACGGTGCGGAGCTGCAATCGCGGCTGGTCGCGGCGGTGCGGGATTGCGCCCGGGCGGTTTCCCGGGATCTCGGCGCCGGGCGATTCTGAACACCCTCTGTCACCCTTGCTCTACGCACGGGTCGGATCGGCGGCTTTTTCGCCCGCGGGCTCTTGACGTGCTGGGACCCGTGAAGAAAACTGCCGTTCTCCGGTCGGCATTGTCGAACGCCTAACGACAATATTGATCACGGTGCCGCCAGCCGCCGACCGGTGACCGCCCTCATCGAGGGCACGGGCCACGGGTGGGACCCCGGGCCCGTCCTGCCCCCTGGACGAAGGACAAAGGAGTCGCGGGTGTCCAGCTCCGACATCTTCATCGGCGAGACCATCGGGACCGCCGTACTCATCCTCATGGGCGGCGGCGTCGTGGCCGCCGTCACCCTCAAGCGCTCGAAGGCCCTCAACGCCGGCTGGATCGCCATCGCCCTCGGGTGGGGCTTCGCGGTCCTCACCGGCGCCTACATCGCGGTCGGCGTATCCGGCGCGCACATCAATCCGGCGGTCACCCTCGGCCTGGCCATCCAGGGCACCACCGAGTGGTCGGACGTGCCGCTCTACTTCGCCTCGCAGATGCTGGGCGCGATGATCGGCGCCGCCCTGGTCTGGCTGACCTACTACGGCCACTTCCGTGACCACCTGACCGACCCGCAGGTCCTGGCCGAGGCCCGGACCGGCCCGGAGGGGCTCGTCGAGCAGGACAACGCCCCGGCCGCCGGACCCGTGCTCGGCATCTTCTGCACCGGCCCGGAGATCCGCAACGCCGTGCAGAACCTGATGACCGAGACCATCGCCACCACCGTGCTCGTCCTCTCCGTCCTCACCCTGGGCCTGACCGAGGGTCTGGGCGTGTCGGGCACCGGCGTGCTGATCGTCGCCCTCGTCGTGGCCGGTATCGGCTTCTCGCTCGGCGGTCCGACCGGTTACGCCATCAACCCGGCACGCGACCTCGGTCCCCGGATCGTGCACGCGCTGCTGCCGCTGCCGAACAAGGGCGGCTCCGACTGGGGCTACGCCTGGGTACCGGTGGTCGGCCCACTGCTCGGCGGCGCCCTCGCCGGCGGGATCTACCAGCTCGCCTTCGCCTGATCCCCTGACCCCCGTCCGCACCACGAGCGCCGTACGCACCCCACGCACCGGAGCATTGCGCCACCCCCGTCCCGTACGTCCCGCACGCCCCTCCCGCCATCGGACTCCAGGAGCACACCGTGACCGACGCGCACACCGCCGGCCCCTTCATCGCCGCCATCGACCAGGGCACCACCTCCAGCCGCTGCATCGTCTTCGACACCGACGGACGGATCGTCGCGGTCGACCAGAAGGAGCACGAGCAGATCTTCCCCAAGCCGGGCTGGGTGGAACACGACGCCGCCGAGATCTGGACGAACGTCCGGCAGGTCGTCGACGGCGCCGTCGAGAAGGCCGGGATCACCGCCGCCGACGTCACGGCGATCGGCATCACCAACCAGCGAGAGACCACTCTTCTGTGGGACAAGGCCACCGGTGAGCCGGTGCACAACGCCATCGTCTGGCAGGACACCCGGACCGACGCGCTCTGCCGCGAGCTCGGCCGCAACGTCGGCAAGGACCGGTTCCGCCGCGACACCGGCCTGCCGCTGGCCTCCTACTTCGCCGGACCGAAGATCCGCTGGCTGCTCGACAACGTCGACGGCCTGCGCGAGCGCGCCGAGGCCGGCGAGATCCTCTTCGGCACCATGGACTCCTGGGTCATCTGGAACCTCACCGGCGGCCCGGACGGCGGCGTCCACGTCACCGACGTCACCAACGCCTCCCGCACCATGCTGATGAACCTCCACACCCTTCAGTGGGACCCGAAGATCCTGCACTCGATGGGCGTGCCCGCCGCCGTGCTGCCGGAGATCCGCTCCTCCGCGGAGGTGTACGGCGAGGCGAGCAGCGGCGCGCTCGCCGGGGTGCCCGTGGCCTCGGCCCTCGGCGACCAGCAGGCGGCGCTGTTCGGCCAGACCTGCTTCGAGAAGGGCGAGGCCAAGTCCACCTACGGCACCGGAACGTTCCTGCTGATGAACACCGCCGGGGAGCCCGTCAACTCGTACCACGGGCTGGTCACCACGGTCGGCTACCGCATCGGCGACCAGGCGCCCGTGTACGCGCTGGAGGGCTCGATCGCCATCACCGGCGCGCTCGTCCAGTGGATGCGCGACCAGATGGGGCTGATCAACAGCGCCGCGGAGATCGAGACCCTCGCCAGCTCCGTCGAGGACAACGGCGGCGCCTACTTCGTCCCGGCCTTCTCCGGGCTCTTCGCGCCGTACTGGCGCGACGACGCCCGCGGCGTGATCGCCGGCCTCACCCGCTACGTCACCAAGGCCCACATCGCCCGCGCCGTCCTGGAGGCCACCGCCTGGCAGACCCGGGAGATCACCGACGCCATGCGCAAGGACTCCGGTACCGAGCTGGCCTCCCTCAAGGTCGACGGCGGCATGACCTCGAACAACCTGCTGATGCAGACCCTCGCCGATGTCCTGGACGCCCCCGTGGTGCGCCCGCTCGTCGCCGAGACCACCTGCCTCGGCGCCGCCTACGCGGCCGGACTCGCCGTCGGCTACTGGCCGGACACCGACGCGCTGCGCGCCAACTGGCGCCGCGCCGCCGAGTGGACGCCCCGGATGGACGCGGCGGACCGGGACCGCGAGTACAAGAACTGGCTCAAGGCCGTGGAACGGACCATGGGCTGGCTCGAGAACGACGAACAGGAGCACTGAGTCCGATGACGATCCCGATCCCGCAGAGCCCTCCGGCCACCGGAGACTCCCCGGCCGCGGCCCCGCGGCCCGGCGGCCGCGCCGAGACCCGCGACCGGCTCTCCCGGGGAACCTACGACCTGCTGGTGATCGGCGGCGGCATCCTGGGCACCTCGGTCGCCTGGCACGCCTCGCAGTCGGGTCTGCGGGTGGCGATGGTGGACGCCGGCGACTTCGCCGGCGCCACCTCCTCCGCCTCCTCCAAGCTCGTCCACGGCGGTCTGCGCTACCTGCAGACCGGCGCGGTCAAGCTGGTGGCGGAGAACCACCACGAACGGCGAGTGCTGGCCCGGGACGTGGCCCCGCACCTGGTCAACCCGCTCACCTTCCACCTGCCGGTCTACAAGGGCGGTCCGCACGGCGCGGCCAAGCTCGGCGCGGGCGTCTTCGCCTACTCCGCGCTCTCGGCCTTCGGCGACGGCGTGGGCCGGGTCATATCCCCGGCCCGCGCGGCCGCCGCCAACCCGGCGCTGCGCACCGAGAACCTCAAGGCCGTGGCCGTCTACGGCGACCACCAGATGAACGACTCCCGGGTCGCCGTGATGACCGTACGGGCGGCCGCCGGATCCGGTGCCGCGGTCCTCAACCACGCGGAGGTGACCGGGCTGCGCTTCACCCGCGGCCGGGTCACCGGCGCCGAGCTGCGGGACCGGCTGGACGGCACCGAGTTCGGCGTCGACGCCCGTCTCGTCCTCAACGCCACCGGTCCCTGGATCGACCGGCTGCGGCGGATGGAGGACAAGAACTCCGCCCCCAGCATCCGGCTCTCCAAGGGCGCGCATCTGGTGCTGCGGCGGAAGGCGCCGTGGCGGGCCGCCATGGCCACGCCGATCGACAAGTACCGCATCACGTTCGCCCTCCCCTGGGAGGACCAGCTGCTGCTCGGCACCACCGACGAGCCGTACGAGGGCGACCCGGCGGACGTCCGGGCCACCGAGACCGACATCGCCCAGATCCTGGACGAGGCCGCCCACTCGGTGCGCGACGAGCACCTCTCCCCCGATCTGCTGACCTACGCCTTCGCCGGCCTGCGGGTGCTGCCCGGCGGCCCCGGCGGCGTGGAGCAGGCCAAGCGGGAGACGGTGGTGACCGAGGGCCGGGGCGGCATGCTGTCCGTCGCGGGCGGCAAGTGGACGACATACCGCCACATCGGCCGGGTGGTCATGCGGAAGCTGGCCTCGCTGCCGGACGGGGCGCTCGCCGAGGACATGGAGCCGCTGTCGCAGCTGCCGCGCCGGGTGCCGCTGCCGGGGATCGCCAATCCGAACGCGGTGGCGCACCGGCTGCTGGTCAGCCGGGAGCCCGGCTCCCGGATGGACCCGCTGACGGCACGCCAGCTGGCCACCCACTACGGCTCGCTGGCGCTCGACATCGCCCGGCTCGCCGACGAGGACCCGGCGCTCGGCGAGCGCATCCACCCGGACGGGCCGGAGATCTGGGCCCAGGTCGTCTACGCCCGCGACCACGAGTGGGCCGAGACGGCCGACGACGTGCTGCGCCGCCGGACCACCCTCACGGTCCGCGGTCTGGACACCCCGGAGGTCCGCGCCCGGGTGGAGGAGATCCTGGCCGCCCGCGCGGGCTGAGCGGGCCGTGACCGGAGGGAGGCGGCCGCACGGCGCGGGCCTCCCACCGCCTCCCTCCGCCACCCCGTCCGGCTCCCCGGGGGCCCGCGGCGTTCGCCACTCGAACAGCAGTGGCACGGACGGCGTTTGACCGTCCGTGGGTTCGGTACTCCAGGGGTGAAGGGCCATCACCACAACAGAGGGGGGCGTTCGACGATGACGAACCGCATCGACCAGCCGCGGGAGTGGGACCTGGTCGGCGACCCCGTCCTCATCGCGGGAGTCGGCACCGGGTTCGAGGCGAATCTCAGCTACCGGGTCGGCGAGGGCCACGACGAGGTGACCGGGTACTTCACGGTCGGCGGCGGAACCGGCGAGCACGGGCAGTTCCAGGTGCAGGCCGACGTCAGCAAGGCGGCCTTCACCCTGGACCGGCTGTACGTCCAGGTCTTCGAGGTCAGCGCCGCGGACGGCGAGGAGATCAACCTGGTGACCGTCCCCGTGATCTACGGCCCGCGGATCGTGCCCGGCTACATCGGCTACCGCGAGCACACCGTGGTGCGGGGCGAGACCCTGTCGGCCATCGCCCGGGCCCACTACGGCGAAGCCCGCCTCTTCCCGCGCATCGTACGGGCCAACCCACAGCTCACCGACCCGGACGTGATCGTCCCCGGGCAGCTGCTGCGGATCCCCATCGGCGCGTGAACGCCCTCCCGCCGGGCAGGTTCTCCCCGTGCGGAGCGGACGCCGCACCCCGGCGCGGCCGGGGTGCGGCGTCCGTCCGGCCCGGGACGCGGACGGATTCCGTGTCCCCCGCCTTGGCCTGCCGACGGCCGCGCCGGAAGCCGTAGGCTGGGTGCCGCACGTGACGGAACAGCAGCCGGGGTGCCGGGGGAAGCGCCCCCGGCCGCGGCGGAAGGAGGCGCTGGGTGATCGAGCTCGAGGGGGTTCCCGAGCTGATCGACCCGGTCATGGTGGCCGCGTTCGAAGGCTGGAACGACGCGGGCGACGCCGCTTCCGCCGCGGTCGTCCACCTCGACCGGGAGTGGAAGGGCGAGGTCTTCGCGGCGCTCGACGCGGAGGACTACTACGACTTCCAGGTCAACCGTCCGACCGTCTTCCTCGAAGACGGGGTCCGCAAGATCACATGGCCCACCACCCGGCTCTCCGTGGTCCGGGTCGGCGGAGAGAAACCGCGCGATCTGGTGCTGGTCCGCGGTATCGAGCCGAGCATGCGCTGGCGCTCGTTCTGCAACGAACTCCTCGGCTTCGCGCACGAGCTGGGCGTCGAGATGATCGTGATCCTGGGCGCGCTGCTCGGCGACACCCCGCACACCCGTCCGGTTCCGGTCAGCGGCGTCACCTCCGACCCCCAGCTGGCCCGCACCATGGACCTGGAGGAGACGCGCTACGAGGGCCCCACGGGCATTGTCGGCGTCCTCCAGGAGGCGTGCACGCACGCGGGGGTGCCGGCGGTCAGCCTGTGGGCGGCCGTGCCGCACTACGTGTCCCAGCCGCCCAACCCCAAGGCGACGCTCGCCCTCCTCAACCGGCTGGAGGACCTGATCGGGCTGCGCGTTCCCACCGGGGAACTGGTGGAGGACGCGCGGGCCTGGCAGCTCGGCGTGGACCAGCTGGCGGCCGAGGACAGCGAGGTCGCCGAGTATGTGCAGACGCTGGAGGAGGCCCGGGACACCGCCGAGCTGCCGGAGGCGTCCGGTGAGGCGATCGCGCGGGAGTTCGAACGCTATCTGCGGCGGCGGGACGGCAGGCCGGGCACCGCGCCGGGCGGCCACGCCACCGAGACCGGCTCCACGCCGGAGGGGCGGGACAGCGGCGCGTATCTGCGGGACCCCTCGGCGGGAACCGGGCGCCCGGCGAAGCCCGTCACGCCGGAGGACACGGCCGGTGACGCGTCCGGCCACCCGGCGGACGGGGAGAGCACGGAAGAGGGCCGCGGCACCGCGGAGGGCGGGCCCGGCCGGGGTGCCGCGGGGAAGGACGAGGCCGGGGAGGACGGAACCGGTGGCCGCGGGAAGACCGGGAACGGCCGCGGCGGCCGGAGCCGCCCACGCGGCCGCGGACGCGCGGGCCGGGAGCGCACGGACCGGGAGAGGGACGGGGACGCGGACGGCGGCCCGTCCGGCGCCGGCTCCGGGAACTCCGGCAGCGGCGACACCGAGGACGGCCCGGGCCCCGAGGACGAGTAGCGGCGGGCCCGCCGAAAAACGGGGCGCTCCCGGTGCCGGGGGCGCCCCGTTCCTCATGAGCGGGATGAGCGGGCGGCCGGGTTCAGAGGGCCACGCCCAGCAGCGCGTCCACGGCGCGGGACACCAGTCCGGGCGCCGACTCGTCCGTACCGCCGGTGGCCTCCTGGCCGGCGGCCCAGCGGTCCACCGCGGCGAGGGCCGCCGGGGCGTCCAGGTCGTCCGCCAGCGCCGCGCGGATCTCCTCGACGAGGGCGCCGGCCGGTGCCCCGTCCGGCCGGGAGACGGCCGCGCGCCAGCGGTTCAGCCGGGCCGTGGCCTCGGCCAGGTCTCCGTCGGTCCACTCCCAGTCGGAGCGGTAGTGGTGGGCGAGCAGGGCCAGCCGGATCGCCGCCGGGTCCACGCCCTCGCGGCGCAGCGCGGAGACGAACACCAGATTGCCCTTGGACTTGGACATCTTCTCGCCGTGCAGGGCGACCATCCCGGCGTGGACGTACGCCTTGGCGAAGGGGCGCTCGCCGGTGAGCGCGTGGGCGTGCGAGGCGCCCATCTCGTGGTGCGGGAAGGCCAGGTCGGAGCCGCCGCCCTGGACGTCGAAGCCCATGCCGAGGTGGTCCAGGGCGATGGCCACGCACTCGATGTGCCAGCCGGGCCGGCCGGGGCCGAGGCTCCCGCCGTCCCAGCTGGGCTCGCCCTCCCGCGCGGCCATCCAGAGCATGGGGTCGATCGGGTCCTTCTTGCCGGGGCGGTCCGGGTCGCCGCCGCGCTCGGCGGAGAGCAGCCGCATCGTCTCCGCGTCGAGCCCGGCGACCTCGCCGAAGTCCGGGTCGGCCTGGACCGAGAAGTAGACGTCCCCCTCCAGCTCGTAGGCGGCACCGTTCTCCAGGAGCCGCTCGACCAGCGGCAGGATGCCGGGTATGGCCTCGACGGCGCCGATGTAGTGGCGCGGCGGCAGCATCCGCAGGGCGGTCATGTCCTCGCGGAAGAGGGCGGTCTCGCGCCGGGCGAGCTCGGTCCAGTCGTCACCGTTGGCGACGGCCCGCTCCAGCAGCGGATCGTCGACATCGGTGACGTTCTGGACGTAGTGGACCTGCCGCTTGGTGTCGAGCCATACGCGCTGGACGAGGTCGAACGCGGTGTAGGTCGCCGCATGACCCAGGTGGGTCGCGTCGTACGGGGTGATGCCGCAGACGTAGATGCGGGCTACGGGACCGGGGTCGAGGGTGATCGTCCCCCCGGTCGCGGTGTCGTGGATCCGGAGGTCGCGGCCACGGCCGGGCAGGGCGGGGACCTCGGAAGCGGGCCAGGCATACATGTCATGAGCGTAACCGGATGCACTGTCCGGATACGAACCGGCTGCCGCACCTGGCCGGATCGGCCGTCTTGCGCGCGGGCCGGCGGGATGCCCTCCCGTACGGCCTGCCGTCACGACGCGCCGGGACGACGGTTCGGCGGCCCGGCCCGGCGGCCCCTCCCGGCACATCGGCCCGGCGGACCGGCCGGGGCTCAGATCGGCGGCCAGGGGATCGCCGGCCAGTCGCCGCCGGGTTCCGGGTGGCGCCCCGTGCGGAGCAGCCGGGCCACCCGCGTCCGGACGGCGTCCGTCTCGGCGGGGGTGATCAGCTCGGCGAGCCGGCCGGCCAGCGGGCCGCCGGGGGCCAGCTCCTCCGCCAGCCGCTCCAGCACCCCGACCGCCTCCGCGGGCAGCGGCTCCCCGGCCCACCCCCACAGCAGGGTGCGGAGTTTGTCCTCCGCGTTGAACGTCACGCCGTGGTCGATGGCGTGGAGCCGGCCGCCCGCGTCGGGCAGCAGATGGCCGCCCTTGCGGTCGGCGTTGTTGACGACCGCGTCGAACACGGCGAGCCGGCGCAGCCGGGGGTCGTCGGCGTGGACGAGCAGGGCGGTGCGCCCCTCCCCCACGTCCGCGAAGCCGACCGCCCGCCAGCCGGGCCCGGGCTCCTCGGCCTCGACCAGGGCCAGCAGCGCGGTCTCCGGGTCCGCCTCGATCCACAGCTGGCACATGCCCTCGCCGTAGGGACCGTCCCGCAGCACGGTCGGCGGCACGAGATCCCAGCCGGTGGCCCGGGAGACCTCGTAGGCGGCCGTCTCGCGGCGGGCGAGGCTGCCGTCGGGGAAGTCCCAGAGCGGGCGCTCACCGGCGACGGGCTTGTAGACGCAGGCCGCGCGCCGCCCGTCGAGTTCGGCGGTGCAGCGCAGCACGGTGTTCGAAGCGCCGCCGACCCGGCCGTCCACGGTCAGTTCGCCGCGCGACAGCAGAGCGAGGGCGCCGGGCGGGCCGCCGGCGGGCGCCCCGTCCGCCGGGCCGGCCGTCTCCGCGGAGGTCACAGGCCCCGGCGGTATCCGTTCTGGCGCGGACATACGTGTCCCTCCGGGTCGAGCGGCAGGCTGCACAGGGGGCAGGGCGGCCGGCCGGCGTTGACCACGTCCATCGCGCGCTTGGCGAACGCGCGGGCCATGCTGCCGGTGAGGCGCACCCGCAGCACGGGCGGGCCGTTCTCCTCGTCCTGCAGAAGCTTCTCCTCGGCCTCGGCCAGATCCTCGTCGGACCCGGCCTCCAGTTCGACGAGGGCCTGCGCCTCCACGATCATGCACTCGTCCTCGCCGTCCCAGGCCAGCGCCATGGTGCCGACGCGGAACTCCTCCTCCACCGGCGTTTCGAGCGGCTCGGTGTCGGCCTCCTCGGCGGGGGCGACGGCGGGTACGGGGGCGTTGCCCCCGGTGCGGCGCACCACCTCGTCCAGCAGTTCGTCTATGCGTTCGGCGAGTGCCTCGACCTGGGTCTTCTCCAGAGCGACGCTCGTGGTCCGGCTGCCCGCGCTTGCCTGGAGGAAGAAGGTCCGGCGCCCAGGCAGTCCGACCGTACCGGCGACGAACCGGTCCGGCTGGTCGTAGAGGAACACCTGACGGGGCACGTCCTGCTCCATGTCTGCTCGGTGGTCTCGGGATGTCGGCGGTGCCCGGCCGCGGCCGCAGCCGCGGGTGCCGGGCGGTCGCGCGGAGGGCCGCCCGCCCGCGGGCTGTCCACCCTACTGTGGTCGGCGATCACGGTGCGCCCGCACCGCCTCCGACCGCGGCGTCCCCCGCCGCGGTGCTGTCCGGGCCGGCGGAGGCGGGTGCCAGGCCGGCCAGGTCACCGGTGTCGCCGAGCCGCAGCAGGAAGGGGCGGAGCGGGGTGTAGCGGACGGCGGTGACGGAGCCGGGCTCGGCCGCGAGCCGCTGGAAGTGGTCGAGGTGCAGGCCGACGGCGTCGGCCACGACGGACTTGATGACGTCGCCGTGCGAGCACATGACGTAGACGGCGTCGGGGCCGTGTTCCGCCTCGATCCGGGCGTTCCAGTCCCGGACCGCGTCAACGGCGCGCGCCTGCATGGCCCGTACGGATTCCCCCTCCTCGCCGGGGAACTCGGCCGCGGAGGGGTGCCGCTGCACGGTGGTCCACAGCGGCTCCTCGGCGAGTTCGGCCAGCTTCCGGCCGGACCAGTCGCCGTAGTGGCACTCGCCGATCCGCTCGTCGGCGTGGAGCGGCAGGCCGGGCCGGGCGTCCAGCAGCGGGCGCAGCGTCTCCCGGCAGCGCTGCAGCGGGCTGGTGACGGCGGCGGCCAGCGGGAGCCCCGCGAGCCGGGCCGGCAGCGCGGCGGCCTGGGCGGCGCCGCGCTCGTCGAGTCCGACGCCCGGGGTCCATCCGGCGAGGATCCCGGCGGTGTTGGCGGTGGACCGGCCGTGCCGGACGAGAAGCAGCGTGGGCATGGCGCCAGCCTAGGGCGTGCGGCCGGTGGCGGGCGGGGGCCTCCGGTGCCCGGGGCGGGCGGGTACCGCCCGGACGGCCCGGCTCGCGTCCTCCGCCCCCCGGCGGTCGCGCGCGCATGACTCCCGCAGACGGGGAATACGCAACGAGTGATCGTGGACTGTGCCATCTACCAGGACGGACGCCGTGTCGAGGGCGCGCCGGACGTCACCGTTGCCCTCCGGGAGGCACGCACCGAGCGCCACGCCTTCCTCTGGCTGGGGCTGCACGAGCCGACCCCGGAGGAGTTCGACAAGGTCAGCCGGGAGTTCGGGCTGCACCCGCTGGCGGTCGAGGACGCGCTCAAGGCCCACCAGCGGCCGAAGCTGGAGGTGTACGACGACTCGCTGTTCCTGGTGCTGAAACCGGTGGTCTACGACGCCCCGGGGGACACCGTCGCCACCGAGGAGCTGATGATCTTCCTCGGCGACTCCTTCGTGGTGACGGTGCGGCACGGCGAGGGCAGCCCGCTGGCCTCGGTGCGCCACCGGCTGGAACGGGAGCCCGAGGTGCTGCGGCAGGGGCCGACGGCGGTGCTGTACGCGATCAGTGACGCGGTCGTGGACCACTACATCGACGTGGCCGGCGAACTCCAGATCGACCTGGAGGAGCTGGAGACGGAGGTGTTCGCGCCGGAGGCCGTGGACAGGAACACCGCGGCGCGGATCTACACCTTCAAGCGGCAGATCGTCGAGTTCCGGCGGGCCACCGTCCCGCTCACCGATCCGATGACGCAGCTCACCCATGCCGCGCTGCCGTTCGTCGACGACTCAGCCCGGCCGTTCTTCCGTGACGTCGGCGACCACCTGACCCGGGCCAACGAGAGCGTCGAAGGTCTGGACCGGCTGCTGTCGGACGTCCTCGCGGCCCATCTCGCGCAGACCGGGGTGCGGCAGAACGACGACATGCGGAAGATCTCGGCGTGGGCGGCGATGGCCGCCATCCCGACGATGGTCGCGGGCATCTACGGGATGAACTTCGAGCACATGCCGGAACTGGAGAGCACCTGGGGCTATCCGGTGGTGCTGGTGCTGATGGGTCTCGCGATCGCCGGTCTCTTCCGGGCGTTCAAACGGCAGGGCTGGCTCTGAGCCCGGATGCCCGGCGACCGCCGGGCGGAGCAGGGGTGTCCGTCCCGGTGGTGGCCCTCCCCCGCTGATCGTTTCTCCCCGGCCGGTCCGCCCGCTGTCCGCCACCCTCGGTAGGGTGACAGCGGACCGGAGGGGGTAGTGGGTGAGTCTGTTCGGCAGAGCGGCGCGCGGCGGTCTCGCGCGGCCGCGCCTCGGTCCCGCCGGCTCGGACTGGTCGCCGTACGAGCGGTTCGACGAGGCGGCGCGGGCGTATTTCCTCCACGCCGACGTGGCGCTGGAGGCGGTCGGCGGTGTGCTGGGCCGGCGCCGGGTCCGCGGTTTCACACTCGAACGCGTCGTGGATCTCACGGAGTCGGGCGCCTCGGTCTGGCAGGAGGCCGCGATCTGCGACGGCCGGCGGCTGATCCTCTGGCACAGCGAGGACGTCGCCGACGACCAGGCGCCGGGCGGCACCGTCCTCGACTCCTCGGTCCAGGTGCTGCCGCTGGAGTCGATCCGGCATGTGGGGATGCGGACGATGGTCGGCCGGGACGCGGCGGGCCGGCGGGTGGACCGCGGGGTGCATCTGGTGCTGGCCACGTCCACGCCGCACGAGCTGAACCCGGTGCCGGGCGGCGACCCGGAGGCGCCGATCGCCTCGGCCCGGTTCCGCCCCGAGGCGTTCCGGTTCAGCAAGTCGCTGGAGGACGGCGGCCCGGGGCAGATAGCGCGGCTGATCTCCTTCGGCCGGCTGCTGGGGCGCCTGGTCCCGCGCTGAGCCGCGGGGGGCCCGGGTCCCGCGCCGGCCCGGCTCCCGCGCCGGGCCGCCCCGGGCAGCACCTCCTGTCCGGCCGCCCCGTGCGGCCGTCCCGGCCCGTCGTGCCGCCGCCCGCAGGTGCGGGGCGGGTGCTCAGAGCGCCTTCGTCCCGGCGGTCCGCGCCGGGGCCGCCCCGGCGGCCTCGTCCAGGCCCTCCGACAGCCACCGCACCACCGACTCGGCGCTGTACGGCTCGCCGCCGGGAGCGATGCGCGGGAGGAAGTCCAGATCCTGGCCGATGGTGACGACCGGCGGTTCCACCCGGCCCTTCGGACGGCGCTGGCCCAGCCCGATGGCGGCCGTCAGCCCGTTGCACAGGCACTGCCGCCCCTCCGTGCCGGCCCGGTCGCCGCCCTTGCGCTCGTAGGCCACCAGGGGTTCCGCCGGGCAGCGGTAGCCGAGGGCGCCGTCCGCCGCCCGGTAGGGGGTGCGCAGATAGCCGAGGTCGCAGACCCGGGGGCGGGCGGCGGCCACGGCCGGATCGGCGAGCGTTCCCGGCAGGCCGGCGACCTTGAACGGGAAGGACGTCGGGGACGCCGCCGGGTCGTTCCGCACGGTCAGCCGGGTGCCCAGCCGGCGCTCGACCAGTTGCCGCCGCAGCCCCGGTTCGAGCCCCGACTCCTCGCAGAGCGCGAAGACGCTGCCGACCTGCACGCCGGCCGCGCCGGCGGCCCGTGCCCGCGCCACCTGCTCCGGTCCGCACGCGCCGCCGGCGATCCAGAACGGCAGGCCGAGGGCGGCCATCCTGGCGAAGTCGGGGGTGTCGCGCGGTCCGTAGACCGGGTCGCCGTCCTCGTCCAGCCGCAGCGGTCCGCGGGGCGGGGCACTGTGGCCGCCCGCGGTGTGGCCCTCGACCACGAAGCCGTCCGGCCGGGTCCGTTCGGAGCGGTGGAGGTACGCGGCGAGGGCCGGCAGCGAGACGATGGCGAGCACATCGGGGCGGCGCAGCCCGCCCACCGCGGCTCCGGCCAGCTCCGCCGCGGGGTCGAACGGGACCGGCAGCGGCTCGGTGTCCCCCTCCACCGTCACGTCGGTGGTGACGGGCTCCAGCCGGGACAGCCGGGTGGCCAGGCCGGGGATGTGCGCGGGGATCCCGGCGCCGACCAGGACGTAGTCCACACCGGCCAGGATCGCGCCGAACAGGGCGGGCGCGGTGGCGAGTTGGACCTTCTCCAGGTAGTTGACGCCCACGGGCCCGCGGTGGCCCTCCTTGGCGAGCCACACCTCGCAGAAGTTGGCGACCACGGTCAGCGCGCGGGCGGGGCAGCCGGGGTCGGCGGTCAGCGGGGCGTGGTGAGGAAGCGCCCGCCCTCCCCGACGCCCCCTCGACGAAGTACCGCTCCAGTACGGCCCCGGCGGTGCCGGGCACGGGGTAGGCGGCCAGCGCCCGGCGCAGGTGCCCTCCGGGGTCACCGCTCTGCAGGGTGCGGATCAGTACGGTGTCCAGCGCGGTGCCCGAGACGACTCCGAGCTGCCCGGTGCGCGCGACGGCGCGGGCCAGCCGCCACCCGGACACCCCCACCCCCATCCCGCCTTGGATCAACCAGGGACGGCCGGACGTCGCGATGTGCACGGTTCCTCCAGGGGTCGCCGGGGCCGGGGCCCTCGGCCTCCGCCACCGGAAACCTACGCTAGCGTAAGTACGGTCGCGTCCCCTTGGGACCTTCGGTCCCCTTACCGGCCGCCCTCCGGGTGCGTCGCTCCGGTCCCGCCCCGGGCGGGGCCCGTCCCCCGGCGGGCCTCCGTCTCCCGGGGCACAATCCCGTCACCGCGGCTACGGGCCGGAGCGCCGCCGGGTCAGGCCAGGCCCGCCCGCTCCAGGGCCTCGACGCCGGCGCGCAGGGCGGCGATCCGCTCGTCGAGGGTGAAGCCCGCCGGGGTGAGCGACAGGGTGGTGACCCCGGCCGCGGCGTAGGCCTGCATGCGGTCCGCGACGCGCTCGACGGGGCCGAGCAGCGAGGTCGAGTCGATGAGCTCGCGCGGGACGGCCGCGGCGGCGCCCTGCTTGTCGCCGGCCAGGTACTTCTCCTGGATCTCGGCGGCCTCCTTCTCGTACCCCATGCGCCGGGCGAGCTTGTTGTAGAAGTTCTGCCTGGCGCTGCCCATGCCTCCGACGTAGAGCGCCGTGTAGGGGCGGAAGATGTCCGCCAGCGCGTCCACGTCGTCGCCGAGCGCCATCGGGACGGTGGGCACCAGGTCGAAGCCGTCCAGGGTCCTGCCGGCCTTCTCACGGCCCGCGCGGAGCGCGCCCAGGGTCGTCTCCTCCGCGTGCTCCGGCGCGAAGAAGAGCACCAGGGCGCCGTCGGCGATCTCGCCGGTCTGTTCCAGGTTCTTCGGGCCGATCGCCGCTATGTACAGCGGCACCTCCTCGCGCACCGGGTGCACGGTGAGCTTGAGCGCCTTGCCGGGGCCGCCGGGGAGCGGCAGCGTCCAGTGCTCGCCCTCGTGGGTCAGCCGTTCGCGGGACATCGCCTTGCGGACGATCTCGACGTACTCGCGGGTGCGGGCCAGCGGCTTGTCGAACTTCACGCCGTACCAGCCCTCGGAGACCTGCGGGCCGGAGACGCCCAGGCCGAGGCGGAAGCGGCCGCCGGAGAGGGAGTCCAGGGTGGCGGCCGTCATCGCCGTCATGGCGGGGGTGCGCGCCGGTATCTGGAGGATCGCGGAGCCGATGTCGATCCGTTCGGTCTGCGCCGCGACCCAGGCCAGCACCGTGGGGGCGTCGGAACCGTAGGCCTCCGCCGCCCAGCAGACGGAGTAGCCGAGCCGGTCGGCCTCGCGGGCGACCGCGAGGTTGTCGGCGTCCATACCGGCGCCCCAGTAGCCGAGGTTGATCCCGAGCCGCATATCGCTCCCTTTACTGGTCGGTAACGTCTCTCCGGCGGACTGTAGCGCGCGGGCACCGCCGTCCGGCAGTGCCGGAGCGGGCCCGCGGCCGTCCCGGGGGTATGACTCGCGTCACCGCGGCCCGGCCGGCGGCCAGTACTCTCTCCGGCCATGGAGCAGAGGCATCTCGGCCGAACCGGCCTGCGGGTATCGCGGATCGGGCTCGGCACCCTCACCTGGGGTCGTGACACCGGCGAGCACGACGCCGCCGAGCAGCTCAAGGCGTTCTGGGACGCCGGCGGGACCCTGGTCGACACGGCCGACGTCTACGCCGACGGCGCGGCGGAGTATCTCCTCGGCCAGTTCCTGGCGGACCTCGTCCCGCGCCGCGATCTCGTCATCGCGACCAAGGCCGGCAGCGTCCCCGATCCGGAACGGCGCTTCGACGGCTCGCGCGGCCATCTGCTGGCCGCCCTCGACGCCTCCCTGGAGCGGCTCGGCACCGACCACGTCGACCTGTGGCAGATCCACGCCTTCGATCCGGCGACCCCGCTGGAGGAGACGCTGCAGGCCCTGGACATCGCGGTGACCAGCGGACGCGCCCGGTACGTGGGCGTCTCCAACTACAGCGGCTGGCAGCTCGCCAAGGCGGCGACCTGGCAGCTCGGCGTTCCCGGCCGCACCCGGCTGGCCAGCACGCAGATGGAGTACTCCCTGGTGCAGCGCGGCGTCGAACGGGAGGTGCTGCCCGCCGCCCGGGACCTCGGGGTGGGGCTGCTGCCCTCGTCGCCGCTGGGCCGCGGCGTGCTCACCGGCAAGTACCGGCACACCACACCGGCCGACTCGCGCGGCGCCTCGGCCCACATGTCCGGCTTCGTCGCGCCGTATCTCGACGAGTCGGCGGGGCGCATCGTGGACGCGGTCGCCATCGCGGCCGACGGCCTGGCCACCACCCCGCTGCACGTCGCCCTCGCCTGGGTCCGTGACCAGCCCGGTGTGGTGGCCCCGGTCGTCGGCGCCCGGACGGCACAGCAGCTCACGACGGCGCTGTCAGTGGAAGCGCTTAGTCTTCCCGACGAGATCTGCCGCGCGCTCGACGACGTGTCGGCGCCCCTGCACCGCTATCCCGACCAGGACTGGAGCACGCTGTGACCACGGACCGCCCCGCCGGCGAGACCGCTGCCGCCGCCCCGGCACCGGAGGAGGCCCCGCCTCCCCGGCACACCGGCACCGGCACCGCCCGCCGGGGAGGGCACCGCCCAGCGGTCGCCGTCGGCCGAGGCGCTGGCCGCCGCCGTGCGGGCCGTGGAGAGCGGGGGCCCGCCTCCGCCTTCTTCAGCGAACCCCGTCCCGCCGCCCGGCCTCCTGCCCCGCGGCGCAGCCCGGCCCTGCGGCCCGGCCCGGCCCCGCCTCGCGGTCCGGCGGCTCCGGGCCCGTACCGCCGCCCGAGAGCGGCGGAGGCGGGCCCGTGCCCGGCGCCCGGCCGCCCTCGGCGGAGCGGGCGGCCCGGAGCGCGACGGTGCGTGAGGTGCTGGCTGCGGGCGGGGCCCCGGAGACGCTGGCGGAGCCGGTGGCGGATCTGCTCGGAGAGCGGGCCGCGGACGTCCTCCGCGAGGACCCCTGGCAGCTGCTCGCCGTGCCGGGCGTCCAGCCGGAGCAGGCGGACGGTTTCGCGCGCGCCCTGCTCGGACCGGAGGCCGGGCCGGGGGACGAGCGCCGGGCCCAGGCGCTGACCGTCTGGCTCCTGGAGCGGGCCGCGCTCCGGGGGCACACGGCCCTGGAGCCCCCGGCGCTGAGCGAGGCTCTGGCCCGGCAGGCGGTGCCCGACCCCGAGGCGGCGCTGCGCGAGGCGATCGCGGGCGGCGCGGTGCTCGTCTTCCAGGACGCCCTCGACGCCCCCGGCCCGGCAGCCGCGCCGGAGGGCGAGGAGGCGGAGCAGCCGGTCCGGGTGCTGCTGGGGCTCGACCGCTACGCCCTGGCCGAGGAGAGCCTCGCGGACGGCCTGGGCCGGATCGCGGGCGGCTTCGCCCCGGACGGCACCCCCGGCTCCGGTCCGGACGCCGCCGCCTGGGAGGCGGCCGCGGCGGCCGCGCCGTCACCGTCCGCCGCCGAGCTGATCCGGGCGGCGGCCGGCCACGGACTGGTGGCGCACACGGGCGGGGAGACGGCGCGCGCCGAGCCGCTGGCCCTGGTCGCGGCCGCGCGCGCCCTGGGCCTGCGCGCCTGGGCCGCCGTGCACAGCCCGGCGGGATCCCGGCGGGCCGCCGCTCTGCTCGGCGCGTCCGCCGCCCCGGATGTGACGGAGAAGCCGGAGGGGCCAGAGGGGCCGGACGGCGCAGCCGGGGGCGCGGAGGCGGACGGAGCCGTGGTGACGGTCGCCGGGCTGCTCGCGGGCGGTGAGGGCCCGGGGCGGGATCCGGAGGGAGCGCTGGAGCTGGATCTGCTCGTCGTCCTCGACGCGCCGCAGCTCGATGTGGAGACGGCCGCGATGCTCACCGAGTCCCTGCCGGACGGCGCCCGGCTGGTGCTCAGCGGTGACCCGGGCGTGCTCTGGTCGGCCGGTCCGGGCAAGGTGTTCGCGGATCTGCTGTCCTCCGGCTTCTGCCCCCGCGTCACCTCCCGCACCCCGGACCCGGGTCCGGTCGGCGAGCTGGTGTCGGCGATCGGCGTCGGCGAGCTGCCCTCGGTGGAGGCACCCGGCAAGGAGGTGGTGATCGTGCCGGTCCGGGACGCCGGGGAGGCCGTGCACCGCACCGTGCAACTGGTCGCCGACTCCGTACCGCGCGCGATCGGGGTGCCTCCGGAGCAGACCCAGGTCATCACGCCCGGCCACGACGGAGCGGCCGGCACCCGCGCGCTGAACGCGGCCCTCAAGGAGCGGCTCAACCCGGGACCGGGGCGGTTCGGCGGCTTCGACCCGGGCGACCGGGTGGTGTACACCCCGGCTCCGGGCCGGGCCCTGACCGGCACCGTGGTCTCGGCCGACGCCGAGGGCCTGCGGCTGGAGGGGGACGGCGGCCGGATGACGGTGCCGCGCGAACGGGTCGCGGCCGGGGCCGTGCGGCACGGCTGGGCCCTCACCGCGCACCAGGCGGCCGGAACCACCTGGCCCGCGGCCGTGGTGGTCCTGCCCGGGGACGCCGCGCGGGCGCTGACCCGGGCCTGGGTCTACACGGCCTTCGGGCGGGCCGAGCGCCATCTGTCGGTGGTGCACGGCGTGGAGCAGGCGCTGCCCCGAGCGGTGGCCGAGGTGCCGGTGACGGAGCGCACCACCCGGCTGCGGACCCTGCTGCGCGCTCTCACCCCACCGCCCGCCCAGGGCTGAGACCGCTCACCGGCCGGGGCGCCACGGCGAGCGGCCCGGCCGGGCGACGGCTCAGCGCCTGGTGTCGGGGGTGTCCGGGGCGAGGATCTCCAGACCGTCGGGCAGTGCCTCCTCGGCCTCGTCCTCCTCGTCCTCCTCCTCGTCGAAGACGGAGCTGACGTCGAAGCGGCACAGGACGCGCTGCGGGTCCACGTCGTCGAAGGGGGCGTTCAGCCACTCCCCCGGCTCGGCGGGCTCGTCGGCGGCTGTCACCCAGAGGGTGGAGTCGCCCTCCTCGAGTCCGAACTCCTTGTGCCGGGAGGCGATCTCGTCGGGTTCGAACTCCCCGAACAGCACGCCGAGGGCGGTGTGCACACTGCTGCCCACTCCGGCGATCTCGGCGCGCGCCCCGTTCACGGCGGGCTCCGCGTCCGGGTCCAGCTCGACGATCCGCTCGGCCTGGGCGAAGAGCCGGCGGGACTCGGCGACGGAGTAGTCGCGCCGGATCAGCACGCTGAGAGCGCTGGGGTTCTCCGGGCCCGTGTAGGCGGGCAGCGAGCCGTCCCCGGGGATCTCGAACGGGGTGACCTCGTCGTACGCCTCGTACAGCAGTTCGTCGTATTCCTCGGCTGCCGCGGCCAGCTCGTTGAACGCGGCGAAGACGGCCGGGTCGTCCTCACCCGACCGGCGCTCGACCGCGTCGAGGTGTCGGTCCAGCGCGGCTTTGACCGCCTCGGCGGCGGCGCGTACCTCGGAAGCGGATGGCTGGGCAGCATCAGACATAGTGCAGACGCTATCCGTACATGGGCCTTGCCCGCACAATAGATGCGATGCCGGAATATGAATTTCGTGACGTGTATGTGCCGCGCGGGGTCTCCCGCCACGCGGCGACCCGCCTGCTGACCGACCACGCCGAGTACGGGCACTGGGAACTGGACCGACTTCTGCTCATGCGCGACGGCAGCCGCAGGGTGCGGCTGCGCCGCCGGATCATCCGTCAGGTCCGCGCCACCTGGTAGACCCGGCCCCCGCGCACACGCGGGGAGCGGGCCCCGAAACGGGACCCGCTCCCCGGTTGTGCGGTCATGGGTGTGCCCGGCCCGCGGCGGGCCGGGCACACGGACGCGTCGGTCTCAGGCCTTGACCCGGGACCGCCGGTAGAGCAGCGCGCCACCGATGAGAAGCCCCGCGCTGAGCGGCAGGGTGACCGCCAGCGAGTCGCTGCCCGTTTCGGCGAGGGTCTCGATGCCCTCCGGCTGGTCGACCAGGGTGGTCTCCTCGTCGGCCGGCGTCTCGCCACCGCCTTCGGCGGTCTCCGGGCCGTCCGACCCGCCCGGCTCCTCCCCGAACGGGTCTTCCCCGCCCGGGTCTCCCGGCTCACCCGGGTTTCCCGGGTTTCCCGGGTTTCCCGGATCACCCGGATCACCCGGCTCCTCGCCGCCCGGCTCACCGGGGCTGCCCGGGCTGCCCGGGCTGCCCGGAATCCCCGGGCTGCCCGGGGTTCCCGAGCCCGAGTCCGCGGTGCAGTCGTTGTCCCGGACGCTGTCTCCCACGCCGATGACGCTCACACCGGTGCCGCAGGCGTTCACCGGGGCGTTGACCGGGACCTGGACCGAGTTGCCGGAGGCGATGCCCCCGGAGTCACTGGTGGCGCCCTGGGCCTGCGGACCGTTGCCCGAGCCGCCGCAGTCGTTGCCCGTGGCGGGGTTCAGCAGGCCGACGACACTGGCGGTGGTACCGCAGATGTTGACGGGCGCGTTGACCGGCGCCTGGACGGAGTTGCCGGAGAGGACCCCCGGCGAGTTCGCGGCGCCTCCCTCGGCGCTCGAGTCAGCGCAGGCGTAGCCGGCGGTGGCGGCGAGTACGCCGCCCGCGGCCGCTGCGGTGATCAGGCTCTTCCTCGCGACATGTCGCATGGATGTGTTTCCTCTGTCTCTGCCATTCGAAAAGCGCGCGGGCTTGTCTCCCGCCCGCCGGAAAACGGACGGCCCCGGAGTGCATGGTGTGCGCTCCGGGGCTGCCCGGCGCTCGCACCCTTCCGGGCCGTCGTTCAGCGTCAGGGTGAGCAGGAGTTGCCGAAGGCGGGGTTCAGCACGCCGACCACGGAGACCGCCGTGCCGCACACGTTCACCGGCACGTTCACCGGGGCCTGGACCGCGTTGCCGGAAGCGATACCCGGGGAGTCCGTGGCGGAGCCCAGGGCACCGGAGTCGGCGGCAGCCACACCCGCACCGGCGAGCATGAGTCCGCCGGCGGCAGCGGCGACGGCCACGACCTTCTTGATCATCTGTTCCTCCTAGTTGGCAGTGCGAACCCGACCTCGGATCGCACTCCCTGTAACGAGGAAGGAGTAAAGGGGGAACGAGCCGCCGCGGCGCTTCACTCTTTCCGGCGAGACCCGCACACCGCGTTGATTTTCCGGCGTGCGGCCGGAGTTCAGCGGCGTCAGCAGCGGTCGAGGAACCGGTCGAGCACCCGGACACCGAAGGTGAGGCCGTCCACCGGCACCCGCTCGTCGACGCCGTGGAACATGCCGGCGAAGTCCAGCTCCGGCGGGAGCTTCAGCGGCGCGAAGCCGAAGCAGCGGATGCCGAGGTCGTCGAAGGACTTGGCGTCCGTGCCGCCGGACAGGCAGTACGGCACGGCGTGCGCGATCGGGTCCTCGGCCTTCAGCGCGTAGCGCATGGCGTCGACCAGGGAGCCGTCGAAGCCGGTCTCCAGGGCCTTGTCGGTGTGCACGTCCTCGCGCTTCACCCGCGGGCCGAGGACGCGGTCGAGATCGGCGAGGAACTCCTCCTCGTAGCCGGGGAGGAAGCGCCCGTCGACGTGCGCGGTGGCCTGCCCGGGGATCACGTTCACCTTGTAGCCGGCCCCGAGCATGGTGGGGGCCGCCGTATTGCGGAGCGTCGCGCCGATGATCTTGGCGATGCCGCCGAGCTTGGCCAGGGTCTCGTCCATGTCCTCCGGGTCGAGCGGGGTGCCCAGCGCGTCGGACAGCTCGTCGAGGAAGGACCGCACGGTCTTGGTGACCCGCACCGGGAACCGGTGCCGGCCGAGCCGGCCGACCGCCTCGCAGAGCTCGGTGATGGCGTTGTCCGTGTTGGTCATCGAGCCGTGGCCGGCGGTGCCGTCCACCGTGAGGCGCATCCAGTGCATGCCCTTCTGCGCGGTCTCCACCAGGTAGAGCCGGAGGTTCTCGTTGACCGTGAAGGAGAAGCCGCCGACCTCCCCGATGGCCTCCGTGACACCCTCGAAGAGGTCCGGGTGGCGGTCGACGAGATGCCGCGCCCCGTACACGCCGCCGGCCTCCTCGTCGGCGAGGAACGCCAGCACGATGTCGCGCGGCGGCTTCCGTCCGCTGCGCAGCCGGTCGCGGACGACGGCGAGCGTCATCGCGTCCATGTCCTTCATGTCGACGGCGCCGCGGCCCCAGACACAGCCGTCGGCGATCTCACCGGAGAACGGGTGGTGCGTCCAGTCCTCCGGGTTGGCCGGGACGACGTCGGTGTGGCCGTGGATGAGCAGCGCGGGCCGGGAGGGGTCCTCGCCCTCGATCCGCGCCACGGTCGAGGCGCGGCCGGGGTGCGACTCGAAGATCCGCGGTTCCAGGCCGACTTCGGCGAGTTTCTCCGCGACGTACTCGGCGGCGGCGCGCTCGCCCGGCCCGGAGTGGTCCCCGTAGTTGCTGGTGTCGATCCGGATCAGGTCCCGGCAGAGATCCACGACCTCGTCCTCGCCGGTGACCTTGCCGGTGGTCGCCGCGGCGGAATGCGACTCGCTCACGCTGGCCTGCCTTTCTGAGTGCGTCCCGGCCGGCCGGGTCACGGCCGTCGCCGGGCGGGATTCCCCACCATCCTCCCGCGCCCCGGCGCTCTCCCCAAGGTCCCCGCCGGAGG
The DNA here is from genome assembly GCF_020982505.1 of Streptomyces sp. MNU89. NCBI lineage: Bacteria > Bacillati > Actinomycetota > Actinomycetes > Kitasatosporales > Streptomycetaceae > Streptomyces > Streptomyces sp. MNU89. The sequence goes on along the minus strand of NZ_JAJKLL010000001.1, from coordinate 6,239,955 downwards.
GCCGCCGCTCCCGTACCGTCCGGGCGGGCGGCCGGGAGCGGTTGACCGGGTGGCTGATCGACCGCTCCCGGATGTTTGCTATGGTTTTCCCGTCGCCACAGGCCACGGCCACGGCGGCGGACACCTCGTCCGGGTGGCGGAATGGCAGACGCGCTAGCTTGAGGTGCTAGTGCCCTTTATCGGGCGTGGGGGTTCAAGTCCCCCCTCGGACACCGAAGTCGGGAAACAGCCCGTGCGGGCGGCGCAAGCCGCACCGCACGGGCTTTCCGCTGTCCGGGGCCGGACCGGAGCGGCCCCGGCGGCGCACCGGCCGCGGCGGATGTCCGCAGCGGACCGGCACGCGCCGGGCGCCCATCCGCGGCCTACCGGCCGCCGGTGGACGCGGTGGACTGGAACTGGGTGAAGAACTTCCACACCTCTCCCGACGTCCAGGTCTGCCAGCCCTGCCCGGTGGACCCGTCCAGGGGCGCCGGGGTGTGGCCTCCGTCGAACGCGGCCCAGACGACGGGATATCCGTCCCGGCAGCCGGAGTAGGCGGTGACGGTGTGGGTCCGGCTGCCGTTCGGCGGCTCGGGCGGGTTCTGCTGGGCGCAGCCGTTGTTCCGGACGAAGGTGTCGCGCAGCGACCGTCCCAGGGAGATGGGCAGCACGTTGTCACTGCCGCCGTGCAGCCCCATGTACGCGACGGGTTCGGTGCCGCCGTTGCATCCGCTGAGGTTGGCGCCGGCGAAGACGGCGACGGCCCGGAGGACCGAGGCCCGGGTGCAGGCGAGGGCGTACGTCATCGCGCCGCCGTAGCTGAAGCCCGTGGAGAACCGCTGTGTCTCGTCGACGCACAGGGCCGCCTCGACCTGCTGGCGAACGGCGTCGAAGAGGGCCACGTCCTGGCCACCGGAGTTGGCCCAGCCGTTGTTGAGGCCCTGCGGCGCGACGAAGATCGTGGGGCTGCCCGTGCTCTCCGACAGCCTTCTGAGTCCGTAGTAGGACCAGTTGTAGCCGTCGGATCCGCCGGAGTCGACGTCCTGGGCGGTGCCGCCCAGCCAGTGGAACCCGAAGACGAGCCGGTGGGGACGGTTGTTGTCGTAGTTGGCCGGGATCCTGAGGATGTATTGGCGGTTCTGGCCGCCGCTCGAAATCGTGTGCGTACCGCTGCCCAGCGTCGGAGCCTTGCCGCAGCCGGCGGTCCCGGTGGCGGTAAGGGGGCCGGAGGGCGCCGCCGTGGCGCCGCCTGTCTCGCTGCTCACCGCGGTGGCGGTGGGGACCATGACGAGAAGTGCCGCGAGCGTCATGGACACCAAGAGGGAGCCGCGTCTCATCGTTCCTTCCTTTCCTTGGGGGCTGTTTCAGGGAGTGGACAGCGCGAACCGCGGGACGCGGACCGAGCCGCCGAGTGCCTGGGTGGCGTGGTTGAAGATCGCGAACCGGTGGCCCATGAAGAACTGCCGGCTGGTGCCCATGGTGAAAGCGGGTCCCGGGCGGACGAAGGTGACGCCGTCGGTGCTGCAGGAGAAGGTTCCGGGGCGGGGTGCGCCGGGGCGGATGCCGGCGCTCGCGCGCAACCGGATCCGGCCGCCGGAGAGATCGGCGCGCGCCGCCTCCGTGCCGGTGCCGGCGGTGTTCCCGTTGACGTCCATGGTCAGCCCGTTGACCATCACCACCCGCGACCTGCCGCCGTCGCGTTGGACGCCGATCCACGCGGAGGCGCCGCCGGAGGCCGTGGTCAGCGCCTTGCGCCGGCTGGAATCGTGATCTGACCAGGACATGTCTCGCCCCTCTGTGGCGACGCGGTCGGGTGAGCGCGGGTGGATCGGCTGCCGCCGCGGGTGCGGGCTGGTGCCCGCTTCCGGCGGTGCAGGCTGTGCGGCTCCTCGCCGGGGCTCATCCCGCGTTCACCAAGCGTTCCGGTCTTCCTCGCAGTGGCGTGGGGGGAGCCTCAGCGGTACTCACATGCGGGCGGTGCGGAATGCGGGGGCTGCGATGCCGGCCGCGGGGCGCGCGACCGGTGACGTCGATGAATGTTCGATATTTCGACCATCAATCGACTAGTCGGACGTCATGCATGTTAGGAGACGCACGGCGTTCGTCAACACCCCTGCGGCATCCGGGACTTGGGCACCGTCCACCGGGCACCCGCGGACCCGGCCGGAAAAACGCGGCCCTCGCGCGACCCCGCCCCCTTTCCGGATGGCGCCCCCAGCAGGCCGGGGGCGCCGGGAAGGCCCCTCCTTGCGCACCGGGGGTCTTGACACCGCCCGAAGCCCCCCTACCATCCATGAATGTCTGACACTTCGAATGTCGTTCGACATATCGAACGCTCTGTGTGTCCCCGCACCACCCGTGCCGTGCCCTGTCCCTCTTGCGAAAGGAACGGACGGTGCTCCTACGATCACGCAGACGGCTGCTCGGCCTCTGTGCGGCCGCCGCGTTGACGGTCACCGCATGTGTCACGGCCCCGGCACCGACGGCCCGGGCCGCGCCGGGAAGTCCCGCGGTCACCCCGCCGATGGGCTGGAACAGCTGGAACAGCTTCGGGTGCGGGATCACCGAGGCACAGGTCCGTCAGGCCGCCGACGCGATGGTGTCCTCGGGCATGCGGGACGCCGGCTACCGGTACGTGGTGGTCGACGACTGCTGGTTCGACCCGCAGCGCGACGCCGCGGGCAACCTGCGGGCCAATCCGTCCACGTTCCCGAGCGGGATGAAGGCGCTCGGCGACTACATCCACGACAAGGGCCTGAAGTTCGGCATCTACCAGGCCCCGAACGAGCGGACCTGCGCGCAGGGCGTGGGCACCTACCCGGGATCGACGGGCAGCAAGGGACACGAGAGCCAGGACGCCGCCACGTTCGCCTCATGGGGAGTGGACTACCTCAAGTACGACTGGTGCTCCTCCAGCGGCACCCGGGACGAACAGGTCGCGCGGTTCACTCTCATGCGCGACGCTCTGCGCGCGACCGGACGCCCCATCGTCTACAGCATCAACCCCAACAGCTTCCACGCCATCACGGGGGACAAGTACAACTGGGGCGAGGTCGCCGACCTGTGGCGGACGACCGAGGATCTGCTCGACATCTGGCAGAACGGCAACACCAACAGCTACCCGATGGGCGTCGGCAACGTCCTGGACGTCACCGCACCCCTGGCCGCCCAGGCGGGCCCCGGCCACTGGAACGATCCCGACATGCTCGTCGTCGGCCGCCCCGGCTTGTCCCTGACCGAGTCCCGCTCCCATTTCGCCCTGTGGGCGCTGATGGCCGCCCCGCTCATGGCGGGCAACGACATCCGCACCATGTCCGCCGACGTGAGCGCGATCCTGCGCAACCCCCGTCTGCTGGCGGTGAACCAGGACCCACTGGGCGCGGGTGGCCGCAGAGTGCGCGACGACGGCGACACCGAGGTGTTCGCCAAGGCCCTGTCCGACGGATCGGTCGCCGTGGGCCTGTTCAACCGGGGGAACGGCGCCACGACCGTCACCACCACGGCCGCGGAAGCCGGTCTGTCCGGCGGGTCGTTCACCCTCACCGACCTGTGGACCGGCGGCACGTCGAGCACGTCCGGCCAGATCTCGGCGAGCGTTCCCGCGCACGGCGTGGCCGTGTACCGGGTGACCGGCGGCAGCCCGCTCGCCGCCACCACCTCCCGGCTGCGCACCGCCGGATCCGACCGCTGCCTCGACGTGGACGACGCCTCCACCGCGGCCGGGGCGACGGTGCTGATCTGGGACTGCCACACGGCCGCGAACCAGCTCTGGACGACCTGGGCCGGCGGCGAGATCCGGGTCTTCGGCGACAAGTGCCTGGACGCCTACGAGCAGGGCACCGCAGGCGGCACTCGCGTCGTCACCTGGCCCTGCAACGGGCAGGACAACCAGAAGTGGACCCTCGGCCCCGACGGATCCATCCGCAATGTCCACGCCGGGCTGTGCCTGGACACCGACCAGGCCGGCACGGCCAACGGGACTCCGCTCGTCCTGTGGACCTGCGACGGCCGGGCCGGCCAGCGGTGGACCCGCGTGTGAGCATCCGGCGGGCGCCGGGCCCGCCCGTCCGGCCACGGGCGGCCGTGTGTTCAGGCTGTGCGGCAGAAACGGACTCGGCGGGCCGCTCCGCGTCACGCTCAGGGCCTCGCGGGCCCGGGTGCGGGCGACGAAGAGAAGGCAGCGTTCGCGGAGCAGGTCGGCGTCGTGCTGCAGCGGGTCCGCCTCGCGGGCGCTGTACAGGCGTTTGGCCCCCAGGTGTAGGCGTCGTCGTGCGGGAGGACGTTGACGAGCAGGAACACATCGCTGCCGTAGTCGGGGGCGAGGACGGCACCCCGCCAGAAGTCCGTGATGCGGATGGTGCGCATGCGGCGGTCACGGGCGTTCTCGACGGACTCCGGGTGCAGCCCCTTGTCCGCGTTCAGTTCGGCGGCGCTGAGCACCTGGAATTTCGCCATGGCCTTGCGCACTCCGGCCCGGACCGGCTTCTCCAGCGTGTCGTAGCCGTCCCAGAAGCTCTGGGCGAAGGCGAGCCGGGGCATGGGGGTCTTCCTCTCTGCCGGTCGGTGTCTCATCGTCACCGCTTCGTCATCGCCGCGGTGGGGCCGCGGCCGGCCGTGCGGCGATCTCGCGGACGGACGCCAGGAGCCCGGCGGGTTCACGGTCGAGGTCGAAGCTGTGCTGGTACACGCCGTCGCACCAGGTTGTGCCCCGAGACGTTGGAGCCGCGCACCAGCCATGCCTTGCGCGGGGCGCGCCAGGCGGTGGACAGGTAGTCGGCCGGCGGGTACCCCTCGTCGGTCCGCCAGGACTCCGGGCCGGAGGCGTCGTAGCCGTACACCAGCGCGGCGGCCGAGGAGGAGTTGCATGCGATGTCCCGGGCCGTCACCCAGCGCGGCGGTGGATGCGGAAAGCGCGGACCGGCGGGGGCGTCGGCGAGCCCGCCGTCCGCGCGCAGCTCCGCGCGGAGGCGGCGGGCGTGGTCGCCGAGACCGGGCGACGCCTCGGCGGCCACCGCCGAACCCTCCCGCAGCAGGAACTTGTTCGTGCCGTTCCAGCCGAACTCGGTGAGCAGATACCCGCGCGCCTCACCACCGCCCCTGGGAAGCCTGATGCGGAACTCGGGCGCGGCGGGGAGGCGTTCGGGCTGCGGCATGCGTGACCTTCCGGGTGAGCGAGGTCGACGCGAACACCGAACACCTTACGTGTTGACACAGTCAAGCAACCTCCTGCTCCTACCGGACAACCGCTCTTGCCCGTCAGCCGCCGGGGGTGGCGGGCGAGGGCCGCCTCCGCCGAGCCGAGCCGTCTTCCCTGAGCCGTACCGGCGGTACGGCCGCACCGTCCGGACGGCGGCGATCCGCGCCGCGGGCCGGGCCGGCCACCCGCCCGGCCCGCTTCCTCAGCCGGTCCGGGGCGGTCCGGTCTCCGGCGTCGGCGGTGGAGCGCCTTCGCTCGATGCCTCCGCGGCGCGCTTCTCGACGAAGTAGGCGCCGAAGGTGCCCGCCAGGGCGGCGACGACCACCACCGAGTACACCGCCAGCAGGACCTGCAGGACCCTGCCGTAGGCACTCACCGTGCGGACGGGCTCGCCGCTGATCGTCATCAGCGCGGTCGCGTGCAGCGTGGCGGCGTAGGAGCCGTGGGCGCCGTCGAACTCCCACAGCAGCTCACTGGCCGCGACGACGACGATCAGCGACACCATGGACAGCCACACCGCCCGGTCGCCGAGGATCCGCCCGGCCGAGCGGGAGGACCGCAGGGTGGAGGAGAGCACTCTGCCGGTGCGCAGCAGCCGCAACGACTTCAGCAGGCGCAGCACCCGCAGGAACGGCAGCACCAGGAAGATGATCTGCCACCCGTTCCTGCGCAGAAAGCGGCCGCGGTGGCGGGCGAGCGCGAGCCGGGCCGCGAACTCGGCGGCGAAGGCCCCCCACAGCAGCCACCCGGCCACGGCGAGGGCGGTGGCCGCCCCGCTCCCCGGTTCCGCCATGCGCTCGCCGACGACGACCAGCAGGAACAGCAGCCCCAGGCCGCTCATCACCGGGGTGAGGCGCTCCAGCAGGTCGTGCGCCAGCACATCACGGGAGCCGGCATCCCACCGTTCCGGACGGCGCCGTACCACGCTGAGCCACCTCCGCTGCGAACCCGCCCCGCGCGGCGCGACGGGACCCACCACTTCACCACTTCACCACGACACCGGAACACCTGCCGGACCTCAACCCCGGGACCTCCGGAGTGCCCCATCGGGGCTCCCCCGGCCGGGTCATCCCATGGGCTCCTTCCCCGGAAAGCCGCGGGCACCTGCCGCCCATGCGGCCGTCGGCCAAGTCGCGCGGACCGGGACAGGCCATCTGCCCATCCACCAGCAGAGGACATGCCGCGATGTCCGCGCGGAAGACGTGAGCCGCCCTGCGAGTCCTGGAGACGGCGTGGGAATGCTTACCGTCGATTGAAGAACGGTCATGTCATCGGCGCGGGCTCCGCGGCCGGAGCGGTGCGGCGGCGAGAGAGAACGAACCGGGCGAGGCAGGGCAGGGACCACGATGGAGAACAGGCGATCGGGTGATGTGGCGGACGCGGACGGCCTCGTCGAGAACGCCGCCGAGATCGCCCTGACGGCGTTCTGCTGGTGGCGCACCGATCTCCCGCAGGACGTGTGCGAGGACTACTGGCGCGATGTGCACGGGATCATGTTCGCCCGCGCTCCGGGCCTGTGGCAGTACCGGCAGCTTCGGCTCGCCGCCAACCGTCCCGATCTCTGGCCGGCGGTCCCGGGCGTCTCCTTCGACGCGCCGGACGGAGCACAGCCTCAGGGCATGCCGCACGGACTCTTCCTTTCCGAGGCCGATCTGGCCGCGTTCGGCAGTCATCCGCTCGCGAGGGAGACCATCCCCCACGACGCCCGCACCTTCATCAGCCGCATCGGCGCCCAGCTCTCGCCTCCCGGCGGCGGCCGCACGCTCGTCGACCGCCTCAACGCCCCCGCCCCGCAGGGGGCTCCCCCGGTGCCGACCTTCGTGCTCTGCTTCGTCCCACGAGCGGGAGCCGCGCCGGCCGAGGCGTTCCACCGCCACCTGACGGAGCATGTGGCGCGCCCCTGGAGCGGGCATCCGGACGTCCTGCGTCTGCGTGTCGAGCCGCTGCCCCCGTACGACCGTTCGGCCATGAGCTCGCCCGGCGTGCCGCACCAGTGGCCGGCGGACGAGACCTATCTCGGCTGGATCGAGCTGGCGGTGCGCGACGAGGGCGTCGCCGGCGATCTCCTGAGGGGCGCGGTCGCCGATGAACTCGCCGAACACGTCACGGCCGTCCACTCGTACCCGGTCCGCGAGATCTACACGATCATCGCCGCGGGGCGGCCGACCGAGGTCGGCCTGCGCGGCTGTCCGGCGGTGCGGACGATCACCGCCGCGGGCGCCGACGATCAGCGCGGTGAGGCGATCCTGCACCTGCTGTACGGCGATGCCGTGCGCGGGCTCGACCAGCCCGGGTGGCGGAGGTGAGGTGGGCGCCGGAGCTCTGACATGCGGACTTCAAGGCACGGAACAGCCGGGGCGGCCCGGGGATCGTCTGCCGCGAACGCCACTCGCCGCACCGGCGGTCACCTGCTCACGGTCGGGGGGTCAGGGGCTCCTCTTCCGGCCGTCCGGCCCTCCGCGCGGCCCCGGCGTCGTCGCGCCCGCCCGGGGCCGGGCGGGCGTGAAGCGTGTCAGCCCGTCAGAGTTCCCGGAGGTAGTACATGGTGCGGAAGCCGCCACTGGTCGAACAGCTCAGCGTGTTCTGCGTGTTGGTGTACGTGAAGCCCTGCGGAACTGTGCAGGCCCAAAGCCCCGTCCGGGGGGCGCGCAGGTAGTACATGGTGCGGAAGCCGCCACTGGTCGAGCAGCTCAGCGTGTTCTGCGTGTTGCTGTAGGTGTAGCCGGGCATGGTGGTGCACGCCCACAGGCCGTCCGCAGGGGGCTGCACGTAGTACATGGTGCGGAAGCCGCCACTGGTCGAACAGCTCAGCGTGTTCTGCGTGTTGGTGTACGTATAGCCGGGCGGGATCGTGCAGGACCAGTACCCGGCGGCGGCAGAGTTCTCGGCCGGGGCCGCGGTCCCGGCCGCCGCCGGAGCCGGGGCGGCGGGCGGCGCGGCGGACGCCGTACTCGGGGCCAGGGCGGCGCCCAGCATGACGACGGCGGAGCCGACGCCGAGCAGCAGGGAGCGGAGTCTCGATCGCAGCATGGAACAGCACTCCTGGTTGGTCGTCCGGCGGACAGAACCAACGGGTGGGGGGCCGGCCGGAGTCCGTCCTGTGCTCTGGCCGCCGCAACGCGATGGGATGCTCGCAGGCGCACCGTCCACCGGCAAGTGCCCCTCCCCCGCCACCGTCGAAGATCGGCCGGTCGCGAAGTGGACACCGGCCTGCGCCGTTGCCCCGAACACCGGCATCGGCCGCTCCCCGGCGCCTTGTCCTGTGGCCGAAAGACCGCGCCGCGCCGTCTCCTACCTCAGTCTCGCCCCCCGATCCGCTGACCCGCCGGGCACGGACCGACCGGCCAACCGGCGTCGCGGGGCCGCCCTCGGACCGGCGTCCTGAATTGATCCCCCGCGGCGGATAATGCGTTGAAGCCGTGTCGGCCCGTGGTTAGAGTGCAGCGGTCGTACGATTTGGCATGGACTGCTCAAACACACCCCGGGGGCGTGCCCGAGGTCAGCCTGGACAACTTCAACGGCGGCGACGGCTCCAAGGACATCGCCTACGACGCCATCGCCTTCGTACCCGGGGACTACGACGGTCTGAACGACATCGTCTTCCCCGAAGCGGACCCGAACGCGCCCGACGTCGACTTCGTGGCCGCTCAGGATGCCGAGGAAGTGCCCGCGGGAGCCGCTTCGAAGTCGTCGGCGGCCGCCGCGCAGGAGAGCCCGGAGTGCGCGACCGGTCGCGACGGGATCCGGTGGTGCGGCTCCTATGTGCCGCTGGACGAGAAGAAGGCCGCGTCCCCGAAGAGGGAGGGGCGTGCCTCGGCGGCCGCGGGCCCCGTCGGCTGGTGCGCCAACGTCAACGGCGCGGCCATGTAGAGCAGGACGCAGGGGTGTCTGCGCGGCCTGCTTCCGCTGACGGCGACCCGAGACGGCGTCCCCGTCGGCAACGCGACCATGAAGGTCGTCCAGGAGATCAACCTCGACCCCGAGTCGAACGAGTTCACCACGTGGACCCAATTGTCTCTGGTCAGCATGACGGGGCTCACCTCCACCACGCTGACGTCGTTCGCGGAGGACTGCTGGCCGACGGGCGACTGCACCGAAAGCACCGGGCCCTGGACCGGCAGCACGACGTGGACCCCCGGTGACACGCACGTCGCCACCCGGACCAACACCTACACCTGGAAGAAGACCACCGGGGGCGAATCGAAACTGGACTTCACGTGGAACACCGCTTGGTCCACACCGAGCGCCGGTGTACAGGCCGTCCCGAAGTGGACCAACAACGCCTTCGACATCCGCTGCGACAACAAGGTGGGCGGCAACACCGGATGCGTATTCCCGCGCTACACGCCGACGCTTCAGCTGAACACCGGGAAGTACCCGGCCGCTGCCGCGTACTACTGGGTGCTCATGGAGAAGCTGGCCTCCCACCCCGGCAGCGAGCGGCGCAACAAGCCACTGCACCGCCTGGCGGACGATGCGAAGGCCAAGGAGAACCGGGGCAAGATGTGCAGGCTCGCGGTCGCGGAATGGAACCCGCATCCGGACGCGGACGGCACCAGTTGCGACGAGTACCCGTTCGCCAAATCCCGTGAGAGCGGCGGGATGACACTGTCCTCGGGCAAGTACTGCGCACAGTTCTACGCGGACAAGCAGTCCAATGGGAGCTGGATGCTGAAGCTCGACAACAACTACCCGTATCCGACATGGAACGAGATCTGCGGCCGCGCCGCGGTCCCGGCCAAGCAGAACACGGATGCCGGTGGCGACCTCGGACGGTTCACCTCCGAGATCCGCCTGCTCGACCATGACCCGTACGTCGTTCAGACCGGTTTCGAATACTGCGACATCAAGTCGGTCTGCGACATCAGCTGACAGCTGCACCGCCAACGAGACGTCCCGCCGGATCACGGTGATCCGGCGGGACGTCTCGCTACGGGGTCAGCCCGTGACCCATTCCAGCATGCGCCCTTCATGGACCGACGGACGGCACCGCGCGGCCGGCAACCGCAGCGATCCCTCCACCGCCTCGCACAGATCGGTCAGCATCGGAGCCATGGACGGCCAGAGAGCCACGTACTCCGGGTCGCCGAACGAGATCTCGCCGACCTCTCCATAGTGGCCCGTACGGTGGTCGACGAACAGCAGATCACCCGTGAGGTCCTGGGCGAACGGAACCCACTGGGTGTGCGCGATGCGCCCGACCACTTCCTTTCCGTAACCTTCCTCGGCCGCTTCGTTCGCCATCGAGGAGAGGTTCTGATGCCATTCCAGGATTCCCTCGGTATCCAGCAGGCTGTACCCGAGGAGAAAGGCGCCGGGCTCCGTGCTGGATCTGCGGGGTGTGACACCGTTGTGTTCCGAGAGAAGCGCCTTCACATCACCGTGGAGCGGGAAGCCGATTCCGCTCTCCAGAGAGGATATGTCGGCGTCTGACGCCCCTGGGCGGAGCGCGGAATAATCGCCCGGGGCGTTCCGCCGAAGCCACTCCTCGAATCGGCGCCACAGTTCCTGCATGTTGTACATCCCGTCCATGGTGGTTCCCGCGCGGGAAAGCCGAGCTGCCGGTTACCTCCGGCACCGTAGCAATCCGGTCGGCCGACGGTGGATCGGGTTGCTCGACCGTGGCCAACAGCCCGCCGGCACGGCCGCGCCGCCCGCCCGGCGCACCGGGCACGGTACCGTCCCGGCACCGCGCGTGCCGCCACCCGGTGCCGGTGCACCCGAGTGCGAGGCGACTGTGCGGGGCCGCCTTCCGGGAACCGGCCCGCCCCCGGCTCATGAGAGGCGGCTCGGCGGGGATAGGCGCCATAACCCCCGGGAGCATTCTCGAGGCGGAGCCCGGCACGGCAGCGGCTCGACGAGCGGTGCGCGAACGGCGAACTGACCACCGAGAAGTACCGCGAGCGCGTCAGGGAGCTGGGAGATACAGCTGGTCGAACGGGACGCCGCCCCGGTGTCCTCCCCCACATGGCTGAATGTGGTCAACGTCCCGGCCCGGCAGCAGGTGACGGTGCGTGTGGCCTTCGACGACTTCGGCGGGCGGAGCGAACCGGCCATTCGCGGGCGGACAGGAATCCTCCGTTCCGTCTCCTCCTTGCGCCATCCGCGTGATCCACACAGGGAGTCGACGGCTTCCTCGCCATTCCGGCCCACGGAGAGATTAGGACATCCGTTCGCGTCATACCTCGGCGAAGATCCGGACCGGCCTACAGTGATCAGGTTCCTGAGGGCTGAGGGAAGGGCCCGGCAAGGCCGCCGCCCCGGACGCAGTCCGCATCCCCACGCTTTCCCTTGCCTCCCCTTCCTTCTTCCTTCCCCCGCCGAGAGGGCACTCCATGGCCGACGAGATGGTGCGTCAAGCCCAGGTCTTCATCAACCGCACGTACGGCAGCCGCATCGGCATGACCGTCGAGGAGAACGGGCGGACCGGCTGGAACACGATGTACGCCTTAACCCGCGCGCTCCAGTACGAGCTGGGCATCACCAATCTGTCGAACAGCTTCGGCCCCGCCACTCTGGCGGCCATCGCCGAGAAGTACGGCAAGATCGACGCGTCCAACGTGCCGTCCGCGGACTTCTGCCGGATCCTCCAGTCCGCCCTGTACTGCAAGGGCTATGACGGCGGCGGTATCGACGGCACCTACAGCGCACGCGTCCAGCAGTCCGTCGCCGAGCTCAACGCCAATATGGGGCTGAGCTCGGTCTACCCGGGCAGCGCTCTGTGGCCGAAGGTCGTCAAGGGCCTGTTCAACATGGACGCGTATGTCACCGTCAACGGCGGCTCGGACGCGGTCCGTTCAGTGCAGCAGTGGCTCAACGGCCAGTACGTGCTGCGCAAGGACTTCTACGTCATCCCCTGCGACGGCCACCACTCGCGCGATGTCGCCAAGTCGACGCTCTTCGCCGTCCAGTACGAGATCGGGATGGCGGACGGGGTCGCCAACGGCGTCTTCGGCCCCGGCACCCGGTCCGGGCTCAAGTCGCACACCCTGTCGGTCGGCAGCTCCGGCAACTGGGCACGGCTCTTCACCGGCGCGATGATCCTCAACCAGCGGCCGGTCGCCTTCGGCAACTTCACCAGCGAGGTCGCCACCGCCGTCCGGAGCTTCCAGTCCTTCGCGAAGCTCCCGGTCACCGGCAAGGGCGACTTCTCCACCTGGGCCTCCCTCCTCGTCTCCTACGGTGACCAGAGCCGCAGCGGCGAGGCCTGTGACGGCGTCACCAAGATCACTGACGCCCGCGCGGCCACCCTCAAGGCGGCCGGTGTGAAGTACATCGGCCGCTACCTCACCAACCCCAGCGCCACGTCTCTCCCCGAGAAGGCCATCCAGCCCGGTGAACTGGCCACCATCGCCGCGAACGGCCTGCGCTGCTTCCCGATCTACCAGACGTACGGCCGGGACGCCGACGGCTTCACCTACGCCGCCGGACGGGCCGCCGGACAGGCCGCGGCCAACGCCGCGTTCGACCACGGCTTCAAGCCCGGCACCCGCATCTTCTTCGCCGTCGACTTCGACGCGCTCGACCACGAGGTGACATCGAACGTCCTGCCGCACTTCAGGGGCATCGTGGACGCGCTGGCAGCCGACGGCGGACGGTTCGAGGTCGGGGTGTACGGGCCGCGCAACGTCTGCACCCGGGTCGGCGAGGCCGGGCACTCCACCGCCTCGTTCGTCTCCGACATGTCCTCCGGCTTCTCCGGGAACTTCGGCTACCCGCTGCCCGCCGACTGGGCGTACGACCAGATCGTCACCCGTACCGTCGGCTCCGGCACCGGCGCCATCGAGATCGACGTCAACATCGCCTCCGGCCGCGACACCGGCCAGGGCTCCTTCAACGCGCCCCGGCCGCCGCGCCCCGACGCCGCCTTCGACGGGTCTTTCCTCAAGGCACTGCACGAGGACCTGAGCCGCTACATGCGCAGCATCGGCTTCGAGGACGACGGTGGCACCGGTCCCGACGCCCGTCTCTTCACCCACACCCAGTGCTTCGAGACGATCATGTCGCACGACGCGCAGACCACCCAGCTGTCCCGTGCGTACAACATGCGCAAGGCGCTGATCCAGACCTCCGCGTACTGGGAGATGCGGCACTACGACCTGATCGACCAGGGTGTGGACCACCAGGTCGCCTCGTACCACCTCAACGGCATCGGCATCGTCAGGGACTCCTCCACCGGCATCGGGCAGATCAGCGGCGAGGTTGGGATCCGCGCCTGGAACCACGGCATCGACAAGGGCTTCGTCACCGGCACCCGCTCCGACCCGGCCAAGGACGCCGACATCTGGGCCATGTGGCAGAAAGTCAACAAGGACAACGCCTTCTCCATGCGGACCGTGCCGCTGATCCATCTGTGGGGTGTCGCCGGCAAGCCCGGCGGCAAGAACCCGCCGGCCGGCGAGACCACCCTGCGCGCCATGAGCCTGGACTACACCGAGGGCGAGATCTTCGAGATCATCCGCCGCTACCAGGGCTGGGGCAACCAGGCCGAGCGCGACGCCGGCAAGCGAATGGGGCTCTACCACATCTTCGAGAAGTACAACAGCCTTGTCCGGCAGCTCGCCGGTACGTGAAGTGGTCGCCATGACCACCACGTATCCCGCCGCCCTGCCCCTGCTGCTCGGTATCGTCGCCGCCGCCGTGACCGCCCTCGGTCTCGTCGGATACGGCTTCCCGGCGATTGGCCGGGGGGCCGTGGCGCGCGGTGGCGCCGCGCTCTCCGGAGCCCTCGCCGCCCTCGCCTACGCCTGGGGCCTGGTGTCGCTCTTCCTCGACGAGAGCGGCACCGCCCAGGCCTGCCAGGACGCGAGCCCCTCGCTGTACGGGCAGGTGGGCGACTACAGCGTGTCCTACCTGCCACCCGCCCTCAACTGCCGTCTGTCGTCCGGCGGTTCCTATGAGGCGGCCGTCCCCGGCTTCCTCACACCCGTGATGACGGTCTGCACGGTGATCGCGGTGACCCTTGCCCTCATCGCCGTCGCCGAACACCACCGCACGGCCCGGCCCCGGCCCGAGCACCCCGCCACCCCGAGAAGAGGAACACATGAGCGCCACCCCGGCCTCCCCGCTGTCCCGCAGAGGTCTCCTGCTGCGTGCCGCCGCCGTCGCCGCCGCCACGGCGGTGCTCCCGCACTCGCAGGCGCTGGCCTCCCCGGCGTACGCCGCCGAGCCGCGGGACTACGCCTTCCCCAAGGCCGTCCGCGAGGGCGTCGCACGGGCCGAGGCCCGTAACGAGCGGCTCCTCACCGGGACCCGCTCGGCCAACGGGTGGGACATGGAGACCGCCGCCGACCGGGGCGGATCCATCGCCACCCGACCCGTGCCCGGCACCCCGGTGACGGACCTCCAGGTCCGTCTCGGCGCTCCCGAGACCGTTCTGGTCCATCTCGTCCGCCGCTTCCACTACGAGATCGCCGGGCTCCAGCCGGGCGAGGCCGTCGGCTGGACCGCCCCGAAGGGGCTCCGGGGGCCCGCCCGGAACCTGGCCTCCGGCACCGCCGTCCGCGTCCGGCCCGGCCACTACCCGCCCGGTACCAAGGGCGGCTACTTCCCCCTCGAACTCGCGGTGCTCCGCGACATCCTCGCCGAACTCGACGGCGTGGTCCGCTGGGGCGGTGACGACCGCGCAGTCGACGAGGCCCTCTTCTACCTCGCCGCCGGCCCCGGCGACGCCCGCCTGACAGCCGTCGCCGAACGCCTCCGCGCCCGTGAGACGACCGCCGGCGGGGGCGTCGGCACCCTTGTGGACGTCCACGACAAGCGCCGCCGCTCAGCCGCCGAGGCCCTCGCCCGCCGCCAGCGGAACGCGGCCTGACGCAGTTCCGCGCGCGGCCCTTTCACACCCGTCACTGTCACCCGTCGCTGTCACAGGGACCACTCGATGACGCCATCCACTACGGACGCGGAGCGCCCGGCGAAGGGAAGCTCCGGATCGTTCCGCGTGCCGGGCGGGGCGGCGGCGAGAGCACCCCTGGCGCCTGGCCCCCGGCGCCTGTGTCGGGCGGACGTGGCGCCGGTGGGCACGGCCCGGAGACCGGTGTCGTCGTGGAGACGGTGCCCGTGGCCCGGCCGCGAGGCGGGATCGGCCGGGCCACGGGGGCACGGGTGCCCTGGAGCCGGCCGGGGTCAGTAGCCGTGGATCATCTTATAGGCCACCTCGGGGAGGAACTGGCCGGCCGAGGAGCCGCCTCCGACGCCGCAGTTACCGTCGGACTCACCCGGCGCCTTGATCCACAACAGCATCTCGGCGCCCCCGCCCAGCTGGGTGGGCGTGCCGATGCGGCGGCCCGAGGGGTTGCACCACTCGCCGTTGGAGCCGTTGCCGTTGCGGCTGGTGTCCACGACGAACGGCTTGGTGTAGCCGTAGCGGGCGCTCAGTTCACGGTTGACGGCGTTGCCGTAGGCGGTGTTCTCGCCCGTGGTGAAGTAGTTGGAGACGTTCAGCGAGAAGCCGTGGGCCTGTGGGAGGCCGGCCTCGTGCAGCCGGCGGGCCATGGTCACCGCATCGGTCCAGCCCGGGTTGCCGGCGTCCATGTAGACCCAGGTGTTGGGGGCCTGGCGGCTGAACTCGGAGAGGGCGCCGCTGAGCATGGCCTCGCGCTCGTCGATCTGCGCCTGGTTCATGCAGCCGTAGTCACCGAGGGAGTCCGGTTCCAGGATGACGACGGCCGGACGGTCCCCGACACCGCCGGCGAACTGGGATATCCAGTTCGCGTAATCGGACGGCGAGGAGGCTCCGCCCGCGGAGTGCCCGCCGCAGTAGTCGCGGTTGTAGACGTTGTAGGCGACGAGGATGGGCAGCTTGTCCCGGCTGTCCGCGGCGCCCGCGTACTCTCCGGTGGCGGGGCCGATGGCGCCGCTCCAGGAGCCGAACCAGCGTGCCATCGGGGTATTGGCTATCGCGGAGTCGATCTCGGCGGCCCGGCCGTCGCCGGGGTTGGCGGCGACCCACTGCTTGGCGCTGGAGTCGGGGTTCACATAGAACCCGTTGGTCATGGTGGTCGGGTCGGCCGCGTGGGCGGACGGGGCGAGGGTGAGCGCGAGCGGCAGGGTTAACAGCGCTGCCGCCAGGGTGCGGAGTCTGCGGCGCATGTCTGTACCTCGGTTTCGTGGGGGATGCGCCGCCCGCTCTCGTCCCGAGCGTGCGACGCGCTGAAGGAGGTGCGGTGGTGCGACGGCCCCGCACGGCGACGGGCTTTCCGCGCCGACCGGCGGGGACGACCTGCGCGAGATGCGACGTCGAGACTGGAAGCGCTTCCAACCAGGAGCGCTTTCAACGCCGAACCCCGGCATGTGACCGGTATCGTTGTGCCGCTCTGTTTCCCCTGTCAAGGGGTTCTGCTCCGCAGATCGGTGATGCGGCCGAAGGCGAAGGAGACACGACTGGAAGCGGTCCCAGTTTTTGCCCCTCGGGGCCTCCTCCCCCGGGCCGGCTCCCATCCGCGAGACGGGGGCGTCCGCATGCGCGAGGATGGGACGCCGTCGGGTCGACAGCGAGGGGATCGAGTTCATGGCAGAGGATGCGCCGCGTCGGCGACCGACGCTTGACGAGGTGGCCGGACTTGCCGGCGTGTCCCGTTCCGTGGCCTCGCGGGCTCTCAACAACGCCCCGCACGTCAGCCGGGCCAAACGCGAGGCGGTCGAACGGGCCGTCCGGCAGCTCGGTTACGTGCCCAACCCGACCGCCCGGGCGCTGGCCACCCGGCAGACAGGAGCGGCCGCCCTGGTCGTCTCGGGAGAGGATCCCTCGATCTTCGCCGATCCGTTCTACGCCCAGGTGATCGTCGGGGCGTCGGCCGCTCTGGAGGAGGCCGACCTGCATCTGATGCTGTGTCTGGCCGCCTCCGACCGGGGCCGCAAGCGGGTGGAGGAACTCTTCCGGTCCAAGGTCGCCGACGGCGTGATGCTGATGGCGCTGCGCGAGGACGATCCGCTGGCCCGGATGGCGGAGGAGGCGGCGGTGCCCGTCGTGTTCGGCGGCCGGCCGGTCGGTGCGGTGCCCCGCTGGTATGTGGACGTCGACAACACCGGCGGGGCGCGCGAGGCGGCCGAATACCTGGTCTCGCTCGGCCGGACGCGTGTGGCCGCGCTCTGCGGGCGGATGGACACCGAGGCCGGACGTGCCCGGTACCGCGGGTACCGGGACGCCATGCTGGCGGCCGGTCTCGATCCGTTCCCGCCGCGGGAGGGGGATTTCACCGAGAGCAGCGGGGCCGCCGCCATGGCCGCGCTGCTGGCGGAACACCCTGACGTGGACGGGGTGTTCGCCGCCAACGACAACATGGGGGTGGGAGCGCTGCGCACGTTGCGCGGGGCCGGCCGGAGGGTCCCCGACGACGTCGCCGTGGTCGGCTTCGACGACCTGGCCCCCGCCCGGGCCTCCGATCCGCCCCTCACCACCGTGCATCAGCCCATACAGGCTCTCGGGCGGGAGATGGCGCGCATGGTCGCCGCCCTGGTCAACGGGCAGGCCCCCACCCCGCTGATCCTGCCCACCCGGCTCGTCGTCCGCGCCAGCGCCTGACGGCCGGGCAGCCGCCGGGGCGGGGTGCCGCCGCTGTCGGGTTCACGCCCGGTGGTGAACCTCTGGCGCCGGACAGCACGAACCGGAAGGTGTCCGCGTGACGTCTGGCAGCGTGACGTCTGGCAGCGTGACGTCTGGCAGCGTGACGTCTGGCCGCGTCACCCCGTCGCCGTGCGGCGGTCCCGCCCGGCGGGCAGCACGGCCCGCCCGAAACGAACGGGATCGGCACGGTCCGTGGCCCCGCTCCCACCTCGATGTGCTCGCCCACGTCCTCCGGGTTCCCCACGACACAGGCCTCTCACGGACTCGGATCGGTGAGCGTCCAGGGCGGGCCGTCACGCTGTTCCCCGTGGCGACGGCCCGCCCTCCCCGTTCCCCTGGCCGGTGTCCTACCGGGCAGGGTGAGACAGACCTTAGGAAGCACTGCGGACGGCGGGCAATGCGCACGGTGCGCAGCCGCGGGGCCGCGGCTGTTCACGGTGCACGGTCTGCGATGCGGAACGCATGGACCAGGTCGTGGATGCCGGGGCCCGGGGTCAGAAGGCCGCGCTGCAGGAGCTGTTCGGCGGTGCGCAGGTGGGCGCGGACGGTGGTGCGGCTGATGCCGAGGTCCCGGGCCGTCCGCTGGGCATCGGCGCCGGCCTCGACCCAGGCGCGCAGCGTCCGGTGCACGGCCCGGTCCGTGCCGGACAGCAGGGGCTGGAGGAAGGCCTGGGCCCAGGTGACGGCCGCTTCGGTGGACAGCAGACCGTCCACCGAGGGCGTTGGCGGCGGCTCGGCCACGGGGTCGCCGTCGGGTGACGGGAGATCGTTGATCGCCAGGGCCAGGGCGAGTTCGGCGCGGCTGCGGGGGTCCTGCAGGTCGAGGCCGAGGGCGTCTTGAACACGTCCCAGATGGGCGGTGACGGTGTTGCGGCTGACGTCGAGCAGCCGCGCCACACCGGAGCGGGGGAAGTGCAGAGCGAGGCTGGTGATGTCGAGGGTGAGCCGGGGAGCCGCCCTGATCGGCTCCAGGAAGGCGCGGGCCCAGGCGAGGGCTTGCGGACGGGGGAGCAGCCCGGCCAGCGGCGGCCGGCCGTGGTAGTCGGCCACCCGTTCGGGTGTGTGACAGGCGACGGCCAGGGCGTGGTGGGCTTGGTCGTAGGCCCGAGCGGTGTCCGGCAGGGGCACGGCGGCGCTGATACCCAGCGCGTAGTGCGGGTTGTCCCGCACCAGCGCCCGCAGGGGCGCGGCCGGGCTGCCGCTGCCGTCCGCACCGCCGGCGTCGTCGTCCGGGGGCAGGAGGCAGATGAGGTGGTCGTCGTAGACGGGGCACCGCACCATCAGGCCGCGGCCGTGATAGCCGGACGCGTCCTCGTGGGCGTCGATGATCCTGCCCCGGTCCGCGGGCGGGCAGCGCAGCAGGTGAACGCGCAGACGTTCGGCGTCCAGCAGCGGCGGGACGGCACCGGCCGTCATCCGGCGGGCCAGCGTCGGCTCCCCGGTCATCAGGGCGGCGAGAATCGCCAGGCGCAGCCGTGCTGCCGCCCGCTGATAGCGGAGGGCGAGGCCGTCGGCCCGCCGGGCGCGTCGCACCACCTCGATCACGGCGCCGACATGGGACGTCAGCGCCAGCGCCTCCCGCGTGAGCGGCAGCGGGCCGGCCACCACCAGCACCGGACGCGGCCCGTCCCGTCCCAGCGCTTCGCACCGCACATGGAACGCGCCCACCTGCGAGGCCGCGGCGGCCAGTTGTCCGCCGGACAACCGCGTCAGCACCGGCCGGAGACTGTCGAGGATGGCCGGCGGAAACCGGGCCGTGGACGCCTCCACCGTGCCTCCGCGGTCCACCAGGGCGATCTCCGCGCCGAGTTGCCGCCCCAACCAGTCGATCAGCGTCTGCGGACCGGGATCGAGATCGGCGTCCTGGCGGGCACGAGAACTCAGCTGACGCAGCAACTCATCGAGTACCTGGGGTGTCGACACGGCCATCCTCCGCCGGCTCGTCGGCCGCATGGTCCGGGCCGGCCGGCGCGCACCCCCGGAACCCGGAGTACCGGCGGACTTCCGCACGGTACTCGTTGAGCGCCTGGCCGGCCTGCCTGCCATGCGACATCCGATCCTACGGGGAAACCTCACCCCCGGGCGCCTCCCGGAATCCTGCACGAGACGCCGGCCCGGCAGCCGCGGCACGGCGGGCACCGGTGGTCCTCAGTCCAGTACGAAGGTGCCGCCCGCAGTCGTCGCCAGGTCGGCCCCGAGGGCGGCGGCCGGCGTCCAGGCACCGGGCCTTCCGACGCCGCGGGCCAGCAGTTCGGTGACGGCGGCGGTGACGCCGGCCGTGTAGTCCATACCGTCGCCGGCTCGGAGCCATCCTTCGCGCCGGGTGCCGTCCTCCCACTCGACGACGGCGTGCCCCCAGGAGTGGGTGCGCGGACGGGGCGCGGCCTTGATCCGTACCCGGGCGAGCCGGCCGGCGGCGAGACGCCGCAGCGCCGGAACGGACAGCAGGCGGCCCAGCGACGGGAGCAGGGCACGGGCCGGCGGAGCGGCCGGCACGAGAGCGGACGTGGCGGTGACGAACGGTGCTCCGCTCGCCGCGTGCGCCGCGGTGAGCTCGCCGGACGCGAAACCCGCCGACTTCGCGGACTCCCCGTCCGGAAAGGTGAGTTGCTGCGGGCCGGCGCCGAGGCGCGACGTCACCGGCCGCCCGTTCTCGTATCGCCGTCCGCCGGCGGCGAGTGCGTCGACCATGCTCGCCGCAAGGGCGGCACCGAGCACACCCCCCTCGATGGCCACCGAGGCCACGGAGTCGACTCGCACCCGGCGCGGCGCGGGTCGCCCTTCGCAGAGCTTCGCCACCACCGCCTCCGTCGCCAGCACACCGAATCCGGCGCCGGTGACCAGGGTGCTGCCCGCCCGCACCGCTTCGTCGTGCAGGGCGAGCAGCCGGTCCACGGCGACCACGTCGTTGGCCTGGTCGACGTAGTGGCCGCCGGGCATGCAGGCGCGGGCGATCGCCGGTGCCGTGGCGGCGAAGGCGCCCATCGTGTTCACCACCACCCGCGGGCGCTCCCGGACAATCTTCTCCGCGATCCGCTCGGCCGAGCCGGCGACGACGACCTTCGCGTCCCCGGGCAGACCGGCTTCGGCCGCGGCGGCGATCATCCGCTCCCGGCGGCGCCCGACCGGCACGACCGTCAGCCCCCGCGCGGCCAGTCGCGCGGTCACGCCCCGGCCCACACGGCCGGTCGCCCCGACGACCCACACCTCGCCACTCGTCCTGCTCTCGTCTGTCGTCCCGCCGGTTCCGCTGGTCTCGGTCATGCGAACCTCACCCTGCCTGCTCCGGGTCGCACCGGGGGCGGGCACCCCCAGTGATGACACAGTGTGCCGTGAGCACAGGCTAGCACTGACAACACAGTGAGACATCACCTGTTAGAGTCCTCCCATGGCGAGGTGGGATCCGGGTGCCGAACAGCGCCTGAAACGGGCGGCTCTGGAGCTGTACATGGAGCGCGGCTACGACAACGTGACGGTGACCCACATCGCCGAGCGGGCCGGACTCACCCGGCGCTCCTACTTCCGCTACTTCCCGGACAAGCGCGAGGTCCTGTTCGCCGGCGCGGAGCACCTGCCCCCGGCGCTGGCGGAGGCCGTCCTGGCGGCAGACCCGGACGCGGCTCCGCTCACCGCCGCCCTCGACGCGCTGGCGCGCGTCGGCGCCCGGCTCGTCGAGCACGTGGACGGCGTGGCGGAGCGCCGGGCGGTGATCGACGCCAGCCCGGAGTTGCAGGAGCGCGAACGGACCAAGACGGCCGCTATCGCCGAGGCGATCCGCGATGCCCTGGTGCGGCGTCAGGTGGACACCGGGACGGCCGAGCTGGTCGCACAGATCGCCACGGTGGCCGGCAACAACGCCTTCCGGCGCTGGATCGAGGCCGGGGGACATGCGAGCTTCGGCAGTTGCCTGGACGCGGCGGCCGACGACCTGCGAGCCGTCCTCGCCGGGACGTGAGTGGGGCGGCCCCGTCGGCCGGTGGGTCCCACGAGGCCCGCGTCCCGGGATGCCTCATCGCGCCGGACATCCCAGCAGGTCAGCGCGGAGGCGTACCAGGGTCTTCGGCACGCTCCGTCAGATCCTGTGGCGTTCACCAGGAGCGGAGCTCGTTGACGGCGAGAAGCCGGGCGAGCCGGGCCCCGCGCCGCGTGGACGACAGAAGCTGCGTGAACGTACAGGTGAGCGAGCCGACGTGCGGTAGCGCATGGTTCATGACGCCGGGCTGGACGCCGGGCACCCGCGAAGGCGAGTCCGGATCCCCGTACACCGCCGCGCGCGTACGGTCACTCGGGGTGGACAGTGCGGACCGTGCGCCATTCCCCTCTTTCCGGCTCGCAGAAGCGAACTCCCAGGTGTCGCCTCACCGCTTCGCTGCGGCGTCCCCGATGGCGGCAAGGAGAGCTTGCGCCTGTTCGCGGCCATGGCTGACGGGGTCCGCGAAGATGTTCAGGCCGTGGGCGACGAGCGCTCCTTCGTGAAGCAGCATGAGTGTCCGGCCCAGATGGCCGGCCCCGTCCGGGGTGATGTCTCCGGCGAGGTCGGTGAACAGGGCGAGCATCCACTGCTTCTGCCCGGTGATGATCGGGTGGGCCGGGTGGCGTGGATCGCTGATCTCGGCGTGAGCGTTGACCATGCCGCACCCCTTGGAACTGTTCTTCGCCGACCACGCGCGTGAGGCATCGAAGACGGCCAGGACGCGCGCTGCCGGCACCGGCTGTGCGGCGTCGAGGCACTGGGCGAGGAAGGCCCGCCAGCGTTCATCACGGTCAGCGAGGTACTCCACGACGATCTGCTCTTTGGAACCGAACCGGTCGTAGAGGGTCTTCTTCGTCACCCCGGCCTCGGCGGCGATCAGGTCCACCCCGACGGCATGGATGCCGCGCTCGTAGAACAGCCTCGCGGCGGCCTCCAGGACGCGCCGTGCGGCAGGCGTCATCGTGATCCGTCGCGGCCTCTCGGCAGTGCCCATACCTCAAGAGTATACCGATCTGTATAGTGAGCATGGGTATACCGATCTGTTTAGTGGAGGGGGAGGCGTGAACTTCCTGCTCTCGATCGCCTTCGTGATTTGCTGGAGTTCCGGGTTCATCGGAGCCAAGCTCGGCGCGGGCAGTGCGTCTGCGGTCACGATCCTGATGTGGCGGTTCCTGCCGCTGGCCGTCATCCTGATCGTCATCGCCACCGTCTCCAGAACGTCGTGGCGGGACCACACGGTGCGGGATGTGGCACGGCAGGCCATGATCGGCGTGCTGTCTCAGAGTGGCTATCTCCTCACCGTCTACTACGCGATCCAGCTCGGGGTCTCCAGCGGCACCACAGCCCTGATCGACGGCGTCCAGCCCCTCGTCGCCGGAGCACTCGCCGGACCGTTGTTGCGTCAATACGTCTCGCGCGAGCAGTGGCTCGGCCTGTGCCTGGGGGTGAGCGGCGTCGCCATCGTCACCATGGCGGATGCCGCGGCCGGCACCGGTGCGGCCTGGTGGGCCTATCTCATCCCCTTCCTCGGCATGTTCTCGCTGGTAGCGGCCACGTTCCTCGAAAGCCGTTCCCGCGTGCGGGTCGCGCCCGCGGTGTCGCTGACCGTCCACTGCGCCACCAGCGCCGTCGTCTTCACGGCACTCGCCGTGAGCGCCGGAGCCGCAAAGCCACCCGCTGAGCTCTCGTTCTGGGCAGCGATCACCTGGCTCGTAGCCCTGTCGACCTTCGGCGGATACGGGCTGTACTGGCTCATCCTGAGGCGCTCTGGAGTCACCAAGGTCAACACACTCATGTTCCTCATGGCCCCGGTCACGGCAGTCTGGGGAGCCCTCATGTTCGGCGAACCATTCGGTCCGCAGACCGCTCTCGGCCTGGCCGTCGGCCTCGCAGCAGTCGTCATCGTCCATCGCGGTGACACCTCGTCCACCAGGGTGTGCGCGCGGGATACGGACACGGGCGAGCCCGCGAGGCCGGCGAAGTACGGCGCCTGATACCTCTGCCTCGTTACAGAGGAGGAGTTTCCTCTTCATCTGCGGCACCGGCCGCCAGGTATCAGGAACCAGTGCGGGAACGGGCGGGCGAGGTTGGCGTGCGCGGTGGGCTTGTCCGCGAGTTCGTGCTCCAGCCGGCCGGGGATGCGTTCAAGATCTTCGTTGCGCTCGTCCAAGATGCCGGTGTGGACGAGGAGTTGGCGGATGTAGCGCTGGTCCCGGCTGGGCGGGAGCTCATCCAGCAGGTCGTGGCGCCGGCGGACGCTCCCTCCCCGTTCCCCGCCATCCAGTGGATCAAGGAAAGCCCCAACACCAAGCTCCTCGCCCAGCTCGCGGCCGAAGGCCACCCGCTCACCACCGCGCTGTGCCTGCCCCCGGGTACACGGCGCGGGGAGGTCTCGAACGCACGTAACCACGGCGGGTGACAGCGGGTCAGTCACCGCTCTCGCCGGAACGGCCCGGGGCCACTGCGGTGAGCACCCGGGGCCACCGCGACGACCGAGGCCGGCCCGGTCAGCATGCCGTACAGCGGGGGTCCGGGACGCGCCGGGCCGGAGGCGATCAGTGTGCCGGTGCCTGCCGGGCAGCTTCAGGGACCGGTGCCCGGCCGGACGGCGGACACCTCGAAGACGCCTCCGCACACGGTGAATCCGCGGGCGTCGGCGCGCAGCGCCCAGGTCGACCCGGGCGGATAGGCCTGGACACGGTCCGCGGGCTCCCGGCAGGGCTGGTCCGACACCCCTTTGTTGACGGTGTGCAGTGCCGCGTACGCGCTGTCACCGGGCGCCAGCACGACGGCCGGATACGTCTCTCCCTGCCGCTCCGCCGGTGCCCCGATGCGGTGTCCCGTGCCGTCGAGGAGCGTCACGCCCGGAAAACCGCGGAGCGTGCAAGCCTCGGAACCGGTGTTGGTGAACACCAGTGGCGCATACAGGTTGCCGGCGCCCGGGGAGACACGCCCCAGTGAGAGACCGAGGTCGCCGCGCGTGCAGCGTGGTGTCCCGGCGTGGGTGGTGCCGGACACGGACGGTTCGGCCGAGGTGCCGGCCGGGGACGGCCCGGTGGCGGGCCGCGAGTCGGAGGCGGCTGCCGTCGGATGCGCGGACCCGGTGCCCGACGGCGATGGTGCGGAGTCGTTGCCGCAGGCCGTGGCCATGGCGAGCACGCTCAGCACGACGGCACCGAGTGGAGCGGGGCGGAAGCGGCGGGTGACGCCGGGACGGTACACGGGAGCTCCTTCCGATCGACGGTCGGCGGCCGGCGGGACGTGCCACGGCCGGGCCGTGAGCGACCGCCAACGGCCTGTGTGTGCCGCACTGAGTGCCCGCTCGCAGCCGGCTGTCACAGGTTCCCCTCGGGCTCATCCCGGAATTTCGCGCTTCCTTCCCACCCGGTGCCGCCGGCTCCGGCGCGCTGCGGGGAGAGGTGTACCGGCCGCGTTCCGCGGTACCCGTCCGGGAAGCCGTACACCGGCGTTGGAGAGGAAGAGCAGCGTGCGCGCACTGACGGTCCGGCCGGGTCACAGCGGTTCGCTCGAGGTGCGGGAGGTGGAGGAGCCGAAGCCGGCGCCGGGTGAACTCCTGGTCCGCGGCATCGCCGTGGGGGTGTGCGGCACGGACCGCGAGATCGCCGCCGGCGAGTACGGCCGGGCGCCCGCGGGCCGGGACCGGCTGGTGCTGGGCCACGAATCACTGGGCCGCGTCGAGGAGGCACCGGACGGCAGCGCTTTCGCCGCCGGCGACCTGGTCGCGGGTGTGGTGCGGCGCCCGGACCCGGAACCGTGCGGCGCTTGTGCGCACGGCGAGTTCGACATGTGCCGCAACGGGCGCTACCGGGAACGCGGTATCAAGGAACTGGACGGCTACGGCGCCGGACTGTGGTGTGTGGAGGACGACTACGCCGTCGCGGTCGACGCGAATCTGGGTCTTGCGGGCGTCCTGCTGGAACCGGCCGGTGTCGTCGCCAAGGCCTGGGAGCAGATCGAGCGCGTGGGGGCCAGGGCCTGGTTCGAGCCCCGGCGTGTCCTGGTGACCGGCGCCGGCCCGATCGGTCTGCTGGCCGCCCTGCTCGGACAGCAGCGCGGGCTGGAGGTCCACGTCCTCGACCGGGTGACGGACGGACCGAAGCCCGGGCTGGTCCGCGATCTGGGGGCCACCTACCACAGCGGCGCGGTGGACGACGTGCTGTCGGCCGTGCGTCCGGACATCGTCGTGGAGGCCACCGGCGCCGGACAGGTGGTGTTCGCCGCCATGCGCGGCACCGCGCCCTACGGCGTGGTCTGTCTCACGGGTGTGTCACCCGCCGGACGCCGGCTGACCGTTGACGCCGGCACGGTGAACCGCGAGATCGTGCTGGAGAACGATGTCGTGGTGGGCTCCGTCAATGCCAATGGCCGGCACTTCCGGCAGGCCGCCGACGCCCTCGCACGGGCCGACGCGGCATGGCTGCACCGGCTCCTCACCCGCCGACTGCCGCTCGACCGGGCGGCCGAGGCCTTGGAGCAGCGTCCGGACGACGTCAAGGTGGTGCTCACGCTGGAGGAGTGACGCCACCGGCCGGGTAGGGAATGGACCACAATCGCCCGCCAGGACAACAAAGACCCCCGCCCGGCCCACCGGCCGATCTGCGCGTCCAGGGTGATGTCAGGGCGTAACGGGGAGGCTAGCGAGGTGCCGCGAGTACGTCCCGGAGTACGTTCTCGAGCGTGACGCTGGCCAGCTCGCGTCTCAGGGTCTCCTCGATGCCCTCGTAGATGCCCTGCATCGCCGGCTGGATGCCGTGACCCACCACGCATTCCTGGTCCGGGGTGGTGCGGTGCATTGCGAACAGCGGGCCGGGTTCCACTGCCTCGTACACGTCGAGCAGGGTCATCGACTCCAGCTCGCGCGCCAGCGACCAGCCCGCGCCCACGCCCCGCCGGGACTCCACGAG
The DNA here is from genome assembly GCF_020982505.1 of Streptomyces sp. MNU89. Lineage (NCBI taxonomy): Bacteria > Bacillati > Actinomycetota > Actinomycetes > Kitasatosporales > Streptomycetaceae > Streptomyces > Streptomyces sp. MNU89. Next base: position 6,213,316 of record NZ_JAJKLL010000001.1, on the reverse strand, counting down.
CCCGGCCCTGCGCAGCTCGCCGAGCAGCCGCCTGATCACCACGGGGTTGGTGTTCGCGCTGGTCGCGATCTGCTCGGAGGTGGCGACCTCATGGCCCTGGCGCTGGTAGAGACCGATCCAGGCCAGCGCGTGGGCGGCGATGGTCAACCTGCTGTTGGCACTCATGAACCCCTCCTCCCGGCCGCAACGCTTCATGTTACGACAGGCGGCAGTCGTAACAGTAAAGGTTGCAACAGGCTGTCGTAACAACTAATGTTGCGACAGCCGGAAGGGTCAATCAACGAGGTGAGAAGAATGAGCAAGCCACTCATGGGCAAGGTCGCCCTGGTCACCGGGGGGTCGCGCGGACTGGGAGCCGCGACCGTACGACTGCTGGCCGAGCAGGGCGCCGACGTCGCCTTCACCTACGTCAGCTCCGAGAAGCAGGCGCAGTCCGTCGTCGACGAGGTGCACGGCAAGGGAGCCAAGGCCGTCGCCTTCCGGTCCGACCAGGCGGACACGAGCCGGGCGCCGGCGCTGATCGACGACGTGGTGGCGCACTTCGGCGGCCTGGACATCCTCGTCAACAACGCGGCGATCTCCGTGGCCGGCACGGTGGACGACCCGGACGCCGACACCGCCGCCCTGGACCGGATGCACGCCACCAACTACCTCGGCGTGATCGCCGTCATCCGGGCCGCCTCCCGAGTGCTGCGCACGGGCGGCCGCATCATCACGGTGAGTTCCGGACTGGGCTCCCGGGTCGGCGCCCCGGGCCTTGCCGACTACTCGGCGACCAAGTCCGGGGTCGAGAGGTACACCATGGGCGTCGCACGGGACCTCGGGCCCCGGAACATCACGGCCAACGTCGTGGAGGCCGGACTGATGGAGGGCGGCATGCAACCGCCGGACCCCGAGACCCTCAATGCCCTGGTCAGCTCGCTGTCCCTGCAACGCATGGGGCACCCCGACGAAATCGCCGCGGCGATCGCCTTCCTGGCGAGCCCCGCCGCTTCGTACGTCACGGGCGCGGTGCTGGACGCCCACGGCGGCTACAACGCCTGAACCCGAACCTCTGCGCGCTCCGAAGGACATCGCGCCTTCGGGGCGCGCACCCCCGGCGACCCGCGACACGGCGTACGACTCGAAGGCTGTGGGCGGTGAACTGCGACGAGACTTGATGAACGGGATCCGCCGAAGCGGTCCTTGGGGTGGCCCCGGCCCGACCGGGTACGACGAATCGCCCCTGGCTGCTGCCGGGCAGGGCGGCGCGGTCAGCGTTTGACGCGGCTGCGGATGGCCAGGACGGCCAGGCCGAGGAGGACGGGTTCGGCGAGGCGGGAGGCCATCTCGGTGTAGGTGCCGGCGGTGGTGAGGTCCTGGCCGGAGGAGCGGAAGACCACCGAGTTGATCACCACGCGCAGCCCTTTCTCGAACCGCTCGGTGGTGACCCGCTCCGGCCAGGCGCCGGTGGGGTTGACCGGGTCCGGGGTGTCGGTGGTCCAGGTGACCTCCTGCCCCACGGCGACCTGGCGGCCGGTGGTGGTCGGCTTCGGGTCGTCCACCGGCAGGCCCCACAGCAGCAGCGCGAGCAGCGTGACGGTCATGGCGCCCAGCAGCCAGGCCAGGGCGCGGCCGGCGCGCAGGCCGTACCACGGGACAGCGGAGTCCGGGAACCGAGTGGTTCCTCATGGGCGGTCCGCCGGGACTTGAGCTGCGCCTTCCATGAACCAGCGGCAGGTCCACCCCTCTTCCGCACCCCCGCAGCACCAACCGCCCATCGCGGCCGGTCCGGTTCCGGCTTCAGCGGTACGCGAGCACGCGGAACGCGTTGCCATCCGGGTCGGCCAGCAACACCGCGCCGTCCTCGCCGGGGGCGTGGTCGAGGCGCTTCGCCCCGAGGGAGAGCAGCCGTTCGACCTCCGCCTGCTGATCTCCGTCCGGCGCGAGGTCGAGGTGCAGGTCCTTGCCGGGGTCCGGCATGCGGGGCGGGCCGCCCCACGTGATCTTCGTGCCGCCGTCCGGCGACTGGACGGCGGTCTCCTCGTCCTGGTCCCAGACCAGCGGCCAGCCCAGCGCCTCGCTCCAGAAGTAGCCCACGGCCTGCGAACCGTCGCAGGCGAGCGCCCCGATGACGCCACAGCCGGCGAGGAACTTGTTGCCCGGCTCCAGGACACAGAACTCGTTGCCCTCGGGGTCGGCCAGCACCACATGGGGGACCTCCGCTCCCTGGCCGACGTCGGCGTGGTGCGCGCCCAGGTCGAGCGCCCTGGCCACGGTCTCCCGCTGGTCCTCCGGGGAAGAACTGGTCAGGTCGAAGTGCAGCCGGTTCTCGGCGGTCTTCCGCGCCGGGGAGGGACGGAAGCCGAGGCGGTAGCCGGCGTCGTTCCCGGACAGCACGGCGACGCCGTCGTAGGAATCGTCGGATCTCTCCAGGCCCAGGAGGCCGGACCAGAAGCGGGCCAGGCGTTCGGGCTGGTGCGCGTCGAAGGAGATTGCGAAGAGTCGGCTGCTCATTGCGCCACGCGTCCTCGTCCGTTGGGTGCCGGCTGCCGGCGGGGCGCCAAGTCAGCCCTCCGCGCGAGGATATGGGTGGGCCGGTCCCGACGGCAGCCGGTTTTCCGCGCCCCGGCGGGAAGTCGCTGACGAGCGTCTCCACCCGCCCTCGACCCCGGCCCCGGCCCCGGGCGATTGCCCACCCGTAGTCCGACCTCAACCTTCTCCGAGCCGGAGCCATACCCGGTCCGGCCCTGCCGGGTGAACGTATCGCGCCCGATCCCCACAGCGTCACCACCCGGTAAACGCTGCGGGTTCTTGAACCACAGGCTCAGGTCCGCAGTGACGTGATGCCGTAGTGGGCGAACTCGCGGTCTCCGAGGCGTGCGATCGCTTCCTTGAGGACGCCGGTGGCGAGGTCGATGGTGAAGCGGCTTTCCACGTCCTCGTCGGGCGCCCAGCAACTCATGGGGAACGCCCGCATCGGCCGGACCGTCGCGGTCACCGTCGTCCCGTCCGTACCCGGAGGGATGGCTTTGTTCACGAGAACCGACAGCACCTGTGAACGAGTTGAGAGGCGTCGGCGGTGCGTCGGGGGTTCGATGCTCATGAGAAACGACAGGGCTGGTGCACCCCGCCGTCGCAGAGCCGCCACTCGGGACATCGCGACGACACCTCGAGTAGCTCTGCGTCGTGTCTCCGTGGGGTCCGGCAACGAAGGCTCCGAAAAAAACCACTTGCTGGACGAGGGGCGACCACTGCTACATTTCCGGAGGCCGTGCGAGAGATCGAGGAGGTGGTACCCGTGAACGCAGTATCGACATGGGTGCTCCCCTCCGGGGTCACGGTCGGGCGATAGACAGGTCGTCCGGGAGCGCCGTTCCAGTGCACTCCCGAAAGGCACGACCATGCACGTCACTTCAGAGCAACACCTCGACAACGGCGTCCTGGAACGCGCATTCACCCTCGGCGAGATCCCCGGCATCCTGTGGACACCCGCATCGGCATCCGCATCCGCACCGGCGCCGCTGATCCTGCTCGGTCACCCTCCCCTCGGGCTGCGCAAGATGTACCCCCGACTGGTGGCCCGGGCCCGGCACTCCGCGGCGGAGGGCTTCGCCACGGCCACCATTGAGCTCCCCGGAAGCGGCGACCGGCCCCGTTGGCCCGCCGCCGAGCAGGCCCGCGCCGACCTGCGCCGGGCGATGGAGGCCGGCGAGCCGGTCAGCGACGAGATCGTCGACGCCCTCATCCTCCCGCTGGTCGACAAGGCGGTCCCGGAGTGGCAGGCCGCCCTGGACGCCCTCCTGTCGCTGCCCGAGATCGGCGGCCCGGTCGGGTACTCGGGGGGAGTGATCTCCATCGGTATCCGGCTGGCGGTGGTCGAGCCGCGCATCGTGGCCGCCGGTCTCTTCGCCGGGAGTTTCGTGCCTCGCGCCATGTTCGAGGAGGCCCGGCAGGTCACCATTCCGCTGCATGTCCTGCTGCAGTGGGACGACGAAGGGAACGACCGGCAGGCGGCCCTGGACCTGTTCGACGCCTTCGGCTCCAAGGAGAAGTCCCTGCACGCCAACATGGGCGGGCACACTGGCGTCCCACAGTTCGCGGGGGACGTCGCGGCCCAGTTCTTCACCCGGCATCTGAGGTGAGGCCGGGACGTCGAACCGGCAGCAGACGGTAGCTGATGTCGGCCGGCATGCCGTTCATCGAGGACAGGTACCGGCCCTCCGCAGCTCTCTCCACCGTGGGCCCCTGCTGGACTCCCGGCAGGGGCCTGTGCTGCCTGAAGTCTGAACTTTTCGATTTCTGCAGAGCTTCGGGGCGCTGCCCGAACTCGTGCACAGGCGCTGTCGGTTCCTCCAGATCCCCTTGCCGTCCACCACAGCGCCCACCCCGACGGCAAGCTCGCCAATGGCCATGCAGACGCCGAGGACCAACGCCCGTGAAGTCCGTGCGCAGTGCGGCCAGCCGGGCGGAGTCGTGGACGGCGGGTCGGGCGTCGCAGACGTCATAGCCGGAGGATGACCGGGCCCGGACGGGCAGTTGCTCGCACTGCGCACGGCACGAGCGGAACACGGCACCGCCGCTCACCTGCCACACTGGCCCCGTGCGCGTCGCGGCATGCGGCGCCGAGGGGGAAGGAAATGATCCAGCGTGCCCCAATGGATGGTGCTGGCCATACCGGTCGAAGGCGTCGCCGAGGCAGACCGTGACGCGCGGACCGTGGCGGAATTCCAAGGCAGCACGGAAGAGGCGGAAGCAGCTCTCCTGCAGACGGCCAGCGCCTACGAGCACAGCTTCCGGAAGGTCCGCCGCCGACAGGTCTTCCGGTGCTCCAACCGGTCGTACTTCGTTCGCATCCAGGGACGTCTGACGACGTACGGCTTCCTCGTCCAGCTTGCCGAACTCGTCCACGACTCCGCCGTGGAGCCCGTGACTCAGCCGTTCACGTGATGGCCCGCCGCAACAGAGGCTGAGCCGGAGCCCGAGATCCGACAGCGGCGACCGCTGCCATGGGAACCGGGGACGGACGCGCGCGGAAGCGTCGGCGTACGGCCGGATCCGGCCGGGGACTGGGAGCGGGCACCGCATCCCTCGGACCGCCTGCGGACGTTCGGCGCGTTCGTTCAGGCGCTGCACGAGCACGCGGGGCTCAGCCGAGCGGAGCTCGGCGTCCGGGTGCATTTTTCCAAGCACACTGTCGAGTCGGTGGAGTTGGCGCGCCGCATGCCGGACCCGAGGTTCATGCTTCAGGTGGTGCCGCAGGAGGCTGGGCTGCACGCGTGCCAGGACGGGCCGGCGCGGATCTTGCAGACGCCTGCGGGAACGGCCATGGGCTTCGGCTTCTGCGCCGGTCTTCGCCGCGGAACTCCTCGCCGCGGACCTCGCGGCCGCCTTCTTGCCACCCGCACGCGCAGTCCTGCGCACGCACCCCGCGCCCCGCACCGTGCCCCCTTCGGGCGAGCGCTTCCGGCTTCCTGACAGTCCGGTCCCTCCCGGTTTTCTGACGGCCCGATCCCTCCCGGCGGCGGGCAGCGGAGGACCGCACACGGCAGGCCCCGCCCCGTGCGGGGCCGTGGTCCAGCACCGGCGACTGCCACCCGTACGGCCTTCGCTCTCCCGGATGCCACGGGCTTGCGCCCGACCCCCCGTTCCCCGGGTTCGGCACGCGCAGCGGGGCCGTCTCCCGCGGCCATCCGTGCGGGTCCCACGCCCCGCGCCGCACCCTGTCCGCCGTGGAATTCCGGGGATTCACGAGACCGTGGCCGCGGCTGCCCGGGCCCGCCCCGGCGCCCTCCAGGGTCATTATCATGGCGCGCCGAACATCACATTTCCGCAGGAATCCGGCAGGTGATTGTTACCTTCTCATCTCGGTCGATGACATGAAAATTCTAGGCCGTCCGGGTCATCGCCCCTCGTTTTCCTTCCAGTCAGTCCCACGGGAGTGCCCCGATGGCGTCACCGAATTCCGTAACCCAGAAGGCCGGGGAGCGGCCCGCCCCCGATTCCCCTCCGGCCTACGATTACGAGCGGTACAGCAGACTCGCGGGACCGCTCCACGACCCGGAAGAGGAAGAAAAGCCGTACCGGGTGGCGTACCGCAGCCTGCTGGCGCAGGAACCGCACCGGATCCGCGCCACCCTGCTGCTCTGCGCCGCCCCCCTCGTCTCCGCGCTGCTGCTGTTCTGGCTGCTCCAGCCGGCACACTGGGTGCACCGGCCGTACGTGTCCGGCTGGGAATCCGCCGCGGACACCACGATGCTCGTCTCGATCGGTCTCATCGAGTTCTTCCGGCTGTGCACGGTCTTCTCGAACGCCCACGCGACGCTCGTCGCCCGCGATCCCGTGCCCGTCACCCCCGAGCCCGGTACCCGGGTCGCCTTCCTGACCTCGTTCGTGCCCGGCAAGGAACCGATCGAGATGGTCACCAGGACCCTGGAGGCCGCCGTCCGCATCCGGCACCGCGGCACCGTGCACGTCTGGCTCCTCGACGAGGGCGACGACCCGGCGGCCAAGGCCGTCTGCGCCCGCCTCGGCGTCCGCCACTTCACCCGCAAGGGCGTCGAGAAGTGGAACCGGTCCACCGGCCCGCACCGCGCCCGGACCAAGCACGGCAACTACAACGCCTGGCTGGACGCCCACGGCGGCGACTACGACTTCTTCGCCTCCGTCGACACCGACCACGTACCGCTGCCGAACTACCTGGAGCGCATGCTCGGTTTCTTCCGCGATCCGGACGTCGCCTTCGTCATCGGCCCCCAGGTGTACGGGAATTACGACACCGCCGTCACCAAGGCCGCGGAAAGCCAGCAATTCCTCTTCCACGCGCTCATCCAGCGGGCCGGTAACGCCTATGGCTCCCCCATGTTCGTCGGCACCTCCAACGCCGTCCGCATCAAGGCCATCCAGGGAATCGGCGGCCTCTACGACTCCATCACCGAGGACATGGCGACCGGTTTCGAACTCCACCGGGCCAGGAATCCCGAGACCGGGCGGAAATGGCGCTCCGTCTACACCCCCGACGTACTCGCCGTCGGTGAGGGACCGGCCGCCTGGACGGATTTCTTCACCCAGCAGCTCCGCTGGTCGCGGGGCACGTACGAGACCATCCTCAAGCAGTTCTGGAAGGCCCCGTTCTCCCTTCCGCCGGGCCGGCTGCTCAATTACACGCTGATGGTCGTCTACTACCCGATGACGGCGCTCAACTGGCTGCTCGCCGCTCTGAGCTGCCTGCTCTTCCTCGTCGTCGGCGCGTCCGGGCTGCACGTCCCCGCGGAGATCTGGCTGATGCTGTACAGCGACGCGGCGGCCCTGCAGATCGGGCTCTACATCTGGAACCGGCGGCACAACGTCTCCCCGCACGAACCGGAGGGGTCCGGCGGACTCGCCGGCATGGCGATGTCCGCCCTCTCCGCGCCCATCTACGCCAAGTCGCTGGTCGACGCCGTGCTGCGCCGCAAGAGCTCCTTCGTGGTGACGCCCAAGGGCGACTCGGCCAGCCCCGACCGGCTCGCCACCTTCCGGATCCATCTCTTCTGGGCCGCGGTCTTCGGCGGCTCGGTCGTGGCCGCCCTCTTCCTCGGCCATCTGCACGCCGCCATAACGGCCTGGGCCCTGCTCGCCCTCGCCCTGTGCCTCGCCCCCGTGCTCGTCTGGGCGGCCGGCGGGCGGCGGAGGCGGAGCACGGTCGCCGCGGTCCCCGCCGTCCCCGCGGCCCGGGCGGACTCCTCCGCCGGGCCGGCGGGCGGACTCCGCCCGCCGCGACCCGGCCCGCTCCCCGCCACCGTCCCCGCCGCGTCGACGGCCTCGCCCGCGGCCGCGTCCGCGCCGACGGCCGCGTCCCCGAAGCGTGACACCCCCGCAGAGAAGGACCCGCTGTGCGCCATCTGATCAGCCCCCGCTTCCGCACCACGGCCCTCGGCGCGGCCGCTTTCCTCGCCCTGGCCGGGCTCAACGCCCCCGCGGCCATCAGCTACGCCGAGCGGACCTACCACGCCTACAAGATCGAACAGCCGGAGTACAAGGCGCGGTACGGCCACTGGGACCTGCTCGGCGTCCCGGAGAAGTACCGGGTCAACGCCATCCACGCGGCCCTGCTGCACACCGGCAAGGTGCTGCTGATCGCCGGGTCCGGCAACAACGAGAAGATGTTCCGGGCGGGCACCTTCAAGACGCTGCTGTGGGACCCGGAGAAGAACACCTTCCGGCTGATCCCCACCCCCGAGGACCTGTTCTGCTCGGGCCACGCCCAGCTCCCCAGCGGGAAGCTGCTGGTGGCCGGCGGCACCGCCCGCTACGAGGTGCTGGAGGGCAAGGTCGAACGCGCGGGCGGCGGGATGCTGGTCAAGAACGAGGACCCGGACCGGCCGCACCACTTCCCCCGCGGCACCGTCTTCCGTTCCCCGGACGGAAAGCAGTACCGCACCACCCGGGCGTTCGAGCTCCCCGCCGCCGAGAAGAAGAAGCGCAAGGGCGGCAAGGTCACCGTCACGGCGAGCGAGGAGCGGGTCTTCGTCGAGGCCGTGCGGAAGGGCCGGAGCCAGGTCACCCGGCGCCCCGCCCAGTACTCCGTCGACGGGCTGAAGGGCGCGGACCGGCGGAACGTCTACGGTCTCGCGCAGTCGCTCACCCTGGACAAGCAGGACTACCACGGCCTGGACGTCGCCTACGAGTTCGACCCCGTGGCCGAGCGGTACCTGCCGGTCGACCCGATGGCGGAGGCCCGCTGGTACCCCACGCTGACCACCCTCAAGGACGGCCGGGTCCTCGCCGTCTCCGGTCTGGACGAGATCGGCCAGGTCGTCCCCGGCAAGAACGAGGTCTTCGACCCGGAGACCCGGACCTGGTCACCCGCGCCGGAACGTTACTTCCCCACCTATCCGGCGCTCTTCCTGACCCGCGGCGGAGACCTGTTCTACTCGGGCTCCAACGCCGGCTACGGGCCCGCCGACAAGGGCCGCGCGCCCGGGCTGTGGAACGTGGAGAAGAACACCTTCCGCCCGGTGCCCGGCCTCTCCGACCAGGACCAGCTGGAGACCTCGGCCTCGGTGCTGCTGCCGCCCGCCCAGGAGCAGAAGGTGATGGTGCTCGGCGGCGGGGGCGTCGGCGAGTCGCCGAAGTCCACCGCGCGCACCGCCGTCGCGGACCTGGCGCGGAAGGACCCCCGCTTCACCCCGGGGCCCGACCTGCCGCAGGGCACCCGCTATCTCTCCAGCGTGCTGCTGCCGGACGACACCGTCTTCACCACCGGCGGCTCGGAGGACTACCGCGGCAAGGGCGAGAGCGACATCCACAAGGCGCAGTTCTACCTGCCGGAGAAGAACGCGTTCCGGCCCGCCGCGTCCCCGGTGGTGGGCCGCAACTACCACTCCGAGGCCCTGCTGCTGCCCGACGGGCGGGTGGCCACCTTCGGCTCCGACCCGCTCTACGCCGACCCGGAGAACAACCAGCCGGGCACTTTCGAGCAGCGCGTCGAGATCTTCTCCCCGCCCTATCTGCACCGGGGCGAGCGGCCGCGGATCACCGGCGGGCCGGCCGAGGCCGAGCGCGGCGACACGGCCGTCTTCACCGTCGAGTCCGCCCGGCGCGCGGCGCGGGCCCGGCTGATGCGGCCGAGCGCCGTCACCCACACCACGGATGTCGAGCAGCGCTCCGTCGAGCTGGGCCTGGAGCGGCGGAGCGGCGGGCGGCTGGCGCTGACGGTGCCGGAGGATCCGACGCTGGTGCCGCGCGGCTGGTACATGCTGTTCGTGACGGACTCCGCGGGCGTGCCCTCGAAGGCCCACTGGGTGCACATCCGCTGACGGACCGCCCGGCCGCCGTTCCCCTCCGCCGGCGGCCGGGCCCGCCGGACCGAAGGGGCCTGGCCTCCCCCGCTCACCGGGAGTACAGCTCGGCGATCTCGGCCGCGTACGCCTTGACGATGGCGCCCCGGCGGAGCTTCAGGGAGGGGGTCAGCAGGCCGCCCCGGACGCTGAAGTCGTGCGGCAGAACGCGGAAGGCGCGGATGGACTCGCTGCGGGAGACGGCGGTGTTGGCACGGGAGACCGCGCGCTGGATCTCCTCCTGCAGCTCGGCGTGGCGCACCACCACCCGCAGGTCCAGGGGCTGCTGGAAGCGGAGCCGCTGCCAATGGCCCACGGCCTCCGGGTCCAGGGTGATCAGGGCCGCGATGAACGGCCGGTTGTCGCCGACCACCAGGCAGCGCGAGATCAGCGGGTGCGCGCGGAGCCGTTCCTCCAGGATGAGCGGGGAGACGCTCTTGCCGCCGCTGGTGACGATGATGTCCTTCTTGCGCCCGGTGAGGTGGAGATAGCCGTCCTCGTCGAGGTGGCCGATGTCGCCGGTGGCCAGCCAGCCCTCGCGCAGCACCTCCTCGGTGCCCTCACGGTCGTCGAGGTATCCGGCGAAGACGTTGTCCCCGCGCACCCAGATCTCGCCGTCCTCCGCGATGTGCACGGCGCATCCGGGCAGCGGGCGGCCGACGGTGCCGAACTTGGGGCGGCCGATCGGGTGACCGGTGACGGCGGCGGCCGTCTCGGTGAGGCCGTAGCCGTCGTAGATGGTGACACCGGCTCCCGCGAAAACCAGGCCGAGCTCCCGGGAGAGCGGTGATCCGCCGGAGACGGCGTGCCGCACCCGGCCCCCGAGCACCGCGCGCAGCCGGGCGTAGACAGTGCGGTCGTGCAGGGCGTGCTGGACCCGCAGCGCGGGCCCCGGTCCGGCACCGCGGAGCAGGGAGCGCCGTTCGACGGCCTCGGCGTAGCGCATGGCGACGTCCACGGCGTGGTCGAACGCCTCCAGTTTCTGGGCCCGTTCGGCCTGCCGGCGGGCGGTGCGGTAGATCCGTTCGAAGACGTACGGCACGGCGAAGAGGAAGGTGGGCCGGAACGAGGCGAGGGCGGGGAGGAGTTCTTCGGAGGACGGGTCCGGCTGGTGGCCGAGGCGGACGCCGTGGCGCTGGCAGGCCACCTGCACCATCAGGCCGTAGACGTGGGAGAGCGGGAGGAAGGCGAGGACGGCGGGCTGTTCGCCCGGTTCGGCGAGGAGTTCGCGCCAGCCCTCGATGAGGGTGTCGCACTCGAAGGCCAGGTTGGCGTGGGTGATCACGCAGCCCCGGGGGCGGCCGGTGGTGCCGGAGGTGTAGGTGATGGTGGCCGCCGAGCCGGGGCTGACCCCGGCGCGCATCCGGTGCACCAGGGCGTCGGGGATGCCGCGGCCCAGGGCGGACAGCTCCTGGACGCAACCCTCGTCGAGCTGCCAGATGCGGCGCAGCTGGGGGAGGTCGTCGCAGATGGCGCCGACGGTCATCGCCTCGTCGGCGTGTTCGACGACGACGGCGGAGGCGCGGGTGTCGGAGAGGATCCAGTGCACCTGCTCGGCGGAGGAGGTGGGGTAGACGGGGACGAGCTGGGCGCCGATGGACCACAGGGCGTAGGAGAAGAGGGTCCATTCGTAGCGGGTGCGGGACATCACGGCGATGCGGTCGCCGGGCCGGACGCCGTCCGCGATCAGCCCCTTGGCCAGGGCCGTCACGTCGCTGCGGAAGCCGAGGGCCGTCACGGGGAGCCAGCGGATGCCGCCGGGGCCGTCCTCGCGCCGGGAGAACTGCACCCGGTCCGGGGCCCTTTCGGCGATCTCGTACACGGAATCCGCGAGACCTCCCGTACGGAGCTTCTGCACCAGGGGCGGAAGGCTGAGTTCGCGCACCGCGTCACCTCTCTCGAACCCGTACCCGCCGCGGCGGGGCCGTCGGCGAGCGCAAGTTACCGTTCGGAATCCTCAACTGCCTAGGGGTGGCCCGGTGTTCAGCACTCGAAAGAGTGATGATCGGACGGTACGGCCCGGGTCCGGGGACCCGGGCCGTACCGTCCCGTGCCGTCGTGGGGGGTCAGCCGCGCGGTGCCGCGGTGCCGGCCGGGGGCGCGGGGTCCGCGGAGTCCGCCTGCGCGGCCGCCGTCCGTTCGAGCTGGAACGCCTGGTTCCCCAGCCCGATCCGGCGGTGCACCTCGGGCCGCACGGAGCGCAGCACCAGTCCGTAGACGAGGCCGCCGGCCACGGCGAACCCGATGATGCCGGGCAGGACCCAGCGCAGCACCGAGCCGGGCTCGGCGCCCAGCAGCACGTCGAAGTCCTTCACCGTGTAGACGATGATCGTGAGCATCGCGGCGCAGGCGATGCCGGAGCAGAGAAGCCGCCAGGCCTGGGCGCGGGCGGCGCCGCGGCGGACGAAGAAGGCGATGACGGCCGCGGAGGCGGTGGCCATCAGGACGATGACGCCGAGCGCGCCGACGTTGCCCATCCAGGTGAAGAGGTTGAGCACCGGGGCGGTCGGATCGCCGTGCGGCTTGTCGTCGGTGAGGGCGAAGACGGTGATCACGGCGAAGGAGACGGCGCTCTGCAGCAGCGATCCGGTGCCGGGCGCCCCGCTGGTGCGGGTGGTGCGGCCGAGGGCGGCGGGCAGCAGGCCCTCGCGGCCCATGGCGAAGGCGTAGCGGGCGACGACGTTGTGGAAGCTGAGCATGGCCGCGAACATGCCGGTGACGAAGAAGACGTGCATGACGTCGGTGAAGGTGGAGCCGAGCCGGCCCTCGGTCAGGTGGAAGAGCAGTCCGGCGCTCTGCTCCTGGGCGTCCTGGACGATCCGGGCGGGGCCGGAGGCGATGTTGAGGGCCCAGGAGCTGAGGGCCAGGAAGAGGGCGGCGAAGCCGACGGCGAGGAACATGGCGCGGGCGACGACGACCTGCGGGCGCCGGGTCTCCTCGGCGTAGACGGGAGCCTGTTCGAAGCCGACGAAGGAGGCGAAGGCGAAGCAGAGCGCGGTGCCGAGGCCGGCCCCGGCGAGGGTGCCGGGGTCGAACGCCGTCAGGGAGAGGCCCTGGGGGCCGGGGTCGCCGATGGCCGCGACGTCGAAGATGACGACCATGCAGACTTCGATGACGAGCAGCACGCCGAGCACCTTGGCGCTGAGGTCGATCTTGAGCCAGCCGAGCACGCCGACGATGAGCGCGGCGGCGAGGGCGGGGATCCACCAGGCGACGGTGAGGCCGAGGTAGGTGTCGGCGAGCCCGCTGACCTCGAAGCCGAAGATGCCGTAGATGCCGACCTGCATGGCGCTGTAGGCGACGAGGGCCACGACGGAGGCGCCGGCCCCGGCCGTGCCGCCGAGGCCGCGGGCGATGTACGCGTAGAAGGCGCCGGCGTTGTGCACATGGCGGCTCATCTCGGCGTAGCCGACGCTGAAGAGCAGCAGGACCACGCCGAGGAGGACGAAGATCAGCGGCTGTCCGACGATGCCCATCACCGCGTATGTGGTGGGCATGACACCCGCGACCACGAGGAGGGGCGCGCTGGCCGCGAGGACGGAGAGCAGCAGGCCGCCCAGGCCGATGCGGTCCGCGCGGAGCGCCCGTTCCTGGCCCTTGTACGTGCTGATGGCGGAGTCGTTGTCCGTCAGCATGGTCACCTTCCCGCTGGTTGAGGTCTGTCGGCTGGTTAAGAGGTGGTGCCGGGCGCGCGGAGGGCCGGTCACCGGATGTCCGTCCCGCCGGTGGCGGCGGCGTGGGCCGCGCGGTAGGTCTTCCGGGGGTCCCGGTCGGGGTAGGACCAGGGCTCCTTGGTGACATGGCGTCCGATGCGGTGGAAGAGGGCGGCGGCCTCCCAGGGCCGGCCCTCGTGGTACTTGGCGTGCGCCAGGAAGTTGAGGTCCACCAGGCGGCGCGGGTGCTCCTCGTAGCCCCACTCCAGCCACCAGTCGAAGGCCGCCTTCATCACCTGGCGGGCGCGGCGGCTCTTCCAGTGCCCGGAGCGGGTGGGGTCGCGCGGCTCGATGCCGGCGTGGGCGAGGACCCGGTAGCGCTCGGTGTGCGCGATGACCGGCAGGGCGCACAGCGGCGAGTCGGCGGGGGCCTGTTCGGCGGCCCAGGCCGCGAAGTCGTAGACCTCGTGGAAGGGATCGTCCCGGTCGCCCTGCTGGTGTTCGGCCAGACAGGCCGTCATGAGGTGGTGCGCGTGGTGGTGTTCGCGGTGGCGGCCGCGCACCTGGTCGAAGATCTGCAGCCGCTCCTCGTCGGTGCCGGTGTGCCGGGCGAGGATCAGCAGGGCCAGCCAGGGGGACGGGTCGGCGGGATACATCCGGGCGGCGGCCCGGCAGACCTCGCGGGCGGCGGCCGGGTCCTCCTTGCCGCGCAGCGCGCGGAAGACCTTGGCGCAGGCGGACAGGGCGGCGGCGTCCACGCTGTCGGGCTCGGCCAGCCGCCACTCCTCGGCCCAGGCGGCGCTGTTGGGCTCCATGCCGAGGACGACCAGCCGGTGGCCGCGGCGGTCCCAGTCCCGGCCGGTCCTGGCCAGCAGGGCGCGGCTCTCGCCCCAGCGGCCCTGCACGAGCGCGTCGCGGACCCCGGCGAGCTCCGTGTCGTCGAGGGCCGGGTCGAAGGCGAAGCCGTCCTTGTTGCGGGATCTGCCCAGCGGGGGCGGTGGCGGCGGTGGAGGGGTCATCCGTGAGCTTCTTCCTCCACGGCAACACGCCACTTCCCGCCCGGTATGGGGCACTTGTCCGTGCATTTGGCGGACCCGCCGGCGGCGTGATCTCCGCTACACCGGCCGATGATCACAGACAGCAAACCGTTAGTCACCACTCCGCGTCAAGGCGTCCCCGGAGGACCGTTTCCTCACCGGATGGTTGTTTACATCTTGTTGATAATCGGGCCCGCCCGGCAGCCGCCCCCCGCAGTGTATGACCGCAGACCGGGGGCCCGTTCCGGGGGGAGAGCGGATTCCGTCCCCGGGGGCGGCCGCGCTCCCCCTTCACCCCTCGAAGGATTTCCCCGGCCCCTCTGATTGGATGGGGTCATGGCCGGAACTCCGTTCGGAAAAGCGCGTGCGGCGGCCGCCGGAGTGCGGCTGTGGTTCTCCCCCGCCCGGATCCGCTCCCAGGGCGAGACCCCCGACTACCGCTTCTCCCTCGCCAACGAGCGGACCTTCCTCGCCTGGCTGCGCACCGCCCTGGCCCTGGTGGGCGGCGGCTTCGCGGTCGCGCAGTTCCTGCCGGACCTGCACCGCTCGGTACGGGCCGCCGTCGCCGTCGTCCTGCTCGTGGGCGGGGCGCTGGTGGCCGCGCGGGCGGTGAACCACTGGGTGCGGGTGGAACTGGCGATGCGGCGCGGCGAGGACCTGCCGTCCACGCGCTTCCCCGCCTTCCTCGCGGCCGGGGTGATCCTGATCTCCGCGGTGATGGTCACCACCGTGGCCGTCGGCTGGGCGGGCTGATGACGCAGACGGCCCCGCGCGACCCGGCGGCGCAGCCCGAGCGCACCGGTTTCGCCTGGCGGCGTTCGACGCTGGCGGGCACGGTGGCCGCGATCCTGGCCGTACGGCTGGCCCTGCACGGCGACACCGGGGCCGTCGCCGCCGTGGCGGTGGCCCTGACGGCCGCGGCCTGGCTCGTGCTGCTGACCGCCGCCCACCGCAGGATCCGCGCGCTGGACCGGGCGCGGCCCGGGGCCGTGTCCGTACGATCGGTCACGCTGGCGGCGGGCTGCGTCGTCGCCATGGCGGCGTGCGGGACCCTCCTGGTCCTGTGACACGGCGCCGCACCGGCGCCCGGCCCGGTTGTCAAGTGCCGCCCGGGTCTGGACGTCATACCGACTGGTCGGCATGATTAGTGGGACGTCCCTTCCCCCAAGGAGCAGTGATGAGCAAGGACCACCCGCCCGGCCTCGATCTGGACCGCCTCCGCGGCCATCTCGACCGCGAACGCCCCGGGCTGGTGCGGGGGCCGCTGACCGCCCGGCTGATCGAGGGCGGCCGGTCGAACCTCACCTACGCGGTCACCGACGGCACCTCCCGCTGGGTGGTCCGCCGGCCGCCGCTGGGCCATGTGCTCGCCACCGCCCACGACATGAGCCGCGAGCACCGGGTGATCAGCGCCCTGCACCCGACGGCCGTACCGGTACCCGGAACCGTACTGCTCTGCGAGGACGAGTCCGTCATCGGCTCCGCCTTCTACGTCATGGAGTTCGTGGAGGGCACTCCCTACCGCAAGTCCGAGGAACTGGTCCCGCTGGGGCCGGAGCGCACCCGCGGGGTGGTGCTCGGACTCGTCGACACCCTGGTCGCGCTGCACGCCGTCGAGCCGGAGGCGGTGGGCCTCGGCGACTTCGGGCGGCCGGAGGGCTTCCTCGACCGCCAGCTGCGCCGCTGGGGCAAGCAGCTCGACGCCTCCCGCAACCGCGAGCTCGCCGGGATCGACGAGCTCCACGCCTCCCTGGGCAAGGCGCTGCCCGGCTCCCCCGCGCCCACCGTCGTCCACGGCGACTACCGGCTGGACAACGTCCTCGTCGGCCCCGACGACTCCGTGCGGGCCGTCCTCGACTGGGAGATGTCCACCCTCGGCGACCCGCTCACCGACCTGGGGCTGCTGGTGATGTACAGCGGTCAGCGCGCCCTGCCCGGGATGCCGATCAGCACCACCGCCGACGCCCCCGGCCACCCCGCCCCGGCCGAGCTGATCGAGCGCTACGCCGCCGGCTCCGGCCGCGACGTCTCACGGATCGCCTGGTACACCGCGTTCGCCTACTTCAAGCTCGCGGTGATCCTCGAAGGCATCCACTACCGCTACACCCTCGGCCAGACCGTCGGCTCGGGCTTCGACCGCATCGGCGCCCTCGTCCCGGTCTTCATCGACAACGGCCTCACCACCCTGCAGGAAGGCTGAGCTCATGGATTTCGCATTCGACGCCCGTACCGAGGAACTCCGCGCGAAACTCCTCGCGTTCATGGACGAGCACGTCTACCCGGCGGAGCGGACCGCCGAGGAGCAGCGGGCTGAACTGGACTCGCGGTGGGGCACCCCGCCGGTGGTCGAGGAGCTCAAGGCCGAGGCCCGCCGGCAGGGGCTGTGGAACCTCTTCCTGCCCGACGAGGAGTACGGCGCCGGGCTGACGAACCTCCAGTACGCCCCGCTGGCCGAGATCACCGGCCGCAGCCCGCAGCTGGCGCCCACCGCCCTCAACTGCGCGGCCCCGGACACCGGCAACATGGAGCTCCTCGCCGAGTTCGCCACGGAGGCGCAGCGCAAGGAGTGGCTGGAGCCGCTGCTCGCCGGCGAGATCCGCTCCGCGTTCGCGATGACCGAGCCGGAGGTGGCCTCCTCCGACGCCACCAACATCGAGACCCGGATCGAGCGGGACGGCGACGAGTACGTCGTCACCGGCCGCAAGTGGTACATCTCCGGGGCGATGAACCCGGACTGCAAGATCTTCATCGTGATGGGCAAGACCGACCCCGAGGGCGCGGACATCCGCCGCCAGCAGTCCATGGTGCTCGTCCCCCGCGACACCCCGGGCGTCGAGGTCCGCCGGGCCATGAAGGTCTACGGCTACGAGGACGACCACCACGGCGGCCACGCCGAGATCGTCTTCGACCGGGTCCGCGTCCCGGTGACGAACCTCGTGGGCGAGGAGGGCGGCGGTTTCGCCATCGCCCAGGCCCGGCTGGGCCCCGGCCGGATCCACCACTGCATGCGGCTGATCGGCATGGCCGAGCGGGGCATCGAGCTGATGTGCCGGCGCGCGGTGTCCCGTACGGCCTTCGGCAAGCCGCTGGCCGAACAGGGCGTCGTCCAGGGCTGGATCGCCGACGCCCGGGTGGCCGTCGAACAGCTGCGGCTGCTGGTCCTCAAGACGGCCTGGCTGATGGACACGGTCGGCAACCGGGGGGCGCACACCGAGATCCAGGCCATCAAGATCGCCACACCGCGCACCGTGGTGGCCCTGCTGGACCGGGCGGTGCAGCTGCACGGCGCCGCCGGCGTCAGCCAGGACACCCCGCTGGCGGAGCTGTGGGCCGCGGCCCGGACCATCCAGCTCGCCGACGGGCCGGACGAGGTGCACCAGCGCTCGCTGGCGCGCCGGGAGATCAAGCAGTACCGCTGACGGCGGACGGCGGGCGCGGGGAACCGCGCGGCAGACCGGGGCGGGCCCGGACCGGAGATCCGGTCCGGGCCCGCCCCGGTTCCCGCCGCGTCCGCCGTCCCGCCGGCTGGTGCCGCGACGGGGCGAAGGTTGCCTGGTGCGGCACTAGGGCCGCAGGGCGCGCAGCAGCAGGTCGGCGAGGTGGTCGGCCACCTCCTGCTGGGTGAGCGGTCCCTCCGGCCGGTACCAGGTGGCCAGATGGTGCACCGAGCCGAAGTGGTAGTCGACGACCAGGTCGGCCGGGGTCGCGGTGGAGAAGACGCCGGTGCGCTGCCCCTCCTCGATCAGGGCGCGGAAGCGCTCGTGGTAGCGCCGCCGCTCGGCCCGCACCTGCTTGTTCTTCTCCGGGCTCAGCTGGTGCATCGAGCGGAAGAAGATCGTCGCGTCGTCGAGGTGTTCGAGGGTCGTGACGACGACGTCGGCCGCCGCGCCCCGCAGCCGCTCCTCGACCGGGGCGTCGGACTCCGCGAAGGCGTCGAGCCGCTCCTGCTGCAGGCGGAGCACCCGGCCGTAGATCTCGTGCAGCAGATCGTCCTTGGAACCGAAGTAGTGGTAGAGGGCGCCCTTGGTCACCCCCGCGGCCTCCACGATCTCCTGGACGGACGTCCGGTCGTAGCCCCGGTCCGCGAAAAGGCGGGTGGCGGCGGCCAGCAGCCGCTGCGGAACCGGTGCTCCGCTGCCCTCCGTCGTTCTGGCCATCACCGCCACCTTGCCTCTCTGCTCTCCGTGTCGTGCCGCGGCGCCGTGCCGCGCCGTCCTGTCACGCCGCCCTGCCGTTGCCCGCGCCGGTCAGGCCCGGACGCGCAGTTCCCGTCGCAGGATCTTCCCACTGGCCGTCTTCGGCAGCTCCGGCAGGATCTCGACTTCCCGCGGGTACTTGTACGCGGCGAGCCGCTCCCGGCAGTACGCGACCAGCTCGGCGGGCTCGGCGCGAGCGCCGGGCCGCAGGCTGGCGTACGCCTTCACCGACTCGCCCCGGTACGGGTCCGGGACGCCCACCACGGCCGCCTCGCGGACCGCCGGATGACTGTAGAGGACATCCTCCACCTCGCGCGGCCAGACCTTGAACCCCGAGGCGTTGATCATGTCCTTCTTGCGGTCGACGACGTACAGCCAGCCGTCGGGGTCCATGAAGCCGATGTCGCCGGTGCGCAGTTCACCCCCGGGCAGCGCGGCCTCGGTGTCCTCCGGCCGGTTCCAGTATCCGGGCACGACCTGCGGCCCGCGCACCACGATCTCCCCCGGCTCGCCGAAGGGCACCTCCCGGCCGTCCTCGTCCAGGATCCGCACCAGGGTGTCGGCGCCGGGCACGCCGACCGCGAGCGTGCCGGAGACGGGATCGACCGGCGCCTCCCGGTGCGGCGGGACGCTCGCGCAGGGCGCGGTGCACTCGGTCAGGCCGTAGCCGTTCCGGATGTACGGGCCGAAGTCGGCGCGGAACTTCTCCACCAGGGCGGGCGGCAGCGGCGCCCCGCCGGAGGCGATCATGGCGAAGGAACTGAAGTGGTCGCGGGTGCAGGAGGGGTGCGCGGCCAGTGCCATGAAGGCGGTGGACGGGCCGACGGTGAAGGCGGGACGGTGCTCGGCGAAGGCGTCGAGGACGACCCCGGCCTCGAAGCGGTACGCGAGGGCGAGGGTGCCCGCGCCGGCGACGCAGGTGGCGAGCTGGACGACCATGCCGGTGATGTGGAAGAGCGGGGCCAGCCCGAAGATCCGGACCCCGTCGCCGAGTCCGGCGCCGGCGCGCATCCGCTCGGCGTTGTGGGCGATGTTGCCGTGGGTGTTCATGGCGCCCTTGGGGGCGCCGCTGGTGCCGGAGGTGTAGCTGATGAGCGCGGTCTCGCCGGCCCCCGGCTCCCGGTCCGCAGGCGGCCGGCCGCCGCTCCGCGCGGCCCGGAGCAGGTCGGTGGCGTCCTCGGCGCGGGGCGCGCGGCGCCCGGGCAGCACCCGGGTGTCGTTCCGGGTCTGCAGGTCCCGCTCCTCGGCGGTGTACGCCAGGCGCACCGGGGAGTCGGAGGCGGTCCGGCGCAGGAAGGCCTCCCAGGCGTGGCCGGAGCAGACCAGGGCGGTCACGCCCGCGTCGGTGAGGACGTGCGCGACCTCCCGTTCCTTGTACATCGGGTTGACGGGGACGACGATGCCGCCCGCCTTCCACGCCCCCAGCAGCGCGATCACGAAGTGGGGGGTGTTCTGCAGGACCAGCGCCAGCCGGTCGCCCCGCCGGAAGTCCCGTGCGGCGAGGTGCGCGGCGAAGCCGTCGGAGAGCTCGTCGAGCTCGCGGTAGTCCAGCCGGGCGTCGAAGTAGGCCAGGGCCGGGTGGTCCGGGGCCCGGCGCACCGCGTCGCGGAAGGCGTGGAGTGTGGTCTCCGGCGGATCGACGGGGGCCCGCTGGGCCTCGCTGAGCAGTTTGAGCCAGGGCCGGGCGGCGTAGATCGACTCGGGCATCGGGCGTCCCCTCCGGTTTCGGCTGCGGCCTGTCCGTACCGCGGCCCGCGGCCGGTGCCGGTGGCGCGGGCGGCGTCCGCACCGCACACTAACCGGTCGGTATGTCACGGGGGAAGAGTGGCGGGAGCGGCCCGACGGCGGCCGCCGGGGTCGTTCCCGCGCGGGGCTCCGGCGGGTTAGCGTGCGGGTGCACAGCGCAATCGCCGGGGCCGGCGCCGCCGCGCCCCGGTCCGACGCCGAGCCCGGAGGTGCTGGATGTCCCTGTCCCGGAGAAATCTGCTGGCGGTCACGGGAGCCGTCGGCGCGGTGGCCGCCACCGCCGCGCCCGCGGCCGGCGTCGAGGCGGCGGGCGGCCGGTCCGGGCGCCATGGCGGGCCCCGGGTCCGTACCGGCTTCGACCGGCTCGCGGCGGCGGGCTACGCGCCGCTGGAGGGACGGAAGGCCGGGGTGGTCACCAATCCCACCGGGGTGACGGCCGGGGTGCGCCATCTGGTGGACGTCATGCACGCAGACGAGCGGGTGAACCTGACGGCCGTCTTCGGCCCCGAGCACGGCTTCCGCGGCACGGCCCAGGCGGGCGGCTCCGAGGGCCGGTACGAGGACCCGGCGACGGGCCTGCCGGTCTACGACACCTACCTCAAGAGCGGGCAGGCGCTGGCGGACATCTTCACCGCCTCCGGCGTGGACACGGTCGTCTTCGACATCCAGGACGCCGGCTCCCGCTTCTACACCTACATCTGGACGATGTACGACTGCATGGTCGCCGCCGTCCTCGCGGGCAAGCGCTTCATGGTGCTGGACCGGCCGAACCCCGTCACCGGGCGGGGCGCGTACGGGCCGGTGCTGGAGAAGGAGTTCGCCACCTTCGTGGGCCGGGAGCCGATCGCGCAGGCGCACGGCATGACGGTCGGCGAGCTGGCGCTGCTGTTCAACGCCGAGTTCGTGCCGGAGGCGGCAGGGCGGGCGGTGGAGCTGGACGTGGTCCGGATGTCGGGCTGGCGGCGCGGCGACTTCTTCGACGAGACCGGGCTGCCCTGGGTGCCCCCGAGCCCGAACATGCCGACACCCGGGACGGCCCTGGTCTACTCCGGCACCTGCCTCTTCGAGGGCACCAACCTCTCGGAGGGACGCGGCACCACCCGGCCGTTCGAACTGCTGGGCGCCGAGGGGATCGACCGCCGCTGGGCGGAGGCGGCGAACGGGCTGGAGCTGCCCGGGGTGCGCTTCCGGGAGGCGTACTTCCAGCCGGTCTTCTCCAAGTTCCAGGGCCGCACGGTCGGCGGGGTGCAGCTGCACGTCCACGACCGGGAGGCGTTCGACCCGGTCCGCACCGGGATCGGGCTGCTGGTCACCGCGAAGCGGGTGTGGGACGGCTTCACCTGGCGCTCCGACCACTGGATCGACAAGCTGACCGGCAGCACCTGGGTCCGTACGGCGATCGACCGGGGGGCGGACACCGACGAGGTGGTGGCGGGCTGGCGGGCGGACCTGGCGGCGTTCCGCCGGGTGCGCGCGGAGCATCTGCTGTACCGGCGGTGAACGGCATGCACGCGTCGGAGAGTTGACGGGCCCCGGGCCCCCGGGCCGCGCACACCGCCGGGCGGCGGCCGGTAAGTGCCGGCCGCCGCCCGGGGTGGTCGCCTCGGAACGTGACGTCTCAGCGGTGCCGGGGGAACTCCACCACCTGCTGGTAGGTCGGGCGGTTCTGCCAGTGGACGATCGGGTGCGTGATCCCGCCGACCGGCCGGTGGATGATCGCGTCCGAACACCACTGGTCGCCCGGCTCGCAGTCCTCGTCGCCCGGGTAGACCTCGGTGGCCGGGGTGGCGGCCGCCCGGGTGAGCGTCGTCAGCAGGACCTCCCGGCAGGTGGAGAGGTCCCCGCCGCCGCAGAACTCCTCCTCCAGACCGCCCGCGACCGGCTCGCCGAGGACGGCCCGGAGGTCCTTGTCGACATAGCTCCACCAGCCGGCGAGGAAGGCCGAGCCCGCGTGCCCGCCCGTCGCGCCGTGGCTCGCCGACGGCGACTCGTCCAGCGGCAGCTTGGCGCGGAAGGCCTCGTAGAGGGCGTCGCCGAGGCCGGGGGCGAACTGGGCCTCGACGAGCAGCGGCCACCAGGCGTCCATGGTGCGGATGGCCTCCGCGTGGGCGTAGGTCCGCGAGCCCGCCTTCGTCTCCTTGCGCTGGGCGCCGCCGGCCGCCCAGGACTCCAGCCGCTGGACGGCCTCGGCCGCCGCCGGGTCACTGACGGCACCGCCGCGCAGGACCTTGAGCAGTACGGGCAGGACGGCCTCGCCGCGCAGGTCGGTGACCCCGGCCTCGGCCATGACGCGGGTGAGGGAGGCGCGGGTGACCCCGCCCTGCTCCGTCAGCCGCTTCACCCGGGTGTCGAGCAGGTCGCCGCGGTGGACGGAGCCGTCGCCGAAGCCGGCCGAGGTGTAGTCCCGCGCCTGCTTGTTGTTCCAGGAGATGTAGTAGTCCTGGTTCACCGACTGCGGGTGCTCGGCGGCCGGGGTGTACGCGGCGGTGTTGGGCCCGGCGTCGAACTCCCGCCACTCGTACGCCTCTTCGGCCTTCACCGGCAGTGAGGCGTCGACGCCCTCGGCCCGGACCGGGTTGCTGCCGCTGTTGAAGTAGGCGGTGTCGCGGGAGTCGGCGTAGAACCAGTTGAAGGTGTAGTTGACGTGCTCGGCCGCGCGCTGGAAGGACTTCGCGTCCGTGACGTAGCCGGGGTCGTTGAACATCTGGAAGCCGATGATCGACTCGGCCTCGTGTCGGTAGGTGGAGCGCAGCGAGGTGAAGGCGACCGGCTTGCCGTCCACCGTGGCGCGGTGGGTGACGATGCCGTAGTCGGTGCGGAACACCTGCATCCGGTAGGAGCCCCTGGCCGTGGAGTCGGCGAGGGAGGGCTTCCAGGCGTTGCGCTTCTCCAGCTTCTCCATCGGCTCGCAGGCGCCGCCGTTGCGGTAGTGCGAGGAGTCCTTGGTGGGGGCGGAGCCGTCGGGCTCGCACAGTTCGACGGCGTAGGTGTCGGTGATGTCCTGCCCGGCGGAGGTGGCGCTCCAGGCGTAGTCCTGGCCGCGGCCGAGCTGGACGTACATCCCGACGCCGGCGAAGGACGCGCCGCGGGCGCTGATGCCCGGGCCCTGGAGTTCCTGGAGCATCAGCAGCTGGGGCGCGAAGTAGCCGGTCTGCGGGCCGAAGACGGCGACGGGGTTGCCGCTCGCGGTGTGGGCGCCGGACACCATCAGGGCGTTGGACATGCCGTGCGGCTTCGCGAACAGGTCGGCGGGGAGCACCCCGTCGTCGTGGAGGTTCCGCAGCTTCCGCAGGTGCGGGGGCGCCGCGACCGGGTTCTCGGCGTCCTTCACGGCCGTGCCCTCGCGGTCGTACACCAGCGGCTCGGCGGTCACCGATCCGGGGTCGGGCAGGGCGGCGCCGCGGGGGTTCTCCGGCTTGCCGGCGTAGGGGAAGGACTCACCGTCGTGCAGGGTGAGGACGGCCTCGGGGTCGTTGCGCTGCCGGAACGCCTCCCAGACGGCGGTGCCCTTCTCGGTGCCGTACTTCTCCTGCGCGGCGAGCAGCGCGATCGCGGACTGCACCTCACCGCCACCACCGCCGCCGAAGAGGGCGCCGACGACGGAGGCGAGCGCCACCATGTCGGTCAGCTCGAACTTCTCGATGGTGCCGATGTTGGTGATGGCGTCGACATGCCCGGTGAGGACGTACTCGCCGGGGAAGTAGCGGCCCTTCTTGGCCTTCTCGATGTAGGCGTTGATGCCGTCGAGGTAGGCCCGGGAGTCGGCCATGGCCTGCGCGCCGCGCTCGCCGGAGGCGGCGATCCGGTCGATCTGCGCCTGCAGGTCGGCCTCGGTGTACGGGGCCTGCGGCCAGAACTGCTGCTCCAGGCCCTGGTTTCCGGCGGCTCCGCCCGCGAACGGGGTGAGCTCGCCGCGGCCTATGTGGCGGAAGAGGTCCATCAGCCAGAGCCGGTCCTGGGCGGCGGCGTATCCGGCGCCGAACTCGGTGCCCTCGCGGGTGGTGCCCTGGATGTGCGGGACGCCGGTCTTCTTGTCGCGGGTGATCGTCACGTCCTCGCGGGGCCGGGTGACGGACTCGACCTGGTCCTCGGGAACGCCGAAGGAGGCGTCGTTGAAGAACTCGGCGAGGGAGGCGTCGGTGAGGGAGGGGTGGCCGGCGACCAGGTCGGTGTACGGGCCGAGCTGGTCGGAGCTGTGCGCGGGGCGGGTACCGAGGGTGCGGTGGGCGAGGATGCCGGCGAGGGTGGCGTTGCCGTTGGCGCCGGGCGGGAGGATGTCGGAGCACTGGTCCGCGCAGTAGTCGTCCGCGGAGGCGGCCGTGGCGGTGGTGGTGGCGGCGTGGAGGCGGCGGCGGGCGGGGGCGGGGAGAGCAGTCCCGCGCCGAGGGCGAGCAGCGCGGTCATGAGAAGAGCCCCGCGCGGACGCGGGACTCTGCGGCTGAGGGAACGCGGACGGCACCGGCGCATTCCTGCTCCTTCCAGAAGGGGGGTGCGCCGGACGTTACCGCTGGGTACAGGAGCACGGAAGGGAGCTGACGTCAGATTTTCCGATGGTCCATCAGCGGTATCCGCTATCCGGTACCTGACGGTGCGCCGGCCGGGACGCAAGAGCGCGCAACCGGACAGTTTGCGCTCAACTCCCCGGAGCGGGAGCCATTTCGGGTCGCGGTACGTCCATTCCACATCGCCGAAGCACGAGCGACGGAGGTGGGAGACGAATGGCAGGATTCAGAAGTCTCGCCGAACAGGTGCGTGACCCCCGGCTGACCCCCGAGCAGCGCCGCACCGCGCTGCGCCGGTGCCTGGAGAAATTCGCCCCGTACGGGCACCGGGCGACCTGGCACCATCTGTGCGGCCGGGTCGGCATCGGCACCGAGGACCGGCGGCCCGGACCGGACCGGCTGGTCGCGGCCCTGGCGGAGCTGGAGGAGGCCCGCCGGGTCTGGCTGGCGTACGACGTGGCGTTCGGTGTCCGCCGCAAGCAGGAGAAGCGGCTCGGCATACGGCAGCCGAGCGCCCTGGACGACTGGCACCGGTGCACCTGGGGCGGCTGCGGAGTGGCCTGGTGCGACGATCCCCTGGTCCATCCGACGGCACCGCTGGCCGACGTGCTGCGGCGCATCATCACGGCGCTGGAGTCGGAACCCGGCTCTCTCTGCCCGGTCTGCGACTCGCCCCGTATCGCCTGGCGCGGCGGCCTGGACCACGTCCCCAGCTCCGGCCCGGTCTGCACGGACTGCGGCATCGTCGTGCCGGAACCGGTGTTGACCGAGCAGGCCCTGGCCGCCTCCCGCCGGTCGCGGCGGCCGGCCCTGGCCTCCGCCACCACCCCCTGAGACAACCGGGACACGGGATTCCCCGGCTCCGCCGCGCGGCGCACGCCACAGCGTTCAGCCGCCGCGCGCCCGCCCGCGCTCGGACAGCAGCGCCGATCCGCTGCCGTGACCGCCGCGCATGTCATCGGGGTTGGAGAGCACACAGGTCTCCAGGGAGAGGCAGCCACAGCCGATGCAGTCGGTCAGATGGTCGCGGAGCCGTGCGAGCTGCGCGATGCGCTGGTCCAGCTCGGAGCGCCAGGCCTCGGAGAGCCGTGCCCAGTCCTCGCGGGTCGGCGTACGCTCGTCGGGCAGCTCGGCGAGTGCGTCACGGATGGTGGCGAGGGGGATGCCGACCCGCTGGGCGGCCCGCACGAAGGCCACCCGGCGCAGCGCGTCACGGCTGTAGCGGCGCTGGTTGCCCGTCGTGCGGCGGCTGCTGATCAGCCCCTTGGCCTCGTAGAAGCGCAGGGCGGAGACCGCGGCGCCGCTGCGCGCGGAGAGCTGGCCCACGGTGAGTTCTTGGAGTCCTGCTGGAATCTGCGGCACGCCGCCCAAGGCTACGCGGCGGGACGGACGACCGCCCACCGGTCCGCCGGTCCCGCCCCGCCGGTCCCGGTCCGCACGCGGCGCCGCCCCGCTCGGGCCGCGTCCGGCCGGTGTGACCTCGCCCGTAGCCGCGGCCGGGCCGTTGACAGGGACCGCACCGGGCAGCATGCTGAGCAACCGCTTAGTATCTGTCTTTGGGAGGTCATGGAGATGGCGGAGCCCCGGGTGTTCGCGTCGCTCGACGAGCTGAAGTCCGCGGTCGGCGAGGAGCTGGGACACAGCGACTGGCTGGAAATCGACCAGAAGCGGATCGACCTCTTCGCCGAGGCGACCGGTGACCACCAGTGGATTCACGTCGACCCGGAGAAGGCCGCCGCCGGACCCTTCGGGACGACGATCGCCCACGGTTACCTGACGCTCTCGCTGCTGCCCGTCCTCGTCCCGCAGCTGATGCGGGTGGAGGGGGTGCGGATGGGCATCAACTACGGCACCAACAAGGTCCGTTTCCCCTCCCCCGTGCCCGTCGGCTCGCGGCTGCGGGCCACCGGGCGGATCGCCGGGGTGAGCGAGGTGGCCGGGGGCGTCCAGCTGACCGCCGCCGTCACCGTCGAGCGCGAGGGCGGCGACAAGCCGGTCTGCGTCGCGGAGAGCGTGAGCCGCTTCTACCTCTGAGCGCTCCCGAGGGCTCCCGGCGGTCTCCGGCTTTTCCCGGCGGCCGCCGGCCCTCGCGGGCCCTCAGGCCTCCGGGCGGGCCGCGCCGACCATGCGCAGGACGAGGTCCGCGTAGAGCTCGCCGACCTCCTCGGGTGTGCGGCGGCCCTCCGGGTTGAACCACCGGGCCACGTCGACGCAGAGCGACAGCACCGCGAGCGTCGTGCCGCTCACGTCCGGTACGTCGAAGTCGCCCGCCGTGACGCCGTCCTGGATGATCCGGCGCACCGCGCCGTCGGTCCTCCGGCGCACATCGAGCAGTTCGGCGTGGTGCTCCTCGCCCAGCGCGCCCAGCTCGTACTGGACGACGCGCGCGGTGGTGTGGCGCTCGGCCTGCCAGCGGGCGAAGGACCGCACCGCGTCGGCGAGCCGCTCGGCCGGGCTGCCCCCGCCGTCCGCCGCCCGCTCCAGCATGTCGAGGGCGAGCCGGTGGCCGACCCCGCTGATCTGGTAGAGCAGCTCTTCCTTCGTCTTGTAGTGGATGTAGAGCGCCGCCGGGCTCATGCCGGCGCGGGAGGCGATGTCCCGGGTGGTGGTGGCGTGGTAACCGCGCTCGGCGAAGGCCTCGACGGCGGCCGTCACCAGCCGCCTGGCGGCGTCGGGCGTCACATCCGCCCACTCCTCGGTCTGCTGCGCCTCGCTGCTCATCGCGCCCCGCTCTCCGGTGCCCGGCGGCCTCTCCACCGGCGGCGAACACCTTACAGGGTACTGAGCAAGCGCTTAGGAGACCGGGCGGCGGGTGGACGCGGACCGGGGGACCGCCGGCCCGCGTCCGGTCAGAAGGCGGAGACTCCGGTGAGGGAGCGGCCGATCAGCAGTTTGTGGATCTGGCTGGTGCCCTCGTAGAGGGTCATCACCCGCGCGTCCCGGACCAGCTTGCCCACCGGGTACTCGTCGATGTAACCGTAACCACCGAAGACCTGGAGGGCGTTGTTGGCGCACCGCACCGCGGCCTCGCTCGCGTAGAGCTTGGCCACCGAGGACTCGGTGGCGAACGGCAGTCCGCGTTCGATCAGGTCGGCGACCCGCCAGGTCAGCAGGCGGGCGGCGTCGAGGTCCACGGCGATGTCGGAGATCAGCTCCTGCACGAGCTGGTGGTGCGCGATCGGCCTGCCGAACTGCTCGCGCTCGCCCGCGTACCGCACGGCGGCGTCGAGGGCCGCCTGGGCGATGCCCACGCAGCCGGCGGCCACCGACATCCGGCCCTTGGCCAGCGCGGACATGGCGACGGAGAAACCCTTGCCCTCCGGGCCGAGCAGGGCCGAGGCCGGCACCCGCACGCCGGTGAGCGTCAGCTCGGCCGTGGCCTGGCCGCGCAGCCCGAGCTTCCCGTGGATCTCCCGGCGCTCCAGGCCGGGGGTGTCCGCGGGGACGAGGAAGGCGCTGACGCCCTGGTGGCCGGGGCCGCCGGTGCGGGCGAAGAGCAGGACCACATCGGCCACGGTGCCGTTGGTGATGAACATCTTGGAGCCGTTGATCACATAGCCGTCCCCCTCGCGCACCGCCCGGGTGGTGAGCGCCGCGGCGTCCGAGCCGGTGCCGGGCTCGGTGAGGCCGAAGCAGCCCAGCGCCTCGCCGGAGCACAGCCGCGGCAGCCACGCGCGCTTCTGCTCCTCGCTGCCCCAGGCGGCGATGGACTTGGCGACGAGGCCGAGGGAGACGGAGAGGATGCCGCGCACCGCGGAGTCGCCGCGCCCCAGCTCCTCGGTGACCAGGACGTAGGCGAGGTGGTCACCGCCGGAGCCGCCGTACTCCTCCGGGATGGTGAGCCCGAGGAAGCCCAGCCGCCCGAGCTTCTCCGGCACGGAGGGGTCCACCCGCTCGGCGCGGTCCCAGGCGGCGGCGTGCGGGGCGATCTCCCGCTCGACGAAGTCCCGGGCGAGCTGCCGTACGGCCGCCTGCTCCTCGGAGAGTTCCAGATCCACGGCCGCACTCCTCAAGACGATTTAACTAACGCTGCTAGTTTTAGCCGTCTCTACTATGTGGCGCATGGCCCGCCCCCGCAAGCCCCTGCTGAGCAGAGAGCGCATCGTCACAGCCGCGCTCGCGCTGATCGACGAGGACGGGCTGGCGGCACTCTCCACCCGCCGGCTCGCGGCGGAGCTGGGGGTCAGCGGCCCGTCGCTCTACAACCACTTCGCGGTCAAGGACGAGATCCTGGACGCGGTGGCGGACACCGTCGTCGCCCAGGTGGACCTGTCGATGTTCGGCGGCGGCGAGGACTGGCGCACGGCGCTGCTGCGCTGGGGCCGCTCCTACCGTGCGGCGCTGGCCGCCCACCCCAACATCGTCCCGTTCCTCGCCCAGGGCCCGGGGCGCCGCCCGGCGGGCCTGAAGATGGCCGACGCGGTCTTCGGCGCCATGGTCGAGGCCGGCTGGCCGCCCGCCCACGCCACCCGGATCGGCGCCCTGATGCGCTACTTCGTCGCCGGCTCGGCCCTCGGCTCCTTCGCCCGCGGCTTCGTCGGCGACGCCACCGCCTACGACCCGGCGGACTATCCGCACCTCCAGCAGGCCCACCGGCTCGCCGAGCACCAGCAGCAGGTCGACGAGGGCGCGTTCGAGACGGGACTGCGGGCCCTGGTCGACGGGCTCGCGCTGCAGTACGAGGAGCTGGCCGCCGGCCGGCCCGCGGGTGCCGGAGCGGGCGGCCCGCAGGCGGCCGGCTGACGGTGCCGCACCGCCGCCCCGTTCCCCGCACTCCCGCCCCGGCCCCGCCGCCCGCCGTACACATGCCGCCTCCCCGCCCCGGCGTACGATCCGGATATGAGCGATTCCCGGCATTCCGGACCTTCCGCCCTCCCGACCTCCGCCCGCCGGGCCTCGCCGCGGACACCGGAGGACACCGTCCCGCCCCGCGGGTGAGACGGGAGCCAGGACGTGCCGGTCCAGCGACCATCGGCCCCGCCGCCGTCAGCCGTCCGTTCCAGCCCGGAAAGACGCCGGCTGGACCGGCTGCTGACCAGTGCCGTCCACGAGACCGACGCGTACGGCGGCGCGCTGTACCTGCCCCTGCCCGGGGAGGACGCGCTGCGCCTGGACGTGCTGATGGGCGTACCACTGGACTTCATCGCCCCGTGGGTGCGGGTCCCGCTGAGCGCCCCCACCCCGGGGGGCGACGCCATGCGCGGGGCCTGCCTGGTCTGGATCAGCGGGACCGGTGAACTGACCCGCCGCTATCCGCAGTCGGCCCTGATCCTGCCGTACGACTTCCGGCTCGCGGCCGTGCCCCTGCTCTCCGGCGGCGTCTGCTACGGCACGGTCCTGCTCTTCTGGCCCGCCTCGCACGACGAGCGCCTGCCCGGCGAGGAGCGGGAGCGGATCGAGGAGCTCGCCGCCGAGATGGCCGGGGTGCTGCGCGGAGCCGCGGAGGCGGGCAAGCCGCTGCGCCCGCTGGCCGCGACCCGCGTGCTGCCCGAGCCCGGCGGCGTCGCCGCACCGGGCGGCCGCTCCGTCCCCGTGGCCGTGGCCGACTTCCTCGAACGCATCCCCGAGGGGTCCTGCGCCCTCGGGCTCGACGCGCGCATCACCTACATCAGCCGCCGGGGGGCCGAGCTCGTGGGCCGCGAGGTGGAGGAACTGATGGGGTCGCTGCCCTGGGAGGCCCTGCCCTGGCTCGACGACCCGGTGTACGAGGACCGCTACCGCGCCGCCGTCATCAGCCGGCAGGCCACCTCCTTCACCGCCCTGCGCCCTCCGGACCAGTGGCTGGCCTTCCAGCTCTTCCCCGACGCGACCGGGATCAGCGTGCTGATCTCCCCGGCCGAGGTGGAGGAGCATCCGGAGCAGCCCGGGGCGGCGGGCTCCCGCCCCGGTGAGCCGACCCGTGTCGGCTCCATCTACCAGCTGATGCATCTGGCGGGCGCGCTGACCAAGGCCACCGGTGTGCGGCAGGTCATGGAACTGGGGGCGGACCACCTGATGCCCGCCTTCGGAGCCGCCGGACTGGCCCTCATGGTCGCCGAGGGCGGCCGGATGCACCAGGCCGGCCACCGCGGCTTCCCCGACGCGACGCTGGACCACTTCGACAGGATGCCGGTCTCCGGGCACGCCCCCGTGGCACGCGCCCTCGCCCAGGGCACGCCCGTCTTCCTCGCCTCACCGGAGGAACGGGTCCGTCTCTTCCCCGGGAGCCCTCCACCGGATCAGCTCATGCACGCCTGGGCCTTCCTGCCGCTGATCGCCTCCGGCCGCCCGGTCGGCACCTGCGTCCTGGGATACGAGGAGCCGCACCCCTTCCCCCCGGAGGAGCGGGCCGCGCTCACCTCGGTGAGCGGCCTGCTCGCCCAGGCCCTCGACCGCGCCCAGCTGTACGAGGCCAAGCTCCGGCTCGCCCAGGGCCTGCAGCAGAGCCTGCTGCCTCAGAGTCTGCCCCCGATGGCCGGCCGCCTGGACATCGCGGCCCGCTACGCCTCCGCCACCCACGGCATGGACATCGGCGGCGACTTCTACGACCTCATCCGCCTCGACCCCGTCACGGCCGGCGCGTTCATCGGGGATGTCCAGGGCCACAACGTCACGGCCGCCGCGCTGATGGGGCAGGTGCGGACCGCCGTCCACGCCCACGCGAGCGTCGGGTCCCCGCCGGACGAGGTGCTGACCCGCGCCAACCGGCTGGTGACCGACCTGGACCCGGGCCTCTTCACCAGCTGCCTCTACGCCCATCTCGACCTGTCCCGGCACCGTGCCCTGCTGGCCAGCGCCGGGCATCCGCCGCCGCTGCTGCACATCCCGGGGCGCGGCACCGAGATCCTGCAGGTGCCGCCGGGGCTGCTGCTGGGCATCGACTCGGGGGCGCGGTACGAGGTCGCCGAGGTCGCGGTACCGGCCGGCAGCCTGCTCGTGCTGTACACCGACGGTCTCGTGGAGCGGCCCGGGGAGGACATCGGGCTGTCCATCTCCGCCCTGGCCGACCGCGTCTCCGCGCTGGCCGACCTCGAACGGCTGGACGACATCGCGGACGCCCTGGTCCAGCCGGCCGAAGCCGGGGCCCAGCGCGCCGACGACGTGGCGCTGCTGCTGCTGCGGCCCTGCTGAGCGGTGCCGGGGCGCCGCGGCCCGGCCGGCGGCTGGAACGCCTGCCGCCGGGTACGCGTGCGGGCGCACCCGAAAAGGAGGCATCCGTGTACTTCGTGGACATCGTGGAGACCGAGGGGCTGGGCAACCGCGGCTATCTGGCCGGCGGGCCCCGGACCGCCGTGGCGGTGGACCCGCCGCGCGACATCGACCGGGTCGTGGCCGCGGCGGCAGGGCGCGGCGTGCGGATCGGCGCCGTGGTGGAGACCCATGTGCACAACGACTACGTGAGCGGCGGGCGGGAGCTGGCACGGATCACCGGCGCCCGTCATGTGGTGCCCGCCGCCGCGCGCCTACCGTTCGCGCACACGCCCGTCCACGACGGCGACACCCTGCCGGTGGACGAGGGCCTGGCGCTGCGCGCCCTCGCGACCCCCGGCCACACCCCGCACCACTTCGCGTACCTGCTGACCGATGAAGGCCGCGAGGTCGCCGCCTTCACCGGCGGCTCGCTGCTCATCGGCAGCGTCGGGCGGCCGGATCTGGTGGAGCCGCGGCTGACCGAGGAACTGGCGCGCGCCCAGCACGCCTCGGCGCGGCGGCTGGCGCGGGAACTCGCGGACGAGGTGCCGGTGCTCCCCACCCACGGCTTCGGCAGCTTCTGCTCCTCCTCCCCGCAGACGGAGCAGGAC
Organism: Streptomyces sp. MNU89; assembly: GCF_020982505.1. Classification (NCBI taxonomy): domain Bacteria; kingdom Bacillati; phylum Actinomycetota; class Actinomycetes; order Kitasatosporales; family Streptomycetaceae; genus Streptomyces; species Streptomyces sp. MNU89. The sequence goes on along the minus strand of NZ_JAJKLL010000001.1, from coordinate 6,180,601 downwards.
AGCACCACCGTCGGCACCGAGCGGAAGAGCAACGACGTCCTCCTCAAGGACGTGGACGCGTTCGTGGCGGACCTGCTCGCCGGACTGGACGACATCCCCGCCTACTACGCGCACATCGGCCCGGTCAACGCCGGCGGGCCGCCCCCGGTGGACCTCTCCCCCGCCGCGGCCGCGGACGCCGGGGAGATCGCGCGGCGCCTGGCGGCCGGCGAGTGGGTGGTGGACCTGCGCAGCCGTACGGCCTTCGCCGAGGGGCATGTGGCGGGCTCGTACAACTTCGAGGCGGACGGGCAGCTCGCCACCTATCTGGCGTGGCTGATCCCCTGGGGCAAGCCGGTCACCCTGCTCGCCGAGAGCCCGGAGCAACTGGCGGACGCGCAGCGGGAGCTGGTCCGGGTCGGGATCGACCGGCCGGCCGCCGCGGCCACCGGCGACCCCCGCTGCTGGATCCGGGACGGCGAGCGGCTGCGGTCCTCCGGACGGGGCACCTTCGCGGGCCTGGCGGAGGAGGCTCACGGGAGCGGAGCGGGTGGCACAACCGGTCCGGCCGCCGGTGACGGGGTGGTGGTCCTGGATGTCCGCCGGGACTCCGAACGCGCCGCCGGCCATGTCGAGGGCTCGGTCCACATCCCGGTGCACGAACTGCACGGCCGGATCGGCGAGGTGCCGCCGGGCCGGGTGTGGGTGCACTGCGCGAGCGGGATGCGCGCGACGATCGCCGCCTCGATGCTGGACGCGGCCGGCCGCGAGGCGGTCGTGGTGGACGACGCCTTCGACGCCGCCGGGAAGGCCGGCCTGCGCGTCGTCCGTCCGGAAGAGGGCGACCGTCCGGAAGAGGGCTGACGGCGGGCACCACCGGCCGCGGACGGCGGCACCGTCCCCCGGCGGCCTGACGCGGGTCCGGCCGCCGGGGCTCCGCCCCGGGCCGGAACCTCAGGCCAGGGAGAGGAAGAGCTTCTCCAGGCGGAGCTTCATGGCATCGCGGTCGGCCGCGTCGACGTCGCCGTCGGCCATGCAGCTCTGCAGTCCGGTCGCGATGATCGCGAACCCGGCCCGGTCCAGCGCCTTGGACACGGCCGAGAGCTGCGTGATGACGTCCTCGCAGTCCCGGCCGTCCTCCAGCATCCGGATGATCCCGGACAGCTGGCCCTGGGCCCGCCGCAGCCGGTTCAGCACCGACTTCAGGTCCTCCGCTGCCATCTCCAGCTCCACGGCTTACTCCTTTCGATACCCCCTTGGGTATTCTACGCCATGGGCCGCGCTCCGCACCCGAACGGCCGGAGCCCGTCGCGCCGGAACCGGCACCGGCCGCCGGCGCGGGGCGCGGTCCTCATCCGCCGGGCCGGGACGGGCCCGGCGCGTCCCGGCCGCCGTGCCGCGGCAGCCCTCCGATACTGCGTTCCATGAGCGAACCACTCGGCGGGCGTCCCCCGGACGCGGACGAGCCGCGGCACGACGAGCCGCACCGGGCCGGCCTCGGGGTACGGCTCAACTGGCTGCGCGCCGCCGTGCTGGGCGCCAACGACGGAATCGTCTCCACGGCCGGTCTCGTGGTCGGCGTCGCGGGGGCCACCGACTCGGCGGACACCCTGCTCGTGGCGGGTCTCGCAGGGCTCTTCGCGGGCTCCCTGTCGATGGCCGTCGGGGAGTACGTCTCCGTGAGCACCCAGCGCGACTCCGAGCGCGCCACCCTGGCCACCGAGCGCCGGGAGCTGGCCGAGACGCCGGCGGCCGAACTCGCCGAACTCGCCGGCCTCTACGAGGCCAAGGGCCTCTCCCCCGGGCTCGCCCGCGAGGTAGCCGAGGAGCTCACCCGGCACGACGCCTTCGCCGCCCACGCCGAGGCGGAGCTGGGCCTGGACCCGGAGCAGCTCACCAACCCCTGGCACGCCGCCTGGGCCAGCCTCGCCGCCTTCTCGGTGGGCGCGCTGCTGCCGCTCATGGCGATCGTGCTGCCGCCGGCCGCCGTCCGGCTGTGGGTCACGGTCGGCACGGTGCTGCTCGCACTGGCCGCGACCGGCTGGTCCAGCGCGGCGCTGGGCGGGGCGCCACGGCGGATCGCGGTGCTGCGCAACGTCACCGGCGGCTTCACGGCGATGGCCGTCACCTACGCCATCGGGGCGCTCATGGGCACCGCGGTGGGGTGAGGCCGCAGGGGCGGTGCCGACGCCGGCCGGAGGTGTGTGCCGGCATGTCACTTCTGCTGGTGGGCGAGGTCGGCGGCGGTGAGGCCTTCGAGGGCCATGCCGAGCTGGGTGCCTTCGGCCATACGGCGGCTGATGCGCTGACGCAGGGTGACGGCGAGGTAGCGGGTGAGCAGCTGGGGCTTGGCGGCGAGTTCCTCGGCGAGGTGCTGGGCGCGTGGCAGGACCTCGTCCAGGGGCAGGACTTCGGCGACGGCGCCCCATCGTTCGGCCTGTTCGGCGGTGAAGGAGCCCTGGGTGAGGGTGAGATAGCGGGTGCGGTTGAGGCCCAGGGCCTCTTCCCAGGCGATCTGGATGCCGTCGCCGGGGACGATGCCGAAGGTCAGGTGGGGGAAATCGGTGAAGACGGTGGTGTCGGCGGCGATGACGATGTCCGACAGCAGGGCGTACTCGCTGTGGACGGAAGCGGGACCGTTGACCGCGGCGATGACGGGCATCTCCAGGTCGACCAGGCGCTGCATCACGCGGCGGCCCTCGCCGAGGGTGCGGTCCCAGTTGGCGGGCTTGGTGATGTCGCCGAGGCTGGCGCCGTCGATGTCGGTCATGAACCGGTCACCGGTGCCGGTCAGCACCAGGACGCGGTTGTCGCGGTCCTCGCCGATCTCGAACAGGGCGCGCGGGAAGTCGGTGTGCATCTCGCCGGTGAACGTGGCCGGACCGCCATATGACGATGAGCGCGCGCGACCGTGGAATTCACGCCGACCAGGTCGAGATCGACCTGTCCACAGGCCGCCGCCTCGGCGATCATCCCCTCCATCAGCGTCCGGAAGGTCCCGGCCGTCGCCCAACGCTGGAACGCGCCGTGGACGGTCGGCCAGGAGCCGTACTCCTGCGGCACGTCCCGCCACGGGCACCCAGCCCTGAACCGCCACATCACGGCGTTGAATTGCCGCCGCAGGTCAGGGGGATCGGGCCGCGCTCGCCCACTGGCAAGAACGGCTCGACCAACTCCCACTCGGCATCCGAGAGATCACCACGCGCCACCCTCGACAACTACCAGGCCCAGCCGACCCCCACCGGCGAATCCCAAAACCAATGATCCGAACCTGGAACAGGCCCTAGAACACCACCAGGGCCCGGCCGCCCCGCCCGGCCAGCATCGCCTCGAACGCCGCCGGCACCCCGTCGAGGCCGATCCGGTCGGTGACCATGCCGCTGAGGTCGAGGCTGCCCTCGCGGATGAGGCCCGCCAGCACCGGCAGGTCCCGGGCCGGGTCGCAGTTGCCGTAGACGCAGCCCGAGAGGGTGCGGCCGAAGTGGAAGATCTCCAGGGCGGAGAAGGACACCTGGTCGTCCTTGCGGCCGATGCCGACGACCGTGGTGCGGCCGCCGCGCCGGGTCGAGGACCAGGCCGTGCGGATCGTCTGCGCCCGGCCGACGCACTCGACGGCGACGTCCGAGCCGTGCCCGCCGGTGAGCTTCCGTATCCGCTTTGCCGTGTCGTCGGCGGCGACCAGGTAGTCGGTGGCTCCGGCCTTCCGGGCCAGCTCCTCCTTCTCCGGCGAGACGTCCACGGCGATGATCTGCCCGGCGCCGGCGATCCTGGCCGCCTGGATCACCGAGAGCCCGACGCCGCCGACGCCGAACACGGCGACCGACTCCCCCGCCCGCACGTGCGCCGCGTGGTGGACGGCTCCGTAGCCGGTGAGCACGGCGCAGCCGAGGAGGGCCGCGTCCGCCAGCGGGACACCCTCGGGCAGGGGCAGCACACAGCGTTCGGAGACGACGGTCTCCTCGGCGAAGACGGCGCTGTTGAGCCCGGGGTGGAGCGGGGTGCCGTCCGTCCGCCGGGCGTACGGCACCGCGGCGCCGGCCAGGGCGTTGGCGCAGAGCCAGGGCTCGCCGAGGCCGCAGTAGTGACAACTGCCGCAGGAAGGAGCCCAGTTGATGACCACCGCATCGCCGGGGGCGACGGCGGTGACCCCTTCGCCGACGGCGGTGACGGTGCCCGCGCCCTCGTGGCCGAGGACGGCCGGGACGGGCTGGCGCAGGGTTCCGTTGGAGAGGGACAGATCCGAGTGGCAGACCCCGGCCGCGGCGATCCTGATCCGCACCCGGCCGGGTCCGGGGTCGGGCAGTTCGATCTCCGTGATCTCCAGCGGTGCGTTGACGGCGGGCAGCACGACGGCGCGGGTCATGGCGGCTCTTCTCGCTCTTCTCGGTGTTCTCGGCTTCTCGGTCTTCGGGCTTCCCGGTGGCCGCCCGCCCCGTGCGGGGCGGGCGGCCACCGGCCGGTGCGGGCGGTGCGGTGACGGGCGCGGACGCGGTGCGGACGGCGCCGTGCGGACGGCGCCGCGCCGCGTCAGAACTGGAGCGACTTGGTCTGCAGGTACTCGGCCAGCCCGTGGCTGCCCAGTTCGCGGCCCACGCCCGACTGCTTGTAGCCGCCGAAGGGGGCGAGCGGGTTGAAGCGGCCGCCGTTGATGTCGACCTGCCCGGTCTCCAGGCGGCGGGCGAACGCGGCGGCCCGCTCGGCGTCGGCGGACCAGACGGCTCCGGCGAGGCCGTAGACGGTGCCGTTGGCGATGCGCACGGCCTCCTCCTCGTCCTCGTACTTCAGGATCGACAGCACGGGGCCGAAGATCTCCTCCTGCGCGATGGTCATCTCGGGGGTGACGTCGGCGAAGACGGTGGGCCGGATGAAGTAGCCGGTCTCCCGGCCCTCGGGCGCCCCCGGGCCGCCCGCGACCAGGCGGGCGCCCTCCTCCACACCGCGCTCGATGTAGCCGGTGACGCGGTCGCGCTGCCTGGCGCTGACGACGGGGCCGAGGCGGCTGGCGGGGTCGAGCGGGTCGCCGGGGACGTACTTGGCGGCGGCCGCGGCGGCCAGGGCGACGGCCTCCTCGTAGCGGGCGGCGTCCACGAGCATCCGGGTCCAGGCGCTGCACGTCTGGCCGGAGTTGGCGAAGACGTTGGCGACGCCGACGTTGACGGCGCGGGCCAGGTCGGCGTCCGGCAGGATGACGTTCGCGGACTTGCCGCCGAGCTCCAGGGCGGCCGGCTTGACGGCCGCGGCCGCCGTGGCGGCGATCCGCTTGCCGACGCCGGTGGAGCCGGTGAAGGACACCATGTCGACCCCGGGGTGTTCGGCCAGCGCCTGCCCGGCGACCGGGCCGAGGCCGGTGACGAGGTTGAACACGCCGGCGGGCAGCCCCGCCTCGTGCACGATCTCCGCGAAGAGCCGGGCCACGAGCGGGGTGTCCTCGGCGGGCTTGAGGACGACCGTGCAGCCGGCGGCGAACGCGGGGGCCGCCTTGGCGACGATCTGGTGCAGCGGGTAGTTCCACGGCGTGATCGCGCCGACGACTCCGACCGGCTCCGAGAGGACGGTGGAGTTGCCCACCTTCTCCTCGAAGGGGTGGGTGGCGGCGAGTTCCGCGTAGCTCGCCGCGACCGCGACCGGCACCGCGGCGTGCACGGCCTGGGAGAACTTCAGCGGGGAGCCGAGTTCGGCGGTGACGGTCTCCGCGATCTCGTCCCGGCGCGCGTCGAGCGCGGCGTGCAGCGCCTTGAGATGCGCGGCGCGCTCGGCGGGCGGGGTGGCGGCCCAGCCGGGGAGGGCCGCGCGGGCGGCCCGTACGGCCGCGTCCACGTCCTCCGCCGTACCGGCCGGGACGGTGCCGATGACCGACTCGTCGGCCGGGTTGACCACGGCGATCGCGTCCTGCCCGGCGGCCGGCCGCCAGTCGCCGTCGATGTACATCCCGTCGTGGGCCTTCATCGCCTTACCCTCCAGGACAGACTGCTCGGTATGTGATCCGGGGAACCAAACTAGCGCTGTTAGTTTTCCGGCGCCAGAACGGGCGGACGTGCCACGGCTCACGTCCCCCGGGACAGCCTCCCCGGAACGGCCGCCCGGGAACAGCCCCGCCCCGGCTCCGTACGGTCCCGTCCACCGGCCGGCACCGGCGGCCCGGGCGTACGCGGCCGGGGCGGGCCCGCTCAGCGCGCCGCCTCCACCCGCACCGGGAAACCGTTGAGCACCGCGGTGCCGGAGAGCGGGTCGAGGCGGCTGCCGTCCAGGAGCTGGTTGACGTTCACGCCGGGCGCCGCCGAGGCCACCGAGAGCCGGGTGCCCGGGCGGTCGTGGCCCCAGCCGTGCGGGATGCTGACCACCCCGGTGCGCACCGCGTCCGTCACCTCGACCGGGACCTCCAGCTCACCGCCCTCGCCCTTGACCCGGGCCGGGGCCCCGTCGGCCAGACCCAGCCGTTCGGCGTCCGCGGGGTGGATCTGGAGGGTGCAGCGGTTGCTGCCGCCGGTCAGGGCGGGCACGTTGTGCATCCAGCTGTTGTTCGAGCGGAGGTGGCGGCGGCCGACGAGCAGCAGCTCGCCGGAGGCCGTGTCCAGGGAGCGGCGCAGCCGCGGCATGTCGGCCGCGACGGGTTCCGGGCAGAGCTCGATCCGGCCGCTGCGGGTGCGCAGCAGTCCGGGGACGCGGGGCCGCAGCGGTCCGAGGTCGATGCCGTGCGGGTGTTCGAGGAGCTTGGCCAGGGAGAGGCCGTCCGGGCGGGCGCCGAAGCCGTCGCCGTACGGGCCGAGGCGCAGCATCAGGTCCAGCCGGCGTTCGGGCCCGGTGCGCCCGGTGAGCTCCGCCTCCAGCGCCGCCGGTTCGCGGCCGTGCACCGGCCCGTGCGGATCGGCGACGGCCTTGGCGAGCGCACCCCCGATGGCCGTGCGGTCCACCTCGGCCGGGTCCGCGCCGTGCAGGCCGGCGGCGATGAGCACGAGCCGGGCGAGGATCGTGGACTCGTCCGGCCGCCCGGGGGCCGGGGGCAGCGCTTCCCGGGTGTAGCGGACCTGGTTGCGCACGGCCAGCGCGTTGAAGGCGAAGTCGTAGTGCGGGGACCGGGAGGGCGGGCGGCGGCAGCACGACATGCGCGTGCCGGGAGGTCTCGTTGAGATACGGGTCGACGGATATGACGCAGTCGGCGCCGCCAGCGCCCGGTCCAGGCGCTCCCCGTCCGGTGCCGAGAGAACCGGGTTGGCCCCGACCAGGACGACGGCGCGGACCCGCCCCTCCCCGGGGTCTCGATCTCCTCGGCGAGGGCGGCGAGCGGCAGCCTTGGCCTCCGGGTGCCCGGAGACGCGGCTGCGCCAGCGGCCGAGGGCGGCCCTTGCCGGGGCGGGCGGGGCGTGGGGCGCGGGCCGTGGCGGAGAGCGGGAACAGGGCGCCGCCGGGCCGGTCGAGGTTGCCGGTGAGCGCGTTCAGCACATCGGCCAGCCAGTTGGTCAGGGTGCCGAACTCGACGGTGGAGCCGCCGACCCGGGCGTAGACGGCCGCGGTGGGCGCGGCGGCCAGTTCGCGGGCGGTGGCCCGGATCTCCTCGGCGGGCAGATCGCAGTGGGCGGCGACCGCCTCCGGGGTGAACTCCTCGGTGAGCGCGCGGACCTCGTCCACGCCCTCGACGTGCTCCGCGAGCCGGCCGAGGTCGGTGAGCCCTTCGGCGAAGAGCACCTGGACCAGGGCGGCGAGCAGTGCCGCGTCCGTTCCGGGCCGGGGCGCCAGATGACGGTCGGCGAGCGCGGCGGTGCGGGTGCGGCGCGGGTCGACGACGGTGAGGGTGCCGCCGCGCCGCCGCAGCGCCTTGAGCCGGCCGGGGAAGTCCGGGGCGGTGCACAGACTCCCGTTGGACTCCAGGGGGTTGGCGCCGATCAGCAGCAGATGGGCGGTGTGGTCGAGGTCCGGGACGGGGATGGCCGCGGCGTCGCCGAACATCAGCCCGCTGGAGACGTGCTTGGGCATCTGGTCGACGGTGCTCGCGGTGTAGACGTTGCGGGTGCGGAGCGCCCCGATCAGCAGCGGCGGGTAGAGCCCGCCCGCCATGGTGTGGACGTTGGGGTTGCCGAGGACGACGGCCACGGCGTCCGGGCCGTGGGTGTCGATCACCGGCCGCAGCAGGGCGGCGGCCTCGTCGAACGCCTCGTCCCAGCCGGTTTCCGCCAGGCTCCCCCCGCGGCGCACGAGGGGCCCGGCGAGGCGGTCCGGGTCGTTGTCGAGGCCGCCGAAGGCCGCGCCCTTGGGACAGACGAAGCCGGCGCTGAACACGTCGTCGCGGTCGCCGCGGGCGGCGGTGACCCGGTCGCCGTCAAGGGTGAGGACGAGGCCGCAAGTGGCCTCGCAGAGCGGGCAGATACGCGGAGCGGTGCGGCTCATCGGTTCCCTCCGTCGGGGATGGGGCGGCCGGCGGTGCCGGGATCGGGCGCGCCGCACGGGATCCGGGGCGCGGTTGCAGGAGCACCGCCGACCATACCGACCGGTACGCACGATGGCACCCGTCTTGCCGGCATCGGGCTCCGCGGACCCGCTCCGGGACCCCGGCCCGCCCGTGCGGCCGCGCCGGCACCACCCCGCGCGGCCCCGGCGCCCGCAGGCCCGGCCCGCCGGGCCCGGCGGGTCATTGACGCGCCCACACCACCATTCCTATGGTTCCGCACAGGAATCACGGGGATCACGGGAACCGCACAGCGGGACGACGGGAGCGGTCATGAGCGCGACGCACACGGAACAACGGGCCGGGGAGGTCCCGGCCGCAGAGCCGGCGGCACCGGCGTACTCCTCCGGATTCGGCAACGAGCACAGCTCGGAGGCGGTGCCCGGCGCGCTGCCCGTGGGCCGCAACTCCCCGCAGCGCGCCCCGCTCGGGCTCTACGCGGAGCAGCTGAGCGGCAGCGCCTTCACCGAGCCGCGCCACGACAACCGCCGCTCCTGGCTGTACCGCATCCGCCCCTCGGCGGCCCACCCGCCCTTCGCCCGGACGGACAACGGCGCTGCGCGGCGCCCCGTTCACCGAGACCGAGCCCGACCCCAACCGGCTGCGCTGGGACCCGCTCCCCGACCCGGCCCCGGGCACCGACTTCGTCGCCGGCCTGTGGACGCTCGGCGGCAACGGCGACATCCGGCAGCGCGCCGGCATGGCCGTCCACCTCTACGCCGCCAACGCCTCCATGACGGACCGGGTGTTCTCCGACTCCGACGGCGAACTGCTGATCGTCCCCGAACGCGGCGGCCTGCTGCTGCACACCGAGTTCGGCCGGCTGCGGGCCGAACCCGGCCAGGTGGCGCTGATCCCGCGCGGTGTCCGCTTCCGGGTGGAACTCACCGGCGGCACCGCGCGCGGCTACGTCTGCGAGAACTACGGACGCCCGTTCACCCTCCCCGAGCTGGGCCCGATCGGCGCCAACGGGCTCGCCAACCCGCGCGACTTCCTGGCGCCCGCCGCGGCGTTCGAGGACCGCGAGGAGCCGGTGGAGGTCGTCAACAAGTTCTGCGGCAACCTCTGGGCCGCGGTGTACGACCACTCGCCGCTCGACGTCGTCGCCTGGCACGGCACCCTGGCGCCCTACGTCTACGACCTGCGCCGCTTCAACGTCCTGGGCAGCATCAGCTACGACCACCCCGACCCGTCGATCTTCACCGTGCTGACCTCCCCGTCCGACACCCCGGGCCTGGCGGGCATCGACTTCGTGGTCTTCGCGCCGCGCTGGCTGGTCGGCGAGGACACCTTCCGGCCGCCGTACTTCCACCGCAACGTGATGAGCGAGTACATGGGGCTGATCGAGGGCGCCTACGACGCCAAGACCCCCGGGCCGGGCGGCTTCGTGCCCGGCGGCGGCTCGCTGCACAACATGATGTCCGCGCACGGACCCGACCGGGAGACCTTCGAGAAGGCGAGCGCGGCCGAGCTGACACCGCAGAAGGTGGACGACGGTCTCGCCTTCATGTTCGAGACCCGCTGGCCGGTGACGGCGACCGCGCAGGCACTCGGCGCCGGGCATCTGCAGAGCGGCTACGACCGGGTGTGGGACGGGATGGAGCGGCACTTCGGACGGTGAGACGGACGGCCCGTCCGGGACGACGTGCGGTGCCGGACGGGCCGGGGCGGGTCCGTGGCGCGGGGCTCCTCCGGCCGCCGCACCGCGGGTCCACCCGCACGGCGGCGCCCGCCCTCCGGTGTCCCCGGCGGCGCCGGGCACCGTAATCTCCTCCCGTCCCGGACCGCCGCACGTCCTCACGCCCCCGCCACAGCCCCCGCCCTCCTCCCCACAGCGGCCCCGCCGCCGGGCGGACCGCACACCACCGCCGGAGCCGCAGCCGTGACCGTCTTCTCGCCCGACTCCCTGGTCCTGAACCGCAAGCTGCCCCTGTGGTACCAGGTCTCGCAGTCGCTGCGCGCCTCGATACTGGGCCGCCATCCCGCCGAGCCGCTGCGGCTCCCCCCGGAGGACCGGCTCGCCGAGCACTACGGCGTCAGCGTGCTCACCATGCGGCAGGCGCTGAAGGAACTGGAGAACGAGGGGCTGATCAGCCGGCACCGCCGGCGGGGCACCTTCATCGAGCCCGCCGCCCGGCGCGGCGCGCCCGTACAACTGCTCGGCTCGGTGGACAGCATCGTCGCCCAGCAGTCCGGCGAGACCGCCACGGTGCTCGGCCACGGGCCCGTGCCCGTACCGGCGGAGGTGGCGGAGCACTTCCCGGATCTGGAGGAGGTCGTGGAGTTCCGCCGGCTGCGCCGCGACGAGAAGACCGGCGAGCCCACCAACTGGGCGGAGAACGCGGTGCGTCCGGAGATCGCGGAGCGGATCGACCCGGCGGATCTCGCGCGGCAGCCGATGACGAAGGTGCTCCGCGATGTGGCGGGCGTGCGGATCAGCCGGATCACGGACACCGTCGAGGCACGGCTCGCGGACCCCGCGACGGCGGAGCTGCTGGACGTACCGCTGCTCAGCCCGATCCTGTACTACACCGGTGTGGTCTACGACGAGAGCGGCCGCGCGGTGGACGTGGCCCGGATCCGCTACCGGGGCGACCGGTTCTCCTTCACCGTGACGGTGGACGCCTGAGCGGACGGTGTTCGCGCCTGTCCGGCCGAGCCGCGCGGCCCGCGGGCCGGCCCCCGCCGGGGTCTGGCGGGCGAGGGCGCGGGAGACGGCTTCCGGGCCGGGCCCCGGGCGCCCGGGACCCCGCGATGTCGGCGGCCGCGACTACGATGGCCGACCGGGCGGGCCCCTGCGGCTCCGGCGACGGCCCGGCAGCGGTTCCCGCGAGCCGCGCGGCGGCGGGCGGGCGCCGGCGCGGCCGGGTGCGGGCCTGAAGGCCCGCCCCCGGGGCAGGGCTTCCGCCGGGGAATCGGCGGGGCGACGGGAACCGTACGGGAGGGCGGCTGCGTGACGGCGCGACGGAACAGCACGGCCTCCCCGGCCGGCGGCCGCACCGGCCCGGCACGCCCGGGCGCCGCGGCGGCCGTGCCCGGCCCCGGCTCCTCCCCGGCTCCTCCCCGGCTCCTCCCCGGTGACGATCCGCTGCTCGCCGATCTCATGCCCTGGTCGGTCCCGCCCCTGCGCACCGGGCGCTCCTGGGTGCTCGCACCCGACCCCGGGACGCTCACGGCCCGCTGGGACCGGCTGCTGCGGAGTGCCGACCGGGCCGAGCGGGAGCGGCTGTTCCGGCCCTCCCGGGCGCGCGGCCTCCACACGGCCCTCCCCCAGCTGCCCGGCCACAGCGCCGGCACCGGCCCCTCGCGGAGGAGACCGGACCCTGCCCGGAGCCGGTGCGCGTTCTGCACGCGCCCTTCGACCGCCAGTGGCTCCTCCCGGACCAGCGGCTGCTGGACGCGGCCCGGCCGGAGCTGTGGCGGGTCGCCGACGAGCACCAGCTGTTCGCCGTCGAGCCGGGCCCCGCGCCCCGCTCGTCCGCCTCCGCCCGCGCCGGCGGCCCCGACGGCCCCGGCGGTCCGGAGGAGGAGGCGCTGCTTTTCTCCGCGCTGCTCCCCGAGGGCCGTTCCCCGGCGGGCCGGCCCGGCCGCATCCGGCCGCTGTTCCGCCGCCCCGGCGGCCGGGAGCCCAACCTCGCGCCGGGGCTGACGGAGCTGCTCACGGAGCGGCTCGGGATTCCGGTGGGCGCGGTGGACGTCCTGGCCTGGACGGCGGCCGCGGCCCGGCCCCGGGGCGAGGGCCGCTCGGTACCGCTGCCGCTCTCGGCCGGGGTCTGGCGGGACGGCGTCGCCCTGGGCCGCCGGGTCCTGTGGCTGCACACGTTCGGCGCACACTGCGGGGAGACACCGGACGCCCGCCCGAAGCTCCCGGGCGGCCGGCGCCCGTACGTCCGCGCCGCGCTCCCCGGTCCCCATGCCCTGCCCGCCGAACCCCTGTACGACCCGGAGGAGCGGGCGCTGCTGCTCGGGGACGGCCGGATCGCGCCGGTGCCGCCGGCCGCCTGGCGGTTCGAGACCTCGGGCGTCCCGGTGCTCGCCCAGTGGTACGAACGGCGCACGGTCCCGGCCGAACCGGGCACCCTGAGCGCCGTCCGCCCGGCGGACTGGTCGCCGTCCCTGACCTCCGAGCTGCTCGAACTGATCACCGTGCTGGCCCTGCTCGGCGAACTCCGCCCGGAGCGGCGCCGGCTGGCGGAGCGGCTGGCGTCGGTTCCGCGCCTCACCGCCGCGGAGCTGCGCCGCGGCGGCGTCCTGCCGCCGCCCGCGTCCACCCGCCGCCCCGCCTCCGTCCTGGACCGCCCGGAGGAGGGCCCGAACGGCCAGTTCGCCCTGCTGTAGCGGTTCCCCCCGCCGCGGGGGACGGTCCCGGCAGCGGCTGGTGAGCAAGATCACCTCCTCTGGCGCGGAGGGCGGGGCACAGGGTAGGACCGGGGGCATGGACAACGCCCCGGACCGCCCCGTGCCACCGACGATGCCGCCGCAGCCGCTGCCGCTGCCGCTGCCGCTGGAGGGCATCACCGTCGTCGCCGTCGAGCAGGCCGTCTCGGCGCCGTTCGCCACCCGGCAGCTGGCCGACCTCGGGGCCCGCGTCATCAAGGTGGAGCGGCCCGACGGCGGCGACTTCGCCCGCGGTTACGACACCGCGGCCCGCGGCCTGGCCTCTCACTTCGTCTGGGCCAACCGCGGCAAGGAGTCCCTGGCCCTCGATCTCAAGGACCCGCGCGGCCGCGAGCTGCTGGAGGAGCTGGTCCGGGACGCGGACGTCTTCGTGCAGAACCTGGCCCAGGGCGCCGCCGCCCGGCTGGGCCTGGACGCGGCGGCCCTGTGCGCACGCCACCCCCGGCTGGTCGCCGTGGACATCTCCGGCTACGGCCCGGACGGCCCGTACGCGCACAAGCGCGCCTACGACATGCTCGTCCAGTGCGAGGCGGGCCTGGTCTCCGTCACCGGCACACCGGAGCAGCCGGTCAAGGCGGGCATCCCGGCGGCCGACATCGCCGCCGCCATGTACGCCTTCTCGGGTGTGCTCGCGGCCCTGCTGCGGCGCGGCGCCACGGGACGGGGCGGACCGGTGGAGGTGTCGATGTTCGACGCGCTGGCCGAGTGGATGGGGCATCCGCTGCACCACGGGATGCACGGCGGACCGCCCCCGGCCCGTACCGGCCTCGCGCACGCGGTCATCGCGCCGTACGACGCCTACCCGACCGCGGGCGGCACGCCGGTGCTGCTGTCGGTCCAGAACGACCGGGAGTGGCGCCGGCTCGCCGAACAGGTACTGGGGCGGCCGGAGTTGGCGGAGGACCCGGCGTACGCCACCAATGTGGCGCGCACGGAGAACCGTGCCCGGACCGACGCGGTGGTCGCGGAGGCGCTCGCCGCGCTGACCGCGGAGGAGGCGGTGGCGCGGCTGGAGGGGGCGGGCATCGCCTGCGCCCGGCTCAACGGGGTGGCCGAGCTGGCCGGGCATCCGCAGCTGGCCGCCCGGGAGCGGTGGCGGGAGATGGGGTCACCGGTGGGCGCGCTGCGGACGCTGCTGCCACCGATCGGGCTGCCCGGCGGGGAGCCGCCGCGGCTGGGCCCGGTGCCGGCTCTCGGCGAGCACACCGACAGGCTGCTGGAAGCGCTCGGGCTGCCGGAGGAGCGGATCACGGCGCTGCGCCGGGAGGGCGTGATCCGCTGAGCCCCGGGCCGGGGTACGCGCCCGGGGCGGGGCCGGGACGCGGTACGGGCGGGGCCCGGGCGGGGCTAGCCGTGGTTGCCGAAGAGGGACCGCCTCAGCCGCCGCAGCGGCGCGAAGAGCGAGACCCGCGACACCCGCGCGCCCCGGCCGGACTTGGGCCGCCGCACATCGCGCGCGGTGAGTTCCCGCATCAGCAGGGTGGCCTCCTCCGTCTCCCGCTGCGGCACGGCGGGGCCGGCCAGCACGGCGAGATGGCGGTCGAGGCGCGAACTGTTCGCGCTGCTCCCGCAGTTGATGGCAGGCACTCGGGGCCTGCTCCGCATTGTTATCTGTTCCATGACACTCCCCACCCAAACGAGGGCACCCGGCCCGGGCAGGTTAACCCTACCGCCCCGGCACGTCACCCGCGCATCCGCGTATCCCTGACTCGGCTGCCCGGTAAGGCGGTTGACGTATCCGGATGGCTACCCGCCCTGCGGTGCGGCACTCCGCCGCGGCGTGTCCCGGACGGTGCGCGCCCGGCGTGTCGCGGCACGGCGGCGAGCGCGGCGGGCGCGCCGCGCTGCCGCCCGTCGCGCCGTTGCGCCCCCGATGCGCAGCGCTTCCCCGCCTGAACGGCGCGCACCGGTGGGGCCCTCTCGAGCAGGGCCCCACCGGCGGGAGCGGCCGGGTGCTCCGGCCGGCCGTCAGGCGAGCGAGCGGAGCACCGGGAGGTAGCCGCCCGACTGCCCGGCGGCGGTGGGGTGGTAGGAGTTGTTGATGGGCCAGGTCACGCTGTGGATCCAGGAGCTTCCCGAGCAGATCTCGTGCCCGGAGAAGGTGGGCCGCACATCGCCGAAGGCGTAGCCGTGGTCGGCGGCCCGCTTGGCGGTCACGTCGTTGAGGTTGTCGGACGCGGCGTTGAGCGCGGAGCGCTCGGTCTCGCTCAGCCCCGCGATGCAGGTGCCGTTGAGCTTGTAGAGACGCGGGTAGCCGAGCACGACGACATGGGCCGAGGGGGCCTTGGCCCTGATCGCGGAGTACACCTGGTCGAGCTTGCCGGGCAGGGTGTTGTTCATGTAGGCGCGCGCTTCCGCGACCCGGTCGAGGCAGGTGCTCTGGGAGCTGAGGACGCAGGTCGTCATCACATCGGCGAAGCCGGCGTCGTTGCCGCCGACGCTGATGCTGACCAGGCCGGTCGACGAGCTGAGCGGGCCGAGCTGGTTGTTCAGCACATCGCCGGTCCTGGCGCCCGAGCAGGCGGTGAAGTGGAACGAGGAGGGGTTGTTGGCGGCGGCCCACAGGGGTCCGAACGCCTTGCTGCTGCGCTTGCAGTCGCCGCTCGCACTGTCGTAGCTGCCGGCCCCGAGGCCGGAGGCGTACGAGTCGCCCAGCGCGACGTATCCGGTGGCGGCCTGTTCGGCGGAGTGGGCGGCGCCGGCTCCGGTCAGGGTCAGCGCGGCGGAGAGAAGGAGTGCGGAGAGGGTGGCCGCACGGCGGAAGAGTCTCACGGAACCTCCGGGGAGCAGGATCTCTGTGGGGAACGGGGCAACCGGTGGCACTGTTCTGTCGTGGCCATGCCAAGTCTTTTTGACAAGTGCATGTCAATCGAGACTGCGCAACCGGCCGTGGGGGCGAACCTGCGTGGCATGGCTATGACATCCCCCTGAAACACGCGGTCTACGCGCGTGCCGAGGGTGAAAGTTTGCCGACGGCCGCGGATGTGACGGTGTGACAGGATCAATCACGACTTTCCGGACAGCAGCCCCACCAGTCCCGCATGGACCGTTCCGCCTTGACGGGCTTGCGGCGGTTGCGCCACATTGAAGCCCGGCATCCGGCGCGTCGGGGGGCAAAGTCGCCAATGCAGACACTGAGTGACCGTCAACATTCCACGCGGGGAACCGTCTGGCCACTGCTGGCCGGGGCCGCCGCCGGGATCGGGGGGCTGGGGGCGGTCCTCGCCCTCACCGGCTCGGCCTCGCCGCTGCGCGCCCCGTTCACCCTCTTCTTCCTGCTCGCCGCGCCGGCCGCCGCCATCGCCGCCGTGCTGACCGGCCCCGACCCGCTGAGCCGCTGGGTGATCGCGGTGGCGGGGGCGATCGCGGTCGACGTCCTGGTCGCCCAGAGCATGCTGGCCCTGCGGCTGTGGTCGGCGCGCGGCGGGATCGCCGTGGTCGCCGGGCTCAGCGCCGTCCTGTTCCTGTACGCCACTCTGCGACGCCGCCGGGAGCACACCGCGGCGAGAAGCCGGATCCTCTGACGTGGACATCAGCGTCTGCCGCCCCGGCGAGCTGACGGCCGCCGACCGGGCGGCGTGGACGGCCTTCCAGGACCGGTCGCGCCCGCCGGCCGGACCGGGGCTCGCCAATCCTTTCCTCTCACCGGAGTTCGCACTCGCGGTGGGCCGCACCCGGCGCGACACCCGGATCGCCGTACTGCGCGAGGGCGGCGTCCCGGCCGCCTTCTTCCCCTTCCAGCGGACCGCCGCCGGGGTCGGCCGCGCGGTGGGCCTCGGGGTGTCGGACTGCCAGGGCGTCGTCCACCGTCCCGGATTCCGGTGGGACGCGCGGGAACTGCTGCGCGCCTGCGGGCTGGCGGTGTGGGAGTTCGACCATCTGGTCGAGGGCCAGGAGCCGTTCGCGGACGGCGTCAGCGCCTCCTTCCCCTCCCCGGTCATCGACGTGGGCCGGGGCTACGAGGCCTATCTCGAACGGCTGCGCGCCTCCTCCCCCGGCTTCCTCAAGTCCACCCTGGCGAAGGAGCGCAGACTCGGCCGCCGGGCCGGCGAGGTGACCTACGTCCACGACGAGCGGGATCCGGCCGTGCTGCGCACCCTGATGCGCTGGAAGTCCGCCCAGTACCGCAGGACCGGCCGGAGCGACCGGTTCGCCCAGCCCTGGATCACCGACCTCGTCCACCAGCTCTTCCACACCCGCAACGACGGCTTCCGGGGACAGCTCTCGGTGCTCTACGCGGGCGGCCGGCCGGTGGCCGCGCACTTCGGGCCGCGCACCGGGCGCGTTCTCAGCAGCTGGTTCCCGGCCTACGACCCGGAGTACGGGGCCTTCTCGCCCGGGCTGGTGCTCCATCTGCGGATGGCCGAGGGCTCGGCGGCCCAGGGACTGGAACTCATCGACCTCGGGCGGGGCGCGAAACGCTACAAGGACGAGCTGAAGACCCGGGAGATCACCGTCTCCGAGGGCTGGGTGACCCGGCCCCATCCGGTGGCCGCGGGCCACCGCGCCCGGCGCGCGCCCGTGCGGGCGCTCCGCAACACCGTGCTCGCGAGACCCGGGCTCTTCAAGCCGACCGACCGGATTCTCCGGGAGTTCGGCAGAATCCGGTCGCGCTCCCGGCGATCACATCCGCGTGATTCCTGACCGGAATTTCCCGGGTCCGCACGGGAGAACGATCAGAAAAATCAGAGAAGGGGGGAATTGCCCTGAGGGACTTGCCATGCGGTCCTTGAAGTTCATACGGTCTTATCGACCACCCGCATCGGTTCATCGGTGAACGGCCCGGGGAGGGGCTCAGGACCGCGATGACACCGGAGCGGGGCGCGGTTGGGGGGTGCCGTGTCCGGCGGCGCAGGAGTCTGCCGGGACACGGGCCGCGCACGGCGGTATCCATACAGCTCACGCATGCCCTGGGGACGGTCCGTGCCGTCCCGCGGCCTGCGGGAGAACCCCCCTTTCGAACCGGACACACCACCGGGCCCCCGCGGGGCGGGCGGCCCACCGGACGAGAGGGAACATCACATGAGCTCATTTCTGCACCCGGCGCGATCGGACGAGGACCCTTTAGGTCCGCCGTCACCGGCCGGCGGAAATCCCGACCACCACGAACGGCCGGCGGACCGGTACCGCCCGGTCTCCTGCCATTTCGCGATCACCCCACCGGTGAGCGTCGTCATTCCGGCGATGAACGAGGCCGGAAATCTCCCGTACGTATTCAAGACACTGCCGGGCTGGATTCACGAAGTGGTTCTGGTCGACGGCAATTCCACCGACGACACGGTCCGGGTGGCCCGTGAACTCCGGCCCGACATCAAGGTGATCCCGCAGCGGGGCAAGGGCAAGGGCGACGCCCTCATCACCGGTTTCGCCGCCTGCACCGGCGAGATCATCGTGATGGTCGACGCCGACGGCTCGGCGGACGGCACCGAGATCGCCAGTTACGTCTCCGCGCTCGTGGCCGGCGCCGACTTCGCCAAGGGCTCGCGGTTCGCCAACGGGGGCGGCACGGACGACATGACGGGCATCCGCAAGCTCGGCAACCGGGTGCTCACCGCGCTCGTCAACGCCAAGTTCGGCGCCCGCTACACCGATCTCTGCTACGGCTACAACGCCTTCTGGAAGCGCTGCCTGGACGAGATCCACCTCGACTGCGCGGGCTTCGAGGTGGAGACGCTGATGAACATCAGAGTCGTCAAGGCCGGACTCAGAGTCCAGGAGATCCCGAGCCACGAGTACCACCGCATCCACGGCGACAGCAATCTGCGCGCCGTACGGGACGGACTGCGGGTGCTCAAGGTGATCCTCCGCGAGCGGGCCTCCCGGCGCTCCCGTCCCCGTCCCGCCGTGATCGCCATGGAGACCGGCCGGGAGGAGGCCCGTTGAGGACCGAGGACCCCCGGGACGCCGGGGAACTCCGGGACACCGGGGAGCTCCGGGTCTCCGTGGTGATCTGCGTCTACACCGAGGACCGCTGGGAGGACATCCTGGCGGCCGTGGCCTCCGTACGCGGCCAGTCCCGGCCCGCGTACGAGACGCTGCTGGTCGTGGACCACAACCCGGAGCTGCTGCGGCGGCTCACCGAGCGGTACGCGGACACCGGGGAGGTGCGGGTGCTCGCCAACGCGGGCCCCCGCGGCCTCTCCGCCGGCCGCAACACCGGCATCGCCGTGGCCGGCGGCGACATCCTGGCCTTCCTCGACGACGACGCCGTCGCCGAACAGGACTGGCTGCGCCGGCTGACCGGCCCGTACGCCGATCCCGCCGTGCTGGCCGTCGGCGGCCGGACGCTCCCCGTGTGGGCGTCCGGCCGCCGGCCAGCCTGGTTCCCCGAGGAGTTCGACTGGGTGGTGGGCTGCTACTACCGCGGACTGCCGCCCGGCAGGGCGCGGGTGCGCAATGTCCTCGGCGGCAACGCCTCCTTCCGCCGCGAGGCGTTCGAACTGGCCGGCGGCTTCACCACCGGTATCGGGCGGGACGGCGACACGCGGCCGCTGGGCTGCGAGGAGACCGAGCTCTGCATCCGCCTCTCGGCGGCCCGGCCGGAGGCCGTGCTGCTCCTGGAGGACCGCGCGGTGATCCACCACAAGGTGCCCGCCGGCCGGGAGGAGTTCGGCTACTTCCGCCGCCGCGCCTACGCCGAGGGCCTCTCCAAGGCCCTGGTCACCCGGAGCGTGGGGAGCAGGGCCGGGCTGGAGACGGAGCGCCGCTACACCACCCGGGTGCTGCCCGCGGGGGTCGCGCGCGGGCTGCGGGACGCCCTGCTGGGCCGGCCCGGCGGAGCGGGCCGGGCGGGCGCCATCGCCGCCGGACTGGCCGCCGCCGCCTGCGGCTACGCGGTGGGCACCGTCCGGCGCGGCGCGCTGCTCCCCGGCCGGCGGGCGGACCGGCGGGGACGGAGCCGCGGGCGGCCGGGGCGGGTCCGGTGTCCGGCAGCGGCGGGCCGGGCCCCGCGCCGGGCACGGAGCGGACGGGACGGCCGCCGTCGGCACCGGCCCGGAGCCCGGCGGCGGTGCCGCGAACGGCACCCCCCTCGCCCGGGGACGGCGGCCGGGCGGTCCGGGCCGGTGTCCGGGGCCGCCCGGCCCGGTGCCGATCCTGATGTACCACGCCGTCGGGGAGACGCCCGCCCCCGCCGCGTACGGGCTGTCGGTCGCGCCCGAGGCGCTGCGGACGCAGCTGGAGCTGCTGGCGGAGCGGGGGTTCACCCCCGTCACCACCCGTGCCCTGGCCGCGGCCTGGCGGTCGGGCGGGCCGCTGCCGCCCAGACCCGTGCTCCTCACCTTCGACGACGGTTACGAGGGCGTGCACCGGTACGCCCTGCCCGCCCTGCGGAGCCACGGCTTCACCGCGACCGTCTTCGCCACCACCGGCTGGCTGCGCGGCCCGCACGAGACACCGGGCGCCCTCGACCTCATGCTCGACTGGGACCAGCTGCGCGAGCTGTCCGCAGCCGGGCTGGAGATCGGCGGGCACAGCCACACCCATCCGCAGCTGGACACCCTCACCGGGCCCTGGCTCCGCTCCGAACTGGCCCGCTGCCGGGACCTCCTCGCCGGGGAGCTGGGGCGGTGCCCGGTGTCGTTCGCCTATCCGTACGGCTACTCCAGCAGACAGGTGCGGGCCGCCGTACGTGCGGCGGGGTTCCGGCAGTCGCTCGCGGTGGGCAACGCGCTGGCCGAGCGGCGGCACGGCCCGTACGCCCTGCGGCGCGTCACCGTCCGCCGGAGCACCGGGATCGAGGAGTTCGAACGGCTGGTCGAGGGACGGGCGCTCGGCCGGGTCTTCGCCCGGGACCGGACCCTGACGAAGGGCTATGCCCTCGTCCGACGCTCACGGCAAGCTCTCCGGAAGGTGACCCGCGCCGGTGACTGACACGACCACCACCGTCCCGGCCGGGCAGCGCACCGGGGAGAGACCGGGCGCCCCCCGCGGGCCCCGGCCCCGCCGGCTGCGACGGCTGCTGCCCCGGCCGGCCGGCGGCAGCCCCCTGTTCCGCAACGCGTACGCGCTGATGGTGAACACCGGGATCTCCGCCGTCCTGGGGCTCGGCTTCTGGCTGGCCGCCGCCCGGTACTACACCGAGGAGGCGGTCGGCCAGGGCTCGGCGGCCATCGCCGCGATGAAACTCCTGGCCGGGCTGACCGCGCTGACACTCACCGGCGCGATGGCGCGCTTCATCCCGGTGGCGGGGCGCGCGACGGGACGGCTGGTGCTGCGCACCTACGCGGCGAGCTCCGTGCTGGTGGCCGTCGCGGCAGTGGTCTTCCTGCTGACCCTCGACCTGTGGGGGCCCTCGTACCGCTTTCTGCACGGTCCGCTGAACGGGCTGGGGTTCGTCGCCGCGGTCGTCCTGTGGTCCCTGCTGACCCTGCAGGACGGGGTGCTGACGGGGTTGCGGAGCGCCTTCTGGGTGCCGGTGGGCAACACCGCGTTCTCGGCGGTGAAGCTCGTCCTGCTGGTGCTGATCGCCGCCTCGGTGCCGACCGCGGGGGTGTTCGTCTCCTGGGTGGCCGCGATCGCCGTGTCCGTGGTGCCGCTGGCACTGCTGGTGTTCCGGCGGCTGGTGCCGCGTCACGAGGCGGCGGCCGGCCCGGAGACGCGGCCGCCGGGCCTGCGCGAGGTCGGCCGGTTCCTCGCCGGTGACTACACCGGCTCGCTCTTCGCGCTGGCCGTGGTCTATCTGGTGCCGGTGATCGTCGCCGCGCAGGTCGGCTCCGCGGACAACGCGTACTTCTACATCGCCACCACCATCGGCGGCACGGTCAATCTGCTCGCCCTGAACATGGGGGCCTCGCTCACCGTCGAGGGGGCGCACGACCCCGGGCGGCTGGCGGAGAACTGCCGGGCCGCACTGCTGCGGATGGCCCGGATCATGCTCCCGGTCGGGGTGCTCCTCTTCGCCGGAGCGCCCTTGATCCTGGGCATCTTCGGCGAGGGTTACGCACGGGAGGCGACACCGCTGCTGCGCCTCTTCGCGGTGGGCGCGGTCCTGCGCGTCGTGATCGAGGTGTACTTCGCGGTGCTGCGCGCCCAGTCGCGCACCAGTGGGCTGGCCGCGCTCCAGGGCACGCTGTGCGTCCTGGTGCTCGGGCTGACGCTGCTGCTGCTGCCGCGCATGGGCCTGACGGGCGCGGGGATCGCCGAGGTGGTCAGCCTCGCGCTGGTGGCGTCCGTCGCCGGGTGGAAACTCCTCCGGCTGCTGCGGACGGCAGGACGGGCGGAGTCCGGGGCAGGGGCGGGGAAGGGGCGGGGACGGCCGGGGTGCGGCCCGCGGAGTCCCGGGCGGCGGCGGGAGCCGGAGCAGCGGCAGCAGCCGGGGCGGAGGGTGCGGCCGCGCACCGGGGCAGCCGGGGCGGTGCTGGTCCGGGGCCGGGGCCGGGGTCGGCGGCGGAGTCGGCCGCGGGTCCGGGCTCGGGCAAGGCCCGACCCGGTGGCTCCGGCGGGGAGATGCTCTCCGGCCCGGTCCTGTGGCCGGAGGCCGGGTCCGCACCCGCGCCGCGCCACGCCGCCGCCGTACCGGAGGGCGGACGAGAGCACGCCACCGTCCGGCCGGACGCGGGAAGCGGGGCCGGTGCGCCCGGGGCCGCCCGGCGGACGAGCGGGCGGCCGCTCCACACACCTGCCTGGGCACGGCGTCTGGCGCTGGACGAGGACACCCTGCGACTGGGCCTCCGCGCCGATCTGGACCACCCGGAACGCCATCCCGTGCTCGACCCGTACCCCCCGCCGCCCGGCGGGCCCCGGCCGCGGACGGACGCCGGCCCCGCAGCGGACCCGGCCGTCACCGAGGCACCCGGCCGGACGCTCCCCGGAGGCGCACGACCACCGCTCGCGCTCCCGGGCGGCGCGGAAACCGACGCCCGCACGGGCACCGCCCCCGGTGCGGGCCGCACCGCCGGTACGGGCGGCGGGACGGGCGCCCCGGGGACCAGAAGCACGGAAGGACCACCGAAGCCGTCTTCCCGGCCGGACGGGACCGCCGCCCCCGGACCGGACCACGGCGGACCCGGCGGCGGGCCACGAGCCGCCTCCCGCGCCGGGACCCCGGCGTCCGGCAGCGGGCCCGCGGCGGCCCGGCGCCGCGGCTCGCCGGTTCTGCCCGCCCGGGCCGGGCACGCCGCCGGCTGGCTGCTGCTCGCGGCCGGACTCGCCCTGTACTGGCTGCCGTTGCGCGGCCTGGACGACGCCGGCCTCGACCGGATGGGCGGCCTCGGCCTCGTCTCCGTCCTGCCCGCGGCCACCCTCCTCGGCGCGGCCCTGCTGGTGGCCGCCTTCGCGGCCGCGCTGTGGCCGACCGCGCCCCGCCGTCCCCTGCTGACGGCCGTCCTGCTGCTGACCGTGGTGTCGCTGCACGCGCTGCCGGCCGTGCTGGAGGCCGAGCCGCGCTTCGCCACCGCCTGGCAGCATCTGGGGTTCATCGACCACATCGACCGCACCGGCACGGCCGTGCCCGATCTGGATGCCCGGTGGTCCTGGCCCGGTTTCTTCGCGGCGGTGGCGTTCACGGCCCGCGCCTGCGGGGTCACGGATCTGACCGAACTGCTGCGCTGGTGGCCCACGGTCATCCAACTGCTGTATCTCGCACCGCTGTTCCTGCTGCTCCGCGCGGTACGGGCCTCCTGGCGCGCGAAGTGGACGGCGGTCTGGCTGTTCGCGCTCTGCGGCTGGGTCGGCCAGGACTACTTCTCCCCGCAGGGCTTCACGTATCTGCTCTATCTGGCCTTCGCGGCCGTACTGCTGGTCTGGTTCCGGGAGCCGCGGGTGCTGCCGGGGAAGCGCCGGCCCGGCGAGGCGGAGCCGCCGGCCGCCGGGCGGGCCGACCGGGCCGTCCTGCTGCTGGTGCTGATCGGCCTGTTCGCGGCGGTGGTGCCCACGCACCAGCTGACGCCGTTCGTGATGCTGGGGGTGCTGACGGCCCTGGTGCTCGTTGGCCGTTCGTGGCTGCGCGGGCTGCCGCTGCTGTTCGCCGCCATGGTGGCCGTGTGGATCGGGTTCTTCGCGGAGCCGTACTGGTCCGGCCACTTCGACGAGCTGTTCGGCGGCGTCGGCGGCGTCGGCGGCAATGTGTCGTCGTCCGTCTCCGGCCGGATCGAGGGCGGCAGCGAGACGCACAAGCTGGTGCTCTACACGCGCGTGGCGCTCGCGGGCTCCGTCCTGGGGCTGGCCTGTCTCGGCTGGTGGCGCCGGCGCAGGGCGGGCTACGGCGAACGGTCGCTGCTCGTCCTGGCGTTCGTCCCGTTCCTCGGCTTCGGCATGCAGTCGTACGGCGGTGAGATGGCGCTGCGGGTCTTCCTGTTCGCGCTGCCGGGTGCCTGTGCGCTCGCCGCGCTGGCCGTCTTCCCCCGCGTGGGCAGCGGCCGCCGGGCGCCGGCCGTGCTCGCGGCGGCGCTGGCCGGACTGGTGTTCATGGGCGGCTTCCTCGTCGCGCGCTGGGGCAACGAACCGTTCGAACGGGTGCGCACCGGTGAGGTCGCCGCCATGGAGTACGTCTACGCGCACGACGAGCCGACCGTGCGGGTGCTGTGGATGAGCGACGACCCGGTCGAGAACGTCACCCCGGCGATGCCGTGGGGCGCCCGGGACATGGAGCGGGTCGGCTATCTGCCGACGCTCGCGCCGCGCGACGCCGCGCGGGTCGGCCCCGTGGTCGAGGCGCTGGAGAACGCGGGCCCGAACTCGTATCTGATGGTCGGCCGCGGCCAGTCCCTCTACCTCCACATGGACGCGGGCTACGCCCCGGACTGGGAACGGTCGCTGCTCCGCGCGCTGGACGGCCGGCCGGAGCTGCGCCGCGCGTTCTCCGACGACCACGCCGTGCTCTACGAGCTCCGCGAACAGCCACCGGGGGCCGTCCCGGAACCGGAGCCCGGACGGCCGGGGCCCCAGGTGACCTGGACGCCCTGGTCGGTGTACGGGGCGATCTCGGCGGGCGTCCTGATGCTGCTGCTGGCGGCGCGCGAACTGCTGCGGGTGACGGCGCCGCCGGGGGTCCGGGCGCTGGCCTGGCTGCAGGGGACGCTGTGGTTCGCGTTGCCGCTGATGGCGGTGACGCTGGCCTCCCTGGTGCACCGGTTCTGGACGATGTCCTGATCCGGGGCCGCCGGGGACCGGCCGCGCCCCGGCGGCCCCGTCCGGCCGCCCGCTCCGTACGGGTGCGGGCGGCCGGTCAACGAGGACGGGCGCGTCGGTCGGTCAACGGGCGTGGTGTACAGGGCCGTTCGGATGGACCGGTGCTCCGGGGCCCGCCGCCGTCCCGGCCGGCCCCACCGCTCCCGTCAGCGCTTCAGCCAGCGCACCCCGTACGCGCCGAGGTCGAACGAACGGCCGTCGACCTCCGCGGCGATCGGGCGGTTCCGGGTGTTCACGACGAGCACCGCGTCCTCATCGGCGAGCACCCGTACATACGGCCGGTCCCCGGCCGCGACCTCCACCTCCGTGAAGCGGCTGCCGGGCGGGAACTCGCGGGAGAAGCGGCTCAGCAGATCCATCATCGGCAGCGCGGACCCGCCGTCCCCGGCCGCCGTGCCGCGCCACAGGCAGCCGGCGCAGCTCGTGCTCCGCTTCTGCGGGTTCCAGTAGAAGCCGGTGGTCGCGCCGCCCCTGCTCATGGCGATCAGGGCGGCGGCGTGCACGGCGCGCCGGTGCGGTTCGCTCCAGCCGTCGCGCTCGTCGTTCTCGTCCCCCGGCTCGACGTACCACTCGGCCCACCACAACGGCAGCCCGGTCTCCTCGCGCACCCAGCGGCTGACGGCCGTGAACTTGCCGGTGGCGCGGAACTCGTCGGGTACGAGCGCGTCCTCGCGGGTGTAGCTGGAACCGTCGACCACGACGAAGTCGGCGCCCGCCTTGTTCTCGTTCCAGTACCGGACGGCGTCGAGGGCCCGCCGGTCGAGGCTGCCCCAGGGGCCCTTGACCTCCGAGGCGTTGGTGCTCTCGCCCGGCGGCTGGCTGTCCATGACGACATACGGCCCGCCGACGAGGTTCTCCTTGTTCGCCTTCTTCAGCTCGGCGTGGACGAGGTTGTAGAGGCGGGTGTAGGCCTCGGCGTCCCAGCGCTGCCGGTCGTCGTCGTAGAAGCCCTTGAGCTCGTTCCAGACGATGAAGTGCCGGACGTCCGGGTAGCGCCTGGCGACGACGCCCGACAGGCGGGCGAAGTCGTCGTAGTAGGCGGGGTCGGGCGCCTTCTCCAGCCACTCCCGGGACCAGTCGGTCTTGCCGCGCTCGCCGCCCTTCATCCAGTCCGGCGCGCAGCACAGGGTGATGACGGGGGTGCCGCCGGTGCGGCGGATCAGGTCGATCCGGCTGTCCAGTGCGGAGAAGTCGTAGCGGCCCGGCGCGGGCTCGGGGTTGTCGGCGCCCCAGCCCATGATGTGCTGGTTCTGCGGTATGGGCCGGGCGGAGAGCATCCGGTCCGCCCGGCTCCGGGCGGCCGCGCGGCCGTCGTCGGCGCTGTAGCGGGTGTGGGTGAAGCCCCAGCCCAGCTCCGGCGCGGGCTTGCCGCCGGGCATGCGCGGGGTGCCGTGCGGCCCCGGATCGCCGTTCCGGCCGTCGGGGGCGCCGTCGGGCGGGAAGCCGCACATCACCAGCAGCAGGCTGAGCACCGTCACGCCGATCGCGAGGAGCAGGGCGGTTCCCGGGCGCCGTCGCCGTGGATCCGATGCCCCTGCCCGCGCCCCTGCCCCGCCTCGCCCGCCGGCGCCGGCCCGCCCGTTCTCCTCTGACGTCTCATCACCCGTCAGCGTAGCGGGCAATTCACCCGGTACGGGGGCTTCCACGACAACCCGGAGGAGAGCGGACGACGGGCCGGGGCGCCCGGGGTCAATCCGCGCGGTAGGCGGCGCGCAGGGCCTCCTCGGCGGCGGCCAGGGCCTCCGCGCGGTTGAGACCCAGCCTGCGGACGCGCTGGGCGTACGCCTGTGCGGCGGCGGCCGCCTCGCGCTCGGCGCCTTCGCCCGCGGCGGCCACGAAGGTGCCGTTGCGGCCGCGGGTCTCGATCACCCCGTCCGTCTCCAGCGCGCGGTACGCCTTGGCCACCGTGTTGGGGGCGAGCCCCAGTTGGCCTGCGAGGGCCCGTACGGTCGGCAGCCGGTAGCCGGCCGGGAGCCGCCCCGAGCGGGCCTGGTCCGCGACCTGGGAGCGCAGCTGCTCATACGGTGCGTCGGCCGAGCCGGGGTCGACGGTGACCTTCAGACTCACAGGTGCTTCTCCCTCGTCGTGCGCCGGTCCGGGCCTCCATTGTGTGCCACCGGCACCGGCCGTGCGCGGCGCGGCCGGACCGCCACGGCAGCGGGCGGAGACACGGCAGCACGGCGGCTCGGCGCGGAACGCGGACGGGCGGGCCCCGGACGGGCCCGGGTCAGCCGGCCCGGCTCTCCGTGGCCGGGAGGCACACGGTGCGGTCGGGGGCCGCGGGGTCGTGCGCGACCCGGTCTTCCGGCATCTGCCAGTGGAGGACGAAGCGGTCACCGGCGCGGTAGGCCTCCAGACCGGCCCGGCAGTAGGCGACCATGTCGTCCGGCAGCCGGTCCAGCGGGCACCAGCGGAACTCCGAACACTTCTCCGGCTCCCGGTTGACGGGCTCACCGCCCGCCCCGTACGCCGCCTCGAAGAACCAGCCGATGCGCGGCGCGCCCCCGGGGCCGCGGTGCTGCATGACCAGGGCGGCGCGCAGGTCCTCCGGCGCGAGGTCCAGCCCGGTCTCCTCCCGGGCCTCGCGGATCACCGCCTCCCGCACGTCCTCCCCGTCCTCGGCGTGCCCGGACGGTACGCCGAGCAGGCCGTCGCCGTATCCGGTGCCGGCCCGCCGGGCGAGCAGCACCTCCGCACCGCGGCGGAGGACGAGGTGGACGTCGACGATCTCGGTGTGGCGGCGGGTCGGCGCCGGCCAGGCCACCAGGGCGTACCGCTCGTCATCGACCGGCCCGCCCCACAACGCCGGGTCGCCCGACAGCCGTTCGAACCGGGTCCGGTCCGCCAGCGGGGCGACGGCCGCCTCCAGGTCAGCGGCCGGCAGCCCGGCGGGCCCGGCCGTGCCCCACACCCCCTCGACCAGGACCAGCCGGCCGCCGGGACGGAGCAGTCCGGCCCAGTGCCGCAGCACGGCGGCGGGGTCGGGCATCAGCCAGAGCACATGGCGGGCCAGGATGACGTCGAAGCGGTGGGTGCCCACCGGTGGTGCCGCGGCGTCCCCGGTCAGCACCTCGGCGCCGGTGCCGGCGAGCTTGGCTCGGGCGTGCTCCGCCATGCGCGGGGAACTGTCGACGCCGGTCACCCGGTGCCCCTGCCCGGCGGCGAGCAGCGCCAGACTGCCGGTGCCGCAGCCGAGGTCAAGGACCTCTGACGGTTCGCCGGGCAGCCAGTCCGCCAGCCGCGCGGACCACGCCGCGCGGACGGCCGGGTCGCGCAGCCCGTGGTCGGGCTCCTCGTCGAACTCCGGTGCGGCGGCGTCCCAGTAGCCGGGGGACCGGGGGGACGGGGGTACGGAAGGCGCGGTGTTGTTCTCGGTCACACGGAGATCCTGGCAGCGGCCACTGACATGGGTCCTGACGGCAGGCCAGGCAGGTTCCGGTGGCCGGTCCGCGTCAGTGCGGCGGCAGGGGCCGGACTCCCAGCCTGCGGTGGCGGAGGCGGCGGGCGGCCAGCCGGGCCTCCGGGCGTTCGGCGCGGAGCAGGGCGAGTTCACGGCCGAGCACCTCACCGAGGTGGGTGAGGAAGCGGCCGGGGTCGTCGGCGGCGTCCGTCACGGCGTCCGGGCCGGAGCCGGAGCCCGGGCCCGGCTCGGACGGGCCGGGTTCGGCGACCACGCGGTCCACGATGCCGTGCGCCAGCAGATCGGCGGAGCGCACGCCCTGCTGGGCCGCCACCTCGTCGGCCCGCTCCGTCGTCCGGTGCAGAATCGCCGAGGCGCCCTCCGGGGGCAGTGGGGAGAGCCAGGCGTGCTCCGCGGCCAGCACCCGGTCGGCGGGCAGCAGCGCCAGCGCGCCGCCGCCCGCGCCCTGGCCGAGCAGCAGGCACAGCGTCGGCGCGGGCAGAGTGACCAGATCGGCCAGACTGCGGGCGATCTCGGCGGCCAGGCCGCCCTCCTCGGCCTCCCGGGAGAGCGCGGCACCGGCCGTGTCGACGACGGTCAGCAGCGGCAGCCCGAGTTCGGCGGCGATGCGCATACCGCGCCGGGCCTCACGCAGCCCGCCCGGCCCGAGCGGGGGCGCCGCGCCGTCGTGCCGGTCGTGGCCGAGGACGACGCACGGGGTGCCGCCGATACGGGCGAGCGCGAGCAGCAGCCCGGGGTCGTGCTCGCCGGCGCCGGTCCCGCTGAGGGGTGTGACCTGCCGGCCGGCCGCCTTGAGCAGGGCCCGCACCCCGGGGCGCCCGGGGCGCCGTGACCGCCGGATCGAGTCGGCGGTGGCGGAGACAGCGGTGGCGGGGACCTCGGGCCCCGCCCCGGCGGGGCTCTCCGTCACGGCGGAGGCCCGGGCGCCGTCGGCGGCCGCCGGGTCCCGCCGCGGTCCCCGTGCCGCCGCTCGTGCCCTACCGCCGGAGACCGTCGCGGCTCCGCCGTCCGGTACGCCCGCGGGCGATGGCGCCGCCGGTGCCCCCGGGCCGCCGTCCGCTCGTGCCGCCGGGCCCGCCGCCTCCGGTCCGGACAGAGGCGGCGGGACGGTGCCGGCGGTGTCGTCGCAGAGCACGTCCAGCGCGTCCGCGACCACCGCGGGCAGTCCGCGGGCGGGCAGCACCGCGTCGACCAGGCCGTGGGCCAGCAGGTTCTCCGCCGTCTGCACGCCCGGGGGGAACTCCTCGCCGTACAGGGCCTGGTGGACGCGCGGTCCGAGGAAGCCGATGAGCGCGCCCGGTTCGGCGGCGGTGAGGTGTCCGAGCGAACCCCAGGAGGCGAGGACCCCGCCGGTCGTCGGATGGCGCAGATACACCAGGTACGGCAGGCCGGCCGCCTTGTGCCCGGCGATGGCGGCGGTCACCTTGACCATCTGGACGAACGCGACCGTGCCCTCCTGCATCCGGGTGCCCCCGGAGGCGGGTGCGGCGAGCAGCGGCAGCCGTTCCGCCGTCGCCCGTTCCACCGCGCGGACCAGCCGCTCCCCCGCCGCCACCCCGATCGAGCCGGCCAGGAAGCGGAACTCGCAGGCGACCACGGCCACCCGGCGGCCCCGGATCCGGCCCTCACCGGTGATGACGGACTCGTCCAGGCCGGTGCGCTCGCGCGCCCGTTCGAGGTCGGCGCGGTAGCCGGGGTCGCGGGTGGTGACGGGGACGGGCTCGTCCCAGGTCCGCCAGCTGCCGCCGTCCAGTACGGCCTCGATCAGCTGGAGCACGGGCTCGCGGTCGCTCGGTCCGGTCATGGGAACACCCTGCCACGGGGCGCCTTCCACCGGTTCACCAGGCCGGACGCCCGTGGGAGGACCCGGGTCCCCCACGAGTTCGCCGGTACGGATGCGGGCGTGGCCCCGCCCGGAACGGCGGAGGGTGGGGCGGGGCGGCGGAAAGCGGGGCGTTTGAGGTGGGTTGCTCCGGGAACCGGGCGGTATGGCCATTTCACAGCGCAAGAGCAGCGCCGGCGTCACCGCCCGACGGGTGTTCCCGGACAGCGCCGGGCCCGGCCGCTTCCTGTCCGCCGTCGACCGGCTGGAGCGGACGGAAGAACTCGATCCCACCATCGACTGGCTGCGCGGGCGGATCCGCCGCCTGCCGCTCGGTCCCCTCCGCGACGCACTGCACGGCCGGTGGCTGGGACACCCGCTCCATCCGGTGCTGGTGCAGGTGCCGATCGGCGCCTGGCTGTCCGCGGCCGTGCTCGATCTGCTGCCCGGCGAGCGGCGCGAGGCCGACGCGCTGGTACTCCTCGGACTGTCCGGTGCCGGTCCCGCCGCGGTGGCCGGCTGGGTGGACTGGGCCGAACTGCAGAAACCGCAGATGCGGGTGGGGTTGCCGCACTCCGTCTCCAACGCGGTGGGCGTGCTGCTCTACGCCGGTTCGCTCGCCGCCCGCAGGTCGGGGCTGCGCGGTCTGGGACGCACGCTGGGCTTCGCCGGGCTCACGGTGGTCGGCATCGGCGGGGCGCTGGGCGGCCACATGGCGTACCGGCAGGCATCCGGCGCCAACCACGCCGAGGACGTGCCGCACCGGATGCCGCCCGGCTGGCACCCGGTGGGCGACATGGCGCAGCTCCCGGTGGAGCGGCCGGTGCGGCGCCGGGTCGGCGAGGTGGACGTGGTCGTCGTGCGGGAGCCGGGTGGCGACGTGCACGTCCTGGCCGACCGGTGCACGCATATGGGCGGTCCGCTGTCCGAGGGCGAGGTCGCCGACGGTTGCATCACCTGTCCCTGGCACGGCAGCGCCTTCCGGCTGTCCGACGGCTGGAACGTGCGCGGCCCGGCGACCGCGCCCGAGCATTCGTTCGAGACGCGGGTGGTCGGCGGCCGGCTGGAGATCCGGCTGAGCGACTAGGTCCGGGACGCCGTCCGGGCCTCCGTGGCGGCGGGTCCGGGGGTGGAGGAGGGACGCGGCCGTACGCCCCGCCGCGGGGGTGCGGCCGCGTTCTCCGTACCGGGGTGACGGGGGGACGGCTCCCGGCTCTCCGACTCCTGGCTCTCCGCACAGAGGTTTCCCGAACAGGCTTTCCCCGCAAGGGCGTGACGCGGCTCCACGGTTCCGCGGCCCTTCAGCCGTGCCGGCCGGGTCAGCGGTGTCAGTCGCGCGCCCGCGCGCACGCCGGGTCGTCGCCCTTCCGGACCGCGCCGCAGTGGAACACCTCCACCGGCGGAGTGGTCCGGTCGGAGATCTTCTCAACCCGCAGCAGCGAGATCCGCTTGTCGGTCGGCTCCCCCTTCCCCGTGGTGCCGTACACGGTGCTGCCCGTGGCCCCGTAGTACGGGTTGACGTAGTTCTGGTGCAGCACCTCGGCGTGGACCGCCGCCGGGTTGATCGCCTGCGGATCCCAGGGCTGCCCGGGTTCGCGGACCCGCGCCACCAGGGTCTCGACGGCCCGGAGCAGCATCCCGGCCGAGTCGTACGCGAGTCCGACCCGCTCGCCGACCCGGTCGTCGGCGTCCCCCCGGCCGAGGCAGCGCGGCGGGCTGAGCAGCCCCTCCTCCCTGACCGAGCGCAGAAAGCGGTCGGCCGCCTCGTCCCGCTGCCGGCGGACGCGGGTCTCCAGCGCCTCGCAGGTGGACAGCGCGGCCTTCGACACATAGGTGAGCGGGACGGTGCCCGGCGCGCCCTTCCGCAGCTCGGGGTTGGCCATGTAGCGGTTGACGGAGTCGTCGGCGACCAGGTGGCGCGGCGGGTTGTTGCCGCAGGACGTGCGGAGCGCCTGCAGGAAGCCGTTGAACTCCGACCACCGCCCGGCGAAGAACAGCATGCCCGGGTAGCCGCACTCCCGGCTCAGGTCGTCACCGCTGCCGAAGAACGACGGTTCCCCGTCCAGCAGTTCGCCGCCGAGGCTGTCCCGGAGATCGTCGAGGAGGGTGGAGACGTAGTAGTCCTCCTCCAGGGAGGAACGCTCCCCGTGGGTGTAGTACACGCGGACGTCCCGCACCCGCAGTACCCCGCGCGCGTACGCCGCGATCATCTCCGCCTGGTCGCGGTTGGGCGCGGCCATCTGGAGATAGAGCTTGGAGTTGCGGTCCATCCGGTCCCCGGAGAGGGTGGGGGCGATCGCGGGAAGTCCCGCCCGGTTGAGCCGTTTCAGGGCCTCGGCGGTGCTGCGGCGGCTCTCGACCAGGCCGATGACGCCGGCCACCGGGGCGTCGGACTCCTCACGCGCCAGGTTCGCGATCATGCTGACGGCCGCGTCGGCGTACCGCATCTGGAAACCGGCGTTGGCGACGACGACGCGCAGCAGCGGGGCACCGTAGTTGCTCGGCGGCTCCTGCACCCCCTGGTACTGGGCGACCGCGAGACCTTCCAGCTCCTCCCGCTCGGCCGCGTAGGCTTCCTCGTTCTGCTTGGTGGAGCGGCCGGTGAGCGTGCCGAGATAGACCAGCGTGACGTAGGGGCGGCGGCGGCCGCTGCGCTCCCAGATGTCCCGCGCCTCGCGGTTCTGCTCGAAGATCCGCTCCTGTACCCGGCGGAGGTTCTCCTGGCCGGGCTGGTCGTTGAACTTGAAGCTGCTGTCGTCGCTGTGGCCGACGCACTCCCCGCCCATGGCGCGGACGGAGACCTGCCCGGAGAACGGGACGTGCAGGCAGTCCGGCCCGCCCAGCCACCGGCCCGCCCAGACGGCGCCGGGCGCCAGCAGGGCCAGGCACACCCCGACGGCGAGGGTGCGGCGCGCGAACCAGGGCGGCGCCGGCGCCGTGATCCCGGACGGGCCGCCGGCCGGCTCGCCGTCACCCCGCGGCGGGGTCCGGACCAGCAGGAACCAGGCACGGTCCGCCCGGGCGTGGCGTCTGCGGTCCAGTTGCTCCTCCCACTTGCGCCACTCCTCCTCGGCCCCGCCGGGATCGAGGTCGGCGAGCCGGACGGTGGTGTGCGGGCCGCCGCCGGCGACCGGGGTGGGCCGCTCGGTCGCGTAGACGGCCAGCAGCGGGTCCCAGCGCCCGGTCTCGTCCCGGACGTCGTTGAGGAGGCCGAGCAGCACCTCGCCCGCGTCGCCGGACCGGCCGCCGAGGATCAGCGCCACCGGGTAGGCGGTGCGCCGCCAGCCGCGCACGCGCCAGGGCGGCCGGGCGTACGCCCGGCGCAGGTCCTCCAGGAAGGCGTGCACGAGCAGCCGGTTGAGCTGGTCGGGGTCCTCGCCGTGCCGCGCGCCGGCGGTGAGCCGCTCGGCGAGGGCCGGGAACGTGCCCGACTGCGCCGGGGCCAGGTAGTGCTGGCGCATGAACCAGCGGTACTGGCGGCCGACGCCCGGGATGCGCCCGGAGACGGCGATGCGGAACAGCGCCGCGGGCACCACCTTCCGTACGAACTGCCACACGAGGTGGTAGAGCGCTCCGAGCTGCCCGGCGGTCTCGTGTGCGGCGGCGGGCTCCTCCACGAGCCGCCGCCGCTGCCGCAGCCGGCGGACGAGTTCGCCGGGCACGGCGTCGGAGTCGAGTTCGGACACATCCTGTTCGAGCAGCCAGGTCAGCAGCCCGAAGTGACGGAACCACAGCCGGTCCCCGCCGAAGGTCTGGACGGACAGCGCCGCGCGCAGCCCGTTCAGCAGCGGCAGCACGGGAAGCGCGCCGTCCGGCCGTCCGGCCTCGGCCCAGGCGTGCGGGACGCGTCTCCGTGGGGGCGCGTCCAGCCGATCGCGCAGCACCCTCAGCGCGGCCGGACTGCCCCGTCCGCTCAGCCAGATGACCGGCAGCCTGCGGTCCCGGGGCCGCGGCCGCCGCACGAGGAAGGCGGCCAGCCGGAGCAGCCCCACCGTTCCCCGGGGCGCCACACCGCTCCCGCTCCGCCCGCCCGTCCTGCCGCTTCCGCCGGGATCCCGGCGGGCCGGGCTCTCCGTCTCCGGTTCCCACTCCCCGTCCACGCGCTCCACTCCCCCGTCACGCGACTCGTGAAGTCCACTTCTAGCAACAGCCGTCACCGCCGAGAAGGCAACGGTCCGAATTCCCCCGCGGAGGCGGCCACTTCACTTTGCGGGCCGGTGCTCCGGGGCGGCTGCCGGTCCGGCGGCGCTGCGCGGGCCGCCGCCTCCTTAACGACCGCTCAGCCGTTCCTTAACGGCGGCATAAGGATCGCTCCCGCCCCGTCCCGGCGGCGGATTCCGGTCTTCCGCGGGGCTAGCGTGCTGAGCGCCGGGGCGGGTTCCGGCCGCCGGTGCCGCACTTCGGGGGGCCGCACCGGAGTGCGCCTCCCCGCCCGGCCCCCATGCCGCGCCTGAGTTCCACCGTGTAAGGAGACCCCCACGATGACCGTACGTCGCAAGGCCGCCGGAACCGCTCTCATCGGTGTCGCGCCGCTGGCGCTGACCGTGCTCACCGCCGTCCCCGCGGCCGCGCACGGATCGATGACCGACCCGGTCAGCCGGGTGTCCGCCTGCTTCGCCGAGAACCCGGAGAGCCCGGACTCGGCGGCCTGCAAGGCGGCTGTCGCGGCCAGCGGCACCCAGGCGTTCTACGACTGGAACGAGGTCAACATCCCGAACGCCGCCGGGAAGCACAAGGACATCATCCCGGACGGCAAGCTGTGCAGCGCGGGACGGGACAAGTACAAGGGGCTCGACCTGCCGCGCGCGGACTGGCCGGCCACCGCCCTGTCCGCCGGGAAGCACACCTTCCACTACAAGGCCACCGCTCCGCACAAGGGTTCGTTCGAGCTGTACATCACCAAGGCGGGCTACGACCCGACGAAGCCGCTGAAGTGGTCGGACCTGGAGGCCGAGCCGTTCGCCGAGGTCACCGACCCGAGCCTGGTGAACGGGGAGTACGTGTTCGACGGCACGGTGCCGGCGCGCTCCGGCCGTCACCTCGTCTACAGCGTCTGGCAGCGCTCGGACAGCCCCGAGGCGTTCTACACCTGCTCGGACGTCACCTTCGGCGGCAGCGCCGCGAGCGGTGCCGGTGCGGGCGCGGACGGCGGTCCGGAGGCGGCCGCACCGGACGACGACCAGATCGAGGCCGCCGCCGGCAAGTCGACCGTCAGCCACGGCGGTCACGGCGGTGACGAACACCCGGCCGGAGACACGGACAAGCCCGTCACGCAGGCCGCGCCGGCGGACGGAGCGGACGCGGACGACACCGCGGCGGACGCGGACGGCACGGGCAACGCCCCGAAGGCGGACGGCGCGAGCGGCCCGGCCGCGGGCGCCGAGCGGGCGGGCGCGGGCACGGAGGAACTCGCGCAGACCGGTGGCGACAGCTCCACCACCCCGCTCGCCGTCGGCGGTTCGGCCGTCGTGGCGCTCGGTGCCGCCGTGCTCCTCGCCTCCGCCCGCCGCCGGGCGGTCCGCCGGCGTGGCTGAGCCGGACGCTCTGACGCTCCGGCGTCCGGGCACCCCGGCGTCCGGACGCCCCCTGACGCCCTGACGGACACTCCGGCCGGGCCCCCGCCCGGCCGGGCCGGAGCCGCCGTCACGGGCCGCCGCCGCCCTCTTCCCCGCACGGGGAGAGGGCGGCGGTTCCGTAGGGTGCCGGTCGGCACCGCCCGTCAGGCGGCGTGCCGCCCCGGGGAGCGGGGCGGGCCGCCCCGGCCCCAGCGGCGCGGGCCGCGCGCCGGAGTCCCGTCCGGGTCGCCGCCGCCCGGGCTCCGGTCCGTCCCCCGGTCCAGGGCCGCCGCGGGGCGGGCCGCGGCGGCGCCGAAGCGGGCGCGGGCCCGGTCGGTGACGGCCTCGATCCGGCGGGACTTGTCGTCGGCCGTATCGAACGTCAGTTGGCGCGCGGCGTGTTCCACCGGTGTCAGATCCTCCGCGCGCAGCGCGACGGCGCGCACGCGGGCGCGCTGCAGACCGAGGACGTCGTGCAGGGCGTACGCGGCGCCGGTCAGCGCCGGGGTGTGGTCCGTGGGTTCGGCGAGAGCCCGGGTGCGGCTGGTCGTAGAGCGGTCGGCGTAGCGGACGGTGAGGGTCAGCGCCCGTGCGACCCGCCCGTCCGCACGGAGCCGTGCCCCGAGCTCGTGCGCGAGCGTGAGCAGCGCCCGGCGGCGCTGGTCCGGGTCCAGTTCGTCGTGGTCGAAACGGTGTTCCGCTCCGGCGGAGCGGGCGGGGGCGTTCGGTGTGACGGGGGTCGGGTCGATGCCGTGCGCCTGCTCGTATACCCGCCGCCCGGTGGACGCGCCCAGGATGCGCTGGAGGGTGGCGGGCGGTGCGGCGGCGATCCGGTCGACGCTGTCCAGCCCGTAGGTGGTCAGGGCGCGCACGGTCGCCGGCCCGACGCCGTGCAGTCCGGAGGCGGGCTTGCGGGCGAGGAAGGCGGTGACCGCCCGGGGTTCGCCGGGGACGGTGCTGATCGCGCCGGGCGGGCCGTCGTGCGCGGCCATCCGGGCGAGCAGCGGGTTGGCCGCGACCCCGACGGTGCAGTCGACGCCGTACCGGGCGAGCGCCCGTACCCGGACGAGGGCGGCGAGTTCCGCGGCGTCCCGGCCGAAGTAGCGGAGCGCGCCCCGGACGTCGGCGAGCGCGGCGTCGGGCGGCAGGGCCTGGACGACGGGGGTGAACTCGGTGAGCAGCCCGCGCAGTCCCTCGTAGGTCTCCTCGTCGGGCGGCCCGCCGCCGTCGGCGGCCCGGAACCGCAGGTACAGCACATGCGGCCGGGCCGGGGCCGCCCCGGCGGCGCCCTGCCCGGCGGGACCACTCCCGGCGGCCCCGGCTCCGGCACCGGCAGAGGCGGCACCGGCGGGCGCCTGCCCGGCGGGCGCGCCGCTCCCCGTCCTCCTCCCCGTGCTCCCCGTGTTCACCGGCCCGCGCTCCCCGGGCTGGAGTGCCACAGCTTGCGGCCGGTGGCGGCGCCCTCACCCGCCGGGCGCAGATCCGCCCACGGGTGCATCTCGTAGCCGTTGGCGAGCCGTATACGGCGGCCGTCCGCCGCCCGGCGGACCCGGCCGCCCCGGCGCCCCGCCGCCCCGGCCGCGTCACCCGCGCCATCGGCGTCGCCCGCGCCGCCGCCGCCCTCCCCGCCGCCGGACCCGCGTCTCCCGGGGCTTCCGGGCGGGCGGAGCCAGGGTGGCGAGGCGGGCCGCGACCGCCTCCAGGCCGCCGTCCTTCCGGAGCGCGGCGAGTTCGGCGAGGTCCCAGGCGCGGCGGCCGACCACGGTGAGGCTGCGGGCACCGCGCCGCTCCACGGTGCCGCGGACGAGCAGCAGCCAGGAGTGGAAGACGGTGTGCGCGCAGTCGGCGTGGCTGTCCTCGAAGAAGGTGCAGTCGGCCAGCCCCGTCCCGTCGTCGAGGGTGGTGAAGACGATGCGGCGGCCGGAGCGGATGGGCGGGGTCTGGGTGGACGCCTTGGCGCCCGCGACGAGGACGGTCTCGCCGTGCCGGGCGGCGCGCAGCCGCCGGGCCGTGACCACGCCCAGCTCCTCCAGGAAGGCCGTGTGCTCGCTCATCAGGTGCCGGGAGACGTCCATGCCGAGCACGCCGAGCTCCGCGCCGGTGCGTTCCGACGCGTCGAGGTCGGGCAGCCCGGCCGGTTCGGTGACGAACCCCGCGCCGCCCGCGCCGTCGGCGGCGTCGGCGGCGGCGGCGTCGAGCGGGAGCTGGCCCGGGTGGGCGGCGGGGTCCTTCTGCCGGCGGTACAGCTCGCTGATGTGCAGCAGCAGGTCGCGGCGGTTGCCGCCGAAGGCGTCCAGCGCGCCGACCCGGGCGAGCCGTTCGGCCACGGGACGACCCGGCCGGGCCCGGCGCCACAGGTCGGACAGGGAGGTGTAGGGCTGTCCGGCGGCGATGCGCCCGGTCTCGGCCTCGCTGATGCCGTGTACGTCGGAGAGGGCGAGCCGGATGCCGTAGACCCCCTCGGTCCCTTCAGCCGTCCCGGCCGTCCCGGCCGCCCCTGTTTCCCGGGTTTCCCCGGTCCTTCCGGTCTCCTTCCCGCGCTGCTCCTTCCGCCGCTCCCGCGCCTCCCTCTCAGACACCAGTTCGATTCGATAGGCGGCCCCCGACCGGTTCACGTCCAGCGGCAGGATCGGCACCCCCCGCCGCCGCGCGTCCGCCAGCAGCAGCCGCTTCGGGTACATCCCGGGATCGTGCGTGAGCAGGCCCGCGTAGAAGGCCGCCGGATGGTGCGCCTTGAGCCAGGCGGACTGGTACGTCGGCACGGCGAAGGCCACGGCGTGCGCCTTGCAGAAGCCGTACGAACCGAACGCCTCCACGATCTCCCAGGTGCGGGCCACCACCTCCGGCGCGTACCCCCGCCCGGCCGCCTCCCGGGCGAACCAGGCCCGCACCCGCCCCTGCCGCTCCGGAACGGACAGCGCACGCCGCGCCTCGTCGGCCAGCCCCCGGTCGCAGCCGGTCATGACCGAGAGGATCTGGATGATCTGCTCGTGGAAAACGACGACGCCATGGGTCTCGCGCAGCGCCGGCTCCAGGTCCGGATGCGGATAGCGCGGCGCCCGCCGCCCGTGCCGGGCCTCGATGAAGGGCCGGACCATGTCGGCCGCGACCGGTCCGGGCCGGAAGAGCGAGATGTCGACCACCAGGTCGTGGAAGGTGGCGGGCTGCAGCCGGCCGACCAGATCGCGCTGGCCGGGCGACTCGATCTGGAAGCAGCCGAGGGTCTCGGCGGACCGGATCAGCTCGTACGTGGCCGGGTCGCCCGGCGCCACCTGCCCCGGGTCGTCCAGGTCCAGCCGTTCCCCGGTCGCCCGTTCGATCTCGGTCACCGCGTGCGCCATCGCGGACTGCATCCGCACCCCGAGGACGTCGAGCTTCAGCAGCCCCAGCTCCTCCACGTCGTCCTTGTCGAACTGGGACATCGGGAAGCCGTCCGGGCCGGCGCTCGCGACCACCGGGGTGCGGTCCCGCATCGAGGCGTCCGAGAGCAGCACGCCGCACGGGTGCATGGCGATGCCGCGCGGCAGCCCGTCCAGGGCCTCGACCAGCCCCCACAGCCGCTCGTCCGCGCCGTGCCCGGCCGCCACCTCGCGCAGTTCGGGCAGTTCGCGGAGGGCGGCGCGGGCCTCGCGGGCCCGGATGTGCGGAAAGGCCTTGGCGAGCCGGTCGGTCTCGGCCGGGTCCATGCCGAGCGCCGTCCCGACATCGCGGATGGCGTGCCGCACCCGGTAGGTCTCGGGCATGGCGACGGTCGCCACCCGGTCGGCGCCGAAGCGGTCGAAGATCGCGCGGTAGACGTCGAGGCGGCGCGCGGACTCGACGTCGATGTCGATGTCGGGCAGCGCGGCCCGGCGCTCCGAGAGGAAGCGCTCCATCAGCAGGCCGTGCTCCACCGGGTCGGCGTGCGCGATGCCGAGCAGATGGTTGACGAGGGAGCCCGCGCCGGAGCCCCGCGCCGTCACCCGGATGCCCAGGGCACGGGTGTCGTCCACGACCCGGGCGACGGTGAGGAAGTACGAGGCGAAGCCGAGCCGTTCGATGGTGCGCAGCTCGTCCTCCAGCCGTTCCCAGCGCCGCCGGTCCCGGTCGTGGCCGCGCAGCACCATGCCGGCGGCGCAGCGGGAGCGCAGCACGCGGTCGGCGGTGCGCCGGCCCGCGCCCACCAGGCGCGGCTCGGGGAAGTGGACGGTGCCGAGGCCCAGGTCGTCCTGGGGGTCGACGAGGCACCGGGCGGCGGTCCGTTCGGTCTCCGCCAGCAGGCGGTGCGCGGCCTCCCGCCGGAAACCGGCGGCCTCCGCGACGCGCAGGGCGGTCTCCGCCATCTCCCGGGGCCCCTTGAGCCAGCCCTCGCCGCTGTCGAGGGAGCCGGGCCGGCGCGGGTCGACGGGGACGAGCCGGCGGGCGGAGTCCAGGACGTCGGCGACCGGGCCCTGCCCGGGGTCGGCGTAGCGGACGGCGTTGGTCAGCACGGCCGGTACGCCCTGCTCGGCGGCGAAGCCCAGGGTGCGGGCGGCGAGCCGCAGCGAGCCGGGGGCGGTGGCGCCCCGGGCCTCGTCCGGCCGCCGGTGGTGGGTGACCTCCAGCCGGAGCGCGTCGCCGTACAGTTCCCGCCAGGGGGCGAGCAGCCGGGCGGCACGGTCGGGACGGCCGGCGGCGAGGGCGCGGCCGGTCTCGGAGTCCGGGCCGAGCAGGACGGTCAGGCCGCCGTCGGCCGCGGAGCGCTCCAGGGCGCCCCGGTCGTCCAGCAGGGGACGTCCGCTCTCCCCGGTGTGGGCGGCGGAGACGAGACGGCACAGGGCGGCCCAGCCGGCGGCTCCGTCCCGGGCGAGGAAGACCGCGCGGGGCGCGGACTCGTCGATGAACGCCCCGCCGCGCACCGGTGTGCGCCGGCGGGCCGTACCCCGGTCCGCGCCGTCCGGTGCGGACGGGCCGCTCCCCGGTCCGTGCGGCTCCGTACGGCCCGGCCGGCCGGCGGGCGGCAGCACGTTTTCGGCCACGGCGAGCCCCGCCCCGAAGATCGGCCGCACCCCGCCCCGGCGCAGGCGCGGGCGAACCGGACCGCTCCGGCCAGGGTGTCCCGGTCGGTGAGGGCGACGGCGTCCATGCCGCGCTCGGCGGCGCGCTCGGCCAGCCGCTCGGGGTGCGAGGCCCCGTAGCGGAGGGAGAAGCCCGAGACGGCGTGCAGATGAGTGAACCCGGACATCCGCACCTCCTGCCGCTCGCACACCCCCTGACCAGCCCTGCTCTCCGTCCCCCGGCACCACCATAACCAATTTCTCGAACACTCGTACGATACCTGCGCCGGAACCGGAGTCCGCCGGGGCCACCGGCCGCGGAGCCCCCGGGAACGCCGCCGGCCCCCGGACACCAGGGGTGTCCGGGGGCCGGGTTCCGCCGCGGAATCCGCGGGGAGGGCGGGTACGAGACGGCGGGGTGCGTCAGCCGATCGAGGCTCCGAACGCGGAGAGCGCCTCGGGGACCGGCTGGAAGAAGGTCGTGCCACCGGAGGAGCAGTCGCCGCTGCCGCCGGAGGTCAGACCGAGGGCCGTGCTGCCCGCGAAGAGCGAGCCGCCGCTGTCACCGGGCTCGGCGCAGACGGTGGTCTTGATCAGACCCGACACCGACCCCTCCTGGTAGTTGACGGTCTCGTTGAGGCCGGTGACCTCGCCGTCGTGCACCTGGGTGGTGCTGCCGCTGCGCTGCACCTGCTGGCCCACGGTCGCGTCACCGGCCCGGGTGATCTCCTGGGTGCTGCCGTTGTAGAGGTTCACCGCGCTCGGGTGGTCGGCGCCCGAGGCGTACTTCACCAGGGCGTAGTCGTTGCCCGGGAAGCTGGACTCCTCCATGGTGCCGATCGTGGCACCGCCGGAGGAGCCGGACCAGCTGCTGCCCTGATCGCCGCAGTGGCCGGCGGTGATGAAGTACGGCTCGCCGCCCTTGACCACGTTGAAGCCGAGCGAACAGCGCCCGCCGCCGCTGTGGATGGCGTCGCCGCCCGCGGCGAAGGGCTTGAACTCGCCGGCGACCCGCTCGACGGCCGCCCGGCCGTCCAGCCCGTCGACGACCTTGTTGAGCTTCTCCAGCTTCGCGCCCTTGACCGTGCTGTCGGCCGTGACGACGACCTTGTTGGTCTTCGGGTCGACCGACCAGGAGGTGCCCGGGATGGTGGCCTCGGCCTTCAGGGTGGCGCGGGCCGACTTCAGCTCGGCGAGGGTGTGCTCGACGACTCTCGCCACGGCGCCCCGCTCGCGGACGTCCTCGGCGGCGCCCTCGTCCACGACGTTGACGACGAGCTTCCGCTCCTTCGCGTCGTAGTACGAACCGGCGGCCTCGTCCCCGAGGTCGGAGAGGAGCGCGCCGGCGAGCTTGTCGGCCGAGGCGGCCGACAGCGTGGCGGGGGCCGGGGCCGGTTCCGCGGTGGTCGCGTTGGCGCTGTTCAGCGTGAACGCGCCGGCGACGAGGGCCGCGACGCCGGCTCCGGCGATCGCGATGCGGTGGCTGGGTATGCGTCGGTGCTTCAAGGAGTGGCCTCCAGTGGGGGGTTGGGCCCTGCCGTGGGGAGCGTGGGGCCCGGAGGAAAGATGCCGTACACCGCGGCACGGCGGCGACGCGGAGTCGCGTTCATGCCAACGAGCCCCGAGTATTGCGACGGGCGGACGGCACACACAAGGTCAACTTCCGGTCCCGCACAGAAAAGGCGGAGCCGCCTCACAGCACGGACACTCATCGCTATCCGTGCCCGCCGGCACGCTCAGCGGACACTTTTCCTCACCCAGCGCGACGAGGAGCGGCTGACGGCCACTCAGGGAGAGGACTGCACCTGGCCGAAAACGTTCCCTTGAGTACCGGAATCCGGCATCGTCCCACCGCCTGGCGGTCACTTTCCGAACAGCCCGGGGACCCGGGAGCCCTGTGCCCACACGGAACCCCGCGCCCCGGAAGCGGGGATCGCGGGGTACGGGAGTCCGGGGCCGGGGGCGGCCGGGCCCCGGGAGACGGCGGCCCGGGAAGCGGAGGCGCGGGGCCGCACAGGTGCGCGAAGGTACACGGAGGCGCGCGGCACACGGAAAGACGCGCGGAACGCGGAGAGTCCCCACCCGGTCGACTCGGGCGGGGACTCTCTCAGCCGGCGGGGGTGGTGCGCCGGCCCGGGGCTCAGTAGATGCTCACGCCGTACGCGTTGAGCGCCTCGACCACCGGCTGGAAGAAGGTCGTGCCACCGGAGGAGCAGTTGCCGCTGCCGCCCGAGGTCAGACCGATCGCCGTGCTGCCGGAGCGCAGCGAGCCGCCGCTGTCGCCGGGCTCGGCGCACACGTTGGTCTGGATCATGCCGTAGACGACGTCGCCGCCGCCGTAGTTGACCGTGGCGTTGAGGCCGGTGACCCGGCCGCTGTGGGTACCCGTGGTGCTGCCGTGGCGGGTGACCGACATGCCCACGCTGGCGTTCGCCGCACCGGTGATGTCCACGCCGCCGGCGGTGCCCGGGTGGCTGACGGAGCCGTCGTAGCGCACGAGGCCGTAGTCGTTGACCGGGAAGCTGGAGCCGACCGTCGGGCCGATGACGGTGCTGCGGCCGGAGTTGGACCACCAGGTGCCCGCACCGTCGGTGCAGTGGCCGGCGGTGACCATGTAGTAGGTGGAGCCGGAACGCACGTTGAAGCCGGCGGAGCAGCGCCAGCTGCTGGCGTAGATGGCGTCGCCGCCCTGGACGTACTTCTGGAAGACGCCTTCCGTGCGCTCGATCTTGAGGGCACCGGCGTTCTTGCCGGCCTCCTTCTTGATCTTCGCGATCTCGGCCTTGGAGACGGTGCTGTCGGCCGTGACGACGACGCTGTTGGTCTCCTTGTCGACGTGCCAGGCGGTGCCCGGGACGTCGGCCTCGAGGACGGCCTCGCTCGCGGTCGAGAGCTGGGCCGCGCCGAAGGCGTCGGCGGTGTCGGCACTGGCGGTCGCCGGGACGGTGAATGCCGCCGCGGCCGCCAGACCGGAGGCCATGGCGATCAGCCGGGTACGTCTCGCCACCGCGCCGTGGGGGGTCGTGCGCTTGATCCTCACTGCTTCCTCCAGAGAAGAATCGAAAGATCCGCTTGGGGTGGGCGGATCGTGAGGCGCAGTCAGGAACACTCCGGATTCCGGATACGACGTGCCCCTGACAAGCACTGAGGGGAGTATTCGGGGGTGGAACATGAGTCCACAAGGGCCCCTTTCGGTCACGCCTCGGCGCACGCCGACCACCCCGGCGGCCCGTCGGCCGCCGGGGTGGTCCACTGTTCCGGCGGTATTTGGACGCAGCGGCACGGCCCTGGGTTCCCACTCGGCCCCAACCACCCCACGCGGCACAGTCCTTCCAGGTGGTGGCGGCGATCACCGGCCCGGCGCGGACGACCGCCACCACCCGCGACGCAGGCTCGCACCCCGCGCCCGCCCTCCGCAACGGCCGCCGGACCGCCCGCGCTCCCGGCCGGCCGGTTCAGGTCATGATCGGTACATCACGGACGGACAGCGGTGTCCGAAAATCGACCATCCGATGACACCGGGCGGTAGAGAACCC
The DNA here is from genome assembly GCF_020982505.1 of Streptomyces sp. MNU89. Taxonomy (NCBI): domain Bacteria; kingdom Bacillati; phylum Actinomycetota; class Actinomycetes; order Kitasatosporales; family Streptomycetaceae; genus Streptomyces; species Streptomyces sp. MNU89. The sequence continues at coordinate 6,136,306 of NZ_JAJKLL010000001.1, read as the reverse complement.
GCCATCACCCGTTCACGGCCGTTCAGCAGTCGCACGAACAGCACTCGCAGCAATCACAGCAGTCACCGTCGCACTGCCGGCACCAGCCGTCCCGCTTCTTGTGGTGCCGCCAGGGATCGTCGTAGGACTTCCGGCAGCAGACCTGGCAGGTGCAGAAGAGCCCCGTCCACACCGCGCAGCCGGCGATCAGCCCGCGCTTGCGGGGGTACCGCGGCCCCCGACCGCCCGGACCGCCCGGACCGCCCGGACCACCCGGACCACCCGGACCGCCCGTGCCCCCGGGCCCGCCGAAGCCGCCGCCCGCCCCGCCGCCGGCATACGGGGACGCTCCCCTGTCCCCGTACCCGCCGTGCGCTCCGCCGGACGGCCCGGACCTCCGCCGCCCGGGCCGGCGGCATACGGATTCCCGTGCGGATGTCCGTACGGATTGCCGCCCCCCGGCAGATGCGCGCAGGACGTGGAGCCGAAGGCCCGGTCGACGGAGCGCGCCAGCTCGTGGGCGAGCAGCCGGTGCGCCAGCGTGCCGTCCGTGAACTCGGCCTTCCGCAGCGCCTGCCGCACCCCGCGCACCGCCTCGTCGCACTCCCGGCGCGCCGCGGCCGTATCCGTACCGGTGGCCGTCAGCGGGTTCCAGGCCCCGGTGGCGGCGTCCGCGTCCCGGTCCTCGACCGCGTCGAGGAGGTGCGCGAGCCGCCCGAAGAGCCGCCCAACCTCCGCCAGCGGACCGGCGTTCTCCTTCCGCCCGGCGAGGACGGCCGTGTACCCGAAGGCCGCCGCGGTGGCCGTCTCGGTGGGTTCGGTGACCGTCCGCAGCGGTGTCCCGGGACCGGCCGCCGCCTCGACCTCCGGCTGCCGCTCCACGGCCCGGACCAGGACGTCCGTGGCGAAGCCGAGATCCGCCCCCGTCCGCGCGCCGGCCCGGTCCCAGGAAGCGGCCAGCCGGCGCGCCACCGCGGCCGCCGGCCGCCGGGCCAGCAGCCCGTCCCGGTCGGTGACGTGGTCGCGCATCCTGGCCGAGGCCAGCACCAGGGAGACGGCCGCGGCCAGCCGCGCCCCCTCACCGCGGGCGACGGAGGCGGTGCGCAGCCCGCGCAGCGGGCACGGCCCCGCGGTGCGCCGTCCGCTCTCCGGCCGCTCCGACTGGGCCTCGGTCAGCACCGACACGAGCAGCCCGTCGTAGTGGGTGACGACCCGGGCGAACTGCCCGTGGTCATCGCGGAGTGCGAGGCACAGCCCGCAGAGATGGGCCGTCCACTGCGCACGCAGTTCCCCCGACAGCCGGTGCGGGCACGGCCTGACGATTCCGAACACGGTTCCCCCCGTACTGCGGCCGTTCGGCACGGTCCGGCGGGCCGGCCGACGGCGCGACGCGATCACTCGCGACCGCTTTCATCATATTGACGCCTCGTTCACCCGGATGGATCCGGGGACTTCCGTCCGCAGCGCGCCGATCGGGCCGACGGCCTGTCACCAGGCCGGTCACCGTGAAAAACTGATGTCCTTTTTAGCCTTCTGCACCAGTACCGTCACGAAAAGCGCGTGCGGGGGCTATCCGTTTGGCGCATCATCCGCATCATGGACGACCATAGGAGGGCGGACGGCAGCGACCGCGGGTAGAGAGGAGGCGTCCATGGGATCGGTGCGCAAGGCGAGTGCATGGCTGGGTCTCGTCGATGACAGCGACGAGCGCTACTACGACGACGACTACGCCGAGGACCCCCGGGACGCGGACGCCTGGGTGACCGACCCGCGGGTCCAGGTCGCCGACGAGGTGGCCCAGGACCAGGGCCGCCGGATCGCCACGATCACCCCGACCGGCTTCCGTGACGCGCGCGCCATCGGTGAGCTGTTCCGGGACGGCATCCCGGTGATTGTGAACCTTACGACCATGGAGCCCTCCGACGCCAAACGGGTGGTCGATTTCGCCGCGGGGCTCATCTTCGGCCTGCGCGGCAGCATCGAGCGCGTCGCCACCCGGGTCTTCCTGCTCACGCCGGCCGACTACCGGATCATGCCCGGCGAGCCGGCCGGCCGCACGGCGGACGGCTTCTTCAACCAGAGCTGAGCAGGCCGCCCGGGGCCCGGCCCGGGCCCCGCCCACCGGGCCCGGGTCACCGGAAGGCGTCGATCCCGGTGAGCGCCTTGCCCAGCACCAGCTGGTGCATCTCGACGGTGCCCTCGTAGGTGAGCACCGACTCCAGATTGGTGGCGTGCCGCATCACCGGGTATTCCAGGGAGATCCCGTTGGCGCCCAGGATCGTCCGGGACGTCCGGCAGATCTCGATCGCCTCCCGCACATTGTTGAGCTTGCCGAAGCTGACCTGTTCCGGGCGGAGCCGTCCGGCGTCCATCCGCCGCCCCAGATGGTGGGCGAGCAGTACGCCCTTGTGGAGTTCGACGGCCATGTCGGCCAGCTTGGCCTGGGTGAGCTGGAAACCGCCGATGGGCCGGCCGAACTGCTCACGGGTCCTCGCGTAGTCGAGCGCCGCCTCGAAGGACGAGCGGGCGGCGCCCATCGCGCCCCACACGATGCCGTACCGCGCGTGGTTGAGGCAGCTGAGCGGGCCCTTCAGCCCGGTGACCTCCGGGAGCACCGCGCCGGCCGGCAGCCGGACGCCGTCCAGGACGAGTTCGCTGGTGACGGAGGCCCGCAGCGACCATTTGTGGGTGATCTCGGGGGCGGAGAAGCCGGGGGTGTCCGTGGGGACGACGAAGCCGCGGACCCCCTCGTCGGTCCGCGCCCAGACGACGGCGACGCCGGCCACCGAGCCGTTGGTGATCCACATCTTGCGGCCGTCGAGCACCCAGTCGCCGCCGGCCTCGCGTTTGGCGCGGGTCCGCATGGCCGCCGGGTCGGAGCCGGCGTCCGGTTCGGTGAGCCCGAAGCAGCCGATGACCTCGCCGGCCGCCATGCGCGGCAGCCACTCCCGCTTCTGCTCCTCGGAGCCGAAGCGGTGGATGGCGTACATCGCCAGCGAGCCCTGGACGGACACCAGGGAGCGGATGCCCGAGTCGGCGGCCTCCAGTTCGAGGCAGGCGAGGCCGTACTGCACCGCGCTCGCGCCCGCGCAGCCGTAGCCCTCCAGGGACATGCCGAGCGCTCCCAGCGACCCGAGCTCCCGGGCGAGTTCGCGGATGACGGGCAGCTCGCCGCGCTCGTACCAGCCGGCGATCTCCGGGAGCACCCGGTCGGCGGCCCACCGGCGCACGGTGTCGCGCACCGCGCGCTCCTCGTCGCTCAGCAGATCCTCGATGCCCAGCGGGTCCCGCGGATCGAACAACGGTGCGGCGGCTGCGGACATGTCTCGGCCTCCATACGGCTGCGGCTCCCGGCCCGGCCCGGGTGATCAGCCGACGCTACGGCGGGGACATCCGCCCTGTCCAGACCCCTCCACGGCACTCCGTGCCACACCGGAGACGGACTCAGCGGGCGGCGCTCGCACCCGCCCGGTCCCGGCGGTGCGGGGCCCGGCCCGCGGCCGGAGCGGAACCGTCCGGCTCGGTTCCCGGGTCCCCGCCGGCGCCGGCGGCGGCCCGGGAGCCCCGTCCGGCACCACCCGCGCCCCCGGGGCCCGCGAGGACACCGTGCTTCTCCCCGGCCGCCGCACCGGGGGCGGAGCCGCCTCGGGCGCCACCGGACTCCGGCTCCCCCTTGCCCGGCCGGGCGCACTCCATGCGGCGCGGCAGCCGCAGGGCGGCGACCGCGCCCAGCAGCAGCAGGACCGCGCTGACCGCCAGCGTGACGTGCAGCCCCCGGACGAACGCCTCCCGGGCCGCCGTGCGCAGCGCGTCCGCCGCCGGTCCGCCGAGCCCGCGCGCCACCTCCTGCGCCTCGCCCAGCGAGTGCCCGGCGGCCCTCTCCGCGGCGGCCGGGACTCCCGGGACGCGGGTGACCCCGGGGGCGTAGACGGCGTTCATGACGGTGCCGAGCAGGGCGATGCCGATGCCGGCGCCGAGCTGGTAGGAGGTCTCGCCGATGGCCGCGGCGCCGCCGGCCTGCTCGGCGGGCGCCTCGCTGAGCATCGACTCGTAGGCGCCGAAGAGCGTGGTCTCCAGGCCGAAGCCGAGCAGCAGGAATCCGGTGACGAGCAGGGCGGGGCGGTCGTGCTGGCCCATGGCGGTCAGCGAGCAGACGGCCGCCGCGGTCAGCAGGAACCCGGCCGCGACCATGGTGCGCGGGCCCAGCCACTGGAGCATCCGGGAGCCCAGCAGCCCGGCGGCCATGGCGGCGCAGGTGAGCGGCACCATCCGCAGCCCGGTCTGCAGCGGGGTGAAGCCGAGGACGAGCTGGAGGTACTGGGTGGCGATGAGCTGGAGTCCGACGAGCGCGAGCATCGCCAGCACGATGCAGCCGACGGAGGTGCCGAAGGCCGGGCGGGAGAACATCCGCAGATCGATGAGCGGGTGCTCGCGCCGCCGCTGCCGGCGGACGAAGAGCACGAGCAGCAGGACGCCCGCCAGCAGCGGCACGATGCTCAGCGGGTGGAGCGGGTCCCCGCCGCCGCCGATCCGCTTCACGCCGAGGACGGTGCCCGCGAGGCCGAAGGCGGCCATGAGCGCGCCGAGCACGTCCCAGGGGCCCCGGCCGTCGCCGGTGGACTCGGGGAGGATCCAGCGGCCGACCGGGAGGCAGACGGCCATCAGCGGGATGTTGATCAGGAAGACGGAGCCCCACCAGAAGTGCTCCAGCAGCAGCCCTCCGAGCAGCGGGCCGACGGCCGCCCCGACGGCCGCGACCGCGCTCCAGATGCCGATGGCCAGGGCCCGTTCCCGGCGGTCCGGGAAGACCTGGCGCAGGATCGACAGCGTGGCGGGCATGATCATGGCGCCGCCGACGCCGAGCAGGGCGCGGCCGGCGATCAGGACGTGCGGGTCGTCCGCGGTCGCGGCGACGGCGGAGGCCAGACCGAAGATGCCGTAGCCCAGCAGCAGGACCCGGCGGCGGCCGATCCGGTCGCCCAGGGTCCCGAAGAGGATCAGCAGGGAGGCGGCGACCAGCGGGTAGGCGTCGACGATCCAGAGCAGTTCCACCGCGCCCGGGCGGAGGTCCTCGGTGACGGCCGGTACGGCGACGTGGAGGACGGTGGCGTCGAGCGCGACCAGCAGCAGGCTGACACAGAGCACCACCAGGACGGACCAGCGGCCGCCGCCGGCCTGCCGGCGGTGCGGGGGAACGTCCGCCGCCCGTCGTCCGCGGGCCGTGGTCGTTCCTGACATGCGCACCTCCGCGTGTTGCTCTCGCTCTCGGCGGGCTCCGGGCGGGCGGCTCCGGCCCGGGCGGGCCCGGCATCGAGAAGTGAGTGAGACGACAGGGTACGCGAGGCGTATGGGGGGTCATGTGTCCGGGCTCACTTCTGTCAACACGACATGCCGCGCCGCCGGGCGCCCCCGGGGCCCGGAACCGCGGTCCGGGCGCGCCGGCTCCCGGAAGATCGAATTCCGCGGTGCGGCGGAAGGGCACCGTCCCGACCGCGGCTCCGCCGGGCCGCTCCCGCCGCCCGCCCGCCGGCCCGCCCGGCCGCCGCGTCTCTCGCCGGGTGCCGGCGGAAGTGCAGGTCATCGCCGCCGGCGGAGCGCTCCGCGGTCCCGGGCGGCCGCACCGGGCGGGCCCGCGTCCGGGCCGCCGGAAAAGACGGGACCACTTCCAGGTGAACTTTTTCCGCCCGCGGAAAGATGCTCGGATTAACGGCCTCCCGTTAATTCCTCGGAGCCGGTAATGCTTTTGAGGGAACGCCACGAATAAACTTCTCAATGAGAGCAAGTCCACATCACATCGTCATCACGAACCCGCCCGTAGGAGCGGTTCGGCCGCTCACCCCCTGTAACGTCCGTTGGGTGCGTACCGACCGAATCCTCGCCCGGCTCGAACAGGAGCCCGAGCGAGCGAGCAACCGCGACGTCCCGCGGATGAGCCGAACACGCAAGGCGTTGTTCGGCTCGGCCCTCGGGTTCTACGCGGCCGTCGTGCTGGCCGTATTCGTGAGCGACCGTCTGATTCTGCTCGACTGGCAGGTCATGCTGTTCCGGCCCTACAAGCAGTGGCCGGAACTGCACGCCGCGCTCGACTACTTCGTGGTGCTCGGGCAGCGCGGACCGACCGCCGTGCTGGTCGCGGCCTGGCTGGGCTGGCGCTCCTGGCGGCAGCGGACCCTGCGCCCGATGCTGGCGCTCGGCGCGGCCCTGCTGCTGCTCAACAGCACGGTCGGCGCGGTGAAGTACGGCCTGGGGCGGCTGGGGCCGCACTACGCCACGACCGTCGGGGCGGACGAGATGTTCGCCGGCGGCGACATATTCCCCTCCGGTCACACCGCCAACGCGGTGGTGACCTGGGGCATCCTGGCCTATCTGGCGACCACGCCGCGGGCCCGCCGGGTGCTGTCGGTGGTGGCGGCCGGCTTCGCGCTCGGCGTCGGGGCGACCACCGTCTATCTGGGCACCCACTGGGTGAGCGACGTACTGCTGGGCTGGATCGCCGGCCTGCTGGTGCTGCTGGCGCTGCCCTGGTGCGAGCCGGCGATCGCCGCCGCCAACACCTGGCTGCTCGACTCGCGGGACCGGCTGAAGCAGGGCCGGGGACTCGCCCCGCTGCCGTTCCCCATACCCCCTTCCACCGGTCGCGGTGAGCCCCGAGGCGCCCTCCGCCCGGGCCGCCGCAAGCCCCGCCGGACACACCGCCGGGGCCCCTGAACCGGCGTCCGCCCACGAACCGGCGCCATCCGCGCGTCCCGCTCCGGCAGGCGAGCCGGTGCCGGCCGTCACCGGGGGCCGCTCCCCCGCGGCCGGACGGAGCGCCGAGCAGCCCCGGCCGTACCACCCGGCGCGGCCACACCTCACCCGCTCGGAACGGACCCCGGTCACCCCGACCGGAAGCCGTCGCCCGCAACCGCCCGCCGAACGCGCGCCGCGCGCCGCACCGGTGGCGCCCGCGGGGCGCCGCGGCCACACGTCCGGCTGAGCGCCCGGCGCAGGCGGTACGCACACACCCCTCCGCACCGCGGCGAAGGCCCCGGCACTCACCCGAGTGCCGGGGCCTTCGCCCTGCTCCGCCGCGCCGCCGCGCCGCCATGCCGCATACGGGTCGCATCGCCGGGCCGGTCCGCGACGCTCGGTCCGTACCGCTTCCGGTGTTCCGTCGATCCGCCGGGTCCGGGGGCAGCACGCCGCGCCAGGGGCTGCTATCCCTTCCAGGAGCGGACCACCGTGCCGTCCTTCACCGCGAAGTTGATACGCCCGACCACGTACTCCATGGTGATGATGGCGTCCGGTGGCAGTGTCCGCACGGTGGTCCAGCCGCGCTGCCGGGCGCGCTCCTCAGCCTCCGCCGCGCCGAGGCCCGTGTAGGCGTCGCAGTCGTCGTCCGCCGGGTTGGGGGGGTTCGGTGAGTCGTTCATGACAGCCACCGTACGCCCCGGCTCCGGGTCCGGCTTCGCGTCCCGCCCCGGGTCCGGGGACAGCACAGAGCCGGCCGCCGGCCCATCCCGGGGCCGTCACTGTTCTGTGAACAGGATGACGCATCGTGAGCGCCGCGGCCCAGGTCCGCAGGCCAAGCGCCCCGCCCTCCCCGGCAATGCCCCAGGAGATTTCCGGTTCCCCAACTTCTCGCGGCTGCCCGGAATTTCACGGGCTATTCCGCATCACCGGTCATCGGACACTCATTCCCTCCGCCTCTCCCCCATTGCCGTTTGCATGGATCCGGACGAGGTATGCGCTGCCCGAGGGGAGCCATGGCAGACAAATCCGAGAACAGTGACAAGAGCGCGGCGGAGAGCCGCAGCGGCAGCCAAGCGGCCCTGGACGTCCTCCGCACCGCGGGTGCTCAGCTCGCCGAGCTGACCGGCCTGCGCGCGGAGACGGTGACCCGGTTCGAACGAACCGGTGACGGCTGGCTGATCGAGATCGAGGTCCTCGAACTCCCGCGGGTGCCCGAGACGATGAGCCTGATGGCGTCCTACGAGGTCAGTACCGACCAGGACGGCCAGCTCACCGGCTACCGGCGTACCCGGCGCTACGAGCGCGGCCGGGCGGACCGCCGCTGACACCACCGCGCACCACACACCATCGGCACGAAGGGATGTGTATCCCGGTATGACCGTTGTACCGGCACAACAGCAAGGCGGATCGGGTGGCGGCAGCAGCGGCCTCTACGACGTCCTGGAACTGATACTCGACCGCGGGCTGGTGATCGACGCGTTCGTGCGTGTCTCACTGGTCGGCATCGAGATCCTCAAGATCGATGTGCGGGTGGTCGTCGCGAGCGTCGACACCTACCTGCGCTTCGCCGAGGCGTGCAACCGCCTCGATCTGGAGTCCGGTCCGCGCAAGGACCCGGGTCTGCCCGACCTCGTCGGCGAGATGACCGAGTCCGGCGCGAAGGGCAAGTCCAAGGGCGCCCTGTCCGGCGCCGCCGAGACGCTCTCCGAGGCCTTCAAACAGGGCCAGGACCGCGCGTCCGGCGACCAGGAGGCCGAGCCGGCCCGCAAGCCCCGCCGCACCACGACCCGCAGGAAGGAGGAGACCGAGTGAGCACCTACGTCTACGGCATCATGGACGGCGACCGCCCGGATCTCCCCGAGAACCTCGCCGGAGTCGGTGATCCGCCGCACCCGGTGCGGGTGCTCCGCGCGGGCGGTCTGGCCGCCGTCGTCAGCGACTGTCCCGAGCAGCTCCGGCCCAAGCGCCGCGACCTGCTGGCCCACCAGCACGTCCTGGCGGAGGCCGGTGCCGACGGCGCCGTGCTGCCCCTGCGGTTCGGCAGCCTCTCCGCCGACGACGACGCCGTGCTGGCGGTGCTCACCGAACACGCCGAGCACTACCGGGCCCAGCTCGCCGAACTGGACGGCCGGGTCGAGTACAACGTCAAGGCCGTGCACCGCGAGGAGGACGTACTCCGGCTGGTGGTCTCCGAGGACCCGGAGATCCGGGCCCTGACGGAGGCCAACCGCGCCTCCGGCGGCGGTTCCCACGAGGACCGGCTGCGCCTCGGCGAGCTGGTCGCGGGCGCCGTACGGGCCCGCGAGGTGCAGGACGGCAAGGCCGTCGAGGCGGCTCTCGCGTCCGCCGCCGAGCAGCAGAGCCCGGGCCCCGAGTCCTCGGGCTGGCTGGTCAACCTGTCCTTCCTGATGCAGCGCGACGAGGCCGCGGCCTTCATGGAGTCCGTCGAGGAACTCCGCCGGAACCACCCCCACCTGGACATCCAGGTGACCGGCCCGCTGCCCCCGTACAGCTTCGTCCGGGCCGTCCCGGCACACGCCTGATATGGGACTGCTCGGCGAGCTCTTCCTCCTGCCGCTGGCCCCGGTCCGTGGAACGGGCTGGGTCCTGCGGCAGGTGGTGGCGGAGGCGGAGCGGCAGTACTACGACCCCTCGGCCGTCCAGCGGGAGCTGAGCGCCCTGGCGGAGGAGCTCGACAACGGCCTGATCGACGAGGCCGAGTTCGACCGCCGCGAGGACGAGCTGCTGGACCGGCTCGAAGAGGTACAGCGCCGCCGGGGAGCGGCGCCGGACGGCGGGCTTCCCCCGCCGCCCCGATGACGAGGAGATGAGCGCGATGGACAACCGGCTGGCGATGACGCTGGCCGTGGGCGCGGGCTATCTGCTGGGACGCACGAAGAAGGCGAAACTCGCTCTCGGCGTCGGCGGCATGGTGCTCGGCAAACGGCTGAATCTGAACCCCCAGCAGCTCACCGGGCTGCTCACCGAACAGCTGAAGAACAACCCGCAGCTCGCCGAGGTGCGGGACCAGCTCCGGAACGACCTGCAGGGCGTGGGCCGGGCCGCGGCGACCGCCGTGGTCACGCGCCGGCTGGACGCCCTCTCCGACCGTCTGCACGACCGCACCCTCGGGGTGCAGGACAAGCTCGGCGCGGTCGGCGGAAAGGTGGCCGGCGGCTCCGCGGCCGGCTCCGACGCGGACCGGGACGAGGACGAGGACAAGGAAGAGGCGCACGACACCCGGGACGCGGACGCGGAGCGCGGCGCCACCGGGAAGGGCGGCGGCACGGAACAGGACGAGCGCCCCGCCCGCAAGCCCGCTCGCGCCGCGAAGAAGGCCCCGGCCTCCGGCGCCGGGCGTCCGGCGAAGAAGACGGCCTCCTCGGCGGCCTCCTCGGCGGGCAAGGCCGGCCGGGCCGCGAAGAAGACCACCGCCCGGCGGCGCACCACGGGAGGTGACGACCGTGGCTGAGCAGGGCGGCGGCCCCGTGCCGTCCCTCAAGGAGAACCCGGCTGTCGACCGGCTGAAGCAGGAGGCGTCCGCCTTCGCCGCGGCCCAGGCCCAGCGGCTGCTGGTGTCGGCCGGGGAGAAGCTCGGCGGCGCGACGGCCCGGCTCACCGATGTGGCCGAGGGCCGCGCCTCCGGGGGGTCCGGCCTGGTCAAGCTGGCCGGCGAGAGCGGCAGGAAGTTCGCCGAGGGCAAGGGACCCGTGCGCTCCGCCGTGGAGACCGGCGCCGCGGGCCTCAAGGACAAGGTCAAGGAGGCCGTCACGGGCAGGCTCGGCAAGCGCAAGGGCGGTGGCGGCAAGGGCAAGTACGTCACCATCAGCGAGGACGTCGACGTCGGGGTGCCGCTGCGCGAGGCGTACAACCAGTGGACCCAGTTCCAGGAGTTCTCGGCCTTCGCCAAGGGCGTGCAGGGCGTGGAGTCCGCCGACGAGACCACATCGAACTGGCGAGCGAAGATCTTCTGGTCCTCCCGCAGCTGGAAGGCCTCCACCACCGAGCAGATACCCGACGAGCGGATCGCCTGGACCTCCGAGGGGGCCAAGGGGACCCTCAAGGGCGTGGTGACCTTCCACGCGCTGGACCACAGCCTCACCCGGATCCTGATGGTCCTCGAGTACTACCCCAAGGGTCTGTTCGAGAAGACCGGCAACATCTGGCGCGCGCAGGGCCGCCGGGCCCGCCTGGACCTGAAGAACTTCCGCCGGTTCGTGATGATGCGCGGCGAGGCGACCGGCGAGTGGCGCGGCGAGGTCCGCGACGGGGAAGTCGTCCGCAGCCACGAGGAGGTCCTGGAGACGGAGCGGGAGGACGAGGACCTCCCGGAGGACGCCTACGAGGAGGACGGCGAGCCGTCCGGCCCGGACGGGAAGGCGCCTCCCGGGGACGCGGAGGACTCCCCGGAGGACGTGGAGGCAGAGGAGGAGGAGCACCCCGAGGACGCCTACGAGGAGGACGACCTTCCCGAGGAGGCCTACGACGAGGACGAGGCCGCCGAGGAGGAGGAACTCCCCGATGAGGACGCCGAGTACGAAGCGGACGAGGAGGACCCGGAGTACGCGGGGGACGAGGAGCCCGAGCCCGCCGGCACCCGCCGCTGACCCCCTCGCCGCCGACGGCCGCACGGCCGTCCGGGCACCACCGCGGCAGACCGCCGCGGCGCGGGGCGCCTGCCCCGGAGGACAGGGCTCCCGGATGAGGGCGCCGCACCGGAACAGTGTCCGGTGCGGCGCCCTCATCCGTGCCCGCACGGGACGGGCCGGGCGGGAGCGGCCCGCGCCGGGGTCCCTCAGTGAGCCGCCGGAGTGCGCCCCCAGTGCCGGTGCGCCGCGATCGCCTCGGTGAACGCCCGGCCGAAGTCCTCACCCGGCGGTCCCGTCACCGGATCCGTGACGACCCCCGGTCGGCCACCATCCCCGCCGTTCCGGGCGAGCTCCACCCCGCCGAGGTCCAGCGCGCCGAGCACGCCCACCCCGCACCCAGTCCCCGACCGGCTTGCCGTGCCGGAAGGCGTCCCGGACGAACCGCACCGCGGCCGGGTCCGCCCCGACCGCCAGGGCGCTGTCCGGACCGCCGGGCACCAGCACCGCGTCGTACAGCACGGCGGCGACGGTGGGCAGGGCGCGGGTGACGGGCCGGGCGCCGCCGCCGGCGTCGCGCACCGTGCCGTCGCGCGCCGCCAGTTCCTCGACGACCGCACCGCCCGCGGCCTCCAGCATCTCCCGCACCTCGTCCAGCTGGGCGCCGTCCACCCCGTCCGCGACGAGGACCGCGATCTGCCGGGTGGCGATCGTGCCGGGCCCCTTCAGGCTCTCGATGCTGAGCGCCGGGGAGGGCACCGGCCCGGGGGTCCCCTCCGGCTGCTCCGGCAGCGGCACGCCGATGCCCTCGGCGACCGCGGCGGCCAGTTCGTGGTCCACCAGCGCCAGCTGGTCGACGGTGCGGCCGCGGACCCGCACCGAGTTCACCTTGCCCAGCTCGAAGCGGAAGGCCTCGACCATGTGCCGCTTCTCCCAGTCCGCCATCGAGTGCCAGAACAGGGCCGGCTGGCTGTAGAAGTCCTCGAAGCTCAGACTGCGCTTGCGGATCTTGCGCCCGTCCACCCGCTCCTGGAGATGGCTGTAGGCGCGCGGGTCCGTGGCGTCCGCGATGCCGGGGCAGCCGCCGCCCAGGGAGTTCTTGCCGTAGTTGGCCCCGGTGTGGAGGCGACCCTGGTGGTAGCCGTCGCGCTGGTGGTTGCGCACCGGCACGATTGGCTGGTTGACGGGGATCTGCGCGAAGTTGGGCCCGCCCAGCCGGATCAGCTGGGTGTCCAGGTAGGAGAAGTTGCGCGCCTGGAGCAGCGGGTCGTTGGTGAAGTCGATCCCGGGCACCACGTTGGCCGTGTGGAAGGCGATCTGCTCGGTCTCGGCGAAGAAGTTGTCCGGGTTGCGGTCCAGCACCATCCGGCCGATGGGCCTCACCGGCACCAGTTCCTCCGGGATGATCTTCGTGGCGTCGAGCAGGTCGAAGTCGAAGGCGTGTTCGTCCTCCTCCGGTACGAGCTGGACGCCCAGCTCCCACTCCGGGTGGTGGCCGGCCTCGATCATGTCCCACAGGTCGCGGCGGTTGTAGTCCGGATCGCGGCCCTGGATCTCCTGGGCCTCGTCCCAGACCAGCGAGTGCACCCCCAGCTTCGGCTTCCAGTGGAACTTCACGAACGTCCCCCGGCCCCGCGCGTCGACGAAGCGGAAGGTGTGCACCCCGAAGCCCTGCATCATCCGGTAGCTGCGCGGGATGGCCCGGTCCGACATCAGCCAGAAGACGGCGTGCAGCGTCTCCGGCTGCAGCGAGACGAAGTCCCAGAAGGTGTCGTGGGCCGAGGCGCCGGTGGGGATGTCGTTGTGCGGCTCGGGCTTCACCGCGTGCACGAAGTCGGGGAACTTGATGCCGTCCTGGATGAAGAAGACCGGGAAGTTGTTCCCCACCAGGTCGTAGTTCCCCTCCGAGGTGTAGAACTTCGTGGCGAATCCCCGCACGTCGCGCACCGTGTCGGCGGACCCCCGCGGCCCCTGCACGGTGGAGAAGCGCACGAAGACCGGGGTGCGCACCGAGGGGTCCTGGAGGAACGCCGCCTTCGTGAACTCCGCACAGGAGTGGTACGGCTCGAACCAGCCGTACGCGCCCGCGCCCCGGGCGTGCACCACCCGCTCCGGGATCCGCTCGTGGTCGAAGCGGGTGATCTTCTCCCGGAAGTGGAAGTCCTCCAGCAGGGTGGGCCCGCGCTCCCCCGCGGCCAGCGCGTCGTCGGTGTGGTCGACGACGACGCCCTGGTCGGTGGTGAGCGGCCCGCCCGCGGGGTCGGGGGCCCGGTACGCCTCCCGCTGCCGCTGTTTGGGATCCCCGGGCCGGTCCTGCTGTGGTGCCATGGCGAGGCTCTCCTTGCGTGTCCGGTGCGTATCCGTCCGTATGCATACGGAATCCGCCGGGTTGCCCCGCTCAGTCCGGTGAAACGCCGAGTGCCCTGTTCAGCCGAGCGGCTATCGGCGCCATGCGCTCCTTCAGCCCGGCCGGCTCCCGTATCTCGAAATCGAAGCCCAGCGAGGCCAGGTGGGCGACCATCGTCTCCGGACCGGGCGCCCCGGTCCGGAGCAGGCAGCTGCGCTCGTCGACCGCCTCCAGCGTCCCCATCGCGGGGGTGACGCGCGCCGCGGCCTCCTCCAGAGGGGCGTGCAGCAGGACGACGGCCCGGACGGCGTACGCCTGGGTGGAGACGCCCCGTGCGACATAGGCGGCGAGATCCCCGGCCGGGGGGCGGCGCGGCTCGAACCGCGGGCCGTGCGGCGGCCGGGGCGTGAGCCGGTCGACCCGGAACGTCCTCCAGTCCCGCCGGTCCACGTCCCAGGCGACGAGGTACCAGCGGCGCTCGGTGAAGACCAGCCGGTGCGGCTCCACGGTCCGCCGGCCCTCCCGGCCCTGGTGGTCCCGGTAGTCGAAGCGCACCCGCTCCCGGTCCCGGCAGGCGAAAGCGAGTTCGGTCAGCACGTCGGCGCCGACCGTCGGCCCGCCCCGCCCGCCGAGCATCGGCACGGTGAAGGAGGTGAACGCCTCGACCCGCCGGCGCAGCCGGGCCGGCAGGACCTGCTCCAGCTTGGCGAGGGCCCGGACGGAGGTCTCCTCGATGCCCTCGAGACCGCCGCCGGCCGCGGTGCGCAGTACGACCGCCACCGCGACGGCCTCCTCGTCGTCGAGGAGCAGCGGCGGGAGGGCCGCCCCCGCGCCCAGTTGGTAGCCGCCGCCGGTGCCGGGGCTCGCGTGCACCGGGTAGCCCAGCTCGCGCAGCCGGTCCACGTCCCTCCGGACGGTGCGCGCGGTGACGCCGAGACGATCGGCGAGATCCGCGCCGGACCATTCCCGGTGGGCTTGCAGCAGGGAGAGCAGACGGAGGAGACGCGCGGAGGTGTCCAGCATGCGGGGTAGTCTCCCAGCCGTCGCGGACAGCTTCCGTCCGCGACGGCCGGTCCCGGCCCGCCGGGTTCAGCTCTTTCCGGGCTCGCGGTCGGGCCCGGGCTCGGTGAGGCGTACCGACAGGTCGTTGTCCACGGTGTAGTACGGGCCGATCAGGGCCGGGCCGCGCGGTGTGGACAGCGGCCGCGCGGGATAGCCGAAGACCGCCTTCTTGTCCGCGACGTCGTCCAGGATCCGGGAGATCCGCACCGCCCCGGCCCCCGTGGCCGGCCGCAGCCACAGGTCCCACGGGTCGTCACCGCCCCGCCAGGGGCCGGCGAACTCCGGGTACGGCAGGGTGCAGGAGAACCGCGTGCCGTCGGCGGTCACGGGCACCGTGCGGACCTCGGAGGGGTCGCGGCGACAGCGCGCCTCGACGGCGGCGCCGGGACGCGGCACCGCCCCGTACAGCCGTCCCTCCACCAGCAGCTCGCCGTCCCGCACATGGAGATCGCCGGCCTCCGCGTGCGGGGAGCGCAGCCAGCTGCGGACGGAGAGGTTGCCGTGCTTGGTGGCGTACGGCAGGCGGACGGCCACCGAGCCGCGGCCCGGGTCGGGATGACGGTCGACGATCGTGCGCAGATCGTTGATCCCGGGCGTCAGCCGCACCGGCTCGGTGCCGGGGGCCGCCTCGTAGGCGTCCCAGCGCCCCTCCGGCAGCACCACCGTGCTCGGCAGGACGGCACGCAGCCGGCCCCGGCCCGCCGGCACCAGCGGGAGCCGCAGCTCGCCGGCCGCGCCGCCGTCCCGGCCGCCGCGGCGGCGGAGCAGCAGGGCCGCGTCCCAGGACTCGGCGCGCCCCGGGGCCTCGACGTCGAAGGTGAGCCCTCCGGCGGAGTCCGCTATGCAGTCGGCCCTCGGCGCGGCGGGCGCCCCCGGGCGCTCCCCGTCCCCCGGCGCGGGGACGGGCCGCGGGATACCGGGGCGGAGGGGCAGATCGGCGGAGGTGGTCATGCGGTGCGGCCCCCTCTCAGAGCGGCGGCGGCGTGGGCGCGGGCGGCGTAGGCACCGCCGAGCAGCGCGCCCCGGGTGCGGTGCAGCGAGCTGCGCAGCCGGCCCCGGGTTCCGCGGCCACCGCGCTCCACGAGTTCCTGGAACAGGGTCTCGTAGCGGCAGGCGACCCGGGAGGGGTCGAAACGGGCGGAATCGTTCAGTGCGGCGCGGCCCATCCGGTGCCTTAAGGAGTCGTCGTTGATCAGTTCGAGGAGGGCGGTGGCGATCGCGTCGGCGTTGCCGGTCGGCACCAGCCGGCCGTCGACACCGTTGTCGATGATCTCCCCCGGCCCGTGCGGACAGTCGGTGGAGACCACCGGCAGTCCGCAGCGCATGGCCTCGACGATGGTCATCCCGAAGGACTCCAGGCTGGAGGTGACGGCGGCGATCGACCCCTTGGTCCACTCGGGATCGAGCGGATTGGCGGGCCCCATCAGGTAGACGTGGTTGTAGAGGCCGAGGTTGTCGATCAGCCTCCGCAATTTCTCCTTCTCTGCGCCGCCGCCGTAGATCCGCAGCCGCCAGTCGGGTCTGACCGCGACCACCTTCCCGAAGGCGCGGATCAGCAGGTCGTAGCGTTTGACCCGGGCCAGCCGGCCGGCCGCGACCACCCACTTGCCGGAGCCGTCGGCGGGCGCGACCCGCGGCTCCGGAACGCTGTTCGGCACCGCCTCCACATGGACTCCGGGCAGCTTGAGCCGGCGCCGGTAGGACGTGGCGTCGGCCTCGGTGACGGTGGTGACCGCGTCGAGCCGGGGGTAGAGCCGCCCCAGCTGTGCGCGCAGCGCGGCCGAGTGGCTGTCCAGGGTCAGATGCTCCTGCCCGACGAGGACCGGGCCGCTCCGGGTCTCCCGGGCGATGTGCGCGTTGAGCCCGGGCCGGGTGCCGACGACGACGTCCGCCTCGACGGTGCGCAGATGCTCGGCGATCCGGCGGTCGGTGAGCCGGCTGTACTGCTTGTAGCGCCCCTCCGCCGTGGGGAACACCCGGGCGGGCAGGCGGTGTTCGGGACTGTCCCCCTCGTAGTCCGGGCTGTCCTTGCGGAGGTCCACGAGGTGCCGCAGCCGGACGTGCGGGCCGTGGTCGAAGACGGGCGCGTCACGGTGGCGGAAAACGGAGACGATCTCCACGTCGTGCTGCTCGGCCAGCGAGCGGGCGAGGTTGTAGGTGGTACGGATCGTGCCCCCGATGCCGTACGCGTTGTGAATCAGAAAGGAAATCTGCATACGTCCCCGTTTTCCACGGTTTCCACGGTTTCCGCGGAGGGTCCGGCTGGTCCCGTCTCCTCCGCCTACCGAATGGTTGGACCTCTCCCGGGCGCTTCGGGTTGGCCTCCATGACGATCCTGTGGCACAAGAGATGCGACATCGGTAGCCGGCACGGGGAACTTTCCGAAGCGATAGAACGTCACCATGCCTGTGTGCGTCACGGCCTGGCGCCGCGTCGGCCATACGATTCACCCCCTTGAGCGACCCGGTCGGCCCCCGGGCGAGGTCCGGGCGGCCCACGGCCACCGGGCCGGTCCCGTCCCGGGCACCGCCCCGCCGACGGACCGCGGCGCCCGACATCTCCCGGCTGTCCCCCCATAGGCGGGCGAAACACCCGCGGCCCGTACCGCCGGTGCCGCCGTGCGCCCTCCGCGCGCTCCCGCCGGCCCCGGCGAGCCCGGGCCGGCGCGGGCCGCGACCGGAGGCCGGTCAACCGGACGCGCCCGTACAGGAGTTCACTCCTCCTCCCCGCCACGTCCCACGGGGCGGACCGGGCGTGACCCCGGCCACGCGTCACCCGTTGTCCCCCGTGTGGGCCGGATCGCCCGGCCGCCACCCCGAGACCGAGGAGCCTCCCGTGCCGCGTTTGCTCGACGTCAGCGATGACGTGCGCGCCGAGATCGGTGATGAAGAAGCCGACCGGTTGCTCACCGGCGAGAACGCCCCGGGCAGCTACGACTGCACCTCCTGCCGGACCCCCGGCGACACCGGGCAGGAGCGGACCAGCACCGTGCTGTTCGTCGGCGATGAAACCGCCGTACTCGCCTTCGCCCACGCCACCTGCGTGCCGTCCCAGGTGGTCCCGGTCGCCGAGGAGCAACTGCAGGGCGCCGTGCGCAGCATCACGGGCGGGGAGGGCCGGGAGGCGGCGGCCGCGCCACCGGTGCCGGCCGGCGCCGCCGTGCCGGGCCCGCCCGCGCTCCCGGACACCCGTCCGCCCCAGGACGGCCCGCCGCACGACCCGCTGTACGACCCGGCCCCGCACGGCCTGCGGACCGTACCGCCCGCCGGGCCCTTTCCCGCAGGTTCCGGCGCCGATTCCGGCGCAGGCGCCCGGCCGGAGCCCCGGCAGGCGGTGATCGGTGTCACCAGCGGACTGGTCCTCGCCGACGGCGCCCTGTGGCCGGGGCTGGTCGTGGAGCCCACCGGCCCGATCGCCCGGCCCGGTTCCGACGGCCCCGGCGACGAGTTCCTGCCGATCCTCGTCGAACAGGGCTTCCAGTCCGTGAACCATGTGGAACAGAAGCCGCCGCTGCTGGCCGGGTGGTCGGTCCTGCTGGCGGAGGGGCGGCTGCACGCGGTGCTCCAGCCGGGCAACGGCGGCCCTCCGACGGCGTGGTGGCAGGCGCACGAACCGCTGACGGTGACCGACGGCTGGCGGACCGCGGCCGCCCGGACGGCGAAGGTCCTGGTCTTCGCGGCGCCCGCGGGCGCGATCGGCCGGCAGTCCCACGAGGACGTGCTGCGCGAGGCCCTGGACCGGGCGGCGGCGGCCGGTGTGCTGGTCGCCGCGGTGCTGCCGCTGGCGGGTACATGACCTCCGCCGGCTCCGGGTGCCCGCCCCCCGCGGGGCGCGGGCACCCCGCGGGGGGCGCCCGGCCGGCGGGCCCCGGGTACGCGCAAACCACTGGAAACGGGCTTTTCCTCACGGAACCGCATCCACCGGGCGCCCGGGTCGTTGGCAGGTACGTGCACTCTTACGAATCGCCGGCCCGGCTCCCGTACCCCCACCCCATCCCGGGAATGCGCCCGGCGCGCGAGACCTCCCCGGCGGGCGGGCAGCAGTCGCCGACCCCTATCTACGACTCGCTCTACGCCGAGTACCGGCGCCAGTTCCGCGCTCTGCCCGGCGACCGCCTGGGCGAGGAGGACCTCGGCTTCAAACCCTTCGGCATCGGCCCGCGCGAACCCCGGAACACCTGGGAGCGGGTGCTGCCCCCCGAACCGCTGCGGCGGCACCGGCGGGGTGTGCCGCGGGCCCTGCCGCCCGCCGTGCCGGACCACCGCGCGCGTTAGGGTCTTCCGGACCGGGCCGGCTCAGGAGCAGGGCCCGGTGCCGTGGATCGCCCGGCGGAGGAGAGCGCTCGATCCGCACAACAGACCCCGGGTGTACGCCCCTGCGGGGGCTGCGACGGGCGGGGGCCGGCGCCTCCGCCCGGCGCTCCCCCGCCGCCTGGGTCAATTCTTGCGGCCCCGCTTCTCGCGCACCCGGACCGAGATGTGGATCGGGGTGCCCTCGAACCCGAACTCCTCGCGCAGCCGCCGTTCGACGAACCGGCGGTAGCCCGCCTCCAGGAAGCCGGAGGCGAACAGCACGAACCGCGGCGGCCGGACGCCGGCCTGGGTGCCGAAGAGGATCCGCGGCTGCTTGCCGCCCCGGATCGGGTGCGGGTGGGCGGCCACGATCTCACCGAGGAAGGCGTTGAGCCGGCCCGTCGGCACCCGGGTCTCCCAGCCCTCCAGCGCCGTCTCGATCGCCGGGACGAGCTTCTCCATGTGCCGGCCCGTGCGTGCGGAGACATTGACCCGCGGCGCCCACTGGACCTGCACCAGGTCCCGTTCGATCTCCCGCTCCAGGTAGTAGCGGCGCTCCTCGTCGAGGGTGTCCCACTTGTTGTACGCGATCACCAGGGCGCGTCCGGCGTCGACGGCCATGCTGATGATGCGGGTGTCCTGGACGCTGATGGACTCGCTCGCGTCGATCAGGACGACCGCGACCTCGGCCTTCTCCAGGGCGGCGGCGGTGCGCAGCGAGGCGTAGTAGTCCGCGCCCTCCTGCAGGTGGACCCGGCGGCGGATGCCGGCGGTGTCCACGAACTTCCAGGTGACGCCGCCCAGTTCGATGAGCTCGTCGACCGGGTCGCGGGTGGTGCCGGCGATCTCGTTGACGACCACCCGCTCCTCGCCGGCGACCTTGTTGAGGAGGGAGGACTTGCCGACGTTGGGGCGGCCGATCAGGGCGATCCGGCGGGGCCCGCCGAGTCCGCCGCCGAAGGTCTGCTGCGGCGCCTCCGGCAGCGCCTCCAGCACCGCGTCGAGCAGGTCGCCGGTGCCGCGGCCGTGCAGCGAGGAGACCGGGTGCGGCTCGCCCAGGCCGAGGTTCCAGAGCGCGGCGGCGTCCGCCTCGCCGCTGGGGCCGTCGACCTTGTTGGCGCAGAGCACGACGGGCTTGCCGGCCCGGCGCAACAGCTTGACCACGGCCTCGTCGGTGTCCGTCGCGCCCACCTTGGCGTCCACGACGAAGACGACCGCGTCGGCGGCCTCGATGGCGAACTCGGCCTGGGCGGCCACGGCGGCGTCGATGCCGAGGACGTCCTGCTCCCAGCCGCCGGTGTCGACGACCTTGAAGCGGCGGCCGGCCCATTCGGCCTCGTAGGTGACGCGGTCGCGGGTGACCCCGGGCTTGTCCTCGACGACCGCCTCACGGCGGCCGAGGATCCGGTTCACCAGGGTCGACTTGCCGACATTGGGACGGCCGACGACGGCGAGCACGGGGAGCGGGCCGTGGCCGGCCGCGGCGAGATCGCCCTCGATCTCCTCCGGATCGAAGCCCTCCTCGGCGGCGAGCTCCATGAACTCCGTGTACTCGGCGTCGCCGAGCGCCCCGTGCTCGTCGGCGGCGTGCTGCTGGTCGTTCATGAAGTGGGTTCCTCGTTCATCGTTCATCGTCGGCGGACCTCGGAGGTCCGCCCGTCAGTGTCGTTCAGCGGCCGGTGACGCGCCGGGCCTCGGACAGATGGGCGCCCAGCCGGCGCTGGATGCGCTCGGTCGCCGCGTCCAGGGCCGCCCGGGTGCGCCGGCCGGTGCCGTCCCCCGCGTCGAAGGGGTCGCCGAACACCACGTCGACCCGGCTGCGCAGTGGCGGCAGGGCGGATATCGCCCGGCCGCGCCGCTCATTGGAGCCGAGGACGGCGACCGGGACGACCGGCGCCCCGGAGCGCACCGCGAAGTAGGAGAGCCCGGCGCGCAGGGAGGCGAAATCGCCCTCGCCGCGGGTGCCCTCGGGGAAGATCCCGAGGACGCCGCCGCGCTCCAGCACCCCGAGCGCTCCGGTGATCGCGGCCCGGTCGGCGCCCGAACGGTCCACCTTCAGCTGCCCGATCCCGCGCAGGAACGGGTCCAGCGGACCGATGAACGCCTCCTTCTTGATCAGGAAGTGCACCGGCCGGGGCGCGGTGCCCATCAGCATCGGGCCGTCGATGATGTGGGAGTGGTTCACCGCGAGGATCACCGGTCCGGTGGCGGGCACCTTCCAGGCGCCCAGGACCCGCGGCTTCCACAGCCCGTACATCAGCCCGACCCCGATGCGGCGGCCGACCGCCGCACCGCTCTCCGAGCCCTTGCCCGCGGCCGCGGCGGCCGTGGCCCCGGCCTGCGCGCGCGCCGTCCTCACGCCGACTGCCCCGCACGGTCCGCGGTGTTCTCCACGAGGGTGACGACGCACTCGACGACCTGCTCCAGCGTCAGCTCGGTGGTGTCCACCTCGTGGGCGTCGTCCGCCTTGGCCAGCGGGGAGACCTTGCGGCCGGAGTCGGCCGCGTCCCGCTTGATCAGCTCATCGCGGGTGGCGGCGAGACCGGTGGCCTCCTTGCCCTTGAGCTCCCCGCTGCGGCGGGCGGCGCGGGCCTCGGGCGAGGCTGTCAGGAAGATCTTGAGGTCGGCGTCGGGGAGGACGGTGGTGCCGATGTCCCGGCCCTCGACGACGATGCCGCGCCCGGCCCGGGCGATCTGGCGCTGGAGCTCCGTCAACCGGGCCCGCACCTCGGGGACGGCGCTCACGGCGCTGACCGCGGCGGTGACCTCCCGGGTGCGGATCGGCCCGGCGGCGTCGGCGCCGTCGACCGTGATGGCCGGGGAGCCGGGGTCGGTGCCGGAGACGATCGTCGGCTTGGCGGCGGCGGTGGCCACGGCCGCCGGGTCGTTCACGTCCACACCGTTGCTCAGCATCCACCAGGTGATCGCGCGGTACTGCGCTCCGGTGTCCAGGTACCGCAGGCCGAGCTTGGCGGCCACGGCCTTGGAGGTGCTGGACTTGCCCGTGCCGGAGGGGCCGTCAATGGCGACGATCACTGCTGCCGGAGCGGTCCGGGCGGCGGTTTCCACGGTGACGAACACCTTCCTTGTGTGCACGGGCGGGAGCGGACCGGCGGGAGAGCCTGCCGGAGAACCTTCGGACAAGGTTACCGGCCCCCCGGAGCGTCCCGTACAGCCCCAAGCGTCCCGGGAGTCCCGAGCGCCCCGGGACGACCGGCCGGCGGGGGTACCGCGGTGGTGCCCGGGCGGCACCGGGGGCGGCTACTGCCGGATCGACCAGCCCTTCTCGCGCAGGGCCGCGGTGAGGCCCGGGGCCGCCGCCGGTTCCACCATGAGCTGGATGAGACCGGCCTGCTGCCCGGTGGCGTGCTCGATCCGGACATCCTCGATGTTGACCCCGGCCCGGCCCGCGTCGGCGAAGATCTTCGCCAGCTGTCCGGGCTGGTCGCCGATGAGCACCGTCACGCTCTCGTACGCCGCCGGGGCCGCGCCGTGCTTCCCGGGTACCCGCTCGCGGCCGGTGTTCCCGCGCCGGAGCACGTCCTCGATGCCGGCCGCGCCGCCGTGCCGCTTCTCCTCGTCGGCCGACTCCAGGGCGCGCAGGGCCCGCACCGTCTCCTCCAGGTCGGAGGCGACCGCGGAGAGGATCTCGGCGACCGGACCGGGGTTGGCGGAGAGGATGTCGATCCACATGGCCGGGTCGGACGCGGCGATCCTGGTGACGTCCCGGATGCCCTGTCCGCAGAGCCGCACCGCCGTCTCGTCGGCGTCCTCCAGCCGGGCCGCGACCAGGCTGGACAGCAGCTGCGGGGTGTGCGAGACGAGCGCCACGGCGCGGTCGTGGGCGTCGGCGTCCATGACGACCGGCACGGCGCGGCAGAGCGAGACCAGTTCCAGGGCGAGGTTCAGCACCTCGGTGTCGGTGGCGGCGGTGGGCGTGAGGACCCACGGGCGGCCCTCGAAGAGGTCGGCGGTGGCCGCCAGCGGGCCGGAGCGCTCACGGCCCGCCATCGGATGTGTACCGAGGTAGGCGGTGAGATCGCCGCCGAGGGCCTCCAGCTCGCGGCGCGGGCCGCCCTTGACGCTGGCGACGTCCAGATAGCCGCGGGCCAGGCCGCGGCGCTGGGCGCCGGCGACCGTCTCCGCGACCCGGGCGGGCGGTACGGCGACGACCGCCAGGTCCACGGGGCCGCCGGGGGCCTCGTCGGTGCCGGCGCCGAGGGCGGCGGCGGTCTGGGCCCGGGACGGGTCGTGGTCGGTGAGATGGACCCGTACACCGCGGCCGGAGAGGGCGAGCGCGGCGGAGGTGCCGATCAGTCCGGTCCCGATGACGAGGGCGGTTCTCACTGGGTGACGTCCTAGCGGAGTGCGGCTGCGGCGCCGGTACGGGCGGCGGGCGGTGCCGTCCCGGCTCGGGTCCAGCGTAACGAGCGCGGGCGGCGGGGCCGGGCGCGGACCGTCCTGCGAGACGCCGGGACGCCGGGACGCCGGGTCCCGGTACCCGCCGGGTCCCGGTGCCCGCCGGGCGGCCCGGTCCCGCCCGGACGGCGGTTAGAGCTCGACCTCGCGCATCAGCATGCCGACCTCGGTGTTGGTCAGGCGCCGCAGCCAGCCGGACTTCTGGTCGCCGAGGGCGATCGGGCCGAAGCCCGTGCGGACGAGCCGGTCGACCGGGAAGCCCGCCTCGGAGAGCATCCGGCGGACGATGTGCTTCCGGCCCTCGTGGAGGCTGACCTCCACCAGATAGTTCTTGCCGGTGTTCTCCACCACCCGGAAGTGGTCGGCGCGGGCGTAGCCGTCCTCCAGCTGGATGCCGTCCTTGAGGCGCTTGCCCAGGTCGCGCGGGATGGGGCCCTGGATCGCGGCGAGATAGGTCTTCCGCACGCCGTACCGGGGGTGGGTGAGGCGGTGGGCCAGCTCACCGTGGTTGGTGAGCAGGATGATGCCCTCGGTCTCGGTGTCGAGCCGGCCGACGTGGAAGAGCCGGGTCTCCCGGTTGGTGACGTAGTCGCCGAGGCACTGGCGGCCGTCCGGGTCCTCCATGGTGGAGACGACGCCGGCGGGCTTGTTCAGGGCGAAGAAGAGGTACGACTGGGTGGCGACGGTCAGGCCGTCGACCTTGACCTCGTCCTTCTCCGGGTCGACCCGGAGGCCCTGTTCGGTGACGATCCTGCCGTTGACCTCGACGCGCCGCTGGTCGATCAGTTCCTCGCAGGCCCGCCGGGAGCCCATGCCGGCCCGCGCCAGGACCTTCTGCAGCCGCTCCCCCTCCGGCTCCCCGAAGGTCGTCGGCGGCTTGGGCCGGTCCGTGCGGTGCCGGGCGCGGTTGCGCTCCTCGATCTGGGCCTCGTACTCGCGGGGGCGGGCCGGGGCTGCGGACGGCCGCCGCGGGACGGACCGCCGCCGCGCGGGCCCGCGCCCCGGGCCGGGCCGCCGCCTGCCGCCGGGCTCTTCGGGCCGCCCTTGGCGCCGCCGCGGGCCGCCGCGCCCCGGCTGCCCCGGGGACCCGGCCGGGCCCCGGCCGGGGCGGCCGTCGCGGTCGGTGGTGCGGGCGCCGCGGTCGCGGTCGTCCCGTCCGGCGCGGCCACGGCCCTCGCGGTCCCGGTCCCGGTCGCGGTCGGCGGGGCGCCGGTCGTCCCGGCCCCGGTCGTCGCGGCCGCGGTCGTCGCGGCCGCGGTCGTCGCGGCCGCGGTCGTCGCGGCCCCGGCTGTCGCGGTCACCGGGACGGCGCTCGTCACGGCCCCGGCCGCCCTCGCGGTCCCTGTCGAAGCCCACGTCGTAGCGGCGCTCCTCGGGACGGGGCCGGCCGTCGCGCCGCGGCCGCTCGTCGCGGCCTCCCCCGGCCTGCCGCCGGGAGTCCCCTCCCGTGCCCCGGTAGTTCTGCCTACCGGTGTCCCTGCTGTTCCTGCCGCTGCTTCGCATCAAAGTTCCGTCTGAGAGTGGCCGCTGTCGTCTGTGTCCGGAGCGTCCGGATCGAACGACGGCACTCCCTCCTGGGACTCCGGCTCGATCGCCTCCGCCTCGGGGAGGAAGGGCGCGAGCTCCGGCAGTTCGTCCAGGCCGCGCAGGCCCATCCGCTCCAGGAAGTAGTTCGTCGTCCTGTACAGGATCGCACCTGTCTCGGGTTCCGTGCCCCCCTCCTCCACCAGACCCCGCTGGAGGAGGGTGCGCATCACACCGTCACAGTTGACCCCTCGTACGGCCGAGACGCGGGACCTGCTCACCGGCTGCCGGTACGCGACCACGGCGAGTGTCTCCAGCGCGGCCTGGGTGAGCCGGGCCTGCCGGCCGTCCAGGACGAACGACTCGACGGCGTCGGCGTACTCGGGCCGGGTGTAGAAGCGCCAGCCGCCCGCCACCAGCCGCAGCTCGAAGCCCCGGCCCTGGACCGTGTACTCGTCCGCCAGTTCGCGCAGGGCGTCGGAGACGGCGCGGCGCGGGCGCTCCAGCACCTTGGCCAGGTGTTCGACGGTCGCGGGCTCGTCGACGACCATCAGGACCGCCTCCAGGGCGGGTTTCAGGTCGAGGCCGGCGACGTCCCGGGCCCCGGCCGGGAGTTCCGCCTCCGCCCCGGGCCCGTCCGCCGCCAACTCCCGGACGTCGTACGCCTCGTCCGCCCCGCCGGTCCCGTGCACCGTGCTCACGCCGTCTCCTTCTGCCCGGCCGCGCCGGTCTTCTCGTCCGCCGGTGTCCCCGGCTCCTGGTCGAACTCGTCCGTGACGAGGGGCCGCTCGCCGTCCCCGTCCCGCGCGCCGGTCCAGCGGACGAGGAGCGAGCCGAGCGCCTCCTCCTGGTCGAGCTCGACCGCGCGTTCCCGGTAGAGCTCCAGCAGCGCGAGGAAGCGGGCGACGACGGTGAGGGTGTCCTCGGTGTCCTCGGTCAGCTCCAGGAACGTCGCCGCTCCGGCGGCGCGCAGCCGGGCGATCACGATCCCCGCCTGCTCGCGCACGCTGACCAGCGGGGCGTGGATGTGGTCCACGTACACCTGCGGTTTCGCGCGGGGCTGCATCGCCTTGACCGCGAGCCGGGCGAAGCCCTCGGCCCCGATGCTGATGACGACATCGGGCAGCAGTTCGGCGTGGTGCGGTTCCAGGCCGACCGTGCGGGGGTGCCGGCGGGCCTCGGTGACCAGCCGGTCGCCGAAGATGTCGGCGATCCGCTTGTACGCGCGGTACTGCAGCAGCCGTGCGAAGAGCAGGTCCCGGGCCTCCAGCAGCGCGAGGTCGGCCTCGTCCTCGACCTCGGCGGCGGGGAGCAGCCGGGCGGCCTTCAGGTCGAGGAGGGTCGCGGCGACGACCAGGAACTCGGTGGTCTGGTCGAGGTCCCAGTCCGGGCCCATGGCCCGGATGTGCGCCATGAAGTCGTCGGTGACCCGGGAGAGGGCGACCTCGGTCACATCGAGCTTGTGCTTGGCGATCAGTTGCAGCAGCAGGTCGAAGGGGCCCTCGAAGTTCGCCAGCCGCACCGTGAACCGGCCGTCGCCCTCCTCGGCGCCTTCACCGGTACCCTCACGGGCCTCGCCGGCGGCGTCCCCGGCCGGGGACGCCCCGTCGCTGTCCTGTCCGGCGCGCTCGCGGGGGACCGGCGCGGTCTCCCCGGCGTCCGGTACGGGGGCCGCCGGGGGGCCGGCCCCGCCCCAGGCGCGGCTACCGCCGGGGGCGCCGGTTCCGGGCGGGCGCGGCCCCGGGCGGACGGGGACGGCTCCCCGGCGGGCCGCGGCGCGGCGTCGGGGAGCGTCGGGCCCGGGGCGCGTACGCGGGCGCGTCCGCCGTTCCGGAAGCCGGGTCCCGCGCCGGGCCCGGAGCGGCACAGGGCCCGGCACCGGAAGGGGACGGGCGGGCGCCCGGACCGGCGCCCAGCGGGCGGCGGCCCGGCCGGCGGGGCGGGTCTCGGTCGTCGGTCGGCGGCATCGCGGTCCATGGTGCGGAGGGCCGGGCGGAGTGCCGCCCGTGGAACGGGCAGGTTACCGCTCAGCTGCCCCGCAGGCGCCGTACGAGGATGCTCGCGTCCCCCCGCGACTCCAGGTCGGCGAGGACGACCGCGACGGCCTCCCGCACGATCCGGCCGCGGTCGACGGCCAGCCCGTGCTCGCCGCGGAGCACCAGGCGCGCGTGTTCGAGGTCCATCAGTTCCTCGGCGGAGACGTACACCGTGATCTTCTCGTCGTGACGCTCCCGCCCGCTGGGCCGGCGGCCGGCCGCGCGGGTACGGCGGCGGGCCGCTCCTCCCGCGGCGGGGGTGCGCGACGCCGGCCCCGTCTCCTGCTGCCGCCCGCCGGCGGGCCGTACGGGCGGGACGGACGGGACGGACGACGCGGACCGCTCCGGTGCGTCGGCGCGGGGGGCCGGGGCTCCCCGGCCGCCGTGCTCGGGAGCGGCCTCGGGCCGGGCGGTGTCGCCGCCGGCCGTGCCCTCGCCGTCCTCGCCCGAGGCCGCCGGGGCGGGGACCCGCGGCGCCTCCGCGGCGGTCTCCCCGCCCGCGTGCTGGCGGGCGGAGGCCGGTGAGGACGCCTGGAGCGCGGTCCCCCCGGTGGTGCGGAACAGTTCGTCGGCGCCGGGAAGACTCACTCGGCGTGGCACCGGGCGAGCACCTCCCTGGCGAGCTGGCGGTAGGCAGCGGCGCCCACGGAGTTGGAGGCGTAGGTGGTGATCGGCTCACCGGCGACCGTGGTCTCCGGGAAGCGGACCGTGCGGCCGATCACCGTGTGGTAGACGTGGTCGTCGAAGGCCTCGACCACGCGCGCGAGGACCTCGCGGCTGTGGACGGTCCGGGAGTCGTACATGGTGGCGAGGATGCCGTCCAGTTCCAGCTCGGGGTTGAGCCGTTCCTGGACCTTCTCGATGGTCTCGGTGAGCAGGGCCACCCCGCGCAGCGCGAAGAACTCGCACTCCAGCGGCACGATCACCTTGTGCGCCGCGGTGAGCGCGTTGACGGTCAGCAGGCCGAGGGACGGCTGGCAGTCGATGACGATGTAGTCGTAGTCCGCGAGCAGCGGCTTCAGGGCGCGCTGGAGCGTGGACTCCCGGGCCACCTCGCTGACGAGCTGCACCTCGGCGGCCGACAGGTCGATGTTGCTCGGCAGCAGGTCCATGTTGGGGACCGCGGTCTTGAGCAGCACCTCGTCCGCCGCCATGCCCCGCTCCATGAGCAGGTTGTAGACGGTGAGGTCGAGTTCCATCGGGTTGACGCCGAGTCCGACGGAGAGCGCGCCCTGCGGGTCGAAGTCGACCAGCAGCACCCGGCGTCCGTACTCGGCCAGCGCGGCGCCCAGGTTGATGGTCGAGGTGGTCTTGCCGACCCCGCCCTTCTGGTTGCACATCGCGATGACCTTGGCGGGGCCGTGGTCGGTGAGCGGGCCGGGGATCGGGAAGTACGGCAGCGGACGCCCGGTGGGGCCGACCCGCTCCCGGCGCTGGCGGGCCGCGTCCGGGGCGAGGGTGGCCGCGTACTCCGGATCGGGCTCGTACTCCGCGTCCGGGTCGTAGAAGTGCCCGTCGGGCAGGTCCTCGTAGTCGGCGAAACGGGCGGGCTCGCCGCCACCCTGGCCGCCGGCCGTGTCGTTCACGTGATGGCCGTCCATGCTCATGTGGGCTGTCGTGCTCTGCTGGGCTGCGAAGGTGTGGACAGCTATGGATCCGGCAGATTCGAGCCCCGAAAGGCTCCGGCCCTGCGCAGCCGCATCCGGCCGGCCACCTCCGGGAGTAAATGTCGACTCATTCACAAGTCGTCTTACCTCCTTGGATGTGACCAGAAAACTTTATCGATAGGTCAGCGTGGCACTATGCCGACGGTTGGCGACTCTATGGCGTGTCGACGCCTCACAGCAACACAATCCGCCGCACCCGGCACCCTGTGTCGGAGGCGGAACTGCCCGCTGTCAAGGGCGTTTACGCCTCCGGAGGGCACATTCCGGCAGGAACGAAACCGGTCGAACGGTGATGTTCGAGGCGTGTTGACCCCGTCGTGGGAGAAGCCGCACACACGTCCGGCCGGACCTCACTCTTCGAGGTCCGGCCGAAATCGCATGGTTGACGCCCCGTCATGGCGTATGGGACCCGCGCCCCGGGGAGTTGCCGGCGGGGTCAGCCGAGCAGGGCACCGAGGTCGGCCGCGGCCATGCCGTGCGCCTCGGCCACGGGCCCGTAGGCCACCTGTCCCTCATGGGTGTTGAGGCCCTTGGCCAGCGCTGGGTCCCGGCGCAGCGCCTCGCGCCAGCCCCGGCCGGCGAGTTCCACGATGTACGGCAGCGTGACGTTGGTCAGCGCGTGGGTGGAGGTGTTCGGCACCGCGCCCGGCATGTTGGCCACGCAGTAGAAGACCGAGTCGTGGACGGTGAAGGCCGGTTCGGCGTGGGTGGTCGGCCGGGAGTCCTCGAAGCAGCCGCCCTGGTCGATGGCGATGTCGACAAGGACACTTCCGGGCTTCATCCGGGAGACCAGCTCGTTGGTGACCAGCTTGGGCGCCTTGGCGCCGGGGATGAGCACGGCGCCGATCACCAGGTCGGCGGCGAGCACGGCGCGCTCCAGTTCGAAGGCGTTGGAGGTGACGGTCTGCACGCGGGTGCCGAAGACCTTGTCCGCCTCGCGCAGCTTGTTGACGTCCTTGTCGAGCAGGGTGACGTGGAAGCCCATGCCGATGGCGATCTGGGCGGCGTTCCAGCCGGAGACACCGGCGCCGATGATCACGGCGCGGCCCGCCGGCACACCCGGCACCCCGCCGGGCAGCACCCCGCGCCCGCCGGCCGAGCGCATCAGGTGGTACGCGCCCACCTGGGGCGCGATCCGGCCGGCGACCTCGGACATCGGGGCGAGGAGCGGCAGCCGGCGGTCGGCGGTCTCCACCGTCTCGTAGGCGATGGCGGTGGTGCCGGACTCCAGGAGCGCCTCGGTGCACTCGCGGGAGGCGGCCAGGTGCAGATAGGTGAAGAGGACCTGGTCCTTGCGGAGGCGGTGGTACTCCTCGGCGACCGGCTCCTTCACCTTGAGCAGCAGGTCGGCGCCGGCCCAGACCTCGTCGGCGGTCTCCAGGACGGCGGCGCCGGCGGCGGTGTACTCCTCGTCCGGGATGGAGGAGCCGCGGCCGGCGCCCCGTTCCACCAGGACACGGTGCCCGTCCCGCACCAGTTCGTGCACGCCGGCCGGGGTTATCGCCACCCGGTACTCGTTGTTCTTGACCTCGCGGGGAATGCCGACCTTCACGGGGATCACAGTCCTTGGATGAGGGAGTTCTTCCAGCAAGCCGGGACATACCGGTACATCCAGGATGCACACACTTCCTTCCCCGGCGCAGCCAGTCTAATGAAGGAGGTTCCCCTGTCCAGCCTTGCAAACCTCAAATTTCTGCTGGATGTTCTACATGTTTCTTAGGCAGGTCCTGGAGTTTCGCTCAACAGCCGCTGAGCCGCGGCCCGCTGGACGCCGGCGGCCACCGGATCACCGAGCCGGTCCAGGGTGTCCGCGGTCCGCAACTGGATCCCCGCCGCCAGCCGCCGGTCACCGGCCCGCCGGGCCGCGGCCAGCGCCTCGGCCCCGGTCCGCAGCGACTCCTCGGGCCACCCCGCCCGCTCCTGGGTCCAGGCCAGCTCGCCCAGCGCGCGGGCGTGCCCCGCGTCGTCCCGCATCCTGCGGCAGCCGGCCGCCGCCGCGCGCCAGTCACGCAGCGACTCCTCCCAGTCACCGGCGCGGCCGTGCACCGTGCCCAATCGCCCGTAGAGGCGCACCTCCGCGGCGAGTTCCCCGCGGGAGAGCCGCAGGGCCAGTGCCCGGCCGTACCAGTCCGCGGCGCGCTGCCAGTCCTCCAGCTCCTCGTACGCGGCGCCGAGCGACTCCATGACCCGGCCCGCCAGCGCCCGGTCCCCGGCCTCCCGCGCCGCCTCCAGCGCGGAGCGGTACCGGGCCGCGGCGTCACGGACCCGGCCCGCGGCGGCGTCCAGATCCGCCAGGTTGACGTGGGCGGCCGCCTGCTCCGGTACGAGCCGGTGCCGTTCGGCCGCCTCCAGGGCGAGCTGGTGCAGCGGATAGAGCTCCGGGGCGGCCGCCTCCTCGCCGCGGTGGGCGATCAGCGCCCGGGCGAGGGCCGACAGCAGCCGCCGCGCCTGCGTCGCCGGCTCGCCCTCCTCGACGGCGAGCCGCACCGCGGTCCGCAGCACCGGCAGCCGGGCGTCCAGCCACACCCCCGCCGCCGCCCGGGACGGGAAGCGCAGTTCCCGGGGCAGCTTCTCCAGCCAGGCGCGGGCCGCCGGCTCCTCGTCGCGCTCCGCCTCCGCCCGGCAGGACCGCAGCTGCCGCACGAGGCGCTCCAGCATCCGGGCCCGGGCGGTGCCGATCACGGCGGGCTTCTCCCGCTCCCGCAGTGCCGCGTCCACCAGCGGGAAGAGGCAGCCCGGCAGCCGGTAGGCGGGGCCGCCTGGGAGCCCGGGCGCCTCCGCGGCGGGACGGAGCATGCCCCGGGCCGCCAGATCGGCCAGCAGCGACCGGGCGACGGAGAGCGGGCAGCCCGCGAGCGCGGAGGCGATCTGCGCGTCGGCGAACCCGGCCGGGGCCAGCGCCAGCAGCCGGAGCAGCACGGCGGCGGCCTGCGGCAGCCCGCCGTACGCGAGCCGGAAGGCGCTGGCCAGCGGCCGTATCGACGGGCCGTCCCCGGAGACCGGTGCCGCCGCACCGGGGTCCGCGCGCACCGCGCGGTCCGCGCCGGAGGGCAGTCCGCGCATCCCCAGCACCGCGTCCGCGACGGAGGCGGTGGGACGGCCCGCCAGCCAGCCCCCGGCGACCAGCAGCGCCGCGGGGCGGCCGCCGCACTCCTCGACGAGCGTCTGCGCGGCCTGCGGGTCGACGGTCACCCGGGTACGGCCCGCGTACCGGGCGAGCAGCGCGACGGCCGCGGTGGTGCCGAGCCCGCCGAGGGTGCAGGGCCGGACGTCGGGGATGCCGGTCAGCGGCCCTTCGGAGACGGCGACCACCAGGCAGCCCGGGGTGTCCGGGATCAGCTCGTGCACCTGCGCGGGGTCGGCCGCGTCGTCCAGCAGCAGCAGGCAGCGGCGGCCGGCGAGGGCGGCGCGCACGGCCTCGGTGAGCTCGTCCTCGGCGGCCCCGGCGGGCGCCGAGCCGCCGAGCGCGCCGAGCAGGTCGCGGGCCGCGTCCTCCGGCGGGACGGGGCGGCCGTCCGGCTCCGTCAGCCGGACCCGGTACAGGCCGCCCGGGTAGTCCGCGGCCACCGCGCGGGCCAGCTCCTCGGCCAGCGCCGTCCGGCCGGACCCGGGGCGGCCGGCGACGAGCAGCACCCGGCTGCGGGCGGCCTTCCGGCCGGAGAGGGTGTCGAGGCCGGTCCGTCCGATGTCGGCGCGGAGGGCTTTCAGCTCCCGGTCGCGTCCGATGATCCCGCCCGCCGTCACCCCGGCCGGCCCGCCGGTGCCGACCGCCTGCTCCGTCACCGGCCACGCTCCGTCCGTCCGCTCCACCAGGGGCACACCGAGGGTAGTTCACACCGGGCCGTGGTCCGGCCGCTCCGGGTGACGGGAGGGCCAACAGCCGGACGGGCGCCCGGCGGAGAGACCCGCCGGACGCCCGGGAGAGGAAAGCGGGCCCCGGAGGAGCCGGTCCGGAGCGGGCGGCTTCAGGAGCCCGGAACGGAAGCCCCTCCGGCCGGCGAGGCCGGCCAGGCCGGGGAGGCCCGGGAGACGGCGGCGCTCAGGAGAACGGCCGGGCCGGCCACGGCGCCCCGGCCGGGCGGAGCGTCTCCGGGCCGCCGGAGGCGCGTACCGCCGTCAGCGCGAGCACGCCGACCACCAGGCAGTTGTTGTGCAGATCGCCCGCCAGCACCCCTCGGACGAGCTCCGCCAGCGGCACCCGGGCGAGCTCCATGTCCGCCTCCTCCTCGGAGACTTCGAAGCGCTCGCCCTCGACCGCGGAGATCTCCCGGGCAAGGAAGATCCGCACCGCCTCGTCGCAGCCGCCGGGCGAGGTGTAGACGTCCGCGAGGACCCGCCAGTCCTCGGCCTTGACGTGCGCCTCCTCGTACAGCTCCCGCTGGGCGGCGTGCAGCGGGTTCTCCCCGGGCACGTCGAGCAGGCCGGCCGGGATCTCCCAGAGCTTCTGCCGCACCGGGTGCCGGTACTGGCGCAGCAGCAGGACCCGGTCCCGCTCGTCGAGGGCGAGGACCGCCACCGAGCCGGGGTGCGTCTGGTAGTCGCGGCGGGCGGTGCTTCCGTCCGGCATGACGACCTCGTCCGTGCGGACGCCGGTCTTGTTGCCGGTGAACGGGGTCTCGGTGGCGGTGACCCGCCACTCCTCCGGGGTGTCCCGGATGTCGGGGGTGCCCATGCGCTGTCCGCGTCCTTCCGTCGTGCCGTCGCCGGGGGCCGGAGCGTGAACCCGGGCCCCCGGCAACCGTATCGCCCGCCGCCGGGCCTCAGGCGCGGCCGTCGATCACGGCCTTGACCAGACCCGCGAAGAGGGGGTGCGGGCGGGTCGGGCGGGAGCGCAGCTCCGGGTGCGCCTGGGTGGCGACCAGATACGGGTGGACCTCGCGCGGGTACTCGACGAACTCGACCAGCTTGTTGTCCGGGGAGGTGCCGGAGAAGACCAGGCCGGCCTTCTTCTCCAGCTCGGTGCGGTAGGTGTTGTTGACCTCGTACCGGTGCCGGTGGCGCTCCTCGACGTAGGGCTGGTCGCCGTAGGTCTCGCGGACGATGGAGCCCTCCGCGAGCTTCGCCGGGTACATCCCGAGCCGCATGGTGCCGCCGAGGTCGCCGGCGCCCTCCACGATGGCGAGCTGCTCCTCCATGGTGGAGATGACCGGGTGCGCGGTGGCGGCGTCGAACTCGGTGGAGTTGGCGTCCGGGACGCCGGCGAGGTTGCGCGCCGCCTCGATCACGATGCACTGCAGGCCCAGGCAGAGGCCGAGCAGCGGCAGTTTGTGCTCGCGGGCGTAGGTGATGGCGCCGACCTTGCCGTCCACGCCGCGCTCGCCGAAGCCGCCCGGGATGCAGACCGCGTCCACGTCGCCGAGCTGCTCCTTGGCGCCGGCCGGGGTGCGGCAGTCGTCCGAGACGACCCACTTGATCTTCACCCGGGCGTTGTTGGCGAAGCCGCCCGCGCGCAGCGCCTCGGTCACGGAGAGGTAGGCGTCGGGCAGGTCGATGTACTTGCCGACGAGGGCGACCGTCACCTCGTGCGCCGGCCGGTGGACCCGGGCGAGCAGGTCGTCCCACTCCGTCCAGTCCACGTCACGGAACGGCAGGTCGAGCTTGCGGACGACGTAGGCGTCGAGGCCCTCGGTGTGCAGCACCTTGGGGATGTCGTAGATGGACGGGGCGTCCTTGCAGGCCACCACGGCGTCCTCGTCTACGTCGCACATCAGCGAGATCTTCCGCTTGATGGAGACCGGGACATCGCGGTCGGCGCGGAGCACGATCGCGTCCGGCTGGATGCCGATGTTGCGCAGCGCGGCGACGGAGTGCTGGGTCGGCTTGGTCTTGAGCTCGCCGGACGGGCCGATGTAGGGCAGCAGCGAGATGTGGACGACGAAGACGTTGTCGCGGCCGACCTCGTGCCGGACCTGACGGACGGCCTCCAGGAACGGCAGCGACTCGATGTCGCCGACGGTGCCGCCGACCTCGGTGATGACGACGTCCACGTCCTCCGTGGCCATCCGCCGGACGCGGTGCTTGATCTCGTTGGTGATGTGCGGGATGACCTGCACGGTGTCGCCCAGGTACTCGCCGCGCCGCTCCTTGGCGATCACGGTCGAGTAGATCTGGCCGGTGGTGACGTTGGCGGAGCCGTCGAGGTCGACGTCGAGGAAGCGCTCGTAGTGGCCGATGTCCAGGTCGGTCTCGGCGCCGTCGTTGGTGACGAACACCTCGCCGTGCTGGAAGGGGTTCATCGTGCCCGGGTCGACGTTGAGGTACGGGTCGAGCTTCTGCATGGTCACGCGCAGACCGCGGGCCTTGAGCAGCCGGCCGAGGCTGGAGGCGGTGAGTCCCTTGCCGAGCGAGGAGGCGACACCCCCGGTGACGAAGAGGTGCTTGGTCGTCGTGGGCTTAGCGGCGATGGCCAAGAGGGGGCTCCCGTGGTCGCGAAGTGAGGTGCGGATCGGCCCCTTTCGGACGGGGTGCCGGCGCTGCGGTTCCGGGGTGCGGTCTCAACGGACGCTTCCCACCGGTCCACGGGCCACCAGGGTATCAGCGACCGCGGACGGCCGCTTCCGGCCATCGGCGCAAGCCCCCTCGGCCACTGCATGCGGTAGCCCACCCGTTCGGCTCAGTCACCTTGCCCGGACCGTCACACGGAACCCATTCCAGCGTCGTATCCTTCTCGGACACATCAGCGAGCCGGCCGGCATGGCACCACCCACGTCAGTCACCGGAACGAGACTCGTCACATGTTCCCTTGACCGCAAGACCCCTTCCCCGGGGCACCAAAGGCCGTTCGACTGGAGATGCACGTGGCCGGGCGCATCGAGGACTACGCACTCATCGGCGATATGCAGACCGCCGCCCTCGTCTGCCGGGACGGGACAGCAGACTGGCTGTGCCTGCCCCGCTTCGACTCCCATGCCATCTTCGCCGGTCTCCTCGGGACGGACGAGCACGGCTTCTGGCGGCTGGGACCGGCCCACGCGAAGGACGCCGAGCCCCCGGCGGCCGACCGCCGGCGCTACCGCGGCGACTCCCTGGTCCTGGAGTCGGAGTGGGACACCCCGCGCGGCACGGTGAGAGTGATCGATTTCATGCCGCCGCGTGACGGCGCCCCGCAGCTGATCCGCATCGTCGAGGGCGTCAGCGG
Source organism: Streptomyces sp. MNU89 (assembly GCF_020982505.1). NCBI lineage: Bacteria > Bacillati > Actinomycetota > Actinomycetes > Kitasatosporales > Streptomycetaceae > Streptomyces > Streptomyces sp. MNU89. Next base: position 6,100,524 of record NZ_JAJKLL010000001.1, on the reverse strand, counting down.
CCGGGTGCGGATGCGGTCCGCGCTGCGGATGCGGTTCTCCTACGGCTGGGTCGTGCCCTGGGTGCACAAGGTGGACGACCGCACGGTGGCGGTCGCCGGCCCCGACTCGGTGTGGCTGGACTCGCCCGTGCCGACGTACGGCGAGGACCTCACCACCTACGCGGACTTCACCATCTCACCGGGCGAGCGGATCGCCTTCACCATCAGCTGGCAGCCCTCGCACAAGCAGCCCCCGTCGCTGCCGGAGCCCGAGACCTCCCTGGAGGCGACCGAGGACTTCTGGCGCGACTGGGTGGCCCAGTGCACCTACCACGGCCCGTACCGGGACGCGGTGGTGCGCTCACTGATCACGCTCAAGGCGCTGACGTACGGGCCGACCGGCGGTATCGTCGCCGCGCCCACCACCTCCCTCCCCGAGGACGTCGGCGGCAGCCGCAACTGGGACTACCGCTTCACCTGGCTGCGGGACGCCGCGATCACCCTCTCCTCGCTGCTGCGCACCGGCTACCGCGAGGAGGCCCGTGCCTGGCGCGAGTGGCTGCTGCGCGCGGTCGCCGGTGACCCGGAGAACCTGCAGATCATGTACGGCATCGCGGGCGAGCGCGAGCTGGGCGAGACCGAGCTGACCTGGCTGCCCGGCTACGAGAGCTCCCAGCCGGTGCGGGTCGGCAACGGCGCCGCGGGCCAGCTCCAGCTCGACGTCTACGGCGAGGTCACCGAGGCGCTGCACCTGGCCCATATGACCGGCCTGGCCCGGAACGACTACGCCAGCCTGCTCCAGATCAAGCTGATCAGCTACCTGGAGGACCACTGGGACGAGCCGGACGAGGGCATCTGGGAGGTCCGCGGTCCGCGCCGGCACTTCGTGCACTCCAAGGTGATGGCGTGGGTCGCCGTCGACCGCACGGTGAAGCTGATCGAGTCGGGCGACGTGGACGGCCCGCTGGACCGCTGGCGCGATCTGCGCGACGAGATCCACCGCACCGTCTGCGAGAAGGGCTACGACAAGGAGCGGAACACCTTCACCCAGTCCTACGGCTCGCGGGAGCTGGACGCCTCGCTGCTGCTGATCCCGCAGATGGGCTTCCTGCCCCCGGACGACAAGCGGGTCATAGGCACCATCGAGGCGATCCAGCGGGAGCTGTCGACCTCGGACGGTTTCGTGCTCCGCTACCCGACGGAGGGCGAGGAGGCGGGCGTGGACGGCCTGGAGGGCGACGAGGGCGCCTTCCTGGCCTGCTCGTTCTGGCTGGCCGACGACCTGGCGATGATCGGCCGGGTCGAGGAGGCCCGCAAGCTCTTCGAGAAACTGCTGGGGCTCCGCAACGACCTCGGTCTGCTCGCGGAGGAGTGGGACCCGCGGCTCCAGCGCCAGGTGGGCAACTTCCCCCAGGCGTTCAGCCACGTTCCGCTGATCGACACGGCGCTGCGGCTGACGGCGTCCGGAGCGTACGGCGCCTGATCCCCCGCTCCTTCCACACCACCGTGCCCCGGCGGACGCGTTGTCCGCCGGGGCACGGGCTTCCCTCCCTGACACGAGGGGGGAACGGGGTCTCTCAGAAGGCGTCGAGGATGAGGGTGAAGCCGCTCGGGGCTCCGTCCTCGATGTACGGGGCGAAGCCGGCGACGTCGTCGAAGGCGAAGCCGTACGCCTTGCCGTCGGCGCTCACCTCGTGCAGCGCCCGGGCGTAGTGGTTGGTGACCTCCCGCTGGTAGAAGGCAGCCGGATCGGTGACCGGCTGGGACGGATGGCTGCGCAGCACCGACCGGTTGAGAGCGGCCCCCAGGATGGCGGCGACCGGGCCGGTGGTGCCGTCGTTCGGCGCGGCCAGGGCCCCGTCGCAGAACAGCACGTCGCGGGTGGTCGGCCGGTCGAAGGAGACGGCGGCGGGGCCGGTGAAGGCGAACCTGCCGCCGCTGACCCGGCCGGTGAAGGTCCCCGCGTTGGTGGTGACGCGCAGGTCCGTACCGGTGTAGTGGTTCCACGCCTCGTCGATGGCGCCGGCGAGGTAGTCCCGGTCGAACAGTCCGCTGTCCAGGCCGTGTCCGGGGGCGAGGACCCGCTTCTCGCCGAGGACCAGCGGTGCGAAGGCGTCGTGGCGCGCCAGGTCCCGGAAGACCGCGGCACGGCCGCCCGCGCGCAGTTCACCGGCCGTCTGGTCCTTCGCCCCGGTCAGCCGGATGCTGAGCGGGACGCTGAACATGTCCACCATGGTGGTGTTGCAGAACATGCCGTCGTCGTTGTAGGTGAACTCGGCGCAGTCGTGCAGCACGTCGTAGCTCGGGTCGGACTCCACCCAGCCCGCCGGGTACTGCAGGGCCGGGTTGCCGTTGCCGTCGGCGACGGCCTTGAACTTCAGCCGGCCGCCGAGGGCGACGTAGATCCGCCCGGACATCTTCGGCAGCGTCAGCCGGGTGTCACCACCGCCCGCGAGCGGGATGGCGTAGTCGGTGAAACCGTCGGGACCGTTGTCCGAGAGGGAGACGGGCGCGAGCGTGCCGTCGGGGGTGACGCGCACCTGCCGGCCGCCCTCGTTGCCGACGATATAGATCGCGATCGAACTGTTGTCGTACGCGCCCGTCTTGTTGACGACGGTGAGCGGGAGCCCGGCGGCGGCCTTCCGGGAGGCGCCGGGGGTGGTCCCGGACGCCGCCTGCCCGGAGAACAGGAGGGCGCCGGAGCCCACGGCCGCGCCGGCGGCGAGCCCGCCGAGTAGCTTTCTGCGGCTGATCACGGGGCTCACCCGCTCTGCTGGACGGAGACGTAGTCGACGATCATCGGCACCCCGGGCCGGGTGGCGGCGGTGGGGGTGGCGTGGCCCGCGACACCGTCGGGGAAGGCGCCGCCCATGGCCACGTTGAGCAGCACGAAGTGGCCGTGGTGGGTGGCGTTGGCCCAGGTGGCGGCGTCCAGGTCCGCCGAGCTCACCGTGTGGTAGTGCTGCCCGTCGACGTACCAGCGCAGATACTCGGTGGAGCCGGTCCGGTCCAGCTCCAGTGCGAAGGTGTGGAAGCCGGACTGGCAGCTGGCGCCGGGGCAGGTGGTGGAGCCGCCGCGGCCGTCGTACTCGTTGCAGGGGCCGCCGGGGGCCGTGCCGCAGTGGAGCACGCCCCACACGGTGTTGAGCCCGTTGACGTTCTCCATGATGTCGAACTCGCCGATCCCCGGCCAGTTCCAGTAGTCGCCCCGAAAGTCCGCGCCCAGGGTCCAGAAGGCCGGCCAGTAGCCGAGCGCCTCCTCGCCCGTGATGTCGGGCATCCGGATGCGCGCCTCGATGCGCATCGTGCCGCCCTCGGGGGCGGCGAAGTCGGTCCGGCGGGTCTCGATCCGGGCCGAGGTCCACTGGCCCGAGCCGTCCTTGAGCGGGGTGATCCGCAGATTGCCCTGGCCGTCCTGGCTGACATTGGCCGGATCGTTGGTGTACGTCTGGGTCTCGCCGGTGCCCCAGTTCGCCGGTCCGCCCGGGTAGGAGGTGCCGGTGTCGATGATCCAGTCCGAGCTCGGCGGCAGCGCGCCCGCCGGTCCGTCGAAGTCCGCGCGCCAGACCTCCTGGAGGGCACCGGCGCGGGTCCGGTCCTCGCCGGTGGGCGTGTCCGCCGGGGATCCGGCCCAGGCCGCGGGCAGGATCATCGCGGTGCCCGCGACGACTCCTGCCACGGCCGCGGCCAGCTTGGTCTTCTTGCTCATGGGTTCGCTCTCCTCGCATGGTGGGGGTCGAGGGGCTTTTTGAGAGCGCTCTCAAGCCGTGCGGAAGACAGTGCCGATCTCAGGCGGTAGCGTCAAGCCTCCTGGAGAAAAGAGGAGTTGAAGGTGGCCGATACCCGTCCCACGCTGGAAGCCGTCGCCGCGCACGCCGGAGTGTCCCGGGCCACCGTCTCGCGGGTGGTCAACGGCAGTACGGGCGTCCGCGCGGCCGTACGGGACCGGGTGGAGCGGGCGGTGGCGGATCTCGGGTACATTCCCAACAGCGCCGCGCGTTCGCTCGTCACCCGGCGCACCGGGGCCGTCGCCGTGATCGTCGCCGAACCGGAGCGACGGGTCTTCGCCGATCCCTTCTTCGCCCAGCAGCTGCGCGGCATCAGCCGCGAACTGGCCGCGTACGACACCCAGCTGGTGCTGATGCTGGTGGAGCGGCGGGAGGACTACGACCGGATCGGCCGCTACCTCTCCGGCGGTCACGTCGACGGCACGCTGATGTTCTCCCTGCACCGCGACGATCCGCTGCCCGGCATGGCCGCCGCCTCCGGCCTGCCCGCGGTCTTCGGCGGCCGCCCCGGCTGGCCGGGCGCCGAGGACGACCCGGGGCTGCTGTACGTCGACGCCGACAACCGCGACGGCGCCCGGCAGGCCGTCCGGCATCTGCGGGACCGCGGCCGGAAACGGATCGCCGTCATCACCGGCCCGCTCGACCAGACCTCCGCGGCCGACCGCCTGGACGGCTACCGGGACGCCCTCGGCGGCCCCGGAGACGTCGCCCAGGGGGACTTCACCGCCGAGGGCGGCGAGCGCGCCATGCTGGAACTCCTGGACCGCTGCCCGGATCTGGACGCCGTCTTCGCCTCCTCGGACCTGATGGCCACCGGCGCCCTGCGCGCCCTGCGCGCCCGCGGCCTGCGGGTGCCGGAGGACGTGGCGATCGTCGGTTACGACGACATGGAGCCCGCGAGCTGGTCGGATCCGCCGCTCACCACCGTCCGCCAGGAGGTGGAGGAGATGGGGCGCCTCATGGCCGGCCTGCTGCTGCGCCGGCTCGGCGTCGCCCCGCCGGACGAGGGCCTGGCGCCCGTGATCACCCAGGCGCGGCTGATCGTCCGCGCCTCCACCTGACCGGGCGGCCGGCCAGCTCGTCGTAGACGCTCAGCACCTGCGCCACCGTGTCCTCCGCCGTGGGGCCGTGCGCGGCACGCGCCCGTCCCGCCGACCGGAGCCGCTCGCGCCGTCCGGGGTCCGCGAGCAGCCCGCCGACGGCCTCCGCGAGGGCGCGGGGGTCGCCGTAGGGGACGAACTCGGCCGCGTCGCCGACGAGATCGCGCACCGCGCCGGAGGCCACCGCGACCAGCGGCACACCCGCCCGCAGGGCCTCCCGGACGAGCGGCAGCGGCGCGTCCCGGCGGCCCGGCAGCAGCAGGACGTCGGCGGCGGCGACGAGTTCTGCCCCGTCGGGCCGGTGGCCGAGCAGCCGCACGGGCAGGTCCTCGAAGTCGATCCGCCGTTGCAGCGCCGTCCTGGCGGGCCCGTCCCCGGTGACGAGGAGCAGCGGACGCGGCTCGCGGACGCTCCAGGCCCGGGCGGCGTCCAGCAGCGGCCGCATCCCCTCCCCGGGAGCGAGGCGGCCGGCCGCGAGCAGCAGCGGCCGCCCGTGCGCGCCGAGAGCGGCCCGCCGGGCGGTCCGCGCGTCCGGCCGTCCGGACCGGACCGCGTCGCGGCCGATCTCCGCGGGCGGGCGCCGCGGGGGCAGCAGGACGGACACCAGCCGGGCGTCCCGCGCCCCGCGCCGCCGGGCCCGGTCGACGAGTTCCGTGGTCGCGCCGAGCACGACCGCGGCCGTCCGGGCCGCCCGGCGCTCCATCAGCCGCACCAGGCCGCCCCGCACCCCCTCCGCGTACGCCCCGCGGTGCCAGGTGACGACCAGCGGCACGGAGCCGCGGCCCAGCGCGAGGGAGACCCGGAACGCGGCACGGAGCCCGTGCGCGTGGACGACGTCCGCCCCGGCGCACACGGCACGCAGCACGGCGACCGTCGCCGGGTCGGCCCGGAGCGCGGTGGCGGCGAAGTGCGCCCCGGAGCCGGTGAAGTCGTGGGCCCGCTCGGCGCAGCGCGGGGCGCAGACCGTGACGCGCACGCCCCGGGCCACCAGTCCGGCGGCCAGGGCGCGCACCTGCGCGCCGTTGCCGGAACGGCCGTGCCCGAGCACGTGGACGGCGTGCAGCCCCGGTTCCCGGCGCGGCGGTACGGGTGTGCTGCTCACTTCGGGGTGAACTCCTGGAGGTGTCCTGGGTGTGTCCGATTCCGGTCCTGTCGGGTCCGGTCCGCTCGGTGGCGCGGGGGCACGGCGAACGGGCGGGCGGGCCCGGAGCCGGCGGCCCGTCACCGCGTTCCGGGCGGCGGGGGCGGAACCGCTCGGGCCCCGGCTCGCCGGCACGGCCGGACGTGCCACGGCCCCCACCGCGCCCGGCAGAGCCCGCGCCGACCCGGTACGGCGGACGGCGCGCCCCCAAGGATGCCAGCCCCTCTCCCACCGCCGGCAGCCGCCTCGACTTTCGCCGCCCGCACGCCCGTTCAGCCTCTGCGCCCCCCCGTGACCCGGACCGGCGTCGCCCCGCGCGAGAAGACCGAGACCGGGTCCGGCCGGCGGCCCAGCGCGTCCCAGACGCGCAGGACGGGCCGGTCGAGCCAGGCGGGCCCGTCACCGATCCGTTCCCCGGCGACCGCGGCGGCGAGCAGCACGGCCGCGGACAGCAGCAGCCCCGCGCGGTCGCTGCCGGCCGCGACCGCCACGCCGAGCCCGGCGCCGAGCGCGTGCGCGCCGGTGTCGCCGAGCATCGTGCGCTCGTCCAGGTCGTCCGCGAGCAGGGCGGCCGCGGCTCCCATCGGCGCGGCGCAGAGCAGACCCGCCGCTCCCCCGCGCAGCAGCAGGGGCGCGCCCATCGCGAGGACGGCCTTGGCGGCCCGCCCGGGCCGTACGTCCAGCAGATTGACCAGATGCGCGGCTCCGGCGACGACCAGGCCCGCCGGCAGCGCGTCGAGCGGCCGCCGCCGCACCAGCGCGCCGGCGGCGAGCCCGGCCGCGCCGATGCCGAGCAGCTTGATCCCGCCGGAGGTGATCTCCCCGTGCCGCAGCGCGGTCAGATGGGCGCGGAAGCCGCGCCGGGCGTCGTTCCGGCCCACCAGGTCGTCGTACGCGCCGCAGGCCCCCGCCGCGAGGACCGCCAGCGCCGCGGCCCCGCGCACCCGGGCCGGGAGGCCGGGGACGGTCGCCGCCGCGAGCGCGGTGCCCAGCACCACCGCCGGCCCCGCGTACAGATCGACCGGCCGCCCGGCGTGGTTGCGCCGCTCCCACAGCGCCGCGCCGCCCGGCGGCCTGCGGCGTATCCCGGCGAAGACGGCCCGCGCCGCCCCCGCCGCGGCGAACAGCACCTGCGTACGCCCGCGTTCCGCGCCGTCCGGCACCGTCATCGTCCGCTCCCCTCACCGCTGAACCGCCCGACACCCTACGCGTCCCGGACGGGCCGGGTGGCCCGGACCGGTGAGCGGCTGCGCCCCCGGCCCCGGGGGTGGCAGACTCAGCCGGACTCCCGCGGCTCCCCCGACTCCTCCGGCCCCCCGGCCGCCGCGCGGGCCGCCGCCAGCAGTTCCTCGGCGTGCGCGCGGGCCAGTTCGGAGTCCTCCTGGCCGGCGAGCATCCGGGACAGCTCCCGGATGCGGTCCTCGCCCTCCATCGCCTGCACACCGCTGCGGGTCACCGACCCGTCGTGGGTCTTCTCCACCACCAGATGGCGGTCGGCGAAGGCGGCGACCTGCGGCAGATGCGTGACGACGACGACCTGCGCCGACCGTGCCAGCCGGGCCAGCCGCCGGCCGACCTCCACCGCGGCCTTGCCGCCGACCCCCGCGTCCACCTCGTCGAAGAGGTAGGTGGGCACCGGTGAGGCCCCGGCGAAGACGACCTCGACGGCGAGCATCACGCGGGACAGCTCACCGCCCGAGGCGCCCTTGGCGATGGGCCGGGCCGGGGCGCCCGGATGCGGGGCGAGCAGCAGCTCCACCTCGTCGGCTCCGGTCGGGCCGAAGGCGACGGTGCGGCCGTCCACCTCGATGCCGTCCGGGTCGTCCGTCTGCCGGATGTCGATGCTCACCCGGGCGTGGGGCATGGCGAGTTGGGCGAGTTCGGTGGTGACGGCGTCGGCGAGGCGCTTGGCGGCCTCGGTGCGCGCGTCGGTGAGGGTCCGGGCCATTTCGGAGAGCCGGGCGCGCAGTTCGTCGCGTTCCGCGGCCAGTCCGCCGATCCGGTCGTCGTCGCCCTCCAGTTCGGCGAGCCGGGCCGCGCTCCGCTCCGCCCAGGTGAGGACGCCCGCGATGTCCCCGCCGCCCGGTCCGGCCGGGTCGCCGTCCTCCGTGCCGTACTTGCGGACGAGGTGGGTGAGGACGGACCGGCGCTCCTCGACCGCGGCGAGCCGCAGCGGGTCGGCGTCGAGGTCACCGGCGTATCCGGCGAGCTCCCCGGCGACATCCGCCAGCAGGATGCCGATCTCGCCGATCCGGTCGGCGAGCGCGGCCAGCGCCGGGTCGTGCGAGCGCACGGCCTCCAGGGCGCGGTGCGCGCCGCCCACCAGGGCCCCGGCGTCGACCGCCTCCAGATCCTCCGGGTTGCCGGCGAGCGCGCCGTGCGCGGCGGTCGCGGCGGTGGCGAGGGCCTCGGCGTGGCGCAGCCGTTCGGCCTCGGCGGCCAGTTCGGCGTCCTCGCCGGGCTGCGGCTCGGCGGCGGCGATCTCCTCCAGGCCGAAGCGGAGCCGGTCGGCCTCGGCGGCCCGCTCCCGGGCGCGGGTCGTCAGCTCCTCCAGCTCCGCCGCCACGGTGCGCAGCCGCTGGTAGGCGACGGTGTACTCGCCGAGCGGGCCCGCGACGGCGTAGCCCGCGTAGCGGTCCAGCGCCTGCCGCTGCCGGGCGGGCCTCAGCAGCCCCTGCTGGTCGGTCTGGCCGTGCACCGCCACCAGGTCCGAGGCCAGCTCGCCGAGCAGCCCGACGGGCACCGACCGCCCGCCCAGATGGGCCCGTGAGCGCCCCTCGGCGGAGAGGGTGCGGCTGATGAGCAGCGCGCCGTCGTCCAGCTCGGCGCCCGCCTCCTCGGCCCGCCGCGCGGCGGGGGTGTCGGGGGGCAGCACGATCCGTCCCTCGACGACCGCCGCCTTCGACCCGATCCGCACCAGGCCCGCGTCGGCCCGTCCGCCGAGCAGCAGGCCGAGGCTGGTGACGACCATGGTCTTGCCGGCGCCCGTCTCGCCGGTGACCGCCGTGAAGCCGGGTGACAGCTCCACAACGGCGTCGTCGATGACTCCGAGCGACCGTATCCGCATTTCCTCCAGCACGGACACGACCTTACGAGGTACGGGGGGCGCGGCGCGACGTACCTCCCCCGCGACGGGCCGGGAGACCCTTCGACGGAGTGGTTCCGGACCGTTCCGGTTGATCCCCGCGCCGGGCGCCGTATCCGCCCGTCATCCCTCCACCGCGGCCCCGCCGGTCAGTGCGGCGCCCCGCGCCAACCGGCCACCGGCAGCGCGAACTTGGCCACCAGACGGTCGGTGAACGAGGCGTGGTGCAGCCGCGCCAGGCGCACGGGCACCGCTCCGCGCCGCACCTCCACGCGTGCGCCGGCGGGCAGTTCGACCGTGCGCCGGCCGTCACACCACAGCACGCCGTGGGGCGTCTCCGGCTGCACCTCGACGGCCAGCACCGCGTCCGGTGTGGTCACCAGCGGTTTGGCGAACAGCGCGTGCGCGCTGATCGGCACCATCAGCAGCGCCTCCACGCCCGGCCAGACCACCGGGCCGCCGGCCGAGAAGGCGTACGCCGTCGAGCCGGTGGGCGTGGCGCACACCACTCCGTCACCGCCGAAGCGGGAGACCGGGCGGCCGTCGATCTCCGTGACGACCTCCAGCATCCGCTCGCGGGAGGCCTTCTCCACGGAGGCCTCGTTGAGCGCCCAGTCGCGGTGCGCGATCTGCCCGTTGTTCCGGACGACCACATCGAGCGTCATCCGCTCCTCGACCTCGTAGTCGCGCGTGACGACGCGGTCCACCACCTTGTCGAGGTCGTCGCGCTCCGCCTCGGCGAGGAAACCGACCCGGCCGAGGTTGACGCCGAGCATCGGCACCCCGGAGGCCCGGGCGAACTCGGCGCCGCGCAGCAGCGTGCCGTCCCCGCCGAGGACCATCAGCAGCTCGCAGCCGTCCAGCACGTCCTCCTCGGCGTCCACCAGCTCGACGACGGGCGGCAGCGTGAGCTCCGCGGCCTCCTCCGCCAGGACCCGGACTCCTATCCCGCTTCTCAGCAGCCCCTGCACCACCAGTTCGGCGCTGCGCACGGCGGCCCGCCGGCCGGTGTGCGCGAGCAGGAATACCGTCCGTGCTGTTGTCGTCGTCACCGCGGCCCCTCCGCCACTGCTCGGTCCACTGCTGCGGGGTCGAGTGCGGGTGCCCCGGCACGCAGCCAGAGGAAGTACTCGACGTTTCCGGACGGTCCGGGCAGCGGGCTCGCGGTGACGCCCAGCACGCCGAGACCGAGTTCCGCCGCCTGTCCGGCGACCTTGCGCACCGCCTCGGCCCGCAGTTCGGGGCTCCGGACGACCCCTCCGCTGCCCAGCCGCTCCCGGCCCACCTCGAACTGCGGTTTCACCATGAGCACCAGATCCGCGTCCGGGGCGGCGCAGCGCACCAGGGCGGGCAGGACGAGCCCGAGGGGGATGAAGGACAGATCGCCGACGACGATGCCGGCCGGCTGCCCGCCGATGAGGTCGGGTTCCAGGTCACGGACGTTCGTACGGTCCCGCACGGTGACCCGTTCATCGTTCCGCAGGGCCCAGGCGAGCTGGCCGTAGCCGACGTCCACGGCGACGACGTGCGCCGCGCCCGCCCGGAGCAGCACATCGGTGAAACCGCCGGTCGAGGCGCCCGCGTCGAGCGCACGGCGGCCCTTCACCTCCAGCCCGAGGGGGGTGAAGGCCGCCAGGGCGCCGGCCAGTTTGTGGCCGCCGCGGGAGACGTAGTCGGGGTCGCCGTCATCCGGGACGACCACGACCGCCGCGCTGGTCTCCACCTGCGTGGCGGGCTTGCCCGCGACGCTGCCCCCGACCGTGACCCGGCCCGCGGCGATCAACTGGCCGGCGTGTTCGCGCGAGCGGGCCAGTTTGCGGCGCACCAGCTCCGCGTCGAGTCGGCGTCGTGACACTGCCACGGGGGGTTCAGCTCCTGGTGTCGTACGGGGCGGACGGGCGCGGGGCGGACGGTGCGGACGGCGTGGGGGACGGACCCGGCGGGCCCGGTCGCTGGTCGAGTGCGGTCAGGGTGTCGCGCAGGGCCCGGTGCACATCCTCGTACACCTCGATGTGCCCGTCACCGGGGAGGTGGTCCACATCGGCCAGCCGGTCGAGCGCGGCGTCCACCCCGGCGTTCCCCGTGGGCGTCCGCGGGACACCGAGGGGCGCGGGGCCGGCCGGCGCGTCCGGATCACCGGCCTCCGCCGCGGCGGGACCGACCTCCCGAGCCGCGGTACCGGGCTCCGCCGCGGTGATGCCGGGTTCCGGGCCGGCGCTCTCCGCGCCGGGAGCCGGGCCGGGGCGCGCGGGGGCCGCGTCCCGCGCTCCACCCCCGGCCGGGGACTCCGGACCGGCGGGCCCGCCCGCCACCGGGACCACGCCGCCCGCACCGTGCTCCGCCACCGGCCCCGGCCCGGCGCCGGGCAGCGGCTCGTTCATGCCGTTCATGCCCCCGACGCTACCCGGATCCGGCCGTCCGCCGCGCATGCCGGTCTGGGGTAACGTCGGCCGGGATGACCAGGACCATCGAGGACTGCCACCGGGCACTGGAACGGCTGTCGGAGAATCTCGCCGGCGCGGACGACGACGTCCGCGGCGCCGCCGCCATGAACCGCTCGCTGAGCTGCCACATCACCGATCTCGACACCACCTTCACCGGACGGCTCGCCGACGGCCGGATCGAGGACGTGACCGCGGCTCCCGGACCGCCGGCGGAGAAGGCCCAGATCCGGCTGTCGACGACCTCGGACGATCTTGTCGCGATGGTCAACGGCGAGCTGCATTTCGCCAGGGCCTGGGGCAGCGGCCGGGTCCGGCTGGAGGCGGGCTTCCGCGACCTCCTCCGCCTCCGCTCCCTGCTGTAGGCGCCGCGCTCGGCCGGACCGTGCGGGAATCGTTCCGTCCCCTTCGGCGGCGTACCCGCCACGCCCCGGCACCGCCCCGCACGGCTCAGCCGAGGCCCAGCCGCGCCAGCGCCTTCGCCGTCTCCACGCCCTCGCCCGAGCCCCCGCCGGCCACCGCCCACACCGCCGCGCAGCCGGCGCGCAGCCCGTCCAGCGGATCGCCGCCGCCCTCCAGCAGCAGTTCGCCGCGGACCACCCGGGCCGTCCAGCCGCCGCACCGGTGGCCCTCCGGGCCGGCCCCGCCGTGCACGGCGGCCTCGGTCTCCGGGTGGCCGGTGAGCAGCCCGCGCAGATCGGCCGCGACGTAGGCGGGCCGCTGGTGCGGCGGCGCGGCCAGCAACTGCGCGGCGTCGGTCACCCCGGTGAGCACGAGCAGCGAGTCGACGCCACCGGCGTGCGCGCCCTCGATGTCGGTGTCCAGGCGGTCGCCGACGACCAGCGGCCGCCGCGCCCCGGTGCGCAGGATCGTCTCCCGGTGCATCGGCGGCAGCGGCTTCCCGGCGACCTGCGGCCGCCCGCCCGCGGCGATCCGGACCACCTCCACCAGCGCCCCGTTCCCGGGCGCCCGGCCCCGCCCGGTCGGGATCGTCAGATCCGTGTTGGACGCGAACCAGGGCACCCCGCGGCCCACGGCGTACGCCGCCTCCGCCAGTTGCTCCCAGCCCAGCTTCGGGTCGTAGCCCTGGACGACCGCGGCCGGGTCGTCCTCCGCCGACTCCACCGGCTCCAGGCCCCGTTCGCGCAGCGCCACCCGCAGCCCCTCACCACCGACGGCGAGCACTCGCGAGCCGGCGGGCACCTGTTCGGAGATCAGCCGGGCCACCGCCTGCGCCGAGGTGATCACCTCGGCGGCCTCGGCGGGCACCCCGAGCCGGGTCAGCAGGGCGGCGACGTCCAGCGGCGTCCGCGAGGCGTTGTTGGTGACGTACGCCAGGTGCATCCCGCAGTCCCGCGCCGTCTCCAGCGCCTCCACGGCGTGTTCGATCGCCTCGCCGCCCGCGTACACCACACCGTCCAGGTCGAGGAGGGCCGTGTCGTACTCCGCGCACAGCGGCCGCTCCCTCCCGTCGGTGCGGGTACGGACCCCGGTCCCGCCTTGCTCTCCCATGGACTCCCGCCCCTCGCTCGGCACTTGTCCCCCGATCATCCCGCATCACCCGCAGGCGCATAACATGCACCAATGAGCAGAACCGGTCTCACCCGCGACGGTCTGCGGCTGTCGCCGTTCCGCGGTCTGCGCTACGCCCCGGAGCGGGTCGGCAGCCTGGCCGCCGTGACCTCACCGCCGTACGACGTGGTGGTCCGGCCCGACGGGCTGCGCCATCTGGAGACGGCCGACCCGTACAACATCGTCCGCCTCATCCTGCCGCACGGCGCCGACCCGGCCGTCTGCCACCGGCGGGCCGGCGAGACACTGCGCCGGTGGCGCGCCGAGGGCGTCCTCAGAGCCGATCCGGAACCGGCGCTCTACGTCTACGAGCAGTACGGCGAGGGCCTGCTGCAGCGCGGCCTGATCGGCGCCCTCCGCCTCTCCCCGCCCGAGGAGGGCGTCGTCCTGCCGCACGAGGACGTCATGCCGGACGTCGTCGCCGACCGGGCCGCCCTCATGCGGGCGACGGCCGCCAACCTCGAACCGCTCCTGCTCACCTACCGCGGCGACGACGCCGAGGGCGGCGATGACGACGGCGACGACGGTCCGCGCGGCGCCGCCGCCGTCATCGAGCGCGCGGTACGCGGCGCCCCGCTGCTCACCACGGTCACGGAGGACGGCCGGCGCCACCGCCTGTGGGCGGTCACCGATCCGGCCGAACTGGCCGAGGCCGACGCCGACCTCAGCCGCCGCCGGGCCCTCATCGCCGACGGCCACCACCGCTGGGCGACCTATCTCCGGCTGCGCGAGGAACAGCCCTCCCCCGGGCCCTGGGACTCCGGCCTGGTGCTGCTCGTCGACACCGCACGCCACCCCCTGCGGGTCCGCGCCATCCACCGGCTGCTGCCGCGTCTGCCCCTTCCCGAGGCGCTGGACGCGCTCCGCGGCGCCTTCCGCGTGCGCCGGGTGGACGGGCCGCTCCCGCACGCCCTCAAGGCGCTGGGCGACCCCGCGGAGCCCACGGAACGGGGATCCGGGACCACCGCCGGCGGCGGGGACGGTGCCGTGGCCGGTGTCAGTGTCGGCCCCGGCACCGCCGGCAACGCCTTCCTGCTCGCCGGGGACGACGGAAGCTTCCACCTCGTGGACCGCCCGGACCCCGCCCTGCTCGCCCGCGCCGTCCCCACCGGCCGCCCCCGCGCCTGGCGGACCCTGGACGCCACGGTGCTGCACTCGGTGCTGCTGGGACGGATCTGGGAGGTCCCCGACGACCCGGAGCACATCCGCTACATCCACGACGCGGCGGCGGCCGTGGAGCAGGTGGAACGCCACGGCGGCACCGCCGTCCTGATGCGGCCGGTCCGCGAGGAGACCGTCCGGCACCTGGCGGAGCAGGGTGTGATGATGCCCCGCAAATCGACGTCCTTCGGGCCCAAGCCCGCCACCGGCCTCGTCCTCCGCAGCCTCGGCACGGACTGAACCGGCGGGGACGGCGGCCGGCCCGGGTCACCGATCCGTGGCGGACCGCGGAAGCCATCGGCTCCCGGAGCCACGAACGACCGGAATCGGGCGCACACCGGAGCCCCGGAGCGGCCGCCCGGCCCGTACCGGCACACCGCCGCTCCGTTCATCACGGCCGTAGCCGCCCTGCCGGGGCGGCCACGGGCACGGGAACGGGAACGGGGGCGGAACCCGATCGGATCCCGCCCCCGTCACGCGTCTCCCGGCACGGCCGGAATCAGTCCTCCCGCTCCTCGTCCCGCGCCGGTTCACGGCTCTCACGGGCCTCCGGTGCCTCCCGCAGACCGGCGTCCCCGCCGTCCCCGCGAGCGTCCCGCGGCTCGCCGTCCCGGTCAGCGGACTCCGCCCCGGTCGCCGGCGCGGCCTCGGCCGCGCCGTCCCGGTCCGGGGCCGCAGCGGACACCCCGGCATCTCCGGCGTCGGAGACCGGCGCCTCCGCCTCGTCCCGCGGCTCCGTTTCGTCCGCCTGCTCCACGCCGTCAGCCTGCTCCGCTTCGGGGTCGAAGGCGTCCACGAACTCCACCCCGTCCAGCTCCGCGAGCCGGTCGGACGCGTCCGTCGTACCGCCCTGGTCGGCCTCGAGCGCCCGGGCGAACCACTCGCGCGCCTCGGTCTCCCGGCCGACGGCCAGCAGGGCGTCGGCGTAGGCGTACCGCAGACGTGCCGTCCACGGCTGTACGGAGTTCGACGCCAGCTCCGGGCTCTGGAGGGTGACCACGGCGGCGTCCGGCTGTCCCATGTCACGCCGTGCGCCCGCGGCCACCAGGCGCATCTCGACCTGCCCGGCCTTGTCCAGCCGCTGCACCTCCGGCTCGCCCGCCATGGCCAGCGCCCGCTCGGGACGCCCCATGCCGCGCTCGCAGTCGGCCATCACCGGCCACAGGTCGGCGGATCCGGTCATCCGTCGCGCGGCCCGGAACTCCGCCAGCCCCTCGGCGTACTTGCCGACCCCGTACGCGGCGAAGCCTGCGGCTTCCCGGACCGAGGCGACCCGCGACGCCAGCCGCAGGGCGATCTTGGAGTACTCGTAGGCCTGTTCGGGATCCTCGTCCAGCAGTTTGGCCACCATGACGAGGTTCCGGGCGACATCGACGGCCAGCGTCTTCGGCAGGCTCATCAGGTCCTGCCGCACGTCCTTGTCGATCTCGTCACCGGTGACGTCCTCGGGGATCGGCAGCCGCCTGATCGGCTCGCGGTCGCGCTCGCCCCGCTCCCGGTCACCGAACCGGCCGCCACCGGGCCGGCCGTCGCGCCGCCCCGGACCACCGCGGTCGTCACGTCGGCCGTAGCCACCGCGCCCCCGCTCCTCCCGCGGACCGGCCCCGTACGAGCGACCACCGCGGTCACCGTCCCCCCGCAAACCGGAACGATCGCCCCGTCCCCGGAAACCACCACGCTCATCATCCCGCCGGAACCCGGGCCGCTCATCCCGTCCCCGGAAACCACCACGGTCGTCCTCACGCCGCGGACCCGCCGGCCGCTCACCGCGCCGATCCCGGTCATCCCGGCCACGGAAACCACCCCGGTCATCGTCACGGCGCGGGCCCCGCGACTGGTCACGGTCATCCCGCCGGAACCCCGGCCGCTCATCCCGCCCACGGAAACCACCACGGTCATCCTCACGCCGGGGACCACGCGGCCGCTCATCCCGCCGATCCCGGTCATCCCGCCCCCGGAACCCACCACGGTCGTCCTCACGGCGCGGGCCCCGCGACTGGTCACGGTCATCCCGCCGAAACCCCGGCCGCTCATCCCGCCCACGGAAACCACCACGGTCATCCTCACGCCGCGGACCCGCCGGCCGCTCATCCCGCCGGTCCCGGTCGTCCCGGCCACGGAAACCACCACGCTCATCATCCCGCCGCGGACCACGGGGACGGTCCTCCGGCCGGCTCCGGTCCCCGCGACTGGAGGAGCCGCGCTCGTCCCGGCCGCGATAACCCTCCCGGTCGTCGCGGCGCGGACCACGCGGACGGTCATCGCGGCGGAAACCCCGACGGTCGTCGCCCTCCTGGCGCCTCGGCTGACGCTCAGAGCGCCCTGATCGTTCCTCCGGAGAGTTGCTGGACATCGACGTGACTCCTACCTGCGGGAACCGCACTGATAACGCATTCTCGCGCGCTCTGCGAGCCGGCGCGCTTCGGCATAAAACACAAAGGACCCTTGGTCCCAGCATGAACGCTGGGACCAAGGGTCCTTTAAAGATTGTTCGGCGGCGTCCTACTCTCCCACAGGGTCCCCCCTGCAGTACCATCGGCGCTGAAAGGCTTAGCTTCCGGGTTCGGAATGTAACCGGGCGTTTCCCTCACGCTATAACCACCGAAACTCTATCGGATAACCCCGCACAGCGGGATCACGACAAGTTCCTAGCGAACAAGCACACTCTTCAATTGAGTCAAGCTTGGTTCAACCGGGACAACTGTTCGTTATCCGGGAACCACACAGTGGACGCGAGCATCTGAGGACAAGCCCTCGGCCTATTAGTACCAGTCAACTCCACACCTTGCGGTGCTTCCATATCTGGCCTATCAACCCAGTCGTCTACTGGGAGCCTTAACCCCTCAAGGGGGTGGGAGTCCTCATCTCGAAGCAGGCTTCCCGCTTAGATGCTTTCAGCGGTTATCCCTCCCGAACGTAGCCAACCAGCCATGCCCTTGGCAGGACAACTGGCACACCAGAGGTTCGTCCGTCCCGGTCCTCTCGTACTAGGGACAGCCCTTCTCAAGACTCCTACGCGCACAGCGGATAGGGACCGAACTGTCTCACGACGTTCTAAACCCAGCTCGCGTACCGCTTTAATGGGCGAACAGCCCAACCCTTGGGACCGACTCCAGCCCCAGGATGCGACGAGCCGACATCGAGGTGCCAAACCATCCCGTCGATATGGACTCTTGGGGAAGATCAGCCTGTTATCCCCGGGGTACCTTTTATCCGTTGAGCGACGGCGCTTCCACAAGCCACCGCCGGATCACTAGTCCCGACTTTCGTCCCTGCTCGACCCGTCGGTCTCACAGTCAAGCTCCCTTGTGCACTTACACTCAACACCTGATTACCAACCAGGCTGAGGGAACCTTTGGGCGCCTCCGTTACCCTTTAGGAGGCAACCGCCCCAGTTAAACTACCCACCAGACACTGTCCCTGATCCGGATCACGGACCCAGGTTAGACATCCAGCACGACCAGAGTGGTATTTCAACGACGACTCCACCCGAACTAGCGTCCGGGCTTCACAGTCTCCCACCTATCCTACACAAGCCGAACCGAACACCAATATCAAGCTGTAGTAAAGGTCCCGGGGTCTTTCCGTCCTGCTGCGCGAAACGAGCATCTTTACTCGTAGTGCAATTTCACCGGGCCTATGGTTGAGACAGTCGAGAAGTCGTTACGCCATTCGTGCAGGTCGGAACTTACCCGACAAGGAATTTCGCTACCTTAGGATGGTTATAGTTACCACCGCCGTTTACTGGCGCTTAAGTTCTCAGCTTCGCCATGACGAATCATGACTAACCGGTCCCCTTAACGTTCCAGCACCGGGCAGGCGTCAGTCCGTATACATCGCCTTACGGCTTCGCACGGACCTGTGTTTTTAGTAAACAGTCGCTTCTCGCTGGTCTCTGCGGCCACCACCAGCTCACACCGCAAGGGCGATCACCAGCAATGGCCCCCCTTCTCCCGAAGTTACGGGGGCATTTTGCCGAGTTCCTTAACCATAGTTCACCCGAACGCCTCGGTATTCTCTACCTGACCACCTGAGTCGGTTTAGGGTACGGGCCGCCATGAAACTCGCTAGAGGCTTTTCTCGACAGCATAGGATCATCCACTTCACCACAATCGGCTCGGCATCAGGTCTCACCCTTACACGGAGGACGGATTTACCTACCCTCCGGGCTACACCCTTACCCCGGGACAACCACCGCCCGGGCTGGACTACCTTCCTGCGTCACCCCATCACTCACCTACTACCCCCTTGGATCGTCGGCTCCACCACTCCGACCTCGTCCGAAGACTCAGCCGGCGGCTTCACGGACTTAGCATCAGAAGGTTCAGCGCTGGCGCTTCAAAGCGGGTACCGGAATATCAACCGGTTGTCCATCGACTACGCCTGTCGGCCTCGCCTTAGGTCCCGACTTACCCTGGGCAGATCAGCTTGACCCAGGAACCCTTAGTCAATCGGCGCACACGTTTCCCACGTGTGTATCGCTACTCATGCCTGCATTCTCACTCGTGAACCGTCCACCACTGCCTTCCGGCGCGGCTTCACCCGGCACACGACGCTCCCCTACCCATCCCAACGGTCGTTGGACCTCATGCTGGAATGACACGACTTCGGCGGTACGCTTGAGCCCCGCTACATTGTCGGCGCGGAATCACTTGACCAGTGAGCTATTACGCACTCTTTCAAGGATGGCTGCTTCTAAGCCAACCTCCTGGTTGTCTCTGCGACTCCACATCCTTTCCCACTTAGCGTACGCTTAGGGGCCTT
Organism: Streptomyces sp. MNU89; assembly: GCF_020982505.1. Lineage (NCBI taxonomy): Bacteria > Bacillati > Actinomycetota > Actinomycetes > Kitasatosporales > Streptomycetaceae > Streptomyces > Streptomyces sp. MNU89. Next base: position 6,081,493 of record NZ_JAJKLL010000001.1, on the reverse strand, counting down.
AGTCGATGCTCTGGGCTGTTTCCCTCTCGACCATGGAGCTTATCCCCCACAGTCTCACTGCCGCGCTCTCACTTACCGGCATTCGGAGTTTGGCTAAGGTCAGTAACCCGGTAGGGCCCATCGCCTATCCAGTGCTCTACCTCCGGCAAGAAACACACGACGCTGCACCTAAATGCATTTCGGGGAGAACCAGCTATCACGGAGTTTGATTGGCCTTTCACCCCTAACCACAGGTCATCCCCCAGGTTTTCAACCCTGGTGGGTTCGGTCCTCCACACGGTCTTACCCGCGCTTCAACCTGCCCATGGCTAGATCACTCCGCTTCGGGTCTTGAGCGCGCTACTGAATCGCCCTATTCGGACTCGCTTTCGCTACGGCTTCCCCACACGGGTTAACCTCGCAACACACCGCAAACTCGCAGGCTCATTCTTCAAAAGGCACGCAGTCACGACGCACCGGACAAGTCCGATGCGCGACGCTCCCACGGCTTGTAGGCACACGGTTTCAGGTACTATTTCACTCCGCTCCCGCGGTACTTTTCACCATTCCCTCACGGTACTATCCGCTATCGGTCACCAGGGAATATTTAGGCTTAGCGGGTGGTCCCGCCAGATTCACACGGGATTTCTCGGGCCCCGTGCTACTTACTTGGGTGTCGCACAAGCAAGTTGCTGACATTTCGGCTACGGGGGTCTTACCCTCTACGCCGGGCCTTTCGCATGCCCTTCGCCTACACCAACAATTTCTGACTCGCCCGATGGCCGGCAGACCATCGAAGTACGATCCCACAACCCCGTAAGCGCAACCCCTGCCGGGTATCACACGCCTACGGTTTGGCCTCATCCGGTTTCGCTCGCCACTACTCCCGGAATCACGGTTGTTTTCTCTTCCTGCGGGTACTGAGATGTTTCACTTCCCCGCGTTCCCTCCACATACCCTATGTGTTCAGGTATGGGTGACAGCCCATGACGACTGCCGGGTTTCCCCATTCGGACACCCCCGGATCAAAGCTCGGTTGACAGCTCCCCGGGGCCTATCGCGGCCTCCCACGTCCTTCATCGGTTCCTGGTACCAAGGCATCCACCGTGCGCCCTTAAAAACTTGGCCACAGATGCTCGCGTCCACTGTGCAGTTCTCAAACAACGACCAGCCACCCGCCACCCCACCCCACACGGAATGAGTACACCGGGACCGGCACCAAAGGACACAAGCTTCACAGCCCGTACCCTCAGACACCCAACAGCGCGCCCGGCACACCCCGACCCCCACCGCGTTCCACACTCCGAAGAGCAGTACTAGCAGCAGCAACCGTGATGCGCCGAATAGTCAACGTTCCACCCATGAGCAACCAGCACCGGACACTCGCCGGTGTTCTGGCCTCTGGACCGCCAGGAGTTACCCCCTGCCGGCCGAGAAGTGCTCCTTAGAAAGGAGGTGATCCAGCCGCACCTTCCGGTACGGCTACCTTGTTACGACTTCGTCCCAATCGCCAGTCCCACCTTCGACGATTCCCTCCCTTACGGGTTGGGCCACCGGCTTCGGGTGTTACCGACTTTCGTGACGTGACGGGCGGTGTGTACAAGGCCCGGGAACGTATTCACCGCAGCAATGCTGATCTGCGATTACTAGCGACTCCGACTTCATGGGGTCGAGTTGCAGACCCCAATCCGAACTGAGACCGGCTTTTTGAGATTCGCTCCACCTCGCGGTATCGCAGCTCATTGTACCGGCCATTGTAGCACGTGTGCAGCCCAAGACATAAGGGGCATGATGACTTGACGTCGTCCCCACCTTCCTCCGAGTTGACCCCGGCAGTCTCCTGTGAGTCCCCATCACCCCGAAAGGCATGCTGGCAACACAGAACAAGGGTTGCGCTCGTTGCGGGACTTAACCCAACATCTCACGACACGAGCTGACGACAGCCATGCACCACCTGTACACCGACCACAAGGGGGGCCGTATCTCTACGGCTTTCCGGTGTATGTCAAGCCTTGGTAAGGTTCTTCGCGTTGCGTCGAATTAAGCCACATGCTCCGCCGCTTGTGCGGGCCCCCGTCAATTCCTTTGAGTTTTAGCCTTGCGGCCGTACTCCCCAGGCGGGGAACTTAATGCGTTAGCTGCGGCACGGACGACGTGGAATGTCGCCCACACCTAGTTCCCAACGTTTACGGCGTGGACTACCAGGGTATCTAATCCTGTTCGCTCCCCACGCTTTCGCTCCTCAGCGTCAGTATCGGCCCAGAGATCCGCCTTCGCCACCGGTGTTCCTCCTGATATCTGCGCATTTCACCGCTACACCAGGAATTCCGATCTCCCCTACCGAACTCTAGCCTGCCCGTATCGAATGCAGACCCGGGGTTAAGCCCCGGGCTTTCACATCCGACGTGACAAGCCGCCTACGAGCTCTTTACGCCCAATAATTCCGGACAACGCTCGCACCCTACGTATTACCGCGGCTGCTGGCACGTAGTTAGCCGGTGCTTCTTCTGCAGGTACCGTCACTTGCGCTTCTTCCCTGCTGAAAGAGGTTTACAACCCGAAGGCCGTCATCCCTCACGCGGCGTCGCTGCATCAGGCTTCCGCCCATTGTGCAATATTCCCCACTGCTGCCTCCCGTAGGAGTCTGGGCCGTGTCTCAGTCCCAGTGTGGCCGGTCGCCCTCTCAGGCCGGCTACCCGTCGTCGCCTTGGTAGGCCATCACCCCACCAACAAGCTGATAGGCCGCGGGCTCATCCTGCACCGCCGGAGCTTTCCACCACCATCGGATGCCCGAGATGGTCGTATCCGGTATTAGACCCCGTTTCCAGGGCTTGTCCCAGAGTGCAGGGCAGATTGCCCACGTGTTACTCACCCGTTCGCCACTAATCCCCTCCGAAGAGGTTCATCGTTCGACTTGCATGTGTTAAGCACGCCGCCAGCGTTCGTCCTGAGCCAGGATCAAACTCTCCGTGAATGCTTCACGCAAGAGCGGCGCAGCCCGGAGGAATAATCCGGACCGCGCACAGCGTCCTCGCTGTAAGATTGCCTCCCGACCGCCACCGAAACGGTGGCACGGGAGGGCTTTTTCAAAGGAACCTCATCCCGGCAGCAAACAAAGAGTTGCCGCCCGGACGGGGTATCAACATATCTGGCGTTGACTTTTGGCACGCTGTTGAGTTCTCAAGGAACGGACGCTTCCTTCGGCCCCGTCTCCGGGCCCTCCGGGCGCTTCCCTTCGGTGTTTCCAACCCTACCAGACACTTTCCGAACCGATTTCCCGATCCGAATTCCGTTTCCGGTCCCCGTTGGAGAGGGTTTCCGCTGCGCCTTCCGGCGCGGCCCCTACGTTAGCGGATTTCCCGGCCGACTCATAATCGAGCCAATTCCAGAATTTCCGGCATCACCGAGAAACCCCGAGCGGGGATCTCGTCGTAGTGGTGGTGTCGCTGAGGGGCTTCCGCAGGTCCGGCTCTCCGCCGTCCCGCAGCCCTGCCCGTCTCAAGCGGCTCGGGCTACGTTAGACGCTCCCGCGTGCGGCGTCAAGCGCGGCCCTTGCGACGGGCCCGGTTCCTGGGTACATGGGCCCGGTACCGGCTCACGGTGGGATCGCCGGTGATCCAGAAGCGCCAGGGATGGTCGGCGCCGTCTCCGCCCACGCCCGTGCGCGGGCCGTTGTGGACGCGGTCCCCCGGCGGCGGGTCCCCGGTCAGTACGGAGAAGGGGGCGTCCGGGCCGGCGCAGACGTCGGTGCCGTCCAGGGAGCGGTCTATGCCGAGGGCGGTCGCCAGGCGGGCCGGTCCCTGGGCGAGTTCGCTGTGCTTGCGCGCCGTCCTGCGGCGTTCGCCGGCCCACTTCGCGCCGGTCAGGATCTCCCCGGCGCGGAGCAGGACACCGCTCGCCTTGCCCTCGGGGCCGCAGACCAGGTTGAGGCTGAACCACATGCCGTAGATGAAGTAGACGTACGCGTGGCCCGGGGGGCCGAACATGGACGCGTTGCGCTCCGTGCGCCCCCGGTAGGCGTGGGAGCCCGGGTCGGACTCCCCGTCGTAGGCCTCGACCTCCGTCAGGCGGAGCTCCACCGGTCCCTCGGGCGTGTTGCGGACCAGAACGCGGCCGAGCAGGTCGGGGGCGACCTCCAGCACGGGACGGTTGAAGAAGTCGCGGGTCAGGGGCGTGCGGTCGAGCCGTGCGGGCGGCTCGGGGGTCTTTCCCCGGGGGTGGTCGAGCATGTCCACCGAGCGTAATGCACCGGGCGGTGCCGGGCGGGCGGGTGCGATACGGGAGCATGGCGCACGGGATCGCGGCCGCCGGCGGTGGTCCCGTGCGGAGCTCGGCGGGAACCACCGGTGCGCTGTTCCGCGTATGTAGGGATCAAGGGTTTCGAGGCGGGGCCCGGCAGGGCTCGCCCAGGGGAGGAAGAGACAGACATGGCCTTCAAGAAGCTGCTCGCGAGCTTGGGCGCCGGCGGGGCGTCGGTGGAGACGGTGCTCACGGAGCAGAACGTGGTGCCGGGCGGGGTCGTCCAGGGCGAGGTGCGCATCCAGGGCGGCTCGGTGGCCCAGCAGATCGAGGGCCTCTCGGTGGGGCTGCAGGCGCGGGTCGAGGTGGAGAGCGGCGACCAGGAGTACAAGCAGGACATCGAGTTCCACAAGCAGCGGCTCGGCGGCGCCTTCGAGGTGCAGTCCGGTGCGGTGCACTCGGTCCCGTTCGCGCTGGACATCCCGTGGGAGACGCCCATCACCATGTTCATGGGGCGGCACCTGACGGGGATGGACGTCGGGGTGACGACGGAGCTGGAGATCGCGCGGGCCGTGGACTCCGGTGACCTCGACCCCGTGAACGTCCACCCGCTCCCCGCCCAGCAGGCCATCCTGGACGCCTTCGGCTCGCTCGGTTTCCGTTTCAAGAGCGCCGACCTGGAGCGGGGGCACATCCGGGGGACGCGGCAGCGGCTGCCGTTCTACCAGGAGATCGAGTTCTTCGCCCCGCAGCAGTACCGGGGTCTGAACCAGGTGGAGTTGACGTTCGTCGCGGACAACGGCGAGATGGACGTCATCCTGGAGATGGACAAGCGGCCGGGGCTCTTCACCGAGGGAACCGACTCCTACCGCGCGTTCACCGTGGGGCTGAACTCCTACCAGGAGACCGACTGGGCGGCCTACCTCAACGCGTGGCTGGCGGAGGTCGGCGGAAAGCGCAATTGGTTCTAGCGGTTCCCGGGTCTGTCCGGCCCCTCCGCCTCGGATCGGGACGGGCCGGACAGCCCTTAGGCTCGGAACCGACGCGATCACCGATCCGGAGGTTTCGACGTGACCGACTCCAAGAGGCCACCGCTTCCCCACGACTTCCTGCCCCCGGTGCCGTCGTTCACCCTGGTGAGCGACGATGTGGCGCCCGGAGCCGAGTTGGGCGGGGAACAGACGCTGGAGGGCGGCAGTGTCTCGCCGCAGTTGCGGTGGTCCGGTTTCCCGCCGGAGACCAAGAGCTTCGCGGTGACCTGCTACGACCCGGACGCCCCCACCGGCAGCGGCTTCTGGCACTGGTCGCTCTTCGACATACCGGCGACCGTCACGGAACTGCCGCGGGGCGCGGGCAGCGGAGACTTCGCGGGGCTGCCGGAGGGGGCCGTGCACGTGCGGAACGACTACGGCAAGCGGGAGTTCGGCGGTGCGGCGCCGCCGCCCGGGGACCCGGCGCACCGCTACGTCTTCACGGTGTACGCCGTGGACACCGGGAAGCTGGGGCCGGACGCGGACGCCACTCCTGCCGTGGTCGGCTTCAACCTGCGGTTCCACACGCTCGCGCGGGCGCACATCGTGAGCGAGTACGCCGTTCCGGCACCGGGCTGACGGCGTCCCGGTGCCGGGGGATCCCTCCCGTCCGCCGTCCGACCGTCCTTGCCGTCCGACCGTCCGCCGTGCGGTTCCGGCCGGTGCGGCAGGGCGCCTCTTCCGCCCCGTCCACCCTCGGGTGGGCGGGGCGGAGTGCTGTCCGCGGGGCGCGTCCGGGTGTCCGTTCACTCCCGGGCCGTGCCCCGTTTCCCGTATCCGTGCGGGAAATTGCGTTGTCGCGGCGGGTGGGCGCGGTCAGAGTTGATCCCGGTCCGCCGCCATGGGCGGGGAATGAGCGGAAGGTGGGCGGGATGCGCGAGACGCTGGTACTCAACGCGAGCTTCGAGCCGCTGTCGACGGTGTCGCTGCGGCGTGCGGTGGTGCTGGTTCTGCAGGACAAGGCCGTCGTCGAACAGGCTCACCCCGGTCTGCGCGTCAGGGCCGCGGCCGTCGAGGTGCCGGTGCCGCAGGTGATCAGGCTCAGCCGGTACGTCCGGGTGCCGTTCCGACAACGGGCGCCCTGGTCCCGGCGGGGGGTGCTGGTACGGGACCGGCACCGGTGCGCGTACTGCGGCCGGCGGGCGACGACCGTGGACCACGTCGTGCCGCGGTCGCGCGGGGGCGGGGACACCTGGCTGAACACCGTCGCGGCCTGCGCCGAGGACAACCACCGCAAGGCGAACCGGACTCCGGAGCAGGCGGGGATGCGGCTGCTCAGCAAGCCGTTCGAGCCCACACCGGCGGACGCGCTGCTGCTGGCGGTCGGCGGGCGGGGCGGGGGCTGGGACGCGCTTCCGGAGTGGCTGCCGCAGCCCGCCTGAGCGGTGGCAGGCTCCCGGGCCGGCCGCCGCGCCGGCGGTTGCGCCGGTCCGGGAGCCTGCCCGTCAACGGCCTGCCGTACCCGGGGCCGCCGCCGCCCGCCGCGCCGCCGTTCAGCGGAGCAGCAGCAGGGCGATGGCGGCCGTTCCCACCGCGACGATGACTCCGCGGAGGACGGCGGGCGGCAGACGGCGGCCGACTTTGGCGCCGATCTGCCCGCCGAGAGCGGAGCCGACGGCGATGAGCAGGACCGCGAGCCAGTCGAACTCCGCGACGAACAGGAAGACGAGCGCGGCGACGCCGTTGACGACGACCGCGAGGGCGTTCTTGACGGCGTTGATCCGCTGGAGGTCCTCGCTGAGCAGCAGTCCCATCAGTGAGAGGTAGATGACGCCCTGGGCGGCGCCGAAGTAGCCGCCGTACACGCTGGACAGCAGGATGCCGAGGAGCAGCAGCAGGCCGCCGTCCCGGTGGGCGTCGCTGCCGGTCCGCTCACGGCGGCGCTGGATCGCGCGTCCGAGCCGCGGCTGCAGGACCACGAGGACCAGGGCCAGGGCGATGAGGACGGGCACGATCGCGTTGAAGGCCCGGGACGGCAGGGAGAGCAGCAGAAGGGCTCCGGTGAGGCCGCCGACGAGCGCCGCGGCGCCGAGGCGGACGGTACGCCGCCCCTGCCCGGCGAGTTCGCGGCGGTAGCCGATGGCGCCGCTGACGGAGCCGGGGACCAGGCCGAGGTTGTTGGAGACGTTGGCGGTGATCGGCGGCAGGCCGGTGGCGAGCAGTACCGGGAAGGTGATGAGGGTTCCGGAGCCGACGATGGTGTTGATCGTCCCGGCTCCGATGCCCGCGGCGAGGACCGCGACCGCTTCCCAGATGTCCACGCCGTGCCTCTCCGTGATCGGTGCCTGCTGCACCGATCATGCCGGAGCGGCCGCCGGATCAGTCGAGCGGGGGCTGCTCGCGGCGCGGGCGGGCGGGACGACGTTCTCCCGGGGGCGCCGTTGCCGGCCGCGGGGGCCGCCGGGGCGCCGCCGAAGTTGCCGAGGGCACCGCCGAGGCCCTTGAGCGCCTCCCCGATCTCGCTGGGCACGATCCAGAGCTTGTTGGCGTCGCCCTCGGCGATCTTCGGGAGCATCTGGAGGTACTGGTAGGAGAGGAGCTTCTGGTCGGCGTCGCCGGCGTGGATGGACTCGAAGACGGTGCGGATGGCCTGGGCCTCGCCCTCGGCCCTCAGCGCGGCGGCCTTGGCCTCGCCCTCGGCGCGGAGGATGGCGGACTGCTTCTCGCCCTCGGCGCGGAGGATTTCGGACTGCCGGACACCTTCGGCCTGGAGGATGGCGGCGCGCTTGTCGCGGTCGGCGCGCATCTGCTTCTCCATCGAGTCCTGGATGGAGGTGGGCGGTTCGATGGCCTTGAGCTCGACGCGGTTGACGCGGATGCCCCACTTGCCGGTGGCCTCGTCGAGCACGCCGCGGAGCGCCGCGTTGATCTCCTCGCGGGAGGTGAGGGTGCGCTCCAGGTCCATGCCGCCGATGATGTTGCGGAGGGTGGTGACGGTGAGCTGCTCGATCGCCTGGATGTAGCTCGCGACTTCGTAGGTCGCGGCGCGGGCGTCGGTGACCTGGTAGTAGATGACAGTGTCGATGTTGACGACCAGGTTGTCCTGGGTGATCACCGGCTGCGGCGGGAACGGCACGACCTGCTCGCGGAGGTCGATGCGGTTGCGGATCGAGTCGATGAACGGGACGACGATGTTGAGCCCGGCGTTGAGGGTGCGGGTGTAGCGGCCGAAGCGCTCCACGATGGCGGCGCTGGCCTGCGGGATGACCTGCACCGTCTTCATGAGGGCGATGAAGACGAGCACCACCAGGATGATCAGGACGATGATGATCGGTTCCATGGATGCTCTCCGTACCCCTTCGGTCGCTTGATCATCAGTCTGTCAGAGAACAGGCTGTCCCGGGGGGCCTTCGGCCACACGCGGGCGTCAGGTGTCCCCGAAGTACGCCGGAGCGCGTCAGATGACGACGGCCGTCGCGCCGTCGATCTCCACGACGTCCACCTGCTGTCCCTTTTCGTAGACCTGGTCGGCGTCGAGCGTGCGCGCGGACCAGACCTCGCCCGCGAGCTTGATGCGTCCGCCCTGGCTGTCGACCCGCTCCAGCACCAGCGCCTGACGCCCCGTCAGGGCATCGATGCCGGTGGCCGCCAGGGGCGTCCGGGCCCGGCTGCGGGCCGCGAGGGGGCGCACGACCGCTGTCAGCGCGACCGAGACGATGACGAAGACGAGGACCTGCGCCACGATGCCGCCACCGAAGAATGCCTGGGTGACAGCCGCGGCGACGGCTCCGACGGAGAACATCCCGAACTCGGGCATCGCCGTCATGACGAGGGGAATGCCCAACCCTACGGCTGCGATCAGCCACCACACCCATGGTTCCACGGAACCCATGGTAGGCGCGGTGGTGCGCCCGGGGGAACAGCGCCCGGTCAACTATCGGGACAACTCTCAGGTGAGCGGCAGCCCTTGGGCGGTCCAGCGGTCGCCGCTGCGCTCGACGACGAGCGGCAGCCCGAAGCAGTGCGAGAGGTTGCGGGAGGTCAGTTCGAGCTCGATGGGACCGGCGGCGAGCACCTTGCCCTGACGGATCATCAGGACGTGGGTGAACCCGGGGGCGATCTCCTCGACATGGTGGGTCACCATGATCATGGAGGGGGCGTACGGGTCGCGGGCGAGGCGCCCGAGGCGGCGTACGAGGTCCTCGCGGCCGCCGAGGTCCAGACCGGCGGCGGGCTCGTCCAGCAGCAGCAGTTCGGGGTCCGTCATCATCGCGCGGGCGATCAGGGTCCGCTTGCGCTCTCCCTCGGAGAGGGTGCCGAACTTGCGGTCGAGGTAGTCGGTCATGCCGAGGCGGTCGAGGAACGCGAGGGCGCGCTCCTCGTCGACCTTCTCGTAGCTCTCCTGCCAGTGGGCGGTCATGCCGTAGGCGGCGGTGAGCACCGTCTGGAGGACGGTCTGGCCGGGCGGCAGCTTGTCGGCCAGGGCGACGCCGGCGATGCCGATCCGGGGGCGCAGCTCGAAGACGTCGACGTTGCCGAGCTTCTCGCCGAGGATCTGGGCGGTGCCGGTGGTCGGAAAGAGGTAGCTGGAGGCGATGTTGAGCAGCGTGGTCTTGCCGGCGCCGTTGGGGCCGAGGATCACCCAGCGCTCGCCCTCGGCGACCGACCAGGAGACCTGGTCCACCAGAGCCCGCCCCTCGCGGACCACTGATACGTCCACCAGCTCCAGTACATCGCTCATGAGCGCGTCGTCTCCCCTTGCAGTGTCGGAACATCTCGTGCGCCGGTGGGCGCAGCCGCTCTCAGCAAACCTACGCCACGCGATGTCGGCACCTGTCCTTAGGCTGGTCCCATGCTCACGGAACCGCGATCAGGGCGGCTGGCCGCCTGGGGAAACGCCCTTCTTGCCGGATTGGTCCCACCGGATGACGCGGTGCAGCGGATCGTCGGGGACGACGCGCTGCACCGGGTGGAGGGGCTGCCGGGCGAGTCCGGGCCGGTGGGGCTCTCGCTCGCCCTGGGCAGGCTGCGCGGCCTCGGTGCGGCCGGTTTCCGGGTGGCGCTGCCCGTGCCGGGTCATCCGCTGGGGCTGAGCGGGCCGCCGGAGTTCAACACGCGGGCGCTGGCCTCCGAGGAGGCGGTGCTGGTGCCGGGGGCCGCGCTGGGACTGGTCCCGGAGGTCTCCGAGGCGGGGCCGGAGGGCGATGTGCACGTCGAGGTGGTGTGGCACTGCCTGCCGGTGCGGGAGGCGCCACCGGCGGACGTGCCCTCGCTCGGTGAGGCGGAGCGGGAGCTGGCGGAGGCCCTGCGGGACGCGACGGAGCTGCTGTCCCGGCTGGATCTGGCCGGGGCCGGCCCCGCGGCGCAGGCGGCGCTGGAGGCGTACCGGGCGCGGGCCGAACGGGACCGGGAGGTGCTCGCGCCCGGCTATCCGCCGCGCGCGGCGCGGGTGCTGGAGCTGGCGCAGCGGGTGGGCGCCCTGGTGGCGATCGCCCGTGGGCCGGGCGCGGCGGGCGGCGGAGGGGCGGTGGCTGCGCGGGCGCCGAGCACGGGCGGCGGTCAGCGCCTCGCAGATGGCGGTGCGGGAGGAGGCGCTGCGGCCGGTGGAGCGTACGGCCCGGCGGGCGCAGGTCGCCGCGTACAACTCCTGTGTGGAGGAGCGCGAGCGCGGCTGAGGCGGGCGCGGCGCTCGGGCGGTGCAGGGCCCGCCGGGTGGCGTGGGTCGGGGCCGGGGGTCCGCGCGAGGCACTGCGGCGGCGGGCGTGCAAAGGCTCCGCGGACCGTCGCTAGGTCCGCGGAGCCCGGGCCGCCCGGCGGTGGTGCCGCAGTCGTCGCTCGTGCGATGCCGGCCACGCCGGCTGCCGCCGTGGTGCCGGGTGCCCCGGTGGTGCTTGTCACCGGGGTGCCGGTCACCGGTGCCGTCAGACGTTGTACTCCTCGTCCGACAGAAGGCGGGTCTCCCCCTCGCCCTCGGAGCCGATTCCGCTGTCCAGGCCGAGGCCCTCGGCGTCACCGCTGAGACGGGCGGGGCCGGCCTCGGCACCGAGGCCGCTCTCGTCACCCCGGAGCACGGTGGGGCCGGCTTCCGCGCCCAGGCCGCTCTCGTCACCGCGGAGGCCGACGACTCCGCCGTCGAGGCCGCCGCCCGCGGACCGGGGGGTGGCGGCGAGGAGGGTGGCGTCCGAGCCGCCGGCGTCACCGCAGCTGTTGCCGGCGGCGGGGTTGAAGAGGCCCGCGACATTGGCGGTGGTGCCGCAGACGTTGACCGGCACCTCCACCGGCGCCTGGACGAGGTTGCCGGAGCCGATGCCCCACGAACCGGTGGCCTGGCCGGCCGCTCCGGTGTCCGCGAACGCGGCACCCGGGGCAGCACCGATCGCGGCTCCCGCGGCGGCGATGACGAGGGCGGCCTTCTTGGCAGTCTTCATGTAGAGCTTCCTTCTCCTGATGCCATTCGGGACCCCTGACAGCGGGGTCACCCGAATGAACGCGGGGGTACGCCCGTATGGCACGGATACCGGGCCGGATGAATCCGAACGGAGCAACGCTCCGCCCACGGGCCGGTGCCCTCGTACCGCCGCGGTGCCGGCCGCCGCCGTCCCCCGGTCAGGCCGTGAGGCCGTGGCGGACCGCCCAGAGTGCGGCCTGGGTGCGGTCCGACACGTCGAGCTTCATCAGGATGTTGGACACATGCGTCTTGACCGTCTTCTCGGAAAGCACCAGCGCGCGGGCGATCTCCCGGTTGGACCGGCCGTCGGCCAGCAGCCCCAGGACGTCCCGCTCACGGTCGGTGAGCACGCCCGCGCGGCCCTGGCCGGCCCGGTCGCCCTCCTGGGCGAGCAGGGCCCCGGCCACCTCGGACTGCAGGACGGTGTGACCGGCGTGCACCGAGCGGATGGCGCAGGCGAGCGCGTCGGGGTCGACGTCCTTGTAGACGTAGCCGGAGGCGCCGGCGCGCAGGGCCGGGACGACGGTGCGCTGCTCGGTGAAGCTGGTGACGACGAGCACCCGGGCGGGGTTCTCCAGCTCACGGAGCTTGCGCAGCGCCTCGATGCCGTCGGTGCCGGGCATCCTGACGTCCATGAGGACGATGTCGGGGCGGAGCTCCTCGGCGCGGGCCACACCCTCGTCGCCGTCGGACGCCTCGCCGACGACCTCGATGTCGTCCTGGACCTCCAGGAAGGTCCGCAGGCCGCGCCGCACGACCTGGTGGTCGTCGACCAGCAGGACGCGGACGGTGGTTCTCTCAGGCGCCACCGGGGACCTCCATCTCGATCACGGTGCCCTTGCCGGGCGCCGACTCCACGGTCAGGCCGCCGCCCACGCCGTTCGCCCGGTCCCGCATGGAGACCAGGCCCAGATGGCGTCCGGCGCGGCGGACGGCGGTCGGGTCGAAGCCGGTGCCGTCGTCGGCTACGCGCAGCAGGGCGCCCTGGCCGTGCCGGTCGAGGGAGATGTCGACGCGGGTGGGGCCGGCGTGCCGGAGCGCGTTGTGCAGGGCTTCCTGCGCCACCCGGAGCAGGGCTTCCTCCTGGGCCGCGGGCAGGGCCCGCACTCCGGAGGAGCGGAAGACGACGCGCGCGCTGTGGGCGCGGTCGAGGACCCGGGCCTGGGTGCGGAGGGTGGCGACGAGCCCGTCCTCGTCGAGGGCCGCAGGGCGCAGTTCGACGACGGCGGCGCGGAGTTCCTCGGCGGCCTCGGCGGCGAGGGCGGCGACCTGCTGGAGCTCCTCCCGCGCGCGGTCGGGGTCGCGGTGGAGGAGCGCGGCGGCGGCCTGTGCGGTGAGGCGCAGCGAGAACAGCTTCTGCGAGACGGCGTCGTGCAGTTCGTGGGCGAGCCGGGCGCGCTCGCCGGCGATGGTCAGCTCGCGGCTGCGCTCGTAGAGGCGGGCGTTGGTGAGAGCTATGGCGGCGTGCTGGGCGAGGATCGACAGCAGGGCCTCGTCCTCGGCGGTGAAGCCGCAGGCACGCTCCGTGCGGGGCAGTGAGCAGCGCTTGTTGGCGAGGAAGATGGCGCCGAGGACCTCGTCGCCGTCGGCCACCGGGAGGCCGAGGAAGTCGGACATGTCGGGGTGGGCCTCCGGCCAGCCCTCGAAGCGGGGATCGGCGCGGACGTCGGCGAGCCGCTGTGGGGTGGCGTCCCGGAGCATCGCGGCGAGGATGCCGTGCTGGCGGGGCAGCGGACCGATGGCCTTCCACTGTTCGTCGCTGACGCCCGCGACGACGAACTGGGCGAAGCCTCCGTGGTCGTCGGGGACGCCGAGGGCGGCGTACTCGGCGTCGAGGAGGTCGCGCGCGGAGACGACGATCGTCTTGAGGACGTCGCGCACTTCGAGGTGGCGGCTCATGGCGAGCAGGGCCTCGCTCACCGCGGCGAGTCCCGACGGGGGGACGGGGCCGGTGGTCATGGCCACACGGTAACCGGCGGGGGCCCGGTCCGTATCCGGCCGGGGACGGCAGCGGTCTGCGGCTTCGGGACCGGGACCCGGGAACGACCCCGCCCCGGGCGCGGTGCGCGGGCCGCTACTCCCGGTGGCCCTCCCCGGTCGTGGCCCGGGTGCCGATGACGTCGAGGAGCCGGAGCCGGCCGGCGGCGTCGCTGCCTCGGCGGCCGCATTGACGGAGTCCTCGTCGGTCACGTCCGGCCGGACGAAGCGGGCGCCGAGCCGCGTGACCGCCGCACTGCCCCGGCCGGCGTCGCGCGCCCCGAGGTACACGGGTGTGCCCGGCCCCGGCCAGGCGACGGGCCGTCTCGAAGCGGAGGCCCGGCGGCGCGAAGGGGCCGGGGCAGAGCCCTGAATCCGGTGACCGTCCGCAGAAACGCCCTCACGCGGAGTGGAGGGCTGACCGGCCCGCTGTGAGGCGGGGCATAGGGCCCAGGTCACGTACGAAGACGCTTAGGAGTTGCCGCGCGGGTGCTGATCGGCACCCCGGCTCGCGGGGCCCGGACGCCGGGCCCGGTTTTTTACGAATCGGGATAGTAGATCACACCTTTGCCATGCCCGATTTGCGCCGCTAAGAATGGTTTACGTCGCAAGGCACCGCGGATCCGAGCGGTGCACTTCGCCGGAGCGGCGAGTGGCTCTCACCCCTGAGGAGAGCGTCTCGCACCGCCGTTTCCGACCAGCCCGCGCCAGCGGCCCAGCGATTGGATTGGTTCCTCACTATGCGCGTCCCCACCTTCTCCGGTAACAGCACCCGACTCGCCAAGCCCCACAAGATCTCGGCAGCCGGCCTGGCCGCGGTGAGCGTCGCCTCCCTGGCCTTCGCGGCCGCCCCCGGCTCCGCTTCGGGTGCCGACAAGGCCGAGACCGCCCGCACCCTCCCGGCGGCCTACTCCGCCCAGGCGGACACCGGCCAGGACGAGAAGAAGACCGGTTCGCTGTTCGCCGCGGCCGGGACCGAGGACAAGGGCACCGACCGTGCCGCGAACGCTCTCCTGAAGACGGTGGAGCCCCTGGCCGACAAGGGCGACTCCAAGAAGGACACCCCCAGGACCGAGGCCGTGAAGAACGCCGAGGCCAAGGCCGAGGCGGAGCGTGCCGCCGAGCAGGCCGCCAGCCGTTCGGCCGAGCGCGCGGCCCCCGCTCCGGCCGCCAAGCCGGCCACCCCGGCCCCGCAGAAGTACGCGGACAACCTCGACGGCTGGATCCGTGAGGCCATGGCCATCATGGACAAGAACGGCATACCCGGCAGCTACGAGGGCATCCACCGCAACATCATGCGGGAGTCCAGTGGTAACCCGCAGGCCATCAACACCTGGGACATCAACGCCAAGAACGGCATCCCGTCCAAGGGCCTGCTCCAGGTGATCCAGCCCACCTTCGATGCCTACCACGTCGAGGGCACGGCGAACGACCTGTACGACCCGGTGGCCAACATCGTCGCGGCCTGCAACTACGCCGCCGACCGGTACGGCTCCATGGACAACGTCGACTCGGCCTACTGACCGGCACCGCGCAGGTCACCATCCGGCCGTGACGGCAGAGGGCGGCGGTACCCCCGCGGGGGTACCGCCGCCCTGTCGTGTGCGCGGGCGCGGTTCCGTACCCCCGCGCTTCCGCTTGCGCTCCTACTTGCGCATGACCTCCGGCTCGTGGCGGCGCAGCAGGCGTGCGACGGCGAAGCCGCAGATCACGCCGAGGGCCACCAGGACGCCCATGTCCAGCAGCCAGGTGCTCAGCTCGTGCTCCCACAGGGGATCGGGGTTGCCCGGTTCCCAGGGCAGCAGCACGTTGAGTTCGGCCGTGGAGCCGGCGGCGGAGACCGCCCAGCGGGAGGGCATGAGCCAGGCCAGCTGCTCGGCGCCGAGCTTGTCGTTCAGCTGGAAGAGGCAGCCGGTGAAGACGACCTGGACGATGGCGAACATGACCAGCAGCGGCATGGTCTTCTCGGCCGTCTTCACCAGGGAGGAGATGACCAGCCCGAACATCATGGAGGTGAAGCCCAGCGCCATGATCGGCAGCGCCAGCTCGACGGCGGGCAGCCCTTCCAGGAGGACGCCCTCCTCCGGGAGGTCCCGCGGGGCGAAACCGATGCCGCAGATGATGGCGCCCTGGAGCGCGGTGATGGCGCCCAGCACGATCACCTTGGACATGAGATAGGCCGAACGGGAGAGGCCGGTGGCCCGTTCCCGTTCGTAGATGACCCGTTCCTTGATCAGTTCTCGTACGGAGTTGGCCGCGCCGGCGAAGCAGGCGCCGACGGCGAGGATCAGCAGGATGACGCTGCCGTCCCGGTTGGAGAACGGCGGGCCGCCATCGGCCGGGCCCCGCGCGAGCCCGTAGTCGGCCGGGATGAGGACGCTGACCACACCGAGCACGGCGGGCAGGATCAGCATGAGGCCCAGGAAGCCGTGGTCGGAGGCGATCACCGACACATAGCGCCGGATCAGCGTCCACAGCTGGGAGCCCCAGCTCTGCTGCTTGGGCGGACGCATCTGCCGCGGCTGGACGGACGCGGCCTGCGGCGCGACGGCGTCGAGGTCGGCCGCGTACATCTGGTAGTGCCGGGAGCCGCGCCAGCGGCCCGACC
The DNA here is from genome assembly GCF_020982505.1 of Streptomyces sp. MNU89. Lineage (NCBI taxonomy): Bacteria > Bacillati > Actinomycetota > Actinomycetes > Kitasatosporales > Streptomycetaceae > Streptomyces > Streptomyces sp. MNU89. The sequence continues at coordinate 6,065,271 of NZ_JAJKLL010000001.1, read as the reverse complement.
AGTCGTAGTCGCGGTAGTTCTCGAAGGCCGAGAAGACATCGGCCCAGGACCCGTAGCCGAAGAAGTTCAGCGCCTCGTCCGGCGGGCCGAAGTACGCCACCGAGCCGCCCGGTGCCATCACCAGCAGCTTGTCGCAGAGCGCCAGCTCCGCCACGGAGTGGGTGACGACGAGGACCGTGCGGCCGTCGTCCGCGAGGCCGCGCAGCAGCTGCATGACGTCGCGGTCCATGCCCGGGTCGAGGCCGGAGGTCGGCTCGTCCAGGAAGATCAGTGACGGCTTGGTCAGCAGCTCCAGGGCGACGGAGACGCGCTTGCGCTGGCCACCGGAGAGGGAGGTGACCTTCTTCTCCTTGTGGATGTCCAGCTTGAGCTCGCGGAGGACCTCGTCGATCCGGGCCTCGCGCTCGGCCTCCGCCGTGTCGCCGGGGAAGCGGAGCTTGGCCGCGTACTTGAGGGCGGTGCGGACGGTCAGCTCCTTGTGCAGGATGTCGTCCTGCGGGACCAGACCGATGCGCTGGCGCAGCTCGGCGAAGTGCTTGTAGAGGTTCCGGTTGTCGTAGAGCACCTCGCCCCGGTCGGCCGGGCGGTAGCCGGTCAGCGCGCGCAGCAGCGTGGACTTGCCGGAGCCGGACGGGCCGATCACCGCGATCAGCGACTTCTCCGGGGCGCCGAAGGAGACGTCCTTGAGGATCTGCTTGCCGCCGTCGACCGTGACGGTGAGGTGGCGGGCGGAGAAGGAGATCTCGCCGGTGTCGACGAACTCCTCCAGCCGGTCGCCGACCAGCCGGAAGGTGGAGTGGCCGACGCCGACGATGTCGTGCGGGCCGATGGTCTGCTGCCGGACCGGCTGGCCGTTGACGTAGGTGCCGTTGTGGCTGCCGAGGTCGACGATCTCGAAGCGGCCGTCCGGCGTGGAGCGGAACTCCGCGTGGTGCCGGGAGACCTGGAGGTCGGAGACGACCAGGTCGTTCTCCAGCGCACGGCCGATCCGCATCACCCGGCCGAGGGCCAGCCGGTGCAGCCCGGTGGGCTGCTGGCCGTCGTACGGCTGGGTCCCGCCGGCCGGCGGCTGCTGCGGGCCGCCCTGGGGCGGCACCCGTGGCGCGTATCCCTGCGGGGGCGGCGCCTGCTGCGGTGGCGGCGCCTGGCCGGGCGGCCCGGCCTGCCCCTGAGGCTGCTGTGGCACCGGTGCTTGCCGCGGCACCGACGGCTGTGGCGCGGGCGCCTGCGGTGCCGCCGTCGCGGCGGGTGCGCTGCGCGCCGGGGCCGCCGCGGACACCGTCAGCACCGGCCCGTCCGTCGCGTTGCCCAGATGCACGGCGGCACCGGGGGCCATCCGCTCCTGCTGGACCCGCCGGCCCCCCGCGTAGGTGCCGTTGGTGCTTCCGAGGTCCTCGATGACCCAGCTGTGCCCGTCCCAGCGGACGGTGGCGTGACGCCAGGAGACTCTGGCGTCCTCCAGCACCATGTCGCCCTTCGGGTCACGTCCGAGGCTGTAGGACCGGGACGGGTCGAGCGTCCAGGTCCTTCCGTTCAATTCCAGTACGAGTTCCGGCACTCCAAGCCCCACTGATTTTCCCCCGAGTTACCCCCTGCAGAGGGAGTCTAGGGATGGCGGACATCGGGGGAACTATTTCAGGCAGACGCCTCCACCCCCAACCCGGCTGTGGCAAGCGGACACGCCGGAGAGGTGGCGCATCGGGCCGGAACACGCCGGAGGGGGACAAGCACGTCCGATGGCCCACCGGTCATGAAGAATCACCGCACGTCACTGTTTCTCCGCCGTCTCTCGTCTTCTCGGGCGGCTGTCCATCGGGGCTGCTCATGCGCGTAGAGGGGAATCGGAGCCTCCGCCCGGCGGACGCGCTCCTCACCGCCGTCGCCGCCGTGGGCTGGGCGTTCGTCGCGATGACGGGGACCGCCGCCCTCGCCCTGCATCTCCTGGAGGCCGACGCGGTGGGGTCCCTCGGGCCGATGACCGCGGCGGCCGTGGTCCTCGCGGTGAACGGCCGGGTCGTCCCGGCCGGGGACGTCGGCGTCTTCGGCCTGGAGGGCGGACGGGCCGCCGCCTCCGTCGACATCACGCCACTGGGCGTGGCCCTGGTCGGCGCCCTGGTGCTCGCCGCGGTCTTCCTCCGCTCGCTGCGGGGGCGGGCGGGGTGATCGGGGCGGGTGAACTCGCGGTCCGGGCCGGGGCGGTGGTGGCGCTCTTCCTCGCGGTGGTCGGCGGGCTCTCCTGGGCCGGGCACGACACCGTGACCTTCGACGGCGCCGAGCTCGGCGGCCTGGCCGGGGACCTGCCGGAGTCCGCGCTGCCGGACTCGGGACTGCCGGAGGGCATCGCGGAGCTGCTGCCCGAGGGGCTCGGGGATCTCGGCGGCGGTCTCGCCGCCCGGCTGGCGGACCTGGTCCGCGCCGAGGCCTCGGTCGGTTTCCGGGTGGACACCGGCCCCTCGCTGCTCGGCGGGGCGCTCTGGGTCGCCGGAGTGCTGGTGATCGCCCTGCTGGCCTCCCGCCGCACGCCGCTGCCGCCCGGCTGGGAGGTGCTGCACCGGGTGGTGCGCCCGGCCGTCTCCGCTCTCTGCGCCGCCCTGCTGCTCGCCGTCGGCGCGGGCCTGGCCGCGGCGGTGTGGGCGGCCGCCGGGGACGAGCACCCGGCCCGGATCGCCGGTACGGCCCTGCTCGTCGGGCCCAACGGCGCCTGGACCGGGATGCTGCTCGGCCTCTTCGTGCCCTGGACCGGCTGGGCGAGCGGGGCACTGGTGCGGCTGCTCCCGGCTCCGCTGGACCGGCTGCTGACGGCCTCGGAGGAGACGATCACCGTCGGCCGGCTGGCCGAGCTGGACGGCCGGGCGTGGCTGCTGGTCCCGGCCGCCGTCCTCGCCCTGCTCTGCGCGGGGGCGCTCACGGCCGTCCGCACACCGCGGGACGCGACCGGGACGAGAGGAGCCCGGACGGGCGCACCGGCGGCAGCGGGTACGCGCGGGGTCGGCACCTCCGCCGGCGGCCGCCCCGCGGCGCCGGGCACCTCCGGTTCCGCCGCCCCCCGGCCCGTCCCCGGCGGGGAGGGCACCGTGGGAACGGCGGCCTTCGCCGTCCGCTGCGCGGTGCCGCTCGCCGTGGCCACCGGGCTCGGGCTGCCGCTGCTCACCTGGCTCACGGGGGTCTCGGCGAACGCGAGCCTGTCGGTCTTCGGTTTCGACGCCTTCGGGGCCGGGCTGGAGCTGCGCGGCAGTGCCGGGCTCGCGCTGCTGCTCGGGGCCGCCTGGGGCGCGGCGGCCGGTGCCGCGGGCGCGCTCCTGGCCGGAGCGGCGGGGGTGGCCGGGCGACGGGCCTACGCCCCGGGCACGGCACCGCATCCGCGCTCCGGCGGGGCGTACGCGTACGGAGCCTACGACCGCGGGCGGCCGGTACCGGCCCGGGAACGGCCCCTCCGGTACCGGCCCGGACGCGCACCGCGAACCGCCGCCCCTCCCCGTACCCACCGGCCGCGCACTGACGCGGGCGGGCCGCCGGGGACGGGCCGGGCCCGGCCGTTCCACCGCCCGCCGGGTCCCCGAACGGCTGAACCGCGCGGCCTCTCCGTATGGCCGGCCGGGCCGCACCGCAGCGGCCTGCCGCCCAGCCCCGATCGGACCCCGCCCCGACCGCTCCGACCGCTCCGATCAGGGAAGATCCCTCCGTCCGGGGGCCGGCGGCGGCGCTCTCCGGGCGGCGCGGGCGCGGGGCGCCCGGCCCGGCGCGGGCACCCCCGTTCCGTAGTGCGGGACGGCCGCGCGCTCCGTCACGGATGCCCGATACGGTGGAATCACCATGAGCGCATCGCAGATCCCGCCTGCCACCGCCGTTCCGGGCGATGACACCCCCACCCTCCTCATCAAGATCTTCGGGAAGGACCGCCCGGGCATCACCGCCGGGCTGTTCGACACCCTCGCCGCCTACTCCCTCGACGTGGTCGACATCGAGCAGGTGGTCACCCGAGGCCGGATCACTCTGTGTGCGCTGGTCACGGCCCCGCCGCAGACCGGGCGCCACGGAAGCGCCGAGGGTGAGCTGCGTGCCACCGTCCACAGCTGGGCGGAGTCCCTGCACCTCCAGGCGGAGATCATCTCCGGCCGCGGCGACAACCGGCCCCGCGGCACCGGGCGCTCGATCGTCACCGTGCTGGGCCACCCGCTGACCGCGGAGTCCACCGCCGCCATAGCGGCGGCCATCACCGGCACCGGCGGGAACATCGACCGCATCTTCCGGCTCGCGAAGTACCCGGTGACGGCCGTGGAGTTCGCGGTCTCCGGCGCCGAGACCTCACCGCTGCGCACCGCCCTGGCGACGCAGGCCGCGCTGCTGGGCGTGGACATCGCCGTGGTCGCGGCCGGGCTGCACCGCCGGGCCCAGCGGCTGGTGGTGATGGATGTGGATTCCACCCTCATCCAGGACGAGGTCATCGAGCTGTTCGCGGCGCACGCGGGCTGCGAGGATCAGGTCGCCGAGGTGACGGCCGCGGCGATGCGCGGCGAACTGGACTTCGAGCAGTCGCTGCACGCCCGGGTGGAGCTGCTCGCCGGGCTGGACGAATCCGTGGTGGACAAGGTGCGCTCGGAGGTCCGGCTCACGCCCGGCGCCCGCACCCTCATCCGTACGCTGAAACGTCTCGGCTACCAGGTCGGTGTCGTCTCCGGCGGCTTCACCCAGGTCACCGACGATCTTCAGGAGCGACTGGGGCTCGACTTCGCCTCCGCCAACACCCTGGAAGTCGTGGACGGCAAGCTGACCGGCCGGGTGACCGGCGAGATCGTCGACCGGGCGGGCAAGGCGCGGCTGCTGCGCCGTTTCGCCGCCGAGGCCGGGGTGCCGCTGGCGCAGACCGTCGCGATCGGCGACGGCGCCAACGACCTCGACATGCTCAACGCGGCCGGGCTGGGGGTGGCGTTCAACGCCAAGCCGCTCGTGCGCGAGGCGGCCCACACGGCGGTCAATGTGCCGTTTCTGGACACCGTGCTCTATCTGCTGGGCATCACGCGGGAAGAGGTCGAGGCGGCGGACACGCAGGCGGACGAGGGCTGAGGGCCGGCGGTCCGCCGGTCCTGTGGGACGGGACCGGGCCACGGCCCGGTGGCCGTACGTCCGTACGCGCGGCGGGTGCGGGCCGGTACGGGCCGGGCGCCCCGGCGGTCGGGGGACCGCCGCCCGCCGGGGCTGCTTCGGCCGGACCGCCGACCCGGGCGTTGACCCGATCGGGTGAGTGCGGGATGTGCGCCGTCTGGTTAACGTTACCCGGGGGCGGCCGACGTCCCTGCGGGCCACGGGAGTTGCGCACCGTCCGCCGGGCAGCGCGCCGGGTGGAGGGGTTCACCGCGGGCACCACGGGCCGGCGACAGCGGGGGGAAGCGGCATGGGCGCCGACGAGCGAAGGCGCCGTGCCCGCACCGGCGCGGCGCGCATATGCGGCCGGCCGGCTCCCGCGCCGTCGACCGGCGAGTTTGTCACTGCTGGCAGCGAAGGGAAGCTGGACTGATGGCTGATGAGCAGGAGAAGGCCGAGCTGTACGCGCTCGACATCTCGGGAGTCGAGTGGCTCAGTGCCCCGGGGAGTGAGTCGGAGGAGCGGGTCGAGATCGCGTATCTGCCCGGCGGTGCCGTGGCGATGCGGTCCTCGGCCGACCCCGACACCGTCCTCCGGTACACCGAGGGCGAGTGGCGGGCCTTCGTTCTCGGGGCCCGGGACGGGGAGTTCGACATCCGCTGAGCCGCGCGCCGTCCGCCCCGCGGGCGCCTCCGGGCAGTGCTTCGCCCCGTCGGCCGGCCGGTCGGCGGGGCGAAGTGGCGGGGGGCGCGCAGCGGCGGCCGGCGGTGCCGTACCGGCGAGGCGGCGGACGGGGCGGCGGTCTCCGCCCCCGCGACCGTCCCGTGGCCGTGTGCCGCGCCGTGCCCTGTCCGGCCTCAGTCGTGCGGTGTCCAGTACTGGAGCAGCCGGCCCACCCCGTGCTCCACGGCCTTCCAGGCTCCGGTGAGGCCGACGACGGCCACCGCGCCGGTCGGGTAGCCGCCCCGGTTCATCCGGGCCAGGGTGTCGCCCTCGGCGGAGCCGGCGAGGGCGTCGGCCAGGGCGTGCATGCCGGGGTTGTGGCCGACGACGAGCAGGTCCCGCACCTCGTCGGGGGTCTCCCGGAGCAGGGCGAGGAGGTCGCCGAGCGTGGCCTCGTAGAGCCGGTCCTCGTAGACGGTCCGCGGGCGGTGCGGCAGTTCGTGGACGACGAGTTTCCAGGTTTCGCGGGTGCGGACGGAGGTCGAGCAGAGGGTCAGATCGGGGTTGATGCCCGAAGCGGCGATCCAGCGGCCCACGACCGGTGCCTCCTTGCGCCCGCGCTCGGCGAGCGGCCGGTCGTGGTCGGCCACCTCGGGCCAGTCGGCCTTCGCGTGCCGGACGAGGACGATCCTGCGGGAATCCGGGGTTCCGGGAGTGCTCTCCCGGGAGGGTTCAGCGACGCTCATGACACCCAGCTTCGCACGAAAACCGCTGTACGGCCCCGGTTGTTGGGGCTCTCACGGCAGCCCCGGGCCCGGCCGGAGCGGGTGGTGGCCCACGGCTCAGCGGTCCCCCCGGAAGAGGGTGTTCCGCAGCAGCTCCAGCAACTGCTCCAGGCCGGAGGGCGCGCCGGCCGCAGCGTGCGCGTCCTGCGCGCCGGTGATCAGCGTCAGCAGAACGGCGAAGGCCACGGCCGGGAGGACGACGGCCCACCACGGGAGCCGCGTCTGCGCGGCACGGGCCGCCGGGTGGGGCGAATGCGTACCGGCCGACATGGGACCGCCTCCGTGCGGGTTCGGGGGTGACGCGGCCGCCTGCCACGGCCGCGTCCACCGCTGCTTCGCGGTGTACTGACGAACCTACGGATCCGGACGGCCGGTTCCCATCCGGTGATCCACCCAGTCGACCCTGACCCTGACCCCCTAGGGTGGGGCCGCCCCACCACCGGGGTGGGGCGGGTGCACCGGGCCGGGGCGTCAGGGGCGAGGATGGTGGCGATCACGGAGATGAGGATGCCGATGGCGAGCATCGCGCCGAGCACGCCGAGCAGCTTCTTCTGGCCGTTCTGGGGATTCGGGTCGAGGACTGGCATGCGTCCAGTCTCCCATCCCCGTCCCCGCCGCCCCCTTCCAGGGGCTCAGCCCGCGGGTGTGCGGGCGGCGGGGCCGGCGGGGAGCGGGCGCCGTCCCTCGTCCTCGATGTAGCGCTGCCGGCCGGCCCGCACACCGAGTCCGAGCTGTACCACCATCAGCCCCGACATCAGGGCCAGCGGCAGGCCCCATCCGCCGCTGTGCTGGTAGAGCACGCCGATGAGCAGCGGTCCGGGTACGGAGATGAGATAGCCGGTGCTCTGCGCGAAGGCCGAGAGCCGGATGACGCCGGCACTGGTGCGGGACCGCATTCCGATCAGTGTCAGGACCAGCGGGAACGCGCAGTTGGAGATGCCGAGAAACAGCGCCCAGGCCCAGGCTCCGGCGGCGGGCGCGAAGTACAGCCCCGCGTAGCCGAGGAGGCCGCTGAGGCCCAGGGCCGCGGCGAGCGCGCTCTGGTGGCGCATTCCGGCGGCGATCCTCGGCAGCAGGAACGAGAGCGGGACGCCGAGGCCCATCGTCACGGCGAGCAGCGCTCCCGCGGTGGACGCCGGGAGCCCGGCGTCGCGGAAGATCTGCGGCAGCCAGCCCATGGTGATGTAGGCGGCGGTGGACTGGAAACCGAAGAAGCAGCCCAGGGCCCAGGCCGTGGGGCTGCGGGTGATGCGGGGGGCGCGGGCCGTGCCGTCGGTGGGTCCGGGTGCGGGGCCGGGGTCCCGTGCCGGTCCGGGTGCCGGTTCCGGCGCCGAAGCGGGAACCGGGGCCGCCGCCGTCCGCTCGTGTTCCCGCTGACCGGGGAGCTTCCGGTCCGCCGCGGCCCCGGGCCCGTCCGTCCGTCCACGACGGCGGTCGGTACGGACCCGGGCCAGGGGCAGCCAGAGCAGCACGGCGGCGAGGGCGGGGAGAGCCCAGACCGCCAGTCCCGCCCGCCAGCTGCCGCCGAACGCCTCCGCGACCGGTACCGCGGAGGCCGCGGCCAGCGCGGTGCCCAGGGCCAGGGTCATCGAGTAGAGACCGGTCATCGTGCCGACCCGGTCGGGGAACCACCGTTTGACGGCGACCGGCATCAGCACATTGCTCAGCGCGATACCGGCCAGGGCCAGCGCGCTGCCCGCGAGAAACCCGGCCGTACCGCCGGCGAAGGGCCGCAGCAGCACGCCCGCCGCGATGGCCGCCATCCCGGCGAGGAGGACGGGAGCCGGGCCGCCCCGCTTCGCCAGCCTCGGTGCCATGACGCCGAAGACGGCGAAGCAGAGGGAGGGCAGGGAGGTGAGGAGGCCCGCGGTGGCGCCGCTGATCCCGAGCCCGTCCCGGACCTCTTCGAGGAGGGCACCGAGGCTGGTGATGGCGGGCCGGAGGTTCAGCGCGGCCAGGGCGATGCCGGCGATCAGCAGCCGGGTCCGCCAGACGGACGGAGGGGCGGACGGGGCCGGGGCCCCGGAGGAGGCCGGGGCCCCGGGAACCGGCGGACCGGACGGAGCCGCGGCCGCCGGACCGGAGCGGGTCGCCGGGTCGGCGGGGTCGGAGGGAACCGCCGGACCGGCCGCCGCGTCCGGGCCGGGAACCGGCCGGCCGGCGTCGCGGCCGGCCTGCGGGGTCAGGGGGCGTGCGGCGGCACGGCAGCGGGTTACGTCCTCGGGCATGTCAGCCATCATAGAATCATGGGATGATTGACTGTCCACCGCGGCGGCCCTCCCCGGATCCGAGACGGCCGGGGCGGCCGTGTCCCCGCCGGAGCCCCGGTGCCACCGGCCCCACCGGGCCCCACGGGGTCCGTCCGGTGCAGGCGAACGTGTCGCATCGAGCCCGCCACCCCGGCCGTACGGAGGCCGCCCGTCCGGTGCGACGGCTCAGCCCTCCGGGGCCGCCCGGCGAGCCGCGGCACCGGGCCCGCCTCCCGTACCCTGCACCCGTCCCGCACACCCCGAACCCACCGGCCTCCACCGGCTGTTGTGCCCTCCGCCCGCCGGGCGCGCCCGCCCGGCCCGCACTGTCTTCACCGTCCGCCCCGGACACCGTCCGCACCGAGGAGTCTCGCCCCATGCCGCTGACCTCGCTCCGGCGTTCCGCGCTCGCCGACCGGGTGATCGCCGAGCTGCGCCGCCAGATCACGTCCGGTGAGTGGCCCGTGGGCTCGCGGATTCCCACCGAGAGCGAGCTGGTCGAGCAGCTGGGCGTGGCCCGGAACACCGTCCGCGAGGCGGTACGCGCCCTGGCGCACAACGGCCTGCTGGACATCCGCCAGGGTTCGGGCACCTACGTCCTCGCCACCAGCGAGCTGGCCGGCGTGATGCATCGGCGGTTCGCGGACGCCGATCCGCACCACATCGCCGAACTGCGCGGCACGCTGGAGTCCTCGGCGGCCCGGATGGCCGCGCGGCGGCGCACCGAGCAGGATCTGCGGCAGCTCGACGCGGCGCTGGCGCGCCGCGAGGAGGCGTGGGAGTCACGCGACGCCGAGGCGTTCGTGGCCGCCGACGCCGCCCTGCACCTGGCCGTGGTCGCCACCTCGCACAACGACGTCCTGGCCGCGCTCTACGCCGACCTCGGCGCGGTCCTGCGGGACCACCTCCGCCGTGACGTGGGCCCGGAGCTGCTGCCGGAGAACTACGTGGACCACACGCGTCTGGTCGAGGCGATCCGCGCGGGCGACGGCGAGCTGGCGGGCGCCGAGGCGTCGGCCTACGCCCTCCGCTGCGTCCCGGAGCGGTAGCCGGAACCGGACGGCGGCACCGGGCGGCGGCACCGGTCCGTGCGGGGCGGCACAGGGGCCGGGCCGCCTCACCGCACCACGTCGTGGGTGACCCAGGCGCGCCCTATGGTCTTCCAGCAGCGGGCCGTGAGTTCCGCCGTCTGCGCGGGCCCTATCGCGACGGGCCGCGTGTCCGCGTCCAGGTCCCACCACTGCTCGCACTCGACGTGCAGCCGCACCCGGTCGACGACGGGATACGGGTTGTGGCAGTACACCGTGGCCTGCGAGCCCTCGATCTCCGTGCGGCACCCCGCCCGGTACTCGCGCCGCCGCTCCCTCCCTCCGCCGTGCGGCCGGACGGACGGAGAGCCGCCGCGGACAGCCGCTCCCGGCCGCCCGCGCCCGCCGCCCCCTTCCCGGCGGCGAGCGCCGCGGCGGCGGCCACCGGAGAGACCAGCAGCACCGCCGCGATCAGGACGGTCGCCAGGGGATGACGGCACGGAGCACACATTCCGGACCTCCTCGGCCGCGCGGGGCGGCCGGGCCGGACCGCGAGCGGACCGCCCTTGCCGCACCTCCATACGCCCCGCCGGGGGCGTGTGCTCCCAGCGTGCGCGCCCCCGGCGGTCCGCCGCCCGGCCTGCTGCTCCGAACGAATGACGCCGCCGTATCCCCGTGCCGGCCCGGACCCATGGCGGCCGGGCGTCCGCAACGCATGACGCCCCGCTCCCCGCTTGTGGCGGGGTCCGGGGCGTCGGCGCGTGTGGTGGGCGCCGGGTGCGGGGCGGCGAGCGCCGGGGACGGCGGCGCTCAGGCGCCCATCATGTGCACACCGCCGTCGACGTGCACGATCTCTCCCGTTGTCTTCGGGAAGAAGTCGGACAGCAGTCCGACGACTCCCCGGCCCGCGGGCTCCGGGTCGGCCAGGTCCCAGCCGATGGGCGCGCGGTGGTTCCAGACGTCCGCCAGTTCCTCGAAGCCGGGGATGGACTTGGCGGCCATCGACTTGATGGGCCCGGCCGAGATGAGGTTGCAGCGCACGTTCCTCGCGCCGAGGTCTCGGGCGAGGTAGCGGCTGGTCGACTCCAGGGCGGCTTTGGCGACGCCCATCCAGTCGTACTTCGGCCAGGCGATCTGCGCGTCGAAGGTGAGGCCGACGACGGAGCCGCCGCGCTCCATCAGCGGGAGGCAGGCCATGGTCAGCGACTTCAGGGAGTACGCGGAGACGTGCACGGCCGTGCCGACGTCCTCCCAGTCCGCCTCCAGGAAGTTGAACGCGCCCTGGGGGCCGAAGGCGATCGAGTGCACGACGCCGTCGAGGGCGGCGTCCTCGCCGAGGTGTCCGCGGATGCCGTCCGCGAGCCCGTCCAGATGCTCCTGGTTGGTCACGTCCAGCTCGATGACCGGAGCGGGCTTGGGCAGCCGCTTGGCGATCCGCTCGACGAGCGAGAGCCGGCCGAAGCCGGTCAGGATCACCTCGGCGCCCTCGTTCTGGGCGATCTTGGCGGTCTGGAAGGCGATCGAGGACTCGGTGAGGACACCCGTGACCAGGATGCGCTTGCCTGCGAGGATTCCACTCATGACGTTCAGTGACCCATGCCCAATCCGCCGTCGACGGGGATGACGGCTCCGGTGATGTATGCGGCCTCGTCCGAGGCGAGGAAGCGGACCGAGGCGGCGATCTCCTCGGGCCGGGCGTAACGCCCGAGCGGCACCTGCTTCACGATGCCCTGCCGCTGCTCGTCGCTGAGCACGCGGGTCATGTCGGTGTCGACGAACCCGGGCGCGACGACATTGCAGGTGATGTTGCGGGAGCCCAGTTCCCGGGCGATCGAGCGGGCGAAGCCGACCAGTCCGGCCTTGGAGGCGGCGTAGTTCGCCTGCCCCGCCGAGCCCATCAGGCCGACCACGGAGGAGATCAGCACGATCCGCCCCTTGCGGGCCCGGAGCATGCCGCGGTTGGCGCGCTTCACGACCCGGAAGGTGCCGGTGAGGTTGGTCTCCAGGACGGTGCTGAAGTCCTCCTCGGACATCCGCATCAGCAACTGGTCCCGGGTGACACCGGCGTTGGCGACAAGCACCTCGACCGGCCCGTGCCGGTCCTCGATCTCCTTGTACGCCTGCTCCACCTGTTCGGGGTCGGTGATGTCGCACTTCACCGCCAGGCAGCCCAGCTCGGCGAGTTCGGCCGGCGGCTCGCCCGACCGGTAGGTGTACGCGACGCTGTCCCCCGCGTCGGCGAAAGCACGGGCGATGGCGAGGCCGATGCCCCGGTTTCCTCCGGTGACAAGAACCGAGCGGCTCAACGGATCACCCTTTCGGTAGCGGACTGGGTCCCCCTGAAACTATCGGCCCCGGCCGCACGGCGGGGATCCCGCCCCCGACAGGGGCTTCCGCCGCTCTCTGTTGGATCCCTACAGAACCCCTGGTCCGCTCCGCCCGCTCCACGGCCCGCCGGCCACCACCGCCCGGGGCAACCACCGGGGCGTCCACACTGGACAGACGTCCGAGCGGCCCGGCCGGACCCCGGACCGCCCGCGCCCCCGGCGCCGTCCGGCCTGTGATCCGCGTCATACAAGCGGGGGCGCCCGACCCCTCTTGCCTGTTCTCCGCGGCGCACCATAAGTTACCGATTGGTAGTTTCCATGATCGAGGTCAGAGGTCCTGGACCCGGCGGCGGCGTCCGCCGATGACGTCGCCCCCGCCCCGCCCAGCCCGAGGAGTCCCCATGCCCACGCTCGACCGCCAGGACGACGTCTTCATCCTCGACATCGGGGACACCGAGAACCGCTTCCACCCCGACTGGATCGCCTCCGTCAACGCCGCGCTGGACGAGGTCGAGAAGGCGGACGGACCGCGCGCCCTGGTCACGGCCGCCACGGGCAAGTTCTTCTCCAACGGCCTCGATCTGGACTGGCTGTTCGCCAACCCCGAGCAGCACAGGGACTACGTCGTCTCCGTCCACGAACTCCTGGCGCGGATGCTGTCCCTGCCGGTGATCACCGTGGCCGCGCTCCAGGGGCACACCTTCGCCGCCGGCGCGATGCTCTCCCTGGCCCACGACTTCCGGGTGATGCGGGCCGACCGCGGCTTCTGGTGCCTGCCCGAGGCCGACATCAACATCCCGTTCACCCCGGGCATGTCCGCGCTGATCCAGGCCCGGCTGACCCCGCAGGCCGCGCACGAGTCCATGACCACCGCACGCCGCTACGGAGGCGGGGACGCCCTCGCCGCCGGCATCGTCGACCGCGCGGTGGACGAGGACGCGGTGCGCACGACCGCGCTGGAGACCGCCGGAGCCCTCACCTCGAAGGCCGGCCCGACCCTCGGCACCATCAAGTCCCGCATGTACGCGCCCGCCCTGACCGCCCTGCGGGACAAGGAGAACCCCCTCGGCTGATACTCCACCCCGCCCGGCGGCCGCGGGCCGCCGGGCGGGGCATGCCACCGGTGGAGGCGATCGCTCTCCTGGACACGACCCGTGTTCGGCAGGCGTCTCGCCCCGCGCCCGCCGCGGCGGCAGCAGACGTCCGGGTCGCACGGTTCACCGGCACTCACCGGCATTCACCGCAACGCCCAACGCGCCGCGCGGGCTTGGGCATCGCCGAGGCGGCGGCCGGTGACGGCGACGATTCGTGCCGCGGCCGAGTCGGTCGATAGGGTGCCACGTCACGACCGCACCCCGTTCGGTCCACGGGCCGGTCAGAGTTCTGCCGCAGCGGGTGTCACCTCCACGGCTGCCGTGCCGGTCTCTGCCTGCCCGGGCCCCGGGACACGGGGGCGATCCTCACGGCGGGGGCAGTCGGTCCCGGCCGACGGGTCAGGAGGAACGAGTGGCACAGATCATCGCCGAGGTCTCACGGACGTTCAACGAGTTCCTGCTCTTGCCCAACCGGACGCGGACCGACTGCTCGGCCGCGACGGTCGACCTGCGCACGCCCCTGGTGCGGCACATCGCGGGCGAGGCGCCGGCGATCGAGCTGCGGTCCCCGTTCACGTCCGCGATCATGCAGGCCGTCAGCACCCCCGATCTCGCGATCGCGCTCGCGCGCAACGGTGGTCTCAGCTTCCTGCACCACAACCAGCCGATAGGGGACCAGGCCGCGGCCGTCCGCCGGGTCAAGAACTTCAAGGCAGGGTTCGTCACCAGCGACACCAACGTCCGCCCCGACGACAGCCTGAGCCTCCTGGCCGAGGTCATGCGCCGCACCGGTCACAGCACCGCCGCGGTCACCCACGACGGGACCGCCACCGGCCGCCTGCTCGGCCTGGTGACCTCCCGGGACTTCCACCCCCGGCGCCATGATCTGGACGGGCCGGTCAGCGGCCGGATGACCGCCATCACCGACCTGCCCCATGCCGGGCCCGACATCACCCTGTCCGAGGCCAACGCGCGGCTGTGGGACGAACGGCTGGACTGCCTTCCCGTGCTGGACACCGAGGGCCACCTGCAGCATCTGGTGTTCCGTTCCGACTACACGGACAACAAGCGGTTCCCGGACCAGCTCGTGGACGCCGCCAAGCGTCTGCGGGTGGGCGCGGGTGTCAACACCCACGACTACCGGGAGCGGGTCCCGGCCCTGCTGGAAGCCGGCGTGGACGCGTTGTGCTTCGACTCCTCCGACGGCTACAGCGACTGGCAGGCGCAGGCCCTGTCCTGGGTGAAGAAGCACTATCCGGAAATCCCGGTCGGCGGCGGCAACGTGGTCGACGGCGAGGCGTTCACCTTTCTCGCCGAGGCGGGAGCGGACTTCGTCAAGGTCGGCGTGGGCGGCGGCTCCATCTGCATCACGCGGGACCAGAAGGGCATCGGCCGCGGCCAGGCCAGCGCTGTCCTGGACGTCGCCGCGGCCCGGGACGCCTTCCGCGAACGCACCGGCGCGTACGTGCCGATCTGCTCCGACGGCGGACTGGTGCACGACTACCACGTCGCCCTGGCCCTGGCGATGGGCGCCGACTTCGTCATGATGGGGCGTTACTTCGCACGCTTCGACCAGGCGGCCGGCGCGAAGCTGCCCACCCGTGACGGCTTCGTCAAGGAGTACTGGGGCGAGGGCTCCAACCGGGCCCGCAACTGGCAGCGCTACGGCCAGGGCGGCGGCCAGGGGCTGGTCTTCGAGGAAGGCGTGGACGGCTACGTTCCCTACGCGGGCGACCTCGACGAAGGGCTCGCCCTGACCGTCGCCAAGCTGAAGACCACGATGGTCTCCTGCGGCTCCACGACCGTGCCGGAGTTCCGGTCCACGGCCCGGCTGACGCTCGTCTCGGAGCAGAGCTTCCAGGAGAGCCACGCCAACGTCACCCTGCGGGACACCCCGGGGACGGTCTCCTGACCGGTCGCCGAGTGCCGTCATGAGGAACGGCGGCCGACTGCGGCAGAGCCGCTCAGCGGTTCCCTTCCGGCAGCAGCGCGCCGGTCACCTCGTCCATGACCGACTGCCAGTGCCGGCGGCGGTCCTCGCGTTCCGCCGCGCTCGTGAGGCGCTCCTGGTGGAAGCGGAGGAGCGACTTCTCTCCGCGGGGAGTGACGGTCATCTGCACCGTGCTCTCCCGGTCCGAGCCGGGCGGACGGTGGGTGAGGCGGATACGGGACCCCTCGTGGTAACCGCGGACCTCCCCGGTGGTGCCGTCGCCGGTGCGGTAGGCGGAGCCGCGCTCGGGGGTGATGTCGGCGTCGCGGCCCAGCCACAGGGCCAGCCCCTCGGGACCGGTGATGTAGCGCCATACGGTTCCGGGCGGCAGCGGCAGAGTCCTGGAGACGCCGATCTCGTATCCGGCGTCCTTCGTGAGTCCGGTGGGCCTGGGACGGGTCACGGGTTCTCCTCCTCGGTACGGTCGCGGCGGGCGCGCAGGGCGCGGACCTTGTGGCGGTTGCCGCAGCGCTCCATGGAGCACCAGCGCCGGCGGCCGGACCGGGAAAGGTCCACGAAGACGAGCGGGCAGTCGTCGGCGCCGCACTCGCGGATGCGGCCGGCGTCGGGACCGGTCAGCAGGTCCACCGCGTCGCGGGCGATGGACGAGAGGGCCTGGGCGCCGGTGACCGGCGGGGCCCAGGCACGCGTCCGGTCGGGGGCGATGCGCGGGACGAGGGCAGGGCGCGCCGCCGCCCGGTTCACTTCGGCCAGATCACCGGCGGGCAGCGGGGCGTCCTCGATGACGGCACGGGCCAGGCGCCACAGGGCGTCGCGGAGCCGGCGGCCCGCCGCCGCGTCCTCGGGGCCGGCCCGGATCTCGCCGGGGTCGAGGCCGAGGCGGGAGAGGGCCAGCCAGTCGGCCAGCTCTCGCGGGCCGTGCAGCGCCTCGTGGCGGGAGAGCGGGCCGGGTCCGCCGGTGGTGAGAAATTCCAGGCAGAGGGCACCCGGGTCGAAGCGGAAGCGGGCGCCGTCCCGCGCCTGGAGGACCAAACCGGTTGCCGTCTCACTCACGTAACCAGTATATGTGGTTACGGCGAGAGGTCGAACCGGAGAGAGCCGGAGCCCCGCCGGATGACCCGGGAGGACCCGCATGGCCGTGCACTGGAAACTCGTCGTCGACTGCGCCGACCCGCTGCGCCTCGCCCGCTTCTGGGCGGAGGCCCTCGGCTACGAGCAGGAGGACAACAGCGCGCTCATCGACCGGCTCATCGCTTCGGGCGCGGGCCTGGTCACCGATGACGACTGGACCGTGGTCGACGGGCGCAAGGCGTGGCGCACCCTGGCGGCCGTGCGCCACCCCGAGGATCCGGTGGACGAGAACACCGGCGCCGGGCTCGGCCGCCGCGTGCTCTTCCAGGCCGTCCCGGAGTCGAAAACGGTCAAGAACCGGCTCCACATCGACCTGCACTTCGCCCCCGGGGAGCGGGACGGAGAGGTGGCGCGGCTGGAGGGGCTGGGCGCCACCGTGCTGCGGACCGTGGAAGAGCCGTCCGGCAGCTGGGTCGTCATGGCCGACATCGAGGGCAACGAGTTCTGCGTCAACTAGCCCCGTCCCGGAACACGTTCGTCCTGTTGGTGAGCGCTTGAGCGAGCAGCCCGATCGGTAGGGTCGGCACCGGGCGCGCGACGCGTCAGGACCTTCCGCAGAACGGAGCAGGTGGAGTTGACCGTGGATGTCGCCGTGGTGGTCGGACTCGTCTATGAACCCGGTGGGCAGCGTCTGGACGTGTACCAGCCCGCGACCACGCCGGAGGCTGCGCCGGTCGTGCTCCTCTGGCACGGGACCGGCCCCGAGGAACGGGACGTTCTCACGCCGCTGGCCCGGGCCGCGGCCTCACTCGGTGTCGTCTGCTTCGTCCCCGACTGGCGGCCGGACGCCCACGACCGCGGGCGGAGTCACCTCCGCGCGTCGGCCGTGTTCGCCAGGGAGAACGCAGCCGATTTCGGTGGTGACACCGGAAGGGTCGCGCTCGCCGGCTGGTCCCTGGGAGGCAAGGCCGCGATGGCAGCGGCTCTGGACCCGCGCGCGCTCGACGGCTGGCGGCCCCAGGCCGTCGTCGGTGTCGCCGGTGGATACACCGGACCGGACCCGCTGACGGGCCGCGCCCCGCTCGACGAACTGACCAGGGCCGAAGCATCGCTGCCCGGCCTCCCCGTCCGGCTGGTCCACGGCTCTGCCGACCCGGTCGTGGACATCCGGCAGTCACGCCGGCTCCACGCGGCTCTCCAGCTCCGGGGCTGGCCGTCCTCGCTCGATGAGCCCGACACCGACCACGCCGGGGTGATCATGACCGAATACGACCCCGAGTCCCGCCGCTGCCGGCCCAGCCACGCCGACCACGCCGTACGAGCCGGAAACCGGACAGCGCACATCCTCGCCCACGCCGCCGGCATCTGACCTCTCGCACATCGGACGGGGCGCGGGCCGTCCCGAGCACGCACCGCTCCGCCGTCACGGCCGCGCACGCAGAGCGGTTTGGGGAGCGCTGCGGCTGACCAGAAGGATGGTCATGCTGACTCTCGGAACCGTCGTCATGGGTGTGTCCGATGTCGAGCGCGCGGTGCGCTTCTGGCAGGAGGCGCTGGGTTATGTACTGAGGGACCCCGTCGAGGACGGATGGGCCGTGCTGATCCCGGTCGGTCGCCCCGGCCCCGGCCTGGCGCTCACCGTCAGCGAGACGCCCGCGCGGCACCATCCGCGGACCCACCTCGATCTGTACGCCGCCGACGCCGCCGAGCAGGCCGCCGAGGTGGAGCGGCTGTTGTCGCTCGGCGCCGAGCGGGTGGACTGGGACCTCTACCCGGAGGACCCGGATTTCGTCGTGCTCACCGACCCGGAGGGCAACCCCTTCTGCGTCATCGACACCGCCCACGGCTGAGGGACGGCGTTGCGTCGCTTCCGAGACACCGTGCGCACGCCTTTCGCGCGCCATACCGCAGGCCACCCGGTCCGGGGCACACCCGGCCCCGGGTCACCGGGCACCGGCACGTCCGCCGGCCGACCGGTCGCGGACAGCCACGACGATCAGCACGGCGGTCCCCGCCAGAACGGGCAGCAGGGCGGCCGGGAGGAGCAGCACCGGCACGTCCGTCCGCGCCTCCGGGCGCCACATCACCGCGCAGGCCGCGGCGGTGGTGAGGCCGGTGCAGAAGCCGAGGAAGAGCGTGGCCTTGGCGACCCGGAGGGCGGAGGCGCGGCTGCCCGGCCGGTTCACCAGGCTCGCCCACGCGGATCCCGGCCCGGCCGCGGCGGCCTCCTCGCGGGTCCTGACCCGGAGGATGGCCGCCGCCGTGCCCGCCATCGTCACCATGACCCCCGCCTGGACGAAGACCGGGACGAAGGCCGCCGCGACGGATTTCTCCGCCCACGCGTCCACCCCGTCCGGCCCGAAGTGCTGCGGCAGCCTCTCGGGGAGCCCCGAATAGACGGCGATGCCCCAGATGGTCGTACCGAGGAGCACCACGAGGCCCGGGAGCAGCCACAACCACGGGAACCGCGGCCGGAGTTCGTCACTCATGCGGTGGACCTTCCCTGGTGACGGTCGCGGCGGCGGCTGCGGATCGGAGTTCCTACGAGCAGCGTGTCCGGGGAGGCGCTCCGGTATGCGGTGTGCGGCCTGCGGAATAGCCGTGCCGTGCGGGCTCGGTGGCACGGACCCGCTCAGGCCCGGGGCTTGTCCGAGCGGACTCGCAAAGTGCGGGTGGCACCCCGCCGCCGGTCACCGGGCGGTTCAACGCCCAGGCACCGGCACCCGGCAGCGGACCTGCTTGCCGACCGGGGTCGCCGTCACGTCCCAGCCGGGAGCGAGCAGGTCCACGATGGGAAGCCCACGGCCGGACTCGGCCTCCGGATCGTCCAGCCGCACGCCGGTACGGCGCGGGCGGGCGGCACGGTACGGGTCGTGCAGCCGGACCCATACAGCACTCGGTGCTCCCGCACCCATGCCCGGCGCAGCCTCCACTTCCACCTCCGCCACCAACGGCACGAAGTCACCGCAGGCTCGGACCGCGTTTCCGTACAGCTCGGACAGGACCAGTTGCACGGAGTCCGTGAGGTCCGCGTCCACCCCCGCCCCGCAGAGCGTCTTCTCGACGAGCCGGCGCGTTGCACTCAAGTGGCGCGGAGTGGCGGAGAGATGGAGCACGAAACCGGCGGGGGTGACGGCGGGATACCAGCCGAGGGCGGGAGACATGCGGACTCCTTACGTGTGAACGACTCACGGGGCCGCAATCTGCGCACCGAACGCGACTGAAGCCACACCGAGAGTGGCGCCACACCAAGATCAATCGCAACCTTTCTACCTGAATGGGTGATAAGGCAGAAGTAGAGCCGATAGAGCGGGACTTCGCTGCCAGACTTCCCGCATGCCCAATACTCCGATGGTTCCCACAGTGAGGCGGCGCCGCCTCGGCTCGACACTTCGCAGGTTCCGCAACGAAGCCGGTCTCAGCCTGGACCAGGCCGCGCAGGCGATGGGCTGGAACGGCCCGAAACTGTCGAAGATCGAGAACGCTGTTCAGGGGCTCCGTCCGGGAGAGCTGACCGCGTTGCTCAAGGAGTACGGGGTGACAGACCCGGACGCCTGCGCCGTCTTGGAGACCCTGCGTGCCGACGCCTCGAAGAAGGGCTGGTGGCAGGCGTATTCGGGGATCGTCCAACCCGCGTACGCCGATTACATCTCACTCGAGTCGGATGCCGAACGAGTGCGCGCGTGGACACCACTGCTGGTCCCCGGGCTGCTCCAGACCCCCGCTTACGCACGCGAGACCATCGCCGGCATCACCACCACGCGAACACCCGAGGAGATCGCAGCCTTGGCGGAGGTTCGCATGGCACGCCAGTCCGTGCTGACCCGCCCCGGACACCCGCTGGAGTTGTGGGCGATCATCCACGAAGCCGCGCTGCACCAGCGCTTCGCTTCCCGCCCCGCCACCATGCGCGAACAGTTGCGGAAACTGCTGGACGCCTCGGAGCTTCCGAACGTCGTCGTCCAGATCATGCCGCTGGAGTCAACAGCACACCCCGGTCTCGAAGGCGGCTTCAGCCTCACGAAATTCAGCATTCCTCTGCCGGACGTCGTGCTCTTGGAGAACGCCAACAGCGCCACGTACGTTGAGGGCGAAGCCGCGACCCCCTTCGAGAGGGCGTACGAGCGCATCCGGGCAACGGCGCTCTCTGTGGAGGACTCGCTCGTCCGCATCGCCGAGCTGGAAGAAGGCCTCCGGAAGTGACCGATCGGAAGACCGAGCTGTACGACTTGGACCTGTCCGGCATCGCTTGGCGTAAGTCCTCCGCCAGCGGAGCCGAGAACGACTGCGTGGAGATCGCGGAACTGCCC
Organism: Streptomyces sp. MNU89; assembly: GCF_020982505.1. NCBI lineage: Bacteria > Bacillati > Actinomycetota > Actinomycetes > Kitasatosporales > Streptomycetaceae > Streptomyces > Streptomyces sp. MNU89. Next base: position 6,044,711 of record NZ_JAJKLL010000001.1, on the reverse strand, counting down.
GGTGGTGGGCGGGCCCTACGAGACTCCAAGAACCCGGAACTGGAACCCCTGCGCTTCACCCCGACGGAATGGACCGCGTTCCGGGCGGGCGTCATAGCCGGGGAACTCTGAGCTCCCACGCTCACGAGTCGGCCGGGCGCCGGTCCCGCCGTGCCCGGCCGCTCACGCTCACCCGCTTCACTTCTCCGTGCCACCCTGCCCGAACACAGGGAGCAGGCCCAACCGGTCTTCCCCGCCCCTCCGCCTGAACGTGCTCTCCCTCAATCGGCCGGCCTCACGAGCCCCGGGTCCGATTCCCCCACGTTCACGGCACGCCGGGGCAGGCAGCCAGCGGTAATGGACAAGCCGCAGACATCCCCACCGTGATTCACTGCTGCCGGACGGTGACCCACGGCAGTGCGACATGACACGAAGGCGACATGACACGAAGGGAAGACCCCGTGCCCCATGAGGTCGATGAGTCGTTCCTGGCGCTGCCCCTGCGCGCGCTCGCCGACGCCGCGCTGGCGCGGGCCCGCGCGCTGGGCGCCACGCACGCGGACTTCCGGCTGGAGCGGGTGCGCAGCGCCGCGTGGCGGCTGCGGGACGCCCGGCCGGCCGGGTCGTCCGACACCACGGACCTGGGCTACGCGGTCCGGGTGGTGCACGGCGGGGCCTGGGGCTTCGCCTCCGGCGTGGACCTGACGATGGACGCGGCGGCCCGGGTCGCGGGCCGGGCCGTGGAGATGGCCAAGCTGTCGGCCTCGGTGATCGAGGCCGCCGGTTCGGACGAGCGGGTCGAGCTGGCCGCCGAGCCGGTGTACGCCGACCGGACCTGGGTGTCGTCCTACGAGACCGATCCCTTCACCGTGCCGGACGCGGAGAAGACGGGGCTGCTCGCCGAGTGGAGTTCGCGGCTGCTGGCCGCCCCCTCCGTCTCCCACGCGGACGCCTCGCTCCTCACCGTCCACGAGAACAAGTTCTACGCGGACACCGCCGGCACGACGACCACCCAGCAGCGCGTCCGGCTGCACCCGGAGCTGACCGCCGTGGCCGTGGACCCGGAGAGCGGCGAGTTCGAGTCGATGCGGACCATCGCGCCGCCCGCCGGGCGCGGCTGGGAGTACCTGACCGGCGCGGGCGGCTGGGACTGGGACGCCGAGCTGGCCGAGATCCCGGAGCTGCTGGCCGAGAAGATGCGCGCCCCGGGCGTCGAGCCCGGGCGGTACGACCTCGTCGTACATCCCTCCAATCTCTGGCTGACCATCCACGAGTCGATCGGACATGCCACCGAGCTGGACCGCGCCCTGGGCTACGAGGCCGCGTACGCCGGCACCTCCTTCGCCACCTTCGACCGGCTGGGCAGTCTCCGCTACGGCTCGGAGCTGATGAACGTCACCGGTGACCGCACCGCCGAGCACGGTCTGGCGACCGTCGGCTACGACGACGAGGGCGTGGCGGCCCAGTCCTGGAACCTGGTGAAGGACGGCACCCTCGTCGGCTACCAGCTCGACCGGCGGATCGCGAAGCTCACCGGCTTCGAACGCTCCAACGGCTGCGCCTACGCGGACTCCCCCGCCCATGTGCCGGTCCAGCGGATGGCCAATGTGTCGCTCCGGCCCGCGCCGGACGGCCCGTCGACCGAGGAGCTGATCTCCGGGGTGGAGCGGGGCATCTACGTCGTCGGCGACCGCTCCTGGTCCATCGACATGCAGCGCTACAACTTCCAGTTCACGGGGCAGCGGTTCTTCCGGATCGAGAACGGGCGGCTCGCGGGCCAGCTCCGCGATGTCGCGTACCAGGCGACGACCACCGACTTCTGGGGTTCGATGAAGGCCGTCGGCGGCCCGGAGACGTATCTGCTCTGCGGCGCGTTCAACTGTGGCAAGGCCCAGCCGGGGCAGGTCGCGGCCGTCTCGCACGGCTGTCCCTCGGCCCTCTTCGAAGACGTCACCATTCTCAACACATCGCAGGAGGCCGGCCGATGAGCACGGTGAACCCGGCGAGCAGCAGGCCGCACGAGATCGTCGAACGGGCGCTGGAGCTGTCCCGCGCCGACGGCTGCGTCGTCATCGCCGACGAGCACTCCGGCGCCAATCTGCGCTGGGCGGGCAACGCCCTGACGACCAACGGCGTCACCCGTGGCCGCACCCTCACCGTCATCGCCACGGTCGGCGGCGCGGAGGGCACCGCCTCGGGGGTGGTCTCGCGCTCCGCCGTCACCGCGGACGACCTGGAGCCGCTGGTACGGGCCGCGGAGGCCGCGGCGCGGGAGGCCGGGCCGGCCGAGGACGCCCAGCCGCTGGTCGAGGGGGTACCGGAGTCGCCGGACTTCACGGAGCCCCCGGCCGAGACCTCCTCCGGGGTGTTCGCGGCCTTCGCCCCGGCGCTCGGGGAGTCCTTCGCGCGGGCCCGCGCCGGCGGCCGCGAGCTGTACGGCTTCGCCGCCCACAACCTCACCTCCAGCTACCTGGGCACCTCCACCGGCCTCCGTCTCCGCCACGACCAGCCCACCGGCACCCTCGAACTCAACGCCAAGTCGCCGGACCGCACCCGCTCCGCCTGGGCGGGCCGTCCCACCCGCGACTTCCGCGACGCCGATCCGCTCGCCCTGGACGCGGAGCTGGCGCGCCGGCTGGCCTGGGCCGAGCGCCGCGTCGAGCGGCCCGCCGGCCGCTACGAGACGCTGCTGCCGCCCACCGCCGTGGCCGATCTGCTGATCTACCAGCAGTGGTCCTCCACCGCCCGGGACGCGGCCGAGGGCCGGACCGTCTTCTCCAGAGCCGGGGGCGGCACCCGCGTCGGCGAGAGGCTGTCCGAGTTGCCGCTCACCCTGCGCAGCGATCCGCGCGAACCCGGCCTGGAGTCCGCACCGTTCGTCCTGGCGCACTCCTCGGGCGACGACGCCTCCGTCTTCGACAACGGCCTGCCCCTCGAACCCACCGAGTGGCTGCGGGGCGGCGAGCTGAACCGGCTGATCACCACCCGGCACACCGCGGGACTGACCGGTCTGCCACTCGCCCCGGGCATGGACAACCTCGTCCTTGACGCGGGCGGCAGCCGCTCCCTGGACGAGATGGTGGCGGCCTCCGGACACGACGGGCCCTGTCTGCTGCTGACCTGCCTCTGGTACATCCGCGAGGTGGACCCGGCGACGCTGCTGCTCACCGGGCTGACCCGGGACGGCGTCTATCTCGTCGAGAAGGGCGAGGTCACCGCCGAGGTGAACAACTTCCGCTTCAACGAGTCGCCGGTCTCGCTGCTGGGCCGGGCCACCGAGGCGGGCGTCACCGAGCGCACCCTCCCCCGGGAGTGGGGCGACTGGTTCACCCGGGCCGCGATGCCGGCCCTGCGCGTCCCGGACTTCCATATGAGCTCGGTCAGCCAGGGGGTGTGAGCGGGCCCTCTAGACTGACCCCCGACCTCTCCCCTTCGATCCGCGGGAACGACACGATGACACGCCTCGGCGACTCCGTCACGCGCACCGGCGAACTGCTGGCGCAGGACCTCTCCTCCGACCAGGCCGTGGAGCGGCTGCTCACGGAGACGAAGGCCAGGCGCTATCTCGACCTGTCCGACCTGCCGGCGAAGGAGCAGGCGGAGCTGATCAGCGCCCGCTGCGTCGAGGTGCTGCCGGGGGTGGAGCAGCTCGCCGCGCGGATCGAGGAGCGCCGCGCGGAGGGCCGGGGCCTCCACATCAAGCTGGGCATCGACCCGACGGCGGCCGATGTGCATCTGGGGCACGCAGTGCCGGTGATCGTCCTCAGCCGTTTCCAGCGGATGGGGCACGACGTCACCCTGCTCATCGGGGACTTCACCGCCAAGATCGGCGACCCCTCGGGCCGTACGGCGGAGCGCCCGCCGCTGACGGACGAGGAGATCGCCGCCAACCTCGCCGGGTACCGGCAGCAGGTTCGGCCGTTCTTCGACTTCGAGAAGGTCAGCTTCCGGCAGAACAGCGAGTGGCTGTCCCCGTACACCTTCCCCGAGCTGCTGGAGCTGCTGTCCCAGGTACCGGCCTCGCAGCTGCTCCAGCGCGAGGACTTCCGCAGCCGGCTGGCCGCCGGCTCCGGGCTGACCATGTCGGAGCTGCTCTACCCGATCGCGCAGGCCCTGGACTCCGTGGCGCTGGACTGCGATGTGGAGGTGGGCGGCTCGGACCAGCTGCTGAATCTGCAGATGGGCCGGAAGCTGATGGAGCTGCGCGGGCAGCGGCCGCAGCTCGTGCTGACGATGCCGCTGATCGAGGGCACGGACGGCACGGGCGCCAAGATGTCCAAGTCCAAGGGCAACTACGTCGGGCTGACCGCCGCGGCCGACGATGTCTTCGGCAAGATCATGTCGGTGCCGGACCGGCTGATGGAGCCGTACCTCAAGGCGTGGACCGAGTGGACGGACGAGGAGATCGAGCTCGCCCTCGGCCGGGTCGCGGACCGCGTGCTGCATCCGATGGACCTCAAGAAGGTGCTGGCCGGCGAGGTGGTCGCGGCGCTCCACGGGGTGGAGGCGGCGATGGCCGCGCGCGCCGGCTTCACCGCGCAGTTCTCGCGGCGGAGCTTCTCGGACGTCGGGGAGCTGCCGGGGGTCGACGTGGCCGAGCACGGCACCGAGACCGTGGCGGTGGTCCTGACGAAGGTGCTGGAGTTCACCCCCAGCGTCTCGGCGGCGCGGCGGATCGCCAAGCAGAACGGGCTGCGGCTGGTGGTGGAGACCGAGAACGGCCAGCGGGCCGTCGTCCTGTCCGAGGCCGCGGCCGCCCGCCCGCTGGGTGAGGTGCTGGCCGAGTCACTGGCCGAGGCCGGGGCCATCGGCGCCGCGGAGATCTACCTCAAGGCGGGTCGGAAGCTCGCCCGGGTGACGGACGCCTGAGCCGGGTCTCGAAGACCGGTGAACTCCCCGGGCCGGGCACGTGACACGCGTGCCGGGCGGGGTCCTGGTCCGGTGCCGGCGGCCCTTCGGCGGCCCGGTGCGCTCTCCGTGCACCGGGCCGCCCACGCCTCAGGCCCTTTCGCGGTGACGTTTCCCCCCGCGGATCTTGGCCCAGAGCGGGGCCACCAGGGCGACGACCACGATGGCTCCGGCCAGCTGGAAGGCGTGCCTCCACCAGTCGATGCCGCTGGTCGTCTCCACGCCCACGGCCCGGGCCAGGGCATTGCCGCCCACCGCGCCGAGCATGCCGCAGATGACGGTCAGCCAGAGCGGGATGTTCTGCCTCCCGGGGATGAGCCCCCGGGCGAGCACGCCCAGGACCAGGCCCAGGACAATCGCCCACAACCAGCCCATGGTCACTCCTCCTCGTACGACGGTGTGAACCCATCCCCGCCAGTCTCCGCCCGGTTTCCCTACGCCGCATGTCGGAGGGGGGACTACGCGGTCCGGCGCACTGCCTCCCGGTGGGAAGGGCCGGGACCCCCGGGGCGGTCCCGGGCGGCCGGGCGTACCGTGGACGGAACGCCGGTCTCGGGGTGCCCGGCACGGACTCAGGTGGTGGAACGCGATGCGGAAGAAGAAGGAGACGCAGGTCTTCCGGATCACCGGGGCCCGGCAGGGGCTGGCCGACGATGTGCGGGGGCGGCAGCGGCGCTATGTGATCTCGATGTCGGTGCGCACGGTCTCGGTGGTGCTCGCCGCGGTCCTCTGGGATGTGGAACGGCATGTCGCGGTGGTCGCGCTCGTCCTGGGTGTGCTGCTGCCGTACATCGCCGTGGTGATCGCCAACGGGGGGCGGGAGAACGCCGTCGCCCTGCCGTCCGCGTATCTGACGGAACCGGCCCGGCCGGTGCTGGAGGGCAGGCCGGTGGACGGCCGCCCGGAACCCGGGCCGGAATCCGGCGCGGAGGCGGCCGGTGCCCGGGAGGACGGGGAACCGGGCGGGGGGAACGGAGCGGAAGGGCCCCGCGACGGCCGGTGAAACGGTCCTCCAAGCTCAAGAAATGCTCAGATCAATCATGCGGTTCCAGTGCACCGGCGTGTGTCCTCCGTGCCATACTGCGTACGCGCTCCGCATCCCCCGTCGGGGCGACGGACCGACGCCGGGCGGCTCCCCGTGGCTGCCCGGCGTCGCCATGTCCGGAACCGGCGGCTCCGCTTCCGGTTTCCCCGGCGTCCTCTCCGCGAGTGCCCTCTCCTTCCGCCCTGCCCGCCCGCGGCCGCCCCGCCCGCCTCGCCCCAGGTCCCCGGCAATAGGCTGGGCCCGTGAACGCTCCCCAGGACCCCCCGTTCCTTCCGCGCGCCGAATCGTCCGGCGACGGCCCTCCCCCGTGCTCCGCCAAGGGCTGCCGGGCCCCGGCCGTCTGGGTGCTGGCCTGGAACAACCCCAAGCTGCACACCCCGGAGCGGCGCAAGACCTGGCTGGCCTGCGAGGAGCACCGCGAGCATCTGTCGTCGTTCCTCGGGGCCCGCGGTTTCCTCAAGGACGTGGTGCCGTTCGCCGACTGGGAGAGCTCCCGGGCGGACGGGCGGACGGAAGGGACCGGAAACGGCGGGGGAAGCGGCCCCTCAGCCGCCGATCGCTGACATCGGGCGCTGCGGCTGGAGGAAGGACGGATCGTCCAGGCCGGAACCGGCCTTCTTGCCCCACATCGCCGTGCGCCACAGCCGGGCGATCTCCTCGTCCGGTGCCCCGGAGCGGAGTGCGCCGCGCAGATCCGACTCCTCACGGGCGAAGAGGCAGGTGCGCACCTGGCCGTCGGCGGTGAGCCGGGTGCGGTCGCAGGCCCGGCAGAAGGGGCGGGTCACGGAGGCGATGACGCCCACACGGGCGGGGCCGCCGTCCACCAGCCAGCGCTCGGCGGGCGCGGAGCCGCGCTCGTCCTCGCCCTCCGCGGTGAGCTGGAAACGGGTGCGGAGGCTCGCCAGGATCTCGCCGGCGGTGATCATGCCGTCCCGGGTCCAGCCGTGCTGGGCGTCGAGCGGCATCTGCTCGATGAAGCGCAGTTCATAGCCGTGTTCGACGGCCCAGGCGAGCAGGTCGGGCGCCTCGTCGTCGTTGAGACCCGGCATCAGGACGGTGTTGACCTTGACGGGGTCGAGGCCGGCGGCGCGGGCGGCCTCCAGGCCCCGGAGGACGTCCCGGTGACGGTCGCGACGGGTCATGGTGCGGAAGACCTCGGACCGCAGGGTGTCGAGGGAGACGTTGACCCGGTCGAGGCCGGCGTCGCGCAGGGCACCGGCGGTGCGTTCCAGCCCGATGCCGTTGGTCGTGAGGGACATCCTGGGGCGGGGCTCCAGGGCGGCGCAGCGCTCGACGATCCCGGCCAGCCCGGGACGGAGCAGCGGCTCGCCGCCGGTGAAGCGGACCTCCTCGACCCCGAGCGCGGTGACGGCGATGCCGATCAGCCGGACGATCTCGTCGTCCGTGAGCAGGTCCGGCTTGGCCAGCCACTGGAGGCCCTCTTCGGGCATGCAGTAGGTGCAGCGGAGATTGCAGCGGTCGGTGAGGGACACGCGCAGGTCGGTGGCGACCCGTCCGAAGGTGTCGATGAGCATGAAAGCGGCCCCTCCCACGGATTCCTGCGGACGCGGAGTCCGGGGCCGAGGCTCCGGGCTCCGTTCCGTGCAGGGTACGCGACTCCGGTGACATTCGAGTTGTCCACCGGGTCCGCGCACCCCGCTCCGTGGCGGGGCCGCTCTCACCCTTGCGGGTGCGGTGCTGCGATCAGTTGATCAGTGGGCGTGCGTACCGGTGAGGGAACGCACCTCCAGCTCCGCGTACTTGTCGATGTTCGGCTGCTCCTTGGAGACCAGGGTGCCGATCCAGCCGAGCAGGAAGCCCAGCGGGATGGAGATCAGACCCGGGTTCGACAGCGGGAACCACTGGAAGTCGACACCGGAGAACATCGAGCTCTCCTTGCCCGACACGACCGGCGAGAAGAGCACCAGCAGCACCGAGGACGCCAGACCACCGTAGATCGACCACAGCGCGCCCTGGGTGGTGAAGCGCTTCCAGAAGAGGCTGTAGAGGATGGTGGGGAGGTTGGCCGAGGCGGCGACCGCGAAGGCGAGCGCGACCAGGAAGGCCACGTTCAGGTCACGGGCGAACACACCGAGGAAGATGGCCGCGCCGCCGATGCCGACGGTGGACCAGCGGGCCGCCCGGACCTCCTCCTTCTCGGAGGCGTTGCCCTTGCGGATGACGTTGACGTACAGGTCGTGCGCGAAGGACGACGAGGACGCCAGGGTCAGGCCGGCGACCACCGCGAGGATGGTGGCGAAGGCGACCGCGGAGATGACCGCGAGCAGGATGGCGCCGCCCGCGGAGCCCGCGCCGCCACCGATCTCCTGCGCGAGGAGGGGTGCCGCCGTGTTGCCCGCCGCGTTCGACTCTATGATCGTTTCCTGCTTGAGCAGCGCCGCGGCACCGAAGCCCAGGGCGATGGTCATCAGGTAGAAGCCGCCGATGATGCCGATGGCCCAGTTCACGGACTTCCGCGCGACCCGGGCGGTCGGCACCGTGTAGAAGCGGATCAGGATGTGCGGGAGACCGGCGGTGCCGAGCACGAGGGCCAGACCGAGCGAGATGAAGTCGATCTTCGTCATCGAGTCGACGCCGTACTTGAGGCCGGGCTCCAGGAAGGCCGCGCCCTTGCCGCTGTTCTCCGCCGCGGCACCGAGCAGCGAGGAGATGTTCCAGTTGAACTTGAACATGACCAGCGCCGTGATCAGGAGAGTACCCGCGATCAGCAGGACCGCCTTGATCATCTGGACCCAGGTGGTGCCCTTCATGCCGCCGATGGCGACATAGAGGATCATCACGATGCCGACCAGGATCACGATCGAGATCTTGCCGGCCTCGGAGCTGATGCCGAGGAGGAGCGCCACCAGGGCGCCCGCGCCGGCCATCTGGGCGAGCAGGTAGAAGATCGAGACCACGATGGTGGAGACACCGGCCGCGGTGCGGACCGGGCGCTGCCGCATTCGGAAGGCGAGCACGTCACCCATGGTGAACCGGCCGGAGTTGCGGAGCGGCTCGGCGACGAGCAGCAGCGCGATCAGCCAGGCGACGAGGAAGCCGATGGAGTAAAGGAAGCCGTCGTACCCGAAGAGGGCGATGGCGCCCGCGATACCCAGGAAGGAGGCCGCTGACATGTAGTCGCCGGAGATCGCCAGACCGTTCTGGAAACCGGTGAAGGAGCGGCCGCCGGCGTAGAAGTCGGTGGCGTCCTTCGTCTGCCGGCCGGCCCAGATGGTGATGCCGAGGGTGGCGAGAACGAAGGCCACGAAGAGGCTGATGATCAGAACGCGGTGCTCACTGGCGTCACCGGCTGCCAGCACCGTGGCCGTGTCGAGGGAGAGAGTGCTCATGCCTGACCCTCCAGACGAGCCTTGATCGCGTCAGCCTTCGGGTCGAGCTTCGCCTCGGCGTGGCGGGAGTACCACCAGGCGATGAGGAAGGTGCTCACGAACTGCGCCACGCCCAGGACGAAGGCGACGTTGATGTTCCCGAGGAGCTTGGTGCCCATGAAACCGCCCGCGTAGCTGGACAGCAGCACGTACAGGAAGTACCAGGTGATGAAGGCAATGGTCAGCGGGAACGTGAAGGAGCGGTGTGCGTGGCGCAGTTCAGCGAATTCGGCACTCTCCTGCGCCTCGCGGTACGCCACGGCGCCGAGCGCCGTTCTCTGCGTGTAGTCGTTCCCCTGGGGCGGGGGCGATGCGGTGTCCACGGGCTCTCCAGTGGGTGTAGCTGAGACGGAACGTTGGCACTGAGTGACAGATCACTTCGGCGCCGGACTCGGCATGTTAGGCGCGTTCTCAGCCATTCGAACAGAGGGTTGCCATTTCAATTTCGCATGATCTGCCGACGAGCGCTCTCACCAGCGATGTATCACCTCATCGTTACAGCACGAACACGCTGATCAGAGCCCTTTGCCCCTCTTGCGGCCGACGGCTGGACGGCGGCGTGCGGGCGCCCGGCCCGTCAGTTCCGGTCATTCTTGTGGCACGCGGGGTCACCAGGGCGAACGCGCCCGGCGGCTCCCGCGGTTGCCCGGCGGCACAGAACCGAACACCGAGGGTTACCGAGCGTATACCCGGGTGAGGGGCGTCGGGCGGCGCGCGGTCCGGTCCGGGCCTTCGCCGGAAGGTCCGGACCGGAGGGGCAGCCTTCTTGGCCCAGGCGGTCCAATCCGCAGCGAAAGCCCGACTTTCCGTCAGATTCAATTGATCAGATCGGTTGTTCGACGCTAGCTTCCGCTGTCATGCACCCGTCCACGCGCAACCCGCGTGCGGACGGACTCACGGATGATGTGGAGAACCCATGGTTCATCTCCGCTCCAGACGCTCGCGCGCTCTCGCCCTGCCCCTCGGGCTCGCGCTGGCGGCGTCTGTCGGATTCCTGCCCGGTGCCGCTTCCGCCTCGCCGCACGAGACGCCGGCGAAGACGGCGGCCGCGGAGGGCCCGCTGCTCTCGTACGTGGTGAACACCGCCCCCGGACGGCGTGCGGTCGCCCGGGTGGAGCGGGCCGTCACCCGGGCCGGCGGCACGGTCGTCACCAGCCACGACCGGATCGGCGTGATCGTCGCCCATGCGTCCGACCCGGAGTTCGGCGCCGCTCTGCGCGCCGTCGAGGGCGTCCACTCGGCCGGTGCCACCCGCACCGCGCCGCTGAGGTCCGCCGCCACCACCGAGGTCGGCAGGCCCGAGAAGGTCCGCGAGCCCGCCGCCGCGCTGCGCGGCGCGGCGGCCGCCGAGGGCCGGGAGCCGCTGGAGTCCCTGCAGTGGGACATTCCCGCCGTCAAGGCGGACCGCGCGGCCGAGGTCAACCCGGGCAGCCGCAAGGTGACGGTCGCGGTGATCGACACCGGCGTGGACGACACCCACCCGGATCTGGCGCCCAACTTCTCCCGCCGCCAGTCGGCGAACTGCGTCGGCGGTGTCCCGGACACCAGCCCCGGTGCCTGGCGTCCGTACACCTCCGGGGACTACCACGGCACGCACGTCGCCGGTTCGATCGCGGCGGCCCGCAACGGCGTCGGCGTCGCCGGCGTGGCGCCGAACGTGCGGCTCTCCTCGATCAAGGTGAGCGAGCCCGACACCAGCCTGTTCTTCGCCGAGGCGGTGGTCTGCGCGTTCGTCTTCGCCGCCGACCGCGGTGTCGAGGTCACCAACAACAGCTATTACGTGGACCCGTGGCTCTTCGCCTGCGCGGACCAGCCGGACCAGAAGGCCATCCGCGAGGCGGTCGGCCGTGCGGCGGCGTACGCCCAGCGCAAGGGCGCGGTGAACGTGGCCTCGGCGGGCAATTCGAACATGGACCTCGCCGCGGACTCCCTCACCGACGACTCCAGCCCGAACGACACCACCCCGGTCGAGCGGGAGATCGACCCGGGCGAGTGCTGGGACATCCCCGCCCAGCTGCCGGGGGTCGTCACCGTCGCCGCGACGGGCGTGCGCTCCCTCAAGTCGTACTACTCGAACTACGGCCTCGGCCAGATCGACGTCGCGGCCCCGGGCGGCGACAAGTACCAGGTGCCCGAACTGCCCGCGAAGGACGGCCGGATCCTCTCCACCATGCCGGACGGCGACTACGCGTATCTGCAGGGGACGTCGATGGCCGGCCCGCACGTCGCCGGGGTCGCCGCGCTCGCGATGAGCGCGCGTCCGGACGCGAGCCCGCAGGAGGTGCAGTGGCTGCTCAAGGCCGGTGCCGACAACCCGGGTTGCCCGTCGGAGCCGTACGATCCGGACGGTGACGGCAAGATCAACGCCGAGTGCGAGGGCACCCGGCACATCAACAGTTTCTACGGCTTCGGCATCGTCGACGCCCTGGACGCGGTAAAGAAGTGATGCGGCGCACCGGTTGCCCTGACGGCACCCGACGCACCCGACGCACCGTCAGTACCGCCGGCATCCGCCGTCCCGACCGCCCTGTTCTTTCCGATGAAGTGGAGACCTCATGACCATGACGCCGCTATCCGCACGGTCGCGCCGAGCCGTGGCCATACCGGCGGGCATGGCCCTGGCCGCCGCACTCGCCGTGCTGCCCGGCTCGGCCAGCGCCGCCCCGGCCGACGGCGGCGCGGAGACCACCGCGCGGACCGCCGCGGAAGGCGAGTCCCTGAGCTATGTCGTCAACGTCCGCCCGGGCAAGGGCACGAGCGCGAGGGTCGGGAAGGCGATCGCCAGGGCCGGCGGTACGGTCGTCCAGGCGTACGACAAGATCGGCGTGATCGTCGTCCACGCCTCGGACCCCGGCTTCGCCGAGAAGATCCGCGGCGTGAAGGGCGTCCAGTCGGCCGGTGCCACCCGCACCGCGCCGCTTCCCTCGGCCGCCACCACCGACGTGGGCGCCCCGCAGGAACTGACGCCCAGCCAGATGAAGGCCGCGGAGGCCAAGGCGGAGGAGGACGAGGACCCGCTGCAGCCGCTCCAGTGGGACCTGCCCGCCATCAAGGCGGACCGGGCCCACGAGGTCTCGCTCGGCAGCGACAAGGTCACCGTCGCGGTGATCGACACCGGCGTGGACGACACCCACCCGGACCTGGCGCCCAACTTCGACCGCGAGGCGTCCGTCAACTGCGTGGCCGGCAAGCCGGACACCAGCGACGGCGCCTGGCGCCCGACCGCGGGCGAGAGCCCGCACGGGACGCACGTCGCGGGGGAGATCGCCGCCGCGAAGAACGGCGTCGGCGTCACCGGTGTCGCCCCGGGCGTCAAGGTCTCCGGCATCAAGGTGTCGACCGTGGACGGCTGGTTCTACACGGAGGCCGTCGTCTGCGGCTTCATGTGGGCGGCCGAACACGGCGTCGAGGTGACCAACAACAGCTACTACGTCGACCCGTGGATGTTCAACTGCACGGACGACCCCGACCAGAAGGCGCTGGTGGAGGCGCTCACCCGGGCGACCCGCTACGCGGAGCGCAAGGGCGCGGTCAACGTCGCCGCGGCCGGCAACTCCAACTTCGACCTGGCCTCGGACTCGATCATCGACAACTCCAGCCCGAACGACTCCACCCCGGTCGAGCGCGACATCGACCCGAGCGTGTGCCCGGACATCCCGACCCAGCTCCCCGGCGTGGTCACCGTCTCCTCGACCGGGGCCAAGGGTCTCAAGTCCTCGTTCTCCAACTACGGCAAGGGGGTCATCGACATCGCGGCGCCGGGCGGTGACAGCACCGCCTACCAGCCGCCGGAGGCGCCGGCGACCAGCGGGCTGATCCTCGGCCCGCTGCCGGGCGACCGCTACGGCTACATGGCCGGTACGTCCATGGCCTCCCCGCATGTCGCGGGTGTCGCCGCGCTGATCAAGAGCACCCACCCGTGGGCGCCGCCGGCGGTGGTCAAGGCCCTGCTCAAGGCCCAGGCGGACCGGAAGTCCTGCACCGACCCGTACGACATCAACGGCGACGGCGAGGCGGACGCGGTCTGCGAGGGCGGCCGGTACGGCAACGGCTTCTACGGAGCCGGGCTCACCGACGCCCTGGACGCGGTGAAGCGCTGACCCCCTGAGGGGAGTTCAGCCCCGGAGGGCCGGGCGGCCGCGGTGCCGCCCGGCCCTCCGGCCGTTCGCCTCCCCGGTGGCGCCCCGGGGCTACTCCCCGGCCGGTACGGCGTCCGGCGCGGCGGCCGGCACCACGCCCGGCACCACGGCCGGCACCGCGGCCGGCACCGCGACGGCCGCCGGCTCCGGCTGCCAGCCGGGCCCGCGCAGCACCCGCCCGGCGCGTTCGCGCCAGCTCCGGGCGGCGCGCAGGTCCCGGGCGATGGCCACGTACTCGTGGGTGGCCACCCGCAGCGGGTTGTAGGTGCTGATGTTCTTCGTCAGCCCGTAGACGGGACGCTCCACCTCGGCCGCGAAGGAGCCGAACAGCCGGTCCCAGACGATGAGGATGCCGCCGAAGTTGCGGTCCAGGTAGCTGCCCTGCGAGGCGTGGTGCACCCGGTGGTGGGAGGGCGTGTTGAGGACGAACTCCAGCGGCCGGGGCAGCTTGCCGATCCGCTCGGTGTGGATCCAGAACTGGTAGACGAGGCTGACGGAGGAGAGGAAGGCCAGCACCGCCGGGTGCACACCGCAGGCGATCAACGGCAGGTAGAAGGGCCAGGAGGTGAGGCTCGTCCAGGGCTGGCGCAGCGCCGTGGAGAGGTTGAACTTCCGGCTGGAGTGGTGCACCACGTGGCAGGCCCAGAGGATGCGGATCACGTGGTGGCCGCGGTGGGACCAGTAGTAGAAGAAGTCCTGGGCGACCACCAGGAGCAGTACCGTCCACCACACGGTGGGCACCCGCAGCGGCGTCAGCTCGTAGACGGCCGTGTAGATCGCGACAATCGGGATCTTCCACAGCAGGTCGAACACCAGGCTGCCGAGGCCCATACCGATGCTGGTGGCGGCGTCCTTGGTCTCGTAACCGGCGGAGTCCTCGTCGGGGTGCAGCCGGTAGCTCACCGCCTCCACGACGGTGAGCAGCACGAAGGCGGGGATCGACCACAGCACGACGTCGGGAAGGTTTGGCATGTACGCACGATAGGACCACCGCGCCGGTGCCGCCAGAGGTGGTTACCGAGCAGTATTTTCTTCTTCCCGGCGCTCCCCCGCGGCACGGCCGGATCCCCTCGGTGCCGGGCCCGGGATCCCGCCCGCCGGGTGGATCGCCGGCCCCGGCCGACGGCGCGTCAGCACCCGGCCCGCCCGCCGCCGACTCCCCACCGCAGCCGCGAGTTGAGGGCCCGGCCCCGCCCGGACACCGGTTCGGATCCGGCCCCGGGCACGGGGTGCGGCGGTGATGTCGGCGGGGCCCCGTATTCTCAGTGACCATGCTCGAAGACCGCACGGCAGCCCCGCCCCTCATCGGGCGGCAGGCCGTTCCGACGCCCCCGACCGCCTGGCCCCCGGCGTATCCGCAGGGCTATGCCGTGGTCGACGTCGAGACCACCGGTCTCGCCCGGGACGACCGCATCGTGTCGGCCGCCGTCTACCGGCTCGACGCTCGGGGTGAGGTGGAGGACCACTGGTACACCCTGGTCAATCCGGAGCGCGACCCCGGACCGGTGTGGATCCACGGCCTGACGAGCGACGTCCTCGAAGGCGCCCCGCTCTTCCCGGAGATCGCCCAGGAGCTCGCCGCGCGGCTCGACGGCCGGGTGCTCGTCGCGCACAACGCCATGTTCGACTGGTCGATGCTGGCCCGGGAGTACGCCCGTGCGGGCAGCGCCGCCCCGGTGCGGCAGCGGCTGTGCACCATCGCGCTGGCCAAGGAGCTGCGGCTGCCGCTGCCGAACCACAAACTGGAGTCGCTCGCCGCGCACTACGGCGTCGAGCAGCGCCACGCCCACCACGCCCTGGACGACGCCCGGGTGCTCGCCGAGGCGTTCCGGCCCAGTCTGCATCTGGCGGCCGGCAGCGGTGTGGACCTGCCGCTGCACACCTGCCGGCCGCTCACCGAGTGGCAGGACAGCCCCTCCCCGTCCGCGGGGGTGCGCAGCTCGTACCGTCCGGCGAGCTGGCGGCCCAGCCGCAAGCGCCCGCCCTGCCCGTACCCGAATCCGGGCCGGTACGAGCCGGGCGGGCGGCTCGTACAGGGGATGCGGGTCGCCTTCTCCGGTGACACCTCCGTGGACCGCGAGCTGCTGGAGGACCGGGCCACCGAGGCCGGCCTGCATGTCGCGACGAGCGTCTCCCGGCTCACCAGCCTGCTGGTGACCAACGACCCGGAGTCGGCCACCTCCAAGGCCGTCCGGGCCCGGTCCGTCGGCACCCCCGTGGTCGACGAAGCCGCGTTCATGCAGCTGCTGGGCGACGTCGCCCCGCAGGACGCCGCCCCGCAATCAGGTGAATGAGGCGCGACGCGCCCGCCGCACGCCCCCCGTCCGATGCCGTGCGCCCGCAGTCTGTGGCGCATGGCCAGATGCGAGGTATGCGGAAACGACTACGGCATGAGCTTCGAGGTGCACGCGCAGGGCGACGTGCACGTCTTCGACTGTTTCTCCTGCGCCATCCACCGCATGGCGCCGATCTGCGAGCACTGCGGCTCCCGGATCATCGGCCAGGGCACGGAGGCGGACGGGCACTTCTACTGCGGTGCCCACTGCGCCCGCGCCGAGGGGAGGGTGGGCCTGGTCGACCACGTCTGATCACGGCCGCCGGGGCGGCGCCGCGCCCGCCCCCGCGCCGCCGCCGGCCTCGCGCCGCCGCCCGCCGGGCCCGCCGGGCCCCTACCGTCCCGCACCCCGCGACCGAGTTGTACGGTCGTGGGGTGTACCGCTTCCTGTTGACCCGGCAGTGGGTGATCCTCACCCTCGTGGCGCTGCTCCTCATCCCCGTGATGGTCGAGCTGGGATTCTGGCAGCTCCACCGCCATGAGAACCGGGTCGCGCACAACCGGCTGATCGAGCGGAACCTCGAAGCCCGCCCCGCGCCGGTGACCGAGCTGACCTCGCCGGGCCATGTGGTGCCGAAGGACGACTACTGGCGGAGCGTGACGGCCACCGGTTCCTTCGACACCCGCAACGAGGTCGTGATCCGCCAGCGGACCGCCCCGGACGGCGACCGCATCGGCTACTTCGTGCTGACCCCGCTGCTCCTCGGCGACGGCCGCGCCGTCCTCGTCAACCGCGGCTGGATCGAAACGGGCACGGACCTCACCGCCTTCCCCGAGATCCCGGCCCCGCCCGCCGGGAAGGTCACCGTCACCGGCCGCCTCATGGGCGACGAGACCACCGAGGCCAGCGGCATCAAGGACAAGCGGGGACTGCCCGACCGGCAGTTCATGTTGATCAACAGCGCCCAGCAGGCCGAGCGGCTGGACCGGGAGGTGCTGGGCGGCTACATCGAGCTGGTGGAGCCGGCCGCCGCGAGCCCCCGGCCCCTCGTCGAGCCCGACCACGACGGCATCGGCGTCAACATGGCCTATGCCGTGCAGTGGTGGATCTTCGCCGCCGGGGTCCCCGTCGGCTGGGTGATCCTCCTGCGCCGCGAGCTCGCCGACCGGCGCCGCGCGGAGGCCGCCGGTGACGAGGAGCAGGACGCCCCCGTGCCCGTTCCGTCCTGAGCCGGAGAACCCCGGCGTCCGCGCGCCCGGCCGGGGTAGGCAGGAGAGAGGCCACGGGCGGCGGGCGCCCGGGCACCATCGGGGAAGGGACGACGTGCCGGGACTGATCGAGGACTACGCGCTCATCGGCGATCTGCAGACGGCCGCCCTCGTGGGCCGCGACGGCTCCATCGACTGGCTCTGCCTGCCCCGCTTCGACTCGGGCGCCTGTTTCGCCGCCCTGCTGGGCGACGAGGAGAACGGCCACTGGCGGCTGGCCCCCCGCGCCGCCGGCCCCGGGGCGGTCTGCAGCCACCGTTCGTACCGCGGGGACACCCTGGTGCTGGACAGCGTCTGGAAGACCCCGGAGGGCAGCGTCCGGGTCACCGACTTCATGCCGCAGCGCGACCGCGCCCCCGACCTCGTCCGGATCGTCGAGGGCCTGTCCGGCCGCGTGGAGATGACCAGCGAGATCCGGCTGCGCTTCGACTACGGCGACATCGTCCCGTGGGAGCGCCGCGCCGACGGCCACCACATCGCCATCGCGGGCCCGGACTCCGTCTGGCTGCGCGGCGAGAAGGCCGTCTGGACCCGCGGCGAGGACAACTGCACCCGGGCGAACTTCACCGTCGCCGCGGGGGAGCGCGCGGCCTCCGTCCTCACCTGGCACCCCTCGCACGAGGAGGTGCCGCCCGCCATAAACCCGTACGAGTCGCTGGCCCACGCGCTGGAGGACTGGGAGGAGTGGTCCGCGCAGTGCACCTACCAGGGGCCCTGGCGGGAGGCCGTGCTGCGGTCGCTGATCACTCTGAAGGCCCTCACCTACGCCCCGACGGGGGGCATAGTGGCCGCGGCCACCACCTCGCTCCCCGAGCAGATCGGCGGCGTCCGCAACTGGGACTACCGCTACTGCTGGCTGCGGGACGCCGCCCTCACCCTCAAGGCGCTGGTCGCCGGCGGCTATCTCGCCGAGGCCTCCGCCTGGCGGGACTGGCTGCTGCGCGCCGTCGCCGGCTCCCCCGCGGACCTCCAGATCATGTACGGGATCGCGGGCGAACGGCGGCTGACGGAGTTCGAGGCGCCCTGGCTCAAGGGCTACGCGGGCTCGGCCCCCGTCCGGATCGGCAACGCCGCCGTGGAGCAGCACCAGCTCGACGTCTACGGCCAGGTCCTGGACTCCCTCCACGTCGCCCGGCGCAGCGGCCTCGCCCAGGAGGAGAACGCCTGGAACCTCCAGCGGGCGCTGATGGACTTCCTGGAGGGCCACTGGCGCGAGCCGGACGAGGGGCTCTGGGAAGTGCGCGGCCCGCGCCGGCACTTCGTCCACTCCAAGGTCATGGCGTGGGTGGCCGCGGACCGCGCGATCCGCACCGCGGAGATGCATCCGCGGCTGGAGGCGGACACCGGCCGCTGGCGGGCGATGCGGGACTCGGTGCACCGCGAGGTGTGCGAGAAGGGCTACGACCCGGAGCGCAACACCTTCACCCAGTACTACGGCTCCCGGGGGCTGGACGCGGCCACGCTCCTCATCCCCGTGGAGGGCTTCCTGCCGCCCTCCGACCCGCGTGTGGTGGGCACCGTGGACGCCGTCCGCCGCGAGCTCGACCACGGCGGCCTCATCCGCCGCTACGACACCGGTTACGGGGAGGACGGCCTGCCCGGCAGCGAGGGCGCGTTCCTCGTCTGCTCCTTCTGGCTGGCCGACGCGCTGCTGGCCACCGGCCGCCGCGCCGAGGCCCGCGAACTCTTCGAGCGGCTGCTGGGCCTCCGCAACGACGTGGGACTGCTGGCCGAGCAGTGGGATCCGGCGACCGGCCGCCAACTGGGCAACTACCCGCAGGCGTTCAGCCATGTGGGCCTGGTCAACACGGCCCGTGCGCTCTCCTCGGGGGACGGTACGAGACCATGGGGCCATGGATCTTGGACTGAATGACCGTGTGTACGTCGTCACCGGCGGCTCCCGGGGCCTCGGCCTGGCCGCCGCCCGCGAGCTGGCCGCCGACGGCGCGAGGATCGTGCTCGCCTCCCGTGACGGGCAGAGCGTCGCCGCCGCGGCGGAGAAACTGGGCCCGAACGCGATCGGGGTCGCCGCCGACAACGCCGATCCGGAGACCCCCGGCCGGCTGATCGGTACCGCCCGGGAGCACTTCGGGCGGTTCGACGGCGTGCTGGTCAGCGTCGGGGGCCCGCCGCCCGGCTCGGGCGCGGAGAGCAGCGACGAGCAGTGGCGGTCCGCCTTCGAGTCCGTCTTCCTGGGCGCCGTCCGGATGGCCCGCGTGGCGGCGGACGAACTGGACGAGGGCGGCGTCATCGGCTTCGTGCTCTCCGGCTCCGTCCACGAGCCGATCCCGGGGCTGGCCATTTCCAACGGGCTCCGCCCCGGGCTGGCCGGCTTCGCCAAGTCGCTCTCCGTGGAGCTCGGCCCGCGCGGCATCCGCGTCGTCGGGCTGCTCCCGGCCCGGATCGACACCGACCGGGTCCGCGAGCTGGACGCGCTCTCCGGGGACGCGGAGGCGGCCCGCGCCCGCAACGCGGCCGCGATCCCGCTCGGCCGCTACGGCACCCCGGAGGAGTTCGGCCGGGCCGCGGCCTTCTTCCTCTCCCCCGCGGCCTCGTACCTCACCGGGGTGATGCTCCCGGTGGACGGCGGCTTCCGGCGCGGTTTCTGAGCCGGGGCGGCCCGCCGGCCGCGGGACGCGCGGGCCCGGTCTCCGCGGGACCGGCCGGTGACGGCGGGTCCCGCGGAGGCGGCGGGCGGCGTCAGTCGGAGAGGCCCGCCAGATCGCGGAGGCGGCGGCTCTGGGCCGCGCGCTCGGCGGCCCGCTGCTCGTCGAGGGTGCGGCCGGCCGCGTCCTTCAGCAGGGCCTTGGTCTCGATCACGGCGTCGCGCGGCGCCGCCAGCACGGCCGCCGCCAGGTCGCGGGCCGCGGCGTCGAGCTCGGCCGCCGGGACCACGAGGTTGGCGAGGCCGGTGCGCTCGGCCTCCTCGGCCTGGACGAAGCGGCCGGTGACGCAGATCTCCAGCGCGCGGGCGTAGCCGACGAGGGCGACCAGCGGGTGGGTGCCGGTGAGGTCCGGCACGATGCCCAGACCGGTCTCGCGCATCGCGAACCGGACGTCGTCGGCGCAGACCCGCAGATCGCAGGCGAGGGCGAGCTGGAAGCCGGCGCCGATGGCGTGCCCCTGCACCGCGGCGACGGTGATGATGTCGTTCCGCCGGAGCCAGGTGAAGCCCTCCTGGAACTCGGCGATGGCGGACTCGCCGCCGTCCTCCCGGGCCGCGAGCTGTATGACGGAGGGCTCGCCGTCGATCCCCTCGGGGGTGAAGGCGCGCCGGTCGAGGCCCGCGGAGAAGGACTGGCCCTCGGCCCGCACCACGACGACCCGGACGGTCCCCGGGAGCAGCCGCCCGGACTCGGCCAGGGCGCGCCACAGGGCGAAGGTCTGGGCGTTGCGTTTGGCGGGGTTGGCCAGGGTCACCGTGGCGACGGAGCCGTCGTCGTCGAGGGTGAGCCGTACGCCGTCCCGGTCCAGCAGGGTCATGGGTGCCTCCGGAATGGGCCGCAGTGGATCAGCGCCTGTCGGGGAGCGGGGCCGTGGATGTACCGGTCCGCTCCCGGGCAACTGTATTACTGCACAGTAACCACCCGGACGGTCCAGGGACCGACCGGGTGGTCACCACCCGTTCCCTCGGGGCGCACCGCCCTTGCGGACGGGACGGATGTCAGGCCGAGGTGGCCTTCTTGCCGCGTGTGGCACCGCCGCGGCCCCGCAGGGTCACTCCTGACTCACTGAGCATCCGGTGGACGAATCCGTAGGAGCGGCCGGTCTCCTCGGCCAGCGCCCGGATGCTCGCACCGGAGTCGTACTTCTTCTTCAGGTCAGCCGCGAGCTTTTCGCGCGCGGAGCCGGTTACCCGGCTGCCCTTCTTCAGAGTCTCGGCCACCCGTGCCTCCTCATGGGAAGTGCGCCTCTGGACTTCTCATGATCACCCCTATCCGCCGTCCTGGCCACCCATTCGACAAGGTCCGTACGACATCCTTGACCCTTGTATGGCACACGGAAGGGGTGGCGGATTGAACTCCCGATTCCGTTTCCGACCGCCGTTTTCCGTTTTCCACCGGAAATGGCCAGGTCAGCTGTGGTGGACGGGCCGGAGGACCGGACATGGCACACCGGGAGCGCACCGGTACGGGGACGCACCGGGGTACGAACCGGACTCACTCAGATGATGGATCACGCATGGGCCGAATGATCCAGCCGGAGTGGATCAAGCGGTGGGGCCGCCCCCGGAGACCGGGCCGGGCCGGGAGATCAGGCCAGGGCGACGAGATCCGCGTAGTCCTCGCCCCACAGGTCCTCCACGCCGTCCGGCAGCAGAATGATCCGCTCCGGCTGGAGCGCGTCCACGGCGCCCTCGTCGTGGGTCACCAGGACCACCGCGCCGGTGAAGGTGCGCAGCGCGCCGAGGATCTCCTCGCGGCTGGCCGGGTCGAGGTTGTTCGTCGGCTCGTCGAGCAGCAGCACATTGGCCGAGGAGACCACGAGGGTGGCCAGCGCCAGCCGGGTCTTCTCCCCGCCGGAGAGCACCCCCGCGGGCTTGTCGACGTCGTCACCGGAGAACAGGAACGAGCCGAGGGTCTTGCGGACCGCGACCAGATCGAGGTCCGGGGCGGCGGAGCGCATGTTCTCCAGGACCGTGCGGTCCGGGTCGAGGGTCTCGTGCTCCTGCGCGTAGTAGCCGAGCTTGAGGCCGTAGCCCGGGGTCACCGCGCCGGTGTCGGGCTTCTCCACGCCCGCGAGCAGCCGCAGCAGCGTGGTCTTGCCCGCGCCGTTGAGGCCGAGGATGACGACCCGGGAGCCCTTGTCGATGGCCAGGTCGACGTCCGTGAAGATCTCCAGGGAGCCGTAGGACTTCGACAGGCCCTCGGCGGTGAGCGGCGTCTTGCCGCACGGCGCCGGGTCGGGGAAGCGGAGCTTGGCGACCTTGTCGGAGACCCGCTGCTCCTCCAGGCCGGAGAGCAGCTTCTCCGCGCGCCGGGCCATGTTCTGGGCGGCGACGGTCTTGGTGGCCTTGGCCCGCATCTTGTCGGCCTGGCTGTTGAGGGCGGCGGCCTTCTTCTCGGCGTTGGCGCGCTCCCGCTTGCGGCGCCGTTCGTCGGCCTCGCGCTGGGCCTGGTACTGCTTCCAGCCCATGTTGTAGACGTCGATGCGGGAGCGGTTGGCGTCCAGGTAGAACACCTTGTTGACGACCGTCTCGACGAGCTGCACGTCGTGGGAGATGACCACGAAGCCGCCGCTGTAGGTCTTGAGGTAGTCCCGCAGCCAGATGATCGAGTCGGCGTCGAGGTGGTTCGTGGGCTCGTCGAGCAGCAGGATGTCGGAGTCCGAGAAGAGGATCCGGGCCAGCTCGACCCGGCGGCGCTGGCCGCCGGAGAGGGTGTGCAGCGGCTGGCCGAGGACCCGGTCGGGCAGCCCCAGGCTGGCGGCGATGGTGGCGGCCTCGGCCTCGGCGGCGTAACCGCCCTTGGTGAGGAACTCGGTCTCCAGGCGCTCGTACTTCTTCATCGCCTTGTCGCGGGTGGCGCCCTGGCCGGTGGACATCCGCTGCTCGTTCTCGCGCATCTTGCGGATGACGGCGTCCAGGCCGCGGGCGGAGAGGACGCGGTCGCGGGCGAGCACGTCCAGGTCGCCGGTGCGCGGGTCCTGGGGCAGATAGCCGACCTCGCCGGAGCGGGTGACGGTCCCGGCGGCGGGGATGCCCTGGCCGGCGAGGACCTTGGTGAGGGTGGTCTTGCCCGCGCCGTTCCGGCCGACGAGGCCGATGCGGTCGCCCTTGGCGATGCGGAAGGAGGCGGACTCGATCAGAAGGCGGGCTCCGGCGCGCAGCTCAAGGCCGGTGGCGGTGATCACGGAAATACTCCAGGCGGAACGGACGGACGTCGGGCGGTCGGATCGACGGGCGGATCCAGGCGAATCCGGAATGATTCCGGGCGGATCGCGGATCTCTCGGGGCCGCGTCACGGCGCGGTCGCGACGCCGCCTAATGAGCGAGGAGAATTGCCATACGGGCCAGTCTAACGGTGCGGCGCAACTCGGTTTCCCCGGCGGTTCGGGCCACGGCCGGGCCCTCTCCGGCGGGCCCTTCCGGGCACGGACGGGGAGACTGGGTGGCGGACGGGCCGTACCGCCCGCCGCCCGTACGGAGCCGATCCGGTGAGGAGTGACGGCCATGACGGACAGCCCGGCCCGAGCGGGCCGTGACGGCGCCGGCGCGGATGCCCGTGGCGGCGGGGGCGCCGGTGCGGGTGCCGGGGCCAGCGCCCATCCCAGCATCTGCCCGACCCTGCGCTACGAGGACGCGCACGCGGCTCTCCGGCAGCTCACCGGGGCCTTCGGCTTCACCGAGGTCGCGGTGTACGAGGACGAGGAGACCGGCACGGTCGTCCACGCCGAGCTGTCGTACGGCAACGGGGTGGTGATGCTCGGCAGCACGGCGGAGAAGGGGGCGCTCACCGACGCCCCGGCGGACGGCGGTCCGGCGGGTGTCTACGTACGGGTGGCCGACGTCGACGCGCACCACCGCCGCGCGGTGGCCCACGGCGCGGAGATCCTCACCGCCCCGGCCGACGAGCCCTACGGCGCCCGGACGTACACGGCCCGGGACACCGGGGGCCATGTGTGGAGCTTCGGCGACTACGCCCCCAGCACGATGCCCCCGGGCTGATGCCCGGGGGGGGTGCGCCCCGGTGCTACGCGCCGCCCGTGTGCACCTGGAAGGCCGCCCGGCGGACGGCCTTGGCCAGGGCCGGGTCCGGGTGGGCCGCGGCCAGGGCGACCAGGACCTGGACCGTGCGCGGATGGCCGACCGAGCGCACCTCCCTGAGCAGGGCGGGCACGGTCTCCTGCACCGCCGACTCCAGGTGGTGCACCAGCAGCTGGCCCTCGCCGTGGTCGGCCACCGCGGCGGCGGTGTCCACCCAGAGCCAGGTCGCCTCCTCGCGGGTGAGCACGTCCGGGGAGTCCTCGGGGTCGCCGCCCTCCTGTTCGGCCAGCCACAGCAGGGCGTACGGGCGCAGATACGGCTCGCCGGTCACCGCCCGCACGGCCGGCTCGGCGGGGGCGCCGACGACCCTCAGCGCCTCGAAGGCGAGGCCGCGCAGCAGGGCGTCCTCGCCGCGGGCCGCCTCCAGCAGTTCCTCGACGGCGCTGCCGACGGGACGGGCCGCGAGCCAGGCGCGGTACTCCGCGCGAGCCGGGCCGGGGGTGAGGTTGGCGCAGCCGCGGAGCATGTCGGCGGCGGACTGTTCGATGTTGCCGGCCGGGCTCTGGGCGGCCACGCAGATCTGTTCGAGCTTGACCCAGACCGCCCAGTTGCCGAGCGGGGTCAGCATGGCCTGGCCGTCCTCCCGGGTCAGCGCGCCGACGGAGACCAGGCCGTCCAGCGCCCAGTCCAGCAGAGGTGCCGGGGGCGGACCGCCCGCGGGGCCGTCCCCGGCCGGTCTCTCCCCGGGCCGGTCACCGGCGGTCCCGGTGCGCTCGGCGGGGCGGTGGCCGGGGCGGGGTGCCGTTGCCGGCGCCGGGGACCTCGCAGCGTTCCGTCCGGAGTTCGGCGACACGCTGTTCGAGGATGTCCCCGAGCGTGCCGAGGGGCACGGGACCGGCCGACAGCTGGAGGACGGAGAGCAGCTGCGGGACGGCCTCCACGACTTCCGCGACGACGGTGGGAGCGAAGGCGGACGGGGCGGGATGGGCTATCGACCAGGCGTCGAGCAGGGCGACCCAGCCGCGCAGCGCGGCGGTGTCGTCGCGGTCCCAGGCGTGGAGGCGCCAGCCGGGGCGGGCCACGTCGCCGTGGAGTTCGACGAGCCCGGCGAGCCGCGCCCGGTCCCAGTCGGCACGGACCCGGTGCGGTGCCAGCCCGAGAGCGGCGGCGGCCCGTTCGGCGGACTCACCGGAGAGCACTCCCGTACCGCCGGGCCCGGGCCGGGCGCCGCGGCCCCGCTCGGCGTCGGCCCAGCGGGCGATCCGCACCGCTCCGGCGAGGATCTCCCGCGCGTGGCGCGCCAGTTCGGCGGGGCGGGTGTGCCCGCGGGCGGGCGGGGAGCGGTGGCCCCCAGGCCGGGGGGCCCTGCCGTTTACGACGGGTGGTCACCGCCCGCCTGGCGGCGGTCGTCGGTCGTTTCGGGACAAGATGGAGCCGGGAGTCGCGCGGAGTACGGGACGTCACGGCAGCAGTGTCCCGGGTGACGGCCCGAAAGCCCAATCGGAGGGTGTGGCGCCCAGGACGCAGCGGGTTCGGAACGCTCCCCCGGGCCGGCCCGGCACGGGCCGCGAAAGGGTTCCCGGCCCGTGCCGGGGCCGGTACGCGGGGACGCCGCGCACCGCGTGACGGCGTTTCGGGCCGCTCCCCCGGCCCCCGTGCCCGGAGCTCCGGCCGCCGCTCGCCCGCCCCGGGCCGGCTACAGCAGCGCGGTCAGGAAGCGGCGCAGGGCCTCCTCGTAGCCGGCCGGGCCGGCGTTCCACATCGCGGCGTGCGGGGCCTCCGGCACCGCGTGGAGGGTGACGAGATCCGGGCGGCGCTCGGCGAGGAGCTGCGAGCGGTCCCAGGGGGCCAGCCGGTCGTCCGGGCCGTGCAGGATCAGGGTGGGAACGGAGACCCGGGACGGCGCCGAAGCCTCCGCCAGGCTCTCCGCGCCGAGCCCCGCCCTGCCCTCCGCGGCCCGTACGGCCAGCGGCAGCAGCGCCCTGGGGGTGCCGTGGGCGGCGGCGAGGGCGCGGACCGTGGAGTGCCAGTCGAGCACGGGCGAGTCGAGCACCAGGCCGCTGATCCGGTCCCGCAGCGCCGAGTTGGCCACGGTGTGCACGGCCATGCTGCCTCCGGTGGACCAGCCGTGCAGCACGACCCGCTCGGCGCCCCGGTGCACGGCGAAGCGGACGGCGGCGTCCAGGTCGCGCCACTCGGTGTCGCCGAGGTGCCCGGTGCCGTCCGGGTCGCGGGGCGCGCCCGGGTCGCCCCGGTAGGAGAGGTCGAGCACGGGGATGCCGAGGCCGGAGAGGAACGGCATGACGACCATGGGGTGTTCCCGGGTGGTGCCGAGGCCGTGTGCGGTGACGACCCAGGTCGAGCGGGTGCCGGGCACCAGCCAGGCGGGCAGCGGGCCCAGTTCGCCGGGCACCTCCACGTCCTCGTACTCCAGGCCGTGCGCCTCACCGGGGTTGCCGGTGTGGACCTGCGGGGTGAAGCGCACCTTGGCACCGCGCCGGAGGCCGCCGCGCTCCACCCGCACCAGGCGGCGCACCACCGAGTCGGGCGGGCAGTCGGTGTCCTCGGCCACGTCGCCGATGACGGCGTGCACGCCGCCGCCGGTCAGTCCGTAGGTGCCGGGCCGCAGCGAGGCCAGGCTGCGGGTGAGGGTCACCGTGTCGGCGGTGGTGGCGTGGACGGTGAGCCGGGGGTCGCTCGGCAGCGGCCGGGACGGGGACAGGGCCGCGTCGCCGGCGTACCGTCCGGCGGCCACCGCGGCCGTACCGGCGCCGAGAACGGTTGTGGCGGCGAGGGCCGCCGCTGTACGAGGTCGCATCGGTCCCAGTGTGCTCGGGATACGGCCGGGCGGCCAGTGCCGGCCTGCCCGGGGTGATCCGGCCGGGGGCGCGGCGGGCCGTCAGGGGCGCGGGCCGTAGTCGCGGAGTTTCCCGGCGGCCTCGGCCAGCTCCTCCCGGGAGAGCAGGGCGGGGCTGAGGCCGGGCACGGACCGGGCGGCCAGCCAGACCCGGCACATCCACTCCAGCTGCGCGGTCCGGTCGTACGCCTGGTCGAGCGTGGCGCCGTAGGTGAGCGTGCCGTGGTTCCGCAGCAGGCATCCGGTGCGGTCGCGGAGGGCGTCCAGGGTGTGGCGGGCCAGCTCCTCGCTGCCGTAGAGCGCGTACGGGGCGACGCGGACGGGGCCGCCGAGCGCGGCGGCCATGTAGTGGACGAGGGGGAGCTCGGTGACGAGCGTGGAGACGGCCGTGGCGTGCACGGCGTGGGTGTGCACGATGGCGCGGGCGCCGGTGGCCCGGTAGACCGCGAGGTGCATCGGCAGTTCGCTGGTGGGCCGCAGTGCGCCGAGGAGGCGCCGTCCGCCGAGGTCCACGCCGACCGCGTCCGCGGGGCCGAGCCGGTGGTACGGCACCCCGCTGGGCGTGACGAGGACCGTGTCGCCGACGCGTACCGAGACGTTGCCGGAGGTGCCGGCGACCAGCCCCTCGTCGGTGGTGCGCCGGGCCGTGGCCACCAGATCGGCCCAGGCGCCGGCGAGCTCCTGCGGGAGCGGTTCCGTCACTGCCCTCACCTCCGGTGGCCGATCCTGTCAGAGAGGGGGCCGGCGGGCCGGGGGCGGGAGCCGGCGGCCCGCCTCGGCCGTGACGGAACTCCCCCTTCCGCGGTTTCCGCCGGGAGAGCTGTTCACCTTTGGTCCGGTGTGTATTCAGTCTCCGGACGCCTCGGAGCGGCCAATCCGCCCGGTATGGTGCCTCTTGAGGGAAATGGGACCTTGCCGCCACCCCCGGATGGCGGCCCGCAATCGCACCTGGAAGCCCACTCCAATTCACCTTCCGTTCACCGGACGTCCCTACCTTCGCTGTGTAACCGGCCCCCGAAACGATTGCCTGGGTGAATGGAACACATCACGCTTCTCATCGGGATCGTGATCATCACGGCCTTGGTGTTCGACTTCACGAACGGCTTCCACGACACCGCCAACGCGATGGCCACGACCATCTCCACCGGGGCCCTGAAGCCCAGGACAGCAGTGGCGATGTCGGCGGTCCTCAACCTCGTCGGCGCGTTCCTGTCCGTGGAGGTCGCCAAGACCATCTCCGGCGGCATCGTCGACGAGAGTGGTATCCGCCCAGAAGTGATCTTCGCCGGGCTCGTCGGCGCGATCATGTGGAATCTGCTGACCTGGCTGGTGGGCCTCCCCTCCAGCTCGTCGCACGCCCTCTACGGCGGTCTGATCGGCGCCACCCTCTTCTCCGCCGGCATCGGGGCCATCCACCTCGACGTCGTCCTCTCGAAGGTGCTGCTGCCTGCCCTGGCCGCGCCGATCGTCGCGGGACTCGCGGCGATGGCCGCCACCCGGCTCACCTACCGGCTCACCCGCGGACGCGACGAGCGGGACACCGCCAAGGGCTACCGCTCCGGGCAGATCGCCTCGGCCGCCCTGGTCTCCCTCGCCCACGGCACCAACGACGCCCAGAAGACCATGGGTGTGATGACCCTCGCGCTCATCACCGGCGGTGTGCTCGCGCCCGACGCCGGTCCGCCGTTCTGGGTCATCACCTCGGCCGGTGTCGCCATCGCCCTCGGCACGTACCTCGGCGGCTGGCGCATCATCCGCACCATGGGCCGGGGCCTCACCGACATCCAGCCGCCGCAGGGCTTCTCCGCCCAGACCGGCGCCGCGACCGTCATCCTCGCCTCCTCCCACCTGGGCTTCGGCCTCTCCACCACGCAGGTGTCCTCCGGCGCGATCATGGGCTCCGGCCTGGGCCGCAAGGGCGGCGTGGTGCGCTGGTCGACCGCGACCCGCATGTTCGTCGCCTGGGGCCTGACCCTGCCGGCCGCCGGCCTCGTCGCCGGGCTGGCCGCCCTGCTGGCCGGGCGCGGCACCTGGGGCGTCACCGCGGTCGCCGTCATGGCCGTCGCGGGCAGCGCGTGGATCTGGGTGAAGTCGCGCCAGGAGAAGGTCGACCACAGCAATGTGAACGACGTTCCCGCCCCGCACGCCGATCCGGAGCACGAGGACATCGTCGCCGACGTCGTCGCCTCCCTCTCCCCGCCGCCCACCGACTCCGTGCTGGAGGCGGCCGCCCACGACGGCGAGGCCGGTTCCCCGCGCTCCGCGTCCCCGGCGTCCCAGTCCGCGGCGTCCAAGGCCACCGTCGTCTGACGGCTCAGGTAGAAGGAAGAACCGTATGAACATCGACTGGGCAGCACTCGGCCAGGTCTCCGTGGTCAGCCTCGTGGCGACCGTCGCCATCGTCGGCGTCTTCACCCTGGGCATCGTCGGCACCTCCGCCCGGCGGCACCCGCAGGCGGACGGCGCGGAGGGCGCCACGGTCACCGAGGCGCCGACCGCCCTGGCGCGCACCCTCGCCACGGTGTGCTTCGCGGTCTCCGCGGCGGTCGTGGCGTACGGGATCTATCTGATCGTCGCCTGACGGTCTCCCGCACCGCCCGCACCGCCCGCGTCGAACGGGCGGCGGTACAGCGGCACCCGGGCCCGCCGCCCGGACAGCGCGTGACGCGTGCTGCCGGGTGGCGGGCCCTGCCCGCGCCCCTTCCGCCCGCCCCGCCCTGCCCGTCCGCGGCCGCCCGCCCCCGTCCCTCTCCCGCCCGGCTCGCCCCGTCCCGTGCGCCCCTCCCGTCCCGGCACCGGACGGCGTACGCACCGCGCGCCCCGGTGTGGCACTCCGCACACTGATCCCCCGCAGGTCAAGGGCGAGTTGACGGGCGTTCCCGGGCGTGGTGGACTGCCGGGGCCAAACGGCGGCAGGAGAGGAAGCCGGTGCGAATCCGGCGCGGTCCCGCCACTGTCACCGGGGAGCGCACCCCACCCACGTCACGGCCCGTTCCGACGGGCGGGAAGACCGGGGCCCGCGCCGATCCGGGAGCCAGGAGACTCTCACCGCCGGTCACGTCGAACCAGGGCGCGGACCCTGAGTGAGGACAAACGCGATGCCCGGCTGCCGCCGCAGTACGCCCTGCCGTCGAACGCCCCGTGGCCGAACGGCCCGCGGGCGGGCACCCTCCCTCCGCTCCCGGCGGCCCCGCCGCCCCGTCCCCCTCCGAGGCGTGACGGCGGTCTGAGCCGATGCGTGCCGAAGACGCCGCCGGGGCCTCCGCGCCCCGGACACCCGCGCCCCGACACCCGCTCTCCCCGCTCCGCGGACGCCGTCCTCGCCGCCGGTACGGCGCTCGGCTTCCTCGCCGACCTCCTTCTGGCCGATCCCCGGCGCGGCCACCCCGTCGCCGCGTTCGGGCGGGCCGCGACGGCCGCCGAGCGGCTGCTGTGGCGCGACCACCGGGGCGCCGGGGCGCTGTACACCGCCCTGTGCGCCGGCGGCACGGTGGCCGCGGCCGCCGGCCTCTCCCACGCCGTACGCCGCTCCCCCGCCGCCTCCGGAGCGCTGACCGCCGCCGTCACCTGGGCCGTGCTGGGCGGTACGTCGCTCGGCCGTGAGGCGCGGGCCGTCGGCGCCGCGCTGGAGGCCGGTGACCTGGCACGGGCGCGCGAACGGCTGCCGGGTCTCTGCGGGCGGGACCCGCGGTCGCTGGACGCACAGCAGATCGCCCGCGCGGTCGTGGAGTCCGTCGCGGAGAACACCTCAGACGCGGTCGTCGGGGCGCTGGTGTGGGGTGCCGCCGCCGGGGTGCCCGGCCTGGCCGGCTTCCGCGCGGTCAACACCCTCGACGCGATGGCCGGCCACAAGTCGCCGCGACTGCGCCGGTTCGGCTGGGCCCCGGCCCGGCTGGACGACGTGGCGGGCTTCCCCGGGTCCCGGCTCACCGCCGCGCTGGCCGTGCTCGCCGGCCCGGACCCGCAGGGTGCCCTGCGGGTGCTCCGGTCCGACGCCCGGCGCCACCCGAGCCCCAACGCCGGTCCGGTGGAGGCGGCGTTCGCGGGGGCCCTCGGCGTACGGCTGGGCGGCACGCTGGCGTACGGCGGCCGGGTCGAACACCGGCCCGTGCTGGGGGCCGGCAACCGCCCGGTGGAGCCGCGCGACATCGAGCGTGCGGTGCGCCTCTCGCGCCGGGTCGGCGCGCTGGCGCTGGTGGTGTGCGCCGGCGGACGGCTGGCGTACGGGGCGCTCCGGGGCGCGACGGCCGTCTCCCGGCCGCCCGCCGGAGAGGGGCGGGGATGACCGGCACCCACGGCGGCACCGCCCGGACCGGCGGCGGCCTGCTCGTCGCGGGGACCACCTCCGACGCCGGCAAGAGCGTCGTCACCGCCGGGATCTGCCGGTGGCTGGCCCGCAAGGGCGTCTCCGTGGCCCCGTTCAAGGCGCAGAACATGTCGCTGAACTCGTTCGTGACGCCCGAGGGGGCCGAGATCGGCCGCGCGCAGGCCATGCAGGCGCAGGCGGCGTGGGTGGAGCCGTCGGCGCTGATGAACCCGGTGCTGCTCAAGCCCGGCGGCGATCGCAGCAGCCAGGTCGTGGTGCTCGGCAAACCGGCCGGCGAGCTGAGCGCCCGGGGCTACTTCGCGGCCGGCCCGGGGACCGGGGGCGCCCCGAGCGCGAACCGCCGGGAGGCGCTGCTCCCCGTCGTCCTCGACTGCTACGAGCGGCTGCGCGCCCGGTACGACGCGGTGATCTGCGAGGGCGCGGGCAGCCCGGCGGAGATCAATCTGCGCCGGCACGACATCGTCAACATGGGGCTCGCGCGGGCGGCCGGACTGCCGGCCGTGGTGGTCGGCGACATCGACCGGGGCGGGGTGTTCGCGTCCTTCTTCGGCACCACCGCCCTGCTGAGCCGCGCCGACCAGGCGCTGGTCGCGGGCTATGTGGTGAACAAGTTCCGCGGTGACGCGTCACTGCTGGAGCCGGGGCTGGACATGCTGCGCGGGCTGACGGGGCGGCAGGTGCTGGGCGTCCTGCCGTACGCGCACGGCCTGGGCATCGACGAGGAGGACGGGCTGCGGCTCTCGCTGCGCGGCGCGGTGCGCGAGTCCGCCGCCGGGCCGCCGTGCGGCGAGGAGGTGCTGCGGATCGCCGTGGCGGCCGTGCCGCTGATGTCCAACTTCACGGACGTCGACGCGCTGGCCGCCGAACCCGGCGTCCTGGTGCGCTTCGCCGACCGGCCGGAGGAGCTGGCCGACGCCGATCTCGTCGTCCTCCCGGGCACCCGCGGCACCGTGCGGGCGCTGGCCTGGCTGCGCGAACGGGGGCTCGCCGAGGCCGTCGCGCGCCGGGCGGCGGAGGGGCGGCCGGTGCTCGGGATCTGCGGCGGCTACCAGATGCTGGGCGAGCGCATCGAGGACGAGGTCGAGTCGCGGGCCGGGGCGGTGGACGGGCTCGGACTGCTGCCGCTGCGGGTGCGCTTCGCGGTGGAGAAGACCCTGGCACGGCCGGCGGGCGAGGCCCTGGGCGAGCCGGTGGCGGGCTACGAGATCCACCACGGCGTGTCCGACGTGGCGGACTCCGCCGAGCCGTTCATGACCGACGGCCGGGGCCGGGCCCTGGACGGCTGCCGGGCGGGCTCCGTCTGGGGCACGCACTGGCACGGCTCACTGGAGAGCGACGCCTTCCGGCGGGCGTTCCTGCGCCGGGTGGCGCGGGACGCCGGGCGCCGCTTCGTCCCGGCGCCGGACACGGCTTTCGGGGAGCTGCGCGAGGAGCAGCTCGACCGGCTGGGGGATCTGATCGAGGAGCACGCCGACACCGGGGCGCTGCTGCGGCTGATCGAGGAGGGAGCGCCGCCGGACCTGCCGTTCGTACCGCCGGGCGCGCCGTGAGCGCGGCTGTCCGTACGCCGCCGGGCGCGCCTGCCGTGAGCGTGCGGTCCGGCGCGCCGTCCCGCCGAGTACCGCCCCGGCCGTCCGGGCCGCGGAGGCGGACACCTGACCGATTTCCGAGGGTTCCACCGGAGGGCACCGCATGAACGACACCGTCACGAGCGCCGCCGTCACGAGCGGCACGGCCGGCGCCGTGTCCCGCTCCCCCGATCCGCACTACCCGTTCACCGCGATCGTCGGCATGGACGACCTGCGGTTGGGCCTGCTGCTGAACGCGGTGTCCCCCGCCGTGGGCGGGGTGCTCGTCCGCGGGGAGAAGGGCACCGCCAAGTCGACCGCCGTGCGCGCGCTGTCGGCGCTGCTGCCGCCGGTCGCCGTGGTGCCGGGCTGCCGCTTCTCCTGCGATCCGCAGGCACCGGACGGCGCCTGCCCCGACGGCCCGCACCCCGCGGGGCCGGGGACGGAGCGGCCGGCCCGGATGGTCGAACTGCCGGTCGGCGCCTCGGAGGACCGCCTCGCCGGCGCGCTCGACATCGAACGCGCCCTGTCGGAGGGGAAGAAGGCGTTCGAGCCGGGGCTGCTCGCGGAGGCCCACCGCGGCGTGCTCTACGTCGACGAGGTCAATCTGCTCCACGACCATCTGGTGGACCTGCTGCTGGACGCCGCCGCCATGGGCGCCTCCTATGTGGAGCGCGAGGGGGTCTCCGTACGGCACGCCTCGCGTTTCCTGCTGGTCGGCACGATGAACCCGGAAGAGGGCGAACTGCGGCCGCAGTTGCTCGACCGGTTCGGGCTGACGGTCGAGGTCTCCGCCTCGCGCGAGCCGGAGCTGCGGGTGGAGGTCGTCCGGCGGCGGCTCGCCCACGACGACGACCCGGCCGGCTTCGCGGCCCGCTGGGCGGCCGAGGAGTCGGCGCTGCGGGCGCGGATCGCGGCGGCGCGCGCGCTGTTGCCGTCGGTCGTGCTGGACGACCGGTCACTGCGCCGGATCGCCGCCGTCTGCGCCGCGTTCGAGGTGGACGGGATGCGCGCGGACATCGTGATGGCCCGTACGGCGACGGCGCTCGCCGCCTGGGCCGGTCGCACGGACGTGCGCGAGGAGGACGTACGGCAGGCGGCGCTGCTGGCGCTCCCGCACCGCCGGCGCCGCAATCCGTTCGACGCGCCGGGCCTGGACGAGGAGAAGCTGGACCGGACGCTGGAGGAGTTCGGCGACGACGAACCGGACCCCGGCCCCGGCGGCCCGGACGACCCGGGTGACGGACCGGACGGTTCCGGGGGCGGGGACGGCGGAGACAGCGGCACCACGGACGACGGGAGCGCGCCGGGCGGGGACACCGCACCGGAGCAGAGCCCCGGCGGCCCGGAGGACGGGGGCGCCGCGGAGAGCCCCGGCGGCCGCCTGGACGGTGCGGGGGAGCCGGCGGGCGAGCCGTCCGCCGCGGCGGGGGACGAGCCCGCCGGGGAGGACCGGCCGGTCACCGGCGGGGACGGCCCCGAGCAGCGCGCGGTGGGAGCCGCCGATCCGTTCCGCACCCGGGTGCTGAGCGTGCCGGGCCTGGGCGAGGGGGCTGCCGGGCGCCGCTCGCGCGCCCGCACCCGGCACGGGCGCACCACCGGCGCGCGACGGCCGCGGGGCGCCCTGACGAAGCTCCATCTGGCGGCGACCGTCCGGGCCGCCGCCCCGTACCAGCGCGCGCGGGGCCGGGCCGGCAGCGGTCTGGTCGTGCGCCGCGACGATCTGCGGGAGGCGGTGCGCGAGGGACGCGAGGGCAATCTCGTGCTGTTCCTCGTCGACGCCTCCGGGTCGATGGCGGCGCGGCGGCGGATGAGCGCCGTCAAGGGCGCGGTGCTGTCGCTGCTGCTGGACGCGTACCAGCGGCGCGACAAGGTCGGGCTGGTCACCTTCCGGGGCACGGGCGCGGAACTGGTGCTGCCGCCGACGTCCTCCGTGGACGCGGCGGCGGCGCGGCTGGAGTCACTGCCGACGGGCGGCCGCACCCCGCTGGCCGCCGGGCTGCTGCGGGCGCGCGAGGTGCTGCGGGTGGAGCGGCTGCGGGACGCGTCCCGGCGGCCGCTGCTGGTGGTCGTCACCGACGGCCGGGCGACCGCCGCACGGAGCGCCGGGACCGGCGGGCGCGGCGGTACGGGCGACGGGGCACGCGCCGGGCGCGCGGCGGATCCGTTCACGCCGGTGGCGCGGGCCGCGCACCTGCTGGCCGCCGAGGGCACGGCGTCGGTGGTCGTGGACTGCGAGTCGGGGCCGGTACGGCTGGGGCTGGCCGGGGAGCTGGCCCGCCGGCTGGGCGCCGAGGCCGTGACCCTGGAGGAGCTGCGCGCGGACAGCGTGGCCGGGCTGGTCCGCGGCGTCCGGGGCACGCGGCGCGCACCGTCCGCGCAGCCCACCGGGCAGAGGCCCGGACCGGCGGCGGCAAAGACGACGGGAACGACGGGGACGACGAACACGACCGGGAGGGCCGCGTAATGCCGCAGGGAAAACCGAGCACGGTGCCGGACGACGGACTGACGACCCGTCAGCGCCGCAACCGGCCGCTGCTGATGGTGCACACGGGCCCCGGCAAGGGGAAGTCCACGGCCGCCTTCGGCATGGCGCTGCGGGCCTGGAACCAGGGCTGGCCGGTCGGGGTGTTCCAGTTCGTGAAGTCCGCGAAGTGGCGGGTCGGCGAGGAGCGCGCGCTGCGCGTCCTGGGCGCCTCGGGCGAGGGCGGCGCCGTCGTCTGGCACAAGATGGGCGAGGGCTGGTCCTGGACCCAGCGGGACATGGAGTCGAGCGAGGAGGCGGCCCGGGAGGGCTGGGAGCAGGTCAAGCGGGACCTCGCGGCCGAGACCCACCGCCTGTACGTGCTGGACGAGTTCGCCTACCCGCTCCACTGGGGCTGGATCGACACCGCCGAGGTCGTCGCGGTGCTCCGCGCCCGGCCGGGCACCCAGCACGTCGTGATCACCGGCCGCAACGCGCCACCGGAGCTGCTGGACGCGGCCGACCTGGTCACCGAGATGACGAAGGTGAAGCACCCGATGGACGCGGGCCAGAAGGGCCAGCGGGGCATCGAGTGGTGAGCACCCGCCCGCCGCGGCCCCGCCCGCCGGAGCCCCGTCCGCGGCGGCCCCGCACACGGTGCCGCGTCTGGTGATCGCCGCGCCCGCCTCGGGCAGCGGCAAGACGACCGTGGCCACCGGTCTGATCGCCGCCTACGCCGGGCGCGGCCTCGCCGTCTCCCCGCACAAGGTCGGCCCGGACTACATCGACCCCGGCTACCACGCGCTCGCCGCCGGCCGCCCCGGACGCAACCTGGACGCCTATCTGTGCGGCCCGGAGCGGATCGCCCCGCTCTTCCTGCACGGCGCGGCCGGCGCCGACCTGGCCGTCGTCGAGGGCGTGATGGGCCTCTACGACGGCGCCGCCGGACAGGGCGAGCTGGCGTCGACCGCGCAGGTGGCGAAGGTGCTCCGGGCCCCCGTGGTGCTGGTCGTGGACGCCTCCTCGCAGTCCCGTTCGGTGGCGGCCCTGGTACACGGATTCGCCTCCTGGGACCCGGAGGTGCGCCTGGCCGGGGTCATCCTCAACAAGCTCGGCTCCGAGCGGCACGAGGAGCTGCTGCGGGAGGCCCTGGACGAGTCCGGGGTGCCGGTCCTGGGCGCGCTGCGCCGTTCACCGGACGCCGGGACGCCCTCGCGCCATCTGGGTCTGGTGCCGGCCGCCGAGCGGCGGGCCGAGGCGGTCGCCTCGGTGGCGGCGCTGGCGGCCCGGGTGCGGGCGGGCTGCGATCTGGACGCCCTGTACGCCCTGGCGCGCAGCGCCCCGCCCCTCCCCGGACCGGTCTGGGACCCGGCCCGGGAAGCCCTGGCGGGGGCGGCCCCGGCGGGGGGAACCCCGGTGACGGGTGCCCGGGCCGGCCTGGCGCCCCGAGCTCCGGGGCCGCCCCGGCTTCCCCGGTCCCCGCGCCTCCCCGGTGGTGGCGGCCGCGGCGCCGGAGAGCCGGAGCGCGCACCGCCCGGCGGCCCCGGCGCGGGGCGCGTCCGGGCACGGGGCCGGGGCGTGGCGGGACCGGAGGGACCGGCCCGGGCGCCCGGTGGTCGCCGTCGCGGGCGGTCCGGCCTTCACCTTCTCGTACACCGAGCACGCCGAACTGCTCACGGCGGCCGGCGCCGATGTCGTCACCTTCGACCCGCTGCACGACGAGAAGCTGCCGCCCGGCACCGCCGGACTCGTCGTCGGCGGCGGCTTCCCCGAGATGTACGCGCCCGAGCTGTCGGCGAACGAGCCGCTGCGCGAGGCCGTCGCGGCGCTCGCCGCCCGGGGCGCCCCGGTGGCGGCGGAGTGCGCGGGCCTGCTGTACCTCGCCCGGTCGCTGGACGGCAGGCCGATGTGCGGGGTCCTGGACGCGGAGGCGCGGATGACGGAGCGGCTGACGCTCGGCTACCGCGAGGCCGTGGCGCTCTCGGACAGCCCGCTGGCCCCCGTGGGGGCGAGGCTCCGGGGCCACGAGTTCCACCGCACGGTGATCGAGCCGGGCGCGGGCGCCGCGCCGGCCTGGGGGCTGCACCGGCCGTCGCGCCGCGTCGAGGGCTTCGTCCGGCGGGGTGTCCACGCCTCCTACGTCCATCTGCACTGGGCGGGCGCCCCGGGCACGGCCCGCAGATTCGTCGAATGGTGCGCGGGATGAGCGGGATGAGCGGGCACGGCCGAGAGGCCGGCCGGGGCCCCGTGCTCGCGGCCGGGGTCGGCGCGCGTGCCGGGGTCACCGAGGGCGAGGTGCTGGCGCTGCTGCGTGCGGCACTGGAGGCGGCCGGGCGGCGGGACCCTGCGGTCGCCGTGCTGGCGACCGCCGAGACCAAGGCGGGTGAGGCGGGCATCGCCGGGGCGGCGGCCCGGCTCGGCGTACCGCTGGTGACGTACACGGCGGCGGAGCTGGCCGCCGTGGACGTGCCGCACCCGTCCCGTACAGTGCTCGGCGCGGCGGGCACACCGAGCGTGGCCGAGGCGGCCGCCCTGCTCGCCGCGGGGCCCGGGGGCGCGCTCCTGGTGCCCAAGTCCGCCTCGCCCCGGGCCACGGTGGCCGTGGCCCGCTTCCCGGCCGCCCGGGCCCGCAGCCGCCTCCGCACGGCCCCGGCCCGCACACCCGTACCCGCGGGCCCCGTGCCGCCCGGCCCGGCACCGGCCCGCACCCGAAAGGCAGGACTCCCATGACCGCGCCGCCCGGACCCGATCTGCGCCACCACGGCGACGCCGAGGTGCGCGGCACCGGTCTCACCGACCTGGCCGTCAACGTCCGCGCCGGCACTCCCCCGGACTGGCTCAGGGCCCGGATCGCCGCCTCCCTCGGCACACTCGCCGCCTATCCGGACGGCGCCCCGGCCCGCGAGGCGGTGGCGCGGCGGCACGGGCTGCCCGTCTCCCGGGTGCTGCTGACGGCCGGGGCCGCGGAGGCGTTCGTCCTGGCCGCCCGGGCCTTCCCGGCCCGCCGCCCGGTGGTGGTGCACCCGCAGTTCACCGAGCCGGAGGCGGCCCTGCGGAACGCCGGCCACCGGGTGGAACGGGTGCTGCTGCGCCGCGAGGACGGCTTCCGGCTCCGCCCGGACTCCGTACCGGAGGACGCGGATCTGGTCGTGGTCGGCAACCCCACCAACCCGACCTCCGTGCTCCACCCCGCGGACGGCCCGGCCGGTGTGGCGGCGCTGGCCCGGCCCGGGCGGCTGCTGGTCGTCGACGAGGCCTTCATGGACGCGGTGCCGGGCGAGCACGCCTCGCTGGCGTCACGGACGGACCTGCCGGGACTGGTGGTGCTGCGCAGCCTCACCAAGACCTGGGGGCTGGCCGGGCTGCGCATCGGCTACGTCCTCGCGGAACCGGAGCGGATCGCGGCGCTGGAGCGCGCCCAGCCGCTGTGGCCGGTGTCCGCGCCGGCCCTCGCGGCGGCGGAGGCCTGCTGCGAGCCGGCGGCGCTCGCGGAGGCGGAGCGCGCCGCGGAGCGCGGGGCGGCGGACCGGGAGCATCTGCTGGCGCGGCTGGCGGAGTTCGGCGAGGTCGCCGTCTGCGGTCCGGCCGCCGGGCCGTTCGTGCTGCTCCGGCTGGAGGGAGCGGCCGCCGTACGGGAACGGCTGCGCGAGCACGGCTTCGCGGTCCGCCGGGGCGACACGTTCCCGGGGCTCGGTCCGGAGTGGCTGCGGCTGGCGGTCCGCGATCCCCGGACCACGGACCGGTTCGCCGATGCCCTGGCCAAGGCCCTCACCGACCGCTGACCCCGCCGGCCGCCGGCCTCGCGGGCACCCCCGCCGTACGGGCGGCCGTGCGCGGCCCGGGCCGGAAGGTACGGCCCGGACAGCGGCGGGAAGGCCGACGGCGCGGGCCGCCCCACCCCCGGGGCGGCCCGCGCCGTCACCTTCCCGGTCCGGGCCCGGGACCGGCGGCCCCGGACCCGTCGCGGTCAGCCGCGGCGGGCGGCCGCCCGGCGCCGTGCGACGAAGACCGAGACTCCGCCGGCCGCGAGCAGGGCCCCGGCACCGGCCGCCAGGTACGGGGTGGTGGAGTTGCCGCCGGTGGCGGCGAGGTTGTCCTCACCGCTTCCCGAGCCGGTCTGGGTGCTGACGCCGTCGCCGGAGCCGTCGCCGTCACCGGAGCCGGAACCGTCACCCGAGCCGTCGCCCTCGCCCGAGCCGCCGCCGGAGCCGCCGGTGCCGCCCTCGGTCGCTCCGCCGTTGCCGGTGCCCGGCCCGCCGTCACCGGAGCCCCCGGCGGGGCTCACGCAGGTGGCCTCCACCAGGGTGACCTTGCCCTCCACGGCCGCGACGTTGAGCTTCTTCGGCGCGGTCAGTTCCGGGGTGACGGACACCTGGAGCTCCAGGGCCGTGGCCGCGGCGGTCGTCGCCGTGGTGGTGGTCTTCGCCAGGGCCAGCTCGACCGAGCCGACGCCCTTGACGTCCGCCCGCGCGGTGCCCTCGGCGCTCAGCTCGACCCGCTGGCCGAAGACCGTCACATGGCCCGGGATCTTCGCCTCGGCCGTCGGCTGCTTCCCGGCCGGGCACACGGCGGTGGACGTGACCTGGTCGAGCTCGATCAGCGGGCGGTGCTTGAGCCCGGGCACGTACACCCGGGCGTTCACGAGATTGGCCCGCCCCTCGGCCTTCCCGGCCTCCGTCTTCGCGTCGGCGGTGGCGACGGCGGCCTTCAGCACCTCGACGGGACGGCCCCGGTGGGCCCCCTCCACCCGGGCGGTCAGCAGGGTCTCACGGGCCGACTCCGGGGCCTGGACCTCGTTGAGCGTGACGTTCAGCGGCACCCGGGTGCGGTCGAGCAGGGTGACCCCGAGGTCCGCGCGGAGCACGACCGCTCCGGCCTTGCCGTCCCCTCCGGAGGCGTACGCGGGCGCGGCACCGGCGAGGAGGACCGGGGCGGCGGCCAGAGCGGCGGCCGTCAGCGCGGCGGCGGTACGGCGCACGGGCGGGACGAAGGCATTGCTGTTCAAGGTGTGGAACCCCCACAAGAGAAATGGAGTCGCCGGCGCGGTCCGGGGGACGTCTGCGCGGCGACCTCTTACGCAACGCATACTTACGTACTGTCGGTGAACAGGCAGCAACATGACGTGAGTTCACACCATCGGGTGGTTTCTGGGCGCGCGTTCGACTCGCCGGCCCGGGAAGCCCGCCGGGCCCCGTCCCGGCCCCGGCAGCACGGCGGCTCCGGGGGCCGGGGGCGGGGCCTGGCGGGGACCCGCCGCAGCGGCTCCCGTACGGCGGCTCAGCCGGTGACGCGGCCGCGCAGCACCACGTGCCGGGGCGCCGCCAGAACGCGGACGTCCTCGCGCGGGTCGGTGTCGTACACCACCAGGTCCGCGGGGGCGCCCTCGGTCAGGCCGGGGCGCCCGAGCCATTCCCGCGCGCCCCAGGTGGCCGCCGACAGCGCGGTCGCCGCCGGGAGCCCGGCCTTCACCAGTTCCGCGACCTCCTGCGCGATCAGGCCGTGCGGGAGGGAGCCGCCGGCGTCGGTGCCGGCGAAGACCGGGATGCCGGCGTCGTGGGCCGCGGCCACGGTCTCGTAGCGCCGCTCGTGGAGCCGCCGCATATGGTCCGACCAGCGGGGGAACTTCTCCTGGCCGCCGTCGGCGAGCCGCGGGAAGGTGGCAATGTTGACGAGGGTGGGGACGATGGCCACACCGCGCTCGGCGAAGAGCGGAATGGTCTCCTCGGTCAGCCCGGTGGCGTGCTCGACGCAGTCGATGCCCGCCTCCACCAGGTCGCCCAGCGAGTCCTCGGCGAAGCAGTGGGCGGTGACCCGGGCACCGAGCCGGTGGGCCTCGGCGATGGCGGCCTCCACCTCGCCGCGCGGCCAGCAGGGGGCGAGGTCGCCGGTGGAGCGGTCTATCCAGTCGCCGACGAGCTTGACCCAGCCGTCACCGCGGCGCGCCTCACGCGCCACATACGCGACGAGGTCGCCCGGCTCGATCTCATGGGCGTAGTTGCGGATGTAGCGGCGGGTGCGGGCGATGTGCCGGCCGGCACGGATGATCCGGGGCAGGTCCTCGCGGTCGTCGATCCAGCGGGTGTCGGAAGGCGAACCGGCGTCGCGGATCAGCAGCGTTCCGGCGTCGCGGTCGGTCAGGGCCTGCTTCTCGCTGGTGGACTCGTCGACCGGGCCCCGGGCGTCC
This sequence comes from Streptomyces sp. MNU89, assembly GCF_020982505.1. NCBI lineage: Bacteria > Bacillati > Actinomycetota > Actinomycetes > Kitasatosporales > Streptomycetaceae > Streptomyces > Streptomyces sp. MNU89. The sequence continues at coordinate 6,003,601 of NZ_JAJKLL010000001.1, read as the reverse complement.
AGGCCGACGTGGCAGTGGGCGTCGACGAGTCCGGGGAGGACCCAGCCGGTGAGGGTGGTCACCTCCCGCGCGGCGGCGGGGGGCTCGTAGGTGACGCGGCCGTCCCGCACCCACAGCTCGTCCCGGACGTCCTCCGGGCCGCGGAGCACCCGTCCCTTGATGTGCAGCACCGTGCCTTCGCTCATGGCAGGCACTCTACGAGCGGCGTGGTACGCGGGAGGGGCGGGCCCGGCCCGCGCGGGGTCCGCGAGGGGCGGACGGACTTCGGGGCGGTTGGGTTCCATGATTCCGGTGACAGTTTCGCGCATTCGCGCTATGTTCTCCTCAACGGAATTCCGTATTCTCCAAGTGCGTAGAGTCCGGAACTCTTCTTCCCGCTTTCCCGTGTCTCAAACACACGGATTCGCCACAGACCTCAGGGGCCTCTCCCGTGGCTGCGGCCTGGGTTGTTACGGATATGTGACGCGATCCACAGGCCGCCCGGTTCATCCGGGAATCAGCCCATATATACGGGCAATCAGGCGGGGTTTCGCGCGCCCGCACGGCCGCGCCCGAATAACACAGGCACCCCCGTCCGCGTAACCCCTTGCCCCGATGCATTTTTAACTTTTGCTCGGTAAATTGAATACGCATGACCGCCGCGCAAGCAGACCACGCAGGTCCCCGTACGGAATTCTTGGAAATGCCGGAAGGACTCAAGCTCGACACGCCACGCGTCGACGACGGAGCCGCGATCTGGCGCATCGCCCGCGACTCCGAGGTGCTCGACCTCAACTCGTCGTACAGCTACCTCCTGTGGTGCCGCGACTTCGCCGCCACCTCCGTGGTGGCCCGCGGCGCCGACGGCGAGCCGGTCGGCTTCGTGACCGGATACCTCCGCCCCGAGGCCCCCCGCACCCTCGTCGTCTGGCAGGTCGCCGTCGACGAGAGCCAGCGCGGGCGCGGCCTCGCGGGCGCCCTGCTCGACGGGCTGACCGAGCGGGTCGCCCACGAGAAGGACATCGACCGGGTCGAGACCACGATCACCCCGGACAACACGGCGTCGAACCGCCTGTTCACCTCGTTCGCCGAGCGGCACGGCGCGGCCGTGGAGCGCGAGGTCCTGTTCGACCCGGGCCTGTTCCCCGAGGAGGGGCACCTGCCCGAGGTGCTGTACCGGATAGGACCCCTGCCGTGGACGGCGCCACCGCGCTGACCCGGGCCCCTCACCCGGGCCCCGGAAACCCCGACTCCGAGCCCTGCCCGCCCCCACCGACTTCCTTCACTCCCCAGACCACTCCCTGGAGTTCGCTGTGACCATCACCCCGCCCGCCCTGAGCGTCTTCGAGAGCCTCGAATCCGAGGTTCGCAGCTACTGCCGCGGCTGGCCGGCCGTGTTCGACCGGGCCAAGGGCAGCTACATGTACGACGAGGACGGCCACACCTATCTCGACTTCTTCTCCGGCGCCGGAGCCCTCAACTACGGCCACAACAACGAGGTGCTGAAACGCGCGCTGCTGGACTACCTGGAGCGCGACGGCGTCACGCACGGCCTGGACATGGGCACCACCGCCAAGCGGGCCTTCCTGGAGTCCTTCCAGAACACGATCCTGCGGCCGCGCGACCTGCCGTACAAGGTCATGTTCCCCGGCCCGACGGGCACCAACGCCGTCGAGGCCGCGCTCAAGCTGGCCCGGAAGGTGAAGGGCCGCGAGGCGATCGTCTCCTTCACCAACGCCTTCCACGGCATGTCCCTCGGCTCGCTGGCCGTCACCGGCAACTCCATGAAGCGTGCCGGCGCCGGCATCCCGCTGGTGCACGGCACCCCGATGCCGTTCGACAACTACTTCGACGGCAAGGTCCCGGACTTCCTGTGGTTCGAGCGGCTGCTGGAGGACCACGGCTCCGGGCTCAACCAGCCCGCCGCCGTGATCGTCGAGACCGTCCAGGGCGAGGGCGGCATCAACGTCGCCCGTCCCGAGTGGCTGCGCGCCCTGGCCGACCTCTGCCGGCGCCGGGACATGCTGCTGATCGTCGACGACATCCAGATGGGCTGCGGCCGTACGGGTGCCTTCTTCTCCTTCGAGGAGGCGGGCATCACGCCGGACATCGTGACGCTGTCGAAGTCCATCAGCGGCTACGGGATGCCCATGTCGCTGACGCTGTTCAAGCCCGAGCTGGACGTGTGGGAGCCGGGTGAGCACAACGGCACCTTCCGCGGCAACAACCCGGCCTTCGTGACGGCCGCCGCGGCCCTGGACACCTACTGGGCCGACGGCCAGATGGAGAAGCAGACCATCAGCCGCGGCGAGCAGGTCGAGCAGGCGCTCACGGCGATCACCGAGGAGCACCCGCGGCTCGGCGGCGTCGTGCGCGGCCGCGGTCTGGTCTGGGGCATGGAGTTCACCGACAAGTCCCGCGCGAGCGCCGTGTGCAAGCGCGCCTTCGAGCTGGGACTGCTGGTCGAGACGTCCGGGCCGCAGAGCGAGGTCGTCAAGCTGCTGCCCGCGCTGACCACCACCCCCGAAGAGCTGGACGAGGGTCTGCGGATCCTCGCCCGGGCGGTACGCGAGACGGTCTGAGCCATCTCCCCGGGGCAATCCGGCTTGTTTGCCGGGTTGCCCCGGGCCCGCGTATCGCCGACCGTAGAAAAGAAAGGCAGAACACCGTGATCGTCCGATCCCTCAGGGACATCGAGGGGACCGACCGGCACATCAAGTCGAAGTCGGGCACCTGGGAGAGCAAGCGCATCATCCTCGCCAAGGAGCGGGTGGGCTTCTCCCTCCACGAGACCACGCTCTACGCGGGGACCGAGACCAAGATGTGGTACGCCAACCACGTCGAGGCGGTGCTGTGCGTGGAGGGTGAGGCCGAACTCACCAACGAGGAAACGGGCGAGAAGCACTGGATAGAGCCCGGCACGATGTATCTGCTGGACGGGCACGAGCGCCACACGATGCGGCCGAAGACGGATTTCCGTTGCGTCTGCGTCTTCAACCCGCCGGTCACCGGCCGTGAGGACCACGACGAGAACGGTGTCTACCCGCTGCTCACCGAGCCCGAAGAGGGCTGACCGACCCCGACGAGGGAAACGGACCGAAGCAGGGACGTAACGAGAGGAGAAGGTGCAGCACCATGACCATCGCACCCGAGCGGACGACCGATCTCTACCCGACCCGCGGCGCCACGGAGGTGGCCACCCCGCGGGTGGACCCGGTCGTGTGGTCGGCTCCCGGAACCCCCGGCCCGATCTCCGAGAACGAACTCAGCGACTTCGACCGTGACGGCTTCATGGCGGTCGACCAGCTGATCACCCCTGACGAGGTCGCGGTCTACCGCGACGAGCTGAACCGGCTGGTCACCGATCCCGAGGTGAAGGCCGACGAGCGTTCGATCGTCGAGCCCAAGTCGCAGAAGGTCCGGTCGGTCTTCGAGGTGCACAAGATCAGCGAGGTCTTCGCCGGGCTGGTCCGCGACCCGCGGGTGCTGGACCGCGCCCGCCAGATCCTCGGCTCGGACGTCTACGTCCACCAGAGCCGGATCAACGTCAAGCCGGGGTTCGGTGCCTCCGGGTTCTACTGGCACTCCGACTTCGAGACCTGGCACGCCGAGGACGGCCTGCCCAACATGCGCACGGTGTCCGTCTCGATCGCGCTGACCGAGAACTACGACACCAACGGCGGTCTCATGATCATGCCGGGTTCGCACAAGACGTTCCTCGGCTGCGCCGGCGAGACCCCGAAGGACAACTACAAGCGGTCGCTGCAGATGCAGGACGCGGGCATCCCGTCCGACGAGGCGCTGTCCGGCTTCGCCGAGAAGCACGGCATCAAGCTGTTCACCGGCAAGGCCGGTTCGGCGACCTGGTTCGACTGCAACTGCATGCACGGCTCCGGGGACAACATCACCCCGTTCCCGCGGAGCAATGTCTTCATCGTCTTCAACAGCGTGGAGAACCCGGCGGTGGAGCCCTTCGCGGCCCCCATCCGCCGGCCCGAGTTCCTCGGTGCCCGGGACTTCACGCCGGTGAAGTAGCGAGATGACCCAGGCTCGCAGGGTGTGACCTGGGTCCGGGCCGCGGCCTCCTCGAGGAAAGGGGAGGGGCACGTCCGGATCGGGCTCCCACTGGGCGAGTGACGGCGGCCGTCGCCGGGAGGCGTTCCCGGTGACGGCCGCCGTCGCGTACCCGGAGCCGGGTCAGGGGCGGGCCGGGAGGCCCGAGAGGACGTCGAGCAGCCGGTCCACGTCGGCGGCGGTGTTGTAGAGGTGGAAGGCCGCCCGCAGATTGCCGGCCCGGATGGCCACATGGACGTCCGCCGCCGTCAGCGCCTCCTCGGCGTGGCCGAGCCCGGGGACGGCGACGATGGCGGAGCCCGGCTCGGACACCGGTTCGTACCCCAGCTCCGCCAGCCCGGAGCGGCAGCGCTCGGCGAGTGCCAGGTTGTGGGCGCGGATGGCTTCGGGGCCGGTCTCCTCGATGACCGCGAGCGCGTGCGGGGCCGCGAGGTACGCCAGCAGCGCGTGGCTCTCGTCGAACCGGCGTGCGGAGCGGGCGAGCCGGCGCACCGGGCCGTAACAGCTCTCCCAGGGCTCCTCCCCCGCCGTCCAGCCGGAGAAGACCGGGCGCAGGCCCCCGCCGTCCTCCGGGACGGTGAGGAAGGAGACACCGCGCGGGCAGAGCAGCCACTTGTAGGCGCCGGTGACGGTGTAGTCGAAGTCGCCGGCGTCCACCGGGAACCAGCCGAGAGCCTGGGTGGCGTCGACGAGCGTACGGGCGCCGTGGGCGCGGGCGGCCGCACGGATCGCGGCGAGGTCGGCGACCCGGCCGTCGGCGGACTGGACGGCGCTGACGGCGACGAGCGCCGTACCCGGCCGGACCTCGTCCGCCAGGGCGGTGAGCGGCACACTGCGCAGCTTGAGATCGGGACGGACGGCGAAGGGGTTGACCAGCGAGCTGAAGTCCCCGTCGGCGACGAGGACTTCGGCCCCTTCCGGCAGTGAGCCGGCGATGAGGCCGGTGTGGACGGCGACGGCGCCCGAGGTGGCCACGCGCCCGGGGTCCACCCCGGCCAGCCGGGCGAAGGACGCACGGGCCCGGTCCACCGAGGGGAAGCCGAGATCCGGCGAGGGACGGCCGTCGGCGGTGCCGTCGACCCCCTCCCGGAGCACGGCCGCGGCCTCCCGGGGCAGCAGTCCCATCGAAGCGGTGTTGAGATAGGTCGACTTCGGCGCGAAGTGCGCCCCTCCCAGAGTGGTCTCCATACCAGCCACTATGGGCGGGACGCCGTCCTTCCGTCCACGGGGTTGTGACCGCGCGGCACCGGGTCGCGGAGGCGTCAGGCGTCCGCCGGGCGCGGCAGGGCCAGCTCGTCGCCGACGCCGACGCGGCGCAGGATGGCCGAGACGTGCTCGTACACCAGCCGGCGGGCCTGCGCGCCCTCGCCGCGGGACAGGGCCTCGGCGATGGCCCGGTGCTCCGCGACGTTGCCGCGCCGGTTGTCCGGGCCGGCGGTGGAGGCCGCGGCGACGTGCAGGCTGCGGTCCCACAGCGTCTCGTGCATCCGGGCGACCACGGCGTTGCCCGCCGCCGCGACCAGCTCGCCGTGGAACTGCCGGGCCTGGAGCAGGGTCGCCTCGGCCGTGTCCTTGTCGTGCAGCAGCGGGATGAGGTCCCGGCCCAGCCGGCGCGCGTGCTCCCGGCCGCGGGCGACCACGGAGTCGATCGCGAAGACCTCCAGGAGCAACCGGGCCTCCATGACGTCGCGTGCCTCCTCCAGGTCCAGCGGAAGGACCAGCGCGCCGTGCGACCGGTAGAGACGCAGGGCGTTCTCCTCGACCAGGCGTCCGAAGGCCGCCTCGATGGCCGGAAGCGGCAGGCTCGTCTCCGTCGCGACCGCTTCCGGGGTGATGATCTGCCCCTGGGCGTAGCGGCCGTCCGTCATGCGGGTCCGGACGGCGTCGTACGCCTCGTGGACCGCGGCATTCCCTTCCGGCATGCCCCCATTGTCCCGTTTTCGCGGCGGATGGCACTCCGTCTGCGGCGGGGAGTCCGCGCGCGGTGCGACCGTGCCGCTCTCTCAGCGCGGCGCGCGGTTGTCTCCCCGGCGCCCGCCCGTTACGCCGAACAGGTTCCCCGGGGGCCCGTGGCCGCCCGCCGGTGCCGCTGCGGTCAGAGTTCCGGCTCGCCGTCGACGCGGCGCGGGAGGCTCAGCGGGTTGTCGTCCCTGAGCTCCGGGGGCAGCAGCGCCTGCGGGGTGTTCTGGTACGCCACCGGGCGGAGCCAGCGCTCGATCGCGGTGGAGCCCACCGAGGTGGAGGTGGAGGTGGTGGCCGGGTAGGGACCGCCGTGGTGCTGTGCCGGGGCCACGGCGACGCCCGTGGGCCAGCCGTTGACCAGCAGCCGGCCGGCCAGCGGGGTCAGCTCGGCGAGCAGCCGGGCGCCGGAGCCGTTCTCCTCCGCCGCCTCCCGCTCGCCGATGTGGACGGTGGCGGTGAGGTTGCCGGGCAGCCGCTCCAGGACCGCGGAGACCTCGGCCGCGTTCTCGTAGCGGACGACGACGGTGACCGGGCCGAAGCACTCCTCCAGCAGCAGCTCGTGGGCGTCGCCCTCGGTGAGCCGTGCCGCCGGGACGGTGAGGTATCCGGCGCCCACGGCCAGCTCGCCGCTCTCGCCGGGGGTGACCGGGCTGTCGACCCCGGGGAGGTCCAGCCGCTCGCGCACCCCGCGGACGAAGTTGTCGCGCATCCGGGAGTCGAGCAGCACCCCCGCCTCGGTCCTGCTGACCGCGTCGGTGAGGGCGGACAGCAGCCGGTCCCCGGCGGCACCGGAGGGGGCCAGCACCAGGCCCGGCTTGACGCAGAACTGCCCGGTGCCGAGGGTCATGGACCCGGCGAGGCCGGTGCCGATCTCCTCGGCGCGCTCGTCCGCCGCCGCCTCGGTGACGACGACCGGGTTGAGGCTGCCCAGCTCGCCGTGGAACGGGATGGGGACCGGGCGGGCGGCGGCCGCGTCGAAGAGCGCCCGGCCGCCGCGGACCGACCCGGTGAACCCGGCGGCCGAGACCAGCGGGTGCTTGATCAGCTCGACTCCCGCCTCGAAGCCGTGCACCAGGCGGACGACATCGGCCGGGAGCCCCGCCTGCACGGCGGCGCGGCGCAGCACGGAGGCGCAGAGTTCGGAGGTCGCCGGGTGGTCGGGGTGCGCCTTGACGACGACGGGGCAGCCGGCGGCGAGCGCGCTGGCTGTGTCCCCGCCGGGGACGGAGAAGGCGAGCGGGAAGTTGCTCGCGGAGTAGACGGCGACGACGCCGAGCGGGACCTTGTAGCGGCGCAGGTCGGGGCGCGGGACGGGCTTGAGGTCCGGGTCGGCGTGGTCGATCATCACGCCGAGGAAGGAGCCCTCGTCGACGAGGTCGGCGAACGCCCTGAGCTGGTACGTCGTCCGGGCCAGCTCGCCGGTGAGCCGGCCGGGGCCGAGCGCGGTCTCCGCGTCGGCGGCCTCGACGACATGGTCACCGGCCTCGTCCAGGAGGTCGGCGGCCGTGCGCAGGAAGGCGGTGCGCACGGCGCGGTCGGCGAGGCTGCCGCGGACCGCGTGCGCGGCGCGCACGGCCTCGTCGACCTCCGCGGGCGTGGCCTCGACGGCCACTTCCTCCCGCTGCTTCCCGGTCCGGGGATCGACGCTCCACACTGCTGTGGCCACTTGCGGTTCCTCCAGCTCATACCACGTAGGCGGCGTTCGAGATACTGAACGCTGTTCCTGATGCTGAATACCCTTGGACCCTATTTCCGGGGCACGGAGAGGGTCAAGGCTCGGCCCCCGGTGCTCCGCGGAGCACCCGGGCCCCGGGACCGTACTCCCCGCGGGCGCGGGCGTGCGGCGCGTCCGGGCCGGCCGGACTCCCGGGAGCACCGGAGGGACCGGCCGGCCCGGACGGTCCCGGCGCCCCGCCCGGGGCCGGGACCGTGCCGGCTCAGCGCCGGCCGGCGCCCGCGTGCCGGGCCACCAGGTGCGGGACGGCGCGCGGGTGGTCGACGCGGGGGCGGAGTTCCGGGGTCCAGCCCGCGTCGTCCCCGAGCCGTTCCTCCGGGACACCGGCGTTGTGGACGGCGAGCAGGTCCACGGCCTCCCCGTTCACCAGGTTGTTCCGCTCGGTGAGGGCCGTGCCCTTCCAGCTCTTGATCACCTTCGCGGGGTCCACCGCATCCGGCAGGGTGAAGGCGTTGGCCTCGGCGACGAGCCGGGACTCGAAGCCGACCCCCCAGCTGTAGCCGTAGCGTTCGCCGGTCGTCAGATAGTGGTTGTTGTAGACGTCGACCTGCCCGAAGCGCACCCGGGGCGCCCGCTCGACCACGTCGCGGAAGAGGTTGTGATGGAGGGTCACCCGCAGCCGGCCCCGGTCGGTGTCGCCCGCGCTGTCGCTGTTGCCGATCATCAGGGTCTTGTCGTGGTCGGCGAAGACGTTCCAGGAGGCGGTGACGAGGTCGGCGCCGCGCACGATGTCCAGCTCGCCGTCGTGCTGCTGGAACAGCACGCCGAAATAGCGCGGCTGTTCGCTGTCGGGGCGGCGGCCGTCGGTGAAGGTGTTGTGGTCGATCCAGACGTGGCGGGAACCGTACACGACGAGGTTGTCGTACTCGGAGTTCCAGTTGCCGTCGGCGCCGTCGGTGGGGTCCCACTGCGGGAAGCAGTCGTACGCGTCCTCGAAGGTGACGCCCCGGATGACGACGTTCTCGGCGGCCCTCACCTGGAGGCTGGCCCCGAGCAGGCGGGCTCCGGGACCGGCGCCGACGATGGTGGTGTTCGAGCCGACGGCCAGCCGCACCCGCTCCGCCTGGCGGGCGGCGGAGGCGGCGCGGGCGTCCTCCATCGGCCCGGAGGGGTCGGCATCGCCCCAGGTGTCCGGGTCGTAGGCGGCGAGATAGCCGTCGAGGGTGTAGCCGTCGGTGGCGTAGTCGGCGCAGGAGAGGGGCCGGCCGGCGTCGTCGGTGTTGGCGTCGACCGTGCCGGCGATCCGGATGACCTTGGGGGTGGGATCGCCGCCGTTCAGCGCCGCGGCGAGCTCGGCCCGGGTGCGGACGGTGAAGACGTGGTCCGCGTCGGCGGCCGCGCCGCCGGTCGTGCCGCCCTCCGCCGAGGCCCAGCCGTCACCGGCGGGCAGCACCGGCCGGTCGCCGGACGGGGCGGGGACGGACGCGGGCGGGGCCGGTGCCGCGGCCCCGGCCGGGGCGGGGGACAGGGCGAGCGCGGCACCGCACAGCAGGGCGGCCATGGCACGCACATGACATGACGCTCTCGGCATGTCGGACTCCTGGGGATCGTGGGGGAACGGAAGGAATCGGAGGCTCACTTCTCCTGCTGCTCCTTCCACTCCGCCTGGGCCTCGTTGATGAGTCCGGCGAGCTTGTCGGCGAACTCCTTCGCGGTCATCTCGCCCAGCAGCAGCTTCTGGAAGTCCGGTTCGGTCCCGGCCTTGCTGATGTTGTTCCAGTCCGGCAGGTAGTAGGGCAGCTGGACGATCTTCGTCTCGGGGTCGTTGACGGATTCCATGGCGGCCTTCACCGGCGCCGCGTCCTCGATCCAGGCGTCCCCGACGGCGTCCGTGCGGGCCGGGATGGCGCCCGCCTCCTCGTTCCAGAGGCTGTTCATCTCGTGGGAGACGGCGAACTCGATGAACTTCCAGGCCGCGGCCTTGTTGTCGCTGCTCCGGAACAGCCCCAGCCCGTCGACCGGGTTGGACGGAATGGTGCGCGGCGCGCCGTCCGCCGAGGGCGGCAGCGGGATACCGGCGATCCGGTCCTTGCCGAACGCCTTCACATGGTCGGGGTACGAACCCAGGTTGTGCAGCAGCATCCCGATGTCGCCGCTGTCGAACTGGGCGACCATCTTGGTGAAGTCGTTGTTGAGGTCGGCGGCGGGCGTGGCCTTCTTGTAGAGGTCCGTGTACCGCTCCAGCGCCTCGACGTTCTCCGGGGCGTTGACCGTGGTCTTCTCCCCTTCCCAGAAGGTGTCGACCCCGGACTGGGCGTACATCATGTCCAGCGCCTGGGCGACGGATCCGGCGCCGCCGCGGATGGTGAAGCCGAACTTGTTGTCCTCCGCGTCGGTCAGCTTCTCCGCCGCCCCGTAGAACGTCTCCCAGTCGTCCGGCGCGTCCAGCCCCGCCTTCTCGAAGAGGTCCGTGCGGTACCAGAGGACGCTCTGGTTGGCGGAGGTCGGCACGGAGAACATCTCGTCGCCCTCGCCGCCCGCGGCGCGGACGCTCTCCACCATGCCGTTCGACAGCCTGCCCTTGAGGGGGCCGCCCTCGATGCGGTCGCCGACCGGCTCCAGCGCGCCCTGCGCCACCATGTTCGCCAGATCCGCGGTCTTGACGCCGCCGACGTCCGGCAGCCCGCCTCCGGCGATCGCGGTGTCGTACTTCGACTGCACCTCGGTGATCGGCACGGGCACGTACGTGACGTCGATGTCCGGGTGCTTCTTCTCGAAGGCGGCGATGATCTTCTTCCAGACGGGGGTGCGGACGCCGCCGTTGTTGTCCCAGAACTCGACGGTGCCCTTGCCGTCGCCCTCTCCCCCGGCCGCGTCGCCGGAGTCCCCGCAGGCGCTCGCGGTCAGGGCGAGCACGGCGGTGAGGGCCACGGCCGCGGCGGGCCGTACGGCTCTCCGGGGGCGTGGGCCGGGGCGCTGGTCCCGGTGTGCTGTCGTCATCTCGGCTCTCCTCGGTTCTCGGTTCTCGGTTCTCGGTTCGGTGACGCGGGGGTCCCGGCCCCGCGGTGTGCTGCTGTGCTGACGTACGGGTGCCTGCCGGCGCAGTGGTGTGCCGGCGTACTCGTGGACCGGCCGGCCGTGTGCCGCGCCCGGCGGTCCGGGGGCTACGGCCGCCGTTCCTCCTCTCCACCGGGCACCCCGGCCGGTACGGCCCAGTCCGCACCCAGTTCGGAGAAGAGGGAGAGGGTCTCGGCGCTCGCCGCGACCAGCTCGTCGACACCGGAGATCACCCGCCGCGGTGCCGTGCCCCCGCTGCGCCAGGCCGGTCCGTCCGCCCGGTGCCAGACCGGCTCCGTCAGCCGCACCGGCGGCGGCGCGGTCCGGACCGCCTCGACGACGCGGGTGAACGCGCCCGTGCGGTGCGCCGGTACGAGCAGGGGCGAGCCGGTGGCGAGGTGCGCGAGCAGGTCCTCCAGCAGGTCCGTCCGCCCGTACAGGCGTTCCTCCGGGGCGTGACCGGCGCGCTGCACCAGCACCCGGTCCCGCGTGTACCAGAAGGTGATCCGGCCCCGGTCGCCGTGGACGAGCAGATACGGGTCGGCCGTCCGTTCGGCGCAGAGGGTCACGGCCACGGTGATCCGGGTGCCGCGTGCCGTGGTCAGCCGCAGGCAGGAGGTGTCGTCCGCCTCGATCTCGTGGGCCCGGTACTGCTCCAGTTCGATCCCGGCCAGGTCCTCGGCCCGGTCGCTGCCGTCGATGCGCAGCGCCGTGGCCACGGCGTGCGCGAGGGGGTTGGTGAGGACCCCGTCGACGACGTCCCGGCCGCCGAGGGTCCGCCGTCCGGCCCAGGGCGCTCGGGTGTAGTAGTCCTCGCCGCGCACCCAGGCCCCCGCGCCGCCGATGCCGCGCACCCGGCCGACGGCTCCGCCGCCGATCAGCCCGGCGATGGCGTCCAGGGCGTGCGAGCCCAGCGACTGGAAGCCGATCTGGCAGGCGGTACCGGCCGCGGCGAGTCCCTCGGTCAGCCGCCGGAAGTCGTCGTACGAGGGGGTCGGCGGCTTCTCCAGCAGCAGGTGCGAGCCCGCTCGGGCGGCGGTGAGCGCCAGCTCGGTGTGGGTGTGGATCGGTGTGCAGACGACGGTGATCCGCGCGCCGGTCCGTTCCAGCAGCCCGGCGAGGTCCGGGGACTGCTCGACCCCGTCGAAGCCGGCCAGCTCCTCCGCGGCGAGCGGCTGGAGTTCGCACACCCCGGCGAGCCGGACCCGCCCGGCCTCCGAGAGCCGCCGCAGGTTCTCCAGGTGCCAGGAGCCGTGGCCGCGCCCGCCGGCGAGCACCACGGGCACCGGCCCGTCCGGTCCGTCCGCGGGCCCGGCCTCCGGCCGGACGTCCGGCCCGGTGACCGGTCCGGCGCGGAGCACCGCGTCCGGTACGGTGCCCGGCCCGGCCGGCCCGGCGTTCGCTCCGTCAACTGCCGTCATGTCTCTCCCCGATGTCCTGTTCCTGGCCGCCTCCGGGCGGCTCAGCCCTTGACCGCCCCGGCGCTGAAGCCGGCGATGAGCCACTTCTGGATGAAGGCGAAGACGATCACCACGGGCACGGCGGCCACGACGCCGCCCGCGGCCAGCGCGCCCAGGTCGACGCTCTCCGCGCCGATCGTGTAGTTGAGTCCGACGGGGATCGTGTACTTCTCCTGCGAGCTGAGGAACATCAGCGCGAAGAGGAAGTGGTTCCAGCTGTGCACGAAGGCGAAGGAACCGACCGCGATCAGCCCCGGCCGCAGCAGCGGCAGCACCACCGCGCAGAAGGCCCGGAAGCGCCCGCAGCCGTCGACCCAGGCGGCCTCCTCGAGTTCGGCCGGCACATTGCGGATGAAGCCGCTGATGAGGATGAGCGAGAGCGGCAGCTGGAAGACGGTCTCGGCGATGACCACGCTCCACAGCGAGTTGACGAGGGCCAGCTCGCGGAAGATCTCGAAGAGCGGTACGAGCATCAGCGCGCCCGGGATGAACTGCGAGCACAGCAGCGCCAGCATGAAGCCGTTCCGGCCCCGGAACCGGAACCGGGCCAGGGCGTAGCCGCCGACCAGCGCGACGGCCGTGGTCATCACCAGGGACGCGACGCCGACCAGCAGGCTGTTGCGGAAGAAGACCGCGAAGCCCAGGTCGTTCCAGACCTTGTCGAAGTGCGCGGCCGTGACCGGCCAGGGCACGAGCGAGGTGGAGCCCGCCGGGCGCAGGGCGAACAGCAGCATCCAGTAGAACGGCACAAGGGTGAAGAACAGATACAGCCCGAGGGGCAGGTAGATCTGCCAGCGCGGCGTGCGTTCCCCGGCCGGGCCGCCGCCGGTGCCGGGACCGCGCCGCAGGCGGCGTGCGGGGGGCGCGCTTCCGGTATGCGCTCCGGCGCGTGCCCCGGTGGCCGAGCCCTGGTCGGTGATGGCGGTGGTGGTCATCAGCGGTCGCCCCCGAACTTGCTGAGCCGCAGGTAGAGGATTGAGCAGAAGAGGAGGATCACGAACGCGACGGTGGTGAGCGCGGAGGCGTAGCCGAAGTCGTGCCCGTGGATGCCGGTGTTGGCGACGTAGAGCGGCAGCGTGGTGGTCGCACCGGCCGGTCCGCCGCCGGTGAGGGTGTAGAGCAGGTCGACGTTGTTGAACTCCCACACCGCCCGCAGCAGCGTGGAGAGGACGATCGCGTCCTTGAGGTGCGGCAGGGTGATGTGCAGGAACTGCCGCATCCGCCCGGCGCCGTCGACGGAGGCCGCCTCGTAGAGGTCCCGGGGGATGGACTGCAGGTCGGCCAGGATGAGGATGGCGAAGAAGGGGACGCCGCGCCAGAGTTCGGCGAGGACGGCGGCCCAGAAGACGGTCCCGGGGTCGGAGAGCACCGAGGTGCCGTACGAGCCGACGCCGGCGTCCGCGAGATAGCGGCTGACGCCGGTGGACGGGTTGTAGAGCAGCATCCAGATGGTGGTGGTCAGCACACCGGAGACGGCCCAGGGCGAGAAGACCAGGGCGCGGGAGATGCCGCGGCCCACGAACGTCTGGTTGACGATGAGCGCCAGCGCCAGGCCCAGGGCGAGCTGGAGCGAGACCTCGGTGCCGACCCACTGGGCGCTGAAGACCAGGCTCTGCCAGAACAGGTCGTCGGCGAGGAGGGCGGAGAAGTTGTCGAGGCCGGCGAAGCCGTTCCGCCAGGGCTTGGTGACGTTGTAGTGCCGGAGGCTGTAGTAGAGGACGCTGATCATGGGATAGGCGAGGAAGCCCAGCATGAGCAGCACGGCCGGTGAGATCAGCAGATACGGGAGACGGGCCGGGCCGCCCGCCCGGCGGCGGCCGGTCCCGCGGGGTTCTTTCGCCACGGCGAGGGCCATGACTGCTCCTTACGTCGAGCGGGGCGAGCGGGTGCGGGGTCGGAGTGGGGTGGGGTGGGGTGGGGTGTGCGGGTCGGGTGCGGTGTGCGGTGTCGAGTTAAGGGGTTAAGCGCTTACTACGCGGGGTGCGGCGGTTCCGTTCGACGGGACGGCGGACGGGGACGGAGGGCGGCTCGGCAGGGGCGCGGGGGCGCGGCGCGGGCCGCTATCCCGCGTAGGGTTCGGGGACCTCGCCCGGCCGGGCCAGGAAGTCGAAGTCGCAGCCGGTGTCGGCCTGGGTGATGTGCCGCTGGTAGAGCGCGCCGTAGCCGCGCCCGTACGGGGCGGGCGGCGGCCGCAACTCCTCGCGGCGGCGGGCGAGTTCGGCCTCGTCCACCTCCAGGCGCAGCAGCCGCGCCGGTACGTCGAGGGTGACGGGGTCGCCGGTGCGGACCAGCGCCAGCGGCCCGCCGGCGTGCGACTCCGGGGCGATGTGCAGCACGCAGGCGCCGTAACTGGTGCCGCTCATCCGGGCGTCGGAGAGCCGCACCATGTCGCGCACCCCCTCCTTGAGCAGGTACGCGGGGATCGGCAGCATCCCGTACTCGGGCATCCCGGGGCCGCCGAGCGGGCCGGAGCCGCGGAGCACGAGCACGCTGTCGGCGGTGATGCCGAGCGCCGGGTCGTCGATGCGGTCCTGGAGCTGCCGGTAGTTCTCGAACACGACGGCGGGTCCGGTGTGCCGCAGCAGCCGGGGCTCGGCGGCGATGTGCTTGATCACGGCCCCGTCGGGGGCGAGATTGCCGCGCAGTACGGCGATGCCGCCCTCCGCGGCCAGCGGATCGTCCGGGGGCCGGATGACGTCGTCGTCGTGGACGAGGGCCCCGGCGATCTGCTCGCGCAGCGTGGCGTGGGCGGCGGTGGGCCGGTCGAGGTGGAGGTGCCCGGCCTCCGCGAGCCGTGCCAGCAGGCCCGGCAGCCCGCCCGCGTAGTGGAAGTCCTCCATCAGATACGCGCCGCCGGGGCGGAGGTTGGCGAGGACGGGCACCCGGCGGGCGATGGTGTCGAAGTCGTCCGGGGTGAGCTTCACGCCCGAGCGGCCGGCCATCGCGATCAGATGGATGATGGCGTTGGTCGAACCGCCGAGCGCCACGGCGGTCGCGATGCCGTCCTCGAACGCCTCGCGGGTCAGGAGCTCCGGCAACCGCAGGTCCTGCCACACCAGTTCGACGGCGAGACGTCCGGCCGCGGCGGCCATCCGGCTGTGCCCCGAGTCCACGGCGGGGATCGAGGAGGCTCCGGGCACGGTCACCCCCAGGGCCTCGGCGACGGCCGTCATGGTGGAGGCGGTGCCCATGGTCATGCAGTGGCCGGGCGAGCGGGCCAGGCCGCACTCCAGTTCGGCCAGTTCGCGGTCCCCGATGAGCCCGGCGCGCTTGTCGTCCCAGTACTTCCACATGTCGGTGCCGGAGCCGAGGGTCTCGCCGCGCCAGTGGCCGCGCAGCATCGGCCCGGCCGGGACGAACACGGCGGGCAGCCCGGCGGAGGCGGCGCCCATCAGCAGCGCCGGTGTCGTCTTGTCGCAGCCGCCCATGAGCACGGCGCCGTCCACCGGATAGGAGCGCAGCAGCTCCTCGGTCTCCATCGCCAGCAGATTCCGGTAAAGCATGGGCGTCGGCTTCTGGAAGGTCTCCGAGAGCGTGGCCACCGGGAACTCCAGCGGGAAGCCGCCCGCCTGCCAGACGCCCCGCTTCACGGCCTCCGCGCGCTCGCGCAGATGCTGGTGGCAGGGGTTGATGTCGCTCCAGGTGTTGAGGACCGCGACGACGGGCTTCCCCAGGTGTTCCTCGGGCAGGTAGCCGAGCTGGCGGGTGCGGGCCCGGTGGCTGAAGGACCGCAGTCCACCGGTGCCGTACCAGGCGTGGCTGCGCAGCTCCTCCGGGCTCTTCACCCGCTCGCGCCGGGCCGCGTCCGCGGACGGGCCGCCGTCCGGACGGGGCGCCGCCCCGGTGCCGCCGGTGTTCCCGGGCCCGCTCGTCACAGGTCCCATCCCTTCAGCAGCGACGCGACCCGGCCGCGTTCCGGCTCGGGCAGCGGCCGGCTGGGCGGCCGCACCTCGCGCCGGCACAGGCCCAGGACGGCCATCGCCTCCTTGACGACGCTGACGTTGTTCGCCGCCTGCCGTTCGGCGCGCAGCGCCTCGAACTCCCGTACGCGCTCCCAGACCGCCATGGCGGCGGCGTAGTCCCCGGCGCGCAGCGCCACCAGCATCGCCAGCGACAGCCGGGGGGCGACGTTGACCAGCCCGGAGGTGAAACCGGTGGCCCCCACCGCCCAGTACGACGGCGCGTACAGCTCGGCCAGTCCGGCGACCCAGGTGAACCGGTCCAGGCCCGCGTCCCGGGCGACCGCCGCGAACCGCGCCGCGTCCGGCACCGCGTACTTCACGCCGAGCACATTGGGGCAGAGCTCGCCGAGCCGCGCGATGCGCTCCCCGTCCAGCAGCTCGTTGCGGATGTACGGGACGACGCCCAGCTCGGGCACCGCCTCGGCGATGGCGCGGTGGTAGTCGACCCAGCCGTCCTGCGACACGTACGGGTGCACCGGCTGATGGACCATCACCATCTCGGCGCCGCAGTCCCGGGCGTGCCGGGCGGCGCCGACGGCGGTGGGCACGTCGTGGCCGACCCCGACCACGACGGTCGCCTGCCCGCCGGTCTCCGCCATGGTCTCCTCGACGACGGTGCGCCGTTCCTCGGGCGTGAGGGCGTAGAACTCCCCGGTGTTGCCGTTCGGGGTGACGGTGACGACTCCCCCGTCGAGCAGCCGGCGCAGCAGCGCGCGGTAGGTGGTCCGTTCGACGCGGCCTTCCGCGCCGAACGGCGTCACCGGTATCGCCACGACCTCGGCGAGAGCCGCTTTCAGCCGTGCCTGGTCCATGCTGTCCGCCCTTTCCGTGCGCGGCGCGTGCCGCGGTCTGTGCTCCGGGCCGCCGTTCGCGGGGCGGTCCGTCGCCGGGATGGCGGCCCGCCGGGTGGTGCCGGGCCGTCGGTGCGGTGCTGTGTGCTGTGCGGGTGCCGGTCCGTGGCGCCGGCCCGGGCAACTCGGTGGGCCGGTACCGCGGTTGACCGGTGATGCTCCGGCCGGTGCTGCCGTCGTGCCGTGCGGGTGGTGCGGTGTGGTGCGAGTGGTGTGGTGCAGGTGGTGCAGGTGGTGCGCGGTCCGGGGCGTGGCCGGCGCCGGACGCCGTCCGGACCGCGGTCAGGGGGCGGCGGGCCGCTCCGGCACCGCCGTGTCCGGTGCCGCAGCGTCCGGTACGGCGTCCGGGAAGGCCCGCCGCACGAAGGAGCCGATGTGGTCGTGGAGCAGCCGTGCCGCGCCGTCCGCGTCCCCCGCGAGCGCCGTGCGCAGGATCTCCCGGTGCTCGCGCGCCTCCCGTTCCCAGGACGGCACCGACGCCCAGGCGACCGCCGACACCAGGGCCGCCTGGTCGCGCAGATCGTCGAGCATCCGGGCGAGCAGCGGATTGCCGCAGGGCAGGTACAGCGCCCGGTGGAAGTCCCGGTTGGCCAGGCTCCGGTCGGCGCGGTCCGAGGAGTGGTCGGCGCGCTCCAGCGCCTCCCGTGCCGCCTCCAGCGACGCCTCGCGGGTGACCGAGCGGCGCAGCGCCTCCGGCTCCAGCAGCAGCCGGACGTCGTAGACCTCGCGGGCCATGGCGGCGTCCACGGTCCGCACGGTGACGCCCTTGTACTGGTTCATGACGACGAGACCGGAGCCCGCGAGCGTCTTCAGGGCCTCCCGCACCGGGGTCTTGGAGACGCCGAACCGCTGCGCCAGCTCCGTCTCCACCAGCGCCTGGCCGGGGCTCAGCCGGCCGGTGAGGATGGCGTGTTTGACGGCCTCCAGCACGACCTGGGTGCGGGAGGGGATCGGGGCCGGAGTGGCGGGGAGCGGGCCGGGCGCAGTGACCATGAAGGCTCTCAGATCTCGCGTATCGCGTCTCATATATGACGTACGAAGGACGACGCGATGAAGCTAGGGCCGGGCCGCCGTCCCGTCAATGCCCCGCGCGCCACGAGATTTCCGCACACCTCCGGCGGACCGGGGGCGCCAACCGGGCCGCCCGGCCCGCCCGTTCAGCCGAGGAACGCCCCGACCTGCGCGAGGTCGGCGTCAGAGGCCAGTCCGGCGTGGTAGAGCCGGAGTTCGTCCGCGCCCAGTCCGGCCGCGTGCGCCGCATCCGCCTCCAGCGTCGCCGGGCTGCCGCCCATACCGGAGACGACCGTGAAGTTCGCCGCGAGGACCGCCCCTTCGGGCCGGACCCGGGCGAACGGGTCCAGAACGGCTGCCCGCACCGCCCGTCCGCCCTCGCCCCCCGCGCAGGGCAGCACGGCGCCGTCGGCGTACTCCAGCAGATCCTCCGGGTCCGCGCCCGCGTTGGCCCCGCACCGGTGCCAGGCCGGGTCGGCGTGGAGCAGCACCTGGAACCCCGGCCGCGCCGCCCGGCGCACCGCCGCGACCGCCGCCCGCCGGAGTCCGCCCGCGACGCTCCGGCGCCAGCGGCGCGTCACGTCGGCGAGTTCCTCGCCGAGCAGTTTCTCCACCGCCGCCCACTCCGTGTCCCGGTCCCCCGCCGGGCCCGCCTCCGGTCCGGGCTCCCCGCGCCACAGCGGCTCCAGGGCCGTCACCACCGCGGCCCGCAGCCGCTCCGGATCGGCACCCGTCCCGGCGTACCCCTCCTCGCAGACCTCGCAGAAGCAGAGCGACATCAGATAGTGCCCGGCGCCGCCGAGCGCGACCCCGGCCGTCTTGTCGTGCGCGTGCAGATGCGCCAGGCCGTACCAGCCGCAGGACTCCAGTTCGGTGCCGCGCGCCCCGGGCCGCACGGCGGCCTCGGCTGCCAGCTCCACCGCGTACTCCCGCACCTCGGGCCGGGCGATGCAGGGCGCCCACGGATACCGGTCGCCGTAGGCGTTGCGCACCGTGATCTCCGGATGCTCCTCGCCCAGCCGGGAGTTGTGCGCCAGCACCACCCAGCTGTGCACCTCCAGCCCCGCCCCGGCCAGGGCCTCCGCCGCCTCCCCGAACGGATCGCGGCCCTCGGTCCACCGCTGCTCGTACGGTTTCAGCGCGCGCCCCGACCAGCGGGCCGGGTCGGGCGGGTAGAGCACCGCCGAGTGGCGCGCCGTGACGATCCGGTGCCGGGGGTGGCGGGGTGTCAGGGCCCGGGTCGAGTGGTAGGCGGAGGCCAGCGTCACCTGCCGCACCCCCAGCCGGGCCACCCGGACCGGGGCGTACGGGTCACCGACCACGTCCCAGGGGTAGAGAAAGGCCGAGGCTCGCATGTCGTCTCCTCACCGGCCCGCCGCCCGCTCGGCCGGCGGACCCTCCGCGGAAGCGGTCACGCTAAGGCGGCGCCCGGAAGCGGTCAAGAGAGCGGCCACGGGGGGATGACAGCGCTTACTACCCGATGGCAGAGTCTTACCCGGAGATCGTGAACAGGCTCCGCCGCGCACGGCTGCGCACCACGTCCGCCCCGAACCGGCCCCCGGCCCGCCGGCCGCCGCCCTCCCGAGGAGACACCGCCATGCCCGCAGACCGCACCGTCCTGCTCACCGGCGCCGCCGGCGGCCTCGGCACCCTGATGCGCGACCTGCTGCCCCCGTACGGCTACACCCTCCGGCTGCTCGACCGCGTGCCGGTGCCGGACGTCCCCGACGGCACCGAGGCGGTCACGGCCGACCTCGCCGACCGGGAGGCCCTCCGGGAGGCGGTCCGCGGTGTCGACGCGATCATCCATCTCGCCGGGATCTCCCTCGAATCCACCTTCGAGAACATCCTCGACTCCAACATCCGGGGCACCTACCACCTCTACGAGGCCGCCCGCGAAGAGGGCGTGCGCCGCGTGGTCTTCGCCTCCAGCAACCACGCCGTCGGCTTCCTCCCCCGCCCCGCCGGCGAGGACGCCCCGCCACTGCCCGTCGAGGCCCCTCACCGGCCCGACACCTTCTACGGCCTCTCCAAGTGCTTCGGCGAGGACCTGGCCTCCCTCTACTGGGACAAGCACGGCATCGAGACCGTCTCCATCCGCATCGGCTCCTGCTTCCCCGAGCCCACCACCGTCCGGATGCTCTCCCTCTGGCTCAGCCCGCCGGACGCCGCCCGGCTGCTGCACGCGGCTCTGACCGCCGAGGACGTCGGCCACACCGTCGTCTACGGCAGTTCCGCCAACACCCGCCTGTGGTGGGACCTCTCCTCCGCCCGGGCGCTGGGCTACGAGCCGCGGGACGACTCGGAGCCGTACGCGGCGAAGCTCGTCGCCGAACAGGGCGCCCTCGACCCGGCCAACCCCGACCACGCCCATCTCGGCGGCCACTTCTGCACCGACCCGCCCCGCTGGCCGCACTGACCGGCCGCACCGGGCCGGCCCACCGGCCCCGCCGCGCGGAGGCGCGGGCGGGGTCGTCAGGCCGGGGCCGGGGAGCCGTGTCCCGCGCGGCGGCGCAGAGGGCAGCCAGGTACTCGTCCACGGGCTGGACGCGGCCGGAGAGGGGCTCCGCGGCGGTGCGCCAGTGGATGGCGGCGATCTCCTCGTTCGGGGTGAACGGGCGGGGCACCGAGGTCCGTCCGGTGTAGACGGCCCCGTACACCAGGCGCCGCCGGCGCCCCAGGGTGTAGAGCCCGTAGCCGGTGAAGCGGAGCTCGTCGGCGACCTGGCCGGACTCCTCGGCGAGTTCGCGGACCGCCGCCTCGCGCGGGCTCTCCCCGGGGTCGATGCCCCCGCCGGGCAGTTCCCAGGTGGCGCGGTCCCGCTCGTAGACCATCAGCAGTCTGTCGCCGTGCCACAGCGCCACGAGGGACATGCCGATCTCGGCCTCGCGGAAGCGGGTGTCCTCGGGGACGCGGTGGAACGCGTGCAGGGTGAGGCCGCGGCCGTCGCTGACCAGGGAATCGGTGCGTGCTCGTCTCATTCCTGGACTCTAAGGCCGGAACGGCGCGGTCCACAGGCCGGAGCGGGACCGCGCGGGCGGGCGTACGGCCCGTACGCCCGCCCGCGGCGTCACGGTACGACCACGATCTTCCGGCCCTCCCCCGCCGCGAACCGCTCCAGCGCCTCCGGGTAACTCTCCAGCGGCATCCGGTCGCTGATGAAGACCCCGGGGTCGATGACGCCCGCCGCGAAGAGCTCCGCGGCGCGCTCGTAGCTGTGCAGGACGGCCATCGAGCCGGTGATGGTGATCTCCTGGTTGTAGATCCGGTACGGCTCGATGACGGCGGTGGTGGCGTAGTCGGCGACCCCGAACTGCAGGAACGTGCCGGCCTTGGCGACCCGTCCCAGACCGTCCTGGATCGCCGCGGCGTTGCCGGTGGCGTCGATGACGACGTCCCAGCCCCCGGGCCGGCCGAACTCCGCGGCGGCCGCGGCGGTGCGCGAGCAGCCCAGCGTCCGGGCGGTGGCGAGGCGTTCGGCGCTGATGTCGACGACGTCGACGCTCGCGGCCCCGGTCCGCTTGGCGAGTTCCAGCATCATCAGGCCCATCGTGCCGGAGCCGTAGATCAGCACATGGGCGCCCATGCGCGCCGACAGCACGTCGTAGCCGCGCACGGCGCAGGACAGCGGCTCGATGAGCGCGGCGTCCTGGAGGCCGACGTGGTCCGGGAGCTTGATGCAGTTGGCGGCGGGGGCGAGGGCGTACTCGGCCGCGCCGCCGGCCGCGGACACGCCGATGGCGGCCCACCGGTCGCACAGATTGTTGTGGCCGGTGCGGCAGTAGCGGCACTCCTGGCAGTACAGCGAGGGGTCCACCGCCACCCGGTCACCGGCCTTCAGTCCGCTGACGGCGCTGCCGGTGCCGACCACCTCGCCGGCGAACTCGTGCCCCGGCACCAGCGGCAGCGAGGGGGCGAACTCGCCCTGCAGGATGTGGAGATCGGTTCCGCACAGCCCGCAGGCGGCGACCTTGACGACCACCTCGCGGGGCCCGGGACGGGGTCGGGGACGGTGGCCAGCACGGCCTTGCCGGGCGACTCGATGACGGCGGCTCTCATTTGACGGCTCCGAGAGACAGGCCCTGGACCAGTTTGTCCTGGGCGGCGAACCCCGCGGCGAGCACCGGCAGGGAGATGACGACGGAGGCGGCGCACACCTTGGCCAGGAACAGCCCCTGGCTGGTGATGAAACCGGTCAGGAAGACCGGCGCGGTCTGCGCGGTCACCCCGGTGAGGACACGGGCGAACAGCATCTCGTTCCAGCTGAAGATGAAGCAGATCAGCGCGGTGGCGGCGATGCCGGGCCCCACGAGCGGGGCGATCACCCGGCCGAGGACGGTGGGCAGCCGCGCCCCGTCGAGCTGCGCGGCCTCGATGAGGGCGGCGGGCACCTCGGCGAGGAAGGACTGCATCATCCACACCGCGATCGGCAGGTTCATCGAGGTGTAGAGGAGGACGAGCAGCCAGATGTTGTCGAGCAGCCCGGTGTTCCGGGCGAACAGGTACACCGGCAGCAGCCCGGCGATCACCGGCAGCATCTTGGTCGACAGGAAGAAGAACAGCACGTCCCGCCATTTGCGCACCGGCCGGAGGGAGAGGGCGTACGCCGCCGGGAACGCCAGCAGCAGCACCGCGGCGGTGGAGAAGAGCGACGCCATGGCCGAGTTGGCCAGCGAGGGCCAGGGGCCGGCGGCGCCGGTGGCGAAGAACTCGCGGTAGCCCTCCAGCGTGAGCGGGGCGGCGAGCGAGGGCGGGTTGGTCGCGGCGTCGGCCTCGGAGTGCAGGGAGGTGAGGGTCATCCAGGCGACCGGCAGGAAGAACACGATGCCGGCGAGCCAGGCCAGCATCCCGAGCGCGGTGTTCCGGCGCCGGGCGCGCCGCACCGCCGGATGCGGGACGGTACGGCCGGGGGGTCCGGCGGGGCGGACGCCGCCGCCGGCGCGGCGGGCGGCGGGGACGGGGGCGGGGCGGTCATGACCCGGACACCTCCTCGCTGAACAGGGACGAGACCACGCGCAGGGCGAAGACGGCGATGGCGATCGAGCCGATGACGACCAGCACCCCCGCGGCCGAGGCGAGGCCGTACTCATGGGCCTTGTAGAAGGTGTGGTAGATCGTGTACGGCAGGTTGGCGGTGCCCAGCGAGCCGGCGGTGAGGGTGAACACCGCGTCGAAGTGCTGGACGATGTAGATCGAGCCCAGCAGCGCCCCCAGTTCCAGATAGCGCCGCAGGTGCGGCAGCGTCAGATAGCGGAAGACCTGCCAGGAGCCGGCGCCGTCCAGCCGGGCCGCCTCGGCCGTCTCCAGCGGCCGGCTCTGCAGCCCCGCCAGCAGGATGAGCATCATGAACGGCGTCCACTGCCACACCAGCGACGCCGCCACCGCGGGCAGCGGCATGTCGGAGAGCCAGTCGGGCTGCACGGGATCGTCCACGCCGAACAGCCCGCCCAGCCAGGCCAGGGCGCCGTTGAACAGCCCGTACTCCGGGTTGTAGAGGGCGTGCTTCCACAGCAGCGCGGCGGCGACGGGGACGACCAGGAAGGGGGCGATCAGCATCGTGCGCACCACGCCCCGGCCGCGGAAGGACCGGTCCAGCAGCAGGGCCAGGCCGAGTCCCAGGAGCAGGCTCGCCAGCACCACGGACACGGTGAGCACCACCGTGGTGACGACGGAGGACCGCAGCCGCGGGTCGGAGAGCACCGTGCCGTAGTTGGACAGCCCGGTGAACTCCCGGCCGCCGGGGTCGAGTGCGTACCAGTCGAACACGGAGATGAAGAGCGTCGCCGCGAACGGGAGCTGGGTGACGGCGATCAGGAAGACCAGCGCGGGCAGCAGGGGGGCGCGGGTGGCCCAGGCCCCAGCCGCGCGGGGCGGCCGGGGCCGGGCGGGCGCCCGGGGCGGGGAGGCGGCGGGCGGCGGGGAGGCCGCGGTGAGCTGTCCGGTCATCGGTCCCGGTACTCCTTGCCGACGGCCTCGGCCAGCCGCTGCGAGGCGGCCAGCGCCTGCTTCACCGACTTGCGTCCGGCGATGGCCGCGCTGATCTCCTGGGAGACCTTGGTGCCCAGGTCGGTGAACTCGGGTATGCCGACGAACTGGATGCCGGGCGCGGGCCGCTTCTGCACGCCCGGGTCGCGCGGGTCGGCCCCCGTGATGGCGGTCCGGGCCACCTCGGAGAAGGCGCCGGCCGCCTTGCGGTACTCGGGGCGCTCGTAGGTGGAGGCGCGCTTCCCGGCCGGTACGTTGGCCCAGCCGATCTCCTCGCCGACCAGTTCCTCGTACTCCTTGCCGGAGGCCCAGGAGATGAACTTCCAGGCGTCGTCGGGGTTCTCCGAGGCCTTCTGCACCCCCCAGGCCCAGGTGTAGAGCCAGCCGGAGCTCTCGGTCTCCTCCACCGGCGCGGGCACGTAACCGATCTTGCCCTTCACGGGGGAGCCGGCGGCCTCCAGCGATCCGGCGCCGGCGGTGGCGTCGTACCACATGGCCGTCTTGCCCTGGGTCATGTTGTTCAGGCACTCGGCGTACCCGGCCTGGGCGGCGCCCGCCTCGCCGTGCTCGCGCACCAGGTCCACGTAGAACTCGGTGGCCTCGGTGAACTCGGGGGAGGTGAGCCGGGCGTTCCAGTCCGCGTCGAACCAGGTGCCGCCGAAGGTGTTGACGACCGTGGTCAGCGGCGCCATGACCTCGCCCCAGCCGGGCAGTCCGCGCAGGCAGATGCCCTTCATGCCCTTCTCCTCGGCGTCCACCTCCGCGGCGAGGTCCGCGACCTCCTGCCAGGTGGGCTTCTCGGGCATGGTCAGCCCGTGCTTCTCGAAGACGTCCCGGCGGTACATCAGGAAGGACGACTCGCCGTAGAAGGGCTGGCCGTAGAGCTTGCCGTCCTCGCCGGTGAGCGAGAGCCGCATCGGCTCCAGGACGTCGTCCTGGTCGAACGCCTCGTCCTCGGCCACATAGGAGTCGAGGGCGTGCAGCCAGCCGTTGCCGGCGTAGATGGGGGCCTCGTAGTTGCTGATGGTGGCGACGTCGTACTGGCCCGCCTGGTTGGAGAAGTCCTGGCTGATCTTGTCGCGGACGTCGTTCTCGGGCAGCACCGTGAAGTTGACCTCGATGCCGGTCTCCTTGGTGAAGTGCTCGGCGGTGAGTTTCTGCAGTTCGGTCATCGGCGGGTTGTTGACCATCAGCACATTGATCGAGCCGTCCTCCGAGGCCGTGCCGCCGGCCCCGGCGCAGGCCGCCAGGAGACTTCCGGCCACCGCGGTGGCGATCAGGGTGCGTACCGGGGTGCGGATGGTTCTGCGTCGCATGTCGGGCTCCTTGCCGTGGGCGGGGTGAGGGCGGTCGAGGGGGCGGGGTGGCTGGGTCGTGGGGGGTGGAGGGGTGGAGGGGTGGAGGGACGGGTGCGCGGGTGTGCGGTGCCGTACCGCCGGCGGTGGGTGGGTCGCGGACGGTCTGTGGTCGGCGGTGTGCCTGTCGGGGGTGTGCGGGTGGTTCCGGGGGCGCGCGGCCGGTGGCCGCCGCCGGTCACACGCGGATGACCTGCGGTCCCAGGAGGGAGTAGCGGTGGGCTTCGGAGGACGGCAGGGCGGTGCTGGTGACGATCGCCTCGAAGTCGGAGACCTCCGCGAAGCGGCAGAAGCCCACGGCTCCGAACTTGGTGTGCACACCGGCGAAGACCCGGCGCCGTGCCGCCCGTACGGCGGTCGCCTTCACCTCGCCGACCACCGGGTCGGGTGTGGTCAGGCCGTGGAGCCGGGAGATGCCGTTGGCTCCGAGGAACGCCAGGTCGATGACGAATCCGGAGAGCATCCGGGTCGCCCAGTGGCCGACCGTGGCGAGGGTGCCGCCGCGCACCCGGCCGCCCAGCAGGAGCACGGTGAAGTTGTCCCGTCCGGCCAGCGTCCTGGCGGTGGCCAGGGAGGTGGTCACGACGGTCAGCGGGCGGTCGCGGGGCAGCGCCTCGGTGATGAGCTGCGGGGTGAAGCCCTCGTCGACGAAGAGCGTCTCGGCCTCGCCGAGCAGCTCGGCCGCCGCGGCGGCGATCCGCCGCTTCTCGGGCACGTGCAGGGTGGCGCGGAAGGCGAGCGTCGTCTCGAACCCCGGTGTCTCCACCGGG
Source organism: Streptomyces sp. MNU89 (assembly GCF_020982505.1). NCBI lineage: Bacteria > Bacillati > Actinomycetota > Actinomycetes > Kitasatosporales > Streptomycetaceae > Streptomyces > Streptomyces sp. MNU89. Next base: position 5,977,460 of record NZ_JAJKLL010000001.1, on the reverse strand, counting down.
TAGGCGCCGCCATGGGTACGGCGCACCAGGCCGTGGTCCTCCAGGACCCGCAGGTCACGGCGGATGGTCTCCTTGGCGACGGCCAGTTTCTCGGCGAGCCGGGTGACCTCCACCGCACCCGTGTCCCGGGCCAGGGCGACAATCTCCCGCTGCCGTTCCTCGGCGTTCACCGGCGCACCTCCTTCACTCGCCCGGCCCCTCCCCCGGGGGTCTCCCGGAGCAGGTTGCCCGTGCGGGCCGTGAGGAGATTTGTACAGCCCGCGCAAGGGCCCGGCCAGGTTCCTGCCGAAGCCGATCCTGCCCGCCTGTGCCCGTTCCCGGAAGACTTCCGGAACGGTTCGACCTGGTGGGACGCGGGTGCGGCCGCCGTGGCCGGTGCCCGAACGGCGGGTCCGGATGCCCGTTCGATGCCCGTTCCCCCACGGCGGGCTGTCCGCGGCTGCCCGCGGCGGGCCGGCACCGCCGGGCGGGGCCCCTCCCCCGCCGGACGGGCCGGGTAATGGAACCGTAAAGCCGGGCCGATCGTTACCCCGGCATGACCGCTATGACCCCCGGCTCGAACATCCCTCTCTCCGTCCCCCGTGTGGCGGTGGACGTCACCGCACCGGCGCGGCTCGACGTATCGGGCCTGCTCCTGACCGCCGACGGAAAAGTCCGTTCCGACGAGGACTTCGTCTTCTACAACCAGCCCAGCGGCCCGGGGGTGACCCACCGCGGCGGTGGTGGCGGCGCCCCGGACGCCATCACCGTGGACACCGGTGCCGTACCGGCCGGGATCGACAAGGTGGTGGTGACGGCCAGCCTCGACGCCCCGGGGGCGACGTTCGCCGGCGCGGAGCCGACGGCCACGGTCCGCAACGCCGACGACGGCTCCGTACTCGCCACGTTCACGCCGCCGCGCCTCGGCCCGGAGACCGCCCTGGTGGTGGCCGAGGTGTACCGCAGGGGCGGCGCCTGGAAGGTGCGGGCCGTCGGACAGGGATACGCCGACGGACTGGCTGGCATCGCCACGGACTTCGGGGTGAGCGTGGAGGAGCCCGCCACCCCGGCCGCCCAGCCGGCTCCCCGCCGGCCGCCGCCACGGCTCCCCGCCCCCGCCTCCGGCCGCGCCCGCGATGCCGGCGGCTCCGGCCCCGGCCGCTCCGGCAACCGCCCGCGGCCCCTCCGCTCCCGGGACCGGGAAGATCAACCTGGACAAGGGCCGGGTCAGCCTGCAGAAGAACCAGACGGTCTCCCTGGTGAAGGGCGGCCGCCCACTGCTGACCTCCGTGCGGATGGGCCTCGGCTGGGAGCCGGCCTACCGGGGCAAGGACATCGACCTCGACGCCTCCGTGATCGCCTACGGCCCGGACCGCAAAAAAATCGACGCCTGCTACTTCGGCAAGCTCACCATCCTGGGCGGTGTCATCCAGCACTCCGGTGACAACCTCACCGGCGAGGGCGGCGGTGACGACGAGGCGATCACCGTCCATCTGGGCGATGTGCCATCGCAGGTCACCGGGCTGGTGTTCACGGTGAACTCCTTCTCCGGGCAGAAGTTCACCGAGGTCTCCAAGGCGTACTGCCGGCTGCTGGACGGCGCGGGCCAGGAGCTGGTGCGCTTCGACCTGACGGGGGCCGAGCCCCGCACGGGCGTGATGATGTGCAAGCTCATCCGGCAGTTCTCGGGCGAGTGGGAGATGACGGCGATGGGCGAGTACGTCGACTCCCGCACGGTCCGGGGCATGGTGAAGCCGGGCGCCAAGGCGCTCTAGGGGCCGCGCGGCGGGCGGCCGTTGACGCCGCCCGCCGCCCCAGCCGTGGTGGCCGGGCGTCCGGAGTCTGCGGGCCGGGCGGAGCCGGGCCGCACCGGGCACGGCGGCGTCCGGGCCGGGCATCCGGGCGTCCCGGGCCCGTGGCGTCCCCCGGGCCGGAGGCGCGGGGGTGTCAGCGGGGCTGCCGGCGCCACGGGCCGGTGATGGCGAGCATGATCCCGGGCTCCTGGATGTTGGCGTACAGCGTCTTGCCGTCGGGTGAGAAGACCACACCGGTGAACTCGCTGTACTCCGGCTCCTCCGCGGTGCCGACGTTCACCTCGTTCCGGGCGATCGGGTACATCCGGCCGCTCTCCGTGGCGCCGAAGAGGTGCTGGACGCCCTCGCCGTCCTCGGCGATGATCAGCCCGCCGTACGGCGAGACGGTGATGTTGTCCGGGCCGTCGAACGCGCCGTCCTCGAAGGGCTTGGCGTTGACGCCGAGGATGACCTTGAGGGTGAGGGTCCGGCGCCGGGGGTCGTAGAACCAGACCTGGCCGTCGTGCGGCCGGCCCGGGCTCTCCTCACGGGCGTAGGAGGAGACGAAGTACGCCCCGCCGTCGGCCCACCACATGCCCTCCAGCTTGCGGCCCCGGGTGACACCTCCGTCCTCGAACTGCTTGCGCACGGGGACGGTGCGGGCGTCGCGGTCGGGAACATCCACCCAGTCGACGCCGTAGACGGTGCCCGCCCGGGTGGCCCGGGAGAGGTCGTCGACGAAACGGCCGCCGGAGTCGTAGCACTTGGGCGCCTGGAGGACGCCGGCGTCGTCGGCCAGCGTACGGAGCCGGCCGCGACCGTGTTCGAAGCCCTTCGGCGGGACCCAGCGGTAGAAGAGGCCGTTGGGCTCGTCGTCGTCCTCCGTCAGGTACATGTGGCCGCGCCGCGGGTCGACGACGACGGCCTCGTGGTCGTAGCGGCCCAGTGCCTTGACCGGCCGGGGTGCGCGGTTGGCGCGCCGGTCGAGGGGATCGACCTCGAAGACGTAGCCGTGGTCCTTGGTCATCCCGTTCTCGCCGGCCCGGTCGGAGTTCTCCTCGCAGGTCAGCCAGGTGTTCCAGGGGGTGCGGCCGCCGGAGCAGTTGTCGGAGGTGCCGGCGATGCCGACCCACTGGGCGACCTCGCCGCCGCGGCGCACCTCGACGACGGTGCAGCCGCCGGGCGCCGCGGGGTCGTAGACCAGGCCGTCGGCGAGCGGAACGGGGTGCTCGGTCTCCTCGCGCGGGCCGTCGATCTCGTGGTTGACGACGAGCAGGGTCGCGCCGCGCGGACCGGCGAAGGCGGCGGTGCCGTCGTGGTTCGAGGGAGTGGGCTCGCCGGACTCCAGTTCGGTGACGCCGGTACGGGAGATGACCCGGTACGAGAAGCCCTCGGGCAGCGCGACGATGCCCTCGGGGTCGTCCCGCAGCGGCCCGTAACCGACGCCCCGCGGGGGGTGCTGCCGGTCCGTGCCGGCGGCCTCGGCCGCCCGGGATCCCTCGTCCCCGCCGCCGATGCCGATGGCGTCGGGCGCGCCGGCCAGCACACCGACGCTGCCGGCGAGTACCACGCCCGCACCGGTGTAGGCGGACCCTCTCGCGAAATCCCTGCGGGTGAGCGGCATCTTCATCTCCTGCGTGGCCGGATCGATCCCCTGCTCTACGGGAACCACGGTGCCCGGCCCCGCCGAACACCGGTTGAACACCGCCCGACGGCCGTTCGTCCATTGGGCGAGCCACCGGCCGGAAGACGGGGTCCCGCCGGCCGGCGAGGGCATCACCCCGGGCGCCCCGCGCGAGGGAGAGCGGCTCAACGCCCCCGCGAGCGCGCCTTGTACGCCGCCTGGCGGGCCGCTTTCGCCACCGCGCGGTCGGGGTGCAGCCGCCCCATCGCCTCCAGGACCTCCCCGGTCGCCGGGTGGTCCACCCGCCAGGCCGTGTCGAAGAAGGCGCCGTGCTGCCCCACCAGCCCCAGGACCAGCTCCTCCAGTTCGGCGGAGTCGCCGTCCGCGCCGAGCTGGGCCGCGAGGGTGTCGACGGTCAGCCAGAAGACCATCTCCTCCGAGGGCTCGGGCACCCCCGTCGCCCCGTGCTCCGCCAGCCAGACCCGGGCGAGCCCGCCGAGGTGCCGGTCGTCCAGCACCTCGCGCAGCGCGGGCTCGGCCTCCCGGCCGATCAGGGCCAGGGCCTGCTGGCAGCCGAGCCGGCGCAGCGGCGCGGCCGGGTCGTCGCCCCGGCCCGCGGCGAGGAGTTCCCGGGCGGCGGCGACGGGATCGCGCCGGTCCAGCCACTCCTCGACCTCGTCCCGGGCCGCGGCCTCCGGGTATCCGGTGACGGTGTCCAGCAGGGTTTCCGCGCCCTGTCCGGCGAGATCCCCGGTGAGCGGCGCGGTGATGCCCGCGTCGAGCAGACGGGCGCGCACGCCGTGGGCGCCGAGAGCGGTCAGCCGGACCATGCCGTAGCGGGCGGCGGCATCGCCCCGGCCGGACACCGCGGCACGCCCGGCACCGGTCCCGCCGCCCCGTCCCCGGCGGCGCCCCGCCTGTGCCGTCCGCCGGTTCGCCGGGCCCGTCCAGTTCCTCGATGAGGGCCTCGTCGACCGGCCGGTACTCGACGAGGCCGAGGGGCTCCAGCAGCCGGAAGCGGCGGTCCAGCCGCATGACCTCCTCCGACACCTCCTCCAGTACGGCGTCGGTGGGCTCCGCCATGTCCTCGGGGACGACGACGGTGGCGGCGAGCGCGGGCAGCGGTACGAAGCTGCGCTCCGGGTCGCCGAGGCCGCCGCCTTCCAGGGCGGTGAGGACGTAGAGCGCGGCGAGGACGCGGCCGAGGGTTCCGGCGGCCTCGCCGGAGGGCCGGTCCGGGGCGGCGGCACCGGCGCCGCTCCCGGCGGCCGTGCCCTCACCCTCGCCCCCGCCGGCAGCCTCGCTCCCCGTCCCGGTCCCGGCCTCGGTCTCCGCCTCGGTGAGGACCGTCTCCAGTCCGCTGCGCCAGAGCTCCAGGATCTCCCGCGGGCCGCCGCCGGTGACCCGTGCGGCCTGCTCGCCCGGGACGGCCCGCCGGCCCGCCGGGCCCGTCCGCCCGGAGCCGTCCGGGGCGGCCCCGGCTTCCGTACCGTCCTCCGCGGTGATCCTCAGCAGGCCGGTCCCGGCCGCCAGCCGCCATGCCGCGCGGGTGGCCGCGAGCCCGCCCGGATCGCCGTCCACCCCCAACTCACGTGCCAGACGCGTCAGTCCGGCGTGCTCCGGCTGCCCGTCCGCGCCGACCGGCACCCCGTCCCCCAGCCGGCGGGCGAGCCGCACGGCGCGCGCGAGGAGCGGCGCCGCCAGGGCCTGGCGCGCGAGTTCGGCCTGGGAGGGCAGCCGGAGCGGCGGCATGACGGAACGGTCTCCGGGCATGGGCGACTTCTCCTCGAAACGCTCTGGGGTCCGCACCGCGTCGGGTGCTGATCCAGCCTAGACCGGCAGGGGCGCTTCCCGTCCGGTTCACCGCGGCGTCCGCCCGTGTACACCGGCGGTCCCTTGACAACGGGGGTCCCCACGCCGGAGATTGACGCGCGTAGAAGCACTGCGGGTGCCGAACTCCCGTTCCCCGCCTCCCATCCGGCGGCGCGGGCCCCGCCCGTCCCGCGCGCGACCCCGGGTGGCGGGCCCGCCACCCGTCCGACCTCACCACCCGGAGACCCGATGGACCCGATAGCCCCGCCCGCCGCCGCCCGACCGCTCCGCCGCACCGCCGCGCTGGGCACGGTGGCCGCCACCGCGCTCGCGGCCGGACTGCTGGCCGCGCCGCAGCAGGCCGAGGCCGCGCAGCCGCGCATCCACGACATCCAGGGGAGCACCCGCCTCTCCCCGTACGACGGCGAGCGGGTCACCGACGTCCCCGGCGTGGTCACCGCGGTCCGCGCCTTCGGCTCCGCGCGCGGCTTCTGGGTGCAGGACCCGCGGCCGGACCGCGACCCGGCCACCAGCGAGGGCGTGTTCGTCTTCACCGGCTCGAAGACTCCGGCCGTCGCGGCCGGCGACGCGGTGCTGGTCTCCGGCACCGTCGGCGAGTACTACCCGGGCGGCCGGGACGCGGGGCTCCAGTCCGTCACCCAGATCTCCGGCGCCACCTGGACGGTGGACTCCTCCGGCAACGCCCTCCCGGCCGCCTTCCGGCTCAACGGCGCCTCGGTGCCGAACCGTTACGCCCCCGAGGCACGCGGCGGCGGCAGCATCGAGCACCTTCCGCTCCGTCCGCACCGCTACGCGCTGGACCGCCACGAGTCGCTGGAGGGTATGCGCGTCCAGGTCTCCGACGCCGGCGTCGTCGGCCCGTCCAGCCGCTACAACGAACTGTGGGTGACGGCCGATCCGCGCGAGAACCCCACCGCGCGCGGCGGCACGCTCTACGCCTCGTACCGCGACCAGAACGGCGCCCGGGTGAAGGTCGCCTCCCTCATCCCCTTCGCCGAACGGCCGTTCCCGCAGGCCGATGTCGGCGACCGGCTCACCGGCACCACCGCCGGCCCCCTGGACTACGACCAGTTCGGCGGCTACGAACTCCAGGCCACCGAGCTCGGCGCGCTGGAGGACAACGGCCCGGACCGGGAGCGGACCCGGCCGCAGCGGGCCGGCGAACTGTCCGTCGCCACGTACAACGTGGAGAATCTCTCCCCGAAGAATCCGGACGAGAAGTTCACCCGGCTCGCCGAGGCCCTGGTGGACCACCTCGCCTCCCCCGACATCGTCGCCCTGGAGGAGGTCCAGGACGACAACGGGCCGGTCAACGACGCGGTGGTGAGCGCCGACGCCACGCTGCGGAAGCTGACCGAGGCCATCGCCGCCGCCGGCGGCCCCTCCTACGCGTGGCGCCAGATCGACCCGGCCGACGACGAGGACGGCGGCCAGCCCGGCGGCAACATCCGGGTGGCCTTCCTCTACAACCCCGAGCGGGTCTCCTTCCCCGACGTGCCCGGCGGCGACGCGACCACGTCCGCCGTCCCGCTGCGCGGCGCGGACGGCGAGGTCGGCCTCTCCGCCAACCCGGGCCGCATCCGCCCGGAGAACGCCGCCTGGGACGACAGCCGCAAGCCCCTCGCGGCCGAGTTCCGCTTCCGGGGCGAGCCCGTCTTCGTCGTCGCCAACCACTTCGCCAGCAAGGGCGGCGACCAGGCGCTCGACGGCCGCTTCCAGCCCCCGGTGCGCTCCTCGGAGACCCAGCGCATCGCCCAGGCCAAGCTGGTGGCCGGCTGGGTGAAGTCGCTGCTGGAGCTGGACCGCAAGGCGAAGGTCGTGGTCGCCGGCGACATCAACGACTTCGGCTTCTCGCCCACCGTGGACGCCCTCACCGACCACGGCCGCGTTCTCACCGACCTGGTGGACCGCCTGCCGCGCGACGAGCGCTACGGCTATGTCTACAACGGCAACTCGCAGGTGCTGGACCACATGCTGACCAGCCGCGCGATCCGCCACGCGGACTACGACATCGTCCACATCAACGCGGAGTTCGCCGACCAGGCGAGCGACCACGACCCCCAGGTCCTCCGCTTCCGCCCCTGACCACGGCGTCCCGGGTCACCGCCGCCGGGGGGCGGTGACCCGGGACGGTCCCCGGCGGCCTCAGCGCCGGGTGAACACCGGGATCCAGCTTCTTCGAGGTGTCGTTCGGCGTAGCCGGTGGCGATGGACGGCACGGCGTCCTGTGACTGGAGGGAGGAGGTCCACCGTCACACACGGGACCTCGCTCAGACGGGTCTTGACCTCAAGTGTGGTTCAGGTTGGAGGCTTCCTCGTACGGGCCACCGGCGCGCGCCCGGAGGCGGCGCGGCCCCACACATTGGAGAAGTCTCATGTCGAGCCATACCGTTCAAAACCCCGGCCCCTCTGTGCCCGACGCATCCCCGGGCCGCCGCTCCGGCCTCACCTGGTGGAAGGCACTGGTCACCGGAGCGGCCTGCGCGGTCGTCGCCAATCTCATCGTCCTCGCCGTCGCCGAGCTGGCCGGTGCCTCGCTTGTCGTCGTCGACGGCGGCAAAGAGCATCCGATCGCGGTCGGGGACGTCATCGGTGCCTCAGTCGTCCCGCTGGTCGTCGGGACGGGCGCTGCCCTGTTGCTGTCCCTGTGGAAACCGGTCTTCTTGCGGATCGCGCAGTATACGGGCGGTGGCCTGGCACTGTTGTCGGTCGCCGGCCCCCTGTCGTCCGGAGCCGATGGTGGCACCGTCGCCGCCCTGTCCCTGATGCACATCACCCTCGGCGTGACGGTCGTCGTCACCCTGGAGCTCCACCGCCGGCACCGACTCCTCTGATGCCGTGAATCGTGGCCTCCGCTTCTGCGCGGGCGATGGCGCGGAACACGCACACCCCGATGCCCACGACTGACTCCCCTCCCGACGCGATAGCGAGAAGCAGCGGGAGCAACGGCAGGACCGGCGCATACGCGGCACCCAGCATGCGGGGCAACCAGTCCGAAGGCCGGGATGCCCACGGCCCGTGCGGCCCCCGTGATTCACCGGGCCGCACGGGCCGTATGGCCTGTGCCGTGACGGCTGCCGCCGCTCAGTCGTTGCTGTGCAGGGCCGCGTTCAGGCCGCCCCAGGAGCCGGTGCGCTGGAGGGCCTCGACCTTGCCGGTGGTGGAGTTGCGGCGGAAGAGGAGGTTGTGGGCGCCGGAGAGTTCCACGGCCTTGACGACGCCGCCGTCGGGCAGGCTGACGCGGGTGCCCGCGGTGACGTAGAGGCCGGCCTCGACCACGCAGTCGTCGCCGAGGGCGATGCCGATGCCCGCCTCGGCGCCGAGCAGGCAGCGCTCGCCGATGGAGATGACCTGCTTGCCGCCACCGGAGAGCGTGCCCATGATCGAGGCGCCGCCGCCGATGTCGGAGCCGTCGCCGACGACCACACCGGCGCTGATCCGGCCCTCGACCATGGAGTGGCCCAGCGTGCCGGCGTTGAAGTTGACGAAGCCCTCGTGCATCACGGTGGTGCCGGTGGCGAGGTGGGCGCCCAGGCGCACCCGGTCGGCGTCGGCGATCCGGACACCCGCCGGGGCGACGTAGTCGGTCATGCGGGGGAACTTGTCGACGCTGGTGACGGCGAGGTGCAGCCCCTCGGCGCGGGCCGCGAGCCGGACCTTCTCGACCTGGTCGACGGGGACCGGGCCGAGGCTCGTCCAGGCGACGTTGGCCAGCAGGCCGAAGATCCCGTCGAGGTTCTGGCCGTGCGGCCGGACCAGGCGGTGGCTGAGCAGATGCAGCCGGAGGTAGGCGTCGTGGGCGTCGGCCGGCTTGTCGTCGAGCGAGGCGATGACGGTGCGGACGGCGATCACCTCGACGCCGCGGCGCGGATCGGGGCCCAGCGCCTTCGGCGCGGACTCGCCCAGCAGTTCGGCGGCGCGCTCCGGGGTCAGCCGCTCGGTCCCGGCCGGGCCCGGCTCGGCGATGAGCTCGGGGGCGGGGAACCAGGTGTCGAGGACGGTGCCGTCGGCGGCGAGGGTGGCGAGCCCGGCGGCGGCCGCGCCGGTCTTACGGGTGGTGGCTGCTTCGGTCATGACCGAACGCTAACCGGTCCCGCTCCGCCCCCGCGAACCGGTCTCAGCGCCCGGTCACCGGGCCGGCCCGGGACACGCCTCCGCCCCGCGCCGGAGACCCGGGCAGGGCGGAGAACGCTGCCGAAGGGCGAAGCCGGGCGGCCGGGGCGGGACGGGGCCCGCGCCGGGCCGGAGCCGGACGCCGCCGGAGGTCAGACGTTGAAGCCGAGGGCGCGGAGTTGCTCGCGGCCCTCGTCGGTGATCTTGTCGGGGCCCCACGGCGGCATCCAGACCCAGTTGATCCGGAGCTCGTTGACGATCCCGTCGGTGGCCGACTTCGCCTGGTCCTCGATGACGTCGGTCAGCGGGCAGGCCGCGGACGTCAGCGTCATGTCGATGGTGGCGATGTTGGAGTCGTCGACGTGGATGCCGTAGATCAGGCCGAGGTTGACGACGTCGATGCCCAGCTCCGGGTCGACGACGTCGTAGAGGGCCTCGCGGACCTCTTCCTCGCTCGCGGGCTTGGTGGTCTGTGCGGTCTCGGTCATGCCGACTCCTTCGCTGACTCGTCGCCCAGTGCCTGCGCCGTGGCGTCCTTCCAGGCCATCCAGGACAGCAGGGCGCACTTCACGCGCGCCGGGTACTTCGAGACGCCGGCGAACGCGACCGCGTCCTCCAGCACCTCCTCCATCGCGTCGTCGGGCTCCAGCCTGCCCTTGGACTGCATCAGTTCCAGGAAGGTCTCCTGGATCCTCCGCGCCTCGGCGAGCTCCTTGCCGACCAGCAGTTCGTTGAGCACCGAGGCGCTGGCCTGGCTGATGGAGCAGCCCTGGCCGTCGTAGCTGACGTCCTCGATGGTCTCGCCGTCGAGCCGCACGCGCAGGGTGATCTCGTCCCCGCACGTCGGGTTGACATGGTGCACCTCGGCGTCACCCTCGCGCAGACCACGCCCGTGGGGGTGCTTGTAGTGGTCCAGGATGACGTCCTGGTACATGGAATCCAGCTTCACAGCAGTCAGCCCTCGTCCGTCCTCAGCCGAAGAAGTTCCGTACGTGCTCCAGGCCGTCGACCAGGGCGTCGACCTCGGCCGGGGTGGAGTACAGATAGAACGACGCTCGCGTGGTCGCGGGAATTCCGTACCGCAGGCAGACGGGCCGCGCGCAGTGGTGGCCGACCCGGACGGCGATGCCCTGCTCGTCCAGGACCTGGCCCACGTCGTGCGGGTGGATGTCGCCGAGCGTGAAGGAGATCGCCGCGCCGCGGTCCTCGGCCGTCACCGGGCCGATGATCCGCAGGTCCGGGACCTCCCGGAGCCGGCGGACGGCGTACTCGGTGATGGTGTGCTCATGGGCCGCGATCTTGTCCATACCGATCGCGGTGAGGTAGTCCACGGCCGCGCCGAGGCCGACGGCCTGGGCGATCGGGGGCGTGCCCGCCTCGAACTTGTGCGGCGCCGGGGCGTAGGTCGAGTGGTGCATCGACACCGTCTCGATCATCTCGCCCCCGCCCAGGAACGGCGGCAGGTCCTCCAGCAGCTCCTGGCGGCCCCAGAGGACGCCGATGCCGGTCGGGCCGCACATCTTGTGGCCGGTGAAGGCCACGAAGTCGGCCTGGAGCGCCTGCACGTCCAGCGGCATGTGCGGGGCGGCCTGGGAGGCGTCGATGACGGTGAGCGCGCCGACGTCCTGGGCCCGGCGGATGATCTTGTCGACCGGGTTGACCGTGCCCATGATGTTGGAGACCAGGGTGAACGAGACGACCTTGGTCTTCTCGGTGATGATCCGGTCGATCTCCGACAGGTCGAGCCGGCCGTCGTCGGTGAGGCCGAACCACTTCAGCTTCGCGCCGGTGCGCTGCGCGAGCAGCTGCCACGGAACGATGTTGGAGTGGTGTTCCATCTCCGTTATGACGATCTCGGTGTCGCTGTCCACACGGTAGGGCTCGTCGGCCCAGCCCAGCATGTTGGCGACGAGGTTGAGCGACTCCGAGGCGTTCTTGGTGAAGATCACTTCGTCGCGGCTCGGGGCGTTGACGAACGCGGCGACCTTGTCACGGGCGCCCTCGTACAGCGCCGTGGCCTCCTCCGCGAGCACGTGCACACCGCGGTGCACATTGGCGTTGTGGCGCTCGTAGTAGGCGTTCAGCGCGTCGAGGACCTGGCGCGGCTTCTGCGAGGTGGCCGCGTTGTCCAGGTACACGATCTTCTTCCCGTCGTGGACCGTGCGGTCCAGGATGGGGAAGTCCTTGCGGATCGCCTCCACGTCGTACGACGACGCCGTGAGGAGGCCCGGCAGCTGTGTCACTCGGCTCAGGCCTCCTTCGTGTAGGCCTCGTAGCCCTCGGCCTCGAGCTTGTCGGCCAGCTCCGGGCCGCCGGACTCGGCGATCCGGCCCTTGGCGAACACGTGCACGTGGTCGGGCTTGATGTACCGCAGGATGCGGGTGTAGTGCGTGATCAGCAGGGTGCCGGTCTCGCCGGTCTCGCGGACGCGGTTGACGCCCTCGGAGACGGTGCGCAGCGCGTCCACGTCCAGACCGGAGTCGGTCTCGTCGAGGATCGCGACCTTCGGCTTGAGCAGCTCCAGCTGGAGGATCTCGTGGCGCTTCTTCTCACCGCCGGAGAAGCCCTCGTTGACGTTGCGCTCGGCGAAGGCCGGGTCCATGTTCAGCCGCTCCATGGCCGTCTTGACCTCCTTCACCCAGGTGCGCAGCTTGGGGGCCTCGCCGCGGATGGCGGTGGCGGAGGTGCGGAGGAAGTTGGAGACGGAGACGCCGGGGACCTCGACCGGGTACTGCATGGCGAGGAAGAGGCCGGCGCGGGCCCGCTCGTCGACGGACATCTCCAGGACGTTCTCGCCGTCGAGGGTGACGGTGCCGCCGGTGACGGTGTACTTGGGGTGACCCGCGAGGGAGTAGGCGAGGGTGGACTTGCCGGAGCCGTTCGGGCCCATGATGGCGTGCGTCTCGCCCTGCTTCACGGTCAGATCGACCCCGGACAGGATCTCCTTCGTGCCGTTCTCGACCTCGACGGAGACGTGCAGGTCGTGGATTTCAAGCGTTGCCATGGATGCCTCAGGACTCCTGGGTGACGGAGACGAGCACAGCCGCTTCGGGGCCGTCTCCTTCGATCTTTACGGGGTATACGGGGACGGGACGGGTGGCGGGCGGGCCGGAGGGCTTACCGGTGCGCAGATCGAACCGCGAGCCGTGCAGCCAGCACTCGATCTGGCAGTCCTCGACCTCGCCCTCGGAGAGCGAGACGTTCGCGTGCGAGCAGATGTCGTGGATCGCGTACACCTCGCCCTCGGTCCGGACGACCGAGACCGGGGTGCCGTCGACCTCCACCCGCCGGGGGGCGTCCTCCTCCAGCTCGGACAGCCCGCAGACCCGTACGTAGGCGGTACCGGTGCCGGGGGCCATCAGACGGACGCCTCCAGCTCCGTGTCGATCTTCTCCAGCAGCCGTTCCTGCAGCTCGGGGAGGTTGATCTGCTGGACCAGCTCGGCGAAGAAGCCGCGGACGACCAGCCGGCGGGCCTCGTCGGCGGGGATGCCGCGGGCCATGAGGTAGAACAGCTGCTCGTCCTCGAAGCGGCCGGTGGCCGAGGCGTGGCCGGCGCCGACGATCTCGCCGGTCTCGATCTCCAGGTTGGGGACCGAGTCCACCCGGGCTCCGTCGGTGAGGACGAGGTTCCGGTTGAGTTCGTAGGTGTCGGTGCCCTCGGCCGCGGCGCGGATGAGGACGTCGCCGATCCAGACGGCGTGCGCCTCCTCGCCCTGCAGCGCGCCCTTGTAGACGACGTTGCTGCGGCAGTGCGGGATCGCGTGGTCGACGAAGAGCCGGTGCTCCTGGTGCTGGCCGTTGTCGGTGAAGTACAGGCCGTAGAGCTCGGCCTCCCCGCCGGGGGCCGCGTAGTTGATCCGCGGGTGGAGCCGGACCAGGTCGCCGCCGAAGGTGACGATCACGGACTTGAAGGTGGCGTCGCGGCCGACGAGCGCGGTGTGCTGGCCGGCGTGGACGGCCTTGCCGTCCCAGTCCTGGACGGAAACGGCGGTGAGCTTGGCGCCGTCCCCGAGGACGTACTCAACGTTGCCGCCGAAGGTGGCGTCCCCGGTGTGGTCGAGAACGACGATCGCCTCGGCGAAGGCGCCGACCTCGATGACGTGGTGGGCGTAGGCGGTGCCGCCCTGACCGTGCACGGAGATCCGCACCGGCTCGGAGAGCACGGTCTCCTTGGGGATCGTGATGACCGTGGCCTTCTCGAACGAGCTGTACGCCTGGGCGGCGACCCGGTCGACGGGCTTGCCGGCCCGGCCGAGCCGGGGGTCGTCCCGTCCGACCCGTTCCTGGGTGGCCTCTGCGGGGGTGAAGACCTCGTAGCGGACGCCGCCGTCGTCCACGGCCGTGCCGTCGTGCAGCCCGCGGAGGCGCTCCAGCGGGGTGAACCGCCACTCCTCCTCGCGGCCGTGCGGCACGGGGAAGTCCGCCACGTCATAGGAGGCGGGCGCGCTCACCCGGGCGTCGGCGGGATGGTCACCGCCCACCTGAATGGCACCTTCCGTGGTGCTGCCCACCGGGATGTTGTCAGCCATGGCTAGTCGTACTGCTCACTTTCTGCCTCAGTGTGATCGCTCAAGGTCTGTGGGGCGGCCGCCGCCCCGTGCCCCGTCGGACGGGCACGGGACGGGCGGGCCCCGGACGGCGTCGGCCGGTCAGCCGACCGCGCCCTCCATCTGCAGTTCGATCAGCCGGTTCAGCTCCAGCGCGTACTCCATGGGCAGCTCGCGCGCGATCGGCTCGACGAAGCCGCGCACGATCATCGCCATGGCCTCGTCCTCGGAGAGACCGCGGCTCATCAGGTAGAAGAGCTGGTCCTCGCTGACCTTGGAGACGGTCGCCTCGTGGCCCATGGACACGTCGTCCTCGCGGACGTCCACGTAGGGGTAGGTGTCCGAGCGGGAGATCGTGTCCACCAGCAGGGCGTCGCAGAGCACGTTGGACTTGGAGCCCGCGGCGCCCTCGCCGATCTCGATCAGGCCGCGGTAGGAGGTCCGGCCGCCGCCCCGCGCCACCGACTTGGAGACGATGTTCGAGGAGGTGTTGGGGGCCATGTGGACCATCTTGGCGCCCGCGTCCTGGTGCTGGCCCTCGCCGGAGAAGGCGATGGACAGGGTCTCGCCCTTGGCGTGCTCGCCCATGAGGTAGACGGCCGGGTACTTCATCGTGACCTTGGAGCCGATGTTGCCGTCGACCCACTCCATGGTCGCGCCCTCGTAGGCCACGGCACGCTTGGTGACCAGGTTGTAGACGTTGTTCGACCAGTTCTGGATCGTCGTGTAGCGGCAGCGGGCGCCCTTCTTCACGATGATCTCGACGACGGCGCTGTGCAGCGAGTCCGACTTGTAGATCGGGGCGGTGCAGCCCTCGACGTAGTGGACGTAGGCGTCCTCGTCGACGATGATCAGCGTCCGCTCGAACTGGCCCATGTTCTCGGTGTTGATCCGGAAGTAGGCCTGGAGCGGGATCTCCACGTGCACGCCCTTCGGCACGTAGATGAACGAGCCGCCGGACCACACGGCCGTGTTGAGCGCGGCGAACTTGTTGTCACCGGCCGGGATGACCGTGCCGAAGTACTCCTGGAAGAGCTCCGGGTGCTCCTTGAGCGCCGTGTCGGTGTCCAGGAAGAGGACACCCTGCTCCTCCAGGTCCTCGCGGATCTGGTGGTAGACGACCTCGGACTCGTACTGGGCGGCGACACCGGCGACGAGGCGCTGCTTCTCGGCCTCCGGGATGCCCAGCCGGTCGTAGGTGTTCTTGATGTCCTCGGGCAGGTCCTCCCAGCTGGCGGCCTGCTTCTCGGTGGAGCGGACGAAGTACTTGATGTTGTCGAAGTCGATGCCGCTGAGGTCGGAGCCCCAGGTGGGCATGGGCTTCTTGCCGAACAGCCGCAGGCCCTTGAGCCGCAGCTTCAGCATCCACTCCGGCTCGTTCTTCTTCGCCGAGATGTCGCGGACGACCTCCTCGGACAGTCCGCGCTTGGCCGCCGCGCCGGCGGCGTCGGAGTCGGACCAGCCGTATTCGTAGGTGCCCAGACCCTCGAGTTCGGGGTGGGCGGTCTCCGTGGGGAGCGTCATGCGGGGTTCCTCCCGGCCGTGCTTGCGGATGCTGTGGTGGTCCTGGTGGTGGTGCGGTGCGGGCGGGCGGGGCCGCTCTCGGCCGTTCCGGTCCGCGGGCGCCCGGTGCGCCGCCGCTCCGGGTCCGGCCGCCGCCCTTGGCGTGGCCGCCGCCCTTCGGGCCGCCGGTGGCGCCGCCCGGGGGAGCGCCGCCCTTGGGCACGAAGGTGGTGCAGACCCCGTCGCCGTGGGCGATGGTGGCCAGCCGCTGCACATGGGTGCCGAGCAGGTCCGAGAAGACCTCGGTCTCCGCCTCACAGAGCTGCGGGAACCGTTCGGCGACATGGGCGACCGGGCAGTGGTGCTGGCAGAGCTGCTCGCCGACCGGTGCGCTGCGCGCGGCGGCAGCGTACCCGTCCGCGGTCAGCGCCCTGGCCAGGGCTTCGGTGCGCTGCTCGGGCGCCGCGCTCTCGATGACCTTGCGGTAGCCGGCGGCCTGCGCGGCCAGCCGGGCGCGGGCGAAGGCGGAGACCGCGGCCTCGCCCTTCTCGCCGCCGCCCGCCTGCTGGGCGATCCAGCGCAGCGCGTCGGTGGCGAGCGAGTCGTAGGCCTGGTCGAAGGCGTCCCGGCCGTCGTCGGTGAGCGCGAAGGCCTTCGCGGGCCGGCCTCGGCCGCGCGAGCCGTAGACCCGCTGGTCGCGGGGTTCGACGAGGCCCTCGGCGAGGAGGGTGTCGAGGTGGCGGCGGACGGCCGCCTGGGTCAGTGCCAGCCGCCCGGCGAGTTCGGCGGCGGTGGAGGGTCCGTGGTCGAGGATGGAGCGCGCGACGCGGTTGCGGGTGGAGCGCGGCTCGTCGTGCGCGGGCAGGGGCGACGGGGCGGTCACCGGGACCGCCGCTGTCTTCCGCTCTTCGCTCACGTTTTTCACAACGCCATTGTTGCGTAATTATTCCGCCGGCGACAACCGAGGCCGGACGGCCGTCACGTGGGCTCGATCACTAAGGATTACCTAACACCCGGCCGGGCGGCCGGGGCCGGGCGGGGGGCGGCGCCGCCGCCGTCCCGCTCCCCGTGGCTCACCTGCGGCTCCCCGGGGCACACCGGCGCCGGGAAACCGCCCGATCGGCCGTCCCGCGGGCGGCCCGCCCGGCGGGTGCCGGACTCACCGGCCCCCTCCGGGTCCCCGGCCGCCGGCCGCCGCGCGGGGCTCCGTAGACTGCCGCCATGCATGAGGAGCCCGTCGTCCAGGTGCGGAAACTGGTCAAACGGTACGGCCCCAGGACCGCGGTGGACGGGCTCGATCTGTCCGTGGCGGCCGGCACCGTCACCGCCGTCCTCGGCCCCAACGGTGCCGGGAAGACCACCACCGTCGAGATCTGCGAGGGCTACCGCCGGCCCGACGCGGGCACCGTCCGGGTCCTCGGTCTCGACCCGGTGGCACAGGCGGCGGCCCTGCGGCCCCGGATCGGGGTGATGCTCCAGTCCGGCGGCGTCTACCCGGGCGCGCGGGCCGCGGAGATGCTGCGGCACACCGCGAAGCTCCACGCCCACCCGCTCGATACGGACATGCTCACCGAGCGCCTGGGCCTGGGCGGCTGCGGCCGCACCCCCTACCGGCGGCTCTCCGGCGGCCAGCAGCAGCGGCTCGCGCTCGCCATGGCGGTCGTCGGCCGCCCCGAGCTGGTCTTCCTCGACGAGCCGACGGCGGGGCTCGACCCGCAGGCCCGGCGCGCCACCTGGGACCTGGTGCGGGAGCTCCGCGCGGACGGGGTGACGGCCGTCCTCACCACGCACTTCATGGACGAGGCCGAACAGCTGGCCGACCACGTGGTGATCATCGACGGCGGCCGGGCCGTCGCCGCGGGCGGCCCCGAGGAGCTGTGCCGGGGCGGCGCCGAGGACACCCTGCGCTTCACCGGCCGTCCCGGCCTCGACCTCGCCGCCCTGCTCACGGCCCTGCCGGCCGGCGCGGCCGCGGCGGAGACGGCGCCCGGCTCGTACCGGGTCACCGGGAAGGTCGGTCCGCAGATGCTGGCCACCGTCGCCTCCTGGTGCGCCCAGCACGGGGTGATGCCGGACCGGATCGCGGTCGAACGGCGCACCCTGGAGGACGTCTTCCTGGAGCTGACCGGCGAGGAGCTGCGCGCATGAGCACGGAAGCGGACCGGACCGCCGGCACCTTCGCCCCCCGGCCCGGGGCCGCGCCGCTGGGCCGGATGATCGCGGCGCAGACCGCCCTGGAGACCAGGATGCTGCTGCGCAACGGCGAGCAACTGCTGCTGACGGTCGTCATCCCCACCCTGCTGCTGGCGCTCTTCGCCACCGTCGACATCGTCGACACGGGCGCCGGCCGGGCCGTGGACTTCCTCGCCCCGGGCGTGCTGGCGCTGGCCGTGATGTCCACGGCCTTCACCGGGCAGGCCATCGCCACCGGCTTCGAACGCCGCTACGGAGTGCTGAAGCGGCTCGGCGCCTCCCCGCTGCCGCGCTGGGCGCTGATGACCGCCAAGACGGGCTCGGTGCTCGTCACCGAACTGCTGCAGATCGCGCTGCTGACGACGGTCGCCTTCGCACTGGGCTGGTCACCCCGGGGCAATCCGCTCACCGTGGCGGCCCTGCTGCTCCTGGGGACCGCGGCCTTCTCGGGGCTGGGGCTGCTGATGGCCGGCACCCTGCGCGCGGAGGCGACGCTGGCCGCCGCGAACCTCGTCTTCATCCTGCTGCTCGTCGGCGGCGGAGTAATCGTCCCGCTGGAGAGGTCCCCGGACGCGGCACAGTCCGTCCTCCAGGTCCTGCCGATCGCGGCCCTGTCGGACGGCCTGCGGGACGTCCTCCAGCACGGCGCGCCGGTGCCCTGGGGCGACCTGGGCCTCCTGGCCGGCTGGTCGGCCCTGGGCCTCGGCCTCGCGGCCCGCTTCTTCCGCTGGGAGTGAGGGGCCCGCTCGCAGTAGAGGGGCCCGCGCGACGCGGCCGGCCCCGGCCGGTGGTGCCGGACGGGCGCCGGGGCCGCGGTGCGCCCGACCCCCGTCCGGGCTCACCACGGCACCGGCGCTCCCGCCCTGCCGCCGCACGGCGGGTACGGCGGTACGGTCAGCCGCTCCGCGGGCGGCCCGCGGCGGTGCCGTCCGGGGGAAGGGCGCAGGTGTCGGAGAAGCCCTGACTGGTCAGTCCCACCGCGCTGTTGACACGGGAGCGGAAGTTCTCCAGCGCCACCATCGCGGTCAGTTCGACGAACGCCGGTTCGCCGAGGCGCTCCAGCAGGCTCGCGGCCAGTTCGTCGGTGACCTCCGGCGGCGTCGCGGTCATCGCCTCGGCGTACTCCAGGACCAGCAGTTCGGTCTCCGTGAACGCCTCCCAGTGCTCCCGCCACTCGGGCACCCTGCTCACCTTCTCCAGTGGCAGGCCCTGCCGTTCGGACACCCAGTGGCCGAAGTCCACGCACCAGGAGCAGCCGATCCGCACCGCGGCGGCCATCTCGGCCAGGTGCTTCAGGACCGGGTCCAGCTCCTTCCAGCGCCCCGCCTTCGTCTCGAAGGAGAAGTAGGCGCGCAGGGCCCTCGGGTGGTGCCCGAAGACCAGGGCCGGTTCGAGGACCTTGCCGTACGCGCGCCGTGAGTACCACTCACCCAGCCGGAGCGAGAGCGTGCGCCGCGGGTTCAGGGAGATCCGCGCCATGGTGCTGCCTCCTCGTGCGAGTCGTGCCGCCCGCCCCGTGCGGGGGGCGGCGTTCACCGACTCGACGGAGGAGCCCCTCCGGGGTGTGACATCGCGGTCGCGGACCGGGCCGGTCGGTCCCGGGCCGGGTCGCAGGCGCGCACCGGCCCCCGGCGCTCCGGGGAGCGCGCGGCGCGGGCCCGGAACCGTCCCGGTGACGCGTCAGCGGCCCGGTTCGCGCCCGGGTCCGTGTCCGCCGGACGGGCCGGGTCCCCGCCGCCGGAAGCGGGGGCGGGGTGTGGGTGTGGGGTCGGCGGCCCGGCGGGCCCGGTCCAGCAGCCGCCGGGCGCGGGGGCAGTCCCCGAGCTGCCCGTCGAGGACGTCCAGGGCCGTCGGCAGGTGGTGCGCGTCCGCGTCCCGTGCCGCGAACACCCCCGCCGTCCAGAGCACGTAGCCCGTGAACAGCTCGGCGTCGTCGGTGTAGAGGGCGGCGGCGAGGTAGTCGACGAGGTGCGCGATGTCCTCGGCGAGCTCGCGGCGCGGGCCGCCGGTGAGGCCGGCCGTTTCCGGCAGGCGCCGCTCCAGATCGTCCAGCACCGCCTCGACCAGGCGCGGAGCGGCCTCGGAGACCCGGGTGTACTCCTGGTCCGCCAGGTGCGGCAGGTCGTCGACGGCCCGGCGGACGGGGCGCGGCGGCGGCAGCGGGTCGTCGGCGAGCCGGCCGGCGGCGGATCGGGCGTCGGGCGCCCAGGCGTCCGCGTGCAGGAGGCGCGCGTAGCGTCCGTCCGGCCCGAAGGCGGCTCCCCCGACCAGCACGGGCACCCCGGCACCCTGACAGGCCATGATCGTCGCGTGGGCGGTGGGCAGCCGGGTGGCGAGCGAACCCGAGAGGGCGACCGCTTCCGGTCCGGTGCGGTGCAGATGGGCGATGAGGTGCGGGGCGGGGACCTGGGCGCCGAGGTAGTCCACACGCCAGCCGCGCAGTTTCAGCACCTCGGCGAGGAGCCGGGCCGGCAGCGCGTGCCACTCCCCGTCCACGCAGGCCACGGTGAGCCGTCCGCGCGGGGGCTCCGCCCGCGGCGGCTCGCCGTGGTGGGCGACGACGGCGATCACGCGGTCGTTGATGGCGGTGGCCGCGTGCTCCCCGGCCACGCTCATGCGGTTGGCGGCCCACTCCACGCCGACCTTGCGCTGCACCGCGCCGATGACGTCGAGGAGCACGCTTTCGTGGTCGAGGCCCGCGTCGAGGGCGGCGAGGGCCGTCCGGGTGGCCGCGTACTCGTCCCCGTCCACGACGGCCTCCCACAGCTCGCGCGCGTACGCGGCGGGGCCGGGGTGCCGGTCCCCGGGTTCTCGTACGGTCATGGGGTGCCCCTGTCCGGTCGGTGTCCGGTGGTGCCGGGAGGCCCACCGTGGCGGGGGGAGCCGCCGTGGCCGCCGCTCCGGCCGGAGCCGGCCCGGCCGCCGTGCCCGTCCGTCCCGAGCCCGTCCGCTCCGGGAGGCGGTGGCCCGGCGTGCGGCCCTCCACGCGGGGGCGCGATGGCGACGACGGCCCTGTCGTCGGCGGGGCCGGGGCCCGCCCACTCGGCCGCGAGCATCTGGACCCGTTCCACGACGGCCTCCGGCGGCAGCCCCACGCACTCCGAGAGCGCCTGCCGCAGCCGTTCCTCGCCGAACATCTCCCGGCCCAGCGGCCCGCCGCGGGCCTCGGTGATGCCGTCGGTGAAGAGCACGCAGGTCTCCCCCGGTGCGAGGGTCGTCCGCACCGTGACCGTCTCGACCTCCGGCAGCAGGCCGACCAGCGTGCCGGAGGTCGCGGTCTCCTCCACCCGCCCGCCGGCCCGTACGATCAGCGGCGCCGGATGGCCCGCGCTCGTCACCCGCAGTTCCAGACCGCCCTCCCGGGGGAGGACCGAGGCCAGCACGAGGGTCGCGAAGCGGGTGTGCTGCGGGGAGTTGAGCAGGGCCCCGTTGAGCAGGCTCAGCACCTCGTGGTGATCCCCGGCCAGCGGAACCAGGGCCTCCAGCGTGATACGGATCTTGCCCGCCAGGACGGCGGCCTCCAGTCCCTTGCCGCACACATCGCCGAGGATCACCAGGGCCCCCTCGCCCCCGGCGGCGTCCGGCAGGGGGTGGACGTCGTAGAAGTCGCCGCCGACCTGCTCGGTGTCCGAGGACGCGCGGTAGCCGCCGGCGAACTCGGCACCGGCGGTGCGGTGCAGGACCGGAGGCCGGAGTTCGCGCATCAGCGTCTCGGTGATCGCGGCCTGCTCCGCGTACAGCCGGGCGGCGGAGATCGCCGCCCCGGCGCGCGAGGCGAACAGACGGGCGAAGAGCTCCTCGCGCTCCGGGAAGCCGGCCGGCCCGGCGCGCAGCAGGATCAGCGCGCCCGACGGCTTCTCCAGGGGCCCCGGAAGCGTCTTCACCACGATCGAACCCACGGGTCCGAACCCGTCCGGGACCACCCACTCGGGCGCGTCCCCGGGAGCGACCCACCGCGGGGGCGGCAGCGGGGCGCCGCGCAACGCCTCCGTCAGCCCCGGCATCCCTGCGGGGTCCACGCCCGCGGGCCGGCGCACCGGGCGTCCGCCGCGTTCGCAGAAGACCACCGGCAGCCGGCGCCCGGGGCCGGGGACCACCACCAGCGCGGCCTCCGCGAAGTGCTCGGCCGCCAAGCGTGCGGCCGCCTCCTCGCAGCGTGCGGGATTCAGCGAGGCCAGCAGCAGGTTGGCGGCGTCCGCCAGCGCCTCGGTGCGCCACCGCTCCTCGCGCAGCGCGTCGTCCGCGGCACGGCGGGCGGTGTCGTCCACCAGCCACCACAGCACGGTGCCGCCGGGGTGCGGGGTGGGGTGCGCCAGGAAGTGGCGCTCACCGATCCGCCCGCCGGCCGCGCCGGCGGCTGCCCGGTCCCGCCGCCCGCTCTCCCGCTGCCCGGCGGTCCCGGGCCCGCCCCGGAGGCCGCCGGTGAGCCGGTCGTGTGCTGCGGCCAGCCAGCCCGGGGCGGTGTCCCGCAGCCGTGCGCCCGGACGGACGGCGGGGCTCAGCTCCGCGGCCGCCTCGCTCACGGAGCGCACCACACCGTCCGCGCCGACCGCGAGCACCGGGTACGGCGCGGACCGCCAGGCGGTGCCGAGCCCGGCACCGCCGCCGTCGGCTGCAGGCTCTACGGAATGTTCCACGGGAGCACGGCCCGCACCGCGGGCCCCTCACCTCGCAACGCTGGACGACGGCCGGTCCCCCTCCCCCGACGATCTCCCGCGCCCGGCCGCGCGGCAACCGCTCCGCGTGGGACGCGGCCGGGGGCGGCCCGGAGCCGGACCGGCCGGCCCCGCCCGTCAGTCCTGCGGCCGGCCGGCGTCCGGCCCGTTCTCCTGCGGCGGTTCCGGTGCGCTCCCGCCGAGACCGGCGCGGACCGCCGCCAGGGCGTCGTCGGCACTGGCGTGGACGGGGATCAGCCGGCCGACCCCGGTGAGTTCCAGCAGCCGGCTCAGGGAGTGGGGCGGCGCGGCCAGGGTCAGCGAGCCGTTGTGCTCGCCCGCGTGGCGCAGCAGGTTGATGAAGGCGTTGAGGCCGGAGGAGTCGCAGAACGGCACGGGGGCCAGGTCGAGGACGAGATGGCGCCGGCCGGCATCCATCAGTTCGAGGCCGCGGGACCGCAGGGTGGCAGCGGTTTCGAGATCGAGTTCGCCCTCCACACGGAGCAGCGCCAGAGGGCCGTCGGCGTGGTGGACGCTGAGACTGAGCGGTTCGGTCATGAGGGCACGGGCTCCTGCCGGACGTGTCGGCGAGCGCCGCCGTCGGCGGACGCGGGGGCGGCCGGAGCGGGGGGCGCCGCACCGGCCGCGCTGGTGATCGGACGGGGACGGGAGGCGGGGCCGCCGGGACGGCGCACGGCGCCGGAGCACGGCGCCGGCGCGGTGGTCCCCGGCGCCGGGCGGCGCCGGGGCACCGGTGTCGGGTGTCCGGTTCCTCGCATGCGCTGCCCCTCTTCCTCGTCCGTCCCGCCCGGTTCCCCCCGGTGTCCGGCCGCTCCGTGGTTCAGCGTAGGCGCGGTACAGACCGTTTCGAAAATACTCACGACGGGCGGAACGTCCGTAAAGGGACGCGGGGAGGCGGCCGGCCGCTTCCGTTCCACCGTTCTTCTGCCCAACCCCCGCGCAGAAACCGGTTCCCGGCAAAAGCGTACTCTCCGCTTCCGTTTCCGCGGAGGGCCGGAAACGCGGGAGCTCACGGCAGAAGCCGCCCCGGAAGGGCTCCGGGGGCCAGGAAGGCCAGCCGGCTCGGCTCGTGGTCGCCCTCCCAGTCCTCGCTCCAGCCGACGGCTCCCGCCACGACGTGGTCCCGGCGCCCGCCGGCGGTCTCCAGTACCAGCACCCGGTCGTCGCGGCGGGCGTGCCCGGTGTCGGCCAGGATCAGCTTCCGCTCCTGCTCCGTGGCGCAGCGGATCACCAGACCGCTGTAGTTGATGCCGGTCTTGACCGCCCGCACCGGCTTGAACAGCACATCGATCCGGGACTGCCGCGTACCGTCCCGGCCGACGGAACGGGCGCGCAGCAGCAGCTGACCGTGGCTGACCGTGTAGGCCCAGACGGAGAAGGCGCGTTCGGAGCGGAAGAGTTCCCTGCCGGGGGCGAAGTGGGCGTCGGTGTCCAGCCACACGTCTGAGGTCTCCATGACGGAATCCTGTCAAAGATCGCCCTGTCCGGTGAACGGAAAACCACCACCTCCGTGCTTCCCCCGCCCCGGCCGCCGGGGACGCGGACCGGGACCCTCGTGAAAAGATGCACAAGGGCATGTTTACGATGGACCCGTGTCCAAGCCGACCGCAATCGTGCCCAATCCCCTCGCCGCCATCGCCGCCCGCTGGACGCCGTCCCCGCGGACGGTCCGGCTGGCCGCGCTCACCGCGCTGCTGATGAGCATCGTCATCATCGTGACCGGTGGTGCCGTCCGGCTGACCGGCTCCGGGCTCGGCTGCGACACCTGGCCCAAATGTTCCGGCGACAGCCTGATCGCCACCCGGGAGATGGGGCTGCACGGCGCCATCGAGTTCGGCAACCGCATGCTCACCTACGTGCTGACCGCGGCGGTCGGCTGGACGATCATCGCGGCCCGCTCCGCCGAGCCGCGCCGCCGGAGCCTCACCCGGCTGGGCTGGCTGCAGTTCTTCGTCGTCCTGGCCAACGCGGTGCTGGGCGGCATCACGGTGCTGCTGGAGCTCAACCCGTACATCGTCGCCGGGCACTTCCTCGCCGCCACCGCGCTGCTCACGGTGACGGCCGTCACCTGGGAGCGGACGCGGGAGGGCGACGGCGCCCCCCGGCCGCTCGCCGGTCCCCGGGTACGCGCGCTGGCGTGGGCGCTGGCCGCCGTCACCGCCCTCCTGGTGATCGCCGGCACCGTGGTCACGGGCGCCGGCCCGCACGCGGGCGACAGCAGCGAGGTGCCCCGGATGGGCGTGGACTGGGAGACCGTCACCCGGGTGCACGCGCTGCTCGCCTGGGCGGTGGTCCTGCTGACCGCCGCGCTCTGGGTGGTGCTGCGCGCGGTGGACGCCCCGGCCGCGCCCCGCAGGCGCACCGCCCTGCTGATGGCGGTGCTGCTGGCGCAGGGCGCCATCGGTTACGTGCAGTACCTGACCGACCTGCCCGAGGTTCTGGTGGGCCTGCACATGCTCGGCTCCTGCCTGGTCTGGGTGGGCGTGATCCGGGTCCTGCTCTCCCTGCGGGAGCGGCCCGCCGTCGCGGCGGAGCCGCTCGTACCGCCGGCACCCCGGCAGGAGGGCCCGGCGGTCGCCGCCGCTCTCTGACCCCGGCTCCGGACGCCGGCTCCGCGGCGGCTCCGGCCCGGCTCCGGATGCCGCGCCCCTCGCGCCCCGGACACAGGACGGCCCCCTCCCGGCACGGTCACGGCTTGCGCCGACCGCGCCGGGAGGGGCCGTCCGCCGCCCCGGATCAGCCGCCCACCGGCCAGCCGTCCCCGCCCGGCGGCAGACGCGTCCGGGGCACCCGTTCCGGTCAGGCGGCGTTGCGCGGGCCGCCGAGCTGGATCCCGGCCATGCGCGACCACTCGTACGGTCCGGTGCGGACCCGGGCCGCCATCTCCCCGTCGAAGTTCTCGTGCACGGTGATGCCGGCCTTCTCGGCCGCGCGCTCCGCGATCGCGTGGGACGGCGCCACCAGGTCGCCCCAGCCGCCGTCGGCGCCGACGAGGACGATCCGGGCACCCGTCTGCCCGAGGTGCGCGATCTGCCCCTCGGCGGAGCCGCCGTGGTGCTGGGCGAAGGCGTTGATCTCCCGGGCCAGCTTGGCCACCCGGCGCTCGGCCCTCTTGTCCGCCCCGGTCGCCTTCCCGGCCGCCGCGGCGGTGTCTCCGGCGGCCTGGGTGCCGCCCGCGTCCTGGTCCTGCTTGCTGTCTGCCATGACCAGGATGCTACCCACGGGTAGATCAACTGGCGACGGGCCGGGTGCGTGGCCTTGACCACGCACCCGGCCCGTACCGAGCCGGAACCGCCGGGGGCCCTAGCGAAGGAAGGGGTCCACCGCGACGGCGAGGAAGAGCAGGGAGACGTAGGTGATGGACCAGTGGAACAGCCGCATCTCCTTCAGCTTGGCGCCGGTGATCCCGGCCCGGGCGCGCGCCTGCAGTCCGTGCGCCTCCTTGAGCCAGAACGCGCCGAGGACGACGGCCACAGCCGGGTAGAACCAGCCGGTGTAGCCCAGCGGCCACAGCAGCAGCGAGACCCCGACCATCACCCAGCTGTAGAGGACGATCTGCCGGGCGACCGCCTTGTTGCCCGCGACCACCGGCAGCATCGGGACGCCCACCCGCGCGTAGTCGTCCTTGACCTTCATCGACAGCGGCCAGTAGTGCGGCGGCGTCCAGAAGAAGATGACCAGGAAGAGGACGAGCGCGGCCCAGGAGACCTCGTTGCGCACCGCGGACCAGCCGATGAAGACCGGCATACAGCCCGCGATGCCGCCCCAGACGATGTTCTGCGCGGTACGCCGCTTGAGCCACATCGTGTAGACGACGACGTAGAAGAGGAGCGCCCCCAGCGAGAGCATCGCGGACAGCGGATTGACCAGGAACCAGAACCACGCGGTGGAGCCGGCGGCGAGCACGGTGGCGAAGACCAGGCACTCGCGCGGCGAGACCATGCCCGTCACCAGCGGACGCTGCGAGGTGCGGTCCATCAGCGCGTCGATGTCCCGGTCGATGTACATGTTGTACGCGCCGGCGCCGCCGGCCGACATGAAGCCGCCGATACAGGTGGCCAGGACCAGCCACAGGTCCGGCACACCCTCCGCGGCGAGGAACATCACCGGGACGGTGGTCATCAGCAGCAGCTCGATGACGCGCGGTTTCGTCAGCGCGAAGAAAGCCTTGACCCGGGCATCGAGTGGCCGGTAGCCGGGGCCCATCACGGGCACCCGCACTGGATGGGAATCGACGACCGTCACGCGCACCCCTGTGGTGAATGACATCGGCGGCTCGGTGCCGCGGGGAGATCCTGCAAGTCCGCCCGGAACCGACGGGTCCGGTCACGGCTTGCGCGTACCACGCCACTTTAGACGCCCCGGGTACCACGCCCGCCGCCGGGGGTGCCGGACGTGTTCGGCGGGCGCGGCGCCCCTCCGTTTGAGCAGTTGGGGCCCAGGGCCCGTATGGATGCCCGACAGGTCTGATCATGCGTCCGGCGGGGAACCCGGCCAGGGCCGCACCGACGCACCGTACGGCCGCGGCGGGAGGGGTGCGCCAGGCGGACAGAAGCCTCCGTGAGGTGCGGTTCCGACAGTTGGACGGTCGAAAGCACGCACACGGGTGCGAGATAGGCTCGACACCGCCCGGTGAGCCAAGTCACCGGCACTGCGACCTTGTGGAGAGGAGCCCTGACCCAGGGTGAGCATCAAGCCGACGACCACAGAGCTCGAGTGGACAGAGCTGGACCAGCGGGCCGTTGACACCGCCCGAGTCCTGGCCATGGATTCCGTGCAGAAGGTCGGTAACGGCCACCCCGGCACGGCCATGAGCCTGGCGCCCGCCGCCTACCTCCTGTTCCAGAAACTGATGCGGCACGACCCCTCCGACGCCGGGTGGACCGGACGGGACCGCTTCGTCCTCTCCCCCGGCCACTCCAGCCTGACCCTCTACATCCAGCTCTACCTGGCCGGCTACGGACTGGAGCTGGACGACCTCAAGGCCTTCCGCACCTGGGGCAGCAAGACCCCGGGGCACCCGGAGTTCGGCCACACCACCGGTGTGGAGACCACCACCGGCCCGCTCGGCCAGGGCATCGCCAACGCCGTGGGCATGGCGATGGCCGCGCGCTACGAGCGCGGACTGTTCGACCCGGAGGCGCCCGAGGGCGGCTCCCCGTTCGACCACACCGTCTGGGCGATCGTCTCCGACGGCGACCTGGAGGAGGGCGTCTCCGCCGAGGCGTCCTCGCTCGCCGGGCACCAGAAGCTCGGCAACCTCATCGCGCTCTACGACGACAACCACATCTCGATCGAGGGCGACACCGCGACGGCCCTCTCCGAGGACGTGCTGCAGCGCTACGAGGCGTACGGCTGGCACGTCCAGCGCGTCGACCAGGCGCCGAACGGCGACTTCGACGTGCAGGCGCTGTACGCGGCGTTCCGGGCCGCGAAGGCCGAGACCGGGCGGCCCTCCATGATCGCCGCCCGCACGATCATCGCCTGGCCGGCGCCGAACGCGCAGAACACCGAGGCCTCGCACGGCTCGGCGCTGGGCGCCGAGGAGGTCGCCGCCACCAAGCGGGTGCTCGGCTTCGACCCCGAGGTCCACTTCCCGGAGGACGCGGAGGTCCTGGCGCACGCCCGCGCCGTCGCCGACCGGGGCCGCGAGGCCCGCGCCGCCTGGGACAAGCGGATGCAGGACTGGCGGAACGCCAACCCGGAGCGCGCCGCCGAGTTCGACCGCATCAGCGCGGGCGAGCTGCCCGAGGGCTGGGAGCGCAAGCTGCCGGTCTTCGAGCCCGGCAAGGACGTCGCCACCCGCAAGGCCTCCGGTGAGGTCCTCAAGGAGCTCGGGCAGATCATCCCCGAGCTGTGGGGCGGCTCCGCCGACCTCGCCGGCTCGAACAACACCACGATCGACGCCACCTCCTCCTTCCTCCCGGCGGACAACCCGCTGCCCGAGGCGAACCCCTACGGCCGCACGGTGCACTTCGGCATCCGCGAGCACGCCATGGGCTCGACCATGAACGGCATCGCGCTGCACGGCAACACCCGCGTCTACGGCGGCACCTTCCTGGTGTTCTCCGACTACATGCGCCCCGCCGTCCGGCTCGCCGCCCTGATGGAGCTGCCGGTCACGTACGTCTGGACGCACGACTCGATCGGCCTCGGCGAGGACGGCCCCACCCACCAGCCGGTGGAACACCTGGCCGCGCTCCGCGCCATCCCGGGCCTCAACATGGTCCGCCCGGCCGACGCCAACGAGACCTCCGCGGTCTGGGGCGAGATCATCCGCCGGCACACCGCCAAGCCCGCCCCGCACGGACTGGCCCTGACCCGGCAGAACGTGCCGACGTACGCCGCGAACGGCGGAGCCGCCAAGGGCGGTTACGTCCTGTTCGAGGCCGAGGACGCCGACGGGAAGGCCGCCGACCCGCAGGTGGTGCTCATCGCCACCGGCTCCGAGGTGCAGCTGGCCGTCGGGGCCCGGGAGCGCCTCCAGGCGTCCGGGGTCCCCGCCCGCGTGGTGTCAATGCCCTGCGTCGAGTGGTTCGAGGAGCAGGACCAGGGGTACCGGGACAGCGTGCTACCCCCGGCCGTCCGCGCCCGGGTGGCGGTAGAGGCGGGAATCGGCCTGTCCTGGCACCGGTACACCGGCGAGGCGGGCCGGATCGTCTCCCTGGAGCACTTCGGTGCCTCCGCCGACTACAAGGTGCTGTACCGCGAGTTCGGCCTCACCGCCGAGGCCGTCGAGGCCGCGGCCCGGGAATCCCTCGAAGCCGCGGGTCGCTGACGCCCGTATCCGTACAAGGAGGAGT
Organism: Streptomyces sp. MNU89; assembly: GCF_020982505.1. Classification (NCBI taxonomy): domain Bacteria; kingdom Bacillati; phylum Actinomycetota; class Actinomycetes; order Kitasatosporales; family Streptomycetaceae; genus Streptomyces; species Streptomyces sp. MNU89. The sequence goes on along the minus strand of NZ_JAJKLL010000001.1, from coordinate 5,948,394 downwards.
TGCAACTCTTATGGCAGACGCACTCAAGCGCCTCTCCGACGAGGGCGTGGCGATCTGGCTGGACGACCTGTCCCGCACGTTCATCTCGTCCGGTGAACTCGCGGAGCTGATGGACACCAGCCACCTCGTGGGAGTCACCACCAATCCGACCATCTTCCAGAAGGCCATCTCCGGCGGCGAGGGGTACGAGCGGCAGCTCTCCGACCTCGCCGTACGGCGGGTGACCGTCGAAGAGGCCGTGCGCATGATCACCACGGCGGACGTCCGGGACGCGGCCGACGTGCTGCGGCCGGTGTTCGACGCCACGGACGGCCGCGACGGCCGGGTCTCCATCGAGGTCGACCCGCGGCTGGCGCACAACACCCACGCCACCGTCGCCGAGGCCAAGCAGCTGGCCTGGCTGGTGGACCGGCCGAACACGCTCATCAAGATCCCGGCCACGCAGGCGGGCATTCCGGCGATCACCGAGGCCATCGGCCTCGGGATCAGCGTCAACGTCACGCTGATCTTCTCGCTGGAGCGCTACCGCGCGGTCATGGACGCCTACCTCTCCGGTCTGGAGAGGGCGAAGGCCGCCGGCCTGGACCTCTCCCGGATCCAGTCGGTCGCCTCCTTCTTCGTGTCCCGGGTGGACACCGAGATCGACAAGCGGCTCGACGGCATGGGCACCGAGGAGGCGGCGGCCCTGCGCGGCAAGGCCGCCCTGGCCAACGCCCGGCTCGCCTACCAGGCGTACGAGGAGGTCTTCGCCTCCGACCGCTGGGCCGCACTGGAGCGCGAGGGCGCCAACCGGCAGCGGCCGCTGTGGGCCTCCACCGGCGTCAAGGACAAGGCGTACAAGGACACCCTGTACGTCGACGAGCTGGTCGCCCCCGGCACGGTCAACACCATGCCGCACGCGACCCTGGAGGCCGTCGCCGAGCACGGCGAGATCACCGGTGACACGGTGACCGGCGGCTACGAGCAGGCCCGCGCCGACCTCGACGCGCTGGAGAAGCTCGGCATCTCCTACGACGAGGTCGTCCAGCTCCTGGAGGACGAGGGCGTGGAGAAGTTCGAGAAGTCCTGGACCGACCTCCTCGAATCCACCGAGGCCGAGCTGAAGCGACTCGCTCCGGAGGCGTGAACATTGAGCAGCAGCAATCCGCTGCGTGACGTGTCGGACCGGCGGCTCCCGCGCATCGCGGGGCCGTCCGGTCTGGTCATCTTCGGCGTCACGGGGGACCTGTCCCGCAAGAAGCTGATGCCCGCCGTCTACGATCTGGCCAATCGCGGACTGCTGCCGCCGGGGTTCTCCCTGGTCGGGTTCGCCCGACGGGAGTGGGAGGACCAGGACTTCTGCCAGGTCGTCCACGACGCGATCAAGGAGAACGCCCGGACCCCGTTCCGCGAGGAGGTCTGGCAGCAGCTGAGCCAGGGCTTCCGCTTCGTCCCGGGCACCTTCGACGACGACGAGGCCTTCCGCAAGCTGAAGGCCACCATCAACGAGCTCGACAAGGCCCGCGGCACCGGCGGCAACTTCGCCTTCTACCTCTCGGTGCCGCCGAAGTTCTTCCCCACCGTCGTCCGGCAGCTCAAGGAGCACGGGCTGTCGGAGGGGCAGGGCGACTCCTGGCGGCGCGCCGTCATCGAGAAGCCGTTCGGCCACGACCTGGAGAGCGCCCAGGAGCTCAACCACATCATCCACCAGGTGTTCCAGCCCGCGGACGTCTTCCGGATCGACCACTACCTGGGCAAGGAGACGGTCCAGAACATCCTGGCGCTGCGCTTCGCCAACACCATGTTCGAGCCGATCTGGAACCGCAGTTACGTCGACCACGTGCAGATCACGATGGCCGAGGACATCGGCATCGGCGGCCGGGCCGGCTACTACGACGGCATCGGCGCCGCACGGGACGTCATCCAGAACCACCTGCTCCAGCTGCTGGCGCTGACCGCGATGGAGGAGCCCTCCTCCTTCGACGCCAAGGCCCTGGTCACCGAGAAGCTGAAGGCGCTCAAGGCCGTCCGGCTCCCGGAGGACCTGGGCAAGCACACCGTGCGCGGCCAGTACAAGCACGGGTGGCAGGGCGGCGAGGAAGTGCTCGGCTACTGCGAGGAGGAGGGCATCAGCTCCCACTCGCGCACCGACACCTACGCCGCCATCAAGCTGTCCGTCGACAACCGCCGCTGGGCCGGGGTGCCGTTCTACCTGCGCGCCGGCAAGCGGCTGGGCCGCCGCGTCACCGAGATCGCGGTCGTCTTCCAGCGCGCGCCGTACTCGCCCTTCGACACCACCGACACCCATGAGCTGGGGCAGAACGCCCTGGTCATCCGGGTCCAGCCGGACGAGGGCGTCACCATCCGGTTCGGCTCCAAGGTGCCGGGCACGTCGATGGAGATCCGCGACGTCACCATGGACTTCGCGTACGGCGAGTCCTTCACCACCTCCAGCCCCGAGGCCTACGAACGGCTGCTGCTGGACGTGCTGCTGGGCGACGCCAACCTCTTCCCGCGGCACCAGGAGGTGGAGGAGTCCTGGCGCATCCTCGACCCCATCGAGGAGTACTGGGACACCCACGGCAAGCCGGAGGAGTACACCGCCGGCACCTGGGGCCCCAGGGCCGCGGACGAGATGCTCGCACGAGACGGACGGAGCTGGCGCCGGCCATGAACATCGACCTCACGGACACCACCTCCAGCCAGATCAACTCCAGCCTGGTGAAGGCGCGGCGGGCCGCCGGCTCGCCGGCCGTCGGCATGGTGCTGACGCTCATCATCGTCACCGACGAGGGCAACCACTACGACGCGCTGAAGTCGGCCAGCCAGGCCTCCCAGGAGCACCCCTCGCGCATCCTCGTGGTCATCAAGCGGCCGGGGCGCTCGCCCCGGGACCGCAAGCTGGCACGGCTCGACGCGGAGGTGCGGGTCGGCGGGGAGACCGGCACCAGCGAGACGGTGCTGCTGCGGCTCCACGGCGAACTGGCCCACCACGCCCACTCGGTGGTGCTCCCGCTGCTGCTGCCGGACACCCCCGTGGTCGTGTGGTGGCCGGAGGACGCGCCCGCGCACCCCAACGAGGACCTGCTGGGCAAGCTGGCCGCCCGGCGCATCACCGATGCCTCCGCCACCGAGGACCCCGTCTCCACGCTCGCGCTGCGGGCCGAGACCTACACGCCCGGCGACACCGATCTGGCGTGGACCCGGATCACCCCGTGGCGCAGCGTGCTGGCGGCCGCCCTGGACCAGCGGCACGCGCCGGTCGAGTCGGCCGTGGTCGAGGGCGAGGCGTACAACCCGAGCAGCGAACTGCTGGCGCTGTGGCTGGCCGACCGGCTGAAGGTGCCGGTCGCCCGCAAGGTGTCGGCGGGGCCGGGCCTGACGGCCGTTCGGCTGACGACCGGTGAGGGCGAGATCTGCCTGCACCGGGCGGACGGCTCGCTGGCGGCGCTGAAGATGCCGGGGCAGCCGGACCGGCATGTCGCACTCCAGCGGCGGGAGACCTCCGAGCTCATCGCGGAGGAACTGCGGCGGCTCGACCCGGACGAGGCGTACGCCGCCACGGTCCGGTTCGGCGCCGGACGGCTCGGCAAGCAGACGATCCAGCCGGAGACGGTGAACGGGGCGCGGTCGGCACCGGCGGCCGGGGCGCCGGCGGCCGGGCGGACGCCGCCCGAGCCGGAGCCGGCGAAGCCGTCGGCCCCGGCCCACCGGGCGCTGGAGGCCCCGCGGCCCGCGCCGCCGGGCCCGGCCGGTTCCGCCGGTTCCGCCGGTTCCGCCGGTTCCTCCGGCCCGCCGTCGCCGCCGCCTCCGCCGCCGGGGGCGCGGCCCCTGGAGGGCGTCCGGCCGCAGCCGCCGCGCAAGGATCCGGGCGACCCGGGCGGCCCCGCCGGGAGGCAGGCCCCGTGAGCGCTCCGCAGATCGTCGTCCACCGCGACAAGGAACTCATGGCCAAGGCCGCCGCGGCCCGGCTGATCACGAAGATCGTGGACGCCCAGTCGGCGCGCGGCTCCGCCTCGGTGGTGCTCACCGGCGGCCGCAACGGCATCGGGCTGCTGGCCGCGCTCGCCGGATCACCGGCGCGGGACGCCGTGGACTGGTCACGGATCGACCTGTGGTGGGGGGACGAGCGCTTCCTGCCCGCGAACGACCCCGAACGCAACGAGGCCCAGGCCCGCGAGGCCCTGCTGGACGCACTGCCCCTCGATCCGGCCCGGGTCCACCCGATGGCCGCCTCCGACGGCCCGCACGGCGCGGACGTGGACGCCGCGGCCGCGGCGTACGCCGCCGAGCTGGAACGGGCCACCGTCCCGGAGGACCACGGTCCGGTGCCGGCCTTCGACGTGCTGATGCTGGGGGTCGGTCCGGACACCCATGTGGCCTCGCTCTTCCCGGAGTTGTCGGCCGTACGGGAGACGGAGCGGACGGTGGTCGGGGTGCACGGCGCCCCCAAGCCGCCGCCGACCCGGATCTCGCTGACCCTGCCCGCGATCCGCGCGGCCCGCGAGGTGTGGCTGCTGGCGGCGGGCGAGGACAAGGCCAAGGCGGTGGCGCTCGCGCTCTCCGGCGCCGGGGAGATCCAGGTGCCGGCGGCGGGCGCGTACGGCACCCGGCGCACCCTGTGGCTGCTCGACCGGGCCGCCGCGGCCGGACTGCCGCGCGAGATGTACCCGCCCGCCTCGCCCTGACGCGTCGCCCGCGGCTCGGCCGCTCGTACCGGGAACGGCCCGGGACCGTGCACCACCGTGCACACGGTCCCGGGCCGTTCCGTGTCCCGAGCGGCTTGCCTAGCGTCCGCGCAGGGCGCGGTAGCGGGAGACGAGGGCGGCCGTGGAGGCGTCCAGACCGGGCACGTCGGCCCCCTCGGTGAGAGCCGGCTCGATCCGCTTGGCCAGCACCTTGCCCAGCTCGACGCCCCACTGGTCGAAGGAGTCGATGTTCCAGACGGCGCCCTGCACGAAGACCTTGTGCTCGTAGAGCGCGACCAGCTGGCCGAGGACCGAGGGGTTCAGCTCGGGGGCCAGGATGGTGGTGGTGGGGTGGTTTCCGCGGAAGGTGCGGTGCGGCACCTGCTCGGCCGGTACGCCCTCCGCCTCGACCTCCTCGGCCGTCTTGCCGAAGGCGAGCGCCTGGCCCTGCGCGAACAGATTGGCCATCAGCAGGTCGTGCTGGGCGGCGAGCCGGTCGTCGAGTTCGCCGGCCGGGCGGGCGAAGCCGATGAGGTCGACCGGGATCATCTTGGTGCCCTGGTGGAGCAACTGGTAGTACGCGTGCTGCCCGTTGGTGCCGGGCGTGCCCCAGACGACCGGTCCCGTCTGCCAGCTCACCGGGCGGCCCTCGCGGTCCACGGACTTGCCGTTGGACTCCATGTCGAGCTGCTGGAGGTAGGCGGTGAACCGGGAGAGGTAGTGGCTGTACGGGAGCACGGCGTGCGACTGGGCGTCGTGGAAGTTGCCGTACCAGATGCCCAGCAGGCCGAGCAGCAGCGGGGCGTTCTCCTCCGGCGGCGCGCAGCGGAAGTGCTCGTCCATGAGGTGGAAGCCGGCCAGCATCTCGCGGAAGTGGTCCGGGCCGATGGCGATCATCAGCGACAGCCCGATGGCCGAGTCGTAGGAGTACCGGCCGCCGACCCAGTCCCAGAACTCGAACATGTTGGCCGGGTCGATGCCGAACCGCGCGACCTCCGAGGCGTTGGTCGACACCGCCACGAAGTGCCGGGCGACCGCCGCCTCGTCGCCGCCGAGCCCGTCCAGCAGCCAACTGCGGGCGCTGGTGGCGTTGGTGATGGTTTCGATGGTGGTGAAGGTCTTGGAGGAGATGACGAACAGCGTCGTCTCCGGGTCCAGGTCGCGCAGCGCCTCGTGCAGATCGGCGCCGTCGATGTTGGAGACAAAACGGAACGTCAGCTCGCGTGCCGTGTAGGGCCGCAGCACCTCGTAGGCCATGGCCGGGCCGAGGTCGGAGCCGCCGATGCCGATGTTGACGACGGCCCGGACCGGCTTGCCGGTGTGGCCCGTCCACTGGCCGCCGCGGACCTTGTTGGCGAAGACGCACATCTTGCCCAGGACGGAGTGGACGGCGGGGACCACGTTCTCCCCGTCCACCTCGACGACCGCGTCGTGCGGGGCGCGCAGCGCGGTGTGGAGCACCGCCCGGCCCTCGGTGTTGTTGATCTTCTCGCCGCGGAACATCGCGTCCCGCAGACCGGCCACCCCGGCCGCCGCCGCGAGATCGCGCAGCAGAGCGAGCGTCTCGTCGGTCACCAGGTGCTTGGAGTAGTCCAGATGGAGGTCACCGGCCCGGAGGGAGTAGCGCCCGGCGCGCTCCGGGTCGCCCGCGAAGAGCTCCCGCAGTCCCACCTCCCCCATTTTCTCCCGGTGCTGAGCCAACGCGGTCCACTCCGGCATGCGGTCCAGCCTGCCGCGGCCTTCTGCGTTCATCTCGGACATCGACCCACTTCTTCTCGTACGAGCCCCCACTGCGTCTTCCAACCTAAGGGATCACGCGGCGGCAGGAGGCGTCCCCTCGCGGTCCGGGGCACGGAGGGCCGGTATCAACGCCAGTGCGCCGAGCGCGAAGAGGGCCGCCGTCAGCAGGGCGGGGGTGTTGAGCCCCCAGGCCGCGGCGGCCGCGCCGCCCAGCACGGCACCGAGCGGGGCACTGCCGGTGGACAGGGTGCGGCTCGCCGCGCTCACCCGGCCGAGCATCCCGGCCGGACTGCGCTGCTGCACCATCGTCACCTCGGTGACGTTCCAGACCATGCCGATGACGCCGAAGACCCCGAGTGCGGCCAGCGCGGCGGGCAGACCGCGGACCGAACCGAGCACGACCAGGCAGCCGATCTGCAGGAGGAGACCGAGAAACAGGGCGCGGGCCTGCCCGGCCCGGCGGGTGACCCGCCCGGCGACCAGGCCGCCCAGGACGCTGCCGACGCCGTAGGCCGTGAGGACGGCGGCGTAGCCCGTCTCCCCCGCGCCCAGCCAGCCCGTCACATGGAGCACCAGCGTCGCGATCAGGGCGCCCATGCCCACGCTGGACAGCGCGTTGGAGAGGCACAGCGACCGCAGCACCCGGTCCCGCCACAGCACCCGGATGCCCTCGGCGATGTCCCGGCGGAGGGTCCGGCCCGGGGGCCGCGGCTTCCGTTCGGGCGCGGTGACGCGGAGGGAGGCGATGAGCGCCGCCGCCGCAAGATACGTCGCGGCGTCGGCGGCGTAGGGCGCGGCCGCGCCGAGGGCCAGCGCCGCCGGCACCAGGGGCGCGGCGAGGAACGACCCCGCGATCTGCTGGCCGGTCATCAGCCGGGCGTTGGCCGAGGAGAGCGCGGAGCCGGGGACGACGGAGGGCAGCAGGGCCGTGGCCGCGTTGTCGAAGAGGGTCTGGAGGGTGGTGAGCGCGAAGGCCAGCGCGATCAGCAGGGCGATCGTCGCGAGACCGAGGGCCACGGCGAGAGCGAAGGCCGCCATCAGCGCGCCCCGGAGGACGTCCACCGACCACATGGCCCGGCGCTGGTCCACCCGGTCCGCCACGGCCCCGCCCAGCAGCCCGAAGAGCAGCCAGGGGAGGAATCCGCAGGCGGTCACCAGGGAGACGAGGAACGGGTCGTCCGTGAGCCGCACGGCGAGCAGCGGGAGCGCCGCCCCGCGCAGGGCGTCACCGAAGCGGGACAGGACGGCGGCCGCCCACAGCCGTCCGAACCCGCCCCGCCAGACGGGTGCGGCGGGGCCGGCGGCCTCCGCCGCTCCCGGCCCGGCTCCCGCACCCGCGTCCGTACCGGTGGCCGTGCCAGTGGCCGTGCTGCCCGTGCCCGTCTCCGCGCTCATCACCGCTCCCCCGCCGTGCCGCCCGCCGCACCGGCCCCGTGGATGTCTCCCGTACGCCGGAGAACCTAGCCGCGGGCACTGACAGCGGCATCGGGAGCATTCCTCATCCGGGGCCTCAGGTACGGCTCTCCGGTCCTCAGGCGGCTCAGGGGCCCGCCGTCCCCGTGCCGTACACGGCGGACGGCCCGGCCGCCAGGGGTCGCCTGGCGGCCGGGCCGTGGAAAGTCGTCGTGCCGGTGTCCGGCCGGTGTCGCGCGAGGGCTCAGATCTCGCCGCGGAGCTTGGCCAGCGCCTCGGCGAGGATCGCCTCGCCGTCGGCGTCGCTGCGGCGCTCCCGCACATACGCGAGATGGGTCTTGTACGGCTCGGTGCGCGGCGGGTCCGGTGGGTTCTCCCGGTCCTGACCGGCGGGGAAGCCACAGCGCGGACAGTCCCAGGTGTCGGGGACCTGCGCGTCGCTGGCGAAGCTCGGCTGCGTCTCGTGCCCGTTCGAGCACCAGAAGGAGATGCGGAGGCGCGGAGCGGACTCGCCCCGCTCGGCCTCCCCCATCGGCCCCGCGCCGACCCGGCTTCCACGGATCGCGTTGCCACTTGCCACGGTCGTAACTCCCTGCGTGATGGTGCTGCGAAGCATCGGTAGGCAGCTCAGCTACCGGGCGCCCCAGTCTATGCAAGGCCCAACGCGCGTCCAGTGGCCGGAGTTACAAAATCCGCCCCGCGGACGCAAGCCCATGATAGGCCGCGAACACGACGATCCGTCAGCTGTCCAGCTTCATCAGGATCCCCAGAGCGACGATGCAGGCGAACCAGATGAGCCCGACCACGACGGTGATGCGGTCGAGGTTGCGCTCGGCCACCGAGGACCCGCCGACGGAGGACTGCATGCCACCGCCGAACATGTCGGACAGACCGCCGCCCTTCCCCTTGTGCATGAGCACCAGCATCATCAGCAGACCACTGAAGATGATCAGGGCGATCGAGAACCCCATAACCACGACTGGACCAACTCTCTCGGGCTTGACGGCTGACTGCGACAGTTCGGGGGCCGGCGGCTGTGTGCCGTCCCGGCCCCCGACAGAGTACGCCGGACTGTGCTGTCCGGCCTACTTCCCGGTCTCTTTACTGGTCGCGGAACCGGACGATCTTGACGAACTCGTCGGCGTCCAGCGCCGCGCCGCCGACCAGGGCCCCGTCCACATCGGGCTGCGCCATGATCGCCGCGACGTTGCCGGACTTCACCGAGCCGCCGTACTGGATCCGGACCCCGTCCGCCAGTTCCCGGCTGTACACCTCGGCCAGGCGGCCGCGGATCGCGCCGCACACCTCCTGGGCGTCCTCGGGGGTGGCCACCTCGCCGGTGCCGATGGCCCACACCGGCTCGTAGGCGATCACGATGGACGCGGCCTGCTCGGCCGGGATGTCCTTCAGGGCGCCGTCGACCTGGGCGAGCGTGTGCGCGACCTGGTTGCCGGCCTTGCGGACGTCCAGGCCCTCGCCGACGCAGAGGATCGGGGTCAGGCCGTGCTGGTACGCGGCCTTGACCTTGGCGTTGACGATCTCCTCGTCCTCGCCGTGGTACTGCCGGCGCTCGGAGTGGCCGATCGCGACGTAGGTGCACTTCAGCTTGGCGAGCATGGAGCCGGAGATCTCGCCGGTGTAGGCGCCGTTGTCGTGGGCGGAGACGTCCTGGGCGCCGTAGGCGATCCTCAGCTTGTCGCCGTCGACCAGGGTCTGCACCGAGCGCAGATCGGTGAAGGGCACCAGAACGGCGACCTCGACGGCGTCGTAGTCCTTGTCGGACAGGGCGAAGGCGAGCTTCTGGACGTGCGCGATGGCCTCGAGGTGGTTGAGGTTCATCTTCCAGTTGCCCGCCATGAGCGGGGTGCGGCCGTGGGCGGGAGCGGTCATGCGGGGTCAGTCCTCCAGTGCGGCGAGGCCGGGGAGCGTCTTGCCCTCGAGGTACTCGAGGCTCGCGCCACCGCCGGTCGAAATGTGGCCGAAAGCGTTCTCGTCGAAGCCCAGCTGCCGCACGGCGGCGGCGGAGTCGCCACCGCCGACGACGGAGAAGGCCGGGCTGTCGAGGAGCGCCTGGGCGACCGCGCGGGTGCCCTCGGCGTAGTCCGGGTGCTCGAAGACGCCCATCGGGCCGTTCCAGAAGACGGTGGCCGCGTCGGCGAGCTTCGAGGCGAAGAGCTTACGGGTCTCCGGACCGATGTCCAGGCCCTGCATGTCGGCCGGGATGACGTCCGCGGAGACCGTGACCGGGTTCGCCGGGGCCTTCGTCTTCAGGTCCGGGAACTCGGCGGCCGCCAGCACGTCGACGGGGAGTACGAACTCCACGCCCTGCTCCTTCGCCCGCGTGAGGTACTCGCGGACGGCCGGGATCTGGTCCTCCTGCAGCAGCGAGCCGCCGATCTCGTGCCCCTGGGCCTTGAGGAAGGTGTACGCCATGCCGCCGCCGATCAGGATGCGGTCGGCCTTGCCCAGCAGGTGGTCGATCACGCCGAGCTTGTCGGAGACCTTGGCACCGCCGAGCACGACGGCGTACGGGCGCTTGACGTCCTCGGTGAGCTTCTTCAGGACGCCGACCTCGGTGGCGATGAGACCGCCGGCGGCGTGCGGGAGGCGGGCCGGGAGGTCGTAGACGGAGGCGTGCTTGCGGTGGACCGCGCCGAAGCCGTCGCCGACGTAGAGGTCGGCGAGGGCGGCGAGCCGGTCGGCGAAGGCGCCGCGCTCGGCGTCGTCCTTGCTCGTCTCCCCCGGATTGAAGCGGAGGTTCTCCAGGACGGCGACCTGGCCGTCGGCGAGCCCCTCCACGGTGGAGCGGGCGCCGTCGTCCACGGTGTCGGCCGCGAACGCGACGTCCCGGTCCAGCAGTTCACCGAGGCGCGCGGCCGCGGGGGCGAGGGAGAACTTCGGGTCCGGGGCGCCCTTGGGACGGCCCAGATGGGAGGCGACGATCACCTTGGCGCCCGCTTCGGCGAGCCGGGCGATCGTCGGGAGGACGGCGCGGATGCGGCCGTCGTCGGTGATGGTGGTGCCGTCGAGCGGCACGTTGAGGTCGGCGCGGACGAAGACCCGCTTGCCCGCCACCCGGAGGTCGTCAATCGTCTTCATGAGGGGACTCCTTGTGAACCCGTGAGCCGGGGTGCCTGATCAGGCAGCAGGGCCCGCGCGTGTGGCCGCGGGCCCTGCTGTCTCATGTCGAGCTGTCCGGTGCGGCGGTGGTCAGAGCTTGCCGCCGACGAACGTGGTCAGGTCCACCATGCGGTTGGAGTAGCCCCACTCGTTGTCGTACCAGCCGACGACCTTGACCTGCTTGCCCTGCGCCATGGTGAGCAGGGAGTCGAAGGTGCAGGAGGCCGGCCAGTTGACGATGTCCGAGGAGACGATCGGGTCCTCGGTGTACTCCAGGACGCCCTTGAGCTGGCCCTCGGCTGCCTTCTGGAAGGCGGCGTTGACCTCGTCGCGGGTGACCTCGCGGTCGAGCTCGATGACGAGGTCCGTGACCGAGCCGGTCGGGACCGGGACGCGCATGGCGATGCCGTCCAGCTTGCCCTTGAGCTGCGGCAGGACCAGCGCGGTGGCCTTGGCGGCACCCGTGGAGGTCGGGATGATGTTCTCCGCGGCGGCGCGGGCCCGGCGCAGGTCCTTGTGCGGGAAGTCGAGGATGCGCTGGTCGTTGGTGTAGGCGTGGACGGTCGTCATCATGCCCTTGACGATGCCGAAGGCCTCGTCGAGCACCTTGGCCATCGGGGCCACGCAGTTGGTCGTGCAGGAGGCGTTGGAGATGACGTGGTGCTGAGCGGCGTCGTACTTGTCCTGGTTGACGCCCATCACGATGGTGATGTCCTCGTTCTTCGCGGGCGCGGAGATGAGGACCTTCTTGGCGCCGGCGGCCAGGTGCTTGGCGGCGTCGTCGCGCTTGGTGAAGATGCCGGTCGACTCGATGACGATGTCGGCGCCGAGCTCGGACCAGGGCAGGTTCGCCGGGTCCCGCTCCGCCATCGTCTTGAAGGTCTTGCCGCCCACCGTGATGGTGTCCTCGGTGTGGCTGACCTCGGCCTGCAGACGGCCCAGAATGGAGTCGTACTTGAGCAGGTGCGCCAGAGTCGCGTTGTCGGTCAGGTCGTTGACACCGACGATCTCGATGTCCGCACCCTGCTCCAGGGCGGCCCGGAAGTAGTTGCGGCCAATGCGGCCGAATCCGTTGATGCCTACGCGGATCGTCACGAACCGATCTCCTCGTTGGTACGCCGGTTGCGACACCGGCGAGCTGTATGGGATTCCCCGACCACCACCGACCCTACCCCTAAGAGAGGACGTTCGTGACATTGGCGCCGCCCTCCCGGCCCGGTCCCGCCATGCGGACAGCGGGCCCGGCGGAGCCCGTCCGGAGCGGATCGGCCGGGCGCCCCCGGCACCGGTCCGGCGCCGCCCGCGGACAGCCCGGCGGGCGCCGGGAACTGACGGAACGTCAGTGGAGCTGGCCGGCCATCTCTCCGGAGAAGTCCTCGGCCATGTCCTCGGTGAGACCGGCCTCGGTGCCGGGGATGCCGAGGTCCTGGGCGCGCTTGTCGGCCATCGCCAGCAGCCGCCGGATGCGGCCCGCCACAGCGTCCTTGGTCAGCGGCGGGTCGGCGAGCGCCCCCAACTCCTCCAGGGACGCCTGCTTGTGCTCCATGCGCAGCCGTCCGGCCGCGGCGAGGTGCTCCGGCACCTCGTCGCCGAGGATCTCCAGCGCCCGCTGGACCCGGGCACCGGCCGCGACGGCGGCGCGCGCCGAGCGGCGCAGATTGGCGTCGTCGAAGTTGGCGAGGCGGTTGGCGGTGGCGCGCACCTCCCGGCGCATCCGCCGCTCCTCCCAGGCCAGTACGGACTCGTGGGCGCCGAGCCGCGTCAACAGCGCGCCGATCGCATCACCATCACGGACGACCACCCGGTCGACACCGCGCACCTCGCGGGCCTTCGCGCCGATGCCGAGCCGGCGGGCCGCGCCGACTAGGGCGAGCGCGGCCTCGGGGCCGGGGCAGGTGACCTCCAGCGAGGAGGAACGGCCGGGCTCGGTGAGGGAGCCGTGCGCCAGGAAGGCCCCGCGCCAGGCGGCCTCGGCGTCACACGTGGCGCCGGAGACGACCTGCGGGGGAAGCCCGCGGACCGGCCGGCCGCGGCCGTCCACCAGCCCCGTCTGACGGGCGAGTTGGTCGCCGCCCGCCACCACGCGGACGACGTAGCGGCTGCCGCGCCGGAGCCCTCCGGGGGCCATCACCACCAGGTCCGACGCGTGTCCGAAGATCTCCAGAATGTCCTTGCGGAGCCTCCGCGCCGCGATTCCCGTGTCCAGCTCCGCCTCGATCACGATCCGGCCGCTGACGAGGTGCAGGCCGCCCGCGAACCGCAGGATCGACGAGACCTCCGACTTCCGGCAGCAGGTCCGGGTGACGGGGAGCCGGGAGATTTCATCCTTCACCGCTGCCGTCATCGCCATGGGCCGATCCTTCCATGCATCCTGAAAATCCGGTCGTACGCGGCGGCCAGCAGCTCGGGGTCGTGCCGGGCCGAGCCGTCCGGCGCGGCCACCGGCGCCAGTTCGACCGCGCCGCCGAGCCGCTCGGCGGCTTCGGTGAGACTGTCGCGGTCGGGCACGGCGGCCTCGTCGGCCAGCACCACGTCAAAGGCGAGTTTAGGTGCGTGTCGGGCCAAAACCTCCAAATGACGCTGCGGGGAGAAGCCGTCGGTTTCGCCGGGCTGCGGCGCGAGGTTCAGCGAGAGCACGCGGCGGGCCTTGGTCTCCGTCAGCGCGTCGAGCAGCTCCGGGACCAGGAGATGCGGGATCACGGAGGAGAACCACGACCCGGGGCCGAGCACCACCCAGTCCGCGTCGAGGACCGCCTCGACGGCCTCCGGCACCGCCGGCGGGTCGGCCGGGACGAGGTGCACGGACTGCACCTCGCCGCGGGTGAGCGCGACGGTGGCCTGGCCGCGGACGGTGTCCACGTCCTCCGGGCGGGCCGGGTCGTGGCCCCGCACCAGGGCCTCCAGCTCCAGCGGGACCGCGGACATCGGCAGCACCCGGCCGTGCGCCCCCAGCAGCCGGCCGACCCACTCCAGGGCCTGAACGTGGTCGCCGAGCTGCTCCCAGAGGGCGACGATCAGCAGATTGCCCACGGCGTGGCCCTGGAGGTCCCCCTCCCCCGCGAAGCGGTGCTGGACGACGCGGGCCCAGGTCTGGCCCCATTCGTCGTCCCCGCAGAGCGCCGCGAGGGCCTTGCGCAGATCGCCCGGCGGTAGCACGCCGAGTTCGTCGCGGAGCCGGCCGCTGGAGCCGCCGTCGTCGGCGACGGTGACGACGGCCGTGAGGTCGCCGGTGATGCGGCGGAGCGCGGCGAGCGAGGCGGACAGGCCCTGCCCGCCGCCGAGCGCGACGACCTTGGGGTTCGTCCCCCGCCGCCGCACGGTGTGGCCCGTGCGGGAGGCCGTGTGGCCGGTGCGCGCCGGCATCAGCCGCCGGACCCTTCCGCCCAGCCGGGAACCGGGCTCGGGCTGCCGCGGGCTTCTCACTCGCGCCCCATGTCCCGGTGGACCACCACGGTCTCCACGCCCTCGGCGGCCAGGCGGGCGGCGATCTTCTCGGACATCGCCACACTGCGGTGCTTGCCGCCCGTGCAGCCGACGGCGACGGTCACATAGCGCTTGCCCTCGCGGCGGTAGCCGGCGGCGATGAGCTGGAGCAGCTCGGTGTAGCGGTCGAGGAACTCCTTGGCACCGGGCTGGTTGAAGACATAGCCGGACACCTCCTCGTTGAGGCCGGTGAAGGGGCGCAGCTCGGGGACCCAGTGCGGGTTGGGCAGGAAGCGGCAGTCGACGACGAGGTCGGCGTCGACCGGGAGGCCGTACTTGTAGCCGAAGGACATGACGGTTGCCCGCAGCTCGGGCTCCTCGCCGCCGGCGAACTGGGCGTCCATCTTGGCGCGCAGCTCGTGGACGTTGAGGCTGGAGGTGTCGATGACGAGGTCCGCGTCGCCGCGCAGCTCGCGCAGCAGGTCCCGCTCCGCGGCGATGCCGTCGACGATCCGGCCGGAACCCTGCAGCGGATGCGGGCGGCGGACGGATTCGAAGCGCCGTACGAGGGCGTCGTCGGACGCCTCCAGGAAGATCACCCGGCGCCTGACGTTCTTGGCGGCCAGGTCGGCGAGCGACTGGCGGAGGCTGTCGAAGAAGCCGCGGCCGCGGACGTCGACGACGACCGCGATCCGGGCGACGTTCCCCTGGGAGCGCGCCCCCAGGTCCACCATGGTGGGGATCAGCGCCGGGGGGAGGTTGTCCACGACGAACCAGCCGAGGTCCTCCAGGCACTTCGCCGCGGTGCTGCGGCCGGCCCCGGACATGCCGGAGATGATGACCAGCTCGGGGATGGCGGCCGTGTCCGCCGCGTCCGCCGTGGTGCCCGTACTCACCTGAGCTTCTTCTCCTTCGTGGCCGTTCATGCTCGCTGCCCCCGTATCCCCGGCGGCGGGGAAGCCGCCGGCTCGTCCTCTTCCATCATCTCTCCGGTCGCGGTGTTCACCGCGGGAGCGGCCGGCGCGGCGGTGGCGAGCGCCGCGGCGACCTGCTCGGCCGTCCGGCGGCCGATCCCGGGGACCTCGCAGATCTGTTCGATCGTGGCGGCCCGGAGCCGTTTCACGGAGCCGAAGTGCTTCAGCAGCGCCTTGCGGCGGGTCTCGCCCAGCCCGGGTACCTCGGCCAGCGGCCCGGCACGCAGGCTCTTGCCCCGTTTGCTGCGCTGGTAGGCGATGGCGAAACGGTGTGCCTCGTCACGGACCCGCTGGAGGAGGTAGAGCCCCTCGCTGGTGCGGGGCAGGACGACGGGGTCGTCCTCGCCGGGCAGCCAGACCTCTTCCAGGCGCTTGGCGAGACCGCAGACGGCGACGTCGTCGATGCCGAGCTCGTCCAGGGCGCGCCGGGCCGCCGCGACCTGCGGCTGCCCGCCGTCGACCACGACGAGCTGCGGCGGGTAGGCGAACCGGCGGGGCCGGCCGGTCTCGGGGTCAACGGGGCCGCCGGGGAGGCCGGGCTCCGGGGCCGCGCCGTTCGCCCCGTTCGCCCCGTTCCCGCCGTTCCCCTCGGGGCCGTCCCCCGTCTCCTCGTCCCACTCGCCGGTCGCCATCTTCTCGCGCAGATAGCGGCGGAAGCGGCGGCCGATGACCTCGTGCATGGCGCGGACGTCGTCCTGGCCGGCGAAGCTCTTGATCTGGAAGCGGCGGTACTCGCTCTTGCGGGCGAGGCCGTCCTCGAAGACCACCATGGAGGCCACGACGTCCTCCCCCTGGAGGTGGGAGATGTCGAAGCACTCGATCCGCAGCGGTACGGAATCCAGGCCGAGCGCCTCCGAGATCTCCTCCAGGGCCCGGGAGCGGGTGGTGAGGTCGGAGGCACGCTTGGTCTTGTGGAGGACGAGCGCCTGCTGGGCGTTGCGCTGCACCGTCGCCATCAGGTCCTTCTTGTCGCCGCGCTGCGGTATCCGCAGGTCGACGCGGGAGCCGCGGCGCCCGGCGAGCCAGTCGGCGAGCGGCTCGACGGGATCGGGCAGCGCCGGGACCAGCACCTCGCGGGGGACGCCCTCGCCGCTCTCCTCCCCGTAGAGCTGCTGCAGGGCGTGCTCGACGAGGCCGGCGGTGTCGACGGCCTCGACCTTGTCGGTGACCCAGCCGCGCTGGCCGCGCACCCGGCCGCCGCGGACGTGGAAGATCTGGACGGCGGCCTCCAGTTCGTCCTCGGCGACGGCGATCAGATCGGCGTCGGTGGCGTCGGTGAGGACGACGGCGTTCTTCTCCATGGCCCGGCGGAGCGCCTCGATGTCGTCGCGGAGGCGGGCGGCCCGCTCGTACTCCATCTCCCCGGCGGCCTCGCGCATCCGCCGCTCCAGGCGCTGGAGGTAGGCGCCGGTGCGGCCGGCCATGAAGGCGCAGAAGTCCTCGGCGAGCTCGCGGTGCTCCTCCGCGCTCACCCGGCCGACGCAGGGGGCCGAGCACTTGCCGATGTAGCCGAGGAGACAGGGGCGGCCGATCTGCGCTGAGCGCCTGAACACACCGGCGGAGCAGGTCCGCACCGGGAAGACCCGCAGCATCAGGTCGACCGTCTCGCGGATGGCCCAGGCGTGGGCGTACGGGCCGAAGTAGCGCACGCCCTTCCGCTTGGGACCGCGCATCACCTGCACACGGGGGAACTCCTCGTTCATCGTCACCGCGAGGGACGGATAGCTCTTGTCGTCGCGGTACTTGACGTTGAAGCGGGGGTCGAACTCCTTGATCCAGGAGTATTCGAGCTGGAGGGCCTCGACCTCGGTGGAGACCACCGTCCACTCCACCGACGCCGCGGTGGTGACCATGGTCCGGGTGCGCGGGTGGAGGCCCGCCAGGTCCTGGAAGTAGGAGGAGAGCCGCTGGCGGAGGCTCTTCGCCTTGCCGACGTAGATCACGCGGCGGTGCTCGTCACGGAATTTGTAGACCCCGGGCGAGTCGGGGATCTGTCCCGGCTTGGGTCGGTAACTGCTGGGGTCTGCCATGGCTCCACCCTACTGGCGCGGTAGGACACCGCCGCCTGTTCCCCGCCCCGGCGCGGGCGCCGTTCGCGGCGGGCTTTCCGGGGCTTCCGGGGTGTTGGCGGCACCGGCGGGGCGGGCCCGCCGCGGGCCTTGCTCCTTCGGGCCTCGGCTGGAGGCCCGCTTCGGCCGCGGTTCCGGGCCCGCCGTCGGATCACCCCGTCCGGGCGCGGTCGCCGGCCGACGTCCCGGCCCCTCCCGGCCGGCGGTCAGGCGTCCCCGCCGGCCACCAGCCTGCCGTCCTTCACGGAGACCGGGACGGCGGGCAGCGCCTTGGTGGCCGGGCCGCGCAGCACCTTGCCGGTCTCGGCGTCGAAGCGGCTGCCGTGGCAGGCGCAGTCCGCGCCGGTGCCCTCCACGGAGCTCAGCACACAGCGCTGGTGGGTGCAGACGGCGCTGAACGCCTTGTACTCGTCCCCGGCCGGCCGGCTGACGAGCACCCGCTGCTCCCGGTAGAGCCTGGCGCCGCCGACGGGAACCTCGTCGGCGGCTCCGAGGTCGACCGGCGCGGAGGGGGTCTCCCCGCCGCCGGCTCCGCCGCCGCCGTCGCCGCACGCCGCGAGCCCGGCCCCGGCGGCACCGGCGAGCGCGGCCCCGCGGAGCAGGGTGCGGCGGGAGGCTGCGGGCTGGCTGGTCATGGGAACCCCCTGGTCGGAGCATGGTGCGGATGGCGCCGGCCGCCCAGGGCCACGGACCGGGCCGGCGGTCCGGCACCGGTCGCGGCGGGCGGATGCCGCTGTCCCCGAACCCTACCGGCGGCCCGTCGGCGCAGCCGACTGCACCCGCCCTCCCCGGCGCCGGACAGGCCCGGCTCGGGCCCGGCTCGGCGGCCCGGGCGGGACGGGACCGGCGCCGGACGGACGCGGGGCACGCGGGACCGTGGACGCACCGGCCCGCCCCGGGCCA
This sequence comes from Streptomyces sp. MNU89, assembly GCF_020982505.1. Classification (NCBI taxonomy): domain Bacteria; kingdom Bacillati; phylum Actinomycetota; class Actinomycetes; order Kitasatosporales; family Streptomycetaceae; genus Streptomyces; species Streptomyces sp. MNU89. Next base: position 5,930,085 of record NZ_JAJKLL010000001.1, on the reverse strand, counting down.
GGATGGGACCTGTGATCGTCATAGCCGGTGAAGCCCTGATCGACCTCGTTCCGTCCGCCGCTCCGGAGCCCTCGCCCCCGGGCTCCGGGCCCGGCGGGCTGCCCGCCCTGGCCCCCCGGCTCGGCGGCGGGCCGTTCAACACCGCCCTGGCCCTGGGCCGGCTCGGCGCCCGGGCCGCGTTCTGCTCGCGGGTGTCCTCGGACCGTTTCGGTACGGAGCTGCTGCGCGCCCTGCGCGCGGACGGGGTGGACACCGCGCTGGTGCAGCGCGGGCCGGAGCCCACGACGCTCGCCGTCGCGGAGATCGGCGCGGACGGGTCGGCCGGCTACCGCTTCTACGCGGAGGGGACGGCGGACCGGCTGTTCGAGCTGCCCGGTCCCCTGCCCCCGGACACCCGGGCCTTGTCGCTGGGCACCTGCTCGCTCGTGCTGGAGCCGGGCGCGAGCGCGTACGAGGCGCTGCTGCGGCGGGAGGCGGCGCGGGGCGTCCTCACGGCGCTGGACCCCAATATCCGGGCGGAGCTGATCCCCGACGCCGACGCCTACCGGGCGCGGTTCCGGTCCTGGCTGCCCTCGGTCGGACTGGTGAAGCTGTCGGTGGAGGACGCGGAGTGGCTGGGCGGGGACCCGCGCGCGTGGCTGGAGGCCGGCCCGGACGCCGTGGTGCTGACGCGCGGCGGGGCCGGGCTGACGGTGCTGACCCGGGACGGCGAGTGGTCGGTGCCGGCCGAAGCCGTCGAGGTGGTGGACACGATCGGCGCCGGCGACACCGTGAACGCCGCACTGCTGCACCGGCTGGACGCGCACGGTGCCCTGGTCCGGGGCGGTCCGCGGCGGCTCTCCGGCGAGGACTGGCGGGACGTCCTGGCGTACGCCTCCCGGGCGGCGGCGGTCACCTGCTCCCGGGCGGGCGCCCGGCCGCCGTACGCGGAGGAACTCACCGGCCGGTCCTGAGCCGCCGGCCCGGGCAGGGCGGCGGGCCGGGCGGACACCGAAAGGGCCCGGACCCGGGAGGCGGGTGCCGGGCGCGGAGGGCCCGGGACACGGCACGGCGCCCCGGCCCGGCGCCGCGCGGAGAAGCGCGGACCGGGGCCGGGGCGCCCGTCGTCAACCCGGCTGGACGGCCGCCCCTACCGCACGGCCGCCGCCGTCACTTCGCGGCCGCCGCGACCCGCTTGCGTGCCCCGGAGCGCTTCTTCGCGGCCGGGACCGGGGCGTCGCTCACCGTGTCCAGGATGTCGCGGAGGAACTTGCCGGTGTGGCTCGCGGGCACCGCGGCGACCTGCTCGGGTGTGCCCTCGGCCACCACCAGACCGCCGCCGTTCCCGCCCTCCGGGCCCATGTCGACGACCCAGTCCGCGGTCTTGATCACATCGAGATTGTGTTCGATGACGATCACCGTGTTGCCCTTCTCCACCAGCCCGGAGAGCACCGTGATCAGCTTGCTGATGTCCTCGAAGTGCAGCCCGGTGGTGGGCTCGTCCAGCACGTAGACCGTGCGGCCGGTGGAGCGCTTCTGCAGCTCGCTGGCAAGCTTCACGCGCTGGGCTTCACCGCCGGAGAGGGTCGGCGCGGGCTGCCCGAGGCGGACGTAGCCGAGCCCCACCTCGTGGAGCGTGCGCAGATGGCGGGAGATCCTCGGCACCGCCTCGAAGAAGTCGAGTGCCTCCTCGATCGGCATGTCCAGGACCTCGGAGATGGACTTGCCCTTGTAGTGCACCTCCAGCGTCTCCCGGTTGTAGCGCGCGCCGTGGCAGACCTCGCACGGGACGTACACGTCCGGGAGGAAGTTCATCTCGATCTTGATCGTGCCGTCGCCGGAGCAGTTCTCGCAGCGTCCGCCCTTGACGTTGAAGGAGAAGCGGCCCGGCTGGTAGCCGCGGACCTTGGCCTCCATCGTCTCCGCGAAGAGCTTGCGGATGTTGTCGAAGACACCGGTGTAGGTGGCCGGGTTGGACCGCGGGGTGCGGCCGATGGGCGACTGGTCGACGTGGACGACCTTGTCGACGAGGTCGTCGCCCTCGACCCGGGTGTGCCGGCCGGGCACGGACTTGGCGCCGTTGAGCTCGCGCGCCAGGTGCGTGTAGAGGATGTCGTTGACCAGGGTGGACTTGCCGGAGCCGGAGACGCCCGTGACGGCGGTGAACACACCGAGCGGGAAGGAGACGTCGATGTCCTGGAGGTTGTTCTCCCGCGCGCCGTGCACGGTCAGCTGCCGGGCCGGGTCCACCGGGCGCCGGCTCGCGGGCAGCGGGATGGACTTCTTGCCGGACAGGTACTGGCCGGTCGCCGACTCCGCGTTGGCCAGCAGCTCCGCCAGCGGCCCGCTGTGCACCACATGGCCGCCGTGCTCGCCGGCGCCGGGGCCGATGTCCACCACCCAGTCCGCGGTCTTGATGGTGTCCTCGTCGTGCTCGACGACGATGAGGGTGTTGCCGAGGTCGCGCAGCCGGACCAGGGTCTCGATCAGCCGGTGGTTGTCGCGCTGGTGGAGTCCGATGGACGGCTCGTCGAGGACGTAGAGCACGCCGACCAGACCGGAGCCGATCTGGGTGGCGAGCCGGATGCGCTGGGCCTCGCCTCCGGAGAGGGTGCCCGCGGCGCGGTTGAGGGAGAGGTAGTCGAGGCCGACGTCCACGAGGAAGCGCAGCCGCTCGTTGACCTCCTTGAGCACCCGCTCGGCGATCGTCTTCTCGCGGTCGCTGAGCTTCATCTCCCGGAGGAAGTCCGCGCAGTCGCTGATGGACATCGCGGCGACCTCGGCGATGGAGCGCCCCTGGACCGTGACCGCGAGGACGACCGGCTTGAGCCGGGTGCCCTCGCAGGCCGGGCAGGGCACCTCGCGCATATAGCCCTCGAAGCGCTCACGGCTGCTGTCGGTCTCCGCCTCGCTGTGCCGGCGGCGGACGAACGGCACCGCCCCCTCGAAGGCGGTGGTGTACGCCCGCTCGCGGCCGTAGCGGTTGCGGTAGCGCACCTCGATCTGCGTGCGGTGGCCGTACAGCAGGGCCTTCTTGGCGCGCTGGGGCAGCCCCGCCCAGGGGATGTCGGTACGGAAGCCGAGGGCGTCGGCGAGGGCGTCGATCAGCCGGCCGAAGTACTCCTTGCTGTGCCCGTGCGACCAGGGGTGCAGGGCGCCCTCGTCGAGGGACTTCTCCTCGTCCGGGACGACCAGTTCCGGGTCGACCTCCATGCGGGTGCCGATGCCGGTGCACTCGGGGCAGGCGCCGAAGGGCGAGTTGAAGGAGAAGGAGCGGGGCTCCAGCTCCTCGAAGGAGAGATCGTCGTGGGGGCAGTACAGGTGCTCCGAGTACATCCGCTCGCGCTCGGGGTCGTCCTCGGGGAGGTCGACGAAGTCGAGGACGACCATGCCGCCGGAGAGCCCGAGGGCGGTCTCGACCGAGTCCGTCAGCCGCCGCTTGGCGCCGGCCTTGACGGTGAGGCGGTCGACGACCACCTCGATGGTGTGCTTCTCCTGCTTCTTGAGCTTCGGCGGATCGCTGAGCTGGACGGTGGTGCCGTCCACCCGGGCGCGGCTGTAGCCCTTGGTCTGCAGGTCGGAGAAGAGGTCGGCGAACTCGCCCTTGCGCTCCCGGACCAGCGGGGAGAGCACCTGGAAGCGGCTGCCCTCGGGCAGTTCCAGCACCTTGTCGACGATCGCCTGCGGCGACTGCCGGGCGATGGGGCGGCCGCACTGGGGGCAGTGCGGCTTGCCGATCCGGGCGAAGAGGAGCCGGAGGTAGTCGTAGACCTCGGTGATGGTGCCGACTGTGGAGCGCGGGTTGCGCGAGGTCGACTTCTGGTCGATGGAGACGGCCGGGGAGAGACCCTCGATGAAGTCGACGTCGGGCTTGTCCATCTGCCCGAGGAACTGCCGTGCGTAGGAGGAGAGCGACTCGACGTAGCGGCGCTGGCCCTCCGCGAAGATCGTGTCGAACGCGAGGGAGGACTTGCCCGAACCCGACAGGCCGGTGAAGACCACGAGGGCGTCGCGGGGCAGGTCGAGGGAGACGTTCTTGAGGTTGTGCTCGCGAGCGCCACGAACGATGAGACGGTCGGCCACGCCGGTCGGCACCTTTCTTGAGAAAGCGACGGGGGTGCGGTGCGGAGCCCCGGACCCAGGGTATGAGGCGTGCCACGGCGGTGTCCCGGCGATGGGACACGGCTTCGGGCCCAGCCCGAGCCTATCGCACGCATTTTCGATTACTGTCGGATGGCCGCCTCTTCCGTCCTCTCGTCCGTCACCTCTCCCGCCGCTTCCCACGGCGGCTCGATACCGACCACGCCCCCGTCTCGTGACGATAGCGTCGGGGTATGACAACCGATCTCGCGCGCGACCTCACGGCGGTCCGCGAGGCCACGGAACGGCTGCTCACCGCGATCCGCGGGCTGGACGACGCGGCCGTCGCCGAACCGTCCCGGCTGCCCGGCTGGACCCGCGGTCACGTGCTGACCCATCTGGCGCGCAACGCCGACGCGCTCGTCAACGTGCTCGTCTCGGCCCGCACCGGCGAGCACATTCCCATGTACCCGGACGAGCGGGCGCGGGACGCCGCGATCGAGGACGGCGCCGGCCGTCCGCTCGCCGTCCAGCTCGACGATCTGGAGAGAAGCTCTTCCGCATTCAACGACGCGGCGGCCGCACTTCATTCCGGTGACTGGTCCCGCACCGTGGAACTCCGGGGCGGGGCGACCGGTCTCGCCGCGGAGATGCCCTTCCGGCGGCTCGCCGAGGTGGAGCTGCACCACGTCGATCTGGGCATCGGCCGCGAGATCGCCGATCTGCCGGGCTTCTTCACCGACGGGCTGCTGGCGCAGGTCGCCGGTGAGCGTTTCGCGGGCCGGGAGGACGTACCGGCCCTGATCGTCGCCGCCTCCGGTGCGCACGGCGGGCGCGAGTGGCGCACCGGCCGGCCCGGCGGGGACCCCCTGCGGGTCTCCGGCTCCCCCGCCGCCCTGCTGGGCTGGCTGACCGGCCGCGAGGCCGGTACGGGACTCGACGCGGGCGGCTCCCCTCTCCCCTCCCTGCCCCCACTAGGCTGATCCCATGACGTACAGCGGAGCGGTGAAGGTCGGCGGACCGGCCGATGTGCACGAACTGACAGACCTGATGATCTCCAAAGTGGCCGTGGGGCCCCTGGAGAACAACGCCTATCTGCTCCGCTGCCGGGCCACCGACGCCCAGTTGCTGATCGACGCCGCGGACGAGCCGCACACCCTCCTCCGGCTGATCGGTGACGGCGGTCTCACCGGGGTGGTCACCACCCACCAGCACGGCGACCACTGGCAGGCCCTGGCCGAGGTCGTGGCGGCGACCGGGGCCCGGACCCACGCCGGCCGGTACGACGCCGCGGGCATCCCGGTCTCCACGGACGTGCTGGTGGACGACGGGGACACCATCCACTTCGGCCGGATCGGCCTCACCGCCCGCCATCTCACCGGGCACACCCCCGGCAGCATCGCCCTGGTCTACGACGACCCGCACGGGCACCCGCACGTCTTCACCGGCGACTGCCTCTTCCCCGGCGGCGTGGGCAACACCCACCAGGACCCGGAGGCCTTCGCGAGCCTCATCTCCGATGTGGAGTCGAAGCTCTTCGGTGAGCTGCCGGACGAGACGTGGGTCTACCCCGGCCACGGGCGGGACACCACGCTGGGCGCCGAGCGCCCGCACCTGCCGGAGTGGCGCGCCCGCGGCTGGTGACCGGCCGGTGCCCGGGAGCCGGCCGGCGGCCGCGCCCTGCGGTCAGCCGTCCGCGCGGTCCTTCGCCGGGGTCTCCGCGTCCGACGCCTTCTCCGTGCCCTTCACCGGAGCCGTCCCCTCGGGTATCTCCCGCCGCGCCTCCCGCGAGGAGGCGTAGAGGCTGGTGACCGTGGTGACGACGAGGACACCGCAGATCACGCCCAGCGAGACGGGGGTGCTGATCTCGGGGACGTGGACCCCGGACTCGTGCAGCGCGTGCAGGACGAGCTTCACACCGATGAAGCCGAGGATGACCGACAGCCCGTAGGAGAGGTGGACCAGCTTCTTCAGCAGCCCGCCGATGAGGAAGTACAGCTGGCGCAGCCCCATCAGGGCGAATGCGTTGGCGGTGAAGACGATGTACGGGTCATCGGTGAGACCGAAGATCGCGGGGATCGAGTCGAGCGCGAAGAGCAGGTCCGTGGTGCCGAGCGCGAGGACCACGACGAACATCGGCGTCATCAGCCGCTTGCCGTTCTCGCGGACGAACATCCTGGTGCCGCGCCAGGCGCCGGTGGAGGGGACGCGCGCCTCGATCGCCTTGAGCAGACGGCTCTCCTCGTACTCCTCGTCGTGCTCCTCCTTGCGGGCGTCGTGGATCAGCTTCCAGGCGGTGTAGATCAGGAACGCGCCGAAGACGTAGAAGATCCAGGAGAAGTTGGCGATGAGCGCGGCGCCGGCGGCGATGAAGACGGCCCGCATGACGAGGGCGATGAGCACGCCGATCATGAGCACCCGCTGCTGGTACCGGGTCGGCACCGCGAACTTCGCCATGATCAGGACGAAGACGAAGAGGTTGTCGACGCTGAGCGACTTCTCGGTGATATAGCCCGCGAAGAACTCCCCGGCCGGAGCTCCGCCGCCGGCGAGGTACAGCCCGGCGCCGAAGAGGACGGCGAGCACGATCCAGACCGCCGTCCAGACACCGGCCTCCCTGACGGAGACGTCGTGCGGCTTGCGGCCGCCGATGAAGAAGTCGGCGGCGATCAGGACGCAGAGTCCCACAACGGTCAGTGTCCAGGCGGTCAGGGATACGTCCACGGCACTCCTCTGGCTGCGTCGGGCGGGTTCGCCGGGGACGCCCGTGCTTCCGCGCGGGCGTCAGACAGGGCGCACGGAACGGACGCCCCGGTATGCCAAGGAAGAGTACAGGGAAGGCAAATAAAGGCAAAAGACAGCAGTTCAGAGGGGTTGGTTGGCTCCTGGGAGGCCGGTGGGGGGCAGCTCAGCGGCCGTAGGCGCGCCGGGCCTCCGCGACCTGACGGAGCACCTGGACCAGCACCCGGCTGCCCGCCGGGGCGAGCGCCGGTTCGTACGTCCAGGCGTGGCCCACCCAGGGGTCGGCCAGGTGGTCGTCCGGCACCGGCGTGATCCGCAGCAGCGAACGCCACAGCGGGTCGAGCACCGGCCCGTACTCCCGGGCGTCCCGGCGATCCGCGACCATCATGAGATGCACGCCGACCGAGGGCCCCTCGTCGGCGAGGTAGCGCAACTGCGTCACGGCACGGTCGTCGAAGCCGTGCGGGAAGTCGTTGACGAGGAGGAGCTGCTCCCCGGTGTCGAGGTCCGGAGGCAGCGCGTCGGAGGCGCCGCCACGGACGGCCATCTGCACCAGGTCCACGCGCTGGGTCAGCCGGGACAGGACGGCCGTCACCCCCGCGGCTCCGGCGGCCGGGGGCTCCCGGAGCACACCGGACTCCAGCAGCGGGGCGAGGGAGGCGGTGGCCGATCCGGCCGGGTCGAGGACGTGGACGGTGAACTCCCCCGCGGGGTGGACGGCGAGCAGCCGTGCCGCGTGGGCCACCGCCGCGTCCACGGCCGCCCGGCGCAGCCCGTCGGAGCCGAGGTCGTGGTCCGGGCCGGAGCGGGACCGCCCGCTGTCGATCCAGAGACCGCGCTCCAGCGGCAGCCGCACCAGCATCGGGATGCGCAGCTCCGGCCGCTCCGGGAGGTGGAGGTCGCCCAGGCGCATGGCCATCGGGATCTCCATCGGCACCCGGTAGCCGTGCCAGACCGGGCTCGCCCAGCCCGCGAAGGCGGGCGGCAGGGCCGGTTCGATCACCTCCGACTCGGCGATCAGCTGGGCGAGATCGCGGTCGAGGACGGCGCGGGCCCGGTCCACGAGGGCGGTGTGCTTGGCGCCGGCCGCCGCCCGGGCCTCGTCCCCCGCGCCGCCGATGCGGGAGCGGGGGTCGGAGAGCACCCGCTGAAGCTCCTGCTCCTGGCGGGAGTCGGCGAAGTCCACCGCGCTGCGGTACGCGGCGACGCTGCGGGCCAGATCCTCGAACATGCCCCAGACCTGGTTGTAGAGGCGTTCGTCCATGGTCCAGCCGGCGGCGTCGCCCGCGACGGGCTGCGGTGGCCGGCCGGGCTCGGCGGCGGGCCTGCGGCGGCGGGGCGGCGGCGCGGTGCGGGCCCGTCCGGGGTGGCGGTAGTCGACCGGGGAGCCGCTCTGCGCCTGCTGCGGAGGCCGGGCCTCCGGCGGGACCGGAGCGGCCGGGGGCTGGGGCGGTGGCTGCGGTGCGGGCCCGGGCTCCCCGGTGGCAGGCCGGCGGCCGTGCGGACGCGGGTGCCGTCACCGGGGGTCCGGGGCGGCGGCGCTATGGTCCGGGCCATGCCGCGGGTCACGGCCTCCTGGACGGTGGCGGCCAGTTCGGCGGCCTGCGGCAGCCCCTGGTCGCGCAGCATCGCGGCCAGGCCGTCCGCGTAGCCCTGGCCGACGGCGCGGACCTTCCAGACTCCCCGGCGGCGGTAGAGCTCCAGCGCGGTGACCGCCGACTCGGCATCGAGGCCGGTGATGGTGAAGCTGACGAGCGCGGTGCCGTCGAGCCCCGTGACGGCGACGAACGGCGCGGCGACCGTGCCGAACCGGGACGGGCCGCCGGGGCCGGTGGGCAGCGCGAGCAACACGGTGACCCGGTGCACGCCCTCGGGCAGCGCTTCGAGGTCCACGGCCAGCCGGTGGTCCGCCGCGGCCTGCTGGGGACCTCCAGACCGGGGAGGTGGGGGCGGCCGGGTGGGCGACGCGCTCCGGGCCGGCGACGCGGCCGTCCTCGTCGCCCAGCGTGGCTCCGGCGATGACGGGGTCACCGGCGGATATCCGGATCTCCAGGCGGGTCCGCGTCAGCGGGTGGTTCTGCCCGCGTACCAGCTCGGCCGTCATCGTGCGTTCCCCTCGGTGAGTCGCTCGTCGTGTGGTGCCTCCCGCCGGACCCGGCTCCGCGTCCCGGCGCCGGTCCGGCGGGACGCGTCCGCTCCGCGGCCCGTGGCGGTGGCACCGCCTCCGCGGGCCGCGGAGCGGGAGAGCGGGCCCACCCCGGGGCGGGCCGGCGGATGCTGCCTAGAGGTGCGGGGTGATCGTCGGCATCAGGTCCTGGAAGGTACGGCCGTTGGCGGGGGTGCCGATGGCCGTCATCGTCCAGCCGCTGCCCGAGCGGTGCACCTTGGCCATGATCTGCGCCGTGTACTGGCCGCCGCCGGTGAGGGTGTAGCGGGCCATCTCCTGGCCGTTGGTCTCGTCGACGATGCGGCAGAAGGCGTTCTCCACCTCGGCGAAGGTCTGGCCGGTGAAGGAGTTGACCGTGAAGACGATCTGGTCGATGTGGACCGGGACGCGCTGGAGGTCGACCAGGATGGCCTCGTCGTCGCCGCCCTGGCCGGCGCCGCCGACGAGGTTGTCACCGGTGTGCCGGACGGAGCCGTCGTCGCTGACCAGGTGGCGGAAGAACACCACGTCCACCGGCTGCTTGTCGGCGAACAGCACGGCGGAGGCGTCGAGGTCGATCTCCTTCGTACGCTTGCCGAACAGTCCACGGCGCGGGGCAGCCTGCCAGCCCAGCCCCATCCGCACCGCGGTCAGAGTCCCCCCGTCGGACTTCTGCAGGCTGATGCCCTGTCCCTTGGACAAGTTGACGCTCACGCGCTGTCCCCTCTCGAAACCCGAAAAACCGCCTGAGTGCGCGGCTGGAGAGAAACCCTACGCAGTACCGCTGACAGCGCGGCCGCACGGCCGCGGTTTGTGTCGTTCTTGCAACACAGCGGCGCCGCCCGGGATGCCGGGAGTGACAGGGGGGTACGCCGGGGCCCCGGAAGGCCCGGAGGCCTCCCGGGGAGAGCCCGTGTCCGGCGGGGCTCCGGCCTCAGGCGAGGCCGGCCTCCCGCATCTGCCGCAGCTCCTTCTTGAGTTCGCCCACCTCGTCACGGAGCCGTGCCGCGACCTCGAACTGGAGGTCCGCCGCGGCAGCGCGCATCCGGTCCGTCATCTCCTCGATGAGCTCGGCCAGTTCGGCCGCCGGCCGGTCGGTGGGCGCGAGGGGCTTCCGGTGCCCGGACTTGGCCGCCGCCTTGCCGCCGAGGGCGGGCACGGGGGCCTTGGCCTCCTTGGCGTCCTTGGGGCTGCGGTAGCCGGTGCCGAGCAGCTCCTGGGTGTCGATGTCCTCGCGGGCGATGGTGGCCACGATGTCGTTGATCTTCTTCCGCAGGGGCTGCGGGTCGAGGCCGCGCTCCGTGTTGTACGCGATCTGCTTCTCCCGGCGCCGGTTGGTCTCGTCGATGGCCCGCTCCATCGCCGGCGTGATCTTGTCGGCGTACATGTGGACCTGGCCGGAGACGTTCCGCGCGGCCCGGCCGATCGTCTGGATGAGCGAGGTGCCGGAGCGGAGGAAGCCCTCCTTGTCGGCGTCGAGGATGGCGACCAGCGAGACCTCGGGCAGGTCCAGGCCCTCGCGGAGGAGGTTGATGCCGACGAGGACGTCGTACTCGCCGGCGCGCAGTTCGCGCAGCAGCTCGACGCGGCGGAGGGTGTCCACGTCCGAGTGGAGATAGCGGACCTGGATGCCGAGCTCCAGGAAGTAGTCGGTGAGGTCCTCGGCCATCTTCTTGGTGAGGGTGGTGACGAGGACGCGCTCGTCCTTCTCGGTGCGGAGGCGGATCTCGTGCACCAGGTCGTCGATCTGGCCCTCGGTGGGCTTGACGACGACCTCCGGGTCGACGAGCCCGGTCGGCCGGATGATCTGCTCGACGACGCCGTCGCCCCGGGACAGCTCGTACGCGCCGGGGGTGGCGGAGAGGTAGACCGTCTGGCCGATGCGCTCGGTGAACTCCTCCCATTTCAGCGGGCGGTTGTCCATGGCGGACGGCAGCCGGAAGCCGTGTTCGACGAGGGTCCGCTTGCGGGAGGCGTCCCCCTCGTACATCGCGCCGATCTGGGGGACGGTGACATGCGACTCGTCGACGACGAGAAGGAAGTCCTCCGGGAAGTAGTCGAGGAGGGTGTGCGGAGGGGAGCCGGGCTCACGGCCGTCGACGTGCAGGGAGTAGTTCTCGATGCCGGAGCAGGAGCCGATCTGGCGCATCATCTCGATGTCGTAGGTGGTGCGCATCCGCAGCCGCTGGGCCTCCAGCAGCTTGCCCTGCTTCTCCATCACCGCGAGGGTCTCGGTCAGCTCCCGCTCGATGGCCCCGATCGCGCGCTCCATGCGCTCCGGTCCGGCGACGTAGTGGCTGGCGGGGAAGACGTACAGGTGTTCGTCCTCACTGATGACCTCGCCGGTGAGCGGGTGCAGTGTGGAGAGCGCCTCGATCTCGTCGCCGAACATCTCGATCCGGACGGCCAGCTCCTCGTAGACCGGGAAGATCTCGATGGTGTCGCCGCGCACCCGGAAGGTGCCGCGGGTGAAGGCCATGTCGTTGCGCGTGTACTGGATGTCGACGAACCGGCGCAGCAGTCCGTCCCGGTCGTACTCCTCGCCGACCTTCAGCGGCACCATGCGGTCGACGTACTCCTGCGGGGTGCCCAGGCCGTAGATGCAGGAGACGGAGGCGACCACGACCACGTCGCGCCGGGTGAGCAGCGAGTTCGTGGCGGAGTGGCGCAGGCGCTCGACCTCCTCGTTGACCGAGGAGTCCTTCTCGATGTAGGTGTCCGACTGCGGTACGTACGCCTCGGGCTGGTAGTAGTCGTAGTACGAGACGAAGTACTCGACGGCGTTGTTCGGCAGGAGTTCGCGGAACTCGTTGGCGAGCTGGGCGGCCAGGGTCTTGTTGGGCGCCATCACCAGCGTCGGCCGCTGGAGCCGTTCGATCATCCATGCGGTGGTGGCCGACTTGCCGGTGCCGGTCGCACCGAGCAGCACGACGTCCTTCTCGCCGGCGCGGATGCGCCGCTCCAGGTCCGCGATGGCCGCGGGCTGGTCGCCGCTGGGCTGGTAGGGGCTGACGACCTCGAAGGGCGCCACCGTGCGTTCGATGTGGGATACGGGCCGCATGCCACCACCGTACGACCCGGCACCGACAACCGGCGCCGGAAGACCGTGCGCCCGGGAGCGGCTCCGGTCCCGGCCCCGTCCCCCGATCGGATCAAGTCGGCCCGGCGGGCTGCCGGAGCCGCGCACCGCGGCGAAACCACAGGCTGACGGGGTGCCTGTGACGGGACGCGCCCGGAGTGACGCGTCCCGCGAACCCCGGCGGTCCGCTGTTCCGCTACATATCGTCACATGGTGCGAAACACTACCCAGCGGAGTCGCTCGTTCACTTTCTGGCCATCCTGCGCCTGTTTCCCGTTGGCGGACGGCTGGGAACCTCAGCGGGTCCGTGAACAGACGACGCGAGGAGTCCACGTGCTCACACGCCCTGTCGCAGCCGTCACCGGCGCGGTGCTGGGGTTCTCCGCACTCTTCCTCTCCGCACCGGCGGCCCTGGCCGCCGGCCCTTCGGGCGGCCCGGAGGTCTTCGCCCACCGCGGCGCCTCCGGCTACGCCCCCGAGAACACCCTCGCCGCCGCGGACAAGGCGGACGAGCTCGGCACCGTGTGGGTGGAGAACGACGTCCAGCGCACCAAGGACGGCGCGCTGGTCGTCATCCACGACACCACCCTCGCCCGCACGACGGACGTCGAGGAGGTCTTCCCCGACCGGTCGCCCTGGAAGGTCTCGGACTTCACGCTCCAGGAGATCCGGCAGCTCGACGCGGGCAGCTGGTTCTCCGAGGAGTACGCGGGTGAGCGGGTCCCCACCCTCCGGCAGTTCCTGCACCGGCTCTCCTGGAACCGGCAGAAACTGCTGCTGGAGATCAAGGCACCGGAGCTGTACCCGGGCATCGAGCGGCAGATCCTCGGCGAGCTGCGCCGCACCGGCTGGCTGAGCCCGTACCACGTCCGGCACAAGCTGATCGTCCAGAGCTTCGCCGCCGACAGCATCCGGACCGTGCACGAGCGGCGCCCCGACGTACGGACCGGCTTCCTCGGCACACCGGCGGTGGCCGACCTGCCCTCCTACGCCGAGTTCACCGACCAGATCAACCCCAGCTTCCGCACCGTGACGGCCGACTACGTGGACGCGGTCCACCGGCTCAAGGGCCCGCACGGCAAGCGGATGCAAGTGCTGACCTGGACGGTCAACGACGGCCCGACCGCCACCCGGCTCGCCGGCCTCGGCGTGGACGGCATCATCACCAACTATCCGGACGTGGTCCGGGACGCGGTCGGCGAGGAGAGCACCGCGCCGGAGGCGCTGCTGCCCTCCGCCGGCTGACCGCCCGCCCGGCCGGATTCCCGCCGGACCGGATCCCGTGGACCGGATCCCGTGGACCGGATCCCGTGGACCGGATCCCGTGGACCGGATCCCGTGGACCGGATCCCGTGGACCGGATCCCGTGGACCGGATCCCGTGGACCGGATCCCCGTCGGGCGCCCGGAGCCCGGCCGTCTCCCCGGCCGGGCTCCGCCGGGAAGAGGGGTGCCCGCCCGGCGGCTGTCGGTGCCCGGCCCTACCCTGCCGGGATGACCGCAGTGACCTGGACCGTGACCGGCACCCCCATCGGCCCGCTGCTGCTCGCCGCCACGGGCCGAGGGCTGGCCCACGTCGTCTTCCACGCCGACGGGGCCGTCCTCCGGCGCGCCGTGGACCGGCTGGCGGCACGCTTCGGCGGTGAGCCGGCCGAGGAGGACGGGGAGACCGGGCCGCCCCCGCTCGCGGACGCCGTCCGGCAGCTCCGGGCCTACTTCGCCGGCAGCCGGACGGCCTTCGAGCTCGAACTGGACTGGTCGCTCTCCTCCGGATTCAACCTGCGCGTGCTCCGCGAGCTGGCCGCCGGCGTGCCGTACGGCACCGTCGTCTCCTACCAGGACCTCGCCGACCGGGTGGGCGAGCCGGGCGCCGCCCGTGCCGTCGGCGCGGCCATGGGATCCAACCCCCTGCCGGTGGTCGTGCCCTGCCATCGCGTGGTCGAACAGAACGGCGGCATCGGCGGCTTCGGCGGCGGACTGCCGGCCAAGCGGGCGCTGCTGGAACTGGAGGGAGTCCTTCCGCAGCCGCTGTTCTGATACGGCGCGGGCGGCGGCCCTCCGCCGTGGGTGAACACCCGTTCACCCCTGTCGGTGCCTGCTGGCAGACTCGGCCCGTGACCTCCACCCGGGACCCGGCCGTGCACCGGGAAGCACCGCTCGACCTGGCCGCGCTGCGCCGCCGCACCACCACGGTCCTCATCGCGAGCCAGATCCTCGGCGGACTCGGTGTCGCCATCGGCATCGCCCTGGCCTCCGTGCTGGCCGAGGAGATCGGCGGCTCCGAGGCGCTGTCCGGGCTGGCGCAGACCGCCGCGGTGGCCGGCACCGCCCTGCTCTCCATGCCGCTGGCCGCGCTGATGAGCGCCCGCGGCCGGCGCCCGGGGCTGACCCTGGCCTACGCCATCGGCGCCACGGGCGGCGGCCTCGTCGTCCTCGCCGCCGCCCTCCGCTCCTTCCCGCTGCTCCTGGTGGGCATGGCCGCCTTCGGCGCGGGCTCCTCGGCCAACCTCCAGGCCCGGTTCGCGGCCGCCGACCTCGCGCCCGCCGAGCAGCGGGCCCGGGCGATCTCCACGGTCGTCTGGGCCACCACCGTCGGCGCCGTCCTCGGCCCCAACATCGCCGCGCCGGCGGGCCGCAGCGTGGCGGGGCTCGGGATACCCGAGGCCGCCGGCCCGTTCCTGTGGGCGGCGGCCGTCTTCGTCGTCTGCGCCGTGCTGGTGGCCGTGCTGCTGCGCCCGGACCCGCTGCTCACCGCCCGGGCGCTCGCGCCACGGGAGGAGCACCCGGAGCGGGGGCGCTCGCTGCGCGCCGGGCTGGCCGCCGTGGCCGCCTCGGCGCCGGCCCGGCTGGCGCTGGTCACGGTCAGCACCTCGCACACGGTCATGGTCGCGATCATGGTGATGACCCCCGTCGACCTGGCGCACCACGGTGCCGGTATCGAGTTGATCGGCCTGGTGATCAGCGGTCACATCGCCGGCATGTACGCCTTCTCGCCGCTGATGGGCTGGCTCTGCGACCGCGTCGGCCGGCTGCCGGTCATCGGTCTCGCCGTGGCCCTGCTGGGCGCGGCGGCTCTCCTCGCGGGCACGGCCGGAGGCGGGCACGGCCGCACGGCGGCGGGGCTGTTCCTGCTCGGCCTCGGCTGGTCGGCGGGGCTCGTGGCCGGCTCGGCGCTGCTGACCGACTCCGTGCCGCAGGCCGCGCGCGCCGCCGTGCAGGGCCTGTCGGACCTGACGATGAACGCGGCGGCGGGCCTCGGCGGCGCGCTGGCCGGCCTGGTCGTCGCTCAGGCCGGCTACGGCTGGCTGAACGCCCTGGGCGCCCTGCTGCTGTTCCCGGTGGTGATCCTCGCCGTTCTCGGCCGGCGCCGCCCCGGCCGCGCCGGAACCGCCTGAGGCGACCCGCCCCACCGGACCGGGGTGACCCTCCGCGGACGGTCGCCCACCCGGGTGGCAGGCGGCCGGCGGGTGTATCCGGCCTGGCGGATCGGGAATGCGGACACAATGCACGATGTCGTCCCGGAGCCCGTGGCGGAGCTCGCCAAGCGCCGCAGGGAGCCGGTCGTCGTCCAGACGGTCCGCTCCGCGACAGGCGCGACCATCGCCTACGCGGCCGCCGTATGGCTGCTCGGCTCGAAGCCGCCCCCGCTGCTCGCCCCGCTGACCGCGCTGCTCGTCGTCCAGGTCACCCTCTACGCGACCCTCACCAGCGGTGTCCGACGGGTGAACGCCGTGGTGGCCGGGGTCCTCATCGCCGTCGGGTTCAGTGCCCTGGTGGGGCTCACCTGGTGGAGTCTCGGCCTGCTGATCATCTCCGCGCTGGTCACCGGGCATCTGGTCCGGGTCGGGGAGTTCGTCCCCGAGGTGGCCATCTCCGCCATGCTCGTCCTCGGCGTCACCCATGCCACCGATCTGGCGCTGACGCGGGTCCTGGAGACCCTGGTCGGCGCCGGGGTGGGGCTCCTCTTCAACATCGTCTTCGTACCGCCGGTCTGGGTGGAGGACGCGGGCGAGTCCATCGAGGACCTGGCCAAGCGGATGTCGGCGCTGCTGCTGGAGCTCGGCGAGGAACTCGGCGGCCACACCCCGGTGGAGGAGGCCGCCGCACGGGTCGAGGAGGCACGCCGGCTCGACCACGACATCTCGGAGGTGGACGAGGCCCTCACCCGGGCCGAGGAGAGCTTGCGGTTCAATCCCCGGGTGAAGGAGGGCCTGCTCTCCCGGATCGTGCTGCGGACCGGTCTGGACACCCTGGAGATCTGCGCGGTGATACTGCGGGTGACCACCCGGAGCCTGGCGGATCTGGCCCGGGCGCGGACGGAGGAGGCATTGTTCCCCCCGGATGTCTCCGCCGCGCTGCGCGAACTGTTCATCAACATGGCCGGCGCGGTGCAGAGCTTCTCCGTGCTGATCACCGATCAGGTGAGCGCCAACGCGGAGGACGCGGAGACCTTCCTGCTCACCGAGCTCTCCGCGGCCCGGATGAGCCGGGAACACGTGGCCCGCCTGCTGCTGGAGAAGGTGCAGGAGCACCCGCGGCAGTGGCAGCTGCACGGGGCGCTGCTGGCCGAGGTCGACCGGTTCCTGGACGAGCTGGACGTCGAGAAGCGCTCGACCCGGCTCGCCGAGGAACTCGACCGCTACTCGCGCGAACAGCGCGCCCGCCACCCGAGGCTGGACCAGGCCAAGCGCCGCGTCCGCCGGTACCGCCGCCGCCGCGGCCGCGGGCAGAGCCATTGGCAGGCACTGACGAAGCAGGACGTGGACGCGGCCTGAGCCTGAGATGCCGGGGGAACGCGGCCGGGGACGGCGCCAGTCCCCGGCCGGGGACGCGGCACCTTGCGGACGGGATCCGACCGCAAGTCCTTCTACGGTCGGGGCACCGGCGGCACACGGGCCCCGGCCCACGGGAAACCGGACCCGGGCTCCGGCCCTGCCCCCGCCCGCCCCCGACCGTACGAAGGGACTCACCCCGTGAACGCTCATGCCCCCGCGTCCTCCGGGACATCCGGCACCCCCTCCGCGGCTCCCGCTCCCGGCGCCGTCCCACCGCGCGACCTGCCCGGTGAGCGCGGGGAGTTCCTGCGCAGCATGGCCGAGCAGCGGGCCAATCTGCTGATCACCGTCCGCGGTCTGGACGACGAGCAGGCCGCCCGGCGGACCACCGTCAGCGAACTGACCCTCGGCGGGCTGCTCCGCCACGTCACCCAGGGGGAACGCGCCTGGATCCGGATTCTGGCCGACGGCGAGGGCAGGGCTCCGGAGGGCATGTTCGACATGGACCAGTACCGGATGCGGGAGGAGGACACCCTCGCCGCTCTGGTGGCCGACTACGAGGCCGCGGCACGGGTCACCGAGGAGACCGTGGCCGACCTGCCCGGACTGGACGTCACCGTGCCGCTGCCGCACAGCCCGTGGGGACCGCCGGAGACGGTGCACTGGTCGGCCCGTCGCATCCTGCTCCACGTCGTCCGCGAGACGGCGCAGCACGCGGGCCATGCCGACATGATCCGCGAGGCGCTGGACGGGGCGAGCACGACGGCCCGGATGGTCCCGCCGGGCTCGGCCGCGTAAGAGGCCTCGCGGCTCCGGCGGAGGGCTCGCTCCGGCGGAGCCGCCGCGGGCGCTCCGGCCCCGGGCCGGAAAGGGCCCACCAGTCACCCGGCCCCGGGCCCCCGCAGCCCGGGACTCAGCGGCCCCGGGACTCAGCGGCGCTGCCGGGCCCCACTCGCACCCGGCGAGGTGAACGCCGCCGCGGACCCGGACCCCGCCGTCAGTCCGACGGGGCGGCACAACCCGCCGTCCCGGTCACCCGCCGAAACCGGCGCGGGCAGCCCAGCCCGCGAGCTCCCGCCGGGCCTCCTCCCGCAGCTCCGGCGGCGCCGGGGCGGTGCCCTCGGCGATCAGCGCGAAGTGCAGCCGTCCGCCCGGCTCGCCGTCCTCCTCCCCGGCCGCCGGCGGTGAGAGCAGCAGCCGCCGGGCGTCCGTACCGCCCGCCTCGGGGGCGGTGGCGACCGGGTGGCGGGCCGTGCGGCCGTCGGCGGCGTACGGGGGCGGCCCGGCGGCCGTTCCGAGGTCGGAGACGACGACGGTGCGCTCCGGGTCGAAGCCCCGGGGCAGGTGCAGCTCGGTGGGGGCCTCCTCCGCACCGCCGTCCGGAGCGTCCGAGCGCCACACCAGCATCCCGTAGCGGCCGGAGCCGGTCAGTTCGGCGACGTGCGGCAGGTCGTCCGGGATCCGGTTCCAGGTCAGGGTGCGGTCCCCGTCGCGGGAGCGGTCCTCGTAGACGAAGGCAAGGGTGCGGCCCGAGACGGCGGTCGGGTAGAGCCGGTCGAGCAGGCGTTCGTCCTGGCGGAGTACCAGCTCGCCGGACGCGTCCCGTTCGACGGCGGAGAGGTCCTCGTCGTTCCAGGCGTCGCCCTCGGTGAGCACCTTGTCGGGGTTGCCGTTCATCGGTTCGCGATGGCGGCCGCTGTAGATGTCCCACTGCCACTGCTGGGCGGAGAGCACGGGACCGGACTCGGCGGCCCGCCGCCACCAGTCCCGGCCGGGGAGGCGGGAGTCGAGCGCCTGGTACATCGCCTTGAGGACGGTGGGCGCCTTGTCCGCCGTGAGCCCGTTGAGCGGGTGCCCGAACTCACTGACGACCGCGGGTACGCCGGTCGCCGCCGAGCGTTCGCGCACCTTTTCGAAGTCGCCGAGGTTCTGGCCGTCCCGCGCCTTGCCCGGCATGAGGATGCCGGAGATGGCCCGCTGGTCGTAGAAGTGCGTGTTGAAGACGGAGCGGGGGCCGAGCCGCCCGGCGTCCAGGAAGCCGCCCTCCTCGTGCTGGAAGCCGATGTTGGAGTTCCAGAACATGTTCGGTTCGAGGAAGGCCGGCTTGTCCTGCCAGCCCGCGGCGTCCATGCGGGCGCGGAAGCGCTCGTAGAACGGCGCCAGGGTGTCCCGCTCCCAGGACCGGCTGTTCTCGCCGTCCTCATAGGTGCCGGCGTAGGGCTCGTTGTACGGGTCGAAGCCGGCGATCCCCGCGAACTGGTCCTCGGTGAGGTGCTCCTTGAGGTGCGCCATGGTCTTCCCGGCGGTGGCCAGGAACGCGTCCTGCACGCCGAGGGGCCCGGCCTCCGTCTCCAGGACCCGGTTGTGCCAGAAGTCGCGGCTCGCGTCCATGACGGCCCGGTTCTGGGTGATGTTCTGCCCCCAGTGGACGCAGATGCCGCAGAACTCCCGTGGGTAGCCGCCGGCTTCGACGGCCCACCGGGGCGCTCCGTCGCCGGTGTACCAGCTGTCCTCGTGGAAGAGGTACCGGGAGTAGAGGTCCTGGTGGAAGTCGGGGTAGACGCGCAGGCCCGCGTCGAGGAAGGCGCCCATCTGTGCGGTGACGGCGGCCAGGTACGCCTCGTCGACCCGGCCCGGCTCGGGTTCGGCGTACGCCCAGGAGAGCAGGAAGCGCACGGTGTTGCCGCCGGTGAGATCCCGCAGCGCCTCGGCGGAGGCGCGGGCGTCGGCGGTGTTCGCGAAGGGCAGGCCGCGGTTTTCGTGCAGCTTGGTCTCGCCGGAGACGTTGAAGCCGCGCAGGACGACCTCCCGGCCGTGCCCGTCGGTGAACCGGGTGCCGTCCGGCGTGACCTCGGCGGCGGCGCGGCCGTCGAACCAGAGTCCGCCGTCACCGGCCGCGGTCCCGGCGGCGGCGCTCTCCGTCCCGGCGGCTCTCGCGGCCGTGTCCGGGCCGTACAGCCCGGCCGTCATCAGGGCGCCGAGGACGATTCCGACCGCCCCGGCCCGCCGCCGTCCTCCGCCACCACGCCGTGTCCGCACACCGCTGACCACCATGGCCGCCACGATCAGGGCTTGCTGACGCGCTGTCAAGACTGCTTACAGCAAAGCGGGTTACCGATGGTTATGGCTCGTCTCCGGGCCACGCCGCCCGCCCCTCGGCGCCGTTCCAGGCCGGCCGGCGCGGATCGTCCACCCGTACGACCACATCCGCGGCCTCCTCCGGACGCACCTCGTCCGCGTACCGCACGAAGGCGGGCAGCGTCCACCGCTCCCCGACGGGGGTGCGCCGCTCCAGCGCGCCGGGCGACAACCGCAGATGGACGGTCAGGTCGAACGGGAACCAGTGCCCCAGCAGCAGCGGGCCGTGCAGCACCAGCACCCCGCCGGGCGGGAGTTCGGTGTACGGGCTGCGGGTGGCCCGGTCGGTCTCCGGATCCCACAGATCGGGCAGCACCCGCCCGCTGCCGCCGGGGTCCAGCGGCCCGAAGACCTCCCGCCGGAGGGCGCCGGTGTCGAGCCGGCCCTCGTAGTACGCGTCGGGGTCCTCGCGCCCGGACTCGTACCGCAGCGAGGCCGGCCGCAGGAAACCCTCGGTGGAGACACCGCACACCGGGCGGCCGCGGAGGCGCAGGGCTCCGGCGAGCCGCGCCGCCGGCTCCCCGGGGGACGCCGCGGGGGCGCCGTCGATCGCGATCCGCTGCCACGGGCTGCCGTCCCGGCCGGTCTCCGCCGCAGCGACGCGCTCCGCGAGTGCGTCCGTCAGCCGTTCCCAGGTGATCGCTTCCATCCGCATACGGCCCATCCTCCCCGCCCCTTCCGCCGTGCCCGGACGGGCCGAGCCGGACGGACGTGTGCCGGGATGACGACCGCGACCCGGCCGGCTGACCGGATCGGTCCGCCGGCGGGCATGATGGTGTCTGTCGCGGGCGCCGTCGGAGGAGCAGGGTCGGGGTATGGACCACACCACCGGGAACACCTCGCACACCACGTCCGCCGCCGCCCTCGCGTCCGCTTCCGCCGCACCGAGCGCGCTGCTCGTCATCGACGTCCAGGAATCCTTCCGGCAGCGGCCGGACTGGCGGGCCGCGTCCGACCCCGAGGTCGCCGGCCGGGTCGCCCGGCTGGTCGCCGCGGCCCGCGAGCGCGGCGAGTACGTCGTCTGGGTCCTGCACAGCGAGCCCGGCACCGGCACGGTGTTCGATCCGGAACTCGGCCACGTACGGCTCATGCCGGGTCTGGAACCCGGGGCCGGGGAGCCCGTGCTGACCAAGACCGCGCACAACGCCTTCACCACCACCCCGCTGCAGCGGCTCCTCACCACGCGCGGTGTCCGCGCCCTCACGGTCTGCGGCATCCGGACCGAACAGTGCTGCGAGACGACGGCACGGCTCGCCGCCGACCTCGGCTACGAGGTGACCTTCGCGATCGACGCGACCGCGACCACCCCGGTCGAGCACCGTGACGCGCCGCCCGGCCGCCCCCTCGCGGAGATCCTGGCCGATCCCCGCACCCTGACGACGGCCGAGATCATGACCCGCACCGAGTACGCGCTGGCCGGCCGCTTCGCGACCCTGCGCACCGTGGCCGAACTGACGGCGGGGACCGGCGCGGAACCGGCCGCCGCAGCGGCCGGGGCAATGAGCGGGAGCTGACCGGATCGTGACCCGTGTCGTCTTCCTGCTCGTGCCGGGGCTGCATCTGCTGGACCTCGCCGGTCCCGCACAGGTGTTCTCCACAGCCGCCGACCTCGGCCACGGCTACCGGCTCGCCTACGTGGCCGAGCGGGAGGACGTCCCCACGGCCCAGGGGCTGCCGCTGCACGCCGCCACCGCGTGGCCGGAGCTGAGCGCGGACGATCTCGTCCTCGTGCCGGGGTGGCGTACGTCCCTGGCCGCCCGCGGCGCCGGATTCCTCAGCGCCCCGGTCCTCGGCCGCCTCGCCGCGCACCACGCGGCGGGCGGCACCGTGGCCAGCGTGTGCTCCGGGGCGTACGCGCTGGGGCGCGCGGGCCTGCTCGACGGACGCCGCTGCACCACGCACCACGAACTCCAGGACGAGCTGGCCCGGCGCCATCCGCGCGCCACCGTCGAGCGCGACGTGCTCTACGTCGTCGACGAGCGGGTGGTGACCTCCGCCGGGATCGCCAGCGGCATCGACTTGGCGCTCCACCTGGTGGCCGTGCGGCACGGGCCGGCCGCCGCCGCCCGGGTGGCGCGCTCGATGGTCGTCCACACCCGCCGCAACGGCGACGAGCGGCAGAGCAGCGCCATGCTCCGGTACCGGGCCCACCTCAGCGACGTGGTCCACCGGGCCCAGGACGTGATCGACGCCCGGTTCACCGAGCCGCTGCCCCTGGCGGAGCTGGCCGCGGCCGCGGGCGTCAGCGAACGCACCCTCACCCGCCGCTTCGGAGCGGCGACCGGACTGACGCCGCTCCGCTACCAGCAACGGCTGCGCGTCGAACGCGCCGAGCACCTGATCGGCCGGGGCGCGACCGTGGAGGCCGCCGCCCGGGCCGCCGGCTTCCAGGACGCCCGGATGCTGCGCCGGCTCCGCGGCAGGGAGGCGGCCCCGGGCGGAAGTGCGGCGGTCCCGAAGGTTCCGGCGGCTGCGACTGCGGCGTCGCCCGCCCCGGCAGCTCCTTCCGCTCCGACGGCTTCCGCGGCCGGCCCGGAGCACCCGCCTCACGGCCGGAGGCCGCTCCACGCCCAGCGGTAGCGCTTGACGTCACTGCGCAGCAGCCCCGGAAAACTCTGCACCCGCCGCCACCCCTCGGTGACGGAGCCCACGCCGTCACCCGGCGCGGCGAGGGCGTCGGCGTGCGCCTCTTCGCTCGTCCACTCCGCGTAGTTGAGCACCCGCGTGCCGTCCGTGCTCAGGAGGAAGTTCGCGGAGATGCCGCCCGGACGGGACTGCGGTTCCCCGTCCAGGGCCTGGAACACCGCGTCGACCCAGGCGCGTTGCCGGGCGCGGTCCGGGCCGTCGAACTCCACGTCCACGATAACGACACAGCCGGGCACGGCGCCCGGATCGCGCAGCGAACGGCTGCGGTACAGCTCGTACGCCGCGATGCCGACCCGTTCGATTCCGGGGACGGCGGCGTCGATCTCGTCGTTCCGCTCCTGCCGGTGGGTGCGGACGAAGGCGTGGTAGGCGGCCTTGTCGGTCCACTGCGAGTGGTGCAGCAGGGTGTCGCCGTCGGTGCCCGTGTAGACGTGGTAGGCGAGCAGGTCGCGGGTGGGCCAGGGGCGCTCCGCCCAGGTGGCGGCGACGGCCGCCACGACGGCCCGCTGCCGCTGCGGGGTGCCGACCCGCCAGGTGCTGAAGAAGCGGGCGCCGGCGTCTGGGCGGGTGATGTCGGGCCGGTGGGGACGGAGCGGGGTGCGCGGCGGTCATGGGTGTTCCTCCGTGGTGGTCGCGGGGCCGTGGTACGGGACACGCCGTTCGCGTGCCGGCGACCACCACCCTCAGACATCAACCAAGCTTGAGGTCAAGGGAGTTCGGGGGGACACCCCGCACCCCGGCCGCCACGCGGGCGGCCGGGGACCGCACCGCCGCCCCGGGCCCTCAAGCCCTCCGGCCCCTTCCGTCCCTTCCGCCCCTCACGTCCCGTCCCCGCGTGGAACCCCGCCGCGAAGTCGTCCGCGAGCAGCGTGATGGCGGCGCGCCCCTCGACCCGTGCCAGCCAGTCCTGCGGCAGTCGCAGGTCCCCGTGGTGGGCGCCGAGGAGGTTGCCGCAGACGGCGCCGGTGGAGTCGCTGTCACCCGAGTGGTTGACGGAGAGCAGCAGGGCCTCGCGGACCGCCTCCCCGGAGACGGCCGCCGGCCCGCCGGTCCCGCGCCGCTCCGGGGTGTGGACCAGCACGCAGTACACGGCGATGGCCAGCGCCTCCTCCGCGATCCAGCCGCCGCCGAGTGTCTCCACCCGCTCCGGGCCCGGAGCGGCACCGCGGTCCGCCGCGAGATCGAGCGCGGCGCCGAGGGCGGCCGTCGTCTCCTCGTGGCCCGGATACCGGGCGAGGAGGCGGAGCGTCAGCAGCACGGCGGCCTCCGGGCTCTCGCCGTACAGCAGATGGTGGACGATCGCCGCCAGGGCGCCGGCCGCGTAGTAGCCGGTCGGATGGCCGTGGGTGATCTGCGCGCAGCGGGCCGCCAGTTCGAAGGAGGCGCGCGGCCCGGCGCCGGTGAGGCCGAAAGGGGCGGAGCGCATCACCGTGCCGCAGCCCTTGGACTCGGGGTTGACGGGGCCGTGCTCGCCGCGCAGCTCACCGGCCGGGTCGGGCGCATACGCGTGTTCGAGGCCCGAGAGGCAGGCGTTGCCGGGTGCGCGCCGCGCGTACAGCCACCGCTCCTCGCGGAGCGTCCCGGTGCGGTGCGTGAGCTCGTCCGCGGCCGGCGGCCCGTCGTGGCGCTGGGTGTCCAGCCAGCGCAGATAGGCATCGCGCACCAGTTCGGTACCGGCGCCCGCGAGGCCCCCCGCGGCCGCCCGCTCGCGGGCCCGCATCAGGCCCTCGGCCGTGAAGAGCGTCATCTGGGTGTCGTCGGTGACCGTGCCGGCCGGCGCGCCGCGGCCGGCCGCCACCAGGCCGCGCAGGCCGTCCGGCCCGTGCGCGGCGCGGATGCGGTCCGTGGACAGGAACTCCACCGGATTGCCCAGCGCGTCCCCGACGGCACCGCCCAGCAGGCACCCCCGGATCCGGGCCCGTACCGCCACCGCCCCGCTCCAGGACCGGTCTTCCATGTCCGCCACCCCCACCTGGTGTTTCCGTCGCTCGAACGGCCATCCTGCCAGGTGCGTGCGCCCCGCCCGGCGGCAACGGGCTCCTCAGGCCGGAGGCTTCCGGGTGACGAGCTGGAAGATCCGCGCCAGATGGGGATACGGCGGCCGGCCGGTCACCGCCAGCTCCAGCTTCTCCAGTTCCGCGTAGAACGCCGGATCGCGCTTGCGTTCGTCGTCCGCGATGACGTCGCAGAAGCTGCGGATGCCGTAGTGGTGGACGTCCGTACAGCCGAGCGACTCCAGGACGGGGATCACCTCCTCGGCGGTGTGCAGGACCAACTCGGTGTCGAACGTCCGGGTGCGGTCCCGGCGTACGTCCAGCGCGGCGAGTGCGGCGGCCGGGTCCAGCTCCCGGACGGCCAGGCCGAAGGGCCCGGAGTGCCGGTTGAACGCCATCACGGAGAGCAGCCCGCCCGGCCGCAGCGGGGCGAGGGCCGCGCGCAGCACGGCTTCGACGTCCTCCCGGTACTGCAGCAGGTTGTGGCAGACGACCAGGTCGTGCACCGGACGCGTCTGCTCCCCAGGGAGCCGCAGGACGTCCGCCTCGACCGTGTCCACCAGCGCCGCGACGCCGGCCGCGGCGGCGCGTTCCCGGGCGCGGGCGAGCATCGCGGGAGTGAAGTCGGCGATCGTCACGTGGTGTCCGCGCAGCGCCAGCCGGATCGCGTCACCGCCGTCGGCCCCGGCCAGGTCGAGCACGCGCAGAGGCCGGCCTCCGGCACGGGGCGGACTCCCGGTGTGACGGGCGAGATTGGCCTCGGCGAGGGTGTAGCGCAGCCGGCCCCCGGGGCTGTCCTGCCACCGCTGCCACGCCTCCATCGCCGCGTCGAACTTCCCGGCGGATACGGACATCCCCCGACCGTAGCCGACACCGGGCGGCCGCTCTGCCCCGTTCTCCGTCACCGGTGCGAGACTGGCGGCCATGCAGAAGCTTTCTCTCGACGCACAGGCCCGGGAACACCTGGCCCGCGCCGCCAACTCCTCCGCCGGACGCAGCGCCGACACCCTCTACGGCGGTCACGAACACGTCCTGCGGCAGACCCTTCTCGCCCTGACCGCCGGCAACTCCCTCTCGGAGCACGAGAACCCGGGCGAGGCCACCCTCCAGGTGCTCCGCGGCCGGGTGCGGCTGCACAGCGGCGACGAGCACTGGGACGGCCGCAACGGCGATCTGCTCGTCATCCCGCAGGCCCGGCACAGTCTGGAGGCCCTGGAGGACTCCGCGGTCCTGCTGACCGTCGCCAAGCCCGCCTGACCGGCCGGCCGGCTGTGAGCACCCCGCCGCCGCTGCTGACGTTCGGTCACGGCACGGCCGGCCGCGACCGGCTGACCGGGCTGCTGCACGGCGCCGGGGTGACGGAGGTGGTGGACGTACGGACGGCCCCCGGCAGCCGGCGCAACCCGGACGTCGCCCGGGACGCCCTCGCGGTGTGGCTGCCGGGCGAGGCCGGCATCGGCTACCGCTGGGAGCCCCGGCTCGGCGGCTTCCGCCGGGCCGCGCCCGGCTCCCCCGACACCTTCTGGCGGAACGCGTCCTTCCGGGGGTACGCGGGCCACACCCGCCACCCGGACTTCCTCGCCGCCATGGACGAACTGCTGCGCGGGGCGGCTGCCGCCCGCACGGCGGTGATGTGCGGTGAGTCGGTGTGGTGGCGCTGCCACCGGCGGCTGATCGCCGACTTCGCCGTGCTGGCCCGCGGCGTGCCGGTGCTGCACCTCTCCCACGACGGCCGCTTCACCGCACACCCGCCCACCCCGGGAGCACGCCTGCGCGAGGACGGCCTCCTGGTCTACGACCGCACCGACGCGGACGGGGCGGGCGGCGAGGACAGCCGGTGAAACCCACCCGGCCGTCCAACCCGGACGGCGTACGGATGCACACCTCGGCCCCCGCAAGCCACACGCCCTGAACGTCCTCACGCTGGTGGTCCGTCCTCTGGCCGCGATATCCACCGCCGACGCGATCAGCTGCGCCGAAAAGGCGGGCAGACCGGGGCGGGAGCGGTGGTCGCCGCCGGCAGCGGCAATGCCGGCGTCAGCCGCCGAAGCCCGCGGCGGCGAGGTAGTCCGGCCGGGGGTCGAGGGCCGCGGCGAGCCGGAAGTGCCGGGTGGCCTCGGCCGGGCGGTCGGCGCGCTGCAGGGTGCGGGCCAGCGCGAAGTGCGCGAAGGCGTTGTCCGGTTCGCGCTCCAGAACGACCTGGAACTCCAGCTCGGCCGGGCGGAGCTGGGCGGCGTGGAAGAAGGCACGGGCGCGCAGCAGCCGGGCCGCGGTGTTCTCCGGGTGAGCCGTGACGACGGAGTCCAGCAGCTTGACGGCGCCCTGCGGGTCACGGGCGGCCAGCAGCTGCTCGGCGGCACGGTACTGGATGACGGTGTTCTCGGGGGTGCGCGCGGTCACGGTTTCTCCTTCCCGGAGCGGGCGGCGGCGCGGCGGCCGCGGCGAGCTCCGTACGGTCTCCCACAACACCGGCCCCGCGTGGGTCCGCTCAGCCGGCGGCGGTGCGCGTGGCCCGCTCGCGCCGCAGGAGTTCTTCCCACACCGCCCTGACCTGGGGTTCCAGCGCCTCGATCGGGCCGTTGTTGTCGATGACCAGATCGGCGACGGCCTTGCGCTGCTCCCGGCCGGCTTGCGCGGCCATCCGGGAGCGCGCCTCCTCCTCCGACATGCCGCGCCGCCGCACGAGCCGGTCGAGCTGGGTCTCCGGGGCGGCGTCGACCACGACGACCAGGTCGTAGAGCGGGGCGAGTCCGTTCTCCGCGAGCAGCGGGACGTCGTGGACGACGACGGCGTCCTCGCCCGCGGCGGACTCCAGTTCGGCGGAACGGGCGCCGACGAGCGGGTGCACGATCGCGTTGAGCGCCTTGAGGCGCTCGGGGTCGGCGAAGACGACACCGCCGAGCCGGGGCCGGTCCAGGGCGCCGTCCTCCGTGAGAATCTCCGGGCCGAACTCGGCGACGACCGCCGCCAGTCCGGGGGTGCCGGGCTCGACGACCTCCCGCGCGATCTTGTCGGCGTCCACGATCACCGCGCCGTACGAGGCGAGGAGCCGGGACACCTCGCTCTTGCCCGCGCCGATACCGCCGGTCAGACCCACCTTCAGCATGAGGTCAGCCTACCGGGCGGTACGGAGCTCGGACGGCGGCGTCCTGCCGCGGTCAGCCGTCGTTGCCCTCCCGCTCGGCGAGAAAGCGTTCGAACTCCCCGGCCAGCTCCTCCGCCGACGGCAGCGGGGTCGCCTCGGCGACGAGGTTGCCGCGGGTCTCGCCCCCGGCGGCGGCATCGTACTGGTGCTCCAGTCCCTGGACGAGCGCCACCAGCTCCTCGTCCCCCTGCCCGAGCTGGCGTTCGATCTCGGCCTGGGTGCGGTGCGCCTCGCTGCGGAGCGCGTGCGCCACCCCGGGCAGCACCAGTCCGGTGGCCGCCGTGACGGCTTCCAGCACGGTGAGCGCCGCGTCGGGGTAGGGCGAGCGGGCGAGGTAGTGCGGTACGTGGGCGGCGACGCCCAGCACGTCGTGACCGGCCTCCGCGAGCCGGAACTCGACCAGCGCCTCGGCACTCCCGGGCACCTGCGCCTCCTCGAACAGCCCGCTGTGGCCCGGCACCAGGTCCACCCGGTTGCCGTGCGGGGTGATGCCGACGGGCCGGGTGTGCGGCACGCCCATGGGTATGCCGTGGAAGTTCACCGAGAGCCGGACGCCGAGACGTTCGACGATCTGCCGGACGGCCGCGGCGAACCGTTCCCACTCGACGTCCGGTTCGGGGCCGGCGAGCAGCAGGAACGGCGCGGCGGTGGCGTCCCGCACCAGGTACAGCTCCAGCTTCGGCGTCTCGTAGGCGGTCCAGCGGTCGCGCTCGAAGGTGAGCAGGGGGCGCCGGGCCCGGTAGTCGATGAGCCGGTCGGCGTCGAACCGGGCCACGGTCTGCCGGGGCAGGCCGTCGAGCAGCCGCTCCACGATCTGGTCGCCGGTGTCGCCCGCGTCGATGTACCCCTCGAAGTGGTACAGCATCGTCAGCCCGGCCGAGTCCCGGGTGTTGAGCGCGTCAGCGGCCGGGAGCCCGTCCGGGTCCCACGTGTACAAACTCTGGGGATCCTGCACAGTCCGTTCCTCCTCGTTCCTGTGCGGTCAACACCGGCCGCGGTACCCGCATTCCCCCGGACGGGCGGACCGCCCCGGCCGGGCGCCTGGAGCCCGGACGCGGCGAGGCCCGCTCCCCCGAAGGGGAACGGGCCTCGCCGTTCGGCTGTCCGGCCTGCCGGCCGGGACGACCTGGTTGACCGGGCGTCAGCTCTGCCCGCCGGCCAGCTTCTCGCGGAGCGCCGCCAGCGCCTCGTCCGACGCCAGGGCGCCGGAGTTGTCCGCGGACTCGGAGGAGTACGAACCGCCACCGGCCGCACCGCCACCGCCGGTACCGGCGCCGGCACCCGGGGCCGGAGCGGCAGCGCCCTCGGCCGCGGCCTGCTCGTCGGCCTCGCGGGACTTGACGACCTGCGCCTGGTGCTGCTCGAAGCGCTGCTGCGCCTCGGCGTACTGGCGCTCCCACTCCTCGCGCTGCTTCTCGTAACCCGGCAGCCAGTCGTTGGCCTCCGGGTCGAAGCCCTCGGGGTAGATGTAGTTGCCCTGGTCGTCGTAGGACGCGGCCATGCCGTACAGGGTCGGGTCGAACTCGACCGCCGTCGGGTCGGCACCGAAGGCCTCGTTGGCCTGCTTCAGCGAGAGGCTGATGCGGCGGCGCTCGAGGTCGATGTCGATGACCTTGACGAAGATCTCGTCGTTGACCTGGACGACCTGCTCCGGGATCTCCACGTGGCGCTCGGCCAGCTCGGAGATGTGCACCAGGCCCTCGATGCCCTCGTCGACGCGGACGAACGCGCCGAACGGGACGAGCTTGGTGACCTTGCCGGGGACGACCTGGCCGATCTGGTGGGTCCGGGCGAACTGCTGCCACGGGTCTTCCTGGGTCGCCTTCAGCGACAGGGAGACGCGCTCGCGGTCCATGTCGACGTCCAGGACCTCGACCGTGACCTCCTGGCCGACCTCGACGACCTCGGAGGGGTGGTCGATGTGCTTCCAGGACAGCTCGGAGACGTGGACCAGACCGTCGACGCCGCCGAGGTCCACGAAGGCGCCGAAGTTGACGATCGAGGAGACGACGCCGGAGCGCACCTGGCCCTTCTGGAGGGTGGTGAGGAAGGTCTGGCGGACCTCGCTCTGCGTCTGCTCCAGCCAGGCACGGCGGGACAGGACCACGTTGTTGCGGTTCTTGTCCAGCTCGATGATCTTCGCCTCGAGCTCCTTGCCCACGTAGGGCTGGAGGTCGCGGACGCGGCGCATCTCGACCAGGGACGCCGGGAGGAAGCCACGGAGGCCGATGTCGAGGATGAGACCACCCTTGACGACCTCGATGACCGTACCGGTGACGATCCCGTCCTCTTCCTTGATCTTCTCGATCGTGCCCCAGGCGCGCTCGTACTGGGCGCGCTTCTTCGAGAGGATCAGGCGGCCTTCCTTGTCCTCCTTCTGGAGAACCAGGGCCTCGATCTCGTCACCGACGGCCACGACCTCGTTCGGGTCGACGTCGTGCTTGATCGAGAGCTCGCGGGAGGGGATGACGCCTTCGGTCTTGTAACCGATGTCGAGCAGGACCTCGTCCCGGTCGACCTTCACGATCACGCCGTCGACGATGTCGCCGTCGTTGAAGTACTTGATCGTCTCATCGATCGCGGCGAGGAATTCTTCCTCGGAACCGATGTCGTTGACCGCCACCTGCGGGGTGGTGCGGGTTGCCTCGGTGCTGCTCGTCATGTGGGAAAGGGCTCCGGTACGGACATGGTGTCGTAGATACTGCTACGCCGAGAACCCGTATCGCACCGCCGAAGCCGGACAGCCCTGGAACGCCCTACTTCCTGGGGAAGAACCGGCGTCCCGACGACCGAGGGGACATGCAACAGATGCGAGCGCGACCTGCTCTGTCTGAGGCGCGCAGGCCCGCAGCGCAACTTGTAGCATACGGGGGCAGCCGGACAGGGTCAATGCACGAAGAGCGCAGGATGGGCGGAAACTCCCAAACCCGGCAGATATCCGCTCACGGCAGAATCGCACCACGCGCGCCCGCACGGCCCCCACGGGAGCCGCCGGCACCGCGTGGCAGCGGGTTGGACGGAAGACTACGACGACGGGCGCGATGAACCAAGAGGACGGACCAGAAGCGACGGCGACACGGCGCGCCACCGGCGAGGCGGAGAGCAGCCGGGCGAGCCGCGGCTGGTGGGACCGGAACGCCGACGCGTACCAGGACGAGCACGGGGCCTTCCTCGGCGACGACCGTTTCATCTGGGGCCCGGAGGGGCTGGACGAGGCCGAGGCCGCCCTGCTGGGACCGGCCGCCGGGCTCCGGGGCCGGGACGTGCTGGAGATCGGGGCCGGCGCGGCCCAGTGCTCCCGGTGGCTGGCGGCGCAGGGCGCGCGGCCGGTCGCCCTCGACCTCTCGCACCGGCAGCTGCGGCACGCCCTGCGCGCCTCCGGCACGGACGGTGCCGGCGGTGCGGACGGGGAGCCGGGAGCCGGGGACCGCCGGGGCGCCTCCGGCTCTCCCGGCACGGCTCCGGCGGCGGGCGGGGCCTCCGGTACGGGCCCGGGTCCCGCCGGCCCGGTGGCGCTGGTCCAGGCCGACGCGGGGGCGCTGCCGTTCGCCGACGGCTCCTTCGACCTGGCGTGCTCGGCCTACGGGGCGATCCCGTTCGTCGCCGACCCGGTGAGGGTGATGCGGGAGGTGCGCCGGGTGCTGCGGCCGGGCGGACGGTGGGTCTTCTCCGTCACGCACCCGCTGCGGTGGGCCTTCCCCGACGAGCCGGGGCCGGAAGGGCTGTCGGTCGCCGCGTCGTACTTCGACCGCACGCCCTACGTCGAGGAGGACGAGCGGGGGAACGCCGTCTACGTGGAGCACCACCGCACGGTCGGCGACCGGGTACGGGACGTGGTCGCGGCGGGTTTCCGGCTGGTGAACCTGGTCGAGCCGGAGTGGCCGGACTGGAACGCCCAGGAGTGGGGCGGCTGGTCCCCGCTGCGGGGGCGGCTGATCCCGGGCACGGCGATCTTCGTCTGCACGCGGGACTGAGGCGGCGAGGGCTCGCCCTCCTCCCTCGCCCGGCCGGGGGCCGGGGGACGCCGACACGCGTCGCGGTGCTTCGTCCGGCACACGGCAGGGAACACGGGCACCCGGCGGTGCGCGGCACGGGACGCCTCTCGCGGAGCGCCGGGCCCGGGCGGCGGCCGGCGGCGCCGCGGCCGGGCCGTCGCCGGGCGTGTGCCCGGGGGCCCGCCCGGGACCGAGGGCCGGCCACGGTCCGGGAGACTGGGGGCGTGATCCGGACCGACGCCCTGTTCGACCTGCCCGTCCGCACCGCCGTCCCCGAGCTGCTGGAAGCGCTCCGGGAGCGCGGCGCCGCCGTGCTCGAAGCCCCGCCCGGCACCGGCAAGACGACCCTGGTGCCGCTGGCGCTGGCCGGACTGGTGCCCGGGCTCGCACCCGGCGGCGTCCCGGAGCCGCGGCGGGTGCTGGTGGCCGAGCCGCGCCGGATGGCGGTGCGGGCGGCCGCGCGCCGCATGGCCTGGCTGCTGGGCGAGGACGTGGGCGGCCGGGTCGGCTTCACGGTGCGCGGTGAGCGCCGGACCGGCCGGGAGACCGTTGTGGAGGTGGTCACGACGGGTGTGCTGCTCCAGCGGCTCCAGCGCGACCCGGAGCTGCCCGGGGTGGACGCCGTCCTGCTCGACGAATGCCATGAACGGCATCTGGACGCCGACACCGCCGCCGCCTTCCTGCTGGACGTCCGGGCGGCGCTCAGGCCCGGGCTGTGGCTGGTCGCGGCCTCCGCGACGACGGACGCCGCCGCCTGGT
The DNA here is from genome assembly GCF_020982505.1 of Streptomyces sp. MNU89. Taxonomy (NCBI): domain Bacteria; kingdom Bacillati; phylum Actinomycetota; class Actinomycetes; order Kitasatosporales; family Streptomycetaceae; genus Streptomyces; species Streptomyces sp. MNU89. The sequence continues at coordinate 5,897,608 of NZ_JAJKLL010000001.1, read as the reverse complement.
CGCGGCTGCTCGGCGGCCCGGAGGGCCGGGGCCCGGCCCCGGCCGTCCGGGCGGAGGGCCGGGCGCACCCCGTGACGGTCGCGTACGCGCCACCGCCGCGGCCGGTGCGCCCGCCGCACGGCACCCGCGTCGACCCGGCGCTGCTGGAACACGTCGCCGCGACCGTGCGGACCGCGCTGCGGGAGACGGACGGCGACGTGCTGTGCTTCCTCCCCGGCGTCGGGGAGATCGCGCGGGTCGCCGGAATGCTGGGCGGGCTCGGAGCGGAGGTCCTGCAGTTGCACGGGCAGGCCCCGGCGGCCGTCCAGGAGGCGGTGCTGCGCGGGAGCGGGGAGCTGCGGCGGGTGGTGCTGACCACGTCGGTCGCCGAGTCGAGCCTGACGGTGCCGGGGGTGCGCACGGTCGTGGACTCCGGGCTGGCACGGGAGCCCCGGATGGACCACGGGCGCGGGCTGGGGGCGCTGACGACCGTACGGGTCTCGGCCGCGTCCGCCGTCCAGCGGGCGGGGCGCGCCGGGCGCGAGGCGCCGGGCCGGGCCTACCGCTGCTGGGCGGAGGCCGAGGACGGGCGGCTGCCGCGCAGTCCGTCACCGGAGATCGCGGTGGCGGACCTGGCGCCGTTCGCGCTGCACGCCGCCTGCTGGGGCGATCCCGACGCGTCGTCGCTCGCCCTGCCGGATCCGCCGCCGGCCGGGGCGATGGCGGCGGCGCGGGAGGTGCTGACCGCGGTCGGGGCGGTGGACGAGAACGGACGGCCGACGGAACGGGGCCTCCGGATGGCCCGGCTGGGCCTGCATCCGCGCCTGGCGCGGGCGCTTCTGGACGGCGCGCGGGAGGTGGGTGCGCGCCGGGCCGCGGAGTTGGTGGCACTGCTGTCGGAGGAACCGCCGCGTGCGCTCGGGGACGACCTCGCGGCGGTGTGGCGTGCGGTGCGCGGAGGCGGCGGCCACCGGGACGGCGGCGGCCGGAGCGGGCCGGGCGGCCTGGGCGCTTACGCGGCGCGCTGGCGGCGCGAGGTGCGGCGCCTGGAGAGCGCCGTGAACGCGGACGGCCGGACGTCCGGTGGCGACGGCGGAACCGGCGGTGTCACGCTCTCGGAGGACGGGGCCGCCGGGCTGGTGGCCGCGCTCGCGTTCCCGGAGCGGGTGGCGCGGCGGCGCGGGACGGGCACCTATCTCATGGCCTCGGGCACCGGAGCGGAGCTGGGCGACGGCTCGCGGCTGGGGACCGCCGAGTGGCTCGCCGTCGCCGTCGCCGACCGGCCGGTCGCGGCGGCATCGGCGCGGGTACGGCTGGCCGCGGTCATCGGCGAGGAGACCGCACGGTGGGCGGCCGCGCCGCTGTACGCGGCCGGGGAGGAGGTCGTCTGGTCGGCGGAGCGGGACGATGTCGTGGCGCGCCGGGTGGAACGGCTGGGGGCGGTCGAACTCTCCGCGGGCCCCCTGTCCTCCCCGGACCGGGCCGCCGTGCGGGCCGCGCTGCTGGACGGTCTGCGGCGGGAGGGGCCGGGGCTGCTGCGCTGGTCGCGGGAGGCCGGGCAGCTGCGGGAGCGGATGGCGTTCCTCCACCGGGAGCTGGGGGAGCCCTGGCCCGATGTCTCCGACGCGGCCCTGCTGGCGCCCGGCCGTGTGGAGGAGTGGCTGGGGCCCGCACTGGAGAAGGCACGGCGGCGGGCCGATCTGGAGCGTACCGACGCGGGCCGGGCCCTGTCCCATCTGCTGCCGTGGGCCACGGGTGAGGCCGCCCGCTTCGACGAGCTGGCGCCGGAGCGCATCGCGGTACCGAGCGGTTCCCGCGTCCGGATCGATTACGGCGGGCCGCAGCCGGTGCTGGCCGCCAAACTCCAGGAGTTGTTCGGCTGGCAGGAGACACCGCGGATCGCGGGCGGCCGGGTGCCGCTGCTGGTCCACCTGCTCTCCCCCGCCGGGCGCCCGGCGGCGGTGACCGCGGATCTGGCATCCTTCTGGCGCGAGGGCTACCGCTCCGTACGCGCCGAGCTGCGCGGACGCTACCCGAAGCACCCGTGGCCGGAGGACCCGGCCGCGGCGGAACCCACCCGGCGCACCAACACCCGGCGCTGAGGCGGGCGTTCCGGCGCCGAGGCGTCTTCGCCGGAGCGGGCCGGTGGGAGGGAGCCTCCGCCACCGGACCTCCGGGGACGCCACGCCGGAGGACGCGTCCCGGCCCATGGTGCGCCGGGCCGCGGGCAAGTCTGCGCACGGCCGCGCCGGAGGGGCGCCGGGCAGGCCCGGTGCCCCCGGGGGGCCGCGCGGCCGGCCCTGAACGGACGGGCCCGGGCCGCCGTATCGGGCGGCCGGGCTCCGGGAGCGGGCGCACGGGGTGGTGTCGCCCGCGCGGTCTCAGAAGGACGTCAGCCGGGCCAGCGCGGCTCCGAGGACCGAACCGGTCGAGGAGCTCGGCTCCGGCTCGGGGGCCTTCTGCTCTCCGGTGTCCTCGTCGGCGCAGGGGTCGTCGCCGGGCTCGCCGCTGGGCGATGCCGAGGGCGACCCGCTGCCGCTGGGGGTGGGCGTCGGGCTGGCGGAGCCCGAGCTTCCGCTCGGTGAGGGGGAGACCGACTCGGTGGGGCACTCGGCGGGAGGCGTGCTCTCCTCGTCCTCCGGTTCGGACTCCGAGGGGGACGCGGACGGGGACGAGCTCGCGGAGGAGGAAGGGCTCCCTCCGGGGCTGATGGTTCCGCCGGCGGTGGCGGTGGCAGTGGGCGAGCCGGACCCGGTCGGCGTGCCGGGTTCGTCGTCCTTGCCGCCGGAGCCCTTGCCCGGGTCCTCGTTCTGCTGCTTCCCCGGGCCGTTGTCCTTGCCGTCACCGCGACCGGAGTCGTCCTTCTGCGAACCGCCCCGGCCGCCGGATCCGCCGGCCCCGCCGCCGTCCGAGGCGCCGGCGCCGGGGGTGCGGGGCAGGACACCCGTGCCGTCGGGCACCTCGTGCGTGCCCTTGCGGTAGAACTCCAGCCAGGACAGGACCGTGCGCAGATACTCCCGCGAGCGGTTGTAGCCGAGGATCGCGGCCTCGAGATCGGCCGGCTCCGACAGATCGCGGTTGCCGGCGCAGAGGTAGCGCCCGGCGGAGAGCGCCGCGTCGTAGATGTTGTTGGGATCCTTCGCGCCGTCGCCGTTGCCGTCGGCGCCCCATCGCATCCAGGTCTCCGGGATGAACTGCATCGGCCCGACGGCCCGGTCGTGCACGGTGTCGTTGTCGTACGTGCCGCCGTCGGTGTCCGAGATGTTGGCGAAGCCGTTGCCGTTGAGCTGCGGGCCGAGGATGGGCTTGAGGGTGGTGCCCTCGGCGTCCACGGCTCCGCCACTGGCCTGTCCGGACTCCACCTTGCCGATCGCGGCCAGCAGTTCCCAGGGGAGGTTGCAGCCCGGGTTGGTGTCGGCGAGCGACGCCTCGGCCCTCTTGTACGCGGCGAGAACGGTGGCCGGTATGCCGGAGTCCGGGTCCCCGGCACCCGGCAGGTCTATGGAGGCGCCGGGCTTGTCCGGGGTCTGCAGCGGCGGCAGTTCCGTGTGGTACGGCGATCCGCCGTCGATGGGGTGGTCGTCGGAGGGCGCACCGGCGGGCACGTCGGGGTCCTTGAACGGCAGGGTTCCCGGGGCCTGGGAGGCGGTCAGCGCCGCCATCGCCACTGCCGCGATGGCTGTCGAGGCCGCTCCCCTGCGAAGCCGTCGGCCGATGTGCGCTGCCATGCTGCGTCCCTCCCCTGGACCCCGGGCGGAATCGCCGCCCCTCCGACACCACTCGCGCCGTGCGCCGCCGGACAGCCTTCTCTGATGACGGTCTTCCCGGCAACTGCCGCGACACTACGGCAACTTCTGGCCCGAGGTCACCGTCTCCCGGGCATGTTTCACCACATTCGCACCATCGGGCCGTGCGGAGGCGGACCGCCCGGCTCCGGCAGTGCCGTCCGGCGTCCCCGGGCCGGACACGCCCCGGGGAGCGGCCGATGGCCGCGCGTGCCGGGCGCGGCCCCCGTCGTGGCCCGTTCCGCGGCCTGTCGTGGCGGTGCCGTGCTCGCGCCGGACGGGCGCCGCCCGCGCCGGGCACCGCGGGTCACGGAGCGGACGGCAGCGGCCCCGCGGAGGTGACCCGGCTCTCCCCGGCCGGCGCGAACCCCGGGGTGCGGCCCGGCGTCTGTACTGTCCGGACGTTCGTATCGATCAAGGGGGACCATGCCGTTCACACTCAGCCACGCGGCGGCCGTACTGCCGGTGATCCGGCGTACCGGGCGGGCGCGCGGGCCGCTGGTGGCATCGGCCCTGGTCGCAGGTTCGTTCGCACCGGACCTGACGTACTTCGCGGACTCCGTACTGCCCGGCGCCATGGCCTTCGGTGAGGTCACCCACTCCCCGCTCGGGGTGCTGACCGTGGACGTTCTCCTCGGCGCGCTGCTGGCCGGCTGCTGGCCGGCCCTCCGCGATCCGCTGGTGGGACTGGTGCCGCCGGCCTGGCGGGGGCGGGTGTACGGGCTGGTGCGCGGGCGGCCGTGGCGGGGCCGGCCGGTGCTGCCGCAGGCCCTGTGGTTCTGGGTGTCGGCGGCGCTCGGAGCCACCACGCACGTGGTGTGGGACGCGTTCACGCACGCCGACCGCTGGGGTGTCCGGCTGCTGCCCGTGCTCGGCGAGATGACGGCAGGCTTTCCGCTCTACTACTACGCGCAGTACGGGGGTTCGGCCCTGGCGCTGGCCGGTACGGCGGCGTTCCTGGTGTCGGCGGTGCGGCGGTCGCCGGACGCGGCGCTGCCGGTGTCCGTGCCGCGTCCGGGGGCGTCCGGGCGGCTGGTCGTCGTGGTGCTGCTCGCGCTGTGCGCGTCGGCGGGTGCCGTGCACCGCTGTCTGCGCATGAACGCCGCCACCGGCTGGGACTACAACCTCGTCAACTACACGCCCACGGCCATGTTCGGCGCGGGGGCGGGCCTGGCGGCCGGCCTCGTGGTGTACGCGGGGGCGGTCCGGACCCGCCGGTGGTGGCGGCCGGCCGGTGAGCCGCCGCGGACGGGAGCCGTGGACGGCCCGCGCGAGGCCGCCGCCGTGCCGGCCGGCACGGCCGACGGCGGGACCTCCGAGGGCGGGACGGCCGGGGGGACGGGACGCGGACGCCCGCGCTGAGGCCACCGGAGGCACGACCGGTGGCGGCGCCCAGGCTCCCGGGCACAGCGGACTCCCGGCCCGGCCGGGCCCCGGGCGGCACAGCCGCCGCCCGGGGCCGCCCGGGAACGGCGGCTCCGGGCCCGGCCGTCAGTGGGCGGCCGACTCCCAGTCCGCGCCGAAGCCGACGGCCACGTCCAGCGGCGCCCGCAGGTCGGCGGCCCCGGCCATCTCGCGGCGGACCAGCTCCTCCACCGGGCCGCGCTCGCCGTGCGCCACCTCCAGCACGATTTCGTCATGCACCTGGAGCAGCATCCGGGATTCCAGCTTCCGCTCCGCCAGCGCCCGGTCGACCCGCAGCATCGCGATCTTCACGATGTCGGCGGCGGTCCCCTGGATGGGGGCGTTGAGCGCCATCCGCTCGGCGGCCTCCCGGCGCTGCCGGTTGTCGCTGTTGAGGTCGGGCAGATAGCGGCGGCGGCCCAGGATCGTCGAGGTGTAGCCGCTGGCCCTGGCCTCCTCCACCACCCGGTGGAGGTAGTCCCGGACCCCGCCGAAGCGCTCGAAGTAGGTGTCCATCAGCCGCCGGGCCTCGGCCGCCTCGATCCCGAGCTGCTGGGACAGCCCGAACGCGGAGAGACCGTAGGCGAGCCCGTAGGACATGGCCTTGATCTTGCGCCGCATCTCCGGGTCGACGCTGCTGCGGCTGACGCCGAAGACCTGGGAGGCGACGGTGGAGTGCAGGTCCTCGCCGGAGGTGAACGCCTCGATCAGGCCCTCGTCCTCCGAGAGGTGGGCCATCACCCGCAGCTCGATCTGGCTGTAGTCGGCGGTCAGCAGGGACTCGTAGCCCTCGCCGACGACGAAGCCGCGGCGGATGGCGCGGCCCTCGTCCGTGCGGACCGGGATGTTCTGCAGATTGGGGTCGGTGGAGGAGAGCCGGCCCGTGGCGGCCACCGTCTGGTTGAAGGAGGTGTGGATGCGCCCGTCGGGCGCGATCGTCTTGATCAGCCCCTCGACCGTGGACCGCAGCCGGGCCTGCTCCCGGTGGCGCAGCATGATCACGGGAAGTTCGTGGTCCGTCTGCTGGGCCAGCCAGGCCAGGGCGTCGGCGTCGGTGGTGTAGCCGGTCTTGGTCTTCTTCGTCCTGGGCAGGCCCAGTTCGCCGAAGAACACCTCCTGGAGCTGCTTCGGGGAGCCCAGGTTGAACTCGTGGCCCACCGCGTCGTGCGCCTCGCGGACCGCCTGCTGCACGGCGGCGGCGAACTGCTGCTCCATGCGGTCCAGCCAGCCGCGGTCCGCGGCGATACCGGCCCGCTCCATCCGGGCCAGCAGCTCCGAGGTCGGCAGATCCACCTCGCGCAGCAGATCGGCGGCGCCGGCCTCCGCGAGCCGCTCCCCCAGTACCCCGCCGAGGTCCAGCACGGTACGGGCCTCGGCCATGAGGGCGTTCCGCTCGGCGTCCTCGTCGGCGCCGAAGGCCAGCTGCCCGCCGCCGGCCTCGGCCGGGGCCAGCTCGCGGCCCAGATACTCCAGGGAGAGGGCGTCCAGATCGAAGGTGCGGCGGCCGGGCTTGACGAGATACGCGGCGAGGGCCGTGTCCATGGTGATCCCGGCGACCGTCCAGCCGTGCTCGGCGAAGACCCGCATCGTCTCCTTCGCCTTGTGCACCACCTTCGGCCGGTCGGCGTCGGCCGTCCAGGCCGCGAAGGCCCGCTCGTCGGCCTCGTCGAGCTGGGTGGGGTCGAACCAGACGGCCTCCCCGGAGGCCACGGCCAGAGCGATCTCGGTACAGCTGCCGCTGCCCAGCGACCAGCTGCCGACCGAGGCCAGCCCCAGGGGCTGCCCGCCGTGCGCCTCCAGCCAGGGGGCCAGCTCCCCGGCGCCCAGCACCTCGCCGTCCACCTCGACGCCGGCCGCCGGGGCCGGCTCCTCCTCCTGCGCGCCCGGATCCACGGCCAGCAGCCGCTCCCGCAGACTCGGGTTGCGGATCTCCAGCGAATCCAGCAGCACCGCCATGGACTTGCGGTCGTACGGCTCCCGGCACAACCCGTCCGGGCCCGTCGGAAGCGCCACATCCTTTATCAGACCGGTCAGGCGGTGGTTGAGCTTGACCGCGTCGAGATGCTCGCGGAGGTTCTGCCCCGCCTTGCCCTTGACCTCCTCGGCCCGCGCCACCAGCTCGTCGAACGACCCGAACTGGTTGATCCACTTCGCGGCGGTCTTCTCCCCGACGCCCGGGATGCCGGGGAGGTTGTCCGACGGGTCGCCCCGCAGAGCCGCGAAGTCCGGGTACTGGGCCGGGGACAGGCCGTACTTCTCCCGCACCTTCTCCGGGGTGAAGCGGGTCAGCTCCGAGACGCCCTTCGTCGGGTAGAGCACCGTGACGTGCTCACTGACCAGCTGGAAGGAATCGCGGTCACCGGTGACGATCAGCACCTCGAACCCCGCGGCCTCCGCCTGGGTGGCGAGCGTGGCGATGACGTCGTCCGCCTCGTAGCCCTCCACCGCGAAGCGGGTGACCCGCATGGTGTCGAGCAGTTCGCCGATCAGCTCCACCTGGCCCTTGAACTCGTCCGGCGACTTGGAACGGTTCGCCTTGTACTCCGCGAACTCCTCCGAACGCCAGGTCTTGCGGGACACGTCGAACGCGACGGCCAGATGCGTCGGCTGCTCGTCACGGAGCGTGTTCGCCAGCATCGAGGCGAAGCCGTAGATCGCGTTCGTCGGCTGCCCCATGCTCGTCGTGAAGTTCTCCGCGGGCAGCGCGAAGAACGCGCGGTACGCCAGGGAGTGCCCGTCCATGAGCATCAGTCGGGGCCGGCCGTCCCCCTGCCCTGGAGAAGCGGTCGCTGCGGTCTTCTTCGATGCTGTCTTCGCCACGCCCACGATCCTGCCAGACCCCACCGACACTGCCCGCCCCGCCGACACCCCCTCCGCCCCTTGGCGCCCCTCGCCCCACCCGCACACCACCGCGGCACGAGGGCCCGTGCCGCCCGCGGCACCGGATCCCCCGTCGGCACCCCGTGGGAGGATCGACCCCACGCATCCGCCGCCCGCAGGAGCCCGAGGGAGAAGCCATGGCAGGCAAGCCGCCCGCAAGCGACCCGGTCCAGGACGCGCCGGAGGTCGGGCCCCCGCCCCGCGCCGTCGCCGGGCTGCCCGCCGTCGGCCACACCCTGCGCATGGCCGGACGGCAGATGGGCGTCCGCCGCACCGCCCTCACCCTCCTCAGGGTCAACCAGAAGGACGGCTTCGACTGCCCTGGCTGCGCCTGGCCCGAGGGCGACAAGCGGCACGCCGCCGAGTTCTGCGAGAACGGTGCCAAGGCCGTCGCCGAGGAGGCGACACTGCGCCGGGTCACCCCCGACTTCTTCGCCGCCCACCCCGTCGCCGCCCTCGCCGGCCGCAGCGGCTACTGGCTCGGCCAGCAGGGCAGGATCACCCAGCCGATGTACCTCCCCGAGGGCGCCACCCACTACGAACCGGTGCCCTGGGAGCGCGCGTTCGACATCATCGCCGAGGAACTGCGCGCCCTGGACTCCCCCGACGAGGCCGTCTTCTACACCTCCGGCCGCACCGGCAACGAAGCGGCGTTCCTCTACCAGCTCTTCGCCCGCGAGTTCGGCACCAACAACCTGCCCGACTGCTCCAATCTCTGCCACGAGTCCTCGGGCTCCGCGCTCACCGAGACCCTCGGCGTCGGCAAGGGCAGCGTCCTCCTCGACGACCTCGACCGGGCCGACCTCATCATCGTCGCCGGCCAGAACCCGGGCACCAACCACCCGCGCATGCTCACCGCCCTGGAACGGGCCAAGGCCGCCGGGGCGCACATCATCACCGTCAACCCGCTGCCCGAGGCCGGCATGGAGCGGTTCAGGAACCCGCAGACCGCCCGCGGCCTCACCGGCCGCGGCACCCCCCTCACCGACCTCTTCCTGCAGATCCGGATCGGCGGCGACCAGGCCCTCTTCCGCGCCCTCAACCGGCTCCTCCTCGAAGCGGCCGACACGGCCGCCGGTACGCCCGGCGCCGGGCACACGACCACCTCACCCGGCGGGCCCCCGCCCGTCGACGAAGCCTTCATCCGCGAACACACCCACGGCTTCGAGGAGTTCGCCGCCGCCGCCCGCTCCGCCGACTGGGACGAGATCCTGCGCGCCACCGGCCTGGGCCGCGCCGACATCGACGCCGCGCTGCGGATGGTCCTCGGCGCCCGCAGCATCATCGTCTGCTGGGCCATGGGCCTCACCCAGCACAAGCACTCCGTCCCCACCATCCGCGAGATCGTCAACTTCCTGCTGCTCCGCGGCAACATCGGCCGCCCCGGCGCCGGCGTCTGCCCCGTCCGCGGCCACAGCAACGTGCAGGGCGACCGCACCATGGGCATCTTCGAACGCCCCGCCCCCGCCTTCCTCGACGCCCTGGAGAAGGAGTTCGGCTTCGCGCCCCCGCGGCACCACGGCTACGACGTCGTCCGCGCCATCCGCGCCCTGCGCGACGGCACCGCGAAAGTCTTCTTCGCCATGGGCGGCAACTTCGTCTCCGCCTCCCCCGACACCGGCGTCACCGAAGCCGCGATGCGCCGCGCCCGGCTCACCGTCCACGTCTCCACCAAGCTCAACCGCTCCCACGTCGTCACCGGCGCCCGCGCCCTGATCCTCCCCACCCTCGGCCGCACCGAACGCGACATCCAGGCGGGCGGCGAACAGTTCGTCACCGTCGAGGACTCCATGGGCATGGTGCACGCCTCCCGCGGCCGCCTCGAACCGGCGAGCCCCCACCTGCTCTCCGAGACCGCCATCGTCTGCCGCCTGGCCCGCCGCGTCCTCGGCTCCGCCAGCCGCGTCCCCTGGGAACAGTTCGAACAGGACTACCGGCTCATCCGCGAGCGGATCTCCCGCGTCGTCCCCGGCTTCGACGACTTCGAAGCCAAGGTCTCCCGGCCCGGCGGCTTCACCCTGCCGCACGCCCCCCGCGACGACCGCCGCTTCCCCACCGCCACCGGCAAGGCCAACTTCACCGCCGCGCCCCTGGCGCACCCCCGCGTGCCCGAAGGCCGCCTCCTGCTGCAGACCCTCCGCTCCCACGACCAGTACAACACCACCATCTACGGGCTCGACGACCGCTACCGCGGCATCAAGGGCGGCCGCCGCGTCGTCCTCGTCCACCCCGAGGACGCCCGCGCCCTCGGCTTCCCCGACGGCTCCTACGCCGACCTCGTCGGCGAATGGACCGACGGCGCCGAACGCCGCGCCCCCGGCTTCCGCGTGGTGCACTACCCCACCGCCCGCGGCTGCGCCGCCGCCTATTACCCCGAGACGAACGTCCTCGTCCCCCTCGACGCCACCGCCGACACCAGCAACACCCCCGCCAGCAAGTCCGTCGTCATCCGGCTCGAACCCACCCCGCCGGCCGGAGAGCGGGACGATCTCCCGGCCACCCCGTGATCCCCGGCACAGCGCCCGCCGGGGAGTCCTGATAGGACGGTGCACACCACACCGGCGGGACGCCCCCGCCGGGTCCCCTGCGAGAACCGGAGCCGCGCCCCATGGGTGAGCAGAGCAAGATCATCTTCCCCCAGGAGGTCCTGGCCGAGTACGCCGGCCTCGGCATCGACCTCACCACCCTGTTCTCCGCCGGGCACCTCGGCGCGCGCATGGGTCTGGAGGTCCTGGAGGCCTCTGCCGAGCGGGTCGTCGGCACCCTCCCCGTCGAGGGCAACACCCAGCCCTACGGCCTGCTGCACGGCGGCGCCTCCGCCGTCCTCGCCGAGACTCTCGGCTCCGTCGGCGCCATGCTCCACGGCGGCACCGGCAAGCTGGCCGTCGGCGTCGACCTGAACTGCACCCACCACCGGGGCGTTCGCTCCGGCCTCGTCACCGGAGTCGCCACCCCCGTCCACCGCGGCCGCACCACCGCCACCTACGAGACCGTCATCACCGACGAGGAGGGCCGGAGGGTCTGCAGCGCGCGGCTCACCTGCCTGCTCAAGGACGCCCCCGTCAGCTGACGCCGCGCGCCGCCGCCCCGGACCCTCCCGCCGGCCGGGGCGCCGGCACCCGGCACCGCACACCCCGCCGCGGCGGCCGTCCGGCTCCCGGCCCCGGCCGTCCGGCACCCCGCCCCCGGTGACGGCCGCTCCCCGCGCCGCGGACTCCCGGCCCCCACGCACCGTGTCCGAAACGTCCGGTCCGCTCACACCGTCGTAACACAGCGTGATATTCGTGCCCGCCGGTTTCCCGCCGGACCCGCCCGCACCCCACCCCACCGGCCCCTCCCCGGCGGCGCGCACGATATGCGGACCCCACCCCGGCGCCCCACCGCCCCACCCCACGGCCGAACTGCGGAATCACCCCTCCGGGCCGTCCGCTGCCCGAGCGGTCCCCACCGGCAGCCCCACACCCCGCACCGGCCCCGAAGACACACCGGGCATAACAAGAGCGTCACATCCTCTCCCGCCCTCTGCCGGGCCGTAGCTCATCCCCATATATTCACCGCCAGTTACCGCGCCGCCGGGTGCGACACCGCAATGCCCACCAAGCGCACTGCCCCCGCCCGGCAACGCACACGGCCCACTCAGGCGAGAAGGCCGCGCCAGGGGAAAGGACAGAACGTGCGTCAACGTTCCTTGCTCATCATCACCACCGCGGTCACCGCGGGGGCACTCACACTCACGGCCTGCGGTTCGCGCGACGACAGCGCGGGAGGCGGAGACGGCGGCAACACCACCGTCGTGATCGGCGTCGACGCCCCGCTCTCCGGCAAGCTCTCCGCCCTCGGCCAGGGCATCAAGAACTCCGCCGAACTGGCCATCAAGACCGCCAACAAGAACAAGGAAGTCGACGGCGTCACATTCAAGATGCTGGCGCTCGACGATGTCGCCCAGCCCGGCACCGGCCAGCAGAACGCCAACCGCGTCATCGACAACAAGCAGGCCATCGCCGCCATCGGCCCGCTGAACTCCAACGTCGCCCCGCCGATGCAGAAGGCGTTCGACAACGCCGACATGGCGCTCATATCCCCCGCCAACACCGCCCCCGAACTCACCCAGGGCAAGGACTGGCGCAGCGGCAAGAAGGTCCGCCCCTTCAAGACCTACTTCCGCACCTCCACCACGGACGCCGTACAGGGCCCCTACGCCGCCCAGTACATGTTCGAGGAGAAGAAGCTCAAGAAGGTCTTCGTCATCGACGACAAGAAGACCTACGGAGCCGGCCTCGCGGGCACCTTCAAGGACGAGTTCGTCAAGCTCGGCGGCAAGGTCGTCGGCACCGACCACGTCAACCCCGAGGACACCGACTTCTCCGCCATCGCCACCAAGGTCAGCAACTCCGACGCCGACTTCGTCTACTACGGCGGCGAGTACCCGGCCGGCGCCCCCCTCTCCGACCAGATCAAGAAGGCCGGAGCCAAGATCCCCGTCGTCGGCGGCGACGCGCTCTTCAGCGGCGAGTACATCAAGCTCGCCAAGAAGAACGCCGAAGGCGACTTCGCCAGCTCCGTCGGCGCCCCCCTCGAAACCCTCGACACCGCCAAGTCCTTCATGAAGGACTACGAGGCCGCCGGCTACGACCTGCCCTACGAGGCCTACGGCGGCTACGCCTACGACAGCGTCTGGGCGATCATCCAGGCCGTCAAGGCCGTCGCCGAGAACAACGACGGCAAGCTCCCCGAGGACATGGACAAGGCCCGCAGCGAAGTCGTCAAGGCCGTCCAGGACGTCTCCTTCGAAGGCGTCAGCGGCGCCGTCGCCTTCGACGAGTACGGCGACACCACCAACAAGCAGCTCTCCCTCTACGAGGTCAAGGACGGCGAGCACACCGTCGTCCAGACCGGCGAATACCAGGACTGACCCAGGGCACACCCGCCCGCCCGACGCTTCACCGCAGCTGCGCGGGGGCGCCACCAGCGCCCCCGCGCAGCCGTATCCACCACCCATACTCGGAGGCCCAGCGGTGCACGACCTGCCGCAGCAGCTTGCCAACGGCCTGATCCTCGGTGCGATGTACGGCTTGATCGCCATCGGGTACACCATGGTCTACGGCATAGTCCAGCTCATCAACTTCGCCCACGGCGAGATCTTCATGATCGGCGGATTCGGAGCCCTCACCGCCTGGCTCCTCCTCCCCGACGGCACCTCCATCGCCCTGGCCCTGCCACTCATGCTCCTCATGGGCATGATGGCCTCCGTCCTCGTCGGAGTGGGGGCGGAACGGTTCGCCTACCGCCCGCTGCGCGGCGGCCCCCGCCTGGCACCCCTCATCACCGCCATCGGCCTCTCCATCGCCCTCCAGCAGGCGATCTGGGCCTTCTACCCCGACGCCAAGAAGGCCCGCCCCTTCCCCCAGATCGGCGGCGGCCCCATCGACCTCGGGCCCTTCTCCGTCCAGCGCGGCGAACTCTTCCTCATCGCCGCAGCCCCCATCTGCATGATCACCCTGGCGCTCTTCGTCTCCAAGTCCCGCACCGGCCGCGCCATGCAGGCCACCTCGCAGGACCCCGACACCGCCAAGCTCATGGGCATCAACACCGACCGCATCATCGTCACCGCCTTCGCCATCGGCGCCGCCTTCGCGGCCATCGCCGCCATCGCCCACGGCCTCAAATACGGCCAGGTCGAATTCAAGATGGGCTTCATCGCCGGACTCAAAGCCTTCACCGCCGCCGTCCTCGGCGGCATCGGCAACATCTACGGCGCCATGATCGGCGGACTCGTCCTCGGCCTCTCCGAAGCCATGGCCACCGCCTACATCGAATTCATCCCCGGCATGGAACTCTTCGGCGGCGGCGCCTGGAAGGACGTATGGGCCTTCGTCCTCCTCATCCTCGTCCTGCTGCTACGGCCACAAGGCCTACTCGGCGAACGCGTCGCGGATCGGGCGTGATCACCATGACCACAGCGCAGACCACCCCGGAGACCACCGCCCCGGCCACCACCCGGGCGTCCTCCCCCTCCCCCCGGCGCCGCCCGCATCGGCACCGCCGCCGGGCGCCGCCCTCACCCTCGCGAGCACCTTCCTCGCCTGGACCTGGACCTCCGCCTTCCCCGGCAACCTCACCGTCACCGGCTACCCCGGCGGCCTCCAGGTCCTCACCCTCACCGGCTCCCTCCTCACCCTCCTCTTCCTCCTCTCCGGACACGGCATCCGCGGCCTCCGCTGGCTCACCCCCGGCGGCACCAACAGCCCCGTCCTCCTCCTCGCCCTCGGCACCCTCGCCACCACCTGGTATGCCGTCGCCGCCATCACCACCACCCTCGGCGGCCTCGTCAACCTGGAGCCCGGCGCCTGGATCGCCGCCCTCGCCTCCCTCCTCACCGCCGCAGCCGCCCTCGGCCTCCCCGCCGACACCCCGCGGCCCCGGCCAACCCACCGGAACCCCCTCCAGCGGCTCCGCCACGCCATGAAGGCACCCGCACCCGGCCGCGCCAAGGACCTCCCCTCCTGGGCCGAGATCCTCCTCATCGCCGCCGCCTTCGCGGTCCTTCTCCACGTCTTCACCTACGGCATCGCCACCGAGTACGGCGAACTCTTCGTCGGCTTCCTCCTCCTCACCGGCCTCGCCGTACCCGCCCTCTCCAAAGCCGGCCTCATCCGGCGCGTCAGCCGGCTCACCGCCCGGCACCGCAACATCTCCATCGCCGCCGCCTTCGTCGCCGCCGCCGCGTTCCCCTTCCTCCAGAGCGACAACCAGTTCACCTCCATCGCCGCGAACATCCTCATCTTCGCGACCGTCGCCCTCGGACTGAACGTCGTCGTCGGCCTCGCCGGCCTCCTCGACCTCGGCTACGTCGCCTTCCTCGGCGTCGGCGCCTACACCGCGGCCCTCGTCTCCGGCTCCCCCTTCTCCAGCATCGGCGTCCAATTCCCCTTCTGGGCCGCCGTCCTCACCGGAGCTTTCGTCTCCCTCGTCTTCGGCGTCCTCATCGGCGCCCCCACCCTCCGCCTCCGCGGCGACTACCTCGCCATCGTCACCCTCGGCTTCGGCGAGATCTTCCGCATCGGCATGCAGAACCTCGACGGCATCTCCGGACCCGCCATCACCAACGGCTCCACCGGCATCCCCCAGATCCCCGACCTCGAAATCCTCGGATTCAACTTCGGTGAGTCCCACAGCTTCCTCGGCTTCGACTTCACCCGGTCGGCCAACTACTTCTGGCTGATGCTGTTCTTCACCGTCATCGTCGTCTCCGTCTTCCGGCGCTCCGACTCCTCCCGGATCGGCCGCGCCTGGGTCGCCATCCGCGAAGACGAAACCGCCGCCCGCGCCATGGGCATCAACGCCTTCCGGTTCAAGCTCATCGCCTTCGCCCTCGGCGCCACCCTCGCCGGACTCGCCGGCACCGTCCAGGCACACGCCGTCTCCTCCATCGACCCCGAACAGTACAAATTCGTCGAAGCCGTACCGCCCAACTCCGCCTTCCTCCTCGCCGCCGTCATCCTCGGCGGCATGGGAACCGTCGGCGGACCCCTCATCGGCGCCGCGCTCCTCTTCCTCATCCCGGCGAAACTCCAGTTCATCGGCGAATACCAGCTCCTCTTCTTCGGACTCGCGCTCGTCCTCCTCATGCGCTTCCGCCCCGAGGGCCTCGTCGCCGACCGCAGAAAGCAACTGGAATTCCACGAGACCGGACAACTCGACGTGCCCGAAGCAGCAGCACTCGCGGACACCGACGGAAACGGCAGCACCGGCACCGGCACCGGCACGGGAAACAGCAACGGCAACGACACCCCACCCGGCGGCACCGCCGGCCTCGGCAAGGCGGAGGCCTGACGACATGACCACCGACACCACCACACCCGCCGCCCCACCCCGGCGCGGCCCCACCACTCAGAAGCCACCGGCGTCACCATGCGCTTCGGCGGCCTCACCGCCGTCGACAACGTCGCCCTCACCGTCAACAGCGGTGAGATCGTCGGCCTCATCGGCCCCAACGGCGCCGGCAAAACCACCTTCTTCAACTGCCTCACCGGCCTCTACATCCCCACCGAGGGAACCGTCGCCTACAAAGGCACCGTCCTCCCCCACCGCTCCCACCTCGTCACCCAGGCCGGCATCGCCCGCACCTTCCAGAACATCCGGCTCTTCCCCAACATGACCGTCCTGGAGAACGTCCTCGTCGGCCGCCACACCCGCACCAAAGAAGGACTCTTCTCCGCCCTCATCCGCGGCCCCCGCTTCAAAAAAGCCGAACGCGAATCCGAAGCACGGGCCATGGAACTCCTCGAATTCACCGGCCTCGCCGCCAAACGCGACCACCTCGCCCGCAACCTCCCCTACGGCGAACAACGCAAGCTCGAAATCGCCCGCGCCCTCGCCAGCGACCCCGGACTCCTCCTCCTCGACGAACCCACCGCCGGCATGAACCCCCAAGAGACGATGGCCACCCAGGAACTCGTCTTCGCCGTCCGCGACCAGGGCATCGCCGTCCTCGTCATCGAGCACGACATGCGGTTCATCTTCAACCTCTGCGACCGCGTCGCCGTTCTCGTCCAGGGCAAAAAACTCGTCGAAGGCACCCCCTCCGTCGTCCAGAGCGACGAACGCGTCGTCGCCGCCTACCTCGGCACCCCCTACGAAGACGCCCCCGGCGCCGAAGAAGCCGCCGAAGTCGCAGCAGCCGAAGCACACGCCGGACACACCCCCACCACCGCAGCGGACACCCCGCAGGCGGACACCGACACACCGGGAACCGGCACCACCGGCACCACGGACGGAGCCGGCACCAAGGGAGAAGAACAGGCATGACCGCACTGCTCGAAGTCGAGGACCTGCGGGTCGCCTACGGCAAGATCGAAGCCGTCAAGGGAATCTCCTTCAGCGTCGAGGCCGGCCAGATCGTCACCCTCATCGGCACCAACGGCGCCGGCAAAACCACGACGCTGCGCACCCTCTCCGGACTGATCAAGCCCCTCAGCGGCAAGATCATGTTCGACGGCAGGCCCCTCAACGGCATACCCGCCCACAAAATCGTCGAACTGGGACTCGCCCACTCCCCCGAGGGACGCCACATCTTCCCCCGGCTCACCATCGCGGAAAACCTCCAACTCGGAGCCTTCCTCCGCCGCGACCCCGCCGGCATCGCCAAAGACATCGAACGCGCCTACGAACGCTTCCCCATCCTCGGCGAACGCCGCAAACAGCCCGCCGGCACCCTCTCCGGCGGCGAACAGCAAATGCTCGCCATGGGCCGCGCCCTCATGTCCCAGCCCAAACTGCTCATGCTGGACGAACCCTCCATGGGCCTCTCCCCCATCATGATGCAGAAGATCATGGAAACCATCAGCGAACTCAAAGCACAGGGCACCACCATCCTGCTCGTCGAACAGAACGCCCAGGCAGCCCTTTCCCTCGCCGACCACGGCCACGTCATGGAAATCGGCAAGATCGTCCTCTCCGGCACCGGACAGGACCTCCTCGTCGACGAATCCGTCCGCAAGGCCTACCTCGGCGAGGACTGAACCCGCAGAACCCGCACCACACCCCGCACCACACACCGAAGGGGCCCGCGACCGAACCGGCCGCGGGCCCCTTCACCGTTCACCATCCCCCGCCCCCGCACGGCACACGGCCGCACGGACACACTCAACCCTCCTGCTGCTGCCGCCTCTTCTCCTCGGCGTCCTCGATGATCGCCTCCGCCACCTGCTGCATCGACAACCGGCGATCCATCGACGTCTTCTGAATCCACCGGAACGCCGCCGGCTCCGTCAGCCCGTACTGCGTCTGCAGAACACTCTTCGCCCGGTCCACCAGCTTCCGCGTCTCCAACCGCTGCGTCAGATCCGCGACCTCCGACTCCAGCGCCTTCAACTGCGTGAACCGCGACACCGCCATCTCGATCGCCGGCACCACATCGCTCTTGCTGAACGGCTTCACCAGATACGCCATCGCACCCGCGTCCCGCGCCCGCTCCACCAGCTCACGCTGCGAGAACGCCGTCAGCATCAGCACCGGCGCGATACTCTCCGCAGCGATCTGCTCCGCCGCCGAGATCCCGTCCAGCACCGGCATCTTCACATCGAGAATGACCAGATCAGGCCGGTGCTCACGGGCCAGCTCCACGGCCTTCTGCCCGTCCCCGGCCTCCCCCACGACCGAGTAGCCCTCTTCCTCCAGCATCTCCTTGAGATCCAGACGGATCAGAGCCTCGTCCTCGGCGATGACCACGCGGGTCGTCGTCGGGGGGACGTGCGACTGCTCGTCGGCAACGGGCTGCTCGGGCTCGGCGGCACTCACGGGTCTCCTCGTTCCAGGCAGGTAGTGCTCCCTGAGCCTACCTAGCTCCTGTATGGTTGGGTCACACAGGGCACCCTGCACCCTGCCTTTCGAAGGCCCCGGTACTCCAACTGGTCAGAGAGGCCGCTCTCAAACAGCGGACAGTGTGGGTTCGAATCCCACTCGGGGCACTCGCCTTCTTTTCCAAGGTCACGGCATTTCTGGCCGTTTCACCCTATGGAGTGAAAGGTTATCTGGAAGCGGGCTTTTGACCCGCAATAGCGCGCCACGATCGCACCCATGTACCCCCTGGATCGCCGAACGCGCGCCTTGACGCTCCTGCGCGCAGGCAGCAAGAACATCGACGTCTCGCGGCTCCTGCACGTTCCCCCCGGAACGGTCTCCTACTGGAAGCACATGGACCGGGTCAAGCGCAACGCGGTGCCGGAACGCCCTCGATGTCACCGGTGCGACAACTCCCCGCTGGACCGGCCGAACTATGCCTACTTGCTCGGGCTCTACCTGGGCGACGGTCACATCATTCAGTATTCCGGTCACCGGGTTCCAAGTCTCATGATCACCTGTTCTGACACATGGCCGGGCTTGATGGACGAGTGCGAGAACGCCCTGCGCACCGCATTCCCCCGGAACGCCGTGTGCAGGGTCCGCAAGAAGGGGGCTCATAACGTGAAGGTCTATTCCAAACATCTGTGGTGCCTCTTCCCGCAGCACGGTCCCGGCAGGAAACACAACCGCCTCATCGCCCTCGAACCGTGGCAGCAGGACATCGTCGATGCATATCCCTGGGATCTCCTGCGCGGGCTGGTGCATTCCGATGGGTGCCGGGTCACCAACTGGACCACCAAAGTCGTACGCGGCGAGCGGAAGCGGTACGAATACCCCCGATATTTCTTCGCCAACAAGTCCGACGACATCCGCCGGATCTACACCGGCACCCTGGACAAACTCGGGATCACCTGGACCCACTGCACCCGGGGCGGGAAACCCTTCAACATCTCCGTCGCCCGGCGGGCCGATGTGGCGCTCCTGGACGAGCACATCGGCCCGAAGCACTGAGCCGTCCCGCTGGTCGTCGCATCCGTCGCGGTCCTCGTCCTCTCCGAGGCCGCACCGCGCCGGGTCACGCCGTAGCGGCGGCGTCCTCGCCGATGCGGTGGACGCGGACCAGGTTCGTCGTGCCGGGGACTCCGGGCGGGGAGCCGGCGGTGATGACGACGATGTCGCCCTTCCGGCAGCGGCCGATGCGCAGCAGTTCCGCGTCCACCTGGGCGATCATCTCGTCGGTGGAGTGGGCTTCGGGGCTGAGGAAGGTTTCGACGCCCCAGGTGAGGCTGAGTTGGGCGCGGGTGGCGGGGTCGGGGGTGAAGGCGAGGAGGGGATGGGTGAGCGGTAGCGGGAGAGGCGGCGGGCGGTGTCGCCGGATTGAGTGCAGGCGACGAGGTGGGTGGCGCCGAGGAAGTCGCCGAGTTCGGCGGCGGCGCGGGCGACGGAGGCGGCTTGGGTGCGGGTTTGTGGGTGGTGACGAGGGTGGGAGGCCTTGGGCGAGGAGGTCTTCTTCGGCGGCTTCGATGATGCGGGACATGGTGCGGACGGTTTGGAAGGGGTATTTGCCGACGCTGGTTTCGCCGGAGAGCATGACGGCGTCGGTGCCGTCCATGACGGCGTTGGCGACGTCGCTGGCTTCGGCGCGGGTGGGGCGTGAGGCGTCGACCATGGAGTCGAGCATCTGGGTGGCGACGATGACGGGTTTGGCGTTGCGCCGGGTGAGTTTGACGGCGCGTTTCTGGACCATGGGGACGGTTTCGAGGGGCATTTCGACGCCGAGGTCGCCGCGGGCGACCATGATGCCGTCGAAGGCGGCGACGATTTCTTCGAGGTTGCGGACGGCCTGGGGTTTTTCGATTTTGGCGATGACGGGGAGGCGGCGGCCTTCTTCTTTCATGACGCGGTGGACGTCGTCGGCGTCGCGGGCGTTGCGGACGAAGGAGAGGGCGATGGCGTCGGCGCCGGTGCGGAGGGCCCAGCGGAGGTCTTCGATGTCTTTGGCGGAGAGGGCGGGGACGGAGACGGCGACTCCGGGGAGGTTGAGTCCTTTGTGGTCGGAGATGAGGCCGCCTTCGATGACGATGGTGTGGACGCGGGGTCCTTCGACGGTGGTGACTTCGAGGGTGACGCGGCCGTCGTCGACGAGGATGCGTTCGCCGCGGCTGACGTCGGCGGCGAGTCCGGTGTAGGTGGTGGAGCTGGTGTGGCGGTCGCCTTGGATGTTTTCGGTGGTGATGGTGAATTCGTCGCCGCGTTCGAGGAGGACGGGGCCTTCGCGGAAGCGGCCGAGGCGGATTTTGGGGCCTTGGAGGTCTGCGAGGATTCCGACGCTGCGTCCGGTTTCGTCGGCTGCTTTGCGGACGTGGTGGTAGCGGCTCTCGTGTTCGGCGTAGGTGCCGTGGCTGAGGTTGAGGCGGGCCACGTTCATTCCGGCGTCGATGAGTGCCTTGATCTGGTCGTACGAGTCCGTGGCGGGGCCCAGTGTGCAGACGATTTTCGCTCGGCGCATGGGGTCGACCTTATGACGTACCGGTGGGTAGCGATTTGGGTTGGGGTGACGGGCCGTCAAGCGTTGAGTGAAGGGCTGTTGACGGTTCGCTAAAAGTGCGGGGTAGCGCTCCGATGAGCGCTTTCGGGGCGGTCGCGGATCATCAGGAGGGCTTTTTTGCCGGGGAGGTCGAGTTCTCCGGCGGGGTGGAATCCGGCACGCCGGAAGGCGTGGACGGAGCGGGTGTTGCGGGTGTCGGGTTCGGCGAGGACGCGGGTGGCTCGGGGGTCGGTGGCGAGCTGGTGGTCGGAGACGGCGCGGATGAGGTGGGGGCCGAGGCCGCGGCGCGGTAGTGGTGGGCCGAGGGAGGAGGTGGAGGCCGGCGTCGTGGGGTCTTGCGGGGGTAGTGGCGGGCGAGGGTCGAGGTCGGCGCGGTAAAGCCAGTAGCTCATGGGGGTGTCGTCGAGGTGGCCGATGAGGGGTGGAGTGGCTGTCGGGGGTGAGGTTGTTCGAGGTGGGCGCGGACGGCGTGGGTGGGTTGGTGGAGTTCGGGCCAGTGGGGGCGGTGTCGGGGTCGTGGCGTGTGGAGGAGGGTGTGGGTGTCGGGGTCGACGGGGTGGAGGGTGGTGGGAGGCGGGTGGTGAGGAGGGTGGCGGCGGGTGTGGTGGGTGGTCACTGGTGGACCCTCCTTTCTGTCACCGGCGGGCCTCGGCGATGGGGTTGGGGATGTCGACGTAGACGGACTGGGCTTCGAGGGGCCGATGAGTTCGTCCATGCCGCGGATGCGGGTGAGGAGGTTGGCTTTGCAGCGGAGGGTGGGGGCTTCGCGGAGGGTGGTGGCGAGGGCGAGGCGGTCGCCGTGTTGGGCGGCGAGGGTGGCGAGGTGGCGGTCGGTGTCGGCGAGGAGGTCGGTTTCGTCGGCGAGGCCTTGGGAGCCGAGGGCGCCGATGGTGCCGAGGATGTTGTTGATGCCGATGTAGTAGCCGAGGCGTTCGTCGATGACGGTGTCGTCGACGTAGGTGCCGAGGTCGCGGCCGGCGCCGGGGATCCATTGGTGGAGGGCGTGGCTGCGGGCGGGTGAGAAGTAGTAGCCCTGGTTGTCGCGGTAGTGGCCGCCGGTGGGCCAGCCGTCGGTGTCGAGGGTGACGAGGGTGTTCTGCTGGTGGGCTTCGAGGCCGAGTCCGTAGGTGGCGTAGAGCCAGAGGAGGGGGGTGATGACGGTGTCGAGGTAGCGGGTGAACCAGGTGCGGGTGGTGCGGGGGTGCTCTGGCCGGTGCGGTGGGCGAGGTGCTGGATGTGGGTGGCGAGGCGGCTGCGGTGGTCGGGTTGAGTCAGGGCGTTCGGCGAGGAGTCCGGCGAGGCAACCGGTGGTGGTGCGGTGGGTGCAGGGTGGGGTGGGGTGCCGGTGCGGAAGGGTTGTCGCGGATGACGGCGTCGAGGCCGGTGGGGGTGGTGGCGCCGGGGTGTCGACGGCGAGCCAGGCAGGGTCGCGGACGATGTGGAAGTGGGGGGGGTGGTGTGGAGGGCGTGTGCGAGGCCGGCGTCGAGGAGGCGGTGGACGGCGAGGCCGCGGCGGAGTTCAGTGCGGTTGTTCTCGCGGCGTGAGTTGGTGATGCGGATGCCGAGGAGGAGTTTGAGCATGACGGGGGCGTCGGCGCGGTAGAGGTGCGGACGGATGAGGTGGGGGTCAGTTGGGGCCGGAGGGCCGAGGTCGTGGAGGTGTCCGTCGTCGAGGAGGGCGCGGACGGCGGGGCGGTGGAGGAGGTCCTGGGCCACCAAAGGTGGGCAGGGACGAGGCTGGTGCCGGGGGTGTGGTGGGGTGGCCGGCGAGTTCGGCGAGGAGGTTCCGGAGGGCGGTCGAGGGCGGTGTCGCTGAGAACAACGGGGTCGGCGGCGAACCAGTGGAGAAGTGTCCGTGGGCTTCGGGTGAGTAGCGGGCGGCTTCGTTGTCGCTGGAGTCCTTCGCGGCTTTTGGGGTGGGGTGGAAGAGTGGCCGGTGACGAGGGCTTGTTCGGCGTCGATGAAGGGTGGCAGGGGTGTGGGTGGTGTGGGGCGGGTGCGGAGGAATTGTTCGATGCGGTGGGCGGAGTCGGTGACGCGGCTGGTGAGGTCGGTGACGGAGCTGGGGTCTCCGGCGGCGATCTCGATGCCGAGGAGGGAGGCGATGAGGGGCGGGCGCTGGTGCCGGTGCGGAGGCGTGCGCGGCCGAAGCGGTGGTGGCCGGTGGGTGACCAGTGGATGACGGGGTTTCGAGAGTGACGCCGGAGGCGGGAGGCGGAGGCGGAGGATGCCGTCGGTGGGTCTGGGGGTGCCGGTTTCGCGGATCCAGCAGCGGAGGAGGTTGCCGGTGGTGATGGCGTCGGCGATGGCCGCGGGGTCGCCGGGCCGGTGGTGTCCGGTGGCGGCGCGGGCGGGAAGCGTCATGCTCATCGGTTCTCTTTCTGTCCGGAGGCCGCTGCGCCGGCCGGGCCGCCGGTGCCCGGGTGGGGCCGGTGGTCCGCGGTGGGTGGTGCGGTCGGGCCTGGTCAGTGTGGGGGTGGTCCGGGTGTGGCGTCGGGGACGTCGCACCGTCGGTGAGAAGTCGGTGGCTGCCGCTGTGTGTGTGGGGGCGGGGCAGGTGGGTCAGGGGTGGTGTGGGCGATGCTGTCGGCCAGGGTCTCCAGGTCGGTGGTGCGGGTGTCGGGGTGGAGCAGGGTGGCTTTGAGCCAGAGCCGGACGCGGCCGTCGGTGTCCTGGGCGCGGGCGCGGCCGATGACGGCGCGTCCGGCGGTGAGGAGGCGGCGGCGGACGTCGGCGACGTGTGCGTCTCCGGCTTCTTCGCCTTCGGTCGCGGCGAGTTCGTCGGCGGCGGTGGGGCGGAGCAGGACGGTGCTGATGCCGATGGGGCCGGGGCGGCGGCGGAGTGCGGGGTGCCGGTCGGTGATGGCGGCGAGTTGTTCGGCTGAGGTGACGCAGTGTTCGACGAGCTGGGCGAGGCCGGTGCGGCCGAGGGCGCGGAGGGTGACGGCGATTTTGAAGGCGTCGGGGCGGCGGGTGGTGCGGATGGAGCGGCCGAGGAGGTCGGGGAGGCCGGCTTCGGTGTCGTCGTCGGCGTTGAGGTAGTCGGTCTGGTGGGTGAGGGGTTCGAGTTCGGTGGTGTCGCGGACGGCGAGGAGTCCGGCGGCGACGGGCTGCCAGCCGAGTTTGTGCAGGTCGAGGGTGACGCTGATGGCGTTGTCGATGCCGTCGAGGCGGTGGCGGAGGGTGTCGCTGAAGAGGAGGGGGCCTCCGTAGGCGGCGTCGATGTGGAGTTCGGCGCCGTAGGTGGTGGCGATGCGGGCGAGTTGGGGCAGGGGGTCGATGAGTCCTTCGTCGGTGGTGCCGGCGGTGGCGATGACGAGGGCGGGTCCCGCGGTGGTGGCGAGTGCGCGGTCGAGGGCCGCGGGGATGACGCGGCCGGCGTGGCAGGCGACGGTGACGGGGGTGGGGAGGCCGAGGAGCCATGCGGCGCGGTGGATGCTGTGGTGGGCGTTGGTTCCGCAGACGACCTGGACGGTGCGGGCGCCGGCGGCGCGGGCGCGTTCGCGGGCGAGGAGGAGGGCGACGAGGTTGGATTCGGTGCCGCCGCTGGTGACGAGGGCGTCGGGTTGGGGCTGCGGGGTGGACGAGGGCGGCGAGGGAGCGGGTGATGCCGGTTTCGAGAGCGGTGGCGGCGGGGCCTGGTCCCAGGAGTCCATGGAGGGTTGAGGGCGGTGGCGGCGAGGTCGGCGGCCCGGCGACGGCGAGTGGGGGCAGTGGAGGTGGGCGGCGCAGTGGGGGTCGGCAGGGTCGGCGCGCCCGGCGAGGGTGGACGAGGGTCTGGAGGGCTTCGTGGGGGCCGGTGCCGTGTTCGGGGAGGGTCGAGGGTGGGCGGAGCCGGTCGGTGACGATTTGGGGCCCGGCGAGGGGCCGCCGCGGGCGTGGCTGCCGGTGCGGAGGGCGTCGAGGACGGGTGGAGGAGGGGCTCGAGGGGTGGGGCGGTGGGCGGTGGGGGCGGCGTCCGGGGTGCGGTGGGGGCGTTCGCGGGCGCGGGGCGTTCGTTGCGGGCGTCGTTCCGCGGCGTGGCGCGGTCGTCGGCCGGTGGCGGTGTGGCGGGGCCGGTGCGGTGCGGGGGCGGAGGCGCCGAGCGACATGGAGGAGCCCTTTGGTCGAGGTATGGAGGCACACGAACCAGTGGGGTACCCCGGTCTCGGGCGGGGTGTGCCTCATACTCCTCTACACGCTTCCCGGTCGTACCGGGTTCATCGCAGGACCGAGCAGAACGGGCCAACTCCCATAAAATCGCAGTGTGTTGAGTTGTGATTACGGAGTGCGTGGCGTTTCGATACGAGGGTGATGGAGCGGGTGCCGTGTTGACGGGGCCGTGGTGCGGGGTGCCGGCCGGCGGCGGGCGGGTCGCGTGTCCGGGGGTGCGGTGGGATGGCGGGGTGCGGGTGCCGTGGCGCCGGGGATGCGGGATCCGGGTGGTGGGGTACGTACGGGGCGTTCCGGGCCGGTGGTCCGGCGGGCGGTGGTGCCGGTGGTGCCGTCCGGGCGTGAAAGGGGCGGAGCTGGGTACCTCTGCGGTGCGTCTCGCCCTGTCCCGTCCGTTCCCCCGTCCTGGCCCCGATGTGCCGGTCCCCGGCTGTGACCGCAGCCGTACCGTCCCCGTCTCCCCGTTCCGCAGGAGTGCCCGTTGATGACTGATCCCGGGTATCCGTCCGGCGACGCCGAGTACCGTCCGCTGCCCGGCGAGGAACTGCTGCACGCGATGTTCTACGGGCTGGACGCCGGGGTCTGGGTGATGGATTCCGGCGGGCGCATCCTGGTGGTGAATCCGCGGGGCGCGGAGATCGTCCGGATGCCGCCGGAGCGGTTCATCGGTGCGGACGCGCACGATCTGCTGCACCGGGAGGCGGACGGCAGTCAGCAGCCGCGTTCCCGGTGCCCGCTGCTGGCGGCGATGGCGGAGGGTCTGCCGACGAGGACGCAGGGTGCCTGGTTCCGGCGCGGTGACGGTTCGCTGCTGCGGGTGGGGTGGCTGCTGGCCCCGTATCTGGTGGAGGGTGAGCAGGCCGGCGCGGTGGTGACGTTCTTCGACCTCTCCGCGCAGGAGGAGGAGGCGCGGCGCCGGGACGCCCATCTGGCGGCGCTGCGCACGCGCGCGGAGCGGTTGTCGCTGGTGTCGGAGGTGACGACGGTCCTGACCTCGACGCTGGATGTGCGGGAGGCGCTGCGGCGGCTGGTGCGGCTGGTGGCGCCCCGGCTGGCGGACTGGGCGGTGGTGGATCTGCTGGGTGAGCAGGAGGAGGTGCTGCGGGTCGCGGTGGTGCACCACGAGGACGGCCGGCATGTGAACGTCACGGAGCTGGAGGGGCGGCTGCCGGATCAGCTGTCGTGGGATTCGCGCTCGCCGCTGCAGCGGGTGCTGCGGGGTGCTCCGTCGCTGATCGCCGGCCCCGAGGACTATGCCGGTGTGCCGGATTCGGCCATTCAGCGGGTGCAGGGTGATCTGTTCCGTTTCACCGGGATCCACTCGGCGGTGATGGCCCCGCTGCGCGGCGGCCGGGGTGTGCTGGGAGCGTTGACGCTGGGCCGGGCGGATCAGGAGCAGCCGTTCGACCGGGAGGATCTGGAGCTGATCGACGACATCGCGCGGCGGGCCGGTCTGGCGGTGGACAACGCGCAGTTGTACGACCGGCAGCGGCGGGTGTCGGAGACGATGCAGCTGCATCTGCTGACGCCGCTGCCCCGGGTGGAGGGGCTGGAGATGGCGGCCCGGTATCTGCCGGCGCCGCAGGGTTCTCAGGTGGGCGGTGACTGGTACGACGCGTTCGTCATGCCGGACGGGGCGACGACGCTGGTGATCGGGGATGTGATCGGGCACGACCTGCAGGCGGCGGCGAGCATGTCGCAGGTGCGGAACATGCTGCGCGCGTTCGTCTGGGACCAGCGGGAGGTGCCGAGTCTGATCATCGACCGGCTGGACAGTGCGCTGGTGCACATCAGTGATGTGCCGATGGCGACTCTGGTGCTGTGCCGGCTGGAGGGCGGGGGCGGTGAGCCGTGGGTGGTGCGGTGGTCCAACGCCGGGCATCCGCCGCCGCTGGTGATCGAGCCGGACGGGGAGGCCCGTTTCCTGTGGGAGGGGCACGGCATGCTGCTGGGCACGGAGGCGAGTCCGCCGCGGGTGGACTCGGCGGTGACGCTGGCGCCGGACACCACGTTCGTGCTGTACACGGACGGGCTGGTGGAGGCTCCGGGGCAGTCGCTGGACACGGGTCTGGAGCGGCTGCGGGAGCGGGCGGCGGGCTGGCGGGGCGGCCGCTGGGCGAGTTCTGCGACCGGCTGCTGGTGGAGGTGGCGCCGGAGGGTCGGCGGACGACATCGCGCTGCTGGTGGTGCGGGTGCCGTAGCGGCGGGTGGTGCCGGTTGCCGGCGGTGCGGCGGCGCGGGCGGTGCCGGCGGCGCGGGCGGTGCGGCGGCGCGGGCGGTGCCGGCGGCGCGGGTGCGGGCGAGTGCGGGTGCGGGTGCGGGCGAGTGCGGGGTGGCCGAGGAGTGCCGGCCACCGCCGCCCCCACGGCCGCCTTTGCTTCTGCCTCCCCTGATCCCGCCGACGGCGTCGGCCGCCGGGCGCGGGTGCGTCGCGGGACCCGAGTGCGTCCCGGGGGTCGCTGCGGCGCGGCGGGGGTACGGCACCGGGCCCGGCCGGGCCGTGGGCCGCCCGGCCGGATCGCGGCTCGCGGGTAGTGGGCCCCGGGCGGGCGGCCGGGGCCGGGTCAGCCGGCGCCGGTGGTGTGACCGGTGGTGTGGATGGTTCGGGCGCGCAGGATGCGGGCCAGGTCGTCGAGTTGGTCGTCGAGTGTCCGGCGGAGGGCCGGGACGGGCTCGTCGCGGCGCAGGCATTCCCGGCCGAGGCGGAGGGTTTCCTCGTCGAGGGCGTGGGCGGGGTAGCCCTCGCGGCCGAGGATCGTGGCGATGGCGGGTCCGCGGCGGGCGGCGGCCGCGACGGCCGCGGGGTGGTAGCGGCGCACGTAGCCGGTGAGGAGGTCGCGCTGCTCGGGCTGCCAGAAGCCCTCGGCGGTGGCCTTGACGAACCGGTTGG
Source organism: Streptomyces sp. MNU89 (assembly GCF_020982505.1). Lineage (NCBI taxonomy): Bacteria > Bacillati > Actinomycetota > Actinomycetes > Kitasatosporales > Streptomycetaceae > Streptomyces > Streptomyces sp. MNU89. Next base: position 5,869,626 of record NZ_JAJKLL010000001.1, on the reverse strand, counting down.
ACAGGTCGTCGGAGTCGAACAAAGCGTTCCAGGCCGTTTCCTTGGCGGCCGGGTCGGGGAGGGCCGCGCGGCAGCGGGCGGCGCCCTCCCGGCCGGTGGCGCCCGGGTCGTCGGCGAGTGCGGTGTCGATGTCGGCGGGTCCGGCGGCGCCGAGGACGGTGAGGCGCAGCAGCAGCCGCCAGCGGAGTTCGGGGTCGAGGGCTGGTCCGCCGGGGACGGTGCCGGCGGTGAGCCAGGCGCGGAGTTCGCCGGGGTCGGTGAGGTTGTCGAGGCAGCCGCGTGCGGCGGCGAGCCGGAGGCCGGGGTTGCCGCCGTCGGCGGTGCGGTCGAGCAGGTCGCGGCAGACGGCGGTGAGGCCGTCGAGGGCCTCGGGGCGGTCCGGCGGGGGCAGGTGCCGGTCGGCGATCTGGTGGCGGGCGAAACCGAGGACGCCCTGGACGATGGCGAGGTCGGTCTCGTACGGGAGGTGGGCGCGGACGGCGCGGAGGTAGCCGCCGGGGGCGAGTTCGCCGTCGCGGACCATGTCGCGGGCGGTGTTCCAGACGACGGCGCGGGTGATCGGGTCGGGGAGTCCGGAGAGGGCGCCGAGGGCGGTGTTCCAGGAGCGGGGGTCGAGGCGGATCTTGGCGTAGTCGAGGTCGTCCCGTTGAGGAGGACGAGTGGGGGCGGGGGCCGGGGAGGGTGCGGGGGGGCGTCGCCGTCGGCGGGGACGTCGGCGGTGAAGCGGTCGCGGAGGGTGAGGCGGCCGCCGGGGTGGTGGGTGGCGTCGGGGTGCGCGGCGGATGACCGTCGGGGTCACTGCCGCTGCCGCTGCCGCTGCCGTGGTCGTGCTCGTGGTCGTGCTCGTAGGTGGTGACGGTGACGCGGTGGGGGCGGGTGCCGGTGTGGCGCAGGGTGAGCCGCCAGGCGGGTTCCGCGGGGGCGGCGGTGCCGTCCTCGGCGGTCTCCGTGGTGACCTCGGCGGTGAGGGTGTCGACGCCGGTCGTGCGGAGCCAGCGGTCGGCCCAGCCGTGCACGTCCTCGGTGGAGGCGCTGGCGAGGGAGTCGAGGAAGTCGGCGAGGGTGGCGTTGCCGAACCGGTGCCGGGCGAAGTGGTCGTTGATGCCGGCGAGGAAGTCCTTCTCCCCGAGCCGGGCGACGAGTTGGCGGAGGGCGGAGGCACCCTTGGCGTAGGAGATGCCGTCGAAGTTGAGCAGTGCGGAGGCGGTGTCCGGGACGTCCTCGGGGGCGGGGCGACGGGTGGGTGGTGGGCCGCTGGTCGGCGTCGTAGCCCCAGCTCTTGTGGCCCGCGGCGTAGTCGGTCCAGGTGTCGCGGTAGCGGGTGGCCTCGGTGAGGGTCTGGAAGCCCATGTACTCGGCGAAGGACTCGTTGAGCCAGATGTCGTCCCACCACTGGAGGGTGACGAGGTCGCCGAACCACATGTGGGCCATCTCGTGGGCGATGACCATGGCGCGGGTCTGCCGCTCGGTGTCGGTGACGGCGGAGCGGTGGATGTGCTCGTCGCGGAAGGTGACCAGGCCGGGGTTCTCCATGGCCCCGTAGTTGAACTCCGGGACGAACGCCTGATCGTAGGAGTCGAAGGGGTACGGCTCCTCGAAGATCTCGTGGTAGCGGTCGAAGCAGCGGCGGGTGATGTCGAGGATCTCCACGGCGTCCCGGTCGAGGTGGGGCCCGAGGGAGCGGCGGACGTGCAGGCCGAAGGGGAGCCCGGCGTGTTCGGTGCGGACGGAGTGCCAGGGGCCGGCGGCGACGGCGAGGAGGTAGGTGCTGAGGGGCGGGTGGGGGCGGCCCGCCATCGGACGGACCCGGGGCGGGCGCGGAGCCGGGGCGGGCGCGGAGCCGGGGTCCGGCGGGGTTTCCGGCGGGTGCCGGGATGGGTTCTCCTGCGGCGGCCGGGGTGGGTTCCCCGGCGGCTGTCGGCGCGGGGTCCGCGGGTGTGGTGACGGCGTTGGAGAGGACGGTCCAGCCGGCGGGCGCGGTGACGGAGACGTCGAACAGGGCTTTGAGGTCGGGCTGGTCGAAGGCGGCGAAGACGCGACGGCAGTCGTGGAGGAAGCCCTGGGTGTAGACGTAGGTCTCGCCGTCGGCGGGGTCGGTGAAGCGGTGCATGCCCTCGCCGGTGCGGGTGTAGCGCATGTCGGCCTCGACGCGGAGTTCGTGCTCGCCGGCGGTGAGGCCGGTGAGCGGCAGCCGGTTGTCCCGGAGGAGCGCCGGGTCGAGGGCGTGCCCGTCGAGGAGGACGCGGCGCAGCCGGGCGGGTTCGACGTCGGCGAAGGTGTCTCCCGCGCTGGCGGCGGTGAAGCGGATGACGGTGGTGGAGCCGAACACGTCGTCGCCGCGGGTGAGATCGAGGTCGACGGTGTAGCGGTGGACGTCGAGGAGGCGGGCTCGGGTTCGCGCTTCGTCGCGCGTCAGTGCGGGCATGGCGCCATGCTGCCAAAGGGGCGGCGGTGCTGCCGGGAGGAGGGCGGCCCGGGCCGGGGCCGAGTGCGGGCGGGGCCGAGTGCGGGCGGGGCAGGGCCGGTTCGGGGTACGGGCGGGGTCGGCCGGGTACGGGCGAGACCGGTTCGGGGCCGGGTGCGGGTGCGGCCGGGTGCGGCCGGTTCGGGGTGCCGGGGCCGGGCCCTCCGGAGGGTCCTCCACCGTCTATTTACGGCCGCCTGCACCCGTGCCGAGATCAATGAACGGGGCCTGCGGCCACAAATACACGGCAGCGTGGAGGACCCCCCTCCTACGGTCCCGTCCCCTCCTGTCGCACCCCGGCTCTCCGCCGTCTCCCGGTGAATGGTGCGGGGCGAAGCCTGCCGTACCCCGGCTCTCCGCCGTCTCCCGGTGAATGGGTACGGGGCGAAGCCTGCTGCCGTACCCCGGCTCTCCGCCGTCTCCCGGTGAATGGGTGCGGGGCGAAGCCTGCCGTACCCCGGCTCTCCGCTGTCTCCGCGGTTGGGTCAGGAGCGGGCGATGGTTTCGTGGTGGCGGATCACCTCGGCGATGATGAAGTTGAGGAGCTTCTCCGCGAAGGCGGGGTCGAGCCGTGCGCTTTCGGCGAGTTGCCGCAGCCGGGTGATCTGGCGGGCCTCGCGGGCCGGGTCGGCCGGGGGGAGGCGGTGTTCGGCCTTGAGCCGGCCGACCTGCTGGGTGCATTTGAAGCGCTCGGCGAGCATGTGGACGACGGCGGCGTCGATGTTGTCGATGCTCTCCCGCAGCCGCTCCAGTTCCGCCCGGACGGACGGGTCGGCGTCGGTGGCGGTGTTCGGGGGCTGGTTCGTCATCGCGGAGCTCTCCGGTCACTCGTCACGGGCGGAACAGTGCGTCACCGTAACAGGGGCGACCGGCCGCCGCCGGGGGCGTCCATTGTGCGGAAAGACCCGGTCGGGGCGGTCCGGACGGTGTCCCGCCGTAGGGTGGGGGCGTGATGCCCGGGAGCGAGGTCGAGCGCGGTTATCCGCATCTGGAGACGGTACGGTCGGCGCTCACCGCGCTGTACCGGGCGCTGCCGCCGGAGGTGGTGCGGTCGTTCACGGCCAGTGTGCTGCCCGTGGAGGTGGGGTTCTCCGGGGAGGAGGACCTGCGCGCGGGTGTGGAGCGGGTCGCGCGGGTGATGGTGCGCCATCTGGGGCTGCCGGACGCCCGGGTGGTGGTCACCTTCCGGGAGATGGCGGACGCGGCGAACGTGGAGCTGGCGGCCGGTCCCGAGTACGACGTGGAGCTCCACACGCGGTTCGACCGGCACCGGCGGGACATCGGCGCGGCCCTGGCGCACGAGATCACCCATGTGTTCCTGCACCGGGCGGGGCTGTCCTTCCCCGGCACGGCGGCCAACGAGATCCTCACCGACACGGCGGCGGCGTACCTGGGGGTGGGCTGGCTGCTGCTCGACGCCTTCCGGCAGGACGCGCTGACCTCGCAGAAGCTGGGCTATCTGACGCCGGAGGAGTACGGCTACGTTCTCGCCAAGCGGGCGCTGGTCTTCGGGGAGGACCCCTCGCCGTGGTTCACCAGCCCGCAGGCGTACACCGTGTACACCGAAGGGATGGAGCGGGCCCGGGCCGACGAGCGGCAGCCGCCGCTGGCGGGCGCGAGCCGCTTCGCGCGGCTCCGGTACGGCCGGGCCCGCCGCGCCGCCTCGGAGCCGGGGGCGGCGGCGCCGCCCCCGCTGCCGGACGCCCCGTACGCGTTCGATGCCGGTCCGCCGCTACGGGTGGTTTTCCCCTGCCCGGTCTGCTGCCAGCGGCTCCGGGTGCCCGTCCGGGGGCCGGTGCGGGTGCGCTGCGGCCTCTGCCGGAGCGTTCTGGACTGCGACACCTGATCCGCCCTGTGTTCGGGTCCGGGCCGAAGGCGATCCCGCGGACTGCGTCATCTCGCCGGAGCAGGACGGTGGCCACGGCCGGAAACGGGGCACACGGTGCGTGGGCGCGGGACCACGGTACGGAGCCGAGTGGCCCGGGACGTGGGTCGATTCCGGAGCGGAGGGCCGGGCCCATCGGGGGCGCGTCCGCTCGGGAGGTGCGTTGCGGCCATCCGTGTTGTGATCGATGGGGAGGGTTTCGCATGGAACGGGGCCGAACGGGAGACCCGTAGAGATCCGGAAACGCCTGGAAGCAGAGAGGAAGCTCCGATATGGCAGCGAAGCAGAATCTGACGGTCCGCGACGTCATGACGGAGGGGGCCCAGTGCATCGGTGAGAGCCAGAACATGTCCGACGCCTCGCGCATGATGCGTGATCTCGGCGTCGGCAGCCTCCCCATCTGCGGGGAGGACGACCGGCTGAAGGGCATGATCACGGACCGTGACATCGTGATCAAGTGCTGTGCCGAGGGGAAGGACCTGAACCAGGTCCGTGCCGGGGAGCTCGCCGGGGAACTGTTCTGGGTCGATGTGGACGCGTCCATCAGCGAGGCGCTGGACGCGATGGAGCAGCACCAGATCAAGCGGATCCCCGTGATCGACACGGGCGCCGGCCACCGGCTGGTCGGCATCGTGACCGAGCACGATCTGGCCCGGAACATCAGCGACGAGATGCTCGCCGAGTTCGTCGAGAAGGTCTACGCCTGACCGTGCCCGCCGCGCCGCCCCGGTGCCCCGGCGTCAGCGCCCGGGCCCGGGGCGGTGACGTGCCGGGGCCCGGGGCGGAACCGTCGCGGCACCCGCCCCGGATCGGGTGGGGCGGGTGCCGCGGTTCGGGGCCGCCCGGCCGGGTGGCCGGACGGGGCGGGCCGGTGGCCGGTCAGCCGACGCAGCCGGGGACGCTGCCCAGCGGCGCGCAGTTGTCGGGCACGTTCCCGATGACCGAGCTGGTCAGGGCGGTCACCGCGCCGCCGGCCTCGTGGACGCCTCCCCCGCCGGCCGGGGCGGTGGCCGTGTTTCCGATGACCTTGCTGCGCGCGAGGGTGGCCGTGCCGGCCCGGTTGAAGAGGCCGCCACCGCGGACGGCGCGGTTGGCGTAGACCGTGCTGCCGCGGACCTGCAGGGTGGCGGCGTTGACGATGCCGCCACCGTCGGAGGTCGCGGAGTTCCCGTAGATCCGGGAGGAGTTGACGGTCGCGCTGCCCGCCACGTTGGCGAGGCCGCCGCCCGAGGAGGCCTTGTTGCCCAGGAGGACGGAGCTGTGGAGGCCGAGCGTGCCGGAGTTGTGGATGCCGCTCCCGGTGTTGCCGCGGACCACCGACCGGTACAGGGCGAGCCGGCCCGCGTTGCGGATGCCTCCGCCCTGGGCGGCCTCGCCACCGCGCACGGTGATCCGGTTCAGGGTGAGGCTGCCGCCCGGCACCACGTTCAGGATGCGGAAGACCTCGGCGGAGTCACGGCGGAGGGTGGCGCCGCCGACCGAACTGATCTGGACGTTGCCGGTGATCTCGGGCAGGGCGTCGTCCGCGTTCGCCGGGGTGTCGGGAGCGGTCAGGGTGTAGGTGCAGCCGGACGCCAGGAGGACGGGTCCGCCTCCCGCGTTGGCGTTGGTGACAGCGGCTTTCAGGGCGGCGATGTCGCCGCAGGGAACGAAGACCTGGGCACGGGCCTGGGTCTGCCCGGCGGGCAGCAGGGCAAGACAGAGCCCCAGGCCGGCGGCGGCGCCGATGCCGCCGCGTCGGATCGTGGCTTTCATGCGGGACGTCCCGTCCGGTCGTGGGTGTTCAGGGCAGGCCGCCGGCCACCCGCCGTGCCCGCCCCAGCAGCGGGACACGGCGGGTGATCCGCGGCGACTCTCCGAGAAGTACCGCCGGCTCCCGCGCCCCGCGACCGGGACGGTCCGCCCGGGTGACGGCCTCACCGGTGCGGGGGTACGGCGGTGTGCGCGGGCCGTCCCGCGCGTACCGCCGGAACGCCCGGTCCGTCCGTCACCGGATGTGCCGGGAAGCGCCCCCGTGTCCGACCGTCTGGAATCATCGGCCGGGTCACGGCTGAACAGGGGGCGGAGAGTGACGGATTCGGATTCCGCGCGGGGCACCGGCCGCCGGCGGGCGCTGCTGATCGGCGTCGGGGAGACCCGGGCCCTGCACCGGGACCCCGGTCTGGTCCGGTGGTGACGGCCGCTCCGCTTCCCTGCTGACCGAGCCGCCCGCCCGCTCCCCGCACCGAACGGCGCGGCGCCCGCCCCTCCGCGGTGGGAGGAGCGGGCGCCGCGTTGGTTTCGTATGCCGCCGGAGCGGCGCGGGTCCGGGCCGTCAGACCGTCAGGGCGCGGTCCGTCGGGCGGATGGGTGCGGGCAGGGAGCTGCCCCCGGTCAGGTAGCGGTCCACGCCGCGTGCCGCGGAGCGGCCCTCGGCGATGGCCCAGACGATGAGCGACTGGCCGCGTCCGGCGTCGCCGGCCACGAAGACGCCGTCGACGTTGGTGGCGTAGTGCTCGTCCCGGGCGATGTTGCCGCGGGCGTCGAGCTCCAGGCCGAACTGCTCGACCATGCCGTTCTCCCGGTCGGTGCCGGTGAAGCCCATGGCGAGCGTGACGAGCTGCGCCGGGATCCTCCGCTCGGTGCCGGGCTTCTGTTCGAGCTTGCCGTCCTTGAACTCGACCTCGGCCATGTGCAGCCACTGGACGTTGCCGTCCTCGTCGCCCTCGAAGTGGGTGGTGGAGACGGAGTAGACCCGCTCGCCGCCCTCCTCGTGCGCGGAGGTGACCTTGTAGAGCATCGGGAACGTCGGCCAGGGCTGGTTCGGCGCCCGGTCCTCGCCCGGCTGCGGCATGATCTCCAGCTGGGTGACGGAGGCCGCGCCCTGGCGGTGGGCGGTGCCGACGCAGTCCGCGCCGGTGTCGCCGCCGCCGATGACGACGACGTGCTTGCCCTCGGCGCTGATCGGGGAGACGGTGAGGTCGCCCTCCTGCACCTTGTTGGCGAGCGGCAGGTACTCCATCGCCTGGTGGATGCCGTTCAGCTCCCGCCCGGGGACGGGCAGGTCGCGGGCGGTGGTGGCGCCGACGGCGATGACGACGGCGTCGTACCGCTTGCGCAGCTTGGCCGCGTTGATGTCCCGGCCAATCTCCATCTCGGTGCGGAAGCGGGTGCCCTCCGCGCGCATCTGCTCGATGCGGCGGTTGATGTGGCGCTTCTCCATCTTGAACTCGGGGATGCCGTAGCGGAGCAGACCGCCGATGCGGTCGGCGCGTTCGAAGACGGCGACGGTGTGGCCGGCCCGGGTGAGCTGCTGGGCGGCGGCCAGGCCGGCCGGGCCGGAGCCGATCACGGCGACGGTCTTGCCGGAGAGCCGCTCGGGGGGCTGCGGGGTGATGTCGCCGCGGTCCCACGCCTTCTCGGCGATGGTGACCTCGACGTTCTTGATGGTCACCGGCGGCTGGTTGATGCCGAGGACGCAGGAGGCCTCGCACGGCGCCGGACACAGCTTCCCGGTGAACTCCGGGAAGTTGTTGGTGGCGTGCAGCCGCTCGCTCGCCGCCGTCCAGTCCTCGCGGTAGACGTAGTCGTTCCACTCGGGGATGAGGTTTCCGAGCGGGCAGCCCTGGTGGCAGAAGGGGATGCCGCAGTCCATGCAGCGGCTGGCCTGCTTGCTGATGATCGGCAGCAGGGAGCCGGGGACGTAGACCTCGTTCCAGTCCTTGACGCGCTCGGGGACGGGGCGGGTCTCGGCGACCTCGCGGCCCGTGGTCAGGAAGCCCTTGGGGTCAGCCATTGATCGCCGCCTCCATCATCTTCTCGTGGGTCTCGGACTCGGAGAGTCCCGCTCGCTCGGCGGCGTCCTTGGCGGCGAGCACGGCCTTGTAGGTGGCGGGGACGACCTTGCCGAAGCGGGGCAGGGCCGCGTCCCAGTCGTCGAGCAGGGCCCGGGCGACGGTGGAGCCGGTCTCCTCGTGGTGGCGCCGCACGACGTCGTGCAGCCAGCGCGCGTCGTCGGCGTCGAGCGCCGCGACGGCGGACACGAGGTCCGGGTTGACGTTGTCCTTGTCCAGGTCGATGACGTACGCGACGCCGCCGGACATGCCGGCCGCGAAGTTGCGCCCGGTCTCGCCGAGGACGACCGCGTGGCCGCCGGTCATGTACTCGCAGCCGTGGTCGCCCACGCCCTCCGAGACGACCGTGGCGCCGGAGTTGCGGACGCAGAAGCGCTCGCCGACCCGGCCGCGGAGGAAGATCTCGCCGCCGGTCGCGCCGTAGGCGATGGTGTTGCCCGCGATGGTCGAGTACTCGGCGAGGTGGTCGGCGCCGCGGTCCGGGCGGACGACGAGCCGGCCGCCGGAGAGGCCCTTGCCGACGTAGTCGTTGGCGTCGCCCTCCAGCCGCAGGGTGACGCCGCGCGGCACGAAGGCGCCGAAGGACTGGCCGGCGGAGCCGGTGAAGGTGATGTCGATGGTGTCGTCCGGCAGTCCGGCGCCGCCGAACCGCTTGGTCACCTCGTGGCCGAGCATGGTGCCCACGGTCCGGTTGATGTTGCGGATCGCGAGCCGTGCCCGGACCGGCTGGGCCTTCTCGGCGCTGTCCGCGGCGAGGGCGTCGGACGCGAGCTTGATCAGCTCGTTGTCGAGGGCCTTGCCCAGGCCGTGGTCCTGCTCGATCACCTGGTGCCGGGCGGCACCGGCCGGCAGGTCCGGGACGTGGAGCAGCGGCTCCAGGTCGAGGCCCTGCGCCTTCCAGTGGCCGACGGCCCGGGAGGTGTCCAGCAGCTCGGCGTGGCCGACCGCCTCCTCCAGGGTGCGGAAGCCCAGCTCGGCGAGGAGCTCGCGGACCTCCTCGGCGATGAACTGGAAGTAGTTGACGACGTATTCGGCCTTGCCGTTGAACCGCTCGCGCAGCACCGGGTTCTGGGTGGCGATGCCGACCGGGCAGGTGTCCAGGTGGCAGACGCGCATCATGACGCAGCCGGAGACGACGAGCGGCGCGGTGGCGAAGCCGAACTCCTCGGCGCCGAGGAGCGCGGCGACGACCACGTCGCGGCCGGTCTTCAGCTGGCCGTCGGTCTGCACGACGATGCGGTCGCGCAACCCGTTGAGCAGCAGGGTCTGCTGGGTCTCGGCGAGGCCGAGCTCCCAGGGGCCGCCCGCGTGCTTGAGGGAGGTGAGCGGCGAGGCGCCGGTGCCGCCGTCGTGGCCGGAGATCAGCACCACGTCGGCGTGGGCCTTGGAGACGCCGGCGGCGACGGTGCCGACGCCGACCTCGGAGACCAGCTTGACGTGAATGCGCGCCCGGGGGTTGGCGTTCTTCAGGTCGTGGATGAGCTGGGCGAGGTCCTCGATCGAGTAGATGTCGTGGTGCGGCGGCGGGGAGATCAGGCCGACGCCCGGGGTGGAGTGCCGGGTCCTGGCGACCCACGGGTAGACCTTGTGGCCGGGCAGCTGGCCGCCCTCGCCGGGCTTGGCGCCCTGCGCCATCTTGATCTGGATGTCGTCGGAGTTGACGAGGTACTCGCTGGTGACGCCGAAGCGGCCGGAGGCGACCTGCTTGATCGACGAGCGGCGGGCCGGGTCGTAGAGCCGGTCCGGGTCCTCGCCGCCCTCACCGGTGTTGGACTTGCCGCCGAGCTGGTTCATGGCGATGGCGAGGGTCTCGTGCGCCTCCTGGGAGATGGAGCCGTACGACATGGCGCCGGTGGAGAAGCGCTTGACGATCTCCGAGGCGGGCTCGACCTCCTCGATCGGGATCGAGGGGCGGCCGGACTTGAAGGAGAACAGGCCGCGGAGCGTCATCAGCCGCTCGGACTGCTCGTCGACCCGCCGGGTGTACTGCTTGAAGATGTCGTAGCGGCGGGTGCGCGTGGAGTGCTGCAGCCGGAAGACCGTCTCCGGGTCGAAGAGGTGCGGCTCGCCCTCGCGGCGCCACTGGTACTCGCCGCCGATGTCGAGGGCGCGGTGGGCCGCGGCGATGCCGGAGACGGGGTACGCCTTGGCGTGCCGGGCGGCGACCTCCTGGGCGATCACGTCCAGGTCGGCACCGCCGATCTTGGTGGTGGTGCCGTGGAAGTACTTCTCGACGAAGGACTCGTCCAGGCCGACGGCCTCGAAGACCTGTGCGCCGCGGTAGGAGGCGACGGTGGAGATGCCCATCTTGGACATGACCTTGAGGACGCCCTTGCCGAGCGCCTTGATCAGGTTGCGGATGGCGGTCTCGGGCTCGACACCGGGCAGGAAGGTGCCGGCGCGGACCAGGTCCTCGACCGACTCCATCGCCAGGTACGGGTTGACGGCGGCGGCGCCGTAGCCGATCAGCAGGGCGACGTGGTGGACCTCGCGGACATCGCCGGCCTCGACCAGCAGGCCCGCCTGGGTGCGCTGCTTGGTGCGGATGAGGTGGTGGTGGACCGCGGAGGTGAGCAGCAGCGAGGGGATCGGCGCGTGCTCGGCGTCGGAGTGCCGGTCGGAGAGGACGATCAGCCGGGCGCCGTCCTCGATGGCGGAGGCGGCCTCGGCGCAGATCTCGTCGATCCGCGCGGCCAGCGCCTCGCCGCCGCCGCTCACCCGGTAGAGACCGGAGAGGGTGACGGCCTTGAAGCCGGGCAGGTCGCCGTCGGCGTTGATGTGGACGAGCTTGGCCAGCTCGTCGTTGTCGATCACCGGGAACGGCAGGGTGACGCTGCGGCAGGACGCGGCGGTCGGCTCCAGCAGGTTGCCCTGCGGGCCGAGGGAGGAGAGCAGCGAGGTGACGAGCTCCTCGCGGATGGCGTCCAGCGGCGGGTTGGTGACCTGCGCGAAGAGCTGGGTGAAGTAGTCGAAGATCAGCCGGGGCCGGTCGGACAGGGCGGCGATGGGCGAGTCGGTGCCCATGGAGCCGATGGGCTCGGCGCCGGTCTTGGCCATCGGGGCGAGGAGGATGCGCAGCTCCTCCTCGGTGTAGCCGAAGGTCTGCTGGCGGCGGATGACCGAGGCGTGGGTGTGCGCGACGTGCTCGCGCTCCGGCAGGTCGGCCAGGTCGATCAGGCCGGTCTCCAGCCACTCCTGGTAGGGCTGCTCGGCGGCGAGCCCGGCCTTGATCTCGTCGTCCTCGATGATGCGGTGCTCGGCGGTGTCCACCAGGAACATGCGGCCGGGCTGGAGGCGGCCCTTGCGGACGACCTTGGCCGGGTCGACGTCGACGACGCCGACCTCGGAGGAGAGCACGACGAGGCCGTCGTCGGTGACCCAGTAGCGGCCCGGGCGCAGACCGTTGCGGTCGAGAACGGCGCCGACCTGGGTGCCGTCGGTGAAGGTGACGCAGGCGGGGCCGTCCCAGGGCTCCATCATCGTCGCGTGGTACTGGTAGAACGCGCGGCGGGCCGGGTCCATCGAGGTGTGGTTCTCCCACGCCTCCGGGATCATCATCAGCACGCTGTGCGGAAGCGAACGGCCGCCGAGGTGCAGCAGCTCCAGGACCTCGTCGAAGGAGGCGGAGTCGGAGGCGTCGGGGGTGCAGACCGGGAAGACGCGCTCGGCGGCCTTCTCGCCGAACAGGCCGCTGGCGAGCTGCGACTCGCGCGCCCGCATCCAGTTGCGGTTGCCCTTGACGGTGTTGATCTCGCCGTTGTGCGCGACGAACCGGTAGGGGTGGGCGAGCGGCCAGCTCGGGAAGGTGTTGGTGGAGAACCGGGAGTGGACCAGCGCGATCGCGGTGGCGAAGGTGCGGTCGGAGAGGTCCGGGAAGAACGGCTCCAGCTGCCCGGTGGTGAGCATGCCCTTGTAGACGATCGTCCGGGCGGAGAGCGACGGGAAGTAGACCCCGGCCTCGCGCTCGGCGCGCTTGCGGAGCAGGAACGCCTTGCGGTCCAGGGCCAGCCCGGTGTTCTCGCCGTCGGCCACGAAGAGCTGGGCGAAGTCCGGCATGGTGGCGCGGGCGCCGGCGCCGAGCATCTGCGGGGCGACGGGCACCTCGCGCCAGCCGAGCACGGTCAGGCCCTCGTCGGCGGCGATGGCCTCGACGCGGCCGGCGGCCTCGCTGTCACCGGCGGGGAGGAAGGCGATGCCGACGGCGTAGGCGCCGGCCTCGGGGAGTTCGAAGGAGACGTTCTCGCGGAGGAAGGCGTCCGGGATCTGGAGGAGGATGCCCGCGCCGTCGCCCGAGTCGGGCTCGGAGCCGGTGGCGCCGCGGTGTTCCAGATTGCGCAGCACGGTGAGGGCCTGCTCGACCATGTCGTGGCTCGCCTCGCCGGTGAGGGTGGCCACAAAGCCGACGCCGCAGGCGTCGTGCTCGTTGCGCGGGTCGTACATGCCCTGCTGGTCGGGGCGTCCGGCCAGGGGCGACCAGGCGGTGTTCCCACCGCTGGCCGCGGAGTGGTCGGACAGCAGGCGCGGCGTGCGCATCGGCTCTCCCGTCGTCGTCGTGGCAGTGTCAGTGCCGAGGGACGACGTTGGCCCTCTGCGAATTTCGTGCAGGTTACATGATGACCGCTGTCCCGCAAGGCGAAAACGGCGTTCCATCATGCGGACACCACCAGCTCAGAGCGGTGGCGGGGGGAGCGACAGGAGCGTTCGGCCCTCGTCTTCTCCGGCGCCGGACGGGCGGCACTGCCCGTAGCGCTTCCGGCTCATGCCCAGCCGGGCACCGATCGAAACCCGCAAGTAACCAACTGGTTTCCCGGCCGGGAGGAAGCACCGGCCGGCGTGGCCGGTCCCCCTAGCTTACGGCCGTTCCGATGAGGGAGCCCAGGCCGTATGTCACAGCGGCGGCCGCTCCCCCCAGGATGAACTGCCGGAGGCCGCTGTACCACCAGGAGCGGGCCGTGACTCTCGCCACCAGGCTGCCGCAGAGGAACAGCCCGGCCAGGGCGAGAAGCACCGCCGGCCACAGCTGCTCAGCCCCCAGCAGATACGGCAGCACGGGAAGAACGGCACCCGCCGCGAAGGCCCCGAAGGAGGAGACGGCGGCGATCGCCGGCGAGGGCAGGTCGCCGGGATCGACCCCGAGCTCCTCCCGGACGTGGATCTCCAGGGCCAGCTCGGGATCCCGGGAGAGCTGCTCGGCGACCTGCCGGGCCAGCTTCGGCTCCACGCCGCGCGATGCGTAGAGCTCCGCGAGCTCCCGCTCCTCCTCCGCCGGGTTCTTCCGTATCTCCTCGCGCTCGACCTCCAGCTCGGCCAGCACCAGCTCACGCTGCGAGGCGACCGAGGTGTACTCGCCGGCGGCCATGGAGAAGGCTCCCGCGGCGAGGCCGGCCATCCCGGTGATCACGATGGTCTGCGAGGCGACGTTGCTGCCCGCGACACCCGTGATCAGGGCCAGGTTGGACACCAGGCCGTCCATCGCGCCGAAGACCGCGGGGCGGAGCCAGCCGCCGTTGACGTCGCGGTGGGTGTGGTTGTCCCGGTGCGCGTCGTGCGGCTTGTCCTCGGCCTCGGTGAAATCCCCGGCGAGGTTGTCGGCGGCGGCGCTGCTGCTGGCCATGGGTGTGGTGCTCCCTTCCCCGGGACAGCCCGTCGGCTCCCCCTGGCTGCGAAGGTACGCGCGATGCCCAGGCGCCGCCAGCAAGGAAGGCCGAACTTACCTCTCTGACCTGCGGTTTCACTTCCGGGCGGTGGAGCGGGCAGACGGAACGGCGGCGGTCCCCCATGGGGCCGCCGCCGTCCGCGGGCGTGTCCGTGATCTCCGTCTCAGAGCTTCTTGGTGGTGCCCGCCCCGGAGTCCGCGGTGCCGTCACCGTCACCCGGGCCGTCCGGAACGGCCGTGCCGCCGCCGGACACCGCCGGTTCGCCGGACCCGGTGGGGGCGTCGCCGCTCTCCGCGTTCCCCGTCGCCCCGGCGGCCCCGGCACCCTTGCCGGGCTCGCCGTCCTTTCCGGGCCCGCCGTCCTTCTCGCCGTCCCGCCCGGCGTCGGCGGCCTCGGCCGCGCGGGCCTCCTCCGCCGCCGGTTCCACCACGGTCTCCCGGCCGGGGCGCAGCCGGGAGGAGACGATCATGTAGGTGACCGCCCCGAGGAAGACGATCATCGAGGTCCAGACGTTGAGGCGCAGGCCGAGCACATGGTTGGCCTCGTCGATCCGCAGGTACTCGATCCAGCCGCGGCCCACGGTGTACGCGGCGACATACAGCGCGAAGGCCCGCCCGTGACCGAGCTTGAAGCGGCGGTCCGCCCAGATCACCAGCAGGGCGACGCCGACGCACCACAGCGATTCGTAGAGGAACGTGGGGTGGTAGAGCCCGGGTTCGGGGCCTTTGTCGATCTTCAGGGCCCAGGGCAGATCGGTGGCCCTGCCGTACAGCTCCTGGTTGAACCAGTTGCCCCAGCGGCCGATGGCCTGGGCGACCGCGATACCGGGCGCGACCGCGTCCGCGTAGGCCGGGAGCGGGACGCCGCGGCGCCGGGCCCCGATCCACGCACCGACGGCGCCGAGGGCGATGGCGCCCCAGATGCCGAGCCCGCCCTCCCAGATCTTGAAGGCGTCGACCCAGTTGCCCTCCTCACCGAAGTACGGCTCGTACGTGGTGAAGATGTGGTAGAGACGGCCGCCGACGAGACCGAACGGCACGGCCCAGACGGCGATGTCGGCCACCGTGCCGGGCAGGCCGCCGCGGGCGACCCAGCGCCGGCCTCCGATCCAGACGGCGGCGAAGACGCCGATGAGGATGCTGAACGCGTAGCCGCGCAGCGGGATCGGACCGAGTTCGATCACGCCGGTCGACGGGCTGGGAATGTATGCGAGGTCCATGGCGGACCCGACGCTACCGTGCCGGGCGGGGGACCGGGCAACCCGCCCGGCAACGGCTCCATAACGGGCCGCACCGGGCGTGGCCCCGCGCCCCCCTCCTCCCCGCGCTCGCCCGTGGCCGGACGGTCACGGGGGACCGGCCGGGCGGGCGCCCGGCGGGCACCCGACCCGGAGACCGGGCTGAGGAAACGGGCGTCAGGAGAGGACCCGGGCCGGGTCGGCCACCACCACGACCAGCAGGACGACGAAGACCAGGCCGGCCACCACGCCCGACCAGCGCTGCCCGCGGGCCTGCGGCCGGGCGGGCGCGGTCCGCCACCCCTCCGGCTGCCGGGGCACGGCCTGCCTCCCCCGGCGGCGCCACCGTCGGAGGGTGCCCTGGCGCCGGGCGGCCGCCTCGTCCTCCCGGCGCAGCCGTTCGGTCACCATGCGGGCACGCGCCGACGGCTCCCTGGGCGCCCGGGCCCGCGCGGGCCCGGCGCTCTCCTCGACGAACCGCGCCCACTCCTCCTCGGATATCGCGGGCAGATCGGGCTCGTCCGCGGCCCGGCCGGTGGCGGGCGGCTCTGCGGTCACGGTCCTCACATCTCCTGGGGTCGCACGGGGCGGCCGGGCGGGACGCACGGCGGCCCGGCCGGTGACGGGGTGTGGGGGTGATACCAGGGTAATCCAGCGGGCCGACAGCGGCCGAGAGCCGGGACGGAGTCGGAACGGCGGAACGGGGAGGCGTACGCCTCCCCGTTCCGCTCCCCCGCTGATCCGGGCGGTCAGGCCCCGCGGCTCACGCCCTTCGCCAACTGCCCTGCCAGCGACCGGACTCCGTCCAACCCGCTCTCCAGGTCCGGCGCGTCCAGCAGCCGTTTGACGAAGGCCGAGCCGACGATCACCCCGTCGGCGAACGCCGCGACCTCGGCCGCCTGCTCCGGGTTGGAGACGCCGAGCCCGACGCAGACGGGCAGTCCGGTGGTGGCCCGGGTGCGGCGCACCAGGTCCTGCGCCTGCTCGCCGACGGACTCGCGGGTGCCGGTGACCCCCATCAGGGAGGCCGCGTAGACGAAGCCGCTGCCGACCGCCGTGATCTTCGCCAGCCGCTCGTCCCGGCTGCTGGGCGCGACGACGAAGACCGTGGCCAGGCCGTGCCGCGCGGCGGCCTCGCGCCACACCGCGGACTCCTCGACGGGGAGGTCGGGCAGGATGCAGCCCGCTCCCCCGGCCTCGGCCAGATCGGCGGCGAACCGCTCGACGCCGTACTGGTCGACCGGGTTCCAGTACGTCATGCAGAGCACCGGCGCCCCGGTCGCGGCGTGCACCTCGGCCACCGTGCGGATCACGTCGGTGATGCGCAGCCCGGCCCGCAGGGCGATGTCGTCGGCGGTCTGGATGACCGGCCCGTCCAGCACCGGGTCGCTGTGCGGCAGCCCGACCTCGACCACGTCGCAGCCGCCCTCGACCATCGCCGTGACGGCCCGCACCCCGCCGTCCACGGTCGGGAAACCGGCGGGCAGGTAGCCGACCAGCGCGGCCCGGCCCTCCCCCTTGGCCTTGGCCAGGACGGATTCCAGGAGTTCCAGGTTGCCCGCCATCACTCGGCCTCGATCTCGTCGCTCGGGTCGTACAGCTTGAAGTAGCGCGCGGCGGTCTCCATGTCCTTGTCGCCGCGGCCGGAGAGATTGACCAGCACCAGCCCGTCCGGGCCCAGTTCGCGGCCGAGGACGAGGGCGCCGGCCAGCGCGTGCGCGCTCTCGATGGCCGGGATGATGCCCTCGGTCTCCGACAGCAGCCGCAGTGCCTGCATCGCCTCGTCGTCGGTGACCGCGCGGTACTCGGCGCGGCCGGTGTCCTTGAGGTAGGCGTGCTCGGGGCCGACGCCCGGGTAGTCGAGCCCGGCGGAGATCGAGTACGGCTCGGTGATCTGGCCGTCCTCGTCCTGGAGGACGTAGCTGCGGGAGCCGTGCAGGATGCCGGAGGTGCCCTCGGTGAGGGTCGCCGCGTGCTCGCCGGTCTCCACGCCGTGCCCGGCGGGCTCGAAACCGACGAGCCGGACGGCCTCGTCGGGGATGAACGCGTGGAACAGGCCGATGGCGTTGGAGCCGCCGCCCACGCAGGCCGCCACCGCGTCCGGGAGCCGGCCGGCGCGCTCCAGGATCTGCCGGCGCGCCTCGACGCCGATCACCCGGTGGAAGTCCCGGACCAGGGCGGGGAACGGGTGCGGTCCGGCGACCGTGCCGAAGAGGTAGTGGGTGCGGTCGACGTTGGCCACCCAGTCGCGGAACGCCTCGTTGATGGCGTCCTTCAGGGTGCGGCTGCCGGACTTGACGGCGATGACCTCGGCGCCGAGCATCCGCATCCGCGCCACGTTGAGCGCCTGCCGCTGGGTGTCGACCTCGCCCATGTAGATGGTGCATTCGAGGCCGAAGAGGGCGCAGGCGGTGGCCGTCGCGACCCCGTGCTGCCCGGCGCCGGTCTCGGCGATGACGCGGGTCTTGCCCATGCGGCGGGTCAGCAGCGCCTGCCCCAGCACATTGTTGATCTTGTGGGAGCCGGTGTGGTTGAGATCCTCCCGCTTGAGGAAGACCCGGGCGCCACCGGCGTGTTCGGCGAACCGCCGGACCTCGGTGAGGGCGCTGGGGCGGCCGGTGTAGTTGACGAGCAGTTCGTCCAGCTCGGCGGCGAAGGCCGGGTCGGCCTTCGCCTTGGCGTACTCGGCGGCCACCTCGTCGACCGCGGCGACCAGCGCCTCGGGGATGAACTTGCCGCCGAACGCGCCGAAGTAGCCCTCGGGGCTGGGGACCAGACCCTCGGGGTCCGGGATGAAGAAGTCGGAGGACATCTGCGGTACTCCTCGTGCCGGGGCGCGAGGCCCCGGGTGGTGGGGTGGTGAAGTGAACGGTCCCTGGGGAGAGCCTCG
Source organism: Streptomyces sp. MNU89 (assembly GCF_020982505.1). Classification (NCBI taxonomy): domain Bacteria; kingdom Bacillati; phylum Actinomycetota; class Actinomycetes; order Kitasatosporales; family Streptomycetaceae; genus Streptomyces; species Streptomyces sp. MNU89. The sequence continues at coordinate 5,851,660 of NZ_JAJKLL010000001.1, read as the reverse complement.
CGTACGCCCGGCCGGCCTCCGGTGGTGCGGCCACCGCCCGGGCCGGCGCGGGACACCGCCGCGGGACGGCGACGCCGGAGCCCGGGCCCGGACAGGTCCGGCATGCGGTGTTGTCCGGGCGCGGGCAGAGGCGCAGGCGCAGACACAGGGCCGCGGCCCGGGCTTCGCGAGCCGAGGGCACGAGCCGGAGAAGCCGATGGCACCCGTCCGGTGGCCGGACCGCCTGCGGCAGGCGCGGTGTCAGCCGGTGTCAGCCGGTGTCAGCCGGTGTCAGCCGGTGTCAGCCGGTGTCAGCCGGTGTCAGCCAACCGTACGCGTGGCCACGGCATGCCATCGCATGCCGTTGATCTGCCCCGGCTCGCTGCCGATGTGGTAGCGCACCCGCCGCCCCCGCACCCGCCGCGCGGGCGCGCGGCAGCCCCGCGGCCGGCAGCCGCGGGCGAGCCGTGCGTACGGGGAACGGGCCATCGGGACGCCTCAGCCGCGCCCGTGCCGCAGGGCCGGGTGCGCGCCGGCCGCCACCAGGTCGGCCACCGCCGTCCTGGGGTCGCGGCCGGTGACCAGCGACTCCCCGACGAGCACGGCGTCCGCGCCCTCGTTGGCGTACGCGATCAGATCGTGCGGTCCGCGCACGCCCGACTCCGCGATCTTGACGATGTGGTCGGGGATCCCCGGGGCGATCCGCCCGAAGTTGGCCCGGTCCACCTCCAGCGTCTTGAGGTTCCGCGCGTTGACGCCGATGACACGGGCGCCGGCGACGACGGCCCGCTCGACCTCCTCCTCGTCGTGCACTTCGACGAGCGGCGTCAGGCCGATCGACTCGGCGCGCTCGATGAGCGACACCAGGGCCGCCTGGTCCAGGGCCGCGACGATGAGCAGGGCGAGGTCGGCGCCGTGGGCACGGGCCTCCCAGAGCTGGTAGGAGGTGACGATGAAGTCCTTGCGCAGCACGGGGATGTCGACCCGGGCGCGGACGGCCTCCAGGTCCGCGAGCGAGCCGCCGAACTTCCGCTCCTCGGTCAGCACGCTGATGACGGCCGCGCCGCCCGCCTCGTAGTCGGCGGCGAGCCCGGCCGGGTCGGCGATCGCGGCCAGCGCGCCCTTGGACGGGCTGGAGCGCTTGACCTCGCAGATGACCTTGACGCTGTCACCGCGGAGCGCCGCGGCCCCGTCCTTGGCCGGAGGGGTCCTGGCCGCCCGCTCCTTGAGCTCGTCGAGGCTCACGCGTGCCTGCCGCTCCGCGAGGTCGGCACGGACTCCCTCGATGATCTCGTCGAGCACACTCACGGGAGCGGCCCCCTTCCGGGACGGTGGTGGAGCGATCGCGGCCGTCCGGTGCCCGCCGGGCACCGCCCGCCCACGACTGCGCGAGACTCTGCGATGGTATCCGGCCGGGCGCACACCGTTCACATCCGGGCGCCCGGGGTCCCGACACGTGGACATACCCGGTGCTACCGGTTCCGGTTCTACGGTGCCAGGCCCGCGCCGAGCGACAGGTTCCGGACAACCGTGAACGCCGTGACGAGCACCCCCGCGGCCCACCACGCCGGACGGCTCCGCACGAACCGCGCGGCGCGCCCGGCCGGCGCGGGGCGGGTGGCGCGCCCGTGCCGGGCGGCGGTGCGTACGGCGCATACGGCCCAGAGCGCCCAGACGACGGCCGCCGCGGCCACGGCCAGGACGACCAGCGCGTTGGCGCCGAAGGCGGCGGCCGGATCACCCCGCACCAGGGCGTGGGTGCTGCGGAGGCCGCCGCAGCCCGGGCACAGGAGGCCGGTCGTGTGGAAGAGCGGGCACACCGGGTAGCGCCCCGGTACCCCGGGGTCCACGGCCCCGACCCAGCCGAGGGCGGCCGCACCGGCGGCGAGCGCTCCCGCGGGTGCGGCCAGGGCCCTCACGCGGGACGGAAGGAGCCGCCCGGCACGGCCGGCCCGGTGACGGTCGCCGCCGGGCGGAGGCGGGGACGGAGACGCGGGAGGCGGGGCGGGCACGGTGCGGGGTGCGCGGGTTCGTCGCTCACAGGGCCGAGTCTCTCCGCGTACGCGGAAAGGCGCAGCCCCGGGCCCTCGTACGCCGTCCATACGGCCGTACGGGCCACGGGGCCGCGCCTTCACGGTCCCGCCCCGGCTCGCGGGGGCGCCGTGCGCCCGCGGGTCAGTGCTGCGGCTGCCGCTTCTGCGGCTCGCGCGTGGCGTCCTGGCCCAGGCCGGCCTTCTTCATCATCCAGCCGACGATCCCGCCCAGGAAGACGAGGGCGATACCCACCCAGAAGCCCACGGGGCTGGCCATCACGGTGAAGGCGCTGGCCACGCAGAAACCGATGAAGGCGATGATGACGCCGGTCCAGGCGGCCGGGGTGTGTCCGTGGTCGGTGCCCGCCATGAGTTCTCCTCGTTGCTCTGTGTGCGCCTGGCTCGGGCGCGGTGAACGCTCGGCGTCCATTGTTCCCGACGGGCTGTGACACCGACGCGCCGGGGTGCCGTCCCGGAGCGTCGGAACGGCGGGCCGCCGCGCAGGTCGGGCGGGGTCCGGGGGTGGTCTCAGCGGTCGCGGGTCGGGTCCTCGCCCCGGTCCAGGGCGCGCCACATCTCCTCGGGGCGCTCCGGGCCGGGCGCGGCGGCGCCGCGGCGCGGGACGCCGGACGGGCGCTCGTACCGGCCGGACATGGCGGGCCAGCGGTGGCCGTGGCGCAGGGCGAGCAGTCCGGCGAGCAGGAGGAGCAGTCCGGCCGCGGTGGAGACCAGCGGCCAGGGGGTGTGGGTGACGTTCTCCACACCGGCGCCGACCAGCCCGGTGGCCCGGGCCGCCTCGGCCTCCAGTGCTCCGGTGTCGGCTCGGCCGTACAGGGAGCCGGCGGCGGTGCCCGCGCCGCTGAGCGCCAGCAGCGCGGCGACGGCGGCCCGCCCGGCGCGGCGCACGGCGAACACGGCGACCAGCGCGGCGAGCCCGACGACGGCCAGCGCGGCGGGCACGCCGGTGACGTCGCGGCCTTCGGCGGTAACCCGCAGCGCCCCCTGGGCGGCGGTGGTCGTGGCCTCGGACCAGGTCTGTCCGCCGGCGACCAGGGCGAGGGCGGCGCCCGCGGCACCGAGTGCGAGCGCGGCGGCGAGACTGCGCCGGCCGGCGCCGCCGGACGTGTCCCCGGCGTCGGCCGTGTCCCGCGCACCGGCCGTGTCTCCTGTGCCGGAGGCGGCGCCGGTGCCGGCGGCGGGACCGGGCGCCGGATCGGCCCCGGCCGGCCGGGGGTGGCCGGATGCGGAGTGCTGGGGTTCGCGGTGCTCGGGTTCGGGACGGCTGCGCGGCTCGGGTACGGGACTCACCACTCCACTATGGCCCGTCCCGCCCCGCCGCCCGAACCCGGGGCGGGGTCGCCTCCGGGCCGGGCGGATCGCGGGGACGCGGCGGGGCCGGAGGGCCGGGGCCGGGGACCGGACCCGAGCGGTCCGCCGCGGCCGCTACCGCAGCCGCGACGCCATCCGTACCGCGCGCAGCACTGCGGCCGCCTTGTTGCGGCACTCCGTGTCCTCGGAGACCGGGTCGGAGTCGGCCACCACCCCGGCCCCCGCCTGCACATACGCGGTGCCGTCGCGCAGCAGGGCCGTGCGGATGGCGATGGCGGTGTCGGAGTCGCCCGCGAAGTCGAGGTAGCCGACGCAGCCCCCGTACAGGCCCCGCCGGGTCGGCTCCAGTTCCTCGATGATCTGGAGGGCGCGTGGCTTGGGGGCGCCCGAGAGGGTGCCGGCCGGGAAGCAGGCGGTGAGCACGTCGAAGGCGGTGCGGCCCTCGGCGAGACGGCCGGTGACGGTGGACACGATGTGCATGACGTGGCTGTAGCGCTCCACCGACATGAAGTCGACGACCTCCACGCTGCCCGGCTCGCAGACCCGGCCGAGGTCGTTCCGCCCGAGGTCGACCAGCATCAGGTGCTCGGCGCGCTCCTTGGGGTCGGCCAGCAGTTCCTCGGCGAGGGAGGCGTCCTCCTGCGGGGTGGCGCCGCGCGGCCGGGTGCCCGCGATGGGGTGCAGCATGGCGCGCCCGTCCTCGACCTTGACCAGCGCCTCGGGGCTGGAGCCGACGACGTCGAAGCCGTCGAGCCGCAGAAGGTACATGTACGGGCTGGGGTTGGTGGCGCGCAGCACCCGGTAGACGTCGAGGGCGGAGGCCGGGCAGGGCGTCTCGAACCGCTGGGACGGAACGACCTGGAACGCCTCACCGGCCCGGATGCGTTCCTTGATGTCCTCGACGGCCTCCCGGTACGCGGCGCCGCCCCAGTGCTGGGTGAACTCGGGCAGTTCGGAGGGCGGCAGGGCGGCGGCTCCGCCGGGCAGGGGCCGGGCGAGGTCGGCGGTCATCGCGTCGAGGCGGGCCACGGCGTCCGCGTAGGCCTCGTCGACGCCGGTATCGAGGTCGTTGTGGTTGATCGCGTTGGCGATGAGCAGGACGGTGCCGTCCCAGTGGTCGAGCACGGCCAGGTCGGAGGTGAGCAGCATGGTCAGCTCGGGCAGGCCGAGGTCGTCACGGGTGCTGTCGCCGATCTTCTCCAGGCGGCGCACGATGTCGTAGCCGAGATAGCCGACCATGCCGCCGGTGAAGGGCGGCAGGCCGAGGAGGTCACCCAGGTCGCGCGGGGTGTGCAGGGTGTCGACGGTGGCGCGCAGGGCCTCCAGCGGATCGCCGCCGGTGGGGACGCCGACGGGCGGCGTGCCGAGCCAGTGCGCCTCGCCGTCGCGGACGGTGAGGGTGGCGTCGCTGCGGACACCGACGAAGGAGTAGCGCGACCAGGAGCGGCCGTTCTCCGCCGACTCCAGGAGGAACGTGCCGGGGCGTTCGGCCGCGAGCTTGCGGTACAGGCCGACCGGGGTGTCCCCGTCGGCGAGCAGTCTGCGGCTGACGGGGATGACGCGGCGGTCGGCCGCCAGCTTGCGGAAGGTCGTGAGATCCATCGTGGCGGCGCCGGTACTCATGGGCCCGGATCCTAGTGTGCGCGGCGGCTGCCACCGGGTGCGTTCCACGATGCGGCCCGCCGGGGCCCCGGCGGCGGACCGGAGGCGCCGGGTCCGGGCCGAGGGGTCCGGTTCAGGCGGTGCGGCCGGTTCAGGGCGAGGAGCCCGGTTCAGGCCGAGGCCGCCGGGCCGAGCGGCAGTTCCTGCGCGTCGAAGCAGGTGCGGTCACCGGTGTGGCAGGCGGCGCCCACCTGGTCGACCCGGACGAGCACGGTGTCGCCGTCGCAGTCGAGCGCCACGGACTTGACGTGCTGGACGTGCCCCGAGGTGTCGCCCTTCACCCAGTACTCGCCGCGGCTGCGGCTCCAGTAGGTGCAGCGGCCGGTGGTGAGGGTCCGATGCAGGGCCTCGTCGTCCATCCAGCCCAGCATCAGCACCTCGCCGGTGTCGTACTGCTGGGCGACGGCGGGGACGAGCCCGTCGGCGTTCCGCTTGAGCCGTGCGGCGATGGCGGGGTCGAGGCCGGAGGAGCCGGCCGGACCGGAGGAGCCGGTGCGGTCGCTGGAGTCGCTGGACATGGGCGCCATTGTGCCGCCGCGGCGGTGGCCTCGTGAAATCGGCCGCACGGCGGGGGCGGCACGCCGCACCGGAGGAGAGGCACGGCCGCGCCCGCGGCGCCCGCTCCCGCACGTCCGCGCCGGCCGGGAGCTTGCAGGGAGCCGCCGCACGCGCACGGTCCGCCGGCTCACCCGGCGCCCGCGCAGCGGCGGATCCAGCCGCGAGCGCCCCGGTCTCGGGGTCTCCCCGGGCCGCCCCGAGACCGGCCCCGAACCCGGTCCGGGTTCTCCCCCACTGTCCCCGGAACCACCGCGCGGCATCATGGCCGCTCACCCGGGACGGTCGTAGGGTGGCGGTATGTCGACCCATGCGAAGCGTGAACGCCTGCTCCTGGCCGATCTGTTGGAGAACGCGGGCCCGGGGGCCCCGACCCTGTGCGGCGACTGGACCACCCGCGACCTCGCCGTGCACCTGGTGGTGCGCGAGCGGCGCCCCGACGCGGCCGCGGGCATGTTCGTCAAGCCGCTCGCGGCGCGGCTGGACCGGGTGGCCGCCGAGTTCGGCGCGAAGCCGTACGAGGAGCTGATCCAGCTCGTCCGCACCGGCCCGCCCCGGATGTCGCCGTTCACCCTCAAGCAGATCGACGAGGCCGCCAACACCGTCGAGTTCTATGTGCACGCCGAGGACATCCGCCGCGCCCAGCCCGACTGGACGCCGCGCGAGCTGGACCCCGTGCTGGCCGACGCCCTGTGGTCCCGCATCGAGAAGGCCGCCCGGATGATGGGCCGCAAGTCGCCGGTCGGCCTGGTGCTGCGCCGCCCGGACGGCCGCACGGCCGTCGCCCACCGCGGCACCCCGGTGGTCACCGTCACCGGCGAGCCGGGCGAACTGCTCCTCTTCCTCTACGGCCGCCAGGAGCAGGCGCGTGTGGAGACGGAGGGCGACAAGGACGCCGTCGCCAAGGCGTACGCGGCCAAGCTGGGCATCTGACGCGGCTGACGCGGGCGGCGGACGTCCCCCGGGCGTGGTGAGGGGCCCGGCCCCCGCCGTTCCACTCGGCGGCGGAGAGGCGACGGAGCCGGCGGAACACGTCGGGGGACGAGGAGCCGGAGGGGCCTGGGCCCATCGCCGCGCCCGGAGCCCCGCCGGATCCGGGACGGCGGCCGCCCACGACCCCGTCACCCCGTACAGCCCCGACCGCCCCGACAGTCCCGACAGTCCCGACCGCCCCGACGGCCGCAACAGCCCCTGCCGGCGCAGGGCTTCGCGGTGAGTGAACCCGCCCGCGGGCCACGTCCGGCGCCACTACCGTCACCGCCATGACGCAGCGAGTCGCCGTACTGTCCGACATCCACGGGGTGCTGCCCGCCCTGGAAGCCGTGCTCGCCGAACCCGCCGTCCGGTCCGCCGACCGGATCGTGCTCACCGGCGACCTGGCCGCCGGGCCGCAGCCCGTCGAGACGCTGGACCTGCTGGACACGCTCGGCGACCGGGCGCTGTGGATCCGGGGCAACGCGGACCGGGAGCTGGTGGAGGGCGCGCCGGCCGGCGTCCCGGTCTCCGTCTGGGCGGCCGAGCGGCTCCGCCCCGAGCAGGCCGAACGGCTCGCGGGTCTGCCGCTCACCGCCGAACTGGACGTGGACGGCCTCGGCCGCGTGCTGTTCTGCCACGGCACCCCGCGCGACGACGCGGAGATCGTCCTCGCCGACTCGTCCGGCGGCCGCTGGGCCGAGGTTCTGGCCGGTGTGGACGCCGGGGTCGAGGTGATCGTCTGCGGCAACACGCACATGCCGTTCGCCCGCCTCGTCCACGGGCGTCTGGTCGTCAACCCGGGCAGCGTCGGCATGCCGTACGGCCGCCGGGGCGCCCACTGGGCCCTGCTCGGCCCGGGCGTCGAGCTGCGCCGCACCCCGTACGACTACGCGGCCGCCTGCGCGCGGATTGCCGCCGAGTCGGCCTTCCCGGACGCCGCCGCCTGGGCGGACGAGTACGTCCATGCCCGCAACTCCGCGGAGGACGCGCTCGCGGTCTTCGGGCGCATGGAGGGCCGCCGCCCGGCGCCCGGGGACTCCGGCCTGTCCTGAACAGCTTCGCGACCGGGCGCGGTTGGCCAGGACCCCGGCCCTCCGTCCCGCGGGCACCGGGGACCCGCGCCTCACCCGCGCCCGGGCCCCCTGTCCGGCCGGGGTCCCGCCGGGCCCAGTGCGCGGTACCGGCTGCTCCCCCGCCGGGGCTTCCGCCCCCGGACCCCGGGGCGTGCTGACCCGCTCCCGGGCCGTGCCGGAGCCGGGCCCACCTCGAACGGAGGTGGATTCCACGGCAGTTGCCTACGCTCACACACATGACTGCCACGACCGACACCGCCGACGGCACCAACGGAGCCTCTTCGCGGGCCGAGACCTTCCGCGCCCTCCACCACGACCGGGCGCCCTCCGCTCCGCTCGTCCTCCCCGGCCCGTGGGACGCCGTCAGCGCCCGCGCCTTCGAGGCCGCGGGTTTCCCGGCCCTGGCCACACCCAGCGCGGGCATCTCGGCGGCCCTCGGTTATCCGGACGGCGGCGGCACTCCGCCGGAGGAGATGTTCGCGGCGATCGCGCGGATCGTCCGTTCCGTCTCGATCCCCGTCTCGGCGGACGTCGAGGACGGCTACGGGCTGCCGCCCCGCGAACTGGTCGAACGGCTGCTGGAGGCCGGGGCGGTGGGCTGCAACCTGGAGGACTCCGGCCCGGCGGACCACCAGCTGGCCGACCCGCGCTGGCACGCGGACTGGCTCGCGGAGGTCCGGGCCGCGGCGGGCGGCAGCCTGTTCGTCAACGCCCGTGTCGACACCTTCCTCCGCGGTGTGCCGGACGCCGGGGCGGCGATCGAACGCGGCCGCCTCTACCGCGAGGCGGGCGCGGACTGCGTCTACCCGATCCTCGCCCCGCCGGAGCTGCTGCCCGGACTCGCCGCCGGCATCGGCGGCCCGCTCAACGCGCTCGCGCGCCCCGGCGGCCCCACTCCGCGCGAACTCGGCGAACTGGGCGCCACCCGCGTCACGTTCGGCGGCGGCCTGCAGAGCCGCATCGCGGAGGAGATCCAGGGCCTCGCGCGGGAGCTGCGGGACGGCTGATCCGGAGCCCGACCCGGCCGCCGACGGCATGGCAGGCGTACTCGCTCGCCGAGGAACCGTCGGCCGCGTGGCCTGTACGCGTCGTCCGGACGACGGTGTGACACCGGCCCGATCCCGCCGGTGTCACGCCTCGGGAGATCTCTCCGCAGGCTCCCGGTGCGTCGCCTTCTGCTGCGTACGCCGTCGTCTGCGGCCGATCACGAAGTTCAGCGGGACCAGTGTGAGCCAGGACCACATGGCCGCCGCCGGAGAGACGAAAGCCAGCGGCACGGCGGCACCGAAGACCACGGCGGTGACCCCCGAGTCCACGGCGAGCCGCTGTCTCCTGACCCTCGGGCCCCCGTCGGCCGGTCCGGCGGGGCCCCGGGCGGTCTCGCTGCGGCGGACGGCGGCCACCAAGGCTGTATGAACGGCATTGATGGCCGCCACCGTGCCCGAGTAGACCGCCACGGCCACTGCCTGGTCGGTGTACTCGGCAAGCAGGGACGTCGGGAACGGCAGCAGAGCCACCAGAGCGAGTCCCAGCAGCGTCAGACCGAGGACCGCGCCGTCCGGCGCAGGCGCGGCGCCGAGAATGCTGCGGTGATCGCGCCAGAACTGGGCGATGACGGTGAAGCTGAGCGCATACGCGGCGATGTTCGGCAGCACATCACTCAGCTCCTTGTGGAAGTCCGCGCTGTCCAGCCCCGCCGGCACGGAGATGTCCAGCACCAGAAGCGTCATCGCGATGGCGAAGACCCCGTCCGACAGAGCCTCCACTCTCTGGGCCCCGCCGGCCCGAGCGGTACCACCGCTTCCACCGAGGGAGCCCTTCCCGCCACGGTGTGGCCCGGTGTTCGTCACATCAGCCGATCCTCGCCCGTTTCTTCCCCAGCGGCATCCGGGACGGCGCCGTCCGGACCAGTACGCCCGCGCCCGCCCGGGCTCAGTCCGGGTGCGCGTACAGGGGTGCTTCCGGCCCCCTGACGGTCCGCCGTCCAAGACGACCTGCGCTGCTGCCTTCTTGCACGGCTCGGCAACCTTCCGCGATGCGCACGCGTGCGATCCCCCGCTGACGCGGGCGCCGAATCACCGGCAAGCGTGAACGCCCGCAAACATTGACCGTTGAAGTGGACCTGTTCGCCGTCGCCGCCCATCATCTCGACGATCCGCATCCCGGCCGTCACAGCTCGACCGGCGGCTCGTTCGCCGCGTCCGTCCCGGAGACGCACGGAGGACGGGGTCGGGTCAGCAGCCGCTCCTCCAGGACCGTCGCGTAGATCGCGGCGGTCGTGGACGCCGGGTGAAAAGGGGGCCAGATGCCCCGGCGGTAGGAGAAGCGGTGGCCGCGGAAGGTGACGGCGGCCACCGCGCAGACGGCGCGGACGGCGCCCTCCGCGTCCCGGTCATCCGTCAGGTATTCGACGTCCAGTGACTCCAGCCGCGCGCCCCGGCAGACCGGGAAGTCCTCCAGGGCGGGGCGGGCGGCCCGCAGGAACGCTTCCGCGTAGCGCTGCGGGCTGCCGTGCCGAACCCGTTCTCCTCCGGTCATCTCTCCATCATGCGTCGCGTCCGCCGTTCCGGGTTCGCGTCATCCCTCGCTGTTGTCGATGCTCCAGGCCCGGAACGCGCCCTTCGCGATGCGCGCCATGAGCGTCTGGAAGTCCGCCTTGACGGCCTGCGGGGTCTTGTCCTGCGGGAACAGCGGGGCGATGCCCTGGCGGTCCGGCGGCAGGCCGTTCACCAGCCGCTGCTTGTAGGCGTTGTAGACCGTCGCGATGTCGCGGCGCACCGCCTCACCCTCCCGGTTGGTGAAGACGGGAAGCCCGCGCTTGCGGTCGTCGTTGGTGGCGGCGATGGAGGCGACGTCCATCAGGAAGCAGTCGAGCAGGTCCGTGACGTCCTGCTCCCTGGCCCCCTGGACCCGGGTCTCCGCGTCCCGCAGCAGCATCTGCGCCATCTCCAGGGCCACGTCACGGTAGACGGTGTAGCGGGGGCTGCCCGGGATGGCGCCGAGCACGTGGTCGGCCTGCTTGGCGTTGGCCGAGTTCATCGAGACGAACCCGTCGGGCCCGCCCCTGTCCTCGCTCTCCAGACCGGGCACGGGGAAGGGCATGTCCCGGAAGCTCTTCTCCTCCCGTGCCATGTTCGGCATGCTCTCCGCGAGCGGGTGGATGCCGAACTCGTGGCAGAGCATTCCGGCTATGTAGCCGATGTCGTAGTTCTCGAAGTAGTAGGAGGCGAGGTTGACGAACACGCCCTCCTCCCCCTTGTCGATCACGTCGGCGGGGGTCTCCGTCGTGCGCTTCTCCAGCGTGATCGAGCAGTCGCGCTCCCCGAGGTAACTCCTGATCATGCTGTGTCCCGCGAGGAGCTGAAGGAGCCGGCCGGCTTTCTCCATGTACTCCGGGTACTTGAGGGCCACGTTGGTGAACGCGATCCTGCCCTGCGCCAGTTTCATCCGCTGGACCGCCGGTGCCGAACGCTGCACCGGACCCGCTGCCCCCGCGCCGCCCGTACCGTCCGCGCCGGCCGGTTCCGGGCCGCTCCTCCGCTCCGCCGGACCCGACATCACCCGCGTCGCGTTGGCCTCCGCCTCGCGTTCGAACCGGTCCGAGGGATCCGACACCCTCACGCCCGCGCCGTTGTCGGTGCCCGCGACCGGACCCTGCCGCTGCTGGATGACATGCGTCAGCTCATGGGCGAGGGTGTGCTTGTCGGTGCCGCCGTCGCCGATGACGACATGGCTGCCGGAGGTGTAGGCACGGGCACCGACTTCGGCGGCGGACGCCTTCGCGGCGCTGTCGTTGTGGACCCGGACGTCGGAGAAATCCGCGTCCAGCCGGGTCTCCATCTCGGCGCGGGTGGCGTCGTCAAGGGGCCGCCCGGGGGCACGCAGCACGTCATGGACGGCCGAGCGCTGCACCTGGGGCTGCTCGGGCCGGTGGCCGCAGCCGTCGCCGTGCTGGTGCCGTTCCTGCTCCGTGAGGTGCCCGGCCCGGCGGAGCATCTGCACGACGGCCGCGTTCCCCGCGGCGGCCTGCAGCGCGGGCAGGCTGCGGGAGGGCATGTCACCTCCGGCCGCGGGAGTACGCGCCGGTGCGCGCCGCTCCTGGTCGCCGGACGGTCGGGCATGGGCGTGGACGTGCACGGCGCCCCTCTTCCTGTGATCGGATCCAACGCCCTCTGAATACGCAGGACATGATCATCGGGTCCAGGTACCGAAGGGAAGAGTTCCCTGCCCTTCCGGGTGGAAAGGGGCGCCCTGCCGTGACCGCTGCACTGTTCGGACCGGTCATCGTGCACCCGGGGCTGTCCGGCCGGACCTTTCCCGCCTGCCTTCTCCTGTGTAGAGAAGTGAGGACGCCCAGACGAAAGGTCCTCATGCACGCGAAGAAGCAGCCGGAGAAGGACGCCGCTCAACGGCGGGCGGCGAGCCCGCCGGAGCAGGCGGCCGTGGTGGCGCAGCCTGTCGCCGGCAGCACGTCACCGCAGACGATCGCGGCTTTACAGCGCAGTGCCGGAAACGCGGGCGTCGTGCAGATGCTCCGTCAGGCCGGGCACCTCCCGGAGCAGGAACGGCACCAGCACGGCGCCGGCTGCGGCCACGGGGCCGAGCAGCCGGAGGTGCAGCGGTCCCCGGTGCACGACGTGCTGCGTTCGGCCGGGCGGCCGCTGGACGAGCCGCTCCGCAACGAGATGGAGACCAGGCTGGGCGCCGACTTCTCCGATGTCAGGGTGCACACCGACGCGGTGGCCCAGCGCTCCACGGCCGAGCTCGGCGCCAAGGCCTGGACCTCGGGCAACGACATCGCCATCGGTCCGGACGGCGCCGATCCCCACACGCTCGCGCACGAGCTCACCCATGTGATACAGCAGCGCTCGGGGTCGGTGGACGGCACGACCGGGCCCGGCGGGGTGCGGGTGTCCGACCCGGGCGACCGGTTCGAGCGGGCGGCCGAGGCCAACGCGTCACGCGTGATGTCCGCCCCGCTCCCCGACGTCCAGCGCGCACCGGAGGATGCGCGGCAGGCCCCGGCCGACGCCGGCATCCCCGTGCAGCTCGCCCGGCACGCCACCGGGCCGACGGAGCGGGACCCGGACAGCGACAACTACGACTCGGACGACGACAACTTCAGCACCAGGTTCGAGTCACAGCTGCCGCAGCCCACGCCCGAGTCCACGGTGGCGAGTCTGGTGGAGCAGCAGTCCGACCAGCACGTCATCCTCTGGCGCGGCACCTCACTGTCACGGGCCGAGGCCATGGAGTCGAACGGCAGCGCGGGGGGCGGGTCTGCCAGCGCGAGCACCACCGCTCCGGACCGGGCCGCGAGCCAATCCCAGATCGGTTACGGCGGTCAGCTGCCGGAGTTCACCACGCGCCCCGGCACCGCCGAGGGCTTCAGCCACAAGCAGGCGCTGGTGGTCATCTCCATCGCGGCGAAGTACCTGTCCAGGGGCAGCTCGAACGAGCAGGGCTGGATCGCGCTCCCCTCCGCGCCGCTCACGGTGCTCCATCTGGTGGACCGGACACGCGGACAGCAGTCGGGGCGCACGGCGAACGCGTCCTGAGCCCCGTGCCCGAACAGCGGTGCGGGCGGCCGCGTCCCGTGCCGCGGTCCAACAACGCCCGGAGCGGCACGGCGGACCCGGTACAGCGGACCGGGGCCTGCCCGGCATGGCTGCTACCAGTCGGCACGGCCGGGCCGGTACGGCTCCATGTCGGCGGGCCGGTGCACCGGCCCGCCGCCCGCTCAGCGGACCGGGTGGCCGGCCTCGCGCAGGGCGCGCTTGACCTCGCCGATGCGGAGGTCGCCGAAGTGGAAGACCGAGGCGGCCAGGACCGCGTCCGCGCCGGCGGTGACCGCCGGGGCGAAGTCGGACAGCTTGCCCGCGCCGCCGGAGGCGATCACCGGGATGGTGACCTCGGCCCGCACCGCCTTGATCATCTCGGTGTCGTAGCCGTCCTTGGTGCCGTCGGCGTCCATCGAGTTGAGCAGGATCTCCCCGGCGCCCAACCCGGCCGCGCGGTGGGCCCATTCGACGGCGTCGATGCCCGTGCCGCGCCGCCCGCCGTGGGTGGTGACCTCGTAGCCGGAGGGCGTGGTGGTGCCCTCCGGGCAGCGGCGGGCGTCGACGGAGAGGACCAGAACCTGGCTGCCGAAGCGCTCGGAGATCTCGCGGATCAGTTCGGGGCGGGCGATGGCCGCGGTGTTGACGCCGACCTTGTCCGCCCCGGCGCGCAGCAGCTTGTCGACGTCCTCCGTGGAGCGGACGCCGCCGCCGACGGTGAGCGGGATGAAGACCTGCTCGGCGGTGCGCCGCACCACGTCGTAGGTGGTCTCGCGGTCGCCGGAGGAGGCGGTGATGTCGAGGAAGGTCAGCTCGTCGGCGCCCTCGGCGTCGTACAGCTTGGCCATCTCGACCGGGTCGCCCGCGTCGCGCAGGTTCTGGAAGTTGACGCCCTTCACGACCCGGCCGCCGTCCACGTCCAGGCAGGGGATGACTCGGACCGCCAGGGTCATGTCGCTCGGTCTCCTCTTCGTTGTCGGTCTGTGTGCGGAAGGTCTACGCCGGGGTCTGCGCGGACGTCTGCGCGGTGCCGGCGGGCGCGGAGCGGTCGTCGCCGCGGAACGCCTCCAGCTCCACCTCGACCAGCACCCGGGAGTCGACGAAGCCGGAGACCACGACCAGGGTCGCGGCCGGGCGCACGGCGCCGAAGATCTCCTGGTGGGCGCGGCCGACGGCCTCCACGTCGCGGGCGTGGGTCAGGTACATGCGGGTGCGGATCACGGCCCCGGCGCCGAGGCCGAACCGCGCGAGCGCGTCCAGCGCGTTGCGGAAGGCCGTCCGCGCCTGCTCGTAGGGGTCGCCCTCGCCCATCAGATCGCCCCCGACGAGCGGCATGGTGCCGGAGACCAGCACCCGGTCCCCCGCCGCGACGGCCCGCGCGAAACCGATCGACTCCTCCCAGGGGCTGTCGGTCTGCACGCGCTGTATGGACGGGACGGCGTCGGACGGTCCGGTTCCGGGCATCGGCATCGGTTCCTGCTCCTCGAAGCTGGGGGCGGGGGCGGCTGGGCGGACGGGACGGGACAGCCGCGGCGGTTCGGTACGCACCGCGGCCGTCACACAGCTCAGGACACCGCGGCGAGCGCTACCTCCAGGGTGAACGCCTTGGCGTAGAGGGCCTTGCCGACGATGGCGCCCTCGACGCCCTCCGGCACCAGGGCCGCGATCGCCCGCAGGTCGTCCAGGGAGGAGACCCCGCCGGAGGCCACGACGGGCTTGTCGGTGGCGGCGCAGACGTTCCGCAGCAGCTCCAGGTTGGGGCCCTGGAGGGTGCCGTCCTTGGCGATGTCGGTGACCACGTAGCGGGCGCAGCCCTCGGAGTCGAGCCGGGCCAGGGTCTCGTAGAGGTCGCCGCCGTCACGGGTCCAGCCGCGGCCGCGGAGGGTGGTGCCGCGGACGTCGAGGCCGACGGCGATCCGGTCTCCGTGCTCGGCGATGACCCGGGCGACCCACTCGGGGGTCTCCAGGGCGGCGGTGCCGAGGTTGACGCGGGTGCAGCCGGTGGCGAGGGCGGCGGCCAGGGTGGCGTCGTCGCGGATGCCGCCGGACAGCTCGACCTTGATGTCCATGGAGCCGGCGACCTCGGCGATCTTCTCGCGGTTGTCGCCGGTGCCGAAGGCCGCGTCGAGGTCCACCAGGTGCAGCCACTCGGCGCCCGCCTTCTGCCAGGCGAGGGCGGCGGAGAGCGGGTCGCCGTAGGACGTCTCGGAGCCGGACTCGCCGTGGACGAGGCGGACGGCCCGGCCGTCACGGACGTCGACGGCCGGGAGGAGTTCGAGGCGGTGCGTGGTCATGGCGTGGCGTGCCTTCGGTGTCGGGGCGGGCGGTGGACGGGTGGGCGGTGGGGGCCGGTCCCGCGCGGCGGGCGGTGGGAGGTGGACGGAGCGGCCGGCCCGGGCGGGCCGGCGGCGGCCCCGGCCGCCGCCGCGCGGTGCCGTCAGAGGGTGTCAGAGGGTGTCGACCCAGTTGCGCAGCAGCTGGGCGCCGGCGTCGCCGGACTTCTCCGGGTGGAACTGGGTGGCCCACAGCGGGCCGTTCTCCACGGCGGCCACGAACGGCTCTCCGTGCGTGGTCCAGCTGACCTTCGGCGGGCGGATGGAGGCGTTGCCGGCCTCGAAGTCCCACTGGCCGACCGCGTAGGAGTGGACGAAGTAGAAGCGGGTGTCCTCGTCCAGCCCGGCGAAGGCCTGCGAACCCTCGGCCGCCTTCACGGTGTTCCAGCCCATGTGCGGCACGACGGGGGCGCGCAGCGGGCCGACGGTGCCCGGCCACTCGTCCAGCCCCTCGGTCTCGACGCCGTGCTCGATGCCGCGGGCGAAGAGGATCTGCATCCCGACGCAGATGCCCAGGACGGGGCGCCCGCCGGCCAGCCGCCGGCCGACGACCCAGTCGCCGCGTGCCTCCCTGAGCCCCTGCATGCAGGCGGCGAAGGCGCCGACGCCGGGGACGAGCAGCCCGTCGGCGTTCATGGCGCGGTCGTAGTCGCGGGTGATCTCCACGTCGGCGCCGGCCCGGGCGAGGGCGCGCTCCGCGGAGCGGACGTTGCCGAAGCCGTAGTCGAAGACGACGACCTTCTTGCCGGTGCCGGCGCTTCCGCCGGCGCCCGTGCCCGCCACCTCAGCGGTTCCGGTCATTCCCATACTCCCTCCAGCCGCATGATGCCCGCCGCCAGGCACATCGCCGAACTGATCGCCAGCAGCACGATGACGCCCCTGGGCAGCCCCTGCTTGGCGAAGGAGATCACCCCGCCGAGCAGGAAGAGCCCCACGACGATCAGGACGGTGGACAGCCCCGTCACAGCGCGCCCTTGGTGGACGGCAGGATGCCGGCGGCGCGCGGGTCGCGCTCGCTGGCGTAGCGCAGCGCGCGGGCGAGGGCCTTGAACTGGCATTCGACGATGTGGTGGGCGTTGCGCCCGTAGGGCACGTGGACGTGCAGGGCGATCTGCGCCTGGGCCACGAAGGACTCCAGGATGTGCCGGGTCATCGTGGTGTCGTACTCGCCGATCATCGGCGCCATCTTCTCGGGCTCGGTGTGCACGAGGTAGGGGCGGCCGGAGAGGTCGACGGTGACCTGGGCGAGCGACTCGTCCAGGGGGACGGTGCAGTTGCCGAAGCGGTAGATGCCGACCTTGTCGCCGAGGGCCTTCCTGAAGGCGGCGCCGAGCGCCAGCGCGGTGTCCTCGATGGTGTGGTGGCTGTCGATGTGCAGATCGCCCTCGGTCTTCACCGTGAGGTCGAAGAGGCCGTGCCGGCCGAGCTGGTCGAGCATGTGGTCGTAGAAGCCGACGCCGGTCGAGACATCGACCTTGCCGGTGCCGTCCAGGTCGATCTCGACGAGGACGCTGGTCTCCTTGGTGGTGCGCTCCACGCGGCCCACGCGGGTCATCGGTTCGTCTCCTTGGTGGGGTTCCCGGTGCTCGGGGGGTCCGGCCGGGGGTCCGGTGCGTTCCCCGGGCGGCCCAGGACGGCGCGTACCGCGTCGAGGAAGGTGTCGTTCTCGGCCGGGGTGCCGGCGGTGACGCGCAGCCATCCGGGCACGCCGTTGTCGCGGACCAGGACGCCCTGCTCCAGCAGGGCCCGCCAGGTCTTGTGGGCGTCCTCGAAGCGGCCGAACTGGACGAAGTTGGCGTCGGAGTCGGTCACCTCGCAGCCGAGCGCGCGCAACTCCGTGACCAGGCGGTCCCGTTCCGACTTCAGCTGCTCCACGTAACCGAGCAGGGTGTCGGTGTGTTCCAGCGCCGCGAGCGCGGTGGCCTGGGTGACGGCCGAGAGGTGGTAGGGCAGCCGCACGAGCTGGACGGCGCCGACGACGGCCGGGTCGGCGGCGAGATAGCCGAGCCGGAGCCCGGCCGCGCCGAAGGCCTTGGACATGGTGCGGCTGATCACCAGCAGCGGCCGGCCCTCGATGAGCGGCAGCAGCGAGGGGCGGTGGCTGAACTCGCCGTACGCCTCGTCGACGACGACCAGCGAGGGCTTGGCCTCCTGCGCCGCCTCGTACAGGGCGAGGACGGTCTCCGCCTCGACGGCGGTGCCGGTGGGGTTGTTCGGGGAGGTGATGAAGACGACGTCGGGGCGGTGCTCGGCGATGGCCGCGCGGGCGCCCTCCACGTCCACGCGGAAGTCGGCGTGGCGGGGGCCGGAGATCCAGCCGGTGCCGGTGCCGCGCGCGATGAGGGCGTGCATCGAGTAGGAGGGTTCGAAGCCGATGGCGGTGCGCCCCGGGCCGCCGAAGGCCTGCAGCAGCTGCTGCAGGACCTCGTTGGAGCCGTTGGCCGCCCACACCTGGCCGGTGGTGACCTCGTGCCCGCAGGTGCGGGTGAGGTACTTCGCCAGTTCGGTGCGGAGCTCGACGGCGTCCCGGTCCGGGTAGCGGTTGAGGGTGCGGGCCGCCTCGGTGACGCGCTCGGCGATCCGCAGCACGATCGGCTCGGGCAGCGGGTACGGGTTCTCGTTGGTGTTCAGCCGGACGGGGACGTCGAGCTGCGGGGCGCCGTAGGCGGACTGGCCGCGCAGTTCCTCCCGGATGGGCAGGGCGTCCCAGGGGGCCGGGGTGTTCGCGCTCACGTGCTCCCGGACCCTCCGTCCGCCCGTCCGTCCGTCCGCGCCCCGGGGAAACGGGCCGTGATCGCGGCCCCGTGCGCCGGCAGGTCCTCGGCCTCGGCGAGGGTGACCACGTGCTGGGCGACGTCCGCGAGCGCCTCGCGGCTGTAGTCCACGACGTGGATACCGCGCAGGAAGGACTGCACCGAGAGCCCCGAGGAGTGGCAGGCGCAGCCGCCGGTGGGCAGGACGTGGTTGGAGCCGGCGCTGTAGTCGCCGAGCGAGACCGGGGCGTACGGGCCGACGAAGATCGCGCCGGCGTTGCGGACCCGGGCGGCGAGGGCCGCCGCGTCGGCCGTCTGGATCTCCAGGTGCTCGGCGGCGTAGGCGTCGACCACGCGCAGGCCCTCGTCCATGCCGTCGACGAGCACGATGGCGGACTGCCGGCCGGCCAGCGCCGCGGTGACCCGCTCCACGTGCTTCGTCGCCGCGACCTGGGTCTTCAGCTCGGCCTCGACGGCCGCGGCCAGCTCCGGGGAGTCGGTGACGAGGACGGAGGCGGCGAGGGTGTCGTGCTCGGCCTGGCTGATCAGGTCGGCGGCGACGTGCACGGGGTCGGCCCCGGCGTCGGCGAGGACGGCGATCTCGGTCGGCCCGGCCTCGGCGTCGATGCCGATCCGGCCCTTCAGCAGCCGCTTGGCCGCGGCGACGTAGATGTTGCCGGGGCCGGTGACGAGGTTCACCGGCAGGCACTCGTCGGTGCCGTACGCGAACATGGCGATGGCCTGGGCGCCGCCCGCGGCGTGCACCTCCGTCACACCCAGCAGGGCGCAGGCGGCGAGGATCGTCGGGTGCGGCAGACCGCCGAAGGCCGCCTGCGGCGGGGAGCTGACGGCGATGCCCTCGACGCCGGCCTCCTGCGCGGGCACCACATTCATCACCACGGATGACGGGTAGACGGCGAGGCCGCCCGGGACGTACAGGCCGACGCGCTCCACGGGCACCCAGCGCTCGGTGACGGTGCCGCCCGGCACGACCTGCGTGGTGTGGTCGGTGCGGCGCTGGTCGCGGTGGACGAGCCGGGCGCGGCGGATCGACTCCTCGAGCGCGGCGCGGACGGCCGGGTCCAGCTCCTCCAGGGCCCGGGCGAGGGCCTCGGCGGGGACGCGGGTCCGGTCGAGCGTGACACCGTCGAACCGCCGGTTGAGGTCGAGCACCGCCGCCGAGCCACGATGGCGCACGTCGTCGCAGAGGGGCCGCACCTTCTCCAGGGCGGCCTCGACGTCGAACTCGGCTCGTGGCAGCAGGTCGCGCAGGGCGGCCCCCCCGGGGAGGGCGTCGCCGCGCAGATCGATTCGGGAGATCACGCGGTCAAGTGTCTCAGACCCGGCACACGGACCGGGCACCCGTATCAATCGCTGATACGGGACCCCGCAGTCACTCGTGACCATCGGCTTTCATACGGTTACCCAGCGGGCATGGGACACCTGTACGGGCCGGGACGGCCGTGCACAACGGAGGAGGACGCGCGAGTGACCGTGCCAGGGGACGGCGAGCCGCCGGCATCTCTTGAACTGACCCCCGCGGAATGGGGGATGTGGCAGGCGTTCCGCAACGGCAGCACGCACGATCTGCGCAGCCGCAACCCGCTCCACGACGATCCGGACGGGCAGCACCGCTGGGGCCCCGACCGCACGGTGCGCGCCCGCGTCCTGGCGCTGTTACTCCTCGACGGCCCGGCGCCGCAGCCGGGCCGGGTCACCGCGCTCAAGCTGAACGGTGCCTACGTCACGGGCACCCTGGACCTGGCCGGCGGCACCGTCGATCCGTATGTGGAGATGCACGGCTGCCGTTTCGAGCGGGAGATCCTGCTGCCGGAGGCCCGTTTCACCACGCTGCGGCTGGTGGGCTGCCGGATACCGCGGCTGGAGGGCGCGCGGCTGCAGACGGAGGGCGATCTGCATCTGCCGCGCTGCACCGTGCCCCACGGCATCCGCCTCACCGACGCCCAGATCGGCACCGATCTGCTGCTCAACCAGCTCACCGTGGAGCGCGACCGCCGGGGCCGCTCGATCGTCGCCGACGGGATCTCCGTCGGCCAGGACCTCCAGGCCGAGCTGATCGAGTCGCACGGCGAGCTGAGCCTGCGCGGCGCGCAGATCGGGGTCTCGCTCAGCCTGCGCGGCAGCAAGCTGCGCAATCCGCACGGGCGGCGGGCGCTCAACGCGCCCCAGCTCACCGTGGAACGCACGCTCTATCTGACCGCCGCCGGGCTCAGCGGCTCGCCGTTCGCCACCGGCACCACACCGCCGTACGGGGTCGTCAACACGCCGGGGAGCGGTATGCGCGTCCAGCGCTTCGAATGCGAGGGCGGGGTCCGGCTGGACGACGGGCGCTTCGGGGACGCCGTCGACTTCGAACAGGCCCGCTTCGTCATGGAGGCCGACCAGGAGCTGTCCATGCGGCGCATCCAGACGCCGGAGCTGCGTTTCCTGTGCGAGCGCCCGCACCGCGGCCGGGTGACGCTGTCGGGTGCCAAGGTGGTCAATCTGGTGGACCAGGCGTCGAGCTGGCCCGGGCCGGGCGGCCTGTCGATGGCCGGGTTCGGCTACGAGTGCCTGATCCCGCGCGGCCGGTTCCCGCTGGCGATGCGGCTGGAGTGGGTCGCGGCCGCCACCCCCGAGTACGCCCCCGAACCGTACGAGCAGTTGTCGAACGCGCTGCGGGCGAGCGGTGAGGACGCCCACGCCCGCGAGGTGCTGCTCGCCAAGCAGCGGCGGCGCCGCGAGACCCTGCCGGTGGCCGGGAAGCTGTGGGGCTTCCTGCAGGACTGGACGGTGGCCTACGGGTACCGGCCGGGCCGCGCGGCGGTGTGGATGGCCTTCCTGTGGGCGGCCGGCGCGCTGCTGTTCTCCCGGATCGAGCCGCCGGCCATCAGCGACGAGGGCGCCCCGCACTGGGACCCCTGGATCTACGCCCTCGACCTGCTGCTGCCGGTCATCAACCTGGGCCAGGACACGTCCTGGCGGATGACGGGCTTCCACCAGTGGGCGTCGGTGGTCATGATCCTGCTCGGCTGGGTCCTCGCCACGACCGTCGCGGCCGGGGCCTCGCGCCTCCTGCGGCGCAACTGACCGGCCGCCGGGAACGGCGGCCCGCCCCCGGGTGCGCCCGCCCCGTCACCGGGCGGCGAACTCTTGTTTTTTTACCGCTTGTTGACTGTCCCCCAGGCAACCGAAAATCCGATACCGAAGCGTCACCGGAAACTGCTGGAACGGCTACGACCTGCGCTTTTCAATGGAGCCATGGTCTATTTCCGCGCGCTGGCGACCACTGCGCGCATGGTCCGCCATACCTCCCGTCTCGCCGCCGACCTCGTTCCCGACCACGACGTGGTACTCGACGCGCCCGACGAACGGCTCTCCGGCGTGCTCACCGCCGCCGGGGCGGGCGACCACCGCCCCGCCGCCGCCCTGCTCGCCGCCACCCGGAACGACGCCCAGTGGGAGTACCGCGACCGCTGCACCGACGTCCTGGCGCGCTTCGCGCAGTCCCGTCCCCACTGGTTCGGCCGCTGGCAGGCCGAGGCCGCCCCCGGCGACCCCGACCTCGCCCTGCTCCGCGCCGCACTCGCCGTGCGCCGCGCCCGGCCGCGCGCGGACCGCGAGGAGTGGCTGCGCGCCGCGGCCCCGCTCGTCCGCGCCGCCGCCGGGGCCGCGCCGCAGGACCCGGTGCCCTGGCGGATCGCCCTGGACCGGGCGCGCGGACTCGGCCTCCCGCACTCCGAGTTCGCCGGCATCTGGTCCGAGGCGGTCGCCCGCTCCCCGCACCACAGCGGCTGCCATGTGGCGGCCCTGCGCTATCTGACCGCCCGCTGCCGCTCCTCGGCCCCGGAGGACGGCGGACCGCCGCACGGCGCGGACGGTACGGGGCGAGCGGGCGCCGCCGGCGCGGAGGAGACGGAACCCGAGGAGGGCGACGTCCTCCTCGGCGCCCGCCGCCACGACGCGTGCTTCTACTTCGCCGAGCGGGCCGCCGAGGCCGCGCTCCCCGGCTCCCTGCTGCAGGCCCTCCCGGCCCGTGCCCTGCTCGGCCACGCGGGCCCGGCGGCCGGGTCCCCGGCCGGGGGCACCGCCCGGTCCCGTCTCGCCCGCACGGAGTTCGGGGACCTGGCGGACATCGCCTCCCCGGGCCGGATCGACGCCGCCGTCGAACTCGCCGTCGGCATGTCCGCCCGGTACGCGCCCGGCGACCCGTGGCCCGCCGAGGTCCGCAACGTCCTCGCCCTGCTGCTGATCCTCCGCGGCCGCTGGGAGGACGCCCTGGACCAGTTCCGGCTCATCGGCCCGCACGCCACGGCCTTCCCGTGGACGGCCGTCTCCGACGACCCGCTGGGCCAGTTCCTGGAGATGCGCGACGGCACCCGGCTCCAGGTGGCCGCCGGCATGCCCCTGTGGCGGCGCGGCGACCGGGCGGTGGAGACCGGCCAGTAGGCTTGGCCGTCGTGACCATCGCGCGCCTTCCGCTCTTCCCGCTGAACACGGTGCTCTTCCCGGGCCTCGTGCTGCCGCTCAACGTCTTCGAGCAGCGGTACCGCGCCCTCATGCGCGACCTGCTGAAGCTGGACGAGGACGCCCCGCGGCGCTTCGTCGTCGTCGCCATCCGCGACGGTCACGAGACGGCCCCCTCCGTCCCGGGCCTGCCGGACGCCACCGCGCTGCCCGAGCGCGGCCCCGGCGCGGGCTTCGGCGGCGACCCGCTGGCCGCCTTCCACTCCGTGGGCTGTGTGGCCGACGCGGCCACGATCCGCGAGAAGGAGGACGGCGGCTACGAGGTGCTGGCCACCGGGACGACCCGGGTCCGGCTGCACTCGGTCGACGCCTCCGGCCCGTATCTGACCGGCGAGTGCGAGGAACTCCCGGAAGTGCAGGGGGAGGGCGCGGGCGCGCTGGCCTCCGGGGTGGTCCGGGCGTTCCGTACGTACCAGAAGCGGCTGGCCGGGGCGAGCGAGCGGTCGCTGGCGGGCGAGCAGGAGCTGCCCGGGGAGCCGTCGGTGCTGTCGTACCTGGTCGCCGCGGCGGCGGTGCTCGACACCCCGGCGAAGCAGCGGCTGCTGGAGGCGCCGGACACCGTGTCCCGGCTCGCGGCCGAGCTGAAACTCCTTCGCGCGGAGAGCGCGGTGATCCGTAGCATCCCCTCGCTGCCCGCGGTCGACCTGACCCGGCAGCCGATGAGCCAGAACTAGACGGGCCCCGGCGGACCGGCCGGCGGAACGGGCGGAGGCACGGAGACGTGGCGAAGAAGAAGCAGCGACGGGGCGGAGCGGCGGCCGGTGCCGGGGGCACACCCGCCACCGTCGCCCTCACCGAGGCCGGCACGGTCTTCACGGTGCACTCCTACGAGCACGACCCGGCCGCGGCCTCGTACGGCGCGGAGGCGGCCGAGGCGATGGGGGTGGAGCCGGCCCGGGTCTTCAAGACGCTGCTCGCCGAGGTGGACGGGGCGCTGACGGTCGCCGTGGTCCCGGTGTCCGGCTCACTGGACCTCAAGGCCCTGGCCGCGGCGGCGGGGGGAAAGCGGGCGGCGATGGCCGACCCGGCGGCGGCGGAGCGGGCCACCGGCTACGTCCGCGGCGGCATCTCCCCGCTGGGCCAGCGGCGCCGGCTGCCCACCGTGCTCGACGCCTCGGCCGCGGAGCACGCCACGATCTGCGTCTCGGCGGGCCGCCGCGGCCTGGAGGTGGAACTGGCCCCGGCGGACCTCGCCGGACTCACGGGCGCCGTCCTGGCCCCGATCGCCCGGTCCTGAAGCCGGGCGCCGCGGAGGCCCGGCGCCGGTCCCCTCCGGACCCTCCCCCGCTCAGAGCGGCGGCAGCACCGGTTCCGGGTCGCGCGGCCCGAACAACCCGGTCAGCGCGAGATGGACCAGCATGGCGGCGGTCGGCCACGCCAGCAGCGCGCCCTTCGCCCGCAGTTGCAGCGGCCCGTCGAAGGTGACGCCCTTGCCCACCTCGCGGGCGTGCGCGACGACGTCCGTGGTCGGCCCGAGGGCGACGCCGAGCCGCCAGGCGATCACCGAACCGAGCAGCCCGCCGACCGCCAGGGCGGCCACCAGCGGCACGCCGCCGCGCCGGAAGAGCAGGAAGACCAGCAGCGCCCAGACCGCGCCGAGGGCCAGGCCCAGCAGGACGAAGGTGCCGTCCGCGCCGACCGCGTGCTCGCCCTCGGTGTTCTCCAGATAGACGGCCTTGCCGTCGGAGACCAGCGGCACGCGCGGCGCCAGCCACAGCCAGGCCAGTCCCAGCAGCAGTCCGGTGACGGTGACGGCGAGCCCCACGAGAACGGCCCGGCGCAGCTCGCCGGGCTCCAGACCCGCGGACGGCGGGGCGCCGAAGGAGGGCTGCGGCACGGGGTCATCGGGGGAACGGCCGTGGGGCGGCGGTGTCAGCGGTGCGGTCACCCCGCCATCGTGCCAGGTGCCGTGCCGTCCTCCCTCCGCAGGAGGGCCGTCGGGGCGGCTCACCGCAGCGCCGCCCTCCGGTAGGCCCAGGTCGCCGCGGCCAGCGAGACCACGCCCACCGCGGCGCAGACGGCGAGATCGAGTCCCAGGGCGGCCCAGTCGGGGCGGGTCTCGAAGGCCCGGGCGAGCGCCTCCACACCGTAGGTGGAGGGCAGCAGATCGCGCGCCCAGGCGACCGGTTCCGGCAGCCGCGACGGCGGCAGGACGCCCAGCAGCAGCGCCGCGGACATGCCCAGCTGCCCCAGGAGCGTGGCGATCTCCTGCCGGGGCGCCAGCAGCCCGAGCGCGGCCCCCAGGCCGGCCAGGGCGGCACCGGCCAGCGGGATCACCGCGCCGAGGACCCAGAGCTGGCCCATCGGGAGCTGGAACATCACACTGCCGGCCACGGCGACGAAGACCGTCCCGGGCACCGTGAACGAGGCGTACGCCCCGGCGGCGCCCAGCACCACGGCCGCGGGCGGCACCGGCAGCGTCGCGTAGTGGTCCAGCCCGCCGCCGGCCCGCAGCCGCCCGAAGTACTGGGCGAGCAGATTGAGCCCGACGAAGGCCACGACCAGCACGCTCGACCCGGCCACCACGGCCCGCGCCTCCTCGCCGCTGTGGACGATGCCGCGCATCAGCACCATGATCCCCAGCGACTGGAAGGTCGCCACGAACAGCAGGGGGATCCGGGCCACCCGGGCGCGCGAGAGCTGCGCCCGGTAGACGGCGGCCAGCGCGGGCAGCAGCCGCGCGCGGGGCGCGAGCGGCGCGGGCTCCACGCCGGGGGCGGCCGGTCCGGCCGGTCCGGCCGCTACGGGGGCCGCGCCGGGCACCGCCCGCGCGGACACGGCGCTCACGTCCTGCCGCTCCCGTCCGCCGTGGCCCTGCGTGTACCGCCGGTCACCCCTTCACCAGCCCTTCCGTGCCGTTTCCGCCGAGCGCGAGATAGACATCCTCCAGGCTGGGGGTGGCCAGCGTGAAATCGTCGAGTGCCGCGAACGCCGGACCGCCGGTGACGGCGGCGACCAGCGCCCGGGCCCGGTCCTGCGGCAGCCGCAGCGTCCAGTGCCGCCCGGTTTCCGTCGCGGCCTTCCGTACGGCGGCGACCTCGGGAACGTTCAGCGGCGGCCGGTCCCGCCACACCAGCTCCAGCCGCACCTCGCCGTCCACCAGCGCCTTGAGCCCGGCCGGGGTGTCGCAGGCGATGACCCGGCCGCGCTCCAGCACCGCCACCCGGTGGAGCACCGTCTCGGCCTCCAGGACGTTGTGCGTCACCAGCAGGACGGTCGCCCCCCGCTCGGCGCGGCGCCGGTCCACGGCCGCCCAGACGGCGCGCCGGGCCACCGGGTCCATGCCGGTGGTGGGCTCGTCGAGGACGAGCAGCGGACGGTCGCCGACGAGCGCGGCGGCGAAGCAGGCGAG
Source organism: Streptomyces sp. MNU89 (assembly GCF_020982505.1). NCBI lineage: Bacteria > Bacillati > Actinomycetota > Actinomycetes > Kitasatosporales > Streptomycetaceae > Streptomyces > Streptomyces sp. MNU89. Next base: position 5,825,531 of record NZ_JAJKLL010000001.1, on the reverse strand, counting down.
CCGCCGCTGGCCGCCGGAGAGCCGGCTCAGCGGCTTGCCGGCGAGGGCGGCGAGGCCGAGCTCGTCGAGGACGGCGTCCCGCTCGGCGCGGGCCGTGCGCCGGTCCAGGCCGCGCAGCCGCCCGGTGGTCTCGGCGGCCAGGGCGACCGTCAGCTCGTCGAGCGCCGTGGACTCCTGGCCGAGGTAGCCGATGAGCCGGGCGGCGCGCTCGGGATGGCGTACGAGGTCGTGGCCGAGCACCCGGACCTCGCCCGCGTCGGGGCGCATGAGCCCGGTGAGCTGGCGGACGAGGGTGGACTTGCCGGCGCCGTTGGGTCCCAGCAGGCCGAAGATCTCACCGCGCCGCACCGTCAGGTCGATGCCGTCGCTGGCCCGGACGGCCGGGTGGGCCGGGGTGCCGCGGCGGGCGCGGGCGGCCGGATAGGTCTTGACCAGGCCGCGCACCGAGCAGACCGGCGCGGCGGCCGCCGCCGCGCCGCCGGCGCCGTGTGCCGCCTGTGCTGTGCCCGTGCTCACGGTCAACTACCCTACAGGCCGTCTCTCAGGGGTCGGAGGAGTCTCTACTTGGCGAAAGTTTCCAGGCCAGAACCGGGTTTTCCCCGAGAGGGCGCACAGTCCGTGAGACGTGCGTCAGAGCCCGTGACGACGGAAGCCCCGGCCGGGGCTTTCGTCGTCACGGGCGTCAGGTATCGCGGCCCCGCAGTCTCTCTTCACGGGTCTTGATCACCCGCAGCCGATCCGGCTGCCGTGAGGTCCACCGGTCCGGCCCATGCTCCGGCCGCAGCACCCATGTGGCACCGCCGCGCACGTCCGCCACGATCCCGCGCCGGTCGGCGTCCTCGTCGTGGATCAGGTCACCCACCCACGCGCGCAACGTCTCTTCGCCGGTCATCCGTGTCCCTTCCCGTGCAATTCCGCCCACACCTGTTTCCCCCACGGCAGCGGCTCGGTGCCCCAGTCCTCGGCCAACGCCGACACGAGCGCGAGGCCGCGCCCGCCTTCGTCCTCGGGGCCGGATGCCTTGTGCACCGGTGGCGCCTTCGAGAAGTCCACGACGCCGATACGCACACGCGCCGTCTCGGGCCTCTCGACAACTACCCGGATCGAGTCACGCCGGGCGTGCTGCACGGCGTTGGCCACCAGTTCGGAGACGATCGTGGCGCCGTCCTCGGCCAAGTCGTCCAGGCGCCACGCGGCGCACGCTGCACGGACCAGGCGCCGGGCGGGCGCGGCGCTCTCGGGTTGGCGGGGCAGGGTCTCGCTGTACCCGGGGTGCCCGGTCCTGCGAGCCCGCGTTGTAGGTTGCGGCATGTCGGTCTGCTCTCTCAGATCGGCCAAGCCCCGGGGCCGGTCGCACGGCCGCCGGGGCGCTGTCCGCTCATGTAAGCGACATACCTGGAGCACTGACAGGGGCGCAACGTCCCACTCTCACCACACTATTCGCAGACCCCCAGGAACTCCGCCAACGGCCGCAGACCCGGCGGGTGATTGGGGAGCGCCCACAGGTCGCGCACGATGGCCACGGCCAAGGTGTGGTGTCGCATCCATGTCGGCGCCACACGGCGCAGGGACTCCAGGGTCTTCACCGCTCCGGCCGCATCCCCGGTGTCCGTGTGGGCGCGGGCCACGTCCAGCAGCAGCCACGTGCGCCATGACGGAGGCGTGTCCTTGCTGAGCCGCATCCCCTTTGCCAGAGCCAGGGCGTCCTGCGGGTGCCCGTACTGCACTGCGAGCCGGACGCGTTCAATGCGGACCGATGAGGGGCTGAACACGCTGACCATGCGGTTGTCTCCGCCGTCGGCCAGCTTCGAGACTCGGGCGGCTTCCTTCTCGGCCGTCTCCATCATTGCGGCTGCGCGCTCGTAGTCGCCGCTCCGCGCGGCCGATGTGGCGGCGCTCATGGTCAGCGCGCCCCACACCTTCAGGCCGTCGGCTGTATCGGTATGGCCCGCGTTCGCCATGTCGTCGGCGGCCCGGAGGGCGATAGCCAGCGCGTCTTCCAGACGGCCTTGCCGCTGGTACGTCCACGCCGTGGAGTTGACAATCATCGGCAGTAGCAGCGGATCGGAGGACTGCCCGGCTGCGTCTATGGCGCGCTCAAGGCTGATCAGAGCGAGGTCCGTCTTTCCCATTCGCACGGCTACGTGCCCGGCGAGCTGAAGTGCCTTTCCCAGGGCCGCGAATCCGGCCCTGCGCTCGTCGTCTCTGCCCGAAGCGGTGGCGGAGCGCGCATCCGAGGTCAAGTCCGGCAGCGCCTTCATCACCGTGTCGAACTCGGCAGAGTGGTACTGCGTCCAACCGTCCGCGATCTGCTCACGCAGGCTGTCCATGGAGAAGTCGGGCTCCGGTGGCTCGGGCTCCGGTCCCCAGAGCGCGGGCATGATGGCACGGCGCACCGCCACGAAGCGGGGACCGTCATTCTCCCCTGTGGAGGACACTGCAGGCGGGTCCCCGAGAAGAGTAGTCAGCTCCACGCCAAGACCGTTCGCCAGGGCGTGCAGCGTGGGCAAACGCGCCGAATGCTTCCGTCCCTGTTCGAGCTGACGGATCACGTCAACGGATACGCCGGAGCGCTCGGCCAGCGCTTCTTGTGTGAGGGAGGCCAGACGGCGCAAGCGGCGCAGAGTCTTCCCCAGGTCTTCCTTTGCCACGCTGCCACGGTACGCCCGCCGTGCTCAGGCCAGGGTGCCGATGACGCCACCGTTCGCCCGCTAGGCAGGGCCGTCCGCGTATAGCCCTCGGAGATGGCGGCTCAACCGGTCCTGAAGCGCATCGAGCGCCGCCCGTGCCACTGCCGCGTTCCGGTGCGGCTCCAGCCACTCCAGCACGCTGGCCGCTAGTTCACGGTCTTCGAGTCGGGCGATGTGGGCACGGAGATGCAGCGCGGCTTCCGTTGCCGCTGCCCGGAACTGCTCGCTCATCCTGGCTCCGGGCGGCAGTTGGTTCGCGGCCATGCTGCCTTCAAGCGCGTGCTGTATCTCCATGATCGCTTCCCGCTGGAGAGTCGCTCGCTCTGCGGCCAGACGAATCTTCGCCTCTTCCTGCGTGAGCAGCCGGTCACGCCGGAGGGTGCGTGCGTCGGACAGCTTCTGCCCGAGCAGCGTGCCGAGACTTCCCAGGACAACACCGACCAGGGGCGCGATCGATTTCCACCATTCCATCGGAGGATGGTAACCAGGGCGCAGCGTTGGACTGTGGATCGGTGGTAGCAGGCCAGCTGACCGTTTGCACGCAGGAAGCCGCAGCTCACACGGGCCAGGGTGTCCAGGCAACGGGTAATTCCGGCCGCCCTCAGTGGCCATGCCCCACAGGAGACCAGCCATCACGTCCGAGACCTGGGCCCGCTGCGCGGCCGTCAGCTCCAGGGCGTCCAGCGCCCGGTTCATCGCATCGAACATGATCTTCGTCTGGACCGCGGCCAGCGTCGCCAGATGCTCTTCCACGCCTGTGCGGGCCGCGAGGTCGCACATCTTCAGCGGCCAGTCCCGCTCCTCCCCGTACAGCTGCATCTGCTCCAGCAGCCACGCCACATGCCCGGCGGCCTGCCGGATCAGCCGAGAGACGACGACCGCTGGGCCTTCCTGCCGACCGTCCACGTCACCTTCGGTGCGCAAGAACTCGGCCGTGGCCTCCCGGCGCCGTGCGGCGGCCCGCACCTGCGGCGCCGCACCACCGTGCATCCGGCACACGGTCGCGCCGGTGACGGCCATGCCCAGCACCGGCCGCCGGACCGCGTCCGGGCCGTGCGGCGGCCGTCCTCGGGCGTCTCCAGACCGTTCCCACCACCGGTGGCCGACTGGACGCGCGCACGGAGTCCGCGCCCTCCAGACACACGCGCCCGCCCCGCTCAGTCCGCGGCCGGGGAGGGCTCGGCGGCGGCCGGGGCGCCGGCCTCGCGCCAGAAGCCGGCGCGGATCGCGTAGCGGTCGCGCTCGTCGATCTGGTCGTCCTTGTGGGCCAGCAGCCCGAAGCGGGCGGCGTACCGCAGCAGTTCGCCGTCGATGCGGTGCGGGATGCGCGGGTAGTCGGCGGTCAGCTGCTTCAGGGGGGCCGGGGAGGGCAGCCGGTCCTTCCAGCGGCGGGCGAAGACCTGGCCGACCTCGAAGGGGTCGCCGCTGACGGCCGTGATGTCCTCCTCCCGGTCGGCCCAGCGCTGTTCCGGGCTGGTGAGCTGGGCGAGGGTGGGCAGGGCCGCGCTCTCCGGGGTCGGCGGGCCGCCGCCGCGGTCGATCCAGCCGCGGTCGGAGGACCAGCGCAGAGTGGCGGCGGGGACCGGTGCGGGCGGCCCGGCGGGGCGGCGGGCCCGCGGCCGAGGCCGGCGAGGTCCTTGGGGTCGGCACGCCTCTGGCCGCGCCGTCGGCGGAGCCGTCGCTCCCGGCGGGCCGCCCGTTGCGCTCCCCGGGGCGCCGTCCTCCGTGCCGCCCGGGGCGGAGGCGGGTTCGCCGGGTGCGGGGCGGGGTGCCAAGGGCGGCCGGAGCGCCGTTGCGCGGTGCCCCGACGCGGCTCTCGCGGGGCCCGTCACCGTCGGACTCGGGCAGCGGCGCGGAGAGGATCGCCGCGATCTCCGGCCGGGACTCGGGCTGCGGCGGGCAGGCGGTGACGGCGTCCCTGGCGCGGACGGCCCGGGTGATCCAGCTGCGGTCCAGGACCCGGCGTTCGTCGGCCTCCGCGACCAGGTCCTCGGACTGGTTGTAGTCGCCGTCGGCGGCCTGCACGGCCCAGAGGTGGACGGCGACGCCGTGCTCCTTGGCGGACATCAGCCCGGGCAGGAGATCACCGTCGCCGGTGACGAGGACGATGTCGGAGCAGGCGCGGTTGCGGGCGAGTTCGGTGAGCTCGGCGTGCATCGCCGCGTCGACGCCCTTCTGCGCCCAGCGGCCGTCGCTCCGGGTCAGCGCGCCGAGCCGGACGGTGACCCGCGGCATGACGCGCAGCCGCCGGTGCTCGGGCTGGGGTACGCGGTCGGGGGCGCCGTCGAACCAGTAGATGCGGAGCAACTGCCGTTCCGTGTCGGCCTCGGCGCGCTCCCGCAGGGCCTGGATGAGGGCGGCGTGGTCCACGCTGATACGGGACCGGGCGGGCTCTCCGGCGAGCAGACTCGCGGCGGCCCCCAGCAGGTAACCGGCGTCCACCAGGACGACGCAGCGCTCCACGGTCCACCCTCTTTCCTGATCCGCCGCCCCCCGGAACGGTTTTCTTTCGGGTATCCCCCGAGTCTGCCCGACCGCCCGGGGGTTATCTGCCGAACTGGATCACCGGCGTGGCGCGTCGGTGCCGCCGGGAACCTGATCTCGCCGCTCACCGGCGGTAATTGTCCGACATGCGGCTTTTGCCGGGGCGTGTCACAGTGAGGTCGACGGCGCTCCCGTCCCCCGCCGGGTCGCCGGCCGGAGCGCCGGGAGGAGGCACCACCATGGCGAAGAACAAGAACCGGGATCGCAAGCAGCAGGACCGTCCCGCCGCCGGGAGCGGCGGGGAACAGGCCAGGGGCGGTTCCATGGAAGCGCAGGAGCGGATGACAGCCGAGTCCCCGGAATCCTCGCGGAACGTCTCGAAGAAGCACCAGCGGCGCTTCGGGCACAACTGACGGCGCCCTCCGGCGCACAGGGGGCGCGCCCCGGTCCCACGGGCGCGCCCCTTCGGCGTACCGGCCCCGGCGGCGGGGCGGCAAGCCCCGGGCGGTACCTCAGCCGGCCAGGCAGGACGGCCCGAGCAGCACCTTGAGATCCCCGAAGAGGGCGGGATCGGCGGTGACCCGGTGCCGGTCGAGCCGGAGCACGGTGGTCTTCCGGGCGCCCTGGAGCTTGACCCGCACCTCGGTGGACCCGCGGTGCTGGGTGAGCACCTCACCGAGCTTCTCGACCAGCGGCGGAGTGACCCGCACCGTCGGAATGGTGATCGTCACGGGCCCGTTGGCGGAGGCCTCCGAGAGATCGGGGACCATCATCTCCATGGCGACCAGCCGGGGCACGTCCTCCCGCTTGTCGAGCCGGCCCTTGACGAAGACCACGGTGTCCTCGACGAGCTGGGTGGACACCAGCTGGTAGGTGGCCGGGAAGAACATGCAGTCGAGGGAGCCCGCCAGGTCCTCGACAGTGGCGATGGCCCAGGCGTTGCCCTGCTTGGTCATCTTCCGCTGGAGGCCGGAGATGATGCCGCCGATGGTGACGATGGTGCCGTCGGAGTAGTCCCCGCCGGTCAGCTGGGAGATCGACGCGTCCGCCTTCTCGCTGAGGACGTGCTCGATGCCGAAGAGCGGGTGGTCGGAGACGTAGAGGCCGAGCATCTCCCGCTCCTGCGCGAGGAGATACGCCTTGTCCCACTCGATGTCGGAGAACTCGACGTCGAGCCCGAAGCCCGGGGTGTCGTCCCCGTCGTCCTCCCCCATGCCGCCGAAGAGGTCGAACTGCCCCTCCGCCTCCTTCCGCTTGACCTGCACCACGTTGTCGATCATCGACTCGTAGTGCGCCATCAGGCCCTTGCGGGTGTGGCCCAGCTCGTCGAAGGCACCGGCCTTGATCAGGGATTCGACGGTCCGCTTGTTGCAGACCACCGCCTCCACCTTGTCCAGGAAGTCCGGGAAGGAGGCGTACTTCCCCTTGGACTTGCGGCAGCGCACGATCGAGTCCACGACGTTCTGCCCGACGTTGCGGACGGCGGTCAGGCCGAAGACGATCGTGCTGTCACCGCGCGGGGTGAAGTTGGCGTCCGACTCATTGACGTCCGGCGGGAGGACCTTGATGCCCATCCTGCGGCACTCGTTGAGGTAGATCGCCGACTTGTCCTTGTCGTCGCGGACCGAGGTGAGCAGTGCCGCCATGTACTCGGCCGGGTAGTTGGCCTTGAGATAGGCGGTCCAGTAGGAGACCAGTCCGTACGCGGAGGAGTGCGCCTTGTTGAAGGCGTAGCCGGCGAAGGGCACCAGCACGTCCCACACGGCCTGGATGGCCTCGTCGGAGAAGCCCTTCTCCCGGGCGCCCTTCTGGAAGTTGACGAACTCCGCGTCGAGGACTTCCTTCTTCTTCTTGCCCATCGCGCGGCGGAGCAGGTCGGCCTGGCCGAGGGAGTAGCCGGCGAGCACCTGGGCGGCCTTCTGCACCTGCTCCTGGTACACGATGAGGCCGTGGGTGATGTCGAGGACCTCCTTGAGAGGCTCCTCCAGCTCCGGGTGGATCGGCGTGATCTCCTGCTGGCCGTTCTTCCGCAGCGCGTAGTTGATGTGGCTGTTCATGCCCATCGGGCCGGGCCGGTAGAGGGCCGAGACGGCGGAGATGTCCTCGAAGTTGTCCGGCTTCATCATGCGCAGCAGGGAGCGCATGGGTCCGCCGTCGAACTGGAAGACGCCGAGGGTGTCGCCGCGCTGGAGGAGCTCGAACGTCTTGGGGTCGTCGAGCGAGAGGTCGAGCAGGGTGATGTCGATGCCCTTGTTGGCCTTCACGAGCTTGACGGCGTCGTCCATGATCGTGAGGTTGCGCAGGCCCAGGAAGTCCATCTTGAGCAGGCCCAGCGACTCACAGGTGGGGTAGTCCCACTGCGTGATGGTGACGCCGTCGGTGTGCCGCACCCAGACCGGGACATGGTCGGTGATCTTCTCGCTGGACATGATCACGCCGGCCGCGTGCACGCCCATCTGCCGCACCAGCCCCTCGACGCCGCGCGCGGTGTCGATGACCTTCTTGACGTCCGGCTCGTTCTCGTACATCGAGCGGATCTCGCCGGCCTCGCTGTACCGGGGGTGCGAGGGGTCGGTGATGCCGGAGAGCGGGATGCCCTTGCCGAGGACGTCGGCGGGCATGGCCTTGGTGAGCCGGTCGCCCATGGCGTACGGGTAACCGAGCACGCGGGCGGCGTCCTTGATGGCGTTCTTGGCCTTGATGGTGCCGTAGGTGCCGATCATGCAGACCTTGTCGGCGCCGTACTTCTCGGTGACGTACCGGATGACCTCACCGCGCCTGCGCTCGTCGAAGTCGATGTCGACATCGGGCATGGAGACGCGCTCGGGGTTGAGGAACCGCTCGAAGATCAGGCCGTGCTCGATCGGGTCGAGGTCGGTGATGCCCATGGCGTAGGCGACGATCGAGCCGGCCGCCGAGCCGCGGCCCGGGCCGACGGCGATGCCGTTGTTCTTGGCCCACATGATGAAGTCGGCGACGACGAGGAAGTAGCCGGGGAACCCCATCTGGATGATGACGTCCATCTCGTACTCGGCCTGCTGCTGCCGGTCCTCCGGGACGCCGCCCGGGTAGCGGCGGGCCATGCCCCGCTTGACCTCCTCGCGGAACCAGGTCACCTCGGTGAAGCCCTCGGGGACCTCGAACCGGGGCATCAGGTCGCGCTTCTCGAACCAGCCGGTGGTGTCGATCTGCTCGGCGACGAGCAGGGTGTTGGCGCACCCCTCCTGCCAGGCGTCCGAGGAGTCGATGGCGTACATCTCGTCGGTGGACTTGAGGTAGTAGCCGGAGCCGCCGAACCGGAAGCGGTCCGGGTCGGAGAGGTTCTTGCCGGTCTGGATGCAGAGCAGGGCGTCGTGGGCGTCGGCCTCGCCGGCGTGCGTGTAGTGCGAGTCGTTGGTGACGAGGGGCGGGATGCCGAGCTTCTTCCCGATCCGCAGGAGGTCGTCCCGGACCCGCTTCTCCAGCTCCAGGCCGTGGTCCATCAGCTCCAGGAAGTAGCGGTCCTTCCCGAAGATCTCCTGGTAGTCGGCGGCGGCCTTGAGCGCCTCGTCGAAGTGGCCGAGCCGGATCCGGGTCTGCACCTCGCCGGAGGGGCAGCCGGTGGAGGCGATCAGGCCCTCGGAGTGCGCGGCGATGACCTCCTTGTCCATCCGGGGCCACTTGGTGAGCCAGCCCTCGGCGTAGGCGTCGGAGGAGAGCCGGAAGAGATTGTGCAGACCGGTCTTGTTGCTCGCCCAGATCGTCTTGTGGGTGTAACCGCCGGAACCGGAGACGTCGTCCCGCTTCTGGTGCGGCTGGCCCCAGGTGATGCGCCGCTTGTTCCGCCGCGACTCGGGGGCCACGTACGCCTCGATGCCGATGATCGGCGTGATGCCGGCCTTGGTGGCCTGGTCGTAGAAATCGTAGGCCCCGTGGAGGTTCCCGTGGTCCGTCATCGCGATGTGCGACATGCCCATGTCCTGGCAGGCCGCGAACATGTCCTTGAGCCGCGCGGCACCGTCCAGCAGCGAGTACTGGGTGTGAACGTGCAGGTGCGTGAAGGGCGGCTTGGTCACGGTGGAAGACCTCCGGGCAAGGGTCGGTGACGGCTGGGACGCGTGGGAACGCGTGCGGCGACAGCACCGAAGTCTATGCCCGGGGAGTGACGCCGGAGGGCACCCGGGAGCCCTCTTCCGGCTTCCCCCGGACGGGTTTCCCGCTGCCCGCCGGGACCGGCCGGGCGGGCACCGGAAACCTCCGGAACGCCACGGGAAACGGCAGCGCGGGCGTGTCCCCGGCCGGCCGGAACCAGGTGGCGGCGGCCCGCTCCGGACCGGCGCGGTCCGCCCCCGGACCGCAGGGTTCCGGACCGGCTGCCGGAAGCCCGGGTTTAGGTCCCGCTTAGCCGGGGCCGTGGCACACTTTCCGGCGATGGACGTATCGGGAGCACAGCTGAGGACGCTGCGGGCGGCGCTGTTCACGGCGCTCTGCCTCACGCTGTCCACGGCCGCGCACGTGGCCCTGTCCGCGGCGCCGCTGCCCGTCGGCCCGGTGGCGGCGGTCGCCGCCGGCGTTTTCCTGATCGCGTACGCGCTGGCCGGCCGCGAGCGCGGCCTCTGGTCCATCGCGGCGCTGCTCGTCCCCCTGGAGCTGGCCGCGGACACGGTCTTCACCACAGGCCAGCACACCTGTTACGGCGAGAGCGGCGGCCCCGTGGCCGGCCCGCTCCGCTCGCTCGGCGTCGACCTGCTCTGCGGCGGCGGCACCCTCGGCACCCCCCTGGCGCGGATGACGGCCCCGGACGACGCCGCCGCGCTGCCGGTGCCCGGCGGTCCGGCCACCCCCTGGCTGCTACTCGCCGCGCACGCCGCGGTGGGCCTGGCCGCCGCCGTCTGGCTGTGGCGTGGCGAGGCGGCGCTCGGCCGGCTGCTGCGGGCCCTGGCGGCCTTCGCCTTCCGGCCGCTGCTCCTCGCGGTCGCCGCGCTCGTCCCGGCCGGCCCCGTACCGCGCCGCGGGCCGCACGGGCCGCGGCGCCCCGTGGCGCCGGGCCGGCTCCCCATGCTGGTGTACTCCGTCGTACGGCGCGGACCGCCCGCCGTCGCGGCTGTCCGCTGACAGCCGCCGGGCCCCGTCCCGGCACAGCGACCGCGACCCCCTTACACCACGGAGCAGGGAATCACCATGAGCAAGCGCAACAGCCAGGAAGCCAAGCGAAACGCCCGTGAGCGGCTGCGCGAGGAGCGCGAGCGGCAGGCGAAGAAGGACAAGCTCCGCCGCCAGCTCGTCGTCGGCGGCTCGATCGTGGGCGTCCTGGCGATCGCGGCCGGCATCGGCTTCGCCGTCACCCAGCTGGGTGACGGCGGCGGCAGCGGCACGGTGAGCTCGAAAGAGTGGAACGACGCCGCCGAGGACAAGAAGCTCGTGAAGCCCGCCAACACCTCCGGCGCCAAGGGCACCGATGTGATCATCGGCGAGAAGGGCGCGGAGAAGACTCTCCAGGTCTACGAGGACATGCGCTGCCCCGCCTGCGCCGCCTTCGAGCAGGGCGCCGGCGAGATCCTGATCCAGGACGTCGAGGAGGGCAAGTACAAGGCCGAGTTCGTCATGGCCACCTTCATCGACGACATGGCCCAGGGCTCCGGCTCGAAGAACGCCCTGAGCGCCCTGGGCGCCGCCCTGGACGTCAGCCCGCAGGCGTTCATGGACTACAAGCACGCGCTGTACTCCCAGAAGAACCACCCGGAGGAGTCCGAGGACGAGTTCGCCGACGACGCCTACCTCCTGGAGGTCGCCGGCGAGATCAAGGAGCTCAAGGGCAACGCGGACTTCGAGAAGGACGTCAAGGACGGCACCTTCGACAAGTGGGCCCTGGAGATGGACAAGAAGTTCGACAAGAGCGATGTCCAGGGCACCCCGACCCTCAAGATGAACGGCGAGAAGCTCGTCGTGGAGGGCACCGAGAACACCCCGATGGCCCCGGACCAGTTCAAGGCCGCCATCGACAAGGCCCTCACAGCGGAATAATCACCGCCGGAACGGCAACGGGCAGGCGAACTTCCGTCGTACGTCTGCCCGTTCGCCGTACCCGGCAGTAATCTGTCGGCCCGTGACGGACCTTACAGAGACCGAGACCGCCCCCCGCCCCGCAGGCCACTCCCGCCGCACGGTCGTCAAGGCCGCGGCCGCCGGCGCGGGCGCCGCGATGATCCCGCTCACCGGCGCCCACCGCGCCGCGGCGGCCGGGAACGCCCCCGCGTTCCTGCACGGCGTCGCCTCCGGCGACCCGCTCCCCGACGGTGTCCTGCTGTGGACCCGCATCACGCCCACCGCCGACGCCGTACCCGGCTCCGGCCGGGGGCCGGACACCCCGGTCGGCTGGGAGGTGGCCGAGGACCGCTCCTTCGCCTCGGTCGTCGCCCGCGGCACCGCGACGGCCACCGCCGCGGCCGACCACACCGTCAAGGCCGACGTCCGCGGACTGCGCCCGGCCACCCAGTACTTCTACCGCTTCACCGCCGGCGGCACGGTCTCCCCGACCGGCCGCACCCGCACCACCGCCGCGCACGACGCCACCGCCCCCGCCGTCCGCTTCGGCGTCGTCTCCTGCGCCGACTGGGAGGCCGGCTGGTTCTCCGCCTACCGCCACCTCGCCGCCCGCGCCGACCTCGACGCGGTGCTCCACCTCGGCGACTACATCTACGAGTACGGCACCGGCGGCTTCCCGGGCGCGGACGGCGTGATCCGCTCGCACGTCCCCACCCACGAGATCCTCACCCTCGCCGACTACCGCGCCCGGCACGGCAACTACAAGACCGACGAGGACCTGCGGAACCTGCACGCCACCCACCCGGTCATCGCCATCTGGGACGACCACGAGGTGGCCAACGACGCCTGGTCCGGCGGCGCCGAGAACCACGACCCGGCCACCGAGGGCGACTGGGCGCGGCGCGTGGCCGCCGCCAAGCAGGCGTACTTCGAATGGATGCCGGTGCGCCCCTCCGTCGCGGGCACCACCTACCGCCGGCTGCGCTTCGGCCGGCTCGCCGATCTGCACCTGCTGGACCTGCGCTCGTTCCGCTCGCAGCAGACCTCCATCGGCAACGGCGAGGTGGACGACCCGGACCGCACCATCACCGGCCGCAAGCAGCTCGACTGGCTGAAGAGCGGGCTGGCGTCCTCCGACGCCTCCTGGAAGCTGGTCGGCACCTCCGTGATGATCTCCCCGGTGGCCTTCGGCTCCGTCCCCGCGTATCTGCTCGGCCCGCTCAGCAAGCTGCTCGGACTGCCCGCCGAGGGCCTGGCCGTCAACGTCGACCAGTGGGACGGCTACACCGACGACCGCCGCGAACTCCTCACCCATCTGCGGGAGTCGGGCATCGAGAACACCGTCTTCCTCACCGGTGACATCCACACCGCCTGGGCCAACGACGTCCCCGTCAGGGCCGCCACGTACCCCCTCTCGGCCACCGCCGCCACAGAGTTCGTGGTGACCTCGGTGACCTCGGACAACATCGACGACATCCTGAACGTGCCGCCGCAGACCGCCTCCCTGGTCGCGACGGCCGCCGTCCGCGCCGCCAACCGCCATGTGAAGTGGGTGGACATGGACTCGCACGGCTACGGGGTCCTGGACGTCACCGCCGAGCGGGCGCAGATGGACTACTACGTCATCTCCGAGAAGACCGACCGCTCCGCCTCCACGGAGTGGCTGCGCTCCTACCGGACCCGTTCCGGTGCGCAGAAGCTGGAGCGGGTGGACCAGCCGGTCCGCTGAACCACCGTCCGCAGCTTGCCGTCCCGCCGCGGCCCCGGCCGCGGCGGGACCGGCGCCCCGTACGTCGCGGTGCGGGCCGGACGCGGGCCGGCGGCCGCCCCGGGCGAGCCCCGGTCGGCCCCTCCCGGCGCGCTTTCCCTTCCGTGGCGGACCCCCGGGACGCGGCGGGCTGTATACCCTGCTGCTGCACCTGGCATGGACGGCAGCGGTACGGCGGCTGGGGGACGGCGAGTTGAGCGAGTCCGGGGACATCATCGACGGCCGCTTCGAGCTGCTGGAGCGGCTCGGCAGCGGCGGTATGGGTGCGGTGTGGCGGGCGCGCGACCGGGCTCTGCAGCGGGAGGTCGCCCTCAAGGAGGTACGGCCCCCGGATCCGGCGGCGGCCGGCGCGGGACCGGGCGCCGGACGCGTACTCCAGGAGCGGGTGTGGCGGGAGGCCCGGGCGCTGGCCCGGCTCAGCCACCCCCATGTGGTGACGATTCATCACATCGTGGACGACGAGGGGCCGTATCCCTGGCTCGTCATGGAACTGCTCTCCGGCGGCACCCTCCAGGACCGGCTCGACACCCGCGGCCCGCTGACGCCCGCGGAAGCGGCCCGCATCGGCCGCGAACTGCTCTCCGCCCTGTCCGCCGCGCACGCCGCGGGCATCCACCACCGCGACGTCAAACCGGCCAACGTCCTGCTGCGGCCCGACGGCGGCGCGGTCCTCACCGACTTCGGCATCGCCGCCCTGCAGGGCTCCGTGACCCTCACCGCCGTCGGCGACGTGATCGGCTCCCCCGAGTACATCGCCCCCGAGCGCCTCCGGGGCCGCGACGACCTCCCGGCCTCGGACCTCTGGTCGCTCGGCATGCTGCTGTACGTCGCCGTGGAGGGCGTCAACCCGGTGCGGCGCGCCACGGCCGTCGCCACGCTCGCCGCCGTGCTCGACGAGCCCGTGCCGCCCCCGCGGCGCGCGGGTCCGCTCGCGCCCGTCCTCGCGGAGCTGCTCGAACGGGACCCCGCCGCCCGGCCGGACGCGGCGCGGCTCGACCGGCTGCTGGCCGCCGCGGCGGAGGGGAGCACGGCTCCGCCGCCACCACCGACGGCCCCCACCCTGCCCGGCGTCCCGCACCCGTCCGACCCGCTCCACACGGCGCCCACCGTGACCACGGCCGGCTCCGGGCCGCCCGCTCCGGCGGACCGGGACCGGCGGGGCCATCGTACGGTGGCGGGGATGGCCGCCGCCGCGGTCGTCGGCGCCGGGCTCGCGGCGACCGGGGTCTATCTGGCCCTGACCGGCGACGGCGGCGACCCCCCTCCCCCGACGCGGACCACGAGCGCGTCCACGGGCACCGCCTCCGCCACCGGGTCCGCGACGCCCTCGTCCTCCGCCTCACCGTCCACCGCACCACCGAGCAGCGGAACCGGGCCGTCCACGTCCCCGGAGACACCGCCGCGGACGCCGCCGGAGAGCTCGCCGTCCGTGACGGGCCCGCGGCCCGGCACCTGGATCGCCCAGCTCTTCTCCGAGGCGGTGGTCCCCGGCAAGCCCGCCCCCAGAAGGCAGTTGGCGGAACTGCGCGAGAAGATCCCGGTGGCTCACCTGCTGCACAGCAGCGACTTCGCCTCGCTGCGGCCCGGCTACTGGGTGATCTACGCCCCCGGCCCGTTCGACGACGGCGAAGCGGCCCTCGCCTTCTGCGCGGAACACGGCCGGACCACCGAGAACGAGTGCGCGGGCCGCTACCTCAGCCATGACGAGGACGACCGCGAACTGCTGTGCCTCCCCACCCCGGACGGCGGCTCCCGGGGACGCTGCACCCGGCCGTGAACAGCCGCCCGGCACCCGGCCGCCGCAGCCACCGGCCCGGCCCCGCGGGGCCTACCGCGCTCTCGCCACCGGCGCGGGCCGACCGCCGCCCGCCGCGCGGCGTACGCGCCACCGCGCCCGTGAACGGAGCCCCGTACCGCGGCTACAGCTCCGACAGGAACGACAGGGCCACCGACCAGGTCTCCTCCGCCGCCTCCGGATCGTGGTCCGGGAGATCCGGATCGGTGTAGAGGTGGCCGGCTCCCGGGTAGCGGAAGATCTCCACCTCCGTTCCGGCCCGGCGCATCCGCAGATACCAGGCGTTCAGCCAATCGTGCGGCTCGAACGGGTCCGGGTCGGCGACGTGGAGCTGGACCGGCAGCCCGTCCGCGGACGCGTCCTCGGCGAGGTCCGAGGTGCCGTGGAGCATCAGCAGCCCGCGGGCCTTCTCGTCCGCCATCGCCAGGTTCTGGGCCAGCGAACCGCCCAGTGAGAAGCCCGCGTAGACCAGTCCGCGGTCGGACAGCGGCGCCGCGGCCGCGACCGCGCGCCTCAGCAGCTCGTCGCCGCCGATCTCGTCCTTGAGGTCCATGCCCTCCTCCACGCTGCCCGCGGTGCGGCCGTCGTACAGATCCGGCACGTGGACCTCGTGCCCGGCGGCCCGCATGCGGTCCGCCGCGGCGTGCACGGCCGGTCGCAGACCGTAAGAACTGTGAAAAAGAACAACTGTCGGAGAGCCCGGCACCCGTGTCACTTCCCTGAGAGCGGTTAGCAGTCTTCTCATCGTGCCAGTTACGGTCGGTCGGAGGTCCGCGGCCCCGACGCCGCCGGAATCCCGCCCCGAGGAGGAGACACCGTGCCGATGGAGGCTGTACTGCGCCCGCTGATCGTGTTCGGCGGTGCGCTGGTCATCTCGCTCGCCGTCGGCTGGCTCGTCCGCGTGGCGCTCCGCAGAAGCGACGCCCGGCACCCGGAGACGCCGCTGTGGGACATGCTGAGCCGGGCGCTGGTGCCGCTGCAGCTGGTGCTGGGCGCGGCGCTGCTGCGCGGCTCGTACGACCAGGCGCATCTCGCCCGGAACCACACGGTGGCCATCGGGCGGCTGCTGACGCTCGTGCTGATCGGCGCCACCGCCTGGCTGGTGCTGCGGGTCGTCACGGCCGTCGTCGAGGCATCGTTCACCCGCTACTCCGCGACGACCAGCGAACGGGCCCGGGTCCGCCGGGTCCGCACCCAGATCACGCTCATCCAGCGGGTGGTGACCGCGGTCGTCGCGGTGGTGGCCGGCGCGGCGATGCTGCTGACGTTCCCCGCGATGCGCACCGTCGGCACCTCGCTGCTGGCCTCGGCCGGTCTGCTGGGCATCGTGGCCGGCATCGCCGCCCAGTCCACGCTGGGGAACCTCTTCGCCGGACTGCAGATCGCCTTCGGCGACATGGTGCGGATCGGTGACACGGTCGTGGTGAACGGCGAGTGGGGCACCGTCGAGGAGATCACCCTCACCTTCCTGACCGTGAAGACCTGGGACGAACGCCGGTTCACCATGCCCGTCTCGTACTTCACCAGCCAGCCGTTCGAGAACTGGTCGCGCAACAGTCCGCAGATGACCGGCACCGTCTTCTTCCATCTCGACCACTCCGCGCCGGTCCAGCTGATGCGGGAGAAACTGGGCGAGATCGTGCAGACGATCGACGCCTGGGACGGCCGGAACTGGAACCTCACCGTCACCGACTCGACCCCCAGCACCATGGAGGTGCGGGCCCTGGTGACGGCGAAGGACGGCGACACCCTCTGGACGGCCCGGGTCGAGGTCCGGGAGAAGCTGCTGACCTGGCTGCGCGAGGAGCATCCGTACGCCCTGCCGCGCATCAACACGGCCCCGGCCGTCTTCCCGCCGCCGCGGAAGCGGGAACGGGACGGGCTGCCGACGGGCGTCGACGGGACCGTGGCCGCCCAGCGGACGGAGTCCCCGGAGGACCGGGCGGAGACGCCCGCCTCCGCGGCCGACCGCGGCGCCGCGCAGAACGGCCGGCCGGAGGCGGCGGAGCAGGGGAAGGGGACGGAGAAGTCCGGCAGAGCCGGCCGGGCGGGCAAGAACCACTCCGGCCGCGGCCCCCGGCTCCACCGCCGCTGAGCCCGGCCGGAGCGGGCCCGTGCGGACGGCCCCGGGGGGAGCGCGGCCGGCCCGCTCCTACGCGCTCTCGGCGCGCACGATGTCCAGCGCCCGCTGCAGGTCCTCGGGGTAGGCGCTCGCGAACTCCACCCACCGGCCGTCCGCCGGGTGCTCGAAGCCCAGCCGCATCGCGTGCAGCCACTGGCGGCCGAGCTTCAGCCGCTTGGCGAGGGTCGGGTCGGCGCCGTAGGTGAGGTCGCCGACACAGGGGTGGCGGTGCGCCGCCATGTGCACCCGGATCTGGTGGGTCCGGCCGGTCTCCAGCTTGACGTCGAGCAGGCTGGCGGCGCGGAAGGCCTCGATGAGGTCGTAGTGCGTGACGCTGGGCTTGCCCTCGGCGGTCACGGCCCACTTGTAGTCGTGGACCGGGTGCCGGCCGATGGGAGCGTCGATGGTACCGCTCATCGGGTCGGGGTGACCCTGGACGAGCGTGTGGTAGCGCTTGTCGACCGTGCGCTCCCGGAACTGCTGTTTGAGCAGGCTGTACGCGCGCTCGGACTTGGCCACCACCATCAGCCCGGAGGTGCCGACGTCCAGGCGGTGCACGATGCCCTGGCGCTCGGCGGCGCCGGAGGTCGAGATCCGGAAACCCGCGGCGGCCAGCCCGCCGATCACGGTGGTGCCCGTCCAGCCGGGGCTGGGATGAGCGGCGACCCCGACCGGCTTGTCCACCACCACGATGTCGTCGTCGTCGTGGACGATCTCCATGCCCTCGACGGGCTCGGCGACGATCTCCACCGGCGGCGCGGCCCGCGGCAGCTCGACCTCCAGCCAGGCGCCACCGGTGACCCGGTCGGACTTCCCGGCGAGGCTGCCGTCGACCAGTACCTTCCCGGCGGCGGCCAGCTCGGCCGCCTTGGTGCGGGAGAAGCCGAACATACGGGCTATCGCGGCGTCGACGCGTTCGCCCTCGAGGCCGTCGGGTACGGGCAGCGTGCGGATTTCGGGAAGGGTGCTCACCCGTCGAGTATGCCGGACCCGGAACCCCGCCCGCCCCCGCCGGTGCCCCGGCGGGACGCGGCGCGGCGCCCGGTCGTCAGTCCTTGTGGACGGTGCCGTCGGGGTCGAGCCCGCGGAAGGACAGCAGCACGATGAGGACGCCGCCGCACACGATGGCCGTGTCGGCGAGGTTGAACACCGCGAACCCCTTGGGTGCGATGAAGTCCACGACCTCGCCCCGGAAGAAGCCGGGGCTCCGGAAGAGCCGGTCGGTGAGGTTGCCGAGGGCGCCGCCGAGCAGCAGCCCCAGCGCGACCGCCCAGGGCAGGCTGTAGAGCTTCCGCGCGATCCGGGCGATGACGACGATCACGGCGGCCGCGATGACCGTGAACACCACGGTCAGCGCCTCGCCGATGCCGAAGGCGGCGCCCGGGTTGCGCACGGCCTCGAACCGCAGCCACTCCCCGATCACCGGAATCGCCTGGTGGTGCTCCAGCTTGGCCACCACGAGCATCTTGGTGCCCAGGTCGAAGAGGTAGGCGATCGCGGCGACGGCCAGCAGCACGGCGATCCGCCGTTTGCCCCGGCTCCGGGGGGCCGCGCCGTCGCCGGCGTCCGCCCCGTGCTCGCCGTCGGGCCCGGCCTCCGGCCGCTCCCCCTCGGAATCCGGGGTGTCGATGATCCGCTCCGCCTCTGCCACGTGAGTCCCTCAGCCTCTGGTCCGCCACCGGGCCCCACCCGGCTGAGGACGAGGGTACGGCACGGCCCGGGAGCGCCGGACCGTGCCGGGGGACGCCTGCCCGGGCCCGCTAGCGCCGCTCCTGCCGCTGCTTGCACTCCACGCAGAGCGTGGCCCGCGGGAAGGCCTGCATCCGGGCCTTGCCGATGGGGTTGCCGCAGGACTCGCAGCGCCCGTACGTGCCGGCGTCGAGCCGTTCCAGAGCCCGTTCGGTCTGGTCGAGCATCTCCCGGGCGTTGGCGTTCAGCGCCAGCTCGTGCTCGCGGGTGATGTTCTTGGTGCCGGTGTCCGCCTGGTCGTCGCCCGCGCCGTCGCCGGAGTCCCGCATCAGCCCGGCGATCGCCTCCTGGGAGGAGGCGATCTCGGTGCGCAGCCGTTCGGCCTCGCTCTTCAGCTCGTTCCGCGCCTCGTCGACCTCTTCGGCGGTCCAGGGGTCCTCACCGGGCCGTACCGCCAGTTCCCCGGGCACGGCCGCGGCCGTGCCGGCCGGGGTCTTCTTCGCAACCACCGTCTTGGCTCCCGTCTTCTCTGCGGGCTTCCCGGCGACCGGTGCCGCCTTCGCGGTCCGCTCCGGCGCGGCCGCCGTGTGCGCGGACGGCCGCCGTACGGCCGTCTCCGCGGCGGCCGTCCCGCTCACCACGGCCGCCGCGCCGGCCGTACCGGCGCGGTTGTCCGGGGCCGCCGTACCGGCCGGCTCCGCCGTCTCGACGACGGGCTTCTTCGCCACCATCGCAGCGACCCCCTCACC
The DNA here is from genome assembly GCF_020982505.1 of Streptomyces sp. MNU89. NCBI lineage: Bacteria > Bacillati > Actinomycetota > Actinomycetes > Kitasatosporales > Streptomycetaceae > Streptomyces > Streptomyces sp. MNU89. The sequence goes on along the minus strand of NZ_JAJKLL010000001.1, from coordinate 5,806,210 downwards.
ATATTGTGATCTTGTCGTTAATCGTGCTCGGACGATAAGTCGACTCGGAGGTCGCGGCAACGGGGCACGCCGACCATCCGGATCTCCCACCACCCCGGCCCGCCTCCGCCGGTAACGGCCGGGAGCGAGCCTGCATCCGTTGTGCCCCGCTCCCCGGCGGGTAATCCGGTGCGGCGGGGACCCGGGAGGGCCTCCGCCGGGGGTCCGCGAACCCGGGAGCCCCGCGTATGGCCATTCGGGTGGGCCGGCGGGTCCGGGCCCGCCCCCGGAAATCCGGTCGGCCGCCGCCCGCCCGGGCCCGTACACTGGGCGCTGCGTGAGGCGTGGATGGGGACGAGTAGTTCCGTACGCAGCCATGAGCGACCCGGGGACGGTGCGAGCCCGGGGGTGTGCGCGGTGCGAAGATCACCCCGGAGCCGCCGGAGGAAAACCCCCGCGTACGGCGGGGGCGAGTAGAACCGGCAGCGCGTCCCAATGAGGGGGCCGAGGAGCGCCGGCCGGCGACTCCCCGGTCAAGGAGGGTGGTACCGCGGGAGCGACAGGCTCTCGTCCCTCCGACGGACAGCACGATCACCACCCGCATGTGTCCGCCGGAGGCAGACCCCGATGAGTCCACAGCCGCAGTACCGCCAGGTCCCCGCCCAGGTCGACCTGCCCGCGCTGGAGCACGCCGTGCTCGACTTCTGGCGCGAGAACAAGGTCTTCGCCCGCTCCCTGGAGCAGTCCGAGGGACGTCCCGAGTGGGTCTTCTACGAGGGCCCGCCGACCGCGAACGGCATGCCCGGCGCCCACCACATCGAGGCCCGGGTCTTCAAGGACGTCTTCCCCCGCTTCCGCACCATGCGCGGCTACCACGTCGCCCGCAAGGCCGGCTGGGACTGCCACGGGCTGCCGGTCGAGCTGGCGGTCGAGAAGGAGCTCGGCTTCAACGGCAAGAAGGACATCGAGGCGTACGGCATCGCGGAGTTCAACGCGAAGTGCCGCGAGTCGGTGACCCGCCACACCGACGCCTTCGCCGAACTCACCACGCGCATGGGCTACTGGGTCGATCTCGACGAGGCCTACCGCACCATGGACCCGGAGTACATCCAGAGCGTGTGGTGGTCGCTGAAGGAGATCTTCACCAAGGGCCTGCTGGTGCAGGACCACCGCGTCGCCCCCTGGTGCCCGCGCTGCGGCACCGGCCTCTCCGACCACGAACTCGCCCAGGGCTACGAGACCGTCGTCGATCCCTCGGTCTACGTCCGCTTCCCGCTGACCTCCGGCCCGCTCGCCGGTGAGGCGGCGCTGCTGGTCTGGACGACGACCCCGTGGACGCTGGTGTCCAACACGGCCGTCGCCGCCCACCCCGGCGTGCGCTACGTCGTCGCCACGGACGGCAGCGAGAAGCTCGTCGTCGCCGAACCGCTGCTGGAGAAGGCGCTGGGCGAGGGCTGGGAGACCACCGGGCAGTCCTTCACCGGCGCCGAGATGGAGCGCTGGACGTACGAGCGCCCGTTCGCCCTGCTGGAGTTCCCCGAGCCGGGCGAGGGTGAGCCCGCGCCGCACTTCGTCGTGGGCGCCGAGTACGTCACCACCGAGGACGGCACGGGTCTGGTCCACCAGTCCCCCGCGTTCGGTGAGGACGACCTCAAGGTCTGCCGCGCCTACGGGCTGCCGGTCGTCAACCCCGTGCGCCCCGACGGCACCTTCGAGGAGGAACTGCCGCTCGTCGGCGGCCAGTTCTTCAAGAAGGCGGACGAGGACCTGGTCGCCGACCTCGACAGCCGCGGCCTCCTCTTCCGCCACCTGCCGTACGAGCACAGCTATCCGCACTGCTGGCGCTGCCACACCGCGCTGCTCTACTACGCGCAGCCGTCCTGGTACATCCGCACCACCCAGGTCAAGGACGCCCTGCTCCGCGAGAACGACCGCACCAACTGGTACCCGGAGTCGGTCAAGTACGGCCGCTTCGGCGACTGGCTGAACAACAACATCGACTGGGCGCTCTCCCGCAACCGCTACTGGGGCACCCCACTGCCCGTCTGGCGCTGCGCGGAGAACCACCTCACCTGCGTCGGCTCGCTGGCCGAACTCACCGAGCTCACCGGCACCGACCAGTCCGGGCTCGACCCGCACCGCCCGTACATCGACGAGGTCGTCTTCCCCTGCACCGCCGAGGGCTGCTCCCTGGAGGCCACCCGCGTCCCGGAGGTCATCGACGCCTGGTACGACTCCGGCTCGATGCCCTTCGCGCAGTGGGGCTACCCGTACAAGAACAAGGAGATCTTCGAGAAGCGCTACCCGGCGCAGTTCATCTCGGAGGCCATCGACCAGACCCGCGGCTGGTTCTACACGCTCATGGCCGTCGGCACCCTGGTCTTCGACAAGTCCTCCTACGAGAACGTGGTCTGCCTCGGCCACATCCTCGCCGAGGACGGCCGGAAGATGTCCAAGCACCTGGGCAACATCCTCCAGCCGATCCCGCTCATGGACCGGCACGGCGCCGACGCCGTGCGCTGGTTCATGGCCGCCGGCGGCTCGCCCTGGGCCGCGCGCCGCGTGGGCCACGGCACCATCCAGGAAGTCGTCCGCAAGACACTCCTCACCTACTGGAACACGGTCGCCTTCCAGGCCCTCTACGCCCGCACCTCGGGCTGGGCGCCGAGCACCTCGGACCCGGCCCCGGCGGACCGCCCGGTCCTCGACCGCTGGCTGCTGAGCGAGCTCAACACCCTGGTCGCCGAGGTCACCGAAGCCCTGGAGGGCTACGACACCCAGCGCGCCGGAAAGCTGGTCTCGGCCTTCGTCGACGACCTCTCGAACTGGTACGTCCGCCGCTCCCGCCGCCGCTTCTGGCAGGGCGACGCCGCGGCGCTGCGCACCCTCCACGAGGTCGTCGAGACCGTGACCCGGCTGATGGCCCCGCTGGTCCCGTTCATCACCGAGCGGGTCTGGCAGGACCTGGTCGTCCCGGTCACCCCGGGCGCCCCGGACTCGGTGCACCTGTCCACCTGGCCGGAGCCGGAGACCGCGCTCGTCGACCGGGGGCTCTCGGAGCAGATGCTGCTGGTCCGGCGGCTGGTCGAGCTCGGCCGGGCGACCCGCGCCGAGTCGGGGGTCAAGACCCGGCAGCCGCTGTCGCGCGCACTGGTCGCCGCCGCGGGCTTCGACGCCCTCTCGCCGGAGCTGCGTGCCCAGATCACCGATGAGCTGAACGTCAGCTCCCTGGACTCCCTCTCGGCCGTCGGCGGCTCCCTCGTCGACACCACGGCGAAAGCCAACTTCCGGGCCCTGGGCAAGCGGTTCGGCAAGGGCGTCCAGGCGGTGGCCAAGGCGATCGCCCAGGCGGACGCCGCGGCGCTCTCCCGCGCCCTGCGCGAGGGCACCGCGTCGGTCGAGGTGGACGGCGAGACGGTCACGCTCGCCCCGGAGGAGGTCGTCATCACGGAGACCCCGCGCGAGGGCTGGTCGGTCGCTTCCGACGCGGGCGCCACCGTGGCCCTGGATCTGGAGATCACCCCGGAGTTGCGCCGCGCGGGACTGGCCCGGGACGCGATCCGGCTGATCCAGGAGGCCCGCAAGAACAGCGGCCTGGACGTGGCGGACCGCATCGCCCTCCGCTGGGAGTCCACGGAGCCGGAGACCCGGGCGGCGCTCACCGAGCACGCGGCCCTGATCGCGGACGAGGTCCTGGCGACCGACTTCGCCGGCGCCGGGGCGGCTCCCGGGCCGGACGAGGCGTACGGCGAGTCCTTCACCGACGAGGGCCTGGCCCTCACCTTCCGTCTCCGCAAGACGGAGGCCTGAGCCGGCATCTCGGGGACGGGGGCCCGGCCGCGCGGAAGCCGGCCGGGCCCCGTCGGCCCCCAGTGGGCACCACCCGCGGGCGCGCACAGGTCCGGGCCCGGAGGGAATCCCTCCGGGCCCGGACCCGTGATATGCCGACGGTGCGCGCCCTAAGGCGCCGCGATCAGTTGTCGTCCTCGTCGATGAGGAAGCCGCGCATCGGCGACGGTGCCTGCTGCATCGGCGACGGGCCCTGCGGCCGCACCGGTGCCATCGGCTGCGTCATGGCCGGCGACATCTGCTGCTGGCCTCCGTAGGACGGACCGCCGTTGCCGCCCGAGGGACCGCCCATGGACTGGTTGCCCATGTGCCCGCCCATCGAGCCGGCACCGGCCATGGAGGGGGACGGCGGCAGCGACGGGGCCGGCGGGCCGCTGCGCGGCGGGGCCAGCGAGTCGTCGGCCTGGTTCTCCAGCTGGCGCAGCTGGCTCTCCAGGTACGACTTCAGACGGGTGCGGTACTCCCGCTCGAAGCCGCGCAGGTCCTCGACCTTGCGCTCCAGCGTGGCGCGCGCGGATTCCAGGGAGCCCATCGCGACACGGTGCTTCTCCTGGGCGTCCCGCTCCAGGGCGTCGGCCTTGGCGCGGGCGTCCCGCTCCAGACCCTCGGCACGGCTGCGGGCCTCACCGACGATCTTGTTGGCCTCGGAACGGGCCTCCGCGATCGCCTGGTCCGCGGTCTGCTGCGCGAGCGACAGCACGCGCGCGGCGCCGCCGTCGCCCGGACCGCCGGGGCCGGGGCCGTGGCCCATGTGACCGCCGGGACCCTGGTGCTGCTGCATGTGCTGGCCGGGGCCGCCGGGGCCGCCCATCGGACCGCCCATGTGACCGGGACCACCCTGCATCGGGCCGGGGCCGTGCATGCCGGGGCCGCCCTGCGGGCCGTGGCCACCGGGACCTGCGGGCAGCTGAGGTGCTCCACCGGGCAGCTGGGGCGGGCCCATCTGCTGCTGCGGCGGCACCGGCTGCGGGCCCGATATGGCGGCGGGCACCGGCCCGCCGGGCCTCTCCTGCTGCTCCGGCGGTTTGCGCATGCCCTGTTGTTGCTGGTTCTGCGCGGCGGCACGTGTCGCGGCCGCGAGCTTGGCCCGCAGGTCCTCGTTCTCGCGCAGCAGCCGGGTCAGCTCGGCTTCGACCTCGTCGAGGAAGGCATCGACCTCGTCCTCGTCATAGCCCTCTCGGAGGCGGACGGTCGTGAACTGCTTGTTCCGAACGTCCTCAGGGGTCAACGGCATCTCTTCACCTCAACGTAGTCGTCGGCATATCGGCAAGACCGTATCGTTCACAGCTGCCTCACGACGGAGATCAGGATGTAGACGATGATCATCAGTACGAAGAAGGACAGGTCGAGCGCCACGCCCCCGAGACGCAGCGGCGGAATGAACCGCCGCAGAAGCTTGAGTGGCGGATCGGTCACAGTGTAGGTCGCTTCCAGGAGCACCACCATCGCCTTGCCGGGTTGCCACGACCGGGCGAACTGGAAGACATAATCCATGACCAACCGGAAAATCAGCACAATCAGGAAGCACATCAGCGCGATGTAGATCACCTGCAGTGCGATGTCCATCCCGCGCTTCCCTCTCCCCTTGCACTTCGTCTCGGGCCGTACGGCCGGTTGTTGCGTCTCAGCTCTGGTTGAAGAACCCGCCCTCAGCGATACGGGCTTTGTCCTCCGCCGTGACATCGACGTTAGCAGGCGACAGCAGGAACACCTTCTGCGTCACTCGCTCAATGCTGCCATGCAGACCGAAGACCAGGCCCGCCGCAAAGTCGACAAGTCGCTTCGCGTCGGTGTCGTCCATCTCCGTCAGATTCATGATCACCGGAGTGCCCTCACGGAAGTGTTCCCCGATGGTACGGGCCTCGTTGTAGGTCCGGGGATGGAGCGTCGTGATGCGGTAGGGCTCGCGATCGGAGACGACCTTGGGCATGATCACCGGTGCGTTCTTCTCCAGACTCTGGCGTTCGGGTGTGATGGACGCCACGGGGGCGATACGGGCGGGACGCCCGCTTTCGGCCGTGACGGCCACCGGTTCACGCTGCGCGGGGGGTTGGGCGACTCTTGCCGGTTCGCCCGGTTCGCCCCGTTCCATTCGGTCCGCCTGGTGCGGCTGGTGCTGCCGGTGCGCCCGCTCGGGCTCCGGCTCGGGTTCGAACTCGTCATCGGGGTCGAACCCCCGGCCGTCGTACCCATCGTCCTCCACGAGGCCGAGGTAGACCGCCATCTTGCGCATCGCGCCGGCCATGTTCTGCGTCCTCCGCTCTGTGGTGGATCGGCTCCGTCACCGGCCGCCCTGGATCCACTCGGCCCGTCCGCCCGGGGGCGGAACCGACCATATTTTCTGCTGTGGTCCGACTTCTTGGCGACGTTACCGGAGGCCGGGCCTGACTCCGAGTACCGCAGTACCGACGCGTACATGTGTCGCTCCGGCCCCGATGGCGTCCTCGAGATCCGTACTCATACCCGCTGAGACCATGTTCGCAGCAGGATGACGCGCCCGCAGGCCGGATGAGATTTCCAACAGCCGCTCGAAGGCGGCCCGTTGACGCCCGACGTAAGGGCCGGTGAGCGGCGCCACGGTCATCACGCCGCCGAGCCGCAGGCCGTCGGCGGCCGCGATCGCGTCCCCCAACTCCGGTACCGCGCCGGGCGCGGCGCCGCCCCGGCCCGCCGCCTCGCCGGACCCGGCGTCCAGGGCCACCTGGATCAGGCAGCCCAGTTCGCGGCCGGCCCGGACCGCCGCCGCGGACAGCGCGCTGACGAGTTTGGGGCGGTCCACGGAATGCACCACATCGGCATAACCGACCACGGAGCGGACTTTGTTGGTCTGCAACTGGCCGACGAAGTGCCATGTCAGAGGCAGGTCCGCGCATTCCGCCGCCTTCGGCGCGGCATCCTGGTCCCGGTTCTCCGCGACGTGCCGGACACCCAGTCCGGCGAGGAGCCGCACGTCCGAGGCCGGGTAGGTCTTGGTGACCACGATCAGGGTCACCTCCTCCCGCTTCCGGCCCGCCGCGGCGCAGGCGGAGGCGATGCGTTCCTCCACCCGCCCCAGGTTGGCGGCCAGTTCGGCCCTGCGATCGGTCACGCTCATCCGTCCAACCAGACATAGGAGGCCAGGCGCCCGGTGGTGCGCTCGCCGCGGTACGAGAAATGGTCCGCCGATTCGCGGGTGCAGACGGCCGACGAGACCGTCCCCTCCACCCCGAGCCCGGACAGCTGGGCCCGGACACCGGCCGGCACGTCGAGGGCGGGCGTGCCCCGGGCCGTGACGGCCCGGGCCCCGGGCACCACGGCGGCGACCTCGTCCCGCATCCCCGCCGGGACCTCGTAGCAACGGCCGCAGATGGCCGGGCCGGTGTGCGCGACGAGCCGGGAGGGTTCGGCACCGAGCCGCACCATGGCTCCGACCAGCGCCGGGACCACTCCGGCGGCGAGTCCGGGACGGCCCGCGTGGGCGGCGCCCGCGATTCCGGCGACCGGGTCGGCCAGCAGGACCGGAACGCAGTCCGCGGTGAGCACCGCGAGGGCGAGCCCCCGGCGGGCCGTCACCACCGCGTCGACGGCGTCGTCCGCCGTTCCGTCCCAGGGGCCGTCGACCACGGCCACGTCCCGGCCGTGCACCTGGTTCATCCAGACCACCCGGCCCGGGGCGAGGCCCAGCGACTCCGCGGCGAGTTCGCGGTTCTTCCGGACGGCCGCGGGGTCGTCGCCGACCGCGCCGCCGAGATTGAGCTCGGCATACGGAGCGGCGCTCACCCCGCCCCACCGGTCGGTGAAGGCGAAGCGGGCGCCGCCCGTCTCGTACTGTTCCCCTATCACGTGCGGGCCACGGCTACTTGAGGAAGTCCGGCACGTCGAGCTCCTCGGCCTGGCTGTCCGAGTACGGACGGGCCGGGGCACCTGCGGGGGCGCGGCCGGCGGCGAGGGGACGTCGGCGACCGGGGCCGCCTCGGCCGGATCGGGCTCCTCCTCACGGGAGGGGGTGACGCTGCCGAGTCCGCCGAAGGACGGGCGGCTCTCCACCGGGGCGGGTGCGGGCGTCTCCTCGCGGCCGCCGTAGGAGCCGAGCACCTTGTCCCGGCTCTGGCTCTTCGAGGGCGGCTGGCCGCCGTCGAACCCGGCCGCGATCACGGTGACCCGGACCTCGTCGCCGAGGGCGTCGTCGATGACCGCGCCGAAGATGATGTTGGCCTCCGGGTGGGCGGCCTCGCTGACCAGCTGCGCGGCCTCGTTGATCTCGAACAGACCGAGGTCGGAGCCGCCGGAGATGGAGAGCAGCACCCCGCGGGCGCCGTCGATGGACGCCTCCAGCAGCGGCGAGGAGATCGCCATCTCGGCGGCGGCCACGGCACGGTCGTCGCCGCGGGCCGATCCGATGCCCATGAGCGCCGATCCCGCCTCGGACATCACGGACTTCACATCCGCGAAGTCGAGGTTGATGAGCCCCGGGGTGGTGATGAGGTCGGTGATGCCCTGGACGCCCGACAGCAGGACCTGGTCCGCGGACTTGAAGGCGTCGAGCACGCTGACCTGGCGGTCGGAGATCGACAGCAGTCGGTCGTTGGGGATCACGATGAGGGTGTCGACCTCGTCGCGCAGGCCGGCGATGCCGTCCTCGGCCTGGTTCGCGCGGCGCCGGCCCTCGAAGGTGAAGGGGCGGGTGACCACGCCGATGGTCAGCGCACCCAGGGAGCGGGCGATGCCGGCGACCACGGGGGCGCCGCCGGTGCCCGTGCCACCCCCCTCGCCCGCGGTGACGAAGACCATGTCGGCCCCCTTGAGGACCTCCTCGATCTCCTCGCGGTGGTCCTCGGCCGCCTTGCGGCCGACATCGGGATTGGCGCCGGCGCCGAGGCCCCGGGTGAGCTCACGGCCGACGTCGAGTTTGACGTCCGCGTCGCTCATCAGCAGGGCCTGTGCGTCCGTGTTGATCGCGATGAACTCGACGCCCTTGAGACCGACCTCGATCATCCGGTTGATGGCGTTGACGCCACCGCCGCCGATGCCGACGACCTTGATGACTGCGAGGTAGTTCTGCGGTGCTGCCACGTCGAAGGCCTCTCGCCTCGAGTTACGTATGCCTGAGGGCCGGTTCGAAGTGCCGACCCGAACCCTAACCGTGAAGTTTAGGGTTACCAGTGTGTCTGCCCCTTGGAGCCTTCGAACGAGACACTAAGTCGACAAGTGCCACGCGTTCAACGAACACGCCGAACCTGCCGCTTTTCTTTTCACCCTATGTGATCGCGCATCATGGTGGGGCACCAGGGTGCGGGCCGGATGAGTCGGGGTCAACTCCCGGAGACCGCCGGGGCGCTGGGAGAGCTCACATCGAAGTGGTCGGCTCCCCGCGCGCTTTTCAGCAAAGCGAGAAGCGTCCCGGCCTTCTGTTCCGAACGCTCGGGCGAACCCCAGACGACGGTCCGGCCGCCCGTCAGTTCCAGGGTGACGGAGTCGTAGGAACGGACCACCAGGGCACGGGTCTCCCGGTGAATCGGGGCAGGCAGCCCGGCCGCGACACCGGCTGCCTCCCTCCGCAGCCGTTCCGCTCCGAAACGGCGCAGACTCGGTGACCGGGCGGCGTCCATTTCCAGTAGCGGTACGCCCTTGGGCGGTTGGCTCACCGTGGCGAAAAGCACACCATCGCCGTCCACTTCGATGAACTTTCCGCCCTTTTCGATAAGCACCGCGGGCTTTCGCTCCGTCACCTTCAGACCGACCTCGTGCGGCCATGAGCGTACGACCTCGACGGAGTCGATGCGCGGGAGTTTTTCCCGCAGCCGGGCGGCGACCGCTTCGGTGTCGACGGAAACCAGAGGGGCGCCGCGCGGAACGGCGGCCGCCCGGCGGACCTGCTCCGGGGTCAGTACCCCGGTCCCGTCGACCGTCACCCGCTCCACCCGCACCCACGGCGAGCCGTGCAGGAACCAGAAGACGCCGGCCGCGGACAGGGCCAGGCCCAGGGCCCAGAAGACGAGCCGGTCTCCGCGCGGGCGCCACCGGCGCGGACGCTCCCGCCCGGCCGGTTCCGGGGACGGGCCGGACGGCGACAGCCCGTTCCCGCCGCGCCGGGCGGTCGTCTGTCCGGCCACGCTCCCCTGCCTTCCCGCGTTCCGCGCGCGCTGTCCTCCGGGGCCGTCAGCCGGCCCGGCCTGCCGCGATCGCCTCGTAGACCATGCCGACCAGCAGTTCGTCGGCGTCCCGGCGGCCGAAGTCGGCGGCCGCGCGCGACATCTCGTGCAGCCGGTAGGCGTCGGTGAGCACCGGCACCACCTGCTGCTGCACCCACTCGGGCGTCAGTTCGGCGTCGTCCACCAGAAGTCCGCCGCCCGCCTTGACCACCGGCTGGGCATTGAGCCGCTGTTCACCGTTGCCGATCGGCAGGGGCACATAGGCGGCGGGCAGTCCGACGGCCGACAGCTCGGCGACCGTCATCGCGCCCGCCCGGCAGAGCATCATGTCCGCCGCCGCGTAGGCCAGGTCCATCCGGTCCACGTACGAAACGGGGATGTACGGCGGCATGCCCGGCATGTTGTCGGCCCGCGGCAGTTCGTTCTTGGGGCCGACCGCGTGCAGGATCTGGATGCCCGCGCGCTGGAGCGCCGGAGCCACCGTCTGCACGACCTCGTTCAGCCGCCGCGCGCCCTGCGATCCGCCGGACACCAGCAGGGTGGGCAGGTTCTGGTCCAGGCCGAACGCGGCCCGGGCCTCCGGCCGGGCCGCCGCCCGGTCCAGGGTGGCGATGGAGCGGCGCAGCGGAATGCCCACGTATCGCGCGCCGCGCAGCTTGCTGTCCGGGGTGCTCACCGCGACGGCCGCGGCGTACCGCGAGCCGATCTTGTTGGCGAGACCGGGGCGCGCGTTGGCCTCGTGGACGATGATCGGCACCCCCAGCCGCTTGGCCGCGAGATAGCCGGGCAGCGCCACATAGCCGCCGAACCCGACCACGCAGTCGGCCTTGGTGCGCTCCAGGATCTGCTCCGCGGCCTTGATGGTGCCGCGCAGCCGGCCGGGAACGGTGATCAGTTCCGGTGTGGGCTTGCGCGGCAGCGGTACGGCCGGGATCAGCCCCAGTTCGTAGCCCCGCTCGGGTACGAGCCGGGTCTCGAGTCCGCGCTCCGTTCCCAGGGCCGTGATTCCCACGGCCGGGTCGTGCCTCCGCAGGGCATCCGCGAGGGCGAGCGCGGGCTCGATGTGGCCGGCGGTCCCCCCACCGGCGAGTACGACATGCACCGAAATTCACCGCTCTCCGGACGGCGGCCGCTCCGCGCGCCGTCTCATCGTGTTCCTTCCCGCCCGGGCCAGCCGCTTTCCCGGGTAAAACTGCCTCAGACGAGGCTGCCGCATGGCCAGGGCCGCCCGGGCGGCGGGCTCACTGCGCGCGAACGCGATCATCAGCCCGACGGCGAACAGGGTCGGCAGCAGGGCCGACCCCCCGTAGGAGACCAGCGGGAGCGGGACTCCGGCGATCGGCAGCAGGCCGAGCACCGCACCAATGTTGACCACGGCCTGGGCCGTGATCCAGGTGGTCACACCTCCCGCGGCGTACCTGACGAAGGGGTCCTCCGTGCGTCCGGCCACGCGGATACCCGCATAGCCTAGAGCCGCGTAGAGGGCGAGCACCGACAGCGTCCCCGCCAGGCCGAGTTCCTCCCCTGTCACGGCGAAGATGAAGTCGGTGTGTGGTTCGGGTAGTTCACCCCATTTCTCCACGCTTGCGCCGAGGCCGGCACCGAACCAGTTGCCGTTGGCCAGAGCGTATATCCCGTGGACGGCCTGCCAGCACTGGTCCTGCGGGCCGGGGTCGGTGGCGCCGATGCACTCCAGGCGGGCCATCCGGTTGGGGTTGGTCCCGATGAACAGCGCGCCGATGAGCCCGGCGACGGCGAGCACCCCGGCGAACAGCCGGGTGGGGGCGCCGGCCAGCCAGAGCAGGCCGAAGAGGATCGCGGTCAGGATGATGGCCGTGCCCATGTCGCCGCCGAGCATGATCAGTCCGAGCACCAGGAAGGCGACCGGGACCAGCGGCACCAGCAGGTGCTTCCACTGGGCCAGCAGCTTCTTCTCCCGCTTGCGCGCGAGCAGGTCGGCGCCCCAGAGGACGAGCGCGAGTTTCCCGAACTCGCTGGGCTGGAGCTGGAACGGGCCGCCGAGCTGGATCCAGTTCTGATTGCCCTTCACCGCGTGCCCGACGCCGGGGATCTGGACCAGCACCAGCAGCACCAGGCAGACGGCGAGCAGCGGGTACGCCAGGGCGCGGTGGAGGCGGACCGGCATCCGGGAGGCCAGCAGGAGCAGGCCCGCGCCGATCCCGGCGGCCAGCAGCTGCTTGCCGAAGAAGTAGGTGGAGGGCAGGTCGGAGCGGAGAGCCTGGATCTGGGAGGCGGAGAAGACCATCACCAGGCCCAGCACGGTCAGCAGCATCCCGCTGCCCAGGATCAGGTAATAGGCCGTCAGCGGGCGGTCCCAGGCGCGCCGCAGACGGTCCCTGAGGTGCCGCAGCCGGTGCACCGGGCCGGAACGGCCGGACGGGCGGCGTCCGGGGCGGGCCGGGGCGGTGCGGCTCCGGCCCGCCCCGCCGGACCGTGCCGGGCGGGGACGTGCCGGGGCGCGCTCACGTGTCGGGATGCGGGGCCGCTCGGCCGTCATGTCCCCTCCAGTCGGGCTGCCGGGTGCCGGGCGGCCGGTCGGGCACGGGGGGCAGCCCGGTCAGCGTCCCTGTCCCCCATGCCCGGCCCCGAGCTCGCGCACGGCCTCGGCGAAGGCCTCGCCGCGCTTGCCGTAGTTGACGAACATGTCCATCGAGGCGCAGGCGGGGGCCAGCAGAACGGTGTCTCCCGGCCGGGCGAGCGCCGCCGCTTCCCGGACCGCCGCCGCCATCGCCCCAGTGTCGGTCCGGCCGAGCTCGGCGACCGGGACATCCGGGGCGTGTCGCGTCAGGGCTTCGCGGATGAGGGCCCGGTCGGCGCCCATCAGGACGGCCCCGCGCAGCCGTCCGGAGGCCGCCGCCACCAGTTCGTCGAACGTGGCGCCCTTGGCGAGGCCGCCGGCGATCCAGACGACGGAGTCGTAGGCGGTCAGGGAGGCCTCGGCGGCATGGGTGTTGGTCGCCTTGGAGTCGTCGATGTACGTGACGCCGCCGATCTCCGCGACCCGCGCGATACGGTGCGGCTCGGGCCGGAACGCCCGCAGGCCGTCCCGTACGGCGCGCGGCTCGACGCCGTAGGCGCGGGCCAGGGCCGCGGCGGCGAGGGCGTTGGCGATGTTGTGCGGGACCGGCGGGTTGACGTCGGAGACCTCGGCCAGCTCCTGGGCCTGCTTCTGACGGTCCGCCACGAAGGCGCGGTCGACGAGGATGCCGTCGACGACGCCGAGCTGGGAGGGCGCCGGGGGGCCGAGGGTGAAGCCGATGGCGCGGCAGCCCTCCTCCACGTCGGCGGCGCGGACCAGTTCCTCGGTGGCCTTGTCGGCCGCGTTGTAGACGCAGGCGACCGTGTTGCCCTGGTAGATCCGGCCCTTGTCGGCGGCGTACGCCTCCATCGAGCCGTGCCAGTCGAGGTGGTCGGGCGCCAGGTTGAGGACGGTGGCGGAGTGCGCGCGCAGGCTGGGCGCCCAGTGCAGCTGGTAGCTGGAGAGTTCGACGGCCAGCACGTCGTACGGCTCGGCGTCCTCCCGCTGCTCGGCGAGGACGGCGTCCAGGACGGAGACGCCGATGTTGCCGACGGCGGCGGTGCGCAGCCCGGCGGCCTCCAGGATGGCGGCGAGCATCCGGACCGTGGTGGTCTTGCCGTTGGTGCCGGTGACGGCGAGCCAGGGCGCGGCGTCCGGGCCGCGCAGGCGCCAGGCCAGCTCCACATCACCCCAGACCGGGACGCCGGCCTCGGCCGCGGTCCGGAAGAGCGGCTTGTCCGGCTGCCACCCCGGTGTGGTGACGACGAGTTCGGTGGACTCGGGGAGGGTGGCGCCGTCGCCCAGGCGGACCGTGACGCCCAGCGCCTCCAGTTCGGCGGCCTGCTGCCGCGACCGTTCGTCGTCGCCGTCGTTGACCACGGTGACCCGGGCGCCGAGGCCCCGCAGCACGCGCGCTGCGGGGACCCCGGAGACACCGAGTCCGGCGACGGTGACACGGGTGCCGGCCCAGTTCACTTGCCCGCCGCCCAGCCCGCGTAGAAGAGACCGAGACCGACGATCACGCACATGCCCTGGATGATCCAGAATCTGACCACGACCAGCACTTCGCTCCAGCCCTTGAGCTCGAAGTGGTGCTGGAGCGGCGCCATCCGGAAGACCCGCTTCCCGGTGAGCCGGAAGGAGCCGACCTGGATGACGACGGACATCGTGATCAGGACGAAGAGGCCGCCGAGCAGGGCGAGCAGGAGCTCCGTGCGGGAGACGATCGCCAGGCCGGCGAGCGCGCCGCCGAGGGCCAGCGAACCGGTGTCGCCCATGAAGATCTTGGCGGGCGAGGTGTTCCACCACAGGAAGCCGAAGCAGGCGCCCATCAGGGCGGAGGCCACCACGGCCAGGTCCAGCGGGTCGCGGACCTCGAAGCAGGCGGCGGGGTTGGTCAGCCGCTCGGCGTAGGCGCAGGACTCCTGGTGCTGCCAGACACCGATGAAGGTGTAGGCGCCGAAGACCATCACGGAGGCGCCGGTGGCCAGGCCGTCGAGGCCGTCGGTCAGGTTCACGCCGTTCGACATCGCGAGGATCATGAACAGCGCCCAGATCACGAAGATGACCGGGCCGAGCGACCAGCCGAAGTCCTGCGTGAAGGAGAGCTTGTCGGAGGCCGGTGTCTGGCCCCGGCCGTCCGCGAAGTTGAGCGACAGGACCGCGAAGGCGATGCCGACGATCAGCTGGCCGGCCATCTTCGCCTTGGCGCGCAGACCGAGGCTCCGCTGCTTGACGATCTTGATGTAGTCGTCCAGGAAGCCGACCAGGCCCATGCCCGCCATCAGGAAGAGCACCAGGAGACCCGAGAAGGTGGGGTTCGTGGCGGTGATCACCTTGGTGAGGGCGTACGCGATGAGCGTGGCCAGGATGAAGGCGATACCACCCATGGTGGGGGTGCCGCGCTTGCCGTGGTGCCCGCGCGGGCCGTCGTCCCGGATGTACTGCCCGTAGCCCTTGCGGGCCAGCAGTTTGATCAGCAGCGGAGTGCCGACCAGGGTCAGGAAGAGCCCGATGACTCCGGAGAAGAGGATCTGCCTCATCGGCCGGCGACCTCACCCTCGCCCGCGGCCGCGCCGCCGTCGGCGAGCAGCTCCTGCGCCACCCGCTCCAGCCCCACCGAACGGGACGCCTTCACCAGCACGACGTCGCCCGGGCGCAGTTCTCTGCGCATAAGGTCGACCGCCGCCCGTGCGTCGGACACGTGCACCGACTCCTCACCCCACGAACCCTCGTTCTTGGCACCCATGTCGAGCCAGGCGGCCTCCCGGCCCCCGACCGCCACAAGCTTGCTGACGTTGAGTCGGACGGCCAGCCGCCCGACCGCGTCGTGCTCGGCGAGTGACTCCTCGCCGAGCTCGGCCATCTCGCCGAGCACGGCCCACGTACGACGCCCCTTGCCCATGGCGACGAGCGCACGGAGCGCCGCCCGCACGGAGTCGGGGTTCGCGTTGTAGGCGTCGTTGACGACCGTCACGCCGTCCGGGCGCTCGGTGACCTCCATGCGCCAGCGGGAGAGCTGGCCGGCCTCGGAGAGCGCGGTGGCGATCTCGTCGGCAGGCATGCCCAACTCATGGGCGACGGCGGCCGCGGCGAGCGCGTTCGACACGTGGTGCTCACCGTACAGCCGCAGGGTCACGGCACTGCACCCGGTGGGGGTGCGAAGTGTGAAGGCGGGCTGCCCGGTGTCCGTGAGGCGGACGTCCTCGGCGCGGACGCCGGCGTCCGCGGACTCGCCGAACAGGACGGTACGGGCCCGGGTGCGGCCCGCCATGGCCCGTACCAGCGGGTCGTCGGCGTTGAGGACGGCCAGGCCGCCCTCCGCGGCCGGCGGCAGCGCCTCGGCCAGCTCGCCCTTCGCCTCGGCGATCTGCTCCTTGCCGCCGAACTCGCCGACGTGCGCGGTGCCGACGTTGAGCACGACGCCGATCCGCGGCGGGGTGAGCTCCGCGAGGTACCGGATGTGCCCCTTGCCGCGGGCGCCCATTTCCAGGACGAGGTGACGGGTCGTCGCCTCGGCGCGCAGGGCGGTCAGCGGCAGCCCGATCTCGTTGTTGAGGGAGCCGGGCGGCCAGACCGTCGGGCCGATCCGCTGCAGGAGCTGGGCGAGCAGGTCCTTGGTGCTGGTCTTGCCGGCCGAGCCGGTCAGCGCGACGACGGTGGTGCCCAGCCGCCGGACGACCTCGCGGGCCAGCGCGCCGAGCGCGGCCGTGACGTCGTCGACGACGATCGCCGGGACGCCGACGGGCCGGGCGGCGAGAACGGCGACCGCCCCCCGCTCGACGGCCTGCCGTGCGTAGTCGTGGCCGTCCACGTTCTCACCGGCGAACGCGGCGAACAGGCCGCCGGGACCCGCCTTCCGCGAGTCGATCTCGACGGAGCCGGTGACCCGGGCGCCGAGGTCCGGTATGTCGTGCGGACGGCCGGAGACGGCGGCGGTGATCTCGGCGAGCGAGAGGTCGATCACCGGTCACCCCCGCGGGGGCCGGACGGCTGCCGGGTGAAGGCGTGTGCGCGCATGGCGGTCTGTCATCCCTGGTCGGTGGAGTGCGGAGGGAGCGCGCCGCCGGCTTCCGCCGGGGTGGCGCGCTCCGCGGCGGCACGGGCGCGGATGGCCCCGCCCAGCACCTCACGGTCGTCGAAGGCGCGGACCACGCCCGCGATGTGCTGGCCCTGTTCGTGCCCCTTGCCGAGGACCAGCACCGCGTCACCGGGCTCGGCCCGGGCGACGGCCGCGGCGATGGCCTCGGCGCGGTCGGCGTGCAGCAGGACGTCGCCGCGCTCGTGGACCGGGACCTCGGAGGCACCGGTGAGCATCACGGCGAGGATCGCCAGGGGGTCCTCGGAGCGCGGGTTGTCGGAGGTGAGCACGGCGGTGTCGGAGAGCCGGGCCAGCGCCGCGCCCATCGGGCGGCGCTTGTGCGGGTCGCGGTCGCCGCCGCAGCCGAGCACCGCGTGGATTCTGCCGTCGGTGACCCGGCGGACCGCGCGGAGGACGGACTCCACGGCGTCGGGCTTGTGCGCATAGTCGACGAAGGCGAGATACGGCTGGCCCTCGTCGACCCGCTCCAGCCGGCCGGGGACCCCGGGGATCCCCGCGACGCCGTCGGCCGCCGTCTGCGGGTCGACGCCGGCGACGACGAGGGCGGTGACCGCGGCGAGGGCGTTGGCGACGTTGAACGGGCCCGGCAGCGGCGCGGCGGCCCGCACGGACTCGCCCTTGGGGCCGACGGCGGTGAAGGTGGAGCCGAGCGGGCCGACCTCGATCTCCTCGGCGCGCCAGTCGGCGTCCGGATGGCCCTCCGCGGAGAAGGTGGTGACCGGGACCTCGGACTCGTGGACCAGGCGGCGGCCGTACTCGTCGTCGAGGTTGACGACGCCGGCGCGGCTGCGGCGGGCGGTGAACAGCTGGGCCTTCGCCCGGAAGTAGTCCTCCATGTCCGGGTGGAAGTCCAGGTGCTCGGGGCTGAGGTTGTTGAAGACGGCGACGTCGAACACGCAGCCGTCGACCCGCCCGAGGACCAGGGCGTGGCTGGAGACCTCCATGGTGACCGAGCGGACACCGCGCTCGCGCATCACGGCGAAGAGCGCCTGGAGGTCGGTGGCCTCCGGGGTGGTGCGCTCGCTCTTGATGCGCTCGTCGCCGATCCGGGACTCGACGGTGCCGATGAGGCCGGTGGGTTCGGGGGCGCCGCCGTCCTCCTCGGCCCCGCCGTCGTCCGCGCCGGTGACCGGGTGCCGGCGGCGGGCGGCGGCCGCGGCCCGGAGACCGCCGTCGATCATGTAGGCGGTGGTGGTCTTGCCGGAGGTGCCGGTGATGCCGATCTGGAGGAGATCGCGGCCCGGGTCGCCGTAGACCGTGACGGCCAGTTCGCCCATCCGGCCGCGGGGATCGTCCACGACGAGGACCGGGAGGCCGGTGGCGGTGGCCCGCTCGGCACCGGACGGGTCGGTGAGGACGGCCGCGGCGCCGAGGCCGGCGGCCTGTCCGGCGAAGTCGGCGCCGTGCAGGCGGGCTCCGGGGAGCGCGGCGTAGATGTCACCGGGGCGCACCGCGCGGGAGTCGTGGGTGATGCCCGTGACCGCCGCGTCGGCGGCGCCCGGGGGGAGCTCGGCGCCCAGCTGATCCGCCAGCTTCGCCACCGGCGTCGGGTGGACCCGTTCGGGGCGTGGCGCCCCCGGGGGGTTCGCGGGGACTCGCCTCGGGGCCTCCCCCGTCGGCGGCGCGTCGGGGGACGGGGTGTGGGACTGATCAGCATGTGGCACGGCGGTGAGCGTACCCGGCCCACCGGGCGGGTCGCGAAACAAGGGGTGGAAGGCATTCCGTTCCTCGCCGTCCGGGGTGATCGACGTCACGGGATCCGGCCTCAATCTCTTTCTCGGTTACTGGGGCGTCCGGGCTCTCCGGGGTCTCCCGGTTTTCCGGGCCTCTTCCCGGTTCTTCCGGTTTCGGCTCTTGTTCCCCGTTGTCCCGCCCCCTGGTGCGTCGATCCGCGTGATTCCGCCCGGTTCCGGCGCGCGTTCAGCCGCGCGGCTCGAAGGTCACCGGCAGTCTCGCCGGGTCGGCGCCGGTCGGGGCCACCTTGAGGCTTTTCAGCGCGAACTCCGTGACCTGCTTGTAGACGGGGCCGCAGACCTGGCCGCCGAAGTAGCTCCCCTTGTCGGGGTCCGGGTCCTGGACGGCGCAGTAGACGGTGACCCTCGGCCGGTCCGCGGGTGCGAATCCGGCGAACGAGGCGGTGTAGCCGTTGTAACGGCCGGTGTCCGGGTCCACCCGGTTGGAGGTACCGGTCTTGCCCGCGACGCGGTAGCCGGGGATCCGGGCCCTGGTGCCCGTTCCCTCCTCGCTGCCGACGACGGACTCCAGCATCCTCGCCAGCGTCTTGGCGGTCTTCTCGCTGATGACACGGGTGGTCCGGGGCTCCGGTGCCGGGGTGAAGCGGCCGTCGGGCCCGGTGGTGCCGCGGACGAGCGTGGGCTCCACGCGCACCCCGCCGTTGGCGATCGTCGAGTAGACGGAGGCGGCCTGGACGGCGTTGATCGAGAGCCCCTGGCCGAACGGGATCGTGTACTGCTGCGAAGCGCTCCAGTCCTCCGGCTTCGCCAGGATGCCCGGGGTCTCGCCGGGGTAGCCGAGGCCGGTGGGCCGGCCGATGCCGAACTTCCGCAGATAGGAGTGGAGGACCTTGTTCGCCTCCTTCTGTGTCGTGCCGAGCTGTTCGACGGCGAGGATCGTCCCGAGGTTGCTGGACTTGGCGAGCACGCCGTTGAGCGTCAGATACCAGGTGGGGTGGTCGACGTCGTCGGCGAAGAGCCGGTCGGCCCGGTGCAGCCTGTTGGGCACCGTCACATGGGTCCCGGGGGTGGCGGCGCCCTCCTCCAGGACGGCGGCCATCGACATCACCTTGCTGGTGCTTCCGGGCTCGTACGCGTCCTGGAGCGCCGGGTTGCCGAGGCCGGTGCCGGCGGCGGAGATGTCGTTCGGGTCGAACCCGGGGGCGTTGGCCAGGGCCAGGATCTCGCCGGTCCGGGTGTCCTGCACGACGACGTAACCGCGCTGGGCACCGGTCTCCCGGACCTTTTCGGTGATGGCCCGCTGGGCGGCCCACTGCAGGTCGCGGTCGATGGTCAGCCGGACGTCGGAGCCCGGCACGGCGGGCTGCTCCCGGGCGCTCTCGGTGGGCACCCGGCGGCCGCCGGAGTGGGCGTAGGTGATCTTGCCGGGCTCACCGGCCAGCTCCTTGTCGAGCTTGGCCTCCAGGCCGCCGCCGCCCCTGCCCTCGGCGTTGACGAAGCCCAGTATCCCGGCGGCCAGCTCCCGGTTCGGGTAGATCCGCTTGCTGTGCGGCTCCTGGTAGATCCCCGCCAGCGGGTTCGGCTCGCCGCCGGAGCCGGCCTTCTCGGCGAAGCCGTCCCTGAGGTCCTTGATCTGCTGCCAGACCTGCGGGGACTGGCGGCGGGCCAGGACCGCGTAGCGGGAGTTGCCCGCGGAGAGCTTCTCCGCCATCCCGTCCTCGTCCTGTTCCAGGATGGGGGCGAGCAGTTCGGCCGCCCGTTCGGGGGCGTCCCGGCTCCCGCTCTGCTCCGGGGCGAAGAGATACGGGTCGCCGATGATGTCGTAGGCGTCGACGGTGGTGGCCAGCTCGCCGCCGGAGCGGTCGGTGATGGAGCCCCGCTCGGCGGCGATCGTATGGGTGATGTACCGGTTGACCCGGCTCTTGGCCGCGTAGGTGTCGGCCTCCACGGCCTGCACCTGGAGCAGGCGGACCACGAACGCGAGCATGACGAGGGTCAGCGTGAGGCTGATCAGCCGGAGGCGGGGGCGGGGCTGCCGAGGCGGATCGGCCGCTGCGCCGGGCGGCCGGGGCGCGGACCGCGGCCGCCGGGGGCGCCCGGCCCACGGCCCTGGCACCGCCGGACCGCGGGGTCCTCCCGCCGGTCCCGGCCGGCGGCCGCGGGGGCGGCGGGGCCGGGCACCCGCCGGCGCGGCTGCTGGGGGTCACTCATGCGCTGGCCTTTCCGGTGCGGGGGTGCGGGCGGTCAGCCGCCGGGGCGGTGAGCGGGCGGCTCCGGGAGCGGCTCCTCCGCCGGCCCCGAGAGCCCGGAGAGGCCCGGCCGCCCGGAGGGCGCGGCGGAGGCGCCGGACGGGCCCGGCGCCGGGGACGACGGGGCTGCTGCTTCGGACGGGACGCCGCGCACGGTGCCGTCCGGGTACAGGAAGACCGGACTGCCGCCGGGGACCATGCCGAGCTCGCGGGCGCGCTCCGCGAGCGCGTCGGGCGCCGTGAAGGCGTCGACCTCCTGTTGCAGGGCCTGCTGCTGGCCCGTCAGGTCGGTGGTCTCCCTCCGCAGCTCGCTGAGCCGGAAGGAGCCCTGGTTGAGCGAGGCGTTGAGGAGGAGCAGGCTGATCAGCCCGCCGGCGAGCAGGAGCACCACCAGCAGGACGAACGGAGTGCGGGCCGCCGTGCTCGGCCCGGCCGGCATCAGCCGGGCCAGCCGGGCGGCCCTGCCCCGGAGCGTCCGCTTCACCGGTGGTCCTCCCTGATCCGCTGGGCGCCGCGCAGCCGGGCGGGCGCGGCGCGCTTGTTCTCCGCCACCTCCTCGTCGCCGGGAAGCTCCGCGCCGCGGGTCAGGAGCTTCAGCCGCGGCTGGTACTGCTCGGGGACGACGGGCAGACCGGGGGGCGCCGTGTTGCCCGCTCCGGCGGCGAACACCTGCTTGACGAGCCGGTCCTCCAGCGAGTGGTACGACAGCACGGCGACGCGGCCGCCGACGGCGAGCCGGGAGACCGCGGCGGGGATCGCCCGTTCGAGGACGGACAGTTCGCCGTTGACCTCGATGCGCAGCGCCTGGAAGGTGCGTTTGGCCGGGTTGCCGCCGGTGCGCTTCGCCGCCTGGGGCAGGGCGTTCCGGATGAGTTCCACGAGACGGGCGCTGTTCGTGAAGGGCTCCTCGGCCCGGGCCTTGACGACCGCGTCCACGATCTTCCGGGCGAACTTCTCCTCGCCGTAGGTGCGCAGGATGCGGACCAGGTCGCCGGGCGGGTAGGTGTTGAGGACCTCGGCCGCGCTCATGCCCGTCGTCTGGTCCATCCGCATGTCGAGCGGTGCGTCCTGGGCGTAGGCGAATCCGCGTCCGGCCTCGTCCAGCTGCATGGAGGAGACCCCCAGGTCGAACAGGATGCCCTGGACGCGCGGGATGCCGAGCCGGTCCAGCACCTCGGGGAGCTCGTCGTAGACGGCGTGCACCAGGGTGGCCCGGTCCGCGTGGGGAGCGAGCCGCTCGCCGGCGAGCCGCAGCGCCACCGGGTCGCGGTCGAGGGCGATGAGGCGGACGCCGGGGAAGGTGTTCAGCAGGGCCTCGCTGTGCCCGCCGAGGCCGAGGGTGCAGTCGACGGCGACGGCGCCCGGCCCGGCCAGGGCAGGGGCCAACAGGTCCAGGCACCGCTGGAGCATCACCGGGACATGTCGGGTCTCGCTCATGCGCCCTCTCAGATCGGCGCCGCCGTACGCACCGCCGGGTCCCCGCCCGCTCTGCGAGCCGCTGGCACCGGGGAAGGAGCGTCAGCCGACCGGGGAGCGGGAGGAGGCCGAGCCGTACGTACAGGCCGCGCACGCGGGATTTCTCGGTCCGGGGGAGCTCCGCGCCTCCCACTTCGCGTCACTTTAGTCCACTCCTCGGCGCGGTCAATCAACGGGCCTGCGCGCCGCGCGGACCGGCTCCCGGCCCTCCGCGGGGCCGTCCGCGGGGTGTGGATCGGCTCACATCCCGGGCCGTTGGACGGCTTTGCCCCCATCTCACAGCGGGCCCCGGCCCGGCGCGCCGGATAACGTCGGAGTATGTCGACATCTGCGCCCGCACCCCGCCCCGCCACCGACAGCGTCATCGACCGGCTCGTGAGCGCCAACCGCGCGTACGCCGCCGGGTTCACCGACCCGGGCATGGACGCCCGGCCCGTCCTGAAGGTCGCCGTCGTGGCCTGCATGGACGCGCGGCTGGACCTGCACGCCGCCCTCGGCCTGGACCTGGGCGACGCCCACACCATCCGCAACGCCGGCGGTGTGGTCACCGATGACACCATCCGTTCGCTGACCATCAGCCAGCGCGCCCTGGGCACCCGCAGCATCGCTCTGGTCCACCACACGAACTGCGGTCTGGAGAGCCTCACCGAGGAGTTCCGGCACGACCTGGAGATGGAGGTCGGCCAGCGGCCGAACTGGGCGGTGGAGGCGTTCCGGGACGTCGACCAGGACGTGCGCCAGTCGATGCAGCGGGTCCGCACCTCGCCGTTCCTGCTGGACACCCGCGACGTCCGCGGGTTCGTCTTCGACGTGACCACCGGGCTGCTGCGGGAGATCGACCCCGCGGGGCCGGAGTCCTGAACCCGGGGGGTCGGGGGGTCCCCCGTGGCCCCCCGGCTCTTCGGGCAGACAAGCCGGTACACACGGGGACAAAGAGACCCGGGTTGTCCACAGGCGTGTGACGTGAAGCCGTGAGGACGGCAAGAATGCGGAGATACGGCACCGTCGCCGGCGAACGCCGGACGCGGTGAGCGCGTATGACGCGCGTGTGATGTGTGGCCGGCCCGCCGAAGGGTGCGCCGGCCCGGAGAACGGGCCGAGGAGGGCTGGGTGACGACCTATGACGATCGAGCGAGCCTCACTGATCTGACCACCACCGCGGAGCGCGTGCGCCGGTCGGTGGAGAACGTGATCGAGGGCAAGCCGGAGGTCGTGAGGCTCTCGCTGACGGTGCTGCTCGCCGAGGGGCATCTGCTCATCGAGGACGTACCGGGGGTCGGCAAGACCATGCTGGCGAAGGCGCTGGCGCGGTCGATCGACTGCTCGGTGCGGCGTATCCAGTTCACCCCCGACCTCCTGCCCTCGGACATCACCGGGGTGAGCGTCTTCGACCAGCAGCGGCGGGACTTCGAGTTCAAGCCCGGCGCGATCTTCGCCCAGATCGTGATCGGCGACGAGATCAACCGCGCCTCGCCGAAGACCCAGTCGGCGCTGCTGGAGTCGATGGAGGAGCGGCAGGTCACCGCCGACGGGCAGACCTACCACCTGCCCAGCCCTTTCATGGTGGTGGCCACCCAGAACCCGGTCGAGATGGAGGGCACCTACCCGCTGCCGGAGGCGCAGCGGGACCGCTTCATGGCCCGGGTGTCGATCGGCTACCCCAGCGCCGAGGCCGAGCTGGAGATGCTGGACGTGCACGGCGGTGTCTCGCCGCTCGACGACATGCAGCCGGTGGCGCACGCCCACGACATCGTCAAGCTGATCGACGCGGTCCACTCCGTGCACGTCGCGGACTCCGTCCGGCGCTACACCGTCGATCTGGTGGCGGCCACCCGCAACCACCCCGAGCTGCGGCTGGGCGCCTCGCCGCGGGCGACGCTCCACCTGCTGCGGGCCGCGAAGGCCTCGGCGGCCCTGCACGGCCGGGACTACGCCCTCCCGGACGATGTGCAGGCGCTGGCCGTCCCGGTGCTCGCGCACCGGCTGCTGCCCACCGCCCAGGCACAGCTCGGGCGGCGTACGTCCGAGCAGGTCGTCGCAGACATCCTCCGGCAGACCCCGGTGCCCGATCCCTCCGCGCAGCAGTGGCGCGGAACGCCGCAGGGCCGGCCGCCGGGCCTGCGGGGGCTGTGATGTCCGGCGCGCCGGGAGAGACCGAGGCGCCCGCGGAGGGCCGGGAGCAGCGGGGCACCCTGCGGGGCGCGCTGGCCGGGCTCACCACCCGGGGGCGGTCCTTCCTGGCCGCCGGTTTCGCCGCGGCCGCGTGCAGCTACGTCCTGGGGCAGGACGACCTGCTGCGGGTCGGACTGCTGCTCTCTGTCCTCCCGCTGGTGTGCGTCGCGGTGCTGTACCGCACGCGCCACCAGGTGGCGGGCAGCCGGCGGCTGGCTCCCGCGCGGGTTCCGGCCGGCTCGGAGGCGCGGGTCCATCTGCGGGTCGACAACGTCTCCCGGCTGCCCACGGGGCTGCTGATGCTGCAGGACGGGGTGCCGTACGTCCTCGGGCCGCGCCCCCGGTTCGTCCTGGACCGGGTGGAGCCGGGCGGACGGCGCGAGGTGTCGTACCGGGTCCGTTCGGACCTGCGCGGCCGCTATCCCCTCGGGCCGCTCCAGCTGCGGCTGACCGACCCGTTCGGGATGTGCGAGCTGACCCGGGCGTTCAGCACGCGGGACACCCTGACCGTGGTGCCGCGCACCGAGCCCCTGCCGCCCGTCCGGCTCTCCGGGGACACTCCCGGTTACGGCGAGGGGCGGCACCGTTCGCTCGCGCTGGCCGGCGAGGACGACGTCATCCCCCGCGGCTACCGGCACGGGGACGATCTGCGCCGGGTGCACTGGCGTTCCACCGCACGCTACGGCGAGCTGATGGTGCGCCGGGAGGAACAGCCGCAGCAGCCGCGCTGCACGGTGCTGCTCGACACCCGGCGTGTCGCGCACCGGGGCGCGGGGCCGGACTCCGGGTTCGAGTGGGCCGTGTCCGCGGCGGCCTCCATCTCGGCGCACATGCTGGAACGGGGCTTCTCGGTACGGTTGCTGACGGACACCGGGGACACCGTGCCCGGTACGGACGGCGGCGCGGGGACGCCGGGGGACTTCGCGGACACGGCCGGGCTGATTCTGGACACCCTCGCGGTGGTGGACCACTCCGGCGAGCCGGGGCTGTCCGGGGCCTACGACCATCTCCGCGGCGGACAGGAGGGGCTGCTGGTGGCGCTGCTCGGCGCGCTGGACGAGGAGCAGACGGCGGTGGTGGCGCGGCTGCGGCACCGGACCGGGCGGGCCGTCGCGTTCGTCCTGGACACCGGCGCCTGGGCGCGCGAGCCGGACGCGGACCCCGACGGCTTCGCCGGCCGGCTGCGGCTGCTGCGCGAGGCGGGCTGGTCGACGGTCCCGGTCCGCCCCGGCGCGGCACTGCCCGACCTGTGGCGGATGGCGGAGCGGCCGCGGGCGGGGGCACCGGCGAGCGGGCAGACGGGGGCATGACATGACGGGCCGGGCAGAGGAGCGGCGATGAGCGGACGCGGACGGCTGGCGGTGAGCGCGGCGCTGGCCACCCTGCTGGCGGCCTGCTCCCTGCTGCCGCTGGTGA
Organism: Streptomyces sp. MNU89; assembly: GCF_020982505.1. NCBI lineage: Bacteria > Bacillati > Actinomycetota > Actinomycetes > Kitasatosporales > Streptomycetaceae > Streptomyces > Streptomyces sp. MNU89. The sequence continues at coordinate 5,780,603 of NZ_JAJKLL010000001.1, read as the reverse complement.
AGGAGGCGGGCTGGCTGCCGCAGGCGGCGTTCCTGCTGGCGGCCGTGTCCGGGGCGGGCGCGCTGGCGCGGCGGGCGCCGCTGCCCCGCCCGCTGACGGCCCTCGCCCAACTGCTGGTGGCGCTCCTGCTGCTGACCTGGTCCTTCGCGCGGGGGCAGGCCGTGGCCGGGCTGCTGCCCGGCCCGGACGCCTTCCGCGAGTTCGCCCTGCTGCTGTCGGAGGGCGCGCAGGACATAGGCGAGTACTCCATACCGGCGCCCGTGACGCCCGGCATCCGGCTGATGCTGGTCGGGGGTGTGCTGGCGATCGGACTGCTGGTGGACGTGCTCGCGGTGACGTACCGGGCGGCGGCCCCCGCCGGCCTGCCGCTGCTGGCGCTGTACTCCGTGGCGGCCGGGCTGGACCAGGGCGGCTCGCGCTGGCTGTGGTTCCTGCTGGCGGCGGTCGGCTATCTGCTGCTTCTGCTGGCCGAGGGCCGTGACCGGCTCTCGCAGTGGGGGCGGGTCTTCAGCGGCGCGCCGCCCGCGCCCAGCAGGCTGGGGGCCGGGCTGGAGCCGTCCGGCGGCGGCCGGGCGGCCGCCCCGCTCCGCACCGGCCGCCGGATCGGCGCGGTGACGCTGGGCATCGCCATGCTGCTGCCCGCCGTCATGCCCTCACTGGGCGACGGGCTCCTCGACGGGCAGCGGGGCACCGCGGGCTCCGGACCCGGGGCGGGCACCATCACGACCGTGAATCCGCTGGTGTCCCTGCAGAACAGCCTCAACCAGCCGGAGAACCGGGAGGTCCTCTCCTACCGGACGAACGCGGAGAACACCCGGGACCTCTATCTGCGGATCGTCGCCCTGGACCAGTTCGACGGCTCTTCCTGGAAGTCCTCGGAGCGGCCGATACGCCCGGTGCCCGACGAGCTCCCGCCGCCCCCCGGGCTGAGCCCCGAGGTGGCAACGGCCAGGGTCGACACCTCCGTCTCGGCGTCCGACTCCTACCGGCAGAGCTGGCTTCCGATGCCGTACCCGGCCACCCGGGTGGAGATCGGCGGGCGCTGGAGCTTCGAGCCGGAGGGCCGCACCCTGGTCGGCAACCGCCGGCAGACGACCCGGGGGGCGGAGTACCGGGTGTCGAGCCTGCTGGTGCAGCCGACGGCGGCGCAGCTCGCCGCGGCCGGCCCGCCGCCCGCCGATCTGCTGCGCGAGTACACCGAGGTGCCGGACTCGCTGCCCCCGGTGGTGGCCCGCACGGCGCGGGACGTGACCGAGGGCGCGGGCAGCGCGTACGAGAAGGCGGTGCGGCTGCAGGACTGGTTCGCGTCCGAGGGCGGCTTCGTCTACGACACCCAGGTGGAGGCCGGGAGCGGCAGCGAGGCCGTCGCCAACTTCCTGGAGCAGAAGGAGGGCTTCTGCGTCCACTTCTCGTTCTCCATGGCCGCCATGGCGCGGACCCTGGACATCCCGGCGCGGGTGGCGGTCGGTTTCACCCCGGGAACGGCGAGCGCGAACGGCACCATGTCCGTCGGCCTCCGCGACGCGCACGCCTGGCCCGAGCTGTACTTCGAGAACATCGGCTGGGTCCGCTTCGAGCCGACGCCCTCCCGGGGAACGGTCCCCGACTACACCGTGCCGGACGCCCCGGAGAGCGGCACCACGGTCCCGGACGAGCCGGAGCCCGTCGAGTCCTCGGAGCCGTCGGCCACCCCCTCCGACCGGGAGGACTGCCCGGCGGACCAGCGTTTCCTCGGTGAGTGCCAGGTGCCCCCGGCCGACGCCGGGAGCGGCGCCACCGGTGGCGGACTGCCGCTGCGCACGATCCTGCTGTCCACCGCGGCGGCCGTCCTGCTGCTGGGACTGCCCCTGCTGCCGCTGGTGTGGCGGACCCGGGTGCGCGGACGCCGGCTCGGCGGAGCGGGGAAGGAGCCGCGCGACCCGGCCGAGGAGGTCCTCGCCGCCTGGCGGGAGCTGATCGACTCGGCCTGGGACCACGGCTTTCCGCCCGACGACTCGCAGACCCCGCGCCGGGCCGCCGAGCGGATCGTGGCGGCCGGCGGACTGGAGGAGCCCGCGGCGGAATCGGTGCGCCGGGTGGCCGGGGCCGTCGAGCAGGTGCTCTACGCGCCGGTACCGCGTCCGGCGCCGGGGCTCGCCGACGACGTACGGCGCGTGCGGGCGGCCCTGCATGCCGCGGCCGGGCGGGGAACCCGGCTGCGGGCCCTGTTCGCGCCGCGCTCGGCGGTACGGGTGGCGTGGGCCTGCTCACGCCGGTTGTGGGCGCTGACCGAGCGGTGGAGCGCCGCCTGGACCACGGCTGTACTGCGGGTCTCCCGGCGCGTCCCCACCCGGCAGCGGGGCTGAGCCCCAGCCCGAAGCCGGCCGGGAGGCGGGCCGGGGAACGGCCTTCGCCGGGACGGCCCGGCTGCCGGGAGCAGGCCGTGCCCGGAGGCCCTGCGTCCGGGGATCGCCTACGGGGCCGGTCCGGGCACGGGGCCGCGGGCGGGCGGGGGCCGCGGACGGGCGGGGGCGGGGATGGGAACGGGAAAACACCCGTGTACGCGAACAGACTTGAGGGGTGACCTCTCGCAAGGTCACCCCTCAAGGTGTGTCCGTGTGCCGGCTCCGCGGTCCGGCTCGGCCGCCTGCCGGTGCCGGCGGCTAGTGCCCCGGCTCGTCGCGGCGGCGCTGCCAGCGCTCCTCGATGCGGTTCATCATGGAGCGGCGCTGCCTGCCCTGTCTGCGGCCGCCCTGGGCGCCGGTATCGGCGGGCTGCTGTTCACCCGGCTGGGGTGCCTTGCGCCAACTGGTGACGGCGAGCGCGGCGCACCCGAGCATGACGAGGAACCCCACCACGCTGATCCAGATCTGCTGGGCAACCATGCCCGCCATGAGAAGCGCGATACCCACCAGAAAACCCGCGACCGCCTGGTACACCCGGCGACGGGTGTACGTGCGCAGCCCGCTTCCCTCAAGCGCTGTCGCGAACTTGGGATCTTCGGCGTACAGCGCTCGCTCCATCTGCTCGAGCATGCGCTGCTCGTGCTCCGAGAGCGGCACGGAGTCCTCCTACTCGTCGGTCGCGGGAGCGACCGGGTGCGACGCTTTCAAGGATAGGCAGGGATTCGCCCCCGTGAAACCCGCTCCCCTGCGTCATTTCCCATGACACAGGGCACATCGGGTCAGGTTCCGGGTCACTCTCCCCTGCCGGCCCGTCCGACGATGCCGACCGTGTTCCCTCGATCATACGGGGCAATGCGTCCGATTGGGTGAGCTGTGGCCCAGAGCATGCGCCGGCCGGAGTCGGGCGACTCCGGACGGTATGCCGTACGGCGTCAGCCGGATTCCCGTTCAGCCAGTACGTGCAGCTGGGTGGCGACGGACTGGAGGGCGGGGACCTCCGCCGCGGCCGCCTCCAGCTTGAGCAGGGCCTCCAGGGCGCCGGGCTCGCCGTCCACCAGCGCACCGGGGACCAGGTCGGCGAAGACGCGGACGCCGTGCACCGCCTCGACGGCGAGCCCGGCACCGGTGACGAGCGCGGTCAGTTCCTCCGGGGTGAAGCGGCGGGGCACCGGGTCGCCCTCCCCCCAGCGCCCGTGCGGATCCGCCAGGACCTGCCGCGCCTCGGAGAAGTGCCCGGCGAGCGCACGGGCGAGGACGGCACCGCCCAGACCGGCGGCGAGCAGGCTGAGCGTGCCGGACGGGCGAAGCGCGGCGACGGCGTTGCGCACGCCCTCCGCCGGGTCCTCCATGTACTCCAGGACGCCGTGGCAGAGGACGGCGTCGAAGCCGCCCCGCTCGACCACGTCGAAGAGGCCGTGCGCATCGCCCTGGACTCCGCGCACGCGGTCGGCGACCCCGGCCTCGGCGGCCCGCCGCTCCAGCGCGAAGAGGGCGTTGGGACTGGGGTCCACCACGGTGACGCGGTGGCCCCGGCGGGCGACGGGCACGGCGAAGTTGCCGGTGCCGCCACCGGTGTCGAGCACGTCGAGCACGGCGCGGGAGCCGTGCCCGCCGGGGCCCGCGCTCTTCATCCGGCGGTCCAGTGCCTCCCGGAGCACGTCCCAGACCACGGCGGTGCGGAGAGAGGCTCGGGGGCGCATCGGGTCGGACACAGCGGGGGACTCCTCGGCGCGGGACCGCCGCGGGGACGGCGGTCGCAGTCGGTGCAGGCGCCCTCCACCCTATTGCCTCTCCCGCTCAGCTCGCGTCGGGCTCCGCCTCCTGCTGCGGCTCGGCGGTGCGGGCCTGCGGCAGCACCGGCTGGAGCACCAGCATCCGCTCCACGAGCCGCAGGAACATCCCGGCGTCGCGCAGCAGATCGTCGGCGTCGCGGCTGCCGGCCGCGTCGCGTATGCCCGCCTCGGCGCGGGCCCGGCGGGCGGCACCGGAGGCGAACAGCATGCTCCACTCGGTCAGTTCGGGAGCCACCTCCGGCAGCACCTCCCAGGCGCTGCGGATGCGCTGCCGGCGGCGCGGGGTGCTCTCGGGCCGGCCGCGGACCGCGAGCACGGCCGCGGCGGTCCGCAGGGCGGCGAGGTGGGCGGTGGCGTAACGCTCGTTCGGCTCCGGGAGTCCGGCGGCTTCGTCCAGCCCGGCACGGGCCTGGGCGAGCAGGCCCAGCGCCTCGGGCGGTGCGCCGGCCCGGCGCACCACGGGGTGGACGTCGGCCGGGGAACCGGCGAGTGCGGGGGTGGTCCTGTTGCTGCGGCGTCGGCGCGCTGCGGCGGACGTGGTCGCCATGACGAACCTCCTGTCGTCGCGGAACGGCTGTCGGGGCCGTATGTGCACATCGTCGGGCACACCACTGACAATCCGGCCTGACCTGCGGTTTCCTCCCGTACCAGCCGCTTCCCGGGTTTTCCCGCCCCGGCTCGGGAGGGTTCCGTGCCACCTCCCTCCTCCCCACGCCCCCGGGCCCCGGCGGGCCGAGCCCCCGGCCGCGAGCCGCGGCGTCTCGGACGCTATCTTTCTGTACTGACCAGTCAGTTCAAAAAGCCGCCGGTATGCCGGCGCGGAACAAGGAGAGGGGACGCGAGGGTGAAGGACACCACCCCGCGGGGCGCGGCGGTCTCGGCCGGGGGGTTCGGCCTGCGGGGCCCCCGCGGCTGGGCCTTCCGCGACATCGCCGTCACGGCGGAACCCGGTGCGCTCATCGCCGTCGAAGGGCCGTCCGGTACGGGCCGGACCTGCCTGCTGCTCGCCCTCACCGGGCGGATGCGGGCCCACACCGGGCACGCGGAGGTCGGCGGCCTCCGGCTGCCGACCGGCCGGGGAGCCCGGCGCGGGCACATGGCCGCCGTACGGCGGATCAGCGCCCTCGGCCCGGTCCCGGGGGTCTCCGAGCTCGAACCGTCCCTGACCGTCGCCGAGCACCTGCGCGAACGCGCCCTGATGGAACGCAGGTTCGGCACCCCGCCCCGGGAACTGCTGCGTCCGCGCGCCGCACGGGCCGCGGACCTGCGGGAGCGGATCGAGGCGGCGCTGGAGGGCGCCGGGCTGGCGCCCGAGACCCTGCCCAAGGGCACCCGGACGACCGTGCGGGATCTGGAGCGGCTGGAGTCGCTGCGGCTCTCCGTCGCGCTCGCGCTGACCGGCCGGCCGCGGTTGCTGGCCGTCGATGACGCCGATCTCAAACTGCACGGCCGGGAACGGGCCGCCGTCTGGGAGTTGCTGGCCGGGGTGGCCGCGGCGGGAACGACCGTGCTCGCCGTGTGCAGCCAGGCCCCGCCCGGCTCCGTCACCGTCCGCACCGCCGCCGCGGAGACTCACGGGGACGACGGAACGTCCGCCGGGCCCTCCGGTGCCCGCACGGATCCCACGGCCGGAACCACGGACGGCACAAGGGACGGGGAGGGGGCACCGGATGCGTTCGCCACGACTCGCCGCGCTTGAGCTGCGGCGCTTCGGCCGGGGCCGGATGCCGCGGGCGGCGCTCGTCGCCCTGCTCCTGCTGCCGCTGCTCTACGGGGCGCTCTACCTGTGGTCGTTCTGGGACCCGTACGGCCGGCTGGACAAGGTCCCGGCCGCCCTCGTCAACGCCGACCGCGGCGCCACCGTCGACGGTGAACGGATCACGGCGGGCGACGAGATCGCCGACGGGCTCCGCGACAGCCACGCGTTCGAGTGGCACGAGGTCAGCGCCGCCGAGGCCCGTGCGGGGGTGGAGAGCGGGCGGTACTACCTCTCGCTCTCCGTGCCGGGCGACTTCAGCGAGCGCCTCACCTCGGGCTCCGGCGGGGAACTCCCCGAGAACGGCGCGCTCCGGGTGCGCACCAACGACGCCAACAACTACGTCGTCGGGCAGATCTCCAGGACCGTCTTCGCCGAGGTGCGCTCCGCGGCCTCGGCGGACACCGCCCGCTCCTATCTGGACAAGATCTTCCTCTCCTTCTCCGACATCCACGGGGCGACCGAGAAGGCCGCCGAGGGCGCCGACAAGCTGGACGAGGGGGTGGACAAGGCGCACCGGGGCGCCACGGACCTCGCCGACGGCCTGGCCAAGGCGGAGAAGGGCAGCGGCGATCTCCGGACCGGGCTGCGGAAACTCCACAAGGGCGCCGGACGCCTCGACTCCGGCGCCGCCCGGGTGGCCGAGGGCACCGGGAAGCTCGCCGAGGAGGCCGGACGGATGGGCCGCGTCGTCCCCTTCCTCAAGGAGCACGGGGACGAGATCGGGCGCACCGCCGGCCTGGTCGCCGACACCGCCGGGACCGTCCGCGGCCACCTCGGCGATCTCCCCTCGCCCACCACCGCGGCCGAACTGGCCGGGGAGACCCGCGAGGCGGCGGACTTCCTCGCCGCCGACCACAAGGAGCGCTGTGAGCGCACCCCGACCCCCGACGCCGCCTGCCCGCGGTTGACGAAGGCCGCCGAGGCCGCCGGGAAGGCCGCGGATGCCGCGGAGACCGTCGAGTCCCTGGTGCGGAGCGAGAACGGCGAACTCGACCGGCTGGACCGCGACCTGGCCTCCGTGCAGCGGTACGCCCGGACCCTGGAGCGGAAGGCCCCGGCCCTCTGGAAGGACGTCGACACCGCCGTCGCCGGCATCGAGAAACTGGACGCGGGCGCGGAGAAGGTCGCCCGCGGCGCGCACTCCCTGCACACCGGCCTGGCCACCGCCAAGAAGGGCTCGGAGACCCTCGACCGGGGGATCGGCAAGCTCTCCGAGGGCGCCGGCGATCTGGGCGGCGGCCTGTTCCGGCTGGCGGACGGATCGGAGAAGCTGGCGGGCGGCCTGCACGACGGCGCGCGGAAGATCCCGGACTACGACCGCGAGGAGCGCGACGCCCGGACGGAGGTCATGGCCGACCCGGTCCGGCTCGCCAACCGCTCGCTGCACACGGCGCCGGACTACGGCACCGGCTTCGCCCCGTACTTCATCCCGCTCTCCCTCTGGGTGGGCGCCATGGTCGCGTACATGCTGATCCAGCCGCTCAACCGGCGGGCGCTGGCCACCGGTGCCTCCTCCTGGCGCATCGCGGTGGCCGGCTGGCTGCCCGTCGCGGCCCTGGGAGTGCTGCAGACGGCGGCCCTGATGTCCGTGCTCCACTGGGGACTCGGGCTGGAGATGGCGCGGGCCGCGGGCACGATGGGCTTCCTGCTGCTGGTCACCGCCTGTTTCGCGGCCGTCGTGCAGTGGCTGAACGCGCGCTTCGGCCCGGCCGGCCGCATCCTCGTCCTGGCGCTGCTGATGCTCCAGCTGACCTCCGCGGGCGGCACCTACCCCGTCGAGACCAGCCCCGGCTTCTTCAACGCCGTCCATCCCTTCCTGCCGATGACCCACGTCGTCGAGGGGCTGCGCCGGCTGATCACGGGAGGCGGCCTGGAACCGGTGTGGCAGGGCACCGCGGTGCTGGCCGCGTACACCCTGGGCGCGCTGGCGCTCACCGCCTGGTCGGCCCGGCGCCGCCAGGTGTGGACGGTGGACCGGCTGCACCCGGAGCTGAGCCTGTGAGGCCCGACCGGCCGGTAGACCGCCCGGTAACCGGGAGAATCAGCGGCATGGAGAGCACGAGCACCCGTCGGCGGGCCACCCGCACCAGGCTCTACGAGGCGGCCGTCACGCTCATCGCGGAGCAGGGCTTCTCGGCCACCACGGTGGAGGAGATCGCCGAGCGCGCCGGGGTGGCCAAGGGCACCGTCTACTACAACTTCGCCAGCAAGACCGAACTGTTCGAGGAGTTGCTCCGGCACGGGGTGGGGATGCTCACCGCCTCGCTCCAGCGGGCGGCGGACGAGACCGCGGAGCGCGGCGGCAGCCGGGTGGACGCGCTGGACGCCATGGTCCGCGCCGGACTGGCCTTCATCGACCGCTACCCGGCCTTCACCCAGCTCTACGTGGCCGAGCTGTGGCGCACCAACCGGGCCTGGCAGGACACCCTGCTGGTGCTGCGGCAGCAGGCGGTCGCGGTCGTGGAGACGGTGATCCGGGAGGCCGTGGAGCGCGGCGAGGTGAGCGGGGAGATCGACGTCCAGCTGACGGCGGCGGCCCTGGTCGGCATGGTGCTGGTGGCGGCGCTGGACTGGAAGGCGTTCCAGCCGGAGCGGACCCTCGACGACGTGCACGCCGCGCTCTCACGGCTGCTGCAGGGGCGGGTCGGCGGGGAGCGGAGCGGTCGGGAGGACCGCGCGGGCACGGTATGAGGGCGCGGGTATGGCGTGAGCGCGGGCACGGCGTGAGCGCGCGAAAAGGCGCTGTCCTGGCGTGGTGCGATCCCCCGTCGTACCCCGCCAGGACAGCGTTCCCCGTACCCCCGTGCCCGGGTTTCCCCGTGCCCCGGGTTTCCCCGTGCCGCCCGGACGAGCTCCCCCGTGGTGCTCCTCCGGGCCGTCCCGGGGTGCCGCGCCGTTCCGCCGCCCCGTGCCGGCGGTGCCGGCGGGCTCCCCTTCCGTGGCCCTCACTCTTCCGTCCGCGGGCGGCCCGGCCCATCCGCGCGGCTACTCATCCGCCGTCTGGGTACGGGTACTCAGACCGCGCGCCGCATACTCACGGTCGGGTACGGCGGCACTCCCCGGCACCGGCGAAAGCCCCGGCCGGGCAGGCGGAACGGGGCACCGGAACGGCTGCCTGCGCCCCCGGCTAAGGTCTCGCCCATGGCACGGATTGCGGTGATCGGCGCCGGCACGGGCGCGATGGCGGCCGCCGCCCGGCTGGCCGTGGCAGGCCACCGGGTGGCGGTGTACGAGCGCGCGGAGACGTACGGCGGCGCCGTCCGCCGCTTCGAGCGCGACGGGTTCGGCTTCGACACGGGGCCGGCGCTGCTCCATCTGCCCGCCGTCTTCCGTGACTTGTTCATCAAGACCGGCAAGGAACCCCTGGAGTCGTGCGTCGCCCTGGAGCAGGTCGATCCGGCGAGCCGGCATCTGTTCGCGGACGGCACGGACCTCTCCCTGCCGGGCGCCTCCCGGGCCGGCGTGGTCCGGGCCCTCGACGCGGCGCTCGGCGCGGGCGCCGGGGAACGCTGGGGCGGGCTGCTGGGCCGTGCCCGGGAGACCTGGGAGGCCACCCGGCGACCGCTGCTGGAGGAGCCGCTGCCGCGCGACCGGACCGGCCTGGAGAGCGATCCCTACCCAACCCCGTCCGGGCGGAAGCTGTTGGGCCTGCGCAGGACGCGACCCCCCGGCAGCCTCACCGAACTCGCCCGGCGCGAGCTGCGCGATCCCCGGCTGGCCGCCCTCCTGGAGAGCCACGCCCTGGCCTACGGCTTCGACCCGCGGACCGTGCCCGCGAGCGCGGCCGTACTGCCGTATCTGGAACACACCTTCGGCAGCTGGTACGTGCGGGGCGGCCTGCGGGCCCTGGCGGAGGCTCTGTACGAACGCTGCCGCGCGCGGGGCGTGGAGTTCACCTTCGGCGCCGAGGTGACGGGCGTCCTCGTCGAGAACGGCCGGGCCGCCGGACTGGAGCTGCGGGACGGCGGACGGGTGGCGGCCGAGGCCGTCATCTCCGGCGTCGACGCCCGGCTGCTGTACGACCGCCTGCTGCCCCCGGGCGGGCGCGCCCTCCCCGCCACCCGCCGCGGCCCCGCCCGGCCACGGCCGGTTCAGCCTGCTGCTGGCGCTGCGCGGCCCGCGCCCGGAGGGAACGGCACACCGCACGGTGCTGCACGCCGCCGATCCGGCCACCGAACGGGCCGGTCTGGACGGGGACTTCGGCAGCCTCTGCGACCGCCCCACCGTGACGGTGCTCCGGCCCGGCGATCCCGCACTGCTCCCGGACGCCGGCCATGAGACCGCGGTGCTCTCGGTGACCGTCCCGCCGCACGCCCCCGGCGGGACCGGCGCGGAGGGCACGCTCGACTGGACCGCCGGAGGGCACGCCGAACGGTTCGCCGACGCGCTACTGGCCGCCGCCGGCAAGGCCGGGCTCGATCTGGAGAGCCGGCTGCTGTGGCGGGAGGCCCGGACACCGGCCGACACGGAACGCGAGACGGGGACGCCCGGGGGCTCGGTGCCGGGCCCCGCGCTGGCGGGCGCCGGCGGTGCCTTCCTCCGAGCGGGCAACCGCGCCGATGTGGGCGGTCTGTACCTGGTGGGCGGTTCGGCCCATCCCGGCGGCGGGCTCGCCCATACCGGGATGTCGGGCGCACTGGTCACGGGCCTGCTCGTGAACGGCGACGACTGGCGCGGCTCGCAGTAACGGCGGGTCGGGGCCCGCTTCGTGGGCCCCGCCGCGGGCCCCGACCGCGGAACGGCGGACGGCCGGAGCCGGTCGGACGGGCCGGGAGGGGGCCGGCGCCGTCGCGGGGTGCGCGGAAAGCGGTACCCGGTCAGGGCTCGGGGCCGGTGGCTCCGGGCTCGGTGGCTCCGGCGGATCAGTAGCGGTACTGCTGCTCGTCGAAGCCGCTGTTGTAGCCGGGGGCGCCTGGTACGGGTAGGGCGGCTGGTCCGCCGGGGCCTCCTCGGGCGGGAGGGGCCCCGCGCCGTCACGCTGCTGCGGCACCCAGACACCGCCGGGCGGGGTCTCGGAGTACGGCTGCGCGTACGGGTCCGGGGCGTACGGGTCCGCCGCCTGGTACGGCGCCCCCGCGTACGGGTCGGCCGCCCCGTACGCTCCGCCGTCCGGGGCGTAGCCCTGGCCGTAGCCCTGGTCACCGGCGCCGGAGTACGGGTCGGCGTAACCGCCGTACTGCGCCGTCTGGTAGTCGTACGTGCCCTGGCCCTGGCCGTAGCCGGTCTGGCCGCCCGCCTGCCCCGTGGCGGCGCCGGTCCCCACGTAGGTGCCGTAGCCGTCGTCGTAGCCGGCGTACTCGCCGTAGCCGCCGCGGCCGGTGTCGCGGCCGGGATCGCCGTACCGGGTGTCGCCGTAGACGCCGTACTCACCGGTGTCGTCGGGCAGCGGCTCCGGCCGGTACACGGCGGGTTCCGGCTCCCGTTCGGGCCGCCCGCCGTCGTCGGGGAACGCTCCGTCGTGCGGGAACTCCCCATCGTGCGGGAACTCCCCGCCGTCGGGCAGCGCTTCGAGGTCCGAGACCTCCAGCGTGGGCTCCGCCCGGTTCCCGGGGTCGCCCTTGCGGCGCTTGCTCGCGCCCGGCTTGCCCCCGATGGCCCACCCGGTGGAGAAGCCGCGCCGGAAGGAGAGCGTGACGAAGGTCTGTCCGACGGCGAAGGCCATCGCGCCGATGCCGATCAGCACCACGGAGGGGATCAGGAGGACACCGACGACCACGCAGGAGAAGCCCGCGAAGGCGAGGAGCCGCCAGCGCAGCCGCGCCTTGTACTGCAGCAGCACCTCACCGAGCAGCCAGAGGGCGACGATCCCGAATGCGATGTAGAGGACTGTCCAGCCCATGTGCCGCCCCGCTTCCGCCGCTTTCGGCCGTCATCGGGGCCGCTGGTGCAGCCCCAGATTCTCGTAGATCTCCAGCGTCGCCGTCGAGTGGTTCAGGGTGATGAAGTGCAACCCCGGGATGCCCTCTCCCATCAACCGCGCGCACAGCTCCGTGGCGTATTCGATCCCCATGGAGCGTACAGCGGCCGGGTCGTCTTTGACCGCGAGGATCCGCTCGGCCAGCTCCGGGGGGAAGGCCGCGTTGCTGAGCTGGGCGAATCTCTCGATCTGCCGGACGTTGGTGACCGGCATGATCTCGGGGATGATCGGGGTCTCGCAGCCCGCCGCCGCCACCCGGTCCCGCAGGCGCAGGTAGTCCTCCGGGTAGAAGAACATCTGGGTGATGGCGAAGTCGGCGCCGGCCCGGCACTTGTCGACGAAGTGCCGTATGTCGCTCTCCCAGTCCGGGGACCGCGGGTGCATCTCGGGGAAGGCCGCGACACCCACGCAGAAGTCGCCGGACTCCTTGATCAGCCGTACGAGGTCGGCGGCGTACCGGACGCCCTGGGGGTGCGGGACCCACTCGCCCATCGGGTCACCGGGCGGGTCGCCGCGGAGCGCGAGCATGTTCCGGATACCGGCTCCGGCGTAGCTGCCGATGACGTTGCGCAGTTCGGCGACGGAGTGGTTCACCGCGGTGAGGTGTGCGACGGGGGTGAGCGTGGTCTCGGTGGCGATCCGCTCCGTGGCGCGCACGGTGCCGTCCCGGGAGGAGCCGCCCGCGCCGTAGGTCACGGAGACGAAGGTGGGGGCGACGGCCTCGATCCGCCGGATGGCGTTCCACAGCGTCCGCTCGCCCTTCTCCGTCTTCGGGGCGGCGAACTCGAACGAATACGACTGCGCGCCCGACGCGAGGAGGTCGCGCACGGTACGGGCGTGGTCCGTCCGGGTGGAGGGCATACCAAGGGCCATACCGGCAGGTTAACCACCGGCGCACCCCGTCCCCATCCCTGTCCAGCAGGCGGACAGGGGATCGCCGCGCGGCACGGGGCCGCCCGGCCTGCCGCGGCCCCTCGCGCCGGAGCCGGCCGCGGGTCAGAGCGGGCGTTCGCGGAGCCTCCGGGCGAGGTCGGCGGTGGCCGCGGCCGGGTCGGCGGCCTCCGTGAGGGCACGGACCACCACCACCCGCCGGGCTCCGGCGTCGAGCACCTGCTCCAGATTGCCCGCGTCGATCCCGCCGATGGCGAACCACGGACGGCCGGTGCCGAGGGCCGCGGTGGAACGGACCAGATCCAGGCCGGGGGCGGGCCGTCCGGGCTTGGTGGGGGTGGGCCAGCAGGGGCCGGTGCAGAAGTAGTCGGCGCCCGGCTCGGAGGCCGCCGCGGCGGCCTGGGCCCCGGAGTGGGTGGACCGGCCGATCAGCGGGCCGTCGCCGAGGATGGCACGGGCGGCCGGGACGGGCAGGTCTTCCTGGCCGAGGTGGAGGATGTCGGCGCCCGCGGCGTGGGCGATGTCGGCGCGGTCGTTGACGGCGAGCAGCTTGCCGTGGCGGCGGCAGGCGTCGGCCATGACCTCCAGGTGCTCCAGCTCTTGGCGGGCCTCGATGCCCTTGTCGCGCAGCTGCACGATGTCCACACCGGAGGAGAGCACCTCGTCGAGGAAGGCGGGCAGGTCGCCCTGGCGGGTGCGGGCGTCGGTGCACAGATAGAGCCGGGCGCCGGCGAGCAGTGCGGCGGCTTCGGCGTGGGTGTGGGCGCGGGCCATGGCGGTCCCCCGTTTCGTCGGTGTACGGGCCCGGGGGTGCTCCGGGCCCGTACACCGTTGCGGTTGTTCAGGCGTGACGTGATGCGGACGTGCCGGTGTGTACCCGGACTCCGGACTGCGTGGCTCCGGCGGACCGCCGGGCGCGGGCCGGCCGGGTGTCCCGGGCGGCGGGGCTCCGGCGCACGGGGCGCCGCCGGCGGGACGGCCCGGACCGTGTCCGGGCTGGCGCCGTGTCCGGCTTCGTGTGCGGCTCCGGGTCCGTGTCCGGCTCCGGTCAGACGGCGAGCGCCTGGGCGCGGCGCTTCACCTCCGTGCCGCGGTTCTCCCCCAGGGCCTGGGCCGGCGTGCCGGGCAGGCTCGGATCCGGGGTGAAGAGCCATTCCAGCATTTCCTCGTCGGTGAAGCCGTCGTCCCGCAGGAGCGTCAGCGTTCCGACGAGGCCCTTGATCACCTTGCCGTTCCCGATGAAGGCGGCCGGTACCTGGAGCACGCGGTTCTCGCCACGGCGCACCGCGATCAGCTGGCCCTCCCTGACCAGCTGCCGGACGCGGGTCACCTCCACGCCCAGGCGTTCGGCGACGTCGGGAAGGGTGAGCCAGTCGGAGACGAGCGCTTCGGTCTTCGTGTCAATCTCGGTCACAGGTCAAGCGTGCCATCCGGGACCGACAGCCGGAAGCGCGGCACCGCCGGGCGGGCGCACACCCGCTCAGACGGCGGCCGACTTCAGCGGTACGGACGGGTCGGCGGCCCGCTCCGGGTCGAGCCGCGCCGCCCGCTCGATCAGCCGGCGGCCCTGCGCGAGATCGCGCGGCCGGCCCACGGCGAGCAGGGCCGTCAGCACTCCGTCCCGCAGCCAGCACACCGACCAGGAGGTGCCCGCCGGGTCACCGCGCCACAGCAGGCGCTCGCCGCCGGAGTGGTGGCCCGCGTACTGGAGGAAGCGGCCGAACTGCTCCGACCAGAAGTACGGCACCGGGTCGTACACGGGGGTCTCCTCGGCGCAGCGCGCGATGCGCGCGGCCACGGTGACCGGTCCCCGGAAGGCGTTGTCCCAGTGGTGGATCAGCAGCCGCTCGCCGTAGCGGGCGGAGGGGAAGGAGGCGCAGTCGCCGACCGCGTAGACGTCCGGCAGGGAGGTGCTCAGCCGCTCGTCGGCCCGTACGGAGCCGTCCGCGCCGAGCTCGACGCCGGAGCCCGCCAGCCAGCCGGTTGCGGGCCGGGCGCCGATGCCGACGACGACGGCGTCCGCGCGGAGCCGGCTGCCGTCCCCGAGGAGGACGCCGCCGGACTCGACGGCGGCGACGCGGGTGCCGGTGAGGAGGCGGGCGCCCGCCTCCTCGTACCAGCCGGCCATGGGCGCGGTGACCTCGGCCGGGAGCGCGTCGGCCAGCGGGCGGCCGGTGGCCTCGACGACGGTGACGGGGCAGCCGGCCTCGCGTGCGGCGGTGGTGAGCTCGGCGCCAATCCAGCCCGCGCCGACGATGACGATCCGGCGGCCGGCGGCGAGCACCGGGCGCAGCCGTTCGGCGTCGTCGAGGGTGCGCAGCACGTGCACACCGGGCGAGGTCTCGCTGCCGGGGAGACCGACGGGATCCGCGCCGGTGGCGATGACGAGGTGGTCGTACGGGAGGACGGTGTCCCCGGCGACGACCAGCCGGTCGGCGGCGCGGAGCGCGTTCGCCGGGTGGCCGAGCAGCAGTTCGACGTCCAGGGCGGCGAAGTCGATGCCGAGGGACGTGGCTCCGGCCGGACCGGTGGCCGCGCCGGCGGACGCGCCCCCCTCGGTGCCGGCGGCCGCGTCCCCGCCGTGCCCGCCCTGGAGCACCGCCTTCGACAACGGCGGCCGGTCGTACGGCGGGTGGCTCTCGGCGCCGAGCAGGGTGATGGCGCCCGGCCAGCCCTCCTCGCGGAGCGCGACCGCGGTCCGCGCCCCCGCCATGCCCGCGCCGACGATCACGACTCGCTCTGCTGTCCGCCTGTCCTCGCTCACGCGTTCACTCTAGGACCGCCCCGGCGGACACCGCTGGCGGTCCCCGGCCGCCGGGCCGCGCACGGGTCCCACACGCCGGCGGGCGGCGGGTCTCCGACCCGGCCGGGCCTTACAGCGGTCGGCGCCGTGGCGTTAGGGTGGCGGCACAGAGCACTCGCGGGAGCCCGGAGGACCGGGCTGAGAGGGAGGCCGGACCGCCTCCGACCGTACGAACCTGATCCGGGTCATGCCGGCGAAGGGAGGAGCTGGACGCCCATGCACACATCACCGGGGAACGCGCACAGCGGCAGCGAGGGGCACACGGGCGGAGGCGGGCGCGGAGCCGCCCGGCACACCCATGACGTACTGGTCGTCGGGGGCGGCATCATCGGCCTGGTCACCGCCTGGCGCGCGGCCCAGCGCGGCCTGGACACCGCCGTCGCCGATCCCGCGCCGGGCGGCGGTGCCGCGCAGGTGGCCGCCGGGATGCTGGCCGCCGTCTCCGAACTCCACTACGGCGAGCAGACACTGCTGGGCCTCAACCTGGCCTCGGCCGCGCGCTATCCGGCGTTCGCGGCCGAGCTGGAGGAGGCGAGCGGCCAGGACATCGGGTACCGGGCCTGCGGCACCCTCGCGGTCGCCCTGGACGCCGACGACCGCGCCCATCTGCGCGAACTGCACGCCCTGCAACTGGCGTCCGGACTGGACGCGCAGTGGCTGACGGGCCGTGAGTGCCGGCGCCTGGAACCCATGCTGGCGCCGGGGGTGCGCGGCGGTCTGCGGGTGGACGGCGATCACCAGTGCGATCCGCGCCGGCTGGCGACTGCCCTGGTGCGCGCCTGTGAACGCGCGGGCGTCGTCTTCCACCGGCAGCGCGCCGGGCGGCTGTCCGTCTCGGCGGACCGCGCGACCGGCGCCGTCCTGGACGACGGCACCGGGGTCGCGGCGGGGCTGACCGTGCTGGCCGCCGGGAGCATGAGCGGACGGCTTCCGGGGATTCCGGACGAGGTGCTGCCACCGGTGCGGCCGGTCAAGGGGCAGGTGCTGCGGCTGCGGGTGCCCGAGCGGTACGCGCCCTTCCTCTCCCGCACCGTACGGGCCGTGGTGCGCGGCGGACAGGTCTACCTGGTGCCGCGCGAGAACGGCGAACTGGTGATCGGTGCGACCAGTGAGGAACTCGGCTGGGACACCACCGTCACCGCGGGCGGGGTGTACGAACTCCTGCGCGACGCCCATGAGCTGGTGCCCGGTCTGACCGAACTGCCGCTCACCGAGACCCGCGCGGGCCTGCGCCCCTGCTCGCCGGACAACGCCCCGCTGCTCGGCCCGTCCGCGCTGCCCGGCCTGCATCTGGCGACGGGCCACCACCGCAACGGTGTTCTCCTCACGCCGGTCACCGGGGACGCGATGGCCGAGGCGCTGGCCACCGGCGTGCTGCCGGAGGAGGCCCGCGCCTTCTCGCCGCTGCGGTTCGCGGGCGGCGCCGCCGGAGCCGCCGGAGCCACCGACGCGGCCGGCGCCGCACCCGCTTCCGTACGACAGGAGCAGCCCGTATGACCGTCAACGTCAACAGGACCGTGACCGTTACCGTCAACGGGGCGTCCCGCGACCTGCCCCCCGGCACCACGCTGGACGCGCTGGTCGCCGGCTTCACCCGGGCCCGCACCGGGGTCGCCGCCGCCGTCAACGAGACCGTCGTCCCGCGCGGCGACTGGCCCGCCACCCGGCTCGGCGCGGGCGACCGCGTCGAGATCCTCACCGCCGTCCAGGGAGGCTGACCCATGGCCGACACCACCGTGTACGACGGCACCGCGCCCGCCGCGCCCGGCCCGTCCCCGGACGCGCCGCCCCCGTCCGCGACCGCGCCCTCGCCCGCTCACGAACCCGCCGCCGACCCGCTGGTCATCGCGGGGATCCCGTTCGCGTCCCGGCTCATCATGGGCACCGGCGGCGCCTCCAGCCTGGACATCCTGGAACGCGCCCTCACCGCCTCCGGCACCGAGCTGACGACCGTCGCGATGCGCCGGCTGGACCCGACCGTGCAGGGCTCCGTCCTGTCCGTCCTGGACCGGCTCGGCATCCGCGCGCTCCCCAACACCGCGGGCTGCTTCACCGCCGGGGAAGCCGTCCTCACCGCGCGCCTCGCCCGTGAGGCGCTCGGCACGGACTGGGTGAAGCTGGAGGTCGTCGCCGACGAACGCACCCTGCTGCCCGATCCGGTCGGCCTGCTGGACGCCGCCGAGACCCTCGTCGACGACGGCTTCACCGTCCTGCCCTACACCAACGACGATCCCGTGCTGGCGCGGAGGCTGGAGGAGGCGGGCTGCGCCGCGATCATGCCGCTGGGCTCCCCCATCGGCTCCGGACTCGGCATCCGCAACCCGCACAACTTCCAGCTGATCACCGAGCGGGCCGGGGTGCCCGTCATCCTCGACGCGGGCGCGGGTACGGCCTCCGACGCGGCCCTGGCCATGGAGCTGGGCTGCGCCGCCGTGATGCTGGCCTCGGCGGTGACCCGCGCGCAGGAGCCGGAGCTGATGGCGCACGCCATGCGGCACGCCGTGGAGGCGGGCCGGCTGGCGTACCGCGCGGGCCGCATCCCGCGCCGCCACTTCGCCGAGGCGTCCTCACCCACCGAGGGCCGCGCGGTGCTGGACCCGGAGCGGCCGGCCTTCGGCTGACGGGGGCGCGGCGGGCCCGGCCGGGGACGGGACGGGACGGACAGCGGCGGGGCGCGCCGGGCCGGGGCGGCACCGGGACCCGGCCCGGCGCGGTCTCCGGTCCCGCCGCCGCGACGGCACGGGCCCCGAGCCGTGACGGGCCCGGAGCCGTGACGGGACTCACGTCCGCCTCCGCGCCCGCCCGCCGCACCCCTGTACGCCCCAACGGCCGTGACCGGGGCGGCCGGTGCGGCCCCGGGCCCCGCCGCCCGTGCGTTTCCCACCCGCTGTCACATTCCGGTAGCAGTGCGGCCACGGGCGCACCGGGGAGGGCCCGCACCGCGCGTCCCGGCTCGTAGACTCACCAGCGTGGATACGACCCTGCAGGACCCCTCCCCCGGCCCGCGCCGGGAGGACCCGCTGGTCGGGCAGGTGCTCGACGGCCGCTACCGGATCGACGCGCGGATCGCCACCGGCGGTATGGCCACCGTCTACCGGGGTCTCGACACCCGGCTCGACCGTGTGCTCGCGCTCAAGGTGATGCACCCGGGGCTCGCGGCCGACGCCGCCTTCGTCGAGCGGTTCATCCGCGAGGCGAAGGCCGTGGCACGGCTCGACCACCCCAATGTCGTCGGGGTGTACGACCAGGGCGACGACGGCACCCACGTCTTCCTCGCCATGGAGTACGTCGCCGGGTGCACCCTGCGCGACGTGCTGCGCGAGCGCGGCGCGCTCCGCCCCCGGGCCGCCCTGGACATCCTGGAGCCCGTCCTCGCCGCGCTCGGAGCCGCGCACCTCGGCGGGCTCGTCCACCGCGACATGAAGCCGGAGAACGTCCTGATCGGCGACGACGGCCGGGTCAAGGTCGCCGACTTCGGCCTGGTGCGGGCCGTGGACACGGACACCACCGCCTCCCCCGGCACCCTGCTCGGCACGGTCTCGTATCTCGCCCCCGAGCAGATCGAGCACGGCACCGCCGACCCCCGCGTCGACGTCTACGCCTGCGGCATCGTGCTGTACGAGATGCTGACGGGTGCCAAGCCGCACGCCGGCAGCACCCCCGCCCAGGTGCTCTACCAGCACCTCCACGAGGACGTACCGCCGCCGTCGGCCGCCGTACCCGGCCTGGCCCCCGGGCTGGACCGACTGGTGTGCGACGCCACCGCCCGCACCCCCGCGGCACGCCCGGCGGACGCGGCCGCGATGCTCGCCGCGGTCCGGGAGGTGCGCGCCGGGCTCACCGACGCCGAACTGGACGCCCTGCCGCCGCAGGCCCTGACACCCGCGGCCGCGGGCAGCGAGGACCGTACGAGCGTGCTGCCCCGCACCCGCGCCGCGGCGGGCTCCCCGGGCCACCGGGGCGGGCCGCGCGGCGAGCCGTACGAGAGAACCGCCGCCCTGCACCGCGAGGACGGCCTGGAGCGCACCAGCCGCCTGGCGGTGCCGCCGCCGGACGCGCCGGGGCCCGGGTCCTCCGCCGTCCCCACCGCGCCCGCCGGCCGCGCGCTGCGGCGCCGGCGGCTGCTGCCGCTGATCACCGCCGGGCTGCTGCTCCTGGGCAGTGTGCTGGGGGTCTGGTACATCAACTCGGGCCAGTTCACCCGGGTCCCGGGGGTGCTGGGCGAGCCCCGGGCCGCGGCCGAGAAGACCCTGCGCTCCGCCGGGCTGGACGTCGAGGTGGAGGAGGGGTTCAGCGATGTCGTGGAGCGCGGCCGCGTGATCAGCACCGACCCGGAGCGCGGCGCCCGCATCCGCGACACCGGCACGGTCACGCTCCTCGTCTCCAAGGGCCCGGACGTGGTGGAGATCCCGGATCTGCGGGGCGTACCGCTGGGGAAGGCCAAGGACCGGCTCAAGGAGCTGGGCCTGGTGCCCGGCGTGGTCACGGACACCTTCCACGACACGGTCGCCCGGGGCGCGGTGGTCTCCACCCGCCCGAAGGCGGGCACCGAGCGGAAGCCCGACACGGCCGTCGCCCTCACCGTCTCCCGGGGCGAGCCCGTGGAGACGCCCGGCGTGACCGGCGAACCGGCGGGCGACGCCCGGCAGACGCTGGAGGACGCGGGCCTGAAGGTGCGGATCGCCCCGGAGCGGGTCTTCTCCGAGGAGGAGAAGGGCGCGGTGGCCGAGCAGTCACCGGCCGAGGGCACCACCCTCGCGCAGGGCGACACGGTCACGCTCACCCTCTCCCGGGGGCCCGAGATGATCGTGGTGCCGGACGTCGAGGGCGCCGACGCCGAGGAGGCCCGGAGCGAGCTGGAGGAGCTGGGCTTCGACGTGAGGATCCGCCGGTTCTTCTTCGGTGACACGGTCTTCGACCAGTCGGTCGACGCGGGTGACGAGGCGCCGAAGGGCAGCACGATCACGCTCCGCGTCCGGTAGGGACGGTCACCACGGGGGAGTCCGCGGTTCGCGGTGTCTCCCCGGCGGCGGGCCGCGCCGGTCCCGGGGTCAGGCGGTGACCTTGGCGACGAACGCGGAGAGGTTCGCCACGGTCCGCAGGATCTTCTCCTCCGTGGTGATCGTCTCGTGGAGCCGCGCGCCGGGGCCGGCGTCCTTCCGGCCCCGTACGTACAGCGAGCAGGCGAGGTCGCCGCACAGGTATATGCCCACCGAGTCGCCCTGCCGGCCGGCCTTCCCCGCCTTCGGCGCGACCATCAGGGAGACGCCCCCGGTGTGGGTGGTCACGCACACCGAGCACATGCTGCGCCGCGCCGTCCTGGAGGAGGCGCCGGAGCAGCGCAGCGCGAGGGCCCGCGGACGGCCGTCCAGCTCGGCGGCGAGGTAGGCGCGGTCGGGAGCCAGTGGGTCCCGCCAGCCGAGGTAGTCCAGATCCTCCCAGGGGCGGTCGCCCAGGTCGCGGGGGACGGACAGGCGCTTCGCCTCGCCCTTGGTGCAGTTCACGAACGCGGCGCGGATCTCTCGCTCGGTCAGCGGTTTCATGAAAGACACGCTATTTTGCCTAAGACCATTAGGCAAATGCATAATGCCTACCGGAACTGAGGAGGAGGGGCATGGCACGCGCAGGACTGACCGCCGAGCGCCTGACCCGGGCGGGAGCGGAACTGGCCGACGAGGCCGGGTTCGACGAGGTGACCCTCTCGGCGCTCGCCCGGCGGTTCGACGTCAAGGTGGCGAGTCTGTACTCGCACGTGAAGAACTCCCGGGACCTCCGGACGAGGATCGCCCTCCTCGCCCTGGAGGAACTCGCCGACCGGGGCGCCGCGGCCCTGGCCGGACGGGCCGGGAAGGACGCCCTGGCCGCCCTGGGAGACGTCTACCGCGACTACGCCCGGGAACATCCCGGCCGCTACGCCGCGGCCCAGCTGCGGCTCGACCCCGGGACGGCCGCCGCGAGTGCCGGCCCCCGGCACTCCGGGATGACGCGGGCGGTCCTGCGCGGCTACGACCTGACGGAGCCGGACCAGACGCACGCCGTCCGGCTGCTGGGCAGCGTCTTCCACGGCTTCGTCACCCTGGAGACGGGAGGAGCGTTCAGCCACAGCGCGCCCGGACCGCAGGACACCTGGCCGAGGATCCTGGACGCCCTCGACGCCCTGCTGCGGAACTGGCCCGCGCCCCCGGCATCCTCCCCCACACCTCAGCCCACACCTCCGCCCGCGCCCTGACCCCGGCCGGAGCCCGCACCGTCCGGGGACGGACCGCCGCCGGTGCGGGCACCCCCGGCCCGGCGACGACGCCCCCGTATCCCACTCAGCGAGGTCTGCCGTGCCCACCGAGCACCCCTGGATCACCACCCCCGTCACCGCGGACCTGCTGCGCGGCGCCCTCGACCTGGAGCGCACCGAGCACGGCCTGCTCCCGCACCGGCTGCCCGCCCGGGCCCGCGCCCAGTGCGCCGACGGGCAGCTGGCCCTGGCCGAGTCCCAGCCCTCGGGCGTCCGGCTGGCCTTCCGCACCCGGGCCACCGCCGTCGAGCTGGACACCCTGCCCACCAAACGCGTCCACAGCGGCGCCCCGCCCCGCCCGGACGGCCTGTACGACCTGCTCGTCGACGGCCGCCCGGCCGGTCAGGCGACCGTCACGGGCGGCAACACCCTGCTCATCGACATGGCCACCGGAAGCGCCGAGAAGCGGCCCGGCCCGGTCGGCACCGCCCGCTTCACCGGCCTGCCCGGCGGCGTCAAGGACGTCGAGATCTGGCTGCCGCACAACGAGACCACCGAACTCGTCGCCCTGCGCACCGACGCCCCCGTCGAGCCCCTGCCGGCCGGGGACCGCAGGGTGTGGCTGCACCACGGGAGTTCGATCAGCCACGGCTCCGACGCCGCGAGCCCCACCACCACCTGGCCGGCGCTGGCCGCCTCGCTCGGCGGCGTGGAACTGATCAATCTGGGCCTGGGCGGCAGCGCCCTGCTCGACCCGTTCACCGCCCGCGCCCTGCGCGACACCCCCGCAGATCTGATCAGCGTCAAGATCGGCATCAATCTCGTCAACACGGACCTGATGCGGCTGCGGGCCTTCGGCCCCGCGGTGCACGGCTTCCTCGACACCGTCCGCGAGGGCCACCCCGCCGTGCCGCTGCTGGTCGTCTCCCCCGTCCTGTGCCCCATCCACGAGGACACCCCCGGCCCCAGCGCGCCGGACTTCAGCCGGCTCGCCGAGGGGAAGCTCGGGTTCCGGGCCCTGGGCGACCCCGCCGAGCGCGCCGCCGGAAAGCTGACGCTGCGCGTCATCCGGGAGGAGCTGAGCCGCCTCGTGGAGCAGCGGGCCGCCGAGGACCCGAACCTGCACCATCTCGACGGCCGCGCGCTCTACGGCGAGGCGGACGCCGCCGAACTGCCGCTGCCCGACCGGCTCCACCCGGACGCCGCCGCGCACCGCCGCATCGGCGAACGCTTCGCCGCCCTCGCCTTCGCCCCGGGAGGCCCGTTCACCGCCGGACTCGCCTGAACCGGCGCCCCCGGTCCGGCGGGGAGGAGCCCGGCCGGGGACGACGAACCCGCAGGTGGGGCGGCCCGGCCGCCGGTCCGCTCCGGCCGCCTGGCACCCTGGAGGGGTGAACACCCCGTACGTCCCCGCCCCGGCCCCTCCCCGCCCGCACCCGGAATCCCGTGGGGAGCCATGTCCGTGTGGCCGGCGGGCTCGCCGCGCGAGGGCTGGCCCACGCCCGGGAGATCGGCGCCGAGTCCGTGCAGGTGTTCGTCGCCAATCCGCGCGGCTGGGCGACCCCCGCGGGCTCCCCGGCGCAGGACGAGGCGTTCCGCGCCGCCTGTGCCGCCGAGGCGCTGCCCGCGTACGTCCACGCGCCCTATCTCATCAACTTCGGCTCGCACACCGAGGCGACCACCGAGCGCTCCGTCCAGTCCCTGCGGCATTCGCTCCGGCGCGGCAGGGCGATCGGCGCGCGGGGCGTCGTCGTCCACACCGGCTCGGCCACCGGGGGCCGGGACCGCGCCACGGCGCTCGCCCAGGTACGGGAGCGGGTGCTGCCGCTGCTGGAGGAGCTGACGCACGACGACGACCCGTGGCTGCTGCTGGAGCCGACCGCCGGCCAGGGCGCCTCGCTCTGCGCGCTCGCCGAGGACCTGGGCCCGTACTTCGACGCGCTCGACCGTCATCCGCGGCTCGGCGTCTGCCTGGACACCTGTCACGCCTTCGCCGCCGGGCACGACCTGGCGGCACCGGGCGGCACCAAGGCACTGCTGGACGAGCTGGTGGACACGGTCGGCCCGGGCCGGCTGAAGCTGATCCACGCCAATGACTCCAAGGACGTCACCGGCGCGCACAAGGACCGGCACGAGAACATCGGCAGGGGCCACATCGGGGCGGAGCCGTTCCGCGAGCTGTTCACACATCCGGCGGCCGAGGGCGTGCCGCTGGTCATCGAGACCCCGGGCGGCCAGGAGGGGCACGCGGCGGACGTGGCCCTGCTCAAGGAACTCCGGGACGGCGGCGGCCCCGGCTCATAGCGGGGGGCGCGGCGTGCGGTCCCGCGCGCACGGCCTCGGCCCGCGACGGGCGCACGCCCGGCGGCGCTACAGCTCCGGGCCCTCGCCCGGTTCCTCCTGGTAGGAGTAGCGCTGTTCGCGCCAGGGGTCACCCAGGTTGTGGTAGCCCCGCTCCTCCCAGAAGCCGCGGCGGTCGGTGGTCATGTACTCGATGCCCCGGAGCCACTTGGGCCCCTTCCAGCCGTACAGGTGCGGCACGATCAGCCGTACCGGGAAGCCGTGCTCGGCGGTGAGGAGCTCGCCGTCCTTGTGGGTGGCCAGGATGGTCCGTTCGGAGGCGAAGTCGGAGAGCCGCATATTGGCGCTGTAGCCGTACTCCGCCCAGGCCATGACATGAGTGACGGCGGGCGCGGGCGGCGCGAGGTCCAGAAGCGTACGGGCGGCGACACCGCCCCATTCCGCGTCCGTCATGGAGAACTTGGTGACGCAGTGGAGGTCGGCGGTGACCGTCGTGTAGGGCAGCGCCGAGAATTCCTCGTGGTCCCAGCGGTCCCGGCCGGCCGGGTCGGCCAGGGCTCCGAAGATCCGGAATTCCCAGCGCTCGGGTCTGAACTTGGGCACCGGCCCGTAGTGGGTGACCGGCCAGCCGCGTTGCAGCCGCTGGCCGGGAGGAAGGACCGACTGTTCCCCTTCGCGGCTTTCCGGCTGACCCATGGGGTCCATGGTGACAGACCCCGGCAGCGGAACGTGACCGGGGCCGGGATGAAGCGGATGAATTCGGGTTAGTGGTGACTTACTGGATCAATCCTCGCGGCGGTGCGAGGATGCGCCGGGCCGGCGATCATTCCGTTCAGCCCGTTCGTCCCGTTCACACCGCTCACACCAGTTCATTCAGTTCAGTCCGTTTCACCCGGATGGTGAAGGAGCCACCGCGATGCAGGGCGACCCCGAGATCGTCGAGATCCTCAACGAACAGCTGACCGCCGAGCTGACCGCGACCAACCAGTACTTCCTGCACTCCAAGAAGCAGGAGCACAACGGCTGGGTGAAGCTCGCCGCGTACACCCGCGCCGAGTCCTTCGACGAGATGAAGCACGCCGAGGTGCTCACCGACCGCATCCTCTTCCTGGAGGGCCTGCCGAACTACCAGCGGCTCTTCCACGTACGGATCGGCGAGACGGTGAGCGAGATGTTCCGGGCCGACAGGGAGGTGGAGGTCGAGGCCATCGACCGGCTGCGGCGCGGCATCGAGATCATGCGCTCCAAGGGCGACATCACCTCGGCCAACATCTTCGAGACGATCCTCGCCGACGAGGAGAACCACATCGACTACCTGGACACCCAGCTCGATCTGATCGAGAAGCTGACGGAGCCGCTCTATCTCGCCCAGCTCATCGACCCGGCCGAGGAGTCGGGCCAGGCGAGCACGGGCTGAGGGACACCGGCGGTACGGGCCCGGGCGACCGGACCGCCCGCGCGGGGCTCCGCTCAGGCGGCCTCGGCGGCCCGCGCGGAGTGGGCGGCCCGCACCGCCTGTGCGGCGGCGAGGACCACCGGGGCGACGGACGGGACCGCCGCGGTGGACGGCGCGATGGCTGCCGCCTCCCGGGCCCCGGGTGCGGCACCCCGCCCCAGCAGCGCCTGGATGCGCCGCACACAGCCGCCGCAGTCGGTGCCCGCCTTGCAGGCGGAGGCGATCCGGCGCGGTGTGCAGGCCCCGGCGTCCGCATGCTCGCGCACTTCCCGCTCGGTGATGCCGAAACAGGAGCAGACGTACACGCGGTTCACCTCCAACAGGCAGCCGGGCCGGCCGGTCACGGGGGAAAGTCAGGTAAACCTCACCTTACCCAGCAGGGGCCGGGGCGCACAACGCGAGGGGCGCGGATCACTGTGATCCGCGCCCCTCGCGCACGCCCTCCGCCCGGATGCGCGCCCCCGCGCGCTCCCGGGACCCCGGGCTCCCGGGCTCACTGCTCCCGGTACATCTCCGCGACGAGGAAGGCCAGGTCCAGCGACTGACTGCGGTTGAGCCGCGGGTCGCAGGCCGTCTCGTACCGCTGGTGCAGATCGTCCACGAAGATCTCGTGGCCGCCGCCGACGCACTCGGTGACGTCGTCGCCGGTGAGCTCTATGTGGATGCCGCCCGGGTGGGTGCCGAGGCCCTTGTGGACCTCGAAGAAGCCCTTGACCTCGTCCAGCACGTCGTCGAAGCGGCGGGTCTTGTGCCCGGAGGCCGCCTCGAAGGTGTTGCCGTGCATCGGGTCGGAGGCCCAGACCACCTGGGCGCCGGAGGCGGTGACCTTCTCCACCAGGTTCGGCAGCTTGTCGCGGATCTTGTCCGCGCCCATGCGGGTGATGAAGGTCAGCCGGCCCGGCTCGCGCTCCGGGTCGAGCCGGTCGATCAGCGCCAGCGCGTCCTCGGGCGTCGTGGACGGGCCGAGCTTGACGCCGACGGGGTTGCGCACCCGGGAGGCGAACTCGATGTGCGCCCCGTCGAGCTGCCGGGTCCGCTCGCCGATCCAGATCATGTGGCCGGAGACGTCGTAGAGCTCCCCGGTACGGGAGTCGGTGCGGGTCAGCGCCGACTCGTAGTCGAGGATCAGCGCCTCGTGCGAGGAGTAGAACTCGACGGTCTTGAACTCCTCCGGATCCGCGCCGCAGGCGTTCATGAAGTTCAGCGCCCGGTCGATCTCGCGGGCCAGCGCCTCGTAGCGCTGCCCGGACGGGGAGTTCTTCACGAAGTCCTGGTTCCAGGCGTGCACCTGGCGCAGGTCGGCGTAGCCGCCGGTGGTGAAGGCGCGCACGAGGTTCAGCGTCGAGGCGGAGGCGTGGTACATCCGCTTCAGCCGCTCCGGGTCCGGGACGCGGGCCTTCTCGGTGAACTCGAAGCCGTTGACGGAGTCGCCCCGGTACGTGGGCAGGGTCACGCCGTCCCGGGTCTCGGTCGACTTGGACCGCGGCTTGCTGTACTGGCCGGCGATCCGGCCCACCTTGACGACCGGCACGGAGCCGGCGTAAGTGAGCACGGCCCCCATCTGGAGGAGCGTCTTCAGCTTGTTGCGGATCTGGTCCGCGCCCACGGCGTCGAACGCCTCGGCGCAGTCACCGCCCTGGAGCAGGAACGCCTCACCCCTGGCGACGGCACCCAGCTGGGCCCGCAGCTGGTCGCACTCGCCGGCGAAGACGAGCGGAGGATAGGACTCGAGGTCCGCGATCACATCGCGCAGAGCCTCGGAGTCGGGCCACTCGGGCTGCTGCGCCGCGGGCAGGTCTCGCCAGGTGTTGACACCGGCGGTGGATTCAGCGTTCACGGTCACGGCGTCAACCCTACGACGCCCGGCCCCGCCGCCGGCCCCGCGCCCGGAATCTGAGACGGAATCCGCCTCCTCCCGCCGCGGGCGTTCGCGCCGGTTTGTGAGAGCGGAGGCCCGGCCGCCGCCCGCCGAGACTCCAGAAGCCGAAGGACGCCGTCCGTTCCCGGCCGCCCCTTCCGCCGGCCCGCCGGCCGTGACCGCGGCCGGCCGTGCCCGCACCGGCCTGCGGTGACTTCGCAACGCGAGGAGGCGGTCACCGCACGGTCCGGGCGGCCGGCCTGCACACCCCGGTATCCCGCACTGCTTCAAGTATTGACGGTGTACCGACAGCTCTCTACGTTGACGGCATTCTTTGAGAGCGCTCTCAAAAAGGAGAGTCCATGCGTCTTCGCAGAATCCTGGCCGTCACCACGGCCGCCGCCTTAACCACGACGGGCCTCGTCGCGGCCGGGGCGGGCAGCGCCTCCGCCGCCACCGTCCCCGTCGGCCGGGGCAGTTACAGCGACACCCGGCCCGCCGGCGCGGAGGGGCCGCAGAACAACAGCGGCGCCCCCGTCACCCCCAAGGTCACGGCCGCCGCCGCGGACCGGCCCGTGCCGACCAACGACTGGTGGTCCTCCCTGGCCTTCCAGCGCTTCGCGGACAATCCGTACTCCGAGAACATGTACGGCCACCCCCTCACCTACAAGGCGGTCTCCGGCGGGCTGGAGGTCGGTTACCCCACCGCCTCGGCGATCGTCGGCGACGGCCGCCAGTACGAGTTCCCGCACCAGCGGGACCTCACCGTCGGCCTCGAAGGGCTCAACTCCCCCGACGCCAGGGCCCACGACTGGAGCGACTGGACCGTCACCCCCCAGTGGTCCGACGGCTCCCGGACGTTCCGCGCCACCATCGGCCACGGCATGCCCTTCGTCTACGCCCAGGGCAGCGGCGGCGCCGCGCGGATCACCACCGCGAGCGCGCCCGAGGTCTTCGCCGACGACGGCAACGTGCTCGGCGTGACCGTCGCCGGCCACCACTACGCCCTCTTCGCGCCCACCGGCAGCGACTGGACGGTCTCGGGGAACGACATCCGGGCCGGCCTGGGCTCCAAGGACTACTTCTCGCTGGCCGTCCTGCCCCGCACCGACGCCCTGGCGGACTACCGCGCCTACGCCTTCAGCTTCGTCACCGGCTCCAAGGCGACCTGGGACTACGACGAGAAGGCCGGCACGGTGCGCGCCGGCTACACCCTCACGACCACCGCCAAGGAAGGCACGGAGACCGGCACCCTCCAGGCCCTCTACCGCCACCAGTGGCTGCACGCCACCGACCCGCTCACGCCGTACACCTATGTCTCGCCGCGCGGCACGATGAAGGTGCGCGAGGGCAGGAGCTTCACCACCGAGCAGAAGGTGACCGGCGTCCTGCCCGGTCTGCCGAAGACCTCCGGGCCCGACACCGCCCGGCTCAAGGCGTACCTGAACGAGGCGGTGAACGCGGGCGATCCGTTCAGCGGCGCCCGTGACACGTACTGGACCGGCAAGGCCCTGGGCAAACTCGCCCAGCTCGTCCCCATCGCGGAGCAGCTGGGGGAGACGGCCGCCCGGGACAAGCTGCTGGAGCTGATCAAGGGGCGGCTGGAGGCGTGGTTCACCGCCGGCGGGGAGGCCGAGTTCTCCTACGACGCCCAGTGGCGCACCCTCACCGGCTACCCCGCCTCCTACGGCAGCGACAAGGAACTCAACGACCACCACTTCCACTACGGCTACTACGTGCTGGCGGCCGCCGTCGTCGCCCAGCACGACCCCGGGTGGGCCGCGGACTCCGCCTGGGGCGGCATGGTCGACCTGCTGGTGCGGGACACCGCCAACCCCAGCCGGACCGACGCCATGTTCCCCTTCCTGCGCGGCTTCGACGTCTACGCTGGGCACAGCTGGGCCGCCGGGCACGCGTCCTTCGCGGCCGGCAACAACCAGGAGTCGTCCTCCGAGTCCGTCAACCTCAGCGCCGGACTCGTCCTGTGGGGCTCGGCGACCGGTAACACCGCGCTGCGCGACCTCGGCGTCCATCTCCTCACCACCGAGTCCGAGGCCATCGCCCAGTACTGGTTCGACGCCGACGAGGAGGTCTACCCCGGCGACTACACCCACGACGCCGTCGGCATGGTGTGGAGCAGCGGGGCCGCCTACGCCACCTGGTGGACCGCCAACCCCGAGGAGATCCACGGCATCAACGTCCTTCCCGTGACGGGTGGTTCACTCCACCTGGCCCGTGAGAAGGACGCCATCCGGCGCAGCATCGCCGAGATGGAGCGGGAGAACGGCGGCCCGGCCGCGGAGTGGCGCGACCTGCTGTGGGAGTTCCAGGCCCTGGCCGACCCGGAGAAGGCCAAGGCCGCCTGGGACGCCACCGGCGGCGCCTACACCCCGGAGGAGGGCGAGACCAAGGCCCACACCTACCACTGGATCAGCACCCTGGACGCGATCGGGGCACCCGACACCTCGGTCACCGCCGACAGCCCCACCGCCGCCGTGTTCGCCAAGGGCGGCAACCGCACCTACGCCGCCCGCAACGACACCGGCACCGCCCGGACGGTCACCTTCTCCGACGGCGCCGTGCTCAACGTCCCCGCCCACTCCTCCGCCTCCGGCAACGGAACCGGCACCCCGCTTCCCGGCGACCCGGACCCCACACCCACCGATCCCGAGCCCACCCCCACCGACCCGTCCCCTCGCCGGTGACCGGTGACACCTTCCATCTGCGTCCGGGCGGAACCCTCGGCACCACCGCGGCCACGTCCCCGGCGACCGACACCATCCCCTCCGCCGAGGGGGGCAACTACGACGGCGTCCCGCACCGCCCCCTGGTGTACGAGGTGCGGAACGTCAACGGCACCGTGAAGGGCGGCGCCTCCACCGACTTCCGCCTCAAGGTGGACGCCGGCATTCACGTCGGCCTCGGCCAGCAGGTCCGGATCTCCTACGACCTGACCGGCGACGGTTCCTTCGACCGCGTCGAGACGTACCGCTACTTCGCCACCGACCCCTCCCCGGCTACGAGGACTACACCCCCGCCCGCACCGGACTGCTCTCCTCCTCCGGCACCCTGGGCGACCTCCGGGGAGGGACCGTCCGCGCCGAGGTCTGGGGCGCCATCGGCAAGGCCCCGGCCACGCTCCAGGTCGGCACCGGATCGGTCCTGACCATCCCCTTCGAGTAGCACAGCGGCCCGGCGCCCCCACGGCACCGGGTCTGCGTCGAGCGTCCGGGATCACCCGATGTCAGGCGGGTGATCCCGGCCCCGGCGCCGCCGGCTGCTCCGCGACCGGCATGACCGCCGCGGCCACTGCGGTGCAGCGCATGGCACGGTCGGAAGTGCGGGCCCGCACACCCGCCGGGCCGCGCTCCCGTGGCGGGAACGGAGCGGTGCGGCCGGGGCACGTTCGGGTAGGGTGGCGGCCATGTTCGCGCCTCTGAACCAGAACTGGTGGTGGCCCGCTGAGACGGCGGCCCACCTCCTCGCGCGTACCCACTGAACCTCTCACGCGAAGGCCGCCTCCCGGGGCGGCCTTCGGCGTTCGACGGACGGCCGTCCCTCCGCAGATCCGGAAGGAACCGCCCGTCATGGAACGATCACCCGGCACCGCCCGCGTCCCCGCCTCCCCGGTCCCACCTCCCGTCCCTCCCCGGCGCTCCGGGGTCCGCCGATTTCCTGGAGTCCCCCGCCGCCGTCGTGGCCCGGCTGCTGAGCCCGGACTGCCCGCCGTTCGCGCTGCTGCGCCGCAACGCGCCCGGACGGGACCAGGACGTGGTGGAGGTCCTCACCGGCCCCGTCGAGCACGTCGAACGGCTGGCCGACATCCCGCTCGGCGAAGGGCCGGCCGCGGACGGACGGCCCGTCACCGACGCGCTCGCCCTCATCCCGTTCCGGCAGATCCGCGAACGCGGCTTCGACGTGCGGGACGACGGGACACCACTGGCCGTCCTCCGCCCCGAGCGAACCCTCGAACTGCCGCTCCCCGCACTCCTGGACGCCCTGCCCCGCCATCCCGTACGGGTCGGGAACGGGTCCTTCGACGTGACCGACGACGCCTACGCGGAGATCGTGGAGCGCGTCGTCCGGGACGAGATCGGCCGCGGCGAGGGCGCCAACTTCGTCATCCGCCGCACCTTCCGCGGCGAGATCCCCGGCTACGGCCCCGCCGACGCGCTCGCCCTCTTCCGTCGGCTGCTCACCGGGGAGCGCGGGGCCTACTGGACGTACGCCGTGCACACCGGCGAGCGCACCCTCGTCGGGGCGAGCCCGGAGGCGCATGTGCGGATGTCCGGCGGAACGGTCGTGATGAACCCCATCAGCGGCACCTACCGCTACCCGCCCGGCGGGCCGGACGCCGAGGGCCTGCTGCGCTTCCTGCACGACCGCAAGGAGGTGGAGGAGCTGTCCATGGTCGTGGACGAGGAGCTGAAGATGATGTGCACCGTCGGCGACCGGGGCGGCGCCGTCATCGGGCCGCGGCTCAAGGAGATGGCGCATCTCGCGCACACCGAGTACGAGTTGCGCGGCCGCAGTTCGCTGGACGTGCGGGACGTGCTGCGGGAGACCATGTTCGCGGCGACGGTCACCGGCTCGCCGGTGCAGAACGCCTGCCGCGTCATCGAGCGGCACGAACCCGTGAGCCCGCACGACCCGGACGGCCGCGGACGCGGCTACTACGCGGGCGCGCTCGCGCTCATCGGACGGGACGCGGGCGGCGCGCAGACCCTTGACTCCCCCATTCTCATCCGGACCGCCGACATCGCGCCCGACGGCCGGCTGCGGGTGCCGGTCGGCGCCACCCTCGTCCGCCACTCCGACCCGCGGAGCGAGGTCGCCGAGACGCACGCCAAGGCGGCCGGTGTCCTCGCCGCGCTGGGTGTGCTCCCCGCGCCGGACCGCCCGGGCGCGGCCGCGCCGCCGCGGCTCGCGGACGATCCGCGGGTGCGGGCGGCGCTCGACGCCCGCCGCGCCGGGCTGGCGCCTTTCTGGCTGCGGATGCGGACCGCGGAGGAACCGGCGGACTCCGCCGCCCCGCACGGCCCCGCCCTCGCCGGCCTCCACGCCCTGGTCGTCGACGGCGAGGACACCTTCACCGCCATGCTGGCGCACCTGCTGCGCTCCACCGGTCTCGCGGTGACCGTACGGCGCTACGACGAGCCGGGGCTGCGCGAGACGGCGCTCTCCCACCGCGGCCCCGTCGTCCTCGGCCCCGGTCCCGGGAACCCGGCCGACACCGGCGATCCCAAGATGCGCTTTCTGCGCGCCCTGGCCGCCGATCTGGTGCGGGACCACCGGCACGGGCTGCTGGGCGTCTGCCTCGGGCACGAACTGCTCGCCGCCGAACTGGGACTGGAGATCGCCCGGAAGGACGTGCCGTACCAGGGCGCGCAGGAGCGGATCGACTTCTTCGGCCGCCGGGAGACCGTCGGCTTCTACAACACCTTCACCGCACGCTGCGAGGAGGCGGCGGAACGGGAACTGGCCCTGCACGGCGTGGAGCTGAGCCGCGACCCGGCCACCGGCGACGTCCACGCGCTGCGCGGTCCCGGCTTCGCGGGGGTGCAGTTCCACCCGGAGTCGGTGCTGACGCTCAACGGGACGTCCCTCGCCGCCGGCCTTCTGGCGGCCGTGCGCGTGTAGACGGCCCCGGGGCGGCGGTGGCGGAGCGACCCCGGGTCTCCTCGGACCCCGGTGTCCCCGCGTCCCGTCCGCCGGCGAGCGGCACCCCGCGTACCCCGTACCCGGCGCCCCGCGCCCGGACCGCCGCGGCCGCGACGAGCGGCGTACGCGACGGCGGGCGCGGCGGCGGGCGCGGCGGCCCGGAGGAGCGGAGTGTGCGGAGTGCGCCGCCGGCGGGCCGGCGGGGGCCGGCTACTCGTCCGGCTCCGGTTCCTCCTCCCCGGCCTTCCACAGCTCCTCGAAGCGCTTGACACGCCGGGCCACCCGGTCATCGCGCAGGTCCAGGGTGGTCTTGGCGTTCATCCCGCGCAGGTCGGGCTCAACCTCGTAGGACAGGGAGTGGTCGAAGACGATGAAGTCGTTCGTGGTGTCGATTCCGGCGGTCGGCGGCAGCTCGGACAGCGCGAGGACGCGCACCTCGATGCCCAGACCCTTCTGGTGCTCCACCAGCTGCAGCAGTTCCTCGTCGATCTCCTGCGGTGTGTTGACGATGAACAGCCGGCGGATGCTCACCCCGTGCTCGTGGATGGCGTCGCGCTGGGCCCGCAGATAGCGCTGTCCCAGCTCGGTGGGCCAGAAGTCGTGGTCCACGGAGGTGCTGGTGGCGTCGATGGTGTGGGAGGCGCACTGGGTGAGGGTCACGATCCAGTCGTGGTCCTCCCCGTCGTAGTCGGCGTGCTTCTGGTGGAGGTTGGCCATCAGGGTGCCGAGGCGGGTGACCTCGGCCTGGGCGAACGCCTTCATGATCTCGGGCCCCTCGGAACCGACCATCGTGGCGTTGCGCACCAGCCGGGTCACCCCGTCGGCCCGCAGGGCCGAGCCCTCGACCAGGCCGAACAGCTCGGTGGCGTGGTTGATTTTGGCGAATCCCTCGGCGACCAGCTCCTTCATCTCGGTGTTGTGACGGGTGAGGCTGTGCTCCACGGCACCGAGCCGGCGCTCGAAGTCGACCATGTACTGCACGATCATGGCCGCGCCGGCGACGAAGACGGAGACCGTCAGCTTCCAGACCTCGGGCTGGTCGACGGCGTTGGTGAGTGCGTAGGTGAAACCGCCGATCAACGCGGTGATCACGGTTTTCAGCAGGAACGGCGGAATGCCGGCCTGCTGCGGCGGGCCCAGGGCGGCCGGTGCCCCCGGTGTTCTCGTCGATGCGTGCATCTGTCGTCCTACTCCCCCGGTCGGGTCCGTGCGTGCCCGCACCCCCGTCAGCGTGCCGTCAGGGCTTCGCGCAGCAACGGAATGGCCTGCAGGGCGAGCTGGTCCCTGATGCGCTGGACCAGCGTCTGCCACTGCCGGGTGAATCCGGGCTTCCGCTCGAGCACCTCCCACAGCGGGCCCAGGGTCGTGTCCACTCGTGCTCTCGGCATCCACAGGTGCAGCAGATGGTCCACGGCCGGGCGGAGCGCCATCACGGCGTCGTGCCCGTCCGCTGATCCCAGCCGGCTGCGCTCGACCATCCGTACGAGGGTCGTGAGCAGCCAGTCGTGCAGGGCGAGGTCCTCGCAGAGCCCCGCGCAGGCGGCCGGTTCGGTGTGCTCCGGCAGCCGCAGCTCCACGGTGCGCAGCCCGTCCTCGGCGAGGGTGAAGCGTTCGATCGACGGGCCGGCGCCGTCCGTGGCCCGTAACGCGGCCCAGCGCAGCCGGGTGCGCCGGGACTTGAAAGGGGGCCGCTGGTCGAGCAGCGGGTGCCGCAGCAGTTCGCCGAGGAGCCGTTCGGCGATCGCCCCCAGATCGAGCTCGCCGGGCTGCCGGCGGTCGGCCAGGACGCCGTCGGCGACGGCCCGTCCGGGCAGCCGGCCCAGGGGCTCCAGCACCCCGGGCCGGACGAGGTAGTGGCCCCAGGGGCGGCGCAGGTCGGGGCCGCGGCCCGGGGAGCGGAACTGCGCGGTCGTCTGCAGCACCCGGCCCTCGACGAGCACGGCGCGGGCGGCGACCGTCCCGACGGCGCGCACCTTGGCGCCGGTGGCCGCGGGCAGCCGGCAGTCCACACCGGTGAGGACGTCCGGGGAGACCGCGTGCAGATTGGGGCGCTCGGAGATCCGCACCCGCTCGTCCGCGCGGATCCGGAGCAGTTCGCCCGCGGCCGCCGCGGGCAGCGACGCGGAGGTCTGGAGCAGGCAGGTGCGGACCTCGCCACAGGCCAGCACGGTCTCCGCGGTGTCGCCGGGCGCCCGCATCTCAGGCCTCCGCGCAGAAGACGTGGGTGACGCGGTCGGCGACGGCGTCCGGGAGCGCGATCCGCTCGCCGGCGGAGCGCTCGGCGACCTGGCGGAGCGCCCCGGGGTCCACCTCCACCTGGCCGAGAATGACACGGACGGCGTGCTCGACCGGCAGGAAACGGGAGGGCAGCACGGAACAGGTGCGGTAGGCGGCGAACGGCTGGGCCGCGGGGTTGAGCCGGGTCAGGGGTGCCAGGTCGGCCCAGTCCCGGGGGAAGCCGCCCTCGGGACTGGGCCGGGGCCGGAGCACCGGCTCGCCGCGGTGGCGGAGGAGCCCGAGCCGGGCCAGCTGCCAGACGGCCGCGAGGAACGGGCAGGACCAGGTGCGGCGGCCGTCGCGGTCGTCCCAGAGTTCGACGTCCATGAAGACGGAGTGGCGGTGGGCGGCGGTCTCGGCCGGTGGCCGCCAGGACGGCGGAAGGTCGTTGGCCATGGCCTCCAGCCGCTCCACGCCGGGGGTGCGCTCGCCGTTGGCGAGCCAGCCGATCTCCTTCACCGGCGGGCGGGAGCCGTCGCTGCCGGGCGGCGGCGACTCGACGAGCCGGTGCTCGACGGCTTCCGCGAGCCGCACGCCGTCGGCCACGTCGCAGGCGGATTCCCGGGCCAGGTAGTCGATGGTCAGCCCGCAGCGCTCGGCCTCGGTCAGCAGGAGGGGGACGAGCTCGGCGGGCGAGGAGAACCGGCTGAAGTAGTCGTCGACGAGGAAGCAGGTGCTGACCCGGGGCCGCGCCCCCTTCCCGTTCACGGCCGAGGCGAGGACCGCGTCCACCCAGGGCCGCACCCGTGCGAAGTGCTCGCGCAGCCGTTCGGGGCCCGCCTCGAAGTCCTCCATGTACAAGTGGCCGATCTCCAGCGAGATGTGGGAGAGCGGTATGGACTGGGTGCGGGGGTCGGCCGTCGTCTCCCGGAAGACCGCGTCCGTCACGGCTGCCCCCACGACTCGTCGTCGGTGAGCTTCCGGGAGAGCTCTTCGAGGGCCTGCAGGGTCTCCATGTTGGCGATCCGGCTGGCGAGGACGTCCTCGTCGGTGATGAGCTGCTCACGCCACTGCAGGACGGGTTCCAGCGGTACGGAGCCGAGCAGCCGGGTGTAGCCGATGTCGAGGTCCGCGGCGAGCACGTCGAGGTCCTGGTCGCACTTGCGCATCCAGGCGGACTGGGCGGGCGGCACCTGGGACCACAGCGGCGACTCGGGGTCGGGCACCGCGGCCCGGACGAAGCGGATGGCGCCGGTCAGCAGCGCCTTGTCGTGCCCGCGGGTGACGCCGCCGGCGACGATGCCCCGCTCGCCGAAGACCAGCCCGGCGGCGGCGATCACATGCTGGCGGGTCCAGCGGTGGTAGACGAGCCAGCGGGCCGGGACCGAGCGCATCTCGCGCCGCGAGGTGGCCTCCAGGGCGAGGTCCACGGCGTAGCTGCGGCCGGCGCTCAGGTCGACCACGACGAGGTCGAACTCGCCGTTCAGCCGGAGGAGGAGATCGACGCAGCGGCGCAGCGTGTCCGGGCCGACGGTGAACTCGCCGCCGCTGCGGTCGCCGGGCAGCAGGACGAGATTCCCGGAGCCGGCCGGGCGGTGGCGCAGCACCTCGTGCTCGGTCTCGGCCCAGACGTCGGTCCGCACCGGCTCGGTGGTGCGGCCCTGGAGGTAGGAGTGGAGTCCTCCCCCCTCAACGCCGCGCAGCGCGCCGGGCATGTCGAAGACGGCGGCGGCCGTGGGGGAGCCGAAGTCGAAGTCGAGATAGCAGACGTCGTCCCCGGTGAGCGCGCGGCGGTAGGCCAGGTTCGCACTGGTGACGGAGCGGCCGGTGCCTCCCTTGTCGGAGGCCGCGAAGACGATCACCGTCACACTCCCCGGGAGGCCGTCTGCCGGGCCAGGGCCAGGGTGTCGAGTTCGCCGAGGACCTCCGTGCTGAGCGCGCAGGAGGTGCCCGGCTGTTCCTCCAGGATCTCGCGGGCCCGCGCGAGCTTGACCTCGATGCCCTTGAGCGCCATCCCGCGCGATCCGTCGGCCGTGGAGGTGGGTTCGAGCTGCTCGTTGCCGAGGAGGTGGGTGGCCTCGCTGAGGAGGTCGCGGGCGATGCCGATGAGCGTGCCGCTGCGGATCGGCGGCTGGGTGTAGAGCTGGCGCGCCGCGACCATGCACTCGGTGACGCGCTCGGTGATGCTCCAGGACAGCGACCAGCCGCGGGCCGGTGCGTCCGGGTAGACGGCGTGGATGTTGTCCCAGAGGCCCGCGCTCTCCCCGCTCCGGTTGCGGCGCTGCCAGAGGTGATCGAAGATCCGCTCGGCCAGCCGCAGCAGCCGGTCGTGGGAGGAGATGCTGCGGGACAGGGAGCACAGCTGGATGGTCCGC
Source organism: Streptomyces sp. MNU89 (assembly GCF_020982505.1). NCBI lineage: Bacteria > Bacillati > Actinomycetota > Actinomycetes > Kitasatosporales > Streptomycetaceae > Streptomyces > Streptomyces sp. MNU89. Next base: position 5,742,959 of record NZ_JAJKLL010000001.1, on the reverse strand, counting down.
TTGAGCAGTTGGGCGGAGAAGTCCGGCATCGACCACTGCATGGGCGGGCCGAGCGCCTCGCCGCCCTGGAGGGGCATGGCCACACCGGGGGCGTGCAGCTCGATGGCCGGGTCACCGACCTTCATGCGGCTGGTGATGCGGCCGCGTTCGGCGAGCCGTTCCATGACGTCGACGGTGCGGGTGAGGTCGTCGTCGGTGGCGCGGCGGCGCACCAGGTCGTGGACGAGGATGGCGGCGACGGAGAGCGAGAAGTACTCCGACTCCTGCCGCTGGCCGGTGGTGCGCCAGGGGATGTCCTCCAGCGGCCAGCCGGCCTCCCCGAACCGGGCGATGCGCGACCAGTACTGCTGGGTGATCTCCCACCGGAGCCGCAGGGCCTCGGCGAGGCGCTGCTGTTCGACGTTGAGCAGGCCGAGGGTGAGGGTGCGCTCGGAGAAGAGGTCCTGGATGCCGTCGAGGGCGACGACGGTGAAGTAGAGGTACGGGGTGGGCTTGGCGATGCCGTCGGGCTGCGGGCCGATCTCGCTCTCGGTCTTCACCGGCGGGGCGTCCTTCACCAGGCTCCAGGCCCAGCCGCACTCGAAGAGCTGGTTGTCGTCGCCGAGGCCGTCGGCGACGTCGACGCCGAGGGAGATGCTGTCCCGGATGGTGGCGCGCAGGGACTTGAAGCGCCGCTGGAACTGCTGGGCGGCGATCCGCTCGGAGACCCGGCCCTGGCCGAGGAGCCGGCAGAGGGTGCGGCCCTGGGGGGCCTCGGCGTCGAAGACGTTGACGGTGAAGGAGCGGAGCAGGCTCACCATGGCGGCGGTGAGGCGGGCCTCGGTGGCGGTCCTGAGTTCGTCGGCCATCGCCTGGACTTCGGCGCGGCGGGGCTTGCTCAGATAGACCTTGAGAAAGCCGAGGGTGGCCAGGGAGAGCGTGATCGACAGGGAGAAGGAGTCGACGACCCCCAACTGCCGCTGTTCCGGGGTAAGTTCGGCTTCGGAATCCCGGGCGTTGAAGTAGTGGCCCCCGGCGAAACTCGGTCTCTTGTCGTCCGTGGTGTGGGTGTTCATGAATTCGGCGACAACCGAAAGAAGCTTGGCCGGGAGCTCCAGACGGGTGCCCGCGCCGCTGAGCACCTCCCGGACGTCACGGTCCGTGGTGTCCGGATCGTCCAGGCGGAACGCGGGGAACTCGGTGGCCGGGTACATGAGGCAGAGCAGGCGTTCGGCGTCCGCGACACTGCTGAGCCCGCCCGCATCCCCCCAGTCCCATTCCCCGTCCGCGAACGAATAGCGTGCAATGGCCCGCCAGATGTCCAGCAATTGCTGGCGCGGCTTGATCTGCATCCCCATACCCCTCACCCCGGGCCCGCCCCGGACCGCCGACCGGAAAGCGGGCCACCCTTCAATGGTGTGCGCGTTACCGCGATTGAACGGAACGGCGTCGGCCGCAGGCCACGATCATGCCCTCATATCCCTGACGGAGTGGACGTTCGCCAGGAATGCCGATGCGCGTGATGTGCATTTCGCTTTCGGAATAGGGAGCAAGGCCCTCCCGTACCTGCTCCTCCTCCACACTGCAGGCCGGGAAGGATTCCCCGCCGACCGAGTAGCCCGTGGAGCCCTCCATGAAGGCGGCGGCGAAGGGCGCTCCCGGACGCAGGCACTCCGCGAAGCGCCGTACGCCCACCCGGAACTCCTCGTGGGAGGTCGTCATCGACTCGGCCACGAAGAACATGGTGCCGATCCCCCAGCGCCGTTCGGGGAGATCGAACAGATTGCCCTGCTTGGGGCGGGCGGCCAGCCGCAGCCTCGCCCGGGGGTCCTCGATCCCGGCGTACGGCTCCACCTCGCGCAGGACCCCCCAGAAGGCGTCCCAGTTGGCCTCGTAGCCGGGCACCTGGCGCTCCAGCCACTGCACGTTGGTCCGGGCCCGCTCGAAGAGCGTGACCTCAGAGCACCAGGGGAGCAGAGTGAGCGCGGGGTACAGATTGGCGCCCGACCCGACGTCGATCCCCGGCACGGGAGCGGCCGCCGGGTGGAGCCGGAAATGGTCCCGGAAGTGATCCCGGACGATGCGGATGATCTGCTCGTCGTCGGAGCGCAGATGGCGGTAGTTGTGCTCGACGTACGCGTCGGAATCGAACGCGTTCCAGTCGGTCTCACCATTGAGCTCTTGCGATTTCCCGGGCCCGGGATCAAACGTTCTCAGAACCATCGTCCAAGCGTAGCGAGAAACCCCCGCCCGGTCTCAGCTTTGAACAAGCCATAGGGGGTTCGCGGAAGCACGGAACAGGCCCGGCCGGAGCACGGGGGGCGCGTCGGCGCAATGCGGCGTCTGGCCCGTTCCAACCTTGAACGTCCTGTTCGGGCCGGGAATCCTGGTCTGACCGCCGGCCGTCGGCCACCCCGCCGGAAGGCGCACGCCGTCCCACCGCGTTCCACCTGTACAGGTGATGACGCGTGGTCCCAGACCCTTTCACCAGGAAGTGGCGCATGACTGCTCTTTCCGGAGATCGATTACCGCTGTCCGCCGTCTCGGCCGTGTCCCTGGCCCCGGAGAGCCGGCCGCCATGGGTGAGAACGATCACCGAGGAGGACCTGCCGCCCCTCTCCCGGCTCGACGAGGAGGTCTTCGCCGAGCACGCCTACCCCTACTTCGTGCTGCGCCAGCTCTACGACCTGCACGGGGACCAGCTCCTGGTCCTGGACGACGGGGACTCCCTCGTGGGCTACGTCCTCGTCGGCACCCAGTCCGACAAGAGCCGCAGCTGGATCCTCGGCCTCGGGATCGACAGCGGGTCACGGGGCCGTGGCTTCGGGCGGCAGCTGATGGCGGAGGCCCTGCGCCGGCTGCGCGCGGAGGGGGTCGGCGAGGTCCGGCTGACCGTCGAGCCCGCCAACACCGCCGCGGTGGAACTGTACGAGTCACTGGGTTTCGCCCGGCTCGACCACCACGAGAACTACTTCGGACCCGGCGACGCCCGGCTGGTGATGACGCTTCCGCTGCGGAGATGACACGGCGGCGGGGCGCGCTCGGCGAGGTGCCGTGCGCCCCGCCGTGCGCGGTCAGGGCCCGCCGGATCCGTCCGGATCATCCGGGGTGCCCAGGGTGCCCTGGGTGCCCTGGATGTCCGGCCGGACGGCATCCGGCTCCGGGGCGGGCTCGCCGGCCCTCGTTCCCTCCTCCGGGGGCGGGGGCGGCAGGGTGGTGAGCCGGCCGAGCAGTTCGCGGCAGGCCTCGTCCTCCGAGGAGAAGGCGAGCACGTCCTGGTCCCCGGAGCGCTGCCGGAGTCCCACGGCCCAGCCGTCCGGGGCGGGCCGCAGGAAGAAGTACGCGTCCGAGGGGGACGGGATGTCGCGCACACCGGGGATGTCGTAGAAGGCGTCCGGCACCCGCTCCTCGCGCAGTACCCGGACCAGTTCCCGTCGGTCCACGATGCCGGTCCTCTCCTCGGGGGTGCCCGTTCCGTACGGCGGTCCTCGTCAGCCGGGCCGCCGGAGCGCCCGGGCGGCCGCGGTCCCGGGGACGACGGTGCGGTTCACGGCCCTGAGGACGTGATACCCCGGCGGACGCCCCGGGGCGACGGGGCCGGGGCCGCCCGGCGGAATCACCCGCCCGGCGGACGGGATGGCGGCCGGGGTGGAGAGCCGTCCGGGGTGGCGCATGCGGGGTCCCGAGGTGTCCCGGTGGGATGGCTGGCACGGGCATACATCGCCGTTTTCACCGGACGGGCCGGGCGGCCCGGACCGGCGTCAACCGGTCGGAGCAGCGCCATCCCACGGGCGGGTGAAAACCACGGAACCGGACGGGGCACGCGGGACGGGAACGAGCCGGGGAAGCGAGCTGTGACACCCGGGCCGGGGAGCGGAGCGGGAGGCCCGCCGGGAGGGTCCCTCAGCCGGCCGCGCGGCCCGCCGCCGGGACCAGGACGTTCTCGCTGGTGCGGCCGGCCAGGTAGTCGTCGATGTTGCCGACGGTGGTCTCGACGATCTGGGCGGTGGCGTCGCGGGTGTAGTACGCCTGGTGGGAGGTGACCAGGACGTTGCTGAAGGTCATCAGCCGCGCCAGGGTGTCGTCGGTGACCACGTCGAGCGACTTGTCCAGGTAGAAGAGCCCGGCCTCGGCCTCGTAGACGTCCAGCCCGACGCCCGTGAAGCGGCCCGCCTTCAGCTGCTCGATGAGCGCGCCGGTGTCGACGAGCCCGCCGCGGCTGGTGTTGACGAGGATCGCGTCGTCCTTCATGACGGACAGGCCGTGCCGGTCCAGCAGATGCTCGGTCGCCGGCAGCAGCGGTACGTGGAGGCTGACGAGGTCGGCCTCGGCGAGCAGCTCGGGCAGGTCCTCGCGGTACTCCATGCCCAGCTCGGTGCAGGCCGGGTTCTCCGCGATGTCCCAGCCGAGCAGCTTCATCCCGAAGCCGTGGGCGATACGCGCGAAGCATTCGCCGATCTTGCCGGTGCCGATCACCCCGGCGGTGCGGCCGTGCAGGTCGCGGCCCATCAGCCCGTCGAGGCGGAAGTCGAAGTCGCGGGTGCGGGTGGCGGCCCGGACCACGCGCCGGTTGACGGCCATGGCCAGGGTCCAGGCGAACTCGGCGACGGAGTACGGGGAGTAGTGGGAGACCCGGGCGACCGTCATGCCGAGCTCGGCGGCGACCTCCAGATCGATGTTGTTGAAGCCGGTGGCCCGCTGGGCGATCATCCGGGTGCCGCCCGCGGCGAGGGTGCGCAGCACCGCGGCGTCGAGCTGGGCGTTGACGCTGACGCTGATGATCTCGTGGTCGGCGGCGATGGGGGCGGTGTCCCGGTTGAGGAAGACGTCCACACAGCGGACGGTGTGCCGGCCGGCGAAGGCCCGCTCGATCATCGGCTTCTCATCGTTCTGGACGCCGAAGGCGAGGATGTCCACGATTCTCCCGGTACGAGCAGACAGCTGCTGATGACAACGCCTTTGATGCTACAAGCCGTCCGGGAAGGGGCCGTTGCCCGCCGGAGGGAACCGGGGCGGGAGGCGCCGGGACGGCGGGCCGCGGTGACGGCCCGCCGCTCCGGCCGGGCGGGGCCCCGTCCCGCACCGGGGTGGTGCGGGCGGGCGGCGCCCCCCGGTCCGTCAGCCGAAGAAGACGCCCGCCTCGGCGTACAGTTCCGGGCTCACGGTCTTGAGCCTGGCCGTCGCGTCGTGGATGGGCACCCGCACGATGTCGGTACCGCGCAGGGCGACCATCTTGCCGAAGTCCCCGTCCCGGACGGTCTCGATGGCGTGCAGCCCGAAGCGGGTGGCGAGCCAGCGGTCGTACGCGCTGGGGGTGCCGCCGCGCTGGACGTGGCCGAGGACGGTGGTGCGCGCCTCCTGGCCGGTGCGGGCCTCGATCTCCTTGGCCAGCCACTCGCCGACGCCCGACAGCCGGACGTGGCCGAAGGCGTCCTGCGAGCCGTCCTTGAGGACCATGTCGCCGTCGAGGGGCATGGCCCCCTCGGAGACGACCACGATCGGGGCATAGCGGATCTTGAACCGGGACTCCACCCAGGCGCACACCTTCTCCAGGTCGAAGCGCTGCTCCGGGATGAGGATGACGTTGGCACCGCCGGCGAGCCCGGAGTGCAGCGCGATCCAGCCGGCGTGACGGCCCATCACCTCGACCACCAGTACCCGCATGTGGGACTCCGCGGTGGTGTGCAGCCGGTCGATCGCCTCGGTGGCGATGTTGACGGCCGTGTCGAAGCCGAAGGTGTAGTCGGTGGCGGAGAGATCGTTGTCGATGGTCTTGGGCACGCCGACGCAGTTGACGCCGTAGTCGTCGGCCAGTTGGGCCGCGACCCCGAGGGTGTCCTCCCCGCCGATGGCGATGAGCGCGTCGACCTCCAGCTTGGCCAGATTCTCCTTGATCCGGCGGATGCCGTGCTCGGCCTTGAGCGGATTGGTCCGCGAGGAGCCGAGGATGGTCCCGCCGCGCGGCAGGATGCCGCGCACCGCCGGGATGTCGAGCGGAACCGTGTCGGCCTCCAGAGGGCCCCGCCAGCCGTCGCGGAACCCGACGAATTCGTACCCGTACTCCTGGACGCCTTTGCGGACGACGCCCCGGATCACGGCGTTCAGTCCGGGGCAGTCACCGCCACCGGTCAGTACTCCGACCCGCATGGGATCTTCCCTTCGTGATCATTCTCCGTAGTCGCGCCATTACGCGTTCACGGTAGTAGTGATCCAGATCACAGGGGATGGGAGCAATCGGTCGATTTCGCACTTTCCCGGGGAGACCGGTCCCCGGGATCACCCGTATGGAGTGATGGACGGGAGTGGCGGGCGGGGAGCCGGAGGGGCCGCCGGCCGGAACCGACGGTGCGTCAGGCCTCGTCGAGGCCGCGCTCGATGGCGTAGCGGACAAGCTCCACCCGGTTGTGGAGCTGGAGTTTGCCCAGGGTGTTCTGGACGTGGTTCTGCACCGTGCGGTGCGAGATGACCAGCCGTTCGGCGATCTGCTTGTACGAGAGGCCCTTGGCGACGAGCCGCAGGACCTCGGTCTCCCGGTCCGTCAGCCGGGGGGCGTCCCGGGCGCCGGCGGAGGGCGGCTCCGGCTCGGACGCCAGCCGCCGGTACTCGCCGAGCACCAGCCCGGCCAGGCCCGGGGTGAAGACCGGGTCACCGGCCGCGGTCCGGGCCACCGCGTCCAGCAGTTCCCCGGCTCCCGCGGACTTGAGCAGATAGCCGGTGGCGCCCGACTTCACCGCCTCCAGCACGTCCGCGTGCTCACCGCTGGCGGAGAGCACCAGCACCCGCAGCCCCGGCTGCGAGCCGACGAGCTGCCGGCAGACCTCGACCCCCGGCAGCCCGGGCAGGTTGAGGTCGAGGACCAGGACGTCCGGTCTCGTGGCACGGGCCCGCCGCACCGCCTGCGGGCCGTCCCCGGCGGTGGCGACCACGGTGTGCCCGGCCGCCGCCAGGTCGCGCGCGACCGCGTCCCGCCACATCGGGTGGTCGTCGACCACCATCACCCTCACCGGCGCCGGTTCCGTCGTCATCGGCTCTCACTCCCCCGTGCTGTCCGCGGTATCCGCAACTCGACTTCCGTGCCCTGCCCGGGTACGGACAGCAGCTCGGCGCTGCCGCCCAGCTCGCGCAGGCGGCCCCGGATGGAGAGGGCGACACCGAGCCGCCCCTCCCGCTCCGCGTCCGCGAGGCGTCCCTCCGGGATGCCCGGGCCGTCGTCCCGGACGGTGACGATCACCTCGTCCGGCTCGTCCTCCAGCAGGATCCACGCCCGCGCGTCCGCGCCCGCGTGGCGGTCCACATTGTCCAGGGCGGCGCCCACGGCGGCGGCCAGTTCCTCCGCCGCGCGCGTCTCCAGCAGGACGGGCGCGCCCGGCTCGGCGAAGGAGACACGGGAGTTCGCACAGGCGGCGAGCAGGGTCCGCAGATCACGGCTCCCGTCCGCCGCACCGGCGGACGGACCGGCGGGCGCCGGTGCGCCGTCACCGCCCGCCGCGGCCGGGGAGCCGTCCGGCCCGGGGCGCGGCTCCCCGCCGCCCCGGGAGACCTGCTCGGGGGAGCGCCGGGCCGCGGGGACGAGGCCGCCGGCCACCAGGGTGCGCAGCGCCACCTCCTGTTCGCCGGCCATCCGCCCCAGCTCGGCCGCCTCGCCGCCGATCTCCGCGCCCCGCCGCTGCACCATCGCGAGCACTTGGAGCACGCTGTCGTGGATGTCGCGGGCCAGCCGCTCCCGTTCGCGGGTGGCGGCGTCGACCTCCAGGGCCCGGGCGAGGGTGCGCTCACTGGCCCGGGCCACCTCCACGACGTAGCCGATGGCGACGCTGGCGATCCAGACCAGCAGGACGTTGTGCACGGTGTCCCGGGCGGGCGTGCCGCGCTCGATCAGATTGGCGACGCCGACGATCGCGGAGACGACCGCCGCCCAGCGCCAGCCGCCCTTGAGAGCGAAGCCCAGTACCGCGCCGGCCGTCCAGATGGACGGCAGGGTGGGGCCGCCGGCGGCGATGCGCTCGGCGGTGTCGACGACGGGCGTCAGCAGGATGCCGGCGACCGCCACGGTCAGGTCGGCGACCAGGAACCGCAGGGTGCAGCGCTCGGCGGAGGAGACCCGGCCGACGGTCGCCAGCGTCCACACCGCCAGCACGGCGAGATAGGCGGCGGCGCCGAGCGGGCGGGCGTACTCGTCGTGGTCGTAGCCGAAGAGGGCGATGGCGTAGGCCATGGTCAGCACCCGGTAGCCGGTCAGCGCCCGCCAGAGCGGCTGCTCCACGGACATCCGGGGCCGGCTCCGCCCGCCGGAGGGCCCTCCCCGGCCGCGTCCTCCCCGGCCGCCGTCCCGCCGCCGGGCCGTACGCGTGACCGCAGACTCGGTGCCATCTCCCCAACCCTCGCCCGGGACGGATTACGCCCCGGAATCCCCGGTGCGCCGGTCTCCCCGGCGCCCCGGCCCCGCGCTCCCCTCGGCCCGCCGTGCGCTCTCCGCGCCGGCCGCCGCCTTCTCCTCGTCCTTCCGCCGCTTCGCCGCCTCGGCGAGCTGCCGCTTGGCGACGCTGGCGTAGACGTCGACGTACTCCTGGCCGGACAGTTTCATGATCTCGTACATGATCTCGTCGGTCACCGAACGGAGGATGAACCGGTCGCTCTCCATGCCGTGGTAGCGGCTGAAGTCCAGCGGCCTGCCGATCCGCATGCCGGGGCGCATCAGCTTCGGTATGACCTTCCCCGGCGGCTGGATCTTCTCCGTGTCGATCATGGCGACGGGGATCACCGGCGCCCCGGTGGCGAGTGCGATCCGCGCGACACCGGGCTTGCCGCGGTAGAGCCGTCCGTCCGGCGAGCGGGTGCCCTCCGGGTAGATCCCGAACAGCTCGCCGCTCTCGATCACCCCGACGCCGCTGCGCACCGCCGCTTCCCCGGCGGCGCGACCGCCCGAGCGGTCCACCGGCAGCTGGCCGACGCCCTTGAAGAAGGCGGCGGTCAGCTTGCCCTTGACCCCGGGAGAGGTGAAGTACTCCGCCTTGGCGATGAAGGTGACCTTCCGGTCCACCATGGCGGGGAAGAAGAAGGAGTCCGAGAAGGAGAGGTGGTTGCTGGCGAGGATCGCCGGGCCCTCCGCCGGGATGTTCTCCAGCCCTTCCGCCCAGGGACGGAAGGCGAGTTTCAGCGTCCCGCCGATGGACAGCTTCATTGCGCCGTAAAGCAACCGAGGACCTCCTGTGTGTGCGGCACGACTCTAGCCTGCCGCCGCGGGCGTTCCGCCCGGAGGCGGTCGGCGGACCTACCCGGTACCGGCGCCGTCGCGTACGGTGAAAACCGGCCGTGCCCACCGGCCCGGCATCACCCGGCAGCCCCTGCCGGACCTCGCGAAACGACGACGAACAGGAGACCTCCGGTGCAGGTCCTCCCCGGAGCCGAACCGTTCCACCACGAGGGCGGGGACATCGGTGTCCTGCTCTGCCACGGCTTCACCGGTTCCCCGCAGTCCATGCGCCCCTGGGCCGACTTCCTCGCCGGGCGCGGATACACCGTGTCCCTGCCGCTGCTGCCCGGCCACGGCACCCGCTGGCAGGACATGCAGCTCACCGGCTGGCAGGACTGGTACGCCGAGGTCGACCGGGGCCTGCGCGGCCTCACCGCCCGGTGCCGGCAGGTCTTCGTCTGCGGCCTCTCCATGGGTGGCGCGCTCGCGCTGCGGCTGGCCGCCAAACACGGCGACGAGATCAGCGGGATCGTCGTGGTCAACCCCGTGAACCGGGTGCACGGGCTGTCGGCGTACGCGCTGCCCGTCGCCCGCCATCTGGTGCGCACCACCAAGGGCCTGGCGAGCGACATCGCCAAGGGCGGCGTCCAGGAGGCCGCCTACGACCGGGTGCCGCTGCACGCCGCGCACTCCCTGCGCCGCTTCCTGCGGCTGCTCGACGCCGAACTGCCGCAGGTCACCCAGCCGTTGCTGCTGCTGCACAGCGCGCGGGACCATGTGGTCTCCCCGGCCGACTCCGCCCGCATCCTCAGCCGGGTCTCGTCCACGGACGTCACCGAGACCCTGCTGGAGCGCAGCTACCACGTGGCCACGCTCGACTACGACGCCGAGCGGATCTTCCAGGACTCCCACGACTTCATCGGCCGGCTCGTGGCGGACGGCACGCAGCGGGAAGGGACGGCGACCGGTGGCTGAACGCGGTACCGGCACCGGGCACGAGGACGGCCCCGAACCGTTCGACGAGGAGGCCGCCTGGGCGGCGATCGTCGCCGGGTACGGCGACGAACCGGAGTTCCCCGGGGACGACCCGCCCGCGCGGGAGCCGGCGCCCGGTCCCGGCGCGCTGCCCGGCTTCCTGGAGACGGAGAAACCGCTCAAACCGTTCCCGGCCGGGGCGGAGCCCGAGCCGGGGAAGCCGGCGCGCGGCGGCGCGAGCCGGGAGCCCGTACGCCGGGAGTCCGGGCCCGCGGGGACGGAGTCGCCGGATACGCCCGGGGAGGCGGGGACGTCCGGGGCGGAGGCCGCGGGCTCCGGCTCCGCGGACCCCTCCGGTGCCACCGGCCGGCCCGGGCCCCCGGCCTCCTCCGGCTCCGGGCCGGCGGCCGGGGCGGACCGGCCGCTGGGGTCGAGCGTCATCTTCCCGGCCGGCGCGGGCCCCCGGGACTGGAGTCCGCGTGAGCCCGCCGGGGACGCGGGGGGCGCGGAAGGCGGAGAGGGCGGAGACGAGGACCACTTCGTACCGCCCGAGCCGCCGCCGCTCCCGGAGGCCGACACCCCCACCAAGTTCGCCTGGCTCGCGGTGCTCGGCGGACCGCTGCTGCTGATCGTCACGGTGCTGGCCCAGCAGCCGGTCACCTGGTGGATCGCGACCCTCGGGGTCGGCGGCTTCCTGGGCGGCTTCGCGACCCTCGTCGCCCGGATGCGGGAGGACGACGAGGAGGACGACGACCCGGGCCGGGGCGCCGTCGTCTGACTCCCTGCCCGGTCCGCCGGAGAATCGGAATCGCCGCGGACGGGCGCCTTCCGAAAACGGGCCTCCGGGCCTACGGTGTTCTCCGAAGGCCTCCGTGCGATCGAGGTGGGTACCTCCGTCGCACGGGGGTCTTCGCCAGTTCCGGGGCCGCTCCGCGCCAACCGCCGCACCGGCGGGGCGTGTTCAGCCTCGCGCCAGCGACCCGCGGTGCCGGGCGCCGGGTCCGGCGGGGATCCTGAGGGCGGCCAGAACAGGGAGATGGTCCGTGGCGGCCCGGAGATCGGCGTGGCTGACGCCGTCGAGGTCCAGGGGCACCCCGCAGCCCAGGATCTCCACGCCCTCCGTGGCCAGCACCGCGTCGATGCGCTGGTGCGGATCGGCGGGGGTCGAGGTGTACTCGCCGCCCCAGGGGGCCTCGGCCCAGGCGTCCCGCAGCCCGCCGGTGAGTCTGCGGAACGCGCGCCCGCCCGGCCGGTCGTTGAGGTCGCCGCCGACGACCGCGTACGCCGCCCCGGCCTCCCGCGTCTGCCGGTCCAGGACGTCCAGCAGCATCCCGGCCTGCGCCTCCCGCTCGGCCGCCGCCAGGCTGAGGTGGCAGCTCGCCGCCACCAGCCGCGCGCCCCCGAACCGCAGGACCGCGGTGGCGAAACCGCGCCGGTGCAGTCCCGGGGTGAGCGGCAGCAGGATGTCCTCGGTGCGCTCCACCCGGGCGCGGAGCGAGGAGAGGATCAGCGGGCCGGTGGCGGTGGCCCCGCCCGTGACGTACACCAGCTCCGCGGCGCGGGCGAGCCGCGCCACCGCCTTGCGCCAGCGGAAGAACCGCGGCGCCTCCTGGACCAGGACGAGATCGGGGGCGCAGGCCCGGATGACCCGGGCCAGCGCCTCCCGGTCGTCGCGCAGCGAGCGGACGTTGTAGCTGAGCACGCGGATCACGGCGGAGCCGTCCCCCTCCGTGCGGGAGGCGGGGAGAGCGGCCGGACCGTCCGAGGCCGTGTCACCGGTGCGGGGGCCGTGCTCCGCCCCGTCCCCCGGCCCGGCCGGCTCGGGGGCGCCCGGCTCGGGGGCTCCCGGTGTGCCCTGTGCGCCCGTGTCCGTCCCGTCCGTCCCCGCCGCGCTCACCCGCTCGGTCCTCTCAGCCGGTCAGCCCTGGCGCGCCAGGTCGGCGGCGCCCACCAGACCGGCCTTGCCGCCGAGCTGCGCGGCGAGCACCTGGGCGTGCGGCCGCCACTGGCTGCCGACCAGCCAGCGCCGGAACGACTTGCGGATCGGGTCCAGGACCAGATCGCCCTCGTCCGAGACGCCGCCGCCGATGATGAAGGCCGAGGGGTCGAAGAGCGAGGCCAGATCGGCCAGGCCCGCACCCGCCCAGCGGGCGAGCTCGCGGAACGAGTCGACGGCGACCGGGTCGCCCCGCCGCGCCGCCTGGCTGACGTGCCGGCCCTCGATGCCCTCGGGCGTTCCGTCGCCGAGCGACAGCAGGATCCCGGCGTTCTCGGGGGTGGCCACGGAGCGCTGGCGGGCGTAGCGGACGAGGGCCCGCCCGGAGGCGTACTGCTCCCAGCAGCCCTGGCTGCCGCAGCCGCACAGCAGGCCGTCCGGGACGACCCGGACGTGGCCGAACTCGCCGGCGACGCCGAAGCGGCCCCGGCGCAGCTTGTTCCCGATGATGACGCCGCCGCCGAGGCCGGTGCCGAGCGTGATGCAGATGACGTCGTCGTGGCCCGCGCCGGCGCCGAACTTGTACTCGCCCCAGGCGGCGGCGTTGGCGTCGTTCTCGACGACGACCGGGAGCCCCACCCGCTGCTCGACCTTGTCCTTGAGCGCCTCGTGGCGCCAGTTGATGTTGGGGGCGAAGAGTACGGTGGCCCGCTTGTCGTCGACGTAGCCGGCCGCGCCGATGCCGACGGCCGTGATCTCGTGGCCGGTGCTGACCGTGCGGACCGCTTCCGCGATGGCGTCGATGACGCCCTCGGAGGTCGGTGGGGTCGCGACCTTGCACGTCTCGAGAATCGAGCCCTCTTCGTCGACCACGCCAGCTGCGATCTTCGTGCCGCCGATGTCGACGCCGATGGTGAGTCCCATGTATCCCTCAGTTGTCCGGTCGATCCCCGCTGCGTGACCAACCGTACCGGAGCTGTGGTCAGTCGAGGTCGATGCGCCCGCTTCCGGACGGACCCCCCGGGTCCTCCGGTCCCTCTCCGCTCTTTCCGTCCGCCTCCCGGCTCCCGGGGTCCGCGGTGCCCCGGGTCCAGTTGCCCTCCTGGCGCTCGACGGCGGAGCGGTAGGCGGCGAGCAGCTCGGAGCCGGCGGCGGCGAGGTGGTCGAAGACGTCCGGGTTGCGCTCCACGACCGGCTCCACGGCGGCCTTCGCGCGGTTCACCAGCTGCTGCACGGCGCTCTGCGCGGCCAGGCCGGCGACCGGGAGCTGGAGCGAGGAGAGCTTGTCCGCGACGGCGTCGGCCAGTTTGAGCAGTTCCTCGGCGGCGCTGCCGGGCGGCCGGCCCTCCTGGGCGCGCCGGCGCGCCTTCTCGGCGGCGAGGTCCTCGGCACAGGCCGTGGACCAGGCGTCGGCGTCGGCGGCGGGGGCCGCCCCGGTGGCCGGGGTCCCGGCGGGCTCGGTGGCCGGGTGCTCGGTGGGATCGCTCATTGCGGGCTCCTGCTGCGGGATCGGCGGTCAGGCGCCTCGGCGGGCGCCCCCGCCTCCGACGGTACCGGAACCGCCGCCGGTGGCCGTCGGCCCCGGCCCGGTCCGGAGCCCGGTGACGGCCCCGGCGTCACGGCCGCGGCGGCGGACCGGCGGCCGCCGGCTCAGGGAGTGCGGGGCCACAGACCGGGCTCGGGCACGAAGCGGACCCGCAGCTCGCCGCCGGACAGCCCGGCCCCGGACACGGTGCAGCGGCGCAGCGCCGACGGCAGCGGGACGATACGGCGGAACGGGCCCGCGGCGACCATCAGTTCGTCCCCGCGCCGCACCAGTTCGAGGTCGCCGCGCTCGGCTCCGGCCAGCGGGATGCGCCAGACCAGCACGCCCTCTCCGGCCCGCCGGTCCTCCACGGTCCAGGCCGGGGCGCCCGGGGCCGGCACGGCGCGGTGCGCGGCCCCGGGGTGCGGGGCCACCGGTGCCCCGGGAAGGCGCTCCGGGGTGCCCGACCGGTGTGCGAGCGCGTCGGCCAGGACGGCCAGGTCCTCCGGACCGCGCGGTTCGCGGCCGAGGTGCGGCAGTTCGTACAGGGCCGTGCCGGTGTCCGGGTCCGCCCACTCCTCGTCCAGGGCTTTCAGGGCGGTCTGCTGCTCGCCGGAGAGAGCCGCGAGCCAGGGGTCGGCCGAGCCGGTGGGCAGCACCTTGCCGGCGATGACCGCGTCGACGCGGTGGCCGTGCAGGGCGAGTCCCGGGCGGAGGCGGCGGAGCGCGTCCACGGCTGCCGGGCCCGGCTCGGCCACCAGCCGCAGCGTGGTCGTCGGGGCGCTCAGCACCTCGCGCGCGGCGGCGAGTTCGGCCCGGGCCCGGTCGGCGGCCCCGTAGAGCCAGGGGGCGGGCATGGGCACCCCGGCGAGCTGGGCGAGCACCGGCCGCAGGGCGCGGGCGGCCTGCCGGCTCGGGGGCAGCAGGCGGTCCAGGTACCAGCTCAGCTGTTCGGGGAGCGCCAGGACGGCCAATGTCTCCTGGGCGGGCGGCAGATCGACGACCACGAGATCCCAGGCGTCCGGGAGCCCGTCCTCCGCCGCCGGGTGTTCTGCCGCGGTGGCGGACGCGGAGGAGGGGGCAGCGGCGGCGGGCCCGGTGGCCGCGCCCGGGAGGTCGCGGACCCCGCGGAGCGCGCGGAGGACGGCGAGCCGCCCGGCGCCCGGCAGGACGGCGAGCTCGTCGGGGTGGAGGGGCGCGGCGCCCAGCAGGTCGAGCACGGGCCCGCCGCGCTCCTGGAGGGCGAGGAGGTGTTCCCGGAGGTGTTCGTCGCCCTCGACCCGGGCGGCCCAGAGGCCGGGCGCGGCGGGGACGGGCGCGGTCCAGGGGCGCCCGCCGGGGCGTGCGGCGCCGGTCCGCGCTCCGGGGCGCGGGTGGCCGCGGCGGGCGGCGGGAGCGTGCGGCCGAGCACCGTGTCCAGGGGGCCGGGCCGGCCGGTGGTCAGCAGCAGGACGCGCTGCCCGCGCCGGGCCGCGGCGAGGGCGGAGGCCGCGGCGGCGGTGGTGCGTCCCGCCCCTCCGGGGCCGGTCACCAGGACCGTGCGGACGAGGGTGCTCGCCACCTCAGGCCTGCGCGCCGCTCTCGACGCGCTTCTTCAGGCCGGCGAGAGCCCGGTCGATGATGACCTTCTCCGCCTTGCGCTTGATCATTCCGAGCATGGGGATCTTGACGTCGACGGTCAGCTGGTACGTCACCTCGGTGCGGGCGCCCCCGTCGACCGGCGTCAGCCGGTAGGTGCCGTCGAGGGAGCGCAGCATCTGCGACTTCACCAGCGTCCAGCTCACCTCGTTCTCGCCGGCCCAGGTGTAGGCGAGGGTGTGGTCGTCCTTGATCGCCCCGGCGTCGAGCACCAGCCGGACCTGCTCGGCACGGCCGCGGTCGTCCTTGGCCAGCACCTCGGCCTCCTTGACCTCCCCGGTCCACTCCGGGTAGCGGTCGAAGTCGGAGATCACCGACATGACCTCGCCCGGTGCCGCCTCGATCATGATGTTCGAGCTGGTGTGTTCCGCCATCGCGGTGGCTCCTTCACTGCGGTCGGCTCCGGCCTGCGCCCCTGCCGGTGAAGGCTACCGCGCGCCCGTACCGGTCCCGGCGGGCCCCTCCCGCCGGTCGGAGGCCGCTCTCGGCCCGCCCGGGGAGCCGCCGTTCGCCGCCGGTCACCACTCCAGCGCCCACGGCGTCCCGGTCGCGGCGAAATGGCCGACGTTGACGCATTCCGTGGCGCCGACGCGCATCCGGCGCACCAGCGGCTGGTGCACATGCCCGAACAGCGCGTAGCGCGGCCGCGTCGCGCGGATCGCCTCCAGCAGGGCCGGGCTGCCCCGTTCGAAGCGGCGGGCCACGGTGTCGTAGCAGAGCTCGGGGATCTCCGGCGGGATGTGCGAGCAGAGCACGTCCACCTCGCCGAGGGCGGCGACCTTCGCGGCGTAGGTCTCCTCGTCGATCTCGTACGGGGTGCGCATCGGGCTGGGCAGCCCGCCGCCGACGAAGCCGAAGACCAGGCCGCCGATCTCGGTCCGCTCGCCGTCGAGCACGCTGACCCCGTGCGCGCCCGCGTACTCCGGCCAGAGGGCCGGGATGTCGACATTTCCGTAGGTGGCGTACGTCGGCCGCGGAAAGGCGGCGAACAGCTCGGCGTACTGCTCGCGCACCGCGGACTCGATGACACGGCGGCGCTCCTCCTCCCCGCCGACCAGCCCGGCCCACAGCCGGGCGCCGAACTCGCGGGCCTCCCGGAAGCGCCGGTCGGTGCGGAGTTCCACGATGCGCTCGGCGTTCTCCGTGCCGAAAAGCCGCGGAAATATCCCTCTGGAACGATCCGCGTAGTCCAGGAACAGGACAAGGTCGCCGAGGCAGACCAGGGCGTCCGCACCGTCGCCCGCCCTGGCGAGGTCCGCGCTGTTCCCGTGCACGTCACTGACCACATGGACTCGCATGCGGTGGACCCTACGCCGTCCGTACCGCACCGGGGAGACGGCCGCGACCTGCGGTTCCTCACGGGCAGCGGGGGAACTGGACTAGGCTTCGGGCGGCAACCCCGTGCCGCGGTCCGGTATGTGTGACGCGTAAAACATCTGGGCGGCCCCCCTACCGGGGAGCCGATACCGGTGGGTAACGTCCGGGTCGTCGTCCCCTTCCCCCCCGACCAGGGACCGCGGCCGCGGCAGCACGCCGGTTACGACGTGGCAGCACCGGCGCCCTATGAGGAGCAGCAGTCTTGCGCGAGTTCAGCCTTCCGGCCCTGTACGAGGTCCCCGCGGACGGAAACCTGACGGATCTCATCCGCCGCAACGCCGCGCTCCATCCCGAGGTCGCCGTCCTCGCGCGGAAGCGGGACGGCCGCTGGGAGGACGTCACCGCGAAGGACTTCCTGGCCGAGGTCCGCGAGACCGCCAAGGGCCTCATCGCCGCCGGGGTGCGCCCCGGCGACCGCGTCGCCCTGATGTCCCGCACCCGCTACGAGTGGACCCTGCTGGACTTCGCGATCTGGAGCGCGGGCGCCGTCAGCGTCCCCGTCTACGAGACCAGCTCGCCCGAGCAGATCGCCTGGATCCTCAGCGACTCCGGTGCCGTGGCCTGCCTCGTCGAGACCGACGCGCACGCCGGCGCCGTCAACTCCGTACGGGACCGGCTGCCCGAGCTGCTGCACGTCTGGCAGATCGAGCGCGACGCCGCGGGACAGCTGCGCGACCAGGGCGCCGGGATCACCGACGCGGAGGCCGACGAGCGGGCCGCGCTGGCGGACGCCGACTCCCCCGCCACCATCGTCTACACCTCCGGCACCACCGGCCGCCCCAAGGGCTGCGTGCTGACGCACCGCAACTTCTTCGCCGAGGCGGGCAACGTCGTGGAGCGGCTGCGCCCGCTGTTCCGCACCGGCGAGTGCTCCGTCCTGCTCTTCCTCCCGGTCGCCCATGTCTTCGGCCGGCTGGTCGAGATCGCCGCCGTCCTCGCGCCGATCCGCCTCGGCCACTGTGCCGACATCAAGAACCTCACGGACGAACTCGCCTCCTTCCGGCCGACGATGGTGCTCGGCGTGCCGCGCGTCTTCGAGAAGGTCTACAACTCCGCCCGCGCCAAGGCCCAGGCCGACGGCAAGGGCGGGATCTTCGACAAGGCCGCGGACGCCGCCATCGCCTACAGCCGCGCCCTGGACACCCCCTCCGGCCCCTCGCTGGGCGTGCGGATCAAGCACAAGGCCTTCGACAAGCTCGTCTACGGCAAACTCCGTTCGGTGCTCGGCGGCCGCGCGCGGCACGCCATCTCCGGCGGCGCCCCGCTCGGCGAGCGGCTCGGCCACTTCTACCGCGGCATCGGCTTCACGGTCCTGGAGGGCTACGGCCTCACCGAGTCCTGCGCCGCGACGGCGTTCAACCCCTGGGACCGGCAGAAGATCGGCACGGTCGGCCAGCCGCTGCCCGGCTCGGTCGTCCGGATCGCCGACGACGGCGAGGTGCTGCTCCACGGCGAGCACGTCTTCACCGGCTACTGGAACAACGAGGCCGCGACCCGCGAGGCGCTCTCCGACGGCTGGTTCCACACCGGCGACATCGGCACCCTCGACGAGGACGGCTATCTCGCGATCACGGGCCGCAAGAAGGAGATCATCGTGACGGCCGGCGGGAAGAACGTCGCCCCCGCCGTCATCGAGGACCGCATCCGGGCCCACGCGCTGGTCGGCGAGTGCATGGTCGTCGGTGACGGCCGCCCCTTCGTCGGCGCGCTCATCACCCTGGACGAGGACTTCCTGCCGCGCTGGCTGGAGGACCACGGCAGGCCCGCCGGCACGACGGCCGCCACGCTGCGGGACGACGCGGAGCTGCTGGCCGACGTCCAGAAGGCCGTGGACGACGGCAACGCGGCCGTGTCGAAGGCCGAGTCGGTCCGCAGGTTCCGCATCCTGCCGGCCCAGTTCACCGAGGAATCCGGGCACGTCACGCCGTCCATGAAGCTGAAGCGGGCCGTCGTGGCGAAGGATTTCGCGCACGAGATCGAGGCCCTCTACACGAAGTAGCCCCCGGCCCGGTTCTGCCGGGACGGGCGGCCAGGGGGGCGGGCCCGCCCCGGGCCGCCCGCCGGGGTGTCTCCGGCCCGGGCGGGACGGCGCGGACCTCACGGCCTCTCCGCCGTGGCCCCGCGCCTCCGAGGTCCCACCGGCATCCCGGCACCCGGCCTCGCCCCGGGTACGTCCCGCCATACCCCCGGGCCGGGGAGGGGCCGGGCCGGTGTCAGAGCAGCGAGGCCAGGCGGTCCGCCAGCAGGTCGCGGCGCCAGCGCTCCTCGATCCAGGCGCGCCCCCGCTCCCCCATCCGCCGCCGCAGTGCGGGATCCCGCAGCAGCGTCACGATCCGCTCCGCCGCGTCCGGCACGGACTCCCCGCGCACCACCCAGCCCGTCTCCCCGTCCAGGACCGCGTCCGGCGCACCGCCCGAGTCCCCCGCCACCACCGGGAGTCCCGTCGCCGAGGCCTCCAGGTAGACGATGCCGAGCCCTTCGACGTCCAGCCCGCCCCGCCGGGTGCGGCAGGGCATCGCGAAGACGTCCCCCGCGCCGTAGTGGGCCGGCAGTTCCTCCCACGGCACCGAGCCGGTGAAGAGCACCGAGTCCGCCACCCCGCAGCCGTCCGCGAGCTTCTCCAGGTCCTTGCGGTACGGGCCGCCGCCCACGATCAGCAGCACCGTGTCCGGTACGGCCGCCAGGATCGCCGGCATCGCCCGGATCAGCGTGTCCTGCCCCTTGCGCGGGACGAGCCGCGACACGCACACCACCACGGGACGGCCGGTGAGCCCGAGCCGCGCCCGGATCTCGTCGCCCCCCGAGCCCGGGTGGAAGGTCTTCTCGTCGACGCCCGGCGGCAGTTGCACCATGCGGGCCGCCGCCTCCGGGGTGAGCGCGGCGGCGATCCGGGAGCGGGTGTACTCCCCCAGATACGTCATCGTGTCGGTGCCCTCGCCGATCCTGCGCAGCAGCCGCCGGGCGGCGGGCAGCTGGGCCCAGCCGGCCTCGTGCCCGTGTGTGGTCGCGACCAGGCGGCGGGCGCCGGCCCTGCGCAGCGCCGGCGCCATCAGCCCGAGCGGGGCGGCGGCGCCGAACCACACCGACCTGCAGTCGTGCTCCCGCAGCAGCTCCGCGGCGCGGCGGGTCACGCGCGGGGTGGGCAGCAGCATGCTCGTACGGTCCCGGACGACGGGGAACGGCTGCTCCGCGTCGAACCGGGCCACCTCGGTGCCGTCCTTCCAGGTGGAGGCGTAGACGACGAGGCGGGCCGGGTCCAGGCGCAGCGCCATGCTGTGCAGGAAGGACTGGATGCCGCCGGGACGGGGCGGGAAGTCGTTCGTGACGATCAGGGTCTTGTCCATCCCGGCCGACAGTACCGGGTGGCCCGCGGCGTGCTCCGGGGTGCTCCTGAGGCGGGGCCCCGGGGCTGCTGCGGCGCCGGGGCCCGGGGCGGGCAGAACCCCGTACCCACCCGCGGAATCCGCGGCGACGCCTCAGCCGAGCCGGCTCTCCGCGTACGCGCGCCAGCGCGCCGCGAAGGCGGCGGGGCCGAGGCCCAACTGCTCGCGCAGGGCCGCCTCCAGGGCCCGGGACCGGTCGGGGCCGGCCTCGCCCACCGCCCGGTAGAAGGAGACCAGCGTCTCCTCCCCCCACTCCTCCGCGATCATGCGGCAGGCGAGCCACCCCGCCTCGTACGCGCGGGCGAGCCGGCGGGCGTCCCCGGTGAAGGAGAAGTCCTCGTCGTCGGGGAGCGCCCCGGGCGCGCGGCCCGCGGCGACCTCGCGGGCCAGCTCGGGGGCGATCCGGGAGGCGGGGCGATCGGTGTTCCGGTAGCCGGCCCAGTCGGCGAACCCCTCGGAGAGCCAGAGCGGGGTGGCGGGCGAGGTGTGGGCGCGGGTGGCGACATGGGCCGTCTCATGGGTGAGGACCACGTCCTGCCCGGTCTCGCCGAGGATGCCGTAGGCGGCCGGGTTGACGATGACGCGGTCGGCGGGGCCGCCGGGTGCGCCCCCGGTCCGCCCGGTGGTCACGGCCGCTATGCCGCGATAGCTCCCCGGCGGGTCGCCCAGCAGCTCCGCCATGTCCGCCGGGGAACGCGGTACGAGGACGACGACCCGGCGGGCCCAGCCACCGCCCCAGGCCGCGTCCACGGCGGGGACGGCCCGGTCGGCCGTGCGGGCGATGCCCCGCAGCCGGCCCCGGTCGTGGCCGACGCCGAGCACCAGGCTGCGGCTGCCCCGGACGGCCTCGACCCGGCCCTGCTCCCACAGCGGTTCGGGGCCGTCGCCGGCGGGGTGCTCCGCGGCGATGTACCAGCGTCCGCCGCGTTCGGCGAGCGTGAGCCGCTGGTCGGCGGTCGCCGGCCCGGTGTCGTGGCCGCTGAGCCGGTAGCTCAGCCGGACCCGGACGGCGAGGCGGCGGCCCTCGCCCGGCGCTGGCTCGAAACCGCCGGTGCCGGTGAGTTCGTACTCCCAGGAGGCGAGGGGGACTTCGGCGAGGTTCCGCAGCACCTCCCGCTGGCGGGCGCGGAGCCGGCCGGCCGAGGGGTGGGTCTCCGCGAGGAACGCGCGTTCGTCGTGGTCGAGGAGGGCGGCCGCCCGCCGGTCCAGCAGCCGCTGCACCGACCGGTCGCCCGGGTCGGCCCGGCCGCAGGCGGGCAGCAGCGCGAACAGGACGAGCAGCGCCGCGACCGCCGGTGCGGCGGCGCGCACCCTCCCGTACCGCCCCGGAAACGCCACGCTCCCGATCGTACGGCGGCGGCCGGAGCGCGGACCCGCCCCGATCCGGGCGGGCGGGCGCCGGGATCCGGACGGCACACGAGCCCGGGCCCCGGGCGGCGCGGGGCCTCAGACCCGGGTGACGGTGGCGTTCGGCATCAGGCCCACGGGGTCGTAGCGGACGGCGGCCCCGGGGTGCGGGGCGTGCACGATCTGCCCGTTCCCGACGTACATGCCGACATGGCTGGCATCCGCCCGGTAGGTCACCAGGTCGCCGGGGCGGGCCTCGCTCAGCGGGACCCGGCGGCCGGCGAACCGCTGGGCCTGGGAGGTGCGCGGGAGCGTCACCCCCGCCTGCTGGTACGACCAGTAGGTGAGCCCCGAGCAGTCGAAGGAGCCGGGACCGGTGGCGCCCCAGACGTAGGGTCGTCCCACCGCCGCCCGGGCCGCGGCCACGGCAGCCGCCGCGCGCCCGGACGCCGCGGTGCCGCCGCCGGGGAACTCCGTACGGCCGCCGTCACGGGCGGCCCGCCGGTGCTCCGCGCGCTGGTCCGGGCCGAGGGAGTCCAGCAGGCGCTGTGCGCGGGCCAGCCGGGCCTCGACGGCCCGCTTGTGGCGGCTGACGGCCTTCCGGCTGCGCTCCGCCGCCGCGATCCGGCTCGCGGCGCGGGCGCGTTCCTCGCGCAGCTCGGTCTGCGCCCGCCGCAGGGAGCGCAGTTCGCCGGCCTGGCGTTCGCTGATGCGGTTGAGGGTGACGGCCCGGTCGAGGTAGGTGTCCGGGTCGGAGGAGAGCAGCAGCCGCACGGCCGGGTCCACACCGCCGGCACGGTACTGGGCACCGGCGAGGGAGCCGAGGACGCCGCGGAGCCGGTTGACGCGCTCCTGGCCGCGGGCGACGCGGTCGGAGAGCCGTCCGGCCTCGGCGCTCAGCCGCCGGTACCGCTCCCCCGCCGCGTGGTACTTCTCCGTGGCCCGCTCGGCCTCGACGTGGAGCCGGCCGACCGCGGACCGCACCTCGGCGGGGGTGTCCTGAGGCTCGGCGGCCGCCGGGGCGATGGAGAGCGCCACGGCGGCCGTCGCCGCCGCGGCGGGCAGCATCGTGATGCGGTTGGACTGCGTGAGGCCGGTCTTGCCGGCCCGGCGATGGGATGCCACTGCTGGCCGTGCTCCCTTCCGCTGGGGGTCCCGGAGGAGACCGGGACCGGAGAACTGCGGGCCGAGAGTAACCAGATGGATGCGCAGGGTGAAAGGACCGAACGGGGCCCGGAAACGCCTCGTCCCACCGGAGACGCAGGTCACCGGTGGGACGGAAGGAGCCGGCCGCCGCCCGATTCGCTCGAACGGGCGGTGTGTCGGACTAGCCGATCCGTACGCCGAACTGGAACGGCATGTTGTTGATCGACTCGTAGCGCACATTGGCCCCGGGCTTCGGGGCGTGCAGGATCTGGCCGTTGCCGGCGTAGAGGCCGACGTGGTGCAGATCGCCGTAGAAGAAGACCAGGTCGCCCGGTTTGAGAGCGCTTCGGCCGATCCGCGTGCCGTCGTTGGCCTGGGCCTGCGAGGTGCGGGAGATGCCGACGCCGGCCTGGGAGTAGGCCCAGGACGTCAGCCCGGAGCAGTCGAAGGAGCTGGGGCCGGTGGCGCCCCAGACGTACGGTGCGCCGATCTTGGACTGCGCGGCGGAGAGGGCGGCGGCGGCGCGCTGCGACTCCGGGACGGCGCTGCCGAGGTCGACCCGCTCGCCGGCGGAGCGGTTGGCCCGGTCCTCCTCGGCGGCGAGTTCGGCGCGCTCCGCGGCCGTCAGGGTGTTGAGCAGGGCGCGGGCCGTGGC
Source organism: Streptomyces sp. MNU89 (assembly GCF_020982505.1). Taxonomy (NCBI): domain Bacteria; kingdom Bacillati; phylum Actinomycetota; class Actinomycetes; order Kitasatosporales; family Streptomycetaceae; genus Streptomyces; species Streptomyces sp. MNU89. The sequence continues at coordinate 5,719,805 of NZ_JAJKLL010000001.1, read as the reverse complement.
CAGCTTCCCCTGGATCTCGCGCTTCTTCTCACCCAGCGCCTCGCGGGTGGTGTCGAGCTCCTCCAGCTTGCCGGCCGCCTCGGCGCGCTGCTGCTGGAGCGTGCGCTGCTTCCCGGTGATCCTGCCGAGGGCCTCGGCCTGCTTGCCGCTGAGCTGGTTGAGCGTGGAGGCCCGCTCCAGATACGTGTCCGGGTCGGAGGAGAGCAGCAGCTGCACGGACGGGTCGATGCCGCCGGAGCGGTACTGGGCCGTGGCCATGGAACCGAGGCCGTTGCGCAGGTCGTTCAGGTCCTCCTGGCCGCGGGCCACCTTGTCCTGGAGATTGGAGACCTCCTCTTCGAGCCTCTCCTGCTTCTCCTTGGCACCGTTGTACTTCTCGGTGGCCATCTCGGCTTCTTCGTACAGCTTGTCGACCTTGGCCTTCACGTCGTTCTTGGAAGGCTGCGGCGCGGCCTGGGCGGCCTGCGAGGTGATGGCGACGGCTGCGGCGGCGGTGGCCGTGAGCACGCTGACGCGTGCCCGGCCCGGCTGCCTGGGTCGACGGTGGGACGCCACGGAGGCGACCTCCTTCTTCCTCCAGCCGCCTGCCGGGAGGACGGAACGCGGCCCGGCTCCGGTGTCCGGCCGGGACCTGCCGGACATACCGGATTCGGCGGTTCCCCCGCGGACATCCCCGATGGATGATCACCGCGCGGAGGGTTCGGAGCCGACCCTAGTGACCTTGTCGTGATCGGTTCAAAGGGTCATGCGAAAAAACTTCCGTCGGAAGGTTTTCTTTACCCGCACTCGCACAGCCGGTGACAGCGGCCTGACACCGCGTGCCGCAGAAGGCCCCCGCCGGGCCCGGGCCGCTTCGGGTCAGGTACGCGCGAGCCGCTTCAGCAGCAGGGTCGAGGCGACGGGGCGTGCGCCGGCGCGCGCCACTCCGTCCGCCACCTCCCGGTCCGCGGAGACCACGACCACCGGGCGCCCCGGCGGCTCCGCGCGCACCAGGCGCCGGATCAGCTCGTCGGCGGTCTGCCCCGGCTTGCTGAACAGCACGCGCACCCCGCGCGGCGGCGCCAGGAGCACGGGCGCGGCCAGCTCCGCGCCGTCGAACACACACGTCATCTCGGCACCGGTCTGCGCGGCGAGCACCGCCAGCCCGCCCAGCAGCCGCAGCCGCTGCTTGTCCAGCGGCATCGTCGGATAGCCGGTCTTGGTGACGTTGTAGCCGTCGACCACCAGATGCGCCTGCGGCAGCGCGAGGAGCTGGTCGAGCAGCGCCGGGTCGGTCTCCGAGAGCGCGCGGGTGGCGATGTCCTTCGGTGTCATCCGCCCCGGCTCCACCGCGTCCACGGTGTCCGCGGGGTGCTGCGCGGCCGGTGGCAGGGCCAGCTCCCGGCGGAGCCCCTGGGCCGCGTCCAGCACGGTGTCCAGCAGCAGCCGCAGCCGCATGTCCTCGATGCTGCGGCCCTCGCGCACCGCGCGGCGCCCCGCCTCCAGGGCCGACTCGGCCTCCGTGAGCCGGGCCCGCAGCCGCCGCGCCTCGCTGTCCGCGGCCGTCTTCTCGGCCGCCGCCGCGGCCCGTACGGACTCCAGCTCGGCCGCTGCCTTGCGGAGCGCGGCCTCGCCGCGGCGCACGTCGCTCACCGCGCTGCGCAGCTTCCGGTGGAGGACGTCCGCCTCCTTGCGGGCGCTCTCCAGTTCGGTGCGCGCCCGGTCCGCCTCGGCGCGTGCGGCCGCGCGGGCCTCGGCCAGTTCCTCGCGGAGCCGCCGCACCTCGCGGCCGGCCTCCTCCTCGGCCCGCTCCGCCCGGGCCCGCTGGACCTCCTCGCCGGCCGCGGCGACCAGCTTGGCCCAGCCCACGGGCCGCAGTACGTACGCCAGCGCGGCCACCTCGGCCGGATCCGCGGCGGCCGGCGGCGCCCCGGCCTCCAGGGCTCCGGAGAGCTCCGGCTGGATCTCGCGCAGCCGCTCGCCGACCCGCTGCCGGAAGAGCGGATGGCTCTCCAGGGCGGCGGCCATGGCGTTGCCCGCGAACTTGGCCCGGCGGCTGGGGGTGAAACGGGCGTACTGCCGCAGCTGGGGCGGCAGTTCCGCCATCGTCAGACTGCCGAAGGCGTCCGCGACGAGGGCGACGACCCGGCGCCGTACGCCCTCCGGCAACGGCCGGTCGAGCACCTCCCCGGCGTCGGCGGACCGCTCCGCGTCCCCGGCGCCGTCGCCCGTGTGCTCCACCACCTGTCGCGCTCCGATCTCAGCCGCTCACACCGGGGCGGTCCACCAGTTCGATCTGGTCCACCGCGTTGCACCAGCGGCAGCGGACCGACTCGATCGTCTCACTGAGCACGTCCCGCTCCTCGACCCTGGGTTCCCCCGCCAGGTCGAGGTGCACGTACTCGACCGCTCTGCTGGAGCGGGTCACGTCGAAACGAGTCAGGTTGCCGCACAGGGTGCAGCGCCACCGGGTCTCGGCCGTCGGCTGGGGAACGCCCATCGTGTCGTCCTCGTTCTCTGCGTCACTTGCGTCTGCGTCTTCCGCACGTTCTGGTCCGCGGTGCGCCGTCGAACTGCGGGATGCTCTCCCGCAACCCTACGGCCTGCCCGGGCCCGCTCGCCGGGCCCGGTCACGGGGTGGACGTCCGGCGAGGCGTTCCGTCCGCCGGAGCCCGTTACGCCATGATCTGCGCATGCGGAGAAAGGCGCGCGGGCTCCCCGGCGGCGGCCGGACCCCCGCGGAACGGGCCCCGGGAAGCACGGATCGCGGGCCCGCCGTGGTGACCCACACCCTGACCGGCCTGTGCTGCCTGTTCTTCGTACTCGGGCCGGTCTCCGGGCTCAACCCCGCCCATGGCGGCGGCGACCGGCTGATCGCGGCGCAGAACGACCACTTCCGGCGCTGGGGCCTGGTGCCGGCCGAACTGTTCGGCGGCTCGCCGGAGGCCCTCCTCACCCCGCTGACCGCGTTCTTCGTCCACGGCGGCTGGCTGCATCTGCTCGGCAACCTGCTCTTCCTGCACGTCTTCGGCCGCATGGTGGAGACCCGGCTGGGCCCGGCGCGCTACGTACTGCTGCACGCCGGTACGGGCTACCTCGCGCTGACCGCCTTCGCCGCGGCGGACCCGGCCTCCGACCAGCCCCTGGTCGGCGCCTCCGGGGCCGTCTCGGGGGTGCTGGGCGCCTTTCTGCTGCTCTTCCCGCGGGCCCGGGTCACCAGCCTCTTCCCGTTCTTCTTCTTCCTGCCGCTGCGCTTCCCGGCGTGGGTGGTGCTGCCCTTCTGGTTCGCGCTCCAGTGGCTGGCGTCGCAGAGCGCGCCGGAGGGTTCCGGGGTGGCGTACCTGGCGCATCTGACCGGCTTCCTGGCCGGCTTCCTCTGGGCGTGGGTCCGCTACGGGGGTGCGGCTAGAGTGAGCAGCGCAGACCGGGCGACCGAGGGAGACAGCCAGCCGTGATCACCGCGATCGTGCTCATCAAGACCAGCGTGGACCGGATCCCGGAGATCGCCGAATCGATCGCCGCTCTGGAGAACGTCAGCGAGGTCTACTCCGTCACCGGCACCTACGACCTGGTGGCGATGGTCCGGGTGGCCCGGCACGACGACCTCGCCGATGTGATCCCCGGCCGGATCAACAAGGTCGACGGCGTCCGGGCGACCGACACCCATGTGGCGTTCCGCACCTACTCGCAGCACGACCTGGAGGCCGCGTTCGCCATCGGCCTGGACTCCTGACCGGCTGAGGAGGAACCCCCGGCCGGCGGCCCGCCGCGGTTCCGCCGGCCCCCGGGAGCCGGCGGAACCGCGGGGTCACACATGGCTCGCGGCGACCCAGCGCTCCAGCGTCCGGAGGGCGGCGCCGGAGTCGATCGACTCGGCGGCCCGGGCCATGCCCTCGGCGATCTGCTCGGTGAGCGGTGTGTCCGCCGGGTGGAGGGCGGCGAGGGCGGCGGCCGAGTTGAGCAGCACCGCGTCCCGCACCGGGCCCTTCTCGCCCGCCAGCAGCCGGCGCGCGACATCCGCGTTGTACGAGGCGTCCGCCCCGCGCAGCGCCTCGACGGGCACCAGACCGACGCCCACGTCCCGCGGGTCGAAGGACTCCTGACGCACCGTGCCCTCCCGGACGATCCACACCTGCGAGGTGGAGGTGACCGTCAGCTCGTCCAGCCCGTCGTCGCCCCGGAACACCAGCGCGGAGGAGCCCCGTTCGGCGAGGACGCCCGCCATGATCGGCGCCATCCGGGCGCTGGCCACACCGGTCGCCTGCGCGGTGACGCGCGCCGGGTTGGTCAGCGGGCCGAGGAAGTTGAAGGTGGTGGGGATTCCCAGTTCCCGCCGGGCCGCCGCCACATGACGGAGCGACGGGTGGAACTTCACCGCGAAGCAGAAGGTGATCCCCGCCTCCTCGGCCACCTCGGCCACCCGCCGCGGCGGGAGTTCGAGGTTGACGCCGAGCTTCTCCAGCACGTCGGAGGCGCCGCTCGCCGAGGAGGAGGCGCGGTTGCCGTGCTTGACCACCTTGGCGCCCGTGCCCGCGACCACGATCGCGGACATGGTGGAGATGTTGACCGTACGGGCGCGGTCTCCGCCGGTGCCGACGATGTCGACGCTGTCCCCGGGGACCTCGATCAGCCGGGCGTGCTCGTACATGGTGCGGACCAGCCCGGACAGCTCGGCGACCGTCTCGCCCTTGGCCCGAAGCGCGACCGCGAAGCCGGCGATCTGGGCGTCGGTGGCCGCGCCCCTCATGATCCGGTCCATGGCCCAGGCGGTGTCCTCGGCGCCGAGGTTCCTGCCGTCGAGCAGTGCGGTCAGCACGTCGGGCCAGGTGCGGGCCGCCACGCTGCCGCCGCCTGCCGGGGTCACAACGTTCATGGTCCGCTCCTGGAGTCCATGGGGAAGGGGTGGCCTGGGGGCCGGCCGCGGCGGGCCCCGGCCCAGCCTAACGGGGCGGGCGCCCGGCACGGGCCGGTGCCCGTACTGCGGGACGGTCGCGGCACGGACCGCCCCCGCGGACCGCCCGTATGGACCCCGCGGCCGCGGACGGACCGCGGGCCCCGGTCCGCCCCACGAGGGGACGGGCCGGGGCCCGGGGCTGTGTGGCGACCGCGGGTGCGGCCTCAGTGGTGGCCGTGGCCGCTCTGGATCTCCTTGAACTCCTCCGGGGTCGCCTTGGGGATCTGGGAGCCCTCGCCGTACCAGCCGCGCGAGAGGCGGGCCCGCAGCTTCTGGCTCCGCGGCACCTTGCGCCGTACGCCGTTCTCGTCGACCTCGGGGCCGATCTCCAGCGGCTTGGGCTGCTCGTGCTGGGTGAGGGTGTGGAGCTGCTCCTGCGAGAGCGGCTCGTGCACCTCGACGAACTCACCGTGCGGCAGGCGCTTGATGATGCCGGCCTCGCGGCCGTGCAGCACCTTGTCCCGGTCCCGGCGCTGGAGGCCGAGGCAGATCCGCTTGGTGACGATGAAGACGATCACCGGCACCACGAAGAAGGCGATCCGCACGAACCAGGTGACCGCGTTGATCGACATGTCGAAGTGGATGGCGAAGATGTCGTTGCCGCCGCCCAGCAGCATCACCAGGTACCAGCTGATCCAGGCCGCGCCGATGGCGGTACGCGTCGGGGCGTTCCGCGGCCGGTCCAGGATGTGGTGCTCCCGCTTGTCGCCGGTGACCCAGGACTCGATGAACGGGTAGACCGCGATCACGGTCAGCACCAGCGGGAAGACGATCACCAGCGGGATGGCCACGCCGAGGTTGAGCGTGTAGCCGCCCGGCAGCACGAACTCCCAGGCGGGCATGGCCCGGATGAGTCCCTCGGAGAAGCCCATGTACCAGTCGGGCTGGGCGCCGGTGGACACCTGGTCGGGCCGGTACGGGCCGAGCGCCCAGATCGGGTTGATGGTGAAGAGCGCGGAGAGGACCGCGATCACACCGAAGACCAGGAAGAAGAAGCCTCCGGCCTTGGCCATGTAGACCGGCAGCAGCGGCATGCCGACCACGTTGGTGTTGGTCTTGCCGGGGCCCGGGAACTGGGTGTGCTTGTGGTAGAAGACCAGGATCAGGTGCGCCACCAGCAGGCCGAGCATGATGCCCGGCAGCAGCAGGACGTGGGCCGCGAAGAACCGCGGGATCACGTCGGTGCCGGGGAACTCCCCGCCGAAGAGGAACATCGACAGGTACGTGCCGACGACCGGCGTCGCCAGGATCGCGCCCTCCATGAACCGGACACCGGTACCGGAGAGCAGGTCGTCCGGGAGCGAGTAGCCGGTGAAGCCGGTGAACATGCCGAGCACGAACAGCAGGAAGCCGAAAACCCAGTTGACCTCGCGCGGCTTGCGGAAGGCGCCGGTGAAGAACACCCGCATCATGTGCACGAACATGGAGGCCAGGAAGATCAGGGCCGCCCAGTGGTGGATCTGCCGGATGAGCAGACCGCCGCGCACGTCGAAGTTGATGTCGAGGGTGGAGGCGTAGGCCTCCGTCATCCGGACGCCGTGCATCGGGACGTAGGCGCCGTGGTACTCCACCTCGGCCATGCTGGGCACGAAGAACAGCGTCAGATACACACCCGTGAGGATGATGATGATGAAGCTGTAGAGCGCGACCTCGCCCAGCATGAAGGACCAGTGGTCCGGGAAGATCTTGCGCATGTTGCTCTTGGCCAGGGTGTAGATCCCCAGCCGTCCGTCCGCCCAGTCGGCGACCCGCTCTCCCGCGGGCGCCTTGCGCCGGTTGTCGGTCGCCGTACTCATCCGCGCTCCCAGAAACTCGGGCCGACGGGCTCCGCGAAGTCACCGAGGGCTTCGAGGTAGCCGTCCTGGTTGACACCGATCCGCAGCTGCGGCAGGGCGTGGCCCGCCGGGCCGAAGATCACCCGCGCGCCGTCGGCCATGTCGAAGGTCGACTGATGGCACGGGCAGAGCACGTGGTGGGTGGACTGCTCGTACAGGGTCACCGGGCAGCCGACGTGGGTACAGATCCGCGAGTACGCCACGATGCCCTCGTGCGACCAGTCGAGCTCCTTCTTGTCCTTGATGTCCTCCGGCTGAATCCGGACGACCATCACGGCGGCCTTGGCGATCTCCACGTTGAACTCGTGGTCGTCCTCCTCCAGGCCCTCGGGCTTGACGAAGGTCAGCGATCCGACCGGGATGTCCTCCGGCCGCAGCGGCTCGTTGGTGTTCTGGTTGACCAGCAGCTTGCCCTTGGCCCACAGCGTGTGCCGGAGCTTGTCGCCGGGCAGCGGGCCGAGGTCGCGCAGCAGCACCACGCCGGAGAGCGGCACCAGGGCCACCGCGCCGAAGAGGGTGTTGCGGAGCAGCTTCCGCCGGCCGAAGCCGGACTCGGCGGCGCCCTGCCGGAAGTCGGCCATAACCGTGGCCTTGGCCTCGGACTCGGCGCCGATCGGGTGCCGCTCGTCCGCGGTCTCCACGTCCGACATCAGCGTGCGGGCCCAGTGGACCGCGCCGGCGCCGATGCAGAACAGCGCGGTGCCGAGGGTGAGGCCCAGGGCGAAGTTCAGCGCGCTGACGTGACCGAACGGGAAGATGTACACGATCTTGTCGATCGGGAACACCACGTAGCTGGCGATGAAGCCGATCGTGGCCAGCATGGAGACGACGAAGAGCAGGGCGACGGTGCGCTCGGAGCGCTTGGCGGCCCGCTCGTCGATGTCCTGGATGCGGGGCTGGTGGGGCGGCAGGCCCGGGTCCGCGAACGGATGCTCCGCGGTCGCCGTCACGCCCTCGTGAGCCGTCGGCCGCTCACTCGGCAGGGATTCTTGGGACACGTCTTTGTTCGATCCAGTCTCGCTCATGACTTCCTGGCCTTTGCGGTCCGGGCGGCGACCCAGATGGCGACAGCGATCATCGCGCCGAGGCCGAAGGTCCAGGCGAACAGGCCCTCGGTGACCGGACCGAAGCCGCCCAGCTCCAGGCCGCCCGGGTTGGCCGAATCCTCACCGTTCACCGTGTTGATGTAGGCGATGATGTCCCGCTTGTCCTGCTCGGGCGTCGTCGAGTCGGGGAACACGGGCATGGCCTGCGGGCCGGTCAGCATGGCCTCGTAGATGTGCTTGTTCGAGACGCCGTCGAGGTTCGGGGCGTACTTGCCCTCGGTCAGGGCGCCGCCCTGGCCCGTGAAGTTGTGGCACTGCGCGCAGTTGGTGCGGAAGAGCTCCCCGCCCTTGGCGATGTCCGCGCCCTCGGGGTCGTAGGCCTCCTTCGCCGGCACGGCCGGGCCGGGGCCGAGCGAGGCGATGTACGCGGCCATCTGGTCGATCTCGGCCTGCGAGTAGACCACCGGCTTCTTCGGCGCCTGGGCGCCCGGCTGCTGCATGGGCATCCGGCCGGTGCCGACCTGGAAGTCGACCGCGGCGGCGCCGACTCCGACCAGGCTCGGGCCGTCGGAGGTCCCCTGACCGCCCGTGCCATGGCAGCTCGCGCAGCCTGTGGTGTAGAGCTGCTTGCCCTCCTTGATGGCAAGGGACTGAGCGGTGGTGTCGGCCTGGGCCTTGTCCGCGGGTGCGAACGCCGCGTACAGCCCCCCGGTGACCGCCAGCGCGAAGAGTAGGACGACAAGCGCCGCCAGCGGATGGCGCCGTCGTGCGGAGAGCTTTTTCACGGATTACCCCGGTGTCAGGATCTTCTGCGTCGATGCTTCTGGCTTGGTGTGGTGCGGGTCCGTCGGACCGGTTACTTGATCATGTAGATCGTGGCGAAGAGGCCGATCCAGACGACGTCGACGAAGTGCCAGTAGTACGACACGACGATGGCCGACGTGGCCTGCTCGTGGGTGAACCTCTTGGCCGCGTAGGTCCGGGCCAGGACCAGCAGGAAGGCGATGAGTCCGCCCGTCACGTGCAGTCCGTGGAAGCCGGTGGTCAGGTAGAACGCCGAGCCGTACGGGTCCGACGAGAGCGAGAGTCCCTCGTGCTTCACCAGCTCGGTGTACTCGAAGATCTGGCCGCCGATGAAGACGGCGCCCATGATGAAGGTGACCACGAACCACGAGCGGAGCTTCTTCACGTCACCGCGCTCGGCGGCGAAGACGCCGAGCTGGCAGGTGAGGGAGGAGAGCACCAGGATCGTGGTGTTGGCCGCCGCGAACGGGAAGTTGAGTGCGTCCGCCTTTTCCGACCAGAACTCGGCTCCGGTCACCGATCGCAGGGTGAAGTACATCGCGAAGAGGGCCGCGAAGAACATCAGCTCGGAACTCAGCCAGATGATGGTTCCGACGCTGGTGAGGTTCGGTCGATTGACCGACGGGTGCGCGTGCCCGGTGTCTACTGTCGTTGCTGTCGCCACGACCGACATTATGTCGGTCGCTTATCCGGCGCTCACCCCGGGGGTGCCGTTCGGTGTGTCAAGGCCTTACACGCTGCTCTTCCGGCCCATTCCGCGGGCTCCGCGGGGCGGCGGAACGGAGGCTTCCACGGGCCCCGGGCGGCCCGGTGCCGCGGCCGTCGCCGGCCCGGGCGCCCCGTGCGGAACCGGACCGTCCGGCCCGGCCGGGATCTTGGATCCGCCCACCCCTCCTCCCCGCCGCTCCGGCGGAGTAGCATCCGCCGCAACGGCTCCACACACCACCGTGCCGTCCGTACGCCGCAAGCCTGGAGGAACGATGCAGCCGACCGCCACGGTCCTGGTCTACAGCGACAACGCGAGGACGCGCGAGCAGGTGCGACTGGCGGCGGGCAAGCGCCCGGCCGCCGACGTGCCCCCGGTGGAGTTCCTGGAGTGCGCCACGCTGCCGGCCGTGCTGAGCGCCCTGGACGCCGGCGGGATCGACGTCTGCGTGCTGGACGGCGAGACGGCGCCCGCGGGCGGCATGGGCGTCTGCCGGCAGATCAAGGACGAGATCTTCGACTGCCCGCCCGTACTGCTGCTGATCGGCCGCCCGCAGGACGCCTGGCTGGCCACCTGGAGCCGGGCCGAGGCCGCGGTGACCCACCCGGTCGACCCGGTGGAGTTCGCCGGCGCCCTGGCGGGCCTGCTGCGCGCCCGGCCCGCCGTGGACGCCTGAGCCCCGGTCTCAGAACTGGGGGCGCAGCCGGGCCGGTTCGGCCGGTCCGGCATCCTCCCGCTCGGCGGGGCCGTGGAGGGCGCTGCCCGCCGACCACTTCGCCCAGTCCAGGTTCCAGTCGCCGAAACCGTTGTCGAACGGTGTCATCGTCTCGCCCTCGCTGCCGACGACCTTGACGATGTCGCCGAGCCGCACGTGGTCGAAGAACCACTTGGCGTTGGCCATGCTCATGCCCGTGCAGCCGTGGCTGACGTTGGCGGAGCCCTGCGAGCCGACGGACCACGGCGCCGCGTGCACGTACTCGCCGCTCCAGGTCACCCGGACGGCCCAGTGCACCGGCAGGTCGTAGGACTCGGCGCTGCCCGCCGCGATGCCCACGCTGGTGCCGCGCATCCTGACAAAGGCCTCCTTGGCCAGGACGATCTTGGTTCCGTTGCGGGTCTCGAAGCCGGGCTTGCCCGTGGTGACCGGAATGGTGCGGACGACCTTGCCGTCGCGCTTGAAGGTCAGAGTGTGGGTGCGGGCGTTGGTGACCGCCTCGACGCGTGGGCCGGTGCGGATCCGCAGCGGCTTCGAGGAGCCGCCCCTCAGCCCCTTCTCGGCCTTGACGCCGCCCAGGGCGCTGCGCACCTCGATGGTGGCGTGAGCGGGCCAGAAGTCGCGTGGCCGGTAGTGCAGCGTCTTCTCGTCCACCCAGTGCCAGGCGCCGGCCACGCGGGGCCGTGAGACGACCTGCAGGGAGCTCTCGACGCGGCCGCGCGCCGCGCGGTCCCGGACGGGACGGCTGAGTTCGGCGGTGATGGGCTGGCCGACGCCGTAGGTCCCGGCGTCCGGGCCGAAGGTGACGCGCAGCCGGCGGTCGGCGGGCGCGGTCTCGAAGTGGATGACGCGCAGCCCCGGGGCGCCGCCGCGGTTCTCGGTGCTCACGCGGAGGGTGTAGCGGACACCGGCGGTCAGCTGGGAGGTGCTGCGCCAGCGGGTTCCGTCGTCGTTGAGCTCGCCGCGTATTCGGTGGCCCGCGGTGTCGGTGGCGGTCACGTCGGTGATCCGTCCGCCGCCGCTTCTGGCGGTGATCTCCAGCGGCTTGTCCGGGTCGAGGGCGCGCCCCTCGCTCCCGTCGCCGCTGAAGGCTATCTGGCCGGTGGCGTCGTAGGGCTTGGCGGTCAGGGAGGGTCCGGAGCCGCCGCAGGCGGCGGTGGCCGTGACCAGCCCGCCTATCAGCAGGCCGCTGCCCAGGACGGTGCGTATGCGCGGGTTGTGGTTCATAAGCCACAAGCTATGAAATGCCGGGCGGTCCGGCGCGGCGGATGGGCCAAACGGGTCGGGCCCGGAAGCGGCTGCTTCCGGGCCCGGCGCGTGTGCGTGCGGTGGTGCGCTACTGGGTGGCGTTCTCACCGCGGTAGTACTCGAACACCCAGCCGAAGAGTCCGATGAGGACGATCGGTGCCGAGAAGTACAGCAGCCACCAGCCGAAGATGACGCCCATGAAGGCGAGCGCGGAACCGATGGCCAGCGAGAGCGGCTGCCAGCTGTGCGGGCTGAAGAAGCCCAGCTCCCCGGCGTCGTCCGCGACATCGGCGTCCAGGTTGTCCTGGGCGCCGGTGTCCACGCGGCGGGCCGTGAAGGCCAGGTAGAAGCCGACCATGACGGTCAGGCCGAAGGAGAGGAAGAGCGCCGTGGTGCCGACCGGCTCCCTCGACCACAGGCCGTAGACCACCGTGACGACCAGGAAGAAGAGCGACAGCCAGAGGAAGACGTGTCCCTGGATCTTCACTTCGCGGCCTCCTTGTCACCGGCGAGGGCCTTGCCGGCCACCGCTTCCCGGGCTTCGAGTGCGTCGATCTCGGCGATCTCCGGGTGGTGCAGGTCGAAGGCCGGGGATTCGGAGCGGATCCGCGGCAGGCTGAGGAAGTTGTGCCGCGGGGGCGGGCAGGACGTCGCCCATTCGAGCGAACGGCCGTAGCCCCAGGGGTCGTCGACCTCGACCTTCGGCGCGTACTTGGCGGTCTTCCAGACGTTGTAGAAGAACGGCAGGAGCGACAGGCCGAGCAGGAACGAGGCGATCGTCGAGACCGTGTTCAGCGCGGTGAAGCCGTCCGCGGCGAGGTAGTCCGCGTAACGCCGCGGCATGCCCTCCACGCCCAGCCAGTGCTGCACCAGGAACGTGCCGTGGAAGCCCACGAACAGCGTCCAGAAGGTGATCTTGCCGAGCCGCTCGTCCAGCATCTTGCCGGTGAACTTCGGCCACCAGAAGTGGAATCCGGCGAACATCGCGAAGACGACGGTGCCGAAGACCACGTAGTGGAAGTGCGCCACCACGAAGTACGAGTCCGACACGTGGAAGTCCAGCGGCGGCGAGGCCAGGATGACGCCGGTGAGGCCACCGAACACGAAGGTGATCAGGAAGCCGACGGTCCAGAGCATCGGGGTCTCGAAGCTCAGGCTGCCCTTCCACATGGTGCCGATCCAGTTGAAGAACTTCACACCGGTCGGCACCGCGATCAGCAGCGTCATGAAGGAGAAGAACGGGAGCAGGACGCCGCCCGTGACGTACATGTGGTGCGCCCAGACGGTCACCGAGAGGCCCGCGATCGCCATCGTCGCGGCGATCAGGCCGATGTAGCCGAACATCGGCTTCCGGCTGAAGACCGGGATGATCTCCGAGACGATGCCGAAGAACGGCAGCGCGATGATGTACACCTCGGGGTGGCCGAAGAACCAGAAGAGGTGCTGCCACAGCAGCGCCCCGCCGTTGGCCGCGTCGAAGATGTGCGAGCCGAACTGGCGGTCCGCCTCCAGGGCGAACAGCGCGGCGGCCAGCACCGGGAAGACGATGATCGCCAGCACCGCGGTCAGCAGCACGTTCCAGGTGAAGATCGGCATCCGGAACATCGTCATGCCGGGAGCGCGCATGCAGATGATCGTGGTGATGAAGTTGACCGAACCGAGGATCGTGCCGAAGCCGGAGAAGGCCAGGCCCATGATCCACATGTCGCCGCCGACACCCGGCGAGCGGACGGCGTCGGACAGCGGGGTGTAGGCGAACCAGCCGAAGTCCGCGGCGCCCTGCGGGGTGAGGAAACCGGCGACCGCGATCAGCGAGCCGAAGAGGTACAGCCAGTACGCGAACATGTTCAGCCGCGGGAACGCCACGTCGGGCGAGCCGATCTGCAGCGGCATGATCCAGTTGGCGAAACCGGCGAAGAGCGGCGTCGCGAACATCAGCAGCATGATCGTGCCGTGCATCGTGAACGCCTGGTTGAACTGCTCGTTCGAGACCAGCTGCGTACCGGGCCGGGCGAGTTCCGCGCGCATGACGAGCGCCAGGACGCCGCCGACACAGAAGAAGAAGAACGAGGTGACCAGGTAGAGCGTGCCGATCTTCTTGTGGTCGGTGGTCGTCAGCCAGTCGACCACGGCACTCCCGGGTTTCCTGACGCGCACGGGCGGTGCTGCGGCAGCCGTCGCTGCGGCAGCGGCACCCTGGGGTTCGTTGAGGATGCTCATGGGTTGTTCGTCTCCGCGTTCTTGGCGGCATCAGACTGGGTGATACCCGCAGGGATGTAGCCGGTCTGGCCCTTCTCCGCCAGGTCCTTCAGGTGCTGCTGGTAGCGCTCCGGAGAGACGATCTTCACGTTGAAGAGCATCCGGGCGTGGTCGACACCGCACAGCTCGGCGCACTTGCCCATGTAGGTGCCCTCCTTCTCCGGAGTCACCTGGAACTGGTTGGTGTGGCCCGGGATGACGTCCTGCTTCATCAGGAACGGCACCACCCAGAAGGAGTGGATGACGTCCCGCGAGGTCAGGATGAACTTGACCGACTCGCCCTTGGGCAGCCACAGGGTCGGGCCCGGGTTGCCGTTCTGCGGGTTGCGGTCGCCGGGCGTGCCGGCGTCGTAGACGCCCTCGGCGCCCTCGGGGACGCCTTCCAGCTTCTTCTCCGCGATGGAGGAGACCTCCTTGGGCAGCGCCCCGGGCGTCGCCGGGTCGCCGTCCACGTCCTCCATGTAGTTGAAGCCCCAGCTCCACTGGTAGCCCACCACGTTGATGACGTGGTCGGGCTCCTTGGAGGTCTTCAGCAGCTCGCTCTCGTCACGCGCAGTGAAGTAGAAGAGCACGGAGACGATGATCAGCGGGACCACCGTGTAGAGCGCCTCGATCGGCATGTTGTACCGGGTCTGCCGGGGAACCTCGACCTTGGTCCTGGAACGCCGGTGGAAGATGACACTCCACAGGATCAGGCCCCAGACGAGCACGCCCACGGCGAGCGCGGCGGCCCAGGATCCCTGCCACAGGGAGAGGATCCGCGGCGCCTCTTCTGTGATGGGGGTGGGCATTCCGAGGCGGGGGAAGTCCTCGTATGTGCAACCGGTGGCGGTCACCAGGACCAGGCCCGCGGCAAGCGCCTGCGGCAGCTTCCGCCGCATCGGGCGCCGCGACGAGCGGTCGGAGCCGTTGGGACTCACGTAGCGCCTTCCCGAGAGTCTCGCCCGCCGACCTGCGGCCGTCTCTGCGTTCGGTCGCCGGCCCTTGTCGCGGGCAGGGGTTTGGATGTTTATGCGGACCAAACCCTACTGGACGCCATTTCACGTCGCGCGGGGAGGGTGCCCAACGCGCCGCGCGACTCCCAGGAGGTGGGGAACGCGGCCCTCCGCACCCCGTGGGCGGGGGCCTTTCGGGAGGTCGCGGGGCCGGGAACGGCCCTGCCCGGGCGCCTGTACGGGACGGGCGTGTCGGACCCGCCGGGCAGGGGTTAGCGTCGGGGCGTGGCCTACTTCGACTCCGCCTCCTCCGTGCCGCTCCACCCCGTCGCCCGGCAGGCCCTGCTCGCCGCGCTCGACGAGGGCTGGGCCGACCCGGCCCGGCTCCACCGCGAGGGCCGGCGCGCCCGGATGCTGCTCGACGCGGCCCGGGAGACCGCCGCCGAGGCGGCCTGCTGCCGGCCCGACGAACTGGTCTTCACCTCCTCCGGCACCCGGGCGGTGCACGACGGGGTGGCCGGCGCCCTCGCGGGCCGCCGGCGCGCCGGGCGGCATCTGCTCGTCTCGGCCGTGGAACACTCCTGCGTCCTGCAGTCTGCCGCCGCCCACGCCGCGGACGGCGGCACCGTGGAGGAGGTCGGCGTGGACCGGACCGGCCGGGTGGACGCCGGGCGCTACGCCGGGGCGCTGCGCGAGGACACCGCGCTCGCCTGCCTCCAGTCCGCCAACCACGAGGTGGGCACCGAGCAGCCGGTGGCCGAGGTCGCCGAGGCGTGCCGGGACGCCGGGGTGCCGCTGCTCGTGGACGCCGCACAGTCGCTGGCGTGGGGGCCGGTGGACGGCGGCTGGTCGCTGCTGACGGCGAGCGCCCACAAGTGGGGCGGGCCGCCGGGGTCGGGCTGCTGGCCGTACGGAAGGGCGTGCGGTTCGCGCCGCGCGGGCCGGCGGACGAGCGGGAGTCGGGCCGCGCCCCGGGCTTCCCGAACATCCCGGCGGTGCTGGCCGCGGCCGCTTCGCTCCGCGCCGTGCGGCAGGAGGCGGAGGGGGAGGCGGCGCGGCTGCGGGCCCTGGTGGACCGGATCCGGGCGCGGGTGCCGGAACTGGTGCCGGATGTCGAGGTGGTGGGCGATCCGGTGCGGCGGCTGCCGCATCTCGTCACCTTCTCCTGTCTCTATGTCGACGGGGAGGCCCTGCTGCACGGACTGGACCGGCGAGGCTTCTCGGTCTCCTCGGGCTCCTCCTGCACGGCGAGCACTCTGGTGCCCAGTCATGTGCTCCGCGCCATGGGGGTGCTGTCCGAGGGCAACGTCCGGGTGTCCCTGCCGGCCGGGACCGCCGCGGAGGACGTCGAGCGGTTCCTCGCCGTCCTGCCGGAGACGGTGGGCGAGGGGCCGGCGGCTGGGCGCCCTGCCGGGGAGGAGGCCGCGGGCCCGGCGGGCGCCGGGCGGGGGCGGCCGGTGCCGCTTCCGTCGCGGGGCCGGACGCCGCGTCCGCCGCCTCCCCCGGCGTTCCGGCGCCGGAGCGGGCCGCGGCAGAGCGGGCCGAGCCCGCGGAAGGAGCCGCTCCGGAAGCGGCCGGAGCGGAGGGGCCCGGTGCCGAAGAGCCCGCGCTGACCGTGGACGCGCTGGGACGGCGGTGCCCGATCCCGGTGATCGAGCTCGCCAAGGTCATCGGGGAGGTCCCGGACGGCGCGCTGGTCGCCGTCCTGGCCGACGACGAGGCCGCGCGCCTGGACATCCCGGCCTGGTGCGCCATGCGGAACCAGGAGTACGCGGGCGAACGCCCGGCGGAGCGCGGTGCGGTGTACCTGGTGCGCCGCCGGGCTTAGGACCGGACAGTCCCCGGGGAGCCCGCCGGCTCAGGTCAGGTGGGCCCGGACCTCGGCCGCGGCCTCGTGGCCGTACGCCTTGGTGAAGCGGTCCATGAAGTGGGCGCGGCGCAGTTCGTACTCCTGGGTGCCGACGGTCTCGATGACGAGGGTCGCCAGCATGCAGCCGATCTGGGCGGCGCGCTCCAGGCCGACGCCCCAGGCGACGCCCGCCAGGAAGCCGGCGCGGAAGGCGTCGCCGACGCCGGTCGGGTCGGCCTTGGTCTCCTCCTCGGCGGTGCCGACCTCGATCGGCTCCTCCCCGCTCCGCTCGATCCGCACGCCGTTGGCCCCGAGGGTGGTGACACGGGTGCCGACCCGGCCCAGGATCTCCTCGGAGGTCCAGCCGGTCTTGGACTCGATGAGCCCCTTCTCGTACTCGTTGGCGAAGAGATAGGTGGCGCCGTCGAGGAGTATCCGGATGTCCTCGCCGGTCATCCGGGCGATCTGCTGGGAGAAGTCGGCGGCGAAGGGGATGTTCCGGGTCCGGCACTCCTCGGTGTGGCGGAGCATCGCCTCCGGGTCGTTCGCGCCGATGAGGACGAGGTCCAGCCCTCCGACCCGGTCGGCGACCGACTTCAGCTCGATCAGGCGGGCCTCGCTCATCGCGCCCGTGTAGAAGGAGCCGATCTGGTTGTGGTCGGTGTCCGTGGTGCAGACGAAGCGGGCGGTGTGCAGCATCTCGGAGATCCGCACCGAGCCGGTGTCCACGCCGTGCCGCTCCAGCCAGGCGCGGTACTCGTCGAAGTCCGGTCCGGCGGCGCCGACCAGGACGGGGCGGACTCCGAGCTGCCCCATGCCGAAGGAGATGTTGGCGCCGACTCCGCCGCGCCGCACCTCCAGGGCGTCGACCAGGAAGGAGAGCGAGACCGTGTGGAGCTGGTCGGCGACGAGCTGGTCGGCGAAGCGGCCGGGGAAGGTCATCAGATGGTCGGTGGCGATGGAGCCGGTGACAGCGATACGCACGGCTGGCTTCTCCTGCGGGCGGCGGAAGGGGACGGTTCACGCTACCCGGTCCGGGCGGCGCCTCCGACCGGTGAAAACTACCCGATAGTAGAGCTTTCTTCGCCCGGGTCCGGATGCATACGGTGCGAGGAGACAGGCGTTCCGCCTGTGCGGTTCCCAGCCCGGCCCAGGAGTCGTCATGCCGATCACACCGCACCACTCCGGATCCCCCGCGCTGCCGGTCACCACCGACCCCACGCCGCTGGAGCTGGACGGCGGACTGGCCGAACTCCGCGGCGACTGCTCGCGGATGGCCCCGCACTGGCGGGCGTGCGCCGCGGCGCACGCCGAGCCCGTACCGCCGTCGCGGATCCACGGTGTCCGGGTCCCCGCCTCCTCCGCGCGGCTTCTGGACGGAATGTCGGAGTACGGCGACTGAGCCCGTCCGGATAGCGGAATCCCCGCACCCGAAAGGGGGAACCGTACGCTCCTCCGCTCCGTCCCATCGGCGTGTCCCGGTCAAGGGGCGCGAGAGGGACCGATACGCGGACCGGCGCGCGCCGCCGTCCCGCGTCGAGCGGAGCGATAGGAGCGATGCGGTGAGCACCCAGCGACCTCCGGAGGACGCACCGGAGCAGCACGCCCCGGACAGGCCGCGGCAGCGGCGTTCCACGATCATCGCCGCGTCGGTCGCGGTGGCGGTGCTGCTCGCCGGCGGTGGCGGGGCGTACTGGGCCTCCACCGCGGGCGACGGCGGTTCGGCGCCCGCGGCGGGCGATCCCCCGCCCCTGCGGCTGGACGGATACGGCGGAGCGGCGGAGGGCCCGGGGGTCGCCCCCGGCGAACCGGACCCCGCCGGCCGCACCTACGTCGCGGAGGGCGAGCTTCCGGACGGCCCGGACGCCGCCCCCGTGCACCATCCCCGGGGCGAGGTCGGCCGCGCCGCCGCCGAGCGGCTGGCGCGGGCCCTGGACGTGCCGGGTCCGGCGCGACTGGCCGGTGACACCTGGAAGTTCGGTCCGCTCCGGGACGCGGCGGGCCCGAAGCTGGACGTCGCCAGGAACGCTCCCGGCACCTGGACGTACCAGCGCTTCGGCCCGGGCGGCAGCGACGACTGCGCGGAGCCGCCGGCCGGGCCGGAGAAGGAGGAGAAGGACGGGCCCGGGAAGGGGTCCGGCTCGGACAGCTCCTCCTCGTCCACGAAGTGCCCCCTGCCGCCGGACGGTCCCGCCGAGGGCAAGCCCGTCTCCGAGGCGGAGGCGAAGCGCGCCGCCGGGCCCGTACTGAAGGCCGCCGGCCTGGCGGACGCCGCTCTGGACGCCGGTACGGCCATGGGCGCCGTACGGGTGGTGAACGCCGACCCGGTGGTGGACGGTCTGCCCACCTACGGCTGGCACACCGGCCTGCGGATCGGGCCGGGGGGTGATGTGGTCGGCGGCAGCGGGCATCTGGCGGAGCTCGAGAAGGGCCCCGAGTATCCGGTGCTGGGCGCGGAGGAGGCACTGGAGCGGCTCAACAGGTCCGCCGGCGGCGGACGGGTCGGCATCGGCGGCTGCGCCTCGGCGGTGCCGCACGCGGACGGCTCCGAACCGGGGAGCCCGTCCTGCGGGGAGCCCGCCACCGCGCCGAGCACCCTGCCCGCGCCGGTCCGGTCCGGGCAGGACGATCCCGCACAGGACGGCCCAGCCCGGGAGGGTTCCGGCGGACAGGACACCGAGCGGAGCGAGCCGGGCCGGACCACCCCGGCGAAGCCCGAGCCGGCCACGGTACGGAAGGCCGTCTTCGGCTACGCGGCGCATTTCGTGGCCGGGAAGCAGGCCCTGGTGCCCGCCTGGCTGTTCGCCGTGGAGGCGCCGGGCGCGGGCGAGGGGGACACCTTCACGGTGACCTATCCGGCGGTGAAGCCGGAGCACATCGCGGGGAACGGCGGCTCGTCCGCCCCCGGGGACCGGCCGACCTCCGGGCCCGCCGAGCCGGGCGAGCCGGGCGGCGACAAGGCCCTGACCCGGGTGGAGACCTACAGTGCGGACGGCCGGAAGCTGACGGTCCGTTTCTGGGGCGGGGTCTGCACCGACTACGAACTGTCGGCCGAGAGCACCGAGCAGCGGGTCACCGTCCGGATCACCGGCACCGAGAAGGAACCGGGCCGCGCCTGCGTCAAGATGGCGAAGATGATGAAGGAGACGGTGGAGCTCAAGGAGCCGCTGGGCGACCGCCGGGTCGTGGACGCCGCGGACGGCGAGCGCGTCCCGCGGGAGAAGTGAGCGGCCCCGGCCTCCCGCGGCGGGAACGGCCGGGCACGCCGGAGGCGGCGGACCGTGCGGTCCGCCGCCTCCGGTATGTCCCGCGTCCGGCCGGCCGGGTCAGCTGAACGAGTCGCCGCAGGCGCAGGAACCGGTGGCGTTGGGGTTGTCGATGGTGAAGCCCTGCTTCTCGATGGTGTCGACGAAGTCGATGGAGGCACCGCCCAGGTAGGGAGCGCTCATCCGGTCGGTGACGACCTTGACCCCGTCGAAGTCCTTCACGACGTCGCCGTCGAGGGAACGCTCGTCGAAGAAGAGCTGGTAGCGGAGACCGGAACAGCCCCCGGGCTGCACCGCGACCCGCAGCGCGAGGTCGTCGCGGCCCTCCTGCTCCAGCAGCGCCTTGACCTTGCTCGCGGCCGCGTCGGACAGGAGGATGCCGTCACTCGCGGTGGTCTTCTCGTCCTGAACGGACATCTGCTTCTCTCCCGGGTTGTACGGATCGCTTGCCGTCGGCTCAACCCACGGCGCCCCGGATTCATTCCGGGCGGCGGTATCGCCATCACTTCCGCTGTTCATGCTCGCACACCCGCCCGGAAGGAGACAGTTCCGGCCGGGCCCGCCCGCCGGACGGATGCGTCACATCGACACAAGCGCCATCGTCAACGTGACGTGAAGCGGTTATGATAGATAGCGTCATTCAGACGAAAAGGGTGTCTGCAGAACAGGAAAAGGTGCGTGCAGTGACCACCGCCCAGCCTCTCGACGTGTCTCCGACACCGCTCGCTCTCCTCCTGCTCGGCCGCGAGGCCGATCCCGGGAGCGAACGCGGTGTGGAATGCCCCGGCGATCTGCCCGCGCCGTCCGACCCGGACCTCGTGGCCCGCGCCGCGGCGGCCAAGGCGAAGCTCGGGGACAAGGTCTTCGTCCTCGGCCACCACTACCAGCGGGACGAGGTCATCCAGTTCGCCGATGTGACCGGTGACTCCTTCAAGCTCGCCCGGGAGGCCGCCGCACGGCCACAGGCCGAGTACATCGTCTTCTGCGGCGTGCACTTCATGGCCGAGTCCGCGGACATCCTCACCGGCGACGCCCAGCAGGTCGTCCTCCCCGACCTCGCCGCGGGCTGCTCGATGGCCGACATGGCCGGCGCCGAGCAGGTCGCCGAGTGCTGGGACGTGCTGACCGACGCGGGCATAGCCGGCTCGACCGTGCCCGTCTCGTACATGAACTCCTCCGCCGACATCAAGGCCTTCACCGGGCGCAACGGCGGCACGATCTGCACCTCCTCCAACGCCAGGCGGGCACTCGACTGGGCGTTCGAGCAGGGCGAGCGGGTGCTCTTCCTCCCCGACCAGCACCTCGGCCGCAACACCGCCGTACGCGACCTGGGCCTGTCCCTCGACGACTGCGTGGTCTACAACCCGCACAAGCCGAACGGCGGGCTGACCACCGAGGAGCTGCGCTCCGCGAAGATGATCCTGTGGCGCGGGCACTGCTCGGTGCACGGCCGCTTCTCGCTGGACTCGGTCAACGAGGTGCGCGAGCGGGTTCCGGGCGTCAATGTCCTGGTGCACCCGGAGTGCCGCCACGAGGTCGTCGCCGCGGCCGACTACGTCGGGTCGACGGAGTACATCATCAAGACCCTGGAGGCCGCGCCCGCCGGGTCGAAGTGGGCGATCGGCACGGAGCTCAACCTCGTCCGCCGGCTGGCGAACCGTTTCGCCGCCGAGGACAAGCAGATCTCCTTCCTCGACAAGACGGTCTGCTTCTGTTCGACGATGAACCGGATCGATCTGCCGCACCTGGTCTGGGCCCTGGAGTCACTGGCGGACGGCAGGGTCGTCAACCGCATCCAGGTGGACCCGGAGACGGAGAAGTACGCGAAGGTCGCGCTGGAGCGGATGCTCGCCCTGCCGTAACCACGGCCCGAAGGCGAGCGGGCGGCCCGCCCCGCACCAGGACGGTGCGGGGCGGGCCTCTCGCCGTGCGGGCTCCCGCCGTGCGCGTCAGACGCCGGCCGGCTCGGCCTCCCGGGCACCGTCCGGCGAGCCGGACTCCCCCGCCGGGCCCTCACCGGACCGCTCCCGCTTGGCGGCCCGCTTCGCCGCGCGGCGCTCCTTGCGGAGCTCGACCATCGCGTAGAGCGTCGGCACCAGCAGCAGCGTGAGCAGCGTCGAGGTGACCAGGCCGCCGATCACCACCACGGCCAGCGGCTGCGAGATGAACCCGCCGTCGCCGGTGACGGCGAGCGCCATCGGCAGCAGGGCGAAGATCGTGGCGAGGGCCGTCATCAGGATGGGCCGCAGCCGGTGCCGGCCGCCCTCGATCACCGCCTCGACGATCCCGTACCCCTGGGCCCGGTACTGGTTGACGAGGTCGATCAGCACGATGGCGTTGGTGACCACGATGCCGATCAGCATCAGCATGCCGATCAGCGCCGGGACGCCCATCGGGGTGCCGGTCAGCACCAGCAGGCCCAGCGCGCCGGTGGCCGCGAACGGGACGGACACCAGCAGGATCAGCGGCTGGACCAGCGACTTGAAGGTCGCCACCAGCAGCATGAAGACGATGGCGATGGCCGCCAGCATGGCCAGCCCCAGCGCGGAGAACGCCTCGTCCTGGTCCTGCGAGACGCCGCCGATCTCGGCCTCGGCGCCCTCGGGCAGGTCCAGGGCGTCGATCGTCGTCCGGAGTTCGGCGCTCACCGCCCCGGTGTTGTCCCCGGCCGGCTTGGCGGTGACGGTCGCGGCGCGGGCGCCGTCGATCCGGGTGGTGCTCACGGGTCCGGGCACCGACTCGATCTCCGCGACCTCCGCGAGCCGCACGGGGCCCGCCGGGGTGGGCAGTCGCAGCTCGCGCAGCCCGGCCTCGGTGGTGACGGGCCGCGCGGACTTCACCACGACCTCGCGCTCGGCGTTGCCCAGCACCGCCGTGCCCGCGGTGGTGCCGCGGACGGCCTGGGTCACGGCCTGGCCGAGGGCGCTCTCCGTGAAGCCGTACCGGGCGGCCTCCGGCTTGGCCGAGACGGAGATCCGGGGCACCGACCGCGACAGGTCGCTCTGGACGTCCGTGACGCCGTCGAGCTCCGCCACCGCGTCGCGCACCCGGTCGGCCGCCTCACGCAGCACCTCGGCGTCGGCCGCCTTGACGACGACGCTCAGGTTCTGGTTGCCGAAGCCGTCTCCGGCGGAGACGGTGGTCTCCCCGATGTCCTCGCCGAGGCCGGCCAGGCCGTCCCGGATCCTGTCCACGACGGCGGCGGAACCGTCCGAGTCCTTCAGCCGGATCTGGTACGTCGCCTGGTTGGCGTCCCGGCCGCCGCCGAAGGCCGCCATGATGCCGGAGGAGCCGACGGTGACCTGGTGGTCGGCGACCCCCTCGATGCCGTCGAGCATCCGCTCGATCTTCGCGGCGGCCTCGTCCGAGGCGGAGAGGCCGGTGCCGGGCGGCAGTTCCTGCTTGATGGAGACGGTGTCGGTGGCCCCGGGGTCGAAGAAGTTGGTCTTGAGCAGCGGCGTGATGCCGAAGGTGCCGGCGAGCACCGCCGCGGCGATGAGCAGGCTGGTGACCCGGCGGCGGGTGGCGAAGCGCAGCACCGGCACATAGGCGCGCTGCAGCGGGCTGCCCGCCTCCTTCTCCTCGGCCTCGCGGCGCAGCTTCTCCGGGTCGGTCGTATCGCCGTCCGCGGCCCCGGGGGCGCGGAGGAACCAGTACGAGAGCACCGGCACGATCGTCAGCGAGACGAGCAGCGAGGCGAGCAGGGCGACCGTCACGGTCAGCGAGAACTCGCCGAACAGCGCGCCGACCATGCCGCCGACCAGCCCGACCGGGAGGAAGACCGCCACGGTGGTGAGGGTCGAGGAGGTGATGGCCCCCGACACCTCGCGGACGGCGCCGAGGATGGCCCGCTGCCGTTCCTCGCCGTAGCCCAGGTGCCGCTTGATGTTCTCCAGGACGACGATCGAGTCGTCGACGACCCGGCCGACGGCGATGGTCAGCGCGCCCAGCGTGAGCATGTTGAGCGACAGGTCGCCGGACCAGAGCACCACCAGGGTGACCACCACGGAGAGCGGGATGGACACCGCCGTCACCAGCGTCGAGCGCAGCGACACCAGGAAGACGAGGATGACGATCACGGCCATGACGAGGCCGAGGAGCCCCTCGGTGGTCAGGCTCTCGATCGACTTGGAGACCGCGGGCCCCTGGTCGCTGACGACGGTCAGCCCGGCCCCGGAACCGAGGCTCCGCTCCAGCTCGGGCAGCTTCTCGGCGACGGCCTCGGAGATGGCGACGGCGCTGCCGTCCTGGCCCATGGTGAGGACGACGCCGAGACTGGGCTCGCCGTTGGTGCGGGTGAGCGAGGTGGCTTCGTCCGGCCGCTCCTCGACCTCCGCGACGTCACCGAGACGGACGGGCTTCGCGGCCCGTTCCGCTCCGGCGGCGCCCGCGGCCCCCGCCGCGGCCGGGCCGCTCGGCTCGCCCGCCGCCGGGGTGAGGCGCAGGTCCTCGATCTCCTTCGGGCTCGTATAGCCGCCGCCGACGCGCACCGTGCGGTTCCGGCCGTCCTCGTCGAAGGACCCGGCGGGCATCGTGGCGCCGTTCGCCTGCAGCGCCTGGGTCAGCGCCGCGGTGCTCAGCCCGGCCCGGGCGAGTTTCCTCTCGTCCGGGGTGACGGCGACGATCCGGTCGCGCACGCCCTCCAGGGTGACCTGGCCGACGCCCTCGATGTCCGACAGCACGGGCAGCACCGAGCGCTCCAGGCGGCCGGCCAGCGCCTGCTGGTCCTCCTCGCCGGAGGTGGCGGCGAGCACGACGGCCGGGATGTCGTCCGTGGAGCCCGCGACGACCTGCGGGTCGACGCCGTCCGGCAGCTGTGAGCGGGCCCGGTTCACGGCCTGCTGGACGTCGGCGACGATCCGGTCCGTGCCGTCCCCGTAGTCGAACTGCGCCATGATCACCGCGGAGCCCTCGCCCGCCGTGGAGGTGACGCCGGTGATCCCGTCGACCGCCTGGACGCCGTCCTCCAGCGGGACGACGACCTGCTTCTCCACCACATCGGGGGCCGCACCCGGATACGGGGCGATCACCGACACCATCGGCAGTTCGATCGAGGGCAGCAGCTGCTGCTTGAGCTGGGGTATCGCGATGGCCCCGAAGACCACCGCGACGATCGCCATGAGGGCGACCAGGCCCCGTTGGACGAGGCTGATACGGGACAGCCAGGACATGGGTGCGGGTCTCGCTTTCCGGAGGTTCGTCGGATCCGGCCCCCGGGGGCACGTCCCGGGAGGGCACGCCGGACGGCGCCGGACGGGCACGGCCGGCCGGCGGAAGGGGCCTGGGGCCCGCCCCTACGATCCCCCACGCCGGCGGCGGCTTCCTCAGCCCCCCGGGCGGTTCCGCGGGCGGCGCGTACCACGGACGCAGTACGCGCCGCGCACCCCCGGCTACACCCTCGGCCGTACCAGGCCCGACTCGTAGGCGATCACGACCAGTTGGGCCCGGTCGCGGGCGCCGAGCTTGGCCATCGCCCGGTTGACATGGGTCTTCACGGTCAGCGGGGAGACGGTGAGGCGCTCGGCGATCTCGCCGTTCGAGAGCCCCGCCGCGACCAGGCCCAGCACCTCCCGCTCCCGGCCGGTGAGGACGTCCAGCCGGCCGGCGCCGTCGCCCCGCTCGTCGCCGCCGTCACCGCCGCCGGCGGACGGTTCGCCGGGGGGCGCGCCCTGGGAGAGGAAGGAGGCGATGAGCGCGGTGGTCGCCGCCGGCGACAGCAGCGACTCCCCCGCCGCGACGGTACGGATCGCGGCCAGCAGCTCCCCCGGTTCCGCGCCCTTGCCGAGGAACCCGGAGGCGCCCGCCCGGAGCGACTCCACCACGTACTCGTCCACCTCGAACGTCGTCAGCATCACCACCCGCACCCCGGACAGCTCCGGATCGGCGCTGATCAGGCGGGTGGCGGCGAGTCCGTCGGTGCCGGGCATCCGGATGTCCATGAGCACGATGTCGGCCCGGCGCTCCCCGGCCAGCCGGACGGCCTCCGCGCCGTCGGACGCCTCGCCCACGACCTCCATGCCGGGCTCGGAGTCGACGAGGATCCGGAAGGCGCTGCGCAGCAGGGCCTGGTCGTCGGCGAGCAGCACACGGATGGTCACAACGCTCCCTCTCTCCGCCGCGCGACCCGGCAGGCGGCATCGGCGGACGCCTTCGCCGCGGCGTCCGCGGCGGCTATCCCGTCGGCGGTGAGCGGCAGGCGTACGTGGACCCGGAAGCCGCCCCCGCGGCGCGGGCCCGTCTCGCACACCCCGCCGAGCGCCGCCACCCGCTCCCGCATCCCGAGCAGGCCGTGACCGCCGGGGGGACCGGAGGCGGCGGACTCACCGCCGCCCGGGTCCGGCGAGCGCCCGTGCGGCGCCCCGCGGTCCGGTCCGCGCTGCGGGCCCGGCCGGCCGCCCGGATCCTCCCCGCCGGGGGCCGCGGCAGCGGCGGCGCCCGCCCCGTCGTCGAGGACGCTGACCTCCAGGACCCCCGCGCCCCGTGCTATCCGGACCAGGGCGGCGGCGCCCTCGCCCGCGTGCTTGTGCGTATTGGTCAGCGCCTCCTGCACCACCCGGTACGCCGTGAGGTCCACCGTCGCGGGCAGCTCCCCGGTCACGGCCGCGGCCTGCTCCGCGCGGCGGCTGAACCAGGGGCCGCGCGGCTCGGTGGAGGACACCTCCACCTCCACCGGCAGCCCCGTCCGGGCGAAGCCGCCGACGAGCTGGTCCAGCACGCCCAGGCCGGGGGCGGGCTCGGTCGGGGCCTCCGGGTCGCCGTACTGCCGGAGCAGGCCGACGGTGGTGCGCAGCTCGTTCAGCGCCGAGCGGCTCGCCTCCCGCACATGGGCCAGCGCCTCCTTGGCCTGGTCGGGGCGGCTGTCCATGACGTGCGCGGCGACCCCCGCCTGCACATTGACCAGGGCGATGTGGTGGGCGACCACGTCGTGCAGCTCACGGGCGATCCGCATGCGCTCCTCGGCCACCCGGCGGCGGGCCTCCTCCTCGCGGGTCCGCTCCGCCCGTTCGGCGCGCTCCCGGATGGCGTCGACGAACGCGCGGCGGCTGCGAACGGCGTCACCGGCGGCCGCGGCCATGCCCATCCAGGCGGAGAGGGCCAGATTCTGCTGCCCGTACCAGGGGCGCGGGCCGAACAGCGCGGCCGCCGTGGTGAGCGCGACGACGGCCACGGCCCCGGCCCGCCAGGTCGTCGAACGGTCGGTGCGGGAGCCGACGGTGTAGAGGGCGACGGCCGCGGCCAGCGCGACCGGTGTGCCCTCCTCGCCGGGTCCGGTGACCAGTTCGAGAAGTGTGAGCGCGCCGGTGCAGACGAGGACCCGGGCCGGCATCCGGCGGCGCAGGATCAGCGCCGAGCAGGCGAGCACCGCGATGACGACGCTGGAGGGCTCGGGGGTGCGCTCCCAGAACCGGGGCTGCCCGTACGGCTTGTGGCCCACCGCCAGGCTGACGAGGACCAGGACGAGCAGGACGCCGG
Organism: Streptomyces sp. MNU89; assembly: GCF_020982505.1. Classification (NCBI taxonomy): domain Bacteria; kingdom Bacillati; phylum Actinomycetota; class Actinomycetes; order Kitasatosporales; family Streptomycetaceae; genus Streptomyces; species Streptomyces sp. MNU89. The sequence continues at coordinate 5,692,736 of NZ_JAJKLL010000001.1, read as the reverse complement.
CGAGCACGGCGTCGACCGCGAGGGGGTGCGAGCGCAGCCAGCGCTGCGAGCGGGCCATGCCCGGACCGGCGGCGAGGGTTGTCACGACAGGAACGGTACGGGGTCCGGCGGCTGCCCGTGACCGGACCGGCCCCGGTACCCGTACCGGGGCGGACGGGCCCGGGCGGCCTCCGGGGACCCGCCCTCAGCTCGGGATGAGCCCTTCGTCGCCCAGCATCTCCCGGACCTCGTCCAGGGTGGCGTCGGGCGACGGAAGGATCAGCTCGGAGGGTTCCAGGGCGTCGTCCGGCAGGGGTTCGCCGAACTCCCGCACGGCGTCGAGCAGCGCGTGGAGGGTGCGGCGGAAGCCCGGTTCGTCGCCGCCCTCCATCTCCGCGAGCAGCTCGTCGTCCAGCTTGTCGAGCTCGGCGAAGTGGCTGTCGGCCAGCCTCACCTGCCCCTCCCCCATGATCCGTACGATCACGACGACCTCCTCTGCCGCTGCCACTGCCGGCCCGCCGGGGCCGGTCCCGGTCTCCGGATGCCCGGTGCCGTGCTGCCTGCTGCCGTACCGCGGTCACTGCTGCTGCCGGGTGCCGAGCCGCCCGGCGCCCTGCCGTCCCGCCGTTCCGCCGCCCCGACGCCCTGCTGTCAGTGCTTGCCGAAGTCCGGCGGGGTCTGCTGCTGATTCTGCGGCTGCTGGGCCTGCGGCGCCTGCTGGGGCGGCTGTTCCTGCGGCTGCTGCGCGCTGCCGCCCTCGATGGCCTGCTGCTGGGTGCTGCCGCCGGCCAGCTCCGCCTTCATCCGCTGGAGCTCCAGCTCGACGTCCGTGCCGCCGGAGAGCCGGTCCAGCTCGGCCGCGATGTCGTCCTTCGCCATGCCCGTCGGGTCGTCGAGCGCCCCGGAGGCCATCAGCTCGTCGATCGCGCCGGCCCGCGCCTGGAGCTGCGCGGTCTTGTCCTCGGCGCGCTGGATCGCCAGGCCGACATCGCCCATCTCCTCGGAGATGCCGGAGAACGCCTCCCCGATCCGGGTCTGCGCCTGGGCGGCGGTGTAGGTGGCCTTGATGGTCTCCTTCTTCGTACGGAAGGCGTCGACCTTGGCCTGCAGCCGCTGGGCGGCGAGGGTCAGCTTCTCCTCCTCGCTCTGCAGGGTCTGGTGCTGGGTCTCCAGGTCCGTCACCTGCTGCTGGAGCGCGGCCCGGCGGGACAGCGCCTCGCGGGCGAGGTCCTCCCGGCCGAGGGCGAGCGCCTTGCGGCCCTGGTCCTCCAGCTTGCTCGACTGGCTCTGCAACTGGCCCAGCTGGAGCTCCAGCCGCTTGCGGGAGGTGGCGACGTCCGCGACGCCGCGGCGGACCTTCTGCAGCAGCTCGAGCTGCTTCTGGTACGAGTAGTCGAGGGTCTCGCGCGGGTCCTCCGCCCGGTCCAGGGCCTTGTTGGCCTTCGCGCGGAACAACATCCCCATCCGCTTCATGACACCGCTCATGGGTCTCGCGCGCCCCCTTCTCCGGGCTCGTCCTCGGGCAGTCCTCGGACCCACAGTAAGGGCCCTGCTTCCATTACCGCACTGATCGGCCGCGGATGCGCTCCTCCTGCAGGACGATCACGCGACGGCCTTCTCCGGCGCAGGGAGTAGGCCGGGGCCCCAAGGGTCTGGTACCCCGTCCGGACCCGTCCCATGGGACCGGTCCGGCATCCCGGCTCTCCCGCGGTCCGGAACCGGCTCCGGCGACCCCGCGGAACCGGCCGGGGACCGACCGTTGCGGGATCGTGCCCGGTACGGGCTGTGGCCCGGCCCGTGAGACCCCGTACCCTTGGGTTTCGTGTTCCGTAGCCGTTCCAAGGATGAGCAGGCCGCCACCCCCCGGGTGGCCGCGAGCTCCAAGCAGCCCCGCGACCCGCAGGCCCCCAAGGGCCGGCCCACGCCCAAGCGCGCGGTCGCCCAGTCGCAGCGCCGCACCGTGGCCGCGACGCCGGCCAACCGCAAGGAGGCCTCCAAGCGCGCCCGCGAGGCCCGCCGCGCGGACCTCGCCCGGCAGCGCGAAGCCCTCGCCAGCGGTGACGAGCGCTATCTGCCGGCCCGGGACAAGGGCCCGGTCCGGCGCTTCGCCCGCGACTTCGTCGACTCCCGGTTCTGCGTCGCGGAGTTCTTCCTGCCGCTGGCGGTGATCATCCTCATTCTGAGCATGCTCCCGTCGATGCAGGTCAAGAACGCCTCGCTGCTGCTGTGGATGGGCGTCATCGTGATGATCGTGATCGACTCGATCGGCATCGGAGTCCGGCTGCGGAAGCAGCTGGCCGCCCGCTTCCCGGACGAGCCCCGCCGCGGAGCCGTGGCCTACGCCCTGATGCGCACCCTGCAGATGCGGCGGCTCCGGCTGCCCAAGCCGCAGGTCAAGCGCGGAGAGCGGCCCTGAGCACGGACAGTGCCGCGGGGGCGGGCCGGGCGACGGCCGAGACCGATTGGCAGCCCGAGGGGGCGGCGAACTGGCTCGGCGGTCCGGAGGGGATCCGCAACACCGTCCGCCGGGAGCTCGTGGCCCGGCAGCTGGAGGAGCAGATCACCGCGCGCTTCCCGGTCGGGCAGCGGCTCAGGGTGCTCGACGTGGGCCTCGGGCACGGCACGCAGGCGCTGCGGCTGGCCCGGGCGGGCCACCGGATCACCGGTCTGGAGTCCCACGCGCCGCTGATCAAGGCCGTGCGCACCGCGCTGGCCGCCGAACCCGAGGGCATACGCGAGCGGTTCAGGCTGATCGAGGGCGACAGCCGCGAGACGGGCGTGCACTTCCTGCCCGGCAGCTTCGACGTGGTGCTCTGCCACGGGGTGCTGATGTACACGGAGCAGCCCGATCCATTACTCGCCGGCCTCGCCCGGGTGCTGGCACCCGGCGGCCTGCTGTCGCTGCTCGTACGGAACGCCGACGCGCTGGCCATGCGCCCGGGGCTGGCGGGCGACTGGGAGACCGCGCTCTCCTCCTTCGACTCCACCACCTACGCCACCCGGGCCGGCCGCACCGCCCGCGCCGACCGGCTCGACGCGGTCTCCGCCACGCTCTCCGGGATCGGGGCCCCGCTGCACGCCTGGTACGGGGTGCGGGTGCTCACCGACCAGGTGGCCGACAACGCGCATCCGGGCAGCGTGCGTGAGCTGGAACTGATGCTGGCCGCCGAGGACCGGGCGGGGCGCACCGACCCCTACCGCTCGGTGGCGGCGCTGCTGCACGTGTGCGGGGTACGGGGAGCGCCGGGGGAAGCGGTGGCGGACGCGTAGTCCGCGCGGGGTGACGGGGCCGCCGGTGCGGCTGTTCTTCGTTCTTCCGGAGCCGTTGTTCCTGCGGAGCCGTTCCCGGAGACCCGGCTTGTTACAACCTCGCCCGGTGCGGGCTCCCGGATGACGGAGCGGGCGGGCCGGTACGTCGGCGCCCCGCCCGCCCGCTCCGCCGCGCCGGTTCAGCCCTCGGCGGCGCTGAGGCTCATCGGGCCGTAGATCTCCGTGCCGTCCTCGAAGAGGGTGACCTGCTCGGTGCCGCCCTCCAGGAGTTCCTTCCACACTTCGCCGATCCAGGACTCCGCGTCGCCCTGGGTGCTGAACTCGCCCGGCTCGACCGCGGGTGCCGTCTCCGTCCCGTCGGACTTCTCGAACCGCCACGTCCACGCCATGTACGCCTCCCGGCTGCCGGCTCCTGTGATGAGGTGCTGCGCCCACCCTATGCGGCGGGCGGGCCGGCGCCCTGCCGTGCCCCCGGGCCCGCCGGCCCGGCGCCTCACCCCATCGCGGGACGGCGGGGGCGCACCCGGGGGCGCGCCCGGCAGGCCGTGCGCGCCGCCGGCCCGGGACGCGAGACGATCAGGGCGTGGAACTCACTCTCCTCGGCACCGGGGCCCCGGGCGGGCTGCCGCTCCCGGGCTGCCCCTGCGCCTCTTGCGCGACCGCCGTGGGCGCGGACGCCCGGACCGCCACCTCGGTCTTCGTCGACGGCGCCCTCCTGCTCGACCTGACCCCGGACGCCGTGCAGGCCGCCGCCCGCGCGGGGCGCTCCCTGCGGGGCGTACGGCAGGTGCTGCTCTCGCATCCGCACACCGGACCGGCCGTCGACGTGCCCGCCGGCCTGCCCGCTCCCGGACGGGTGCCGGACGGCCGCGAGCTGGCGCTGATCAGCGGGCACCGGGTGCGGGCGGTCGCGGTGGACGCCCCGGGCACGGGCTATTCGGTCACCGGGCCGGACGGCGACGACCTGCTGTACCTGCCGCCGGGCGCGGCACCGGCGGGCATGCCGCCGCGCACGGCCCCGTACGACGTGGTGCTGCTCGACGTCCTGGGCCGGCCCGAGGCGCTGGCCCGGCTGCGGGCGGCCGGGGCGGTCACGGCCACCACCGATGTGATCGGCGTGCACCTCGGCCACGAGACACCGCCGGGCACCGAGCTGCACCGGCGGCTGTCGGCGGCGGGTGCCCGGACCGTACCGGACGGCACGGCACTCGGCGCCCGGGGGCGTCCCGTTCCCCCCGCCCCGCCGCGGCGCACGCTCGTCCTGGGCGGCGCCCGGTCCGGCAAGTCGGCGGAGGCGGAGCGGAGGCTGGAGTCGTTCCCGGAGGTGCTCTACGTGGCGACGGGCGGCACCCGCGAGGGGGACCGGGAGTGGGCGGCGCGGGTGTCGCTGCACCGCGAGCGCCGGCCGGGCGGCTGGCGGACCACGGAGACCTGCGACCTGGTGCCGCTGCTGGCCGGGGACGGCCCCCCGCTGCTGATCGACTGCCTCGCGCTGTGGCTGACGCACGCGATGGACGCGGTGGACGCCTGGGACGACAAGGTGTGGGCGGCCGGGGGCGGCCAACGCGCCCTGCGGGCACGGACGGAGGCGCTGGTGTCCGCCGTCCGCTCCACCCGCCGCACCGTCGTGGCCGTCTCGAACGAGGTGGGCTCGGGGGTCGTCCCCGCCACCGCGTCGGGACGGCGCTTCCGGGACGAACTGGGCCGGCTGAACGCGGCCGTGGCGGCGGAGTGCGAACACGTCCTGCTGGTGGTCGCCGGCCAGGCCCTCGCGCTGCGCGGCTGAGCTGAGAGGAGGAGCCGGGGTCCCGTGGCCCGGAGCCGCTGCCCTCGGGCGGCTGTCCCTGCCCGGTGACACGGCTCGCGGCACCGCTCGCACCGGCCGCTCGGGGACCGCGGTCACTGCCACCCGCGGTCCCGTACCACGCCCGTGGCGGGAGCCCGCCCCGTGGCGTCCGGGCGGCTGCCCGGCGAGGGTAGGGTGCGGCGGATGAGCGGTCTGAATCTCGATGACTTCGGCAATCTGATCGAGCGCCCCGACTCCGGCGTACGGCGTGACGCCGAAGAGCGCAGGGAGCGGCTGGCCGTACGGCCCGGTGCCCTCGGACGGCTGGACGATCTCGGCGAGTGGCTCGCCGCCGCGCAGCACTCCGTCACCGTCAGGCCGGTCGAACGGCCCCGCCTCGTGCTCTTCGCCGGTGACCACGGGGTGGCCGCGCTGGGCGTCTCCGGCCGCCCCGCCGGGAGCGCGCACCGGCTCGTGCGCGCCGTCCTCGACGGGGAGAGCCCGGCGGCGGTGCTGGCCCGGCGGTTCGGAGCCGGGATACGCGTCGTGGACATGTCCCTGGACTGCGACCCCGGCGACTTCCCCGAGGAGGTCGTACGCCACCGGGTGCGGCGCGGCTCGGGCCGGATCGACGTCGAGAACGCGCTCACCGCCGAGGAGGCCGAACAGGCGTTCCGCGCCGGAATGGCCGTCGCCGACGAGGAGGCCGACTCCGGCACCGACCTCGTGGTCCTCGGCGACCTCAGCGTCGGCGGCACCACCGCGGCGAGCACCCTCGTCGCCGCCCTCTGCGGCACCGACGCCTCCGTGGTGACCGGCCGCGGCGGCGCGGGCATCGACGACCTGGCGTGGATGCGCAAGTGCGCGGCGATCCGCGACGCGCTGCGCCGCGCCCGGCCGGTCCTCGGCGACCAGCTCGAACTGCTCGCGGCCACCGGCGGCGCGGACCTCACCGCCATGACCGGCTTTCTGCTCCAGTGCGCCGTACGCCGCACGCCGGTGATCCTGGACGGGGTGGTCTCGGCCGCCTGCGCGCTGGTCGGGCAGCGGGTGGCCTTCCGCGCCCCCGACTGGTGGCTGGCGGGCCAGGCGAGCGGCGAGCCCGCGCAGGAGAAGGCGCTGGACCGGATGGCCATGGACCCCCTGCTGGACCACGGGGTGACGGCGGGCGAGGGCACCGGCGCCCTGCTCGCCCTGCCGATGGTGCAGGCGGCGGCCGCCCTGCTGGCCGAACTCCCGGAACGGCGCGAGGAGCGGCCGGACCCGGCACAGGCACCGGAGCCCGGCACCGGCTCGGGACCGGACTCGGGACCGGACTCGGAGCCGGAGCCGACCGCGGCACCGGCCGCCCGGGAACCGTCCGGCGACGGAACGGCCTGACGCCAGGACGTGCGGGCGGCCGTACGGCCCTCGCGCCCGCCGCGCCGTTGCGGGGGCCGGCCGGGAACCGTGCGGCACCGGCCGTTGGCGAGGCACGGGGCGACGGATAGCCTGCGCCCCGTGACCGAGCCGACTGCCGACGACCCGCGCCCTGCCACGCCTCCGGACGACGGCCCGGTGCCCCGGGCGGCGGCTCCGCCTCGCCGGACGGCGGTACCCGCCCGCCCGGCACCCCTCCGCCCCGCCCGGCACCCCTCCGCCCCCGTCAGGGAAGCCGGACTCCCCGCCGAGGGGCGGGCCACCCGGACGACGCCCTGCGGTTCGCGTTCGGCACCCTCACCGCGCTGCCGGTGCGCGTCACCCGCTGGGACCGGACCGCCGCGCGGGGCGGCATGGTGTGCGCCCCGGTCGCCGGCGCCGTCCTGGGTCTCTGCGCGGGGGCGCTCGGCGGTGTGCTGCTCCTGCTGGGCGCGGGCCCGCTGCCGGCCGCGGTCGCCGGCGTCGCCGTACCGGCGGCGCTCACCCGCGGGCTGCATCTGGACGGGCTCGCCGACACCGCCGACGGTCTCGGCAGCGGCAGGCCCGCCGGGGAAGCCCTGCGGATCATGAAGCAGCCGGACATCGGCCCGTTCGGGGTCGTCACCCTCGTCCTGGTGCTGTTCGCGCAGACCGCGGCCCTGGCCGAGCTGTACGCGGACGGCTGGGCGGCCGGCGCGGTCGCCCTGGTCGTGGCCGCCGCGGCGGCGCGCTGCGCCCTCACCCTGGCCTCCCGCGCCGGGGTGCCCGCGGCCCGTCCGGAGGGGCTGGGCGCGGCGGTCGCGGGCGTGGTCCCCGTACGGACGGCGCTCACCGTGGTGGCGGTCACCGCGGTGGTGTGCGCCGCGGCCGGGGCCCTCCTCGGCCCGTGGGCGGCCCTGCAGGCCGCGCTCGCCGTCCTGGCCGCTCTCGGCGCGGCCGAACTCCTGCTCCGCCACTGCCGGTCGCGGTTCGGCGGGGTGACGGGCGACGTCTTCGGCGCCCTCGCCGAGACGGCCGCGACGGCGGCCCTGACCGTGCTCGCCCTCGGCTGAGCGGCCGTGCGGGACGCGGCGTCCGCGGCCGGCCGGACAGCCGTCCCCGCCCCGGAAGCGGCATCCGCGGCTCCGCCGGGCCGCCCGCCCGGGACGCACGGCCAACGGGCCGCCGGCCGCAAACCGTTCGGCGGACGCCCGCCCCGCCGCCGCACCGCCGGACGGCCGGACCGCGAGCCGCCGCGCCACGTCCCACCGGGGCGTCAACTGCCGTACGGCGACCGCGCCCCGCTCCGTCCCCGCCCCGCGCGCCCGGCGACCGGCGCCGGGAGGGCCGGCGGGGCGCCGGCGGCCGCGGCCGGGCGCTGAACGGGCCCGCCGGTGAGGGCTAGGGTTCCCGGAGAAGGACCCCCCACGCCCGTCCATCGGGAGCCGGGATTCACCCGGCGCATACGATGCCCCGGGCGCGGCCGGCCCATCCATCGGCCGAGGAACTCAACGGAAGAGAGAGACCCCACCACCGTGACTGCACTGACTCTCAGCACTTCGTCCCCGGCCGCGCTCCGCGCGGACGCCATCGTCGTCGGCGTGGCCAAGGGCGCCAAGGGACCCGTGGCCGCGGCCGGAGCGGAGGCCGTGGCGAAGGCCTTCGACGGCAAGCTGGCCGCCGTCCTGGAGACGCTCGGCGCCACCGGCGGCGAGGGCGAGGTGACGAAGCTGCCCGCGCCGTCCGGCTTCAAGTCCCCGGTCGTGCTGGCGGTCGGCCTCGGCGACGCCCCGGCCGAGGGCGACCGGTTCGACGGCGAGGTGCTCCGCCGGGCCGCGGGTACGGCGGCCCGTGCGCTGGCCGGTGCCAAGAAGGGCGGGTTCGCCCTGCCGGTCGAGGACGCGGACGACGCGGCGGCCGTGGCGGAGGGCGCGCTGCTCGGCGCGTACACCTTCACCGCCTACCGCTCCGCCCCGGCGGGCGGCCGGAAGAAGGACGACAAGAGCACGCCGCTGGCCGAGGTGACCCTGCTGGGCGGTAAGCCGCGCGACAAGGCGTTCAAGGCGGCGGCGGAGCGCGCGACGGCGCTGGCCGCCGAGGTCAACCGGGCGCGCGACCTGGTCAACATGCCGCCCAACGACCTGCACCCGAAGTCCTTCGCGGCGTCCGTGCAGGAGGCCGCCAAGGAGCACGGCCTGAAGGTCGAGGTGCTGGACGAGAAGGCGCTCGCCAAGGGCGGCTACGGAGGCATCCTCGGCGTCGGCAAGGGCTCGGAGAACCCGCCGCGGCTGGTCCGGGTCTCGTACACGCATGCCAAGGCCAAGAAGACCCTCGCCCTGGTGGGCAAGGGCATCACCTACGACTCGGGCGGCATCTCCCTCAAGCCGGCCGGTCACAACGAGACGATGAAGTGCGACATGAGCGGTGCGGCCGCCGTGTTCGCCGCCGTCGTCGCGGCGGCGCGGCTGGGCGTCGCGGTGAACGTCACCGGCTGGCTGGCGCTGGCCGAGAACATGCCGTCCGGCTCCGCGACCCGCCCCGGCGACGTGCTGCGGATGTACAGCGGCAAGACCGTCGAGGTGCTGAACACCGACGCCGAGGGCCGGCTGGTGCTGGCGGACGCGCTCGCCCGCGCCTCGGAGGAGAAGCCGGACGCGATCGTGGACGTGGCGACGCTGACCGGCGCGATGGTGCTGGCGCTCGGCAACCGCACGTTCGGGATCATGTCGAACGACGACGCCTTCCGCGCCTCGCTGCACGAGATCTCCCAGGAGGCGGGCGAGCAGTCCTGGCCGATGCCGCTGCCGGCGGAGCTCCGCAAGGGGATGGACTCCCCGGTGGCCGACATCGCCAACATGGGCGAGCGGATGGGCGGCGGTCTCGTCGCCGGTCTCTTCCTCAAGGAGTTCCTGGGCGAGGGCATCACCTGGGCGCACCTGGACATCGCGGGTCCCGCCTTCCACGAGGGCGCCCCGTACGGCTACACCCCCAAGGGCGGCACGGGCTCGGCGGTCCGCACGCTGGTGCGGCTGGCCGAGCGCACCGCGGCGGGCGACCTGGGCTGAACGCGCCGGGCGACGCCGAGCGGCGCCGGACGACGGCGACGGGCGCGCGTCGCCCTCCGTGTGCCGCTCCACCACCGGCCGCCGCCGGACCGGTGTTCCCGGTCCGGCGGCGGCCGGCGCCGTTCCGCGGCGGGTTCGGGGCCGGGACGCCGGGTGCCTCCGCGCCGGCCCGTCACCGGGTCCGCCCGCGGCACCGGCGCCCCCGGCCGGAGCGCGCCGGCCGCCCCCGCGTTCGTCCGTGCGTTCGCCCTGAACGAAATCCGCGCGGGCATCCCTCCGCCCCTCCGGGGCAGGCGCCCGGGCAACCAACCAGTGTCCACCGGGCCCCGCGGCCCGCCCCACCGGCCCTACGCGCGAGTAACTCCCCGCCTCGGCCGGACGGGCGTCCCGAGGACCGGCCCCGCGTCCCGTCGGCCGTCAACAAATGCGAAGATGTTGTCTCGGCAGGACAGGGCCCCGGCTCACGTACCGAGCGAGCCACACGGACGGGCTTGAAGAACTCAGCGGCCGAACAACAGCCGCCGCCCGGTCTCGGAAGACCGGCTCCGGCGCACCCATGCATGGAGGACGTGACGTGGCGAACGACGCCAGCACCGTTTTCGACCTAGTGATCCTCGGCGGCGGCAGCGGTGGCTACGCCGCCGCCCTGCGCGGGGCGCAGCTGGGCCTGGACGTCGCACTCATCGAGAAGGACAAGCTCGGCGGCACCTGTCTGCACCGCGGCTGCATCCCCACGAAGGCTCTGCTGCACGCCGGTGAGATCGCCGACCAGGCCCGCGACGGCGCCTCGTTCGGAGTCCGGACCTCGTTCGACGGCATCGACATGGCAGGCGTGAACAAGTACAAGGACGGTGTGGTCTCCGGCCTGTACAAGGGCCTGCAGGGCCTGGTCGCCTCCCGCAAGGTGACGTATGTCACCGGCGAGGGCCGGCTGTCGTCGCCCACCTCGGTGGACGTGGACGGGCAGCGCTACGAGGGCCGGCACGTGCTGCTGGCGACCGGCTCGGTGCCGAAGTCCCTGCCGGGCCTGGAGATCGACGGCAACCGCGTGATCTCCTCGGACCACGCGCTGGGCCTGGACCGGGTGCCGAAGTCGGTGGTCGTCCTCGGCGGCGGTGTCATCGGCTGCGAGTTCGCCTCCGCGTGGAAGTCCTTCGGTACGGACGTGACCATCGTCGAGGCGCTCCCCCACCTCGTCCCCGCCGAGGACGAGAACAGCTCCAAGCTGCTGGAGCGCTCCTTCCGCAAGCGCGGCATCACCTTCTCGCTCGGCTCCCGCTTCTCGGGCGTCGAGTACACGAACGACGGCGTGAAGGTCTCCCTGGAGAACGGCAAGACGTTCGAGGCCGAGCTGCTGCTCGTCGCCGTCGGCCGCGGCCCCGTCTCGCAGGGCCTCGGCTACGAGGAGGCCGGGGTCAACATGGACCGCGGCTACGTCCTCGTCGACGAGTACATGCGGACCAACGTCCCCACGATCTCCGCCGTCGGCGACCTCGTGCCGACCCTTCAGCTGGCGCACGTCGGCTTCGCCGAGGGCATCCTCGTCGCGGAGCGGCTGGCCGGGCTGAAGACCGTGCCGATCGACTACGACGGCGTGCCGCGCGTCACCTACTCGCACCCGGAGGTCGCCTCCGTCGGCGTCACCGAGGCGAAGGCCAAGGAGATGTACGGTGCCGACAAGGTCGTCGCCCTCAAGTACAACCTCGGCGGCAACGGCAAGAGCAAGATCCTGAAGACCGCGGGCGAGATCAAGCTCGTCCAGGTGCGTGACGGCGCCGTGGTCGGCGTCCACATGGTCGGTGACCGGATGGGCGAACTGATCGGGGAAGCGCAGCTGATCTACAACTGGGAGGCGCTGCCGGCCGAGGTCGCACAGCTGGTCCACGCCCACCCCACGCAGAACGAGGCGCTCGGCGAGGCCCACCTGGCGCTGGCCGGCAAGCCGCTGCACTCCCACGACTGATCCGGGCGCGCCCACATCCGCACCATTCGATAGGAGCAACCGAAACCATGGCGGTTTCCGTAACCCTCCCGGCGCTCGGCGAGAGCGTGACCGAGGGCACCGTCACCCGATGGCTGAAGGCCGAGGGTGAACGCGTTGAGGCCGACGAGCCGCTGCTCGAGGTCTCGACCGACAAGGTCGACACCGAGATCCCGGCCCCGGCGGCCGGTGTTCTCTCCTCCATCAAGGTGGCCGAGGACGAGACCGTCGAGGTCGGCGCCGAACTGGCCGTCATCGACGACGGTTCCGGCGCCCCGGCCGAGACCGCGGCTCCGGCCGCCGAGGCCGCCCCGGCGGCCGAGGCGCAGCCCGAGCCCGAGCCCGCCCCGGCCCCGCAGGCCGAGGCCCCGCGGCAGGAGGCCGCTCCGGCGCCGTCCGGCGGGGGCGCCGAGGGCACCCCGGTCACGCTGCCCGCGCTGGGCGAGTCCGTGACCGAGGGCACCGTCACCCGGTGGCTGAAGGAGGTCGGCGAGTCGGTCGAGACCGACGAGCCGCTGCTGGAGGTCTCCACGGACAAGGTCGACACCGAGATCCCGTCGCCCGCCGCCGGCACCCTGCTGGAGATCCTGGTCGGCGAGGACGAGACCGCGGAGGTCGGCGCCAAGCTGGCCGTCATCGGCGCGGCCGGACAGGCCCCGGCCGCCGCTCCCGCCCGGCCCCCGCGCCGGCGCAGGAGGCCCCGAAGCAGGAGGCCCCGAAGCAGGAGGCGCCCGCCCCGCTCCGGCTCCCGAGCCCGCCCCGGCTCCGGCCCCGCAGGCCCGCAGGCCCCGGCACCGCAGCGCGCCGAGGCCCCGGCACCGGAACCGCAGCCGGCCGCCCCGTGCCCGCCCGGCCCCGCGCCGGCTCCGCGGGCCGCCGCCGAGCCCGGCGGTGAGGGCGCGTACGTCACCCCGCTGGTGCGCAAGCTCGCCGCCGAGCACGGCGTGGACCTGTCCTCGGTCAAGGGCACCGGTGTCGGCGGCCGCATCCGCAAGCAGGACGTCATCGCCGCCGCCGAGGCCGCCAAGGCCGCGGCTCCGGCCGCCGCCGCGCCGGCCCCGAAGGCCGCCGCCCCGGTGCAGCCGTCGCCGCTGCGCGGCCAGACGGTGAAGATGAGCCGGATCCGCAAGGCCACGGCCAAGCACATGACCGAGTCCCTCAAGGTCTCGGCGCAGCTGACCACCGTGATCGAGGCGGACGTCACCCGCGTCATGCGGCTCCGGGCGCGGGCCAAGGAGCAGTTCCTGGCGCGCGAGGGCGTCAAGCTCTCCCCGATGCCGTTCTTCGTGAAGGCCGTCACCGAGGCGCTGAAGGTCCACCCGGCCGTCAACGCCAAGATCAACGACGACGAGACCATCACCTACCACGACACCGAGAACATCGGCATCGCGGTGGACACGGAGAAGGGCCTCTTCGTCCCGGTCATCGACAACGCGGGCGACCTGAACCTGGCCGGCATCGCCAAGAAGACCGCCGACCTGGCCAACCGCACCCGCAACGGCGGCCTCAAGCCGGACGAGCTGTCGGGCGGCACCTTCACGGTGACGAACACCGGTTCGCGCGGCGCGCTGTTCGACACCCCGATCCTCAACCAGCCGCAGGTCGCGATGCTGGCCATCGGGGCCACCGTCCGGCGTCCGGTCGTGGTGGACACCCCGGAGGGCGAGTCCATCGCCATCCGCGACATGGTCTACCTCGCGCTGACGTACGACCACCGCCTGGTGGACGGCGCCGACGCGGCCCGCTTCCTGGGGACCCTCAAGGCCCGCCTGGAAGAAGGCGCGTTCGAGAGCGACCTCGGCCTGTAAGGGCTCGGGGATTCCACGACGGCGCCCCCGTCCCGGTCCGTCCGGGCGGGGGCGCCGTCGTTCCCGGAGCACGGCTCCCGTCGTTCCGGCACGGCCCCCGTGACCGGCCGCGGGCCGCCCCGGCATGATGGCGCCCATGCGTGCCGCCCGGCTGATCCGCATGGTGCTGCTCCTCCAGTCCCGGCCCTCGATGACAGGGGCCGAACTGGCGCGGGAGCTGGAGGTGTCCGAACGGACCGTCGCCCGTGACGTCCTCGCGCTCTCGGAGGCGGGGGTGCCCGTCTACGCGGCGCGCGGCCGGACGGGCGGCTACCGGCTCATTGGCGGCTACCGCACCCGCCTGACCGGCCTCGCCCGCGGCGAGGCGGAGACGCTGTTCCTCTCCGGAGTGCCCTCGGCGCTCCGCGACATGGGTTTGGCGGACACCGCCTCCGCGGCCCGGCTGAAGGTGGCCGCCGCGCTGCTGCCCGAACTGAGCGACACCCCCGCGAGCGCGGCACAGCGCTTCCATCTGGACGCGCCGGGCTGGTGGCAGGAGCCGGTGACCCCGGAACCGCTGCCGCTGATCGCGGAGGCGGTGTGGGGCGACCGGCTGCTGACGGCCCGCTACCGGCGGCGGGCGGAGACGGGCGGCACGGAGGTGCGGCGCACCCTGGAGCCCTACGGGCTCGTCCTCAAGGCAGGCGTCTGGTACCTGGTGGCCCGGCCGGCCGAGGAGAGGCTCTCCCCGCCGCGGGCGGCGGTCCCGGCGCACGGAGGCCCCGGGGAACCGGGCGACGCGGTGCCCGGCACGGGGATCCGTGCGAGCCCCGCCGGTGGCCCCGGCGGGTCCGGCCGGACACCCGGCGGGCGGCCCGGTACGGAGCCGGGTCCGGAGCCCGGTGGCGGACCCGGTGACCGGCCCGCTGACCGGCTGTACCGGGTCTACCGCGTGGAGCGCTTCGGCTCCGTCACCGTCTCGGAGCAGCGGTTCGCCCGGGACGAGGGGTTCGATCTGCCGGGCTTCTGGCGGGAGCGGGCCGCTGAGTTCGCCCGTTCGATCCTGCGCGACACGGTCGTCGTACGGCTCTCCGCGGCCGGGGCCCGGAAGCTGCCCCGGGTCACCGACCGAATGGCGGCGCGGGAGGCCCTCGCCGCGGCCGGCGAGGCCGACGGGGAGGGGTGGGTCACCGTCACCCTGCCCGTGGAGTCGCTCGACGTCGCCCACGAGCAGGTCCTCGCCCTGGGCCCGGAGGCCGAACTGCTGGAGCCGCCGGAGCTGCGCGCCCGCTTCGCGGAGGCGGCGGCCCGCGCGGCCGCGCTGTACGGCCGGGACCGGCAGGACGGGCGGTAGCCCGGCATCACGGCCGCCCCGCCGCGGGGGACGGCCGGGAGGGCCGCACCCCGCTCAGCGGTACTCCGCGTCGTCCGCCTCCCGGCCGCCGGCCGTCACCTCCTTGATGTACCGCCAGGCGTCCGGCCGGGTGCCGTCGGTGTCCGTGAAGCCGTAGACCCGGGAGAGCTGCCCGCTGGCGAGCGACTGCCCGTTCCAGCGCGCCACCTCCGGGTCGGCGGCCAGTGCGGCGACGGCCCGGCCGACGAAGACCGGGGACTCCGAGATCGCGAAACTGGGCTCCTTCGCCACCCCCTCCCGCCAGTTCTCCTCCGTCACCCCGAAGTGGTCGAGCATCTGCTCGGAGCGGAGGAAGCCGGGCGTGACGGAGACCGCCGCGCAGCCGTACTCCTCCAGCTCCGTGCCGAGGCCGAGGGCCATCCGCAGGGGCGCGTACTTGGCGAGGTCGTAGTAGAGGCTCTCGCGGTAGTCCTTGTTCGTCTCGGTGGTGCCGTCGGTGATCTCCACCAGCAGCCCGCCGGGCCGGCGGATCAGCAGCGGCAGCGCGTAGTGGCTGGTGACGATGTGGCTCTCGACGCCCAGCCGCAGCATGCGCAGGCCGCGCTCCAGGCCGATCTCCCACATCTTCTTCCCGAAGTCGATGAGGTGCTCCCCGCCCCAGAGGTCGTTGACGAGGACGTCCAGCCGCCCCTGCTCCCGGTCGACGCGCTCGGTCAGCGCACGGACCTGTTCCCGTTCCAGATGGTCGGTGGGCACCGCGATGCCCGTGCCGCCCGCGGCGGTCACGAGTTCGGCGGTCTCCTCGATGGTCTCCGGGCGGTCCACCTCGCTGCGCCGCGCCCGTGTGGTGCGGCCGGTCACATAGACGGTCGCGCCCTCGGTCCCCAGTTGTACGGCGATGGCGCGTCCCGCGCCGCGGGTGGCTCCCGCGACGAGCGCCACCCGGCCCGCCAGCCTGCCCTGTCCGTTCACGTGTCCGGATTCCTCTCTCTGTCCGTACCGCCCGCACGGTTTCTCCTCCGTGCGGACGGAACGACCCTGGCAGGCAATGCGGACATCTTCTGTCGTCTTTTCCCGCGCGCCTCCGGCGTGTTCCGCTCCGGACGGTCCGGGCGCTCCGGCGCGGGACGGCATCCCCCGATTTGCGGGTCATCACCCCGGCCGGTAACGACACGGCCGCATCCGGCATGCTGCGCGTGCGCGGCGGGTGGGCAGGGCCGATGCTGGTCCCGTGATGGACGAGACGGAGTTCTGGGCGATCGTCGACAGCTCCCGCGAGGCCGCCGGCGGGGATCCGGTGGAGCAGGCGGACGCACTCGTGGAACGGCTGGTGCTGCTGGACCCCGAATCGGTGGTGGATTTCGCCCGGCACTTCGAGTCCCGGCTGGCCCGGGCCCACCGCTGGGATCTGTGGGCCGCCGCCTGGCTGCTGACGGGCGAGGCCGGCGAGGACGCGTTCGACGGTTTCCGCTGCTGGCTGATCGGCCAGGGGCGGCAGGTGTTCGAGGGCGCGCTGCACGAGCCGGACGATCTGGCGGAGCTGCTGGAGGACTTCGACGAGGAACTGGACGGTGAGGCGGAGGACCTCGGCTACGCGGCCTACGAGGCGTACGAGCAGCTCACCGCTGTCGAACTGCCGGACCTCGGGCTGCCCGAACCGCCGGCCGAACCCGAGG
Organism: Streptomyces sp. MNU89; assembly: GCF_020982505.1. Lineage (NCBI taxonomy): Bacteria > Bacillati > Actinomycetota > Actinomycetes > Kitasatosporales > Streptomycetaceae > Streptomyces > Streptomyces sp. MNU89. Next base: position 5,676,461 of record NZ_JAJKLL010000001.1, on the reverse strand, counting down.
GCACGCCCCTCGACTTCGGCGACCGCGCGGCGCTGGCGGAGCGCTTCCCCGCCCTCACCGAGCGGTTCCCGCCCCCGCGGTGAGGCGCGGGCGCGGCCCCGGGCCCGCCGGGCGGAGGCGCCGCCGGTCCCTCAGCCGTTCTCCGGCCCCAGGGAGCGTCCCATCAGGACGTCGTCGGCGAACATCCCGTCCAGCAGGAACTCGCCCGGCAGGAGGCCCTCCACGGCGAAGCCCGCCGACTCGTACAGCCGCCGGGCCGGTGTGTTGTGGCCCAGCACCCGCAGGGTGATCCGGACCGCGCCCTGCCGCCGCGCCTCGTCGCAGGCGGCGTCGAGGAGCGCGCGGGCGACGCCCCGGCCGCGGGCCCAGGTGTCGACCGCGAGGCCCTGGATCTGCCGGACGTGGTTGTTGGACGGCAGCCGGGTCGGCGGCACCAGCCGGATGTAGCCGGCGATCCGCGCCTGGATCTCGGCGACGAGCAGGTCCTCCGGCGGATGGGCCGCGTCGAAGAAGGGGGCACCCGGAGCGGGAGGTTCCGGCTGCACGGAGTGCAGCCGCGACCAGACGCGGCGGTCGAGGTCGCCGAGCGCTGCCCCGTCGACGGGCACGGCGGGGCGGACGGTCACCGGCTGAACCGGACGTATGAGCGGTTCGGGCATGGACGCCACTGTGCCACCGCCCCCCAATACGCGTCACCTCCCGTACGCCGGGGGCAGGATGGCCCCATGCGTATCGCGATCACCGGCTCGTCCGGTCTCATCGGTTCGGCACTGCTCCGCTCCCTGCGCACCGAGGGAGGGCACGAGACCGTACGGCTGGTACGCCGGCCGCCCCGGGCGCCGGACGAGGCACAGTGGGACCCGGAGGGCGGCTCCGCGGACGCCGGCGCGCTCCGCGGCTGCGACGCCGTCGTGCACCTCGCGGGTGCGGGAGTCGCCGACCACCGGTGGACGGAGAGCTACAAGAGGACGATCCGGGACAGCCGGGTGCTCGGCACCACCACGATCGCCCGGGCCCTGGCCTCGCTGGACACCCCGCCGCCCGTCCTCGTCTGCGGCACCGCCATCGGCTACTACGGCGACACGGGCGACCGCGAGACCGACGAGAGCGCGCCGCCCGGCGACGGCTTCCTGGCCGGGGTCTGCCAGGAGTGGGAGGCCGCGGCGGCGCCCGCCGAGGAGGCCGGCGTCCGGACGGTCTTCGCCCGGACCGGGCTGGTGGTGGCGCGCGAGGGCGGCGCCTGGGGGCGGCTGTTCCCGCTCTTCAAAGCCGGGCTCGGCGGGCGGCTCGGCAACGGCCGGCAGTACTGGAGCTTCATCGCCCTGGACGACCACATCTCCGCCCTGCGGCACCTCATCGCCACCGCGTCGCTCTCCGGCCCGGTCAACCTCACCGCGCCCGTGCCGGTCACCAACCGGGAGGTGACGGCCGCGATGGGCCGGGTGCTGCGGCGGCCGACCCTCGCCACCGCGCCCGCGCCCGCGCTGCGGCTGGCGCTCGGGGGGTTCGCCGAGGACGTGCTGAGCAGCCAGCGGGTGGTGCCGCGCCGACTGCTCGACTCCGGCTTCACCTTCGCCCACCCGACCGTCGAGAGCGCGATCCGGGCCGCGCTGCGCTGACCCCGGGCGGGCCCGCACGCCCGTACGGTCCGTGCGGCGGCGTACAGGCCCCCGCCCCCGCCCACACCGGCACCGGCACCGGTACCGGTGGGAGCGCAACCGGAAAGGCCGGGACGCGGCTGTGCGCGGGCCCGTCCGCCCACCGGCGCTCTCCCCTCAACGCCCGTGCGCCCGTGCCCGGTTGGTGCGCGACTGTGCGGGCCGGTAATCGTTCCTAGGCTCGGGGGGAAGGGGATGCCGGGTATTGCCGTCGCCGGTTGAGGGCATGAGGTCTCCAGCGACCGCAGACGACCCGGTGAGGGGACACAGCCGACCTCGGGGAGGGCACGTGCTCAGCACCGCACAGGAGAGCACCGCACAGCAGAGCAGCACACGGAACGGCAGCGGACGGGGCTCCGCGGACCGCACGGACGTCGTCGTGGTCGGCGCCGGGCTGGCGGGACTCACGGCGGCGGCCCGGCTCAGCCGCGCGGGCCTGGAGGTGACGGTCCTGGAGGCGGCACCCCGGATCGGCGGCCGGATGGCCACCGAGGAGGCCGACGGCTTCCGGCTCGACCGCCCGGGGCGGCTCCTCGACCCGTCGCTGCCTGCGCTGGCGTCCGCCCCCGAGCTGGCGGACCTCGTCCTGCGCCCCCTCTCCCCCGGCCTGCTGGTGCACAGCGGGGGCCGCGTCCACCGGTACGCCGAACCCCGGAGCGCGCGGGGCACCCGGGCCGCGGCCCGCGCCCTGGCCGGTGCCGCACGCGCCCCGCGCACCCTCCGTGCGCCCCGCGCGCCACGGGCCGCCCGCGCGAACGCCCTTGACCAGGCCCGGCTCGCCGGTTATCTCAGCCGGCTGGCCGGAACCCCGGCCGAGCGGCTGCTGGCCCGGCCGGAGCTGCCCGCCGCCGCGTTCCCCGGCAGCCGGGGCCTGCCGCCGCGCACCATCGACGGCTATCTGCGGCCCCTGCTCACCGCACTCCTCAACGACCCGGAGCTGACCACCTCCGGCCGCTGCGCCGATCTCGCGCTGCGCGGCTACGCCCGGGGCCGGCTCAGCCTCATCGAGGGCGGTACGGCCGCGCTGACCGGCCTCCTCGCCGCCACCCTCCCGCCGGGCACCGTACGGACCGGGGTCCGGGCCGTGTCCGCCGCCACCAGCTCCGTCATCACCGACACGCAGGGCGAGATCGGCTGCCGCGCCGTCGTCGTGGCCACCGGCGCCCGCGCCGCCGCCGGGCTGCTGCCCGGTCTGCGGCTGCCCGGATTCCACCCGGTGACCGTGCTGCACCACGCCGCGCCCGAACCGCCGTCGCAGGAGCCGGTGCCCCTCCTCGACGCCGACCGGACCGGGCCCGTGGCGCACACCCTCGTGGTCAGCGCGGCGGACCCCCGGCGCAGCCCGTGCGGCCGCGCGCTCATCACGTCCACGGTCCTCGGCCCGGCCGCCGGGGAGCCGCCCGCGCTTCTCGACAAGAGCGCCCGCGCCCAGCTCGGGGAGCTCTACGGCACCCCGGCGGAGGACTGGGAGCTGGTCGCCGTCCGGCACGACCCGGAAGCCGTGCCCGCGATGCCCGCGCCGCACGACCACCAGCGGCCGGTGCGGCTGCTGCACGGGCTGTACGTGTGCGGTGACCACCGCGACACGAGCACCGCCCAGGGCGCGTACGGCTCGGGGTGCCGGGCCGCCGCGGCGGTGCTGCGCGACTTCGGCCTCCGCCCGGGCTCCGCCGCCGAGCCGGTGGCCTCCGCGGCCTAGCACCGCCGGCGGCCTGCCCGGACGGAAGGCGCGGACAGCGCCCGCGCGGACGCCTTCCGTGCGGGCGCCTCCCGTATGGAGGCCCCGTGCGGGCGCACGGCCCGCACGGGAGCCGCGCAATCCCCGCCGCCCGGGGCCGGTCAGAGCGCGGCGACGCGCTCCCGGTAGCCGCGCACCGCCGCGGCGTCCTTGAAGGGCTCCAGCCGGCGCTCGAACTCGCGGACGTACTCCGTGGCGCGCACCGACCGCATCTCGGCCGCCTGCCGCGCGGACTCCGCCCCCAGCGCGCACGCCTGGTCCAGATCGCCCAGGCCCAGCCGGGCCGAGGCGAGCACCACCCGGCAGAACAGCCGGCTCCGGGCATAGCCGGAGTCGCGCAGTTGCAGCGACCGCTCGGCGTGCTGCGCGGCGGCCCGGTACTGGCCGAGGTCGCGGTGGCAGTGCCCGAACTCGTCGGCGAGCTGCGCCTCGTCGAAGAAGCGCGCCCAGTACGGCACCTCGTCGCCCGGGCGCGCCGACTCCAGGGCGCGCTCCGCCCGCGTCAGCGCCCCCGTGCAGGCCCGGATGTCGCCCAGCAGCCCGTGCGCCCGGGCCTCGGCCGCGTGCAGCAGCGACTGCACCACGGGGGGCGCGCCGCAGCCCGCTCCCTGCTGCGCGACCCGGGCGAGCTGGGCGGCTTCCCGGCCGTGGCCCAGGTAGACGGCCTGCCGGCTCATGGTGACCAGGACATAGCTGCCGTAGACCCGGTCGTCGGCGGCCTGCGAGAGCCGCAGGGCCTGGACGAAGTACCGCTGGGCGAGGCCGTGCGCCGCGATGTCGTACGAGGTCCAGCCCGCGAGCCGGGTCAGATCGGCCACGGCGCCGAAGAGCTGCCGGCCGGTGCTCTCGCCGTAGGAGCCGCGCAGCATCGGCTCGGCCTCGTGTTCGAGGTAGCGGACCAGGGCCTGCCGGGCGTGGCCGCCGCCGTAGGCGTGGTCGAGCGAGCGGAACAGCTCGCCCACCGAGCGCAGGGCCGCGATGTCGCCGGGGGTCACCTTGGTGCCCGGGCCGGGGTCGGGCCGTTCCCACCCCCGGGGCGGCGGTGTCCGGCCGGGCGCGGTGCCGGTGCGGCCATCGCTCCCGGGGCAGCCGGAGACGCCGGGTGCCGCGGTGCCGGTGCCGGAGCGGAGGGCGGCGCGGGGCCCGGGACGGTGCCGGGGCGGAACCGCGCCGGGGCGGCGGACGGGCCGGTACGGGGCCGGGCACGGCGGCGGGGCCCTCGCCCTCCCCGGGGCCCTGGGATTCCCCCGGTCCGGGCTGCCGTCCGGGGCGGGCGACCCTCTCGTCCGTCCGGCCGATCAGCCAGTCGCGGCTCGGGACCACCAGGCCAGCCGGGGTGAAGGCGATCTTCCGCAGCTCCGCGTGGCTGCCGGAGTCCTTCCGCCACAGCCCGCTGACGATGTCCACCGCCTCGGCGGGCGTCTCCGCGAACTCCAGGCCGGCGTAGACCGGCGCGCAGGCGTCCAGCCCGAGGTCCTGCGCGGTGAGCCGGCGTCCCAGCCGGCGGGTGAAGACCTCCGCGATCAGTGCGGGGGTCGTGCCGCGCGGCTGCTGGCCGCGGAGCCAGCGGGTCACCGACGTCTTGTCGTAGCGCAGGTCGAGGCCGTGCTCAAGGCCGAGCTGGTCGACCCGGCGGGCCAGCCCCGCGTTGGAGAAGCCGGCCTCGGCGATGAGAGCCGCCAGGCGGCGGTTGGGGATGCGCTGGGGGATGGTCCCGTCACGCAGCCCGGGGGAGGGTCGATCCGTCATCGGTTGTGCGGTCTCCTGCCTTCCGGACCCGTGGGGGGAGCGGGGCGCGACAGGCCCCAGTGCTGTGGCCGGCAGCCCGCGCTCGCCCGATCGCCCTCCTTGGACCGGCGCGAATTTAGCGAGAGACGCGGCGATTTCGGCCGTCTCGTCGCCTTGTTCATCCGATCGTGTGAGCGGACCCGGTATTCCGGTGCGAACCACCCAGTGGCCAGCTAAGGCCGGTCCGTCCCGTCCGTCCCTCGGCGCCGGATCGGACCGCATCCGGAAGCCCGGCCCGCGCCGCTCCCGGCCTCCCGGGACCCGGGCTCCGGCGGCCGGGCGCGGCGCGGGCCCGCCCCGGTCGTACAGTGGCTGAGGGCGCCATCCGTGCCGTATCGCTGTTCGAAGAGGAGCCACCGTGAGTGAGCTGCGCTTTGTCCACCTCGGCTTCGGGGCGGACGCCGTCGAGTACCAGGCCGCTTGGCAGGAGCAGCGCCGGGTGCACGCGGCGAGGTTCGCGGACGAGATCCCCGACACCTGTCTGCTCCTGGAACACCAGGCCGTCTACACGGCGGGCCGCCGGACCGAGGACAGCGAGCGCCCGCTGGACGGCACCCCGGTCGTCGACGTCGACCGCGGCGGCAAGATCACCTGGCACGGCCCCGGCCAGCTCGTCGGCTACCCGATCCTGAAGCTGCCCCGCCCGGTGGACGTCGTGGCCCACGTGCGCCGCCTGGAGGAGGCCCTGATCCGGGTCTGCGCCGACTTCGGTCTGGAGACCTCCCGGATCGAGGGCCGCAGCGGTGTCTGGGTGCTCGGCGACCCCGCGGACGCCCCGGCGGCCTCCCTCGGCGGCCTCTCCCTGGACTTCGACCCGCGGATCGACGACGAGCTGTTCGACCCCCGGCTGGCCGGACCGGAGTACGCACCCTCGAACGCCGGGCAGCGCGGGGAGGACCGCAAGCTCGCCGCGATCGGCATCCGCGTGGCCAAGGGCGTCACCATGCACGGCTTCGCCCTCAACTGCGAGCCGGACAACACCTCGTTCGACCGGATCGTGCCGTGCGGCATCCGCGACGCGGGCGTGACCTCGCTCTCCACCGAGCTGGGGCGCACGGTGCCGGTCTCCGAGGTGCTGCCGGTGGTGGAGAAGCGGCTGCGCGAGGTCCTGGAGACGGCCGAGCCGCTCCCCCGGGCCGTCTGACGTGCCCCGCCGGGCGGCCCGGGAGAGGGGAATGCCCGCCCCCTCGCCCGGGGTTGGCGGAGGACGGGCCCGCTTCCCCGGCGCACCGGCGGCGGCGGGGCACGGCGGTGCGGACGGGGAGGGCCCCCGGCGCGGCGGCCGTGGAAAATACGGGCGTACCCTGGTGTTCGCCGAAGATTCGAATAGCCACGCAAGGCAACGCTGAGAAAAGGGGAGTGCCGGACGTGTCCGCAGTCGCACCCGACGGTCGGAAGATGCTCCGTCTGGAGGTCCGGAACAGCCAGACCCCCATCGAGCGGAAGCCGGAGTGGATCAAGACCCGGGCCAGGATGGGCCCCGAGTACACCGAACTCCAGGGCCTGGTGAAGCGCGAGGGCCTGCACACGGTGTGCCAGGAGGCCGGCTGCCCCAACATCTACGAGTGCTGGGAGGACCGCGAGGCGACCTTCCTCATCGGCGGCGACCAGTGCACCCGGCGCTGCGACTTCTGCCAGATCGACACCGGCAAGCCGCAGGCGCTGGACCGCGACGAGCCCCGGCGCGTGGCCGAATCCGTACGGACCATGGAGCTGAAGTACGCCACGATCACCGGAGTGGCCCGCGACGACCTCGAGGACGGCGGCGCCTGGCTCTACGCCGAGACCGTGCGGCAGATCCACGGCCTGATGCCGGACACCGGCGTCGAACTGCTGATCCCCGACTTCAACGCGGTCCCCGAACAGCTCGCCGAGGTCTTCTCCAGCCGCCCCGAGGTGCTCGCGCACAACGTCGAGACGGTCCCCCGGATCTTCAAGCGCATCCGTCCCGGCTTCCGCTACGACCGCTCCCTCGACGTCCTCCGGCAGGCCCGCGCCGACGGGCTCGTCACCAAGTCGAATCTGATCCTGGGCATGGGCGAGGAGCGCGCGGAGATCACCGAGGCGCTGCGCGACCTGCACGAGGCCGGCTGCGAGCTCATCACGATCACCCAGTACCTGCGGCCCACGCCCCGCCACCACCCGGTGGTGCGCTGGGTGAAGCCGCAGGAGTTCGTGGAGTTGCAGCAGGAGGCCGAGGAGATCGGCTACGCCGGTGTCATGTCCGGCCCGCTCGTCCGCTCCTCCTACCGCGCCGGACGGCTCTACGCGCAGGCGATGGAGCGGCGCGGCGAGGCCCCGGCGCGCGGTGGTGCCGCCGCCGCGGACCGGCAGTCGGCCTGAGCGGCACGGTCGGCCCCCTCGCCTCCCGCCGGGGTTCACCCGTGCACACGAGCATTCCCGATCGCGAAGTCAAGAGGCCGTGCGGCTCCCCCGGAGGGGCCGCACGGCCCCGCGCCGGGGCCGCTGTTCGTCCGTTTCGGAACATTGTTTCGCTGCGTTTGACCGATCGGTCACCCGCTGGTAACACCTATTCATGACGCTGGATTTACGCACCGCGAACGCACACGCGCCGGTCCGGCACGGCCGCCTTCCCCGCCCGCCGGACCGCCGCCCGCCGCGCCCGCCCGCGTGAACCCGGCGCCGCCGCACCGCCCGCGCCACTTCCTCCCGTCCACGACGCTCCGAGGGGAAACGAGACCATGCAGGGCTCTCCCGTCCACGCCACCGCGATCCCGTCCGTCACCGGCGCACTGCGGGCCGTGGAGTCCGTTCTTCTGCGCCGGGGCCAGCTCACCGCCCGCCGCAACGCCTGGACCGCCGTTCTGGAGGACCGCCGCCGCGCCAAGGCGCGGTACGAGGCCGAGCACGTACTGGAGGCCGCGGCGACCCGCGCCCCACAGGCCACGTAAACTCGGGGGCATGGCGAGGAAGGAAACATCCGAGAACCCCGGGCGGCTCAAGCAGATCGCCCTGACCTACAAGATGACCAAGCGGTCCGACTCCAAGGTCGGGCTCGTCGTCGCGGCTGTGGGACTTGTCACCTTCGGTGTCCTCCTCGCGATCGGCTTCTTGATCGACCACCCGGTGTACCTGGGCATCCTGGGCGCCCTGCTGGCCTTCCTCGCCATGGCGATCGTCTTCGGACGGCGCGCCGAGGCGGCGGCCTTCGGGCAGATGGAAGGCCAGCCGGGAGCGGCCGCGGCGGTCCTGGAGAACATCAAGCGCGGCTGGACGGTGACGCCCGCGGTGGCGATGAACCGCCAGCAGGACGTCGTCCACCGGGCCGTCGGCAAGGCGGGCATCGTGCTGGTGGCCGAGGGCAACCCGAACCGGCTCAAGGGCCTGCTGGCCTCGGAGAAACGGAAGATGGCCCGCATCGTCACGGACGTCCCGGTGCACGACGTCACGGTGGGCGACGGCGAGGGCCAGGTGCCGCTGAAGAAGGTCCGCACCCACCTGCTGAAGCTTCCCCGGGTGCTGACCGGACCGCAGGTCACCACGGTCAACGACCGGCTGCGCGCGATGGGCGACCTGATGAGCAACATGCCGATGCCGAAGGGCCCGATGCCGAAGGGCATGCGGATGCCCAAGGGCGGCCGGATGCGCTGAGCCGTCCCCGCGGCGGCGCGGGGCGCCGGCGCCGGGCGGTCGGCCCGGCCGTATACGGCCCGGCACGGACGGCCGAAGGGCCCGGATCTCCCAGGAAGCCCCTGGAGGATCCGGGCCCTTCGCGTGCCGCGCGGGCGGTGCCGCTTCCGGCCCGGCCCCGGTCCCGGCCCCGCCCCGGTCCGGCCGGGTGCCGGCGCGGGGGCGTCTCAGATGCGTACCTGGACCGCCCGGGCGAGCCGGTCGTGGAGGCCGCGGCCGTCGCGGTCCCAGATCAGCGCGGGGACGACCAGCAGGAGCAGCAGTGTCCGCGCCACGACCCGTACGGCGCCCAGCCGGTCACCGTTCTCGGCGATGACCCGCAGACCCATCAGCCGCTTGCCGGGCGTGCTCCCGACCGTGGTGACGGTGGTGACGCCGAGCAGCGCGAAGAGGACGAGCGCCCAGTTGTTGGCGGCCCTGAGCTCGCCGCCGGAGAGCAGCCCGTAGGCGATCAGGACGCAGAGCGCCCAGTCGATGAAGAGGGCGCCGGTGCGGCGCCCCACGCCCGCGACCGAGCCCGGCCCCTCCCTGGGCAGGCCGAGGCGCTCGCCGCGGTAGCCGAAGTCCACACCCATGTCCTCGGCCGCCGCGCGGGGGCCGGAGATCCACGATCCGATTGCGTGCCTGTTGTCCACCCGTCCACGGTACTGCGGCGCCCGGGCGGGCCCGGGACCGCATACGTTCCCCGCCGCGCGGACCGGGGCCGGCGACCCGGACGACCACCCCGGCGACGAGCGCGGCTCCGTGTTTCAACAGGCAGAAGGGACCACCGGCCGGTTAACCTCGGCGAAACAAATGGGTCACGCTCGGGAAATCCCCCAAACCTAAGGTCGATGCCAGCGTGCCACCGCACTGGCCGCGTTCCAGGCAATCCCGCCACCCCCCGGACGGCGGGCTAGGAGGAGTTGCATGTTCCAGAACGCCGACGATGCGAAGAAGTTCATCGCGGACGAGGACGTCAAATTCATCGACGTCCGATTCTGCGATCTGCCCGGCGTGATGCAGCACTTCACGATCCCGGCCGCCGCTTTCGACCCGGCCGAGGAGCTCGCGTTCGACGGCTCGTCGATCCGCGGCTTCCAGGCGATCCACGAGTCCGACATGGCGCTCCGCGCCGACCTCACCACGGCTCGTGTCGACCCGTTCCGCCGGGACAAGACGGTCAACATCAACTTCTTCATCCACGACCCGATCACGGGCGAGCAGTACAGCCGTGACCCGCGGAACATCGCCAAGAAGGCCGAGGCGTACCTCGCCTCCACCGGCATCGCCGACACGGCGTACTTCGGCCCCGAGGCCGAGTTCTACGTCTTCGACAGCGTGCGCTTCAGCACCGCCGCGAACGAGTCCTTCTACCACATCGACTCCGAGGCCGGCGCCTGGAACACCGGCGCCCTGGAGGACAACCGCGGCTACAAGGTCCGGTACAAGGGCGGCTACTTCCCGGCCCCGCCGGTCGACCACTTCGCCGACCTGCGCGCCGAGATCTCCCTGGAGCTGGACAAGGCCGGCCTGCAGGTCGAGCGCCAGCACCACGAGGTCGGCACCGCCGGCCAGGCCGAGATCAACTACAAGTTCAACACGCTGCTCGCCGCGGCCGACGACCTGATGCTCTTCAAGTACATCGTGAAGAACGTCGCCTGGCGGAACGGCAAGACCGCGACCTTCATGCCCAAGCCGATCTTCGGTGACAACGGCTCCGGCATGCACGTCCACCAGTCCCTGTGGGCCGGTGGCGACCCGCTCTTCTACGACGAGCAGGGCTACGCGGGCCTCTCGGACACCGCCCGCTACTACATCGGCGGCATCCTCAAGCACGCCCCGTCGCTGCTGGCCTTCACCAACCCGACGGTGAACTCGTACCACCGCCTGGTCCCGGGCTTCGAGGCCCCGGTCAACCTGGTCTACTCGCAGCGCAACCGCTCCGCCGCGATGCGCATCCCGATCACGGGCTCCAACCCGAAGGCCAAGCGCGTCGAGTTCCGCGCCCCGGACCCCTCCTCGAACCCGTACCTCGCCTTCTCCGCCCTCCTCCTGGCGGGCCTCGACGGCGTCAAGAACAAGATCGAGCCGGCCGAGCCGATCGACAAGGACCTCTACGAGCTCGCGCCCGACGAGCACGCCAACGTGGCCCAGGTCCCGACCTCCCTCCCCGCGGTCCTCGACGCCCTGGAGGCGGACAACGAGTACCTGCAGGCGGGCGGTGTCTTCACGGGCGACCTGATCGAGACCTGGATCGACTACAAGCGGACCCAGGAGATCGCCCCCATGGCCCTCCGTCCGCACCCGCACGAGTTCGAGATGTACTTCGACATCTAGAGCGACCGGCCTTCGCAGGCTTCCGGCTCCGGACCGCCGTCCGCGCACCCCGCGCGGGCGGCGGTCTTCGTGTGGGACCGGTGACGCGGTACCCGCGGGCACTGCCGTGGTGATGGACAAAACCTGAACCGGGAGTGAAGTGCCTCACAGCACACGCGGGGCCGGGCGGCCCGGGACACCGGCGGGGCCCTGCCGGATACGGCGGGTGAGACCGGGCCAGGCTCTGAGATGGGCTGGTGGAGCCGGTGGGGCCGAGCGGGATCGCACTCGCCGGGGAATTCCGGTTGCGGTTGCGGAACTACCGGTCGGTCATTTCGGGTCGGGGATTTTTTCGAGGCCGGTGTCAACGTTCGGCCCCCCGGCTCGATTAGCTGGTCACTGAGAGCGAACACCTCTCCGGCACGGATCCGGAACGGACCACGGACCACGGACCCAGGACCGCAGTGCCGGCCGCCTCTGCGAAAGAGAAGCAAGCCGTGAACGAAGTGCTCCTGCATGGACTGGTGCTGGCAACCGCCATGCGCGTGTTCACCCCTGACGCCGCACGTCTCGTACGCCGGGCCCTCGCCGCCGGCGTACGCGTCGGAACCGCCTCGCTGCTCGATCACCGGACCCCGCTCCCTGCCGTCCGGCCCCGCCCCGCCGGGGCCGCCCGCCCTTCCCGGTTCCGGAGAAGGGAGAGCGCGCGTGAGTGAGGACACGCCCCCGTCGCCGTCCGGCCGCGCTCTGCGAGCCCGCTCCGTGCAACTGCCGCGCGCCTTCTGGGCACTGCACCGCCAGTACTACCGGCCCTACCAGCGCTACGCCGAGCTCCAGCTGGGCGACCCCGGTGCGGCCACCCGGCTGGTGCACCAGGTGTTCATGGACCTGGCCACCCACTGGGACCAGCTGATGGAGGAGCCCAACCCGGCCACCTGCGCCTGGTCCCACCTCAAGCAGTGCATCGCCGACGAACTGCGGGACCGCGAGCCGGCCATGGCGGAGACGGCGGTCTTCAGCAGCGTCGCCCGGGTGGCACTGGAGTCGGTGCGCGAGCAGTTCGCCGCCATGGAGAGCAGGATCGGCCTGTACCCGGCGATCTCCCGGCTGCCCGACCGGCTGTTCGACGTCATCGTCCTCCGTCACGTCCTGGGCTATCCCTCCGACCGGACCGCCCACATCATGGGCATCACCGAGGCGACGGTCCGCTCCCATCTGGGGGCCGCCCGCCGGAAGCTCGAACGGGACCTCGGGCTCCCGCACGCGGGCCAGGAGCACCGATGAAGGAGACAGGAATTCCCATGCGACCGCCCCGTACGCTCGGCGAGCTCCTGGCCGACGCCGAAGTCCTCCGGCACGACTACGAGGAAGAGGAGATCGCCGCCTCCCGCCGCCGCATCGAACGCGATGTCGCCGAACTCCAGCGCCGCGCCGGTGGCGGCGGCCCGCTCCCGGCTCCGGCCGCCCACAGCGGACGCGCCGCCCTGCGCCACGCACAGCGGGCGGCGCCCCCGTGGGCGTCCTCCCGCAACGGCCGCGCCGCCGGGGACCTGCGCCACCTCGCGGCCTATGTTCTCCACAGCACCCCCGCCGCCCGGCACATCGGCCGGCTGGCCACGTCCCACCAGTTGGAGCCGGAAGGCGCCCTGGTCTTCGCCTGCCTCCTCCATCTCTCCGACCGCGAGGAAGTGGCGGAGTTCCTCTGGCAGTTCTCCGCGGGCGCCGGCAAGGCCGTATCCGCGCTGTGCCTGCATCTGCTCCACCTCCAGCGGGGCGAGCTCCGTGACGCCCGGCACTGGGCGCGGCAGGCGTCCGTCCTGGAGAACCACGCCCGGTCCGCCGACGGGGACACGCGGCCGGACGAGGGCGCGCAGGTCCCCGCCGCGCTCATGCTGCTGCGCACCAGGATGGGTCTGGCCAAGCTCGACCAGGGCACTGCCGGCCCCGGCGGCGCCCCCGGCCCCGCCACACCGGGTACGCCCGGGGTTTCCGGGCAGGCCCGGCTCTCCCGGTCCCTGACCGCCGCGGTCCAGCGCCTCGTCGCCGGGGCGGACCTGTACGAGGATTCCCTGCCCTGGCCGGACCGCGACCTCGCCCTCCGGCTGGAGCACTGCGGCGCCTCGTAGACGGCCCGTGCCCGCCCGGAGAAGCCGGGGAAAGGCCACGGGGCCACCACCCGGGGCGGGGTGGCGGCCCCTGAGACCCCGGAGACGGTGGGGGTCTCGGCCCGTACCTCAGCGCTTCGGCACGCGGGTTCGTCGGCACCCGCGTGCGCCGGCGCGTGAGGACCTCGATGCGGGCGTCCCCCGCGGACGGGTGCCGGCGCGGCTGCGCGCCGGCCCGTCGGCGGGGCGGCCCGTCAGTGGAAGAGCCTCAGCGGGACGGCGCGTCCCATGGCGGTCAGTCCCGCGTCGTTCGGGTGGAGGTGGTCGCCGCTGTCGTAGGCCGGGAACAGGCGCTCCGGGTCCTGCGGGTCGCGGACGGCCCGGTCGAAGTCGATGACGGCGTCGTACTCGCCGCTGGTGCGGATCCAGTGGTTGAGCCGCTGCCGCGCGGCCTCGTTCTCCTCGCTGTAGAAGCCGAGGGTGTCGTTCTTGAACGGGGTGACGGTGCCGCCGTAGATCTTCAGTCCCCGCTCGTGGGCGCGGGCGATGAGCTGGCGGTGACCGTTGATCAGGTCCTCCGCCGAGACCCGTTCGGACTCGGGGGCGACGGTCCCGGGGTGCCCGAGATCGTTGACGCCGAGCAGCACCAGGGCGTAGCGCGCGCCGGGCTGGGCGAGGACGTCGCGGTCGAAGCGGGCCAGGCCGCTCTCGCCGAAGTAGGCCGCGTACGCCTCGGCCTGGTGGCCCTCCGGCGGGTTGGGGTCGTGGAGGAGGCGGTTGCCGCTGATGCCCTTGTTGACGACGCCGACGCCGCGCAGCGCGGGCTTCTGCTGGAGGCGCCGGGCGAGGACGTCGGACCAGCGGTTGTTGGCGTCGAGGCCGGTGCCCGCGGTGATGGAGTCGCCGAGGGCCACGGCGGCTGCGGGCCGGTGGGCGGCCACGCTGACGCCGGTGAGGAAGTACCAGCGGTCGTTGGTCGCGGCGGGGCCGATGTGGGTGCGGCCGGTGACGTTGCCGTCGGCGACGTAGTTCGTCTGGTGGGCGAAGGCGGCCACCGTGGCGCCCGGGGTGCGGCGCGGGAGGTGGATGCTGACGACGAGGTCGGTGCCGGCCGGCACCCGCAGTTTCACCGGGTCGCTGAGCATCGGGGCGCCCGGCGGGACGGTGACGGAGCGCTTGCCGCCGAAGGTGAGTTTCCGGTCGGTGGCCGGGGCGATGGAGGAACCCGGTCCGCCGCCGGCCCGCCGGGCGATGTGTGCCTCGCCGATGAGCAGCCGCTCGGTGCCGAACTCGTTGGAGAAGCGGACGCGCAGGGTCTGGCCGGCGGTGCTCACCCGCACGACTTGGCGGAGGGTCTGGTCCTCGAAGACGGTGCCGTCGGAGGCCGGGACGGTCGTGGGGGCGGCGCCCCAGGTGCCGGTCCAGGAGGACGCGGTGCGGGCCGGGCCGCCGCCGTCCGGTCCGGGGGCGGCCGGGGCGGCGGGCGCCGAGCCCATCAGCAGGGTGCCGGTGAGCAGGGCAACGGCACCGGCCCGTACCCGGCTCCAGGGTCCGGGGCGGCGGCCGCCCCGGGGCCCGGGTGTCCGGGTGCTGTCGTCGTTCATGCTTCTCTCCTGGGGATCCGGTGCGAGGAGGACGGAGCGGCCCGCGGACCGACCGGCGGGCGGCGGGTCAGCCGCGGCGGGCGGGCCGGTCGAAGCGCCAGCCCTCGGAGCGGAGCTTCGGGATGATCCGTTCGACGGCCTCCACGGTCTGGCTGCGGTCGCCGCCGCCGTCGTGGAGAAGAACGACGGCTCCGGGGGAGAGGCCTTCCTCCAGACGGCTGACCAGTTCGTCGGTCCCCGGCGGGTCCCAGTCGCCGACCACCAGCCGCCAGCCCAGCGGCTGCATTCCCAGCCCGGCCGCGACCTCCGGGCTCTTGCCCCAACTGCCGTACGGCGCACGGAAGTACGGGATGCGGGCTCCCGGGGCGGCCTTGCGGATGGCGGCGGAGGTGCGCCGCAGGTCGGCCCGGATCTCCTTCTCGGACCAGGCCCCCATGTCGTCGTGGTGCATGCTGTGGTTGCAGAGCGTGTGGCCGCCCGCGACGATCTTCCGTACGAGCTCGGGGTGGGCCTCGACGTGGTCGCCCCAGAGGCAGAACACGGCCTTGACGTGCTGCTCGCGCAACACCTGGAGCAGGCGCGGGGTGTCGGCCGGGTTGGGTCCGTCGTCGAACGTGAGGGCGACGGTGTTGCCGCCGTGCCGGGTGGAGTCCACGATCGCGGGGGTGGCCTTGCCGCCCTGAGCGGGGCCGGGCCGGTGGGCCTGCGCGGCCGGCGCGGTGGCCGCGGTGACCGCCACGGCGGCCAGGCAGAGACCGGTGGCGAGCAGTGGGGAACCGGCCGGCCGGCGCCGTGAGCCCGGACGTCCCGTCCTGCCGGCCGGTGCCGGCGGGGCCGTGTCCCTCCCCTGCCGGGTGCCGCCGGGCCCGGGCCGGGGGGCGCCGTGCTCCCGGGGCTCGTTCCGGCCGGGTTCGCCGGCTCCGTTCCGGGTCGCGGATCTGGCCATCCCTGGCCCCTTTCTGACGCTCCGTGGGTGCGTGCTTGGTGCCCGGCCCGGTCCGTGCCGCCCGCGGAACGGGCGGCGGGGCCAGGGGGCGCACCGCCGTCGGCCCCTGCTCCCGCTGCATCCCCGCCAGCCGTTCCGGCCGAAATTTTCCGGAAGTTCCTGTCGGGCGGGGCAGACCTTAGGAACGGGCTTTCCCCCACGTCAAGGGGGTGCGAGCAGAGAGCGTCCGGCCGGGATGGGCCTTCTACCGGAAGGCGCAGGTCGTAGGCTGGCGAAAAATTTTCAGGGCCGTCGGGCGTCGCGCGCGGGTGTCGGACGGCGGAGGCGGTTCTCCCGACGCCTGTCTGATGACCGCGCCGGACCCTCCGTGACACCGTTCAGGAGGTTCCGTGCGACCCACCCCCCACACCCGCGCGGAACGGAGGGACCACGGATGCGTTATGCCTTCGACCCGGAGCTGGCCGCGGCGGTCGCGATGATGCCGGAGGTCGACATCAGCGATGTGGCCGCGGCCCGGGCCGCGCAGGCGGACCAGCTGTCCGCCGTCGTCGCCGCGGCCGACACCACCGGAGTCGAGGTCGAGGACATCTCCGTTCCCGGTCCCGAGGGCGCCCCGGACGTGCCGCTGCGGCTCTACCGGCCCCGGGACGCGCGGGGCCCGCTGCCCGTGGTCTACGCGATCCACGGCGGCGGCTTCGTCGTCGGCACGCCCGACGCCGACCACGAGGGCAACCTGCGGTTCTGCCGCGAACTCGGCGCGCTGGTCGTCTCGCCGGACTACCGGCTGGCGCCCGAACACCCGTACCCGGCCGCGCTGGAGGACTGCTACGCGGGTCTCTCGTGGCTCGCCGAGAACACCGCGGAACTGGGCATCCTGCCCGACCGGACGGCGCTGTGGGGCGACAGCGCCGGAGCCTGCCTGGCCGCCGCGCTCACCCTGCTGGCCGACGACCGCGGCGGTCCGGCGATCCGCTTCCAGTGCCTGGTCGCCCCCGCGCTCGACGACCGGCTGCGGACCGCCAGCGCCCGGCTCCACACCGACACCCCCGTCTGGAACCGGCACAACGCCCGGCTGAGCTGGGAGGCCTATCTGGGCCCCGGCACGCCCGGCTCCCAGGACGTCTCCCCGTACGCGGCGCCGGCGCGGGCCGGGACCAGCCTGCTGAAAGGGCTGCCGCCCGCGCACATCACGGTGATGCAGTTCGACCCGCTGCGGGACGAGGGCATCGACTACGCCCGCGCGCTGCTGGCCGCCGGGGTCCCCACCGAGCTGCACGTCCTCCCGGGGACCTTCCACGGAGCGGGCGCGGTGGAGCACGCCGCCGTCGTCCGGCGGATCACCGCAGAGATCACCGCCGTGCTCGCCCGGGCCCTCGGCCGATGAGCGCCCGGACGACGGGCCGCCGCCGGACGGTGGGCGTCCGGCCGGGCCGCATCCGGCCGGGGCCCCCGGACACCCGGGGGACGAGGGGCGCCGATGCGGCGGCCCCCGCTCACTCCGTGCCGGACAACCGCCAGGCGTACAGCGCCAGATGGGCGCGGAAACGGTCCTGCGGGTCTCTCAGCCGCCAGCCCAGCGTCTCCTCGACGTGCGCCAGCCGCGCCGCCACCGAGCTGTGGTGCAGATGGAGCTCCGCCGCGGCCTGCCGCAGCGAGCCGGTACGGCAGAACGCCGCCAGCGCCGCGATCCCCGTCCCGCCGCCCTCCCCGCCGCCAGCTCCGCCAGGGCCCGTACCTCCGGCCGGGCGCGCAGCCGCTCCGCCGGGATCTCGGCCAGCAGCGCGACGGGGCCGAGGTCGTCGTGGTCCGTCACGGCCTCCCCGGGCGTGCCCGCCACCGCGAACCGCAGCGCCACCCGCGCCTGCTGCCAGGAGACGCCGGCGTCCAGGGCCTCGGTGAGGCCGCCGACACCGGCCCGTACGCTCCGTTCCGCCCGCCCCGCGGGCTGTCCCGGCGCGCCCGGGCCGGCGGGGCGCGCACCGGCCGCCGCCCGCAGTTCCTCGGCCGGTGAGGCGGGGTCGCCGTCGGGCCGCTGGACGAGCACCGCCCCCAGCGGACCCACTCGCGCGATCCGTACGGAGCCGGGCAGACCGCTCCGCCCGAGCAGGGTGACCGTCTCCACTCCGATGTCGGGGGCGGGGCCGGCTCCGTGTCCGCTGCCGGGGGACGCGGCCTCCGCCCCGCCGGCGCCGTTCCCGCGATCCGCCGCGGGCGCGAGCGCGGCCGCGCCTCCTGTCCCGCCGGCGGAACCGGCCGCCCCCGGTGAGCCGGGCGAAGGGGTGTGCCCGCCGCCCCGGTCCCCGCCAGCGCCACCGCGACCACCCGCAGCGGCAGTTCGGGCACCAGGCCCAGCAGCCGCAGGGCCCGGGCCCGGTCCTCGACGGCCTCGCGTTCGGAGAGCACCAGTTCGACCAGCGCGGGGTCTGCCGCATGTGGTGGTTCGGCGGCGCGGCGCCGTCCGTCCAGCATCCGGGCGGCGATGGCCATCCATTCGAGCACCAGCTCGTCGAACGGGCCCGGCGCACCCGGGCGCTCGAGCCAGACCCGCCCGCCGGGTCCGGAGTCCGTGTCGCCGAAGAAGGCGCTGCCGGACACCCGTTCGGGCTCGCCCGGGAGCGCGGCTCCCCCGGGCCCGAACCGCACCCTGCGCCCGCCGGTCCGCTCCAGTCCGGCCGCGCACTGCGCGAGGCCGGCGGTGGACCGCACCAGCGACACGGCGTCGGAACCGGCGCTCATCAGCGCCTCGAAGTGGGCGATCACCCGCACCGCGGTGGCCGCGTCCGCGTCCAGTGCCGACAAGCGCAGCAACAAGCCCTTCACAGCCGCAGTCTAGAAAGGAGAACGGCATGCCCGACACCCCCACGTCGCCCGCGATCCCGTCCCGCGGATCCCGCGGAGGAGCGTTACGCGGAGGACCGCTGCCCGGAAGATCCCCGCGCACGCTCGTCGCCGCCCTGCTCGGCGGCGTCCTGCCGCTGCTGGCGGCCCTGTGCCTCGCCGCCGCCCCTGCCGCGACGGCGGCCGGCGCCGCGCCCGCCGCCCCCACCGCGCAGCTCGTCGAGGTGAACAACTTCGGCAACAACCCGAGCGGTCTGCGGATGCACCTGTACGTGCCGGACAACGTCGCGCCGCAGCCGGCGCTGCTGGTCGCCGTGCACTACTGCACCGGCTCCGGACCGGCGTTCCACAACGGCACGGAGTTCAAGTCCCTGGCCGACCGGTACGGCTTCGTCATCGTCTACCCGTCGGCGACCCGCAGCGGCCAGTGCTTCGACGTCTCCTCGCAGCAGGCGCTGCGCCGTGACGGCGGAAGCGACCCGGTGGGCATCAAGTCCATGATCGACTACGTGCAGCAGCGCAACAACACCGACCCGGACCGCGTCTTCGTCGTCGGCGCCTCCTCCGGCGCGATGATGACCAACGTCCTGCTCGGCAACTACCCGGACGTCTTAAAGGCCGGTGCGTCCTTCATGGGCGTACCGCACAGCTGCTTCGCCACCACCGACGGCTCCAGCTGGAACAGCGCCTGCGCCAACGGGCAGATCAACCGGAGCGGGCAGCAGTGGGGCGACCTGGTGCGCGGCGCGTACCCCGGCTACAACGGCCCCCGGCCGCGGGTGCAGATCTGGCACGGCACCCAGGACAACACCCTGCGCTACCCGAACTTCGGGGAGCAGATCAAGCAGTGGACCAACGTCCACGGCGTGAGCGAGAGCCCGTCGTCGACCGACCAGCCGCAGTCCGGCTGGACCCGCACCCGCTACGGCGGCACGGGCGACCGGACCCCCGTCGAGGCGATCAGCATCGCGAACACCGGCCACAACCTGCCGCAGGGCGGACAGGCCGCGCGGGCGATCACCTTCTTCGGCCTGGACGGCGCCGGAGCCGCCGCCCGCTAGGCGGCGGCCGCCCCGCCCCCGGCGTGACCGCCGGGGCACAGAAACCGGCCCCTCGCCTCCCTCGCGCCTCCCGGAGGGGCCTTCTCCGGCCCGGTGCGCGTTGGCAGGATGCTCGGTATGACGACCTTCGACCGTCCCATACCGCCGCTGACCGCCGACGAACGCACCGGGCTGGAGGCCTGGCTGGAGTTCCAGCGCGAGACGCTCGCCGTCAAGTGCCGCGATCTGACGGACGAACAGTTGCGCGAGGCGGCCGTCCCTCCGTCGAAAATGACGCTGCTCGGCCTGGTGCGGCATCTGGCCGAGGTGGAGCGGAACTGGTTCCGGCGCATCCTCCTCGGCGAGGACGTCCCGCCCGTCTTCGGCGGCGCCGCCGATCTCAGCGAGACGGACGGCGGTTTCGACCTGGGCGACGGGCTCGGCCGCGACGAGGTCCTCGCCCGCTGGCGCGCGGAGATCGACACCAGCCGGAAGATCTGCGCGGCCCGCGGCCTGGAGGACACCGGTCTGCTTCCGCCCAATCCGGGCGTGGAGGGCCCGGTGAACCTGCGCTGGATCTACGTCCACATGATCGAGGAGTACGCCCGCCACAACGGCCACGCCGACCTGATCCGCGAACGCGTCGACGGGGTCACGGGCATCTGACCCGTCATCACGCCCCGGCAGCCGGTGGACCGGAGGATCGGCCCGGTCCGCTGTCCGTCCGCGGAGCCCTTCCGCCGCCCGGTGTCATCCTGCCCGTCGGGCGGGCAGCGTTGACAGCAGTTCGGTGATGCGGGCGTCGATGTCGTCGCGGATCCGGCGGACGAGGTCGAGCGGGGCGCCGCCGGGGTCGGCCACGGGCCAGTCGAGGTAGCGGCGGCCGGGCACCACCGGGCAGGCGTCCCCGCAGCCCATGGTGATCACGATGTCGGCGGCCCGGACGACCTCGTCGGTCAGCGGCTTGGGAAAGGCGCCCGCCGGATCGACGCCCGCCTCCTCCAGAACCCGCACGATGTGCGGCTCGATGGCGTCGGCCGGGTGCGTGCCGGCCGAGGAGACGGTGACCCGGCCGGCGGCCCGGTGTCCCAGCAGCGCGGCCGCGAGCTGAGAGCGCCCCGCGTTGTGACTGCACACGAACAGCACCCGCGGCAGCCCGGCACCCGGCGCGCCCCGGACGTGAACCAGGGCGTCGAGGCGTTCGGCGGTGAAGCGCTCGGCCAGCACCACCAGGTGGGTTCGGACACGCGCCGTGGCGGCGAGACGGCGGTAGGAGTCGACGAGCAGGCCCTGCACGGTCTCGACCGCGAAGCGGTCGGCGTGCAGGGTGGCCAGCCGGGCGACGCCGGCGGCCAGACGCTCATCGGGCAGGAGGGAAGGCGGAGAAGCGGGCATGAGGGACCCTTTCCACGGGCCGATGGGTCAACCGGGGCCGGCACCAGCACCGGGTGGCGTGACAATATCAGCCTGCGGTGACGTCAGTCGATACTGACCTGACTGCCCCGTCCGGCCGCCTCCCGGGCGGACCCCCGGACAGACACTCCCCGGGCACGTCCGACAGCACGGACGGGGCCGTCAGGTACGCGGGGCGAGCATGGCGGCCATCGCGGCGACCACGGAGGGGGCGACCCGGTAGTAGACCCAGGTCCCGCGCCGTTCCGAGGTGAGCAGGCCGGCTTCGCGCAGCTTCCTCAGGTGGTGGGAGACGGTCGGCTGGGAGACGCCGACGTCGGAGATGTCGCAGACACACGCCTCGCCGCCCGCGTGCGAGGCGATCCTGGAGAACAGCCGCAGCCGCACCGGGTCGGACAGCGCCTTGAACATCGCGGCCGTCTTCTCCGCGTCGGCCTGAGACAACTCCCCGGCGGTGATCGGCGGGCAGCACGGCACCACGTCCCCGGCATCCAGGGCGGGCAGCTCGGCCCTCTCGAACTTCGACATGTGTCTATGTTGACACTCATCGATGCGGCGTGGCAAGCTCCGGATGCACCAGACATCGACAGGCGTCGAATCAAAGAGCCGTGGCGACCCCGCCCGTCCGGACCGGCCCGCCGCACGGTTCACCGACGCGCCCCACCCACGCAAGGAGACCCATCGCCATGAGCGAGCAGCAGCTTCCCGTCGCCGTCATCGGAGCCGGCCCCGTGGGCCTGGCCGCGGCGGCCCACCTCGTCGGGCGCGGCATCGAACCCCTGGTCCTGGAGGCCGGGCCGGCCGCCGCCTCCGCCGTGCGGGAGTGGAGCCATGTGCGCCTGTTCTCCACCTGGGGCGAGGTCATCGACCCGGCCGCCGAGAAGCTGCTCGCTCCCACCGGCTGGACCGCACCGGACGCCACGGCCTACCCCACCGGCGGCGACTGGGCCGAGCTCTACCTCCAGCCGCTGGCCGACGCCCTGGGCGACCGCGTCCGCTACGGAGCGCGCGTCACCGGCGTCTCCCGCGCCGGCCGCGACCGCATCGTCGACGCCGACCGCGAGGCCCAGCCCTTCGTCCTGCACCTCACCACCGACGGCGGCCACGAGGAGCGCATCACCGCACGCGCCGTCATCGACGCCTCCGGCACCTGGACCACACCCGGCCCGGCCGGGGCCGCCGGCCTGCCCGCCCTCGGCGAGAAGGCCGCCGCCGACCGCGTCACCTACCGCGTGCCCGACCTCAACGACCCGGTCGTGCGAGCCCGTTACGCCGGCAAGCGCACCGCCGTCATCGGCTCCGGCGCCTCCGCCTTCACCGCGCTCGCCACCCTCGCCGAGGTCGCCCGGGACGAGCCCGGCACGCACACGGTGTGGGTGCTGCGGCGCGGCATCGGCGGCTCCACGTTCGGCGGCGGCGAGGCCGACGAACTCCCCGCCCGCGGCGCCCTGGGGCTCGCGGCCAAGGCCGCCGTCGACAACGGCCACGCCGACGCGGTCACCGGCTTCCGCACCGCGGCCGTCGAACGGGACGCCGACGGACGGCTGGTGCTCACCGGCGAGGACGGCCGGCGCCTCGACCCGGTCGACGAGGTCATCGTCCTCACCGGCTTCCGCCCCGACCTCTCCTTCCTGTCCGAGCTCCGCCTCGGCCTGGACGAACGCCTCCAGGCCCCGGTCGCCCTGGCCCCGCTGATCGACCCCAACCAGCACTCCTGCGGCACCGTCTACCCGCACGGCCACCGGGAGCTGTCCCACCCCGAGCAGGGCGTCCACCTGGTCGGCATGAAGTCCTACGGCCGCGCCCCCACCTTCCTGGCGATGACCGGCTATGAGCAGGTCCGCTCCGTCACCGCCGCGCTCGCGGGCGACACCGAGTCCGCCGACCGGGTCGAACTCACGCTCCCCGAGACGGGCGTGTGCGGAGGCGCCGGCCTGTTCGACGACCCGGCCGCCACCGCACAGGGCGACAGCGGCGGCGGCTGCTGCGCCCCGGCACCGGCCGATGCCACGGCGGGTGCCACGGCGGGCGGCGGCTGCTGACCGCACCGCCCCGGCCGGCGGGGCCGCGACCGGCACAGGGGTCCGGTCGCGGCCTCGCGCCCGCGCAGGACGACGGCGGACGACCGTCGGAAACAAGTCGAGTTCAATGCCCGGCGGGATGCCTCCCCGGGCGGACCGTTCTAAGCCACCTCGACGCCGTACTCCTCGACCAGCTCCACCAGACCGCCCTCGTAGCCCCTGCCCCCGGTGACGAAGTCCCAGTCGCCGTTGGCGCGCTTCCGGAAGGAGCCGAGCACCAGGGCGGTTTCCCCGGGGCGGCCGTCGGAGACGTCCAGGCGGCCGAGTTCGGCGCCGCTCGGGTCGGACAGCCGGATGCGGGCGTCGCGGAAACCGGAGAGGTCCGCACCGGGGTCGGCCTCGGGGTCGGTGGCGGCGACGAGCACCAGGCGGTCCGCCGCCGTGGGCAACTCGTCGAAGCGGACCCAGACCGCGGCCCGGTCGGCACCGGTGCCCGGCATCGTCCGGACGGTGCCGTCGGGGTTGGCCGGATTGTTGAAGAAGACGAACTGGTCCTCGTCCAGGACGCGGTTGCCCTGGCAGACCAGTGCGCAGATGTCCAGGGCGGCTCCGCCGGTCCAGCTCATGCCGAGCACACTCGTGCCGTCGAGGTCCGCGTCGAGGGCGTCGTCCGGGGCCTCCGGCCCGGAGACATCCGGTGCGGGGGCACTCGCGGGACCGGAACCCCGGCCGGAATTCCGCGCCGGCTCCCCCAGCCGGCCCCGCAGCCCGTTCCGGCCGAGCAGGTCGAGCAGTTCCCCGCCGCCGAGCAGGGTCAGCGGCTTGCCGCCCGCGAAGGCGTGTGAGCCCGGCCCGAAGCGGGAGGTGGTGACCAGGATGCCCTTGTTGGCACCCGCCGCCTGAACCGTGCCGTAGAGGTCACGGACCGCGCTCGGCGGGACCGTGTTGCGGTAGCGCTTCACCTGGACGACTATCTTGCCCCCGCGTATCGGGTCGGGGTCCAGCGCGTCCACGTCCACACCGCCGTCGCCGGACCTCTGCGTGGTGACCGCCTGCATCCCCATGGCGCGGAACAGCTCGGCGATCAGCTCCTCGAACTCGACCGGGTCCATGGCGTACAGATCCGGTTCCTCCCCGTCCTCGTCCGCGCCCTGCGAGACGGAGGTCCGTCCGCCCGCCTCCGGCAGCCGCCCGGGCCGTACCGGGACACGCTTCTCCGGCCGGGGCGAGAGCTGCCCGCGCAGCCCTTCCGTCAGGCAGTCGGGCGCGGACACCTGGTCCAGCCGCAGCCTCTGGAACTCGGCCCGCGTGACCATGACCGTGACGAGGAAGACCTCCTCGCGCTGACCCGTGGCCGGGTCGGTGCCGTCCACGAAGCCGTTCAGCGCCACGGAGTCGAGCATCCCGAACCCGTCCGCCGCGAACAGATGGTGCAGCGTCAGCAGCACGCACTGCGCCAGCACGTCCCGGTACAACTCGCGGCGCTCGGCGGCCGGCCGCTGGGTCTCCTTCTCCCGGTCCGCGCCCGGCATGTAGCGGACGGCGGAGATCGCGGGGACGATCTCCGGGCCGGGCAGCTCCCAGTTCAGGACGTACTGGCGGGCGGCGGCGTCGTACGAGGCGGTGAGCCGGCGGGGGAAACCGTCGGGCCAGCCCCCGGCCGCGTACAGCGCGGCGGAGAAGTACTCCACCACCGCCCGCTCGTCGTCGCCCCGGCGCAGGGTTTCCTCCAGCCCGGCCACGCCCGCGTTGTGGGCACGGATCTCCGCCAGCCGGGCGTCCGCCCACCGCTGGTATTCCTGCCGGTACGCCTCCAACTGCCGTACCCGCTGGGCCTCCGCGGCCTGCGCCTGGTGCCAGGCGTGCTCGTAGCGTGCCCGGGCCTCCTCCTGCGCCTGCCGCCCGGAACCGAAACCCCAGCCGCCGCGCGTCTGCGGCGCGAAGGCGGCGGGGTCGGGCATCGGGACGGGGTGCGACAGCTGCCCCGGGGAGAACGGCTCCAGTTCTTCCGGCATCAGCAGCGCCCGGGGCGAGAACGGCGGCACCGCACACCCCGCCGCCAGCAGTCCCCGCAACTCCTCGACCCGTGCGTCGAGTTCGTCGGTACGGCACCGGGCGTCGGCTTCACGCCGCTGCCGGTACGCCGCCTGCTGCTCGCGCTGCGCACGGGCGGCGGCCCGCTCGGCGGCCCGCTGCTGCCGCTCCTGCTCGCGCTGGTGCCCGACCCACGCCCGCTGCTGCATCTCCCGCTGGCGCTGCTGCTGCCGCTGGATCTCCGACCAGGTACCGATCAGTCCCTGACTGCGACGGCTCATACGGCTCAGGCCCCTTCCCCCGGACATGCGACACACGCCGGGATGCTGCCCTTCCGCTGTCCCGCGCTCGTCAACTGTAGAACGTAGAACAAAACTTCTGGGCGGGTTGAGCGAAGACTCGGTACACAGGCGCTACGTCTGGTAAGGGACGCGGACAGGCGCGAGCGTCCGGCGCCGGTGGTGCTCCGGTGCCGGACGCTCGGGATTCGCGAGGGTGAGTTCGGCTAACCTCGCCGGTCCTGCGCCGTGTACGCCACGAACTCGCCCCAGGCGGAGGGGGACAGGGCGAGCCGAGGACCCTGCTTGTTCTTGGAGTCCCGGACGTGGACGGTGCCGGGGCAGGCGGCGACCTCTACGCAGTCGTCTCCGCTGCCGCTGCTGTGACTCGACTTGCGCCAGGAGAGGGCGACCTCCACACAGTCACCATCCCCGCCGCTGCTGTAGCTGCTCTTGAACCAGGCCAGTTCGTTGCTGCTCATACGGCTCCTCGCATCCGCTGCAACAGGCTCACGGAGTCTTCGAGGGAGAGAGCCTGTGAACGCATCCTGGCATAGCGCATCTGGAGAACGCTGATCTCTTTCGAGTCAGAAACGAACAGGCCGCTACGCTGGCCCTCGCTATAGGCGAACCATCGGTTCTCGGGCGTCTCCAGCAACTGCACCGGACCGTCCAACCCTGCATGGGCCTCCCTGGCCACGGGCATGACCTGCACTTCTACGTTCCTCAGCGCCGCGAGCCCCAGCACATGGTCGAGCAGCCCTCGCGTGACCTCCGCCCCACCCGTCCGCCGCAGGAACAGATGCTCCTCCAGAATGAAGCTGAACGCCGTGTTCGGCCGCTCCCGGAGCAGGCGCTGCCGCTCCGCCCGGGCCGCCCACTGGGCTTCGATCTGGTCGTCGTCCAGCGGCGGCAACTGGTTGGCGAACAGCGTCCGCGCGTACGCCTCCGTCTGCAACAGCCCCGGGATCAGGCGGCATTCGTACGTGGACAGCGTGATCGCCTCCGCCTCGAACTGCGCCCACTGCTTGAACCAGTTCGCCAGCCCTTTCTGCCGTGACAGATAACGGGCCGCGCCCCGCAGGGTCCCGAAGGCGTCCAGGACCTCCTCCGCCCGCTCGACGAACTCCCGGGGCGGGAAGCGCCGCCCCTGCTCGATGGACGCCACCGTGGGCGTCGAGTACTGCACCAGGGGCGCGAGCTCCTCCTGGGTCAGCCCTGCCCGGTTGCGGAACGACTTGACCACCGCCCCGAACGCCTTGAGGCTGTCCGGCACTCCGGGCTCGCAGCTTCTCCCCTGACTCGCCTGGTGCAACTGGTCTCTTTGCACCGCCTCGCCGGCCACGCTCGCGTCGCCGCCCGTACCGATCGCGTCGTTCGGCATCCGACGCCACCTCCACACTCCCGCCTCGCCGCACTTGCCAACTCACGCATGGTCACGAGCAGTTACGGGCGCCGTCCACTGTCCGTGCGGGTACGCGCGCGGAGCGTACCGGTCGGCGATCTGGCGAGCGATGAAAGCCGCTGGTCAGAGGCGTATACCACAGAGCACCAGACACCCGGGGGTTGGTCACCGTACGTGTGTTCCCGCGGCGTCGGCCGCCGTACGAAGCCACCGTCACGCGCCCTTCCGGCCGTATTGCCGCGCCTTTCGGCCCACCCGTACATTGGGAGCGCTCCCATACCTCCACCCCCAAGTCGCCGAGCGGCCCCGCCCGCGCCGGTCCACCGCTCCGCCGGCAGCCCCCGCGGCGGAGCTCAACTCCGCGTGCCGCGAAGTGCCGTGAAGGACCTGAAGGAACGAAGGGAACACCCCCCATGACCAGAACACGGCACCTGCTCTCCGGCCTGGTCGCCCTCGTGGCGCTGCTCCTCGGTATGGCCTCCACCGCCTCAGCCGCCTCCGCCGCCCACGCCGACTCCGACGCCGCGCCCGTCCGCGTCATGCCGCTCGGCGACTCGATCACCGACGGCTTCAACGTTCCCGGCGGATATCGCGTCGACCTCTGGCAGAAACTGGTCGCGGGCGGCCACGAGATCGACTTCGTCGGCTCGCAGGCCAACGGACCGGGCAACCTCGGCGACCGCGACCACGAGGGCCACTCCGGCTGGACCATCGCCCAGATCGACAGCAACATCGAGAGCTGGCTGAAGACCTACACCCCCGACACGATCCTGCTGCACATCGGCACCAACGACATGTACGGCGGCGACCCGGGCGGCGCCCCCGCACGGCTCGCCACGCTGATCGACCGCATCACCGCCCAGGCGCCGGACGCGCACCTCTTCGTGGCGACGATCGTGCCGCTGGCCTGGGGTGACGCGACCGTGCGGACGTTCAACGCGGCGATCCCCGGGATCGTGCAGAGCAGGGCCGACGCCGGCAAGCGGGTCCACCTGGTCGAGATGTACAGCAAGCTGACGACGGCCGACCTGGCCGACGGGGTGCACCCCAACGCCACCGGTTACAGCAAGATGGCCACCGCTTGGTACGAGGCACTCCTGTCCGTGCCGGGCAGTATCGGCGCCGACGCCACCTCCGCCCCGGCGGTCGAGCGGCAGACCGCCGCAGCGCGGAGCTAGCCCGCCCCTTCGTGAAGCGGGCTGCCCGGCGGATGGCCCGGCACCCGAGAAGCGCCTCCGACCGGCAAGAACGAGGATCGTTGAGGTCCTTGCTCCTGCCACCGTCGGAGGCGCTTCGCCGCACCTGCCCGCCCTCGACCCGGTCGATGACACCCACCGGCGGCAGATGCGCGAGCGGCTCACCGCTCAGCACCGTTGCGGCAGCGGACCCTGCGCGATGCCGATGAAGACCTCGATCGCCTCCGCCGTCAGGTCCCGCACCGAGTCCTCCCCCCAGGTTCCGCCACATGGCCGCGATCGGGACTGCGCCTCCTCCGGCGACGACGGTGCTGAGCCGGGGGACTTGGCACCGGCTGCGCGGCGGCCGGGCGCCCGCCCTGGAATCATGAAGCCCGTAGTCGCAGGACGTGCGTGCGAGCAGCGAGCAGTGAGGAGCCGGTGTGGACGCCGAGGCGTGGGACGAGCGGTATCGCGGCACGGAGCTGGTGTGGTCGGCCGGGCCCAACCGGTTCGTCGCGGAGGAACTGGCCGGGCTGCCCGCCGGGCGGGCCGTGGATCTCGCCGCCGGTGAGGGCCGCAACGCCGTCTGGCTGGCGGAGCAGGGCTGGGACGTGGACGCCGTGGACTTCTCCCCCGTCGCCCTCGCCAAGGCGGAGCGGCTGGCCGGGGAGCGCGGGGTGACGATCCGGACCGTGCGGGCCGATCTGACCGAGCCGGCGGGGGCGGTCGAACCGGCGGCGTACGACCTCGCGCTCGTCGTCTATCTGCAGCTGCCGTGGCCCCTGATGGCCGAGGCGCTGCGGCTGGCCGCCACCGCCGTACGGCCCGGCGGGACCCTGCTGCTGGTCGGCCACGACTCCGACAACCTCGAACACGGTTACGGCGGCCCGCAGTCCCCCGACGTCCTCTACACCGCCGATCGGGTGGCCGATGTGTGGCGGCCCCACGCCCGCATCCTGCGCGCCGAGCCGGTCGGCAGGCCGGTGGAGACGGACGAGGGGCCGCGCACCGCCATCGACGCCCTGGTCCGCGCCGAGCGGGTCTGAGGGCAGGCGGGCGGCCGCCGGCGGAGAGGGCCGTTCGCCCGCTCACCCGGTGCCGCCCGCCGCTCCCTTCCCGCCGTCCCCGTCCCGCTTCTGCTCACTCCTGGTCGCCGCCAGGGACCAGATGATGGAGACGGCGATCGTCGCGACGATGAAGCCGAGGGTGATCGGGATGGGCAGCTTGCCGACCGGGGTCTCGGACAGGATCAGCTTGACCCCGGCGAAGGCGAGCAGCACGGCCAGCCCGTAGTGCAGATAGCGGAAGCGGCGCAGCAGGCCGGCGAGGAGGAAGTACAGGCTGCGCAGGCCGAGGATGGCGAAGGCGTTGGCGGTCCACACCAGGAAGGTGTTGGTGGTGATCGCCAGGACGGCGGCCACCGAGTCGATGGCGAAGACCAGGTCGGTGGCCTCGATCGCGACGAGGGCGACGAACAGCAGGGTCGCCGTGCGGCGGCCGTTCACACGGACGACGAACCGGTCGCCGTGGAACGTGGGATCGGTCGGCACGATCCGCCGGACGAGCCGCACGACCGGATTGCGGTCCGGGTGCACTTCCGTGTTGTGCGAGACGGCCATCTTGTAGCCGGTCCAGATCAGGAACGCGCCGAACACGTAGGCGGTCCAGAAGAAGATCTCCAGCAGTTCGGCGCCGATGAAGATGAAGACCAAGCGGGCGCCGAGCGCGCCGATCACCCCCCAGAACAGGACCTTGTGCTGGTAGGCGTCCGGGACCCCGAAGAACGAGAACACCAGCGCGAAGACGAAGATGTTGTCGATCGACAGGGCCTTCTCGATCAGATAGCCGGCGTAGTAGGTGCTCGCCGCCTCCCCGCCCTGCCAGGCCCACACGATCACGCCGAAGGCGAGACCCGCCGCGATCCATCCGGCGCTCCAGAGGGAGGCCTCGCGGAAGCCGATGACATGGCTGTCACGGTGGGCGAGCAGGTCGACGGCCAGCATCAGACCGATGGCGGCGGTCAGCACGGCCCACCCCCACAGGGGTGCGGTGAAGGTCAGGTCGTTCATGTCGGTCGGCTCTCCTCGGCTTCCCTCGGTCGTCCTCCTCGGCTGCCCCGGGTTCCCCGGTTCGGGTCCCCGGATGCCCGCGTACCCCGGTCCACCGGGTGTCCCCCGCGGAGACGGCCGCCCGGGGCCGGTGAGGACAGCGGCGGTACGGCCTCATCGTCACCCGGGGCCGGGGGACTTCCCGGGTGGATCACCGGCCGTCCGTCCGATGCCGTAACGCCGTGGCGGCCGCGGTGCCCGTCGAGGCCGTGGTGCCCGTGCTGCCCGTGGTGGTGTCCGTGGTGTCCGTCACCGCCGCAGCCCCGGCGCGTCTCCCCGCCGCTCCCGCCGCGCGGGCAGCGTCCCGTAGCCCGTACGACACATACGGGGCCCCGCGGACACAGCCGGTTTACACCGGAGCAACTGCCGGGAAACGGCCCGTTGCCATGCTGCCGCCGAGGGGACCGGGGGGTTGGGCACCACCGTGCAGAGCCGCGCGGAAGAGGCGCTTCCGGGACCCGCACCCGCTGCCGTCCGCACCCGCACGAGGGGGACCACGTGACCTTCAAGGCCGAGTACATCTGGATCGACGGAACCGAGCCCACCGCGAAGCTCCGTTCGAAGACGAAGATCCTGGCCGACGGCGCCGAGCCGCCCGTCTGGGGTTTCGACGGGTCCAGCACCAACCAGGCCGAGGGCCACTCCTCGGACCTCGTCCTGCAGCCGGTCTTCTCCTGCCCGGACCCGATCCGCGGCGGTGACGACATCCTCGTCCTGTGCGAGGTGCTGCACACGGACCTGACCCCGCACGCGTCGAACACCCGCGCACTGCTGCGTCCGGTGGCGGAGAAGTTCGCCGCCCACGAGCCGGTCTTCGGGATCGAGCAGGAGTACACCTTCTTCCAGGGCAGCCGGCCCCTGGGCTTCCCCGAGAACGGCTACCCGGCCCCGCAGGGCGGCTACTACTGCGGCGTCGGCGCCGACGAGATCTTCGGCCGCGAGATCGTCGAGAAGCACCTGGACAACTGCCTGACGGCGGGCCTGGGCATCTCCGGCATCAACGCCGAGGTCATGCCCGGCCAGTGGGAGTTCCAGGTGGGCCCGCTGTCGCCGCTGGAGGTCTCGGACCACATGTGGGTGGCCCGCTGGCTGCTCTACCGCACGGCCGAGGAGTTCGGGATCTCCGCCACGCTGGACGCCAAGCCGGCGAAGGGCGACTGGAACGGCGCGGGCGCGCACACCAACTTCTCCACCAAGGCGATGCGCGAGGGCTACGAGCCGATCATCACGGCCTGCGAGGCGCTGGGCGACGGCGACAAGCCGGCCGTGCACGTCAAGCACTACGGCGTCGGCATCGAGGCCCGGCTCACCGGTCTCCACGAGACGGCGCCCTGGAACGAGTACAGCTACGGCGTCTCCGACCGCGGCGCTTCCGTCCGCATCCCCTGGCAGGTCGAGGTGGACCGCAAGGGCTACATCGAGGACCGCCGCCCGAACGCCAACGTCGACCCGTACGTGGTGACGCGGCTGATGGTCGACACCTGCTGCACCGCCCTGGAGAAGGCCGGCCAGGTCTGATCCCTCCGCTCCTCCCCGTGGTAAGGCGACGGGCGCCCGCAGCACCGGCGGGCGCCCGTCGCGCTGTCCGGGCGCGGGCCGCCGCCCGGCGGCCCCGTTCCGTACGGGCCACCGGGAGGCGGACCGTACGGAGCGGGGCCTTGCGCGTCGGCCCGTCAGCGGGCCGGGCGCGTCAGGAGACGTCCGCCCGGTGCCGGGCCACCGCTCCGCGGAGCAGGTCCACCACCAGGAACAGGACCAGCCCCAGCCCGAACAGCGGTACGAACCAGCCGAGCAGCACCGCCGCCGCCAGCAGCCCCGCCAGCGCTCCCGGCGGTGCCTTGCGCCAGGCACCGCGCGGCATCGGCCGCCCGACGCCGAAGCGGGTTCCGCGCGGGGGACGGCGCTGCCACCACATCCGGTAGCCGTACACGATCAGCACGATCAGTCCGGCCATCAGCGCGATCAGCAGCAGCTGGTTGGGCAGCCCGAGGAAGAGCCCCATGTGGGCGTCGATACCGAACCGGGTGAGCTGGGCGAGCACCGGGTAGTCGGCGAAGGCCAGGGTGTCCACGACCTCACCGGTCGCCGGGTGCACGGACACCGAGTCGAAGTGCACCGGCCACTGCTTGTCGTTCTCCGCGACGACATAGGCGGCCTTCTCGTCGGCCGGCAGGGTGATCACCACGGACTCCGAGACGCCCTGCTCGCGGGCGGTGTCCATGAGCCGGTCCAGGCCGATGTCGCCTCCCTCGCCCGGCTGGTGGCCGCCGTCGCCGTGCGCCGAGCCGTGGCCCTCGTGGCCGCCCGCCCCGGTGCCGGCCGCCGGGTCCACGGTGGCGGTGACCGCCGGGGTGGTGCCGCGCACCTGCTCGCGCAGCAGGGCGACGTTCTCGCCCGCGTACGTCGACCAGGTCAGCCCGGTCGCCGAGAGGAACAACAGGCCCAGCAGGGACCAGACACCGATCGCGCCGTGCCGGGACATCGTGCGCCGGCGGCCCGTCAGGCCCCGCTCCGGCAGCAGCAGACCGCGCGCACCGCGGGTGGCACGGCGGCGCCGCAGCCACAGCAGCAGTCCGCCGAGCGCCACGACCCACAGCCAGCTGGCGGCCAGTTCGCTGTAGAGGCGCCCCGGTTCGCCCAGGTGCAGATGGCGGTGGAGCTCCGATATCCAGGCGCGCACGGGGAGCGCGCCGGAACTGCCGTAGCTGAGGAGCTCTCCGCGCACCTCGGCGGTGTACGGGTCGACGAACACGGCCGTCGACTTGCTCTCCCCGAGGCCCGGGTCCTCGAACAGAACGCGGGTGGTGGCCCCCGCTTCGGGGGACGGCCACACCTTCGAGAGCGTGCCGCCGGGGTGCGCCTCGACGGCCGCCCCGACCTGCTGGGACAGCGGCAGAGCGGCTTTGCCCTCGGGCACGGGGACCGTCAGCTCGTCGGCATAGATCACCTTCTCCAGCGGGTACGAGGCCGCGTACAGCAGCCCGGTGACGGCGGCGATCAGGAGGAACGGGGCGACGAGGATGCCCGCGTAGAAGTGCATCCGCAGCACGAGCGGGCGCAGGCTGCCCTTGGACGGCGCGGGGACGCGGGGCGGAGGTGGGGTGGCGGTGCCGGCCTGCGGGGCCGGTGCGGGCGGCTCGTCCTCCGCGTCGCCCCACGGAGTCCGCCGGGCGCGCCGGCGGGGCCGGACCGGGGCGGGGCGGGAGTGGCGGCCTTCGCGGTGGTGGCCGGTGAGACGGTGACCGCCTCGCCGGCGGCCGCCGTGTCAGCGGCCGCCGTGCCCGCGGCCGGGGAGGCGCCGTCATTGGACGCGGTGCCGGTGGACGCGGACGCCACGGCCGTGGTGCCGGAGCCGGAAGCGGAGCCCGGTGGAGCGGGACGGTCGGTGTCCGGCTTGGCGGGATCGTCGATGGACATGGGGTTGGCCTCACTTCGTGGTCGGCCGCGGGCGCGCGGAGGCGCGGGCGCGGCACGGGGAGCGGGGCGGGTGGAGCCGGGCCCGGAGGGGCGCGGTGGAGTCCCGGCCGCGGCCGGCGCGGGATGCCGGTGCGCGCGGCGGCCCATCGCCCGGCCGGGGCTTCCACCGCCCGGCCGTCCGGGACCGCCCGGAATGGCCGCGGGCCGCCCGGACGGCGGCTCCGCGTACGGTTCACACCCCGGCCCACACGCTCACCACCGCGCGACGGCAACGCGTCGCAGCCGCACAGCGGGCACGACCGCCCAGGCCGTCAGGTCACGGCGGGAGCGGCGGCCCGTGCGGCGCAGCGCGGCGGGCGCCCGTCAGGCCGGCGTCGTACCGGGCGCGGGCCCGAGGGCGTACGGGGTGGGGTGGGGCCGGGCCCACGGCGGCGGCCCGCGCCGGGAGAGGACGTGCGCCAGCAGGGAGCCCCGCAGCCGGAGGGCCGCCTCCCCGTACGGCAGCGGCGGCCGCACGGGGCGCGGCGCGGCCGGGGTCCCGTACCGGGCGGCTCGGAGCAGCGTCCGCAGCGGTATCAGCGCCAGGGAACCCAGGCAGCGCAGCAGCCGGAAGAAGGCGGCCTCGCCCCGCCAGAGCCAGACGGCGCAGCAGAGCGCGGCGAGGAGGTGGACGGCGAGCATGGCGAGTGTGGCGTGCTCGGAGTGCTCACCCGGGACGGCGAGGCCGACGGGATCCGGCGCGGCGCCGACGCCGTGCCCCGGGCCGGTGCCGGCACCGGCCGGGCCCGCCTCGGGCAGGGGCCCGCCGGGCGTCCGGGGATGGGCCGCTGCGGTGCCGGGGCCGTCGGTGAAGATCAGGTGCAGGGCGGTCTGGACCGCGAGCAGGGTGCCGGCGATGGAGAGGACGCCGCGGCGCCGCCCTCCGGCGAGCCAGGCGACGGTGCCGGTGATGCCGAAGGCGGCCAGCAGCGCCGGGAGCGGAATGTCGTGACCGGACATCACCGCGTGCCCGGTGGCCGCGAGCACGACGGAGACGGCCGCGAAGAACGCGGCCCGCAAGAGGCGCGTCAGCGATCCGTCTGCCGTCATGGTGGTGAGGTGCATGCTCCCACGCCGTGCCGGGCGGCGGCAGCGGCGACGGTCGGCCAACGCCCTTGTCTGCCCGATGAGTTCACCCGTACCTGCCCGGAGTCCTTTTCGTTCCGCTCCTGGGTACGGACAGGACCGCCGATCGACTCACCCGGCCTGCGGATTCCCGGGCACAGGGCCGGGCGGCAGCCGGGGCCGGTGGCCGAACCGCTCCCCCGGCCGCCCCGTCCGGCGGGCGGGTGAACGGGCGGGCAGGCGCCGGGCACACCGCGCAGGGGTGGTGCCAGGTGCACCTCCGCCCGGGGGCGCGGCCCCGTGACCGCCGGCTCCCGATCCGGCGAGACTGGGGCCGTGCCCGAGAGCCGGGCGCGGAGCAAGAGGCCGGGGGCCGAAGATGGGGAAGTTCAGGGAAGCACTGATGGCGGCCGGGCGGGGGCTGTACGTCGCCGTGGTGTCGCTGGCCGGTTCGGTCGCGCTGCTCGTGCTGTCGGTGCTGTCGATCGGCTTCATCGCCCTCGGCGTGGGCGTGCTGACGACACCGGTGGTGCTGGGGGCCGTACGGTCGTTCGCGGAGTGGCGGCGGACGCTGGGGTACGACTGGGCGGGCGTGCGGACTCCGTCCGCGTACCGTCCGCTCCCGGCGGACCTGCGGCCGGGCCTGGTCGGGCAGGCGGAGCGGTGCGCGCATCTGCTGCGGGACCCGGCGACGTGGCGGGATCTGCTGTGGCTGCCGGTCGACATGACGGCGGGCTTCTTCACGGCGGCGCTGCCGGCCGTGCTGCTCGCCTTCGCCGCCGAGGGGGCCGCGATCGCGGCCGGACTGTGGCGGGTGCTCGGGGACGGCTACTGGTTCGCGTTCATCCCGGTTCGGGGCCAGGTGAGCGCTCTCGCGGCGGGCGCGCTCGGGCTGCTGGTCCTGGCGGGTGCCCTCCGCGTCAACCCGGCGCTGCTGCAGGCCCACTTCCGGCTGACGGGGGCAGTCCTCGCGCCGTCCAAGGAGGCCCTGGCGCGGCGGGTGGAGCGGCTGGCCGAGACGCGGCACGACGCGGTGGACACCTCGGCCGCCGAACTCCGCCGCATCGAACGGGATCTGCACGACGGTGCGCAGGCCCGGCTGGTGGCGATGGGCATGAGCCTCGGCACCGTGGAGGCCCTGCTCGAGAAGGACCCGGAGCAGGCGAGGAAGCTGCTCGCCGCGGCCCGGCAGGATTCGGCCGAGGCGCTCACGGAGCTGCGCGACCTGGTACGGGGCATCCATCCGCCGGTGCTGGCGGAGCGCGGTCTCGGGGACGCCGTGCGGGCCCTGGCCCTGCGGATGCCACTGCCGGTGGAGGTGGAGGTGGGCCTGCCGGGGCGGTTCGCGGCGCCGGTGGAGTCGGCGGCGTACTTCGCGGTGAGCGAGGTGCTGACGAACGCGGTGAAGCACTCCGGGGCCGAACGGGTGTGGCTGGATGTGCACCATGACGCGGCCTCGGGGACACTCCGGATGACCGTTACGGACAACGGCCGCGGCGGGGCGGACCCGTCGGCCGGTTCGGGCCTGGCCGGGATCGAACGCCGGCTCGGTACATTCGACGGCATACTCGCCGTCAGCAGCCCGGCCGGCGGTCCGACTCTGGTGACGATGGAGCTGCCGTGCGTGTTGTCCTCGCAGAAGACCTCTTCCTCCTGAGGGACGGCCTGGTCCGGATGCTGGAGGCGTTCGGCTTCGAGATCGCGGCGGCCGTGGAGAGCGGCCCGGAGCTGAGCCGGGCGCTCGCGGAGCTGAAGCCGGACGTGGCGGTGGTCGACGTCCGGCTGCCGCCGTCGTTCACGGACGAGGGCCTGCAGTGCGCGCTCGCCGCACGCCGGGAGACGCCGGGCCTGCCCGTGCTGGTGCTCTCCCAGCATGTGGAGCAGCTCTACGCACGGGAGTTGCTGGCGGACGGCATGGGCGGGGTCGGCTATCTGCTCAAGGACCGGGTGTTCGACGCCGACCAGTTCACGGACGCGGTGCGGCGGGTGGCCGCGGGCGGCACCGCGATGGACCCGCAGGTCATCTCCCAGCTCCTCAGCCGCCGGTCCCGGGACCGGCCGATGGAGAAGCTCACCCCGCGCGAGCGCGAGGTGATGGAGCTGATGGCCCAGGGCCGTTCGAACACGGCCATCGCGGGGGAGCTCTTCGTCACCGAG
Source organism: Streptomyces sp. MNU89 (assembly GCF_020982505.1). Taxonomy (NCBI): domain Bacteria; kingdom Bacillati; phylum Actinomycetota; class Actinomycetes; order Kitasatosporales; family Streptomycetaceae; genus Streptomyces; species Streptomyces sp. MNU89. Next base: position 5,639,680 of record NZ_JAJKLL010000001.1, on the reverse strand, counting down.
CGGGCTGTGGCGAAGCACACATCGAATATTTTCACGAAGCTCGGTCTGGCCCCCTCGGACGACGACAACCGGCGGGTTCTCGCGGTTCTGGCCTATCTGGACCGGGGCGCGCGGGAGTAATCGTCCGGCGGGGTTTGAACACCCGAGCGCCGGACTCCGTATCGCTGGCCATGAAGCCCAAGACACACAAGCGTTCCCCTTTGCTGAACAGGACGGCTGGTGCGGCGGCAGCTCTCCTGTTGGGAGGCGGCGGGCTCGCTGCAGTGAACTTCTACGCCTCCGCCGGCACCTCGAACGATGGCGACAGCCGGAAAGGAGCGGTAGCACAAAAGGCGTCCACCATCGCCTGTCCGGATGTGGTGGACCGTCTGGAAAAGGTCCCCCGGCAGTCGCGGAAGGAAGTCAGCCGTGAGCTGGGGCGGCTCGACGCCCAGATCGGCGCGGCCTACAAGCGCCTCGTGGAGAACCGGCGCGCGGCTGCTCTCGACGCGTCGTGGACCAAGAACTCCGTGCTCGACCCGCTGGCCAGCAAGCGCCGTGCCAGTCTCGACCGCATCAGAATCGCCTTGGAACGGGCCGGTGTGACCCAGGCCGGCCTGGAGAAGCTCGCCCGCTGCGGCATGAAGGACGGCGGCACGGTCCGTCCCGGCGACGGCCAGCAGGACGGCGGCCAGCAAGGCGGCGGCGAACAGGACGGCGGCCAGGACGGCGGGCAGCAGGACGGCCAGAACGGCGGCCAGGGCGACGGCGGCCAGGGCGAGGGCGAGGCCCCGCCGCCGCAGGTCGGCCCCTCCCCCGAGGACTTCGTGGACATCAACGACGTCCAGCCGAACGTCCAGGAGCCCGAGGCCCAGGAGAACGCGTCCACCGGCGTGTTCAAGAGCGACTGCGGCGTCAACGAGAACGGAAAGTTCAACTCGGACAACATCATCGTGGCGCCCGGTGTGGTCAACGCCGCGCACCACATGCACGACTACGTCGGCAACCAGGCCAACGACGCCTTCGCCGTCGACGAGGACCTGGCCCAGGGCGAGACCACCTGCGCCAACCAGGAGGACCAGTCCACGTACTACTGGCCGGTCCTGCGCGACCTGACCGGCGGTGACGAGGCGGACGTCAACACCCCGGGCGGCGGCCTCGACGGCAACGTCGGCAAGATCATCACCCCGGCCGAGGTGACGATGGAGTTCCAGGGCAGCCCGGTCGGCGAGGTCGTGGAGATGCCGCGCTTCCTGCGCATCATCACCGGTGACGCCAAGGCCTTCACCAACGGCACGGACAACGCCAACTCCTCCTGGAGCTGCACCGGCTTCGAGGACCGGCAGATCGCGGACAAGTACCCGCTGTGCCCCGAGGGCAGCCAGGTGGTGCGCAAGTTCGAGTTCCAGAGCTGCTGGGACGGCCAGAACGCCGACAGTGCCAACCACCGCACGCACGTCGACTTCGCCAATGAGGACGGCTCCTGCGACGAGGGCTTCGTGGCCATCCCGAAGCTCGTGCAGCGGATCGTCTACGACGTGCCGGAGGGCACCAACTTCGCCGTGGACTCCTTCCCGGAGCAGCTGCACAAGCCCATCACGGACCACGGTGACTTCATCAACGTGTTCTCCGAGAACCTGATGGCGGAGGCGGTCGAGTGCATCAACAGCGGCCAGGAGTGCACCTGACGGTGCCCCTCCCGGCGCTGCCGGACCGCTGATTCGGTCCCCCCGATGACCCGGTCCTTCGTCATCCCACTCCCCTGACGGCCTCCCCTGTGGCCGTCACGGGGCGGGGGTGCCGGTGATCCCCACCGGCACCCCCGCCGTTGTTTCCGTACGCGGCCGCGTAGCCCGGCCCCGGCCTCGTACGGACGGGCCGGCCGTACGGTCAGCCGTGCGAGCCCTGGTGGCCGCCCTGCTTCGCGTCCTCGTGGGACCCCTCCGGGGAGTCCTCGGACGCACCGCCCGAGCCCTCGCCGTGCGCGGGTCCGTGCGAGGCGCCCGTCTCGATGTCGCCGCCGAGCTTGCCGCGCAGGCTCTCCACCACCTTCGGGGAGCCCACGGCGACCCACTTCGGGCCGACCAGATAGGTGCCCCCGTAGCCCTCGGCCTCGGAGAGCCAGTCCTGCTGCCCCTTGTGGGTCGCGAAGGTGGCCAGCACATAGCGGCCGTCGCCCCTGCCGCACCGTCCCTGCCGCAGCTCCTCGGCGTCGATCTGCAGATTCGGTTTCTCGCAGCCCGCCTTCCCGGCGAGCTGCTCCACGGTGCCGGTGGCCGTCTCGGGAACTCCGGCCCCGTCGTCCGCCCCGCTGTCCCCGCCGCCGCAGCCGGCGGTCAGCAGCAGGGCGCAGGCCAGCACCGGGGTGACGGCGGCGGTACGCACCGCCGAACGCTTCGATGACATCGGTCCTCCGGATGGGTGCGGCCCCGCGCGGGGGCCACATCGTGACTTCTCGGTGTGTCCCGGGGTACGGCTCACCGCGTCGCGCGTCTCATTGCCGGGCCCCTGTCGGCTCGTTAGCGTGCACACCTCACGCACCTGTTACCGCTGTGCTACGCAGAGTGGGGAGCGCACGTGTCCGAACTGACCAGACGGGTTCTGCTGGGAGCCGCCGGTGCCCTGGGCATCGCGGCCCTCGGCGACCACGCACCGGCCGCCCGCGCCGAGACGCCCGCGGCCGGCCCGCCCTTCGACCCCGCACCCGCCCGCGCGGCACTGGAGCGCCTGCTGCCCGGCCACGCCGGCCAGTTCCGGCTCCGGCCGCTGTCCGGCGGCCGGGAGCGCTTCCGCGTCACCGGTGCCGCGGGGCGCGTCGAGGTGGCGGCCACCAGCCCGACGGTGCTGCTCACGGGGGTCAACTGGTATCTGAAATACGTCTGCCGCGCCCATCTGAGCTGGTCCGGGAGCCAGACGGAACTGCCCCGCCGGCTGCCCGCGCCGGACCGTCCGCTGGCCCGGTCCGCGACCGTGCCGAACCGGTTCGCCCTCAACGACACGCACGACGGCTACACCGCCCCGTACGCCGACTGGCCGCGCTGGGAACGCCTGATCGACATCCTGGCGCTGCACGGCTGCAACCAGGTGCTGGTCACCCCGGGCCAGGAAGCCGTCTACCACCGGCTGCTCCTGGACTTCGGCTACACCGACGAGGAGGCCCGCGCCTGGATCCCGGCCCCCTCCCACCAGCCGTGGTGGCTGCTGCAGAACATGAGCGGTTACGGCGGCCCCATCAGCCCGGAACTGCTCGCCCGCCGCACCGCCCTGGGCCGCCGCATCTGCGACCGGATGCGCGAGCTGGGCATGTCCCCGGTGCTCCCCGGCTACTTCGGCACCGTCCCCGGCGGCTTCGCCGAACGCAACGACGGGGCGCGCACCGTCCCGCAGGGCACCTGGGCCGGCCTGGAGCGCCCCGACTGGCTCGACCCGCGCACCGCCGCCTTCCGCGCCGTGGCCGCGTCCTTCTACCGCCATCAGGAGGAACTCTTCGGCGCGGCGGACCACTTCAAGATGGACCTGCTGCACGAGGGCGGCGACCCGGGGGACGTGCCCGTCCCCGAAGCGGCGCGCGCCGTCGAGACCGCGCTGCGCACCGCCCGCCCCGGCTCCGTCTGGGTCATCCTCGGCTGGCAGGAGAACCCGCGCCGGGAACTGCTGGACGCCCTCGACAAGGAACGGATGCTCGTCGTCGACGGGCTCTCCGACCTGGAACGGGTGACCGACCGCGAGGCCGACTGGGGCGGCACCCCGTATGCCTTCGGCACCATCCCCAACTTCGGCGGCCGCACCACCCTCGGGGCCAAGACCCACCGGTGGACCGAGCGGTTCACGGTCTGGCGCGACAAGCCGGGCAGCAAGCTCACCGGCACGGCCTATATGGCGGAGGCCGCCGAGCGCGACCCGGCCGCCTTCGAACTCTTCAGCGAACTCGCCTGGCGCGAGGAGCGGGTGGACCGCGCCGCCTGGTTCGCCGAGTACGCCGACATCCGCTACGGAGGCCGCGACCGCGAGGCCCGGGCCGCCCTCGCCGCGCTGCGGGAGACCGCCTACGAGATCGGCAGCCGCGACGGGCGTCCGCACGACAGCATCTTCGCCGCCCGCCCCAGCCTCACCGCACGCTCCGGCACCCACTACGCCACCCACATGCCGGCCTTCGACCCGGCCGCCTTCGACACGGCCTTCGCCGCCCTGCTCGGCGTCCGGGCCGCGCTGCGCGGCTCCGACGCCTACCGGCACGACCTCACCGACCTCGGCCGGCAGGCCCTGGCGAACCGCTCCTGGCAGCTCCTGCCGCAGCTCCGCACCGCGTACGAGCGCGAGGACCTGGAGACCTTCCGGGCCCTGTCCGCGCTGTGGCTGCGGCTGATGCGGCTCAGCGACGACATGACGGGCGCCCACCACCGCTTCCTGCTGGGCCCCTGGCTGGCCGACGCCCGCCGTATGGGGTCGGACGAGGCCGAGTCCGACCGGCTCGAACAGACGGCCCGCACGCTCATCACCACCTGGGCCGACCGGCCCACCGCCGACGGCGGGCGCCTCGCCAACTACGCCAACCGCGACTGGAACGGCCTCATCGGCGACTTCCACCTCCCCCAGTGGCGGAGCTACCTGGAGGAGCTGGAGAATGCCCTCACCGAGGACCGCGAGCCCCGCGCCTTCGACTGGTACGCCGTCGAGGAGCCCTGGACCCGCGAACGGCAGAAGTACCCGGAGCGGCCCGTCACCGACGCCTTCCGCACCGCGCGGCGCGTCCACGACGAGCTGGCCCGGGCCCCGTACCAGGGGGTCGTCACGGTCTCGGCGGACCCGGTGGCGATCCCGCCCGCCGGCGGCACCGACCTCACCGCGTCGTTCCGCAACACCAACGGCCTGGCCCCCACCGGCTCCGTCGGGTTCACCCTCACCGGACTCGCCGGCGAACCCGGGGAGACCGTCACCCTGCCGCCGGTCCCGGCGGGCGGCGAGGGCCGGGCCCGGTGGCGGGTGGCCGCCCCTGCGGGCCCGCCGGAGCGCCCCCTGGACCCGCTGCCGTACGAGATCGCGGTGCGCTACGGGCCGCGCGGCGAAGCCCCGGTGCGCACCGCCCACCCCGGCGTCCTGTACGTCGCGAGCCCGCCCGGGCCCGGCTGGCGGACGGCGAACGGGAACGCGGCGCTCTTCGGGGAGCTCGGCGCCCGCTGGGCCATCGAGGGCGCGGGCGCCGATCTGTGGAAGGCCACGGCCGAGTTCGGCGCGCTCTACCGCCCGGGCGTCCTGGCCCCGGGCACGGTGGTGACCGTCCGCGTCGACAGCCAGGCCGTCACGGGACCGTGGGCCCGAGCGGGTCTCGTCGTCCGCAACTCCCTGGAGGAGGCGGGCTCCCCCGGCTTCCTCAATCTCTCCGTCACCCCGGCCAACGGCGTCGTCCTCTCCTACGACGCCACGGGCGACGGCACCCTCGACACCTACCGCCGTGTCACGGGTCTCACCGCCCCGGTCGTACTGCGCCTGACCCGCACCGGCGAGGACGCGTACACCGGGGAGTGTTCGGCGGACGACGGCGCGACCTGGCGCACCGTGGCGGCCGTCCGGGTGCCGGGCGCGGCAGCGGGGCCGCAGGACGCGGGGATGTTCATGAGCGCGGCCAACGGGGGTGACGGCGAGCGCGGCCTGGTGGAGTTCAGCGGCTGGCAGGTGAGCTGACCGGAGCGGCCCGGGCCGGACGGACCCCGGGCAGCCGGGAAGGACGGGGAACCCGCGGCGCTCTCCCGGTTACCGGGCGGGCGCCGCGGCGCCGTTCTCCGGGGCCGCGGCCGCCGCCTCCGCCTCGGCCTCCGTCTCCGTCCCGGTCTCCCCGAGGTCGCTCTCCCCGAGCAGATAGGGATAAGGGCAGCTGCGGGGATCGGCGGCGATGCAGGAGTTGCACGGCCGCGACCGGTCGAGCACGCACTTCGGTACGGGCCTCATGACGGCTCCCCTCCGGCTTCCGCCCCGGCCGGGCCGTCCCCGGCCAGCCGGCGGCACACGCGTTTGAACACCAGGACCGGCACGTAGTGCCGGAGCGGCGCGGAGGCGAAGACGGCGGACTCCTCCGCCAGGACCGCGTCCAGCACTTCGGAGGGGGTGTCCGGGAAGCGCCGGGCGAGCCGGGCGCGGACGTCCTCCCGCGCCCGGTCCTCCGCGGCCGGTCCCGGCGGCATCACGGGCCGGGTGTCCCGGCAGTGGCCGCCGCCCCCGGCCGGAGGGCCGTGCGGAACGGCCGGGGCGGCCGGCGACCCGGCCGGGAGCCACCGGAGCCCTCGCCCCGTTCCTGCGGTGCCGCGCGGATGTCCCCTCATGCCACCATGATATACCCCCAGGGTATTCACTCATCCTGACCCCACCCCCGTCCGCCTCGGCGGAGAACACCCCAACTCACGCCCCTCCAGCCACACCCGTCCCACGGGTAACGCCGGAACCGGCCCTCACCTCCGCCCCGGCGCGCCCCCGTGCCGCCCGTCACACCTGGCGCCGGGGACACAACACGCAGATAACCGGTCGTTAAGGTAGCCACCATGACGACCGTGGTACGCCGCCGGATGGGTGTCGAAGAGCGGCGGGAACAATTGATCGCCGTGGCGCTGGAGCAGTTCAGCCGCCGCTCCCCCGACGAGGTCTCCATCGACGACATCGCGACGGCCGCGGGAATCTCGCGGCCGCTCGTCTACCACTACTTCCCGGGCAAGCACAGCCTGTACGAGGCGGCGGTCAGCCGGGCCGCGGAGGAACTGGCGAACCGTTTCACCGAGCCACGTGAAGGCCCGCTCGGGGCACGGATGTTGCGGGTCGTGAACCGCTACTTCGACTTCGTCGACGACCACGGCCCCGGCTTCGCCGCCCTGCTGCGCGGCGGCAGCGCCGTGGGCCCCGAGCGCGCCAACGCGCTCATCGACGACGTCCGCGAGGCCGCCTACCGGCAGATCCTCCTCCACCTGGGGACCGACGAGCCCGGTCCGCGTCTCGGCCTCGTCGTCCGCTCCTGGATCGGGCTCGCCGAGACCACGGCGCTGACCTGGCTCGACGGCTGCGATGCGCCGCGCGAGGAGATGGAGTTGCAGCTCGCGCACGACTTCCTGGCGCTGGCGGCGGTCACCGCCGCGTACGACGAGGAGACCGCCGCCGTGGTGCGCGCGATCGTCTCCGAGCAGGCGGCCGACGGCGCCTACGCCGCCTTCGTCGCCCGGCTCGCGGAGTTCGGTCCCCGGCCCGCCGCCTGAACCGCCACCGTGGGCCCCACGGCTCGTACAGCCCTCCCCCCTCACCCCTCATACGCGAACGGACCACCCGGCGCTCGCCCCTGAGGGGCGCGCCCGGGTGATCCGTTCACCGCGTGGTCTGTCACCGCGTGATCCGGCCCGCGGAGCCGGCCGCCGGATCAGTGCCGCTGGAAGACCGCCACCGTGCGGCCCGGGACCGTGAAGGTGCCCGAGTCCCGCGCGTAGGACGCCTTCTTCACCACGCCGTCCGAGCCCCCGGCCTGGACAGGATGGAGGGCGTAGCCCCGCCCGGCCGCCGAGCCGACCTTCTGCGTCTGCTCCCGCGGGGTGGCGTTGAAGACCACCACCAGGTCACCAAGAGCCATGGTGATGACGCCCGGCGTCTCCTCCGCGCCGCTGAGCGGGAAGGACAGCCGCTCCTGCACCGCCTCCGCCGTGTCCAGGCCGAACACCGGCTCGGTGGTGCGGATGCGGAGGAGGTCCCGGTACGCGGCCGAGGCGCCCTCGATCTCCGTGCAGCCGGGCCGGAACTGCGGTTTGCTCAGCAAGGGCTTGGCGAAGGGCCACTTGTCCTTGTTGTCGGCGGCCGGCGGCAGGCCGCGGCCGAAGCCGTTGCCCTTCTCGCAGTCCCAGTTCAGGACGTTGAACCAGTCTCCGCTGTCGTAGGAGTTGCGGTCCAGCGACTTGGAGCGGAGCAGGTCGCTGCCCGCCTGGGAGAGCGCCGGGCCCTGGGAGAGCGCCGCGGTGGCCATGGAGAGGACCTGCATCCTGGCCCGGTCGGCGGCCGGGGTGTCCGCGGGCAGTTTGAACGCCAGGGCGTCGTACAGGGTTTCGTTGTCGTGGGCGTCGGCGTAGGCCAGGGCCTCGCCGGGGGCGGCGGCGTAGCCGGCCGGTGAGCCGTTGTAGTCCACCTCGGAGCCCTTGACCTTCTTCCCGGAGGAGCCGGTGAAGGAGTAGCCGGCGAGGTTGCCGCTCAGCCCGACCTTGATGAGGTCCTGGTAGTGCAGCAGCCGTGCCCTCTGCTCCGCCTCGCTGCCGTTGGCGTCGGAGCCGTTGGGCTCGGTGAAGAGGCCGGAGCCGAAGCCCTGGACACCGGGGTCGGCGTCGAACGGGCCGCCGCCGCGCACCGCGTCGCGGGCCCGGTCGCTGAACGTGGCGATGCCGGTGCCCGCCATGTTCTTCTGCGTGGCCTGGACGAAGCGGGCGTCGTCGGCGATCTCGCCGAAGTTCCAGCCCTCCCCGTAGAGGATGATCTCCTTGCCGTCCACGCCGTCCTTCTCCACCGTCAGGGCGTCCAGCGCCTTGCGGACGGCGAGCATGTTGGCCTTGGGGTGGTGGCCCATGAGGTCGAAGCGGAAGCCGTCGACCTTGTACTCCTTCGCCCAGGTGACGACGGAGTCCACGACGAGCTTCCCCATCATGTCGTGTTCGGGCGCGGTGTTGGCGCAGCAGGTGGAGGTGGCCACGGAGCCGTCCGCCAGCAGCCGCTGGTAGTAGCCGGGGACGATCCGGTCGAGGACGGACTTGCCGTCCTGGCCGCTCGCCACGGTGTGGTTGTAGACGACGTCCATGACGGTGCGCAGCCCGCTGCCGTTGAGGCTCTGCACCATCTTCCGGAACTCCACGGTCCGGCGGGGGCCGTCCGGGTCACTGGCGTAGCCGCCCTCGGGGACGGTGTAGTGCAGCGGGTCGTAGCCCCAGTTGAAGCCGTCCTCGGCGGCGGCCTTCCCGACGCACTCCTGCTGCTTCTCCGAGTCGGCGGGGAACGCGGCCAGCTCGCAGTCCGGCTCGGTGCGGTCGGCCTTGCGCTCGGGGATGGTCCCGATGTCGAAGACCGGCAGCAGGTGGACGTACGAGGTGCCGGCGTCCGCGAGCTTCTCCAGGTGCTTCATGCCGTCCGAGCCCCGGTCGGTGAAGGCCAGGTACTCGCCCGGGTGTTCGGACGTGGGGTCGGCGGCGGAGAAGTCGCGGACGTGCAGCTCCTGGATCTGCGCGTCGCGCAGCGGCACCGCCTCCGGCTTCTTCAGCGAGGCCCAGCCCTCGGGGGCCAGTGCCGGGTCGGCCAGATCGGTGACCAGGCTTTCCTTCGAGTCGGCGGTGAGGGCGGTCGAGTAGGGGTCGGTGACCTTGTTGGTGACGAGCTTCTGGACGCTCGGCGCCCAGACGGTCACGGCGTAGCGGTACGGCTTGCCGCGCCAGTTCTTCTTCCCGGCCGCGCTCCAGACGCCGCTGGCGTCGTCACGGCGCATCGCGACCCTCTTGCCGTCCAGTTCGAGGGAGACCGCGCGGGCGGTGGGGGCCCAGACGGAGAGGGACGGCCTGCCGTCCGCCGAGAAGACCGGGCCGAGGTCCGCCTTGGTCGCCTCCGCTCCGTACAGGTCGTCGAGCACGCCCGGGATCTGGACGCCGGTGGCGGCGAGCAGCGCGCCGGAGGCCGAGCGCTGGGTGGCGATCAGCTGGCCCCGCAGGGCCTCGCGGACCCGGTCCCGGTCGCGCTCGTCCAGGCGGAAGGCCGGGTGGTCGGCGAGGTGCGGGTACTTCTTCTTCTGCGCGCCGGTCAGCGCGGAGGGCGCGAGCCGCAGCCACTGCCCCTCGTCGGAGAGGACGCCGTCCTCGGCGGTGATGCCGCCCCGGGGGGCGTACACGAGCTGCTGGCTGGTGGCGGCGGTGGCCTTCACCTTCCAGACGACGGTGTCGCGGTCGATCCACTGCGCCTCGGCCCTGGTGAGGTCGAGGTCGGGGGCGCCGCCGGTGGCGGGCAGCAGATGACCGGGCTTGCCGGCGAGCCGCCAGACCTCGTGGCCGTGGGCGGCGAAGTCGAGGGACTGGTCGCTCGGGAGGTCCTTCTCGTCGCCCTTGTGGAGGATGTACGACAGGGAGGTCGCGCCCTCGGCGAGGGGCACCTCGAAGGTCGCGCCGAAGGCGTCCTTCCGGACCGGCTCCAGCGGTTTCGACCACTCGGTCGGCTCGGCCGCGCCGGTCCAGGTGTGCAGGCCCCAGCCGTCGTAGTCGCCGCCGGGGCGCTGGTAGTGGATGACGGCCTTGGTCTTGTCCTGCGGCGGGTAGACGCCGTCGGGGCGCTTGCCGGTCAGACCGTCGTCGCCCTGCTCGATCCACACCTCACCGGTCTTCGCCAGGTCGATGGTGCGTTCGGGGCCGTCGGCGGTGCCGTCCTTCTCGACGGTGAACTGCAGTTCTGCGGCGCTCTCGTCCTCGCCCAGGGTGATCCAGGCGAAGGCGCCGTACGCGTCGCGGCCGGTGAAGGCGCCGGTGCGCTCGCCGGCCTTCAGCCGCCAGCCCTCGTAGTCGCCGTCGGCGCGGCGGTAGTGGACGACGGCGTAGTCCCGTTCGACGGCGGTGGGCCTGTCGGGCGCGGGGGGCTGCCCGGTGGCGGAGGAGGCGAGGGCGCTGGCGGTGCGGCCCTTGCTGTCCACCACGACGGCCTTGTAGCGGAGGGCGGTTCCGGCGGGGACGGTGTCGTCGATGTGGTGGGTGACCTGGTACGGGGCGTGGTCGGCGCTGCCCAGCACCTGCCACTTCCCGCGGCCGGTCTGGGCGGCGAAGACGACCCGGTTGAGCTGTCCGCCGTCCACGTCGGCGGTGAGTTCGACGGTGCCGGTGGCGCCCTTCTCCGGGGCGGTGAGGGTCACCGAGGGCTTGGCGGCGGGCGCGGCGAGCGGCTTCGCGGCCTTGAGGACGGTCGCCGAGAGGGCGGGGACGGTGACCTCGATCTTCTTGTCGGCGCCGCTGACCACGCGGTCCGCGTCGTCGTAGCCGCCGGAGCCGCCGGAGCCGCCGTGGATCGTGCGGAACGTCATGCGGGCGGAGCCGGTCGGGATCTCGGCGGTCTTCGCCTCGGTGGAGTTGTTGAAGGCGACGACGTACTCGGTCTTCTTGCGGGTGTCCGTCCGCGAGAAGGCGTAAAGCGACGTGTCGGCGAGGCGCTCCGTCTGGATGCCGTCGCGCAGCGCCGGGTGCTTCTTGGTGAGCTTCGACAGGCCGGCGATCTGCCGGTAGAGCGGGTGCCGGGTGTCGTAGGCGTCGTCCGCGTGGGTGCGGCGGGTGCCGAGCTGGTCGTCGTCCAGGTAGTCGGCGGTCTTGGAGGCGAAGAGGGTCTGCCGGGCGTCCTTGTCGCCGCCCGCGCCGGTGAAGCCCTGCTCGTCGCCGTAGTAGACGACCGGGTTCCCGCGGGTCAGGAACATCAGTTCGTTGGCGAGCTTCGCCCGCCGGAGCAGTTCCCCGCCGTCCGCCTCCGGGTTGTCCTTCTTCAGGAAGCTCCCGATGCGGCCCATGTCGTGGTTGCCGAGGAAGGTGACCTGGGAGTACGCGTTGGCGCCGTCGGTGGTGTAGCGGTAGTCCTGCGCGAGGACGTCCGACAGCCCGGACGCCTCGGCGCCCTGGGAGGCGTAGGAGCGCGCCGCCTCCTGGAAGGGGAAGTCGAGGGTGGAGTCGAGGCGGCCGCGGGTGACGTACGGGGCGGTGACGGCCGGGTCGGCGGAGTAGACCTCGCCGAACATGAAGAAGTCGTCCCGGCCGCGCTTCGCGGCGTAGGCGTCGAGGGCGGTGGCCCACTGCGTCCAGAAGTCCAGGTCCACGTGTTTGACGGTGTCCACCCGGAAGCCGTCGATGCCGAAGTCCTTCACCCAGCGCTGGTAGATCTTCTCCATCCCGCGCACGACCTCGGGACGCTCGGTCCACAGGTCGTCCAGGCCGAAGAAGTCGCCGTACTCGCCGGACTCGCCCGCGAAGGTGGAGTCGCCCCGGTTGTGGTACATCGCCGGGTCGTTGAGCCAGGCCGGGACCTTCTTCTCCCCCTTCGCCACGGGCGTGTAGGGGAAGGCGTCCAGGTCCACGCCCTTGCGCGGCATGCCGTCGCGGTCGTCGAACGGGCGGCCGTCCTTGTCGAGGTACGGGAAGGCGCCCTTGGGCTTGTAGCCGTACTCCTTCTCCGCGTAGTCGACGGTGTCGGCGGTGTGGTTGGTGATGACGTCGAAGTAGACCTTCATGCCCTTGGCATGGGCCTTGTCGATCAGCTTCGTGAGCTCGGCGTTGGTCCCGAAGTGCGGGTCGACCCGGGTGAAGTCGGTGATCCAGTAGCCGTGGTAGCCGGCCGAGCTGTTCTCCCCCTCCCCCTGCACCGGCCTGTTCTTGAAGATCGGCGCCAGCCAGATGGCGGTGGTGCCGAGGCCCTTGATGTAGTCCAGCTTGCGGGTCAGGCCCTTGAGGTCGCCGCCCTGGTAGAAGCCCTTGTCTGACGGGTCGAACCCGGTATCGAGGCGGCCGCCGGACAGCCCGCCCCTGTCGTTGGCGCGGCTGCCGTTGGCGAACCGGTCCGGCAGGACGAAGTAGAACTGCTCGCGCGACTGGTCGTGGCGCGCGGGCTGCGCCGCCAGCGACCTGTCCGACGGCGGTCTCGGGGGCGGCGGTGCCGCGGACGCGGGCTGCGCCGCGGGCAGGACGGCCGCGAAGAGCGCCGCGGTGACGGCCGCTGCGGCCGTTCTGCGACGCGGGTTTCCGGTCACGGGTGACATCTCCTCAAGGGATGGCGGATGGTGCGGTGGGTGCGGTGGGGTGCGCGGCCCGTGCGGGACCGCGCGGAGCACACCCGGTGGCGGAGGGTTGGCCGGGGACGGCGGGGGCGCGGCAGGGGTGGAGAACGGCGGGATGACCGCCCGGCCCGTCGGGGAGTACGGGCCGGACGGCCGGCGCCCGCGAAGGGCGGCGGAAGGGGTCAGTCGCGCCAGGTGTCGGTGAGCCGCACGCTGCCGTCACTGCCGACGGTGGCGGTGCGGTTGGCCCCGCTCTCCCAGGTGACGTTGGAGCCCGCGTCCTTGCGGAGGTACTTGTACTCGAAGGAGGTGCCCGCGGGCAGCGGGACACTCAGCGACCACACGGGGTAGTCCGCCGGGTCGAGCTTGAGCGCGGCCGAGGGGTCCCAGTTGCCGAGCTCGGCGCGGTTGCCCGTGACGTAGATGTTCTGCCCGAGCACGGTGGTGGCGTTGACGTTGAACGACGCGGCCGCGGCCGGCTCGTCGGTGCCGCCACCGCCGCCGGAGCAGGTGCGGGCCCCTGTGTGCAGGGCGATGGCGCTGTTGGAGCCGAGGGTGGCGGTGAACTGGCCCGAGCCGTTGACGGTCACCGTGGCACCGCTCTGGACGTCGCAGTAGTCGCCGGACGGGAGCGAGGTCTGGAAGGTGCGGCTGATCGGCCCGCCCTCGTGGTTGATGGCGACGTAGGCGCTGCTCCCGCGCCCGAAGGCGATGGCGTCGTTGCCGTTGTCCCACCAGTTGGTGACGGCCGAGTTCCCGGCGGTGTTGCGGAAGGCCACCATGTTCCGGATCTCGGGCCAGCCGTGCTGGCACTTCCAGCCGTCGCTGTAGCAGGCGTTCACCGTCCCGCCGTTGGGCGGGCCGGCGTCCTTGTTCGACCACTCGTAGCCGGAGTGGACGTCGGGGGCGCCGTAGGGCCAGGCGAGCATGAAGACGTTCGCCAGGGTGTAGTTGGCACCGTCCTTGTAGCTGAGGGTGTCGCCGACGCGCTCGGTGTCGTGGTTGTCGACGAAGACGGCGGACTTGCCGGACTCCATGTAGCCCCAGCTCTCGCCGTAGTTCTTGAGGTGGGCGAGGCTCTCGTTGTTGAACATCCGCTTGAGGTCGCGGGCGTAGCGGAACTCCTGGACGTCACCGGTGCCCAGGTACTCGCTCGGGGAGACGGCCTCACCGGCCCCGTGGATCGCCTCCTGCTTCCAGTAGGCGTTCGGGTTGCTCAGCCGGGACTTGATGTTGGCCAGGTCGGCGGCCGGCATGTGCTTGGCGGCGTCGATGCGGAAGCCGTCCACACCCAGGGAGAGCAGGTCGTTCATGTAGCCGGCGATGCGGCCGCGGACGTAGTCCTCGCCGGTGTCGAGATCCGCGAGGCCGACCAGCTCGCAGTGCTGGACGTTGTACCGGTCCCCGTAGTTGTTGATCTCGGACCGGCAGTCGTCCATGTCGGCGCCCGAATAGATGCCCGGATAGCCATACTTGGAGTACGAGGACCCGCCGGTACCGGTGCCGGAGCCGGCGGACATGTGGTTGATGACGGTGTCGGCGACGACCTTGACACCCGCCGCGTGACAGGTGTCGATCATGTTCTTGAACGCGCCGCGGTCCCCGAGCCGCCCCGCGATCTTGTAGCTGACGGGCTGGTAGGAGGTCCACCACTGCCCGCCCTGGATGTGCTCCTGCGGGGGCGAGACCTGGACGTAGCCGTAGCCGGCCGGGCCCAGGGTCTGGGTGCACTCCCTGGCGACGGAGTCGAACCGCCACTCGAAGAGCACGGCGGTGACCTGCTTGTTGCCGGGGGGCGCCGCCTGAGCCGGAGTGGTGGCGGCGGGTGAGGCGAGTCCGGCGGCGGCGCCCGCCACAAGGGCGAGGGACGCGGCCAGGGGTCGGCGTCTGCTGAGGCTACGGGCCATTGCTTCCTCCTGGGTGAGGAAAGGGGTGGGGGAGCAGCCTCGTGCGGCAACGCGCCATGCCCCTAAGGCCGATGAAGGTTCTTGCTGCAAGAAACAACAAGAAGTTGGGTACCGGACGGTAGGCCGCCCGCCGCCCTAGGTCAAGACCCTGGACACAACCGCGTTACGGAGGCGAAATCCCACCGCCTCACGGCGGGTTGAACCCCTGCAAACTCTTTCGCAAACTATTGCAGCAGTGTTACGTTCAGCCCTGACTCCGGCCCGGCCGGCCGGGGGATCCGCAGGGCGTGGCCGCTTCCGGGCCACCCCGTCCACGGACCCCACGCGCCCGTCCGGCCGGGCCGGTTCCAGAGGGAACAGACGTCCGCGTCACGGCGGGCTGCGTGCGACCGGCCGGCCCCCGGCACAGCCGCCCGGCGGCCGGCCTCCCTGCCGTCCGCCGGGTGAGACGAGCACCGGGGCCGCTTCCTCGGCGTCGTCTCCCTGCCGATCCGGGCGCCGGGGCGCGTTCGCCGGCTGCCCGTCGCCTCCAAGAAGCGTGTGCCGGGCGGTACTTCGGCACGCGACCGGCCCCCGGACGGCATGATGTCCGGATGACCGATCACCAGAGGACCGATCCGCCGCCGGTCGACGACGAGCGGGCCACGCTGAACGGATACGTGCAGTACCAGCGGGACACCCTCGCCATGAAGTGCGCGGGACTCTCCACCGGGCAGCTCAGGGAGCGGGCCGTGCCGCCGTCGCCGATCTCCCTGCTCGGGCTCGTGCGGCACATGGCCGATGTCGAGCGCGGCTGGTTCCGGAACGTGGTGAACGGCGAGAGTGTTCCGCGGTACTGGCCCCGCGAGGACGGTACGGACGGCGCCTTCGACGTGGACACCGCCGACCCGGAGGAGGCCTTCCGCGTCTGGCGGGAGGCGTGCGCGCGGTCCCGCGCCATCGTCGAGGCCGCCGAGTCCCTCGACGTCACGGGCCGCCGCCGCGGCGAGGACTTCTCCCTGCGCTACATCCTCGCCCACATGATCGAGGAGTACGCCCGCCACAACGGCCACGCCGATTTCCTGCGCGAGCGGATCGACGGAGCGGTCGGCGAGTGAGCGGCGAGGAGCGGCGGGTGGGCGGAGCCCGGACCGGCCCCGTCGTCAGTGCCGGTCCGGCTTGCCCGCCAGGAGGTTGCCCGCCTTCGCGCTGACGCCGCCCCAGCGGGCGTCGTGCCGCCGGGCCCGCTCCGTGGCCCGGCGCCGACGGCGCGAGCCCTCCGAGTAGAAGCGGTGGGCCCAGGGCGAGTCGGGGCGGGCGAGGCGCACGGCGGCGGTCAACGCCACGGGCGGCAGGAAGATCCCGATCACGCCCAGCCGCATCTTCCCCTTGACGAAGGACGTCACGACGATGAGGAAGTGCAGGGCCACGGTCAGGGCCAGCCCCGCCCGGTTGTCCTGCTCCGCCTCGCTGACGTCGTCCACGCCCACCGGCAGCGCGCCGAGCAGCACCATGCCGACGGCGGCCGCGGTGAGCATGACCGCCTCGACGGAGGCGCGGCCCTGCTGGGACCAGTACACGTCGCTGAGGTAGAGCATCAGCGCGAACTCGTCCATGACGAGGCCCATTCCGGCGCCGAAGACCAGCGCCATCGCCGCCGCCCCGCCGCTCTCGTCCGCGATGGCCGCCATCCCGAAACCCCCGACAGCGGCCAGCACGATGCCGGGCACCATGTGGTGAACGTGCACCCGTCCGGTGCCGACGTTGCGGAACGGGCCGCGACCGGCCCGGATCATCCGGGTGATGCCGCGGGTGACCAGGAAGACGGTCACGAACCCGGCCAGGCTGAGCAGCAGGGGCAGCTTGCCCGGCTCCACGATGTTGCGATACCACCAGTCGCCCATGGGGCCGCCCTGTTTCCGCTATGCCGTGATTCCGGCGGATTGTTCCGGTCGGCGCTCACGATAATCCCCGGCCGGCCCGGACCACGCCCGGCGCGCAAGTCCGCCGCCGCGAAAGCCGGTGGCCGTCCCCGCTGCCGGGGGCCCGGCCGAGGCCTCAGGTCAGCAGCCGGAGGCCGATCCCGAGCAGCAGTGCCGCGCACGCCGCCGCGGTGACCAGGAAGACGGTGCGCCTGCCGGCCCCGCGGAGGCGCAGAGCGAGGGCCAGCGGGCCCACGGGGGCGATCTTGTTGTTCACGGCAGTCTCCTCGATGATCTCGGTGAATCGGAAGGAACACAGGTCGGGGGTTCAGGGCCTGTCCTGTTGCAGAGCGGACCGCAACGCGAGCAGTTCGCGGCGGCGGGACCGCGCCCGGACCAGGGCGAGTCCTGCCGCGGCGACGAGGAGGACACCGGCCAGGGCCGTGACCAGTACCCCGGCCGTGGTGGCGCGTACAGCGGCAAGCGCCGTCCCGGCCACACCGGTCACCGCGGCGGCCACGAGCGCGAGCCGGGCTGCCAGCACCCGGTCCCGGGCGAAAAGGGGCCGCCGTCTGCTCAGCACCCAGCCGGCGAAGGCCGCCCAGGCCAGCCCGATGGCGATCAGCCCGGCGAAGGCCGCCCGGGTGCGCAGGGGAAGCGGATGCGGCTCGGTGGCCCACAGCACCGCGATCAGTGCCGCCCCGCATCCTCCCGCCAGTCCCACGGCAAGGTGGCGGATCCGTGAGCCCAGCGAGACCTCCGCGGCGAGCGCGCGCTCCAGTTCCCCGGCAACGCCCCCCTGGGCCGCGGGGTTCGGTTCACTCATGTCCGTATCCCCTCTCGGCAAGGACTCCGCGCAGCATGCGGCGCGCGCGGTGCAGCCTGCTCTTGACCGTGCCGACCGGTACGCCGAGCACCTCCGCACAGGCGGCCAGCGGCAGATCCTGCAGGTGGAACAGGATCAGCACTTCGCGCTCCGGGGGCGGCAACCCGCCCAGGCCGGCCTCCACCTGCATCGTCGTGAGCAGACTGCCGAGAGAGTCGTCGACGACGGCGCCCGCTTCGTCCATGGGGGTTTCCGACGCCCGGTACGCCTGCCTCAGATGGTCGGTCACCGCGCGCCGGGCGATGGTGAACAGCCAGGGGGCGAACCGCTCCGGCTGCCGCAGCCGCGGCAGTCCGCGCACCACGGCGACCCACGCCTCCTGGGTGAGATCCTCCGTGAGGTGCGGCGACCCGACCATGGCCCGCACATAGCGCCACAGCGGGCCATGCCAGGCACGCACCAGTTCGGGGAATGCTTCCCGCTCCCCGAGCTGGCAGCGCACCACCAACAGCCCGTCACGCCGCTCGTCGCCGCTCACCGCACCTCCCTCTCCGCTTCCGCGTCTCACCGGAACAGTCGGCGTGCGAGGCGGAAAGGTTCACGGGATCCCGGGCGACCGGCCGGGGGCCCGCACTCCGGTGCACCGCCCCGGGTGCTCTCATGATGTACGCGCGGGACGTGACGGGGGCCGGGCCCGGCGGGCTCAGCTCAGGGCGGCGATGACGCGGAACGAGGCGTCCTGCTTGAAGAGCTGCGAGCCGTCGGACCGGTCGAGCACCAGCCGGAAGCCGCGGTGGCGCAGGAAGCGGCCGGGGAAGTTGTACGACTCGAAGCTGGTGGCACCGGCGACCATCCCCTCGGTGGCGCAGAAGGTGGCGTCCTGGCGGAAGAGGCCCGTGTCCTGCACGGCGGAGACCCGCACGCGGAACTTCTGCTGGCGCAGGTACTTCCCGTTCGCCGTCTTGAACGAGTAGCACTTGTCGTCGGCGAGGCCCGGCATCACGGTGAAGGTGGCGTCCTTGGCGTCGGCCGCCGCGGCCGGGCCGGAGCTGACGGGGTCGAGGAAGATCGCGCCGTCGCGCTGGCGCAGATAGCGTTTGGGGTAGTTGACGGACTGGAACGAGCGGTTCGCCGTGGCCCCCTCGGCCGGCAGCCCGCCCTTGCCGGAGACGCCCGGCGCGGGGCGTTGGGCAGGGACGGGGTGGGCGGGGTCTGCTCCCGGGCGGTGCCGATGCCCCGGCGCCGCGCCGCCGCCCGCCGGGCCGTCGTCGCCGTCCGCACCCATCATGTCCATTCCGAAGAACCAGACCGTGCCCACCAGGGAGGCGGCCAGCAACCCGGCCAGCAGGAAGATCGGGTTCAGCGGCCAGTCCCGGAGGCGCCAACCGATGCGGCGCGCCCGGCGGGCGGGCGGGCGCCGGTGCCGTCGTCCTCCGGCAGCGAGAGGCCGTACTCCGACAGGTTCGGCGGCGGTCCGCCGCTGCCGCCGTCTTTCCGGCGGCGTCTGCCGCGGGCGCGGGGGCGGGGGCGGCGGGGGCATCAGGGGCCCGGAGCCGTAGAAGGACCCGGCGGGGGCGGCTCCCACCAGGTCGTCGGCGCCGGGCGCGGCGGCCGGCTCCCCGCCGGCCGGGAACGCGCCGGTGTAGCCACCGGTGGGCCACTCCGCGCCGTCCTCCCAGTAGGGGGGCGACCATACGTCCGGGTCCGGCCCCGGGCCGTCGTCGCGTGGCGTGTCGGCTGTCATCTCGGGTCCTCCCAAGACCTTCTCTGACCAACGCACAGCCCTTGGGGCGGCAGCCTCCGAACCGGTGGCGGAGCCCCCGGAGGCGCGGGCGAACCCGCGTCACAGTAGCCCAAACGACCTTCGCCGCAACACACTTCGCCTCCTATAACCGCAGTAAGCAGCGATGACGGGCCGCGGGCGGCGGTCCGGCGGCCGCTCGGCCCGGACCGGGAGCGCTCAGCCGAGGGGCGAAGTCAGCTGGAAGGAGATGTCGGCCCGGTAGAGCTCCGAGCGTTCCCACGGGTCCATCCGGAGCTCGAAGTTCCGGTGGCGCAGAAAGCGGCCGGGGTGGTTGAACGCCTCGAAGGAGACCGATCCCCGCCCGGCCGCACCCTGGCGCATGCAGAAGGTCGCGTCCTCGCGGAACAGCCGGGAACCGTCGTTGCCCGCCACGACGGCGCGGAAGTCGCGGTGCCGGAGGTAGCGGCCGTCGAGCGTCCGGAAGGAGTGGCAGCGCCCGTCGGCGAGCCCCGGCACCAGGGCGAAGGTGGCGTCCCGGGCCGCGCCCGGGGAACCGATCGGGTCGAGGAGGACACGGCCGTCCCGGTGACGCACGTACCGGTCCGGGTAGTTGACCGACCGCAGCGACCGTTCCGATCCGGTGCGGGAGGCTCCGCCCTCGCTGATCCTGCCGCTCTCCTCCTTCGCGCCGCCCTCACGGTCCCCGCCGGTGCGGGAGCCGGACGACGGAACGGCGGTACGGGACGGGGAGGGCGCCGGGCGTGCCGCGGAGGTGCGCGACGCGCTGGGCGAGGGGAGCCGGTCTTCCGTCCCGGAAGGGGAGTTCGGGGTTCCTCCCGGCCGGCGCCCGGCAGGGACGGGGTGGGGCGGGGAGCGGCGTGCCAGGACGGTGCGGCGCCGGACTCCGCCCCCGCGTCCGCGGGACCGCCGCTGCCGCCGAACCACAGGGCCAGCGCCAGGACCGAACCAATCACGAGACCTGACACGGCCACCACCGGGACCGACGGCCGCCCCGGCCGGCCGGTGCCCTGCGGGACGACGGCCGAGCGGAACACCGGATCGTCCCCGGCGGCCGGCGGACCGGAGGGCCGGTCCCGCCGCCACGGCGGGGTGCCACCAGCGGACGGTCGGCGGGCGCGGCGGATCCGGCGGGCCGCCGGTGGACGCGGGGCACCCCGGCTCCCGTCGGGGACGCGGGGCGCCCGGGCCGCGGCCGTCGGACGCCGCGGGTCCGGGCTCCGGCCGGTGGACGCGGCGGGGCCGGGTGCTGCGGGCGGCGGCCTCCGTGGAACGGGCGGGCGGACCGTCCGGAACGGCGGGCGGACCTGCCGGGACACCGGGCCGTGGTTCCGGCGCGGGTGCGGTCGCGGGCGCGCCGCCGGACGGGGCGCCGTCATCCGCGCCGTCCCCAGCGGCGTCCCCCGTGGCGGGCGACTGCTCCCCGTCCTCCTCTTCTCCGAGGTACGGCGGTATCCGTACCTCCCGGTCCGGCCCCGGGGCGCCCGGCTCGGGTGCGCCCCGCTCCGGCTCCGTGCCGTCATGGCGTGCTTGGCGGCCGTCTGCCAACGGTGGTTCCTCTCTCGAACCCTTCCGGCGAGCGCACAGCGCGGAGCAGCCCGGAGACGGGCTGGTGGGGGGCGCGTGTGGGAGCGCGCGCCACAGTAGCCGAAACGGTGGGCGGAGCAACACAGTTCGCGGAGGAAGATCCGTAATCGCTTTCCGCGGCCGTCCCGGCGGTCACCGGAGCAGCACCGTAGAGGGTTCCGTAACGGCTCGGGCGTGAACCGGCCCGAAGCGGGACAGCCGGGGCCGGCGCGGACGGCACAGCGCCCCGGCCCCGCTGCGGGCCGGGCGGGGCGAGGGCGGGGACGCGGGACCCGAACGGGAGGACCGGGCCCGCCCGGGGGCGCTCCACGGAACGGGGCCGGCCCAGCGGCCCGGACAGCCGGTCCGGCGCGGCGCGGCGCGGGGCAACCGCCGTGCGGCCCCGGCTCAGTCGCCCGCCGTCCTCCGGGCCGGCCCCGTCGAGCCGCGGACGACGAGGTCCGGCTGGAAGACGAACTCCGTGCGCTGCACCGGGTTGCCCTCGATCTCCTCCAGCAGGGCGCCGACCGCGGCCGTCGCCATCGACTGCACCGGCTGCCGCACGGTCGTCAGCGGCGGGTCGGTGAAGGCGATCAGCGGGGTGTCGTCGAAGCCGACGACGGAGATGTCGCCGGGCACGTCCAGGCCGCGCTGCCAGGCGGCCCGGATCACGCCGAGCGCCATCAGGTCGCTGCCGCACACCACGCCCGTGCAGCCCTCGTCGAGCAGCGCGCCCGCCGCCGCCTGGCCGCCCTCCAGCCCGAACAGCGTGTGGTGGACGCGCCGTTCGGCCTCCTCGCGGGACTGGCCCAGCGATTCGCGCAGCTCCGAGACAAACCCCTCGGTCTTGCGCCGGGACGGGACGAAGCGCTGCGGGCCGACGGCCAGGCCGATCCGCTCGTGGCCCAGCTCGACGAGGTGCCGTACGGCCATCCGGGCCGCCGAGCGGTCGTCGGGCGAGACGAAGGGCGCGGCGATGTTGTCGTTGTAGCCGTTGATCAGGACGAACGGTACGCCGCGCGCCGTCAGCCGGGTGTAGCGGGCGGGGTCGGCGGTGGTGTCGGCGTGCAGCCCGGACAGGAAGATGATGCCGGTGACGCCGCGCTCCTCCAGCTGCTCCACCAGTTCGTCCTCGGTGGCGCCGCCGGGCATCTGGGTGCAGAGCACCGGCGTGTAGCCGTATCCGGCCAGGGACTGTTCGATGACCTGGGCGAAGGCCGGGAAGATGGGGTTGGTCAGCTCGGGGATCACCAGTCCGACGAGTCCGGCGCTGCGCTGCCGCAGCCGGACGGGACGTTCGTAACCGAGGACGTCGAGCGCGGCGAGCACCCGCTGCCGGGTGGAACCGGCCACGCCCGCCTTGCCGTTGAGCACCCGGCTGACGGTCGCCTCGCTGACGGCCGCCTGGGCGGCGATGTCCGCGAGCCGCGGGGCGGCGGGCTCGCCGCCACCCCGCGGCACGGCCATGGTCACGTCGTCCACCAGACGGCGGAGTCGGCGGGCAGCACGGCTTCCCCGCCCTCCACGACCGGGCCCTCCACGACCGCTCCCCTCGCGACCGCGCCCTCACTGGCCAGCAGCATCCGGCCGGGCACCGGGACGCGGACGGGCTCGCCGGTGGTGTTGACGGTGCAGACGAAGGCACCGTCCGAAGCCCGGCCGGCCGCCCCGCCGCCCGCGCCGCCGGCTCCCTCCGCCGGGGTGCGGCGGAAGGCGAGGACGCCCTCGGGCGCGTCCAGCCACTCGACCGCGTGGCCCGCGCCGAGCGCCGGGTGTTCGCGGCGCAGCGCGATCGCGGAGCGGTAGAGCTCCAGGGTGGAGGTCGGGTCGCCGGTCTGCGCCTCGACGCTGTACTTGGCCCAGACATCGGGCTGCGGCAGCCAGCTGGGGCCGCCGGGCTCGGGTCCGAAGCCGTACGGGGCCTCGGTGCCGGACCACGGAATCGGCACCCGGCAGCCGTCGCGCAGGCCCTCCTGGCCGTTCTCCTTGAAGAAGGAGGGGTCCTGGCGGACCTCGTCGGGCAGGTCGGTGACCTCCGGAAGCCCGAGTTCCTCGCCCTGGTAGACGTACGCGGAGCCGGGCAGCGCCAGCATCAGCAGCACGGCCGCGCGGGCCCGGCGCAGGCCGCGCTCCGGGTCGCCGTCCGCGTAGCGGGTGGTGTGCCGGACGACGTCGTGGTTGGAGAGCACCCAGGTGGTGGGCGCGCCGACGGGCCGCATGGCGTCGAGCGATGCGTCGATGGCCTCGCGCAGTTCGGCGGCGTTCCACCCGGCGCCCAGGTAGTGGAAGTTGAACGCCTGGTGGAGCTCGTCGGGGCGGAGGTAGAGGGCGGTGCGGTCGGCGCTGGGGGTCCAGGCCTCGGCGACGCCGATCCGCTCGCCCGCGTACTCGTCGAGGACCTTCCGCCAGGAGCGGTAGATCTCGTGGACGCCGTCCTGGTCGAAGAAGGGCAGCTTCTGGCTGCCGAGGAGCTTCAGCTGCTCGCCGCGGCCCATGTCGGGGAGTCCGTCGGCCTTGACGAGGCCGTGGGCGACGTCGATGCGGAAGCCGTCGGTGCCCAGGTCCAGCCAGAAGCGGAGGATGGAGCGGAACTCGTCCCGGACGGCCGGGTGCTCCCAGTTGAAGTCGGGCTGCTCGGGGGCGAAGAGGTGCAGGTACCACTCCCCCGGGGTCCCGTCGGGGTTCATGGTGCGGGTCCAGGCGGGGCCGCCGAAGACGGACTCCCAGTCGTTGGGCGGGAGTTCACCGTCCGTGCCCTTGCCGGGACGGAAGTGGAACCGCTCGCGGAGTGGTGAGCCGGGGCCCTCACGGAGTGCCTGCCGGAACCAGACGTGCTGGTCGGAGCAGTGGTTGGGGACGAGGTCGACGATGATCCGCAGGTCCAGGGCGTGGGCCTCGCGGATGACCGCGGCGGCGTCGTCCAGGGTGCCGAACATCGGGTCGATGGCGCGGTAGTCGGCCACGTCGTAGCCGGCGTCGGCCTGCGGGGAGGCGTAGAAGGGGCTGAGCCAGACGGCGTCCACACCCAGCTCGGCGAGGTACGGCAGGCGGGTGCGCACCCCGTCCAGATCGCCCATGCCGTCGCCGTTGCCGTCGGCGAAGCTGCGCGGGTACACCTGGTAGATCACCGCGTCCCGCCACCAGCCGGTGCGCTGTTCCGCGGTGGGGGCGGCGGAGCCGGCCTGGGGGGTGCCGGTGGGGTCGTGGGTCATGTCATCCCTGGATCTCGGGGAACTCGGCGGCCGCGGCGCCGGTGTGGCCGCGGCCGCCGGGTGGCAGGCGGGGGTGGGTAAGCGTCCGGTCCCGGTCACGACTTGGTGGCGCCCGCGGTCAGCCCGGCGACGAGGTGGCGCTGGGCGAAACCGAAGACGATCATGGCGGGCACGGCGATGATCACGGCGGCGGCCGTCATCGATCCCCAGTCGTTCGTGTACTGGTTGACGAAGGTCTGCAGGCCGCCGGCCAGGGTGAGGTTCTCCTCGCCGGTCATGAACGCCGAGGCGTAGGCGACCTCGGCCCAGGCGGTCACGAAGCTGTAGAAGCCGGTGACGGCGATGCCGGGCTTGGCCAGCGGCAGGATCAGCCGCCAGAAGGTGCCGAAGGGGTTGAGACCGTCGACACGCCCCGATTCGTCGATGGCGACGGGGATGGTGTCGAAGAAGCCCTTCATCATCCAGGCGCAGAACGGCACGGCGATGGTGAGGTACGTGATGATCAGGCCGACGGGCTGGTTGAGGAGCCCGAGCTGTGCCATGAGGTTGTAGAGCGGCACGATCAGGATCGCCATCGGGAACATCTGCGTGATCAGCAGGGTCCACATCAGCGGGCGCATGCCCGGGAAGCGGAAGCGGCTGACGGCGTAGCCGGTGGTGGCCGAGATGAAGACGCCCAGGAACGTGGTCACCAGCACGATCAGCACCGAGTTCCCGAACCAGGTCAGGAAGTGTGTGTCGTTCAGGACGTGGTCGTAGTTGGCGAAGGTGAAGTTCTCCACCAGTGAGGTGGTGAAGGCGTCGCTCTTGGGCTTGAAGGACGTCACCAGCAGCCACAGCGGCGGGAACACGGCGGTCACGGCGGCCAGCAGCAGGCCGGCGTGCAGCCCGGCGGAGGCCAGCGGCCCGCGCTCGCCGCGCCCGCGGACGCGGCCGGTGCGGCCGTTCCCGTTGCGGACGGCGGCGGCCGGTACGGGGGCGGTGGTGGCGGGGTCGGGCGTCGTGGTGCCCGTGGTGGTTCCGGGGGTTCCGGTGTTCTTCATGGTCGTCACCACACCTCTCCCTGCTTGCGGAGCGAACGGCGGTAGACCACCGCGAAGGCCGACAGGAGCAGCAGGATGAGCACGCCCCAGGCCGCGGAGGAGGCGAAGTCTCGCGGGCTGACGATGAAGGACAGCCGGTAGGCGTAGGTCACCAGGATCTCGGTGGAGTCGCCGGGGCCGCCCCGGGTGAGCAGGAAGATCACCGGGAACATGTTGAAGGTCCAGATGGTGCTCAGCAGGATCACCGTGCTGCTGACCGAGCGGATGCCCGGCAGCACGACGTTGCGGAACCGCTGCCAGGCGTTGGCCCCGTCCATCTCGGCGGCCTCCAGCAGCTCGCCGGGGATGCCCTGCATGGCGCCCAGCATGGCGACGAGCATGAACGGCACGCCGAGCCAGACGTTCACCGCGATGACGGAGATCTTGGCCCAGGTCGGGTCGCCCAGCCAGGGGATGCCGTCGATGCCGCCGCCGGCCAGCAGCTGGTTGAGGATGCCGTTCTTCTCGTTGTAGAGCATCCGCCAGGCGAAGACGGACACGAAGGCCGGGATGCCCCAGGGCAGGATCAGCGCCATCCGGTAGACGGTCCGGCCGCGCACCTTGCGGTTGAGCATGGACGCCAGCACCAGGCCGAGGAGGAAGGTGATGGAGACGCATCCCACCGTCCACAGCACGGTCCAGCCGAGCCGGTCCCAGAAGACTCCGTCCGTGAGGATGGCCTGGTAGTTGTCGAGGCCGACGAACTCGTAGCTCGCCTCGATCTCGTTGACGCCGATGGTGCGGGCGACGTTGGCCTCGTCCGCGTCGGTCAGCGACAGATAGACGCCGCGGACCAGCGGATAGCCGATGATCACCCCGATGACGGTCACCACGGGGGCCACCATGGCCCAGGCGTACCAGTGGGTGGCCAGGGCCCGGCGCAGCGGGCCGGGGGTCTTGCCGGGTGCTCCGCCGGTTCCGCGGCCGCGGCCGCGGGCGTCTCCGCCCGCGGCCGGTGCCACCGACCGGCCTGTCTCGACAGCCATGGTCGTCGGTCAGCCTCTCCCTGGGTTCCTCGGTCCTACTTCCAGTCGCCGTCCTTGAGGAGCTTGGCGTACTCCTCACCGATCTTGTCGGCGGCGGCCTCGGGCTCGGTCTTGCCGGTCAGCACGTCGGCGAGCTGGACGCGGATGGGCTCGAAGAGGGAGTTGCCCTCGGCGATCCACGGGCGCTCGACGGCCTTGTCCACGGCGGGCTTGAAGAACTGGACCATCTTGTTGTCCTTGACGGTCTGCTCGTCGTACACCGAGGTACGGGTCGGGAGCAGGCTCAGCTCCTCGGTGGTGGCCTTCTGGACCTCGGCGGAGCTCATGTACTTGGCGAACTCGTAGGAGGCGTCCAGGTTCTTCGAGCCCGCGTAGACGGAGAGGTTGTGGCCGCCCTGCGGGGCGCCCTGGGCTTCGCTGCCGGCCGGGACCGGGGCGACGCCGAGGTTGTCCTCGTTGCCCTTGAACTCCTTGCCGGCCAGGGTGTCCTCGATGGCCCAGGGGCCGTTGAGCATCATGGCCACCTTGCCGTCCTTGAAGGACTTCTGCATGTTCTCCCAGCCGTCGGTGGTGTCCGTCGTCGCGGCCTTGGAGTCCACCAGGTCCTGGATCGTCTCGAACGCCTTGGCGCCGGCGCCGTCGTCGACCGTGATCTTCTTGGCCTCGGCGTCGACCATGTCGCCGCCCTCGCCGTAGAGGAAGGGCAGGAACCAGTAGGCGTCGTCACCGCGCATGTAGAAGGGGGTGACGTCCTCGCCCTTGAACTTCTCGGTGGAGTTCTTGATGTCCTCGACGGACTCGGGGACCTCGACGCCGGCCTTCTTCAGCAGGTCCTTGTTGTAGAAGAGGGCGAGGGTGTCGATGACCTGCGGCACGCCGTAGGTCTTGCCCTCGAACTGGGTGCTGCCCCAGGCCTGGTCGAGGTAGTCGTCCTTGTTGTCGACGGCCGCGGTGTCGTCCAGCGGGGCCAGGTAGCCGAGGTTGGCGAAGTCGGCGACCCAGGCCACCTCGGTGCGCATCACGTCGGGGGCGCCGGAGCCGCCACCCGCGGCGTTCTTGAACTTGTTGCTCGCCTCGCCGAAGGGGACGCTGACGTACTTGACGTCGACCTTCGGGTGCTCCTTCTCGAAGCCCTCGGCGGTCTTCTTGAAGAACGCCTTCTCGGCCTCGTTCGAGGTGTCCCAGAAGGTGACGGTGCCGGAGAGCTCGCCGGAGCCCTTCTTCTCGCCGCTCTCGCCGCTGTCGCTGTCCCCGCCGCACGCGGTCGCCGCCAGGGAGAGCGTCGCGACCAGCGCGGTGGCCGCTATGCCACGCCGCATGGTGTTACTCCTTCATGAGAGCCCGTGATGGCCGGGGTCCCGGGGGACCACCTGCCCTGACCGCGCCGTCGCGGCGCCGGGTGTACCGCGAAAGTAACAGGGATGCAATGTGGCCGAAAGTCTTTGCGGCAACTTTCTGCAAGGCTGCCGGATCGTTACAGCGGCGTGTCTGCACAGTTGCCACCCCACCCCTTGACGGCCCTGGCCGGGGGGCTTTCGGCCCTGCCGCAAGAATCTGCCGATACTTCCGCAAGAGCTTGCAAAGCTGTTACGTTCCCCACGTCAACCACGGGGGCCGCGGCGCGTTGTCCTCTCTGGCGTCCGTGCCGAGCGTCACACCGGCTACCGAAGGGGAAACGACGATGACTCAGGAGCTCACGCCCGCCCTCCACGACCGGCCCGCGCCCGCCCCCGGCGCCGGCCCGGGGGACGCCCCGCGCGGCGGCTCCGGCACCGCCGCACACTGGTGGCGGGACGCCGTCATCTACCAGATCTACGTCCGCTCCTTCGCCGACGGCAACGGCGACGGCATCGGCGATCTGCGCGGCGCCCGGGAGCGGCTGCCGCATCTGGCCCGGCTGGGCGTGGACGCGGTCTGGCTCACCCCCTTCTACCTCTCCCCGCAGGCCGACGGCGGTTACGACGTGACCGACTACCGCACCGTCGACCCGCTCTTCGGCGACCTCGGCGACGCCCGGGAGCTGATCCGCGCCGCCCACGGGCTGGGAATCCGCGTGATCATGGACATCGTCCCCAACCACACCTCCGACCGGCACGCCTGGTTCCGGCAGGCCCTGAGCGAGGGCCCCGGCTCCCCCGCCCGCGACCGCTACTGGTTCCGTCCCGGCAAAGGCACGGACGGCGAGCTGCCGCCCAACGACTGGGAGTCCGTCTTCGGCGGCCCCGCCTGGACCCGCACCACGAACCCCGACGGCAGCCCCGGCGACTGGTACCTCCACCTCTTCGCCCCCGAGCAGCCCGACCTCAACTGGGAGCACCCGGAGGTCCGCCGCGAGTTCGACGCCGTCCTCCGCTTCTGGCTGGACCTGGGCGTGGACGGATTCCGTGTCGACGTCGCCCACGGCCTCGTCAAGGCCGAGGGCCTGCCCGACATCGGCCACGGGCAGCAGGCCAGCCTCATCGGCACCCAGAAGCTGCCCTTCTTCGACCAGGACGGCGTCCACGAGATCCACCGCCACTGGCGCCGGCTGCTGGACTCCTACGACGGCGAGCGGATCGGGGTCGCCGAGGCCTGGGCCCCGGACTCCGAGCGGCTCGCCCTCTACGTCCGCCCCGACGAAATGCACCAGGCGTTCAACTTCCAGTTCCTGCGGAGCGGCTGGGAGGCCGCGGAGATGCGCGCGGTGATCGACACCTCCCTCGCCGCGACCGCGTCCGTCGGCGCGCCCACCACCTGGGTGCTCTCCAACCACGACGTCGTCCGGCACACCACCCGCTACGCGGACGGCGACCCGGAGCGCGGCCTGCGCCGGGCCCGCGCCGCCGCCCTCCTGATGCTCGCGCTGCCCGGCTCCGCGTACGTCTACCAGGGCGAGGAACTCGGCCTGCCCGAGGTCACCGACCTGCCCGACGAGGTCCGCCAGGACCCCTCCTTCCTCCGCGCCGACGGCCAGGACGGCTTCCGCGACGGCTGCCGGGTGCCGATCCCGTGGTCCGGCACCGAGGCCCCGTACGGCTTCGGACCCGAGCCCGGCGGCCCCAGCTGGCTGCCGCAGCCCGGTGACTGGGCCGGATACAGCGTCGAGGCGCAGACCGGCGACCCGACCTCCACCCTGGAGCTCTACCGCGCGGCCATCGCGCTGCGCCGCGAGCTCCCGGCGCTCGGCGCGGGCGACGCGGTCGAGTGGCTGGACGCGCCCGACGGCGTCCTCGCCTTCCGCCGCACCCCGGGCACCGCCCCGGCGCCGTCCGCCGGAGAGGGGGAGGACGGCGCGCGGGGCCCGGTGGTCTGCGTGCTCAACACCCTCGACCGGCCCGTCACCCTGCCCCGGCCCGGCCGCCCCTGCTGAGCAGCGCCCCGATGGCCGCCCCCGCCCCGCGCGAGGACGGCGGAACCGTCCGTATTCCGGCCGAATCCTGCGCGTGGTGGGCAATCTGACATGCGACCGGTACAGTCCAGCCCTATGACCGCACGGCTCGCCGACATCGCAGCCCAGGCGGGGGTCAGCGAAGCGACAGTCAGCCGCGTGCTCAACGGCAAGCCGGGGGTGGCCGCGACCACCCGCGAATCCGTCCTCGCCGCGCTCGACGTCCTGGGCTACGAGCGCCCGGTGCGGCTGCGGCGGCGCAGCGCCGGGCTGGTCGGACTGATCACCCCCGAGCTGGACAACCCGATCTTCCCCGCACTCGCGCAGGTCATCGGGCAGAACCTGACCCGCCAGGGCTACACCCCGGTCCTCGCCACCCAGACCCCGGGCGGCTCCACCGAGGACGAGCTCACCGAGATGCTGGTGGAGCGCGGGGTCTCCGGCATCATCTTCGTCTCCGGGCTGCACGCCGACACCTCCGCCGACATGCAGCGGTACGACCAGCTCCGCGGGCAGGGCGTGCCGTTCGTCCTCGTCAACGGCTTCTCCCCGAAGGTCCGCGCCCCGTTCGTCTCGCCCGACGACCGCGCGGCGATGCGGCTGGCCGTGACGCATCTCGCCGCCCTCGGCCACACCAGGATCGGGCTGGCGCTGGGCCCCAAGCGGTTCGTCCCCGTGCTGCGGAAGACCGAGGGCTTCCGGCAGGGGATGCGCGAGCAGCTGGGGCTGACCCCGGAGGAGTCCGACGAGCTGATCGAGCACTCCCTCTACACCCTGGAGGGCGGCCAGGCCGCGGCCGACGCGCTGATCCGGCGCGGCTGCACCGCCGTGATCTGCGCCAGCGACATGATGGCGCTCGGCGCCATCCGCGCCGCCCGCCAGCAGGGCCTCGCCGTCCCCCGGGACGTCTCGGTGGTCGGCTTCGACGACTCCCCGCTGATCGCCTTCACCGACCCGCCGCTGACCACGATCCGTCAGCCGGTCCAGGCCATGGGCCAGGCGGCGGTGCGCGCACTGCTGGAGGAGATCGGCGGGACCCCGGCCCCGCACAGCGAGTTCATCTTCCTGCCCGAACTGGTGGTCCGCGGGTCGACCGCCGCGGGTCCGCAGGGACAGTCCTCACCGGCCCGGAGGGCACCGGCCGACGTCCCGGTCCAAGGGTGATCGGTAACACGCCGGGGTCTGGCAGACTGTGGCGCGTGGGTGACGCGACTGTGAGGACTCTGGAGAAATCACCGGCCGACACACGGCCAGAGGCCCAGCCCGGGGGGGAACGCCTTTCGATCGGACGGCTGAGGCTGCCGCGACGCCCACGGCTGCGGTTCGAGATCCTGCTCATCGCGGTGAGTTACTGGATCTACTCGGTGATCCGCAACGCCGTCCCGGAGCAGAAGGCCGCGGCCCTGCGCAACGCCGACTGGATATGGCGGGCGGAGCAGGCGGTGGGCATCGCCGTCGAGCACACCGTGAACCACGCCGTGAACTCGGTGACCTGGCTCGTCGTGGGGATGAACTACTACTACGCCACCCTGCACTTCATCGTGACCGTCGGCGTGCTGGTGTGGCTCTACCGCTGGCATCCGGGCCGCTACGCCGCGACCCGGCTCGTGCTCTTCCTGACCACGGGGATCGCGCTGCTCGGTTACTACCTCTATCCGCTGGCGCCGCCCCGGCTGGTGCCGGACGGCGGTTTCGTCGACACGGTCGTCGTGCACGACACCTGGGGCTCGATGGCCTCCGGCAACCTCGCGAGCATGTCCAACCAGTACGCGGCGATGCCGTCCATGCACATCGGCTGGTCGGTGTGGTGCGGGATCACCATCGTCATGCTGGCGCCCGCGCTCTGGGCCAAGGTGCTGGGCTGGCTCTACCCGCCGCTGACCCTGCTCGTGATCGTGGCGACGGCCAACCACTTCTGGCTGGACGCCGTCGGCGGTGTGCTCTGTCTGGCCGCCGGCTACGGGTTCTCGTACCTCTGGTACCGCTCGGTCGCCTACCGTCTCCCCCGGCATGTGACGCCGCTCCATGCGACCTGAGCCGGCGGGCGTCCCCGGCCCGGCGGGCGGGGACGAGCCGGTGTTCGGGGACGAGCGGGTGTACGGGGACGGCCCCGCGGGCCGGGGATCCGGGGCGGAGGCGCTGCCGTACCGGGTGGTCGCCACCGATCTCGACGGGACCCTGCTCCGCACCGACCTGACCTTCTCCCTCCGCACCCGGCAGGCGCTCAAGCTGGCCACCGGCGCCGGGGCGCGGCACCTCGTCGTCACCGGCCGGCCCGCCTCCTCCTGCCGCCCGTTCCTGCTGGACCTCGGCTACGACGGCCTGGCCGTCTGCGGGCAGGGCGCCCAGCTCTACGACGCCACCACCGGCCGGCTGCTGATGACGGCCTCCCTCGGCCGCGGTCCCGCCCTGGCCCTGGTTGCCGCGGTGGAACGGGAACTGGGGCCGCTGGAGCTGGGCGTGGTCACGGCGGCGCCGGAGAACCGCTGCGTGAGCACGGCCGGATTCTTCACGCCGCCCCCGCCGGGCAGCGAGACGGTCACCGACCGGGCCCTGCTGTGGGCGGAGCCGATCGAGAAGGTCCTGATGCGCCACCGGGAACTGCCCGACCGCGCCGTGGCCGAGACCGCCGGGCGGCTGGCGGGGGACGCGATGACGGTGGTCCACTCGCAGGCGGGCATGGTCGAGCTGCTGCCCGCCGGCACGACGAAGGCGGCCGGGCTGGCGGCGGCCGCGGAGCTGCTGGGATTCACCGCCGCGGACACCATCGCCTTCGGCGACATGCCCAACGACCTGCCGATGCTGGACTGGGCCGGGCACGGGGTGGCCATGGCGGGCGGCCATCCGGAGCTGCTCGCGGCCGCCGACGAGACGGCCCCGGGGAACGACGCGGACGGCGTCGCGGTGGTGCTGGAGCGAGTGTTCGGAGCGGCGTGCGGTGACGGACCGGGCACCGGTCCCGCCGTCCTGCCGCACCCGCGCGGCGCGGGCCCGCGCGGCGCGGCGGGCCACCGGCCGGGCGGGTCCCCGGCACCGGTGGACCGGGCTGACGGCACGGCAGGCCCGCCGGAGCCCGTTCCGCCGGGCCCGGGTCAGCCCTTGTCGTCGTAGAAGAGGCGTTCCATCACGCCGCGGGCGCGGCGGGTCACGCGGCGGTAGTCGTCGAGGAGTTCGCCGCTGCTGCCGATCTCGTAGCCGAGGTAGCGGCCCACGGCGGCCCGCTCCCGCACCTCGGCCGGGAACGTGTCGCCGGGGCGGCCGCGGACCAGCATCACGGCGTTGCGCAGCCGGGTCGCCAGCAGCCACGCCTCGTCCAGGATCTCCGCGTCCTCCGTCCCGATGAGCCCGGCCGCGTGCGCGGCGGCCAGGGCCTCGCGGGTGCGGGTGGTGCGCAGGCCCGGCTCGGCCCAGGCGTGCCGGAGCTGGATCAGCTGGACGGTCCACTCGACGTCGGAGAGCCCGCCCCGGCCGAGCTTGGCGTGGGTGGTGCGGTCGGCGCCGCGCGGCATCCGCTCCTTCTCCATCCGGGCCTTGAGCCGGCGGATCTCGCGGACGGCGTGCTCGTCCGGGCCCTCCACCGGGTAGCGGAGCGGGTCGATCAGTTCGGTGAACCGCTCCCCCAGCCCGGCGTCGCCCGCGACCGGCGCCGCGCGGAGCAGCGCCTGGCTCTCCCACGGCTGCCCCCAACGCCGGTAGTAGGCGGCGTACGAGGAGAGGCTGCGCACCAGCGGGCCGGTCTTGCCCTCCGGGCGCAGATCGGCGTCGATGAGCAGCGGCGGGTCGGCGGAGGGGAGCTGGAGCAGCCGGCGCATCTCGTTGGCGACGGCGAAGGCGGCGCGGGCGGCCTCCTCCTCGGCCACGCCCTCGCGCGGCTCGTGGACGAAGAGGACGTCGGCGTCGGAGCCGTAGTTGAGCTCCTGGCCACCGAAGCGGCCCATGCCGATGACGGCGAAGCGGGTCGGCAGGGTGTCGCCCCACTGGGCGCGGACGGCGGCGCGCAGCGCACCGGCGACGGTGGCGGCGTTGAGGTCCGTCAGGGCGGTGCCGACCCGGCCGACGGCGCCGCCGGGGTCGTGCTGGGCGGGGCTCTCCTCGGTGCCGTACGCGCCGATGAGGTCGGCCGCGGCGGTGCGGAACATCTCGCGGCGGCGCACCCCGCGGGCGGCGGTGACCGCCTGCTCGGGGCCGTCGGCGCGATTGACCGCGGCCAGCACCTCCTGCTCCAGGGCGGCGCGGCCGCGCGGACGCAGCCCGTCGGGGGCGCCGAGCAGGGCGACGGCCTCCGGGGCGCGCATCAGCAGGTCGGGGGCGAGCCGGCCGCCGGAGAGGACCCGGGCGAGGTTCTCGGCGGCGGCGCCCTCGTCGCGCAGCAGCCGCAGATACCAGGGGGTGCCGCCGAGGGCGTCGGAGACCTTGCGGAAGTTGAGGAGCCCGGCGTCGGGGTCGGCCGAGTCGGCGAACCAGCCGAGCAGCACCGGCAGCAGGGTGCGCTGGATGGCGGCCTTGCGGCTGACACCGGAGGCCAGCGCCTCCAGATGGCGCAGGGCGGCGGCGGGGTCGGCGTAGCCGAGAGCCACCAGGCGTTCGCGGGCCGCCGTCGTGCTGAGCCGCACCGCGCCGGGCTCCAGCTGCGCGACGGCGTCCAGCAGCGGCCGGTAGAACAGCTTCTCGTGCAGCCGGCGCACCTCGCGGCTGTGCCGCTTCCACTCCCGGCGGAGCGTCACCACCGGCTCCGTACCGCGGTCCCACCGGAAGGCGGCGGCCAGGGAGCGGCCGAGGCGGCGGAGATCGGCCTCGTCCTCGGGGACGAGGTGGGTGCGGCGCAGCCGGTGGAGCTGGATGCGGTGCTCCATCGCCCGGAGGAAGCGGTAAGCCTCGTCGAGTGCGGCGGCGTCGGCCCGGCCCACGTAGCCGCCCTCGGCGAGCGCGGCCAGCGCCTCCAGGGTGGAGCCGCTGCGCAGGCTGGTGTCGGCGCGGCCGTGGACGAGTTGCAGCAGCTGGACGGCGAACTCGACGTCGCGCAGGCCGCCGGGGCCGAGTTTGAGCTCGCGCTCGATCTGCGCGGCGGGGATGTTCTCCACCACGCGGCGGCGCATCTGCTGCACGTCGGCGACGAAGTTCTCCCGCTCGGCGGCCTGCCAGACCATGGGGGCGACGGCGTCGCAGTACTCCCGGCCGAGGGCGGCGTCCCCCGCGACCGGGCGTGCCTTGAGCAGGGCCTGGAACTCCCAGGTCTTGGCCCAGCGCTGGTAGTAGGCGAGGTGGCTGGAGAGGGTGCGGACCAGGGGCCCGTTGCGGCCCTCGGGGCGGAGGTTGGCGTCGACGGGCCAGATGGTGCCCTCGGCGGTGGTGTCGGAGCAGAGCCGCATCAGATGCGAGGCGAGCCGGGTGGCGGCGCGCAGGGCCTCCGTCTCCTCCTCGGCGGACGCCCGGTCGTCGGCGGCCCCGCCCACGAAGATCACGTCCACGTCGGAGACGTAGTTGAGCTCCTGGCCGCCGCACTTGCCCATGGCGATGACGGACAGCCGGCAGACGGCCGCGTCGTCGGGGGCGGCGGCCTCGGCGATGCGGAGGGCGGCGCGCAGGGTGGCGGTGGCGAGGTCGGCGAGCTCGGCGGCGGCCTCGGCGACGTCGATGGTGCCGCAGACGTCACGGGCCGCGATGGTGAGGAGGGAGCGGCGGTAGGCGGCGCGGAGGCTGTCGGCGTCCTCGGCCCCGGCCAGATCGTGCTCGAACTCGGCCAGCCCGGGGTGGAGATCGCCGGGCTCGTAGGTGACGAGGGTCTGCCAGTCGAGCGGGTGCCGCACCAGGTGGTCGCCGAGCGCCTCGGAGGCGCCGAGGACGCGCAGCAGGCGGTCGCGGAACGGCTTGGCGGTGACGAGGGTGTCGAGCAGCGCCCGGGTCCGCGGGCGGCGGCGGGGTACGGGCCGCCGGGGGCGGATCGGCGGCCGGGGACGGATCCGCGGCCGGCGGCCCGCCCGGGCGCGTACCGGGGTGCGGCCGGGGCGCTCCGGGCGTCCCGGCCGGGGCGTACCGGGGCCGGCCTCCGGGGCCGCCGCGCCGGGGCTCTCGTCCGGGCGGGTCCCGGCCTCGCCCGCCGGAAGCGTCGCGGGGCCTGCGGCCGGGACCGTGCCGGGGCTCTTGTCCGGGACCGTGGCAGAGCCCTCGTCCCGGGCCGCGCCGGGGCGGGCCCGGCCCCGTAGCGGCCGTACCGGGCGGGACGGGCGTACCGGACGGGGCCGGTGCTCCGGCCGGGGCCTCCAGCGCGTCCCGTACGTCGCGCGCGGCCAGCGACTCGGCCAGACGGACCAGGGCCCGCAGGGCGAGATCGGGGTCGGCGGTGGCGCCGAGGGCGTCGAGCAGGAGCGGATCGTGCCGCACACCGGCGAGTTCGGGCGCGTTCAGCAGCCGCTCGGCCACGGCCGGGTCGGTGAACCCGTTCCGCACCAGCCGTCCGAATGTGCTGTCCCGCCGCCCCTGCTGCACGCTGCGCCACCCGTCCTTCACCCACGGCCCGCCCGCCGTGGCCGGCCCGGCGACCAGGGCCGGGCCCCTGACCGGCCCGCCTGGTTGATCGTCCCGAGCCTATCCGCCCCCGGCGCCACCCGGTACGCCGACGACCACGCGGCCGCCCGGGCGCGAGGTCGCCCGGCGCCGGCACGGGGGCATCCGGCCGGCGATCGGTCACCCGATGACGGCCGGCGGCCACGTTGACGGGAGACGGCCGCCGCTCGGCGTGAGCACCCCTCACCGCACACAGTGCAGGGTGACGCGCGTCACTTCCGGCCCTCCCGTGCCGCCTGCCGGCACCGGCCGGTCGGCACAGGAGGGGGAACCGCCGTCGTGGCGGCCCGGTCCGCACCGGCCGCCCTTCCCGAGAAGGAGACGTAGATGCCCTCGGACCCGTCGCCCGCGAAGGTCTACTTCGTTCTGCTGATTCTGCTCGTCGCAGGTCTGGTGACCTGCCTGGCCTGGCTCGAACCCGCGTTCGGGATCGCGCTGCTGGTCGGTGTCGGCGCCGGCGCCTTCCTCCTCCAGGCCCTGCGCTGACCAGTCCGGTCGCCCTCCCGGCCACCGGCAGGAGGATGCCCCACACCCCCGGACCCGCTTCCCCGCGCGCGGCAACCTCCGCGCGGCGACGGAAAGTTACGGAGCCCGGCCGCCCCTTCTCCGGCGTCCCCGTCGGCATACCTCTCCGAGAGGCGCCGCGGGAGCACCTCCACGACAGCAGGAAGGGAACACCCATGAGCAACGCACCAATGACGTGCGGGAGGGACGACGGCGGCGAGCCGTCGTCCGCTGTCCCCCGCTCGACGGTGCCGGAGCCGGATGACCGGAGGGAAAGCGTCCCCGCTCCGCGCCGGAGGCTCACCGGGGAGAAGGTGGCCGAGATCCAGCGGCTGCGGCCGCACATGGAGCGGCTGATCCTCGGCAAGGGGATGGGCCGGGTCCGGGAGGACCTGCTCCAGGAGGCCGTGCTGCGGCTGGTCCGCCGCTGGTCGGACCCGGAGTTCGGGATCGACCGCGACGACGGTGGCCGGGCCTTCGCCACGACCGTGACGCTCGGCGTCATCGCCGACGCCTGCCGGGCATACGACCGCGACCGCTCCTTCCCCTCGGACACCCTCCCCGAGGCCGCGCACACCGATCCGGAGACCGACGAGTACCTCCGCATCCGGGCCGTGGAGTCGGTGCTGGAGAAGGCCCTGCCGGAGAAGGGCGGACTGCGCGAGGTGGCCTACCTCTGGATCGTCGTCGGCCTCGGCCAGACCGAGATCGGCAGGGCCCTCCGCATCGACCGCAAGACGGTGAAGCGCCGCACCGACAAGATCCGCGCCCACCTCGCTCCCCACCGGCAGACCATCCATGACGAGCTCGGAGACAGTGACTAGCACTCTTCTCGGGATCACGGGCCGGACGCACGTGCCGTCGAAGGCGGCCCGTGATCCCAGGTTGGGTCCTAGTGGCCCGTACGGAGAACGCGGGACTGGGCACCCGGAGGGATCCGGGCACGGAACCCGCTCACAGACCGAGGAGGCAGAGGTATCGACATGTCAGACATCCGCGATCTTCTCCACGAACAGGTGGAGAGGAGTCAGGACCGGCTGCTGGGGCTCTACGGGGAGATGACGCCGCGCTCCTGGGACGCACTGCTCGACCGCGTCGAACAGCAGCTCGACGACGAGGAGTCCGCGCAGGCAGGCGGTACGGAGAAGGACGGCGGCGGGAACGGCGCCGGGGACGGGGACGACCGGACCGGCGTTGCCGGACCGGACCGGGGCGCCAGGGGGGCGCTCCGGACCGGTCCGGGACTCGGTCTGGTCGCCCTGGTCGTGGCAGCCGTCGCGGCTGCCGTGCCACCCGGGCCGGCAGCGGTCCGGACAACCGTCTTCATGGTGTACGGGGCGCTCGCCGCCCTCCTGGTGTGCGGGCACCTGTGGCGCACGCACCAAGGCACCCGTGCCCCGGCGGGCCGGTCCGGCGAACCCGTCGTCCGCTTCCCGGCACAGCCGCCACCGGAAGCGGCACGGTTCGCCTGACCGGGCGCCACGCGGACGTGCCGGACCGGCAGCTCACGGGGGTAACTGCCGGTCCGGGCCCGTCGCAACGGCACCGGGCCTCCGGACAACGGAAGAACGGGGAACGGCTCCGGGCCGGCGGTTCGACACCGCCGGCCCGGACCGCCGTACGCGGCGGGGCCGCGTCACACGGCCGTTGCTTACAGCACCGGCAGCATCTTCCGCAGTTCGAAGGCCGTGACCTCGCTGCGGTACTCCTCCCACTCCTGCTTCTTGTTGCGCAGGAAGAAGTCGAAGACGTGCTCGCCGAGGGTCTCCGCCACGAGTTCGCTCCGCTCCATCAGGTCGATGGCCTCGCCCAGGTTCTGCGGGAGCGGTTCGATGCCCATGGCGCGGCGCTCGGAGTCGGAGAGTGCCCAGACGTCGTCCTCGGCGCCGGCCGGGAGTTCGTGACCCTCCTCGATGCCCTTGAGGCCCGCCGCCAGCAGTACGGCGTAGGTGAGGTACGGGTTGGCGCCGGAGTCGATGGAGCGGACCTCGACGCGGGTGGAGCCGGTCTTGCCCGGCTTGTACATCGGGACCCGGATGAGCGCCGAGCGGTTGTTGTGGCCCCAGCAGATGTACGAGGGGGCCTCGCCGCCCGCGCCGGCCGTGCGCTGCGAGCCGCCCCAGATGCGCTTGTAGGAGTTGACCCACTGGTTGGTGACGGCGGAGATCTCCGCGGAGTGCTTGAGCAGGCCCGCGATGAAGGACCGGCCGACCTTGGAGAGCTGGTACTCGGCACCGGACTCGTGGAAGGCGTTGCGGTCGCCCTCGAAGAGGGAGAGGTGGGTGTGCATGCCGGAGCCCGGGTACTCCGAGAACGGCTTGGGCATGAAGGTGGCCTGGACGCCCTGTTCCAGCGCCACCTGCTTCATGATCAGCCGGAAGGTCATGATGTTGTCGGCGGTGGAGAGCGCGTCGGCGTAGCGGAGGTCGATCTCCTGCTGGCCGGGGGCGCCCTCGTGGTGGGAGAACTCCACCGAGATGCCCATGGATTCGAGCATGGTGATGGCCTGGCGGCGGAAGTCCATGCCGACGTTCTGCGGGGTGTGGTCGAAGTAGCCGGAGCTGTCGGCGGGGACGGGGCGGGTGCCGTCCACCGGCTTGTTCTTCAGCAGGTAGAACTCGATCTCGGGGTGGGTGTAGAAGGTGAAGCCCAGGTCCGAGGTCTTGGCGAGGATGCGCTTGAGGACGTAGCGCGGGTCGGCGAAGGAGGGGGAGCCGTCCGGCATCAGGATGTCGCAGAACATGCGGGCGGTGCCGGGGGCCTCGGCGCGCCAGGGCAGGATCTGGAAGGTCGACGGATCGGGCTTGGCGATCATGTCGGACTCGTACACCCGGGCGAAGCCCTCGATGGCGGAGCCGTCGAAGCCGATGCCCTCGTCGAACGCCTGCTCAAGCTCGGCGGGCGCGACGGCGACGGACTTCAGAAATCCGAGCACGTCGGTGAACCACAACCGCACGAACCGGATGTCGCGCTCCTCCAGCGTACGGAGCACGAACTCCTGCTGCTTGTCCATCTCTCTCCTTGCGTGGGGATTCCCGGCCGTGGGAGGCCGGGAGGGAACGCGTCCTCCGCCCTGGGAGCCACGAGCAGCGTAGTACGCCGCGGCCCCGCCCTCGGGCAGCGGTCGGGGCCCGGCCGCCGTACGGCTCCGCGGAGCGGGGCGGAAGGGCCGTCCCGTTGCCGGATGGAGGCGTCACACGAGCCATCCTCGCAGGTCGGATACCGTTTCACGAGTCTCCTGCGCGTCTCCTGCGCGACGGCTCGAACACCAGTATCGCAACCGGGGATTACCAGGGGGTTTCGCGGTCTCACCGCACCCCCGAACGGCCCGGTGAGGCCGGGCCCCGCGTCCGGCGGAGAGCGTCCGGCGCCTCCCCGGCCCAGGACCGTGCGGCGGGTGCCGGCCCCGGCCCCCGGCACACCGGCAGCCCGCCGATGGGGGATGTCGGCGGGCTGCCGGCCTCATGGTGGCTCGGGGGTGAGGCGGAGGGGCGCACCGGGACGGCGTCCCGGCGGGCGCTCCCGCGAGGTCCCGGAAGCCGGAGAGCTCCCGGGGGACAGGGGTCAGTGGAAGCTGTGCTCCGCCGCCGGGTACGCGCCGCCGACGACGTCCTCGGCGAACGCCCTGGCCGCGCCGCCCAGCGCCTCGCGCAGCTGCGCGTACTGCTTGACGAACCGCGGTACCCGGCCGGACGTCATGCCGGCCATGTCCGTCCACACCAGGACCTGCGCGTCGCACTCGGCGCCGGCCCCGATGCCGACGGTGGGGATGTGCAGGGAGCGGGTGACCTCGGCGGCGAGTTCGGCCGGCACCAGTTCGAGGACGACCGCGAAGGCGCCCGCGTTCTGTACCGCCTTGGCGTCGCGCAGGAGCTGCTGCGCCGCCTCCTCGCCGCGCCCCTGGACCGGGTAGCCGCCGTAGGCGTTGACGGACTGCGGGGTGAGGCCGATGTGCGCCATGACGGGGATGCCGGACTGGACCAGCAGCTCGATCTGGTCGGCCGAGCGCTCGCCGCC
Organism: Streptomyces sp. MNU89; assembly: GCF_020982505.1. Lineage (NCBI taxonomy): Bacteria > Bacillati > Actinomycetota > Actinomycetes > Kitasatosporales > Streptomycetaceae > Streptomyces > Streptomyces sp. MNU89. Next base: position 5,599,223 of record NZ_JAJKLL010000001.1, on the reverse strand, counting down.
CTCCAGCTTCACTGCGCCCACGCCGGCCTCCTTGACCAGCCGGGTCGCACTGCGCAGCGCCTGGACGGGGCCCTCCTGGTAGGAGCCGAACGGCAGGTCGCCGACGATCAGCGCCCGCTTGGTGCCGCGGACGACGGCGGCGGAGAGCAGGGTGATCTCGTCCATGGTCACCGGCACGGTGGACTCGTAGCCGAGGTGGCAGTTGCCCATCGAGTCGCCGACGAGCATGACGGGGATGCCGGACTCGTCGAACACGGAGGCCGTCATGGCGTCGTAGGCGGTGAGCATGGGCCACTTCTCGCCGCGCTGCTTGGCGGCGGCGATGTCGCGGACGGTGATACGCCGGTTTCCAGTGCCCCCGTACAGCGTCTTCCCGCTGTCGGCCGCGGGCTGCTTCGGGGCAGGCGCAGGCGGAACGTGCGTCATGGCTTCGGCTCCTTGTCGTCTCGAGGCGCCCTGACGGCGTCCCCGGATCACCTCCCATGGTGGCACCGGCCGGGCGATCCGGAAAGTGGTGTGCCCCACACCCCCGCGCCGCCGGGCCCGAAGGCCGGGACTCCCCCGCCGGGACGCCCGCGGCGGGCAGGGCGTGGACCGGCGCCGGATGTCCTGTTTCCGTCACAGTGGCGGGGGCACCGGTACGGTCCGGAACCCCGCGCGATGCCCCGGACGTCCCCCCTGGCGGAAGGCCGCCGCGCACGGCGGGCAGGGAAAGGCGATCCCCTAGGGTGCGTACGCGGGGACCAGCGCGGCGAGGCACGAAGGGCAGCACATGGCGCAGGCGTATATGACGGAGTCGGGACCCGGCGGCCCGGACACCGGTCGGACCGGTTCCCGGGTCCGGCGTCTGGCCGCCGCGCGGTTCGGCCCGGGCACCTGGCGGCGCGGCATCCTGCTGGCGGTCTGCTCCGTGTTGATCGCGCTGCTGATGGCCTTCCACTCCCGGGTGCCCAACCGCGTCGGCAACCTGGGCAGTCTGCTGGAGACCTTCCTGCCCTGGGTGGGGCTGGCGCTGCCGGTGCTGCTCGTCCTGGGCCTGCTGCGGCGCTCGGCGACGGCGCTGGTCGCGCTGGTGCTGCCGCTGGCCGTCTGGCTCAACCTCTTCGGCCAACTCGTCACCGACAAGTCGGGCTCCGGCGGTGGGCTGACCGTGGTCACGCACAACGTCAACGCCGACAACCCCGATCCGGCGGGCACCGCACGGGACATCGCCGGATCGGGCGCCGACGTGGTCGCGCTGCAGGAGCTGAAGCAGGGGACCGTGCCGGCGTACGCAGAGGGGCTGGCCGCGGAGTACCCGCACCACAAGGTGGAGGGCACGGTCGGGCTCTGGAGCAAGTACCCGCTGTCGGACGTCCGCGGCGTCGACATCGAGATGGGCTGGACCCGGGCCATGCGCGGTACTGTCGGCACCCCGGACGGGCCGGTCGCCGTCTACGTGGCGCACCTGCCGTCGGTGCGGGTGAAGCTGAACGCCGGGTTCACCGCCGAGCAGCGGGACAACAGCGCCGAGGCCCTGGGCATCGCCATCCGGGACGAGCCGCAGGAGCGGGTGGTCCTGCTGGGCGATCTGAACGGCACGATGAACGACCGCGCGCTGTCGCCGGTCACCTCGCAGATGCGGTCCACGCAGGGTGCGGCGGGCGACGGCTTCGGGTTCAGCTGGCCCGCGTCGTTCCCGATGGCGCGGATCGACCAGGTCATGGTGCGCGGGGTGGAGCCGGTCTCCTCCTGGTCACTGCCGAGGACGGCCAGCGACCATCTGCCGGTCGCGGCGTCCGTGGACTTCTGACGCCGGCGCCGCGGAGCGCGTACGGCGGCGGACCCCGCACCCGGGCGGCGGGTGCGGGGGCCGCGGCGGCGCTCCCGGTGGGTGGTCCGCCGCGGGCCGCGCCCCGGGTGGTCCGCCCCGGGCGGCGGTCCGCCCCGGCTCAGCCCGTCTCCTCCCGCCAGCGGTTGGTGATCGGCAGCCGCCGGTCCTTGCCGAAGCCCTTGGCGGAGATCTTCGTGCCCGGCGGGTACTGGCGCCGCTTGTACTCCGCCCCGTCCACCATCCGCAGCACCCGGGTGACCAGCCCGGCGTCGAAGCCGGCCGCGACGATCTCCTCACGGCCCTTGTCCCGGTCCACGTAGAGCTCCAGGATCCGGTCGAGGAGGTCGTAGTCCGGGAGCGAGTCGGTGTCCACCTGGCCGGGGCGCAGCTCGGCGCTGGGCGGCTTGCTGATCGAGTTCTCCGGGATCGGCGGGGTCTGGCCGCGCTCCTCGGCGGCCCGGTTGCGCCAGCGCGCGAGGCGGAACACCGAGGTCTTGTAGACGTCCTTGATCGGGCCGTAGGCGCCGACGGAGTCGCCGTAGAGGGTGGAGTAGCCGCAGGCCAGCTCGGACTTGTTGCCGGGCGCCAGCACGATGTGGCCCTCCTGGTTGGAGAGCGCCATCAGCAGGGTGCCGCGCAGCCGGGCCTGGAGGTTCTCCTCGGCGAGGCCGGTGAGGCCCAGCGACTCCATATAGGCGTCGAACATGGGGCCGATCGGGACGGTGCGGTAGTTGAGCCCCGTGCGCTCCGCCAGATCGGCCGCGTCGTCCTTGGAGTGCTCGGAGGAGTAGCGGGACGGCATCGAGACGCCGTGGACGTTGGCGGCGCCGAGGGCGTCGCAGGCGATGGAGGCGACGAGCGCGGAGTCGATACCGCCGGAGAGTCCGAGGATGACGCTACTGAAGCCGTTCTTGGCGACGTAGGCGCGCAGGCCGACGACGAGGGCCGAGTAGACCTCCTCGTCGTCGTCGAGGCGGTCCGCGTAGCCGGAGGTCAGTTCGGCCTCGTAGGGCGGCAGCGGCTCCTCGCTGATGACCACGTGCTCCACCCGCAGCCCGTCCCCGGCGGTGCCCGAGGGGATCTCGCCGGCGGCGGGCAGGTCGAGGTCGACCAGCACGCAGCCCTCGGAGAACTGCGGGGCGCGGACGATCACTTCGCCGCGGGCGTCCACCACGATCGAGTCGCCGTCGAACACCAGGTCGTCCTGGCCGCCGATCATCGCCAGATAGGCGGTGGTGCAGCCGGCCTCCTGGGCGCGCTTGCGGACCAGCTCCAGCCGGGTGTCGTCCTTCTCCCGCTCGTACGGGGAGGCGTTGATGGAGAGCAGCAGGCCGGCGCCGGCCGCGCGGGCGGCGGGGACCCGGCCGCCGTCCTGCCAGAGGTCCTCGCAGATGGCGAGGGCCACGTCGATGCCGTGCACGCGGATGACGGGCAGGGTCTCGCCGGGAACGAAGTAGCGGAACTCGTCGAAGACGCCGTAGTTGGGCAGGTGGTGCTTGGCGTAGGTCAGCGCGATCCCGCCGCGGTGCAGCACGGCGGCGGCGTTGCGCGGGGCGCCGGCGGGCTGCCCGTAGCGCGGCTGCGCGTGCTCGGAGCGGTCCAGGTAGCCGACGACGACGGGCACCTCGCCCAGCCCTTCGGCCTCCAGCCGGGCCGCGAGCGAGACGAGGGCGGAGCGGCTGGCCTCCACGAACGAGCGGCGCAGCGCCAGGTCCTCGACGGGGTAGCCGGTCAGCGCCATCTCCGGGAACGCCACGAGGTGGGCGCCCTGCTCGACGGAGTGCCGGGTCCAGTTGAGGACCGACTCGGCGTTCCCGGCGAGGTCGCCGACGGTCGAGTCGATCTGATTCAGTGCGAGGCGAAGTTGGGGCACGGCCGCCAGTCTAGTCACGGTAATCGTCTCTCTGACGCGATACGGGGCGGAGAGGCGCGCTCCGCACCCCTCCCGGCCGCCGTCTACCCGGCCGGCGCCGCTCCAGTACGGTCGCCCCATGAACACCCCGGCAGTCCCGCGCCACAACCGGGTCAGTCCCGTCTTCCTCGCACTGGCCGCCGTCATGGCCGCCTCGGGCTGGGCGATGTGGGTTCAGGGGGAGCTGCCGGTGAGCGCCGGCCTCCTCGTGTTCCTCTTCGTCCTCTCGGGCTGGATCGTCTCGCTCTCCCTGCACGAGTACGCCCATGCCCGGACGGCCCTGCACAGCGGCGACATATCCGTCGGTGCCAAGGGCTATCTCACCCTCAACCCGCTGAAGTACAGCCATGCCCTGCTGAGCATCGTGCTGCCGGTCCTCTTCCTCATCGCGGGCGGGATCGGGCTGCCGGGCGGCGCGGTCTTCATCGAGCGGGGGCGCATCCCGGGGCGTCTGCGGCACAGCCTGATCTCGGCGGCCGGGCCGCTCACCAACGTGATCTTCGCGGTGATGCTGACCGCCCCGTTCTGGCTGAACGCGCTGAGCGGCGTACCGCTCGCCTTCCGCTGTGCCCTGGCCTTCCTGGCTCTCCTCCAGGTGACGGCCGCGATCCTCAACTCCCTGCCGGTACCGGGCCTGGACGGCTACGGCGTCATCGAACCCTGGCTGCCGCGGGGAGCCCGGCGGCAGCTGGACCAGGTCGCGCCGTTCGGGCTGCTGCTGGTCTTCGCCCTGCTGTGGGTGCCGGAGGTGAACCGGGTCTTCTTCGGCGGGGTGGACGCTCTGCTGGCCGCCCTCGGCGTGAGCGAGTTCGAGACGGCGCTGGGCCTGGAGTGGTTCCGCTTCTGGCAGGGCGAGCCGGACAGTGGCTGGTTCCGCTACGAGGACGTCGCGCCCCTCCTGTGACCGGCGGACGCGCTCGCCGGGTTCCGGCCGTCAGCGCTCTCCGGGGTGATCGTGACAGCGGACGATTCCCGGGAAGCACCGGGGAGCGCCGCCATGTGGTCGCGGACCGTGCTCTCCGCGTCGAGCAGCGGCCCGGACCGGCTGCCCGCCGCTCTTCGAGCGCTCCGCGGCGACCTCGTACGTCTCCGTCCGGCCACGCGATCCGTCCCTCCGGCAGGCATGCGGTCCCGCGGCCGCGTCACGGACGGCCGGGCACGGGCCGGGGCGGCATCCGGCAGTACGGAGCCGCCCTTTCCGGGTGCGGGCGGTCAGCCCGTGGGGTGCTGCGCCGCCGCGCGCTGGGCCCGGTCCTTGCGGAAGTGGAACCAGGCCATGTTGGAGGAGACGCCCGCCATCATGACCCAGAGGATGCCCAGCCAGCTCCCCTCGACGAAGGAGACCACCGCCGCGGCGGTGGCGAGCAGGCAGACGGCGAGCGAGAACAGGGCGAGGCGGGGCATGGCGGTCGGCTCCTCGGAGAGCGGGTGCGACGAACCCGGCCATTGTCCCCACGCCCCTCCGCCGCCGCCCTCCCCATCCCCTCGCGGCCGGGACCGGCCGGCGTGGACCACGGCCGGCGGGTGCACGGCCGGAGCCGCGGACGGAGCGTGGCGACGGCCGGACTCAGATGTCGGTGATCCGAAGCCCGGCGTGGGCCTTGTAACGGCGGTTCACGGAGATCAGGTTGGCCACGAGCGATTCCACCTGGTGGGCGTTGCGCAGCCGGCCGGCGAAGACGCCGCGCATCCCCGGGATGAGGGCGGCCAGGGCCTGGACGGTCTCGCAGTCGGCGCGCACCTCGCCGAGCACCATCACATCGGTGTCGATCTTCTCGACCGCCGGGTCCTGGAGGAGGACGGCCGAGAGGTGGTGGAAGGCCGCGGTGACCCGGGACTCCGGGAGCAGGGCGGCGGCCTGCTCGGCCGCGCTGCCCTCCTCGGGCCTGAGGGCGTAGGCGCCCTTCTTGTCGAAGCCGAGCGGGTTGACGCAGTCCACGACGAGCTTGCCCGCGAGGTCGTCGCGGAGGGCCGTGAGGGTCGCGGCGTGACCGTCCCACGGCACCGCGACGATCACGATGTCACTGCGACGGGCGCACTCGGCGTTGGCCGCGCCCTCGACGCCGTGGCCGAGCTCACGGGCCGCGGTCTCCGCCCGCTCGGCGGTCCGCGAGCCGATGATCACCTTCTGCCCCGCCCGGGCCAGCCGGTAGGCGAGTCCGCGGCCCTGGTCCCCGGTGCCACCGAGGACGCCGACCACCAGGCCGGATACGTCGGGGAGCTCCCGGGGGTCCTTGGCGGGGGCCTTCTGCGCTGCGTCGGTGGAGTTCATGACAGCGATACTGTCACACCCGGCCCGGCGCTTCGACACCTCCGGCGCCTCTCCCGCGCCCCGGGACAGAATGCCCCGGGAGACCGCCCCCGGGAAGACCGCCGCCCGGCACCGGGAGCCGTCCGGCCGGACCGGTCCCGCGGTCCGCGCCGTTCTCCGGTCCCGTCCGGGGGAACTTCGCCCGACCGGCGGGCACGGGGCTCCCCGGCTGGTACAGGATGCCGCATGGACGCCGTACGAGTGGCCCTGCTGCGCGACGTGCTCGCCGGGACGGCCTGGCTGGACGCCACCCGGTGGTTCGCCGGGGCGCTGCGCCGCTCCGTCGATCCGCGCGGCGGCGGGCTGCTGCTGGTGGGAAGCGCGGAGTACGAGCCCTGGCATCTGGCCGCCCACCTCGACGACGAGGCGGCCCGGGCCGGACTCCCGCAGCTCTCACCCACGCTGGTGCGGCACCGGGTACGGCCGGGGGCGCCCGCGCATCTGGCGGTCGGGCCGGCCCGGCTGGAGGCGGTGCGGCGGGGCGAGACCCTGCTGGTCGTCACCCCGGACGAGCCGGGCGAACACCTGCTGGAACGGGTGCGCGGCGCCCGCCGCGCCGGGGCGACCGTCCTGGCCCTCGACGGCGGCGGCCGGGATCTGCGGTCGCTGGCACACGAGACGCTGACCGCCCCGGGGGCGGGGCCGGCGCCGGCCGGGGTGCTCGGCCTCGACACCGTGCAGCATCTGGTGAGCGCCGCGGCCGGGGAGAGCGGGCTGCCCGGGCCGCGCGGCCGGCGCCGCTTCCGGGACCGGCTCTCCCGGCTGGCGGAGGGGCTGATGACCCCGCCGCCGGCCGGCTGGTAGGTGGTCCGGGCGCCGGTGGGCCGGACGGACCGCCCTGGCGGCGGCCGGTCCCGGCTCAGCCCCGGCCGCCGCCGGGACCGTTCTCCGTCCCGTCCCGGTCGTGCCAGCGGGGGTCGGTCTCCCATTCGGTGTTGCGCTCCGCGGCCGTCTCCATCGCGTGCTCGGCCTCGGGCCGGCTCGCGTACGGGCCCATGCGGTCCTTGGCCGGGCACTCGGGCCCCTCCTCGACCTTCCCGTGCTTGAGGCAGTAGTACCACTCGCCCGCCTTGCCGGCCGGACGGTTCCTGCTGAACAGCGCCATCGAAGGGCTCCTCTCCTCGCGGCCGCTCCCGGCCGCCGCGGGCGGCCTTCCGACCGCTCTGCCGCTCATGTTGCCCGAGCGGCCGCGGATACACTCGCCGCATGTCTGGCCAGTCGCTGCTTGTCCCCGGGACGCTGTCCCCCCGCCGTTCCGTACCCGCCTCCATTCCGCGCCCCGAGTACGTGGGCAGGGACGCCCCCACCCCGTACACGGGGTCCGAGGTGCAGGACGCCGAAACGATCGAGCGCATGCGGATCGCCGGGCGCATCGCCGCCCGCGCGATGGAAGAGGCCGCGCAGCACATCGCGCCCGGCGTCACCACCGACGAACTGGACCGCGTGGCGCACGAGTACATGTGCGACCACGGCGCCTACCCCTCGACTCTCGGCTACCGGGGCTACCCCAAGTCGCTCTGCGCGTCCGTCAACGAGGTCATCTGCCACGGCATCCCCGACTCGACCGTGCTCCGAGACGGGGACATCGTCAATCTGGACGTCACCGCCTACATCGGCGGCGTGCACGGCGACAACAACGCCACCTACCTCTGCGGGGACGTGGACGAGGAGTCCCGGCTGCTGGTGGAGCGGACCCGGGAGGCGCTGAACCGGGCGGTCAAGGCGGTCCGGCCCGGCCGGCAGATCAACGTCGTCGGGCGGGTCATCGAGTCGTACGCCAAGCGCTTCGGCTATGGCGTGGTCCGGGACTTCACCGGGCACGGCATCAACAGCTCCTTCCACTCCGGCCTGATCGTCCCGCACTACGACAGCCCGCACGCGACCACGGTGATCAAGCCGGGGATGACCTTCACCATCGAGCCGATGCTGACGCTGGGCACCCACGAGTACGACATGTGGGAGGACGGCTGGACCGTGGTCACCAAGGACCGGAAGCGGACGGCCCAGTTCGAGCACACCCTCGTGGTGACCGAGTCCGGCGCGGAGATCCTGACGCTGCCCTGATCCGCCGACCGCCGCCCGCCGCCCGCCGCCCGCCCGGAGCGTGCCGGACGGGCGGCAGGTCGGCCGGAAGTGGCCGCGGGCCGACGGGCGGACTTCCCGACAGCCTGTCGGAAACCTGTAGACTCGCGCTGAGGGCCGGCGTGAGCGGGCCCGGAGCAGACCCGAGCAGACGCCAGCCGGCGCCCGCGCCTCCGCCGCACCCCGCGCGGAGAGCGTGGCGGCGCACCGACCCGCCCGCACCGGTCCCCGGAGGCCCGCCATGGACGCCCCCAGCAGCACGCCGTTCTCGACCCTGATCCGCACGGCATCGCACGCGCAGCACACCGAGGCCGAGAACTCCGCCTTCATCGGTGACATGCTCGCCGGCCGGCTGGGCGTGGAGGCGTACGCGCTCTACACGGAGCAGTTGTGGTTCGTCTACCGCGCCCTGGAGGAGCAGGCGGACGCCCTCGCCGGCGACCCGGTTGCAGGACCGTTTCTCCGCACGGAGCTGCGGCGGGTCCCCGAGCTCGAACGTGATCTCGACCACCTCGCGGGCCCCGGCCGCCGCGCCGCCGCGGTACCACTGCCCGCCACCGCCGCCTACGCCGCGCGGATCACCGAGGTCGCGCGGGAGTGGCCCGCGGGCTATGTGGCCCATCACTACACCCGCTACCTCGGCGACCTCAGCGGCGGCCAGATCATCCGCTCCACCGCGGAGAAGACCTGGGGCTTCGCGCGCAAGGGCGACGGCGTGCGGTTCTACGTCTTCGAGGGGATCGGCAACCCGGCCGCCTTCAAGCGGGAGTACCGCGAGCTGCTGGACGCCCTGCCGGTGGACGACGCCGAGAAGGAGCGCGTCGTGGACGAGTGCCGGCGCGCCTTCGCCCTGAACACGGCGCTCTTCCGGGAGCTCGGCGACCACTTCGCGCGGCGCGTGGAGGACCCGCTCAGCGCGTGAGCCCCCGCTCCGGCCCCCGCGCCGGGCACCGTATCGGCACGCCACCCGCCCCGGCGCCGTCCGCCGCGCCGCCGGCGGGCACGCGCTTCCGAAATCCGCGCCCCTATACCATCTCCGGCCCTGTGACGGCAGCGCAGGGTGGGTCTTCACGCCAAGAAGTGAATTCCGGGGATATCCCCGAGCAAAGTTCTTCAAACAGCAGCGGACGTACAGACGTTTGCCATACGGTCAGACGTACGTAGGCGCGTGGCCTTTGGGGAAGGGTACGCGCGCCGTCACGGTCGCGCTGTGCCAGGGGGGTTCATGCGGCATATCGGTATGTCCAAGGCCAGATCGGTGACGGCCTCCGGCGTCCGCGGAGGGAGGTCACCACACCGCCGGCGCAGTGGCAAGGCGCGGTGGTACTTACCCGCGGCGCTGGCCACCGACATCCTGGGGGTCGCGCTTCCCGTGGCCTTCGTCTTCGCCGGTACGGGGCAACCGCATCCCGTACCGGCGGCCCTCGTCGGGGCGGCTCTGTGGACCCTGGTCCGCGCTGCCCGCCACCGCTACGGCTCCGACGCCCTCGGCGAATCGCGCGGCGTCATCCCGGCGCTCCACGACTGGCTGACGCTGCTGGGCCTGCTGGCGGTGGTCCGGATCGCGGCCGGCGAGACGTCCGATCCCGTGACGGCCCTGTCGGCCCTCTCCTTCGCCCCGCTGCTGACGGCTGTCTGCGGCAAGGTCACCCACCGGCATCTGACGCGGCAGCGCCGTTCCGCGCAGTCGGTGCACCGGGTGCTGGTGATCGGCGAACCCGCCGCCGCCGACGAGGTGGTGGAGCGGCTCGCCTCCCGTACCGACCACGCCTATGTGGTGACCGGGGTGGTTCCGGTCGGCAGCGCCCAGCTGACCTCCGGGGTGCCCGCCCCGGCCCGGATCGGCTCCGCGCCGCCCGCGCGGAGCGAGCAGGACTGGGTCCCGGTGCTGGGTGCCGCCGAGCAGCTGGCCGCGGATCTGGTGCTGGTCGTGCCCGGCCCGCGGATCAGCGGTGAGCGGCTGCGCCGGCTGTCCTGGGCGCTGCACGACTCGGGGCTGCCGCTGGCCCTGGCGCCGGGGCTGACGGACGTGGCGCCGCGGCGCCTGCGGACCAGCACGGTCGCCGGGCTGCCGCTGCTGCACGTCGCCCCGCCGCACCGCCAGGGCCCGCAGACGGCGCTCAAGGCGGCGCTGGACCGGACGGGCGCGGCGCTCGGCCTGCTGCTGCTCGCACCGGTGTACGGGCTGCTGGCGCTGGTGATACGGCTGGACTCCCCGGGTCCGGTGCTGCACCGGCAGACCCGGACCGGTCTGGACTCCAAGCCGTTCACCATGTGGAAGTTCCGCACCATGGTGGTCGACGCCGAGCAGCGGCGGGCGGAGCTGGCCGCCGCCAATGAGCAGGACGGCCCGCTGTTCAAGATGCGCCGCGACCCCCGGGTGACCCGGGTGGGCCGGTGGCTGCGGCGCAGTTCGCTGGACGAGCTGCCGCAGCTGGTCAACGTCCTGCGCGGCGAGATGTCGCTGGTCGGACCGCGCCCGCCGCTGCCCGACGAGGTGGCGCAGTACGACGAGGTGGCGATGCGGCGGCTGGCGGTCAAGCCGGGGCTCACCGGGCTCTGGCAGATCAGCGGCCGGTCCGACCTCTCCTGGGACGAGAGCGTGGCGCTGGATCTGCGCTATGCCGACAACTGGTGCCTCCGCGGGGATCTGGACCTGCTGGCCCGTACGTTCCGCGCCGTCGTCGACGGACGCGGAGCGTACTGAGCGGAGTGGTGCCGAGGTGCGAGCAGTGAGCGGCCCGCCGGGCCGGGGCCGCCGGGGAGACCGGGGATCAGGCCGCGGCGCCGGCGCGCCAGCCGGCGTAGACGGCCGCGATGCCGTCGCGGAGCGGGATGCGCGGCTTCCAGCCGAGGGCGGAGATCCGCGAGATGTCGAGCAGCTTGCGCGGGGTGCCGTCGGGCCTGGTGGCGTCGAAGGCGATCCGGCCCGGGTAGCCGGTCACCTCCCGTACGGTCTCGGCGAGTTCGCGGATCGTCAGGTCCTCGCCGCAGCCGACGTTCACCGGGTCGTCGCCGTCGTAGGAGCGCAGCAGCACCGCGCAGGCGGCGGCGAGGTCGTCCACGTGCAGGAACTCCCTGCGGGGGGTGCCCGTGCCCCAGAGGGTGACCTCGGGGGCGCCGCTCTCCTTCGCCTCGTGGAAGCGGCGGATGAGGGCGGGCAGGACGTGCGAGGTCTCCAGGTCGAAGTTGTCGCCGGGGCCGTAGAGGTTGGTCGGCATGGCGGAGATGTAGGAGGCCCCGTACTGCCGCCGGTGGGCCCGGATCTGGGTGATGCCGGCGATCTTGGCGAGGGCGTACGGCTCGTTGGTCGGCTCCAGCGGACCGGTGAGCAGGGCGTCCTCCCGGATCGGCTGCGGGGCGAGTTTCGGATAGATGCAGGAGGAGCCGAGGAAGAGCAGCCGGCCGGTCCCGGCCGCGTGGGCACCGGCGATGACGCTGAGCTGGATGCGGAGGTTGTCCTCCAGGAACTGCACCGGATACGTGCTGTTGGCCATGATTCCGCCCACCTTGGCGGCGGCCAGCACCACGGCGTCCGGCCGGACGTCGCGCAGAAAGCTCTCGGTGCGCGCGGCGTCGCGCAGATCGAGTTCGTCCCGGCCGCGGGTGACGACTTCGTGGCCGTCGGCCGTGAGGCGGCGGGTGACCGCCGATCCGACCAGGCCGCGGTGGCCGGCCACGAATATCCGGGCCGTTTCCGGCAGCAGTTCATGCGTCGTCTGGGTCATGTCCCGGATTCTGCCAGGGCATTCCGCGCGTAGCACACCAAACCGGGAAACACCGAGAACCACGGACCGCGCAACCGCGGACCGCAGCACCGCAGGCGGGGGAACGGCGGGAGGCCCGCCCGGCCCCGCGCCGACCGCGGGGGCCGTACCGCCGTACGGCCCCGTCCCGAGGGGGGAACGACCGATGAACACGAACGACACCACGCAGGCCGGGGGCAGAACCGCGCTGATCACCGGCGTCACCGGGCAGGACGGCTCCTACCTGGCCGAACTGCTGCTGTCGAAGGGCTACACCGTCCACGGCCTGATCCGCCGGTCCTCGTCGTTCAACACCGAACGCCTGGACCACATCTACCAGGGCCCGCAGGAGCCGGGCCGCACCCTCGTCCTGCACCACGCGGACCTCTCGGACGGGGTGGCGCTCGTCAACCTCCTCCGCGATCTGCGGCCGGACGAGGTCTACAACCTGGGCGCGCAGTCCCACGTCCGGGTCTCCTTCGACGCCCCGCTCTACACCGGCGACGTGACGGGCATGGGCTCCCTGCGGCTGCTGGAGGCCATCCGCGCCAGCGGGATCGACACCCGCATCTACCAGGCCTCGTCCTCGGAGATGTTCGGCTCCGCCCCGCCGCCGCAGAACGAGCGGACGGCGTTCCACCCGCGCAGCCCCTACGGCTGCGCCAAGGTCTTCGGCTACTGGGCGACCGTCAACTACCGCGAGGCGTACGGCCTCTACGCGGTCAACGGCATCCTCTTCAACCACGAGTCCCCGCGCCGCGGCGAGACCTTCGTGACCCGCAAGATCACCCGCGCGGTGGCCCGGATCAAGGCGGGCCTGCAGGACCGGCTCTACCTCGGCAATCTCGACGCGGTGCGGGACTGGGGCTACGCCCCGGAGTACGTCGAGGCGATGTGGCGGATGCTCCAGCGCGACGAGCCGGACGACTACGTGGTGGCGACCGGGCAGGCCGGCAGCGTACGGGAGTTCGTGGAGACGGCGTTCTCCGCCGCCGGTCTGGACTGGTCCGAGCACGTCCGCTTCGACCCCAAGTACGAACGCCCGAGCGAGGTCGACGCGCTCATCGGGGACGCCTCCAAGGCCGAGTCGCTGCTCCGGTGGAAGCCGCGCGTGATGTGGCCGGAACTCGCCCGGATCATGGTGGACGCCGACCGGGCCCAGCTGGAATCGGAGCTCGCCGGCACCGCCGTACGCATCGACCGGTGAACCCGCGGATGGTCCGCGGGGCGGGGCACGGAATTCCAACGGCCAACAAACGGCAATGAGTTCAACCGAAGTGGTGACCGGCGGAACGGCTACGGCCTACTCTCGCCAGCTAGAGGCGGCCGTAGCGCCGCATTGAGGTAAAAGCACAGCCCGGGGGGGCACATGCGCACAGTGGGGGCCTATACGGCTGCCTTGTCCTTGGCGGCCGCATCGCTGACGGGACTGGGGACGGTGACGGCGGCTCCGGCCGCCGCCCTCACCCCGCCCGTCGGCATCACCGCCGACGATCTGCCGACCTGGCAGACGAACGGCATCGTCTGGGCGATGGCGGAGGCCGGCGGGGTGGTCTTCGCCGGCGGTACGTTCTCGGCCGTCAGACCGCCGGGTACGTCCGCCGGCAGCAGCCAGGAGCAGCAGGCGGTGAACTTCACCGCCCTCGACGCCGCGACCGGCGCGCCGACGGACTGCGAGTTGTCCTTCACGGTCGGCTCCGGCAGCGCGACCGTCCGGGCGCTGGCGGTGTCACCGGACGAGGAAACGCTCTACGCGGGTGGCTTCTTCGGCGCGGTCAACGGCGTCCCGGTCAGCAGCCTGGCCGCGATCGACATCGACACCTGCACGCCGCGGACCGACTTCAAGCCCTCGGTCAACGCGACTGTCCGGGCCCTGGCCGCCACGGACGGCGCCGTCTATCTGGGCGGCGACTTCCAGACCGTGGGCGGCCAGTCGCGGAGCCGCTTCGCCGCCGTCTCCACCGGCGGTGACGTCCTGCCGTGGCGGGCCGACGCGGACGAGCCCGGCCGGGCCGTCGAGGTGACCCCCGACGGCGAAACCGTCATGCTCGGCGGCGACTTCTTCACCGTCAACGACGAGGACTCGCACGCGCTGGCGGCCGTGGACGCCTCCACCGGCACGGTCGAGAAGAGCTACCCGCTCGGCTTCTTCCCGCAGACATCCGTGGTGAAGGACATCTTCGCGGACGCCTCGGGCGTCTACTCGGCCAGCGAGGGCAACGGCGGCGGCGTCTTCGACGGGCGCGTCGCCTACGATCTCGCCACCCTGGACCAGCGCTGGCGGGACACCTGCCTGGGCGCCACCCAGTCCGTCCAGACCCACCAGGACGTCCTCTACAGCGGCTCGCACGCGCACGACTGCAGCAGCATGGGCGCCTTCCCCAACCAGGAGCGCTACCACCTGCTGGCCCAGTCGGTGAACGATCCGGAGCTGCTCGGCTGGTTCCCGGACACCAACGACGGCCTCGGCGAGATGATCGGGCCGCGCACCATGGCCGTCTCCTCGGCCGGCGGCCGGGACTTCCTCTGGGTCGGCGGCGAGTTCACCACCGTCAACGGCGACGGCCAGCAGGGCCTGACGCGCTTCGCCGACAGCCCCGACACGGGCGCACCGCCAGTGCCGCAGACCGAGGCGTCGAGCACCGCGCCGGGTTCGGTCACGGTCCGCTGGCAGCCGAGCATCGACCTCGACGACAGCGAGCTGACCTACCGCGTCTACCGCAACGGCTCCTCCACACCGGTGCACACCGTCACCGCCTCCGCGAAGCCGTGGTCGCAGCCGCAGCTGACGTTCACCGACACCGACGTCGCCCCGGGCTCCACCTACACCTACCGGGTCAGCGCGAGCGACGGCACCAACACCAGCTCCCTCTCGCCCCCGCGGTCGGTCAGCCCGGCCCTCGCCCCCGAGGCGTACGCCGAGCAGGTGCGCGCCGACGGCGCCGAGCTGTACTGGCGCTACGACGAGCCGTCCGGCACCTTCGCCGCCGACGCCTCCGACACGCAGAGCGCCGGCATCCACCGCGGCGGCCCGGCCCGCGCCGTCACCCCGGGCGCCGTCCCGGGCACCGGCACGGCCGTCGGCCACGACGGCGTCGACTCGTACACCTACAGCGACAAGCGACGGCCCCGTCCGGACGCCTACTCCATCGAGACCTGGTTCAAGACGGACACCACGGCCGGCGGCATGCTCGCCGGTTTCGGCGACCGGATCCTGCAGAACAGCTCCCGGCACGACAAGCACCTCTACATGACCGACTCCGGCCGGCTGATCTTCGGCGTCACCAGCGGCTGGACGCGGACCATCACCACCCCGGGCTCGTACAACGACGGCGAGTGGCACCACGCGGTCGCCACCCAGGGCAGTAACGGGATGCGTCTGTACGTGGACGGACAGCTGCGGGCGAGCAACCTGCTGGTCGTCAGCAGCCGGGACTTCGACGGCTACTGGCGCTTCGGCGGCGACAATCTGCGCGGCTTCCCGAGCCGCCCGAGCAGCGACTACTTCGCCGGGCAGCTGGACGAGTCCGCCGTGTACCCGGGCGTGCTCAGCTCCGCGCAGGTCGAGGAGCACCACGAGCTGGGCACGGCGCCCTCGGACACCGTGACCGCGGTGCAGCCGGTGGCCGACACCTACGTCAACCAGCAGGCGGCGAGCGCCAATTACGGCGGCTCCGGGCAGCTCGCGGTGCGCGGCTCCACGGCCTACGAGGCGTATCTGCGCTTTCCGCTGCCGGAGGCGCCGGCGGGCCAGGTGCTCAAGAGCGCAGCGCTGCGGGTGCAGCTGACCTCCGACTCGTTCGCCGGTTCCGGGGACCCGGCCCGGATCGTTCCCGTCACCGGCGCGTGGACCGAGACCGGCACCACCTACACCGGCCGGCCCGAGCTGTCCTCGACCGTCCTGGGCACACTGACCGGGGCCACCACCCCGCAGGGCACCTACTCCACCCTGCTGGACACGGCCGAACTGGACTCCCGGCTCGGCCAGGACCTGGACATCGCCCTGACCGGTGACGGCACCGACAGCCTGTGGCTCTCCTCCCGGGAGGCCCCGGGGACCGCCGGTGACCCCACCCTGCTGCTGACCTTCGGGGCGCCGTGAAGCGCCACGGTGCCCGCCGCGGCGCGGCCGTCACCCTGGTGACGGCCGCCGCCGTGCTGCTGGCGGGCTGCGGCGGAGGGGACGGCGGCAGCGGCGCCGGGGACGGCCGGAACGGCAAGGACGGCAGGGCCGGCAAGGAGCGCTCCGGCGCGGCCGCCGGCCCGTCGGCGCCGGCGGAGGACTCCAGGGGCCCGGACGCGGGCGGTGTCCCGTCCGGCCCCAAGGAGCCGGTGTCCGAACTCACGCCCGTCACGGGGTCGTTCAGCAAGAAGGAGAAGAAGTACCTGGCCGGCCGGGTGCCCAAGGGACAGGACCCGGCGGCCGTCCTGGAGGGCGGGCAGGAGGCCTGCGACCGTCTGGCGTTCCTGGAGCGGCGGAACGAGGACATGGCGGTCAGCGCGCTGATCCTCGGCGAGATCCGGGGCGCCCGCGACGCCGTCACCCACCTCTGCCCGCGGCGGATGCCGCTGGTGGAGGCCGCCGACCGGGGCTTCCCCGACGGCGAGTTCGCGGTCGGCGAGCGGCGGAAGGCGGGGAGCACCATCGTCCCCGGCCGCTACCGCTCCCCCGGCCCGGGCCCGTCGGGCGCCGGCGGTGACGGCGACGGCGACGGCGGCGAGGAGTGCGTCTGGCGGATCACCGGGGCCGGCGGCAAGAAGCTGGACTCCGGCTCCGGCCGGTCCCAGGGCGGGGACATCGAGATCACCATCCCGGCGGCGGCCCGCGGCTTCAGTTCCGCGGGCTGCCACAGCTGGCTGAACCCAGGAGGCACAGGGTGAGCGCCAAACTCCCCATCGTCGTGGCGATTCCGACCAAGAACGAGGCGGAGAACATCGCCGCCGCCGTCGGTTCCGTCATGGGCCACTTCGAGGCGGTGGTCGTGGTCGACTCGGACAGTACCGACGACACCCGCAAGATCGCCTCCGGACTCGGCGCGGAGATCGTGCCGTACGAGTGGGACGGCAAGTACCCCAAGAAGAAGCAGTGGTGCCTCGACCACGTCCGCCCGGAGATCCCCTGGATGCTCTTCCTGGACGGTGACGAGACGCCGAGCCCGGCGCTGCTGGCGGAGCTGCGGCAGGTCTTCTCCGAGCCGGTGGCGGAGGCGGCCTTCGACATACCGCTGGGCTACTGGTTCGCGGGGCAGCGGCTGCGGCACGGCTACACCATCGTCAAGCGGGCCCTGATGGACCGCAACCGCTGCTACTTCCCCGTGCTCGGCGATCTCGACGCGCCGGGCATGGGCGAGCAGGAGGGCCACTACCAGCCGATCGCGGAGTCGGTGCGGCGGCTGCGCTCCCCCATCGAGCACGAGGACCTGGACCCGGTCCGCACCTGGTTCGACCGGCACAACCGGTACTCCGACTGGGAGGCGTGGCTGGAGCTCCACCCGGAGGTGCGGGAGGAGATCCGGCTGGCCAAGACCCGGCAGGGGCAGCTCTTCCACAAGGCGCCGTTCAAGCCGCTGGTGTCGTTCGGCTACGCCTACTTCTACAAGCTCGGTTTCCTCGACGGGCGGGCCGGTCTGGACTACGCCCTGGCGATGAGCTTCTACCGGTGGCAGATCGGGCTCAAGACACGGGAGGGCCGGCGCACGGGGCGGACCGGCTGAGCGTCCGGCGCTCCCTCGCGTTCCCTTCCGGACGGCCGGAGGGGAACGCGAGGGGCCGGGGAGGGGTCATCGCCCGTGCCGGGCGATGACCTCCTCGTACACCCCGTGCAGGTCCTCGACGACCGCGTCGATGGAGAACTTGTCGTGGATCAGGCGGTGGGCGGCCTCGGAGGCCTCGGCGTTGGCGGCCGGGTCCAGCAGTTCCAGGATCGCCTGGCCGACCAGCGGCCCGTTGTCGGCGTCGGGGCGGCTGTCCACGACCCGTCCGGCGCCCGCCGCCGCCACGTCCGGCGACAGCCCGCCGGTCTTGGTGACGACCACGGGGAGACCCACCGACATGGCCTCCAGGATGGAGACGGCGAAGGGCTCCACCACGGACGGCAGGACGTAGACGTCGGAGCGGCGCAGCTGCTCCAGGACCTCGGTGTGGCCGAGCGGGCCCACGTACTCCACCGAGTCCGCCACCCCCAGCCGGGCCGCCAGGGCCAGCATCTCGTCGGCCAGCGGGCCGGTGTCCGGCCCGGCGAGCACGAAGCGCGCCTCGGGATACTTGGCGAGGACCACGGGCATGGCGGAGATGAAGTCCTCCGGCCGCTTGCGGGCCTGGACGCGGGCCAGATAGAGCACGGTCGGCGGCCGGTCCCCGGTGGTGGCGGGGCGGCGCTCCTGCGGCTGGACGCCGTTGACCAGCCGATGGGTGTGGCGCAGCGGGTCGGGCGCGATGACCGCCGCCACGTCCTCCCGCTCCATCTCCGTCAGGTGCAGGACGGCGTCGGCCTCGCGCAGCACCTTGCGCAGGCCCAGGACGTCGACGAGCTGGGCGACGCGCTTCTCGGTCGGGTCGATCATGCCGTGCGTCTGCAGGACCAGCGGGGTGCCGCAGCGCAGCGCGATCAGCGCGATGGGCAGCGTGATGAGATCCCGCATCAGATGGACGTGGACGACGTCGGCGCCCTTCACCATGCGGTGCGCGCGGGCGAGCAGGGCCGGCGAGGTGATGCCGCTGACCTCGAAGGCCGGCAGCACGTGCCGGGCCTGGTACAGCCAGGCGGGCACCCCCTCGACGGTGTCGGGCAGCGGGCCGTCGAAGCGGTCGCCGAGCGCGGTGATCCGGGCGTCCACGCCACGCCGCCGCAGCCCCCGTGAGAGGTTCAGCGCGACGCGGGTGGGACCGCCGAAGTCATTGGTCGGTGTGTGCAGCGTGACCGCGTGCAGGACCTTCACGAAGTGTTCCTCCCCCCGATGCCCCCCGGCATCGTGCCGTCAGCGTATCGGCGGCGCGCGGCCGCCCGCAGGCTTATCGAACGAAGTGGCGGACGGTGTGCGGGGACGCTTCTAGACTGCAGGCCGTGGGGGCGGCTGTCGTGCCGCCCCGGGGGCCGAACTCGCGTACGTCTGGGGGGACATGGCAGTCGACCTGCCGGCGGGACCGGCCGGAGCGGCGGGACGGGCCGGACCGGGGGACGACCCGGGCAACGGGCCGGGCAAGGGACCGGGAAGCGTCCCGCCCGGGTCCGGCGGCGGCCCGGGTGCGCCCGGCGGACCGCCCGCGCCCGTGCCGCCGTCCGCCACCGCCGACTCCGCGCCGCGTGCCGTGCTCTCCCGGGCGCTGTCCGTCCCGCTGATCCTCGGGCTGGTCTTCGGACTGCCCGCCGTGGTGTCCGCCCAGTACGGCGACGGGGTGCGGGACGAGGCGTACTGGCTGCAGCTGGTGCTCACCTGCTACGCCGGTGCCCGGCTCTCCGCGATGGTGCTGACGGCCCGGCGCCGGCTGATCCAGGGCGCCTTCTGGCTGTTCTGCTACATCGCCATGGGCGTGGCCCCGCTCGCGCAGGCCGTGCTCGGCCGCACACCCACCCCGGTGGTCGGCCCCCGCTCGGACACGGTGCTCGCCATCGCGCTGGTGCTGCTGGGCTGTGTCGCGTTCGACGTGGGCGTGCTGCTGGCCCGGCACCGCCCCGCGCTCCGCATCCGCTGGTCGCCGCCCGCGGCCTCGGTGGGCCGGCGGCGGCTCTACCTGCTGATCCTGCTCGCCTACGCGGGCAGCGGGCTGTTCATCGTCCAGCTCGGCGGCCCCGCCGTCTTCTTCGAGAGCCGCCAGGAGATCAGCGAGTCCATCGGGGCCAGCGGGGCGGGCGGCGGTGACGGCAATGTGGGCTCGGCCTTCCTGCGCGGCTTCGGCACCGTACCGGCGCTGCTGGCGCTGCTCTTCCTGCTGCGCTGGCTGGTCACCTCCAAGGTGCCGCGGCGCAGCCCGATGATCCTGCTGCTCCTGGCCGGGCTGGTGGTCGTCAACGCCGTCGTCAACAACCCCGTCTCCAACCCGCGGTACTGGTTCCTCACCGTCGCCTTCGCGATCCTCTTCACGGCCTTCCCGAAGAGCCCGGTGATGTACCGGACCTCGCTGGCTCTCGGGGTGATCGCGGCGCTGCTGCTCTTCCCCTTCATGGACCGCTTCCGGTACGACGAGGAGGGCCGCAAGGCCGTGGAGTCCTCCTCCTTCGTGGAGCCCCTGACGCTCAAGGACTACGACCAGATCGGCATGTTCGCCAACACGATCACCTTCGTCGAGTCCGGTGCGGGTCACTCCTACGGACGGCAACTGGCCGGAACGACCTTCTTCTTCGTGCCCCGCTCGCTCTGGGACGGCAAGCCCCTGGACTCGGGGGTGCGGGTCGGGCAGTGGATGGGGATGACCAACACCAATCTCTCCTCGCCGCTCTGGGCGGAGCTGTGGCTCGACTTCGGCTCCGGCGGCATGGTGGCCGGCTTCCTGGGGCTGGGCTATCTCTGCGCCCGCGGCGACCGGCGGTACGCCCTGCGCACAGTGGACGACGAACGGCCGGGCAACATCACCGCGGCCGTGATCCCGCTGATCGCCGGCTACTCCTTCATCCTGCTCCGGGGGCCGCTGCTGCAGGCCGCCGGGCGCATCGGGATCGCGCTGTTCTGCCTGGCCCTGGTGACGACGTTCCGCTCGGACGTCCGGAAGCTGCTGCGTTAGCGGGCGGGGCCGCGACGCGCACGGGCGCGCAGCCGTGGCCGGAGCGCCTGGCGTCCGCCGCCCCGGACGCCCCGCCCCGCCTCGGCCCGGTCCCCGGGGGCGGTGGCCGCGCCGGTTTCCCGTGCCGCGCCGCGTCCGAGGAGGACCGCGCGGGTCCAGGCCGCGGCGGCCTTGAGGGCGGAGCCGAGGCAGAGGCCCCAGGCCGCGCCGAGGACACCGCCGAGGACGTAGCCGCCGATGAGGAGGGCCACCGAGAGCAGGGAGAAGACCACCTGGATCGGCAGGGTGGCCCGGGGGCTGAGCACGCGCAGGGTCAGCAGCGCGCAGGTGCCCAGGGCGATGGCCGTGTACTGGGCCCCCGTGGCCGGAAGCAGTGCGGAGGCGGAGTCCCAGGTGGCGCCGAGGAGTTCGCGCCCCGCCCGGTCGGGCAGCAGGGTGAGGACGCCGGCCCAGAGCGCTGCGGTGCCCGCGAGGACGAGGGCGAGAACGGCCGTGGCGCGGATGCGGCGCCCGGTGCCGGAGACCCGGTTCAGGAGCGGCGGGCCGAAGGAGGTCGCCGCGTTGAAGAGGACGTTCATCGGGCCGAAGAGGGCCACGGCGCCGCGGAGCGCGCCGACGGCGAGCTGGTTGGCGAAGAGCCCGAGCCCGACGATCGCGAGCTGGCTCGACGCGTTGCCGACGGCGAACTCCAGCACGAACCGCCGCCCCAGATGGCCGCGGCGCAGGAACCGGCGCGGATCACCCGGGACACCGCGCAGCCGCGGCCACAGCAGCGCCGTGCCGAGCAGGAGGGCGGGGAGGGCGGACAGGCCCCAGACGGCGATGAGCCGGCTCGGCCCGCTGCCCTGCGGCTGGAGGGCGAGGGCGGGGACCACGGCGGCGAGCCGCAGCAGGTCGGCGGCGAGGGCCAGATGGGGCAGCCGGAGGGTGGAGCAGCAGTAGCGGACGGCGTCCTGGGTGAGGATGACCGGCAGGACGAGGCCGAGGACGGCGAGCCCGCGCGCCGTCTCCCCGGGCACGGGAACGAGCACGGCGGCCATGACGGCACCGGTCGCGGCGGAGACGCCGGCGGTGAAGACGAGCGCGGAGCGGCAGGCGGAGCGGACGGCGGCCGGCTCCCCGCGCTCCAGCACCAGGGCCTGCCCGACGTAGGAGACGCAGAGGCCGAGCAGGACGGTGAAGACGGTGTAGACGATGGAGAAGACGGAGAAGCCGGCGGCGGTGGAGAGCCGGGCGGCGACGATCAGCACCGCGATGTTGGTGAGCGCGGAGACGCCTTGGTCGGCGACGGAGCAGAGCACGGCGGCCCGTGTCCGCAGCCCTCCGGCACCGGGCTCCCCGGCTGTGGATTCCCCCGCGCCGCGTTTCCCGGCTCCGCGTTCCTTGGCTCCGGGTTCACCGGCTCCGGTACCGCCGGACCCGCTCCCTCCGGACCCGGAGGCTCCGGCCCCGCGCTCCCCGGCTTCCGCGCCACCGGGTCCGCCGGGCCCGGCGGGCCGAGCCCCGGGGTCCGGGCCCGGGGCGTCGCCGGAAGGGCCGTGCGTCACCGGCGGGCCGGGCGGGCCGGGTCCCCGGTGCGGCCGCCCTCCTCACCCGGGCCGCCGGCGCTCTCCCCGGCGGTGGGCCAGGAGACCCGCTGCTGGTCCGCGCCGCCCCCCGTCGCGGTCCCGGGCCCGGCACCGGATCCCGGCGCGTGCTCCGCCGCGGTGTCGCGGCCGGTGCCCGTGCCGGCGGCGTCCGCGGCCGGACGGGGACGCTCCGCGCCGCGCCCGCGGCGGCGGAGGCGGAGGTCGGGGACGCGGCGGCGGCGGGCGGAGTCCTCGGAGTGCAGCAGCGCTCCGAGGACCGTGCCGCCCCCGCCGCTGACGAGTTCGCGGACCCGGGCGAGGTCGTCGCGCCGCACCTCGCGCGGGTCGCAGACCACGAGCACCCCGTCGACGCGGTCGGCGAGCGCTATCGCGTCGGCGTACGAGAGCACGGCGGGCGCGAGGACGACGACCACGGTCCCGGGGGATTCCGCCTCGGCGAACAGCCGGGTGGCGGGCCCGGAGGTGAGCGCGCGGGCGACGTTGCGCACCTTGCTGCCGGGCACCAGGTCGAAGGCGCCGGACTCCCCCGCGTCGATGGGTATCTGCAGCCCGGTCGGCCAGCCGTTGTCGCCGCGGGCGGGGGTCCGGGCCCAGCCGGGCCGTACGCCCTCGGCGGAGCGCAGCTTGTGGGCGAGGCCCGGGGTGCGCAGGTCGGCCTCGACGAGGAGGACGTCCCGGCCCATCTCCACGAAGCAGGCGGTGAGGTTGACGGAGGCCTCGGCGGCGGTGTCGATGGGACCGCGCGGGGCGACGACGAGCAGCCGCCGCCGTTCGGCGAAGCCCTGGTCGTAGGCGAGGCGGAAGGCGATCGAGCGGTACTCCTCGGCGACCCGGCCCTGGGCCAGCAGCCGCCGCGGCTGCTTCCGCCGCGGCCGGGGGAGCGTGCCGAGCACGGGTGCGCGCAGGGCACGGACCACGTCGCTCTGGGAGCGGGCGGTGGGGTCGAAGACCAGCCGCACCCAGGCGGCGACCAGGCCCAGGCCGATGCCGACGGCGCCGCCGAGGCCGAGCAGCAGCGGCAGCCCGGGGCCGGAGGCCGCGGCCGGCGGGGTGGCGGTGCGGACCACGAAGCCGGGAGTGGTGTCCACCGCCTTGAGCTTGGTGATGCTGCTGTTGAGTTCGGAGATCCTGCCGATGACGCCGGACTGCACGGAGAGCGTCGTGTCCAGGGCCCGGCCCTCGCCGAGTCCGTCGATCTGCTCGGCGAGCTTGTCGCGCTGCTTCTTCAGCGGTTCGAGCTGCTCCTCGTAGCCCTTGATCATGTTGTCGATCACGGACTGGGTCTGGTCGCGCCGGTTGTCGAGGTAGGCCTGGGTGAGGGCGTTGGCGGCCGTCGCGGCGGTCCGCGGGGAGCCGTCGGTGTAGGAGAAGCGCAGGACCAGGGTGTTGGGCGGGTTGGTGACCTGGAGGCCGTCCTGCAGCCGTTCGACGCGGCCGGGGTCGCCCAGTTCCTTCGCGGCGCGGGCGGCGACGGCGTTGCTGAGCGCCGTCTGCCGCTCGGAGCCCATGCTGACCTCCTTCTCGGGGTTGCCGCCGCCGGGCGAGAACGGGTCGAAGGTGGCCGAGCGCACGGTCACCTCGCTGGTGGCCGTGTAGGCGGCGCCGCCGGCGAGGGCGGTCCAGGCCCCGCCGAGCAGGCCGAGGACGACGCCGGCCACGATCAGCACGCGGTAGCGCAGCAGTTGGCGGAACTGGTCGCGCAGCAGGTCCGGCTCGTCGGGCCCCTGCTGGGCGCCGGGCTGTACCACCGTCATCAGCGGGGTCCCCTCGGGCTCGGGTGTGTCTCCAGTGCCTCGTCGAGGAGCCCGGTGATCCGGGCCAGCCCGGCCTCACGGCTGAGGTGGGCGTCGACGTAGGCGGGGCCGCGGGCGCCGAGCGCGTCGGCCGCGGCGGGCTCGGCGGCCAGTTTCCGGACCGCGTCCAGCAGCGCGTCCGGGTCCTCCGGGGGGACGAGCACGCCCGCCCCGGAGCGCCGCACCTCCCCGGCGGTGCCCCTCCTCCGCGACGGAGGCGACCACGGGCCGGCCGGCGGCGAAGTAGGAGGTGAGTTTGGACGGGATGCTCATGTCCAGGACGGAGGCGCGCTGGGTGACGGCCAGGACGTCGGCCGCGGCGAGGACGTCGGGGAACTCGGCCTCCCCGGCGGGCGGGAGGAAGCGCAGGTTCGGCAGCCCCCGGCCGAGGCCCTGGAGCCGTTCGCGCTGGTTGCCGTCCCCCATGAGGACGATGTCGACGCCCGGCTCGGCGCGGGCCGCGCCGACGAGCACCTCCAGCCCCTGCTTGAGGCCCATGTTGCCGGAGTGCAGCACGACGGTGCGGTCCGCGTCCCAGCCGAGCCGGGACCGGGTCTCGGCCCGGGGCCGCGAAGGGCGGGCGACGTGCGACCAGTTGGGCACCAGCCGGATGCGCCCCGGGTCCACACCCATGGCGGCCACCTTGTCGGTGAACGTCTCGTGGATGACGCCGACCAGGGTCGCCCGGCGGAGCACACGGCGCTCGACCGCGGCGGCCGCGGCGGCGGCGCGGTCACCGCCGCGGATGCCGCTCTGTGCCGCGGCGGCGCCCATGAGGTCCTGGACGACGGGGACGTACGGGACCCGGTGTCGGCCGGCGATCCGGGCGCCGAGGACGCCGCCGGCGAGGCTCGGCAGCTGGGCGACCACGGCGTCGGGCCGGCCCATCCGGGGCGGTGCGAGCAGTCCCCCGGCGAGTATGGACGCCTCGTACAGGGCCCGGCGCACGGCGGTCTGCCGGGGCGGCACGGTGTGCCGGCGGCGGTGGACCCGCACGCCGGCGCGGGTCTCCTCGCGGCGCCAGACGCCGCGGTACGCCGGATCGGCCCGCCAGGCGGGGTAGTGCGGGATGCCCGCGAGGACATGGGTCTCGATCCGCCCGCCGGCGGCCCAGTGTTCGGCGATCTGCGTGGCGTACGGCCCTATTCCGGCCTGCTCTGGCG
The DNA here is from genome assembly GCF_020982505.1 of Streptomyces sp. MNU89. Lineage (NCBI taxonomy): Bacteria > Bacillati > Actinomycetota > Actinomycetes > Kitasatosporales > Streptomycetaceae > Streptomyces > Streptomyces sp. MNU89. Next base: position 5,574,096 of record NZ_JAJKLL010000001.1, on the reverse strand, counting down.
CGTAGTTGGTGGAGACGAGCAGAACCCGTCTCGCCGCGGCCGTACCGGTCTCCGGCATGGCGCGCTCCTCCCCCCGGAGTCGAATGGCAGCAACCCTAGCCGTTCATTACTGCAACTTGTCTTTCTTCTCTGTTAGTTGGCCTTTCGCAATCCGACCGTGAAGGACCCCCGCATCCGGCTATCGTCGACAGCGGCGCGCTGGGGAGCGCGCCGTGAAGGGGGGTACCACCGCATGACGCACACCGTCGGTTATGCACCGGGCGTCTACGATCTGTTCCACGTGGGTCACCTCAACATCCTGAGACACGCACGGGCCCGATGTGACTATCTCATCGCAGGAGTGGTCTCGGACGAGATGGCGGAACTGGCCAAAGGCCGGACGCCCGTGGTCCCGCTGGTGGAGCGGCTGGAGATCATCCGCTCCATCCGCTTCGTCGACGCCGCGTTCGTCGAGACCGTGCCGGACAAGCTGGAGACCTGGCAGCAGGTCCGCTTCGACAAGATCTTCAAGGGCGACGACTGGCGCGGCACACCCAAGGGCGACCAGCTCGAACGGGACTTCGCGACCGTGGGCGTGGAGGTCGTCTACTTCCCGTACACCGTCCACACCTCCAGCACCCAGCTGCGGCGCGCCCTCGACACCCTGGCGCAGCCCGTCACACCGGGCGTATCGCGGTCAGCTCCCGGAACCACTTCGCCATGAAGGCCACCAGGAAGAGCGCGTGCACGACGAACAGGGCGGTATAGGCGGCCAGGAACACCGTCTCGCTGCCGAGCAGCAGGAACACCGCGCAGAAGACGCCGTAGTCCACCGGCAGCAGCGCCACCGCCCGCAGCCGCGAGGGGGGCGGAGCCGGAGCGCCGGCCGGCGTCGCGCCCCTCGGCTTGAGCTTGTCGGCCAGCAGCCCGCCCGTGAAGATCAGCAGGGCGGCGGACTGGAAGCCCAGCGGCACCAGCAGCCAGCCCGGCCCGGGCAGATCGAAGAACCGGTGGAAGGAGATCAGCACGGCGGCGTGCAGCGCGGCGATCTTCGCCGCGTCCACCACATGGTCGAGCCACTCCCCCGCCGGGCTGCTCTCCTTGCGCAGCCGGGCCAGCTGGCCGTCCGCCGAGTCGAGCGCGAATCCCACCACCAGAGCCGCCCAGACGGCAGCGGCCAGCCCCCAGGATGGCCGGACGAGCGCGAGCGCCACCACCCCCGCGAAGCTGAACGCCCCGCTGATCAGCGTCACCTGATTCGGCGTCAGCCCGGCCCGGTACGCCGCCGCGGCGAGGATCCGCCCGGCGGGGCGATTGACGTAACGGGAGTAGAGCGACACCCCCTTCGCCGTCTTCTGCGCCCCGCGCAGCTCACGCAGCGCCGCCGCGTACCCCGACTCCGCAGTCCCGGCCATCATCCCCCCAGACGAGAGCACACCCTTGGTGGGCGGTCACCCACGGTGCATGGTGACTCCACCCGCGACTGAAGTCGCGGGCTTCCTGTGTCGGTGGCTGGGCACCGGCGCAGAGGACCAGCCCGGCCCTGTGTTTGACGTTGAGCGCGCCAACGTGGTCAGCGTGTGCCACCAAGCCGCAGTTTACGCACGCGAACTTCGCCTGGGTGACCCGGTTCTCCTTCGCCGCGTGCCCGCATCCGCCGATATCCGGAGGACAAGTGCGGGACGTATTGCGGGCGTCCACCGGGATCAGCCGCTCGACCCCGATCACATCATGCTTCCGGACCACGGCGAGGGCCTGCTTGTGGTGATAATCCAGACGCCGCCGCGGATCTTCGCGTGCAGCTTCGCGACCTTGCGGGCCGCGGCACGATGCTTCTTCGTACGACGCCGCGTGCGTCGGGGGAACGTCGCCAGGTGGTGCTGCGCTGCGGCCAGCTCCCCGGCCACCTCGTCGAGAAACCCGGGGTTGGCGACGTGGTGGCCGTCGGAGTCGGTGAGGAAGTGGACCGTGCCCAGGTCGATACCCACCCTGCTGCCGGTCGGGGGCAGCGGCTCGGCGGGCACCTCGTCACAGGCCAGAATCACATACCAGCGGCGGCCATCCCGCTTCACGCCGACCGTCTTCACCCGGCCCTTCACACTCCGGTGCCGGTGGACCCGGACATGCCCGACACCCTGCAGGCGGGCACGCGTCTGCGCGTCGTGGGGGGGCGGAGTCCCACCGGCAGCCGTCCCCGGCCTTCGGGAAGGTCACGGTGTCGAAATGCCCGACCCCTTTGAACCGTGGGTATCCGGGTGTGCCACCGGCCTTCACCCGCCGGAAGAAAGCCTGGAAGGCCCGGTCCGGGCGACGCAGGGTCGCCTGCTGACTGGAGAAGGACCACCGCCCCTGACGCTCCGGATCGAACGCCCGGATCTCCCTCAACTGCGCCGACTGGTCCCCATGGCGGACCGACGTCCTGGAACTGTGCCGCGGCTCCGGCCCAAGGGTTCGATTCCCCCACCGGCTGAAGCCGGTGGCCCCCTCGAAAGAAGGTCTGATGACACGCACCACAGACAACCACCCGCCGTACCCGAAGGGCCGGCGCCCCCGGCCTCTCCCGCCGTACGGGGCGCCCGCCGCCCGCCCCGTCACCGGGCGGCGGAACGCAGAACGCAGAGTGAACTTTCCACCGGCGCGGCGCGTTTCACCGGTTGCCCGTGCGTCCACGGACCGCGGTCCGCGGGGCACCGGACGCGGATCCGGCCCCGGCGCCGGTCCCCCGCCCGGTAGGGTTGCGCCGAATCGAGCAGTCCGAAGGAGCATCGAGCCCCATGAGACGCAGGTTGCCGCAGGTGACGGCGGTCCTGTCGGCCACAGCACTGCTGACGCTGACGGGTTGCGTGACGGTGCACGGCGAACGCGCGGTGGTACCGGCCGTGACGAAGGCCGAGGCCGCCAAGGCGCTCGAGCGGTTCACCGACGGCTACAACCGGGCCAACCGCGAGCTCGACCCGGCCCTCGGTGCCCGGGTGGAGACCGGCGCGCTCCAGACCATGGGAGAGGCCGACCTCAAGGCCCGCCGGGTGAAGAACCCGGACGGCCTGCCCGACTACCCGCCGCTCAAGCTGACCGACGCGCGCTTCGCCATCCCCCGGCAGGCCGGCTGGCCGAAGTTCTTCGTCGCCGACACCGACAGCAACCGCGACGACAACCGCTGGCTCCTCGTCTTCACCCGGAGCGCTCTCGACGATCCGTGGAAGGCCGCGTATCTGTCGATCCTCAGCCGGGACGAGGTGCCGGAGTTCGCGGTCGACGAGGACGGCTACGCCGAGCCGGTGACCGGCGGCCGCGGCTCCGCCCTGCTCACGGACCCGGCGAAGATCAGCAAGACGTACACCGACTATCTCGGCTCGGGCGAGGGGGAGCTCTTCGCCGACGGCTACGCCACCTCCGCCCAACTGGCGTACCGCAAGCGGGAGAGCAAGACCCCCAAGTACTGGACCCAGTTCGCCGACCAGCCGGCCCGGCCGCCGCAGTACCGCACCGTGGCCCTCCGCACGGAGGACGGCGGGGCGCTCGCCTTCTTCGCCGCGCACCACACGCAGAAGCAGACGATGGCCGAGGGCTTCACCATCAACAAGATCAACGATCAGAAGGCCAACGCCCTGCTGACCGGGAAGGCCGAGAAGAGCCTCACCCTGGTGCGGATATCGCAGTCGGCGGTGAGCATTCCGCCGAAGGGGGACGCCGGGAAGGTCGTCTTCCTCAACCGGCTGGAGGGCCTGACCGCGGCCCGCGGCGGCTGACCGCCGCGCGCAGGCACCCGCCCCACGAGCCGGTGCCTGCGGCTGTGCCGGTGCCCGCGCCTGTGCCGGTCAGCGGCCCATCGGCCAGGCCGGGGCCTCCTGGCCCGCGCCCGCCCCGTCCGCGTACTGGGCGCAGGCGTCCGTCAGCGCCTCCAGCAGCGTCAGCGGATCGGGCAGCGGCCGCTCCGGCCCGCGCAGCCAGCGCACCGAACCCCCCGCGGGCAGCGCGGCGGGCGGTACGAGCACATAGCTGCCCCGGCAGTGCCAGCGCAGTCCGGGATGCTCGTCCATGGTCTCGGGGTGGCAGTCCAGCTCGCAGGGCCACCACTCGTCCTCGTCCTCGGGCTTGCCGCGGGTGGCCGTGAAGAAGAGCACCCGGCCGAGCGGGCCGCCGTCGCCGCTCTCCGCGACCGGGCCGACCTCCACCCCCTCGGCCTCCAGCCGCTCCAGGGCCTGGAGCCCGGCCTCGGCGGGGACGTCCAGCACATCGTGGTCGATGCCGGTGGCCGTGATGAAGTTGGCCTGCGGACGGTCGTGCAGCAGCTTGCGGATCTTCTCGGCATCGGTGGTCGCCTGGGTCTGCCAGGCGAAGGAGACGGGGTGCCGGCCGGGTGTGGGGCAGCCGATCCGGTCGCAGGAGCAGCCGTACCCCTCGGGGTGGGCGGCCTCCGCCAGGGGAAAGCCCGCGGCCACGGCCGCCAGCAGCAGGTTCTCACGGTCCGCGGCCGCCGCCTCGGCGGCCGTACGGCCCCGCGCCCCACCTCGCGGGCGGCGGCGCAGCCACTGGGAGAACCCTTTTTCGCGTTCCATCGCTCCCCTAACTTCGACCGTTGCCCGGTCAATGCTGCCACCTTCCGGGGCCCGAGGTGGCCGGTGTTCACATCCGGGGTACCCGCCGTTACCCGCCTTGTGGCTTGCCATGGGCACTGATGTCCGGATATTCCGCGCCTCCACTGTCTTCATGCTCACAGGGCCGGCGGCCGGGCCCGCGTCTTCCCGCGGCCTCTCCCCGCCACGGCTGCCCCGCCCGGTCCCCGGTGGCGGCACGGGGCGGCCGTTCCGTCAGCGCGCGGGGGGAGCGAGCGAGCGCAGCACCATTTCGACGACGGTGTCCGCGAAAGCGTGGGTCAGCGGACGGGTCCGCAGCATCCAGCGGTGGTGCAGCGGCCCGACGAGCAGTTCCAGCGCCACCCGCAGATCCGTGCCCTCCGCGATGTCGCCGGCCCGCCGGGCGCTGCGCAGCCGCTCCTCGTAGGCGGCGAGCTGCGGTTCGAGCACCTTGGCCGTCAACTCGGCCGCCAGCACCGGGTCGTTCTGGCTCTCGGCGGCGAGCGCCCGGCTCGGCAGGTCGTAGCGGGGGTCGTTGAGCTCGTCGACCGTGGCCCGCATGACCTGCTTGAGGTCGGCCTCCAGATCGCCCGTGTCGGGGAGGGCGATCCCGCCCGCGTCCTCACCGAGGGCGAGGAAGGAGTCGAACAGCACCGCCGCCTTGGACGGCCACCAGCGGTAGATCGTCTGCTTGCCGACGCCCGCACGGGCCGCGATGGCCTCGATGGTGAGTTTGCCGAACCCGGTCTCGGCGACCAGTTCGAGAGCGGCGTCGAGAATGGCGCGGCGGGAGCGTTCGCTGCGGCGGGAGGTCTGCGGGCTGCGAGGTTCGGCCATGGCGAGAATCTAGCAGTCGGGCGAGGCGGCATATTTCACCCTGAACCGCCTCGGGCGGCCGGCCCGTCAGTCCGCCCCGGGAGCGGCGGGCGGCGGGGGCCAGGTGTCGCCCCAGACGGTGTCGCGCGCCCGGCGGTAGTCGGCGCCGTGCCGCTTGGTGACCGTCTGCCGGCGCAGGGTGCCCTCCGGTGTGCACAGGTCCAGCAGCACCTGCCCCTTGCGGATCTGCGGGTGGCGCACGACGCGCGGGACGGCCGGACCGGCAGGCGCCTCCCCGTCCGTATCCGCGTCCGGTGCCGGCGCCGGGAGGCGGGTGGCCGCCACATAGGCGAACTTCTCGTCCTCGTACGGCAGGGAGCCGCCCTTGATCCGGCGGTGCAGCGCGGACCGGCCGACCCGGGCCGCGAAGTGGCACCAGTCCCGGCCCGGCTCCATCGGGCAGGCCGCGCTGTGCGGGCAGGGCGCGGCGATCCGCAGCCCGGCCGCGGTGAGCCGCTCCCGGGCCTCGCGCAGCCGGAGATAGCCCTCCGGGGTGCCCGGTTCGACGAGGACCACGGTCCGCGCCGCGCGGGCCGCCTCGCCGATCACCGCCGCGCGGTCCGCGCCGGTCAGCTCCCCCAGCACGTACGAGACCGTGACCAGGCCGGTCTCCGGCAGCCGCAGCCCGTCACCGATGACCGCGCGCCGCCACTCCGCCGCGCGCAGCCCGGCAGGGCCGGCGGACACGGCCAGTTCGCGGCCGAGGGCGAGGGCGGGCTCCGCCCAGTCGAGCACGGTGGTGCGGCGGTTCCCGCCGGGCCAGTTGGCCTCGGCCGCCCAGACCGCGGCACCGGTGCCGCCGCCGATGTCGGTGTGGCTCTCCGGTTCCCAGCCGGGGACGCTCGCGCGGAAGGCGGCGAGCGCGGAGTTCACGGCCTCGAAGGTCGCGGGCATCCGGTACGCGGCGTACGCGGTGACGTCCGACCGGTCGCGGAGCACCGGGGCGTCGGTGGGGGTGCGTCCGCGGTAGGTGGCGATCAGCCGTTCGACGGCCCGTGCGGCCTGCCGGGGCGGCAGCCCGTCGAGCAGCTGCGCGAGCCCGGCCCGCAGACCGTCGCCGACGGAGGCGGCCTCGGCCGGGCGGGAGGGAGAGGCGTACATTCGGCCGATTTTAGGTGGTCGGATGGACCGCCGGGACCACGGCGGCCGGGCGCGGGAGGAGGCGGACGGGCGGACGCGGATGGGGCGGCCCGTGCCTCCTCCCCGGCTCACCTTCCGCCCTCCCCGGCCGCCCCGCGTCGCGCACCGCGCGGGGACCGTGGTCCGCGGGGCGGCGGCGCGGGTGGATGGCGTTCGCCGGCAGCACGAGGAGGGTGTCGGTGGCGCGGTCCAGCCCGGCCTCGTCCGGGCCGCCGGGCCGCCGGGCCGCAGTCCGAGGTGTGGCTCAGCTCTCCGCTCCCTCCCGGCGCTCCGTGCCCTCCCGGCGCTGCGGCTCGGCCACGACCTCCGTCGGCGGCGGCGTCTCCCGGCGCTGCCACGGGCGGCACAGCAGCAGGAAGGACATGACGGCCGCCAGCGCGCAGACCAGCTGCACCACCGCCATCGGCACGGCCGTGTCCTCGCCGGCGATGCCGACCAGCGGCGAGGCCACGGCCCCGGCGAGGAAGGTGCTGGTGCCCAGCAGCGCGGAGGCGGAACCGGCGGCGTGCCGGGTACGCATCAGCGCCTGGGCGTTGGTGTTGGGCATCGCCAGGCCCATGGCGGACATCAGCACGAACAGCGCGGACGCCACCGGCACCAGCCCCACCGCCCCGAACACCCCGCTCGTCATGAGCAGCAGGGCGGTGGCGGCCGCCGTGATCACGGTGAGGCCGAAGGCGAGCGCCTTGTCCAGGCTGACGCGTCCGACGAGGATCCTGCCGTTGATCTGGCTGACGCCGATCAGGCCGACGGAGTTGATCCCGAACAGCAGGCTGAACATCTGCGGAGTGGCGCCGTAGATCTCCTGGACCACGAAGGCGGAGGCGGCGACGTAGGCGAAGAGGGCGGCGAAGGCGAAGCTGCTGGTGAGCATGTAGCCGGTGAAGACCCGGTCGGCGAGGAGCCCGCGCATCGTGCGGAGGGTGCCGCCGAGGGCCGCGCCGCCGTGCCGCTGCTCCGGCGGCAGGGTCTCGCCCAGCCACCGCCAGACGGCGAAGGTGATCGCGGCACCGATCAGGGTGAGGACGACGAACACGCCGCGCCAGTCGGTGATCCGCAGCACCTGGCCGCCGACCACGGGGGCGATGATCGGGGCGACCCCGGAGATCAGCATCAGGGTGGAGAAGAAGCGGGCCATCGCGTTGCCGTCGTACAGGTCGCGCACCACGGCGCGGGCTATCACGATGCCCGCCGAGCCGGCCAGCCCCTGCACCAGCCGCAGGGCGATGAGCACCCCGGAGCCGGGGGCCAGCGCGCAGAGGGCGGTGGCGATCACATAGACCACCATGCCGGCGAGCAGCGGGCGGCGGCGCCCCCAGCGGTCGCTCATCGGCCCGATGACGAGCTGGCCGAGCGCCAGGCCGGTGAGGCAGGCGGTGAGGGTCAGCTGGACCGTCGCCGCGGAGCTGCCGAGGGAGCGGCCGACCTCGGGCAGCGCCGGGAGGTACATGTCCATGGAGAGCGGCGGCACAGCGGTCATTCCGCCGAGGATCAGGGTGACCAGCAGACTCGTACGCCGCTGTCCGGCCGCCGCCGCGCCGCGGGCGCTCCCGGCGCCGCGGGCGGGACGGGACCGCTGCCGGGGGATCCGCCGGTCACCGGCCGGGCCGCTCTTCCGCATAAGCCTCTCCATCGCTGTTGAAATCGCTCCCATATCCTCTCAGCATCAGTGCGGCCGATATCAGGCGGGGATGGTCATGGATCAGATCAAGTGGGGCATTCTGGCAACGGGTGGGATCGCTTCCACCTTCACCGAGCAGGTACGGAGGCTGCCGGACGCGGAGATCACCGCCGTGGCCTCCCGCAGCGCGGGCCCGGCCGAGGCCTTCGCCGAGCGCTTCGGCATCCCGCGGGCGTACGGCAGTTGGGCCGAGCTCGCCGGGGACGCCGAGGTGGACGTGGTGTACGTGGCGACGCCGCACGCCGCGCACCGGGCGGCGGCCGGGCTCTGCCTGGAGGCGGGGCGCGCGGTGCTCTGCGAGAAGCCGTTCACGCTGAACGCGGCCGAGGCCGCGGAGCTGGTGGATCTGGCCCGTTCCCGCGGCCGCTTCCTGATGGAGGCCATGTGGACCTACTGCAATCCCGTGGTGCTGGAGATGCTGCGGCTGGTGCGGGACGGCGCCATCGGGGAGGTTCGGGCGGTCCACGCCGACTTCGGCATCACCGGCCCGTTCGACGCGGGCCACCGGCTGCGCGACCCGGCGCAGGGCGGCGGCGCGCTCCTCGATCTCGGCGTCTATCCGGTGGCGTTCGTGCAGCTCCTGCTGGGCGAGCCGGACGACGTCCAGGCGCGGGCGCAGCTCACCCCGGAGGGCGTGGACTCCAACACCGGCATCCTGCTGGGCTGGGACTCGGGCGCGGTGGGGATGCTGAGCTGTTCGATCACTGCGGACACCCCGATGACGGCCGCCGTGACGGGAACGGCCGGGCGGATCGAGTTCCCGCGCGGCTTCTTCGATCCACGGCTGTGCGTGCTGCACCGGCCCGGCCGCGAGCCGGAGGAGATCACCGTGCTGAGTGAACACAGCGGGATGCAGCACGAGGCGGCCGAGGTCATGCGGTGTCTGCGGGCGGGCGAGAAGGAGTCGCCGCTGGTGCCGCTGGACGGGACGCTGGCCGTGATGCGCACGCTGGACGCGGTGCGCGAGCGAATCGGCGTCCGCTACCCCGGCGAGGAGTGAACGGGGCGGAGTCGGCAGGGGGTTGACGGGGTCCGGTCGCCGGGCCCCGCGGCGGCCCCGTCCCGCCCGGGAGCCGGCGGGACGGGGCCGCGGCCGGGGCCGTCAGGCCTCCCGGAGGCCCGGGGCGCCGGCCTCGGTGACGAAGGACGCCGCCGTGGCGATCGGCGCCCCCGGGGTCGTCACCGCGGGGAGCGTGCGGAAGTCCGCACGGGCCTTCTCCTCGTCCAGCGTGACGGTGACGTAACCGCGCCGCCCGTTGTAGAAGCGCATGTGCGGGTTGGCGTCCATGTAGCGCCGGTAGTTGGCCGGCTGGTCCGCTCCGTCGCCGCCGCTGCTGACGGAGGTGGCCACGAACTCGGTGCCGACCGTGCGGGACTCGGGGCGGTCGAAGTCCCGCTTGATGTCGAACGCGTAGCCGACGTGCACGTCACCGGTGAGGACGACGAGGTTCTCCACCCCGGCCGACTCCGCCCCGGCCAGCACGCGTTCGCGGGAGGCGGGGTAACCGTCCCAGGCGTCCATGCTGACCGTGTAGTCGTCGGTGGAGTTGCTGCGCCGCCGGGAGAAGGTGACCTGCTGCGGCACGACGTTCCAGCGGGCCCGCGAGGCGCGCCAGCCGCTCAGCAGCCAGCGCTCCTGGGCGGAGCCGGTGAGGGTGCGCGAGGGGTCCTCGGACTCGGGCCCGGGGGTCTTCCAGCCGTCTCCGTAGGCCTGGTCGGAGCGGTACTGGCGGGTGTCGAGGATGTCGAACTGGGCCAGTCCGCCGAACGTCAGCCGCCGGTACAGCCGCATGTCCGCGCCGTGCGGGCGCTGCGGGGCGCGCAGCGGAAGGTTCTCCCAGTACGCGCGGTAGGCGGCGGCGCGGCGGATCAGGAACTCCTCCGGCGGCACGCCGTTCTCGGGGACGTCGTCGGCGTAGTTGTTCTCGGTCTCGTGGTCGTCCCAGGTGACGACGAAGGGATGGGCGGCGTGGGCGGCGATCAGGTCCGGGTCGGACTTGTAGAGGCCGTAGCGCATCCGGTAGTCGTCGAGGCTGACGGTCTCCCGGTTGAAGTGGGCGGGCAGGGTGCGGTCGCCTGTGTAGGCGCGGGCGCCGCCCGCCGCGTTCACGGCGTACTCGTAGAGGTAGTCGCCGAGGTGGAAGACGACGTCCAGGTCCTCCCGCGCGAGGTGCCCGAGGGCGGTGAAGTAGCCTTGGTGGTAGGCCTGGCAGGAGACGGCGGCGAGCCTCAGACCCGTGATCCGGGCGCCGGCGGCGGGCGCGGTGCGGGTGCGGCCGGCCGGGCTGACGTGGTCCCCGGCGCGGAAGCGGTACCAGTACACCCGGTCCGGTTCGAGGCCGTCCGCCTCGATGTGCAGGGCGTGGTTGTACTCGGGATGGGCCGTGGCCGTGCCGCGCCGGACGATCCGGGTGAACCGCTCGTCGCGCGCCACCTCCCAGGAGACCTCGACTCTGGCCTCCGGCATCCCGCCGTCGGGTGTGTACGGCTCGGGGGCGAGCCGCGTCCACAGCAGGGCGGAACCGGGCCGGGGATCGCCGGACGCGACTCCGAGGGTGAACGGATCGGCCGCGAGCGCCCGGCGGGCGTCCAGCTCCGCGGCCTGGGAGCTGCCCGGCAGGTTGGTGGCGAAGGCGAGCGCGGCGGCGGCTCCGGTCACGGTGAGAAAGCGGCGGCGGCCGAGGTGTGCGGCGGCGGCCCGGAGTTCCCGCTCGTGGAACGTGGACGTCATGTGGCCCTCCCCTGACGTGGGTTGGTGTCGGGAAGAACAGTGGCGGCGGGGAGCGGCGGACCGTTGTCGTGTGCACAACGCCCACATGGCCGCCGGATGAGCTTCGCCCCCGACTGGGGCGATCGGCCGCATTACGTCCGCCGAGGGCGCTGCGAGGCGGGGGGCCGGACGGCCGGGCGTGCGGGAGCCGGGCACGCGGGAGGCCGGGCGTGCGGGGGCTGTACGCGCCGACTGCGCCGGGCGTACGGGCGGGGCACCCGGCGTACGGGAGCGGGCATGGCCCCGCCCCGTCGCGCGGAGGGAGGAGGTGCGACCGGGGGCGGAGCGGGGCGGGCCGCTGGGCGGGGGCGGCGACCCGTGGTCAGAGTGAACCGCGCATCGCGCACAGAAGACAGGGTGTGCGCACGGAAAGATGTGTGCGTGTTGTTCACACCCCGTGTGCGGGACGTCACAGCGGCGCGGTACGGGCCGGAACGCCCCGGCGAAAACCGGTCCGGGGAGCCGGTGTTACGGGGAAACGGCCGGTCCGGCGGCTGTGTCCCGGGCCAGCTTCTCCCGCATACCCGCCGTGAACCGGTCGAGCGTCACCACGGCGCGTTCATGGGTTCCGGAACCGATGGCGTCGACGCCGTCGTGTGCGGTGACCCGCCAGCGGATCCGCCGTTTCTCCACGCTGAGCAGTTCGGCGGTGACGGTGACGGTCAGCCCCGGCGGAGTCGCGGCCGTGTGCGTGACGCAGATTTCCGTGCCCAGGCTTCCCTCGCCGGGCTCGAGATGAGGCGTCAGCGCCCGGACGCAGGTCCACTCCATGAGCCCGACCATGAATCCGGTGGCGAACACCTCGGGGAATCCGGCGAATTCCGGGGACTCGGGATAGAGATGCCGCACTGTCTTGTCCGGCGGCACGACATAGCTGTGGGTGAAGATCTCACCGACGCGCAGACCGTCCCTCATCGCCTCTTCCTCGCCGGGGCAGCCACCCCGTCCTCCCGGTCCCGCGGCACGGCGGCGGACGCCTCAATATGGCACAGCGCGCCGACGGGCGGAAGCGCCCGCCGGGCATCCCGCCCCGGGCCGGCCGGCCGGAGCCGGGCCACCGGTCACTGCTCGGATTCGCCCCGCTCCACGGTGAGCAGCCGGGCCCACTGCGCTCCGCACCGGCAGTACGACTCCTCGATGAGTTCGCCACGCTCGGAAACAGCGAGGTCCTTCGTGAGGCGGACGTGCACATGCTGGCTCATGACGGATGGATCCCTCCGCACCGGAAATGATGCGTCCATCTAAAGGAAACGGGGCAAAGAGGGCCACCACCGGTCCACATCACGGAATCGGCGTTCACCTCGCGCAGCATGCGGCGAGCGGAACGTGAGAGAACCGGGTCCGGGGCGACCGGGCACGCCGGGGCCCGTCCACCGCGCCGGGAGAAGGCGGCGGACGGGCCCGGCCGGACGGGCCGCCGTTTCGGCGGTCAGCCCTTGATCTTCACCCGGCGGCGCCGCTTGGCGTTCTCGGCCTTCGGAATGCGCACGACGAGCACGCCGTCGGCCAGCTCCGCGGTGATGTTGTCCGTATCGGCGTCCGCCGGCAGGCTCCAGCGGTAGGCGAACCGTCCGTAGCGGCGGCTCTGCTGCCGGAGCACTCCCTTGCGCTCCTTCTCCTCGACCTCCCCGCGGACGATCAGCTGGGACTCCATGGCCTCGATCATGATCTGGTCCTTGCCGACCCCGGGGAGCTCCAGGTCCACCGTGTAGCCGTCGTCGCTCTCCTCGATGTCGGCCAGGGGCGACCACATGCCGCCCTCGGCGAGCTCACCGGCCGGGGGGAAACCACCGCTGAGCAGCCGGCCCATCCGGTCGTACAGCTCCTCGAACTCGCGGAACGGCCCCCAGCTCGGCGCGGCCGTGCGGTGGCGGACGGGAAGCGTCATTCCGATCATCACCTCTCGTGGGATCACGGGGGCACCGGCAGCCCGGAAACCCCGCCGGCCTCCGACCGGCGCACCACGAGTCACCCGTTATATCCGCTTCATTCCGGTACCCGACGCGGAGGCTGTTTCGCGCCGGCGGGAAGGCCGCGCGCCCGGGCCGCCCCGGGCGCGCGGCCGGAGGGGAGGAGCGGGAGGGGCGAGTACAGGCGGCGGACGAGTCGGCCTGTACGCCGGGTTCTGTCTCCCGGGGGCCTTGCGGCCCGCGGGGAGGCGGCCATCCATCTGGGACCGGCGTTGCCGCCGGCCTCGTGCGGTCCACCCGCGGACTCGGGCGGGCAGCCCTCGAACGTCCGCGCAGGGCCGTCCGGAGACAGCCCCTCTTGACCTTGCTCCGGGTGGGGTTTACCGAGCCGTCCGGGTCACCCCGGACGCTGGTGGTCTCTTACACCACCGTTTCACCCTTACCGGGCGCCTCACGGCCCCGGCGGTCTGCTTTCTGTGGCACTTTCCCGCGGGTCACCCCGGGTGGGTGTTACCCACCACCCTGCCCTGTGGAGCCCGGACGTTCCTCGGCGGGACCCCGAAGGGCCCCGACGCGACCGCCCGGCCGGCTCGTCCGCCGTACCGCCATGCTACCCGTCGGTGAACAGCGGCGGCGCCGCGCGGGCGGGGCGCCGGACACCCGCGGATCCGTGCGGCGAGGGGGCGTTGTCAGTCCCCCCTCCTACTGTGTGCCCATGACCGGAGAAGCCGGTCCGGTGTCCGGGTGCGATGTGAGGTGAGTCCCGGTGAGTGATCTCGTGGCAACGTACGGAAAAGCCGGTACGGCGACGGCGGGTGAGACGGCGGGGCCCGGCGGGCCCGGGTCCGAGGAGCGACTGGAGCGGCACCGGGTGGAGCTGACCGGCTACTGCTACCGGATGCTGGGCTCGGCGTTCGACGCCGAGGACGCCGTCCAGGAGGTCATGGTCCGCGCCTGGAAGGGCCTCGGCCGCTTCGAGGGCCGCGCGTCGCTCCGTACCTGGCTCTACCGCATCGCCACCAACGTCTGCCTGGATCTGCTGAAGGGGAACAACCGCCGCGCCCGACCCATGGACCTCTCCTCCCCCCAGCCCGCGAGCACACCGCTTCCCGAGGCCCTGCCGGAGACCGCCTGGGTCGAGCCGGCCCCCGACGGCCGGGTCCTGGAGTCCGGCGGTGACCCGGCCGATGTGGCGGTGGCGCGGGACACGGTCCGGCTGGCCTTCGTGGCCGCGCTCCAGCATCTGCCGCCCCGGCAGCGGGCCGTGCTGATCCTCCGGGAGGTGCTGGCCTGGAAGGCCAGCGAGGTCGCGGAGCTGCTGGACACCACGGTCGCCTCGGTCAACAGCGCCCTGCAGCGGGCCCGTTCGACCATCGAGGCGACCGGGGCGGACGCCACCGAGACGGTCCGCCCCCTCGACGGGGAACAGCGCGCCCTGCTGGAGCGCTATGTCGACGCCTTCCAGCGCTACGACCTCGACGCGCTCACCGCCCTGCTCCACGAGGACGCACGCCTCTCCATGCCGCCGTACCCGCTGTGGCTGCGCGGTCACGCCGAGATCCGCGCCTGGATGCTGGGCACCGGAATCGGCTGCCGCGGCTCCCGGCTGCTCCCGGTCACCGCCAACGGCTGCCCCGCCTTCGGCCAGTACCGCCCCGCCGCCGACGGCCACGGCTACGAGCCCTGGGCGCTCCAGGTCATCGAGATCTCAGACGGCCGCATCACCGGGCTCAACGCCTTCCTCGACACCCCGCACCTCTTCCCCCTCTTCGGCCTGCCCCCGCGGCTCGGCCCCGACGGCAGCGCCCCGGGCCCCGAGAACGGCGTCCAGACCGAGGAGGTGGAGGAGGGCCAGCAGCTCCGGCCCGGCGTTCCGCAGCCGTAACCGGCACCCGAGCCGCCGGGCGGTGAGCCGTAGCCGGGCCAGGGCTTCCACGGTCGCCAGATCGGGCCGGGTGACGGCACCGGCGTCGCAGAGGACGACCGTGAACGGCCCATCGTGGCCGGGGGCGCCACCGGTCCCCTCACCACGCCCCAGGAGGCTCTGCAACCGCGCACAGAGCGCGGGTACCTCCCCGCGGGCGACCGTGCCGGGAAGCGTCAGCACGACCGTGCCCGGTGGCCCGCCGGGCACGGGGCGCGGTCTTCCGGGCGGCGGTCCCTCCCCGGAGGACGCGGCCGGTGACGGATCGGAACGGGGCATCGGCGTCCTCCTGTCGCGGGCTTCACAGGAGGACAGACGGCCGGACCGTGCGGAACTCATCGGGACCCGCCCCCGGTCCCGCACCGGCCCGGAGCACGGCTCAGACGAAGTCGCCCGTTTCGAGGTCGAAGGAGAAGGGCGCGGGGAGCGTGATCGGCTTCCCGTAGGGAACCGTGGAGGTGTTCCGGTACTCCCCGCCTTCCGGGTCGCTGAAGAGCGTCACCGAGCCCTTCTGCCGATCGACGAGCAGATAGAGCGGGATGCTTCCCAGCGCATAGCAGAGACGCTTGGCCTCACGATCACGGTCCGGGTTCGTCGAGGTCACCTCGACCACCATGGCCACCCCCCGGCAGGGCATCCACGGCTCGGCTCCCCGGAAGAGCCGTAGCTCCTTGGGCGCGAAAGTCCCGTCCGGAATGACGTGGTTCCTCAAGCTGAGGGAGTTGCGCGGGATCTTCAGCCCTTTGTTGCCCGAGAACTGCATGGGTGTGGCCGACCGGATGTACACCTGCTCCGCGATGGAGCTGATGTGTTCCTCGTGATCCCCGTCGGGCGGCGGCGTCACAACGATGTCCCCCTCGATCAGCTCGGCCCGATAGCCTTCCGGCGTGTCCAGGGCCAAGAAGCCCTCCAGCAGGCGTTCTTCCTGCGTGAGCGGCTCGTGTTCATGCGCCATGGCGCTCATGTCACGCACCTTCCCTGTCTCGCCGCCACGGTAGGGAGCGGAGGGGGCCGCGTCCCTGCACGAAGGGGTTACTTCCCCCGATCGTGGCACACGCGAACGCCGGGTTGCCACGATCGCCACCGCGCCGGACCGGCCGGGCACGGGGGGAGTCCTCCGTGCGGTGGCACGGCCGCGAGTGCTCGGCGCCGGTTGGGCGGAGTCGAAGCACCGCTCAGACGAAGTCGCCCGTTTCGAGGTCGAAGGAGAAGGGCGCGGGGAGGGTGATCTCCTTGCCGTAGGGCACGGTGCACACCTGCCGGTAGTCGCCCTCCCCCGGCTCGCTGAAGAGCGTCACGGAACACTTCTCACGGTCGACCAGCAGGTGCAGCGGGATACCACCCCGCGCATAGCAGTGGCGCTTGGTCGTGCGGTCGCGGTCGGCGCGGGTCGAGGTCACCTCGACGACCATGGCCACCTCATCACAGGGCATCCACGCTTCCGCGTCGTCGAACAGCCCCACCCGGGCCTCGGCGAAGGTCAGGTCGGGGATGACATGGTTCTTTACGCACTGTCCGGCGCGGGGGACCATGAGGCCCTTGTTGCCGGACACGTCCATATCCACCGCGGAGCGGCGCGCCACCTGCCGGATGATCCGGCTGATGTCCGCTTCATGGGCCCCCTCCGGCGGCGGCGTCACAACGATCTCCCCCTCGATCAGCTCGGCCCGGAAGCCTTCCGGCGTGTCCAGGGCCAAGAAGCCCTCCAGCAGGACTTCTTCCTGCGTGAGCGGCTCGTGTTCATGTGCCATCGCGCTCATGTCACGCACCTTCCCTGTCTCGCCGCCACGGTAGGGAGCGGAGGGGGCCGCATCCCTGCGCGAAGGGGTTACTTCCCCCGATCGTGGCACACACGAACACCGGGTTGCCACGATCGCCACCGCGCCGGACCGGCCGGACCCAGCCGCGCTTGACCTTGTCGCAGCGTCAACGTTTTGGATGGGTGGCATGCGGATCGGAGAGCTTGCCGCGCTGGCCGGGGTGTCCACCCGGACCGTGCGCCACTACCACCATCTCGGCCTGCTGCCGGAGCCCGGGCGGCGCGCCAACGGCTACCGCGTCTACGAGCTGCGGGACGCGGTGCGGCTCGCGCGGATACGGCGGCTGACGGAGCTGGGGCTCGGCCTGGACGAGGTGCGGGACGTCCTCGCGGACGACGCGGGACGGGAGCTGCGCGAGGTGCTGGAGGAGCTGGACGCCGATCTCGCGCGGCAGGAGGCGGCGATCCGCGCCCGGCGCGAGCGTTTGGGGGTGCTGCTGCGGCAGGCCCGAGAGGGTGGCGGCCTGCCGCCGGAGGGGCCGGTCTCCCCGGAGCTGGGCGCCCTGTTCGAGGAGATGGCCCGGGTGTCCGCGGCCCTGCCGGGCCCGGAACCGCGCACGGCCGCCATGGACCGGGAGGTTCTGGCGCTCCTGGAAACCACCGGCTCCGGCCCGGAGGAACGGCGCCGGCTGTCGCGGCTCGTCCGCGAGATGGCGACGGCTCCACAGGCGGCCGAGCGCGCCTACGAAATGTACGCGCTGCTGGACGAGCTGGCGGATGCCGATCCCACGGACCCCCGCGTGGAGCTCGCCGCGCAGGCACTGGCCGGCTGTCTGCCGCGCGAGGCGATATCCGAGCTGACGGCGGCGGACGGACCGCTGGACGAGGGCGCGGGCGGAGCCGCCGGCGGACCGTCCGAGAGCTTCCTGGACGCACTCTTCGACAGTCTCGGCCCTGCCCGGACGGCGGCGCTGCGCCGGGCGATGACTCTTCTCACCGAGCGGAAGGAGCAGACATGAACGGGGACGGCACGGGCGGAGCGGCGGCTCCGGCCGCGGCGGGAGCGGACGGCGGCCGGGCCTCCCGGTGGCGGCGGTGGGGTGCGGGCACCGTCGTGGCGGGCGAGTTGACGGTCCTGGTGTGCCTCGCCGCCGGGGTGCGGTTTCCGTGGCCGGTGGTGCTCGCCGTCGAAGCGCTGGTTCTCACGGCGCTCGCCGCGGGGGTGGTCGTGACCGCCCGCCGTTACCGGCGGGCCCGTCGCGCCGGCGAGGAGCGCGGCCCCGCCCTGCACCGGGCCGTACGGCAGGGAATGCCTCCGCTCGCGCGACGGCTGATGGCGCACGAGGCGCGGGTGATGGTGAGCCTGGCGCTCTGGGCGGCCCGGCGGAGACACGGAGTGGGCCCGGGCGCCAGGGCCGTCGGTTACGCCCGGTGCCAGGCTCCGATGATGTTCCTGCTGACGCTCGCCACCGTCATCGAGACGGTGGTGCTGGCGCTAGTCGTCCCCTGGCCCGTCGTGCACGCGGTTCTGCTCGTGCTGGGGCTGTACGGGGTGCTGATGATGGTGGGGCTGCACGCCTCCTGTGTCACCCGTCCCCATGTCGTCGGTGCGGACGGCTCGCTCCGTGTCCGCTACGGCGCGCTCTTCGACCTGCGGATACCGGCGGGGCTGATCGCCTCGGCCCGCTACGAGCGGCGGTACACGGACGGCCGGCTGCTGCGGGTCGGCGATGCCGGTGACCTGGACCTGATCGTGGACAGCCAGACCTCCGTCACGGTCGAGCTGACCGCGCCGGTGACGGCCGTGCGGCCTTTCGGCAAGCCGTTCCGGGCCCGGCTCATACGGTTCCACGCGGACGATCCACGGGCGGCGGTGGCCGCGCTCCGGCACAGGGGCACCACGGAGGGTGAACGCCCGGCCGTGATCCCCGCCCGGGGCGCGGCGGCGGCCCCGGAGCGGCCGCCGGTCCCGCCGCCCGCCGGGTCTCCGGTTCCGGACCCCGGCTCCGGCTGAAGGGAGACACCAGAGGGACCGGGGGGCGGTCCCGGCAGTGTGTCCTGCCCGGGACCCGACCGAGGCCGAACCGATCCCCGGCCAAGGTGCGAACGGAGGGTGACCCAAGGCAGGCTTGCGCCATGGACTACATACGCCTCGAAGCGTGGGTCGGCGGGGAATGGCTCGCGGTGGAGGCCGTCAGCGTGACCGACGGGGAGTCCGAAGGCGAGTCCTTGTCCCTCTCGTTCGCCCCGCAGCAGACGGAGGCCGGCTACCGGACGCTGATCTGGGAGCCCCTGGAGTGTTTCCTCCGGGAGTACCGGGAGGAGCCGATCGTGCTGGTGCCGGCGGGCAACCAACTGCCGGTGATGTTCGGGCCCGGGGCGGCCGGGCCCTTCCGGCTCGGCCGGACGTCCGGGGGCTGACCTCCGGGCGTGTGGTCCGGCTTCTCCATCGGGCCGCACCGCTCCGGACGTCCCGCGTCCCGTGGCCGGCCCGGTCCCGTGGTGACTCCGGTGCTTGGCCGCCGTCCGCCTCCGGGGGCCCGGCGGGAGGCGTTCGGGACGGGTTCTAAGCTCGGATCGGAGCCGGTCGTTCCGTTGCGGACGTACCCGGCCGGTTCCGTGACCATCCGTATCCGCCCCGCTTCCGTGATTCCCCGCGAGGAGTTCCGCCGTGCTCGTGCTGTTGCCGCCGTCCGAAGGTAAGGCCGAGGGCGGGTCCGAGGGCCCCCTGGACCTCGACTCGCTGTCGCTGCCGGGGCTCTCGGCGGCCCGCGGCGAGGTGCTGCGCGAGCTGGTGGAGCTGTGTGGGGCGGACGAGGAGAAGGCCCGGACCGTCCTGGGGATCGGCGAAGGGCTGCGGGGCGAGGTCGCGAAGAACGCGGCTCTGCTGACGGCCGGGACCCGGCCGGCGGGTGAGATCTACACCGGCGTCCTCTACGACGCCCTGGATCTCGCCTCCCTGGACGCCGTCGCCCGGGCCCGGGCGGAGCGGACCCTGCTGGTGTTCTCGGGGCTCTGGGGCGCGCTGCGGACCGGCGACCGGATCCCGTCCTACCGCTGTTCGATGGGGGTGAAGCTGCCAGGCCTGGGGGCGCTGGGTGCGTACTGGCGCGGCCCGATGGCGGAGGTGCTGCCGGAGGTCGCCGGTGAGGGCCTGGTCCTGGACCTCCGCTCGGCGGCGTACGCCACGGCCTGGAAGCCGAGGGGCTCGGTGGCGGAGCGGACCGCCACGGTCCGGGTGCTGCACTCGACGATCGTGAAGGGGGTGGAGAAGCGCTCCGTGGTGAGTCACTTCAACAAGGCCACCAAGGGCAGGATCGTCCGGGATCTGCTGGTCGCCGGCGTGGAGCCCGCGCACCCGGCCGAACTGGCCGATGCGCTGCGCGAGCTGGGCCACACCGTCGAAGTGCAGCCGCCGCCGAAGGCGGGCAGGACCGGCAGGCCCTGGGCTCTGGACGTGATCGTCACCGACGTGCACTGAGCGGCACGGGCACCGCCACCCGGCCCCGCCCGGCGCTGCCCGGCCGACGGCAGCGAGGCGGGCCTCCGGGGGAAGCCGGGCGGGCCCGCCCCGGTGCGGGTCAGCGGAGGTGGCCGGTGTCGTTCAGCAGGCGCAGGGAGGCGTTGCCGTCGGCGTAGTACGCCACCACGGACAGGGAGGCCGGGGACAGTTCCATGCGGAAGAGCGATTCCGGGGGTGCTCCCAGCGCCAGCCGGACCAGGGTCTTGACCGGTGTGACGTGCGTGACGAGCAGGACGGTGCGGCCCGCGTGGCGCGCGATGAGCTTGTCGCGGGAGAGGGCCACCCGGCGGGCGACCGTCTCAAAGCTCTCCCCGCCGCCCGTGGGCTCGGCCCGGGGTGAGGCGAGCCAGGCGTCGAGGTCGTCCGGGTAGCGGTCGCGCACCTCGGCGAAGGACAGGCCCTCCCAGGCGCCGAAGTCCGTCTCGCGCAGGCCCTCGTCGACCCGGATGTCGAGCCCCGTCCGGGCGGCCACGGTCTCCGCCGTCTCGCGGCAGCGCCGCAGCGGGGAGCTGACGATCGCCTGGACGGTGCCGCGCGCGGCGAGGACCGCCGCCGTGGCCTCGGCCTGCCGGCGGCCGGCCGGTGACAGCCCGGGGTCGGAGCCGCCGCTGCCGGAGAAGCGCTTCTCCGGGGTGAGGGCGGTCTCGCCGTGCCGCAGCAGGACGAAGGTGGCGGGGGCGCCGAGGTCGGCGGGGCCGCCCAGCCGACCGGCGGGACGGCGGGTGCGGCGGCCCGCCCGGCCGGGGCGGGCGCCCCGGCCCGTTCGGACAGTTCTTCCAGTTCCTCGGGTTCGGCGGAGTCGGCGACGGCCTCCGGCCGGGGTCCGGCGTCGAGGGCCGCCGTGGAGAGAGAGGGCTTCCAGCGCTCGCCGCGCTTGCCCGCGTCCATGGCCTCGTTGGCGAGCCGGTCGGCGTGCTTGTTCTTCTCCCGGGGGATCCAGGTGTAGCTGACCTGCCCGGGGGTGGGGAATATCGTCTTGGCCTCGGCCGCCAGGGGCCGCATGTCCGGGTGCTTGATCTTCCAGCGGCCGGACATCTGCTCGACGACGAGCTTGGAGTCCATCCGCACCTGGATCTCGGCGTCCGGGTCCAGGGTGCGCGCGGCCCGCAGTCCGGCGATCAGACCCCGGTACTCGGCCACGTTGTTGGTCGCCGTGCCGATGAACTCGGCCGCCTCGGCGAGGGGTTCGCCGGTGGCCGCGTCCAGGACCACCGCGCCGTAGCCGGCGGGGCCCGGATTGCCCCGGGAGCCGCCGTCGGCCTCGACGATGAAGCGCCGCTTGGGTCCGCTCATCGGGTCTACAGCCCCGAGTCGGGCGTACGGACCAGGATGCGGCCGCAGTTCTCGCAGCGCAGCACCTGGTCGGGCGCCGCGGCGCGGACGTCGTTGACCTCGGTGATGTTGAGCTCCAGCCGGCAGCCCTCGCAGCGCCGCTGGTGGAGCCGGGCCGCGCCGACCCCGCCCTGCTGGACGCGGAGCTTCTCGTAGAGCTTCATCAGATCGGCCGGTACGGAGGCGGAGACGACCTCGCGTTCCTTGGTGAGGCTCGCGACCTCCTGGTCGAGCTCCGCCACGGCGTTGTCCCGGCGTGTGGCGGCGTCGGTGAGCTTGGCCTCCACGGACTCGACCCGCCCGGCCAGTTCCCGGGCCCGCTCCTGCGCGGACTCGCGGCGCTCCATGATCTCCAGGACGACGTCCTCCAGGTCGCCCTGGCGCTTGGCGAGCGAGACGATCTCGTGTTGGAGGTTCTCCAGGTCCCTGGGCGAGGTGACGGCGCCGGAGTCGAGCCGCTGCTGGTCCCGGGCGGCGCGCTGGCGCACCTGGTCGACGTCCTGCTCCGCCTTGGTCTGCTCGCGGGCGGTGTCGCTCTCCTCGGTCTGGGCGGCGACCAGCAGGTCGCGCAGCTGCGCGAGGTCGGCTTCGAGGGTCTGGATCTCGGCGTGCTCGGGCAGCGTCCTGCGCTTGTGCGCAAGCTGCGAGAGCCGGACGTCGAGGGCCTGGACGTCGAGAAGGCGGATCTGGTCGGCGGGCTCGGCGTTCAGTTCGGGGCTCCCGGGATGTCGGTGGAGGGGTCGGCGGACGCCGCGTGGGCGGTCCAGGGGTCGGTGACCGTACGGGAGACGTGGGTGCGCAGGTCCCACCCGTGGCGGTCGGAGATCTCGTCGAGCTGGGCGGCGGCCTGCTCGGTCCAGGGCCACTCGGTGGCCCAGTGCGCGGCGTCCAGCAGCGCCGGTCCGCGCCCGGAGTGCAGGGCGTGTTCGCGCGCCTCGGACGCCGGGTGGTGCCGCAGGTCGGCGGTGAGGTAGGCGTCGGCGCCCGCGCGCCGCACGTCGGCGAACAGGCTGTCGCCGGAGCCGCCGCAGACCGCGACGGTGCGGATCACGCGGCCCGGCTCGCCGGCGACCCGGATGCCCTGCGCGGTGGCGGGCAGCCGGGCGGCGGCGCGGCCGGCGAGCTCGGCGAGGGTCTCCGGCTCGTCGAGTTCGCAGATCCGGCCGAGGCCGCGGCGTCCCTCGGGGTCGGACGGATCGGGCACGAGCGGGCCGGTGATCCGCAGGTCCAGCGCGCCGGCGAGGGCGTCGGAGACACCGGGGTCGGCGCGGTCCGCGTTGGTGTGGGCCACGTGCAGCGCCACGGAGTTGCGGATCAGGGTGTGCACGACGCGGCCTTTGAAGCTGGTGGCCGCGACCGTCGTCGTCCCGCGCAGATAGAGCGGGTGGTGGGTGACGAGCAGATCGGCGCCGAGCCGTACGGCCTCGTCGGCGACCTCCTGCACCGGGTCGACGGCGAACAGCACGCGCCGGACGGGTGCGTCGGGATCTCCGCAGACGGTCCCGACGGCGTCCCACTCCTCGGCCCGCTCCGGGGGCCAGAGGGCGTCGAGCGCGGCGATGACTTCAGACAGTGCGGGCACGGGCAAAGGCTACCCGCACCCGGACCCTGCAGACCCGCCCCGGGCCCCTGCCCGGGCCCTCCCCGGCGGACCCGCCGGTGCCCCGCCGCCCCGGGCGGCCGGTGTCCGGGCAACCGGCGGGGACGGCAGCACATCTGTGCCCCTCCGCTCAGCCGGTTCGGGGGAACACCACCCGTACGCATGAAGCACCCCGGCTCCATGGGGCCGTTCCGGCGGACGAAACCCAGTATCGGTAACCGGAGGTGACCGAGCATGACGGCTTGTGTCCTGGAGACCGCCGTGGACGATGACACGGCACCGGCAAGACCCCGGCCCCCACCCCGGCGGAGGCCCCGGCGCTCACCATCGCCGCGGACGGCTCGTACGCCGCCCGGCTGCGGCCGGACCCCGACGGCGGCCTGTTCGCGGAGCGGTGGACCCTGGACGGCCCGGAGCCCTACGCCGTACGGCTGCCCGGCGTCCGCCCGGAGGAGCCGGGCAGCGAGGTACTGCCGCTGACGGACGGGCGGGTGCTGATCCGGCGCCGCCTGGAGGGGCGGCACGCCCTCGCGCTGCTCTACCCGGCCGGCCCCGTCACGGGCGAGCAGCCCGCCGGCTCGGTCGGCCGCGAGCGGCTGCGGCTGCTCCCGCCCGCGCCCGACGGCGTCACCGCCTACGCGCTGGCGCCCGGCGAGCGGTCCACGGAACTGTGGCGCGTGCACGGCGGACCCGCCGGGCCGGAGCGCGTCACCGAGATCCCCGGCCACTGCTCGGGCGGCGCCTGGCTCGACCGCGACGGCCACCTGCTGGCCCTGGACCGGACGGTGGACGGCCGCACCAAGACGATCACCGTCCATCTGCGGCACGGCGGCGAGACGAGCCCGCTGCTCCGGATCACGGAGGACAGCGACGACCGGCTGCTGCTCGCCGACCCGGACAGCGGTCTGCTGCTGCTGCGGTCGAACGCGCCGGGGCCCGACCGGCTGGGCTGGGGCGTGCTCGGCAGCGCCCGCCCGGCACGCTTCCCCGGTGCGCTGCTGTACGAGGCCGGCGGAGCGGCCTCGGCGGCCGGCACCACGCCGGTCCCCTTCGCGGTACAGCCCGGCCAGACGCTGCTGCCCGAGCACTGCGGAGTTGCCCTGCGGATCGACGGCCCGGACGGCCCCCGGGTGGGCGTCTGGCGGCCCTCCGAGCGTCGGCTGCGCCTGCTCACGGCGCCGCGGGGCTGGCTGCCGGGCACCGGGCTGTGGACGGCGGAGGGCGAACTCCGGCTGCCGTACGCCACGGCGGACGTGCCCTGCGGTCTGGGCCGGATGCCCCTGCCCGCCACCGCACCGCTCCTCCGCCCGGCCCGGGTGCCCCGGATGGCCTTCCGGATGATCTCCCGGAGGGACCTCCGGGCGGCCGCGGCGAGGGCTTCGGACACGCTGCCCGGAGCGGGCGCGTCACCGGGGGCACCACCGGCCGGAGCAGCCGGCCCGCCGCGGGGTGGGCCGGCACCGCCGACCGGCGGAGGGGGCGGCGCACCGGGCGCCGACGCACCGTCAACAGGCTTGTCACCGGAGCTTGCCGGGTCCTCGTCCGGCGGAACCCCGTCCGTCCCGCGCCCGGTCCCCCTGCGGGAGATGCCGACGGCGTGTCCCCGGCACCTCCGGGCGAGTCCATGACAGGGGTCCGGGATAAACTCCGGTGGGGGTCGGCGTCCGTCCACGACCGGTGCGCCACAGGGGACTTGGCATGACCGGCAGGCGCCTCATGCCGTGGTCGCGGTCGCGGGCCCCGGACACAGCACACAGTCAGTCAACGGGGTGATCCACCGACATGTCCGAAACACAGACCGAGACCATCGCGGCCCGCCCGCGCACGGGAACAGTCCCGATCTCCTCCGGCTCGGGAAAGCACCGGGGACCTGCCGCGTCCGAGGACGCCACGGCCCCCGCACGCGGCAGGCACCGCCGCCCGGCGCCGGAACGCGACGCCTGACCGGTCCTTCCGGCAGAAACCGTACGGCTGTGGCCGCCGGCCGACCCCGGCGGCCACAGCCGCGTCCGGGGACGGAGTCCCGGCGGCCACCGGCACGGAGCCGGGCGCCGGGGAGCACGGGGCCCCGTTGCTGCCGTCCGCACCCGCCCGTCACACGGCCGCCGGACGGGTTCCGGGAACGGCAGCCAGTGGCGTCAGGGGCTTTCCCGCTCGTTCGCTTCCCCCACCCCGGCCCGGGCGCGGCGGCGGCCCAGCAGGGCGCATCCCGCGATCACCGAGCCGACGGCGATGACCCTGGCGGCCTGGAGGTAGCCCTGCGCCACCTCGTCCGAAGTTCCGGGCAGGCCGAGGAAGACCCACGCCGCGGCGACGCCCCCACGACGATCAGTGCGACAGCCCCCACGTTCCCGTCCCCGCCCACCAGGGCTCCACGGGGCGGACCCGCTCGTCGGTCCGCTCAACATCCTTGTCGGTCACGATCGTTCTCCCGTGCGTGGGGGGGTGGTCGCGAGGGAGGACGCCGGCCCGGCGGTGCCCGGTTCTCGCCGGCCGAACTCTCCGGCTCGCAGCGCGAGCTCGTCGAGCCGACCCCGCACGGGCCTGCGGGCCTCGGACACACCGGCCCCGCCGCGGCGACGGCCGGCGTCGTCCGTGGCCGGCGGGTTCACCACACCGGCCGCCGTTGGGGTCCGCAGACCGGCCGGCTCCTCAGGTGCGCAGGTAGGAGGCGCCGTTGAGGTCCAGCACCGTGCCCGAGGACCATTCCGCCTCGGGAGAGGCCAGCCAGCGGACCGCCGCCGCGATCTCGTCCGGGTCCGCGACCCGGCCGTACGGGCTCTGGGCGAGGATGGCCGCGCCCTCCGGGCCGGTCAGCCGGTGTGCGACCCGTTCCGTGCCGATGAACCCGGGCGCAACCGAGGCGACCGCGATGCCGTACGGGGCGAGCGCGACCGCGAGGGACTGGCCGAGCGCGTGCACCGCCGCCTTCGTCGCCCCGTACGCCGGGTGGTCGGGTTCGCCGCGGAAGGCTCCCCGGGATCCGATGTTGACGATCCGTCCGCCCGTGCCCTGCTCGATCATCCATCGCGCGGCGCTGTGGGAGACATGGGCGGTGGCGAGCAGGTTGACGTCCACATGGCGGCGCCACGCCTCCGCCCATGCGGTGAAGCCGGTGGAGGCGGGCGGGTGCGGGGTGTTGACGGCCGCGTTGTTGACGAGGACGTCGAGGCCACCCAGCGCCTCACGGGCCGCGTCGGCCAGCCCGGCCGCCGCGCCGGGGTCGGCCAGATCGGCGCCCAGCAGCGCGTGGCCGTCCCCGTCGAGAGCAGCGAGGGTCCGCTCCGCCTCCGCGCGCCGCGTCCCGTAGTGCACGGCGACCCGGTCGCCGTTCGCCGCGAACACCCGGGCCAGCGCCCGGCCGAGTCCGCGTGAGGCACCCGTCACCAGGACCCGGCGGCCCCGCGCCGGGAACGGCGGTACGGCGGGCGGGGCAGCGGGGCGGCCGCTGCGGACGGGTCGGCGGAGCCGTTCGTCCCCGGCTTCCCTCCGGGACCGGGGTTCGCGGACGGGGGGTTGGCGGCGGTCATGGCGTACCACTTCCTCACTCTGCCGGCGTTCCGTGACGGGGCGGCCGCCGGCGCCGGTTCCGTGCCCCGCACCGGACCGCCCGGGCGGGCCCACCCTACGAGCGGCCCGCCCCGGACCGTCCCGGCCAACCCCGTCCCGGTCGTCCCGGCCGAACGGGGCTCCGGGCAACGCGGCCCGCGCCCGGTCCGGACACGGCGGGTGAGCCGGCCTCGGGGCAGTGACCCCGCCCGCTCCCCGTACGGCGCCCCCGCCCGCCTCCCGGCGTGAGCCGTCGGGCAGCATGGGGCTCTCCGCCGGCTCCGCCCGCCGCTCCCGGACGGCCGGGCGCCCGGTACCGAAGGAGAGACCCTGCCCGGAACGGCGGCCGGGCCGCGCGGTCCGTCCCGCCCCCGGCCGGCCGCACGGACCGCCCACCGACAAGCGACAAGAAGGACAGCCATGGCCCCCAGCCCCAGCAGGCGACGACCGCCCGGCCCGCCCGGAGGTGCTGGCCGCGTTCGAGGCGGCCAAGGGCTTCATGCCCGTCGACGAAGGGCTCGCCCTGTACGCCGCCGCCGTGGAGGCGGCCGGGCTCGGGCTGCCGCTGCTGGAGGTCGGCACCTACTGCGGCCGGTCCACGATCCTGCTGGCCGCCGCCGCCCGGGACGCCGGCACCGTCGCCGTGACCGTGGACCACCACCGCGGCTCCGAGGAGCAGCAGCCCGGCTGGGAGTACCACGACACCGGCCTGGTGGACCCGGAGGTGGGCCGGATGGACACCCTTCCCGTCTTCCGCCGGACCCTGTACGCGGCCGGGCTGGAGGACCACGTCATCGCGGTCGTCGGCCGCTCGCCGCAGGTGGCGCGGGTCTGGGGCCGGCCGCTGGGGCTGGTCTTCGTCGACGGGGGCCACACCGACGAGCACGCGACCGCCGACTACGAGGGCTGGACCCCGCATCTGGCGCCCGGCGGGCTGCTGCTCATCCACGACGTCTTCGCCGATCCGGCCGACGGCGGCCAGGCCCCGTACCGGATCTACCGCCGCGCCCTGGAGTCCGGGGACTTCACCGAGGTGTCGGCCACCGGCTCCCTGCACGTGCTGCGCCGTACGGGCGCGGAGGGCTGAGCCCCGCCGATAGCATCGCCGACGTGTCGAACGGCAACTCTTTCGCACGGCCCCGCAGGGCCCGCCGCCGTGCGCTGATCGGACTGGCCGTGCTCGGGACCGCCGGTGTGGCCGGCTGGCTGGTCTGGCAGCCGGCGGCCGGCGGCCCTGGCGGGGACGGTTCCGCGGGCGGCGCGGCGGCGGGACGGCCGCACGGCGGGGTCTCCCCGGCGCCGCCGACCGGGCCCGCGCCGGGGGCCCCGGACCCCTCGGCGGGTGACGGCTCGGGCAGCGGTACCGGGGACCGGGACGGGCCACTGGCCGGCCGGGTCGTCGTCATCGACCCCGGGCACAACCCCGGCAACCGCGAGCACACCCGGGAGATCGCCCGCACCGTCGACATCGGCACCCACCGCAAGGAGTGCGACACCACCGGGACGGCCACCGACTCCGGATACGCCGAGGCCGAGTTCACCCTCGATGTCGCCCGCAGGATCCGCACCCTGCTCGAACAGCGCGGCGCCGAGGTCGTGCTGACCCAGGACGGCGACCGCCCGTACGGGCCCTGTATCGACGAGCGCGCCGAGATCGGCAACGAGGCGGGCGCCGACGCCGTCGTCTCCGTCCACGCCGACGGCGCCCCGGCCGGCGCCCGGGGCTTCCATGTGATCCTCCCGGGCCGGGTCCGGGAGGGCCGGGCGGACACCGCCGCGATCACGAAGCCCTCCCGCGAACTGGGCGAGCGCGTCGCCGGCGCGTACGCCCGGGAGACCGGTTTCCGGCCCGCGGATTACCTCGGCGGCGGCACCGGCTTGGATGTACGCTCCGACCTCGGCGGGCTCAACCTCTCCACGGTCCCCAAGGTGTTCGTCGAGTGCGGCAACATGCGGAACGCGCGCGACGCCGAACAGTTCACCAGCGCACGGTGGCGCGGGCGCGCGGCCCGGGGGATCGCGGACGGCGTGGAGTCCTTCCTGACGACGTGAACGGCACCGCCCATGGCCCTCCCCGGCCGCCCTGGAGAAGGGGGAGAGCCGGGCCGAACGGGGAAACGGGGGAGGAAACGGGAAAGCGGGGAAAGCGAACGCCATGGTGACCCGCTGTCACACCCCGCACCACAGGGCGATTTGTCCGTCCGTACGATGGGGGGCCACCCCCGCGCCAGGCCACCCGCGCACCGGCGGCAGCAACCACACTCACGAGACGACGAAGGACCTTACGTGAACATCCGCTCCCTCACTCGAGGCGACGGCGTGGTGATCGGAGCAGCGGTGTTGCTGTTCATCGCCTCGTTCCTGAATTACTACTCCGTGGACTGCGAAGGCGAGTTCTGCGACCAGGCCAAGCAGGACCTGCCCAGCGCCTGGGACGTCGACCGGCTGATGCTGGTCCTGCCCGCTGTCTTCCTGCTCGGCCTGATCGCGACCGGTCTGCTGATCGCGGGCCGTTTCCAGCCGCAGGGCCGCAAGGTCCTCGGGCTGTCCCTCGGCGAGTGGGGCACCGGGCTGGCGCTGGCCGCCGCCTGGAACTCCGTCTGGGGCCTCATCGTGACGCCGGACGGCGTGAGCGTCGGTATCGGCGCGATCCTCGCGCTGCTCGGCGCGCTCGCGCTGGCCGCCGGCGCCCTGCTGCCGAGCCGGGTGCCCGCCCTCCAGGCGTCCCTGCTGGGCGCCCCGAAGCCGCAGGCCCCACCCCGCCGGGGCCGGACCGGGCGCCCCGGCCCCGGGCGGCTACGGCTACCCGGGCGGCCAGCAGCCGCCGCCGCAGGGCTATGGCTACCCGGGCCCGGCGGGACAGCCCGGCCCCGGCGGGCAGCAGCCGTCGTACGGCGGCCAGCCGCAGGCGGGGGCCCCGGCGCCCGGCCCGCAGACCGGCCGGCCGCCGCACGGTGGTGGCGACTTCTCCCCGTTCTGGTTCGCGGTGCCGGTGGCCCGCCCGCTGTACGCGGAGGACGGCTCCCCGACGCCGATCGCCGAACTGGCGCCCGGCACCTGGTACCTGGCGGTCGAGCAGCGCGGTCAGGCGCTCGTCGCGCAGACCCAGGACGGGCGGCGCGGCGTCCTCCAGGACACCTCCGGCATCCAGCGCGGCTGATCCCGGCGCCGCACGGCCCTTCACGGCGGCACCGCCTCGTGCCGCACGGTGCCGGGCACGGTGGTTTCCCCGGCCCCCGCTCCCCTGTTCCGTCCCGTCACCGGGACGTCCGGGAGAGCGGGGGCCGCGGACGTTCACGGGATGCTCCGCACAGCGGTAGCGGACGTCACGGGCCGGATGGACCCGGCGTCCCCGCGGGCCCGGCCGCCCCAGTGAACCCGGCAGCCCCGGCGGACCCGCCCGCCCGGTACCGGACTTGACGGTTCCGGGTGCTCCGTACCACTCGCGCCCCCGGAGGGGTTTCCGTGGCATGAACGGGGCAATACGCGCTGCATGAGCCCTTACCGACGTTCAGGCGGCAGTACCGCGGCCGCGGCGATCCGGCTGGTGGCTGATGTGGCCGCGGGAATCCTGGTCCTGTGGATCATCATGTATCTGCTCGACGCGAACCGGGCGAACGACCTGGTGAACTTCGTCCAGAACGCGGCCCACTGGCTGGCCGGATGGTCCCGCGACCTCTTCACGATGGAACTCGACTGGCTGCGCGTGGTGCTGAACTACGGGCTGCCGGCGGTGGTGTACCTCGCCATCGGGCACGCCCTGGCGGCCCGTATGCCGCGCGGGGCCTGACCCCCGGCCGGATGCGGGCCCGGCGGCCGCTCCCGCCCCGGCAGCGGCTGCGCCTCAGCAGCAGTCCGGGTCCAGCCCGGCGGGCAGCCGTTCGCCGCCGAAGACGGCCGTCGTGGCCTCGTCGCCCCCGAGGGCGGCCACGGCCAGCAGCACCGAGCCGGCCGTCCAGGTCGTCTGCTCCTCCGGCCAGAAGGCGGCGTCCTCGTAGACGTAGCCCGTCCAGTACATGCCCTCGCCGTCCCGGAGATGGCCGATCCAGCGGAGGATGTCCACGGCGCGGTCCGACTCCCCCATGGCCCAGAGGGCGAGCGCCAGTTCGGCGCTCTCACCGCCGGTGACCCACGGGTTCGGCAGCACGCAGCGGACGCCGAGTCCGGGGACCACGAAGTCGTCCCAGCCCTCCTCGATGCGCTCCTTGGCCGCGGTGCCGGTCAGCGCCCCGCCGAGGATCGGGTAGTACCAGTCCATGGAGTAGCGGGACTTGTCCAGGAAGCGCTCCGGGTGGTGCCGGATGGCGTGGGCGAGCAGTCCGGTCGCCAGCTCCCAGTCGGGCTGCGGGTCCTCGCGCTGCTCGGCGATGGCCAGGGCGCAGCGCAGCGCCTGGTGGATGGAGGAGCAGCCGGTGAGCAGCGCGTCGGTGACGGCCGCCCCCGCGTCGCCGTCGCGCTCCGGGGCCTCGCGCTTCCAGCCGATCTGCCCGCCGGGCTGCTGGAGGGTGAGGACGAACTCGACGGCGGCGTAGACGGTGGGCCACATCCGGTCGAGGAAGGTGTCGTCGCCGGTGGAGAGGTAGTGGTGCCAGACGCCCACGGCGACATAGGCGACGAAGTTGGTCTCCCGGCCGCGGTCGGTGGGTGCCGCCGGGTCGCCATCGGCGTAGGCCGCGTACCAGGAGCCGTCCGGCAGCTGGTGTTCGGCCAGCCAGCGGTAGGCGGCCTCGGCGCGCTCGTGTTCGCCCGCGGCGTCGAGGGCCATGGCGGCCTCGACGTGGTCCCAGGGGTCGAGGTGGTGGCCGCGGAACCACGGGATGGCGCCGTCCTCGCGCTGGTGGGCGAGGATGCCGGCCACGGTGGCGGCGGCCTGCTCGGCGGTGAGCACCCCGGGCAGGACCAGGCGTTCGGTACGGCCGGGGCTGGTCACGCCCGGCCCTCGGCGGTTCCGTCGGAGGCCGCGTCGACCGGGCCGGTGTCCGGGAGCCGCGGCTTGGTGGCGTAGACGACGAAGCTCTTGCCGATCAGCGGGTCGAGGGCGCGTTCGGCGACCCGGGTGAGCAGCGGCTTCTTCATGATGTCCCAGACCAGCAGCTTGTGGTACGCGCGGACGGGCAGCGCCTTGTCGTTGTCGACTCCGAAGGCGCATTTCAGCCACCAGTAGGGCGAGTGCAGCCCGTGCGCATGGTGGCTGCCGTAGGGGCGCAGCCCGGCTTCGCGGATCCTGCGGACCAGTTCCCCGGCACGGTAGATGCGGATGTGGCCGCCCTCGACCTCGTGGTACGCGTCGGAGAGCGCCCAGCAGACCTTCTCCGGCCCGTAGCGGGGGACGGTCACGGCGATCCGGCCGCCGGGCCGGAGGACGCGGACCATCTCGGCGAGCACACCCTTGTCGTCGGGGATGTGTTCCATCACCTCGGAGATGATGACGACGTCGAAGCTGTCGTCGGGGAAGGGCAGCGCCAGCGCGTCGCCCTCCATGGCGGTGGCGGTGGCGCCGGCCGGGGCCTCGCCCGCCTCCTTCATGGCGGCGAACCAGGTGGCGACCTCGCGGATCTCCTCGGTGTTGCGGTCGAGCGCCACGACGTGCGCGCCCCGCCGGTAGCACTCGAAGGCGTGCCGGCCCGCGCCGCAGCCGAGATCGAGCACGCGGTCGCCCGCGGCCAGCGGAAACCGGGAAAAGTCGACGGTCAGCACTCGGGGTCTGCCTCTTTCGGTCGGGGGTGCGTCCGGTCAGCCGCGCGGACGGCCGGTGGAGGGCGGTGGGGGCGGCGGCTCCGGACGGAGGGCGCCCTGCCGCTCCACGGCCCGCCGGTAGTGCTCGACGGTGCCGCGGGCGGCGCGGGCCCAGGTGAAGCGGGAGAGTACGCGTTCCCGGCCGGCGTGGCCGAGGCGGCGGCGCAGCGCGGGGCCGTCGTGGGGGTCGAGCAGCCGGCCGAGCGCTGCGGCGAGGGCTCCGGCGTCGCCCGGCGGTACGGCCAGGCAGGTCTCGCCGTCCTCGCCAGCGACCTCGGGGATGGCCCCGCCGGTGGTGGCGACCAGCGGGGTGCCGGTGGCCATGGCCTCGGCGGCGGGCAGGGAGAAGCCCTCGTAGAGGGAGGGCACGCAGGCGATCTGGGCGCCGCGCACGAGGTCGGCCAGTTCGGTGTCGCTGATGCCCTTGACGAACTCGACGGCGTCGGCGAGGCCGTAGCGTTCGATGGCGGCGGCGACGGGCCCGTCCTCGGCGCGCTTGCCGACGACGACCAGGTGGGCGCCGGGGTGCTCGGTGCGGAGCTTGGCGAGCGCCTCGACGAGGTGGACCAGGCCCTTGAGGGGGACGTCGGCGCTGGAGGTGGTGACGATCCGGCCGGGGATCTCGGGGACGGAGGGGTCCGGGGAGAACAGTTCGGTGTCGGCGCCGATGTGGACGACGTGGATGCGGTCCCCGGGCACGCCGAGGTGTTCCACGATCTCGTCGCGGGAGGTGCCGGAGACGGTCAGCACGGACGGCAGCCGGCGGGCGACGCGCTTCTGCATGCGGGTGAAGCCGTACCAGCGGCGGACGGAGGCGCGGCGCCGGGGTCCGGTGGCGGCGTCGAGGTCGAGCCGCCGGTCCACGGTGATGGGGTGGTGGACGGTGGTGACGAGCGGGGCGCCGAGCCGGGCGGGGCCGCCGAGCAGGCCGTAGCCGAGGGTCTGGTTGTCGTGGATGACGTCGAACGCGCCCCGGCGGGCGGCGAGATGGCGGCGGGCACGGAGGCTGAAGGTGAGCGGTTCGGGGAAGCCGCCGGTCCACATGGTGGCCACTTCCAGGGCGTCTATCCAGTCGCGGTACTCGCCGGGCTTCGGGGTGCGGAACGGGTCGGGCTGCCGGTAGAGGTCGAGGCTGGGCAGTTCCGTGAGGCTCACTTTGCCGGGGCCGGGGGTCTCGTCGAGGACCGGGTAGGGCTGGGAGCCGATGACCTCGACGGAGTGGCCGAGCGCGGCAAGTTCGCGGGAGAGGTGCCGGACGTAGACGCCCTGGCCGCCGCAGAACGGGTTGCCCTTGTAGGTGAGAAGGGCGATGCGCAGTGGGCGTCCGCCGTCGGACGCGAGGGGGCCGGGGGTTCCGGCGGAGGGGCTCGATGCGGCTGCCGGTGCGGCCTCAGCGGTCACTCTTCGGGCCCCTTCTCACTTCAGTTCTGCCGGAGCGTAGCGGCTCGCGCCAATCTAGAACAAGTTTCAGCTTGGCCGGCCGCCCGGCCGCCCGTCCGTCACCCCGCCCGGCTGTCCGCCCGGCCGTCCGCGTGGTCGCCCGCCGTGGTCGTCCGCCGTGGGAGGAGCTTCGAATCTACCGGCAGGTAGCCCTTACCGCCGGTCCGGGCCGGGTGATTCGCACCACGGTCGGCGCGCCGCCGGGCCTTTCCGCACCTCCGGAGCCATGCCCTGAGCTTGCGCCCGCCGTGAGCACTCGGGCACGGTGAGGTGCCCCTGCGGATGGCGGCGCACACCGGAGATGCCACGGATCGGGACATATGACCACGGAATCAGCGTCACAGCTCTCCCCATCGCGTCTGACGGAGCGTCAGGAAGCCCGTCGTCGATCGATCCTGCGTGCGAGTGCCGAACTCGCGAGCCGGGGCGGCTTCGACGCCGTGCAGATGCGCGAGGTGGCGGAGAGCTCCGGGGTCGCCCTCGGCACCCTCTACCGCTACTTCCCGTCCAAGATCCATCTGCTGGTCGCCACGCTGCGGGACCAGTTGCAGCGGCTGTACGAGACACCGGCGAGAAGACCCGTGACCGCGGAGGCGCCCTCGGCCCGGGTGGCCGAAACGGTGCTGCGCGCCTTCCGCGCGATGCGGCGCGAGCCGCTGCTGGCGGACGCGATGGTGCGGGCGCTGACCTTCGCCGACCGGTCGGTGAGCGAGGAGGTGGCCGCCGTGTCCCGGCTGACCACCACGATCATCCTGGACGCCATGGGGCGGACCGGCGCCCCGGGCCCCGAACTGCTCTCGGCGGTCCGCGTCATCGAGCACACCTGGCACGCGACGCTCGTGGCCTGGCTGGCGGGCCGTTCCTCCACGGAGAGGGTGCGCACCGACATCGAGACCGCCTGCCGGCTCATCGACCTCACAGCACCGCGGAGGGCGGGGACACCGGGAAGCGCGGAAGAGGCGCGCCAGGGGGGCGCGGAGGCGGCGCACGCGGGGGGTGCGCGAAACCCCGGAAAAGCTCCGGAACACGCCCGCTGAACCGACTACAGCACGGGACGTAGGGCAAGTCCGTATGCCAAGTCCCGTGTCGGCCGTTCCCTCGCCTGCGTTGTGGGAACGCGCTCTTGGACGACTGAACTGTTCAGATGTTCCGACGGACACATGGGAGACCACCGGTGCACACGAGTCTGGAGGGGACGGGCAAGTGATCCGGGTACTTCTGGTGCACGACATCGGGCTTCTGCGGTCGGCGCTGGCCGCACTGCTGGGGAGGGAGCACGATTTGGAAGTGACGGCGGCGACCTGGGACAAGTTCCCGGCGCGGGCGCAAGCCACCCGTCCGGACGTCTGCGTGGTCGACGCCGACAACCCGGCCTCGGAGTCGCTCTCCGCGGTCCTGGAAGCCGCCGAACCGGAGGGCCGGGAGGCCCAGGGGCTCCGGTCCGGGCGCCGCAGCGCGCTGCTCGCCCTGGTGACCGCGGGACGGCCGGGCGCGCTCCGCCGCGCCTTCGACGCCAGCGCCCTGGGGTACGTCAGCAAGAACGCGACCCCGCAGCGATTACTGGACGCCATCCGCAAGGTGTCCAAGGGCGAGCGATTCGTGGACGAATCGCTCGCTTTCGGCTTCATGCAGGCGGCCGAGATGCCGCTGACGGCACGCGAGCTGAGCGTGCTCTCCCTGGCCGCCGAGGGCGCGCCGATCGCCGAGATCGCCAAGAGCCTGCATCTGTGCAACGGGACCGTGCGCAACTACATGGCCTCGGTGATCCGCAAGACCGGTGCGAGAAACCGCATCGACGCCGTTCGTATATCGCAGAGCGCCGGCTGGGTCTGAGTCCTGCCCCGGCCGCCGCCGACCCGGCCCCGGCCTCGACGGGGCCGGGTCGGCGGGCGGCGGGCTATCCGGGTCCCCCGGGCGCACCGTCAGACGCGCACGGTCTGCCAGTGGCCCACGAGATCGCGGTAGAGGCCGGAGCGGTCCAGTAGTTCGTCGTGACTGCCGCAGACCGCGTGCACCCCGTCCATCACCAGCACCCGGTCGGCCCGGCGGGCCGAGCTGATCCGGTGCGCGACCGTGATGACCGTGCCCGGCCGCTCCGCGAACGCGCGCTCGGCCCGCTCCTCGGCCACCGGGTCCAGATGACAGGTCGCCTCGTCCAGCAGCACCACCGGGGCGGGGGACAGATGCGCCCGGGCCAGGGCGATCAACTGCCGCTCCCCCTGCGACAGCACGGCGGGGTCGACGACGGCGTCGAGACCGCCGAGCCGGTCCGCCAGCCCGGTCAGGCCCACCGCCTCCGCCGACGCGGTCACCGCCTCCGGCGGGGCGCCGTCCGGGCAGAGGTAGAGCAGGTTCTCCCGCAGGGTGCCGGTGAAGACGTACGCCTGCTGGGGGATGAGGACCCGCAGCCGCGCGGGTTCCCCGGCCGGCCACGAGCGGGCGGGTCGGCCGAGCACCCGGACCTCCCCCCGGCCGGGGGTCAGCAGCCCGGCGACCAGGCCGGTCAGGGTGGACTTGCCGATGCCGCTCGGCCCGACCACCGCCAGGCACTCCCCCGCCCCGACGGTGAGGTCCAGATCGCGCAGCACGGGGTGCGCCCCGGCGCCGTAGGCGAAGGTGACCGAACGGAGTTCGACGGCCGGCGCGCCCGGCTCCGGCCCGCCGTCCGGGACCGCGTCCGGGACGGCGTTCAGGACCACGTCCGGTCGTCCGCCCGGCGCGGGGGGCGCCGCCGAGGAGGACGCGTGCGGATGCGGCACCGCGGCGCCGCCCTTGACGGAGCCGGGCGCCCCCGGGCCCGGCGTCTCCGCTCCCGGCGGTCCGTCGTGGCCGCCGGTGAGCCGGTCCAGGATCACCAGCAGCCGGGTGCCCGCGGCGCCCAGCGCCGTCATCAGGGTGTGCAGCGCGGGCAGCAGCGACTGCGTCAAGTAGGTCAGCGCGCCCAGCAGTTCACCGGCCGTGACTCCCCGGTCCAGCAGCCAGGGTGTCGCGAAGACCAGCAGCAGGACGGGCAGTTGCCCGGCCACCCCGAGCGACAGGGTGCGCGCGGCGGCCCACCGGGCGAGCGACCGCGCGGCGCCCACCTCGGCATCGGCGAGCCGCGCGGCCCGTGCCGCCGTACGGTCCTCGGCACCGCAGGCCACGATGTCCCGGACACCCCCGGCGACGGCCCCGTACTCCTCGGCGAGCGCCTCGTCCGCGCGGAGGTAGTCGCGCTGCCGGGCGGCCATCGGGATCAGCGTGGAGAGGAACAGGGCCAGGCCCAGCAGCAGCGGCGGCCCGACGACGAGCAGCAGCTGGGGGGCGAGGGAGGCCAGTCCGAGCAGGGCGCCGGCGGCGGTGAACAGGAAGGAGCGGGCCACCAGCACCAGTCCCGCGAAACTGTCCCGGGCGGTCTCCGTCTGGTGGGTGATCCGGGAGACGACGGCGCTGTCGGCCCGCGCCGGATCGGCGACCGCCTCGCGCAGGGAGGCCGACACCACCCGGCGCAGCAGCCCGTCGCGCAGGGGTTCGACGAGGCCGGCCAGCCCGCGGAACACGCCCTGGTTGGCGAAGCCTCCGACGACGACGGCCGTGGCGGCCACGGCCAGCCAGAGGAGTCCGGTGCGGGTGTCCCCGGCGAGGAAGCCGCGGTCGAGGGCCTGCGCCACGCTGTAGCCGCCGAGGAAGGTGTGCGCCGACTCCAGCAGCGACCAGCCGCCGAGCGCGGCGAGGACGCGGAGCCGCGCCCCGAGGAACCGGCGCGCCTGCGGCAGGATCCGCCGCAGCGCCCCCCGCCCGGCCCGGTCCTCCCCGGAGCGGGGCCGCGGTGCCGGGTCCTCTCCGGGCCGGTTCCCTCCGGTCCGGTCCGGTCCCGGCCGGTCCGGTGCCGCCGGGTCCGGTCCGGCACGGTCGCGTCCCGTCGCGGTGCCCCGCCCCGCGGCGGGGTCCTCCCACCGTGCTCCAGGGTTCTCGCGCCGTGCGGCCGCCCCGGGCCCGGGTGCGGATGCGGGGCGCCGCTCCGGCGTGGTGTCCTCCGTGCGTCCGGGCCGGGTCACGGGGCGCCCCCCGTCCGGCCCCGGTCACCGGGGCCGGGGCCCGGGGCACCGCTGACCGCCGGGCCGGGCGGCTCGAGCGCTTCGGCGTCGGCGTCGGCGTCCGTGCCGGTGCCGGCGAAGACCGCGCGGTACGCGGGGCGTTCCCACAGGACCTCGTGCGGCCCCACGGCGCGGACGCGGCCGTTCTCCAGCCAGACCACCAGGTCGGCGCGGGCCGCCGAGGAGACCCGGTGGGCGATGAGCAGGCGGGTGCCGGCCCGTACGTCCCGGGTCAGGGCGCGGCCCACCTCCAGCTCGGTGACGCTGTCCAGGCTGGAGGTGGCGTCGTCCAGCACCAGCAGCCGGCCGGCGTGGGCGAACGCCCGTGCCAGTCCGAGGCGTTGGAGTTCGCCGCCGGAGAGCGGCGCGTCGGCGAGCCGGGTGGCGTAGCCGGCGGGCAGCAGGCGGATGAAGGAGTCCGCGCGCGCGGTGCGGGCGGCGGACCGTACGGTCTCCTCCGGGGGCTCGCCGGCGCCGAAGGCGATGGCCCCGCCCACGGTGCCGCCGAACAGCGCCGGGCGTTCGAAGGCGTAGCCGACCTCGCGGCGCAGCTCCGTCCGGTCGAGTTCGGGCAGCGGCACGCCGTCCAGCAGGACGGTGCCGCCGTCCGGATCCTCCAGCCGGCCGGCCACGGCGGCCAGGACCGACTTGCCGGCGCCGGAGCGCCCGACGACGGCGGCCGTGACGCCGCCGGGGACGGTGAGGTCGACGCCGTCCAGCACCCGGGCGCCGCCCCGGACGACGGTGACGCCGCGCAGTTCGAGCCGGCCGGGCCCGCCGGACGGCAGACGGCGGGTGCCGTGGCGCACGCGCGGCGCGGACAGCAGTTCGGCGGTGCGGCGGGCGGCGGCCCGGCCGCGCACCAGGGCGCTGAGCTGGCCGACGACGGCGCCGATCCCGGCGGCGAGTCCCGCGTAGCGGGAGGCGGCCAGGAGTTCCCCGATGCTGAGCTGCCCGGCTGCCAGCCGCACTCCGCCAACGGCCAGGACGGCGGTGGTCAGCAGCGGCACCAGGATGCCGCCCTGGGTGACGGCGCGGCCGTAGACCTGCCACATCCGGCGCCCCTGGGCGTCGAGTTCGGGGAGGGGCGCGAGCACCCGGTCCCGCTCACGGCGCGCCGTACCGGCGGCCGCGACGGTTCGCGCGCCGCCGAGTGCCTCCATCAGCCGGGCGGCGATGTCTCCCTGGATGCGCTGGTAGCGCGTCACGCTGTCGGAGGAGCTGCGGACGAAGACCCGCAGGAGCAGCAGGAGGACGGGCACCCCGGCGAGGAACACCGCGGCGGTCCAGACGTCGACGAGGACGAGGGCGACGATGCCGCCGACCGGTGTGAGGAGCGAGGCGGCGGAGGCGGCCGCGGTGGCGGGGACGGTGCCCGCCTCGGCCGCGTTGCCGGTCAGCCGGGTCACGACGTCGCCCGGGGTGAAGCGGGCGGCGCGGCGCGGGCCGACGGAGAGGAGGTGGGCGGTGCCGCGGTTGCGCAGCCAGGCCGTGGAGCGGGCGTTGGTGACGCCGGTGGCGTGGGCGGTGAGCGCGTCGAGCAGGACCTCGGCCGCGAGCAGCACGCCGCAGAGCGCCACCCACGGCCGGGCTCCGTCCCGCCTGGCGAGCAGCAGGTCGAGGGTGTGGCCGAGCACGGCGGGCAGCGCGATGGTCGCGGCGGCGGAGGCCGTGGTGGCGAGGAGGATCAGGACGGCCCGGCCGGTGCTGCGGCGCGCGGCGCCGACCAGCAGCCGGCGGGCGCCGGGGGCCGGGTCCGCGGGAGAGGCGCCGGTGGCGGCCGGAGGGGTGCGGGCCTCGTCGTGGCGGCGGGCGCCGGCGGTCCGGGCCCTGCCGTTGCGGGTCTTGCCGTTGCGGGCCTTCCCGGTGCGGGCCCTCTCGCGGGCTTCCGCGCCGCGTGGTTGCGCGCCGCGGTCTTCCGCACGGCGGGCTTCCCCGCCCGGGGTGACGGCCCGTGCGCCGGGGGAGCGGTCCCCGGCGTCCCGGGCTTCGGCGGAGGGGCCGGTGCCGGCCGGCTCGGTGGCCATGGGCTGCGGTGTCTCCCCTCCTCCGGTGACGCGCGGACGAAGGCGGCGCGTACGGTGAGCGTGCGGCCCCGGGCGGAATGCCGCCGCCCGGGACCGCGCTGAGCTGACCTGCCGACTAGCGGCTCAGATCAGTTGCAGGTGGTGACGCTCAGGGAGCTGTCGCCGCAGAGCAGCAGGGAGGCGCGGGAGCCGCCGCCCGTCGCCAGCTCGCCGGTGATCTCCTCGGCGGGGGTCTCCATGGTCTGCAGGTCGAGAAGGGTCATGACACTGTCCTTTCCTTGATGTCCGTGGGGACGGGATTTTTTTGGGTACGGCCTCCGGCGGAGACCGGCTCGTGGGGCCGCCCGGCGGGCGGCGGGAGGAAGGGCAGGTGCACGGGAGAGCCGTGCAGCGCGCTGCCCAGGGCGAGCAGGCACCCGGCGGTGCCTGTGCTGAGGTCCATGGAGAGGCGCATCATCTGCTCCCCGGGGAAGGCGAGT
Source organism: Streptomyces sp. MNU89 (assembly GCF_020982505.1). Taxonomy (NCBI): domain Bacteria; kingdom Bacillati; phylum Actinomycetota; class Actinomycetes; order Kitasatosporales; family Streptomycetaceae; genus Streptomyces; species Streptomyces sp. MNU89. The sequence goes on along the minus strand of NZ_JAJKLL010000001.1, from coordinate 5,533,718 downwards.
TCCCCGCGGAACGGGACGGCGCCCCAGGTGAGGGCGGTGATCTGGCGGCGCAGGGCGGTCTCGTCCGTGCCCGGGCCGCCGGTGGTGGTGCGGGCCAGGTGCAGGACCATGCCGGCCGCGCCCCGGAACAGCCCGGGCTGGGCGTAGAACTTGCCCTGGGCGGCCCGCACGATGTCGCGGCGCGCCCGGTCGAAGTCCTCGTCGTGACGGTGGGCCAGGTAGTCGTCGAGAACCATGCCGATGCCGACGCTGCCGGCGCCCAGGTAGGGCATGGTGCGCTTGCCCTCGTCGACCTGGAGCGCGCCGTCGGGACCCTTGACGCAGCGGGCGAGGTCGCGGCGCAGGGCCTCGGCCGCGAGGTCCAGCAGCGCGGGGTCCCAGGTGCGCTCGTACCGGCGGAGGAAGAGCAGGGCCTGGCCGGCGGCGCCGTGGAGGAGCCCGGCGCGCGGCACTCCGCCACCGGTCCGTCCGGTGCCGCCGCCGGTGCCGCCCTCGGTGCCGTCGGAGCGGGCGAACCGGTCCGCGACGATCCGGGTGCAGCGCGCGGCCGCGTCCTCCAGGGCGATCTCGCCCGTGCTCGCGCCCAGGGAGTCCAGGGCGAGGGCGATGCCGGCGAGTCCGCTGTGCAGGTCGGGCGCCATGCCGGACCAGTCCTCGGCGAGGGTGAGCCCGGCCAGTTCCAGGGCGCGTTCCCGGTGGCCGAGGCGGTCCAGGGTCCAGGCGATGCCGGCGAGTCCGTCGTAGAAGCCGAGGGGGGTGCCGGGGGCGGGGCGTTCGGAGCGGCGCAGCAGCCACTCCTCCGCCTCCGGATGCCGTCCGCCGCCGGTCTCGGCGAGGGCGTGCAGGACGCCGGCCGCGCCGTAGCCGTAGCAGAGGCCGCCGCCCGCCCGGAACTGGGCGATGTCGCCCGGGAAGTAGCGGTCGTGGCGGTCCGGGGTGGCCGAGGCGAGGATGGCGCGGACCATGGAGTCCCGGCTGTGCGGCCAGTCCGCGGGATCGACGGGCAGATACGGGGCCCGGGTGGCCGGGGCGCTGCCGGCCGCTTCGTCCGCTCCGGCCGCCGGCGGTTCGGCGGCTGGGTCGCGGAGGATCTCGGCGACCGCCTCGTCGAGGAAGTCGCGGGCCACCGGGAACTCCCGGGCGGCGATCTCCGCGAGATGCGCGGCCTTGCCGCGGTCGATGGCGAAGAGGCTCGTGAGCGGGAGGAAGAGGGCGATGCGCAGACAGGCGAGCGCATAGCGGTCGACGTCGAAGCCGCGGTGCCCGGCCGGGGCGACGAAGCCCGGATTGGCGACCACCTGGCGGCGGCCCTCGTCGATGTGCGCGGCGGCCTCGAAGTCGAGGAGGGCGACGGAGGATTCGTCCTCGGAGACCATGATGTTGAACAGATGCAGGTCGTTGAAGACGACGCCGCGGGCGTGGACCGCCTCCACGGCCTCGGTCACCATGCCGTGCATCCGTATCGCCCAGTCCGTGTATCCGGCGAGCGCCTCCGGTGAGGGGTCGGCCTCGATGAGCGGGTGCCGGCGGGCGAAGAAGGTGTTGAGCGGCTTGCCCTCCAGGAACTCCATCACCATGAAGTGGTGGTCGCCGAGGACGAAGGAGTCGCGCACCTCCGGGGTGTACGGCAGCCCCGACAGGCGTTCGAGGGCGGCGCGTTCGCGCTCCAGCCTGCTCACGGCGTCGGCTCCGTCGGCCGCGAGACCCGCGTGGGGCCGGGCCTCCTTGAGGACGACCTTCTCGCCGGTGCGGGTGTCCGTCCCGGCGTAGACACCGCCGCCGTTGGAGAAGTGCAGGGCCTTCTCGATGCGGTACGGGATGCCGGTGGTGCGGGTGGCCGTGCGGGCCTCGATGTGCGGGGTGAGGCAGGCCGGGGGCTCCACCCAGCCGGGTATGTGGAAGGCCGGGTCCCGGCGGTCGGGTACGAGCTTCCCCTCGGCGTTCTCCACGGCGGGGCGCAGGACGCCCTGCTCGTCGTAGCAGTGCCGTTCGGTGAAGCTGCCGTAGCGCACGTGGACCGGGCCGGCGCCCCAGCGCAGATCGCTGAGGATGTACGGGCCGGGCTCTCCGTCGAGGAGTTCGCCGAGCTCGCGGGCGATGGTCCCGAACTGCTCGTCGTTCTCCGGGTAGACGGTGATGAACTTGCCGCTGCCGCCCCGGTCCGCGTACTTGGCGTTGCGGGTGCGGAGGAGGTGCCGGCCCGGGATGAACTTGAAGGCCACCGACCGCGGCACGCAGTAGTCCCAGACCTGGGTGAGGATCTTCTCGGCGTTGTCGAGCGTGGCCGAGACGTGGATCTTCCAGCCCTGGGCGGGCAGCGAGGTGTCGAGCGGGCGGAAGGCGAGCCAGTCGCCGTTGCTGTGCCGCTGCCATCCCTCGGGAGCCTCGCGGCGGGCGTGCTCGTAGAGGGCGCCGGGCGCTCCGGGGGTGTCCTCGGTGCCGGCGGAGAGCCGGTGCGGGGCGTCGTAGAACGTGCGGTCCGCGTCGCAGTACACGGCGTACCCCAGGTCCATGACGCTCCTTCGTCCCGTCCGGTGGTGCGGGCCTCTCGGTGTGATTCGAGCTTGTCACCGGCGGGCGCCGGCGGAACAGTCACAGCTGTCACGACCCTGATGTGCGGAACGCACGAGTAAGTTACGGCAGTTCGAATGCCGCCGAACGGCCTCCTCTCGGCCCTCCACACGGCCTCTGACCTGGGTCAAACCGGTCATGCGCCCGGGGTGGCGCCCGCCCCGGACAGCCGCTTCCCCCCGTCCGGCACTCCCTTCCGGAGCGCTCCGCGCCCCTGCGGACGGGCCCGCCGCGGCCCGCCGGGACGCACGCCGCGACGCGGACCGGGAGACGGGCCGAGAGGCGTGCCGGGAGGCGGCCGGCGGGCTGGGCCGGACACCCGTTCGATGATCTTCTACCGGCCGGTTAGGGTGTCTTCCGACAACTTCATCCGTGCCCTGACAGGGGAAGACCGGTGCGAATCCGGCGCTGACCCGCAACCGTGAGTACACCCCGCGCCCCGCGCGGCCGTACGAGCCGGAGCACCTGTCCGGGCGCGAACAGGCTCCCGTCCGCCGGTGCGGCGCCCTCCGCGGCGCCCGGCCGCGGACGGCACCGTCGAGGTCTACGGAAGACGAGCCCGGTGTGCCCTCCGCGTGCGGTCCGCGCGGCCGGGGTCGGCCGTGCCCGGCTGCCCCCCGCCACGAGAACCGCCAACGGAAGGCACCGAAACCATGAACGTACGCCGCACCGCCGCGGCCCTGGCCGCGTCCGCCGTGCTGGGTGCGCTCGCCGCACCCGCCGCCTCGGCCGACACCGCCGCGCCGTCCTCCTCCCCCGCCCCGAAGCCGCCGTCCGGGCTGCACGGCACCAAGGACCCGTCCTACGACGGGGTGTGGCGGCAGTCCATAGCCCTGCTCGCCCAGGACACCGCGGGCGTCACCCCGGCCGCCCAAGCCGTGGACTGGCTCACCGGGCAGCAGTGCGCCTCCGGCGCGTTCGCCGCCTACCGCGCGGACGCCGGCGCCGAGTGCGACGCCAAGACGCCGGTGGACAGCAACGCCACCGCCGTCGCCGTCCAGGCGCTGGCGGCCCTCGGCGGGCACACCGGCGAGGTCCGCAAGGCCGTCGGCTGGCTGAAGTCCGTGCAGAACGAGGACGGCGGCTGGGGCTACCTCCCGGGAACCCCCAGCGACACCAACTCCACCTCGGTGGTCGTCGGCGCGCTGGCCGCGGCGGGCGAGAAGCCGGGAGCCACCCGGGCGGGCGGCAAGTCCCCGTACGACGCGCTCGCGGAGCTGCAGCTCGGCTGCGACGCCGACGCCGGTGACCGCGGCGCCTACGCCTTCCAGCCCGACAAGAAGGGCCGCCTCCTGGCCAACGCCGACGCCACGGTGGCCGGTGTCCTCGCCGGCCACGGCGAGGGCCTGGCCGTCAGCCCGGCCGCCGGGGACGGCGGCGAGGGCGGCGGCGCGCCCGAGCCGCTGGAGTGCGGCTCCGGCGCGGACGCCGGCCGCACGCCGGAGGAGGCCGCGTCCGGCGCCGCCGCGTACCTCACCGGGCTGCTGGAGAAGGACGGGCACCTCACCTCGCTCGCGCCCGGTGCCGACGAGCCGGTGCCGGACCACTCCAACACCGCCGAGGCCGTGATCGCCCTGGCGGCGGCCGGCCGGCCGGAGGCTGCCGAGGCGCCGCTGGCCTGGCTGGAGAAGAACTCCGCCGAGTGGGCCGCGGACAACCCGGCCGGTCTGGGCACCCTGGTCCTCGCCGCGCACGCCGCGGGCGGCGACCCGCGCTCCTTCGGCGGCACGGACCTGGTGAAGGAGCTCAACGCCACCGGGCCGGAGCCGGAGTCGGTGCCGGCGGCCGGCGCGGACGCCGGCGAGGAGGGCGAGAAGTCCGGGTCCGGCGACGTCTCCCTCCTCTGGTGGATCCTGGGCGCGGGCGTGCTCGCGGGCCTCGTCGCCGGCGCCGTCCTGATGCTCACCGCCGGCCGGAGGAAGCGGTCGTGAGCGGGCGGCCACGGCGGACCACCGGGCTCCGGGCGCCGGACGGCACGGACCGGTACGGCACCCGGCCGCGCCGGACGCGGCCGCTCGGCGCGGAGACGGACCGAGCGGAGCAGCCGCACGGTGGCGGCCCGGGTGGCACGCGGCGGGGCGGCGGCCGGCACGGCACGGCGCCGCGCGGCGGCGGCCGTCCCCGGGCCGGCGCCCGCCGGCGTCCGGCCGCGCGCCCCGGGGTGCGCGGGCCGGCCGTGCTGCTGCTCGTGGCCGCCGTCACCGCGCTCGGCGCGGGGCCGGCACAGGCCGAGGGGTACCGCTACTGGTCCTTCTGGCAGCGGGACGGCGGCAGTTGGAGCTACGCCACCGAGGGGCCGGCGACGGCCAGGCCCGCCGACGGCGATGTCGAGGGCTTCCGCTTCTCGGTGAGCGTCAACACCCAGGACGCCGCGAAACCGCGCGGCACCGCCGGCTTCGACGAGATCTGCGCGGGCATCCCCGCCGAGGACGGCCGCAAGCGGGTCGCGCTCCTGCTGGACTTCGGTACCGCCGAGGACGCGCCGGACGGCGAACGGCCCCCGGAACCTCGCACGGAGTGCGCGTCCGTGCCGGAGGACGCGACCAGCGGTGAGGCCCTGGCCGCCGTCGCGAAGCCGCTCCGCTACAACACCTCCGCGCTGCTGTGCGCGATCGCGGGCTACCCGGAGCGCGGCTGCGGCGAACAGGTGTCCGGGGACGCGGGTGCCGCGGACGGCGGCGCGGACCCGTCCGGCGGAAGCGGTTCCGACGGCTCGGATGACGGCCGCTCCGGTGACGACCGTGCCGGTGAGCCGGCCGGCGGGGACGGCGGCGGCTCGTCGACCGGTCTCTACGCGGGTGCCGCCGCAGTCGCCGTCCTCGCCGCGGGCGCCGCCTGGCAGGCCCGCCGACGCCGCGGATGAGCACCGGCGCCCCCGGGACGCCCCGTCCCGGCCCTCTCGACAGCGCCCGGCCCGCGGCGGGCCGCGGTGCCGCTCCCCGCGCCCGCGACGGCCGCCGTACCCCGGTCCCGGCGGCCGGAGCGGGGCACGAACGGCGCGGTCCGGCGGCCGGGCGCGGAGGAGACGGGCGCGGGTCCGTCCGCGGTGGCGCGGCTCCGCGGGCGTCTCGCGTCCCGTGCGCCCGAGGCCTCGCGCGGCAACGCCCTGCACGCCGGGGCCTGGTGGCTGTGGGCCCTGGGTCTGGCCACCGCCGCGTCCCGGACCACCAATCCGCTGCTGCTGGCCCTGCTCGCCACCGTCGCCGGCTACGTCGTCGCCGCGCGGCGCACCGACGCCCCCTGGGCGCGCAGCTACAGCGCGTTCCTCAAGCTCGGCCTGGTGGTGATCGCCATCCGGCTGGTCTTCTCGGTCTTCCTCGGCTCGCCGATCCCCGGCAGCCAGGTGCTCTTCACCCTGCCCGAGGTGCCGCTGCCGGAGTGGGCGCGCGGGGTGCGGATCGGCGGCCGGGTCACCGCCGAGGGGCTCGCCTTCGCCTTCTACGACGGCCTCAAGCTGGCCGTGCTCCTGGCCTGCGTCGGCGCGGCGAACGCGCTGGCGAACCCGGCGCGGCTGCTGAAGTCGCTGCCGGGCGCGCTGTACGAGGCGGGCGTCGCCGTCGTCGTCGCCATGACCTTCGCCCCCAACCTGGTCGCCGACGTGGTGCGGCTGCGCGCCGCACGCAGGCTGCGCGGGCGCGCCGACCGGGGCGTCGGGGCGATCCTCCAGATCGCGCTGCCGGTGCTGGAGGGAGCGCTGGAGCGGTCCGTCGCACTGGCGGCCGCGATGGACGCGCGCGGCTACGGCCGCACCGCCCGCGTCCCGGCCGCCGTACGGCACACCACGACGGTGCTGACCCTCGGCGGACTTCTCGGCGTCTGCGCCGGCACCTACGGTCTGCTGGCCGCGGAGGGCGCGGGGTTCGGCCTGCCCGTCCTGCTGCTGGGGCTGTCCGCCGCGCTGGCCGGGCTGTGGCTGGGCGGCCGCCGCTCGGTGCGCAGCCGCTACCGGCCGGACCGCTGGGGCCCGCGCTCCTGGCTGGTCGCCGGGTCCGGGGCGGCGGTGGCCGCGGTGATGATCTGGTCCGCCTCCGCCGGCCGGGCGGACCTGCACCCGTCGGTCGTCCCGCTGACGGCACCGGCCCTCCCCCTGTGGCCCGCGGCCGGTGTCCTGCTCGGGCTGCTCCCGGCCGTGGCCGCCCCGGCGCCCGCGTCCCGGACCCACCGCGGCGGGCCGGGCGAATCCGGGCCGTTCGGTGCCGTCTCCGCGTCGGGGGGCGCGGAGGCGGGCGAGCGGTCCGAGCGGGCCCGCGGGCCCGGGGCCCCGGACCCGGACGCCGTTCCGGACGGGGCCGTCGCCGCCTGGCGCCTCCGCCCGGGCCGGACCGGCCCGGAGCACGGCCCGGCGGACGGAGCCGCGCCGCCGGATTCCGGCACCCCGGACGGGACTCCCGGTGCCGCCCCGGGCCCTTGCGCGCCGGGCGCTCCGTCGGCCTCGTCCACCCCGCAGGGCTCCGGGTGGCGCTCCGGGGGCGGCGGTGAAGCCGGCGGCGGGTCCCCCGGGCCTTCCGCCGCCCCGGTCCGCCCGGACCGGACGAGCCCGCCGCACCGCGCGGAGCGCCGCCGCACCGCGTCCACCGTCCCACCGGAGGAGACACCGTGATCCGGTTCGACGACGTGTCGGTCCGCTACGAAGGCGCAGCCGCCGCCGGACCGGCGCTCACCGATGTGGATCTGACGGTCCCCGAGGGCGAGTTGTGCCTTCTCGTCGGCCCCTCCGGTGTCGGCAAGTCGACACTGCTGGGCACGGTCAGCGGTCTCGTCCCGCACTTCACCGGCGGCACCCTGCGCGGCCGGGTCACGGTCGCGGGCCGCGACACCCGCACCCACAGGCCGCGCGAGCTGGCGGATGTCGTCGGCACCGTCGGCCAGGACCCGCTCGCCCACTTCGTCACCGACACCGTCGAGGACGAACTGGCGTACGGCATGGAGTCCCTGGGCCTGGCCCCGGCCGTGATGCGCCGCCGCGTCGAGGAGACCCTCGACCTGCTCGGCCTCGCCGCGCTCCGCGACCGTCCCATCGCCACCCTGTCCGGCGGCCAGCAGCAGCGGGTCGCGATCGGGTCCGTCCTGACCCCGCATCCGCGGGTGCTCGTGCTGGACGAGCCGACCTCCGCTCTCGACCCGGCCGCCGCCGAGGAGGTGCTCGCGGTCCTCCAGCGGCTGGTGCACGACCTGGGCACGACGGTGCTGATGGCCGAGCACCGGCTGGAGCGGGTCGTGCACTACGCGGACCAGGTCGTCCTGCTGCCCGCGCCCGGCGCGGCCCCGGTGACGGGCCGTCCGGCGGAGATCATGGCCGTGTCCCCGGTGACGCCGCCGGTCGTCGCCCTGGGGCGGCTCGCCGGCTGGTCTCCGCTGCCGCTGTCGGTACGGGACGCGCGGCGGACCGCCGGACCGCTGCGGGAACGGCTGGCAGGGCTCACCCCGTCCCCGCACCCGGTTCCCGCCCGCACCCGGCCGCCGCCGAGTCCGCCGTGGAGGCCGCCCCCGCCACCGAGCTGTCCCGGCTGTCGGTGCGGCGCGGCCGCACCGAGGTGCTGCGCCGGATCGGGCTGACCGTGCGGCCCGGGGAGACGGTGGCCCTCATGGGCCGCAACGGCGCGGGCAAGTCGACCCTGCTCAACACCCTCGCCGGGCTGCACCGCCCGGCGGGCGGCACGGCCCTCGCCGGCGGCGTCGTCCCGCACCGCACGTCCCCGCGCGACCTGATCCGCCGGGTCGGGCTCGTACCGCAGGAGCCGCGGGACCTTCTCTACGCCGACACCGTCGCGGCGGAGTGCGCGGCGGCGGACGGGGACGCGGACGCCGAGCCGGGCAGCTGCCGGGCCCTGGTCACCGCCCTGCTGCCGGACGTCTCCGACACCACCCATCCGCGCGACCTCTCCGAAGGGCAGCGGCTGGCGCTCGCGCTGGCCGTCGTGCTGACGGCACGCCCGCCGCTGCTGCTGCTCGACGAGCCGACCCGCGGCCTCGACTACGCCGCCAAGTCCCGGCTGGTGGAGATCCTGCGCGGACTGACGGCGGAGGGGCACGCCGTCCTGCTGGCGACCCATGACGTGGAGCTCGTCGCCGAACTGGCGCACCGAGTGGTGATCCTGGCGGACGGCGAGGTGGTCGCGGACGGTCCGACCGCCGAGGTCGTCACCGCCTCCCCGGCCTTCTCCCCGCAGGTGTCCAAGATTCTGGCGCCGCAGCCCTGGCTGACCGTCTCCCAGGTGCGGAACGCCCTGGCCGCCCCGGACGGCCCGGATGATCCGGACAACCCCCGGACGGAGGACGCCCGATGACCCCGGAGCGCCCGCCGGCCCGGGAGCGGCCGGCGGCCCGGGAGCGGCCGGCGGCCGGCCGGGTGCGGGCGGTACGTCTCGGCCCGCGCTCGGTCGCGGCGCTCGTGCTCGTCAGCGCGATCGGGGTGATGGCCTTCGGCTGGCCGCTGCTCGCCGACTCCGCGTCCGGGCTGGCGCACTCGGGCGACGCGCCGTGGCTGTTCGCGGCGCTGCTGCCGCTGCTGGTGGCCGTCGTGGTGGCGACCGTCGCCGACACCGGGCTGGACGCCAAGGCCATCGCGATGCTGGGTGTGCTCGCGGCGGCCGGCGCGGCGCTGCGGCCGCTGGGCGCGGGCACCGCCGGGCTGGAGCCGATGTTCTTCCTGATGGTGCTGAGCGGCCGGGTGCTCGGCCCGGGCTTCGGCTTCGTGCTCGGCGCGGTGACGATGTTCGCCTCGGCCCTGCTGACCGGCGGGGTGGGGCCCTGGATGCCGTTCCAGATGCTGTCGATGGGCTGGGTGGCGATGGGCGCCGGGCTGCTGCCGGGGGCGGAACGACTGCGCGGCCGGGCGGAGCGGTGGCTGCTGGCCGCGTACGGCGGGGCCGCGGCCGTCCTCTACGGCACGGTGATGAACCTTCAGGGCTGGCCGTACATCGGCGGGCTGGGGACGGGCATCTCCTTCGTCCCGGGCGACCCGGTGCACGAGAACCTCGTCCGCTTCGCCGCGTACTGCCTGGCGACCTCCCTCGGCTGGGACCTTCCCCGGGCCGCGCTGACCGTGGTGCTGACCCTCACCCTCGGCTCCACCGTCCTGGCGGCCCTGCGCCGCGCCACCCGCCGGGCGGCCTTCGAGGCCCCGGTGGCGTTCGAACGGCCCTGAGCCAGGGCCGGGGCGGCACTCGCCGGCGGCCGGTACCGGAGCAGGGGCGCCGGGCCGGCCGACCCTCGCGGCCCGCGGCGCGCAGCCGCGCCCCTCAGCCGGCCGCGACGGGTGCGCTCCACGCCTCCGGGCCGGGCTCCGGGAATCCGGCTGCGCCGCGGTCTTGCCAAGGTTACTGGCGAGTCATACCCTCGGTAACCCACGACTTGGCATGCACTCAACACTGCACCCATGCGCCCCTTCGCACCGCGCACAGAGCCGCACCACCTCCCCCACACGCACCGCTGACGCGCGGTCCGAGGCGCTGACCCCGTTCCCACCGACGGAGGGACAGACCATGGAAAACGTTCGGAGCAGGGACGACGCGGACGGATACGAGACCGGCCGCGTCGGACTGCGGAGATTCGCGTTACTCGCGGTCCCGGGATTCGCGGCCACCGCGGCGCTCGCCGTCGCGCTGGCCAACGGGGCGCTCGCCGCCTCGTTCGCCGTCTCCGGCCAGGAGTTCAAGGTCTCCGCCGACGAACTCACCGGGGACGGCTTCGTCCAGTACGGCAGTTTCGACACCAACGTCCGGGACGAACTGCTGCCCGTGGCCGTGACCGGCCTGCGGAAGGCGGAGATGACCAATCTCTGCCAGTCCGTCGTCACCAGCCTGCCGGTCGTCGGCGACATCTCGCTCAAGCTCTCGGCGGGCACCGGGAAGAAAAAGGTCGAGGCCACCGACCTGATGCTGGACGCCACCCAGCTCGCGGGCAACGCCTCCTTCACCAACATCGAGATCGGCCGGGACGCCTCCACCCTCGACAAGGGGCCGGACGGCGCCCAGGGCATGCAGGACCTCTTCTCGCAGCAGGCCGACGACATCCGGATGACGAATCTGCGCCAGACCGCATGGGCCACCACCGCCGGCACCTTCAAACTCGCCGGGCTGCACATGAAGATCCACAAGGGCCGGACGGAGTGCTTCTGACGTGCCCGGCCGCGCCCCTCCGAACCAGCCCGCCCCGCAGCCTCCCCGGCACCCCGCGGCCGCCGGTACGGAGGTGACCGGCGGCTCCCGGGCACCCGGCCCGGTGTACGGGCCCGCTGGCGGCGGTGGCGGCGGAGCCGTCCCTTCTGGGGCGGCCTGCTGACCGTCCTCGCCGGTCTGGAGATCAGCCTCATCCCGCTCGCCCCCGTCGAGATGATGCTGCATCAGGGGATCGCGGGCCTGCCCTCCGTCCTGCTCGCCCTCATCATGATCGTGATGGGGCTGAGCGCCTGGTTCGCCCCCCACTACCGCGGCCTCGCGGGCGTCGTCACCGTCCTGCTCGCCGCCGCCGCACTGGTGATGTCCAACCTCGGTGGCTTCTTCATCGGCACCGTGCTGGGCATCGTCGGCGGCTCCATGATCTTCGCCTGGCGGCCCGTGCCGCGGCAGGCGAAGGGGGACGCGGCCGGAGAACGGCCGCCACCCCGGCGCCGGTAAAGGGCCCGAACCGCCCGCCGGCTCCGGGAGCCGAGCCCTCCCGGGCCCGTCCCCGCACGACCCCTCACCCCGGAAACACCCCAACCCTCACAAGGAGAACCCCCACCATGACGCGAGCCTTAGCCCTGCGCGCCCTCGTCGCCTGCGGCACCGGAGCCGCCACGGCCGCCGCCCTGGCGCTCACCGGCGCCGCCTCCGCCACCGCCGCCCCGGCCGACTCCACCGCGGCCGGGCCGACCACCGTCTCCCCCGCCGGACACCAGTTCGCCGCCACTCTCAACGGATCGGCGACCTTCAAGGCCGGCGCGGTGACCGTCACCTGCACCGTCTCCAGCTCCGCGCCCGCCGCGGACGGCACCTCCGACGCCAACCAGGTCCCGGACGCCCCCGGCAACACCAACGCCGAGGGCCCGGTCGAGAGCGTCATCAACGCCCCGACCTACAGCTCCTGCCGCTCCAGCCTCCCCGGGGTGAGTGTCACCATCACCACCACCGGCGTCTGGGGTGTCTCGATGCAGCACGGTGACCCCAGCAGCGCCACCCTGACCATCCCCCAGGGCGGCTTCGTGCTGAAGACGAGCGGTCTCGCCTCCTGCACGGTGACCGCCGCCCCCGACGGTGCCGCGCCCGTGGGCGGTACCTGGACCAACGGCGCACCGTCGCAGCTGGACTTCACCGACGCCCAGGTGCCGGTGTCGGCCACCGGCGGCTTCGGCTGCCCGACCAGCGCGGAGACCTCGGTCTTCAACGCCACCTATGACGTCACCGATATGACCGACCCGGCCTCGCAGATCACCGTCACCGGCTGATCCGCACGGCTCCCGCGGTCCGGCCGGTCCCCTCCGCCCCGACCGCGGGCCGGGCCCGTACGGACCGGCTGCGCGCCCGGTCCGTGCGGGCCCTCACCGCCGCGCGGCGGCCGATGCCGGGCCGCCGCGCGACCGGCCCCCGCTCCGGCCCGGGCTCCCGCCGCTCAGCTCTCCCCGGGCGCTCCGGTCCTCTCCCCGCTCGCCGTCCCCGCGAGTTCCGGCTCCGCGCCCCGGCCCTGGGCCGCCCCGGCCCCCGCTCAGCCGCCGCCCGCTCCCCGTCCGCACCCCTCCCGGTCACGGCGTCCGCACCGCCCGCACCGCCCGCCGGGTCCGGCGGCTCCGGGATCCCGGCCGCGCCGGCCTTCTCCGCCGTACGGCCGATGAGCAGGTGCCGCACCCCGAAGCCTGCCGCCACCACCACGACGCCGCCCGCCGCGTCCAGCAGATAGTGGTTGGCGGTCCCGACGATCACCACCGTCGTCAGCACCGGATAGAGCACGCCCAGCACCCTCGGCCACAGCGCGGGCGTCAGCCGCCACACCACCACGGCACACCACAGCGACCAGCCGACGTGCAGCGAGGGCATGGCCGCGTACTGATTGGAGATCCCCGTCAGCGCGCCGAAGTCGGGGTGGTCCAGGTCCTGCGGGCCGTGGGCCGTGTCGACGAAGCCGAGCCCCGGCATCAGCCGCGGCGGCGCCAGCGGGTACATCCAGAAGCCGATCAGCGCCAGCAGGGTGGCGAACGCGAGCGAGGTGCGCCCCCAGCGGTAGAGCACGGGGCGGCGCAGGTACATGAAGCCCAGCAGCGAGAGCGGCACCAGGAAGTGGAAGGCCGAGTAGGAGAAGTTCATGGCGCTCTCCAGCCAGCCGGTCCGCGCCACCAGCAGGTTGAACCACAGCTCGACGTCGATGCGGAGCGCCGCCTCGATCTCCAGGATCTGCCACCCGTGGTGCTCCGCGAGCCACCGCCCGTCCGGCGCCTGGCCGCGGACCCAGGAGTACGCCCAGTAGCCGACCCGGATGAGCAGCAGTTCCAGCAGCAGATTGGGCCGGGTCAGCGGCTGCGGCCAGGACCGCAGCAGCGGCAGCCGTCCCGCCCCGGCCGCCGCGGGAGAGGCGTGCGGCGCGGGGCGCGGCCGCAGCCACTCGGGCTCCGCCCGGGTCAGGAACGGCACCGCGCAGGCGGCGGCCAGCGCCGCCAGCAGCGGGGCGTTCTCCCCGATGAGCCCTATCCACTCGATCTTCGGCACGAGGGCGTCCCGGTGCAGGGTCATCACCAGGACGACGACCGCGGGCCAGACGAGCCGGTCGGCCCGGCGCCGCCCGACCCGCCCGACGGCGGCGAGCAGGATCCACAGCTGCTGGTGCTGCCACGCGGTGGGCGAGACGGCCACCGCGACGCAGCCGGCCAGCGCCACGGCGAGCAGCCACTGGCCGTCGGCCGCGTAGCGGGCCGCCCGGCGCAGCCCGGCCACCGCGACGGCGGCCGCGAGGACGAGGAAGAGCGCGATCTCCAGCGGGCCCTGCACGCCGAGCCGGAGCAGCAGCCCGTGCAGGGACTGGTTGGCCGCGCTGTCGGGGGGCCCGCCGAGGCCCGCGCCCGCCGCGTGGCGCAGCCAGTACGTCCAGGAGTCGTCCGGTGACGCGGCCCAGGCCAGCGCCGAGCAGGCGGCGAAGGTTCCCGCGGCGGTCGCCGCGGCCCGCCGACGGCCGGCCGCCCACAGCAGCACGGCGAAGAGCAGTACGGCGGGCTGGAGCGCGGCCGCGGTGCCGATGAGCGCCCCGGAGACCCGGGCGGAGCGGCGCGGCAGGAAGGCGGTGAGCACCAGCAGGACGGGGAGGACGCTGGTCTGGCCGAGGGTGAAGGTGTTGCGCACCGGCACCGAGACGACCAGCAGGACGAGCGCGACGGGTGCCGCGAACAGCGCGGCCCGACGGGAGAGCGGCCCCGGCAGCAGACGCGCCGTCACCAGGCCGGTGGCGACGACGAGGAGCAGGGTGCCGAAGGTCCAGCCGACCCCGAGCGCCTGTTCGGCGGCCCGGGTGAAGGGCTTCAGGACGAGCCCGGCGAACGGGGTACCGGTGAAGGCGCCGGGCCCGTCCCCGTACAGCGGCTGCCCGGCCCGCAGGACGCCGTTCTCCCCGATCCAGGTCTCCAGATCGGCCAGCCGTCGCCGCGGGGGCAGTCGCAGTACGGCCGCCGCCTGACGGGCCGCCAGCAGGGCGACCACCAGCCAGAGTGCCCCGACGGCCAGCACCGTCCGTGATGCCGCCGGTTCCGCGACCGCCCGCAGTCCGTTTCTCTCCGGATTCGCCACCGTCCGACCGCTCCCCCGTCTCCGTCCGCCCCCTGGGTGTTCCTTCGCACCGCGCCGTGCAAGACGCGGGACACCCGACGGCCACCTGACCGTCGCCGCCCATTGCCCGCAGATTAGCCCCGATCTTCTCGGGGAGCCGGGCGGTTTGTCCGGGTGTTTCCGGGCGTGCCGGGATGGGTGGCGGTGGACGGTGGCCGGATCCCGCCGCCCGGGCCGGAAGGGTGGCTGCGGAGGGACGGGTTCCCGCGCGTCTCCGTCCCGCGCGGACGGGAGACGCCGCGCCCCGGGGCGGGCGCGGCGTGGAGAGGGCCGTGCCGGGGTGCCGGTACCCACCCGGCGCGGCCCCCGGTTCCGGTGCTCAGGGGAGGAGCGGCAGCGGCCGGAAGTCCAGCGGCGCCGTGTCGGTGGACGGTCCGTAGACGGCGGTCCCGGCGAAGGAGGCCCGGTAGGACTCCGTGGTGACCAGGGTCGACTGGACGGTCACATTGCTGAGGGTGGCGACACCGGAGGCGTTGGTCACGGCCGTGCCCAGGGTGACCTGCCCGGTGGTGGGGTTGGCGGTGAAGGTGACGGTCTGCCCGGGCAGCGGCGCCCCGGTGGCCGCGTTGGTGAGGGTGGCCCGCAGGGCCGGGATGACGAAGGTGCCGTTGGTCCGCATCCGGATGGCGGCCGGTTCCGCGTCGAGCCGGGTGGCGGTGGTGGCGGGCGGGTCGACGGTGACGGTGACCGTGCCGGAGGAACCGGCGAAGCAGCCGTTGCCGTTGTAGGTCGCGGTGACCGTGTTGGTGCCGGTGGGCAGGGCGCTGGTGGTCGCGGTCGCCACCCCGCCGGGGTTCACCGGGACGGTCTGGCTGAAGCCGCCCGGGCCGGTGAAGGTGACGGTGCCGTCGACCGTCTCCGAGCCGGATGACGAGGGGGTGACGGTGGCGGTGAGCGTGACGGGCTGCCCCTGGGTGGTGACGGCGGGAACGGCCGTGACCGTGGTGGTCGTGGTGACCGGTTCGACGGTGACGGGAGTCAGCGGGGAGTTCGACGCGGCGGTGCCGGGGTCGGCCGGGACGAAGAACGCGGCGGCCTGCCGCACACCCACGCCGAGGCCGGAGTAGACCGTACTGGCCTGTCCGGAGGCGTCCAGGGCCACCGTCCGGACCGGGCCGCCGTCGCTGAGGATGAAGGTCACCGAACCGGTGGTCACCGGGTCGCCGTTGGCGGTGAGCACCGTCGCCCGCAGGGTGACGTCCTCGCCGCAGACCGCCGGGCCCGGGATCACCTCCAGCGTCGTCGTGGTGGAGGTGGGGGAGAACACGTAGGTGAAGGTGCCGACGCTGGTGCCGGTGCCCTCGGCCGTGGTGACGATCACCGGGCCGCTGCCCGTGCCGGGCGCGGTGACCGCGGTGATGCTGGTGTCACTGTTCACGGTGACGGAGGCGGCCGGCACCCCGGCGATGGTGACGTCGGTCGCCCCGGTGAAACCGCTGCCGGTGATCGTGACCGTCGTCCCGCCCGTGGAGGGCCCCGTCGTCGGGGCGACGCCCGTGACCACGGGCACGGTGAGGACGGTGACCTCTCCCACCGTGTAGTTGGTCACGTAGATGTCGCCGCCCGGGGCCACCGCGATCCCGTACGGCGTGGTGCCGGCCGCGACGGTGTAGAGGATGGCGTGGGTGGCGGTGTCGATCACCAGTGCCACGTCGCCGGCGTAGTCGGTGACATAGGCCCTGCCGTCGTCCGCGACCGCGACCGCGACCGGCTCGGTCCCGGGCGGGAGCACGATCGTGTCCGTGACCAGCAGCGTGGCCGTGTCGATCACGGACACCGTGGCGGAGCCGGAGTTCACGACATGGGCGAAGCCGCCGGACACGGCCACCGAGGAGGGCCCGGAGCCGGCCGGGAGCGCGATGGTCTGGGTCGTGTCCGTGGTGCTGTCGATCACCGTCACGGTGTGGGAGCCGGTGTCGGCCACGAACACCAGGCCGTTCGAGGAGCCCACTCCGGACGGCAGGACGCCGGCCGGGATGGGCGAGACGCCGGGCACCACCGTGTCCGTCACGGTGTCGATGACCGTGACGGAGCCCGCCAGGAAATTGCTCACATACGCCTTGCCGTTGGACACCGCCACGCCGATCGGCCCGGTGCCCGCCGGGAGTGCGACCGTGCCCGTGACCGTGTCGGTGGCCGTACTGATCACCGAGACGGTATCCGCGCCGAGGTTGGTCACATAGACCTTGCCGCCGGCCACGGCGGCCGCCGTCGGCCCGCTGCCGGCCGGGAGCGCGATGGTGCCCAGGACGGTGCCGGTGGCCGTGTCGATCACGGTGACGCTGTCGGACTCGGTGTTGACGACGTAGGCCTTGCCGCCCGGCGTGACCGCCACAGCGGCCGGTCCGGCACCGACCGGGATCGTGGACGTCGCCAGGACGCCGATCCGCGTCACCGGCGGCGGTCCGCCCGTCTGCCGGGGCAGACGCCCCGCCCGCTGCTGCGACTGCTGGGTGTGCGCATCCATGTGAATCTCCCGTGTGGGTACGGAGTGTGGGCCCGGCCCGGAGCGGGGGCGGTGCGGCCCCGGCACCGCGGACCCGCGGCGGTTCCCGTGCCTCCCGGTCTCCGGGGGCCTCACCGTGAAGCGGCCGGCGGACCGGGCCGCACCGGGGCAGTGGTCCGCCCGCTGTGGACCTCCTGGTGATCCCCCACCCCGGACGGGATAACCGGGGCAATGCCCTCAATACGCATCAATCAGCAGCAAAACGCTTATCGTACGCGCTCTTTCGCACCACCGCGGGGTGCACCGCGCACCACCGGCGCGCACCTCCGCCGCGACCGGCGGCCCCTCCCGGTCCCTCTGCCATCAGGGGGCGGGCCGGGTGCCCGCGCACAGGAAAGGGCCCCGGAAGCCGTGGCTTCCGGGGCCTCGCAGGGCCGTACCGGCCCTTCTCCCCGACGGACGTCTCCACGGGGTCGTGTGCCCCGTCGCGGCAGTGCGGTGGTGCGGTGGTTCAGACGCGGAGCAGACGCTCCGTCAGGTCGCGGTAGTCGCGCAGGGCGGTGCGCAGTTCCTCGGTGTCGAGGTGAGCGTCCTTGCCCTTGCCGTTGCCGCTGCCGCCGTTGTGCTCCCAGGCGCTGCGCAGCTTGCGACGCTGCTCGCTCAGAGCCTTCGCGACGTTCTCCGCGGCCTCCTCGAACAGGGCGTCGGCCTCGCGGACGGCTTCCCGGGGGCTGTCGACGAAGCCCGTCACCGTGTGCTGAAGCCGCTCCGAGAGCCGGTCGCACTCGCGCTGCGGCAGCAGGGGCGCGGCCGCGGCCGGGACAGCGGTGCCACCGCGGTGCGCCGCGCCGTCGCCTTGGGCCGAGCCCTCGCCGTACGCCGCGCCGTCGTTGTACGACGCACCGCCGGGGACGGAGCGCTCGCCGGCCGTCGCACCGCCGTGGTGCGCGGTGTCTCCGGCGGGGTCCCCCGCGGGCTCCCCCGGGCCCGGGTACGAGCGGGCCGGAAGGCCGGTCGCCGGGTCCACCGGGCGGCTTCGCCGCCCGGGGCCGGCGGGGCGTACGGAGCCGCCGAGGTGGCGGGGGCCGCCGTGGTCGCCGCACCGGAGGGGTCGGGCGGGGGACGGAGTCCGCCGGGCCGCCCGGGTGTCCCGGGGCCTCCGGAGCCGCCGCGCCGGCCGGGAAGCCGGCGGCGCTGCCGTCGCCCGCGGGCCGTCCGGCCGGGGTCCGCCCGGAGCCGCTCGCCACGGCCGGGTCCGGGTGGGAGCCGGGTCCCCGCTCGTAGCCGTCACCCTGTTCGTGCTCGTGCTTGTTCCTGCCGAGATGCGCCATCACGCACCGCCCTTCGTCGTTCCGGTGTGGTGCCGGGCGCCCCAGGGGCCGTGCAGCCGGTCGGCGAGCCGCTGCTTGCCGGTCCCGGCGGCCGTGGTGCGCGTGCCGTGCCGCTCGGCGCCGCGGTCGTGGGCCCGGTGCCGCGCGTTGTCCTGCGGGTGTGTGCTGACCAGTTCCTCGAAGAGCGCGCGGGCGTGGACCACGGCTTCGCGCAGTTCCTCGGTCTCCGCCCGGCCCTCGCGGGCCCGTGCGGCGACGGCGTGCACGTGCCGGTAGCCGTCGACGTGCTCGCCGTGGTGCACCGACAGGGCCGCGACCTGCTCGTCGAACTCGTCGGCCGGGAAACCGCGTTCGCGGATCAGTTCGCCCAGCAGCCGCTCCGCGGCGTCGACGGCCTGCGCGGGCGAGTCGACGAACTGCTCCTGCACACCGGCCCAGCGGGCCACGTACTGCTCGCGGGCCTCGGCGCTCAGCGGGCGCGTCCGCAGATCGCCGTGGCGCCGCAGCCGCTCGGAGAGTTCCCGTTCCGCGGCCTTCCGGTCGCCGTCGTGGCGGGCCACCGTGCGCTCGTACTCGGGACCGAACCGGCGCTTCAGGCCGCCACCGCCACTCTGCATGACGCGCGGGGCGAGCACGAGCGCGACGATGACGAGAGCCGCCACGGCCAAGATGATGATCACGCCTGTGGACATGTCGTGCCTTTCGCTGAGCTCCCCTCGTGCGAGGCTTTCATCACGGCGTTTTGCCCCGGACACGGGCCGCAAACGCCGCCAAAGCCGCCGAGGGATACGGAAATTGAGCTGCCCGCGGCCCCGGGGCCGTCGCAGAATGCGCCCATGACCCGGACCGGAACCCGCCGCACCGCCCCCTGGACCGTCTCCCCCGAACCCGTCGGCTCACCCGTCGCCAGGCGGCTGTTGCGCGACTACTACGCCGAGGTCGCCGGCCGGTACTACGGGCGCGCCGTGACGGACGCCGAGATCGACGAAGGGCTCGTCGAGCACCACAGCGACGACCTCACCGCGCCCGCGGGCGTCTTCCTCGTCGCCCGCCTCGGCGGCGAACCGGCCGGCTGCGGCGGGCTGCGCCTGCTGCGGCCGGGCACGGCCGAACTCAAGCGCCTCTACGTCCGGCCGGAGGCGCGGGGCAGCGGTGGCGGAGGCGCCCTGCTCGGGGCGGTGGAGGCGGCGGCCCGGGGACTGGGCGCGGAGCGCGTCGTCCTCGACACCCGGCACGACCTCGTCGAGGCGCGGGCGCTGTACGCCAGGCGCGGTTACGCGGAAATCCCCGCCTACAACGACGACCCGTACGCCGAGCACTGGTTCGCGAAGCACCTCGGGTGAACCGCGTGGGGGCGTCCGGCCGCCGCCCCTCGCTCAGCCCGGGTGCGGCCCCGCCCCGCCCCGGCGTCCGCGCGGTGCCGGACACCGTGTCCCTCGCCGTGCCGGCGCCGGTGCCCGCCGTGCCGCGGCCCGTCGTCGTCGTACGGCCACTCCTCGTCCGAGCCGCAGAGTTCCGCGCTCAGCTCCCGGACCAGTTCCTCCAGGTCCCGCGGCCGGTCCGGCCCCCACCAGTCGCCGAGCAGCGCCGCCAGATGCCCCTCGCGGGCCGTGGCGAGCCGGCCGGCGACCTTCCGTCCCCGGGCGGTCAGCCGCAGCGGCAGCCCGTCCCGGACCGCCAGGCCGCGGCCCTCGATCTGCCGCACGGCCGAGGTGAGCACGCTCAGCGGCAGGGTGCCGCGCCCGGCGAGGACCGCCGGATCGGCCCCGCCCTCGCGCCGGACGCGGAGCAGCAGCCAGCTCGCGGCGGGGTCGAGGCTGTAGCCGGCCCGGGCGGTGATGTCCTCGTAGAGGCCGTGGCATCCCTCACGGGCGCCGAGGGCGGAGAGGGCGCGGGCCACCTCGTCGTGGGAGGAGCGCTCCACCGGGTTGCTCGCGTAGGTCTCGCTCATGTCGGGGGTGGTGACGGAGCCGCGCAGCGGTTCCTCCTTGAGGAGGACGGCCAGCACGAGCGCCCCGAAGGTGACGGGGGCCGCGAAGAGGAACACGTCGGTGATCGACGCGGAGTAGGCGTCCAGGACCTCCGGGCGCAGCCGCGCCGGGAGCAGGTCGATGGTGCGCGGATCGGACGCCAGGTCGGCGGGCCCGGCTCCGGCGGGCAGGCGCTCGTCCGCGAGCAGGGCGGTGAGCCGGTCGCCCAGCCGGCCGGCGAAGACCGTACCGAAGACGGCGACCCCGAAGGAGGCGCCGATGGAGCGGAAGAAGGTCGCGCCGGAGGTGGCGGCACCCAGGTCCTCGTAGCCGACGGCGTTCTGCACGGCGAGCACCACGATCTGCAGGACGAGGCCGAGGCCGAGCCCGAAGACGGCGAAGGAGACATTGATCTCCCAGCCGGGGCTGAACCGGTCGATCCGGTGCAGGAGCAGCAGCCCGAGGGTGGTGACCGCGCAGCCGGCGACGGGGAAGACCTTCCAGTGCCCGGTGCGGCTCGCGAGCTGGCCGGAGACGGTCGAGGCGATCAGCAGCCCGGCGACCATCCAGAGCATCCGGACCCCGGACAGGGTGGGGCTGAGACCCCGTACGACCTGCAAGAAGGTCGGGAGATAGATCATCGTCCCGAACATCGCGAAGCCGACGACGAAGCCGATGACCGATCCGAGGGTGAAGGTGCGGATCCGGAACAGGCCGAGCGGCAGCACCGGTTCCACAGCCCGCCGTTCCACGGCCGTGAAGGCGGCCAGGAGGACGGCGCCGAGCAGGGCGAGCCCGGCGACCCGCCAGGAGACCCAGGGCCAGACCGTGCCGCCGAGTGAGGAGAGCAGGACCAGCACGGCCGCGACGGCGGCGATCAGGAGGATGCCGGCATAGTCGATGGTGTGCCGGACGGGGCGCGCCGGGATGTGCAGGACGGCGGCGATGACGAACAGCGCGACCAGCCCGATCGGGAGGTTGACGTAGAACACCCATCGCCAGCTGAGCTGTTCCGTGAAGAGGCCGCCGAGCAGGGGCCCCAGCACACTGGCCGCACCGAACACCGCCCCGAACAGGCCCTGGTAGCGGCCGCGTTCACGGGGCGGGACGATGTCGCCGGTGATGGCCATGGAGAGCACCATCAGCCCGCCGCCGCCGAGCCCCTGGAGCGCGCGGAAGACGATCAGCTGCGGCATGTCCCGGGCGATCCCGCAGAGCACGGAGCCCATCAGGAAGATGCCGATGGCGAGCAGGAAGAGCCGCTTCCGGCCGTACTGGTCACCGAGCTTGCCCCAGAGCGGGGTGGCGGCCGTGGCCGCGAGCAGATAGGCCGTGACGACCCAGGACAGGTGGTCCAGGCCGCCGAGTTCGCTGACGATGACGGGCAGGGCGGTGGCGACGATCGTCTGGTCGAGGGCGGCGAGCAGCATGCCGAACAGCAGTGCGCCGATCGCCAGGCGCACGGTGCGCCGGGGCAGGTCCTCCCCGGGCCTGGGGGCGTCGGCGGGTGCCGGGGCGGCGGGGTCCGCCGTCCGGACGGCCGCGGGCGTCCCAGGCGCCGCGGTTCCGCCGGGGGCGCCGGAGGCGCGGAGGGCCCGGGGCGCGCCGGGCCCTCCGTACCGTCCCGTCCCTCCCGGGGGTGGGGCCGCGTCCTCGGCCATGGACGCCTCCTCGGTTCGGGCCTGCTCCCCGCCGCCGGTCGCCCGCGGCCCGGCGGCTGCCGTACGTGTCCGCGCGTTCCCGCGGCTCCGCGTCCCATCCTGGCGGTTTTGCCGGGGTATGGCCCGCCGGAAGGGCCTGTCGGCGGGGCCCTGGCTGTGCTCTTCGCACAACTGTCTGCATAATCGCTCCCACGCAAGGGAGGGGATCCACCGTGACGGCATATGTCTGCCCGGACTGCGGGGCGGCACGGCAGCGGGACGGTCGGCCCGGCTGCGCGTGCGCGGCCCGGGCGGCCGCCGCCGCCGAGGATTTCGACCCGCTGCGCATCCGGCCGTACGTGGAACTGCGCGAACCGGCGCCGGCATCCGGGCCGGAACAGCCCCCGGACGCGGCCGGCGGCCCCGCCCCGCGGTCCGCCGCCGCGCCGGACTCACCGGCGGAAGGCTCGCCGGGGGAGAACCCCGCGGCGGGCCGGGAACCGGACGGCGCCCCGGACCTGCGGCCCGGCCGGTCCGCCGGCGGGACCTCCGGCCCGGAGCCCGCCGCCGCGCCGTCCGCCTCCTCTCCGGAATCCGGGCCCGGTCCGGCCGCGGTTCCCGGATCCGGGACCGGCTGGGACACGCTGTTCCGCTCGCGGCCCGCCGGTCCGGCACCGGGGAACACCGGCGGGACCGACGGCACCGACCGCCCGGCCGGAGCGGGACCGCCCGGTGACGGCCCCGGGACCGGCCGGTCCGCGCCGGGCTCCGCCCCTCCACCGGTACGGCCGCGGAACGGCCCGCCGACCCGGCGGCCCCGACCACCGCGCTCCCCGGTTCGACGGCACCGGCCGCCCGGCGGGCCCGGACCAGCCGGGTGACTCCGGAGCTGGCCCGGGTGCCGCACCGGAAACCGGCGGCCCGGCCGGGGAGGACGACGCCCCGGACATCACCCGCCCCTCTCCCCGCTCACCCCGCGGCCGGCGCGGCCGGGGCGCGGACTCCCACCCCCGCGCCGAGGACCTGGGGCTCTTCCACGACGACGCCTTCGCGGACCGCGAACCGGAGGACTCCGGCCGCCCCGGGGCGGGCCGGACCGGGCGCCGCCGCCGTACGGCCGTGATCGCCGGGGCGGCCGCGGCGGTGGTCGCCGTCTGCGCCGGGGTCCTCGGCACCGGGCTGCTGGGCGGCGACAAGGAGGAACGCGCGGCACCGAACGAGAACAGCCTCACGCCCACGGCCGTGCTCCCCACCGACGGAAACGGCCCGTCGGCGAGCGCCTCGGCCTCGCCCTCGGCCTCCGTCTCGGCCAACGGCGGCTCCCCGTCGGCCTCGGCCACGGACTCGTCCCCGTCCGCGAGCCCTTCGGGGGCGGCGGGTTCGGCGGCGCCGGACGGCACCCCGAACCCCACCCGGGCGTCGGGCTCCGTCTCGGACGCCCCGGACGAGCCGGGCGACGGGTCCGGCTCCGGACAGGACGATCCGCCGATCCTGCAGAAGGGGATGTCGGGACCGGAGGTCCTGGAGATGCAGCAGCGCCTCAACCAGGTCGGCCTGTTCAGCACGGTGGACGAGGACGGCAGCTACGACGAGCAGGACGAGCGGGCGATCGCCAACTACCAGCTCTGGAACGGCGTCGAGGGCGACCCGAGCGGCGTCTACGGACCGGCCACCCGCCGCTCCCTGGAGGAGCGCACCGAGGAGCCGTAGGGCCGGCCCGCCGCTTTGCCCCGGGTCCACGGCACCCGACACCGCACCCCGCCGCCGGGCACACCCACGTACGCGCCCCGTGCACGGGGCGGTCCTGCGCCGTGCGGTGCACGGCGCCGGCCGCGCGGTCCGACCCGACGCGAGGGTGCGGACAGGCCCCGGCCGTACCGGTCCGCGTCGGTGCCGACCCCGTGACGGAGCGGACGGGCAGGGGTGCAGTCCGCCCGTCCCGGGCCGTGGTGGCCCGGCGGCCGGTCCGCAGAGATCGGCGGAACTCGGCGGAACTCGGCGGAACTCGGCGGAGACGGACGAAGACGAAGACTGCGGAGAAGGCCCCCGCGCGGGCCCGAGGAATTCCCGTCCGGCCCATTTCGCGGCCTATGCCCCCTGGGGGAAGCGCCCCGATGGGGACCTGTCCGTTCCCCTTCACACCACTGTCTGCATAATCGCTCCCACTGCGATGAGGGGATCCATCAGGTGACGGCACATCTCTGCCCGGTCTGCGGGCTGGAGCGGACACAGGCCGACGGCCTCGGCTGCGACTGCGCGGGGCGGGCCGCCTCCGCGGCCGGGGACACCGCCCCGCCGCCCCATGAGCCGTCGACCCGTCCGTCGCCCCGTCCGGCCGGCGGGTTCCCGCCCGGGACCGCGGTCTCCGGGGAACCCCGGGACGTACAGGCCGGGCGTGGCCCGGAGGAGGGCGGCGGCGGATTCCCGCCGTACGGCCCTGCCGCTTCGGCCGCGGAGTGGGGCCCGGCGTCCGCGGACCGCCCGGCGCGCACGAACGCCGACCCCTGCCCGGCCCCGGGACTTCCACAGAACTCGGACCGGGACCACGACCGGGACCGGGAGGGCGATGACGGCGCCACGGTGCCCCTCCGCCCCGTCCACCCGGCGGCCTCGCTGGTGGCCCTGCCGGAGTCCCCGGTCTCCGGCCCCGCGAGGAGGATCTGGGCCTCTTCGGCACCGCCGCCCCCGCCGCACCGGAGGCGCCGGCCGGGCACGGACGCCGGGCCCCCACGGGCCGGGGTATCCACGGGGCGACCGGCGGGCGGACCGCCGGCAGCGCCGTCGTCGCGCGGCGGCCGTCACGGCCACCGCCGCGGCTGTGGCCGCCGTCTGCGCCGGCGTCCTGGCCGTCGGCCTGTCCGGCGACAGCGAGGAGAGCGACCGCGCACTGCCGGACGAAACGCCCCGGGTCCCCACCGCCGTCCTGCCCACCGGCGACGCCTGGACGGGCAGCGGCCGGCCCTCGGCCTCGGCCACCGGTCCCACGTCCGCCACGCCGACCCGGTCCCCGGTCGCCGTGAAGTCCTCGGCCTCCAAGACGCCGGAAGCCGACCGGACGGCGGACGAGGGCGCCGAGCCCCTGGACGAGACGCCCCGGCCCGAACCGGCACCGGTCCTCAGCAAGGGGATGTCCGGAGCGGAGGTCCTGGAGATGCAGCGGCGGCTGAACCAGCTCGGCCGCTCGCTGAAGGTGGAGGAGGACGGCCAGTACAACGGGAACGAGGTCCGGGCCATCAGCCGCTACCAGAACATGTTCGGCGTCGAGGGCGACCCGCAGGGCGTCTACGGCCCGGCGACCCGCAGCTCACTGGAGAGCCGCACCCAGGTGTAGGCGGGGCGGCGGGGACGGGCCGCCGCCGCCCGCTCCCGCTCGCACCGGGTGGCCCCCTCGGCGTACGGCGGACGCCAACTCCCGGCCCGCGCCGGCCGGCCGGGGCGCCGCCGCCACCCCACGCACTCCACCACGGCACCGGCCGGAGGCGGCCGCCCCTCCCCGTCCCGGCCCCATGCCGCCCCGCCCCGCTCCGCGCCGTCCCGTCCCCGTCCGCCGCGAACGCGGCACGGCAACGGTCACCGGCCCTCGGTCGCCGCCCCTCGCTCACCGGCCGGATCACCCGCCGCCCGCCGCCCGCGGACCGGCCGCCACCTGCGGATTCACATCCGGACCCCGGAAGGTCTGGTGTCTGCGCCCACTGTTTTGTATGGTTGAGGAACAAAGTGGTTCCGCCCGTGTTCCCTGACCGGCGGGCGGAGCCGCCTTGTTCTCCGGTTTCCGGTTCCCCTTTTCCGGTTCTCCGGTCCCCCATCGCACGCCCGCGCCCAGGAGCAGCCCATGACGGCCATCCCCGCCGTGCCCCTCTCCGCCCGCGCCGTCCTCCTCGACATGGACGGCACCCTCGTCAACTCCGACGCGGTGGTCGAGCGGTGCTGGCGGCAGTGGGCGGCGGAGCAGGGCCTCGACGGCGACCACGTCATGCGGCATGCGCACGGCCGGCAGGGCCACGCCACGATGGCGCTGCTCCTTCCGGACCGCCCGGCGGCCCTCAACCACGCGGACAACCGCCGGATGCTCGACCGGGAGACCACCGACATGGACGGGGTCGTCCCGGTGCCCGGCGCCGCCGCCCTGATGGCGGCGCTCCGCGGACTGCCGCACGCTCTGGTCACCTCCGCCGACAGCGGGCTGGCCACCGCCCGGATGGCGGCGGCCGGGCTGCCGTCGCCACCGGTGCGCGTCACCGCCGAGTGCGTGGGCGCGAGCAAGCCGGACCCGGAGGGCTTCCTCAAGGCCGCCGCCGAACTGGGCTTCGACGCCGAGGACTGTGTGGCCTTCGAGGACTCCGAGGTGGGCATCGCGGCGGCCCGCGCGGCCGGGATGCGGGTGGTCGGCGTCGGCGCCCGCGCGGCCGCCTGCGGGCCGACCGTCCATGTGCCGGACCTGGAGCCGGTCCGGATCACCGGGGACGCCACCGGGCTGGTCCTGGCCTTCGGCGCCTGACCCCGGCCGCCCCGCCGCCGCCGCCCCCAACCGCCCGCCTCGCTGCGGCGGTCGGCCGCCGGCGGCCACGGGCCGTCAGCCCGTCGCGGCCTCGTACAGGCTGAACGCCGCGAGCGCGAGCATGACCGTCGCCGCGACCTTGGTGATCAGCCGCAGCGGCACGTACTTCATCAGGGTGCGGCCGCCGAGGATGCCGATGCCCGCCACCGCCCACAGCGCCAGTACCGCGCCGATGCCGACCGACAGCGGGTCGTCGTAGCGGGCGGCCAGGTTGGCGGTCATGATCTGGGTGAGGTCGCCGAACTCGGCGGCCAGGATCAGCGTGAAGCCGGCGCCGGAGACCTTCCAGAAGCTCTGGCCGCCCGGCTCGGCGCTCTTCTCCCCGCCCTCGTCGCCGTCCTTCCTGAAGAGCAGGACCGCGGCCCCCACGAGGAAGAGCACACCCACCACGGCCTGCACGATCCGCTGCGGCAGCAGCGTGAGCACACTGCCGGCGGCGACGGCGAGCACCACGTGGACGAGGAAGGCGGCGGCCACGCCCGCGAAGACGTACGAGGCGCGGTAGCGGGTGCCGAGCAGGAGACCGGCGAGCGCGGTCTTGTCGGGCAGTTCGGCGAGGAACACGACGCCGAAGACGAGTGCGATGGTGCCGATGCTGAGCACAGCGGTGTTTCCCTCTGTCGATCGGTTGCCTGTGCTGCCCGACCGATGACCTGGCTGTGTTTCAGGGGTCGCTTCGGCCCGGCAGCGTCTGGACACTGCGGCCGAAGGTCTCGCTGGGCGGGCGGCGCGCCACCGCGCACTGCCTGCCTCCGGGCGCCGGCCCGGCCGCGCGAGGCGGCCGGGCAGTATGTCGACGGTCCGGCGAAGAGCTACTCCCCTTCAGACGCGTTCAGCCTACGCGATGCTCCGCCGGCTCCCCGTCCCGGTGCAGGAGTCCGCGGGCGACCAGCTCCAGCACCAGGGCCACCGCAACCACCTGCACCGCCACCAGCGCGACCAGCACGAACAGCTGTACGGCCCCGGCCATGACGGGTGACGCCCCGCCGAGCAGCATGCCGACGTACGCGCCCGGCAGCGTGACCAGGCCCACCGTCCGCGTCTGGTCCAGCCCCGGCAGCAGGGCGTCGGAGGCGGCGGGCCGGGCGATCTCCAGCCGGGCCTCGCGCACGAGCAGCCCCAGCGCCATCCCGGCCTCCACCTCCCCGTGGCGGGTGCGCAGTTCGTCGAGGGCCCGCCGGCCCGCGAGCACCGTGGCGGTCAGCGCGCCGCCGATGAGGATGCCGCTGACGGGGATCAGGGCGATGCCCTTGAGCGGGACGAGCCCGGTGACCAGCAGCACGGCGACCACCGGCACCACCCCGGCGCCGATCGGCAGGGCGGCCCACCACCAGGTGCGGTTTCGGGTCACCCGGCGGCCCGCCGTCCGGACCGCCACCCCGAACATCAGCGCGACGAAACCGAGCAGCAGGGGCACCGCGCGGACCACCCAGCCGATGAGGTACGAGACGGCTGCGAGCTGCACCGCGGCCCGCAGCCCCGCGGTGACGACGGCACGGGCGTAGCCGCGGCCGTCCGGGCCGGCGAGCCGGGCGAGGGCCGCGACGGCGGCGGCCGCGAGGAGCAGGGCGGCGAGGACGATCCCCAGCACGGGGTTGACGGGGAGCAGGGCGTCGGCGGCGGTGAGCACGCGGCAACCCTAGAACGGGCCCGCGCCCCGCTCGCACGGGTGTGCCCCTGTTCGTCCACCCTGCCGCCGGGCATAGACACGTCAAACCCTTGATCTGACGTGCTCATGTCGTCAATCTGTAACCCGGCGCCCCACCCCAGGACATCTGGCGGCGGCAGCCTGTGGCCGATCCCCACCGGCCAACATCCCCCCGTCCCCAGGAGTTCCCATGCCCCGTACCCACTCCGCCACCACCCCGCGCGGCACGGTCTACGCGCGTCGCGCCGGCCTGGCCGCCGGGCTCACCGCCCTGCTCGGCACAGTGCTGCTCAGCGGTCCGTCCGCGCAGGCGGCGCCCCCCACTCCGCCGAGCGCCTCCACCGCCCGCAGCTACCTCTCCCAGCTGACGGTCAGGGCGGAAGGTTCCAGCAGCGGCTACAGCCGCGATCTGTTCCCGCACTGGAGCACCCAGAGCGGCAGCTGCAACACCCGCGAGGTCGTGCTCAAGCGCGACGGCACCAACGTCGAGCAGAACAGCTCCTGCGCGGCGGTCAGCGGCACGTGGCGCTCCCCGTACGACGGCGGCGTATGGACCGCTGCCTCCGACGTCGACATCGACCACGTCGTGCCGCTCGCCGAGGCCTGGCGCTCCGGCGCCTCCTCCTGGACCACCAGCAAGCGGCAGGGTTTCGCCAACGACCTCACCCGCGCCCAGCTCATAGCCGTCACGGACAACGTGAACCAGTCCAAGGGGGACAAGGACCCCGCGGAGTGGATGCCGCCGAGCAGCGGCTACCACTGCATGTACGCCCGCATGTGGGTCCAGGTGAAGCACTACTACGCCCTCTCGGTCGACTCCGCCGAGAAGTCCGCGCTCAGCGGCGTCCTGAACGGCTGCTGACCCGCCTGGCCCCCAGGAGCCCGCGGGCGGGCAGGGGCTGGACAGGGATGGGTCCGGCCGGGGACCCCGCCGGACCCCGGCCGGCCGCCGTGCCGGACCACCCGCCGCCCGGCACTCCCGCCTCCCTCCGTCGTTCCGTACCGTTGCGGGACGACGGAGGGAGGCGATCACCATGACCGGACTGCGACTGGGCCCGCTTCTGCGGTACGTGGACGAGCACAGCGCCACGGTCTGGGTCGAGACGGACGGCCCGTGCGAGGCGGAGGTCCGCTGCGCCGGCGGCACGGAGGACGCGCGTGCCGCCGGCGGCACGGGCGGCGCACCCCTCGCGGGAGCGGCCGCACCCGGTGGCACGGCACCCCCGGCGGCCCCCGGCGGCACGGCACGGAGCTGGCGGGTCGGCGGCCACCACTACGCACTGGTGACCGTCACCGGCCTGGCTCCGGAGAGCACCACCCGTACCGGGTGCTGCTCGACGGCCGCCAGGTCTGGCCCCGCCCGGCGGCGGCGAGCCCGCCCCGTCATCCGCACCCTTCCGCGCCCCGGCACCGACGGCGCGGACGGCGTCCCCCTCCGCGTCTCCTTCGGCTCCTGCCGCTGGGCCGCCCCGCCGTCCACCACCGCCGGTGCCGGTCTGGGCCCGGACGCGCTGGACACCCTCTCCCTCCGGCTGACCGCCGATCCGCACGCCGAACGCCCGGACGTCCTGCTGCTCCTGGGCGACCAGGTGTACGCGGACGAGACCTCCGAGGCGACCCGGCGGTGGATCGCGGAACGGCGCGGCCTGGGGGAGCCGCCGGGCGACCAGGTCGCGGACTACGAGGAGTACACCCGCCTCTACGACGAGTCCTGGTCCGACCCCGAGCTGCGCAGGCTGCTGGCCACCGTCCCCAGCTGCATGATCTTCGACGACCACGACGTCATAGACGACTGGAACACCAGCGAGGCCTGGCTGGCGGAGATGGAGGCCACCGGCTGGTGGCGCGAGCGGGTGCTGTCCGGACTGATGTCCTACTGGGTCTACCAGCACCTGGGGAACCTCTCCCCCGCCGAACTGGCGGCCGACCCGCTCTTCACCGCCGTACGGGAGGCACCCGACGGCACCGCGCTCGTACGGGAGTTCGCGGCCGCCGCCTACGCCGACCCCGCCCACGTCCGCTGGAGCTACCGCCGCGACTTCGGCCGGACCCGGCTCCTGATGGTCGACACCCGCGCCGCCCGCGTCCTGCCCGAGCAGCGGCGCGCGATGCTCGACAAGGGCGAGTCCGACTGGCTGCGCGAACAGGCGCTGGCAGACCCCGGCTCGCGCGACCATCTGCTGATCGGCACCTCGCTGCCCTGGCTGCTGCCGCCCGCCATCCACGACGCCGAGCAGTGGAACGCGGCCCTGTGCGGCGGGGAGCGCGGCTCCCGCTGGGCCCGCTGGGGCGAGAAGGTGCGGCAGCGCGCGGACCTGGAGCACTGGGCCGCGTTCCCGGCCTCCTTCGACGCGCTGACCGAGCTGGTCGCCCGCGCGGGCGGCGGTCCGGAGGCGCCGGCCACGGTCTGCGTCCTCTCGGGCGACGTCCACCACGCGTACATCGCCGAGCCGCGGTGGCCGGAGGCGCCCGGCGGTACGGGCGGAGCCGGGCCGGACGGAGCGGTCCGGCCCTCGGCCCGGGTGTTCCAGCTGACCTGCTCCCCGCTGCACAACAGCGTCCCGGCGGCGATCAAGCTCGGTTTCCGCTTCGGCTGGAGCCGCGCGGGCCGCCTGCTGGGGCGCGTCCTGGCCCGGCACGGGCGGGTCCGGCGGTCACCGGTGAGCTGGCGGAAGGCCGGCGGGCCGTGGTTCGGCAACCAGCTGATGACCCTGACGCTGCGCGGCCGCGAGGCCGCTCTGACGCTCCACCGCGCCGAGCCCGACGGCGCCGGAGGCTCGCGGCTGGCCACGGTCCTGGACCGACGGATGACCGGCCCGGACGGCGGCGGAGCCGGCTAACCGGTGAGCCGCCCCGGCCGGACCGGCTCACCACCGGCCGGCCGGGCCACGGCCCGCGGCGCCTCCTCAGCGCTGCGCGGCGAACGGCACCGTGAAGCAGGCCAGCCGCGCACCGGCGGTACCGGCCGCGCCGTCCTCCGTCGCCGTGGTGTGCTCGTGCAGCACCACGGAACGGGCCTCGCCGGGCCGGAAGTTCCAGTCCTGCCGGGCCTCCGCCGCGCCGTCGCCGGAGTCGCCGGCGGTGAAGTCCAGCCACACCTCGTTGTCCGGGTTGGCGTACCGGGGGTCGGTGGACGGCTGTTCGGGGTCCCGGCGGTGCTGGTAGTGCGGACCGGAGGAGTCCGGTTCGGCACCGCAGGGCCGGGTGTGCACATGTGCTCCGTAGGCGCGTCCGGGCTCGAGCCCGCTCACCCGGAGCCACACCGTCGTCCCCTCCGGGTCCGTCCACTGGCGCACGCCGATCCGGGCCCCGGGCGGCACGGCTTCCGTGTCGTAGGTGACCGCGCCCACCGGGCCGAGCGGGGTCACCGGGGCGAACCCGGATTCCGCGTTGACCCGGGAGAACCGGGGGGCGTCCCGGGACGTCCGCTCCCCACCCCCCTCCGGGGTGCCGGCGTCCCGGGCCGCGGCGGGGCGGTCGTCCCGCGGGCGGGGGCCGAGCACGTCGCGGAGCCAGTGGCTCAGCGGCCCGTCGTCGGCGGCGGTATGGCTTCCGTCACTCCGCTCCGGGTCCGGCTCCGCCGCGCCGGCCGGCCCCACGGACGGCAGGCCGCCGGTCAGGGCCAGCACCAGGACGAGCACGACGGCCGGGGCGGCACTGCCGCCGGCCGCCGCCCGGGTCCGCCACCCGCCCCAACGGGCCGCCGTACGCCTGCTCTTCACCGATGTCACCGCGTCGTTCATCGCACTCCTCGTCCACACGCCGTTCTGCGGTTCCGGGGTCTCCGGGCGACCATCCCTTCCCGGCGACGCCGGCGCTCCGTGCCCGCCGTACGGATGTTCCGCGCCCGGATCCGGCGCGGCGCGGCCCGGAGACCGGCCCGCCCGCCCCGGGCGTACGCTGTACGGCGGTACATGACCGCTTCTGCCGCACCCCCGCGACGCGCGGTCGGGGGTTCGGATGGGAGAAGCCGTGCTGGAGGATCTGGGGTCGCTGACGGCGGCCCCGTGCATCTACGTCATCGTCGTGGTGTCGGTGCTGCTCGACGTCTTCCTGCCCGTGCTGCCGAGCGGGGTCCTGGTGATCGCGGCGGCCACCGCGGCGGCGGGCGCGGGTGCGGCCGACGCCGTCGACGCCGCCACCGGTGCGGCCGGCTCCGCCGCGGGCGGTGTGCCGGACCTCCTGGTGCTCGCCCTCTGCGCCGCGACCGCTTCCGTCCTCGGCGACCTGGCCGCGTACCGGCTGGCCCGGCGCGGCGGTGAGCGGTTCGACCGCGCCATCGCCCGGTCCCGCCGGCTCTCCTCCGCGCAGGACCGGCTGGGCACCGCGCTGGTCCGGGGCGGCGGCCCGCTGGTGCTGCTCGCCCGCTTCGCGCCCGCGGGCCGGTCGGTGGTGAGCCTGGGCGCGGGCGCCGCGCACCGCGCTGTCCGGGAGTTCCTGCCCTGGTCCGCGCTGGCGGGCCTGATGTGGGCGGGCTACGGCGTGAGCCTCGGCTATGTCGGCGGGCAGTGGCTGGGCGCGTCCTGGTTCGGCGCCGCCGTCTCGGTGCTGGCCCTCCTCGCGGCCGGCTCGGCGGCCGCGTACGCCCTCCGGCGCCCTGCCCGCCCGGGCGGGCCGCGTCCGGACGGGGCGGCGTAGCCCGGGAGGAGTTCTCGGCCGGAGCGGGCCGGACCGGGGAGCGGGAGCGGTCCGGTCCCGTGGACCACAGGGCGGACGAGGGCGCCGGGGCGGAGTCCCGGCAACCAGTACCGGCAACCAGCGGCAACGCGACGGGCGCCGGTGCCGGACCCCGGCGAACCCGGCTTGATCCACACGACAGGCGCCGGCCGCGCCGCGCCCCCGGCCACCGCCCGAACACCCCTTCCCGCGTTCGGGGTTCACACGATCCCCGCCCCCACGCCCCGGTGCGCACACCGCCCACCACGGCCTGGTGCGCAGGGCCGCAGCACCGCCCGGTGCGGCCCTTCACCCGTCCGGCCGCTCCTCCGTACGGCCAGTCGTTCGTACGGCCACTCGTTCGCAGCGCCCGGATCGCCGGGCCCGGGCGGGGCTTCTAGCCTTCCCCGAGGAGAGCGCGGGCCTCCGGCCGCACACGGCGGGCCCGGAGCCCGCCGTGGACGTGGAGGAGGACCCGCCCATGCGCAGCACACGCCTCGCCGCGCCGGCCGCCCTGGCCGCCGCCGTCCTGAGCGCGGCTCCGCTCACGGCGGCGGAGCCGTTCGCCCCCGCCGCGGCCGCCGCCTCGGACGGCGCTCCGCCGGGCCCGGCCGTCGAGACGGATCCGTCCGCCATCGCGCCGGGCGGCACGCTGCGCCTGCGGGCCACCGGGTGCGACAGCCGTACCGGTACGGCCTCGTCCCCGGCCTTCGGGCGCATCAGGCTGGAACCAAGCGATCTGAAGGCCGGTCATCTGTTCGGCAGCGCCACGGTCCATCTCCACGCCGGGACCGGCGAGCACCAGGTGAGCGTCCGGTGCGGCGGCCCCGAGGGCCGCTCGGCCGCCACGCGCGTCACCGTCTCGCGGGAGGCGGTGGAGGCCGGAGCGGGCGGCTTCCGCGGAACGGTGACGGCGGCGGGCGGCGCCCTGCTGCTGGCGGCCGCGGCGCTCGGCCTGTACCTGCACCGCCGCGCCCGTACGGCCCCCGGCCGCTGAATCCCGTACGGGGCCGCCCGCCTCCGTACAAGCCGATCCGTACGGGCCGAAGGCGGCCGACCGGACACGCCCGGTGCCCGCCCACGCGGGCCGGAGCGGTCTCCGGCCGTCAGCCGGTGGCGCGGTCCTGCTTCTTGGCCGACGCCGTCTTCTTCGCCGCCCCGGACGTGCTCCGCCGCCCGCGGGAGTCCT
Source organism: Streptomyces sp. MNU89 (assembly GCF_020982505.1). Taxonomy (NCBI): domain Bacteria; kingdom Bacillati; phylum Actinomycetota; class Actinomycetes; order Kitasatosporales; family Streptomycetaceae; genus Streptomyces; species Streptomyces sp. MNU89. Next base: position 5,499,923 of record NZ_JAJKLL010000001.1, on the reverse strand, counting down.
TCGCCGCCGATCCGCTCTTCTTCGCCGCCGTGCTCTTCCGGCTCCCGCCGGTCTTCTTGCCCGCCTTGCCCGCCCCTTCCTCCTCCGCTCCACCGCGCTTGGCGGTGCTCTTCCGCGCCGCCGTCTTCCCGGCGCCCTTCCCGGCGCCCTTGCCGGACCGCAGCTCCCGGACGTCGCCCTCCGCCCCGGCGGCCTCCTCCCCACCGGCCGCCGCGGCCTGCTCGCCGCGCCCCTCCCGTGCCGCGCGGACGCTGTTCTCCAGCGCGGCCATCAGGTCGATGACCTTGCCCCCGGCCTCCACCCGCTCCCGCGCCTCCTCCGGCTCGACGCCCTCCAGCTTGGCGGCGACCAGCGCCTCGACGGCTTCCCGGTACTCGTCGTGCAGCTCCTCGGGATCCAGGTCGCCGAGGGTCTCCATCAGGGTGTCGGCCAGATCGAGTTCCGCGTCGCGGATGCCGACCTCGGTGTCGGGCGCGACCCCGGTCGCGGGCCGGATCTCGTCCGGCCAGAGCATGGTGTGCAGGGCGAGGGCGTCGTCGACGACCCGCAGCATCGCCAGGGTCTCGCGGCCGCGGAGGGCCAGTTTGGCGATGGCCACCTTCTCGCTGCGGTTCAGCGCCTCGCGGAGCAGGACGTACGGCTTGGCCGCGCCGCCGCCGTCGGCACCGAGGTAGTAGGAGCGGTCGAGCTGGAGGGGGTCCACGGTGTCGGCCGGCACGAAGGCGAGGATCTCGATGGTGCGGGCGGTGGGCAGCGGCAGCGCGGAGAGGTCCTCGTCGCTGAGCGGCACGGTCGTCCCGTCGGCGGCCTCGAAGGCCTTGGTGATCTCCTCCGTGGGGACTTCCTCCCCGTCCAGCTCGCAGACCTTGCGGTAGCGGATGCGCCCGCCGTCGGCCGCGTGGACCTGGCGGAACGAGACCGAGTGGTTCTCCGTCGCCCCGAAGACCTTGACCGGGATGCTGACCAGACCGAAGGAAATGGAACCCTTCCAGATGGATCGCACGATTCACACCTTTCGTGCCTTCATGTGATGATCCATGCTATGTCGATCATCGCCGAGGTGGAGGGGCGGCGGCTGGCGCTCAGCAATCTCGAGAAGGTCCTCTATCCGAGCGGTTTCACCAAGGGTGAGGTCCTGCACTACTACGCCGCTGTCGCGCCGGCACTCCTGCCCCACCTGTACGACCGCCCGCTGTCCCTGCTGCGCTATCCGGACGGCGCGGGGGGCGAGCACTTCTTCGCGAAGAACGTGCCGCCCGGTGCCCCCGCCTGGGTGAAGACCGCCGAGGTCCCGCGCTCGGAGGACAAATGGGCGCGGCAGATCCTGGTCCAGGACCTGCCGACGCTGGTCTGGGTGGCGAACCTCGTCACCGAGCTGCACACCCCGCAGTGGAAGGCCGCGGAGCCCGCCCTCGCCGACCGGCTCGTCCTCGATCTCGACCCGGGCAGCCCGGCGACGGTCGTCGAGTGCTGCGTCGTCGCGGACTGGCTGCGCGAGCGGCTGGCCGGGGACGGCCTGCGCTCCTACGCCAAGACGAGCGGCTCCAAGGGGCTGCACCTGCTCGTCCCGCTGCACCCTCCCGCGCCCTCGCGCGAGGTCACCTCCTACGCCAAGGCCCTCGCGGTGGAGGCCGCGCGGGTGATGCCGGGGCTGGTCACCCACCGGATGTCGCGCTCGCTGCGGCCGGGAAAGGTCTTCGTCGACTTCAGCCAGAACGCGGCCGCCAAGACCACCGCCGCCCCGTACACGCTGCGGGCCCGCGACACCCCGACCGTCTCCGCGCCGGTGGAGTGGGCGGAGATCCGGGCCTGCTCGGACCCGGAGCAGCTGGCCTTCCGCGCCGGTGACCTGCCGGGACGGCTGGAGGGGCACGGGGACCTGCTGGCCGGGCTCCTCGACCCGGAACGCGGCCACCCGCTGCCGGACCTGCGGGCGCCGTGAGCGACCCCGGAGCGGAACCGGCGCGGGGCACGGGCGCCGGGGACGGGCACGGGCCCCGCCCGGGGCCGGGGGACGCCGGCGCGGAGAGCCCCGGCGGCAGCAGGCCGGACCCCGGCACCGGCGGCCGGCCCGCCCGGGCCGTGCTGCGCCCGCCGGTGGAGGTGGCACTGGCCCGGCCGGTGGAGCGGCTGCCCAGCGGCACCGGTCTCGCGTACGAACCCAAGTTCGACGGCCACCGGATTGTCCTGTTCCGCGACCGCGACCGCGTCCTCCTCCAGGCGCGCTCCGGCCGGATCGTCACCGGCTCCTTCCCCGATCTGGTCACGGCGGCCGAGGCGCTGCCCGCCGGGACGGTGCTGGACGGCGAGGTCGTCGTCTGGACGGAGGGGCGCACCGACTTCGCCGCCGTGCAGAAGCGCGCCATGGCCCGCCGCGGCCGGGCCGCCGAGCTCGCCCGGCGGCTTCCCGCCTCGTACGCGGCCTTCGACCTGCTGGCCACCGGCACCACGGACCTCCGGCCGCTGCCGTACCGGCGGCGGCGCGCCGCGCTGACCGGTCTGCTAGCCCCGGTCGGACCGCCCGTGCAGGCGGTGCCGATGACCACCGACGAGGAGGTGGCCTCGCTCTGGTACGAGACGCTGACCGCGAACGGGATCGAGGGCCTGGTCGTCAAACGGCTCGACGGGCCCTACCGCGGCGGCCGGCGCGACTGGCTCAAACTGCGACACTCCGACACCCGCGACGCGGTGGTCGCCGGGGTGACGGGTTCCCGCACGCATCCGCGCGCCCTGGCAGTGGTCCTGCCCGGCGACGACACCCCCGTCCTCACCTCCCCGCTGGCCCCGGCGGTCCGCGCGCAGCTCGCCGGGGCCCTCGCGGGTCTGCCGCCGGGCGGGGAGCCTACGGCGGCCGGAGCCGTGACCACGGACGGAACGCCGTATCTGCCCGTACCGCCGGTGCTGACGGTGGAGGTGCGGCAGAGCTCGACCCGCCATCCCCTGACGACGGTCAGCCGGCTGCGCCTGCCGGAGTGACGGCCGGTCACCGCGACCCGCGTCAAGGCCCGTTACCGGCCAATTACCGGCGTTTTGCCCGGAGGGCGTTTCCGCACCGCCGTATCACGGGCATCACCACTGAGCCAACACGCCGAGACTCTCGAAGTCCGTTGATATTACCGATAGTTGGCTACCTTCTCTGTTCCCGGCACGCCCCGCCCCCACGGCGTGCCCTCTTCCATCCAGCAGTCCAAGGGATGCCCCATGGCCACACCCCTCTCCGCGAGCCGGCTCCTCGCAGCGATCAAGGCCGAAGGCTGCAAGGTCGTCGAGTACAAGAGCTGGCGCACCCACAACCGCAACCACAAGGGTCCCTGGGGGCCGGTGTACGGCGTGATGATCCACCACACCGTCACCTCCGGCACCGACTCGTCCGTGGCCCTCTGCTACAACGGGCACAGTTCGCTGCCCGGACCGCTCTGCCACACCGTGGGCGCCAAGAACGGCACGCTCTACATGGTGGGCAACGGCCGGGCGAACCACGCCGGTTCGGGTGACGACGACGTCCTGCGCGCCGTCATCGACGAGCGCGCCCTGCCGGCCGACAACGAGGCCAACACCGACGGCAACCGCCACTTCTACGGCATCGAGCTGATCAACCTCGGCAACGGCCGCGACCCGTGGCCCGAACCCCAGCTCGACGCCGCGGCCCGCTGGGCCGCCGCCATCTGCCGCGCGCACGGCTGGAACGAACGCTCCGTCATCGGGCACCTGGAGTGGCAGCCGGGAAAGGTCGATCCGCGCGGCTTCACCATGAGCAGTTTCCGGTCCCGCGTGAAAGCCCTGCTCTCACGCCCGCCCGGTCAGGACAACACCGCCCCGGAGGACGACGTGCCGCTCTACCTCAGTCTCGGTATGCACAAGGAATTCACCATGGTTCCCGGAACCTGGTACTCGGTGGCCTGGGACCAGGAGTGGTCGGACCCGCTCAAGCACCACGCCGCGGGCGGCCGCACGTTCGCGACCAACTGCCAGTACAACGGCGTGGCCTCGATACGGGTCCGCGGCCTCACCCCGGGCCGGGAGCTCCAGGCCCGCATCGTCGAGGACGACGGCTCCGGCAACACCGTGCAGCATCATCCGATCGGTGAGGCGGTCGGCACCGCCGGGAGCACCTTCCTCGCCTTCCCCTTCTCGGGCAAGGCGCGCAAGGACCGCAGGACAAAACTCCAGATCGCACACAACGGCGAGGAGCCGGTGACGGTCGAGAACAGCTATCTCAAAGCCCAGGTCTGGCCGAACTGACCACGCCTTCCCCGCCCTCGAACGGGTGGCCGGGGCGGGGAAAGCCGGGGGTGGCGTCCGGGGATCGAACCCGGACGCCACCCCCGGCCCTGTCTCCGGGCCCGGTCCGCCGCCCCGGAGGGCCACCGGGACGAACAGACATACCGAAAAACCCCTATCCGGGCTCTATCCGGACCATGCGCCACCTAAGCCGGGAAAAGGATGGTTAGCCTCTATCCACCCCATCCGGTTCGCCGGATGACATCACTGGAGGAAGAGGAGACCTCATGCGCAAACTGCAGAAGGCCGCCATCGTCATGGCCATGCTGGGGACGGTCGGGATCTTCGGGACCGGCACCGCCATGGCCCAGTCGGACATCCGGTCCGACCGCGGCCAGACACGCTACGAGCAGAGCTACGACCAGGAGAGGTACACCGAGCACCGCGGCCGGGGCCGGGGTCACGGCCACGGCCGCGGACACGGCCGCTGGGGCCACGGCCGCGGCCACGGCCACGGTCACTGGGACCACGGCCGCGGGCACCACCGCGGCCACTGGGGCCACGGCCGCGGGCACCACCGCGGCCACTGGGGTCACGGCCGCCGGTGACCACGGACGGACGCCGGACCCGGCCCCGACTCCGCGCCCGGCACCCGTCCCGCTCCACCCGCACCGGTCCGACGTCCTCCGGCCGGCGGCCCTGAAAGCCCCCGGCTGACCACCTCCACCGTCGTCGGACCGCGCCGGAGATCCCCTGCCACTCCCGTTGGCAGGGGGTCTTCGCGTGCCGCGCCGGCCCTCCGTCAGCCCTTGACGACGCCCAGCGGCACCAGACGGGCGACGAGCCGGGCGAGGCCGGCGCCCTCCGTGACGTCCGCGACCACGTCCACGTCCTTGTACGCCTCCGGGGTCTCCTCGGCCAGCCCCCGCCAGGAGGACGGCCGGACGGCCACGCCCTTCGACTCCAGGTCGGCGCGCAACCGCTCGCCGCGGACGGCGCGCAGCGCCTGATGGCGGCTCATCACCCGGCCCGCGCCGTGGCAGGCGGAGTGGAAGGCGTCATTGCCGGGCAAGCCGGTCATGACGTACGAGGCGGTGCCCATGGTGCCGGGGACGAGCACGGGCTGCCCCGCCTCCGCGAGGTCCTCCGGCAGCTCCGGGTCGCCCGGCGGCAGGGCCCGGGTCGCGCCCTTGCGGTGGACGCAGAGCCGGCGTGGCCGGCCGTCCACCTCGTGCGTCTCGACCTTGGCCATGTTGTGCGAGATGTCGTACACCAGGTCGAGACCGGTCCCGAGGGCGGTGGTGAAGGCCCGGCGGGCCGCCTCGGAGAGCAACTGCCGGTTGGCGCGGCCGTAGTTGGCGGCGGACGCCATGGCGCCCAGATAGTTGCGGCCCGGGGCCGAGTCGACCGGGGCGCAGGCGAGCTGGCGGTCCGGCAGGCGGATGCCGTAGCGGTGCAGCGCCTGGTCCATCACCTTCACATGGTCGGTGCACACCTGGTGGCCCAGTCCGCGCGAACCGCAGTGGATCATGACGCAGACCTGGTCCGGCCGCAGCCCGAAGACCGCCGCCGCCTCCGGATCGTAGAGGTGGTCGACCGCCTGGACCTCCAGGAAGTGGTTGCCGGACCCCAGACTGCCCACCTGCCCCAGCCCCGCTCCACGGCCCGCCGGCTGACCTCGCCGGGCGCGGCGCCCTGCAGTGCCCCGGAGTCCTCGCAGCGTTCCAGGTCCCGGGGCACCCCGTGGCCGTGCTCGACGGCGTACCGGGCGCCGCCCACCAGCAGGTCGTCCATCGCGTCCGGGCCCGGCAGCTCCCACAGACCGCCGCGTCCCATACCGCGCGGGACGGTGCGGCCGAGGATGTCCATCAGCCGCTCGAAACCGCCGGGGTCCAGTTCCGCGCGGGTCGTCCCGGCGGCCAGCAGCCGCACCCCGCAGGAGATGTCGAAGCCGACACCGCCGGGCGAGACGACACCGCCCTCGTCGATGTCGGTGGCGGCGACCCCGCCGATCGGGAAGCCGTACCCCCAGTGCACATCGGGCATCGCGTACGAGGCGCGGACGACGCCGGGCAGGGTCGCCACGTTCGCGACCTGCTCCAGGGCCTTGTCTCCGGCCGCCTGCGGCAGCAGCTCGCGCGAGGCGAAGACCACTCCCGGCACACGCATCGGCTCCCGCTCCTCGATCCGGAAGCGGTACGGGGTCTCCTCCGTCAGTACGATCTCCACATCCTCACCTCCGGTCCGCCGGGGGCCGCCATTCGGCCGCCCCCCTTCCCCCCGCCACCGCGGCCGTCCCGTATCCGGACGGGTCCGGACCCGGCTCCGGGCGGGCCTCAGACGTCGAGGGTCACCGCGCAGGTCCATCCCCCGGAGTCACCGCGCAGCCGGAGGTCATGCAGCGAGACGGCCTTGGGCACGGCACCGACCAGCGGAGTGCTGGAGGCGTCGGCCATCCGGCAGCGGACGGTGGCGGCCCGGCCGCCTTCCCCGCCCCGGATCGGGCCCACCACGGTCTCCAGGGGGATCTCGCCGTCGGCGTCCAGGCGGTAGACGGCCTCATCGAGGACGGAGACCAGCAGGTCCTCGTCGGTCGCCGCCGTGACCTCGAACGCGCGCTCGGCCACCGCCACGGCCCCGGAGACGTCCGCGAAGCTCTCGACGGCGGCGCGCACTGCCTCGGCGATGCACCGCTCGGCCGTCTCCGCCCACGCCTCCACCCGCAGGTCGGCGGTGTGCGGCACGGTCCGGTGGCCGCTGCCGCGCGGCCGTCCGCCGGCCTCCGTCCGGTCCACGCCACCACCTCTCCGCGACGTCCCGCGCACGGCCGGGCACCGGCGCGCCGCCGCGCCCTTCCTTCCAGGCTCACCCGGCGCCGCGCCGGCGGCAACCGGGGCGGGAGGACCGGGCACGGAAGCGCGAAGGGCTCCCCGGCCTCGGCGGCCGGGACCGCGGGTGGCAGGCCCCGGGGGTGCGGACGGCTGCCGTCCCGTCACGACCGGCAGTTTCCCTCCCGCGGCCCGCCCGGTTGATTGAGCGGTTGCCGCCAACCGGCCGTACCCATAACGGCGGGCCCCGCTCCCGAGCCCGGCCCGCCGTGCCACTACCGGGCTTCGCATGGAAGGACCTTCGGGTTGCCGCTCTCTCGTCAGCTTCCGACAACGGACAACGCCACCAAGGAGGACGGCCCGGCGCCGGACGACTCCCGGGAGCGCACACCGGACGACACCACGACCACGGACCGGGACACCGCCACGGACCGGACCGCCGCCACGGACCACGCGGACACCGCCGCCGGCGGCACGGACGGGCGGGACGATGCCGGCGCCGGCGCGGATGACGCCCCGGCAGCCGCCGGTACGGCCGCGGGCCGCACCGGAGCCGGGGAACAGCCCCCCGGAGACGACACCGCCCCCGCAGGCGACCGCGCCCGCGCAGGCGACGACGCGGACCACGGCCCCGAACAGCCGTCCGCCGAAGAGGAGTCCGCTCCGGCCGGGCGGCCCGCCCGGACCGAAGACCCGCCGCCGGCCCCGGCACCGGCGATCCCGCGGACGGGCCCGCCCCGGCCCGCACCCCGGACAGCCCGCGGCGGCGGTGACGACGGCACCGCAGGCGGCGGCGCCCCGAGGGCAGCCGCCCGCCGGAACCCCGAGCGCCCCGAGCGCCCCTGGCGCCGCGGCCCGCGCGGCCGGTGGCGGGCCGAACACCCCGCCGCGGCAAGGGTCCTGACACACGGGACGACGGCCCTGGCCGTCCTGCTCGTCTTCGCCGCGCTCGTCATGCCGAACGGGCTCAGCCGGTTCACCCCCTTCGCCTTCACGCGCCTCCCCGGTGAGGCGGTCGTCGCCGCCGCCGTCCTGCTCTTCCTGCCGCCGAGGGCCCGGCGGTGGGTCGCGGCGCTCTCCGGGGCGGGCCTCGGGCTGCTGCTCGTCCTGAAGTTCGTCGACATCGGCTTCTACTCGGTGCTGAGCCGGCCGTTCGACCTGGTGCTCGACTGGATCCTCTTCGAGGACGGCCACTCCTTCCTCGAATCCACGGTCGGCGGGACCGCCGCCACCGCGGCCGTGATCGGCGCGGTGACCCTGGCCGCCGCCGTGCCCGTGCTCATGACGCTGGCGGTGATCCGGCTGAGCGAGATCCTGGTCCGGCACCGTGCGACGGCCACCCGGACCACCTTCGTCGTCGCCATCGTCTGGATCACCTGCTCCGCGATCGGCCTCCAGATCGGCAGCACGCCGGTGGCCTCCAGCGCCGCGGCGAAGCTCGTCAAGGACCGGGTGAACCGGGTGGAGGCGGGCATCGAGGACGAACGCAAGTTCGCCCGGGTGGCCGCCGTCGACGACTTCGGCGACACCCCGCCCGACGAGCTGCTGACCGCCCTGCGCGGCAAGGACGTCCTCTTCGCCTTCATCGAGAGCTACGGCCGCGTGGCGATCGACGAGAACCCGGAGATGTCGCGGCTCATGAGCGCGGCCCTCGCGGAGGACACGGACCGGCTGGACAAGGCCGGTTTCTCCTCCCGGAGCGGCTTCCTCCGCTCCCCCACGACCGGTGCCGGCAGCTGGCTGGCCCACTCCACCCTCTGGTCCGGCCTCTGGGTCGACAACCAGCGGCGGTACCGCACCGTGACGGCGAGCGACCGCCTCACCCTCACCGGCGCCTTCCAGCGCTCCGGCGCCTGGCGGACGGTCGGCATGATGCCGGGCGTCACCCGGGCCTGGCCGGAGGGGAAGTTCTACGACTTCGACACCATCTACGACTCCAAGGAACTCGGGTACCGGGGGCCGAAGTTCAGCTGGACGCCGGTTCCCGACCAGTACACCCTGTCCGCCTTCGAGCGGCTGGAGCGCGCCAAGAAGGACCGTGATCCGCTGATGGCGGGGATCATCCTCGCCACCAGCCACAACCCGTGGGCGCCCATCCCGCGGATGATCGGCTGGGACGAGGTCGGCAACGGCTCCGTCTACCACGCCATGAAGGAGGAGGGGAAGGACCCGGAGGAGGTCTGGAAGGACCCCGAGCAGGTGCGCACCGAGTACCGGCGCGCCGTCGAGTACTCGATGGACAGCCTGGTCTCGTACCTGGAGGAGTACGGCGACGAGGACACCGTGCTCGTCGTCCTCGGCGACCACCAGCCCGTCCCGACCGTCGCCGGTGACGGGGCCAGCCGGGACGTACCGATCTCGATCGTCGCCCACGACGAGGCCGTTCTGGACCGGATCTCCGACTGGGAGTGGGACGAGGGCCTGAAGCCCGGCCCGGACGCCCCGGTCTGGCGGATGGACACCTTCCGCGACCGCTTCCTGACGGCGTACGGCCCGGAGGCCGATGCCCCGTCCGCGTCGGAGCCGGAGTTCGACGCGGACGCGGACGCGGACAAGAAAACGGACCCGGACAAGGCGGCGAAGCGGTGACCGCCGGCCGGTGAACACCGGCCCGCACCGGCAGAGGGTGAGCCCCGGGCCCGACGGCCCGGGGCTCACCCCTGCCGTCCGGACATCACGCGCACGAACGCCGCCGAGCCAGGACACCGGGTCTCAACCGGGCTGTCTATACAGCTGGTTGGGGTATGTCAATCCACCCCGGGGTCCCTTTTCGATCATCTTGGGGTAGGACGCACACGGTCCCCCACCCGACTACCTTCCTCTTTGGAATATCCGTTCGAACGGGGAGGGTGCATGACCAGCACCTTGAAGAAGATCGGGACCACCGCGTCGGCCATGGGCCTGCTGGCCGCGGGCATGACCTTCGGCCTCGCGCCGTCGGCGCAGGCCGCCGCCGGGCCGTCCGGCTGCAGCGCCTACGTGTCGCACACCAACGACCACGTGGCCGTGGGCTGGTGCAGCTCGGGCAACGGCACCTGGAACGTCCAGGCGTACTGCGGCGGCCCGGGCGGCGCCAGGGGCCCCTACAAGGGCACCCCCGGCTACCGCACGCGGGGTGTGGAGAAGGCGGCGACGCTCAACTGCGGTTCCTCCGGCTACCCGTACAACATGAAGGTCGTCGACAAGAAGGCCTGACCCGACCGGAACAGCGCACGCACGGGGGCGGCTGCCCCGGCCCGTCGAAGGGGCCGGGGCAGCCGCCCCTCCGGCGCTCCGCGGCCGGCTCAGACGCTCTCCGCCGCCGTTCCCCGGATCACCACGGCCCGGGCGTCGCGGGAGTCCCGGACGTCCCGGACCCGGAAGCGCCACAGCGTCCCGATGTCCCGGCCGAACGACCACACCAGCAGCGTCAGCGCCCCCAGCACCGTCCCGAACGCGACCGCGTACGGGAGGAGTCCGGAGCCCGCCACGAGCAGCGCCACGCCCTGCAGCGCGGCCACCGTCTTCCGCGCCATGCTCGGCGGAAGCGGCCCGTTCAGCCACGGCATCACCCGGGCCGCCGCGACGAAGCCGTAGCGCATGGCGCCGATCAGCAGCACCCAGCCGCCCAGGGCCATGGCGTCGTAGAGGCTGAGCACCAGGATCAGGAAGGCGTCGGCCTCCATGTCGAAGCGGGCCCCGAGGGGGGAGGCCGTTCCGGTGCGCCGTGCCACCTGCCCGTCCACCGCGTCCAGGCTCAGCGCCACCGCGGTGAGCGCGACCAGCGTCCCCACCGGCACCGGCCCGGTGAAGGAGTCCGCGACGAGCGCGGTCACCCCTCCGACGAGCGTCGTACGGGCCAGGGTGACGGCGTTGGCCGGCCCGAACGGCCTGGGCGGCCAGGACCGGTGCAGGGCGCGGGTGAGCAGGGCCCAGGTGCCGACCGTGAACCCCAGGCCCGTCAGCCACCCCGCGAGCCCCAGTCCGGCCACCGTGTCGAGAAGGACCAGCAGAAGGATCTGCGCGCCCGCCCCCGCGGTCGTCTCCTGGCGCAGGAGCCTCGTTTCGCATAGGTCGCTCAGGGCCACCGCGCATCCTCCCGCTGTGTGTGTGCTTGTCGGCTGTGTGAGCCGTGCCGGCTGTACGTGCTGTGTGCTGGTGCTTGTGCTGTGTTCTGTGTGCTGTGTTCTGTGTGCTGTGTTCTGTGTTCTGTGTCCGTCGCCGGTCCGCGTGCCGCTCCCGGCGCTGTGCCGGTGCGGACCGGCCCCGGCCGGGGCCGGCCGGGATGTGACGCTGTGACAGAGTCGGACCGCCGCGTACCGTGTGCGGCCTCGCGTTCAATAACGTGAGCCAGCAGCCCAGCGTTCACCAGGAGGACGCCGATGCCGCGCACCGCCCGCTCCTTCTGGCTCAACTCGCCCGGCCACGGGGAGATACGGGATGTCACCCTGCCCGAGCCGGCCGACGGCGACGTCGTCGTGCGCGCGCTGTACTCGGGCGTCAGCCGCGGCACGGAAAGCCTCGTCTTCCGCGGCGGTGTGCCCGAGAGCCAGCACACCGCGATGCGGGCGCCCTTCCAGGAGGGCGCGTTCCCCGCTCCCGTCAAGTATGGCTATCTCAGCGTCGGCCTCGTGGAAGAGGGGCCGGAGCACCTGCTCGGCCGTACGGTCTTCTGCCTCTACCCGCACCAGAGCCGGTACGTCGTCCCGGCGAGCGCCGTGACCCCGGTGCCGGACGCGGTCCCCGCCGCCCGCGCCGTGCTGGCCGGCACGGTCGAGACGGCGGTGAACGCCCTATGGGACGCGGCGCCGCTGGTCGGCGACCGGATCGCCGTCATCGGCGCCGGCATGGTCGGCTGCTCCGTCGCCGCCCTGCTCGCCCGCTTCCCGGGCGTCCGCGTTCAGCTCGTCGACGCCGATCCGTCCCGCGCCGCCGTCGCCGAGGCGCTGGGCACCGGGTTCGCCCTCCCGGGGGACGCCCTGGGCGACTGCGATCTCGTCGTCCACGCCAGCGCGAGCGAGGCCGGGCTCACGCGGGCGCTGGAACTGCTCGCCCCGGAGGGCACGGTCCTGGAGCTGAGCTGGTACGGCGACCGGCGGGTCGCCCTGCCGCTCGGCGAGGCATTCCACTCCCGCCGGCTGACCGTGCGCGCCAGCCAGGTGGGCACGGTGTCCCCCGCCCGCGCCTCCCGCCGCGGCTACGCCGACCGGCTCGCGCTCTCCCTCGGCCTGCTCGCCGACCCCGCTCTCGACGCCCTGGTCTCCGGCGAATGCGCCTTCGAGGAACTGCCGGCCACGCTCGCCCGGATCGCCTCGGGCGAACTCCCCGGGCTGTGCCACCGCGTCCGGTACGACCCGCCCGCGTGAGCCGCCCCGCGCCGGTCGGGATGAGCCGTCCCGTGTGAGCCGTTCCCCGCGTCACCGGCCGCACGCGGCACCACCACCGCCGGGCAGCGCGCCGGAATTCTCCGCGGCCCGGGCTTTGAACAGGAGTTACGCTCCGGCCGTACTGCATGGCACGGCCCGGCAGCGGGCCGCACAGCCCAGAGACCTGGAGGTCGGTCGTTGTTCAGCGTCACCGTCCGTGAGCACCTGATGGTCGCTCACAGCTTCCGCGGCGAGGTCTTCGGACCCGCGCAGCGTCTGCACGGCGCGACGTTCCTCGTGGACGCCACCTTCCGCCGTACGGACCTGGACGCCGACAACATCGTCGTCGACATCGGCCTGGCCACCAGTGAACTGGGGGCCGTGGTCGGGGAGTTCAACTACCGCAATCTCGACGAGGTGCCCGAGTTCGCCGGCGTCAACACCTCGACGGAGTACCTGGCCAAGGTCATCGCCGACCGGCTGGCCGACAAGGTGCACGCCGGGGCCCTGGGCGAGGGCGCCCGCGGCCTGAGCGGCATCTCCGTCACCCTGCACGAATCCCACATCGCCTGGGCGAGTTACGAGCGGACGCTGTGACCGGGGCCGCCACCACCACCCTGCCCCCGCGCTCGGTGCACGTGGTGATGCCGGGAGACGTGGCCGACCCGTCCGCGCCGAGCGGCGGCAACGTCTACGACCTCCGCGTCTGCCGCGATCTGCCCCGCCTCGGCTGGCAGGTCCACCCGCGCGCCGTCGACGGCGGCTGGCCGCGGCCGGGCCCCGGTGCGCGCGCCGAACTGGCCCGCGTCCTGCGGGAGCCGGCGGACGGCAGCCTCGTCCTGCTCGACGGGCTGGTCGCCTGCGCCGTGCCCGAGATCGTCGTCCCGGAGGCCGAACGGCTGCGCCTCGCCGTGCTGCTGCACCTGCCGCTGGGCGACGAGACCGGGCTCGACCCGGCGACGGCCGCCGAACTGGACGCCGCGGAGCGGGAGACCCTCCGGGCCGTGCCGGCCGTCGTCGCCACCAGCCAGTGGGCCGCCGGCCGGCTGGTGGAGCAGCACGGGCTCGCGCCCGCCCGGGTCCACGCCGCCGCGCCCGGGGCGGACATCGCCCCGCTGGCGCCGGGCACGGACGACGGCCCGCACCGGCGCGGCGCGGAAGGTGCCGAGGACACCGGGGGCGCCGGGAGCGGCGCGGACACGGGCGCCCCGCGCCTGCTGTGCGTCGCCTCGGTGACCCCGCGCAAGGGCCAGCACCGGCTGGTCGAGGCCCTGGCCGGCGTCACCGACCTGCCGTGGAGCTGCCATCTCGTCGGCGGCCTGGACCACGACCCCGCCTATGTGACCCGGCTGCGGAAGCTGATCGCCGAACTCGGCCTCGGCGACCGGGTCCGGCTCACCGGCCCCCGCACCGGCGCCGCCCTGGACGCGAGTTACGCCGCCGCCGACCTGTTCGTGCTGACCTCGTACGCCGAGACGTACGGCATGGCGGTGACCGAGGCGCTCGGGCGCGGCGTCCCCGTCCTGGCGACGGCCGTCGGCGGTGTCCCGGAGGCCGTCGGCCACACACCCGACGGCTGCCGGCCCGGTGCCCTCGTGCCGCCGGACGAACCCGCGGTGCTCACCGCCGCCCTGCGGCGCTGGCTCTCCGAGCCGGGCGTGCGCGACCGGTGGCGGACGGCCGCGCGGCGCCGGCGCGATGCCCTGGCCGGCTGGGAGACGACCGCGCGGAACCTGGCCGCGGTGCTGGAGGAGCTCCGGCTCCGTACGGAACTCCGGAGGACCCATGCCTGCTGAGACCGAGCCCGCGACCGTGCGCGACACCGCGGCGGGCGGCACGGCCACGGGCGGCGGCCCGTCCGGGAGCCCGGCCGCGTCGAGCCCGGCCGGTACCGGGAGCCTCGACGGCGCCGGGCCCGACGCCGCGGCCGGGGACGGGGCGCCCCGCTACGCCCCCGAGTGGCTGGCCCTGCGGGAGGGCGCCGACGCCGCCGCCCGCGCGCCGCGGCTGCTCGGCCCGCTGGTCCGGCACTGGGCGGGCGGGCAGGACGGGGAGGAGGGCAGCCGCAGCGACCCGGCCGTCCGGGGCGGGAGGGCCCGCTGGTGATCCGCGACCTCGGCTGCGGCACCGGCTCCATGAGCCGCTGGCTCGCGCCCCGGCTGTCCGGACCGCAGCACTGGATCCTTCACGACCACGACCCGGAGCTGCTGGAGCTGGCCGCCGAGCGGATGCCCCGCACGGCCGCCGACGGCAGCCCGGTCACGGTCGGGACCGAACAGGGGGACGCGACGCTCCTGACCGCCGACGTCCTCGCCGGTACCTCGCTCGTCACCGCTTCCGCCCTGCTCGACCTGCTGACCCGCGAGGAGGTGGACGCGCTCGCCGCGTCCTGCGCCGCCGCCGGCTGCCCGGCGCTGCTGGTGCTGTCGGTCGCCGGACGGGTCGAACTCTCCCCGGCCGACCCGCTGGACGGCGAGATCGCCGACGCCTTCAACGCCCACCAGCGCCGGGCCGTGGACGGCCGCCGGCTCCTCGGCCCGGACGCCGTCACGGAGGCCGCCGAAGCGTTCACGCGCCACGGTCTGACCGTGCGGACCGAGGCCAGCCCGTGGCGACTGGGCCCCGGCGACCCCGCCGGCCCCGCGGGCCCCACCGGCCACGGGCTGGCGCTGGCCGCGGAGTGGCTGCGGGGCTGGGTGGGTGCCGCCGTCGCACAGCGGCCGGAGCTGGCGGAGCCCGCAGGGACGTATCTGCGGCGCCGGCTGGAGTCGTGCGCGGCCGACGAGCTGCGGGCGGTCGTCCACCACAGCGACCTGCTGGCCCTTCCCGCTCCCCCGGTGGGCGGTACGCCGTGATCCCGCACGCGCTCCGGAACCGCCTCGGCATGATCGGCGGTCTGGCCATCCTCGCCGTTCTGCTGTGGCAGCTGGGCACCGGCGCCTTCCTGGACGGCGTGCGGCGGCTCGACGGCACCACGCTGCTGGCCGCGCTCGGCCTGGGCCTGCTGACCACCGTGTTCAGTGCCTGGCGCTGGTGCCTGGTGGCCCGTGGCCTGGGCATCCGGCTGAAGCTGGGCCGCGCGGTCGCCGACTACTACCGCTCGCTGTTCCTCAACGCGGCGCTGCCCGGCGGTGTCCTGGGCGATGTGCACCGCGCGGTGCGGCACGGGCGGAGCTCCGGTGACGTCGGCCGGGGCGTCCGCGCGGTCGTCCTCGAACGGTGTGCCGGGCAGGGCGTGCTGGTGGCGGTGGGCGTGGCGCTGCTGATCGCGCAGCCGTCCGCGGCCCTGGCGGAGGCGGGGCGGTCCGCCTGGCGCGTGGTGACGGCGCCGGGCGTCCTGCCGGCGCTCTCCGCGGCCGGTGCGGCGGTCCTGCTGCTCGTCCTCCGGCGGCGCCTGCGGCCGGGCGGCGCCCCGGAGGGGAGCCCGGACGGAGCTTCCGCCGCAAGGCCGGGCGGCTCCCGCTGGGCCCGCGTCCTGCGCACCACGCTGGCCGAGGCGCGCCTCGGGCTGCTGGCCCGCCGCAGCTGGCCGGGCGTGGTGGTCTCGTCCGCCGTCGTCCTGGCCGGCTATCTGGGCATGTTCCTGCTGGCGGCCCGGGCCGCCGGAGCGACGGCCCCGGCGGCCGAGCTGCTGCCCCTGATGGTGCTGGCGCTGCTCGCGATGGCGCTACCGCTGAACGTCGCCGGCTGGGGTCCCCGTGAGGGCGTCACCGCGTGGGCGTTCGGTGCCGCGGGCCTGGGTGCCGCCCAGGGGCTGACCGTCGCCGTCGTCTACGGGCTCCTGTCCTTCGCCGCGAGCCTGCCCGGTGTCGGTGTGCTGCTGGCCCAGTGGTGCGCCGGACTGCGGCGCCCGCAGGTCGAGTTCGAAGAGGGTGTCCTCACCGAGGACGGCTCGCCGGACCGGCGGGCGGAGCGCGTCGCGCATCAGCTCCGGGCCGGTGAAGCGGAGCCCCGGGACGCCGTCCCCGAGAAGGACCGGCGCCACGGTCACGTAGAGCCGGTGCAGCGCCCCCTCGTGGAGGAAGCGCGACACGGTGACGCCGCCGCCCTCGACCAGGACGCGGCCGAGCCCGCGCCGCGCGAGCTCGTGCACCAGGCGGCGGGGGGCGAACGCGGCGCTGTCCGGGAGGACGAGCACGTCCGGCCGGCCGTCACCGCCCGCGCCGCCGGGCTCGCCGTGCCGCCCGTGCTCGCCGTCGCCGGCGCCCACCACCCACAGGGTCGGCGCCTCGCCGTCGTGGAACACCCGGAGCCCCGGCGGCACGCGGCGGTGCGGATCGAGGACGACGCGTACCGGGTTGGTGCCCGCGCAGGCGCGGACCGTCAGCCGGGGATCGTCCGCGGCGGCGGTGCCGGCACCGACGACCACCGCGTCGGCGAGCGCGCGCAGGCGGTGCAGATGCGCCCGGTCCTCCTCGCCGGTGACGTAGTCGGCGTCGCCGGTGCGGCTGGCGATGAACCCGTCCAGGCTCTGCCCCAGTTGCGCGAAGGTGAAGCGGGGACCGGCGAGGCAGAGGGACAGATAGCGCTCGGCGAGGAGGGCCGCCCCGGGCGAGGCGTGCGGCCAGCGGCGCCGGCCGTCCGCGTCCGCGACGAGTCCGGCGGCTTCGGCGTCCGCCTCGCTCCGGACCCCGCACAACCGCTCCCAGGCTTCTGATGCGCCGAGCACACCCGCACCCTGCTCTCCGCCGCGCTCCGCGCCGCGGCCCGCGTCCCCCGCGTTCACAGCGCCCCCCGCCCCGCGCTGTCACCGGACCGGGACCCGGACCCGTCCGGCTCCGGCCGCGGGGGCTCCGGAACCCGTTCCGCCGTACCCAGCACGGAAAGGTATTCCCCGAAGGAATCCACCAGCCCGGCCAGCAATTGCTTCCCTTTCTCCGCCGAAGCCATTGAGGGCCGGCCGATCACACCGGAACCGGTGTAAGGCCGCATACCGAGAGTGAGCAAATGCTGACGGTCGTCGGAGAGCCAATCAGAGGTCTCATATCCGGGGCGTACGAGCTCCGGATGCGCATGCAGCAGGATGGAGGTCTCCACTTCGCCCGCGTGCATATCGCTGCGCGAGGAGGTCACCACACCCGCCCGCTCGCGTGCGGCGTCCCAGTCGCCCGATCCGGGGAAAAGCGCCATGCGGGTACCGCTGCCGGCGGACTCCTGAACGACGTTGCGCAGCACATAGTTTCCGCCATGCCCATTGACAAGGACGAGATTCGTGACCCCGGAACGGCGGAGGGATTCCGCGATGTCCTTCACGACGGCGTAGAGCGTGGCGGCGGAAATGCTCACCGTCCCGGGCCAGCCGGCGTGCTCGTGCGAGCAGGAGACCGTCACCGGCGGCAGCAGCCGTACCGGGTACGCGGCCGCGATCTCCCCCGCGACGGCACAGGCCACCACCGTGTCCGTGACCAGCGGAAGGAAGCGGCCGTGCTGTTCGAAACTCCCGATGGGGAGCACGGCGACGGCGGCTCCGCGGCTCCCCACGTCCTCCGTCGTGTCCAGCGGCAACAGCCCCGAAGCCGGCAGTCCCGTCCCCGAACCACTCATGTTTCCCGGCCCTTTCAGTATTTCTCCGACACCACACGGCCGCGGCGGAACCCCCGTCCGGGACGGACCCGGAGCACAGGGAACACCCACCGCGCGCCGTCAACGCGAGCAGCCTACGCGGAAATCACGAACCCAACGACCGAACGTGACGAACAACAAAACCAGTTGATACTTTCTCACCGTTTCCGATTCCACCGCCAGGGTCTTACCGATAGGATCGAGCCATGACAGACAGTGATGTCGCGCTCCGCGACAGTGCTCTCGCTCCAGGTGTCGAACGCGTGGCACACGTCCGGCTTTCCACCGAGCACGGCGAATTCCTCGCCGTCGGCTACCTGGACCGCATTCGCGGCGACGAACAAATAGCGCTGGTATACGGCGATATCGAGGGCGAGGGCGCCCTCACCCGCCTGCATTCGGAGTGCCTGACCGGAGACGCCTTCGGTTCGAAGCACTGCGAGTGCGGGGACCAGCTCTCCGCCGCGCTCCGCGCCATCGTGGCCGAGGGCAGGGGCGTCCTCATCTACCTCCAGGGCCACGAGGGCCGCGGCATCGGCCTGCTGGCCAAGCTCAAGGCGATGGCCCTGCAGGCGGAGGGCCTCGACACCGTGGAGGCGAACCTCGCCCTCGGTCTCCCGGCCGACGCCCGCGACTACCGGGTGGCGGCGGAGATGCTGCACGATCTGGGGGTGCGCTCCGTCCGCCTGATGTCCAACAACCCCCTCAAGCGCGACGCCCTGCTCCGCCACGGCATCAGGATCGCCGAGCAGGTCCCGCTGCTGATCCCGCCGCGCGAGGAGAACCTGGCGTACCTGGTCACCAAGCGCGAACGCTTCGGGCACCACCTCCCCCACCTGGACCTGGACCGCGCGGCCGCTCCCCAGCCCTGACCGCCGGCCCCGCTCCCCGGTCCGTCCCCAGGTCCGTCCCCGGGCGCCTCACCCGAGCCCGCCCACCCGCACGCACGCGACGGCGCCACGCCGCGAGTCCGGTGCCCCGTGCCCCGCGCACCGGGCCACACGTCACCCCGCGGCGTCCGCCGGCCACTCGGCCGGGTGAATCCGCGTGCGAGGCCGGGTGAATCCGCGTGCGAGGGCTGGCGGCCCCGTGCGCATCCCCGCAGTGTGGGACGGAGTGCCCGGCCAGTACGACGACTCCGAGGGGCCCCGTGACCGCATACGCCAAGCTCCGCCCGCTGACCGCAGTACGGCAGGCCGACGTGGGGCAGACCTTCCACCGGCTGGCCGACCTGCTGAGCGAGAGCGGCGAACAGGCCATCGTCCGCTTCACCCTCCTCGCCCCCGCCGGAACCGGCGGGACCGGCCCGGGCGGCGCGGACCGCGCCGAGTCCGGGAGCGGAGGGGACCGGCAGTGGACGCTGGTGCCGGCCAAGCGCAAGTACCGGGTGGTGGAGGGCGGCGCGGTGCCCGGCCCGCCCGATGTCGAGCTCGTCACCCGCGAGGCTGTCTGGTGGGAGATCGCCGACGGCCGTCTGTCACCGCTCGACGCCTTCACCGGAGGCCGGCTGAGAGTGCTGGGCGACGCCGACCTGGCCGCCCGTCTGCTGCGGAAGGCGTCCGGTGGCACCGGCGTCTCCGCGATCTGCGGGGAGTGAGGCGGACATGGCCGTCGAGGACACAGTGGGCCGGGTGGAAGAGCTCAAGCTCTCCGACGGCTTCGGGTTCGTGAACATCCGGCGGGAGGAGGGCACTCCGACCAACGAACTGCTGATCATCTGGTTCGGTGACCGGTCCGAGGGCCCCGTCGCCCTCTTCACCACCGAGCTGTCCCTGGCCCTGGCCCGGGGCCTGCGCGTCAAACTCCTGCACGGCGACGACAGCGCCTACATCACCCGCGTCACCGTGGAGGCGCCCCCGTGATCCCCGGGGAGCGCGAGGAGGGCGGCGCCCGGGAGGAAGGGCCGCCGGACGGCCCCATCCCCCACGACCACCGCATCGACGTGGTCAAGGAGCGGTTCGCCGCCCGCCTCATGACCTATCCCAACGTCACGGGAGTGGGCGTCGGCCTGCGGATGCGGGCCGGCCGGCGCCTGTCCGAGCCGTGCGTCCGCGTCTTCGTGAGCCGCAAGGTGCCCGAGGCCGAACTCCGCACGTCGGATGTCCTGCCCCGCGAACTGGAGGGCGTCACCGTCGATGTCGTGGAGGGCGAGTTCACCCTCCTCCGCAACGGCGCCCCGCCGCTGTCCCCGGAGCGCAGAAGGGCCCGCCACTTCCCCTTCGCCGTCCCCGGGACGAGCGTCGCGGGTCTGCGCGTCACGGCCGGCACGCTGGGCGCGGCGGTGTACGACGCGACCGGCGGGGGCTCGCAGCTCCTGCTCAGCAACTGGCATGTGCTGTGCGGGGTGCCGGAGTGCGCCGCCGGCGAGGAGATCGTCCAGCCGGGCCCGTTCGACGGCGGCACGGCACCCCGGGACACCGTCGCCCGCCTGCTCCGGTACGCCGACACCGACCGGGTGGACGCCGCCGTGGCCGTCCTCGACGGCAACCGCTTCCTGTCCGACGCCATCGCGGGCATCGGGCTGGTCAGCGGCGTCGGCGCGGCGGGGCTGGGGATGCGGGCCCGGAAGTCGGGGCGCACCACGGGCGTCACCGGCGGGATCATCGACGCGGTCGGTCTCGATGTGACGGTCGGCGGCCGGCTGTTCCGCGGGCAGTTCACCGTGGCGTCCGAGGACGGCGCCCCGGTCGTCGCGGGTGGCGACTCGGGAAGCCTGACGGTCGACGACCGCAACCGCGCGGTGGGCCTGCTCTTCGCCGGCCGCACCGACGGCGCCTACTGGATCGCCAACCCCATCGCCGACGTCATCGCCGCCCTGGGCATCCGCTTCACCCCGGACCCGCTGCCCCTGGACGCCGCCGTCCTCCTGACGGCCGCGGACTCCTGAGCGGACCGGAGCGACGGTGGGGCGTACGGGCCCCACGCCGGCCGGGCCCTCAGGCCGCGAGGGCCACGGAGACCAGGAGCAGGAGCGAGCTGACGATCTCCACCAGGCCGAGCTGCAGCGGAGTCATCCGGCGGCGCGGAAGCCCCGCGGCACGGACCAGGTACCAGCCGAAGGCCACGGCGTACACCGGGGTGATCCAGGCCGCCACCGCCAGCGCGGCCGCGTGGAAGGCGGCGGAGGCGGCGAACATCGCCGTGTTCCCCCGCTCGCGGATGCAGCTCTTGACGAACAGGACGGTCCCGGCGAGGTAGAGCAGGACGACCGTGAACGGCCCGCCGACGTCCCACGGGGACCCGCCCGCGACACTCACCACGACGGGGAGGATCAGCGTCGCGGCCGCCGCGGAGACCAGCCCGTTCACCAGGGCACGGTCGTCGCGGCGGGAGGCGAAGAAGCCGTTGACCGCGAGCGCCAGAGCGAACACGGGTGCGTAGAGGATGAGTTGGGGACGTGCCGCGAGGACGACGGCTCCGGCGGCCAGGGTCGTCAGCCCGTAGGCGAGGAGTTGGTCGCGGTACCGGGCGGGCCGGCGCGTCTTCACGGCGAGCAGGGCGAAGTACGACAGCAGGTAGCCGCCGATCCACGCGACGAGCAGCGGCAGCTCCGGCCAGGCGAACCCCGCGGACAGCAGCCCGGCCAGGTACGGCAGGAGCAGCATCGCCCACGCGCCGTGCTGCGGCGGCACCCACTGCCCGCGCTTCTTGCGCCGGGGCCGGCCACGCGCCGGGGCGGACTCCGGCGCGGACGTCCCGGCCGGGGACAGCCCGGACCTGTCCGGCTGCGCCCTGCCCGCCTTCGCCGTCTTCGGCACCGTCGTGGGGGCCCCGGCCCGGGCCGCACCCCTTGGGCTCCCCGTCCGTCCGGTCCGGAGGCCACCGGCTGGCTTACCCACCGTGCGCATCGCGTTCCCTCCCTTCCACGGGTGCCGTGGCAAGACGGTCGACCAGGCCGGTCAGCACCCGCTCGGCCTGCTCCGGGTCGTAGTCCTCGCCGAGCCGCTTGCGCACCCCGTCGTCGCTGAGGAGGTGGTGCACGGTGGGCGTCACCCCGTGCCGGGCCAGGCAGTTCCGGGCGCACCGCAGCACACACCCGTCGATCGCGACGACGGGACGCCCGCTCGTGGCCTTCCGCACCAGACTGGGCACGTCACCGCCGACACCCGCGATGCAGGACATCTCGGCGATCCCGCGCCGGTCGAGCTGAACGGCGAGCCAGTTCGTCATCTGGGCGGCGCTGGAGCATCCGGAACAGGAGTACACCAGTGGCAGATCGCGTCGGCGGTTCACCGGGGCCGTCTCTCCTTGCTGCTCGTCCTCACCACTCCCCACCCGCGCGACCGTAGCCCGCGTCCCGTTCCGGCACATGGGTCTTCCGGACCCATTCCCCGGCAGGGAGTCCCACCCGCCCGGCGGGTACCGGAGCCGCCCGGCCGGCGGCAGGCGCCCGGATGGTGCCCACATGCCGGAAAGTAGATGGGCAGGCCACCGATCTTCCCTAGGCTTCGGCCATGACGAGCCCAGCAGCCCCAGCGGCCCAGCCCCCCGTCCTCGCCCGTCGTGCCGCCTCGGTCGGCTCGTCGCCCGTGCGCGACATCCTCGCGCTCACCGCCCGGCCCGAGGTGATCTCGTTCGCGGGCGGGCTGCCCGCGCCGGAGCTCTTCGACGCCGAAGGGCTGCGGGCCGCGTACGACCGCGTCCTGGCCGAGGCACCGCGGCGCGTCCTGCAGTACTCGACGACCGAGGGCGACCCGGCGCTGCGCGCGGCCGTCGCGGCCCGGCTCGGAGTCCGCGGACTGCCGACCGGGCCGGACGACCTGCTGATCACGGCGGGTTCCCAGCAGGCACTGACGCTCCTCGCGACGACCCTGCTGGAGCCCGGGGACACCGTGCTCGTCGAGGACCCCACCTACCTGGCGGCGCTGCAGTGCTTCGGCCTCGCGGGGGCGCGGGTGGTGCCGGTGCCCTCCGACGAGGACGGCGTCGACCCGGACGCGCTGGAGGAGCTGGTGGCCCGCGAGCGGCCGAAGCTGCTCTACCTCGTCCCCACCTTCCAGAACCCCACCGGCCGCACGCTGCCCGCCGAGCGCCGGCAGGCCGTCGCCGGCACCGCGCGGCGCCACGGCCTGTGGATCGTGGAGGACGACCCGTACGGCGAGCTGCGGTTCGAGGGCAGCTCCGTGCCGTGGATCGCGTCCCTCGGCGCGGCCGCCGACCGTACCGTCCTGCTCGGCAGCTTCTCCAAGATCATGGCACCGGGCCTCCGGCTCGGCTGGCTCCGCGCCCCCGCGGCGCTGCGCCGCGCCTGCGTGATCGCCAAGCAGGCCCTCGACCTGCACTCCTCCACCATCGACCAGGCGGCCGCGGCGCGTTACCTGGCCGACGCCGACCTGGACGCCCACCTGGCGCGTGTCCGCGCCGCCTACCGCACCCGCCGCGACGCCCTGCTCGGCGGCCTCCCCGCTGCCCTTCCGGACGGCAGCACCTGGAACCGTCCCGACGGCGGCATGTTCCTCTGGGTCCGCCTCCCGGGCGGCCACGACGCGACGGCCCTGCTGCGCGAGGCCGTGGCCCACGACGTCGCCTACGTTCCCGGCGCCCCGTTCCACGCGGGCCCGCCGGACCCGGCGACGCTGCGGATGTCGTTCACGACCCACACCCCGGAGGAGATCCGCGAGGGACTGCTCCGCCTCGCCAAAGCCTTCCGATGAGACTCCGCGGTGTGGCAGGGGGCAGGGGCGGTGCCGGGAAAGGTGTCGCGCTCAGGGGCGACGAACCGTACCGTCGCCCGGATGAAGCTGCTCTCCGTCAATGTCGGCAAGCCCCGCCCCAACCCCTGGAAGGGTCTCAGCGCGACCGGAATCGACAAGCGGCCCGTCGAGGGCCCGGTCGCCGTCGCCGCCCCCGGCCCCAAAGGCACCGGCGCGGTCGGCCTGGCCAGCGACCGGGTCTACGACGTGAAGCACCACGGCGGCTCCGACCAGGCCGTCTACGCCTATGCCCGCGAGGATCTCGACGGCTGGGAGTCCGAGTTGGGCAGGCCGCTCGCGAACGGTTTCTTCGGGGAGAACCTCACGACCGCCGGCCTCGACGTCAACGGCGCGCTGATCGGCGAGCGTTGGCGCATCGGACCGGACGTCGTCCTGGAAGTGTCGTGCCCCCGGATCCCGTGCGCGACATTCCAGGGCCGGCTGGAGCGCGACGGCTGGATCCGGCGGTTCACCGAGGCCGCGCTGCCGGGTGCGTATCTCCGTGTCATCGAGCCGGGGGACATCCGCGCCGACGATCCGGTGGAGATCGTGCACCGCCCCGGCCACGAGGTGAGCGTCGCGCTCGTTTTCCGCGCGCTGACACGCGAACCGGAGCTGCTGCCACTGTTGCCGACCGCCGGCGCGCTGCCGGAGGAGATCAAGGACCTGGTCGGCAGACGCACGACCGTATAGGTCGCGGACAGCCGCGACCGGAAGAGAAGGCCCCGGCTGCCTTCCCCATCAGCAACCCCGGGGTGATCTCGATACCGCTCGGCTTCCTGCTGGGCTGGCTCGGGTCGGTCCTCGACGCCCGCGAACGGGGCGGCGCGGACTTCACCGAGGCGGAGGTCCGCATCCTGACGGGCGCCGGGGCGGGCCCGGTCGACGGCGGCGCGTAGCGCCGGGCGGACGGCCGCACACGGGCCCCGTGCGCCGGCCCCGGTCCCTGAGGGGGACCGGGGCCGGCGCGTTGCTCGCGGGGTCACGCCGGCCGGGACGCACCGTCCACTGCGGCGAAGTGGGCGGCGAGATGCCCGTTGGCGAGGTCCGGCTGCTCCAGGGCCACCGAGTGGCCGGCCCGCGGCACCACTGCGCAGCGGCCGTCCGGCGCCGTCTCCGCGATCCGCTCGGAGAGCGGCGGCGGGTACGCGTGGTCCTCCTCGCCCGCGACGGCGAGGACCGGCACCCGCGCCCGGCTCAGCTCGTCCAGCACGCTCTCGCGGTGCACCACCGCGTGCGCGGCGTCCCCGATGGACGGGGGGAGCTGCTCGATGTACGCGCGCCAGTGCTCGCGCAGCTCCTTCTTCTCCGGGTCGGCCAGCGTCGCGTCACCGAGCATGACGTACATGACCGCGTCCACGACATTGCGCGTGCCGTTGGCCCGCAGCTCCTGGACGAGCGGGTCGAATTCGGCGACCTTGTGCTCCTCCTCCGCCGAGGATCCCAGCGCGGCTGCGGAGCGTACGAGGTCGGGGCGGCGGGCCGCCAGCCGGAGGGCGATGAAGCCGCCGAGGGAGTTCCCGACGATGTGGCAGGGGCCGGCGCCGAGTGCCTCGATGAGCGCTGCCGCGTCCTCGGACAGGGTCTCCATGCCGAGGGAGGCGGCGGCGGACGGCGCGCTCCCGCCCTGTCCGCGGTGGTCGTAGGTGATGACGCGGTACTCCCGGGAGAAGCGCTCCACCTGGTGGCGGAACATCGTCCGGTCGAAGAAGAGGGAGTGGCTGAAGACGAGGGCGGTGGCGTCGCGCGGACCGACGTCGTCGTAGGCGAGCGTGGTGCCGTTGACGGAGAGGGTGGGCATGACAGGGCCTTCTTTCGCTCGGGATGTTCACGGTGGTGTGGGAGGTGGACGAACAGGGTGCTGACCCACGGGGCCGCGGCGCGGCACACGCGGATACCGGCCGGCCCGGGCGCGGAGCCCGGGCCCGGACGCCCGGTACGGGGACCGGGTGCTCGGGACGGCGACGGAGACCGGATACCCGGGGCGGCGCACGGGCCGGGACAGGGGCGGAGGGCGGGCCCCGCGGGCGGGACGGAGAGTGCGCGCGTCGGTCGGGACCGGCACGGGGAGCCGCCCGGCGGGAGAACGGTGAACGGGGACGGGAGCCGCGTCCACGGCCGCCACGGTGTCTCCGTGCCGCGGTGCCCGCCGAGCGGGGAACCGCCCTCACCGGCCGGGCGCATTCCCGCAGGCTCCATGGGCGGCAGGGCTGCACGGCACCGGCCACCGGGGACCCACCCGGCGCCGCGGTACGGACCACTCCCGTTACGGGCCGTCCGCCCGGACGGCGACCGCCAGCACCACCGGATGCCATCGGGTCCGACGGCCTCCGGCCGGCACGGCGGTGACGGGCCGGACAGGAGAGGGGCACCGGGCCGCACCGGCAGCCCGCGGATGAGAGCCTGCCGCCCGGGAACCGGGCCCCGGCCCGTCCCGAGGGCTGTGCGTCAGCGCCCCGCCGGACTCGCGGGCCGGCCGGAACGGGCCGGGCCGACCGGACGGATCGGACTGACCGAACCCCCCGGACCCGTCGGACCGACCGGTCCCACAGGTCCGGCCGGACCGGCCGGACCGACGGAATCCGTGGAACCGCCAGGACCCGTCCGCGCCGTCGGCCCGCTCGGCAGTCCGGCCAGCAACCGCCGTGCCTCCAGGGCGAGATGGATCTCGCTGGCGCCCACCGGGTCGGTCGGGGACCGGCCGGTGAGTTCCTGTACGCGGCGCAGCCGGTGGGTGACGGTGTTGCGGTGGCAGAACATCCGGGCGGCCGTCTCGGTGGAGGAGCCGCCGACGGCGAACCACTGAGCCAGTGTCTCCAGCAGCACGTCCCGCTCGTGCGCGGGCAGGTCCAGAACCGGGCTCAGCACCTCCCGTACGGCGTGCTCGGCCGAGTCGGGGGCGCTGACGACCATCAGCCCGACCGGGGAGTCGCCGTACGAGGCCACCTCCCGGGTGCCGGGCGGGACGCAGGCGCAGGCCAGGCGTGCCTGGCGGAGCGCGGCGGGCGCGTGTTCCAGTCCGTGGAAGAGGGCGCTCACCCCGACCCGTCCGGTGCCGCGCCGCCGGAGGAGCCCGGTGACCTCGGGCAGGGCCCGCGGCGAGCCCAGGGAGAGCAGCCCCACCAGGGCTTCGCCCTCCGTCCGCCAGACCGAGGCGACGCCGAGGGCGCGCAGAGTTCCTTCCGCTCCGCCGGCTCCGCCCGATCCCTCCGCCCCGTGCGGCGGCCGGCCGCCGGGCAGGCGGCGGAGGCCGGGCCCGGTGGCCGCCGGTGGCACCTTCTCGCAGCTCACCACGGCGAAGACGCCACGGGGCGGCAGGCGCAGTGCCTCGGCGCACTCCCACAGGTGCGCGCCCTCGTCCAGCCGGCCGTCGAGGAGCGCCGCCAGGAGCAGGCTCCGCACCTGCCGGTCGCAGTGGGCCCGCTCCGCCATGGTCTCGCGGTACGCGCCGGTCACAGCGTCGGTGAAGGCATCGCTGACCATCCACACCGCCGAGGCCGCGTACGGCACCTCCCGCGGGACGGAGTCGCCCGCCTCGTTGAGGACGCATTCCCACAGGAAGCGGCCGGCGAGCCGGTAGGCGTGGGTGACCGCCGACAGCGGCACGCCGCGCTCGGCCTTGAAGCGGCCGGTGTCCCGGGGGACCCGCAGGTCCAGGGTGTCCCGGCCGAGTTGGGTGATCATGGAGTGCAGGTTCTCGGCACAGGCCGTACGGAGCTCGCCGTACGGGACGGGTACGCCTTCGTGGTAGGCCTCCTCCTCGACCGCGATCCGGTCGGCGAGCAGGTCGGCGAACCGGTCGACCCCTGGCAGCAGGACGTCGGCCAGCCGGTGCACTCCTGAGTCATGGAAGATCACGGTCATGGGGGCTCCCCCCGCGTCGGGCCGTGGCCCGATTCCGGAAGCCGGGCCACTGGCAGGGTAACCACGGGTGCCGGTCGTGGGGAGAGGCCGTGCGATCACCGGTCCCCGCCGGGCCGCGTGGGCGGCCCCGCGAGCCGGGGAGGGAGGCGGCGTCACGCCGGGTCGACCAGACGCACGGAACGGACAGGACCGGGGGAACCGGCGGGCTGCGCCGGGGGCACTGTACGGACCACGCGCACCGCCGCGGCGTCCACGTCGGCGGACGCGGTCGCGCCGGCCGGTCCCGCGGTCCCTCGGATCAGGTCCGCCGCCCGCTCCGCGATCATGATGGTCGGGGCGTTGGTGTTGCCCCGGACGACCGTCGGCATGACGGAGGCGTCGGCCACCCGCAGCCCCGTCACCCCGTGCACGCGCAGCTCCGGGTCCACGACCGACCCGATCGCGCAGGTGCCGGCGGGGTGGTAGAGCGTCTGCAGCTCGCGCCGGGCGTAGGCGAGGAGGTCGTCGTCGCCGCAGCCGGGGTCGGGGGCGAGGAAGTCCGCCCGGTGGTGCGCCCGCATCGCGGGCCGGCCGGCGATGTCCGTCACCAGGCGCAGCGCGCGGACCGCCGTCGCCCGGTCCTCCTCCGTGGTCAGGTAGTTGTGCAGGATGCGCACCTTCGCGCTGGGAAGGGCCGAGCGCAGCGTGACCGTGCCGCGGCTGGTGGGGGCGAGCAGCACGGCGCCGATGTGGAAGCCGTGGTCGGTGATCGCCCCCAGGCCCTCCTGGTGGAACATCGCGGGGACGGCGTGGATCTGCACATCCGGGGCGTCGAGGCCGTCGGTGGTGCGGAAGAAGCCGCCGCCCTCGCCGATGTTCGAGGTCAGCGGGCCGCGTCCTTCGGTCTCCAGCAGCCGCACGTTGTCCGGCGTTTCGGCGCTCAGCAGGGATTCGGTGTCGGTGAGGTGGACGACGGCCAGGTGCGCGTGGTCCTGGAGGTTCTCGCCCACCGGCAGGTCGGCCCGGGGGGTGATCCCGTGGGCTGTGAGCTCGTCGGTGGGACCGATGCCGGAGAGCATGAGGAGCTGCGGCGAGTTGTAGGCGCCGGCGCAGAGGACGACCTCCCGCGCGCACCGCAGCTCCTCGGTGGCGCCGCCGCGGTCGATCTCGACACCGGCGGCCCGGTCCCCGTCGAAGAGGACCCGGTTGCACTGGACACCGGTGAGCACCTCCAGGTTGGGCCGGTCCAGGGCGGGACGCAGATAGGCGGTGGCGGTACTGCACCGCAGGCCGCCCCGCTGGGTGAGTTCGTAAGTGCCGACGCCGTCCTGCTCGGGGCCGTTGAAGTCCGGGTTGAAGGGGTGTCCGGCCTCCTGCGCCGCGGTGACGAACGCGTCGATCAGCGGGTGCCGGGAACGGCCCGGGTTGACCGGCAGGGGTCCGCCCGCGCCGTGCCACTGCGACGGGCCGGCGTGGTGGTCCTCGGCGCGCAGGAAGTACGGCAGGACGTCATCCCACCCCCAGCCCTCGGCCCCGGCGGCCGCCCAGGCGTCGTAGTCCCGCCGGTTGCCGCGGATGTAGATCATGGCGTTCATGGACGAGGAGCCGCCGAGCATCCGTCCGCGCGGCAGATAGCGGCGGCGGTTCCCCAGCCCCGGCTCGGGCTCGGTCAGGTAGTCCCAGTCGTACTTGGTGCGAAACAGCTTCCCGAAAGCCGCGGGGATGTGGATCTCCTGCGCGTCGTCGGGCCCGCCGGCCTCCAGCAGCAGCACCCGCGCGTCCGGATCCTCACTGAGCCGCGCGGCGAGCACACAGCCGGCCGATCCCGCACCCACGATGATGAAGTCGTACATAGTGCGTCCTCTCTCTGCGGCTGCCGCGTGACGGCCGCCCACCGGCACCTACCGGGCCACCGCCGTCCCCCGGCGGCCCGGTAGATGCCTGCTCGATGCGACCGGGGCCCTCGGTGGGTCCCCGGTCGGATGGTCCGCCGGCCATGGCGCCGGCGTGCGTCCCAGGGGTCCGGTTGGGGTCCGGACCGTGTGGCCGCCGTACATCCGGGGTGTCCCCCGGCGTGCGTGGGGACATCGCGCTCCCGGTGGGCGCCGGGCGCTCCCCGGGTGTCAGAGCTGGATGGCCTTGGTCTCCAGGAACTCCTCGAAGCCCATCCGCCCGGCCTCACGGCCCACGCCCGACTGCTTGTAACCGCCGAAAGGCGCCAAGGGGTTGAAGGCTCCGCCGTTGACGTCGACCATGCCGGCCCGGATCCGGCGGGCGACCGACTTCGCCCGCTCGGGGTCGCCCGACCACACGCCTCCGGCCAGGCCGTAGGGTGTGTCGTTGGCGATGGCGACGGCCTCCTCCTCGGTGTCGTAGGGGATGAGCGACAACACAGGACCGAAGATCTCTTCCCGGGCGATGGTCATGTCATTGCTGACATTGCTGAACACCGTGGGCGCGACGAAGTAGCCGGGGCCGTCCTGCGGGGCGTCGGGCCCGCCGGTGAGCAGCGTGGCACCCTCGGCGATCCCGGCGGCGATGTAGTCCCGTACCCGCTTGAGCTGGGCGTCATTGGCCATCGGGCCGATCTGCGTCTCCTCCGCCTGCGGGTCGCCCACGTGGTAGCCGCTCGCGACCTCGGCGGCGATCCGCCCGGCCTCGTCGAGCTTGTCGCGCGGGACGAGCATGCGGGTGAGGGCGATGCAGGTCTGCCCGGAGTTGAGGTAGCACTTGGCCACACCGTCGGTGACCGCGGCCCGCAGATCGGCGTCGTCGAGGATGATGTTGGGCGACTTGCCGCCGAGTTCGAGCGCCACCTTCTTCACCGTGTCGGCCGCGAGCGCCGCGACCCGGCGGCCGGCGCGGGTCGACCCGGTGAACGACACCATCGACACCTCGGGGTGGGCCACCAGGGCCTCGCCGACGACCGGCCCGTACCCCGTCACCACGTTGAGCACGCCGGCGGGCAGCCCGACCTCCTCGGCGACCTCGGCCAGCAGCAGCGCAGAGAGCGGCGCGACCTCGGAGGGCTTGAGGACGACGGTGCAGCCGGCGGCCAGTGCGAGCGCCACCTTGAGGGAGACCTGGTGGAGCGGGAAGTTCCACGGGGTGATGCATCCGACCACGCCCACGGGCTCCCGCACGACCTGCGAGTTGCCGACCTCCTCCGGTCCGTAGTCGAAACCGGACGCCAGGTCGGCCGCCTGGCCGAAGGTGAACGCGGGCAGCCCGGCCTGGAGCACCCGGCTCTCCTGCACGGGGGTGCCGACCTCACTGGCCACGAGCCGCGCGATCTCCTCGCCCCGCGCCTCCAGTACCTGCTGGATCCGGATCAGATGCGCGGCGCGCACCGACGGGGAGGTCTGGGACCAGATCTCGAACGCCTGGGCGGCGGCCCGCACGGCGCGGTCCACGTCCTCGGCGGTGCCGGCCGGTATCGAGCCGATCACCTGCTCGTCGGCGGGATTGACCACATCGATCGTCTCGGTGCTCCCGGACGGGGTCCACTCCCCGCCGATGAAATGCTTGGTGTACGACGTCATTGCCCGGGCTCCTGCTCAGAAGGTTTCGGCGGGATGTTTCGGGCAGTCTGCGGGAGCCGCCGCGGCGCGGTCGATGGAGCGGGGAAGCCGGATCGGGGCGCCGGATTGTGCATGTGCACGGTGAGGTCGGGGCGGACTCACCGGGGGCGGATACGGCTCCGATCCCGCCGCCCGCGCCCGCCGCTCGGACAGCCCCGGCCGGGGCCGGCTCACCGCCGGGGAACGGGATCCGCCGTCGGAGACGCCACCCGGGGGCAGGCTCGGCGAACGCACGGGACGGCCACCGCGCCGGGGACCCGGCGGTTCCCCGCGACCCCGGTGCCGGACCGCGTGGCCGGCGGCAGGTCTCGATGCGCCCGCGCATGCGGCGCGACACGCGATCCGCAGGGCGGGATTCGACGGTGCGGCGCAGAGCATCACGGCCCTCGACACGACGGCCCGGACCACGGGCCGGCAGGACCCGCTGATGTCGGAAAGGGATGTCGAAGACCCCCGGCCGTGATCGGCCGGGGGTCTTCTGGCTGGTGGGCGCGGACGGGTTCGAAGCGCCGAGTTCCGCCGCGCGGGCTTGGCACCCATCGCAGAGCGGTCCGCGCCTGCCATCAGCGGTTTCGGGGCGTTGGGCCGGCCCGAGGACGCTCACACCTGCACGCGCGGCCCCATCCACCGTGGCCCACCGCTCGATCCGGCACGGATCCGGCACCCGCCGGCCGCCCCGACCGCCGTATCGCCGCACCCGTCACGCATGACCTACGGGACGGGCGGTCGCGTTACATGGCCTGGCGTTCCCTTTCCCGACGGAAGTCGTGCACGTCGGCGGTGAGGGTGCCCTCCTGCTGCTCGTAGTGGGAGAGCGCCAGCCCGACGCCGAAGAATGTGGGGGCCCATTCGCCGACGAAGATGCCCCACCGGTCGGCGCGATCGAGTCCGAGTCCCTGTTCTGCCTTGAGTGACGCAGCCCAGGCGGCGATGGAGAGGCCGATGGACAGGAAGCCTGCGGTGTACGCGTGTTCGCTGCGCAGGCCCTTCTCGTGCAGCTTCTGAATCATCGTGGGTCTCCCTGATCTCTGGGGACGGGCACTTCCCTCAGTGTCATCCGGCCGGCGGATGCCCGCATCCGGACGAATGGCCCGCGAAGATCACCTCAGCGGCTTTTGCGGTGGAACCAAGCCTTTGTGCGGCTTCAGGAGATCGCCGATCACGTCGACCGGCAGATCAGGAAGATGCGAGATCAAGCGGCCCTCCCAGCGCGCAAGTGGCACGTCGCCTCTTCCGCCGCCCGTCGGCGGGGGCACGAACGAAGCCCAGGCTTCCGGTTCTCCGCCGGACGGCCTGGGCCTTCGTCATGCGCGGGGACTGGTGGGCGCAGACGGGTTCGAACCGCCGACATCTGCTTTGTAAGAGCAGCGCTCTACCACTGAGCTATGCGCCCCCGGGAACGATGGGACAGACTACATGGCCGATGGCTTCTGCCCATAAACGTGACGGTAGGTGGCCGGAGTCCGGCAATGGACGGGAGCACAGCCGCGGGTACGGGGGGTGGCCCCACCCCGGATCGGGTGGGCGGCCGGATCGTTCGGGGCGGGCCGGGTCCCTACGGTTCGGAGTGACCCTTCCACCCGGAGTTCCACCGGCCCGTTCGGAGTTCATCGTGATGCCTCACCGCCGACTTCCGCTCCCGTCCCGCTCCCGTTCACGCCGTCGGTGGCGGGGCCTGATCGCCGCCGTGGGCGCGGCCGTTCTGGTCGCGGGTGTCGCGGGGTGCGGTGGTGACGCCGGCGACGACGAGACCCCCGAGCGACGGGCGTTCTCCCTCGGCGGGGAGGTCCTGAAGATCGACGCGGAGAACACCTCGGTCGAGCTGGTGCCCGCCGAGGTCGAGGACGTCCGGGTCACCCGGTGGTTCAGCGGGTGGACGGCCCTCGGCGGGGACGTCGAGGAGTTCTGGGAGATGAAGGGGGACACCCTCCGGATCGGCGTCCGCTGCGAAGGGCTGATCGACAACTGCGGCTCCCGGCACCGGGTGCAGGTGCCGCGCGATGTCGCCGTGACCGTGGACGGGGACAACGGGAAGATCACCGCCACCGGTTTCGCCACCGCGCTCGAGCTCCGCTCCGACAACGGACCGGTCCGGGTCGAGGACTCCCGGGGCCCGCTGAAGCTCACGAGCCACAACGGCGAGGTGAAGGCCACCGGTGTCATCGCGCGCCGGGTGTCCGCCGAGGCCGGCAACGGCTCCGTGGAGCTCGGGTTCGCGCGGGTGCCGGACCAGGTGGACGTCACCAGCGACAACGGGTCCGTCTCCGTCGGCCTGCCGCGCGCCACCTACCGGGTCGACGCCGTGGCCCGCAACGGGGACGCCGACGTCACGGTGCCGCGCGACACCGCGAGCAAGCACCGGATCACCGTCCGCAGCGACAACGGGAACATCACCGTCCGCACGGCCGAGTAGGCGGCCGACTGCGCAAGATCGCGAACGAATCGGGCCGTGTATTCGTTCACCCCTGGTGGGACAATGTCCCTACCCGGCAGTGATCTGCCGGAGGGGGCGGACGCGGCACGGGAGAGAGATGTGACGGCGAGATCTGCGCAGCCGTACGGGCGGCCGGCGACGGTCCGCCGCCTTCCGCCCGGCAGCGGCCCGGTGCGGCCGTTCCTCGGGCTCGTCCTGCTGCCGCTCCCGCTTCTGCCCCTCCTCGCCGCCGCCGCGCCACTCGCCTTCTCCGGCGGCGGCACCCGGCGCTGGTTCGGCGGCGGGCGCGACGACCAGCGTGCGCAGGCCCAGGCCGCCAAGGACGCCGCCGCTGCCGCCTTCTACGAGCTCGACTCCGCCCAGCGCGATCTGCGCATCTCCATCGAGACCATCGTCGCCGTGGACAGCTCGCCGCCCGCCCGCCGCGCCGCCGCCGACTTCCAGGCTCTCGGGCAGCGCATCGACGAGGTCAGCCACCGCTACATCAACGCCGTCGACGCCCACGACCTCGACCGCGACGACCTCGACTCCGCCACCGCCTCCCGCGCCCGCGCCGATCTCGACCGGGCCCGGGACGACCTCCGGCGGACGAAGGCGGAGCTCGACCGCTTCGCGAGCGGTCTGACCCCGCTCCTCGACAAGGCCGAGACCCAGCTCGCCCGCCTCGCCCCCGCCGTCGAACGCGCCCGGCAGGCCCTGCTCGCCGCCACCGGGGCGCTCGACTCCGTACGGGCCTCCGGTCTCGGGGCCGACGATCTCGCCGCCCGCCTCGCCGCCCTCTCCCCCGAGCTGACCAAGCTCAACCAGGGCGCCGGGCAGCACGGCGTCCAGGACACCCTGCGGCGCGCGGACGACGTGCTGCGCAAGGCCGAGGCGATACGCAGCGAGGCCGAGCAACTGCCCGCCCGCGCGGCCGAGATCGACCGGCGCCTGGTCACCCTGCGCACCCGCGCCGAGGCGATCACCACCCGCACGGAGGGCGTCGGCCCGATCCTCAGCGAGCTCCGCCGCCGCTACAGCGCGGCCTGCTGGCAGGACCTCCAGCCGGTGCCGGAGGAGGCCACCCGGGCCGTCGAACAGGCGGAGGAGAAGCTCCGCGAAGCCCAGGAGGCCCGGCGCGAACAGCGCTGGCCGGACGCCACGGCCCGGCTCAGCACGGTACGGGCCCTGCTCAACGGTGCCGACGAGGCCGTCTCGGCGGCCGGTGACCGGCTGCGCCGGCTGGACGAGGTCTCCGCCGACCCGTCCAAGGAGACCGAGCGCACCCGTTTCGCCATCCGCGACGCGCAGCGCCTGGCGATGGCCGGCCGTGACACCCCGGACCCCCGGCACGCGCGCCCGCTGGACGACGCGGTGGTGCGGCTGGACCGCGCGGTGGCCGGGCTGGAGGGGCGGCATCCCGACTGGTGGCACTTTCTGCTGGAGACGGAGGCGGTGCGGCGGACGGTGGCGCGCGTCGTCGGCGACATCCGCGAGGAGCTGGGCGCGGGCCACTGAGACGGTGCCCGTCGGTGCGCCGGGCGGCGCGGAGTGCGGGCAGTGAACCGGATCAGGGAGCCCGGGGCCGCGGGTCGGACGGGCGAGTACCGGAGTGACCCGGGCGACGGCACCGCACGGCACGGCCTGCCCGGACGGTGAACCGGACGGCAGGGCGGGGGCGGGGCGAGCCCGTGCCCGCCCGGGCGGCGCCGCCGCCGCCCGTTCCGGCGGCAGGGGCTGGACGGCGTGCCCGGAAGCGGTGGCGGTGCACCGGGCGCCCGCCCCACCGCCTCCCGCGGGCGGCTAATCTGGCCGCATGCCCCGATACGAGTACCGCTGCCGGTCCTGCGGCGACACCTTTGAACTGAGCCGTCCCATGGCCGAGTCCTCCGCCCCCGCCGTCTGCCCGGAAGGCCATGAGGACACCGTGAAGCTGCTCTCCACCGTGGCTGTCGGAGGCACGGCCTCCGGTTCCGCACCGGCCGCACCGGCCACCTCCGGTGGTGGCGGTGGCGGCTGCTGCGGTGGCGGCTGCTGCGGCTGACACGGGAGGCCGGGCCGGGGCAGGCCGGTACGGGCCGGCTCGCAGGAGACCGTCACGGCCCGGACCGGCCCCGGCCTCCGGCCGACGCCCGTCCGACGCCCGCCCAGCCGGGGCTCAGCGCTTGCGGGCCAGGGTCAGGCCGTCGGCGACCGTCAGCATCACCGACTCCACCCGGTCGTCGGCCAGCACCTGCTCGTTGAACTCCCGGGTGGCCCCGCCGCCGCCCGTGGCCTGCGGGTCCGTCACCTCGCCGTGGAAGAAGACGTTGTCCACGACGATCAGCCCGCCCGGGCGCAGCCGCGGCACCAGTTCCTCCCAGTAGCGGCCGTTGTTCTCCTTGTCCGCGTCGATGAAGGCCAGGTCGATCCCCGGATCGGCCGGCAGGGCGCGCAGGGTGTCCAGGGCCGGGCCGATGCGAAGGTCGATGCGGTCCGCGACGCCCGCCTTCGCCCAGGCCTCACGCCCGTACGCCGTCCACTCCTCCGAGACGTCGCAGGTGATCACCTTGCCGCCGTCCGGCAGGGCCTCGGCCATCCACAGCGCCGACATCCCCGTGAACGTGCCGACCTCGACGATCAGCCGGGCTCCGACGAGCTTCGCCAGAAAGGCCAGCAGCGGCCCCTGCTCCTCGGAGACCTGCATCCGGGCCCGGCCGCCGAGTTTCTCGTAGGTGGTGTCGACGAGTTCCCGCCGCACCCGGTCCAGCGGCGGGTTGTGGCGCAGGACGTAGTCGTAGAGCTCGGGGGTGAGCGGGGTGACCTGGTCCGGGTCGAGCGGGCTGCGCTTCCCGGCTTCGCGCGCCGCCCCCGTGGTGGTGTTCGTATCAGCCATGGCGCCATCCTCGTTCACGCCGCCACCGCCCGCACCAGGGACCGCAGAATCGCCTCGCCCGCCGCCACGCCCCGTTCGGCGAGCGCTGTGACGTGCGGCGCGGTCCAGCCGGTGTCGGCCAGTTCGCCGTGGCCGGGGCGCCAGCCCTGGTCACCGGCGCGCAGGAGGTCGGCGTCGAGGAGCGAGTCGCCCGCGGTGAGCACCCGGGAGGCGCCGGTGCGCCGCGCCACCTCGGCGACGGCCGCGCTCTTCGTGAGCGGCTTCGGCACGGCGTAGATCTTGCGGCCCTGGAGCGAGACCGTCCAGCCCTGCCCGTCGGCCCAGTCCGCGAGGTCCTTGACCCAGGCGTCGGGCAGCAGCGCGCGGTCGACCACCAGGTAGGCGAAGAGGTCCTCGGCGACCCGCTCCTTGAGCAGCCACTCCGGGTCGGCCGAGCGCAGCAGGTGCTCGCGCACGGAGGCGAGCGGGGCGCAGCCCTCGTCGAGCGTGCGGCGCACCCGGCGCTGCCAGCCGGGGTCGGACTCCCCGTCGACGAGCAGATGCCCGCCGTTGGCGCAGACGGCGTACGGGGCCGGGGGCCCGGGGAGGCGGATGCGGCCGTACTGCGCCCGGGTCCGGGTGGTGGACGGGACGAACACGGCCTCGCGCGCCAGGTGTTCGAGGAGCCCGGCGGCGGTCTCGGTGAGGTAGGAGAGCGGTTTGTGCTCGTACACCTCGACGCAGAGGAGGCGGGGGGCGAGGGCGTCGGCCATGTCGAGGGCGAGGGCGGCCGCGGAGTAGATCAGGGTGCGGTCGAGATCGCTGGCGACGAGGATCGGGCCCGGGCCGGGACCGGGCGGGTGCGGTGACGGGGATGCGGCGGGCGTGGGCGCCGCCGCGCCGGTGCCCACGCTTCCGCCGGTGGCCGGGGTGGCGCCGGTGCTCAAGGTCTCGTCCCGTCCTGCGGTCTGGTCGTTCCCTGTGGTCTTGTCGTTCCCCGCGGTCTGGCCGTGCCTCACGGGCTCGTCCTGGCTCACGGTTCCGTCCCGGCCCGCCGTCTCGTCGGCGCTCACGCGGAGATCACCGCCTTGCCGTCCGCGCCCGTCGCGCCGCGCGTGTAGCGCGGGTGGATCAGTCCGACGCAGCTGTACGGCAGTTCGCCGACCTCCTCCACCGGCACCCCGCGCTGCTCGGCCAGCAGCCGGATGTGGTCCAGGTCCGCGCCCGCGCCCCGCCGTGCGAGGACCCGCCAGGGGACCCGGCGCAGCAGGACCCGCGTCGTCTCGCCCACCCCGGGCTTGACGAGGTTCACGTCGTGGATCCCGTACTGCTCGCTGATCCGTTCGACGGCCGCCCAGCCCTCCCAGGTCGGCGCGCGGCCGGTGTCCGACAGCAGTTCGGCCGCGTCCGCCGCGGCCCGCTCCGCCACCTCGCCGAAGCGCGCCGAGACGGCGTCCAGGAAGTGCCCGGAGACGTCGGAACCGGCCAGTTCCCGGTAGAACTTGGCGCCGTGGAAGTCGTCCGGCCCGACCAGGTCCGCGCGGAGCACCGTCCGCGAGACCAGCCCGGAGACCGTGGAGTTGAGGCAGGCTGAGGGGATCAGGAAGTCCTCACGCGTGCCGTACGTCCGCACGCAGCCGCCCGGGTCGGCCAGGACGGCGATCTCCGGGTCGAAGCCCGTGACGCCGGTGGTGCGGGTGAAGTCCTTGATCGCGGCGGCGAGTTCGCGGGTGATGGCGCCCTTGCCCGTCCAGCCGTCGACGAAGACGGCGTCCGCCGGGTCGTGGTGCTCGGCGAGCCAGCGCAGCGCGGTGGTGTCGATGCCCCGGCCGCGGACGATGGAGACGGCGTAGTGGGGCAGGTCCAGCCCGTGCGCGTGGAGCGCCCAGCGGCGCATCAGGACGCCTACGGGGGTGCCGGCGCGGGCGAGCGAGACCAGGACGGGACGGCCGGTGCCCCGGCCGGCGCGCTCGGCGAGCAGCGTCTCGGTGACGGTGCCGACGGCGCGGGCGATCCGCGCGGCGGAGGTGTCGAGGGCGGTGCGGAACAGCCGCTGGTAGTCCTCGCTGGGCTGGTACTCGACCGGCAGCGACTCGGCGTAGTGCGCGCCACCGCGCTGCACGGCCTCCTCCCGCTCCTCGACGGGGGCTTCGAGGGGGACGGCGGAGAGGTCCTGGAGCAGCCAGCCGACCTCGTCCGGCCGGTAGGAGGAGAAGTCGGGTCCGCGCAGCGGGCCGGGCAGCGCGGCGGGCGCCGGTCCGTTGGGCGGGGGCACGGTTCCCGGGCCGGCCTCCGCGGACACCGGGGCCGCCTTCGCGGCGGGGTCCGTGTCCGGGGTCGTCTCCGGGCCCGGCCCGGCCGCGCCTTCCGTCCGTCCCGTCCGGGGCCGGGGCACGTGGGACGGGACGACCGCCAGCAGCACCCGGTCCGTGTGACGGGCCAGTTCGGACAGCAGGCCGCCCGGGGCGTGCAGCTCGGCCGTGTCGGCGGCCGAGTCCACGACCGTCACGACGGCGTCGAAGCGGCGGGCCGGGTCGGCGCCGGGCGCGACGTTGTAGGCGTACCGCTCCCCCGGGCCGTCGGCCGGCGCGTCGTGCGCCGGGAAGGCGATCCGGGTGCGGATGGCGTAGCCCGGGTCGTCGACGGCGAGGACGGGTGAGCGGGTGGTCGTCGAGTACCGCACCTCGGTCCGTTCGCCGAGTGTCCGCTGCAGAGCCTGGGCGAGCCGCAACGGCGCGTACATCAACTCCTCGCAGCCGAGGACGAGTACGCGCCCCGGGGCGCCCGGCTCGGCGCGACCCGGCCGGCCGGCGGCGTGCTCCGGAACGGAGGCCGGCCCGGGTACGGGGGCAGCGGGCCCGGGTACGGAAGCCGGCCCCGGCACGGCCGCGACGGGCTCCGGTACCGGCGCGACCGCCACGGCGCCGTCCGCCGTGAGCGCTTCCGCGATACGGTCCGCCATCGCCGGCAGCGCCGCCTCCAGCCGTGCCCGGTGCGCGGGCACGAAGCCGTGCCGTCCGCCGTCCGGCAGTCCGTGCGGCCAGCCGAGTTCCACCCGCCGCACCGCCGCCGGAGTGCTGCCGGCTCCGGACGGGGCACCGCCG
Organism: Streptomyces sp. MNU89; assembly: GCF_020982505.1. NCBI lineage: Bacteria > Bacillati > Actinomycetota > Actinomycetes > Kitasatosporales > Streptomycetaceae > Streptomyces > Streptomyces sp. MNU89. The sequence goes on along the minus strand of NZ_JAJKLL010000001.1, from coordinate 5,460,479 downwards.
CCGGCACCGGCCACCGCGCCCGCCTCGTACCGCGCCACCAGCGCCTGTCCCCGCTCCAGGACGTCCTCCGGCAGCCGGACCGTTCCCGAGGCCAGCGCCACGAGATCCACCCGGGCCCCCAGATCGGCCGCGGCCTTCCGCAGGGCGTCCCGGTGCTCGTCGGTCCGCAGATCGACGAGGGCGACGATCACGTACCGGTCGCGCGGAAACCGCTCGTGGAGTGCCCGGACGGTGTTGAGCACCGTGCGGCCGGTGGAGAACTCGTCGTCGACGAGCACGAGCGGCCCGTCCCCGCCGAGCAGGTCCGGGTCCTCGGGGAGCAGCAGGTGGGAGCTGGCGTGGCTGTGTTCCTCCTCGAAGCCGCCGACCGGCGCGAGGCCCGGGACGGGCCGCCTGGTCGAGTGGAGGTACGCCGCCGGAGCCAGCCCGTCGGCGACGCTGTGCCCGAGCCCGGTCGCCGTCTCCGCGTAGCCGAGGACGACGGCGCGGGCGGCCGCCTCCTCGCCGAGCAGCCGCCGCACCCGGCGGCCCAGGCCGAGCCCGGCCTCGTGGACCACATCGGGGCGCTGCGGCACATGCTTGCCGAGCACCTGGGAGACCAGGAGATGCGCCCGTCTGGGGTTGCGCCGCAGCGCCAGGCCGAGCAGCCCGCGCAGCGTCCCCGCACCGGCCGGACCGGCCGTGCCGGTCACGCCGGCCGCGCCGCCCCGATCCCCGGCACCGGCAGCGCCGCCCGTACCGGCAGCGGCGTCGCCGGCCGCGGGTTCCCCGGCCTCAAGGCCCGGCCCGTCGCCGTCCTCCGGCCGGTCCGCCTCGCGCAGCTCGACACCGAGCCGCTCCGCGACCCACGCCCCGGACCACTCCCGCTCCTGCCGCATCCTGTGAACGCCTCGCCTTTCCGCTGTCGTCCGTACCCTGGGTGTGCCGCGGCCGCTGCCGCCGTTCTCGGTCACGTGATGCCGGCCGCCAGCAGCTCCACGAAGGTCACGTCCTCCCGCGCCACCCCGAAGATCTCCGCGCGCAGCAGCGTCCGCTCGGCCCAGGCGCGGTGCGGCTTCACCTCGTTCATCTTGTTGGTGTAGGCGGAGCGCATCACACCGCCGCCGCCCCGCTCGGGCCGCAGGATGTCGACCGCGTCGCTGTACTCCTCGTGGCTCACGACGGACAGCGCGTGCACCGGGGCGACGTGGGAGGGGTGTATGCAGGTCTTCCCCAGCAGGCCGTTGGCGCGGTCGAGTTCGATCTCCCGGAGCAGGCCGTCCATGTCGTGCTCGATGAGCGCGGTCCGCAGCTTCTCGGCGCGGCCGGTGAAGGGGCTGCGCCGCAGCTGCGGTTTGAACATCCGTTCCTGGAGGCGGAAGTACTCCCACACCGGCCCGGTCACGGTGAGCCCGGTGCCGTCCGCCCGTCCGAGCGTGTTGACCACATCGGCGATCACCGAGGCGATGAGCTGCACGTCGTAGGCCGTCATGTCCGGGGATCTGCGCAGTCCGTACGCCGAGCAGAAGTCGGTGACGCCCAGGCGCAGCGCCAGGACCCGGTCCCGGTACTTGTCGACGCTGCGCCGGATGCCGGCGAGGGTCTCCGCGCGGCTCTCCAGGTGCAGCAGCTCCGGCGACTCCAGGACGGGCATGGCGAACAGCCGCCGCCCGCAGGCGTTCTCGGCCTCCGTCAGCGCCTCCAGGAACGGAACGCCCCGCTCCTCGGTGAACTTGGGCAGGACGAATCCGGACAGCAGCCGCGCCGCGGGCCCGAGGCGGCGCACGAGGTCCGTGATCTGTTCCGGCCACCGCACCCGGATGAAGAGCAGCGGCAGCTCGGAGTCGTGTTCCAGCAGGGCGTGGAGCTGCCGGACCAGGTTCTCCTCGGCGCCGGCCACGTCGGCGTCGTCGATGGAGTCCTCCAGGCACAGCACCATCGAGACGACCCCGCGGCCCATCTGTTTGATCACGTCCTCGGCCAGCGCGGGCCGGGTCGCGGGGCTGTAGAGCGTGGCTCCGAGCGCGACGGCGAGCCGCTGAGCTGGGGAGTCGACGTCGAACCGGCCCGGCTCCCGGTGGAACAGGGCCGTCCGGACATCGGGCGGCACGTACCCGAAGTGGCGCATGCAACTCCCCCTGTGATCTGTCGCGCCGTGACGCGATCTGGCCGGTAATCGTACGTTGCGTTCAGGCTCGAAAGCCCTTGCGGACATGAAAATCACGTATCCCGCCCGTGTCCGTTCCCCGTCCGTTCCCGGTCCGGCGGGCACGGGATGCGGTCCCCGCGTTGTACCCGCCTGCCCCGGGAAGGCAGGATGACCGCTATGACGCACGCGATGTTGAAGGGGTCGAACATCCCGCTGGACGCATCCGCCGTACGGGCGGTGCTCCGCTGGACTCCCGGGCCCGGGGTGCCCGATGTCGACGCGTCCGCGCTGCTGCTGAACGCGGACGGCCGTGTGCGCTCGGACGAGGACTTCGTCTTCTACAACCAGCCGCGCCACCCCTCCGGCCTGGTGCGGCACTTGCCCAAGAAGCGGCTGGCGGACGCGCTGACGGACACCGTCGAGGCCGAGATCTCCGCACTGGAACCGGTGGTGGACCGGGTGGTGCTGGCCGCGTCGTCCGACGGCGGCGCGTTCGGCGGGGTGCCGGATCTGCGGCTGCTGCTGTTCGACGCCTCGCCGGAGGTCTCCGGGAACGGCGGCGAGCCGCTCGCGGTCTTCGACGTGGTGCCCGAGACCGGCGACGAGTCGGCCCTCATCTGCGGCGAGCTCTACCGGCGCGGCGACACCTGGAAGTTCCGCGCCCTGGGCCAGGGGTACGACACCGGGCTGATCGGTCTGGCCACCGAGTACGGCATCTCGGTGGAGGACGCCGGGGACGAGCCCTCCGGCACCGCCCCGTCCGGCGGAGCACCCGCGCCGTCGCCCGCCCCGGAGGCGCTCACCGAGCCGGTGCCCGCACCGCACCGGGAACCGGCCGCCGCGCCCGCCGCCGCGCCGGACGACGCCACCCGCGCGCACCGGCCCGGTTACGGCTATCCGCCGCCACCGCCGGCCGCCCGCCCGCGCAGCCGCCGTTCCGCCCCCGCCGCCGCCCCGGCCCCTGTCCTGCAGGCGCCCCGGCGCACGCTCCGGGTACGGCTACCCGCACCACCCGGCGGCGGCCTACGGCTATCCGCAGCACCCCGCGCCGCCGGCGCCGGACCCGGCGTTCGCGCTGCCGCCGCAGGGGCCGCAGTTCCAGCGGAACCGCTGACCGGCCGGCGGCCGGGCGGGCCCGGGAGCGCGGCCGCCGCCCCCGGCCGCCGCGCCCGTCAGACCTTCTCCTTCGTCCCCGGCCCCCACTGGAGTCCCCAGCCGTACAGCCGGTCCAGCTCCGCCTGGAAGCCGTAGACGTACCGCACCTCGCGGCGCACCACCAGCTCACCCTTGACGTTCTCGATCAGCAGCACGGCGCAGGAGCGGGCCTGCGGGGCCCGCTCGTCGAGCCCGATCTCCAGCCGCGGGCCGTTGCTGGGGTAGAGCGTGACGACGGCGTGGGTGCGGTCGAAGGCGGGGGTGCCGTCGTAGATGTAGACGAAGACCAGCAGCCGCTTGAACTCGTCCCGGTGGTCGAGGTTGATGTAGATCGTCTCGCCCGAGGTGCCGCCGAACCGGTCGTCGCCGCTGAGCTTCACATAGGGCGGGCTGTTGATGTCGCCGAGGAAGTTCCCGAGCGGCTGCACCACGCCCTTGGAGCCGTCCTTCAGCTCGTACATGCAGGCCAGGTCGAGGTCGATCTTGACCACGGCCGGGCCCTGCGCCTGCACGATCTCCGGCTTGAAGAGACTGCCCGGGTTGCGCAGCAGCCCGCCGCGCTTGGTGTAGCCGCCGATGTCCGAGGTCCGCATCCGCCAGGAGAGGTTGACGCGGAGGTTGCCGCTGGCCGCGCCCTGCTTGGTGAGCGAGACGGTCTGCCGTCGTTTGGTGAGCTCTATCGCGTTGGTGGCGGGGTTGCCACTCTCGAAGACCGACCGTCCGTCGGCGGGCCGCAGCCAGGAAGGCCAGGACCAGTCCCTGTTCCAGAACGCCACGCTGGACACCCCCACTGCTCTCGTCCCCTCGACCGGCCCGCGGGAGCGCGGACCGGGCAGCACCGCGGGGCGGCCACGGCGGCCGGCGGCCCGGCCGGTTCCGGGTTCCGCTGCCTGGTGGCCGCCCCGCACAGAGCGTTCCTCATTCGGAGCGTGGTCACACTCCGGACCGGGTCACACTCCCGGTGACACCTTGGTCTCCTCCTCACGGCCCTCGGCGGCCAGTCCGCGGTTGCGGCGGACGGAGGACCAGAAGGAGGCCGCGATCAGGCCCACGCCGATGAGGCCGGTGATGACCTCGGAGATGTGGAACTTGATCGTGATGAGCAGCAGCGCGGCCAGGGCGCCGATGGCGTAGTGCGCGCCGTGCTCCAGGTAGACGTAGTCGTCGAGGGTGCCCTCGCGGACCAGGTAGACCGTGAGCGAACGGACGTACATCGCGCCGATGCCGAGGCCCAGCGCCATCCAGAAGATGTGGTTGGTGATGGCGAAGGCGCCGATGACGCCGTCGAAGGAGAAGGAGGCGTCCAGCACTTCGAGGTAGAGGAACATGAAGAACGCGGCCTTGCCGGCGAGGCCGACCAGGGACGGGTCCTTGCCCTCGCGCCGGGCCTGCTCCTTGACCTCCTCGTCGTGCTCCTCGTCCTCCTCCAGCTTCTCCTCGAAGTAGCCGGAGAGCCCGCCCACGAAGAGATACGTGATCAGGCCGGCGACGCCGGAGAGGAGCACGGTGGCCGACTTGTCCTCGTACGTGCCGCCGTGCTGCGCGGCCTCGGTGGCGATGGTCGCGGCGGTGACCAGCAGGACGACCAGCGCGATGCCGACGGCGAGGCCGTCCACCTTGCCCAGCCGGCTGAGCGGCTTCTCGAACCAGGACAGCCAGTGGTGCTCTTTCTCGTCGAAGAGGAAGTTGAGAAAGATCATCAACAGGAACATGCCACCGAAGGCGGCGATGGCCGGGTGGGCGTCGGTGACCAGCATCTCGTACTGGTCGGGGTCGCGCATGGCCAGTTCGACGGCCTCGATCGGTCCGACCTTGGCCGTGATGGCGACGATCACGACCGGGAAGACCAGTCGCATACCGAACACGGCGATCAGGATGCCGATGGTGAGGAAGATCTTCTGCCAGAAGGCGTTCATCTTCTTCAGCACACCGGCGTTGACCACCGCGTTGTCGAACGACAGCGAGATTTCCAGGACCGACAGGATCGCCACGACGGCGAACCCCTGCCAGCCCCAGAAATAGGCTGCGGCGGCCAGTCCCGCGGCGGTGACGCCGAAGGACCAGCCAAAGGTTTTCAGGAGCACTGGCTACCCAATCGTGAGTACGGGTCCCCCGCGCGCAGTGCGCGGCTTTACGAAACGTTGACCCCGAAGTCTAGAGCGATCCCCCGCAGACCCGACGCATACCCCTGTCCGACCGCCCGGAACTTCCATTCGCCGCCGTACCGGTACACCTCGCCGAAGATCATCGCGGTTTCGCCGGACGCGTCCTCACTGAGGTCGTAGCGGGCGAGCTCCGCACCGTCCGCCTGGTTGACCACCCGGATGAAGGCATTGCTGACCTGCCCGAAGGTCTGCCCCCGGACATCGGCGTCATGGATCGAGACCGGGAAGACGATCTTGTCGACCTGCGCCGGGACCTTGGTCAGGTCGAGCAGCAGGGACTCATCGTCGCCGTCGCCCTCGCCGGTGAGGTTGTCACCGGTGTGCTCGACGGAGCCCTCCGGGCTCGTGAGGTTGTTGTAGAAGACGAAGTACTCGTCGCCCAGCACCCGGCCGTCGCGGCACAGCAGCGCGCTGGCGTCGAGGTCGAACGGCGCTCCCGTGGTGGACCGCGCGTCCCAGCCGAGGCCCACCAGGACCTGGGTGAGATTCGGCGCGGCCTTGGACAGGGAGACGTTGCCTCCCTTTGCGAGCGTGACACCCATGATCTGTTCCTCCCCCTCTGTGATGCCTTGCTGATCCCGCCGGGCGCCGCCGGCACCGCGGCGTTGTCCCCGCTGCGGCCGGCGCCGCACCTCCGCGCTGGGGGAGGTGCGGCGCCGGGCGGTCGCGGGTGTCAGACGTTGACGCCGAAGTCCTGCGCGATGCCGCGCAGACCGGAGGCGTAGCCCTGGCCGATGGCCCGGAACTTCCACTCCGAGCCGTGCCGGTACAGCTCGCCGAAGACCATGGCGGTCTCCGTCGAGGCGTCCTCCGTCAGGTCGTAGCGGGCCAGCTCGTTGTTGTCGGCCTGGTTCACCACGCGGATGAAGGCGTTCCGCACCTGGCCGAAGCTCTGCTGCCGGCTCTCGGCCTCGTAGATCGAGACCGGGAACACGATCTTGGCGACGTCCGCGGGCACCGCGGCGAGGTTGACCTTGATGGCCTCGTCGTCGCCCTCGCCCTCACCGGTGAGGTTGTCACCGGTGTGCTCGACGGAGCCGTCGGGACTCTTGAGGTTGTTGAAGAAGACGAAGTGCTGGTCGGAGACGACCTTGCCCTCCGCGTTCGTCAGCAGGGCGCTGGCGTCGAGGTCGAAGTCGGTGCCGGTGGTGGTGCGGACGTCCCAGCCGAGACCGACGGTGACGGCGGTCAGGCCCGGCGCCTCCTTGCTCAGAGAGACGTTCCCGCCCTTGCTGAGACTGACTCCCACAAGTCCTCCCCTGGATGCGAGGGGCGAGGGGAAGACCGCCCCGCCCCCGTCGTGCGATGACATCGGATCAACGGGACCGATCCTAGTGAGCGGCCACCCCGGGGGACAGGCTTCTCCACCGGCCCGTTTCCCCCGGGATCACCGCCCGTGCGGGCGGTCAGAGCGCGCCGAGGGCCTTGGCGTAGTCGTTCAGGTCCCGCGCGTCCGGGAGGCCGTTGACGACGGTCCAGCGGACCACGCCCTCCTTGTCGATGATGAAGGTGCCGCGCACGGCGCAGCCCTTCTCCTCGTCGAAGACGCCGTAGGCGCGCGAGGCCTCGCCGTGCGGCCAGAAGTCGGAGAGCAGCGGGTACTCCAGGTTCTCCTGCTCGGAGAAGACCCGCAGCGAGAACGGGGAGTCGTTGGAGACCGCGAGCAGCTGCACGTCGTCGTTGACGAACTGGGGCAGCTCGTCGCGGAGGGCGCAGAGCTCGCCCGTGCAGACGCCGGTGAAGGCGAAGGGGTAGAAGAGGAGGACGACGTTCTTCTCACCGCGGAAGTCCGAGAGCCTCACGAGCTCGCCGTGCTGGTTCTTGAGCTCGAAGTCAGGGGCCTTGGTGCCGACATCGATCGCCATGGGGTGCGCGTCCCTCTCGTCGTGGTTACCGGTCGTGCCCCAGTCTTCCACTGCGCCGTTCCGACCCGTGCCGGGGGCCGCCCGCGGACCGCGCCGGGGGCCCGGGAACGCCGTGTGCCCCCGCGGTGGATCACCACGGGGGCACACGGACGGTCCGGTACGGCTCCGGGCCGGGTGCGGGCTACCGCTTCCCGGAGCGGGCCGCCTTGGGAGTGACGAGGCGGCTGCCCGCCCAGTCCTTCCCGGCGCTGACGCTGCTGGTCTGCGCCAGTCCGGCGGTGGAGGCGGCTTCGCCGATCTCACTGGCCTCGACGTAGCCGTCGCGGCCGGTCTTCGGCGTCAGCAGCCAGATCGGGGCACCCGCGTCGATCATGGTGGTGGCGTCCACCAGCGCGTCCGTCAGGTCGCCGTCGTCCTCTCGGAACCACAGCACCACGGCGTCGGCCACGTCGTCGTAGTCCTCGTCGACGAGCTCCGTGCCGGTCAGTTCCTCGATGGCCGCACGCAGATCCTGCTCGGTGTCGTCGTCGTAACCGAGCTCCTGGACCACCTGTCCGGGCTGGAAACCCAGCCTGGCGGCAGGGTTGGTCCGCTCCTCCGCGTGGTCCGCGGTCGCGCTCACGGATTGCCTCCTGTCGTGTTTCGAGTGTTCTTCCACCCCACGCGCACGCGAGGCTTGGGCGTAGTCCACACGGGCCGGGCGGATCGCGCAAGTACCTGACCCCTTATCCCGCCCAAACGTTGACTTGTCGCCGCAAGAGGTACTCCCCGGCCATGGTGCCGGTCGGGGATTTCCGGCGCATTTCGGGGGTACACGCGGAGGTTGCGCCGAACGGGCCGTCCGCACCGCGGACCGGCATCGGGCCGGCGCCCCGGCGAGGCGTAGGGTTGCGGTCGGCCGAGCCACCCAAGTCGGCCGGAACCCCCCGTTGTCTCACAGAGTGGCGGTTACCGCGCAGTACCGTGGTTATTACCGATCAGTAGAGATGACGTATTCGCCTCTGCGGTCCACGATGGAGGCGGCGCGACACCAGCAGAGCACGAATCCATGACGTGCACAGCACGACCGAAACAGCGAAGGAACAGCGTGGCTTCCGCATCCGATCGCAACCCGATCATCATTGGCGGTCTTCCCAGCCAGGTCCCGGACTTCGATCCCGAGGAGACCCAGGAGTGGCTCGACTCGCTCGACGCAGCCGTCGATGAGCGAGGCCGGGAACGCGCCCGTTACCTGATGCTCCGCCTCATCGAGCGGGCACGCGCCAAACGCGTCGCCGTCCCCGAGATGCGCAGCACGGACTACGTCAACACCATCGCGACCAGGGACGAGCCGTTCTTCCCCGGCAACGAGGAGATCGAGCGCAAGATCCTCAACGCGACCCGCTGGAACGCGGCCGTCATGGTCTCCCGTGCCCAGCGCCCGGGCATCGGCGTCGGCGGCCACATCGCCACCTTCGCCTCCTCCGCCTCGCTCTACGACGTGGGCTTCAACCACTTCTTCCGGGGCAAGGACGCCGGCGACGGCGGCGACCAGATCTTCTTCCAGGGCCACGCCTCCCCCGGCGTCTACGCCCGCGCCTTCCTCCTGGACCGCCTCTCCGAGGCCCAGCTCGACGGCTTCCGCCAGGAGAAGTCGAAGGCCCCCGACGGCCTCTCCAGCTACCCGCACCCGCGGTCGATGCCGGACTTCTGGGAGTTCCCGACGGTCTCCATGGGCCTCGGCCCGCTCGGCGCGATCTACCAGGCGCGGATGAACCGCTACATGGAGGCGCGCGGCATCGCCGACACCTCCAACTCCCACGTCTGGGCCTATCTCGGCGACGGCGAGATGGACGAGCCCGAGTCGATCGGCCAGCTCTCCATCGCCGCCCGCGAGGGCCTGGACAACCTCACCTTCGTGGTGAACTGCAACCTCCAGCGGCTCGACGGCCCGGTGCGCGGCAACGGCAAGATCATCCAGGAGCTGGAGTCGCAGTTCCGCGGCGCCGGCTGGAACGTCATCAAGCTGGTCTGGGACCGCACCTGGGACCCGCTGCTGGCCCAGGACCGGGACGGCCTGCTGGTCAACAAGCTGAACACCACCCCCGACGGCCAGTTCCAGACGTACGCCACCGAGAGCGGCTCGTACATCCGCGAGCACTTCTTCGGCGGCGACCAGCGGCTGCGCAAGATGGTCGAGAACATGACCGACGACCAGATCCTGCACCTGGGCCGCGGCGGTCACGACCACAAGAAGATCTACGCGGCGTACAAGGCGGCCAAGGAGCACAAGGGCCAGCCCACCGTGATCCTGGCCCAGACCGTCAAGGGCTGGACGCTCGGCCCCAACTTCGAGGGCCGCAACGCGACCCACCAGATGAAGAAGCTGACGGTCGACGACCTGAAGATGTTCCGCGACCGGCTGCACCTGCCGATCCCGGACAAGGAGCTGGAGTCCGGCGCGCCGCCGTACTTCCACCCGGGGCGCGACTCCGAGGAGATCCAGTACATGCACGACCGCCGCAAGGCGCTGGGCGGCTATGTGCCGACCCGCGTGGTGCGGTCGAAGCCGCTGGTGCTGCCCGGGGACAAGACCTACGCGACGGTGAAGAAGGGCACCGGGCAGCAGCAGATCGCCACCACCATGGCCTTCGTGCGGCTGCTCAAGGACCTCATGCGGGACAAGGAGATCGGCAAGCGCTTCGTGCTGATCGCGCCCGACGAGTACCGCACGTTCGGCATGGACTCGTTCTTCCCGAGCGCCAAGATCTACAACCCGCTGGGCCAGCAGTACGAGTCCGTGGACCGCGAGCTGCTCCTCGCGTACAAGGAGTCGCCGACGGGCCAGCTGCTGCACGACGGCATCACCGAGGCGGGCTGCACGGCCTCGCTGATCGCGGCCGGCTCGGCCTACGCCACGCACGGCGAGCCGCTGATCCCCGTCTACGTCTTCTACTCGATGTTCGGCTTCCAGCGGACCGGCGACCAGTTCTGGCAGATGGCCGACCAGCTCTCCCGCGGCTTCGTGCTCGGCGCCACCGCCGGCCGCACCACGCTGACCGGTGAGGGCCTCCAGCACGCGGACGGCCACTCCCAGCTGCTGGCCTCCACCAACCCGGCCGCCGTGTCCTACGACCCGGCGTACGCGTACGAGATCGCGCACATCGTCAAGGACGGTCTGCGCCGGATGTACGGCGAGGACAGCGAGAACGTCTTCTACTACCTCACCGTCTACAACGAGCCGATCCAGCACCCGGCCGAGCCGGAGAACGTGGACGTCGAGGGCATCCTCAAGGGCCTCCACCGCCTCAAGCAGGGCGAGCGGGGCATGATCCCGGCGCAGATCATGGCCTCCGGTGTCGCGGTGCCGTGGGCCCTGGAGGCGCAGCGCATCCTCGCCGAGGAGTGGGACGTCCGGGCGGACGTCTGGTCGGCCACCTCCTGGAACGAGCTGCGGAAGGAAGCCGTCGCGGTGGAGGAGCACAATCTGCTCCACCCCGAGGAGGAGCAGCGCGTCCCGTACGTCACCACCAAGCTGCGGGACGCCGAGGGCCCGAAGGTGGCCGTGTCCGACTGGATGCGGGCGGTACCGGACCAGATCGCGCGCTGGGTGCCGGGGACGTACCAGTCGCTGGGCGCGGACGGCTTCGGCTTCGCGGACACCCGCGGCGCGGCCCGGCGCTTCTTCCACATCGACGCCCAGTCGATCGTGGTGGCGGTCCTCACCGAGCTGGCGCGGGACGGGAAGGTGGACCGCTCCGTGCTGAAGCAGGCCATCGACCGCTACCAGCTGCTGGACCCGAAGGCGGCCAACCCCGGTACGGCGGGCGGCGACGCCTGACGCACGCGCGGTGAAACACCACAGAGGGGCCGGGCCCGGAACGCATCTCAGCGTTCCGGGCCCGGCCCCTCTGTGGTGTCACGTCGTCCGCGCCGGGCGCCGCGGGGGCCGCCCGGTCAGACGACGCCGCCGCCGAGGCCGCCGACCCCGGCCAGCAGGAGGACGGCCATCACCGTGTCGATGGCACCGAGGACCACCGCGACGAGCGCCGGTACCGAGGCGCCGCGGAAGTCCCAGCGGCGGCCCATCGACATCCAGCCGGCCACGATCGCCGCCGGTCCGAGGACGATGCCCAGGACGAAGAATCCGGCGATCGCGCAGACGAGGCCGATGATGCCCAGTGACGCGCGATCCGGCCCGCTCCGCGACCACATCCGGCCGCTCTCACGGGGGTGCCTGCGCGTACTGCTGTGTCCCATGCCCGCCATCTCGTCCCTCCAAGGGTTGTCGAATTCGGGCTGCTCTCCGTCTTCCCTCGTGCTCCCATACGATTCACGGCATGAGCGAGACACCGTCCGGCCTGCACAAGAGGGAGCGCTGGGAGCGCCGTACCCAGGGGCCGCTGCTGGCGCTGTCCCTGCTGTTCGCGGCCGCCTACGCCGTGCCGATCGTGCTGCCGGACAGCGACCCGTGGGTGCGCGAGGCCGGCCGGGCCGTGGAGTGGGGGGTCTGGGCGGCCTTCGCCGTGGACCTCGCCATCAGGCTGCACCTGTCGCCGTGGAAGCTGCGGTTCCTCCGCGAGAACCCGCTGGCGGTGCTCGCCGTGGCCCTTCCGCTCCTCCAGCCGCTGCGGCTGCTGCGGCTGGTCTCCGGTCTGCTGCTGGCGGGGCACCGGGCCCGGCTGGCCGCGGCCACCGCCCAGATCCGCCTCACCACCTACGTGGCCGGCTCCTGTGCCGGACTGCTGCTGTTCGGCTCGCTGGCCGTCCTGGAGGTCGAGCGCAACTCCCCCGAGGGGAACATCAGGACGTTCGGCGACGCGGTGTGGTGGTCGTTCACCACCATGACCACGGTCGGCTACGGCGATCTGGCCCCGACCACCGGGCTGGGCAGGGTGCTGGCGGTCGGGCTGATGCTCTCCGGGATCGCCCTGCTCGGTGTGGTCACCGCGAACATCGCCGCCTGGTTCATCTCCCAGTTCGACCGGGAGAAGGCCGAGGAGCAGCGGCAGACGGCGGCGATCGACGAGCTCACCGCCGAGGTCCGGGCGCTGCGCGCGGAGCTCGCGGCGGCCGGGGAGGGCCGCGCCGCCGTTCCGGAGCCGGCCGGGCGGAACGGCGGCGGGCCGGGTGTCAGTTCTCCCAGATCTTGAACGCCCGCACCCGGTACGGGGAGTCGGGCACCCAGGTGCCGCCGCCCGGATAGGTGTCGAACTCGCCCGTCTCCCCGCACTCGGCGCTCTGGTAGGTGGTCACGGGCCGGCCGGTGCGGTTGGCCAGCGAGCCCGCCGAGGCTCCGGCGGGCAGCGGGATACAGCTCTCGATGTCGGTGCCGGAGAGCTCGTGGGCGGTGCGGGTGCCGCCGAAGCCGTGGCGGTCCCAGAGGCAGAACGCCCCGGACGGGCAGGAGCCGGAGGAGGGGCCGGGCCCCGCCGCCGGGGGCGCGGGTGTCCCGGCGGCCGGTGGCGCTGGAGGCGCCGCGGCGGCGAGCGGGGCGGCCGGGACCAGGGCGGCGGCCAGCGCGGCGGCGGTCACGGCCGCGGTCGTCAGGACAAGGCGGGTCGTCGGGAAAGAACGTGTCATCAGGACAGGGCGCTTCATCGGGATCACTCCCCCGTGAGGTGCCGCGCCGCCGGGGCGCGGGCACACAGCCGGCCGCCGGACGGATGCCCGGCGGCGTTTCCGCGACGAGCCTCTCCGGCCGGTGCCTCCGCCGCCAAGGGCCTCCGGGCGATGCCACCCGGATAGGGGACAGCCCCGCAGGGGATGACCCAACGGGGCTGCCAGGAAGCGGAGTTGACCCCTCCGTCCTGCGGCCGGGCCGCTGCCCGGCGCAGGGCCCCGGCCGCCTCAGATGTGGGCGCCGCCGGCACCGGCCCCGGCGTTGACGCCCCGGTTGGTGAAGAGGGCGACCACGACGGCGAGGACCGCGACCCCGCCCGCGACGGTGAACGAGAAGCCCATGCCGGACACGAACGTCTCATGGGTGACGCCGGTGATGATCTCCGCGACCTGCGGCGGCGTCTCCTTGGTGAGAGGCGGGATACCGACCTCCACGGCCTCGGACATCTGCGCCAGCTGCTCGGGGGTGACCGGCGGGAGCTGGGCCTCCGCCCAGTTGCCGGGCAGCTGGTCGTCGACCCGGGCGGCCATGGTCGCGCCGAGCACGGCCGTGCCGAGGCTGCCGCCGACCTGCATCGCCGCCTGCTGGAGACCGCCGGCCACACCGGACAGCTCCAGCGGCGCGTTGCCGACGATCACCTCGGTCGCGCCGACCATGACCGGCGCCAGGCCGAGGCCGAGCAGGACGAACCACAGGGACATGACGCCGCTGCCGGAGTCCGTCTCCAGGGTGGACATGCCGAACATGGCGGTGGCCGTGAACACCATGCCGCCGACCAGCGGGACACGCGGGCCGACCTTGGTGATGAGGGCGCCGGCGATCGGCGAGGACACGATCATCATGCCGGTGAGCGGCAGCAGATGGAGCCCGCTGTCGACCGGGCTCATGCCGTGCACGTTCTGCAGGTAGAAGGTGACGAAGAAGATCCCGCCCATGAAGGCGAAGGCCATCAGCACCATGAGGACCGTACCGGCGGACAGCGGCACGGAGCGGAACATCCCCAGCGGGATGAGCGGTTCGCGGACCTTCGTCTCCCAGAACGCGAACGCCGCGAAGGTGAGCACCGCGGCGGTCAGGAAGCCCAGGGTGAGCCCGTCGCCCCAGCCCCAGGCGGGGGCCTTGATCAGCGCCCAGATGAGGAAGAACATCGCGGCCGAAAGCAGCACGATGCCGGGGATGTCGAAGGAGCGCGGGGCGTTCTCCGCGCGGTGGTCACGGAGGATCACCAGGCCCATCAGGAGGGCGGCGACGCCCACCGGCACGTTGATGAAGAAGACCGACTGCCAGCTGACGTGCTCCACCAGCAGACCGCCGACGATCGGCCCGCCCGCGGTGGAGGCACCGATGACCATCCCCCAGATGCCGATCGCCATGTTGAGCTTCTCGGCCGGGAAGGTGGCCCGCAGCAGGCCCAGCGCGGCGGGCATCAGCAGCGCGCCGAAGAGGCCCTGGAGGACCCGGAAGCCGACCACCAGCGGCACGCTGGCGGAGAGACCGATGGCGCCCGAGGCGAGGGCGAAGCCGGCTATGCCGATCAGGAAGGTCTGGCGGTGCCCGAAGCGGTCGCCGAGCTTGCCCGCCGTGATGAGGGAGACGGCGAGGGCGAGCAGATAGCCGTTGGTTATCCACTGGACGTCGGCGAGCGAGGCCCCGAGGTCCTGCTGGATCGCCGGGTTGGCGATCGCGACGATCGTGCCGTCGAGGGCGACCATCATCACGCCGATCGCGACGGAGAGAAGAGTGAGCCAGGGGTGCCCCCGCAGGCCCTTGCGGGGTCCGGGCTCGGGAAGGTCCGGCGCCGCGTCGGCGACGGTGGTCTGAGACGTCATGGCCGGAGATTATGGCAGCGACTGACAGTTGACAAACCGTTTCCGGGAACGGTAACTGTCACGCTACTCATACCATCCCTGAGCAGGGAGAACAGCTGAGGAACCGAGCGAGAGGCGGCCCGAAGGTGACGACTGGGCACCCCGAAGGGGCACCGGACGGGCTGCGCGAGCGCAAGAAGAGACGGACCCGCGACGCGCTGATCCGCTCGGCCCTGGAACTCTTCACCACCCGGGGCTACGAGGAGACGACGGTCGACGACATCGCCGAGGCCGCCGGGGTCTCCCAGCGGACCTTCTTCCGCTACTTCCCCGGCAAGGAGGCGGTCGCCTTCTCCGTCCACGACCTGGTCGAGGAGCACTTCCTCGACGCCTTCGGGGCCCGGCCGGACGGCGAGCCGCCGCTGACCGCGCTGCGCCGGGCCGTCTCCGTCACCTGGGACACCTTCGGCGAGGCCGTCGGCGAGACCGTCGAGCCCGGGCTGCACATGCGGATGTGCCAGGTCATCGAGTCGACACCCGCCCTGCTCGCCACCGCGATGTGCCGCTCGGCGGAGCTGGAGGACCACCTCGTCCGCGACATCGCCCGCCGGGCCGGGACGGACCCGGTCACCGACCTCCGGCCACGGGTGCTCGTCGCCGCCTTCACCGGCGTGATGCGGATGACCGGCCGGATCTGGGGCGCGGGACCGGACGCGAGCGCCGAGGCGCTGCGCCGGCTCACCGAGCGCCATCTCGACGCGATCGGTCCCGCCCTGGCCCTGGACAGGCCGGCGCCGCAGGACTGACCGGCTCCGGCCGCCCGCGGTCCCGGCTCCCCTCTCCGGCCGCGCGTACGCCCACGCCCCGCCCACGCGGGACCGGCCCGCACCGCCGCCCGCCCTGGCCCCCGGTCCCCGGCCCCTTCCGGTGTCCGCCCCGGCGTCCACCTGGGCCTTCATCCGGCATCCGCCCCGGCGTCCGCCCCGGTGTCCGCCGGGAGACGGTCGTCCCTTGCGACCGCTATGCCCGGCCTCAAACGTGAAATGACTCACGCTCACCCGCCGGATAACGATTCGGCAGCGCCCGTCTCCTAGGGTGTGCCGCAGTGTCTTCCTTGTCTGAGCTCGGCTCCTCCGCTCCCGCCTCCTGGTTCAGCGGCTCCCCCGCCTCGCGGGCGGCGCTCGTCCTGGGCCTGGTGCTGATACTGCTGGCCACCACCGGCTGGACCGCGATCCGCACCCACCGCCCGCAGCCGGGGGCCCGCGCCGCCGCGCAGGCCGCCTGGAACCGCGCCTCGGCCGACGGACGGAGACTCCCCCGGCCCGAGTCCTCCCCGGCGGCCGTCCGGGACTTCTTCCGCTCGCTCGGCGAGACGCAGCGCCGGAGGCTCGCCGAGCGGCACGCTCTGGTCGTGGGCAACCTCAACGGCGCCCCGCCGGTCCTGCGCTACCGGGCCAACCGCACCGCGCTGCGGCAGGCGATCGCCGCCGAACGGGCCCGGCTCGACGACCCCCGGCTCACCGAGCTCGGCCGGGAGCAGGTGGCCCGCAGGATGCAGCGTTACGGCTCGCTGCTGCGCGGAAACCGGCAGATCCTCGCCTTCGACCCGACCGGCCCCGGCCGGGTCGCGGAGGTCTTCGGCGACCTCGACACGGCCCAGCGGGTTTCCGTCGTGGTGCCCGGCGTCGACACCCATCTGCTCACCTTCGAACGCACCCGGCGGACGTTCACGGCGCCGGTCGGCATGGCGCGGGCGCTGCACCGCGCCGAGCGCGCGGCCGCGCCCCGGGTCCGTACCGCCGTCATCGCCTGGGCCGACTACACCAGCCCGGCGGGCGTCGGCATGGACGCCGCCGCGGGCCGGCTAGCCGCGGCGGGCGCCGTCACCCTGCGGGCCCTGGTCCGGGCGCTGCCGGGATCGTCGAGCGTCGCCCTGTTCTGCCACAGCTACGGCTCCGTGGTCTGCGGCGTCGCCGCCCGCTCGCTGCCGTCCCGGGTCACCGACATAGCGGTCGCGGGCAGCCCCGGAATGCGGGCCGAGCGGGTCGCGGACCTCGGCGGGCGGGCCCGGATCTGGGCCACCCGGGACGCCGACGACTGGATCGAGGACGTGCCGAACCTGGAGTTCGGCGCGCTCGGCCACGGCGTGGACCCGGTCTCCCCGGCCTTCGGCGCCCGGCTGCTCTCCGCCGCGGGCGCCACCGGCCACACCGGCTACTTCGTGCCGGGCACCGCCAGCCTGGCGAACTTCGCCCGGGTCGGCGTGGGCGACCTCGCCGCCGTGAGCTGCCCGCCCGGCCGGGGAACGGGCTGCGGGCGGCCCGCGTCCCCCGGACACCGGACGCTGTGACGCGCGCCGGGCGCGCCGGAGGGCACGGAGGGAGGACGGGCGGTCCCCCGCCGCCTACGATGAGCCGTATGGGTGATGTGCTGGCCGGTTTTCACACCGTCTGGGAGTTCGACACGGACTCCGTGCTCATCCGCTTCGAACGGGGGATCCGCACGCCGAGGCTCTTCCACGTGCTCGGCGAGCGACGCGTCCCGTACGAGGCGCTGTCGGCCGTGGAGCTCGCTCCCGGCAGAAAGGGCACGGTGGTGCTGCGGGCCGTGCCCCGGCCGGGTGCCGACCCGCTGATGGACGCGGCGGGCGGACAGCTCAAGGAGGGCTCGGACCCCTACCGGCTGGTGCTGCCCGCCGAACGCGAACTGCTCGCCGAGTACTACGCGGACGAAATGCGCTCCGCGCTCGGCCCGGACGCCGCCGACCCCGCCGCGTGCCATCTCGTCGCCGCCCCTCCGCCGCCGCTCAGCTTCAAGGCGTACGACGGCAAGGCCCTCTTCGACGGCCGGAACGTCACCTTCCGCTGGTTCTGGACCGGCGCCTCCTCCGCCAAGTGGAAGGCCGGGGACCAGACCTTCCCGGTGAGCGAACTGGCCGGCGTCGAATGGCGCTCCCCCGAGGTCTTCGACGGCCATCTGCGGCTGCTGCGCCGGGGCGCGGACGACTCGGCGCCGGGCGACGCCGACCAGGACCCGGCGGCCGTGGTCTTCGGGCTCGGCTACGGCCTCGTGCACGAGTCGCTGCCGTTCGCGGCCTCGGTGCTGGAGGCGGTCAGGGCCGCCGAGCCCGCCACCGCCGACTGCCCCGGCGGCCCGGGGCGCCGCGCCGCCGTCCCCGTCCTCACCGCCGAGCCACCGGGGCGGGCCCGCCCGGACCCGGCCGACGTCGCCGACCGCATCCGCCACCTCGGAGCCCTGCACGACGCGGGACTGCTCACGGACGACGAGTTCAGCTCCAAGAAGGCGGAACTGCTCGCGGAGCTGTGAGCCGGAGCCGGACGGCCCGGGGTGTGGTCGCCCCGGGCCGCCTGGGCGCCTGGGCATCGTGTCCGGCCGTAGGGCTACTCCCGGCCCGCCGACGTGAACGCCATGTCGGCGTAGCGGCCGCCCGCGACGCGGTCCGCGATGGGCTCCAGCAGGGCCAGTTCCCCGTCCGTCAGCCGGATGCCGGTGGCGGCCGTGTTCTCCTCCACCCGGGACCGCTTCCGGGTGCCGGGGATCGGGACGACGCTCAGCCCGGGGTACCGCTCCGCCCGCTGGTGCACCCAGGCCAGCGCCGTCTGGCCGAGGGTGATGCCGCGGCCCTCGGCGACCTTGCGCACCGGCTCCAGCAGCGCCGCGTTGGCCTCGGCGTTCTCCCCGGTGAAGCGCGGCATCCTCCGGCGGAAGTCGTCCTCGGTCAGATCCTTCCCGGCGTCGGTGAACGCCCCGGTCAGGAAACCCCGGCCGAGCGGCGAGTACGGGACGAAGGCCACCCCGAGTTCGGCCGCCGCCGGCACCGCCGTGCGCTCCACGTCCCGGCTGAACAGGGACCACTCGGACTGCAGGGCGGCGATGGGGTGTTCGGCGTGCGCGGCGCGCAGCTCGTCCCCCGTGACCTCGCTCAGGCCGAGCTGCCCGACCTTGCCCTCCTCGACCAGTTCGGCCATGGCGCCGACGGTCTCCTCGATGGGGACGTTCACATCCCGGCGGTGCATGTAGTAGAGGTCGATGACGTCCACGCCGAGCCGACGCAGGCTGGCCTCGGCGCACTGCCGGATGTAGGGGCGGTCGTTGCGGACGCCGCGCTTGGACGGGTCGTCCGGGTCGAGCACGATGCCGAACTTGGTGGCGAGGGTGATCTCGTCCCGGTGGGCCGCCACGAAGGGGGCGATGAACCGTTCGTTCTCCCCCATCCCGTACATGTCGGCGGTGTCGTAGAGGGTGACGCCCAGTTCGAGGGCGCGTTCCAGGGTGGCGCGGGCCTCCGCCGCGTCGGTGGGCCCGTAGGCGAAGCTCATGCCCATGCAGCCGAGGCCCTGCACCCCCACCTCGGGGCCGCCGGCGCCGAGGGAGGTGCGGGCGATCCGGTCCTGGTTCCGGCTCGTGTCCTGGCTCATGCGGTGCCGGGTCCTCCCGTGTAGAGGTCGATCTTGTAGTCGAGTACGTCCAGGGTGTCCTGGAGTTCGGTGATCCGCTGCCGCACGTCCTCGCGGTGGGCGGCCAGCAGCTCCCGGCGCTCGGCGAAGGTGTGATCGCCCGCGCGGACCATCCCGGCGTAGCGGACCATGTCCGCGACCGGCATCCCCGTCAGCCGCAGTTTGCCGACGAAGCCGAGCCAGTCGAGGTCGCGGTTGGTGTAGCGGCGCTGGCCGGTGTGCGAGCGGTCCACGTCCGGCATCAGGCCGATGCGCTCGTACCAGCGCAGGGTGTGGGCGGTCAGGCCGGTCCAGGCCGAGACCTCGCTGATGGTGTACGCGTCCTGCCCGGCCGGGCGCGGATGCTCCGGGAGCGCCGACGCACACAGATCCCGCCGTACGGGCGCACTCTCCACCACGCTCATCGCCGACCACCTTCCCGTTCGGAACTCACCGGACACTCGCCGCTCACGTTATGGGCTTGGAGTGCACTCGAAGCAAGCGGCCGCGGGATTCCTTTCCAGCCATTCCGGGCGGGCCCCGTCGGCGTACCCGCGGGGGCGCCGCCCACCCGGGCCGCGCCCAGGTCACCCCCCTTGCCCGTGTTCCGCTCCCCCGGCGGACCCGGCCGGACGCATGACGCCCCCGGCGGCCGGTTAGGCTCCCGGCCATGGAAAGTCTGCGGATGATCGAGAACTGGCCGGTTCGCACCGCCGCGGCCGCGGTCGTCCGGGCCGACGGCAGCCTCGCCGGCTCGCACGGCCCGCAGGAGCACCGCTTCAAGCTCGCCTCGGTCACCAAGCCGCTGGCCGCCTACGCCGTGCTCGTGGCGTACGAGGAGGGCGCCGTCGAACTCGACGAGCCCGCGGGGCCCGAGGGCTCCACGGTCCGCCATCTGCTGGCGCACGCCTCCGGTCTGGCCTTCGACGAGCCGAGGGTGATGGCGGCCCCCGGCGAGCGCCGGATCTACTCCAACGCGGGCTTCGAGGCGCTGGGCGACCACGTCGCCGAGGCCACCGGGATCGCCTTCCCCGACTATCTGCGCCAAGCGGTGCTGGAACCGCTCGGCATGGCCGCCACCGAGCTGCCGGGCTCCCCGGCGAAGGACTGCGTCTCCACCGCCGCCGACCTGGCCCGGTTCGCCGCCGAGGTGCAGGCCCCGCGGCTGCTGCACCCGCAGACGGTGGCCGCCGCGACCCAGGTGGTCTTCCCCGGGCTGAACGGCGTCGTGCCGGGCTACGGCCACCAGCGTCCCTGCGACTGGGGGCTGGGCTTCGAGATCCGGGACGGCAAGTCCCCGCACTGGACGGGGGGTTCCTCCTCACCCCGCACCTTCGGCCACTTCGGCCAGACCGGCACCTTCCTCTGGTCCGACCCGGACGCGGGCGCGGCCTGCGTCGTCCTCACGGACCGGGACTTCGGGTCCTGGGCCATCGACGCCTGGCCCCCGTTCACCGACACGGTCCTCACCGAACTGGGCGAAGGGACGGGCTGAACCGGGCCGGGCGTCCCGTCCTCTCCTCACGCCCCGGTGATGTTCTGCGCCCGGCCGACGCTGAGAGCAGCAGAACAGCCGAACGTCCGTTCGTTCGTTCCGTGCCGCCGGGCAGGCGCACGGCACGACCGCACGGGCACACCGACAAAGGGGCTTGTCTTGCGGGTCACCACCCATCTGCGCTCCATCCGCTCCACTCTGGCGAAGTCGATAGCCGTGGCCTCGGCCACCGCCGGCCTGGCACTGGCGGCGACCCTGCCGGCCGCGGCCATCAGCTCGTACAATTCCACCCCCGCACCCGAGCGCACCGAGGTCGGCGCCCTCGTGGCCACCTGGGACAACGACGGCGACCCGGCGACCCCCGACCGGGTGGACTGGGTCTGCTCCGGCACGATGGTCGACGCGGACACCTTCCTCACCGCCGCGCACTGCACCACCGACTGGCCGGACAACGTCCGCTTCCACGTCTCGCTCGACCAGGACGTCCAGTCCGCGCTGGACGAGGCCGGGGCCCGGCATCCGGGCGACCCCGCCGCCGTCGCCGCGGAGGTCGCCGTGCGGGGCGAGGCGCACAACCACCCGGAGTACCCGGGCCCGCAGTCGGACACCCACGACATCTCCGTGATCGAACTCCCGGCGGAGGAGATGCGGGAGCGCTGGGAGTTCACCCCGGCCACGCTTCCCGCCGCCGGCCGGCTCGGCGAACTCGGCCCGCGCGGCCTGAAGGACACCGGCTTCACGGTGGCCGGCTACGGCACCCGGGAGGCCCTCCGGGCACCCGGCGGCCACACCCACCCCGGCGGCGGGGTCCGGATGAAGGCCCCGCTCTCCTTCAACGCCCTCGACCGGTCCTGGATCCGGCTGGCGATGACGGAGCCGCAGGGCAACGGCGGCGCCTGCTACGGCGATTCCGGCGGCCCGAACTTCGCGGTGATCGACGGGAAGCGGACCCTGGTGGGGACGACCATCACCGGCGACGCCGTGTGCTACGCGACCAACGTCGCCTACCGCCTCGACACCCCGGCGGCACGCGGCTTCCTCGCCCCGTTCGTCACCCTGCCCTGACGCGGCGTCTCCGGGGGAGGCCGTTGCCGACGCGCCTCCCCCGGAGGCCACCGGGCTCCGGGCGCCCGGCTACGGCAGTTCCCAGAGCAGCAGTTCGGAGGGTTCCTCGGCGATCAGGAAGCGGCCCCGGCAGTCCGTGATCCGGGCCGCGTCCCCGGGGCCCAGCAGCTCGCCGTCCGCGCCGGTGAGCGTCTCCGGGCCGCCGGTGCCCGGGGTGCCCGCCGCGGCGAGCCGGACCGCTCCGCGCACCACATGGGCGTAGAGCAGCGGCGCGTCCGGCAGGACGACCCTCGTCCCGGGGTCGGGGCGGCGGATGTGCAGGTCCGCTTCCGCCCGGTCCACGGCGAGCGGTGTCCGGTCGGCGATGCCGCGCACGATCTCGTACTCCGGTTCGCCGCCGGGCTCGCGCGGTGTCAGCCACATCTGGACGAAGACCAGCGGCCGTTCGCCCTCGTTGCGCTCCTCGTGCCGCACTCCGCCGCCCGCGCCGAGCCGCTGGACGTCGCCGGGGCGCACCACCGTGGTGTTCCCGGCCGAGTCACGGTGCGTCAGCTCGCCCTCGACGACCCAGGTGACGATCTCGGTGTCGCGGTGCGGGTGGGAGGCGAAGCCCGCGCCGGGTTCCAGCCGTTCCTCGTTGCAGGCGATCAGCGCGCCGAAGGACAGATTGTCCGGGTCGTAGAACCGGCCGAAGGAGAACGCGTGCAGGGTTTCGATCCCGGCGCCCGCGTCCCCGCCACGGAACCGTGCGCCCGCCCGCCAGACCTCGTTCATGACCTCACCGTAGACGGCCCGGCGCGGCCGGGCGCGTCGGGGGCGGGGGTGACGGCTGTGACGGCTGTGACGGCCGTCAACGGCCGTCAACGGCCGTCAACGGGCCGGCGAACGCCACGGCAGGTCGGCGACGGCAGCGGCGGCAGCAGCGGCGACGGCACAACCCGGGCGCTCCGGGAGCGGCCGGACACCCGGAACGGCGGGGCATCTGCGCCCGGGCCCCGTCCCCGCTCCCGCTCCCGGGTCCCGCTCTCCGGACCCCCGGCCCCGGATGGCCGCACGATGAGGCAGGCTGGTTCCGTGCCTGAACCTGAGACCGGATCTTCCGACGCCCCCGTCCGCCATCCGCACGCCGCTACGCTCCTCCGGCTGGAGAAGTCCTCCGGCTCCCTCGCCGCGGACGCGATCGCCCGCATGGACGAGACGCTGCCGTGGTACCGCGCGATGCCGCCGGAGAACCGGTCCTGGATCGGTCTGGTCGCGCAGGCCGGTATCGCGGCCTTCACCGAGTGGTTCCGGCACCCCGAGGCACCCCAGGCCATCAGCACGGACGTCTTCGGCACCGCGCCGCGCGAGCTGACCCGGGCCATCACGCTGCGGCAGACCGTGGAGATGGTGCGCACCACGATCGAGGTCATGGAGTCGGCGATCGACGAGGTCGCCGCCCCGGGCGACGAGAACGCCCTGCGCGAGGCCCTGCTCGTCTACGCCCGCGAGATCGCCTTCGCCACCGCCCAGGTGTACGCCCAGGCCGCGGAGGCGCGCGGCGCGTGGGACGCCCGGCTGGAGTCGCTGGTCGTCAACGCGGTGCTCTCCGGTGAGGCGGACGAGGGCGCGCTGTCCCGGGCCGCCGCGCTGGGCTGGAACTCCCCGGACCACGTCTGCGTCGTGCTGGGCACGGCGCCCGACGGCGACAGCGAGCTGACCGTGGAGGCGATCCGGCGGGCCGCGCGGCACGCGAAGCTCCAGGTGCTGACCGGGGTGCTGGGCAGCCGGCTGGTGGTCGTCGCCGGCGGCAGCGCCGATCCGCTGCGCACCGCGCGGGATCTGATCGGGCCGTTCGCGGCGGGCCCGGTGGTCGCCGGTCCCGTCGTCGGCGATCTGCTCTCCGCGACGCGCTCGGCGGCGGCCGCGGCGGCCGGCCTGCGGGCGTGCGCGGCCTGGCCGGACGCGCCGCGGCCCGTCCTCGCGGACGATGTGCTGCCGGAGCGCGCGATGGCGGGGGACGCCGCCGCCCGGCGGCAGTTGGTGGAGGAGATCTACAGACCGCTGGAGGAAGCCGGGTCGGCGCTGCTGGAAACGCTGAGCGTCTATCTGGAGCAGGCCAGCAGTCTGGAAGGCGCCGCGCGGATGCTCTTCGTCCACCCCAACACCGTGCGCTACCGGCTCCGACGTGTGACGGATGTCACCGGCTGGTCGCCCTCCGATGTGCGCTCCGCGTTCACCCTGCGCATCGCGCTCATCCTGGGCCGTCTCGCCGACGCGGGATCACCGCACTAGCCCTTTGTTGGATACCGACAATTCCCCTGTCCGTTCTTGGTCCCTGTCCCCACGGGCGGCGGGGACCACCGTCACGAGAGAGTGTGAGAGTGCTCGTACTCGTCGCTCCCGGCCAAGGCGCTCAGACGCCCGGCTTCCTGACCCCCTGGCTCGACCTCCCCGGTGTCTCCGGACGCCTGGCGGAGTGGTCGGCCGTCTCCGGCCTGGACCTGGTGCACTACGGGACCGAGGCCGACGCCGAGACCATCCGTGACACCGCGGTGGCCCAGCCGCTGCTGGTGGCCGCCGGGCTGGTCTCCGCGTACGCGCTCTTCGACGACCCCCGGGCGGAGATCCCGGCCCGGGTCGGCGCCGTCGCCGGCCACAGCGTCGGTGAGCTGACCGCCGCCGCCCTCTCCGGAGCGCTGAGCGACGAGGACGCCGTCGCCCTGGTGCGGAAGCGCGGCCTGGCCATGGCCGAGGCCGCCGCCGTCACCGAGACCGGGATGTCCGCCGTGCTCGGCGGCGACCCGGAGCAGGTGCTGGCGCATCTGGAGAAGCTCGGACTGACCCCGGCCAACATCAACGGCGCCGGGCAGATCGTCGCCGCGGGCACCGCGGAGCAACTCGCCGCGCTCTCCGCGGAGAAGCCGGAGAAGGCCCGCGTCATGCCGCTCAAGGTGGCCGGCGCGTTCCACACCCGCCACATGGCGCCGGCGGTCGCGAAGCTGGAGTCCGCGGTCAAGGACCTGACCGTCTCCGACCCGCGCGTTCCCTACCTCTCGAACAAGGACGGCCGGGCCGTCGCCTCCGGCCCGGACGCCGTGGAGCGCCTGGTCAACCAGGTCTCCAACCCGGTCCGCTGGGATCTGTGCATGGAGACGTTCCAGGAGCTGGGCGTGACCGCGCTGCTCGAGGTCTCTCCCGCCGGCACCCTCACCGGGCTGGCGAAGCGGGCGCTGCCCGGGGTGAAGACCCTGGCGCTGAAGAGCCCGGCCGACCTCGACGCCGCCCGCGAGCTCATCGCCGAGCACGCGGCGCCCGCCCGCTCTGCCGCGGAATAGGAGCCGAAGAACCATGACCGCGAAGATCAAGCCGAGCCGGGGTGCCCCGTACGCGCGCATCCTCGGCGTCGGCGGCTACCGCCCCACGCGGGTGGTGCCGAACGAGGAGATCCTGCAGCACATCGACTCCTCCGACGAGTGGATCCGCTCCCGTTCGGGCATCAGCACCCGGCACTGGGCGGGGCCCGAGGAGACCGTCGCGGTGATGTCGGTCGAGGCGGCGGGCAAGGCCATCGCCGACGCCGGGATCGGCCCGGAGCAGATCGGCGGCGTCATCGTCGCCACCGTCTCGCACTTCAAGCAGACCCCGGCCGTCGCCACCGAGATCGCCCACCGGATCGGCGCGGGCCGGCCCGCCGCGTTCGACGTCAACGCGGGCTGCGCGGGCTTCGGTTACGGCCTGACCCTCGCCAAGGGGATGGTCACCGAGGGCAGCGCGGAGTACGTCCTCGTCATCGGCGTGGAGCGGCTGTCGGACCTCACCGACCTGGAGGACCGCGCCACGGCCTTCCTGTTCGGCGACGGCGCGGGCGCCGTGGTCGTCGGCCCGTCCGAGGAGCCGGGGATCGGCCCGAGCATCTGGGGTTCCGAGGGCGACAAGTCCGAGACGATCAAGCAGACCGTGCCCTGGGACGCCTACCGCGGCCGGACGGACGTCTCCGGCATCCGCTATCCCGCCATCACCCAGGAGGGCCAGGCGGTCTTCCGGTGGGCGGTGTTCGAGATGGCGAAGGTGGCCCAGCAGGCCCTGGAAGCGGCCGGGATCGCCCCGGCCGACCTGGACGTCTTCATTCCGCACCAGGCCAATATGCGGATCATCGACTCGATGGTGAAGACCCTCAAGCTGCCGGAGCACGTCACGGTCGCCCGTGACGTCGAGACCACCGGCAACACCTCGGCAGCGTCGATTCCGCTCGCGATGGAGCGGCTGCTGGCGACGGGGCAGGCGAAGAGCGGTGACACCGCGCTCGTCATCGGCTTCGGGGCGGGTCTCGTCTACGCCGCCACGGTCGTTACTCTCCCCTAGGCACGAAACGCGCGGTTACGGGCAGCCGGTCACCACGCGTCCTGTTTTCATCCGGAAAGCACCACCGAAACACATCGAATGGAGAGCGCCATCATGGCCGCCACGCAGGAAGAGATCGTCGCCGGTCTCGCGGAGATCGTCAACGAGATCGCCGGTATCCCCACCGAGGACGTCCAGCTGGACAAGTCCTTCACCGACGACCTGGACGTCGACTCGCTGTCCATGGTCGAGGTCGTCGTCGCCGCCGAGGAGCGCTTCGACGTCAAGATTCCGGACGACGACGTCAAGAACCTGAAGACCGTCGGCGACGCCGCGGACTACATCCTCAAGCACCAGGCCTGAGCCGAGCGTTCGTCGCCACCCCGGCGGTGGCGGTACCGCACCCCTCTACTCGTGGAGAACATTCCTGTGAACTCGACCAATCGCACCGTGGTCGTCACCGGTATCGGAGCAACCACACCGCTGGGTGGCGACAGCGCTTCGACGTGGGAAGGCCTGATCGCCGGACGCTCCGGTGTGGCGGCCCTGGAGGGCGAGCGCTTCGCCGACCTCCCCGTCCGCATCGCCGCCTCGGCGGCCGTGGACCCCTCCGAGGTGCTGCCCCGGCCGGTGGCGCGCAAGCTGGACCGCTCGGCCCAGTTCGCGCTGATCGCCGCCCGTGAGGCCTGGGCCGACGCCGGCTTCACCGGCGCGGCCGGCTCGGAGGAGAACGCCGGCGCCGTCCGCCCGGAGCGGCTGGGCGCCGTCATCGCCTCCGGCATCGGCGGCGTGACCACCCTGCTCGACCAGTACGACGTGCTCAAGGAGAAGGGCGTACGCCGCGTCTCCCCGCACACCGTGCCCATGCTCATGCCGAACAGCCCGTCGGCCAACGTGGGTCTGGAGGTGGGCGCCCGCGCCGGCGTGCACACCCCGGTCAGCGCCTGCGCCTCCGGCGCCGAGGCGATCGGCTACGCGGTGGAGATGATCCGCACCGGCCGCGCCGACGTGGTCGTCGCGGGCGGCACCGAGGCCGCCATCCACCCGCTGCCGATCGCGGCCTTCGGCAACATGATGGCGATGTCGAAGGACAACGACGACCCCGAGGGCGCATCCCGCCCGTACGACGCGAGCCGCAACGGCTTCGTGCTCGGCGAGGGCGCCGGCGTCGTCGTCCTGGAGTCCGCGGAGCACGCCGCCGCGCGGAACGCCACGGTCTACTGCGAGGTGCTCGGCCAGGGCATCTCGGCCGACAGCCACCACATCACCCAGCCCGAGCCGGAGGGCCGCGGCATCGCGGACGCCCTGCGGAACCTGCTGGACTCCACCGATCTCAAGGCGTCCGAGGTCGTGCACATCAACGCGCACGCGACGTCCACCCCGCAGGGCGATGTCGCGGAGATCAAGGCGCTGCGGAAGGTCTTCGCGGACGACGTCGACCACATGGCGGTCTCCGCCACCAAGTCGATGACCGGCCACCTGCTGGGCGGCGCGGGCGGTGTGGAGACCGTGGCCACCGTGCTGGCGCTGTACCACCGGACGGCCCCGCCGACCATCAACATCGAGAACCTCGACCCCGAGGTGGACGCCGACGTCGTGCGCGACAAGGCCCGCCCGCTGCCCGAGGGGACGATCGCGGCGCTGAACAACTCCTTCGGCTTCGGCGGCCACAACGTCGTGCTGGCCTTCCGTACGGTCTGACGGCACCGGGAGGCGGCGCCGGCCGCGCACCGGCACCGCGTCAACGCGGAGGGGCCCGCCCGGGTGATCCGGGCGGGCCCCTTGCGTGCGTTCGCGGTCCCCCGCCGGGGTTAGACGACCTGGTGCAGCCAGCGGACCGGGGCGCCCTCGCCGGCGTAGCGGAAGGGTTCGAGTTCGTCGTCCCAGGGCTTGCCGAGGAGCTTGGCGATCTCCGCCTCCAGGACGGTCTCGCCGCGGGCGGAGCGGGCCAGGGCCGCGCGCAGCCGGTCCTCGGGGATCAGGATGTCGCCGTGGATGCCGGTGACGGCGTGGAAGATGCCGAGCTCGGGGGTGGAGCTATAGCGCTCGCCCTCGGCGCCGGGGCAGGGCTCCGCGGTCACCTCGAAGCGCAGCAGATGCCAGCCGCGCAGCGCGGAGGCGAGCTTGGAGGCGGTGCCGTGCTCGCCCTGCCAGGAGAACTCCGCACGCCAGGTGCCCGGTTCGGCGGGCTGTCTGATCCAGTCCAGGCTGACGCGCACGCCGAGGACGCCCGCGACCGCCCACTCGACGTGCGGGCAGAGCGCGCGCGGGGCGGAGTGGACGTAGAGAACTCCACGTGTCGTCACCGGGACCTCCAGTGTGGGACGAGGTGGGCCTTCCCCAGCGGACTCGCGCCCGTACCGATCTCGTCCGGAACAGCACTTGACAGTCTGCCCCAGAGATCACTTCCGCACCAGGCCCCGAGATTACCAACAGTAAACATCATCGGGAGCGATCCTCTGCAAAAGGGACACTATGTGACGTGCCGTGAACGTACGGATGCCGGGTGACGCCCTGGCCCGATCGGGGGACCGGGAACCCGCCACGGGGGCACGACGCCTGCGGCCCCGGGGAAAAGCTACCGTGCGCCGGGGACCCCGGGGTGACGTACCGTCGGTCCGGGCCGGATATCACGGAAGCTTCACTCTCGGGGGCGGTCCCGCGTTCCCCGGCCGCGGACGCCCGAGGGTGTGTATCCGCGCCCCACCGGCAGCGTCGGCGAACAGCCGTGCGCGGCAAGGGACATGAGGGGCGGGGAGGCCACGGACCCGCCCGGCCCGGCCCTTCCCGCCGGCCCGCCCCGGCCCTGTCGCTCCCTGGCCGGATCCGGTCGCCGCCGCCGTCCGCCGGGCCTCGGGCTTTGCCCCTCCGGCCACGGAAACCGGCCCTTCTCCCCCGGCCCGGGGTGCCGTCACCCGGTTCGGGGAAGGACGCGGGTGCACGACCATTGACACTGCTCCCGGCACGTCATTACCGTCACGCCAGGATTTCGAACGTGTGACGAAATATCGAACACCGGAAGGGCAGTGGCCTTGCGCATCACCGGCATCACCACCCATGTCGTCGGAACTCCGTGGCGCAATCTGACCTATGTCCTCGTCCACACCGACGAGGGCATCACCGGCGTCGGCGAGACCCGGATGCTCGGCCGGACCGACGCGCTGGTCGGCTACCTCCGCGAGGCGGAGGTCAACCACCTCGCCGGCGCCGACCCGTTCGCGATCGAGGACCTCGTCCGCCGGATGAAGTACGGCGACTACGGGCGGGCCGGGGAAATCGTCATGTCCGGCATCGCCTGTGTGGAGATGGCCTGCTGGGACATCAAGGGCAAGGCGCTGGGCGTGCCGGTCTGGCAGCTCCTCGGCGGCCGCGTCACCGACCGGGTGAAGGCCTACGCGAACGGCTGGTACACCGTCGAGCGCACCCCCGACGCCTTCCACGCCGCCGCCCGCCGGGTCGTCGACCGCGGCTACCGGGCGCTGAAGCTGGACCCGTTCGGAACCGGCCACTTCGAGCTCGACCACACCGAGACCCTGCACTCCCTCGCCCTCGTGGAGGCCGTACGCGACGCGATCGGCCCGGAGGCGGAGCTGCTGGTCGAGATGCACGGGCGGTTCAGCCCGGCGACGGCCTCCCGGCTGGCGAAGGAGCTGGAGCGGTTCCACCCCTCCTGGCTGGAGGAGCCGGTGCCGCCGGAGAACCTGAAGGCGCTCGCCAAGATGGCGGCGAAGACAACGTTGCCCATCGCGACCGGTGAACGCATCCACGACCGCATCGAGTTCCGCGAGCTCTTCGAGTCGCAGGCCGCCGACATCATCCAGCCGGACGTCGGGCACCTCGGCGGCATCCTGGAGACCCGGAAGCTGGCCGCCACCGCCGAGACGCACTACGTCCTCATCGCCCCGCACAACGTGGGCGGCTCGGTGCTCACCGCCGCCTCCCTCCAGCTCGCGGGCTGCACCCCCAACTTCAAGATCCTGGAGCACTTCAACGACTTCGCGGACGCCGAGATCAAGAAGGTCGTGAAGGGTGCCCCCGAGGTCGTGGACGGCTACTTCACCCTGCCGGAGGCGCCCGGCCTCGGTGTCGAGTTCGACCCCGACGCGGCGGCCGAGTTCCCGCAGCAGCGCGCCCACTTCGACCTGTGGGCCGAGGGCTGGGAGAAGCGCGACCCCACCGGGGGCCGGTCGTGACGGGCGGCGGGCGCGCCGTCCTCCTGGAGCGGCCCGGCGCCCACCGGATCGTCCCGGCGGAGCCCGTGCCGCCCGGCCCCGGCGAGGCCCTCGTCCGGGTGTACGCGGCGGGGGTGTGCGGCAGCGACCGCGAGCTGTACGAGGGCACCCGCGCGCCCGGCTACGTCCGCTACCCCGTCACCCCCGGCCACGAGTGGTCGGGGACGGTGGAAGCGGTCGGTGAGGGCGTCGACCCGGGGCTGGTGGGCCGGAAGACCGTCGGCGAGGGCTTCCGCAACTGCCAGACCTGCGAACGCTGCCGGGCCGGCGAGACCTCCCTGTGCACCGGCGGCTACGACGAGACGGGCTTCACCCGGCCCGGCGCCTTCGCCGACACCCTCACCCTGCCCGCCCGGCTGCTGCACGTCCTCGGCCCCGACGCCGATCTGCGGGCCGCGGCGCTGCTGGAGCCGGCCGCCGTGGTCGCCGCCGCGGCGCTGACGGCGGCGGCGCGGCCCGCCGAGCGGATCGCCGTCGTCGGCGCGGGCACCCTCGGCCTGCTGGCCGTCCAGTTCCTGGCCGCCTCCGCGCCCGCCGAACTGCTCGTCGTGGAGCCCCGTACGGGCCGGGCCGAGCAGGCGGTGCCCTTCGGCGCCACCGAGGTCCGCCCGCCGGACGGGCTCACCGCGCTCACCGGCCGGTACGACCTGGTGGTGGAGACCGCGGGCGCGCCGCGCAGCGCGTGCTGCGCGGTCTCCCTGGCGCGGGGCGGCGGCCGGGTGATGCTCACCGGGCTGCCCGGGGCGGGCGCCGAGGGCCTCGACCCGCTCGGCCTGGCGATGCGCCAGATCACCGTGCACACCGTCTTCGGTGCCCCGCCGGCGGCCTGGGCGTATGCCGTGCGGGCCTTCGGGACCGGGCTGCTGAACCCGGCACCGCTGATCACCCACGAGTTGGCATGGGAGGAGTATGCCGAGGCCGTCGCGCTCGTCGGCGGCGGTGATCCCGGCGCCGGGAAGGTGCTGCTGCGCCCCTGATCCCGCGGCCCGGCCCGGTCCCGTCATCCCCGCCCCGCCCCCGCCCCCGATCCGCCGTACGCCCCCGGCGACTGCCCCGGACACCCTCCGCCGGTCCCCGGCACCCCGGCTCCCCACCGGTGGTGTCCCGGCCCGGGCCGTCCGGACGGCCGGCCGCCCGAACACCATTCGTCATGCAGAACAGAGGAGTCCCGTGTCCGACAGCACCCGTCCCGCGCCGCGCCGCCCGGGCTCGGCCGCCCTCGCCCTGATCGGAGAGCCCGTCCCCGCCGACGACCCGGCCGACGCCTCCCCGCACGCCTTCCCCGACGGCGGCACCTGGCGCACCGAGGTGCCGTCGGTGGAGGGCCCCGAGGCGCTGGCGACCGTCCTCAAGGAGTCCTCCCGGCTGGACGTGCCGATCCACCGGATCAGCCAGGGCAGCGGCATCTGGATGCTCACCGACGACGAGATCACCGAGATGACCGGCGCCTGCGCCGATCGCGACATCGAGCTCTGCCTCTTCACCGGCCCGCGCGGCACCTGGGACATCGGCGCCGCCACCCGCACCGACTCGCGCGGCGGCGGTCTGCGCGCCCGCGGCCACGACGGGCTCGCGGGCTGTGTGGAGGACGCCGTCCGCGCCACCGAACTCGGCGTGCGCTGCCTGCTCATCGCCGACGAGGGCGTGCTGTGGACGCTGCACCGGCTGCGGGAGCAGGGCGTCCTGCCCGCCGACACCACCTTCAAGGTGTCCGCGCTCGTCGGCCCGGTCAACCCGGCCTCGTACGCGGTGTGGGAGCGGCTCGGCGCCGACTCCATCAACATCCCCTCGGATCTCTCCTTCGACCAGCTCACCGAGATACGCCGGGCCGGCCGGGCGCCGATGGACCTCTACATCGAGGCCCCGGACGACCTCGGCGGCTACGTCCGGATGTACGACACCGGGGAGCTGATCCGCCGCGGCGCCCCCGTCTACCTCAAGTTCGGGCTGAGCAAGGCGCCCGGCATCTACCCCTACGGGGCCCACCTGCGCGACGTCACCCTGGACACCGCGCGGGAACGGGTGCGCCGCGGCCGGCTCGTCCTGGACCTGCTGGCGCGGCACGGGGCGGACGGCGGCATGTCCCCCCTCGGCTCGCGCCTCCCCGGAGAACTGCGGCGCTTCCCCGCCGGCCCGGTCTCCTGACCGGCCCGCCCCGACCCGCCCCACCACGAAAGGAACCACCATGCGCATCACCAGAGGTCTCGGCGCCGCGACGGCGGCGCTTCTCCTCACCTCGGCGCTCGGCGCCTGCGGCCAGGACTCCACCGGCGTCGACGACGACGGCAAGAAGGACTCCAAGGGCGGCACCATCGGCCTGGCCATGCCCACCAAGTCGTCCGAGCGCTGGATAGCCGACGGCCGGAACATGGCCAAGCAGTTCCGGGCCAAGGGCTACAAGACCGACCTCCAGTACGGCAACGACGACGTCGACGAGCAGGTCGCCCAGATCGAGAACATGATCGCCAAGGGCCACGAGCTGCTCGTCATCGCGGCGATCGACAGCGCGGCGCTCACCAATGTGCTGGACCGGGCGGCCGAGGCGAACATCCCCGTCATCGCCTACGACCGGCTGCTGATGGGCACCGAACACGTCGACTACTACGCCACGTTCGACAACTTCAAGGTCGGCGTGCAGCAGGGCACGTACATCGCCGACAAGCTCGGGCTGAAGGAGGAGGGCGGCGAGAAGGGCCCCTTCACCATCGAACTGTTCGCCGGCTCCCCCGACGACAACAACACCCGGTTCTTCTTCAACGGCGCGATGAGCGTCCTGAAGCCGTACATCGACGACAAGAAGCTGGTCGTCCGCTCCAAGCAGACCAAGCTGAACCAGGTCACCACGCTCCGATGGGACGGCGGCACGGCACAGCGCCGGATGGACGACCTGCTGAGCAAGTCCTACACCTCGGCCGAGCTGGACGCCGTGCTCTCCCCGTACGACGGGATCTCCATCGGCGTCCTCTCCGCCCTCAAGAGCGTGGGCTACGGAACCAAGGACAAGCCGTACCCGGTGATCACCGGCCAGGACGCCGAGAAGGCCTCCGTGAAGTCGATCATGGCGGGTGAGCAGACCCAGACCATCTACAAGGACACCCGGGAGCTGGCCAAGGCCACCGTCCAGATGGGCCACGCGATGCTGACCGGCGGCGAGCCGGAGGTCAACGACACCAAGACCTACGACAACGGCAAGAAGGTCGTGCCGGCCTATCTCCTCCAGCCGGTGAGCATCGACAAGTCCAACACCCAGCTCCTCATCGACGAGGGCTACTACAAAGCCTCCGAGCTGAAGTAAGGGGCGGCGGTCATCATGCAAGCGGCCACCGGCACGACGGGCGGCCCGGGGGCGGCGCCGCCCGGGCACCCCGTGCTCGACATGCGCTCCATCACCAAGACCTTCCCCGGCGTCAAGGCCCTGTCCGGCGTCGAGCTCACCGTGCGCGAGGGCGAGATCCACGCGATCTGCGGGGAGAACGGCGCCGGCAAGTCCACCCTGATGAAGGTCCTCAGCGGAGTCCACCCGCACGGCAGTTACGAGGGCGAGATCATCTTCCGCGGCGAGCCCTGCGCCTTCAGAGACATCCGGGCCAGCGAGCGGCGCGGCATCGTCATCATCCACCAGGAACTCGCCCTCGTCCCCTATCTCTCCATCGCGGAGAACATCTTCCTCGGCAACGAGCACGCCACCCGCGGGGTGATCAACTGGAACGACACCCTGGGTCACGCCCGCAGGCTGCTGCGCCGCGTCGGGCTCGCCGACTCGCCGCACACCCGGATCGCCGACATCGGCGTCGGAAAGCAGCAGCTGGTGGAGATCGCCAAGGCGCTGGCCAAGGAGGTGAAGCTCCTCATCCTCGACGAGCCCACCGCCGCCCTCAACGACGCGGACAGCGCCAAACTCCTCGATCTGCTGCTGGAGTTCAAGGCGCAGGGCATCTCCTGCATCCTCATCTCGCACAAGCTCAACGAGATCCGGCGGGTCGCCGACTCCGTCACCATCCTGCGGGACGGCCGGACCATCGAGACCCTCGCCGTCCGGGAGACACCCGACGCGGAGCCGGCCGTCTCCGAGGAGCGGATCATCCGCGGCATGGTCGGCCGCGATCTGGACCACCGCTTCCCGGAACGCACCCACTACGCGGGCCCGGGCGCCGGGGAGACGGCGATGCGGATCGCGGACTGGACCGTGCACCACCCCATCGACCAGCAGCGGAAGGTCGTCGACGAGGTGTCCCTGGAGGTGCGGCGCGGCGAGATCGTCGGCATCGCCGGGCTGATGGGCGCGGGCCGCACCGAGCTGGCGATGAGCGTCTTCGGGCGCAGCTACGGGCGGCACGCGGCGGGGCGGGTCCTCCTCCACGGAAGGGAGGTCTCCACGCGGACCGTGCCGGAGGCCATCGCCCACGGCCTCGCGTACGTCACCGAGGACCGCAAGACCTACGGGCTCAACCTCGGCGACGACGTGACCCGCAACATCTCCATCGCCTCCCTGCCGAAGGTCGCCCGGCGCGGTGTCGTCAGCGAGCACGAGGAGGCCCGGGTCGCCGAACGGTTCCGTACGTCGATGAACATCAAGACCCCCACGGTGTTCGAGACCGTGAACCGGCTGAGCGGCGGCAACCAGCAGAAGGTCGTCCTCAGCAAGTGGATCTTCGCGGGCCCCGAGGTGCTGATCCTCGACGAACCGACCCGCGGCATCGACGTGGGGGCGAAGTACGAGATCTACACGGTCATCAACGATCTCGCCGCACAGGGCAAGGCCGTGGTCTTCATCTCCTCCGAGCTGCCGGAGCTGCTCGGGATGTGCGACCGGATCTACACGATGGCCGCCGGCCGGCTGACCGGGGAGATCCCCCGGGCGGAGGCCACCCAGGAAGTGCTGATGCGCCACATGACCATGGACAGAGGACGGACCCGATGAGCACCACGACCACCACCAAGGACGAGGGACCGGCACCGGGTCCGGGCTCCGGCCCGGGCGCCGGGGGCGGCGCCGGGTCCGGCCTCGCCGCGGCGCTGCTGCGCGGGATGCGCGCCAATATGCGGCAGTACGGGATGCTGCTCGCGCTGGCGCTGATCGTCGTGCTGTTCCAGGTGTGGACGGACGGCATCCTGCTGAAGCCGCAGAACGTCACCAACCTGGTCCAGCAGAACAGTTACATCCTGATCCTGGCCATCGGGATGATGATCGTGATCATCGCGGGCCACATCGATCTCTCCGTCGGCTCGCTGGCCGCCTTCGTGGGCTCCGCCGCGGGCGTGATGATGATCAAGAACGATATGCCGTGGGTGCTCGCGCTGGTGCTCTGCCTGCTGATCGGCGCCGCGGCCGGGGCCTGGCAGGGCTTCTGGATCGCCTATATCGGCATCCCGTCCTTCATCGTCACCCTCGCCGGGATGCTGCTCTTCCGCGGCGCCACCCAGATCATGCTGGAGGGCCAGACCCTGCGGCCCTTCCCGGACGGCTTCCAGTCCCTCGGCAACGGCTTCATCCCGGAGCTGGGCCCGGACACCAACTACCACAACGCGACGCTGCTGATCGGCCTCGGCGTGGTCGTCTTCGTGCTGTGGCGGGAGTGGAGCGACCGCCGCCAGCAGGAGCGGTACGAGCTGGACGTCATCCCGATGGGGCTGTTCATCGCCAAGTGCACCGCCCTCGTGGCGGCGGTCGTGGCCTTCACGCTGACCCTGGCCAGCTACCACGGCACGCCGATCGTGCTGCTGATCCTCGTGGGCCTGCTGATGGCCCTCGGCTTCGTGATGCGCAACGCGATCATCGGCCGGCATGTCTACGCCCTCGGCGGCAACCGGGCGGCGGCCAAGCTGTCCGGCGTCAAGGACAAGCGCGTCACCTTCCTGGTCTTCGTGAACATGGGGGTGCTCGCGGCACTGGCGGGGGTCGTCTACGCGGCCCGGCTGACCGCCGCCACCCCCAACGCCGGTATCAACTTCGAACTGGAGGCCATCGCCGCCGCCTTCATCGGCGGTGCCTCGGCCACCGGCGGCGTCGGCACCGTCCTCGGCGCCATCATCGGCGGCCTGGTGCTCGGCGTGCTCAACAACGGTATGTCCCTGGTCGGTATCGGCTCGGACTACCAGCAGGTCATCAAGGGCCTGGTGCTGCTCGCGGCGGTCGGCTTCGACGTCTGGAACAAGCGCCGGGTCGGTTCGTAGCCGGCCCCGGCCGGCCCCCGGGCCAGGCACCCTCTGCCCGTTTGTCCCCTTGTCCCCCTTGAGAGGATCGGCACGGTATGACATCGAGACGCACGGTGATAGCGGCTGCGGCCGCAGGATTGGCGGCAGGCATGACGACACCAGGCGCGGCGCAGGCCCGGGACCGGGCCGGAGTCGGGAGCGGGGCCGCGGCCCCGGGGGAGGCCGGGCCCACCGGACGGGGCCGCCCCACCCGGGAGGGCTTCGGCAGCCTCCCGGACGGCACCCGGGTCGACCGCTGGACCCTCGCCCGCGGCGGCACGCGGCTGCGGGTACTGTCGTACGGCGGGATCGTCCAGTCCCTGGAGATCCCCGACCGGCACGGCCGCACGGCCAATGTCTCCCTCGGCTTCGCGGACCTCGCCTCGTACACCGAGCACAGCCCGTTCTTCGGCGCGCTGATCGGCCGCTTCGGCAACCGCATCGCCCGGGGCCGCTTCACCCTTGACGGCAGGACCTACCAACTCCCGCTCAACGACGGGGAGAACAGCCTGCACGGTGGCGACCGGGGCTTCGACAAGCGGGTCTGGGACGTCGAGCCCTTCACCCGGGGCGGGGACGCCGGCCTGACGCTCACCCGGGTCAGCCCGGACGGCGAGATGGGCTACCCGGGCGAGCTGACGGTGCGGGTGGACTACATCCTCACCTCCCGCGGGGACTTCCGCATCGTCTACGAGGCGACGACGGACGCCCCCACCGTCGTGAACCTCACCAATCACACCTACTTCAACCTCGGCGGCGAGGGCACCGGCACGATCATGGACCACGAGCTGTGGCTTGAGGCGTCCCGCATCACCCCGGTGGACGCCACGCTCATCCCCACGGGCAAGCTCCTCCCGGTGGCCGGTACGCCCTTCGACTTCCGGCGCGCCAAGCCGATCGGCCGGGACATCCGCGAGGCACACGAACAGGTGCTGTACGGGCGGGGCATCGACCACAACTACGTCCTGGACAAGGGCATCACCGCCCGCCCGCGCCACGCCATGACCGTCACCGACCCGCGCTCCGGCCGCACCATGCGGATCGCCACCACCGAGCCGGGCGTGCAGCTCTACACCGGCAACTTCCTGGACGCCGGCTACGCCGGCACCTCCGGCCGGATCTACCGCCAGGGCGACGGCTTCTGCCTGGAGACCCAGCACTTCCCGGACTCCCCGAACCAGCCGTCGTTCCCGTCCACGGTCCTCCGCCCCGGCGAAACCTACCGCTCGGAGACGGTCCACTCCTTCTCGGCCCGCTGACCACCCGGCCCGGGCCTCCGACCCGCGGGGATGAGGCGGAGGCCCGGAGCGGGGTGAGTCGAGCCGGACTCAGCGCGCTCGTTCAGCGGAACCAGCCCCAGATCACTGACACAGCCGCGGCAGGCATACCACCGGTACCCAGCACCCAGCCCGGCCTCGACGACCCGGACCGGCACGGTGTCCGGAGCGAGCAGCTCGTGCCACGCGCACCACCGCAGCCTCACCGCCCGGCCGCATCCCGCTCCCGGCGGGCCCGCGCCACCGACTCGATCAGGCCGATCGGGTCGTCCGTCCCGGTCAGCGGCGGATACTCAGCGGCGTGCCCGGGACAGGCGTACACCACAGCTCCGGTGCCGGCACCGTCCCTTGCGCCGACCCGCACCAGTCGACCGAGTTGACCGCACCGCGCACACTGCCTCACCGGGCGGACGCTCCGGTGGCGAGGGCTGCCGCGTAGGCCCCGTACAGGGCGTCGGCGTCCGTCAGCACGGCGGGCTCGCCGGTCGGGGGGACGATCCACGTGTGCCGGTGCCGGGTGTGCGGTGCGACCACCCGAGGGGGCGGCACATCGACGTGCTCGGCCCGGGCCAGCACGCGCGCACCGGGCAGGTCCCAGTCGTGGGCCGCGCCCACCGGCACCATCACCTCGACGCCCTTCGGGCCGAGCAGGACGGGGCCGGCCTCCCCCAGGTTCTGCAGGATCTGTACGGTCCGCCACCCCTCGGCGGCCGGCAGTCGTGCGACGTCCCAGGCGACACCCACCGGGACCGTGACGAGCTCGTCCGCCAGCCACGCGACGGCCGCCTGCCCGGGACTGCCGCCCG
This sequence comes from Streptomyces sp. MNU89, assembly GCF_020982505.1. Classification (NCBI taxonomy): domain Bacteria; kingdom Bacillati; phylum Actinomycetota; class Actinomycetes; order Kitasatosporales; family Streptomycetaceae; genus Streptomyces; species Streptomyces sp. MNU89. The sequence goes on along the minus strand of NZ_JAJKLL010000001.1, from coordinate 5,421,906 downwards.
CACGGCGGATCCACTCCAGCGCGGACACGGGTGGCGTGCCGGACGGGGCACTGCGATCGGTGGTGGACATGTCGACACTCCCGGCCTTTCAGTGATCAGTACGTCACCGAGAGTAGAAAATTCGCTGTGCCCGCCACCATGGCACTTTCCCTCAGGGCCGGGGGGATGTACCAGGCACCGGGGCCAAGGGCCCGCATCACACGGGGACACCGATCGCATCGGCGAGTTCCCGCATCTCCGCTGTCAGCGTCCGCCGGCGGCCGATGATCCGGCAGGTGATGTCGCGCGCGTACCGCTGCTGCCGCAGCCACTCCGGTCGTTCCGCGCGGAGCTCCTGCAGAATCCGCATCGCCTCTTCGTGCTGCCTCAGCCGCGCATGAGCATCCGCGACATCGAGCCGGTGCCGGGCGTGGCTGCTGCTCGGGGGTATATCCGCCGGCATCCTCGCCGCCAGGCGGAGGACCGTCTCCGGCCGGCCCTGGACAGCGGCGTGCTCGACCGCGTACTGCTGCACCCTCAGCGGCCCGAACCGGCGCATGCGGTCCACCCCGGCGGCGTCATCCCGGCCCAGCGCGGCCGCCGCGGCCCGGGCCAGCCGCAGCGCGTCCGCAGCCTCCCCGGGCCGGTTGTCCCGCACCGCTGCCGCGCCCGTGCGCAGCAGCATCCAACCCCATGCGGCGAGTTCGGCCGGGGTGGCGCGGGACATGCGGGGCTCTGTCTCGTCCGCCCACCGCACGGACAGCTCCCGCGCCTCCTCCAACCGGCCCTGGCGGAGCATGAGCCAGGCCATGGTGCTGACCGTGGCGGCACCGTCCAGCCGGTCCGGGGCCATGTCCAGCGCACGGTCGAGGGCTGCGGCCGCGCCCTCGTACTGCCGTGTCTGCGTCAGCAGCCACCCGGCGAGCTGGAGCACCCGGACCTGTACGGCGCGGGTCCGGCGGTCGGTACCGGTCAGTGCGTCGGCGTCCCGGATCAGCGGCGGGACCACGGTCGCCAGGCCGCTCAAATGCACGGTGGCGAAGAGCGGTTCGGCTGCGGCTAGGGCCCTGGAAATACCTGCCGTGGTTGGCTCCTCGTCCAGTGTGTCGGCGGGCGGGGCCAGAAACGCAGCCCGTACCGGCGCCCACTGGTCCGTTGTGGCGGCGTCCGCCGGGTCGGCGTCCCGCCGCAGGAGCCGCGCCGTGGGGACCCTGAGCGCGACGGCCAGCAGCCGCGCTGTCTCCATTCGCGTGCCGACCAGCTCCCCTTGCTCCAACTTGCGGATGAGGGACAGGGAGACGCCGGACGAGCGGGCCAGCTCCCTCTGCGTCAGACCACGCCTTTTGCGCACATCCCGCAGTCGCGCGCCGATGTGGGTATCGGTGTGCTCAGTCATGGTGTTCTCCGTTCCGCTGGGCCCTCAGAACGGTATTCCCAGCCGGGCTTGGAGGGTGGCGAATGTCCCTTCGTCGTCACTCGGCCGGGGAGACCATGCCCGGTGTGCGGTCGGCACTCGACCGAGGCGAGGTCGGCGCGACCACTGCGTTCTTGATCGTCACCCTGCTCTTCCCGGTCACCTCCCCACTGGAAGCCGGCCATCGGTTTCCTACAGCTTCCTGCGGCCATTCCCCCGTAAAACAGCACCAGCCGTGAACACCCCCGCGCCGACGGGAAAGATGTGCCGTACTGGGCGGCGGCGGTGCGCGGAAGCGCTGTCTGAACCGGCGAAGCGGATGCAGCCTGCGTCCTGCCCCCCGACGCGGGGTGAGACGGAGGCCCGGGCCGTTGCCGGTTCCGCGAGCGGGCTCGCTGTGTGCAGAGGCAGGCGTTGCGCGCAGCTGCCTCTGCTCGCGGGCGGAAGACTGCTCTCTGTACTTCGATGTACATCACCAACATGGGCGGAGGCTCGGTGTGTCCCTTGCGCAAATCGACATTGATGACGACGCACTGCGGCGGGTCATGGCGCTCTCGAAGGCAAGGACGAAGAAGGAAGCGGTGAACCTCGCGCTCCACTTCTACGTCGAGCAGCAGGAGCGGGCGGCCCGCATCAGTCGCCACTTCGAGCGGGCGCGGGAGTGGGGAGCTGTCGAGGACGCCGAGGCTCTGCACCAGGCAGAGCAGCGCACCCGGTGAGACGCGGTCGACGCCGGAACCATGGCGTCCTGCTATCCGCAGCGCACCGAGTTTCTGTACAGCGCTCGGAACGGTCGCGAGTACGGCGAGATCGCCGAGATGTTCGCGGATCTCTACTCGGACGTGTCGGTGAACGCGGGACGCTGGATCGGCGCGGTGCGGCACCACATGGCCCAAGCCGGCGAGTACCGCAGGGATCTGCTGCCGGTCACCACCGACCGGGACTCGCCATGCCGGGCAGCAGCGGTCCCGGCGCCCCCGGAGCACCATGGCAGGACGTCTGCCTCCCCGGCACCGCCGCCGGGGGCAAGGTGGCACCCCTGCAACCTGGTCCCTCCACGTCCCTCGCTTCCTCTGGTTCATGAAAAGGTGTTGCGTCACATGCGACACACGAGCCACGAGGGGACGCCATGTCGCTGAGAAGCGCGCCGACAGCTCGTCAGGAGCGACTGGGTGCCGAGTTGCGGAGGATGCGCGAGGCCGCGGGGGTCACCGCCCGCGACACCGCGAAACTCCTGGGGGTGGACCCCGCCAAGGTCAGCCATATCGAGGCGGGACGGCTCGGGGTCGGCGAGGAGCGCCTGCGGCGGCTCGCGACGTTCTACTCCTGCGGCGACAGCGCGCTGATCGACGCCCTCGTGGCCATCACCTACGAACAGCGCGGCCAGGGCTGGTGGGAGGCGTACCGGGGCGTGCTGCCCGCCTCGATGCTGGACCTCTCCGAACTGGAACATCACGCGACCCGGCTCCGCACCATCCAGATCACTCACATCCCCGGCCTGTTACAGACCGAGGCGTACGCCCGCACCATCTTCGGCGCCGCCCTGCCCCCGCTGCCCAAGACCGAGCTGGAGGCCCGCGTCGCGCACCGCATGGAGCGGCAGTCCGTCCTGAGCCGGCACCGCACGTCCCCCTATGAGGTGGTCATCCACGAGGCCGCGCTGCGCATGCGCTTCGGCGGCCGCGCGGTGGTGCGCGAACAGCTGAAGGCCCTGCAGAGCCTGAGCGAGCAGCCCTACATCAGCCTCCGCGTGATCCCCTTCGCCTCCGAGGCGCACATCGGGTCCGGGCACGCGATGCTCTACGCCTGCGGGCCCGTCCCGCAGCTCGACAGCGTGCAGGTCGACGCCGCGCACGGCATGGGACTGCTCCACACCGAGCCCCAGCTCCGGAAGTACCGGACGCTCTTCGACGCCATACGGTCGGCGGCGCTCGGGGAAACCGAGTCGCGCGCCTTCATCCAGTCGGTCGTCCGAGAGCTGTGAAGGGTCATCCGTTGGCCGAGAAGACCATCTGGCAGAAGTCGTCCTACTCGCAGGAGGAGGGCGAGTGCGTCGAACTCGCCGCGGCCGGCCCGGCCGCCATCGCCCTCCGCGAGAGCGATCACCCGGGTGCGGTCCTCACGCTCCGCCCCACGGTGCTCGGTGCTCTGCTGCGCGGGGTCAAAGCCGGCGAATTCGACGGGCCGGCTGCCCGTGCACGCAGCAGCCGACCACACTGACGCGGACATACGGAGCGGGACCGGTCCGCCCTTCACTCCCTGCGGCGTGAAGGGCCCGGTCCCGCGTCTGCTCTGCCGTCGACCCGTCAGGCGTAGGACGCGAGAAGGGCATCGAGCGTCCACACCCCGGCCTCGATACCGGAGGTCCGGGCCAGGTACCGGTCGCGCTCGACGAGGATGTTGAGATCGCCGCAGCCCAGACGGTTGCAGGCATGCTCGATCAGGCTGCTGCCCGTCCGTCCCCCTGCGAGCAGGGTCTCCCGATGAGCGGCGTTCCACTCGACCTCGTTCAGCGCCCAGGGTGCAGTGCCCTCCACCACCGTCCGGAGGACCGCGGCGAAGCGCTCGGCGCAGGCGCGGCGTGCCTTGCCGTCCGGTAACTGAGCGATGTGGTTCCCGGTCTCGATCACCGCCGTCACGGGGAGCAGCAGCGTGCAGTTCCGGGCTTCGCGTTTGCGGCGCAGGTCGTGGGGGCCACCTGCTCCCGGTCCTGGCATTTTCCGGGGACGCCGAGGAGATTGCAGAGGACGGATGTGTCGACGAACTCGACTCTGCGCGCCACGTTCACCCGATTCCGAGCAGCCGGTCGAATTCCGTGTAGTCGCGGTCGCCGCGGTCACGGTGCTCCAGCCGGCCCTGCGTCACCACGTCGCCCAGGGTTCCGGCGGCCATGGCCGCCGGGTAGCCCTCCAGTTGTGTGAGCCGGCCGAGGCGGCTGGTGCCGGACTCACGGTCGCGCGTGCAGACGACGACGCCTTCGTGGTCGGCGCTGTCGAGCGCCGTGAGCAAAGCCGGACTGTGTGTGGTGATCAGGACCTGCGTGCTGTTCTCGGCGCTGGCCTGCCGCACCAGGTGCAGCACCTCGGACGCCTGTGAGGGGTGCAGTCCGTTCTCCAGTTCCTCGATCACCAGCATCAGGGAGCGTTCGTCCTGCTCCGCGAGTCGGGGACCCAGGTCGAGGCCGCTGCCCCCGGTGAGCAGCGAGGTGGCCACCGCCAGGAAGCGCAGCATCCCGTCGCTCATCTCCCGGGCCGGGGTGAGCCCGAATCGCCCCTCGTCCAGGGCCAGCATCACGTCGCCCAGTTCGGAGTTGGTGACCGCCAGCCTTTCGATGTCGTGATCGGTCAGGCCCCGCAGCAGTTCCACCAGCCGCTGGAAGAGGCCCGATTCCCGGCGCTGGAGGTCTCCCACCGCGGCGGACAGATTCTCCGCCGTGCGCCGCAGATGCACATCGCGCGCCGGCACGTACTGGCGCATGAGGTGCGGCACCGGGTCGAGATGGAAGACCCCCGTCAGCGCCGAGAGCACTGTCTCGGCGCACCACAGGGTGTCCTGTTCGCCCACGGTCTCGCCGACCAGGCGGCCGGGGACCTGCGAGGTGAGAAGTCTCGACGCCCGGAACATCATCCGGGGGTGCCGGCCCGGCTTTCCGTTGTGCACGGTCGCCACTACGGGGCCGGGCCCGCTCGGTTCGGTCATCTCCAGTACGGCCTTCCGGCCGCGGTGCGTCGGGCCGGTGATGCGCTCGGAGACGATCCGGACCTCCGGCTCCACCTGGACCGTGACGTCGAGATCGACCAGATACCGCTCGCCCGACTCCTCCCTCCGCACGGTGCAGCCGAGGGTGAAGTGATCGGAGCCGTGCGGCACACAGCCGGCCAGCCCGCCCCGTACCGGTCCGGACTCACTGCGACGGCTCTCCAGCGCCTCGATCACGTCCTCGCCCCGCGCCAAGCGGGACAGGACTTCCAGGCCGTCCAGAGCATTGGACTTGCCGCTGCTGTTCCGGCCGATCAGGACGGTGAGCGGCGCGAGCGGGAGCACTTCGTCGCGGAAGCTCTTGAACGCGGTGAGACGGACCTCTTCGATCGTCTGGACTGTCACGTTTTCAAGCTACCGCAGGGCAGGCCGAGCCCGTGCCGACTGCGCGCGGCTGCGGCAGGGGGCAGATCCGGTCCGACTGCCCGGCTGGGGGAACCGGTCCCGGGCGCGGCCGGCTACGCCCGGAGGGTGCCCAGTTCGCACCAGACGCCCTTGCCCTGGCGTGCGTTGAGGCCGGGCGGACCGCCCCGTACATGGCCCCAGGCGTCGGCGAGGGCGGCGACCAGGGCGAGGCCGCGGCCCCCCTCGTCGTCGTCCCGGGCGCTGCGCGGGGCGGGGGCGGACGGGTTGGCGTCGTAGACGCTGATCCGTACGAGGGTCGGCTCGACCACCAGCCACAGCAGCGAGCCGATGCCGGAGCCGGAGTCCCCGCCCCTGTTGGTGTGCACATAGGAGTTGGTGACCAGTTCGGAGGTGCACAGAGCCGCGCTGTCGGTGATGTGCCGCAGGTCCAGGGAGCGCAGGACGCTCGTCACGAAGTCGCGGGCGATCTTCGGGACGGTGATCTGCGGAGGACAGCACAGGGCGTAGGTGTGGGGCTCCATGCTTGTTGTCTCCCCTCCGTGGTGAACGGCGCAACCGCCATACCACTACAGGTCGTGTGAATCTCATCACGGAATGTAGAAACCCGTGAACGCTGGAGGCGCGGAGCGCGGCGTCCGCGCGGGCAGTGCGCGCGGACGCCACGCCGGTGGCCGGCCGGTCAGGAGACCGGCTTCAGCTGCCACTGCTGGCAGGCGTTGTCCAGCCAGGACCACTGGCGGACGTCGGCCCCGTCGGCCGTGGAGCAGTCCGCCACGTCCGCGACCTTGCCGCTCGCCGCGTTGATGAGCCGGACCCAGCCGCCGCTGTCCGTGACGGCGAGGCGGAAGCGCTGGCAGGTGTTGTCCAGCCAGGACCACTGGCGCAGACCGGCGCCGTCTTCCGCGGAGCAGTCGGCGGTGTCCAGGACCTTGCCGCCGGCCACGCCGACCAGGCGGCTGGTGTCGTCGCCGAGATCCTCGATCCGCCAGCGCTGGGCGTCCGCGCCGTTGCACGTCCACTGGCGGACGTTCGCGCCGTCGGCCGTGGAACCGTCCTCCACGTCCAGGCACTTGCCGCTGTTGCGGTTGACGAGGGTGTACGCGGCCGGGGTGGCGGCCGTCTCGCCGGACGGGCCGGGGAGGGTGGTGCCCAGCCGGACCGGGGTGCCGAAGCGGGGGGTGCCGTCGGCGTTCCAGGTGAACTTCTGGGCGCGGGCCGTGCGGGCGTTGCTGCAGCCGTCGCCGGCGTCGTCGTTGGCGTGGTAGACGATCCAGTTCTCGGTGCCGTCGGGTGAGGTGAAGAAGCCGTTGTGGCCGGGGCCGTAGACGCTGTTGGCGTCACTGCGCTGGAAGACCGGCTCCGGCTTCTTGGTCCAGGAGGCGGCGCTGAGCGGGTCGGCGCCGGTCAGTTCGAGCTGCCCGAGCTTGTAGTCGGGGGTCCAGCAGCCGCTGGCGGAGTAGATGACGAAGGTGCGGCCGCCGCGCTGCAGCACCTCGGGGCCCTCGTTGACCGGGTCGCCGGAGCGCTCCCAGGCGTGGGTGGGGGTGGAGAAGGTCCGGAACGCGCCGCTGACCGTGTACGGGTTGCTCATCGGCGCGATGACGAGGTTCTGGGTGCCGCCGTCGGTGAAGGCGCTGGCCAGCATGTAGAGGCGGCCGCCCTGTTCCATCAGGCTGCCGTCGATGAGCCAGCCGTCCAGGCTGGGGTGGGTGATGCGGGCCTTGTAGGCGTACGGGCCCATCGGGTCGGAGCCGGCGCTCTCCAGGACGTGCAGCCGCTGGGTCGGGCCGTAGTCCTCGATGCCCTGGCCGGCGGTGTAGTAGAGGTACCAGCGGCCGCCTTGGTAGTGCATCTCCGGTGCCCACATGTTGCAGCAGCGGGAGGCGGTGGTGTCGGACCACACCCGCACGCTGGGCGCGGTGGAGAGCCCGGCGAGGGTGGGCGACTTGCGCATGGTCAGCTCGGAGGTCCACGAGGTGCTGATCATGTAGTAGTGGCCGTCGTGGTAGCGGATCCAGGGGTCGGCGCCCTTCTGCGCCTTGACCGGGTTGGTGTACGGGCGGCCCTCCGCCGAGGGGGCCGCGGATCCCGCCGCGGTGCCGGTGGTGCCGGTGGCCGCTGCCGGACGGACCGTCGCGGGCTCCGCCGTGGCGGGCTGCGGGGCGGCGGCGAGCACCAGCGCGAGCAGCGCGGCCGCCAGGGCGGCGGCCCGGGAGCGCGGGTGCGGGCGGGGGCGCCTGCCTGCGCGGGCGCGGCGGAGGTGTGAGGTGCGGTAAGCGCATGAAGCGGAGCACGGGAATCCCTTCCGATACGGGTGGGGGCTGCGGATCGGTGGGCGGGTCCGTCCGGTGGTGCGGTGTTGCCGGTGTGCCGGTGTGCCGGTGGAACGGAGCGGTACGGGGTGGGGTCGTGCAGCTGCCCGGTGGGTGCGGGCCCGTACCGGAGGGAGTGCCCAACGGCTGTTCGGCGTACAGCCGTTGGGCACGTGTGGGGGCGGTGCCGGAGCAACCGGGGCGGGCCGGGGCCCGTCCGGTCCGGCCGCTCCGCCCCGTCAGACGAGGCGGATGACGTTCCAGGACAGGGGTTCCAGCACCGTGCGCAGCACGCCGTCCGCCAGTTCGGTGCCCTCCGCCGCCGCGTGCGGGGTGACGCGTTCCGGTTCGGCGAGGGTGTTGCGGGCCTCCGGGTCGGCGTCGGCCAGCACGCTGTGCTCGGCGACCCGTCCGACGGACAGGCCGTGCAGCGCGGCCTCCAGGGGCAGCGGTTCGGTCTGGCTGCGGTTGACGGCGAAGACGGTGACCGCGCCGGTCTCCTCGTCCTGCACCGCCGTGGCGTGCAGCAGCGGCACCTCTCCGTAGCGCGCGGTCTCGTACACCGGTCCGGCCGGGTCGACCATGAGGACCCGGCCGCGTCCGTACCGCGACGCCTGCGCGAAGGGGAAGAAGGTGGTCTGCCGCCAGGAGGGGCCGCCGGGTTCGGTGAGGATCGGGGCGATGACGTTGACGAGCTGGGCGAGGCAGGCGACGGTCACCCGGTCCGCGTGCCGGAGCAGCGCGATGAGCAGCGAGCCGAAGACGACGGCGTCGGTGACGCTGTAGTTGTCCTCCAGCAGCCGCGGCGCCTCCTCCCACTGGCCCGGGTTGCGCTCGGCCTCTTCCTGGAAGCGGGAGAGGTACCAGACGTTCCACTCGTCGAAGGAGAGGTTGACGCGCTTCTTCGACTTGAGCCGGGCGCCGACGTGGTCGCAGGTGGCGATCACGTTCTCGATGAAGGACTCCATGTCGACGGCGGAGGCCAGGAAGGAGCCGCGGTCGCCGTCCTTCTCCTCGTAGTAGGCGTGCAGGGAGATGTGGTCGACGAGGTCGTAGCACTCCGCCAGGACGGTGGCCTCCCAGGCGGCGAACGTCGGCATGTACTGGCCGGAGCTGCCGCAGGCGACCAGTTCCACGTCCGGGTCGATCTGCCGCATGGCGCGGGCGGTCTCGGCGGCCAGCCGGCCGTACTCCTCCGCCGTCTTGTGGCCGGTCTGCCAGGGCCCGTCCATCTCGTTGCCCAGGCACCAGAGGCGGATGCCGTACGGGTCCTTCGCGCCGTGCGCGATACGGCGCTCGGAGAGCTCGGTGCCGCCGGGGTGGTTGGCGTACTCCTGGAGTTCGAGCGCCTCGGCGACGCCGCGGGTGCCGAGGTTGACGGCCATCATCGGCTCGCCGCCCGCCTTCGCGACGAAGTCCATGTACTCGGCGAGGCCGAAGCGGTTGGTCTCGGTGGAGCGCCAGGCGAGGTCGAGGCGGCGCGGCCGGTCCTCCACGGGGCCGGTGCCGTCCTCCCACTTGTAGCCGGAGACGAAGTTGCCGCCGGGGTAGCGGATGGCGGTGACACCGAGCTCGCGGACCAGTTCGAGGACATCGGTGCGGAGCCCCGCCTCGTCGGCGGCCGGGTGGCCGGGTTCGTACACGCCCGTGTAGACGCAGCGGCCCAGGTGCTCGACGAAGGAGCCGAAGAGGCGGGGGTTGACGTCGCCGACGGCGAACGCGGGATCCAGGGTGATGCGGGCGGTGCGGGCGGTGCGGGCGGTCATGGAGGCCTTTCGGTCCGGGGAATGGGAGGAGGGAGGCGGGGAGGACGGCGGTGCCGGCGGTACGGAGGCCGGGCCCGGGTGCCGGATGCGGGTGCCGGGCCCGGCCGGGGGTCAGTACGCGGTGGGCCAGCCGCCGCTCCAGCTCAGCAGGTTGATGCCGAGCTTGGGTGTGCCGTTGTCGTCGCGGTCGTAGTAGTGGTAAACGAGCACATGCCCGTCACTGTCCTTCAGGACGGACTGCCCGCCCGGGCCGATGTAACGCCCGTGGGTCTCCAGCACGGGAGTGCCGCCGCCGTCCATCATCCGCACACCGTTCCGGTCGGTGTAGGGGCCGGTCGGGCTGCTCCCCCGGCCCACCTTGATCTTGTAGGTGGAGTCGGTGCCGGCGCAGCACCGGTCGTACGAGGCGAACAGGTAGTAGAACCCGTCCCGTTTGACGATCTGCGGGGCCTCCACGGCGTGCGGCGCGTCGGGCCGGGTGGCGAGGTTGTGAACGGTGCGGTCGCTGTGCCGGTTCCCAGTGGCGGGGTCGAGGCGGATCATCTTGATCCCGGTCCAGTAGGAGCCGAAGCTCAGCCACCAGCTGCCGTCGTCGTCCACGAAGAGGTTCGGGTCGATGGCGTTGTGGTTGTCGCTCGTGCTCGTGCGGTACACGATGCCGCGGTCGCTCCAGCTGCCGGGCAGGCCGGTGGAGCTCTTGGCCAGCCCGATGGCCGAGTGGTTGGAGCCGAAGGAGGAGACGGCGTAGTACATCCAGTAGGCGCCGTTGTGGTACGAGATATCGGGCGCCCAGGGGTCCCGCTCCGGGGAGTACTCCGACCACCAGGACGGCAGGCTGGTGAAGGCCGATCCGGCGCGGGTGAAGTGGGTGCGGTCGGTGGAGGTGCGGGCCTCCAGGCCGCCGTGGGTGGAGTAGAGGACGTAGCGCCCGTCGGTGGTTTTGATCATCGTCGGGTCGTGGACGACGACATCGCCGGTGACCAGCCCCGGGTTGGGGTAGGCGGTGGCACCGGACGGCAGCAGGGCGAGCAGCAGGGCCGCGGGCAGGGCGGTGAGCAGAGCGCGTCGGCGACGCATGGGGGTGTCCTTCCGTTGTGGGGGCGTGGGGATACGGGAGGGCGGGTCGTACGCGGGTGCGTGGTGCGTGGATGCGTCGCGCGTACGGGGTGCGTTGCGTTGCGCGTGGGCCGGTCCGGACCGTGGAGCCGCCGCGGGCCCCCGGTCCGGACCCTGGCTACTGGCCGGCGAGGCCCGTATGGGCGACGCCGCGGACGATCTGGCGCTGGAAGATCGCGAAGACGACGAGCAGCGGCAGCCCGGCGATGACGAGGGAGGCCATCACCTGGGCGTAGCGCACGCCGTAGGTGGACTGGACGTTGACGAGCCCGACGGGCAGCGTCATCCCGGCCGGGTCGGTGGTCACCAGGAACGGCCAGAGGAAGTTGTTCCAGGTGGAGATGAAGGTGAAGATCGCGACGGCGGCGAGCACGGGCCGGGAGAGCGGCAGCACGATCTGCCAGAAGACCCGCCACCGCCCGGCGCCGTCGCAGAAGGCGGCCTCCTCCAGCTCGCGCGGCACGCCCTGGAAGAACTTCACCAGGATGAAGACCATGGCGGGCACGGCGACCTGCGGCAGGATCACGCCCCAGTAGGTGTCGACGAGCCGCAGCCGCACCATCTCGGCGAAGAGCGGGGCGATGAGCACCTGCGGCGGCACCATGATCCCGGCGAGCACGATCCCGTAGAGGACGCGGCGTCCGCGGAACTCGGTGCGGGCGAAGCCGTAGGCGGCCATCGCGCAGGTGGTGACCGTCAGCAGCGTCGTCATCACCGCGATATAGGCGGAGTTGAACATCCAGCGGGCGAGGTCGCCGGACGCCCACACCTCGCCGTAGGCGTCGAAGGTGATGGTCGAGCCCACCCACTCCAGTGTGGTCTTCGTCGTCTCGCTCGCCGGTTTGAGGGAGGTGGCCACGGCCCAGGCGAGCGGCAGCAGCCAGGCGACGGCCAGCAGCAGGGCCAGGGCGAGCAGGGCGATCCGGCCACGCGTCCAGCGGGGCGTGCGGCCCCCGCCGGTCCCGGGCGCGGCGGCGGCGCCCGGCACCGGGGCACCGGCCGCGGTGGTGCCTTCCACGGCGGTTGCGCTCACCGGTCACTCTCCTCACTGGCGCGCCGGGACAGCCGCAGCTGGACCAGCGAGACGACGACGATCAGGGCGAAGAACACGTAGGAGATGGCGGAGGCGTAGCCGATCCGGTAGCCGGTGAAGCCGGCCTGGTAGACGTACTGGAGGATCGGCCGGGTGGACTCGTCGGGGCCGCCGCCGGTCATGATGTAGACCTGGTCGAAGATCTTGAGCGAGGCCAGCAGCTGGAGCACCAGCACGACGAAGGTGGTGCGGCGCAGGCTCGGCAGGGTGATGTGCCACAGCCGGTGCCAGGGCCCGGCGCCGTCGATCTCGGCGGCCTCGTAGAGGTGCTGCGGGATGGACTGGAGTCCGGCGAGGTAGAGCAGGAAGTTGAAGCCGACGGTCCACCACACGGTGGTGAGGACGATGGAGAGCATCGCGTAGCGGGTGTCGCTGAGCCAGCCGATGTCCGGGTCGAGCCCGGCGGCGCCCAGCAGCAGGTCGGCCAGGCCGAAGTCGGACGGGTAGATCATCCACAGCCAGAGCAGGCAGACGACGCCCGAGGGCAGCAGGAACGGCGCGAACCAGGAGAGCCGCCACAGCCACTGCACCACCCGCAGATGGTGGGCCAGCAGCGCGAGGACCAGCCCCAGTACGACCAGCGGGACGGTGCTGAGGACGGTGAACCAGAGGGTGTTCCAGAGGGAGGACCAGACGTTCGGGTCGGTCAGCGCCTCGGCGTAGTTGTCCAGCCCGATGAACTCCGACTCGGTGCCGGCGATGTTGTCGTCGCCGAGGCTCATCTTGACGCCGTAGAGCAGCGGCCACACCAGGAAGAGGGCGTAGACGAGGAGGAACGGAGCGGTGAAGAGCAGCCCGTGCTCGGTCCACTTGTGGCGGACGGACCGCACGGGGCCCGTCGTCCCGGCCCGGGCCTCGGCGGCGGGCGCGGCGGGCGGTACGGCGGAGGTGGTGGTCATGCCGCGCCTCCGAAGGGGTTCGGGGTGTCGAGGAGTTTCCGCAGCCGGCGCTTCGCCTCGGCGAGGCCGTTCCGCGGGCTGCGGGAGCCGGTGAGCACGCCGGAGAAGACGGCGCCGAGCTCGATCTGCATCGAGGAGGCGGAGCCGGCGAACCAGGCGGGCGGGTCGAGGGCCACGTCGTCCAGGACCGAGCGGTACTCGGACTGGGGGGTGAGCTCCAGGTACTCCGGTTTCTCCAGGGTGGGCAGATAGGCGGGGACGTGGCCGCCCTTGGCCCATTCCACGGTGTGCTTGAGCAGCCAGGCGACGAAGGCGTGGGCGGCCTCGTTGCTCTCGCCGCCGCGGTCGGCCTGGTGCGGGAGGACGAAGGTGTGGCAGTCGGCGAAGGTGGAGGCCCGGCCGAAGAGGTCCGGGATCCGGGTCATGGAGAAGGGGATCTTCGTGGTGAGGAAGGTGCTGACCTCCCACTCCCCGTTGATGAGGAAGGCGGTCCGCTGGGTGTTGAAGGCGCCGACGCCGCCCTGGTAGTCGACCCGGTGGATGGCCAGTCCCTCGTCGACGAGGGAGCGCATCCACTCCAGGACCCGCAGGGCCTTGGCGTCGTCGATGGTGATCCGGGTGCCGGTGTCGTCGAGGACGGTGCCGCCGGTCTGGGAGTAGAAGGCGGCGAAGAGCCGCCAGGGGCCGACGGTGTCGGCGCCCATGGTCTCCATGGCGATGGCGGGTCGGCCGGTGGTCTTCTTGACGGCCCGCAGGGCCTCGGTGAACTCCCGGGCGCCCTGGAGGGGTTTGAGCTTCCCGTCGTCACCGAGGAGACCGGTCTTCTTGCAGATCTCGGTGTTGTAGAAGAGGACCAGGGGGTGGGTGTCGAGCGGGACGGCGTACTGCTCGCCGTCCACGGAACCCCGGCGCCAGATGTCCTCGGGGAAGTCCTGCGGGCGGACGCCGTGTTCGGCGAGGAGGCCGAGGTCGAAGGGGTCGAGGAGCCGGCCGGGGGCGAAGCCGGGGAGACGGGTGAGGTGGAGGGCGGCCACCTCCGGGGCCCGTCCGCCGGCACCGGCCATGCCGAGTTTGGTGTAGTACGGCGCGCCCCACTGGAGGGTGGCGGCCTCCAGGCCGATGTGGGGGTGTTCGGCGCGGAAGGCGTCCAGCAGCGTCTGCATGTTGACGCCGTCACCGCCGCCGAAGAGGTGCCAGAAGCGCAGGCGGGTGCGGTCGGCGCCGGCGGCCGAGGGGGCCGCGCAGCCGGAGGCGGCGGTTCCGAGGGTGCCGGCCGCGGCGAGGGCACCGAGGCCGGTGAGCACGCTTCTGCGGCTCCGTGAAGTTCGTGAACTCTGCTGCATGACGGCGGGTATCCCTACGTCTTCGGGATGCTCATGGCGTGCGGGAGGGCTGACACCGTTCGAAATTTCGAATGGCGCCCGTAACTTCGAACGGCAAGATAGATTCGAAAGAATGCCCCGTCAACGCTTCGCGCAGAGAAACGGCAAAGCCGCCGACACGCCAACACGGGCCGCACACCCGGGAGATGGGGTGCGGCCCGCGGTGTTCACGCGTGCCGGCGGCCGTTGCGCGCCGTCAGTTCCGTAGCCGGTTCCGTGCCGTCACGGGGGCGGACTTGCTCCGCAGGAAGGTCAGCCGGCCGACGGCGCCGGGGGCCAGGCCGGGGTGCGGGCCGGGCCGGGTCCGCCCTGCCCGGTTTGCCGGCCCCGGGGCCCGGCGGCTCCTCCTCGGGCGGCAGCAGGTCGCGGGCGAGGAGGGTCGCCCCCGCCACCGCGCCCGGCATCAGGAAGACGGCGACGACCGGGACGAGGAAGGCCAGCGCCAGCGGCACACCGAAGCCGAGGGTGAGCATCATCCGGCCGCGCAGCAGCCGGAACCGCTCCTTGATCGGGAGGCCGCGGCGCGCGAGCGCCACTCCGGCCAGCTCGACGGTGAGGAAGAACCCCGAGACGCAGACACCGGCCACGGGCACGACGGTCTGTCCGATGACGGGCACGAAGCCCAGCGCGAACAGGGACACCCCGAAGACGGCAACCCAGAGGAGCACCCGCAGGCTGTCCCGCGCCGAGATCACCAGCTCGCGCCAGAGCGGCAGTTCGGGCCCCGCCGGGGCGCCGCCCTCGGACTCGTCCACCTGCTCGGCCAGGGCTTCGTAGAACGGCTGGCCGACGAGGAGGGTCACCGCGGCGAACGTCACCACCGCGAAGAACAGCCCGCCGACGAAGAGCAGCGCAGTGAGGGTTCCGCGGAGGAGGCCCTGCCAGGGCGAGTCCCAGTCGTCGGCGAACGGGGTGGCCCAGGCGGTGATGTCGTCGGCCCAGAAGCCGAGGACGACCAGCGCCGCCACATACAGCGCCAGGGTGATGAGCGGCGGCAGCAGCAGCCCCGTCTTCATCCGGCTGCCCCGCCGGCTCACCCACCGCTGGCCCTTGGCCAAGTAACCGAAACCCACCCCGAGATCACGCATGACGGCAGCTTATCGGGGCCCCGGACGGCACAAGCCCCGCCCGTGGATTCGGGGCGGGGCCGGTGCGGGGCGACGGTGCGGCGGAGGTCAGGCGACCGTCAGGCCGACCTTGATGTTGCCGCGGGTGGCGTTGGAGTACGGGCAGACCTCGTGCGCCGCCTCGGTCAGTTCGCGGACGGTCGCCTCGTCCGCGCCCGGGATGTGGACGGCCAGTTCGACCTCCAGGCCGAAACCGGCCCCGGCCTTTCCGATGCCGACCTTCGCCGTCACGCGCGAGCCGGTGATGTCGGCCTTCCGCTGCCGGGCGACCACACCCAGCGCGCTCTGGAAGCAGGCGCTGAACCCGGCGGCGAAGAGCTGCTCGGGGTTGGTTCCCGCACCGCTCCCGCCCAGCTCCTTGGGCGGGTTGACGACCACGTCGAGCTTGCCGTCGTCGGTGGCGACCCGGCCGTCACGCCCTCCCTCGGCGGTGGCTATCGCGGTGTACAGAACGTCGACGGTCTGGACGGACATGTGAATCCTCCTGTGGTGCGCACGACTTGTGCGCTCTTGAACCTGCTGCCAGGACTGTGCTTCCGCGCGCCGGGCATCTCCGCCGGCGCTGCGAACCCGGCCGACGCCAAGAAGACGGCGGTACGCGGGGTGGTGCGTGGGGGTGGTGCGTGGGGGCAGAGGAAGGGCGTCAGCCGTCGAGGCTGACGATCATCTTTCCGGTGTTCTCGCCGCGCAGCATGCCCAGGAAGGCGTCGACGGCGTGGTCGATGCCGTGCACGACGGTCTCGGGGTGGTGGAGGTCGCCGGACCGGATCCAGCCGCCGACCTCCTCGACGAACCGCGGCTGCAGCGCCTGGTGGTCGCCGACGAGCATCCCCTGGATGCGGAGCCGCTTGCCGATGACCTGGGCGAGATTGCGCGGCGCGGGCGACGGCTCGGTGGCGTTGTACTGGGAGATCATTCCGCAGACGGCGATACGGCCGTGGACCGTGAGGGAGCTGATCGCCGCCTCCAGGTGTTCGCCGCCGACGTTGTCGAAGTAGACGTCGATGCCGTCCGGCGCCGCCTCCTTCAACTGCTCCCCCACCGGGCCGTTCTTGTAGTTGAACGCGGCGTCGAAGCCGTACTCCTCGGTCAGGGCCCGTACCTTCTCGTCCGAGCCGGCGCTGCCGATGACGCGGGAGGCGCCCTTGAGCCGGGCGATCTGGCCGACCAGGCTGCCGACGGCACCGGCCGCGCCGGAGACGAAGACCGCGTCGCCCTCCTGGAAGGAGGCGACCTCCAGCAGCCCGGCGTAGGCGGTGAGACCGGGCATCCCGAGCACGCCGAGATAGGCGGTGAGCGGGGCGACGGCCGGGTCCACCTTGGTGGCGTGCTCGGCCTTCACGACGGCGTACTCGCGCCAGCCCAGCCCGTGCAGTACGTGGTCCCCCACGGCGAACCCGTCCGCCTCCGAGGCCACGACCTCGCCGACGGCGCCGCCGTCCATGGGCGCGTCCAGCCGGAACGGCGGGACGTACGACTTGACGTCGTTCATGCGGCCGCGCATGTAGGGGTCGACCGACAGATGCAGATTCCGGACCAGGATCTCACCGGGGCCGGGCTCCGTGACGGGGATCTCCCGCAGCGCGAAGTCCTCCGGTACCGGCGTGCCGTGCGGCCGGGCGACGAGATGCCACGCGCGGTCGGCGCGCGGCAGTCCGGACGGTACGGGCTGTTCCGGCATGGGTCACTCCTCCTCAGGGCCGCGCTGCAACCCAGCGGCGACCAGATACTTCACTACCTGAAACAACCATGCTGCCCAATATTTCAGATTGTCAAGTAAATCGTTACTCTGGATGCCATGGCCCCACGCAGCACGGATCCCCTGACCCTCGAGGTCGTCGAGCTCATCGCCGCCGTCGTGGCCCGCTACCACGAGGAGTACGAGGACGCCGCGGCCGAGCACCACCTCACCGGCGCCCAGGCCCGGCTGCTCGGCCTGCTCTCCCTGGAACCGCTCCCGATGCGGCGGATCGCGCAGCGGCTGAAGTGCGAGCCGTCCAACGTCACCGGCATCGTCGACCGGCTGGAGGCCCGCGGCCTCGTCGAACGCCGCCCCGACCCGGCCGACCGCCGCGTCAAACTGGCCGCCACCACCGCCGAGGGCCGCGCCACCGCCCGCCGCCTCCGCGACTCCCTCGACTTCGCCCGCGAACCCCTGGCCGCCCTGTCGGCGGAGCAGCGCACCCTCCTCCGCGACCTCCTGCGGCGGATGCTGGGCCTGGAGGCCTGACGACGCCCGGTGGGACACGGGGCTGTGTGAGACTTCCGTCCCATGATGGGGCATGAGGACACGGGAGAGGCCCAACGGGCGGACTCCGCGGTGACGTTTGGGTTATTGGCCGCGTGGGTTCTGCACGACGCGGAGGAGGTGGCCGTCACGCCTCGATGGCTCCGCGCCCGCGTGCCAGAACTGCAAGCTTCCGCAGGTTCCGGAACGGCTGTGGCAGCGCCTGGAGTCCATCGACGAGCGGGAGTTCGCGACAGCCGTCGCGGCCAGGGGCGTGCTGATCACCGCCGCTGCCGCCGACGGGTACCGCACGGGCGGCCGCTCGGCGTTATACCAGACCGCTCCGAACGGCTTCGGGCTCCACGGCCTGGCACACCTAGCCCAGGCCGCCGCCGTACGCGGTACCCCGGGTGCGGCCACCTCCCTGCTGGTCGTCATCCCCTTCTCCCTCTGGGCACGCGGCGGACTTCGCCGGGCCGGAATGACCCGGCCGGCGCGAGCGGCCGACGCGGTCCGCGGCCTGGCATGCACGGCGACAGTCGTCGGCGCGTCGCACGCGCCGGCGCGGCGGGTCTGCGGCGGAGGAGCATCCCGGGGGCGGAGAACAGGCCCGGCCTCACCCGGTGAGACCTGAAGACCCGGCCCGCCGGCCACCGTCGGGCACCGGACCGCCTATGAGTCATGCCCACGTGCTGGGCCGGTTCACGGTCGGTCCGCCCTGCGATCAGTCGGCTTCCGGGCCGTGAAGGAGGCAATGGTCCTCGTCGTTCCCTCATCCGGTTCCTGCAACAGGCGTGCGGTGACTTCGAGCCCAGCCCGGGTCAGGAGCTCGGTGATCCGGTCTGCGGGCAGCAGATACGACCCGAACGAGACGGGGTGACCGCCGTAGGCGTGTGTCGGGCGCAGATGCTCACCGCTTCCCACGTGGCCGACGAGCAGCAGATGTCCACCCGGCGCCAGGGTCCGGTGGAACTCGGCGAACACGACCGGCAGCATTTCGGGGGGGGCGTGTGGTGGGTGGAGTAGTAGGCCAGTATTCCGCCGAGCGCGTCGTCGTCCAGCTCCAGCGCGGTCATGGAGCCCACGGTGAACCGCAGGTCCGGATAGGCCCTCCGAGCCAGCTCGATCATCTCCGGCGACACGTCGATGCCGCACACGGGTACGTCGAGGCTCGCGAGATGGGCCGTGACCTTTCCGGGGCCGCACCCGAGGTCCGCGACCGGTCCTCGGTCGGCGGCCCGCACGAGTTCGGCGAACGCGGCCAGCATCGCGCGTGACAAGGGGTCCAGCTCCGACGGGTCCTTGACGCGCAGGACGTACTCGGCGGCGACGGTGTCGTACGAATCCCGGACTGCGGCGAGATAGGAGGGCTCAGTCATAGGGGGCGTCCAGTACTCCTGTTCGGTTCGCGAGCTGCCCGGTGGGTCCAACGGCAACAGCATGCGGCGGTGCCGACTTCGGTTCGGGGGCGCTGACGATCAAGCGGGGCGTACACCAGATGTGTTCAGTCCTTCACGCCCGTTGGCTTCCGTATGCCTCGATGCTTGATACGCGCGATAGGCGAGCGGGCCTCGGAGCGCCTTGCAGCCGGGATCCGACCGAGCTGGGTTGATCCGGGCAGGAGAGGTCCACAGGTGCTCGGGCTCGGCGAAGAGGACCACGGCCGACCATTCACAGTGCCACCCTCAGAAGTCGCCGGTACCGGTGACCTCGGCTGAGCCGATGGTCCCGGGGTGGATGGTCACGGCCCGACCGTCTGACTGACGAGTACCGAGAAAAACGCAGCTGTGTCGCGGCCACCGGTTGGGTGAGCGGTGCGGGTGATGGTGCTGTCCAGGGACGCGTCCACGGCGCGGACGATGCCGAAGTCGATGACGCGGGGGCCGTCGACGGTGAGCAGGATGTTGGACGGCTTGAGGTCCAAAACGGCGCCGGAACGCCTCGTGCTGGGCTCCCTCCGGGAGATCCGTGCGGACGAGTTTCACCGCCACGGTGGCCGCGTCGGCGCCGTCCTCCTCACGGGCGAGATATACGCGTCCCATGCCGCCCGCGCCAAGCCTCGACAGCACCCGGAAGGGGCCGATGCGCACGGGATCGCCGGGGCCCAGCCGGTCCATCGTCTCCCGCCCCCCGTCGCTCCTGATCAAGCCGTGCGCGATCCTTGCACGGCGGATGAGAGTCGCGGGGCTTTGCCGGGAGTCCATCCGGCCACGGGTCCGTTGGTGCTATGAGGACCGGTCGTCCCACTCACCGCTCGGCGCGGAACCGGGCTTCCGACAGATGCGGATGGCTACCCCGTCACGCGACCGAGGGACGACCACCCGCAGACTCATCCGGAGTCCGGTCACCGTCGTGCGGTGTGAAGCGGAAGGCCGAGGTGTCGCCGTCGAGGTCGATGGTGAGTGATGCGTCCAGAGCCTTGGCCAAGCGGGTCAGCAGCGGCAGGGTCGGCACGGAGTCACCGCCCTCGATGCCGGAGATCTGCGGCTGATTCATGCCCGCGCGACGGGCCAACTCGGCCTGGGAAAAGCCGAGTTCGCACCGTCGATCGTAGACCGCCTGCCCCAGCGCGAACGCGTAGCCGGCTTCGACGTAAGCGGGGGACTCCTCTGCCGTCTCCCCCAGGAGCTTCCTGGCCCGCCGGGTCTTCCACTGTGAGTGGTTCACTGGCCTGCCTCCTTGTTGCGGTCGTAGATGTGCCCGGCCGGACCGTGGTCCGCCTCACACTCCTTCTGCATCCGTCGAGCCCGCGATACCTCCCCCACCTCGCGCTGCCTGGTCTTGCGGAAGACCGTCAACAGCACGATGCGCCGTCCGGGCGCAAGCCAGTACGTGATGCGTACCGCATTGCCTTCCATGACCATGCGCAGCTCGCGCAACTTGCCGCCGAGGTGACGCGAGTAGGGCTCACCGAGCGTATTCGGATCCTCCGCGAGCATGTCGACCAAGCGCTCGACTCGGTCGTACTGGCCATCCGTCAGGAGTTCCAGCCACTGCCGGACCTCCGGTTCGGTCTCGATCTGCCAGGCTTTCCCCACGACGGCAACTATACAGAAATTTATATAGGACGTGGCCGCCACTGCCGAGCCGGTCACCGCCACCAATGACTGTGGCCGCAGGCTCGCAGTCCGCCGCCCCTGCCGGCCCCCGTCACCCCGCGAACGGGGGCTGCGGGAGGCCCTGGCCCGCGTCGGGGAGAACGAGGAGGGAGCCGGCCAGGGGTGGGGGCGGTGGCCGACGCGGGCCGTGGTGATGTACAGGTCCGTGAGGTCCAGGCCGCCGAAGGCGCAGGCCGTGGGGCGGCGGACGGGGAGGGGAGGGTGCGGTCCAGGCGGCCGTCCGGGGTGTAGCGGCGGATCGCGCCGCCGTCCCACAGCGCCACCCAAACGCAGCCGTCGGCGTCCACGCACAGCCCGTCCGGGTAGCCCGCGCCGTCCTCGATCTCCGCCAGGGTGCGGCGGCCCCGGATGTCCGGGCCGGCGACGTCGAAGACGTCGACGCGGCGGGTCGGTGAGTCGGCGTAGTACATCAGCCGTCCGTCGGGGCTCCAGCCGGTGCCGTTGCTGACGGTGGAGTCCGGCAGCACCTCGACCGCCGTGCCGTCCGGCGCGATCCGGGTGAGGCTGCCGCCGCCGGGGTTCTCGTCGTATGTCATGGTGCCCGCCCAGAGCGAGCCGTCCGGCGCCACGGCCGCGTCGTTGCCCCGGCGGTTCGGCACCGGGTCGTGGTGCAGCCAGGAGAAGGCGCCCTCCGGGGAGAGCAGGGCCACGCCGTCGCGGAGGTTGAGCACGAGGCCGCCGCCCGCGCGCGGCTTCACGGCGCCGACGTGCTGTTCGGTCGTGAAGACCGTACGGCGGCCGGTGGCCGGATCGTAGCCGTGGACGCGGGAGGAGAGGATGTCGATCCAGATCAGCCGGCCCGTCGCCGGGTCCCAGGTCGGCCCCTCGCCGAGTTCGGCGGTCTCGCGGACGGCCACCTCCGGGCGGGGATGCCGGGCCGTGCGGCCGGGAGTCTCTGTGCTCATGGGCGGCCACGGTAGCCGAGGCGGTCCGACAACTCGGCCGCGCCCTTGGCGGCCAGCTCCGACAGCTCCGCGTGCCGCTCCTCGCTCCAGCGGATCATCGGTACGGAGATGGAGAGCGCCGCGACGACCGTGCCCGCCGAGTCCCGCACCGGCGCGGCCACACAGCTGACGTCCGGGTTGGACTCCCGGTGCTCGACGGCGATCCCGCTCTCGCGGATCGCGGCGAGCTGGCGGCGCAGGACGGTGGGCGAGGTGATGCTGTTGTCCGTCATCGCGGTCAGCGTCCCGCCGTCGGGGAAGAGCTGCTTCAGTTCGGTCTCGGGGAGCGAGGCGAGCAGCATCTTGCCGACGGAGGTGCAGTGCGCGGGGAGCCGGCGGCCGGCCGCGGAGACCATGCGGACGGCGTGGGTGCTGTCCACCTTCGCGATGTAGATGACGTCGGTGCCCTCCAGGATCGCGACGTGCACCGTCTCGTCGCAGGTCTCGGCGACGCCCCGGGCCACCTGCCGGCCCTCGGCGGCGAGGTCGAGCTGCTCG
Source organism: Streptomyces sp. MNU89 (assembly GCF_020982505.1). NCBI lineage: Bacteria > Bacillati > Actinomycetota > Actinomycetes > Kitasatosporales > Streptomycetaceae > Streptomyces > Streptomyces sp. MNU89. Next base: position 5,399,905 of record NZ_JAJKLL010000001.1, on the reverse strand, counting down.
GCGTAGCGACTGCCGAGCTGGTACGGGCGGACGCCGAGCCGGTAGCGGCCGGGCTGGTCGGGGACGGCCACGAGGTAGTTGCGGGCGGCGAGCGTGGTGACCAGCTCGTGCACGGTGGTGCGCGGCAGTTGCAGCTTGCGCGTGATCTCGGGGGCGGAGAGCGTACCGTCTCCTTCGAGGAAGAGCTCCAGGATGTCCAGGGCTCGGGTCACGGCGGGTACCAGGCGTCCCATAACCGCTCACTCACCTACTTCCGGCAGTCGCTTCCGTCAGCGGCGGCGCCCGGAACGGGACGTTCGAAACCCCGGCCGTTGATCGGTATGACGAACGCCAGCCTAACCGTGGGCGGTTCGGGCGGCAATAAGCCTGGTCGTCACCGTCTCCGGGCTTTCCGGCTCCGGGGCTCTCGGGCTCCGGGGCTCTCGGGCTCCGGGCTCTCGGGCTCTCGGGCTCCGGGGCGTTCCGGCCGCGCCGGGCCGTCAGCCGTGCCGCCGGATCCCGCCGCACCCCCGGCGGCCGCTCCGCACCCGCGCGCTGGGGGACGATGGGGACCATGAGCCGTCCCGAACCGCCCGCCGACGCCCCGGGTCCCGACGACAGCACCCGGCCTGCCACCGGCACTCGATCCGACAGCGGCACCGACGCCGGCGCCCGGCCCACCGAGCCCGCCTTCCCGCATGACGCCCCTCCCCGCCCCTGCCCGGTCCTCTCCTGTTCCAGCTCGTGCTGCTCCGGCGGATGGCCGACCACCAGCCCGGCCTCGTCGAGGACGCCCTGCGGGAGCTGGGCGAGAGCCGGGCGGTGATGCGCGAGGCCAACCGCCGCTGGCAGGCGATGGTGCGCTCGCCCCGGGCCCGCGGCGCCCTGGCGCGCTACCGCTCGGTGCTCGGCCCGCCGGAGTCCCGTGCCCCGCGCCGCATCGGCGACCTGGAGTGCGAGGCCCTGCGCTGGCGTGTGCCGCTCTGGCCGGATCTGCGGTTCGAGGTGCTGGCGGCACCGGGCGGCCAGGTGTGGAACGAGTGGCTGGTCCGCGCCCCGGGTGCCCCCGGCCCCGTCCTGCGGACGCTCGGTGATCTGCGTCCCTGGAGCTGCACGGTGGACGAGGTGGCCCGGGCCTTCGCCCCGGCCACGCCGATGGAGGGCTCGGCCCCGACCCGCTGGCGGCTGGCGTTCACGGCACCGGACGCGGCGACCGGTGAACGGCGCCGGGTGATCGCCGAGTTCACCTGGGGCCTGCTCCAGCGCCTGCCGGAGCGCTGAGCGAGGGCCCGGGACCTCCGGGGTCTCCGGGGCGGCCGGTGCCGCCGTGCCGGAAGCCCTGGTACCGGTTTCCGCGGAAGCTCGCCTTCCCGTGCGATTTGACTCCGCGGCGGAAGTCGGCGGAAAGTCGGTGGGTTGACAGCCGGAGACGCCCGCCGAAGTCCTTCGACCGGGTCCCGTACACAGAAGGACGGTGCAGCGGTGGCGCGGATCGAGCTGGGCAAGGTGGTGGCCCTGGCACGGGAGGCCGCGGACGAGACCCTGGCTCCCCGTGCGGCGGAGACCGACGCCGGGCAGCGGTGGCCTCAGGAGGGCATGGCCGCGCTGCGGCAGCGGCTGGGCGGGCTGGTGGTGCCCGAGCGGTTCGGCGGACTGGGGCACGGTCTGCTGGCCGTGGCGCAGGTCGGCGAGGTGACGGGCCGGGCCTGCGCGTCGACGTCCATCTGCTTCGGCATGCATCTGGCCGGTTCCGCCGTGATCGCCGCCAAGGCCACCCCGGAGCAGCAGGAGCGGTATCTGCGGCCGATCGCCGCCGGGGAGCATCTGACGACGCTCGCCCTGTCCGAGCCGGCCACCGGCGGCGAGTTCTGGCTGCCGCAGACGCGCATGGAGCACAGCCGTCCCGGCCGGCTGCGGCTGACCGGCACCAAGAGCTTCGTCACCAACGCGGCCCACGCGGACTCCTATGTGCTCTCCGCGGTCGCGGCCGACCCCGGTATCCCGCCGGGCCTGTTCTCCTGCGCCGTGCTCGACGCCGGCACGGCGGGCCAGGTGTGGGGCGAGCCGTGGACCGGGTTCGGCATGCGCGGCAACTCCTCGCGCTCCCTGGAGCTGCGCGGGGTGGACATCCCGCAGTCCCGTCTGCTGGGCGAGGAGGGCGACCAGATCTGGTACGTCTTCAACGTCGTCGCCCCGTTCTTCCTGATGGCCATGGCCGGCACCTACCTGGGCGTCGCCGCCGCCGCTCTGGAGGAGGCCCGCGCCCATCTGCTGCGGCGCCGGCACGCCCACTCCGACCGGGCCCTGGCCTCGCAGCCGGTCGTCCAGCACCGGCTGGGGTCGATGTGGGCCCGGGTGGAGCGCACCCGGCGGCTGATCTTCCACGCGGCCGTCGAGGCGGAGGCCGGCGGCGCGGAGGCGCTGATGGGGCTGGCGTCCGCGAAGGCCGAGGTCGCCGAGGCGGCGGAGCGCGTCATCAACGACGCCCTCACCCTGGTCGGCGGCATCGGCTACGGCCAGGACTCCGCCCTGCACCGGTTGCTGCGCGACGCCCGCGCGGCCCATGTGATGGCCCCGACCACCGACGTGCTGCGCATCTGGACGGGCCGTGCCCTGCTCGACGAACCGCTGCTGGAGGGATGACGGTGCCGCCGGACAGACCCCGCGTCCTCCTCGTCGGCGTACTCCCGGGCGCGGTGTCGGCGCTGCAGGCGGTGCTCGGCCCGGGAGCCGACGTTCTCTTCGTCCCGCCCGAGCAGCTCGCGGACCACACCCAGGGGGTGCGCGGCGAGCGCCGCCCCACGCTGGTGGTGCTCGGCCAGGAGCTGCCGTCCCCGTTCGGCCTCGTCCACGCGGTGCGTCCGCACCCCGCCGACCTGGTGGTGATCGCCGTCTCCACCCCGGAGACCGAGGGTGATCTCGCCGCCCTGCCCCTGCTGTTCTCCGGCGACCGGGCGCGCCACCTTCCCGCCTCGCAGGCGGACCGGCTGCCCGGGGTGGCCCGGGAGATGATGACGGCGCTCGGCCGGCAGCGCGCCTATACGACGGTGCGGGCCGCGGCCCAGTACCGGCTCGGCGCCGGCACGGCGATCAGCCGGCAGATGGGGGACCACCTCTTCGGCGAGTTCCTCACCCAGGCGCCGGTCGGCGCGCTGATGCTGGACGCCTCCGGGGCCATGGCCGCCTGGAACAACAAGGCCGCGGACATCCTGGACCTCGGCGAGCCCGAGTCGCTCGGCCGGCCGCTGGCCTCCCTGTTCCCCGAGACCCTGCACGCCCGGCTGGAGGAGCATCTCGCCTCGTCCGGCGGAGAGCCCGGCGCCGACCCGGGCGCGGTCTTCGAACGTCTCCGCCCGGACGGCGCGGCGCAGGCGCTGCGGCTGGCTCCGCAGCAGGTCCTCGACCCCGAGGGGCGGGAGCGCCGGCTGCTGCTCGTCGAGGACATCACCGAACGGCTGCGCGCCCAGCGCCAGCTCGCCGAGCGGACGAGCCACGCGCTGCTCAGCGCGGAGGTCGCCGCGGCCATGACCGCTCCGGGTCCGCTGCCGGAGCGGCTGGAGCGGTGCGTCAAGGCGGCGGTGAACCGGCTGTCGGCCGTCTTCGCCTGCGTCTGGGCGGTGCGGACGCCCGCCGGTGACCGGCTGGACCACACGGTGTGCGCCGACGGCCCGGCCGACGGGCCGACCCCGGCGCACGTCCGGGTCCGCCGGGCGCTGATGGAACGCGTCGCCGCCGAGCGCCGGCCCGCCCTCGACGAGGTCCCGGGCGAGGACTCCACCGTCTGCGTGGGGTATCCCCTCGTCTCCGGCGGGGAGTTGCTGGGGGTGCTCGCCCTCGGCAGCACCGCCCCGCTGTCGTCCGCCGCCTCCGGCACCCTGGAGGGCATCGCCGACCAGATGGCCGTGGGCATCCAGCAGGACCGCCTGCTGCACCGGCTGCGCGCCACCACCCAGGCACTCGAACACCCCCTGCTGCCGCCCCACCTCCCGGCGCTGCCCGGCTTCGACCTCGCCGCCCGCTACCACCCCCACGGCAGCGGGCTGCACATCGGCGGCGACTTCTACGACGCCTTCGCCGCGGCCGACGGACGGCACGTCCTCGTCCTGGGAGACGTCTGCGGCAAGGGGCCGGCCGCGGCCGCCATCACCGGCCTGGTGCGCCACACCCTGTGGGCCGCGGCCCAGCACACCCCCGACCCGGCGCACGTCCTCGACCTCGTCGACCGGGCCCTCCGCCGTCAGAAGACCCCCTTCTGCACCCTGGCCTACGTCGTCGTCGACACCACCGTGACGCCCACCCGGCTCCACCTCGCCTCGGCGGGCCACCCCGCCCCGCTGCTGCGCCGGGCGAACGGCGGCACGACCGTCCTCGACGTGCGCGGGCCGCTGCTGGGCGCCCTGGGGCAGGTGCACCACCCGGTGACGGAGACCGAGCTGCTGCCCGGCGACACCCTCGTCCTCTACACCGACGGCTTCACCGAGGGCGCGGGCTCGTACCACCAGCGGGAGTCCGAGGACCTCGCCGCCGTCGTCGCCAAGCAGCCGCCCCCGCCCGGCACCGCGCGTCCGGCCGACCACATCACGGCGGTGCTGATGGAGGAGGCCCACGCCTGGTGGGGCGAGCGGCTCCGCGACGACCTGGCCGTCCTGGCGCTCACCGCCCTGCCGCCCGTCCCCGCCGCCGCCCCGGAGGGTTCCGCGGCCGGCTGAGGCCCCGGACGGCCGGGCGGCGGGCGGCGGGCGCCGTGACGCCCGGGCCGGGTGCGCGGGCGTCACGGCGTCTCCCCCGGTGGGCCGGGCGCCCGTGGGGTCAGGTGGTCGCGGCGTCGAGGAGGGGGATCAGGTGCTCCTCCTCGTAGACCAGATGGCTGTCGAGTTCGGCGGTGAGGCGGTCGAACTCGGGGAGGACGGCGGCCGGGTCCGCGTCCCCGGCGGAGACGAGGTCGCGGAGGGTGTCCAGCAGGGCCGCGATCCGCTCGTGCTCCCGGTACAGGCGCTCCGTCACCGGGGCCAGCCCCGGGTTCTGTTCGGCCACGGCCGGGAGCATCCCGGCGTCCTCGTTGGTGTGGTGGCCGTGCAGGTTCTGGCAGAACGTCAGGCAGTTCACGCGGAGCTGGGCGCCCAGCGCGCCCGGCCCCGAGTCCGCGAGTTCCCCGCGGATCAGGGTGAGTTCGCGGCGGAAGGCGTCGTGGACGAGCTTGAGGGCCGCGCCCCAGGACGACGCGTTCGGGCGCGGCGGGCCCGGGAGGGGGGTCAGGGCGACGACCGGCAGGGTCCGTCCCGCCCTGGTCTGGTAGTCGGCCCAGCCCTGGTCGGCCTCGGCCGCACGGGCGAAGAGGTGGTCCCGTTCGGCGCCCTCCAGGACGGCCGCCCCCGCCTCGTAGGTGAAGACGCCGTCCTCGACGGTGACGCGGGGGTGCGCCAGGACGTTGCGGTACCAGTCCGGGTGGTGCGGTGAGCCGCCGGCCGAGGCGATGACCAGCACCCGTTCCCCGTCGGGCAGGCAGCCCAGCGGAGTGGTGTGCTCCCGGCCGGACCGCGCGCCGGTGGTGGTCAGAAGGATGAGCCGGGCGCCCTCGAAGGGGCCGCCGACGCGGCCGCCGGCGGCGCGGAACTCCTCGATGATCTGCTGGTTGAAGTCGTTCGGCATGCTGGGGTGTGTCTCCGGTTCTCCGGCGGGCGCCGCCGCGGGCCGTCGGCGGCCGGACGCGTCCGTGTGCGTCAGGTGCCGGGAGGCGGGCGGTCGCCGCCGGTGAGTGCGTGGGATGAGGGTTGCCGTCCGGCCGGACGGGCCGGTGGCGGAGTCCCGGCCGGGTCCCCGGTGCGGCCGCGCGGTGGAGCGGCCGCGTCGGAGGACGGGCGGGGAGGCGCACCGTTCGGGCGGTGCGGAGGAACGCCGGGCAACGGCGGCGCGGAGTGCGCGTGCGTGCGCGGGTGCGCGTGAGCGCGGTGCACGGCGGCCGCCGGGCGGAGCGGGCAGGCGGGTCTCTGGCCCGCCCCGTCCTCACCTCGTGGCCGGGTGCCTCACTCGTGTGTGGCCCATGGCCGACCCGGTAGTCACGTGGGGCAGTCTCCCCGGAGCGGCACGGCGGAGGCAACGCTTCCGGGCGGTTTTCCCGATGCCGTGCGCCGGCGGGCGCGCATCACGGCCCCGGCGCACGGCGGAACGGCGGTCCGCTCGGCTCCCCGCGATGAGGGGCCGTGCGGACCGCCGTCCGTGTCAGTGCTTCCCGGGCTCCCGGATCCCGGGCAGCGGGTCAGGAGCGGTTCTTGAAGTACTCCCGCGCCTCCGGCAGTTCGTGCGCGTCCTCGACCAGCACCGAGCCGCCGACCTTCTTCGGGTCGGGCTTGGAGATGTACGAGGCGTACGTCGCGGGCTGCGAGGCGTCGCTGAAGTCCTGCGTCACACCGAAGCCCTTGTGCTCGCTCTGCGCGCGGTGCGCCTTGACCAGGCCCTCACGGGTGAGGTCCTTGGCCTCGCAGGCCGCGCGGAGGTCCGCGTCGAGCGCCGTGACGGCGCTGTAGCCGGAGAGGGTGCCGGAGTCGACCAGTTCCTTGGGGTACTTCTTCTGGTAGTCGGCGACCATCTTCTCCAGGTCCGGCAGGTCGTGGCTGACCGGCGGGGTGGCGCTGACGATGTGCAGCATCTTCTCCAGGGCCGGGCCGGCCGGTGTCTTCAGCAGCTGCGGGGCGTAGCCCGGGGCGCTGGTGAGGACGGGGACGGTGAAGCCCTTGGCGGCGGAGACGCCGACGAGCGAAGCCGTCTGGGTGGGTCCGGCGCTGATGAGGACCGCCTTGACCTTGGCCGCGCGCAGGGCGGAGACCTGGGCCGACAGATCGGTGTCGGTGGGCTTGATCTTCTGCTCGACGACGGTCAGGCCCCGCTCCTTCGCGGCGGCCTTGGCGCCCTCCAGGGCGCTCTGCCCGTAGTCGCCCTCGAAGTAGACGTGGCCGATCTTGTCGCCCTTCTTCACCCCGGCCTCGCGGTTGAGGAAGTCCACGGCGTTGATCATGTCGATGTCGTAGGTGGTGCCCAGGACCTGGATGGCGTCCTCACCGAGCAGGGACGCGGCCCACGCCATCGGATAGGTGAGGATCTTGTCCTTCGCCACGCTGTCCTTCAGCGCGGCGACCACCGGCGAGCCGATCACCTGCGGCATGGCCAGCACGTCGGGCGAGACCTCGGTGTAGGCGGAGCGGGCCTTCTGCACGTCGTAGCCGTGGTCCTTGACCACGATCTCGATCTTGCGGTCGCAGATGCCGCCGTCCTTGTTCACGTCCTCGGCCCACATCTTCTGGGCCTGGACGATGCTCTTGCCGAGGGTGGCGTACGGACCGCTGAGGTCGGTCAGCGCGGCGAGCTTGATGGTCTTCCCGGTGACACCCGGACCGGTCTTGACTCCGTCCGCGCCGGCCTTGCCGCCGTCGGACTCCTGGGCCTTGGTGCTGCAGCCGGTCCCGGCGAGGGCCAGGGCGACGACCGCCGCCGCGACGGCGGCTCTCCTGCTGTGCTTCATGAGGTGGGCTCCTGGGTTTCGTTGGTGGTACGGGGACGGACGCCGGTACGGAAGCGGCGGAGCTTGCCGCTGTGCAGCAGGCCGCTCAGCCCGCCGGGGGCGCGGAGGAGGATGAGGACGATGGCCGCGCCGTAGAGGTAGCGGGCGGCGTCTGCGGGGCCGACGGCGTTTCCGGGGGCCCCGGGCGGCTCGATCAGCGGTAGCTGGTCGGCGTAGCGGGCGATGACGAGCGGCAGGGCGCTGACGAAGAGCGCGCCGACGGCGGCGCCTCCGACCGAGCCGAGGCCGCCGATCACGATCATGGCGAGGTAGTCGATGGAGAGCGCCAGGCTGAAGTAGTCGGGCACCACGGTCTGGGAGATCAGGGCGATCAGCGCGCCGGCGAGACCGGCGTACATCGAGGAGACGATGAAGGCGCCGGAGCGGTAGCGGGCGACGGGCACGCCCAGCACGGCGGCGGCCACCTCGCTGTCGCGTACGGCGGTGAGCGCCCGGCCCGAGCGGCCGCGCAGCAGGTTGTGCGCGGTCCACCAGGCGAAGGCGAGCAGCACCAGGGCGAGGTACCAGAGGCGTTCGGTGGCGCCGAAGGGCACGCCCAGCACGGCCAGGTACGGGTCGCTGCCGGTGAAGGAGAAGCCGAAGATCTCCATGGGCGGTACGGAGCGGCCGTTGAAGCCGCCGGTGACCGGCTCGGCGTTCAGCATCACATGGTGGCCGAGGAACACCAGGGCGAGGGTGGCGACGCCCAGGTACATGCCGCGCAGCCGGCCGGCGATGGGGCTGAACAGGCCGCCCGCGAGGCCGGTCAGGGCGACGGCGAGGAGGAGCGCGAGCAGCGGCGGCAGCCCGGGGCCGGGATCGCCGCCGAACCAGGCGTAGCCGTAGGCGCCGACGGCGAGGAAGAAGGCGTGGCCCAGGGAGAGCTGGCCGGTGCTGCCGGTCAGCAGGTTGAGGCCGATGGCGCCGATGGCGGCGGCCATGGCGAACAGGCCGATCTGGAGCCAGGCGGCGTCGAGGTAGAAGGGGAGGACGCAGAGGAGGAGGGCGGCGGCGAGGGGCAGGACGCGGGCGGGGTGATCCGCCGGCCGGCCGGGGCCGGAGCGGCGGCGGCCCGGGGCCACCGCCGGCGCCGTCGCCGGGGCCGCCGGGGGCGGGCCCGGTCGCCGGCTCGGTCGCGGTCGCGGCCTCGGTCACGGTGCCGGCCGCCGCCGGGGCGGGCTCGGCGCGCTCGCCGCCGGCGGTGTCCGCGGTGGCGTCGTGCTTGTCGGTGGTGCGGTCAGACACGGACGGTCTCCTTCGTACCGAGCAGCCCGGTCGGGCGGAACATGAGGACCAGCACCATCACCGCGTACGGTGCGACGTCGCTGAAGCCGGAGCCCAGCGCGGAGAGTTCCGTCTGGTAGCCGGCGCAGAGGGCCTCGGTGACGCCGATGAGCAGGGAGCCGAGCAGGGCGCCCGTCGGTGAGGTCATGCCGCCGAGCACGGCGGCCGGGAAGGCGGCCAGCGCGATGTGCCCGGTGGTGCGCTCCAGTCCGGCGGACGGGAAGGCGGTCAGGAAGACCGCGGCGATGGCGGCCAGGGCCCCGGCGAGGCACCAGGCGAGCATCCGGATGCGTTCCAGCCGGATTCCCATGAGGGCGGCGGCCTCCCGGTCCTCGGCGGCGGCGCGCAGGGACAGGCCCCAGGAGGTGAAGCGGAAGACCGCGAAGACGGCGCCGATGACGAGGACGGCGGCGACGATCGAGGCGAGCCGGCTCTGCGCGACGGTGACGCCGGCGAACTCGACGATGCCGTTGCCCCACGGGTCGCCGAGGCTCAGCAGGTCGCCGCCGATCCGGCGGGCCAGGTCGGTCATCAGAACGATGTCCACACCGATGGTGATGATTGTCAGGGTGTGGGCGGCGTGCGGATCCGTGTTGCGCAGCAGCAGCCGTTCGATGGCGGCGGCCACGGCGGCCGTCGCGACGACGGCGACGGCCAGCGCGGCGGCGAAGCCGAGCCGTTCGTGCAGGACGGCGGTGAGGTAGCCGCCGAGCAGCAGCAGCGATCCGTGGCCGAAGTTGAAGACGGCGGATGCCTTGAAGATGATGACGAAGCCCAGGGAGACCAGGGCGTACACCGAGCCGAGGGCGAGCCCGTTCAGCACGATTTCCGCAGCCGTGCTCATGCGGAGTGCTCCTCTTCCTGTCGTTCCTGTGAGTCCGGGCCCGGGTCCGGGCCGGAGCCCGGCTCCGGGTCCGGATCGGGGTCGGGGTCGGGGTCGGGGTCGGGGACCTCTTCCCTTCCGGTGCCGAGGTAGGCCCGGAGCACGGCGGGGTCGTGGCGGACCTCGCCGGGCGCGCCGCCGGCGATGCGGCGGCCGAAGTCGAGCACCGTCACGGCGTCGGCGAGCCGCATGACCAGGCCCATGTCGTGTTCGACGATGAGCACGGAGAGGCCGAGCTCCTCCCGTACGGCCCGGACGGTCTCGGCGGTGCGCTGCCGCTCCGCGCTGTTCATCCCGGCCACCGGCTCGTCGAGGAGCAGCAGCCGCGGCTCCAGGCAGAGGGCGCGGGCCATCTCGACCCGCTTGCGGTCGCCGTACGAGAGCAGAGCCACCGGGGTGTCGAACAGCCGCCCGAGACCGACGAGTTCGGCGATCTCCCGGGCACGCTCCCGGTGGACCCGCTGCTCCCGTACGGCCGAAGGCAGCCGCAGGGCGGTCGCGGCGAAGCCGGCCCGGGTGAGGACGTGCCGTCCCAGCATCAGGTTGTCGGCGACGGTGCCCGCGGTCATGACGATGTTCTGGAACGTGCGGGCGATACCGAGGGCGGCGATCCGGTGCGGGCGGAGCCGGGTCAGCTCGTGGTCGCCGAAGCGGACGCTGCCGCTCGCCGGGCGGCAGACGCCGGAGAGGACGTTGAAGCAGGTGGACTTGCCGGCGCCGTTGGGCCCGATGAGGGCGTGGATGCTGCCGGGCTCGACGGTGAAGCCGACGCCGTCGAGGGCGGTCAGTCCGGCGAACCGCACCGTGACGTCCTCGACGCGCAGCGGGGGTGTGACGGTGCCGGGGGTGCCGGTACCGGTGGTGCCGGTGGTGCCGGTGGTGCCTTCGGCCCCGGTCGTCTTCCCGGCGGCCGCCGGACTCGTGCTGTGCCGCTTCACCCCGTTCACCGCCCCTTCTCCACGCCCGCCGCGACGGGCTCCTGCCGGGGGGTCTCCTCGCCGAGGTAGAGCCGGCGCACCTCGTCGGTGCGGGCCAGCTCGGCGGCGGGTCCGGACAGCCGGACCTCGCCGACCTCCAGGACGTACGCGTGTTCGGCGAGCTCGAGCGCCATGGCCGCGTTCTGTTCGACGAGGAGCACCGAGGTGCCCTGCCGGTTGATCTCCGTGACCACCTCGCCGATCCGCGCCACCATCTGCGGGGCCAGGCCGAGCGACGGCTCGTCCAGGAGCAGCAGCTTGGGGGCGGCCATCAGGGCGCGGCCGATGGCGAGCATCTGCTGCTCGCCGCCGGAGAGGAGCCCGGCGCGCTGGTTCGTGCGTTCGGCGAGGCGCGGGAAGAGTCCGAAGACCCGGTCGCGGGCGGCGTTGTCGCGGCGGGAGCGGTGCAGCCCGAGGCCGCCGGCGCGGAGGTTCTCGTCGACGGTCAGCGCCCCGAAGACGCGGCGTCCCTCCGGTACCTGGACGACTCCGGCACGGACGGCGGTCACCGGGTCGGAGCCGTTGAGCTTCCGGCCGGCGTACTCCACGCTTCCCGCGGTGATCGCGCCGCGGTGCATCCGCAGAGTGCCGGAGACCGTGCGCAGCAGGGTGCTCTTCCCGGCACCATTGGCGCCGAGCAGGGCGACCACGCTGCCGGCGGGGACGGTGAGGGTCACACCCCGCAGAGCGCGGACGGACTGTCCGTAGGACACGTCGAGGTCCTGGATGTGCAGGGCCTCGGGAGAGACATCGGGCATGGATTCTCCTCGGGGTCCGCGCGGGGGCGGTTCGGGGGAAGTGACGGATACGACAACACGGCGCCGGAGGCGGGTACAGGTCAGTCGGCCAGGTCGGGTCCCACTCCCAAGGGCCGCCCGTACCCGTTGTGCGTCCGCCCAGAGGGGGAGTGCCGCGGACCACGGCGTTCCGCGACGTGCCAGGAGGGAAACCGCTCGTCGGAGCGGCCGGCCGGGAAGGTGGCGAGGCCGTCCTCCTCCGGTTCCGCCGCGCCGTGGCCGCCGTCGTGACCGTCGCCGCCGCCCTCACCGGTGCCGCCGTCGCGCCACTGTCCGGGGCGGGAGAGGACGGAGCCGAGCCAGCCGAGGAGGAAGCCGGCCGGGATGGTGACGATGCCGGGGGTCTGGAGCGGGAACCACGCGAAGTCGCGGTCCGGGAAGATCGACACCGGCAGGCCGGAGACCCCGGGGCAGAAGACCGTCAGCACGGTCAGCAGCACCGTCGCGCCGTAGAGGCTGCCGTACATGCCGACCGTGGTGAAGCCGCGCCAGAAGAAGGTGTAGACGAGGGTCGGCAGCAGCGCGGAGGCGGCGACGCCGAAGGTGTAGACGATCAGCACCTGGGCGTTCCAGCCCTGGGCGGGGATCGCCAGCAGCACCGCCGTGGTGCCGACGCCGAGGACGGCCCAGCGGGCGTACCGGACCTCGCGGCCGCGGGACAGCCGGCCCCGGAAGACGGTCCGGGCGAGGAGGTCGTGGGCGACGGTGGTGGCCGCGGCGAGGGTGATGCCGACGACGGCGGCGAGGACGGTCACGAAGACGGCGCAGGCCACGATCGCGAAGAGCAGGCTCTGGTCGGCGGCGCGCGCCCCGCTGTCCAGGACCCGGGTGAGCGCGAGCAGGGCGGTGCCGCCGGTGTGGTCCTGCCGGTACAGCTCCTTTCCGCCGACCAGGGCGGCGGCGCCCATGCCGAGCACCACGATGGTCACCATGAAGCCGGCGACGGTGCCGACGGCCCACCGCATGGATCTGCGGGCGGCCTCGGCCCCGCGGTGGGTGTAGAGCCGCATCATCACGTGCGGCATACAGGCCACGCCGAGGAGGAGGGTGAGGTCCAGGCTGAGGAGTTCCACCCGGTTCAGCGCGGAGCGGCCGAACTGGACGCCGGTGGTCCAGTAGCCGTCCCCGGCCCCGCTGTTCCGGGCGGCGGTGGTCATCAGCCGGAAGGGGTTCCAGCCGAAGCGGTGCAGGACCATCGCGGCGAGCACGGTGGTCACCAGGGTCACCACCACGATCTTCATGATCTGGACGAGCCCGGTGCCGCGCATGCCGCCGAAGGCGACGTAGCCGACCATCAGCAGGCCGACGAAGACCGTGCTGATCGTGGTGGCGGCCTCGCCGGGCAGGTCGAGCAGGGTGGTCATCATGATTCCGGCGGCGGCGAGCTGCACCAGCAGGATCGGGAAGGTGACGATCAGCGTGACCAGCGCGATGGCGATCCGCGCGGGCCGCTCCCGCAGCCGGCGGGCCAGGATGTCGCCGAGCGTGTAGTGGCGCGGCCCCTCGGCCAGCGGCCCGGCCAGCCGCAGCTTCAGCAGGTAGAGGGAGAGCACCGTGGCGGCGGCGCTGAGCAGGCCGTCGGCGCCGGTGAGGGCGATCGCCCCGGTGGTGGTGAGCACGGTGGCGGCGGAGATGTAGTCACCGGCGATGGCGAGCCCGTTCTGGGCGGGGCTCATCCCGCCGCTGCCCGTGTAGAACTGGGCGGGTTCGTCGGTGTCGGTGGCCGCGAGTACGCAGAGGAGGAACGAGATGGCGACGCAGGCCGAGAAGATCACATAGGCCAGCGTTCCGGCGTCGAGGAAGGCGGAAGCGGAAGTCACCCGCGTCACGACAGCAGCGGGCCCGGCGGCCGTACAGGCGGGGACCGCACCTCGGTGACCGGGCCCAAGAGGGCCGCGCACGGACTGTGCGCTGTCACACCGTGCGCCATCGTCCGATTACGGAATGACTGTTCGGGCGCCGGGGCGAGCGTGCGTACGGGCCGGCGGATGCCGGGCGGAACGGGCGGAGGCCCGGAGCGGCAGGTCGGCGGGGCCCGTGTCCGAGCACGCGGGAGCAGGGAGGCAGGACCCCCGGCCGGACGATCCCGCGTGCCCCGCGCGCCGCGCACGCGCCCCGGGGACGGACGGCACGGACGGCCGTCATCCGGGGCGGCGGCAGCGGGCCGGCCGTACCCGAGGAGCCCGAACGAACTCGTCCGGACCGGGAGTCGCGGGCCGGCGCCGGGCCCCCGGGTCGCGGACGTGCCGGCGGCGGAGCTCCGGGTTCCGCCGCCGGGCGGGCGGCCTCAGACCCGGAGCAGCCGGCGCGCCGTCAGGGCCAGGGAGAGTTCGACCACGTCCTGCGGGCTGCCGAGGGAGCTCCCGGTGAGCTGCTCGTAGCGGCGCAGCCGGTTGAGCACCGTGTTGCGGTGGCAGAACAGCCGGGTCGCGGCGCGCACGGCCGACCCCTGCGCGGCCAGCCACACGGTGAGTGTGTCCAGCATGATGTCCCGGTCGGAGGGCTCCAGTTCGAGGACGGGCCCCAGGACGCGCTCGGTCAGCGCGGCCCCGAGCTCCGGGGAGGAGATGACCAGCGCGGCGGGCAGATGCTCCTCCAGCACCGCCACATCGCCGTCCCCGGCGGCGCAGCGCAGCGCGTTGGCGGCCAGTCTGCGCGCGTCCCCGACGGCGGCGAGGCCGTCGACCACGGAGCTGATCCCGGCCCGGCCGCCCGGGGGCGGTTTGATGCGGGCGGCGAGTGCGGCCGGGCTGCCGTCGCCGACGAGGACGATGCCGTGGTCGGCGTCGGCCCCGGTGTGCCAGACGACGCTCATCCCGTCCGGGACGGACAGCGGCTCCCCTCCCCCGTACGCGGCCCGCCGGCCGCCGGTGACCACGACGACGGCGTACCGGCCGGCCTCGGGCAGACCGAGGGCGGCGGCCACCTCGGGGAGGTCGGAGATGCGGGTGGTGCCGTCGAGCAGGGCCTCGGTCATCAGCCGGCGCCGGTTCTCGCGGCGCCAGGTCAGCTCGCGTTCGACCTGGCGGTAGGCGTCGGACACCAGTCCGCAGTGCTCGTCGACGAAGTTCCACACGTCGGCGGCGACATGGACGAGGAGGTGCGCGTCCTCCGGGTTCCGTTCGCTCGCCGCCTCGACCAGGCCCTGCCAGACGACCGAGCCGCCCAGCCGGAAGGCGTGCAGCACGGCGTCGAGCGGCATGCCCTGCTCGGCGCGCTCGGCCCCGATCCGCCAGGAGCACTGACGGGCCGACTCGCGGGACTCCTTGGGCCGCAGCAGGGAGCCGACGTTGTGACGGAGGGAGCCGTGGACCTCCTGCCAGAGGTCGTCCGGATCCGTGGTGGGGGCACGGTAGGCGGGCTCCTGCTCGCGGAGCAGGGTGACGACACGGTCGGTCAGCAGGGGCAGTTGGTCGATGAGCACGCGGGCGGCGCGGTGCAGCACGGTGACCGCCTCGGCGCTCGCCCGCGACCGGACCGGCTCGTCCGCCGCGGGCAGTCCCGGCAGGGCCCGCACTCGGGCCCGTACGACTGGGTGCATCTCGGTCCTCCACGGGTGCGGGGCCTGGGTGGGGCGGGCCGTGGCGACCGGCCCGCCCCCGGTGTTTCCGGGGTGGTGCGTCCTCTTGCTCCAAGGACATACCGTCCGGTCGGTCATTCGTCCATACCCATGCCCGCAACCGTGTCCGAATTGCGGCCCGGCCGCAGGGCCGCCGCAGTCCGCGACAGCCGCCCCGGCCGGCCCGTCCCCGCCCGGGCCGCACCCCGGTGAGCTGCGGCGGAGCCGGTCCCCGGGCCGGGAGCGGCCGGACTCGCCACCCGGGGGACGGACCGGTCCCCGGGCATGTTTCCGGTCACGGCCCCGGCCGGGCCGCCCGTCCCCGCCCCCGGGCCGTTCGCGGTCCCGGCTCCCGGCCCGGCCGCGGCGAGCAGCCGGGGCAGTTCCACCCGGGATCTGATGCCGAGCGCGGCGAACACATTGCGCAGATGGTGGTCGACGGTGCGCGGGCTGACGGACAGCCGGAGCGCCACCTCGCGGTTGGTCGCCCCCTCCGCCACGCAGCGTGCGATCCGCAGCTGCTGCGGGGTGAGGAGCCCGGCGACGGCGGGGGCCTCGGCGGCCCGGCCGGCCTCGCCGGTGGCCCGCAGCTCGGCCCGCGCCTGCTCGGCCCAGGCTCCGGCGCCGCACCGTTCGAAGGCGACGAGCGCGTCGCGCAGATGGTCCCGGGCCGCTCCGGGGCGGCGCTTGCGACGGAGCATCTTGCCGCGCAGCAGCTGGGTGCGGGCCCGCTGGAAATCACCGCCGGCCAGGTCGTGCAGTTCCAGGGCCCGGGCGAAGAGGGCGTCGGTCCCGGCCTTCGTCACGGCTCCGGTCCCGGCCGCCGTCACGGTTCCCGTCCCGGCCGCCGGGCAGCCGCCGGTCGCGGCCGGACCGGCCGTCTCCCCCGCCCCGGCCGTCCGGCAGGGCTGCGGCGCGGATTCGGCGCCGGGGACGGCGGAGACGGCCACCCGAGCCGCCGGCACCCCGTATCCGGCCGCCGCGACCCCACCGGCCGCACCCCCCGTACCGGTCACACCGGCCGCCGGCGCGCCGGCCGGGACGGCGTGCCGCCCCGTGCGGCCGGGCTCGCCCGCCGCCGGCTCCACGGCCAGCAGCGCGCGGCAGCGGGCGAGCTGCGCCGGGGCCTGCGGATCGGCCGTGTGCGCCGTCCAGATCTCGAACTCCGGCAGCACGGCCCGCGCCACGCCCGGCTCCCCCGCCAGCACCGCGGCCTCCACCAGGTCCGGTACGGCGATCATGCGCAACGCGAAGTGCCCACGCCCGGCGCCGGTGCCCACGAGCGGGCGCAGCCGGACCAGGGCTTCGCGGGGCAGGCCCCGGCCCAGGTCCGCGAGGGCGAGCGCCCACACGGCCAGCGTGGCGGCCACCCCGAGGCCGTGCGGGCCCGCGTTCTCGCCGGCCGCCCGTGCGTGCTCCTCGCAGGCGGCGGCGTCACCGCGGAGGGCGGCGGTCATGGCCAGGGCCGCGTGGTGGTGCGCGGCACAGTTCCGCTGGCCCGCGCGGCCCGCGGCCTTCAGCCCTTCCAGGGCGTGGGCGTGAGCACGGGTGTGGCGGCCCGCGCGCAGCTCCGCGTAGACCAGGTGTTCCAGGGTCTGCGGCACGAGGGTGTCGAGTCCGCGGACGCGGGCGAGGGCCAGGGCACGGGTGTTGATCTCGCAGGCCGCGCCGACCTCGCCGAGCACCAGGGCCGCCACTCCGGCGCGGATGAGGCTCTCGTGCTCCTCGGCGCCCCGGCCCAGCCCGATCACCCGGCGCAGCGGCTCCTTTCCGTCGGTGAACCGTCCGCTCATCACCGCGCGCATCCCGTCGCAGTAGGCGTCGAGGAGGGCGCTCCCGGCCGGACCGTGCGGCTCCGGTCCGCGCCCGGCCAGCGGGGCGGGCGCGCCCGTACGGGCGGGTGGGGCGGCTGCTGTCCGTACGCGGCGGTGGCCGGTGGCTCCGCGGCCCTCGCCGGGGTCGTGCTCACCGCCGTCACCGTCACCGGCGGCACAGGCCGCGGCGGCACGGTCACCGGCCTCACGGCCACCGGCGTCACCGTCACCGGCGGCCGTGCCGCCCGGGCCGGTCAGGGCCGTGGCCCGGCCGATGTCGGAGAGGTAGCCGGTCACGTCGCCGTCGGCCCAGGCCGCCTCCGCCGCGTGCAGCAGGGCACGGCGGGCCGCCGGCCGGTCGTGCGGTTCCAGCAGCCGGGCCGCGTGCAGCAGGACCTCGCGGGCGTCGGTGACCACGCCGTCCCGCAGTTCGAGGATGCCGCGCACCAGTTCGGCCCGGCCCCGTACGGCCTCCCGGGCGGGCAGTTCACGGCCCGCCGCGAGCAGGGAGCGCGCCCGGTGGGGACGGCCCGAGAGCCAGGCGTGCTCGGCCGCGGCGGCGAGCCGGGTGACCCGGGCGTCGGTGGAGACGGTGAGTTCGGCGGCCCGGGCCAGGGCCGGGTCCGGCTGGTCGGTGGCGGCCGCCCGGTGCCGCAGGGCCCGCAGCCGGTACGCCTCGCCGCGCGCGGCCAGCACTTCGGCGAGCAGCGCGTGCGCGGCGCGGCGGCGGGCCAGCGGTTCACCGCCGTAGGCGACGCGGCGCAGCGTCGGGTGGGCGAAGCGGACCCGGTCACCCTCGGTCCGTACGACACCGGCCGTCTCGGCGGGTTCCAGGGCGGCCCCGGCGAGCCCGGCCCGGCGCGCCGCGCCCAGCAGCAGATCGGCGTCGATGCCGGCCCCCGGGCCCGTGCATTCGTGCGCGACGGCGGCCAGCAGGAGCAGCAGCCGGGTGTCGGGCGGCAGCGCCCGGAGCCGCGCGGCTCCGTCGCGCAGCAGCGGCCCGTCCGCGGGCAGCGGCTCCGGCAGCGGGGCGGCCCCGGTCAGCTGGGCCGGGGTCAGGCCGGCCACCAGGTCGGTGAGCAGGCTGGGATTGCCGCAGCCCTCGTGGAGCAGCGCCTCCCGTACGGCGGGCGCGGCGTCACCGGGCAGCAGGTCGTCGAGCAGGGCCAGGGCGTCGGGCTCGGCCAGCGGTGCCGGTGACAGGGCCGGAACACCGGCGAACTCCGGTTCGCCCGCCCGCCCTTGCTCCACGCTCAACAGCAGCGCCACGGGCGGGCCGCCGTCGAGGCGGCGCGCGGTGAACCCCAGGACGGCACGCGAGTCGGGGTCGAGCAGATGGGCGTCGTCGACGCAGACGAGGAGCGGCCCGCGGCGTGTCAGCTCCCCGAGCCGGGCGAGGAGGGCGTCCGCGACGGCACCGGTGCCCGGGCCGGTGCCCGCGGCGGCAGCGGCGGGCCGGCCGGGGCGGAGCCCGGTCGCGCGTGCACCGGCCGGCCCGGCCACCGCCTCCGGCGGCACGGCGGGACGGTTCCCGGCCGCGCCCGGCCGCTCCCCGCCACCCGGCGATCCGCTCGCCGGAACCCGGTCCCCGCCCCGGGCGGACTCCGCGCCCCGGGCCGCCGTCGTGTCCTGCCGGCCCGGGCGGGCCAGGCGCAGCGCCTCGGCGAGGGGCGCGGTGCGCGGCGTGACCGCGGGGAGCAGGGACGCCGCCGGGGTCAGCAGGGCGTGCAGGCCGCTGTAGGGGATGTGCTGTTCCGCGGCCACCGCCCGGATGCGGAGCACCGTGGCCACGCACCCGCCGGCGGGCCCCGGCGCGCGTCCGGGAGCGGGCCGCCCCGACGTCCCCGAGGCGTGCGCCGCCACCCGGTCGAGCAGGGCGCTGCGGCCGAGCCCCGGCTCGCCCACGAGCAGCAGAGCTCCACCGGCCCCTCGCTGTGCCGCTTCCAGCAGCGCGCCCAGGGCCCGGAGTTCGGCCCGCCGTCCGTGCAGGCGCCGCGGCGGTCGTCCCGGTGCCCTGCCGCCGTGCTCTTGGTTCACCGATCTCATCAGGAACTCCTCGTGTGAATCCCCCGGTGCGGATCCCCCCGGTGTGCGTCCCCTGGAACCGGCCGGCCGTTCATGCGTTCCCCTGCCGGCCCCGTTCCCCCGCTCGCGCCGTTCCTCGGCTCCCCCTGCTTCTCTGCTCCTCCGCCGGTCCGGGCGTTCCCGCAGCCCGGTCCGTCCGCTCAGCACGGCCGGTCCCGGTCAGTCCGGCAGCATCACCGCCCGTCCGGCGGTCGTCCCGTCCGCGAGCCGCTGCAAGCCGTCGGCGACGTCCGGCAGCCGCAGCCGCTCCCCGAGGAGCGGGGTCACCACGCCCCGGTCGGCGAGCGCCGTCAGTTCCCGGTGTGCGCGCAGCACCTCGGGGCGGCTCCGCCGGGCGTACAGGCCCCAGTGCAGGCCGAGGATGGTGTAGTTGCCGAGCAGCGCCCGGCTGAGGTTCGGCCGGGGCACGACACCGCTGGCGAAGCCGACGACCACGATGCGCCCCTCGAAGGCCATGCAGCGCGCCGAACCGCTGTACGCGCTGCCGCCCACCGGGTCGTAGACGACGTCCGCGCCGCGCCCGGCGGTGACCTCCAGGGCGACGTCGGCGAAGTCCTCGCGGTGCCGGTCCACGACCACGTCCGCGCCGAGTTGGCGCGCGAGTTCCGCCTTCTCGGGGCCGCCCACCACGCCGATGACGGTCGCCCCGGCGGCCTTGCCGAGCTGGACGGCGGCGCTGCCGACACCGCCCGCCGCGGCGTGCACCAGCAGCGTCTCCCCGGGCTGCAGCGCGGCCCGCCGGTGCAGCCCGAACCAGCCCGTCTGGTAGCTGATGTAGAACGCGGCGGCCGCCGTGTCGTCGAGGGCGGCGGGGGCCGGGAGCGCGGAGTCGGCCTCCATCAGCGTCCGTTCGGCGAAGGCGCCGTGCGGGAGCGCGGAGAGTCCGACGACCCGTTCGCCGACGGCCGGGGTGGTCACGCCCTCGCCGGTCCGGATCACCTCTCCGCAGACCTCCAGGCCGGGGGTGAACGGCAGCGGCGGCTTGAGCTGGTACTGCCCGCGGCACAGCAGGGCGTCGGGGAAGTTGACCGCCGCCGCGAGCACCCGGACGAGGATCCGGCCGGGGCCCGGCACCGGATCCTCGACGTCCTCCAGGCGCAGTGCGGCGACGGGTTCCCCCGGTTCGTGGACCTGCCAGGCACGCAAGGGCCCTCCTCGTATGGCCGGATCGGGCCGTCACGACACCACGGGCGCGGAACCGCGGTCCATGGCCGGGGACGAGATCGGGGCGGGCTCCCAGAAGCGGTACGCGCCCCGTTGTGCGAGCCCACAGCGGGGGCGTGCCGGACCCGCTGCGCGCCGGGCACCCGCCACCGGCCGTACCGGCGTCCCGACCGGCGCCCGGAGCCGCTTCGGGAGCGCCCGGCGGGCCGGCGCCGTCTGGGCGGCCGTCCAGACCGGCCGGCTCCCCGCTGTGCTCCGGCACAAGAGGCTCGCCCCGCCGCGCCGCCCGCGGTTACGGTCGGCCCGGCCGGCGCCCTGGAACTCGCCGGGCGCCCCGGACCGTGGATCCCGGCGGCGGAGCCGGGCCGGGGAACAACCACGACGGCGCCCGCGGGAGCCGACGGCCGCGGCGCCGGTCCCCGGCCCGGAGCCACGGCCCCGGACACCGCCGCCCACACCCATGGCCACACCGACACCGACACGACGGGACGACGGCATGACACAGCAGGCACCGGCCGGCAGCGGAGACCCGGCCGGCCCGGAGGGGTATCCGCGCGGAACCGCCCACCGGTTCACCGGCGCCGACGGCACGCCCCTCACCTACCACGTCTTCGGCGCGGACACCGCCGCCCCGGGCACCCCGCCCGTGGTGCTGCACCACGGCTTCGTCGCGGACACCTTCGTCAACTGGGTGGTGCCGGGCATCGTCGGCGAGCTCACCGCCCGGGGCCACCGCGTCGTGGGCATCGACGCCCGTGGCCACGGGCGGTCCGGCAAGCCGCACGACCCGGCCGCCTACGGCGAGGCCGTGATGGCCCACGACCTCCGCAGACTCCTCGACCTCCTGGGCGCCGAGCGCGTGCACCTCGCCGGCTACTCGATGGGCGCCGTCGTCTCCCTGCTCGCGGCCGCCGGGGACGAGCGCGTGACACGCCTGGTGGTGGGCGGCGTGGGGGCCGGGGTCGTGGAGGTCGGCGGCCTGGACACCCGCGCCCTGCCGACGGGTTCGGTGATCGCCGCGCTCACCGCGGAGGACCCCTCCACCGTGGCGGCGGAGGCCGCCGGCTTCCGCGCCCTGGCCGACGCGGTCGGCGCGGACCGCGCTGCCCTCGCCGCCCACGCCGCCGCCATCCACCGGGCACCGATGCCCCTCACCGAGGTCACGGCCTCTACGCTGGTGATCGCCGGGGACGAGGACCCGCTGGCCGTACGGCCGGCGGTGCTGGCGGACGCCATACCGGACGCCCGGCTCCACACCGTCCCCGGAGACCATCTGACGGCCGTCCGCGACCCGGGATTCGTCTCGGCCATCGCCGGCTTCTTCGCCGGGAACTGACGGGGCCGGACGGGGCGGCGGGCGGCATGGACGGCCAGTGAAACGGTCATACGGAACAAGACAGACGCCTTACCCAGAGCCCAGGAGGCAGCCAGTGGCGGACCGGACGGAAAACCGGATCGTGGTGGGAGTGGACGGCTCGGAGCCCTCCCGGGAGGCCCTGCGCTGGGCCGTCCGGCAGGCGGAGCTCACGGGCGCCGAGGTGGACGCGATCACGTCCTGGGAGTGGCCGGGCTATGTCACCTGGGGCGGGATGATGCCGCCGACCGCCCCCACGGACGCGACCCTGGAGGAGAGCGCGCAGCAGACCCTGCTGACCGCCGTCGAGGAGACGGTCGGGAAGGAACCGCCGGTGCGGGTCCGCGCGCTCACCCAGGCGGGCGGCCCGGTACAGGTGCTCCTGGAGGCGGCCCGCGGCGCGTCGCTGCTGGTGGTCGGCAGCCGCGGGCTGGGCGGCTTCAAGGGCGCCCTGCTCGGTTCGGTGAGCCAGCACGTCACCCACCACGCTCCGTGCACGGTCGTGATCGTGCGGGCGCCCTCCGACGACCGCGAGGACTGAGCTCCGGCGGATCCCCGTTCCAGGAATTCCGCCGACCGGGTGGCGAGCGGAGAAAAAGGGGCGCCAGGATTCCCCCGAACCCGGAAAACTAACCGGAATGCGGCCGTGTGTACGGGAACCCCAGGGGCACAAGCTTCCATGGAGGTTGATAAACATGGTTCCGCTTCTACTCGTTCTACTCCTGGCCCTGATCCTTTTCGGGGCGGGATTCGCGCTCGAAGCACTGTGGTGGATCGCGGTGATCGTGCTGGTTCTCTGGCTCGTGGGCTTCTTCGTCCGGCCCGCGGGTGCGGGCGGCCGGCGAGGCCGCTGGTACCGCTGGTAGAACCGGGGTTCACCTCGGCTGAGAAGAATCAGGGGATGGCTCAGGGGGCCGGCCGGATGTTCCGGTCGGCCCCCTCGTCGTGCCCGTCGCGGCCCTCGTGCCCGTCCTGCTCGTCGTGCCCGGCTCGTCCGCGGAGGGTCGCCGCGGCCCGCCTCCGGCGCGTCCTTCCCCCTTGTCCCTGACCGGCTGACCGGGTCAACAGGACTCAACAGAACGGCGGACAGCGCCCGTTGCGGTGCCCGACGCGCGGCACCGCACCCGTCCATCCCTTCCCCTTTTCCCCGTTCACTCCTCGCCCGTTTCTCTTTTCCCAGCCCTTTCCGGCCGGCTCCGGGGCATGGGGAAACGGCGGTGCCGACCGGATCGATCCGGTCGGCACCGCCGCGAAGGAAAAGAAGGAAAGAAGAAGGAAAAGGAGCCACGAAACCCGGCCGGTCCGTTCACCGGCCGGGCAACGGGATCGGGTCAGGCCTGGTTCGGGACGAGCCCGGCGCGCAGCTCACGGAGCGTGCGGGAGAGCAGCCGTGAGACGTGCATCTGCGAGATGCCCAGCTCGGCGCCGATCTCCGACTGCGTCATCTCCTGGCCGAAGCGCAGTTCCAGGATGGTGCGGTCGCGCTCGCCCAGGTTCTCCAGCAGCGGCTTCAGGGCGTGCAGGTTTTCGATGGTCTCCAGCGCGGGGTCCACGTCACCGAGCAGGTCGGCCAGGGTGTTCCCGCGGGAGTTCTCTCCGCCGTCCTCGACCGGCATGTCCAGCGAGCCGGCGGCGTAGCCGTTGCTCGCGACGATGCCCTCGAGCACCTCGTCGACAGTCCGGTCCAGGTGCTTGGCCAGCTCGTCGGGGGTCGGGGAGCGGTCCAGCCGCTGCGACAGTTCGTCATTGGCCTTCGCCAGCTCGATCCGCAGCTCCTGCAGCCGGCGCGGAACGTGCACGGACCAGCTGGTGTCGCGGAAGAACCGCTTGATCTCGCCGACGATGTAGGGCACGGCGAAGGTGGTGAACTCGACCTCACGGCTCAGGTCGAACCGGTCGATCGCCTTGATCAGCCCGATGGTGCCGACCTGGACGATGTCCTCCATCTCGTCCGAGCGGTTGCGGAAGCGGCGGGCGGCGAACCGGACCAGGGAGAGGTTCAGCTCGATCAGGGAGTTGCGCGCGTACTGGTACTCGTGGGTTCCCTCTTCCAGCTCGGCGAGCCGGTCGAAGAACAGCTTGGAGAGCTCCCGGGCGTCCTGGGGCGCGACCTTCGTGGGGTCCTCGATCCAGGGCAGCTCCCCCACGGTCGCCGCGGCGCCGGACTCCGACTCGATCTCCGAGACCGCCATCGAAACCGTGCTTGCCGTGGTGTCCATAGTGGCCTCCATGCTCGTCTTGTCTCGTCCATCCGGGGGTGAAGGGGCGTCTACCCCGGCCCATTCGTCCTACACACCCGCACTCCTGCCCTTCTTTCCGGATCTCATGACAGGCCCGGGAAAGCGGGCGCCGGAGGTCCCGGGACAGCCACGCGTTTGTCGCTCTGGGTAGCGGTAAGGCGGAGGCCATGGCTGAGAACAAGGACGTATCCAACCAGAACGGCAAGAAGACGAACGCGGGCGGACGGGCGGGAGGCGCCAAATCCGCCGCGGCGACCACGACCGAGAAGGCGGGAACGCAGGCCACGAACGCCGCGAACGGTACGCAGACCGCCGCGACCAGCACCGAGAAGGCGGGCAAGGCCGCCCGGGACAACGCCGGGCAGGCCACCGACAAGACGGGTGAGCAAGCCCGCTCCGGTGCCAACGGCATGGTGAAGATGGCCGACAGCCCCGCCGCCAAGGCCGCTGCCGCGAAGGCGGCCGCGGCGAAAACCGCGGTCGGCGGTCTCGCCACCAAGACCGCGCAGGTGACCTCCGAGAAGGCAACCGCCACCGGGCAGGCCATGGCCGGTGTGCCCAAGAAGGCCGCGGCGGTGGCCGGTACGGCCTGGCTCGCCGTCAAGGCCCGCAAGGCGATCGCCGCCGGGGCGGCCGGGGCCGGTGCCGCCGCGGTGGCCGGTGCCGGGGTGCTCGTCGCGCGCCGTCGCGCGGCCCGCAGGCGCGGCCCGCTGGCCCGGCTGACCGGCGGCCGGCTGGGTGCCTGAGCGCGCCCCGCCCGCCTGCCGACCGCCCCGAGCCGGCCCCGGCCCGCTCTTCCGCGGCCCGGGGCCGGTTTTCGTCTCCGGGGCCGGTCCCTCCGGGGCCCGGTCGGGCCGGGCCGTGCGGCTCACCGGGGCGTGCTGCTCGCCGGGGCGCCGGGAGTTGCGAGGCGTGGGCGCGTGCTCGTCGGCGGCCGGGACGGTTGCCACCGGAGGACGGCGAGGACTCCTCTTTCTGCAGCCCTGCGGCGTAACCCTGCCGCCCGCCGCCGCTCCGGTCTCCGTCACGGAACGTCACAAGCGAAGTGACCGCCGAAGTGACCGGCTCACCCGCGCCCCGGGCCCGTAACAGGGATCACACGCCGGCCGCCTCCCGCACCCGCTCGGCCGCGCCCTTGTCGAGCGCGACACGCACCAGGCCCGCCGCGAGCCTCGGCAGGTCCTCCTCGCCGACGAGGCGCGCGAGGGCACCGGGCGAGTCCGGCAGGCCGAGCCGCGCGGCGCCGTCCAGCGCCTTGCCGTCGATATGGGGCCGGACCTCGGGCCAGACGCCCTGCACCTCCCGGAGGAAGATGTCCGCCCCGGCCGGGCCGATGCCGGGGGCCTCCTGCAGCAGTTCCCTCTCGGCCGCCGTCTCGTCCGCCCCGTCGCCGTCCGCCCGCCGCCGCGCCTCCTCGCGCATCCGCCGCAGGTCCCCGCGGTACTTCTCCAGCACCAGTCCGGCGCCGTCGCCGAGCTGGGTGGCCGTCCGCTCGTCATAGCGCCGGTAGTGGCCCTTGCCGAGCGCGTCCACCCGCTCCTGCCAGCTCGCTTCCGCCATCCGGCGCGGGGTGCGCATCCCGTCCTCGAAGAGCGCGCGGGCGGCGGCCACCGCGACATCGGCGCGGATCCGCGCCGACAGCAGATGGGACAGCACCATCAGCTGGTAGAGCGGCTGGGGCGTGTCCTTCAGCCGGACCCCGGCCTCCTCCGCGTATGTCCGCCCCTCCTCCTGCATCAGGGCCCGGACCAGCGCCTTCTCCCGTCCGCGCCGCCCGCGCCCGGCCTTGCCGCTCTCCCCCGCCTTTCCGTTCGCACCGCTCATGCCGGCATCACCGTCCACTCCTTGTCCGAGCGCGGCCCGGAGGCTGCCCCGCCTCGCCTGCCTCGCTTGCCCGCACGAGTGCCCACGACCGCGCGGGCCACGCCCCCGGCCGTCCGTCCTCCGCCGGGTGCTCACGGCGCGGTGGCGGATGCGGCCGGGGCAGGGGCGACGCAGGCGGTTCCAGTGGCGGCCCGGCGGAGGCGGTGACGGAGCCCTCCCGGCGACCCGGGAGGCCGGCTGTCCCCAGTGCTCACGGGTGCCCGCACGGCGGGGTGCCCGCGTTCCCGGAGGGAGGGGCACCCCGCCCTCCGGGCCCGTACGGCACCGGCCGGCGGCATCGCCGCCACCCCCGCCGTACGGGCCGGACCGGGGCGTCAGGCCCGGGGCGGGGTGCTCGGCCGACGGCCGGGACCACGGGCCAGGGAGTATCCGGCCGCGGTGGTGAACGCCGCGACCAGGCCCCCGGCGGCGGTCCAGATCCAGCGGTCCGTCCACCAGCCGGAGGACCAGCCGCCCTCGGGCGCGCCGGCGGCCTGCGCCGTCTCCTCCTGCTCCTGTTCCTCCTGCTCCTCCTGCTCCTCCTGTGCGGAGTCCCGGTCCTCCCGTTCCGGCCCGGTGACGGTCAGCGGGACGAGCGGCGTGGAGAGCCTCCCGTCCACGGCATGTGCGCCGCCCGCCTCCACCGAGGTGGCCTCGATCTCCGCCCGCACCGGCAGTCCGAGGTCCCGCTGCGGCAGATCGACAACCGTCAGCCGGATGTAGTAGCTGCCCGGCAGGGGGGCGTCGCCCCAAGGCTCCGCCCACGCCCGCACGGTCCGCAGGGTGCAGGCCAGCTGCACCGAGGCGGCGTCCGCCGGCACCGACCTGGTCTGGCTGCCGTGGACGCACGCCTGGCGGCGGCGCAGCCCGTCGTGGACGTCGATCCGCCAGCGGGACGCACCCTGGCGGTCGGCGGACTCGGGCAGCTTCACGGTGGCTGTCACGGTGACCCGCTGCCCGGCGTCGGCGGGGAAGACCCAGTAGAAGTAGTCACCCGCCGATCCCTCGGCCGCGGCCCGCTCGCCCTGCCGGATCGCCGTCGCCAGCCGGAAGGTGGTGCCCGCCGCCGTCGGCGCCCCGTCCTCACCGCCGGTGCCCGGACTCGCGGACGGGTCGTCGGCCGTGGCCGTCCCCGCCGTGGCGAGGAGGGCGGCCCCGGTCAGTACGGCACCGGCCAGGGCGCGCAGCGCTCTCGTCCTCCGCATCAGCTGCTCCTCCCGAGGTCGGTACGGCGGCGTGCGACCAGTCCCCACAGCAGCCCGGCGGCCAGGCCGGTGAGCGCGAGAACGCCCAGCAGCCACGGCCCCCGGCCGAGGCCGAAGGCGGCGGGGTCGGCCGCCTCGTCGGGACCGTCCACGAGATCGACGGTCAGTTCGAGGGGCAGGCCCGGTGTGGTCTTCACCGAGGCGGGCGCCGAGAAGGAGTTGCTGACCCGCAGGCAGACGGTCTCACTCGCCGGCTTGCCGTCCCCGTCTGCGTCCCCGTCCTCCGGGATGGTCGTGGGGTAGCGCAGCCCGGCCGAGATGACGTCCGTGCGCCCGTCGCCCGCTTCCGAGCCCCGGACGATCTCCCTGCCGTGCACGGTCACGGCCCGCAGCAGCACGCCGTAGTCGTTGTCGACCGCCCGGTCGGCGCCGATGCTCACCGAGGCGCGCAGCTCGCGGCCGGCCGGGACCTCCACCCGGTACCAGCGGTGCTCGCCGAACTCCTCGCGGTCGGTGTAGAGGCCCGGTTCGAGCGTGGGCGCCTTGGCGCACTCGTCCGCGCCCTCGGTGGGCTCGGGGGTGACGACGGGGGCGGCCGCGCGGTCCACCAGCTGTTTCACCCGGCCGGACAGCTCCTCGGTGTGCTGGACGGAGGTGTAGGTGCCGCCGGTGGCCTCGGCGATGCAGACGAGCTGCCGGCGGGTCTTGGCGTCGGGGACCAGGCCGAGGGTGTCGATGGTGAGGCCGATGCCCTTCGCCGCCAGCTCGCGCGCGACCTCGCAGGGGTCGAGCGGGGCGCAGGTGTCCTCGCCGTCGGTGATGAGCACGATCCGGCGGGTGGCGTCACCGCCCTCCAGATCGTCGGCGGCCTTCAGCAGCGCGGGGCCGATCGGCGTCCAGCCGGTGGGCGCCAGCGTGGCCACCGCGGTCTTCGCCTCGGTGCGGTCGAGGGGACCGACGGGGTAGAGCAGCTCGGTGTCCTTGCAGCCGGTGCGCCGGTCGTCGCCGGGGTAGTTGGCGCCGAGGGTGCGTATGCCGAGCCGCACCTCGTCCGGGACCGCGTCCAGCACCTCGCCGAACGCCTGTTTCGCCGCCGCCATGCGGGACCGGCCGTCGATGTCGCGTTCGCGCATGGAGCCGCTGACATCGAGCACCAGCTCGACCTTGGGGGCTTCTTTCTCCGCCGGTTCGTCCGCCGCCGCACCGGCCGGGACGAGCCCGGCGGCCAGGGCGGCGAGCACCCCGCACACCACGGCCGCCGGCCATCTTCTTCTGATCATCGCCGGATCCTATGGGGCGACGATCTTCACCCCCAACTCGGGTGCGCCGGAAGCCGGTTGTGCACCACGCACCCTCCGGGCACTCTGTCGTCGAGCAGCGGACGTGCCGAGGAGGTACGTGATCACTCGAAGGCTGCCCGACGGGCGCGCTTCGCGGCGGCATACGCCGCGGCCACAGCCGCGAACTCGCCCCGCTCACCCCGCGCGGCCGGCTTCTCGGCAGCCTCAAGCCTCTTGATGCGCGCCACATGGTCCCGCAGCGCCCCTTTGGCGGTCTCCTTCTTCGTCGGGGCGCCCATGAGTCGCATGGCCTCGGCCAGCACCTCGTCATCAAGATCGATCCGGGTAACGGACATGCCAGCCACTCCTCGCCCCGAGTCCACGATGCGCAAACATGTACTGCATGGAGAGCACTGCTCGCGAGTTCAACCGGAAGTGCTCCCAGATCCTCGCCGCCGCGGCCCGGGGTGAGACCGTCACCGTCACGAAGAACGGCACCCCCATCTCCAAAGGAGAGCTGCGGCCCGGGATGCGGATTCCTGGCGAGCTGGATCTCGCCGCGTTCTGGCGTAGCGAGGATGACGGCCGCCCGTGCGGTAACGGGAACCGAGGGAACGCGGACTCGTGATCACCGTGCGCGGCAAGGGCACGTTCGTGGTGGAGCAGCCACCCTCGAACGACGAGGAGTGGACACACCGCACCCAGGTCCGGATCAGACCGTCCCACAGTTCCGAGGCACCCACTCCACCTCGTCCGGAAGGGGGCCGGAGGGGATTCGGAGGGTCCCTCCCGAGGCCGGGAACCGGGCGGGAGTGTTCTCGCTGGTTCGCCGAGTGGGGCGGGTGGGACTCGAACCCACGACCGACGGATTATGAGTCCGCTGCTCTAACCGGCTGAGCTACCGCCCCTCACGGCGCGTCGCGCACATGTGTGCGCGCCGTCTGCCGCAGCATAGCCGCTCATACGATCTGCCGCCCGTACGGGCTGTGCTGGGCTGCCTGTGAGGACGATCTACGCCGCGCGGCGGTTCCACCCGCGTACGGCACAAGAAAAAGGGCCCCGAACCGGGGCCCTCCTGCTGTGCTCGTACAGTGCTCCCCCGACTGGACTCGAACCAGTAACCTGCCGGTTAACAGCCGGCTGCTCTGCCAATTGAGCTACAGGGGACTGCTCTGCTCGGTCCCGCCCGGACGGTTCTCCCGGGGGCGTTCCCTCGCCGCGAGCAATACATTAGCGCATGGCAGGGCGTGCTCCGAAATCCGTATTCGCATCAGCTCCCGGCGGCCGGGGCAGGAGCCCAGTACGCATCGAAGGAAGGTGGAAGCCATGCGGTACCGGCTCACGTTCATGACCGGACTGGCCGTCGGTTACGTCCTCGGCTCCCGGGCCGGTAGGGAGCGCTACGAACAGCTGCGCAGGATGGCGCGGCAGGCGGCGCAGAACCCGGCAGTCCGCAACGCGGCCGAGTCCGCCGCCCAGAGCGGCCGCCAGGCCGCCTCCAAGGCGGCCGTGACGGTCGACAGCAAGTTCGGCGACCGCCTGCCGGGCCCGGTCTCGGAGCGGGTGCGCTCGCTCCGGGAGCAGCGGGGCGGGACGGCGGCTTCGGCGGTGGAGGACGGCTGGGGCACCTGACCCCTCACCGGGGCGGCCGCTGCCGCGCGGGGCGGACTCCTCCGCCTCGCGCGGTGGCGGCCTTTCTTCTGGTCCGCTCTTCTTGCCCGCCCCTCCCCCGCCGGCGCCGCGCGGGTGCGTGCCGGGCCGGGGGCGGCGGGCCGGGTGGCGCCGACAGGTGGTGGTCACAGCGGTAGGGCATCATCTGGAGCCATGGGGATCGTTGCCGGATTGGACAGTTCGTCCGACTACACACGGATCGTCGTCTGCGACAGCGGCACCGGTGCCGTCATCAGACAGGGGTACGCGCCGCATCCCGGTGACGGATACGCCGGGGCCGGCGGGAAGCGGACCGAGATCGATCCCCAGTCCTGGCTGGTGTCGCTGGGCGAGGCGGCGGCGGGCGGTGTGCTCGAAGGCGTCCAGGCCATCGGGGTCTCCGCCCAGCAGCACACCCTTCTGACACTGGACGCCGCCGGCGAGCTCGTCCGGCCGGCTCTGCTCGGCAACGACAGGCGCGCCCAGGCCGCGGCCGCCGATCTGGTGGACGCGCTCGGCGGCCGCGCCGCGTGGGCGGAGGCCGTCGGCTCCGTACCGGAGGCGGCGCAGCCCGTGGCGAAGCTGCGCTGGCTGGCGCGGAACGAACCGGAGTCCGCGGCCCGGACGGCCACCATTCTCCAGCCGCACGACTGGCTGGTCTGGCAGCTGATGGGGCGGCCGCCGCGCAAGACGACCGACCGGGGCGGCGCCTCCGGCACCGGCTACTGGTCGGCCGCCACCGGCGCCTACCGGCCGGACCTGGTGGAACTGGCGCTCAGACGGCAGGTCGAACTGCCGGACGTCCTGGGCCCGGCCGAAGCCGCCGGCTACACCCCCGAAGGGCTGCTGATCTCCCCCGGGACGGGCGAGACGATGGCGGCGTCGTTCGGGCTGGGCGTCGG
This sequence comes from Streptomyces sp. MNU89, assembly GCF_020982505.1. NCBI lineage: Bacteria > Bacillati > Actinomycetota > Actinomycetes > Kitasatosporales > Streptomycetaceae > Streptomyces > Streptomyces sp. MNU89. The sequence continues at coordinate 5,369,314 of NZ_JAJKLL010000001.1, read as the reverse complement.
CCTCGGGGACGCGGTGGTGTCCCTGGGGGCCTCCGGGTCGATCTTCGCCGTCCACCACGAGGCGCTGGTGGACCCCACGGGGACGATCACCTCCTTCGCCGACGCGACGGGGATGCATCTCCCGGTGGTGCACGTCTCGAACGCCGCCCGCGTCCTGCGCGGCACCGCCGAGCTGCTGGGCACCGACCCCGAGCGACTCTCCCTGCTGGCGCTGAAGTCGACGCCCGGCTCGCACGGACTGGTGCTGCTGCCGTATCTGGAGGGCGAGCGCACACCGTATCTTCCGCACACCGCCGGCACGTTGTCCGGGCTGCGCCGGGAGAGCATGAAGCCGGAGCATCTGGCGCGCGCCGCGTTCGAGGGGATGCTCTGCGGGATCTCCGACGCGCTGGACGTGCTGCGCGGGCGGGGCGTCCAGGTACGGCGGGTGTTCCTGCTCGGCTCCGCCGCCGCGCTGCCCGCCGTCCAGGCCATGGCCCCGGCGCTGCTGGGGGCCCGGATCGTCATACCGCAGCCGGCGGACTACGCGGCGCTGGGCGCGGCCCGGCAGGCGGCCTGGGCGCTCGGGGTGGCGCAGGGCACGCTGTCGCCGCAGGAGCCGCCGCAGTGGCAGGGCGCCGCGGCGGAGGTGCTCGACCCGGGCGACGACCTCGCGGTCGGCCAGGCCGTGCGGCAGCAGTACGCGGCGGTGCGGGAGCAGACCTATCCGGGAGCGTTCGGCCCGTCCGGGCCCGCGTACTGATGCCCGTCCGGGAGCGGCGGGCCGGGGTGGGGCTGCCGTGGCGGACAGGGGCGGCCGGCCGCTCGCCGGGGAGTCGCACGCACTGCGCGCTGAGGGTGCGTCTTCCGCCGCCCGGTGCCGCTGACCGCCTGTCGCTCACCGCTCGCCGCACCGGGGCCCGGCCGCGGTGATCGGGTTGTCCGGGGTTGGGCGGGGTGGGTATGTTCCGGGCCTCTGGTGGACCGCGCGCGGCTGGCGCGTGGTCGGGCGGGCGGGAGGACGAGCGTGGCATCCGGGACTCCGGCCGGGGATCGGCCCGGCGACAGCGAGGACGACTTCTACGGCGACGGGGACGACCTCGACGGCGGCATTCGCGAGAAGGGCCCGGCGGACACCTCGGGCGAGATCGATGACACCGGCACCCCGGACGTCCCCGACAGCGGCGAGTAGCGGCGGATCCCCGTGACGGTCTTCACCGCCTCGGTGGCGGTCGTGGTGTTCGTCCTGCTGGTGATTCCCGGGATGGTCCACGAGTTCGCCCGGGAGCGGGGCGGCCGGTCCTACCCGGAAACCGCGTTCCGCGAGGCCTCCAGAATCCTGGTGGCCGGTGCCTTCTTCACCACGGTCTCGCTGTGCCTGCTCGCCCTGCTGGGCAGTGCCCGGCAGGGGCTGCTGCCGGACGCGGGTGCGTGGCTCGCCCGTCCGGCCGGACCGGACGGCTACCCCGCCCGGCATCTCCCCGTCATCGCCCGGACGGTGCTCCTCCATGTGGCGCTGGCGTGCGTGCTGGCCTGGGCGGCGGGGCGGTTGGGGGACCGGCCGTCCCGCTCGCGCTACCACCCGGTGCACCCCTGGCGGCTGGTGTTCGACAAGGACCTGCCGGAGGACCGGGTCCCCTATGTGTCCGTCCGGCTGCAGGACGGCACCCGGGTGTCGGGCTACGTCCGGCACTGGCCGGCCGCCTCGGCCGATCCGGCGGACGCCGTGCTGGTGCTGTGGAAGCCCAGACTGACGGTCAAGCCCAAGGGGGGCGCGGTGATTCCGCTGGACGACTGGGACCGGGTGGTCGTACGGCTCGATCAGTCGGCGTATCTGCAGGTCGCCTACCGGCCGGTGGCCGTGTCCCTCTCGGCGGCGGCCGGTTCTCCGCCGGTCCGGCCGCCCACCGCCGGGCCGTCCGGGCCTCCCCCACGGGCGTTACCGCCGCCTCCCGCGGCGCCACCCCGCCTCCCGCCGCACCGCCCCGGCCGTCCGCCGCACCGCCGGCCGTGCCGGCTCCCCGCCGTCCCACCGCGCCCCGCCGTCCCGCCGCGCCCCGCCGCTCCGCCCCGGGCCGGTGAGCCGCCCGCCGCGACCGCGGAGGCGGGACCGTGACGGGGCAGGGGTGACGCCCGGCGAGGCTGGGGCCTTCCTCGACCGGGTGTACGCCGCACCGGACTGGCCCGCCACCTGCCGCCTGGCCGCCTCCGACGGCATCCCCGTGCTGGAGGCGGCGGTCACGCTGCTGGACCGGTGGCTGGCCGACCCCGGACTGGCCGAGCGCCAGCGGCACTTCGAGCACCACCACGTCCTCGGCCGGGTCCTCGCCGTCAGTGCCGGCGAGGCGGCCCGCGAGACCGAGGCCTTCAATCCGGTGGGGCACTTCGCCATCGCGGACCTCACACGCCGCCTGGAGGAAGCCGCGTCGGCGGGTGACCGGGTGGTGTACGCCTCGGACCTCGGCGGATGGCTCGTCCAGCGTTTCGACGCGCTCGGTGACGGCGCCGACCTCGACCGGGCGCGGCGGGTCCTCACCGCCGTCCGCGACGCCGCTCCGGCCGCCCCGCACGCGGCCGGGGACCTGCTGCGCGCCCTGGCCCGTACCGAGATCCGGCTCTTCCGGTCGCGCAGGGACCACGACGCGCTCGACCGCGCCATCGGCACGCTCACCGACGCCCTCGCCATCGCTCCCGAGGGGGAGGACCGCGCGGTCACCCTCCTGGCGCGGGGCAACGCGCTCGGAGACCGGTATCCGTGGCGGGGCGATCCGGGGGATCTGCGCGCGGCGGCGGAGGACTACGAAGCTGCGTGGCTCGCGGCGGCCGGCGACCCGGATCTGCGGCACCGCGTTCTGGGCAACCATCTGGTGCTCCTGCACGACCTGTACCGGTTCACGGGGGACGAGACAACGCGGGCCCGCGCGGAGGATCTGAGGGCCCGCACGGAGGCGGAGCCGGCGGACGGGACGGCAGAATCCACCGGGTCGCCGGGCGGAGCGGAGGACGCCGGAAGACCGGAAGACGCCGCCGTCGAGGCGGTGCAGGCCGCGATGACCGAGGAGGACTGCACGCGGGCCGTCACCGTGCTGCGGACCGAGCTCGACCGGCTGCCGCGCCACTGTCCGCGCCGTGCCTCCCACTCCCACGACCTGTCCGTTCTGCTGATGCGCCAGTGGGGGCAGCAGCAGGACCCCGAGCTGATCCACGAGGCCGTGGCGGCGGCCGGCGAGGCCGTACGGGCGGGGGCCGGCACCAGCGACGAGTGGGCCTTCCGCTACCAGTACGCGGAGAGCCTGCGGGAGCGTTCGTACCTCACCGGGGCCCTGGAGGACCTGCGGGAGGGACGGCGGGTGCTGTTCACCGCCTCGGAGACCCTGCCGGAGAGCTCGCCGGAGCGGGCCTCGCTCCTCGGTGCCGTGTCGGGCAGCCATCTGACCGAGTACCAGCGCGGGGGAGACCGGGCCGAGCTGCGCGCGGCCGAGACGGCGGCCCGCACGCAGCTCGGTCTGCTGCCGGAGCGGCACGCCGAGCGCGCCCTGGCGATGGCCTCCCTGGCCAACCTGCTGCGGGCACGGCACCGGGCCACCGACGACCCGGCCGACCTGGAAGCGGCGCTGTCCCTGAACACCGGGGCGCTGGACTTCCCCAACACCGACGAGGACGAACGGGAGCGGATGCTCTCGGACCGCGCCGACATCCTCCTCAGCCTGCACCACCTGGGAGACACCGGGAACGGCAGAACCGGCGGCACCAGCGGGGAGGGCGGCGCCGGGCACCTGTCCCGGGTGGAGGAGATCACGCGGGCCCTGGCGGAGTCCTCCCCGCGCGAGAAGATCCGCCGCTCGGCCCGGATCACGCTGGTGGAGGCGCTGGGCTCCCGGGTCGGGGACGGCGACGAGGCGGCGGCCCGCGAGCTGATCGGGCACGGCCGGGAGCTGCTGCGCTCCGGGCTCGGGGTGATGTGCCTTCCGTCGCTGATGGCGCACATGGCGGCGGCCTGGCTCACCGTCTCGGACGGCGCGGGGACGCGGCGGGCCCGGGTGCGGGCCCGCCGGCGCGGTCACGCGTACTACCGCGACGCCATCCGGCTGGGGCACTCCGTCACCCCGAGCACCGCCTTCCGTGCGGCGCTGGATCTGGCCGTCCGGTCGGCGGAGCGCGGGTCCTGGGAAGCCACCGCCGCCTCCGCGCGGCAGGCGGTGGAGAGCGCCGGCCGGCTGCTGGCGGAGCAGCGGACCGACGCCGACCTGGAGAGCCGGCTCCGCCAGGTGACGGCCGCGTACGGGCTGGCCGGGTACGCGCTGACCCGTCTGGACCGGCCCGCCGAGGCGGCCGCCGTGCTGGAGCGCGGCCGGGCCCTGCGGCTGCGCTCCGCGCTGCTGACGCACGAGAGTGTCGACCGGCGGGCCCGCGCGGCCGGTGCGGCCGGGGCCGCGGACGAGCTGCGGGAGGTGCGGGCGCGGCTCGCCGGCCTCGCGGAGGCCGGAGACGACCCGTTCGCCGGGCTGCGCGGCGCGGAGGAGCACCGCCGGGACCGGGCCCGGCTCGCCGGACTGCTGCGCGAGGTCGGCACGGCCGCCGGTATGCCGCCGCCGGATCCGGGGGCCGGGGGCACCGCGCCGCCGCCCCCGCTTCCCGAGGGCAGCGCACTCGTCCATGTGCAGACCACCGGCTTCGGCACCGCGCTGATCGCCCTCCGCGCGGGGCGGTATACCGCCCGGATCCTGCCGGAGCTCCGTTCCGCCGAGCTGCTGGCCGCGCTGGAGCCCTATGTGGCGGCCTACCGGGACCGCCGCGACGAGCCCGCCGAGGAGTCGCACCGCCGGTGGCGCCGGCAGCTCAACGCGCTCTGCGGATGGGCCGGAAAAGCGCTCGTCGGGCCGCTGGCCGAGCTGGTGGGCGACGCGGCGGAGGTGATCGTGGTGCCCGGCGGTCTGTGGTCCCTGGTCCCCCTGCACGCGGCGGTGGTGCCCGCGCCGTCCGGTGGCCGTACGCCAGCCGCGCGGCGGCTGCTCCTCCGGTACGTACCGACCGCCGCGACCCTGTTCCGGCCGCTGGACGACGGTACGGAGCGCGACGGCGCGGGGGTCGTGTTCGTCGACGACCCCTCCGCCGGTACGCCGGACGCCCTCCGGGCCGGGGAGTCCGAACGCGCGGCCGTTCTCGGCGCCTTCCCCCGGTGCCGCACGCTCGCAGGGGCGGAGGCGCGGCACGCGGCGGTGCGCTCGGCCCTGCGCACGGCCCGGGTGGCCCATGTCTCCAGCCACGGCTACGTCAACATGTTCGAGCCCCGGGAGAGCGCCCTCGTGCTGGCCGACGAGGATCTGACCGTGGGGGAGCTCCTCGACGAACCGGGCGCGGCCCGGGGCGAGCTGGCGGTGCTGTCGGCCTGCGAGACGGCGCTGCCGGGTACCGGGCTGCCCGACGAGTGCACGGGCTTCCCCGCCGCCTTCCTGCAGCTGGGCTGGCGGGGCGTGATCTCCACGCTGTGGAGCGTTGACGAGGAGTGGACCGGCAGGCTGATGGGGCACTTCTACGCCGCGCTGACCGGGGGCCTCTCCCCCGCCGCCGCGCTCCGCGCCGCGCAGGAGGCGCTGATGACCAGGGAGGACGGGACGGCCCGGGCGCCCTATTACTGGGCCGGGTTCATCTACTCGGGCCAGTAGCTCCGGGGCCCGCCGTGCTCGCGGCGCTCGCCGCCTCACAGGGCCCCGGTCTGTGGGGGGCCGGCTCATTGAGGAAGACGGTTCCGGGCCGCCGGATGGTTGCCTCTGTACGCCGTGCGCGTAAGCAGCCCGGCTTTGCCGGAATTCGAGAGCGTTCGGAGGCCGGATGACGGAGGATTGCGACGCGCTTTCGACCGGCGCCCCCGGCTGCCCCGACCCGGGCCCGGCCTCCGCCCCCGCCCCAGGCCCCCGTCCGCCCGTCCGGTCCCCGCGCCCCGTGACCGTCCCGCCCCGCCGCCTCCGTCCCACTGCCTCCGCCCACCGCCCACCGCCCGCGCCGATGAGAGATTCCCGTGCTGTTCCGACTGATGCGCTCCCGCCTCGCCCCGTACCGGCGACCCGTGCTGCTGATCGTCCTGCTCCAGTTCACGCAGACGCTCGCGGCCCTCTATCTGCCCGCGCTCAACGCGGACATCATCGACAACGGCGTGGTGAAGGGCGACACCGGGCACATCCTGCGCACCGGCGGTGTCATGGTCGCGGTCACCCTGGTCCAGGCCGTGTGCACCATCGGCGCGGTGTACTTCGCCGCCCGGACAGCCATGGCCGTCGGCCGGGACGTCCGGGCCGCCGTGTTCGACCGGGTGCAGAGCTTCTCCGCGCGCGAGGTCGGCCACTTCGGGGCGCCCTCGCTGATCACCCGGACCACCAACGACGTCCAGCAGGTGCAGATGCTGGTGCTGATGTCGTTCACGCTGATGGTCGCCGCGCCCATCATGGGCGTCGGGGGCATCGTGATGGCCCTCGGCCAGGACGTGCCGCTGTCCGGCCTGCTGGTGGCCGTGGTGCCGGTGCTGGGGATCGCGGTGGCCGTGGTCGTGCGGCTGCTGCGCCCGCTCTTCCGCCTGGTGCAGGAGCGGCTGGACACCGTCAACCGGGTGCTGCGGGAGCAGATCACCGGCATCCGCGTCATCCGCGCCTTCGTCAAGGACGACTACGAGCGGCTGCGCTTCGAACGGGCCAACGCCGAGCTGACCGACGTCTCGCTGAGCACCGGCCGGCTGCTCGCCTTCATGTTCCCGCTGGTGATGACGGTGGTGAACGTCGCCGGGGTGGCCGTGCTCTGGTTCGGCGCCCACCGGATCGACAGCGGCGGCATGCAGATCGGCGCGCTGACCGCCTTCCTCTCCTATCTGATGCAGATCCTCATGTCGGTGATGATGGCCACCTTCATGTTCATGATGGTGCCGCGCGCCGAGGTCTGCGCCGAGCGGATCCAGGAGGTGCTGACCACCGAACCGGGCGTCGTCCCGCCCGCCGATCCGGTGCGCGTCCTGCGCCGGCACGGGACGCTGGAGCTGCGCGGCGCGGGCTTCAGCTACCCGGGCGCCGAGGAGACGGTGCTGCGGGACGTCACCCTGACCGCCCGGCCCGGGGAGACCACGGCCGTGATCGGCTCCACCGGCAGCGGCAAGAGCACGCTGCTGCACCTCATACCCCGGCTGATCGACGCCACCGAGGGCGAGGTCCTGGTCGACGGCGTGGACGTGAAGCGGCTGGACCCCGTGCTGCTGGCCGAGACGGTCGGGCTGGTGCCGCAGAAGCCGTACCTCTTCTCCGGCACGGTGGCCTCCAATCTCCGCTACGGCAATCCCGAGGCGACCGACGAGGAGCTGTGCCACGCCCTGGAAGTCGCCCAGGCCCGGGAGTTCGTCGAACGGCTCGGCACCGAGGCGGCCGAGGGGGGAACCGGCTCGGGTCTGGAGGCGCCGATCGCGCAGGGCGGCTCCAACGTCTCCGGCGGGCAGCGGCAGCGGCTGGCCATCGCCCGCGCCCTGGTGCGGCGCCCGGAGATCTACCTCTTCGACGACTCCTTCTCCGCCCTCGACTACGCCACCGACGCCGCGCTGCGGGCCGCTCTTTCGCGCGAGACGGCCGAGGCGACGGTGCTGATCGTCGCGCAGCGGGTGAGCACCATCCGCGAGGCCGACCGCATCGTCGTCCTCGACGAGGGCCGCGTCGTCGGCACCGGCACCCACCGCGAACTGATGGCGGGCAACGCCACCTACCGGGAGATCGTGCTCTCCCAGCTCACCGAAGAGGAGGCCGCGGCGTGACCGCGCAGCAGACCCCGGCGGCCCGCCGCCCCCGGCACCCTGCCCGGCCCGGCCGGGCGGATGATGGGCGGCCCCGTCGAACGGTCCATGGACTTCAAGGGCTCGGGACGGCGGCTGCTGCGCCGGCTGCGCCCCGAACGGGCGGTGCTCCACGCCATGCTGGCGATGAGCGCGGCCGGTATCGCGCTCTCCGTGATCGGGCCGCTCATTCTGGGCCGCGCCACCGACCTGGTGTTCGCCGGGGTGATCGGCCGGCGGACGCCGGAGGGCGCCACCCAGGAGGAGGTGGTGGAGAACGCGCGCCGCGCGGGCGACGGCAACATCGCCGACATGCTCTCCGCGATGGACTTCACCCCCGGGCAGGGCATCGACTTCGGCGCGGTGGGCGCCGTCCTGCTGACCGCGCTGGCCGTCTACGCCGCCGCCGGCCTCTTCATGCTCGTCCAGGGCAGGCTGGCCGCCCTCGCCATCAACCGCACCGTCTTCCGGATGCGGGAGGACGTGCAGTCCAAGCTGTCCCGGCTGCCGCTGGCGTACTTCGACCGGCAGCCGCGCGGCGAGGTGCTCAGCCGGGCCACCAACGACATCGACAACATCGCGCAGACCCTCCAGCAGACCATGAGCCAGCTGCTCAACGCGCTGCTGACGGTGGTCGGGGTGCTGGCGATGATGTTCTGGGTGTCGCCGCTGCTGGCCCTGGTCGCGCTGGTCACCGTGCCGGTGTCGGTCGCGGTCGCGGCGGCCGTGGGCAAGCGGGCACAGCCGCAGTTCGTGGCGCAGTGGAAGACCACCGGGCAGCTCAACGCGCACATCGAGGAGATGTACACCGGGCACGCCCTGGTGAAGGTCTTCGGGCGGCAGCGGGAGTCGGCGGAGGCGTTCCGCGAGCAGAACGAGGCGCTGTACCGCTCCGGTTTCCGTGCCCAGTTCATCAGCGGGATCATGCAGCCGGCGATGATGTTCATCGGCAATCTCAGCTATGTGCTGGTGGCGGTGGCCGGCGGGCTGCGGGTGGCCTCGGGCGCGCTGTCCATCGGGGACGTGCAGGCGTTCATCCAGTACTCGCGGCAGTTCAGCCAGCCGCTGACGCAGGTGGCGAGCATGGCCAACCTGCTGCAGTCGGGGGTCGCCTCGGCCGAACGCGTCTTCGGGCTGCTGGACGAGGAGGAGCAGGAGCCGGACGGGCCGTCGCCGTCCCCGCTCCCGTCCCCGGCGGGGCCCGGGCGGTCCGCGGCGCGCGGCGGCCGGGTCGCCCTGGAGCACGTCGCGTTCCGCTACCGGCCGGAGAAGCCGCTCATCGAGGACCTGTCGGTGACCGTCGAGCCCGGGCAGACCGTCGCGATCGTCGGCCCGACCGGCGCCGGCAAGACCACCCTGGTCAATCTGCTGATGCGGTTCTACGAGGTGACGGGCGGGCGGATCACCCTGGACGGCACGGACATCGCCGCCCTGCCGCGCGAGGAGCTGCGCTCCCGGATCGGCATGGTCCTCCAGGACACCTGGCTGTTCGGCGGCACCATCGCGGAGAACATCGCGTACGGGGCGGCGGACCCGGGGGCGGTGAGCCGGGAGCGGGTCGAGGAGGCGGCACGGGCCGCGCACGCGGACCGCTTCGTCCGCACCCTGCCCGACGGCTACGACACCGTGATCGACGACGACGGCACCGGCGTCAGCGCGGGCGAGAAGCAACTCCTGACCATCGCACGGGCGTTCCTGTCCGATCCGGTGATCCTGGTGCTGGACGAGGCGACGAGCTCCGTCGACACCCGCACGGAGGTGCTGATCCAGCACGCCATGGCCGGGCTCAGCGCGGGACGCACGAGCTTCGTCATCGCGCACCGGCTCTCCACGATCCGCGACGCCGACGTCATCCTCGTCATGGAGTCCGGCGCGATCGTCGAACAGGGCACGCACGAGAGCCTGCTGGCCGCGGGCGGCGCCTACGCGCGGCTGTACGCGGCACAGTTCGCGGAGGCGGTCGCGGAGGTGGACTGACGGGGGCGGTGGACCGACGTCGGGATGGGAGCGGCGCGTATTGGTCCCCGCCCCGGGTTCCTCAGCCGCCGGCGTCGTCCGGGAACGGCGTGGTCGTGAAGGCCGTCATGTTCCCGGGGCCGGTCCCCCGGGTGATCCACCAGTGCGTGGGGTTCTCGCCGTAGAGGCCGAAGAGAGGGCCGGCCGCCCAGTTCAGGACGAGTTCGTCCCGGCCGTCGCCGTCGAAGTCGGCGGCACCGTACGGGCGGGCCTCCCGTTGCCCGGCGGGCACCGTGCGGCTCTTTCCCGCCTTGCCGCTCCTGCCCGGCTCGCCGGGCACGCGGGCGGGGCCGAGGCGCAGCACCTCCGTGCGCCGGTCGCCGTCGCCGTCGAGCAGGTCGATCAGCAGGGCCCCGTCGTCGGTGGCGACCAGCAGCGCGTCCCGGCCGTCGCCGTCCGGGTCGGCCGCGCCGTAGCCGCCCGGCCCGTACGGTTTCCGGGTCTCCGGGAGCTTCACCGTGCGCGGGGAGCCGCCCGTGCCGGGATGGACCGCGAGGGAGGCGTGCACCTCCGGAGCCTCGGTGCGGTAGCCGGGCTCGTCGTTGCGGCTGCCGTCGTCGCCGACGGCCAGATCGCGGAGGCCGTCCCCGTCGAAGTCGCCGAAGGCCACGGCGTTGCCCTTGCGCAGCTCCCTGCCCGAGGCGGCCGGGCCGCTGCCCCGGCGGGCCGCGTAGTAGAGGCCGCCGACCTGCTCGCCGTCACCGCCCCGGTGCACCAGCAGGCCGGTGGCGCGGGGCTCGCCCGTGGGGTCGATGTCGTCCGCGATCAGCCGGCTCGCGTCGTCCGTGCCCGGACGGGTGTCGGTGCGCGCCGGGACGCCGGAGCGGGAGAAGGGGCCGTGGAGCAGGACCACGGCCGTGCCGTCCGGCCGCAGCGCCGCGAGGTCGTGGTGGCCGTCGCCGTCGAAATCGCCGCGCACCGCCCCGTCCAGACCCGCGGCGTCCCCGTTCCCTCCCGGGCGGACGCGCGTCGGCGGGGTGCCGTCGCGCGGTCCGGCCGGCCCATCGGCCCGCCCCAGCTCACCGCGAGGGCGGGGCGCCGGGTGGGGCCGTCGGTGTAGCGGGTGACGAAGTCGGGGTAGCCGTCGCCGTCCAGGTCGGCGGTGGTGATCTCGGCCGGGGTGATGTCGCCCGGGGGTTCCCCGTCCCGGTCCCGCGGCGGCGGCACCAGGCTCGCGCGGTCGTGGACGGTCCGCGTGACGGGGTCCGGGCCCTCGGCCGATCCGAAGACGACGGCCACGCGGCGCGGTGGCCGCTCGCCGGGCCCGGTGCCGCCGCCCACCGGGATGAGCAGGTCGCGGTGGCCGTCGCCGTTGATGTCGTCGGGATCCTCGGAGCCCTTGCCCTCGGCGGGCGGCCGGGATGCGGTCGGGGTGGCCACCGGATCCCCGTCCTCCGGGGCGCCGCCGGAGGAACTCCCGGACGGGCGCGCGGACTCGGCCGCCCCGCCGCAGGCAGCGAGGAGTGCCAGGAGGGCACAGACCGCCGAGGCGCGGACGGAGGCGGGGGCTTTGCGGCGTCTCATGCCCTCACCCCACACCACCGCCGCCGGCCGTCCAAGCGCGGGGACCGGTTGTTGCGGAGTCGTGGCCGCCGGCAGCCGGCCCGGGATCCGAGGGGAAACGGGCGGCGGGCGGCGGGGCCGTGGGCGGCGGGGCTCAGTCGAGGTAGCCGCGGAGCTGGTCGGCGTAGCTGTGCTCGCGGAGTCTGCCGAGGGTCTTGGACTCGATCTGCCGGATGCGCTCCCGGGTCACCCCGAAGATCTGCCCGATCTCCTCCAGCGTGCGCGGCCGGCCGTCGACCAGTCCGTAGCGCAACTGGACGACCCTGCGCTCCCGTTCGCCGAGGGTGGAGAGCACATGGTCGAGATGTTCGCGGAGCAGCAGGAAGGCGGCGGACTCGACGGGGGACGTGGCGTCGCCGTCCTCGATGAGGTCGCCGAAGGCCACGTCGTCCTCCTCGCCGACCGGCGCGTGCAGGGAGACCGGCTCCTGGGCGAGGCGGAGCACCTCGTCCACCCGCTCCGGGGTGAGGCCGAGATGGGCGGCGACCTCCTCGGCCGCCGGCTCGTGACCGCGCTCCTGCAGGATGCGGCGCTGCACCCGGATGACGCGGTTGATCAGTTCGACGACATGGACGGGGACCCGGATGGTGCGTGCCTGGTCGGCGAGGGCCCGGGACATGGCCTGCCGTATCCACCAGGTGGCGTAGGTGGAGAACTTGTACCCGCGGGCGTAGTCGAACTTCTCGACGGCGCGGATGAGGCCGAGGTTGCCCTCCTGGACGAGGTCGAGCATGGTCAGCCCGCGGCCGACATAGCGCTTGGCGACGGAGACGACGAGCCGCAGATTTGCCTCGATCAGCCGGCGTTTGGCCATCCGGCCGAGCACCACGAGCTGGTCCAGCTCGCCGGCCAGCCGGGAGTCGAGGTCGGGGAAGCGGCTCAGCTTGTCCTCGGCGAAGAGGCCGGCCTCCACGCGGGTCGCGAGCTCCACCTCCTCGGCGGCCGAGAGGAGCGGGATGCGGCCGATCTCGCGCAGGTACTGGCGGAAGAGGTCGGAGGAGGGGCCGGAGGGATCGGAGCGGGCGGTGCCGTCCCCGCGCGGGCGGGCGCGGGCGGGGCTCGGCGTCCGGCTCGGCCTCCGGGACGGTGTCCGGCTCGGCGTCCGCGACGGCGGGGTCGCCGGCCGGGATGTGCTCGGGGTCGGTGGGAGTCCCGGGCCCGGGAGGGCTCTCCGGCCCGGCGTCCCCCGGCGGGCCGTCCGGGAACACGTCCTCGGGCCCGTCCCCGTCCGGCGGCGGTTCGGTGTCCTCGGCCGGGTCGGCGGGACCGGCGGAGTCGCCGGGCGGCGTGCCGTCCGCCGCCCCGGGATGGTGCGGCGGGACGGTCAGCGGGGACACGGCCGCCGCCGTGCCGCTGAGGGTATGGGTCTGCACGGGGCGGCCTCCAGGAGGATCGCTGCCGGGTCGGGGCGGCGTGCGACGGCGGAACGGCCGCGGCCCAGCCGCCGGCCGTCCCGTACGCCAGGAGCGGATCCGCGGGGGCCGGGAACCGGTCGACCGGACCCGCCGCGCTCCGAGGAATCAGGCACCGCACACCAGTGTGAGGCACGGCACATGCCCCGTACGAGGGTCCTGCGCCCACTTTCTGGACGAAGCCGTCACCCTCCGCTCCCTCTTGGCAACCGAACGTCCGGACGCCCTCCCCCGTCCCGCATGGAGGGGTGATCCTCCGGGTAGCCGCGCTGCCGAAAGGGCATCAGATCGCCCTCTGCCGCGCCACCGGCGCACGCGCCGCGGCCGGATCCGCGAGGGCGTCTTCCGGACATCCACAGGGAGGCTCTGCGATGCGTACGGACAAGCGCGTTCGGATCACGGCGGTCGCGGCCGGCGGACTGCTGGTCACCGGGCTGCTGGCGGGCTGCGGCCCCGAGGACGGGGCGGCGAGCCCCGACGCCTCGCCCGGACCGGCCCGGACGGACGAGGACGGAGACAGGAAAGGCGGCGGTGACGGGGACGGCGCCGAGGGCGGCACGGTCGCCGCCGCCTACCAGAGGACGGCGGAGGCCCGGACGGCCGAGATCACCCTGGTCACCGAGGTCGAGACCGGGGAGGAGGACGCCGTCATGCGCGGCTCCGGCGTCATCGACCTCAAGAGCGGTACCAGCGAGATGGTCCTGAAGGCCCCGGGCGCCCGGATCGAGCAGCGCACCGTGGACGGCGTCGTCTACCAGAAGCCGCCCGCCGGGCAGCGGCAGCAACTCCCCGACGGCAAGACCTGGATGAGCTACGACCTCCGGAAGCTGGGCGCGCAGGCGGGCACCGGCGCCCAGATCGCCGACCCGGCCGCCGCCCTCGCCTACGCCAAGGGCATCACCGAGAAGGACGTCGAGAGGATCGGCGAGGAGACCCTCGGCTCCACGGCGACCACGCACTACGAGGTGGACGTGGACGTGCGGTCGCTGGTGCGGAACAACGAACTGATGGGCGAGGCACTGCGGGACACGGTCGGCGACACCCTGCCGCTGCACATCTGGCTGGACGACGAGGGGCGGCTCCGCCAGCAGAAGATGGAACTCGACGTCGACGCCTCCGCGCCGGGCGAGGGGCGGAGCGCGAGTCCCGAGCGGGTCACCGTCGCCACGACGCTCAAGCTCGGCGGCTTCGGCACGGAGGTGGACGTCGAACCGCCGCCCGCCGCCGACACGGCCGACATGACCGACAAGGCCGCGCGCAAGGGCGGGAAGGCGGAGTAGGGCGCGCCCCGGCTCAGAGCGCGGCGGCGCCCCGGTTCCGGAGGTCCTGCCGGTACTGCTCCAGCACCCACAGCTCCTCCTGCAGGGAGGCGTACGCGGACATGTCGCCGCCGGCCTCGCAGCGGCGCATCGAGCCCTGGATCTGCCCGATCCGCCGGTCCACGGCGGCCAGCCGCACGGCGGCGAGCTGGGTGCCGGCGTAGAAGTCGTCCGGCTCCTTGCGGGTCAGCAGCGGCTCGACGGCAAGCTCCGTGATCAGTGAACGCACCGTGTCGTCCGGCGCCGCCTCGCGGGCGCGGGTGAGGAAGCCGTCGTCCGCGCCGGTCGTGCCGCCCGCCTCGGCGATGGCCTCGCGCACCGTGGCGTACGGGGCGGCCGTGAACTCGTCCGCTCCGTAGGCGTCGAACACGGGGGCGACCAAGTCGGGCCGCTGGAGCGCCAGTTTGAGCAGCTCGCGCTCCACGCGGTGGGCCGGGCTGCGCAGATCCAGCCGCGGGCCCCGGGGCGCCGCGGGACGCTGCGCCTCCGGCTGCCGGCCCCGGCCGCCCTGCGGACCGCGGCCGGGCGCCGCGCCCGACAGGGCCGGTTCCGGCGCGCCGCGCTCGTAGCTGCGCGCCAGGGCGTGCACCCGGCGGCGCACGGCCTCCTCCTCGGCCGGGGAGGTGAGGCCGACCATGCCGCCGAGCCGGGTGGCGTACCGGTCACGCAGGCTGCGGTCCTTGATCCGCGCCACCACGGGCACGCCCGCGTTGAGCGCGGCCACCTGGCCCTCCTCGGAGGCGAGGTGGTACCCGGAGACGATCGAGCGGAGCGCGAAGGCGAACAGCGGGGTGCGGGAGTCGATCAGGCCGCGCACGGCCTCGTCGCCCTCGGCGAGGCGCAGTTCGCAGGGGTCCATACCGCCGGGGGTGATGGCGATGGAGGTCTCGGCGGCGAACTTCTGGTCGTCCTCGAAGGCGCGGAGCGCGGCCTTCCGGCCGGCCGCGTCACCGTCGAACGTGAAGACGACCTCGGCTCCGGAGTTGTCCATCAGCAGCCGGCGGAGGATCTTGATGTGCTCGCCGCCGAAGGAGGTGCCGCAGGTGGCGATGGCGGTGGTGACCCCGGCGAGATGGCAGGCCATGACGTCGGTGTACCCCTCGACGACGACGGCCCGGCTGCCCTTGGCGATGTCCTTCTTGGCGAGGTCGATGCCGTAGAGGACCTGCGACTTGCGGTAGAGCGGGGTCTCGGGGGTGTTGAGGTACTTGGGGCCGTTGTCGTCCTCGCGGAGCTTGCGGGCGCCGAAACCGATCACCTCGCCGGTGATGTCGCGGATGGGCCACATCAGCCGGCCGCGGAACCGGTCGATGGGGCCGCGGCGGCCGTCCTGCGCGAGGCCGGAGAGGATCAGCTCCTTGTCGGTGAAGCCCCGGCCGCGCAGGAAACGGACGAGGTGGTCCCAGCCGGCCGGGGAGTAGCCGACGCCGAAGTGCTCGGCGGCGGCCTGGTCGAAGCCGCGCTCGGCGAGGAACTTCCGGCCGATCTCCGCCTCGGGGCCGTCGAGCTGCTCGGTGTAGTAGCGGGCGGCGGCCCGGTGCGCCTCGACCAGGCGGATCTTCTCACCCTGCTGGCGGCCCGGGTTGTAGCCGCCCTCCTCGTAGCGCAGGGTGATGCCGGCCTGGGCGGCCAGCCGCTCGACGGCCTCCGAGAAGGAGAGGTGGTCGAGCTTCATCACGAAGTCGAGGGTGTCCCCGCCCTCCTGGCAGCCGAAGCAGTAGTAGAGCCCTTTGCTGGGGCTGACCTGGAAGGACGGGCTCTTCTCGTCGTGGAAGGGGCACAGTCCCTTGAGGTTGCCGCCGCCGGCGCTCCGCAACTGGAGGTACTCGGACACGACGGCGTCGATCGGGACCGCGTCCCGGACCGCCTTCACATCGTCGTCGTTGATCCTGCCTGCCACGCGGTGAAGTCTACGGTGGCGCTACGACACCCCGGACCGGCCGGTTCTCCGGCCGGATCCCGCGGTCCGGATCGTCCGGGGCACGCCCGGCGGGGCCGTGCGGGGCCGGAGGGCGGGGTGCCGTCCGGCGGCCGTCAGTCCGCGCCTTCTCCGAGCGCCCTCGTCAGGACCACGTGCGGGCCGACGCCCTCGATCTCGAACTCCTCACCGACCACCGTGAAGCCCTCGCGCTCGTAGAAGCCCCGGGCGCCGGTGCGGCCGTGGCACCAGACGGCACCGGCCCCGCGCGAGCAGGCCTCGGCGATCCCCGCGGCCAGCACGGCCCGGCCGAAGCCCCGTCCCCGGACCGACGGATCGCTCGCCATCCCGCGGAAGCGGTGGGCGGGCGTCCGGCCGCCGGAGCCGGGGAGGGGCTCCGGGAAGAAGGTGACGCAGGCCCGTACCGCCCGGGACCCGTCGTACGCGGCGATGTGGAAGGTGCCGGGAGCCGAGTCCTCCGGGAACACCGCGGTCTCCTCGGGGAGGCCGGGGCGGAGCACCTTCCACCGCAGCTCGAAGATCTCCGCCACCGGAGTGACGGCTGTGGGGATCGCCATGGGGCGACGCTACTCCAGCGCTCCCGCCACCGGCCACGCCGCCGGCCGTCGCGCCGCCGGGCGGACGGTTCCCGGCCCGCCCCGCCAGTCCCCTCCCCGGCCGCCTCCGGGGCCGCAGCTACTCGGCCGGCTGCTCCGTCAGCGATCCCAGTGGTACGGAGGGGTCGGCGAGCGCCGACGGGTCCACGGGCCGCCCGGCGCGGACCAGCCGCTGGATCTTGTCGGTGACGTCCCAGACGTTGACGTTCATACCGGCGAGCACCCGGCCGTCGGCGGACAGCCAGAAGGCGATGAACTCCCGGCGGCCCGCGTCCCCGCGGATCACCACCTGGTCGTAGCTGCCGGGCGGGGCGTAGCCGGAGTACTCCAGGCCCACGTCGTACTGGTCGGAGAAGAAGTACGGGACCCGGTCGTAGACCACTTCGCGGCCGAGCATCGAACGGGCCGCCGCCGGGCCCCCGTTGAGGGCGTTCGCCCAGTGCTCGACGCGCAGCCGGCCGCCGAGCAGCGGATGTGCCGCGGCGGCTACGTCACCGGCGGCGTAGATGTCCGGGTCGCTGGTGCGCAGGGAGGCGTCGACGGCGATGCCGCCGCCGGAGGCCGGGTCGGCCAGTTCCAGGCCGGCCGATTCGGCGAGGGCGGTGCGCGGAGCGGCCCCGATGGCGGCGAGGACGGCGTGCGCCGGGTGCTCCTCGCCGTCGTCCGTGCGGGCCGCGAGGACCATGCCGTCCTGGCCGGTGATCTCCGTGAGGCTCGCGCCGAAGTGGAAGCGGACGCCGCGCTCGGCGTGGAGATCGGTGAAGATGCCGCCCAGCTCGGGGCCGAGGATGCCGTGCAGCGGGGTGGCGGAGCGTTCGACCACCGTCACCTCGGCGCCGTAACCGCGGGCGGCCGAGGCCACTTCGAGGCCGATCCAGCCGGCGCCGGCGATGAGGAGGTGGCCGTTGTCCCGGCCGAGTGAGGCGAGGACGCCGCGCAGCCGTTCGGCGTGCGCCAGCCGGCGCAGATGGTGGACGCCGGCCAGGCCGGTGCCGGGGATGTCGAGGCGGCGGGGCTCCGCGCCGGTGGCGAGCAGCAGCTTGTCGTAGTGGCAGCGGGTGCCGTCGCCCAGGCCGACGGTCTTGGCGGCCGGGTCGAGGTGGACGGCGGACTGGCCGAGGTGCAGTTCGATCTCGGCCCGCGCGTACCAGGCGGGTTCGTGGACGAAGACGCTGTCCCGTTCCTCCTTGCCGATGAGGAAGCCCTTGGAGAGGGGCGGTCGCTCGTAGGGCTGGTCGCGCTCGTCACAGATGAGGATGACCCGGCCGGTGAACCCCTCGGACCGCAGGGTCTCGGCCGCCTTCGCCCCCGCCAGTCCTCCCCCGACGATGACGAAGGTCTGATGTGCGTCGACCACGTGATGCCTCCTCGCTACCGGCGTATGGGCCTGTGTTCATAGTCCCCCGGGCGTCCCGCCCCAAGCGAGCGTCCCGCAACGGGCGTGCCGGGTGAAGGGGAAGCGGCGTGAGCGGGGCAGACCTTCACGGGTCGTACCCATGAGGGCGGTCGCGGGCGGGGCCGGGCGGGGAGCGGGCGGGTGTTCTCCGTCCGGCCCGCCGTCGCCGACCGGCCGCCGCTCAGCCGTCGTGCGGGCCCGGCCGGGCCGTGAGCCGGGCGTGCAGGCCGCGGGCCGAGCTGTCGGTGAGCGAGGCGATCTGGTCGACGACCACCCGCTGCCGGGCCCGGTCGTCGCCGGCCGCCGCGTACTCCGCCCGGAACTGCGGGTCCATGCCGTCGGGCGCCCGCGCGCTCAGCGCCTCGGCCAGCTCCCCGAGGACGACGCGCTGGTCGGCGCGGAGGCGCTCCTGCTCGGGGTGCTGCATGACGTAGCGGTCGGCGACCGCCTTGAGCACGGCGCACTCCAGGCGTGTGGCACGGGGAACCACCAGCTCGGCGGCGTAGCGGGTCAGCCGCCCCGAGCCGTACGCCGCCCGCGTCGCGCCCTCGGCGGCGAGGCAGAAGCGGCCGATGAGCTGGCTGGTGGCGTCCTTCAGCCGGGCCTGCGCCACGGCGGAGCCGTCGTAGCCGTGCGGCCACCACTCCTGGTCGGTCAACCGGTCCAGAGCCTCGGCCAGTTCGTCCGGTTCGGCGCCCGGGGGCGCGTAACGGGCCAGCGCCACCCGGAAGATGTCCTGCCGCTCGGGCTCAGCGAGGAGGAGGTTGGGGTCGATGTGGCCGGCGTGGAGGCCGTCCTCGACATCGTGGACGGAGTACGCCACATCGTCGGACCAGTCCATGACCTGGGCCTCGAAGCACTGCCGCCGCGGGGGCGCGCCCTGCCGGAGCCAGTCGAAGACGGGCCGGTCGTCCTCGTAGACGCCGAACTTCGGGGAGGCCGGGCCGGCGGGGTGGGCGCCGCGCGGCCACGGGTACTTGGTGGCCGCGTCGAGGGCGGCGCGGGTGAGGTTGAGGCCGACGCTCACCAGGTCGCCGTCGTCCGTGCGGACGAACCGTTTCGGCTCGATGCGGGTCAGCAGCCGCAGGGACTGGGCGTTGCCCTCGAAGCCGCCGCAGCCCTTGGCGAAGTCGTTGAGCACCTGTTCGCCGTTGTGCCCGAAGGGCGGGTGGCCGAGGTCGTGCGCCAGGCAGGCCACCTCCACGAGATCGGGGTCGCAGCCGAGCGCCGCCCCGAGCTCCCGGCCGACCTGGGCGCACTCCAGGGAGTGGGTGAGGCGGGTGCGGGGGCTGGCGTCCCAGGCGGAGGTCCGGGCGGGCCCGGCTCCGGCGCCGCCCGCGGCCGCGGACTCCTGGGCGATACCGGGCGTCACCACCTGGGTCTTCCCTGCGAGTCGGCGCAGGGCCGCGGAGTGCAGGACGCGGGCGCGGTCGCGCTGGAAGTCGGTCCGGCCGGGTCGCTTGTCCGGCTCGGCCGACCAGCGCTCGACGTCCGCCCGGTCGTATCCCGGCACGGGGGTGCGGGAGGGCGGGGAACCCCGGTCCGCCGGGGACCGGGCAGTCGCCGGGGTCCCCTGGGGCAGGGGCGCTGGTGTGCCTTCGCCGTTCATACGGTGACCGTATCCGCAGCGGGCGGCGGCATTCATGCGCCGGGCGGGGCCCGGGCGCCCGCGTGCGGTCCGGCGGGCGACGGGCGGCAGCCGGCGGGCGGCAGGCCATGCGGTGCCCCGGTCGTCGGGGCGGGCCGGCCCGGGGTCACGCGGCCGAGGCGGAGCCCGGACCGGGGCCGGCGGCGCGGACCGGAGAGGTCCGGGCCGCCGGTGGTGCCGCGGCGGCGAGCGCCTCGTCGTAGCGGTGCAGGACCAGGCGGGCCATCGCGGTGTGCGCTCCCAGGGGGGCCGCCGCGAGGCCGTCCGGCGCGGCCTGCGCGCAGAGGGCGGCGAACCGCCCGGGCGCGGTGAAGTACGAGGCCACGGCCACACGGCGGCAGCCCCGGGCGTGCAGCTCGCGGACCGCTTCCGGCACGGTGGGCGCCGCGGCCGAGGCGTAGGCCGGGACCACGGGGATGCCGCCGAGGCGTGCGCCGAGCAGCCGCGCGGTGCGGCCGGTGTCGCGGGCCCCGTCCGGATCGCGCGATCCGGCCGCCGCCAGCACCACGCCGTCATAGCCGTCAAGACCGCCCTCGGGGCCGCGGGGGTCGCCGGCCGCCTCGGTCAGCCGGGCGTGCAGCGCCTCGGCGAGCAGGGGGTGCGGGCCGAGCGGCGCGGCGACGACGGCCCGCAGGGCGGGGGCCGAGTCGGCGAGGATCTGCGGGATGTCGTGCTTGACGTGGTAGCCGCGACTGAGCAGCAGGGGCACGAGGACGGCGCCGTGGGCGGCGGCGCCGCTGTCGCCGGTCCCGGTCCCGGCACCGGGGCCCGCGCCGGGAGCGGCCGGGCGGCCCGTCCGGAGGGTGGCTTCCGTCTCCGCCAGCGTTTCCGGCAGCAGGGGTTCGTTCAGCTCGATGTGCCCGAGGAGGACGGAGAGACCGGGGCGGAGCGCCCTGACCCGGTCGAGGAGCGCGGTGACCGTGCGCAGGGCCCCGGGGTCGCGGCTGCCGTGCGCCACGGCGACCAGGACGGGTGGCCGGGTCCCGGAGCGGCGGGGTGCGGGGTACGGGTGCCCGCCGCGGGCGCCGATGGAGTGGAGGGCGGTGCCGAGCCGGCTGCCGATCCGGTGCATGAGCTGCGCCGTGCTGTCGAGGTCGAGAGGGCCGGGGCAGCGGCCGTGGGGGCCTGGGTGCGGGGTCGACGCCGTCATGCGACGAGTCTGCCGGGCGCTCGTTGCCGTGCCGTTGCGCCGTGATGACGCCTGGTTTCCGCTGCTTCACCGGCGCAGGTGGGATCTGTGAGGGGCACTTCCGCCGCCCGGGCGCGGGAGCGGCCGGCGTTCGTCCGGAGGGAACCGGTGCCCGCCCGCCGGGCGTTGTGGTGATCGTACGTCTGTGCGGGGCTTGGCCGGTGGCGGCGAGAGAGCGGGGTGCGGTGAAGGCGGAACGGGGCCGGGCGGAGGATCTCCAGGGGACGGGGAGAGCGGGACCGGGGACCGGGAACGCGGGACCGGGGAGAGCGGGACCCCGCGCCGTCCGGGCTCGCCGCGGCCGGGTCCCGCCCCTCCCGGTTCCCGCGGATCCCGGGCCCCGGTTCTCCGTCCCCGCCTCCCGGGTTCGGTCCGGGGCAGACGACGGTGCGTCCAAGCGGCCGTACTGGGCTGTGTGCTGGGCCTGCTGCCGATGACGTGGATGACGGCGGCCGGCTCCGGCCGGGTGCGGACCGTCGCGGACGTCCCGCCCGCCCCGGTGGCCGTCGTCTTCGGCGCCGGCCTGCGGGACGGCACACCGTCGCCGTATCTGGCCCACCGTCTCGACGCGGCGGCCGAGTTGTACGGGGCGGGCACGGTCCGGGTGGTGCTGGTGACGGGCGACAACAGCACCCGCGACTACGACGAGCCCGACGCGATGCGCGCCTACCTCACGGCGCGCGGCGTACCGGACGGCCGGATCGTCAGCGACTACGCCGGGTTCGACACCTGGGACTCCTGCGTACGGGCGAAGAAGATCTTCGGCGTGGAGCGTGCGGTGCTCGTCACCCAGGGCTTCCACATCCGCAGGGCGCTGGCGCTGTGCGGGGCGGCGGGCCTCGACGCGTACGGCGTCGGCGTGGCCGAGCGACGCGACGTGACCTGGTACGCGGGCGGGGCCCGGGAGGTCCTCGCGGCGGCGAAGGCCGCGCTGGACGCCGCGGTCCGCCCGGACCCGCACTTCCTGGGCCCGCGGGAGCCGGGCGTGCGGGAGGCCCTGGCCTCGGCGGAGTCCCCGGACTCGCCGGCGCCGTAGGGCGGGCGCGGACCCGGCACGCGCGCGAGTGCGGGCACGGCGGCCGGAGCACCGGCGAGGACCCACCAGGGGCGTCGCGCCCCAGCACCTCACGGCGGCCCGCCGGCCGCGCTGAGGTCTCCGTCCGAGGCGCGTAACCCGGCGGGGAGCGGGGTGTAACAAGGGCGGCGCAGGCTGGCATGCATGAGTGCCACGCTTCCGGCAGCCGCCGCCCCGCCCCAGCGCACCGCCGTCGACACCCACTGCCCGTACTGCGCCCTGCAGTGCGGGATGGGGCTGCGGCCGGGCGGGCCCGGGGCGGTGCCCGAGGTGGTGGAGCGGGAGGCGTTCCCCGTCAACCGGGGTGCCCTCTGCGGCAAGGGTCGTACCGCCGCCGCCGTGCTCGACCCGCGGCTGCGGCTCACCGGGCCGCTGGTGCGCCGGGACGGCGAGCTGGTGCCGGCGGGCTGGGACGAGGCGCTGGACCGGGCCGCCGAAGGGCTGCTCCGCACCCGCGCGGCCCACGGCCCGGACGCCGTCGGGGTGTTCGGCGGCGGCGGGCTGACCAACGAGAAGGCGTACGCGCTGGGCAAGTTCGCCCGGGTGGCGCTCTCCACCTCGCAGATCGACTACAACGGCCGCTTCTGCATGTCCTCGGCGGCGGCCGCCCACCAGCGCGCCTTCGGGCTGGACCGGGGTCTTCCGTTCCCGCTGGAGGACGTGGCCCGCACCGGCTGCGTCATCCTCGTCGGCTCGAACCTCGCCGAGACCATGCCGCCCGCGCTGCGCTATCTGCGGGAGCTGCGGGAGAACGGCGGCAAGCTGATCGTCATCGACCCGCGCCGCACCCGGACCGCCGAGCAGGCCGATCTCCATCTGGCGCCGCGCCCGGGCACGGACCTGGCGCTGGCGCTGGGGATGCTGCACCTGGTGGTGGCCGAGGGCCGGGTCGACGAGGAGTTCGTGACGGAGCGGACGGCGGGCTGGCCGGAGGCCCGCTCGGCGGCGATGGCGCACTGGCCGGAGCTGGTGGAGCGGATCACCGGCGTGCCGCTGCCGGCGGTCCGGGAGGCCGTGGACATGTTCTGCGGCGCGGAGACCGGCATGGTGCTGACGGCGCGCGGCCCGGAGCAGCAGTCGAAGGGCACCGACACGGTGGGCGCCTGGATCAACTTCTGTCTCGCCACGGGCCGCGCCGGGCGCCCGCTGTCCGGCTACGGCTGCCTGACCGGCCAGGGCAACGGCCAGGGCGGGCGCGAACACGGCCAGAAGGCCGACCAGTTGCCCGGTTACCGCAAGCTGGTGGACCCGGCGGCACGCGCCCATGTGGCGGGGGTGTGGGGTGTCGATCCGGAGTCCCTGCCGGGCCCGGGCCGCAGCGCGTACGAGTTGCTGGACGCGCTGGGCGGTCAGGTGCGGTCGCTGCTGCTGATGGGGTCGAACCCCGTGGTGTCCGCGCCGCGCGCCGCGCATGTCGCCGAGCGGTTCGCCTCGCTGGATTTCCTGGTGGTGGCCGATGTGGTGCTGTCGGAGACGGCGGCGATGGCGGACGTGGTGCTGCCGGTGACGCAGTGGGCCGAGGAGACGGGGACGACGACCAATCTGGAGGGCCGGGTCATCCTGCGCCGCAAGGCGGTCGATCCGCCGGCGGGCGTGCGGTCGGATCTGGAGGTGCTGCACGGGCTGGCGCGGCGGATGGGCCGGGAGAAGGGCTTCCCGGTCGATCCCGAAGAGGTGTTCGAGGAGCTGCGGCGCGCGTCGGCGGGCGGCCCCGCGGACTACTCCGGCATCAGCTACCGGCGGATCATCGAGGAGGACGGCGTCTTCTGGCCCTGCCCGGACGAGGGGCACCCGGGGACGCGCCGGCTGTTCCTGGAGCGGTTCGCGACGGAGGACGGCCGGGCCCGGTTCGTCCCCGTGACGCACCGGCCCGCCGCCGAGGAGCCGGACGGGGAGTATCCGGTGTACCTGACGACGGGGCGGGTGGTCGCCCAGTACCAGTCGGGAGCGCAGACGCGGCGGGTCGCCGAGCTCAACGCCGCCGCGCCCGGGCCGTTCGTGGAGCTGCATCCGCGGCTGGCCGAGCGGATCGGCGTCGCGGAGGGCGAGGCGGTGGCGGTCACCTCGCGGCGCGGAAGGGCGGTCGCTCCGGCCCGGGTGACGCGGGACATCCGGCAGGACACGGTCTTCATGCCGTTCCACTGGCCGGGCGAGGGCCGGGCGAACACCCTGACGAATCCGGCGCTCG
Source organism: Streptomyces sp. MNU89 (assembly GCF_020982505.1). Lineage (NCBI taxonomy): Bacteria > Bacillati > Actinomycetota > Actinomycetes > Kitasatosporales > Streptomycetaceae > Streptomyces > Streptomyces sp. MNU89. The sequence goes on along the minus strand of NZ_JAJKLL010000001.1, from coordinate 5,345,193 downwards.
ACCCGACCTCGCGGATGCCGGAGTTCAAGGTCTGCGCGGTCCGGGTGGAGGCGGCGGACGGGCCATAGCCGAGCGGCTCCCCCGCCGCCCCGGGCCGCGCCCGGACTCGGCCGCCGGCCTCAGCCGCGCGCTGAGCCGCCGCGCTCCGCACGCTCGGGCGGCCAGCGGCCGCCGGGGACCCGGGTGCCGGTGGCCCGCAGCCCGCGCGCCACGGGCTCGGCCGCGAAGTACACCCAGGCGCGCACGGCCCGCCCGTCGGCGCGCAGCACATCCCGCGCGCACCGCTCGTAGAAGGTGGCGGGCTCCCCGGGCGTGTAGCCCTCCAAGGCGTCCAGCCCGGCCAGCAGTTCGCCGTAGTCGGCGGCGCGCGGCGCGATGAGGTGGCCGTGGACCTCGCCGCCCGGCTCCTCGACGGCGTACGGGAAACCGGGCCCCTCGTAGAGCGTGGCGCCCGGGAGCCGGGCGGGCTCCTCGTGGTCGGTCCGGCCGCGCAGCAGGCGGGTGTGGTGGCGTCCGCCGGGGCGCAGGGTGCCGTAGACGAAGACGGGCAGCCGCGCACGCCGGTCCCCGGGAGCGGGCCGGGTCTCCCCAGGGCTCACCGGGACGACGTCTCCGCCGCGATCCAGGAAAGGTAGTCGGCGCCGCCCTGGGTGACGGGGGTGGCGATGATCTCGGGGACGTCGTAGTCGTGGGCGCCCCGGATGTAGGTTTCCAGTTCGCCGAAGCGGACGCTCGCGGTCTTGAAGAGCACCTGCCACTCGCGGGCCGTCTCGACCGCGCCGTCCCAGTGGTAGACGGAGGTGACCGGCGCGCTGATCTGCGCGCACGCCGCCACCCGCGCCTCCACGGCTCCGCGCGCCAGGGCCTCGGCCTTCTCGGCGCTGTCGGTGGTCGTCATGACGGTCAGGAATTCGGCCACGGCGGGGTCCTCCTCGTGCTCCCGGTGCGTTCACCCAGTGCGGTGCACCGTAACCGGCGGGACCGGACCGGCCGCAACAACGGCGCCCGCCCCCGCTCCGCGCGCTCCCGTGGCCGGCCACGGGTGCGGAGCGGGGGACGGAACGGGGAACGGTCCCGCCGCGGCCCGCGCCGCCGCCGGTTCCGTCAGCGGCGGCGGCGCCGGCCGGGGCCCCGGGTCAGAGGCTCGACTTGAACAGCAGCCGGTTGGGGGTGCCGCTGTAGTTGCCGCTGATGACGTTCGCCGTGGCGTTGGAGGTGATCCAGCTGTTGACCGTGGACGACGAGGCGTCGCCGTAGGCCGACTTGTAGAGCGCGGCGACGCCGGCGACGTGCGGGGACGCCATGGACGTGCCGCTCATCGAGGTGCTGCCGCCGCCCATCCGCGTCGAGGTGATCGACACGCCGGGGGCGTAGAGGTCGGTGCAGGAACCGTAGTTGCTGAACGACGCCTTGCGGTCCGAGCTGTCGGAAGCCGCCACGGTGATCGTTCCAGGGGCGCTGGCCGGGGAGACGTTGCAGGCGTTCTGGTTCTCGTTGCCCGCCGCCACGGAGAGGTGCACGCCCGAGTTGGCGAGGTTGGTCGCCGCGTTGTTGATGGCCGAGGAGTAGCCGCCGCCGAGCGAGGCGTTGGCCACGGCGGGCTTCACAGCGTTCTGCCGGACCCAGTCGAATCCGGCGACGACCCCGGCGGTGGTGCCGGAACCCGAGCAGTTGAGCACCCGGACGCCGCGGAGCTGCACGCCCTTGGCGACGCCGTAGGTGCTGCCGCCGACCGTACCGGCCACGTGGGTGCCATGGCCCTGGCAGTCCTGCCCGTTGCCGCCGAACGCGTCGAACACGTTGCGGGCCCGGCCGCCGAAGTCCGGGTGGGAGGTCTGGATGCCGGTGTCGATGATGTAGGCCGTGACGCCGGAGCCGTTGCGGCTGTAGGTGTAGCTGCCGCTCAGCGGGCGGTTCCGCTGGTCGATGCGGTCCAGGCCCCACGGGGCGTTGTACTGGGTCGCGTCGGCCGTGATCCGCTGGTCCTCCTCGATGGCGGCCACGGATCCGTTGCCGCGCAACTCGGTGAGCTGCGCCGGGGTGAGCTTGGCGGCGAAGCCGTTCAGGGCCTTGGAGTAGACGTGCCGGGTTCTGATGCCCTCGGCCCTGGCCACGTCCTTGGCCTTGGTGCCGGCCTTGAGGGTGACGATGTAGCTGCCCGTCACTTCCAGCTTCTGCGGGGCCTGCTGGACGGCGACCAGCGGGGCGGGGACTCGTCGGGGGCCGCGACCGCGCCGGCGGTGGGGGTGAGGGCCAGTGGCACGGCGAGCAGCAGTGCGCCGATGTGGGAACGCTTCATGGCGAAGAGACCCTTTCGTCTCGCGGCGGCAGGGGTGGCCGCCGCTGCTGTGGGGAGGCCTCCGGCACCCGTACGGACCGTGGGAGTCCGGGCAGGCGTCCGTGCTGGGGTGGCACGGCGGAGGGCCGCCCGTACGGCTCGGGCACGCGTACGGACGGAAGAGCCGCCGCGGCGCGCACGTTCCCGGAAAACGTGCGCGGCGCGGCACGCCGGTCGGCGGTTCCGGAGGGTTGGGGAACACCGCCGGACCGCCGGTGACCCGGCGCTGTGCGGCTCACGTTAAGGCCGGTTGGCGTGAGCTGACCCCGGCCGGATCAGGCATGGCCGGTCCCGGCCAGTCACCGCTCACCGGTGCAGGGCGTCCGACTTTTTGGCAAAGGCGGCATGGCGCCCTATCGTCATGCACATGTCTGCCGGAGGAGACCGGCCCGCCGGCCGGTCGGACGCCCCACGCACCGGACGGGGACAGCGCCCGCCCGGCGCCGCGCCCGCCCCTGCCGACGGCGGCACCGAGGCCCGGGCGCGGGCGGCCTATGCCGCGCTGCTGCGGCAGTTGACGGTACGGCAGCGGGCGGACGCCGCACCGGACGCACCGGGGACGGCACCGGCCGGCCGCGTGCCGCACGGCGCGGGTCCGGACGGGACGGGCCCGGGCGGCAACGGGCCTGACGGGAAGGAGCCTGACGGGGCGGAACCCGAAGGCCCCGGCGGCGCCGACGACGCCACAGCCGAGGCCCTGCCCGAGGACGTGGCCCGCTGGCTCACCGAGCGCCGTCTCCTCCATCCTTCCCGTGCGGGCGTCAGCTCACCCGAGCGCGCCATCACCGAACTGCTGTCCGAGCACAGGGAACGGCTGTTGAGCGCCTGCACGACCCTGCAGCGCGACCTCAGGGCCGTGGAGGACGTCGCGCGGCTGCTGCCGCCTCCCCGGCTGCACGGACACGACACCGTGCCCGTCGAGTTCTTCACCGACCGGAACCAACTGCGCAAACGCGTCGACGAGTTCCATCCCCTGACCCGGCACGAACTGCTGGCCATGCGCACCACCTTCCCCGAGCCGGAGGTGCTGGAGGAGAGCCTGGTCACCGATCTCCGGCTGCTCGCCCGGGGCGCCGCCTGCCGGCTGCTCGTCTCGGCGAGCGCGCTGCGCCGACCGGGCGCGGCCCGCTATGTGGAGAGCGTGGCCGAGGCCGGCGCCGAGGTCCGGGTCGCCGCCTCCGTTCCGCTCTACCTCCTGATCATCGACCGGGAACTCACCGTCATGTGGGCCGGCCTGGGCTCCGACCGCGACCGCGGAGACGTCGCCCTGCACGGCTCCCTCATCGCCGCGTGCTTCGTCCAGGTCTTCGAGCACAGCTGGGCCGCCGCCTCCCCGCACACCCCCGGCCCTTCCACCGACCGGGCGCAGACCGCCAGGGACTACACCCCCCGGGAACGCGAGGTGCTCGCCCTCCTGGCCACCGGCGCCAAGGACGAGAGCATCGCCCGCCGCCTGGGCATCTCCGAACGCACCCTGCGCCGCCTGATGACCCAACTGGTCGACAAACTCGGCGTGGAGAGCCGCTTCGCGGCCGGCGTCCGCGCCGCCCACCTCGGTCTGGTCGACTGAGGGGCGCCGACGGAGCGCTGGGACGGGCCGGTGGAAGCGTCCGCACTCGACCGGAGCGCAGCCGGCCCCCACACGCCGTTCTCGCCTCCTCGCACGGAGCGCGGCCGCGGGGAAGTCCGACTCCGGTGCGACGCCGCGTGAGGGGCACAAGCCCTGCGCCTTCCGGTTCCGACGGGGTCGCGGCGGCGGTTGTCACCGCACTACGACGGGCACGAGGTATCCGACGGCCACGGCGACGCCGACCACGGCAAGCGTGTAGGCGGCCAGCAGTCGGGGCGACAGCAGTCGGCTGAGCAGGCCCAGTTCGGGGATGTTGACTCCCGCCGCGGAGATGACCAGAGCGAACACGGCACCGAGGGCCATACCGCTGGACTCGAGGGCGGAGGCGATCGGCAGGAACGCCTCCGTGGAGACGTAGAAGGGGACACCCAGCAGGGCGGCGACCGGCACCGCGAGGGGGTTGTCCGAACCCGCCCAGCGGGCAACGAGGTCCTGCGGGACGAAACCGACGATCGCGGTGGCGATGCCGACCGCGATCACCATCGGCACCGCCAGACTCCGTGCCAGATCCATCGCGTAGCGCAGTGCCCGCCGGATCTCCGCGCGTCCGCCCCGCCAAGGGGTCTCGTCGCCGAACGGGTCCGGTGTGCCGCAGACAGGGGCACCGTCGGCTGTGCGGTCACCGGCAGGCGGTGCTGCGCGCCCGGCCGCCACCCGGGCGGGCAACAGGTGGCGCTCCAGGCGGGCGGCGTCCGCGGCCAGTGCGGCCGGCAGCACGGCAGCGAAGGTCACCACCGCGTAGCCGAGGGTGGCCTGCCAGCCGAACAGCGCGAGCAGCACCGCCACAACGACCGGGTCGAGCAGCGGGGAGGCCAGCAGGAAGCCAGCGATCGTGGCCGTCTGGACCCGGGCCTTGACCATGCCTGCCACCACGGGGATCGCCGAGTACGAGCAGAACGGCATGACGAAGCCGAGCAGGATGCCTTTCAGCGCTCCGCGCAGCCGCCCGCCGCCGAGCCGTTCCCGGAGCCGGGCCACCCCGATGCGCCGGGCGCCCAATGCCAGCAGCACCGCGACGGCCGTCATCAGGACCGCGAGCTCGGCCAGCAGTACCGCGAACTGCACGGCGGCATCCGCTGTCCGCTCACGCATCCCCGCCCCCCGCCTGCCACGGAGCCAGGGTGTGCCGCCTGCTGCCGGCCCTGACCGGGGCCTGCCCCATGACCACCTCGGCGGCGGAGGGGAACTCGGCCAGGCAGTCGGGATTCACCCGCACATGGCTGGCGGTGCCCACACGCTCGACGAACACGAACTCCAGCTCGGCAAGGCGCCGCACATGCCGCGAAACGGTGGGCTGACCCACGCCCACCCGGGCGGCGAGGGCGCCGACGGTCATGGGCTGCCGGGCGGTCGCCAGCAGGTGGAGCAGCTGCAGCCGGGTCGGGTCGGCCAGGCACCCGAACCAGCTCGCGTAGGCCTCGGCGTCAGCGCGGTCCAGCATCACGGCCTCCTCTATCGTTCATCGCCGATGATACATGAATGCCGGGCGGAGGCCGCACCGCAGTGGAGCGGGTGCCTGCCTTCGCGGTGCATGAACCGCCGCAGCCGGCGAAGCCCGGGGGAAGGCGGCCGGCTCGGCCACGTCTCCTGCTCGGTCAGCCGTCTCCCGGCCGAGGGTTCGGATGCGCCGTTGCCACGGCGCATGCCTGTACTCCGGAGATGCGGGCAGGATGCCGGTAGGAGGGATGCCGGCCTTTCCGGCGTCGTACCGGGAGGTGTGCGATGGAGTGGTGGCTGTGGCTCGTCATCGCCGGGGTGCTGGCGGTGGTGGTGATCGGGGCGATGCTGGGCGTCCAGGCCCGGCGCCGGTCCGGCGGTGTGATCGCGGTGCGCCGCGGCCGGGCGGGCAGGAAGGGGAGATCATGAGCACGCTGATGCTGGCCTCGGAGATCGGCAAACGTCCCGTGGTCACGCTGTCCGGCGAAGCGGTCGCGCAGGTGAAGGACATCGTCTTCGAGAGCGGTGCGGGCCGGGTGGCGGGCTTCACGCTCAGTGGACGGGGCATGTTCTCCGGCCCCAAGCGCCATGCCCTGCCCTGGACGGCGGTGACCGCCCTGGGCTCTCACGCGGTGATGGTCCGCGACGAGGCGGCGTTCGAGACCCGGAAGGAGGTCGTCGACCGCGGTGAGGCGGGCGGCGGGGACGTGCTGGGCTCGCGGGTGCTGACCGACGCCGGCACGGACGTGGGGAAGGTCACGGACGTGGTCATCGAGGTGACCGCGACCACGGCCGCCGTCGCCGGCTACCAGGTCGCCTCCAGTGAGGCACTCGGCCGCCAGGAGCGCACGGTGTACGTCCCGCTGGCGGAGACCGTCGCGGTCTCCGGCGAGGCGCTGGTGATCCCCGCCGCCGCGACCGACTTCGTCGCCGACGACCTGCCCGGTTTCGCCGGCATGGTCCAGGCGTTCCGCGCCCACCTGCAGGAGACCTGATGCTGCTCTCCCAGATCACCGGCCTGCCGGTCATGGACACGGCCGAGGCTCACCGGATCGGCAGGGTCGACGGGCTCGTCCTCGCCGCCCAGCCGCCGCGGGTCCTCGCCCTGCGGCTGAAGAAGACCGGCCGTTCCGGCTCCTACATCACCTGGGAGAACGTCCAGGCCGTCGGCCACGACGCGGTCATGGCCCGCACCGATGCCCTGCGGGACGCCGACGGTGATCTCGCCGCCCCCGCCGCCGTCTGCAAGGACCTGGTCGGCCGCCGCGTCCTCACCGCCCGGGGAGAAGAGGCCGGCACCCTCCAGGACCTCGACATCGACACCGGCACCGGAGCGGTGCTGACCGTGCACAGCGCCAACGACCAGCACCCCGGTGCCGCGCTGACCGGCATCGGCTCCTACGCCGTCGTCGTCACCACGGAGTCCTGACCCGGGGCCCGTTCCGCCGGACCGGGGCGGCGGTCAGCGGTGGGCGCCGGGAACGCGACGCTCGGAAGAGTGCGCCTCCGCGGCATCCCCAAGGGGTGGAACCGGGGATTCACGGGGGCTGAGGAAGGCTGTGTTGACGGTGGAGGACCACCGTTCGTACCAGGCCCCCTCGTCCCGCCGCAGCAGGACCGCCAGTACCGGGCCGCCCCAGACGAGGACACCGGCGAGCAGGGCGAGGTGCGGGAGCAGACGGCCGGCGAGGTCGGGGAGATCGAGCGACGCCGTGTGGTGGGCCAGGGCGGTCCAGGCCAGGGCGAGGGGGCAGTAGACGATCCAGGTGCGCAGGGTGAGCCTCAGCGCACCTGCCCTGGTGCCGTCGGGCCGGGTGAGGCGCAGGAGTACGGCCCGTTTGCCCGGGGTGGTCGTGAAGACGGCCGGCAGCAGCCAGAACCAGACCAGCCCGAGGGCGGCACCGACCGGCAGCGCGTAGTGCCGGCCGGCAGGCCAGGAGGTGGCGACGGCGAGCAGACCGGTGGCCAGCGTCCAGACGATGAGCCAGCCGGCCAAGTCGGTGAGGAAGGCGAGGAGCCGTCGGGTGAGGGTGATGCGCCATGCGTAGCGGTGGCGTTCGCGGTCCGGGTCGTTGACGGGCAGCACCCGGATGAGAGGGCCGGCGGCGAACCACCCCAGGCACGCGCCGGCGGTGTTGAGCATCAGGTCGTCCACGTTGAACTGGCGGTAGGGACAGGCGTAGACGAACCACAGACCGGTGTACTGGGTGGTCTCGAAGAACAGCGAAGTGGCGAAAGCCGCGAACGTCGCACGGAGCAGCCGCTGCCGCAGGTGGTAGCGGAGGTAGACGCCCAGCGGCAGGAGCAGCACGGCGTTGAGCACGGTGGTCCATGCCGGGGCGAGACCTGCCAGCACGCCGGGTGACCAGATGCCGCCACTCGCCGAGGAGATGGCCGCTGTGAAGGCGAAGGGCTCCAGTTGCGGCTCGGCGGCGTAGTGGACGGTGGTGCAGTAGTCGTCCGTGTCGGCGGGCAGCGGCATCACCGTTTGCAGCAGCGCGGCGAGCAGGTAGAAGACGAAGCTGTAGAACACGAGAACCGGCCAGCCGCCAGCCCGACCGCGCCTGCGGTATCCGCGGACGGCGGCCGGCACCAGGATCACCGCGGCGACGAGCGGGAACCAGGTGACCGCGGCCTCGACGGGCAACAAGTAGGTGCGGAACACGGCGTGCGCTTTCTGCGGCTGACGGGCGGCAGGCTCCGCCCCGGACTGCGGGAAGCGGGTGGCACGGCGGACAGCCGGCCCGAAACGAACTGACCGGCCCCGAGGGCTCGGTGTGCGTGCCGGGTAACAGACTAGGGCCCGCGCCGGCCGTCAACGCACACCACCACAGGAACGCGCGCACCGGATGACGCGGCCGCCCCGAGGGGGAGGCTTCAGCGCGTCGGTTCGCTGATGTCCTGGGTGCCGATGACGGCGAGCAGATCGAGGAGGTCGGCGCTGTCGGTGCCGACCGCGGGGGTGAACCAGAGCAGCCGCTGCCGGCCGTCCTCGCTGAACAGGTTGAGGCAGTTGACCTCGATCAGGCCGAGTACGGGGTGGACGAGGCGCTTGCGGTCGTCGCGCCGGAACGCCACGTCGTGGTCGGCCCACAGGGCGGCGAACTCGGGGGAGGCGTCGAGCAGCGAGCTGATCATGGAGCCGGCTTCGGTGTCTCTGGCGTCTCGTCTCGCGGCGGCTGCCCGCAGGTCGGCGACAAAGGCGCGGGACTGGCCCTGGTGATCGGCTTCGGGATACAGCCGCCGGGCGTCGGGCTCGGTGAACCACCGGTGGACGAAGCTGGCCCGTGGACCCCGGAGACCGGAGTGGTCCCCGAGCAGCGCCACCGCGAGCGGGTTCTGTACGAGGGTGACGTGCAGGTCGGTGATGACCTGTGCGGGTGTCGAGGTCAGACGGGTGAGCAGGTCGAGCATGCCGGGGTGGACGTGCGAGCCGGCCGAGCCGGGCACGGGCACCGGGCGGTCCGCCAGGTGGTACAGGTAGTCGCGCTCGTCGGCGGTCAGGCGCAGCGCCCTCGCCAGCGCGGCGATCATCTGCTCGGAGGGCTGGGATCCGGCTCCGCGTTCGAGTTCGGTGTAGTACTCCACCGATGCTCCGGCGAGCTGGGCGACCTCGTCCCGGCGCAGCCCGGGCACGCGGCGCCGGGGCCCGTGGGGCAGTCCCACGTCGGCCGGGCGGATGCGTCCGCGCCGCGACCGCAGAAAGGCCCCCGGCTGGTGTATTTCGCAGACCCCATGCCTCCCATTCTGCGTGCCGTCCGGCCGCGGACACAGGGGATGACATCCCCTGGTTCCGCCCGCGGGTCCCGCGCATCGTGGAGGACATGACTACGAACCATGCCCCTCCGGGGGCCGAACGGACCGCTGTCGTCACCGGCGGATCACGCGGCATCGGCCGGGCGGTCGCCCACCGGCTCGCCCGGGACGGCCTGGCCGTCGTGGTGAACTACGCCCGCGACGCGGATGCCGCCGAGGAGACGGTGGCTGCGATCACCGCCGCCGGCGGGCAGGCGATCGGCGGGCGGGCCGACGTGGCGGACGAGCACGCGGTCGCCGCGCTGTTCGACCGGGCGGAGCAGGAGTTCGGCGGCGTGGACGTCGTCGTGAACTGCGCCGGGCGGCTCGCTCTGTCGCCCATCGCCGACCTCGACCTGACCGTCCTCGACGCCGTGCACCGCACCAACATCCGCGGCACCTTCGTCGTCGCCCAGCAGGCCGCGCGGCGTCTGCGGGCGGGCGGCTCGTTCGTGGGGTTCTCGACCTCCGTGGTCGGCACCCGGTTCCCCGCTTACGGCGCGTATGCGGCGAGCAAGGGGGCCGTCGAGGCGCTCACGCTGATCCTCGCCCGCGAGCTGCGCGGGCGGGACATCACGGTGAACACCGTCGCCCCCGGCCCCACGGCCACCGACCTGTTCCTCGACGGCAAGACGCCCGAGCAGATCGACCAGCTCGCCAAGGCCCCGCCCCTGGAACGGCTGGGCACCCCGGAGGACATCGCCGAGGTGGTCGCCTTCCTCACCAGCCCGGCAGGGCACTGGGTGAACGGCCAGGTCCTCCGGGCCAACGGGGGCATGGTGTGAGGGCACCGCTCACGCCCCACGCCGGCCTCTGACACCACGCCGGCCCCGGCCGGGAAGCGGCCCCATTGCCGCAGGGAAGCGGCGCGCACCCCGGACACGCTCCCGCGCCCCGGAAGAAACCAGCCCAAGGAGAACCAGCCATGCCCTTCGCCCACTTCAAGGTCCCCGCGGGCACCATCACCGCCGAGGACAAGAAGAAGATCGTCGAGCGCACCACCGACCTGTACGCGGAGATCTACGGTGAGCGGGCCCGCCCCACCACTGTCGTCCTCGTCGACGAAGTCGCCGACGGCGGCTGGGGCGTCGCCGGCGACGTCCTGACCGCCGCCATGCTCAACGGCGACGCCTGACCTCCACTGCGTGTGCGGGGCCCGCTGCCACGGTCCACGGCGCCGGGCCCCGCACAGCCCTGCCCTCAACCGCCGAAGCGGAGGCCGGCGGACACAACGCCGCTGGTGAACACGGCCCAGCTCGGGGCCGCGACACGGAGTATCGGGCCGTCCGGGGTCTTGGAATCGCGTATGGCGACCTCGCCCGGGACGTTGCCCGCGACTTCCACACACTCCCCGCTCCCACTGCTGTAGGTGGACTTCACGAAGTCGTAAGAAGGCACGGCCTAAATCTCCTCGCGGATGCTTTCCAGAAGAGCGCGTGAGTCGTGTTGCGACAGGGACAGTCGCGCGATGCGGTCGAAGAGCGCGGCATGACGCGTGGCGTCCCTCTCGCTCTCCAGCCACAGCGTAGTTGACGTCGTGTCCATGTGAACCACGTCGACCGCGCCGGGCTCGGCGAAGGAAATCACGGTGAAGGAGCTGGTCATTCCCGGGTGGGCGCCTGCGCAGTACGGCACCACCTGAAGCCTCACGTTCGGCAGTCGTGCACTGTCCAGCAGGCGCTCAAGTTGCTCACGCATGACTTGGCGACCGCCGGCGGGTCCGCCGGCTGAAGCCTCTCAGCCCAGCCACTGGTCGTACGCCAGCTTGGCGACCAGGCCGAGGACCACGACCACCAGCACCACGCGGACGAAGCCGCTGCCCCGCTTGAGGGCCGTACGGGCGCCGAGGGTGCCGCCCGCGAAGTTGAAGAGGGCCATCAGGGCGGCCAGTTTCCACAGCACCGTGCCCTGCGCGGTGAAGACCACCAATGCGCCGAAGTTGGTGCAGACGTTGACGATCTTGCTGGTGGCGGAGGCCGTCACCAGGTCCAGGTGGAGGATCGCCACCAACGCGATGACCAGGAAGGTCCCGGTTCCCGGGCCGACCAGGCCGTCGTAGAAGCCGATGCCCAGACCCGCGACGAGGATCGCCGTCAGGACGCGCCGCCGGGTCACCGGGCCGCTCACCGGGACCGTCGTGCCGAAGGAGGGGCGGAGCATGACGAAGGCCAGCACGCCCAGCAGGATGACGATGATCAGCGGGCGGAGCACCGCGCTCTCGACGCCGGCGGCGAAGAACGCCCCGAGCAGGGAGCCGCCGAGCGCCGCCAGCCCGATCCGCACGGCCGTCCCGACGTCCACCGGGGCCTTGCGGGTGTAGGTGACGGCCGCGGCGGTCGTGCCGACGATGGACACGGCCTTGTTGGTGCCGAGGAGATACGCGGGCGGAAGGTGCGGCAGCCCCACGAGCAGCGCCGGGAGCTGGAGCAGCCCGCCACCGCCGACCACGGCGTCGATCCACCCCGCGGAGACGGCCGCCAGGCACAGCAGGGCCACGGTCGCCAGTGATACGTCGTCCATCCCCGCAGTTCCCGTTCACGGCGGAAGCGCTTCGCCGGCGACCGCACCACCCGGGGAATCGTACGTGCGTCCGCACGAAAGCCCGGAACCGGCCACCGCCGGACCCCTGGCCCGGCGAGGCGGGTCCCCGCCACCGGGTTGAACAGACTGACATTCCATGCAAATATTGTCAGCATGTTGGAGGATGAGCGGCTCGACCAGATCCTCGATGCCGCATATGCGTGTTTCACCCGGCACGGCGTGCGGCGCACCACGATGGACGACATCGCCCGGGAGGCGGGCCTGTCCCGGCCCGGCGTCTACCAGTACGTCCGCAATAAGCAGGACGCGTTCCGCCGCCTGACCACCCGGCTGCTGGACGCCTCGCTGAGCGACGCCCGTTCCGCGGCGACGGCCCGGGGAGACCTGGCCGAGCGGCTCACCGGCGTGCTGGAGGTGAAGCTGCGGCTGACCGCCGGGGTGTGGCGGGACAGCCCGGCGCACGCCGCCGAACTGCTCGGGGTCGATTCCCGTCAGTCGGCGGATCTGCTGGAGGCCTACGAGACGGCCATGTGCGAGCTGCTCACCTCGGCCATCACCGCCGCCCGCCCGGATCTGCCGAAGGCCGGGGCGGACGAGGTGGCCCAGCTGCTCCTGGCCTTCGCCCGCGGCCTGGAGGCCGACCTGACCGACCCACAGGCCCCCGTCCGGCGCCTGCGTCACGGCGTCGCGCTGTTCGTCGCCGGCATGGACCACTACTCCGAGGAGACAGCATGACCACGACCGCGATACTGATCACCGGGACCTCCTCGGGCATCGGCCGGGCCACGGCCCTGCGCCTGGCCGCCCGCCCGGACCTGACCGTCTACGCCACCGCGCGCCGGCCCGAGACGCTCGCCCCTCTCGCCGCGGCCGGAGCCCGCACCCTGGCTCTGGACGTCACCGACGAGGAGTCCATGGCCGCCGCCGTCAAGACCGTCGAGGCCGAGCACGGCTCGGTCGGCGTACTGGTCAACAACGCCGGATACGGCGCGTACGGGACCGTCGAGGAGACCGATCTGGCCGAGGTACGCCGCCAGTTCGAGACCAACGTCTTCGGTCTGGCACGGCTGACCCAGCTGGTGCTGCCCGGTATGCGCGCCGCCGGGCACGGCCGCATCGTCAACGTCGGTTCCATGGGCGGCCGGCTCGTCTTCCCCGTCGCGGGCTACTACCACGCCAGCAAGTACGCGGTCGAAGCCCTCACCGACGCGCTGCGCTTCGAGACCGCACCGTTCGGGATCAAGGTGAGCCTGGTCGAGCCCGGCCTGATCCGTACCGCGTTCGGCGGCACCGCGGCCCGTACTCTGGCCGGCTCCGCCGCTGCGACCGGCCCGTACACCCGGCTGAACGACGCGATGGACCAGCAGATGGCCCGGTCCTTCCAGTCACGTACGCTGTCCGCCCCGCCCGAGGCGGTCGCCGAGGTCATCGAGCGCGCCGCCACCGGAGCGCGCCCGCGGACCCGTTACGTGATCACGCCCGCCGCCCGGCTGCTGGTCCAGATCCGCCGGCTGTTCGGTGCCGGTGTCTTCGACGCCTACCTGCGCCGGCAGTTCAGGGCGGCGGTCTGACCGCGCGGCCCCTGCCGCGACCGCGGACCGGTGCACCGCGCGGTGCCGCACGCCGGCCGGCCGCGGCCCCACGGGAGCCGATCCGGCTCACAGTGAGGGGCGGGGCCCGCTGAGGGCAGCGTTGCCGGGGGGAAACAGCGGGGATGCGGTCGGGAAACAGCAGCCGCGCACGCTCTCCGTATGACCTCGAACAAGGAGCCGGACCGGGACCCGGGCCGCCGTCGCGTTGTGGTGATCGGCGGTGGCATGGCCGGTGCCCGGCTCGTGCAGCAGCTGACCGCCCTCGGCGGCGGTGCGCCCGCCGGCGGCACCGACGTCACCGTCATCGGCGAGGAACCGCACGGTCCGTACAACCGGGTCCTGCTCGCGGACGTCCTCGCGGGACGGTACGGGCCCGAGGTGATCGCCCTGCCCGCCCCCGGCGCCTCCGTGCGGCATCTGACCGGCGTGCGCGCCGTGCGGATCGACCGCGACGCGCGGCTGGTGCTGTGCGACGACGGGCAGAGCGTGCCGTACGACGCGCTGGTGCTGGCCACCGGCTCCAACCCCGTACTGCCGCCCCTGCGCGGCCTGTTCGAGCCCGACGGCCGCGATCTGCCGGCCGGGGTGCACCCCTTCCGCACCCTCGACGACTGCCGGGCGCTCGCCGAGGCCGTGCGCCCCGGCGTGCGCGCCGTGGTGATCGGCGGCGGGCTGCTCGGCGTCTCCGCCGCACGGGCCCTCGCCCGGTGCGGCGCGCAGGTGGTACTGGCGCAGCAGGGCGAGCACCTCATGGAACGCCAGCTCGACGCCGACGCCTCGGGCATGCTGCGCGGCCACCTGGAGGCGCTGGGCGTGGAGGTGCACACCGAGTGCCGGGTCCGCGGGCTGCGCACCCGGAGCGTCACCCGGGACGGCGGCTCGTCCGCCCGCGAGGTGACCGCCGTGGAGCTCGCCGACGGTTTCCGGCTCGACGCCGAGATCGTCGTCCTCGCCTGCGGGGTGCGGCCCCGCACGGGCCTCGCGCTGGCGGCCGGGCTGAAGGTCGCGCGCGGCATCGTCGTCGACGACGAACTGCGCACCGCCGACCCCCGCGTCCACGCCATCGGCGACTGCGCCGAGCACGACGGCATCGTCTACGGACTGGCCGGGGCCGCGCAGGAGCAGGCCGACGTCCTGGCCGGGGTGCTGGCCGGAGCCGCGGGCGGTCCTGCCCCGCGCTACCGCGGCACCCGCGCCCTGACCCGGCTCAGCCTGCCGGCCTGGTCCGGCCCGCTGCCGGCCGGTGGTGGCGGCAACGGCGCCGCCGCCACCGGCCGGACGGTCCCGGTACCGGTCCCGGCGGACGACGGTGACCTGTCCGCCCTTCGCCCGGATCCGCGGCGCCCGGAGCCGCAGCCCGTCACCGCCGGGGCCGCCACCGCTGCCGCCGGGGACGCCGCGGCCACCGCGGCCACCGCGCTCGCCGCCGCGCCGGGATCCGGCACCACCGGCCCCGCGGCGGACGACTCCGGAGCCGGCGCAGCCGCCGGCCCTCTCGACCTCGCCGCCTTCGGCGAGACCACCCCCGCCCCCGGGGACGACGTCATCCATCTCTCCGACGCCACGCGCGGCGCGTACCGCAAGGTCGTCGTCCGCGGCGACCGGCTTGTCGGCGGAATCCTTCTCGGCGATCTCGGCACTGTCGGCGCGCTCGCCCGCACCTGGGAGGGCGACGAGCCGCTGCCCTCCGCTCCCCTGCTCCATCTGCTCACCGATGACGGAGGTCGCTGAGATGGCACCCGACCGGACCCCCCGCCTCAACCGCGTGAACGGCGTGAACGGGACGTTCGCCGCGACCGCGGGCACCGCCCCGGGCACCGACGGCACCGGCCGTCCCACCATCGTCCTCGTCGGCCATGGCATGGTCGGCCAGCGCTTCCTGGAGGCCCTCGCCGACCGCGGGCTGACGGAGCGCGCCCACATCGCCGTGTTCTGCGAGGAACCCCGCGCCGCCTACGACCGGGTCCAGCTCACCTCGTACTTCTCCGGCCGCGCCCCGGAGGACCTGGCGCTCGCCGAGCCGGAGTTCATGGAGAAGCACGGCATCGAGTTCCACCTCGGCGACCCGGCCGTGGCCGTCGACCGCGAGGCGCGCACCGTCACCTCGCGCGCCGGGCGCACGCTCCGGTACGACACCCTCGTGCTCGCCACCGGCTCGTACCCCTTCGTCCCGCCGGTGCCCGGCAAGGACGCCGAGGGCTGCTTCGTCTACCGCACCATCGAGGACCTGCTCGCCATCGAGGAGTACGCGAAGAACTCCCGCACCGGCGCGGTCGTCGGCGGCGGCCTGCTCGGCCTGGAGGCCGCCGGGGCGCTCAAGGGCCTCGGCCTGGAGACGCACGTCGTGGAGTTCGCGCCCCGGCTGATGCCCGTCCAGGTGGACGAGGGCGGCGGCACCGCGCTCCGCCGCACCATCGAGGACATGGGCGTCGAGGTGCACACCGGCGTCGGCACCCGGGAGATCACCACCGGCGACGGCGGCTCCGTCACCGGCATGGCCCTCTCCGACGGCTCCGTGCTCGCCGCCGACCTCGTCGTGTTCTCCGCCGGCATCCGCCCCCGCGACCAGCTCGCCCGGGACTGCGGCCTGGCGGTCGGCGAGCGCGGCGGCATCACCGTCGACGAGAGCTGCCGCACCTCCGACCCGGCGGTCTACGCCATCGGCGAGTGCGCCCTGGCCGCCGACGGCAGGGTCTACGGCCTGGTCGCCCCCGGCTACGAGATGGCCGAGACCGCCGCCGCCGCCATCGCCGGCGCGGAGGCCGCCTTCACCGGCGCCGACACCTCCACCAAGCTCAAGCTGCTCGGGGTGGACGTGGCGAGCTTCGGCGACGCGCACGGCACCGCCGAGGGCTGCCTCGACGTCGTCTACTCCGACTCCCGCTCCGGCGTCTACAAGAAGCTGGTCGTCGGCCCCGACGGTGCGCTGCTCGGCGGCGTCCTGGTCGGCGACGCCGACGCCTACGGCATGCTGCGCCCGCTCACCGGGTCCGTGCCGCCGGTGCCGCCCGAGCAGCTCGTGCTGCCCGCGGGGGCCGGGGCGCCGGTCGCGCTGGGGCCGTCCGCGCTGCCCGACGAGGCCGTCATCTGCAGCTGCCACAACGTCACCAAGGGCAGCATCCGCGGAGCCGTCACCGAGCACAACTGCGGCACGGTGCCCGAGGTCAAGAAGTGCACCAAGGCCGGCACCGGCTGCGGCAGCTGCGTCAAGGTGCTCACCACGCTCGTCAACCACGAGCTGGAGGCCCAGGGCGTCAGCGTCGACAAGGGCCTCTGCGGCTGCTTCGCGCACACCCGCGCCGAGCTGTACGAGATCGTCCGGGTGCGGCAGCTGACCTCGTACGCACAGGTGCTCGACGAGCACGGCCGTGAGGAGGCGCGCGGCGGCGACGGCTGCGAGATCTGCAAGCCGACCGTGGCCTCGATCATCGCCTCCCTCGCCCCCTCCATCGGTGCCGACGGCTACGTCCTGGACGGCGAGCAGGCCGCCCTCCAGGACACCAACGACCACTTCCTCGCCAACATCCAGCGCAACGGCTCCTACTCGGTCGTCCCGCGCATCCCCGGCGGTGAGATCACCCCGGAGAAGCTGATCGTGATCGGCGAGGTGGCCCGCGACTTCGGGCTCTACACGAAGATCACCGGCGGGCAGCGGATCGACCTGTTCGGCGCCAGCGTGGACCGGCTCCCGCAGATCTGGGCCCGGCTGGTCGACGCGGGCTTCGAGTCCGGGCACGCGTACGGCAAGGCGCTGCGCACCGTGAAGTCCTGCGTCGGGCAGACCTGGTGCCGCTACGGCGTGCAGGACTCGGTCCGGATGGCCATCGAACTGGAGCTGCGCTACCGGGGCCTGCGCTCGCCGCACAAGCTGAAGTCCGCCGTCTCCGGCTGCGCCCGGGAGTGCGCGGAGGCGCGCGGCAAGGACTTCGGGGTCATCGCCACCTCGAACGGCTGGAACCTGTACGTCGGCGGCAACGGCGGCGCCGACCCGCGCCACGCCGACCTGCTCGCCCAGGACCTGTCCGACGCCGAACTGGTCCGCCTCATCGACCGGTTCCTGATGTTCTACATCCGCACCGCCGACCGGCTGGAGCGCACCTCCGTCTGGCTGGAGCGGATCGAAGGGGGCCTGGACCACGTCCGGGACGTGGTGGTGCACGACTCGCTCGGCATCTGCGGCGAACTGGAGCGGCTGATGGCCGACCATGTCGCCGGCTACCGCGACGAGTGGGGCGCGACGCTGGAGGACCCGGAGCGGCTGCGCCGCTTCGTCTCCTTCGTCAACGCCCCGGGCACCCCCGACCCGTCCGTCCGCTTCGTGCCCGAACGCGACCAGGTCAAGCCGGACCTCGACATCCTGGCCGGCCCCGTTCTCCCCGTCCGCACCCTCGAAGGGAGCTCCGCCCGATGACGCTCGCACCCGAGACCACCCTGGACCGGCTCACCCCGGCCGCCGCCGGTACGGCCACCACCACCACGACCCGTGTCGAACTGCTGGTCGGCAACCGCTGGCACGCGGTCTGCGACACCGCCGGCCTCACACCCGGCCGCGGGGTGGCGGTGCTGCTGCCGGACGGGCGGCAGGCGGCCGTCTTCCTGGACCGGGCGGGCGCGGTGTACGCGATCGGCAACCAGGACCCGTTCACCGGCGCCTACGTCCTCTCCCGCGGGCTGATCGGCCGCACGGGGCGGGACGGCCGGCCGTTCGTCGCCTCGCCGCTGCTCAAGCAGCGCTTCGACCTGGCCACCGGCCAGTGCCTGGACGACGCCTCGGTGGCCGTGCCCGCGTACACCGCGCGCAGGAGCTGAGACCGCCACGGTCGGCACCACCGCGGCCGCCGCCCTCCACGCCGTCGTCCGCACACGCGTCCGGCGCGCCACCGGTCCCTCACGGGCCGGGGCGCGCCGGAGCCATGCGGCGGGGCGGGCGGCTGTCCGCGGCTCAGCGCCGTCCGGGCAGGTGGTGCTTCCATCCGGCCACGGTGTAGGCGAGCTTCATGGCGTAGTAGGCCGGCTTCGGCCGGTACTCCTCGTCGTACGGGCAGGCCGCGCCCTCGCCCTCGAACCAGCCCGGCACCCAGGAGTCGGCGTCCGAGAAGCCCCAGACGGTGATGCCCTCGCAGCGGGCGACGGCCGTGCAGGCGTCGGTGACGGCCTTGTACTCGACGGCCTGCCGGAGCAGCTTCTTCTTGGTGACCGGCAGCTCCATGCGGATGTCGAGCTCGGTGACGACGACGTCCAGGCCGAGGTCGGCGAAGCGCTGGAGGTTGGCCTTCATGTCCTCCGGCTGCTGTCCGAGCACCAGATGGCCCTGGACTCCCACGCCGTGGATCGGCACGCCCTCGGCCAGGAGCTTCTTGACCAGCCGGTACGTCGCGTCGCTCTTGGGGCCGAGACCGTCGGTGTTGTAGTCGTTGATGAACAGCTTCGCGTCCGGGTCCGCCCGGTGGGCGGCGTGGAAGGCCTCGGCGATGTAGTCCTCGCCCATGGCGTTGTGGAAGATGGTCTCCCGGAAGGTGCCGTCCTCGTTGAACGCCTCGTTGACCACGTCCCACCGGTCCACCCGGCCCTTGTAGCGGCCTGCCACGGTGGCGATGTGGTCTGTCATGATGGTACGGATATCGGACGGGCTGAAGTCGCCCTCGTTCAGCCAGGCGGGGAGCTGGCTGTGCCACACCAGGACATGTCCATACAGATCCTGCTCGTTCGCATCCGCGAAGTCTGCGATACGATCGGCGTCGGTCCAGTTGAACTCGCCGCGCTCCGGCTCGACCGACTCCCATTTCATCGCGTTCTCGGGAGTGATACTGCTGAACTGCGTGGCGGCGATACGCGCGTAGGTGGGATCGTCCAGCCGGTGGGCCGCGACGGCCGTGCCGGCGAAGCGGCCCGTCGACGCGGCGGCATCGCTCAGCGTCCTGCCGTGGGCCTTGCGGTGAGCCTCGCCGTGGGCTCCTCCGGAGGTCTCCGCGGCGGTCGCGGGCGAGGCCGAGACAGCGCCGAGACCACCGAGCAGGGCGGTCGTGACGAGAGCCGCCACCGCGGCCCTCCGGACGCGCAGTAGATTCATGAGGTTCCCTCTCAGCTTCACGCGCTTCCAGTTTTCCGGAAGAATGCTGCAAGTTTTCGGAGGCTGCGCCGGGAACGCTAGAGCTGGTTGGGACACCCGTCAACGGGTGTGGTGCAAGGAGGTTCCATGGCGGTCGACGAAGCCGGGCAGTCGCGACCCAAGGTCACGATCACGGCGATCGCACAGGAAGCGGGGGTTTCCGTCCCGACGGTCTCGCGCGTGGTCAACGGCCGGTCCGACGTGGCGCCGGAGACCCGCGCCAAGGTGGAGGACCTGCTCCGCCGCCACGGCTACCAGCGGCGGGGCACCGCCGGCCGCGAGGGGGCGGGCCTGATCGACCTGGTCTTCAGCGATCTCGACAGCCCGTGGGCCGTGGAAATCATCCGGGGCGTGGAGGAGGTGGCGCACGCGGCCGGCATGGGCACGGTCGTCTCCGCCACCCACGGCCGGGCCGGTGCCACCCGGCAGTGGCTGGAGAATCTGCGGGACCGCGCCTCCGACGGCGTCATCCTGGTGACCTCCGCCCTGGAACCGCTGCTCCAGAAGGAACTGCGGCGGCTGGACGTCCCCATCGTGGTGGTGGACCCGGCCGGCTCCCCCGCCCTGGACGCCCCGACCGTCGGCGCCACCAACTGGGCGGGCGGCATGGCCGCCACCGAACACCTGCTGGAGCTCGGGCACCGCCGGATCGGCTTCATCGGCGGCCCCATGCGGCTGCTGTGCAGCCGGGCCCGGATGGACGGCTACCGCACCGCGCTGGAGGCGGCGGGCATCCCCGCGGTGGACGAACTCATGGTGGGCGGCGACTTCTACCACGAGTCCGGTTTCACCGGAGCGCAGAAACTGCTGGACCTGCCCGAACCGCCCACCGCGATCTTCGCCTCCAGTGACCAGATGGCCCTGGGCGCGATCGAGGCGCTGCGCCGCCGGGGACTGCGGGTGCCGGACGACGTGAGCGTCGTCGGCTTCGACGACCTGCCCGAGATGCGGTGGTCCTCGCCGCCGCTGACCACCGTGCGGCAGCCGCTGGCCGAGATGGGGAAGGTCGCGGCGCGTACGGTGCTGCGCCAGGCCCGGGGTGAGGAGCTGGACTCCCCGCGGGTCGAGCTGGCGACCGAGCTGATCGTCCGGCACAGCTCGGCGGCGCCCGCCCGGGAGTCCTGAGCGGCGCCGGCCCCGCCGCCGGTCCAGCCCGTCCGACCGCCCCGCCGCCGGTCCAGCCCGTCCGGCCGGTCCCGCCGCCGGCGCCCTCCGGGGTCCGCGGCTCCGGGGCACAGGGCCCCGGGCCCGCAGCCGGCGGGCCCCTCAGGCGCCCCTCCGGACCCGCTCGGGGCCCCTGGTGCCCTCGGCGCCCCGGCGCCCCGTGAGGGCGGGAGAGCGTGAACCTCCCGCGCCGGCCGCACCACCGACCCGGGGCCGGCCCTGTGCATCCCGCCCACCCCGGCGGCCCCCGAACCCGGCAGCCCCAAACAGCCCCAATGGACACTTGGGTCCCACACACCCCCTCGGCCACCCGCACCGGGAAGCACCGGCGAACGCGGACGCGGGCGCCGGGGCGGTAGCCTCAGGCAACCGGCAACCCCCGTGGCCCCTGCACCCGTTCCGCGGACCGCGCCGGCGGCCCGGCCTTCCGGCACCCCGTCAACCGGCCCTCCATGCCCCGGCATTCGGGTGCCCGTACGGCGGCCCGGGGGGGCCGCCCGAACCCCTCCGGCACGAACCCTCCGATCCCATTTTCGTTACAGCCGTTGACACAGCTCATGATGGATCCGTAACTTCCAGAAACATCGACCGATAATTTTCGGAAAGCTTCCGGAAGGTGTGCCATGCGGAACAACCTGTCACGTAGAGGCGGCCGTACCATCGCCGCCGTCACGGCCACGATCGTCGCTTCGTCCGTCCTGGCCGCCTGTGGCAGCAGCGGCCCCGAAGGCTCCGGAGGCGGTGAGGAAGGGACCCTCAACGTCTGGGTCTACGGAGACGCCTCGACCAAGGTGCAGGACGAGGCCGTCAAGCGGTTCAACAAGAACTCCGACGTCAAGGCCAAGCTCACCAAGGTCCCCGGCGACAGCTACCAGGACAAGCTCCGTACCGCGATGGGCACCCCCAACGCCCCGGACGTCTTCTTCAACTGGGGCGGCGGAAGCATCGCCAACTTCGTCGAGAAGGACATGCTCGTCGACCTCACTCCGGAGTTCGAGAAGGACCCGGACCTCAAGGGCGCGTTCATCGACACGATTGTCGACGCCGGCAAGGTCAACGACAAGTACTACGGCGTCCCCATGCGCGGTATGCAGCCGGTGATCCTGTTCTACAACAAGAACGTCTTCGAGAAGGCCGACGCCGAGCCCCCGCAGTCCTGGGAGGACATGCTCGCCCTCGTCGACACCTTCAAGGAGGAGGGTGTCACCCCGTTCGCCCTGGCCGGCGCCGACGCCTGGCCCGAGCTGATGTGGGTCGAGTACCTGCTCGACCGCAACGGCGGCGCCGAGGTCTTCCAGCGCATCCAGGACGGCGACTCCGAGGCCTGGGGCGACCCGGCCGTGCTCAAGACGGCCGAGCAGATCAAGGAACTGGTGGACCGGGGCGCGTTCGGCAAGAACTACGCGTCGGTCAACTACACCGAGGACGGTGCCTCCACCCTCTTCGCCAAGGACCGCGCCGCCATGCACCTGATGGGCAGCTGGGAGTACGCCAACCAGAAGGCGAACCAGCCCAAGTTCGCCGAGGACGGCATCGGCTGGACCTCCTTCCCGGCCCTCCCCGACGGCGAGGGCGACCCCAAGAACGTCGTCGGCAACCCGACGAACTACTGGTCGATCAACGCCAAGGCCAAGGAGCAGGAAGCGGCTCTGGAGTTCGTGAAGACCGCCGCCGAGGACGCGTACGTCAAGGACCTGGTCGCCAACGGTGACGTGCCCACCACCTCCGACGCCGAGGAGCGGCTGAAGGCCCACGACGCCCCGCAGTACGCCGAGTTCCAGTACGAGATGGTCAAGGCCGCCCCGAACTTCACCCTCTCCTGGGACCAGGCGCTCCCGTCCCAGCAGGCGGAGCCCATGCTCACCAACATCCAGAAGCTCTTCAACGGCCAGCTCTCGCCGAAGGACTTCGTCGAAGCGATGAAGGGTCTGTAAGTCACATGCCGGCGTCCGCCACCCCTGGTACCACGGTGAAAGAGCCCCCCACGGGAGCGGTCAGGGCCCGGCCGTCCCGCGCCTCATCAGGCGCGGGGCGGCCGGGCCTCGGCTGGGCCGTCCCCGGGCTGCTCTTCTTCACCTTCTTCGCGATCATCCCGATGCTGCTGGTCGTGGCTCTGTCCTTCACCTCGTGGCAGGGCCTCGGCCTCCCCGAGTGGACCGGCGGCGCCAACTGGTCCCGGCTCTGGGAGGACCCGGAGATGCGGCAGGCCATCTGGCTGAGCGTGCTGCTCACCGGGCTGTCCTGGCTCTTCCAGACCCCGGTGGCGCTGCTGCTGGGCGTCTGGGCCGCAGGGCCGCAGCGCAACCGCGCCGTCCTCTCCGCGATCTTCTTCCTGCCGCTGCTGGCCTCCTCGGTGGCCCTGGCGCTGCTCTGGAAGTCACTGCTCGACCCGAACTTCGGTCTGATCGCCGACATCGGCCCGTACATCGGCTTCCCCGACGGCAATCTGCTCGGTGACCCCCAGGGCGCCTTCGCGGCCGTGCTGTTCGTCGCCTCCTGGCAGTTCATCCCGTTCCACACGCTGCTCTACCAGGGCGGCGCGCGGCAGATCCCGAAGTCGCTCTACGACGCGGCATACGTGGACGGGGCCGGTACCGTCCGGCAGTTCTTCAGCGTCACCCTGCCGCAGCTCAAGAACACCGTCATCACCTCCTCGGTGCTGATGGTGGTCGGTGCGCTGACCTTCTTCGACACCGTGCTCATCCTCACCGAGGGCGGTCCCGGTACGGACACGACCATCGTGCCGTTCCTCATGTACACCACCGGATTCGACGCGTTCGACATGGGCTACGCCAGCGCCATCGCCACCATCCTGGTCGCCATCGCCACCGGCATCTCCCTGCTCCTCGTACGACTCACCGGCTTCAGCGCCATGCGCAGTACCCGGGAGGGAATGTGACCGACGTGCTGTCCAAGCGCCCCGCCACCGGCTCACCGGAGCACGGCGGCCCCCGGCCCGCGTCCGGACGGCGGTCCTTCCGGCTGCCGCGATGGAACTACCCGGCCGGTTTCGCCTCCCTGATCTGGCTGCTCATCGTCGGCGTCCCGCTCTACGCCCTGGTGACCTCCACCCTGCGGACCCGGGACGACTATCTCGACAGCGGAGCGCTGTCGGTGCCGGGCGACCCGACCCTGGACAACTACCGCAAGGTCTTCGAGAGCGACTTCCTGACCTACCTCACCAACACGGCCATCGTCACCGTGGCGACCGCGGCCATCGTGGTGGTGCTCGCCGTGACGATCGGATACACCGTCGTCCGCACCCGCAGCCGGATGTCCAACCGGATCTTCCAGGTCTTCCTGCTGGGTCTGGCCATTCCCGCGCAGGCCGTGATCATCCCGGTCTATCTGATCATCACCAAGATGCATCTCTACGACTCGCTGCTCGCGATCATCCTCCCGACCGCGGCCTTCACGCTGCCGGTCAGCGTCGTGATCCTGGCGGGCACCATGCGCGACATCGACGAGGAGATGTACGAGTCCATGGCCCTGGACGGGGCCAGTTCGCTGCGCATCCTGCGGCAGCTCGTCGTACCGCTCAGCCGGTCCGGCATCTCCACGGTGATCGTCTATGCCTCGCTCCAGGCGTGGAACAACTTCCTGTTCCCCCTGATCCTCACCCAGTCCCCGGAGACCCGGGTGCTGACCCTCGGCCTCTACGACTTCGTCGGCCAGTTCCGGGTGGACATCCCGGCGCTGCTTGCGGCCGTCGTGCTGTCGATCGTGCCCATCTTCGTCGTCTATCTCTTCGCCCGCCGTCAGCTGGTCAGCGGCCTGATGGGCGTCGGCGGCAAGTAGACGGCACCGCCCCCCACCTCATGCGCCGGACAGGAGTCCCATGCACCCCGAGACGAAAGGCCCCTGGCAGGACACCTCGCTGTCCGCCGGGGACCGCGTCAGCGACCTGCTCGCCCGGATGACCCTGGAGGAGAAGCTCGCTCAGCTGTTCAGCATCTGGCCCGGCTCCGACTCCGAGGGCGAGGACGTCGCCCCTCTCCAGCACGAGATGACGGCGTCCGACGAGCCGGCGGACCTCGACGCCCTGATCCGGCACGGACTGGGCCAGCTCACCAGAGCCTTCGGCACCGCGCCCCTCGAACCGGCGGCGGGCGCCGCGGCCCTGGCCCGCACCCAGGCCCGGATCGCCGCGGCGAACCGTTTCGGCATCCCGGCCATCGCCCACGAGGAGTGCCTCACCGGCTTCACCACCTGGGGCGCCACCGTCTTCCCGACCCCGCTGGCCTGGGGAGCCTCCTTCAACCCGGCGCTCGTGGGCCGGGCGGCGGAGCTGATCGGCTCCACCATGCGCTCCGCCGGGATCCACCAGGGCCTCTCCCCCGTCCTCGACGTGGTGCGCGACCCCCGCTGGGGCCGCACCGAGGAGTCGATCAGCGAGGACCCGTACCTGGTGGCGACCATCGGCACCGCCTATGTGCGGGGGCTGGAGTCCAGCGGCGTCATCGCCACCCTCAAGCACTTCGCCGGCTACTCGGCCTCCCGCGCCGGCCGCAACCACGCCCCGGTCTCCGCCGGGCGGCGCGAACTGGCCGACGTCCTGCTGCCGCCGTTCGAACTGGCGGTACGGGACGGCGGAGCGCGCTCCGTCATGCAGGCGTACAACGAGATCGACGGGGTGCCGGCCGCCGCCGACTCCTGGCTGCTCACCGAACTGCTGCGCGACGAGTGGGGGTTCACCGGCACGGTCGTCGCCGACTACTTCGGCATCTCCTTCCTGGAGTCGGCCCACCACGTCGCCGGCTCGCCCCGGGAGGCGGCCGGGATGGCCCTGGCCGCCGGCGTGGACGTGGAACTGCCCGCCGTCCGCTGCTACGGCACCCCTCTGCTGGACGCCGTACGGGCCGGGGACGTCCCCGAGTCCCTGGTGGACCGCGCGGTCACCCGCGTCCTCCGG
Organism: Streptomyces sp. MNU89; assembly: GCF_020982505.1. NCBI lineage: Bacteria > Bacillati > Actinomycetota > Actinomycetes > Kitasatosporales > Streptomycetaceae > Streptomyces > Streptomyces sp. MNU89. The sequence goes on along the minus strand of NZ_JAJKLL010000001.1, from coordinate 5,319,675 downwards.
CAGAAGTGCGAACTCGGCCTCCTCGACCCGGACTGGGACCCGGCCCCGCCCGCCCTCGCCGCCCGCCCGCCGCGGTCACCGGCCCCGCCGCCCGGCGGCGGACACCGCCCCGGACGCCGCGGGCACGGCGGATACCGCGGGCGCCGTGGCCCCGCTGACCGCCGCCCGCGAGGCGGCCCTGCGGCCGGGCACCGTTCCGGGCGCCGCGGGTGTCGACTTCGACCCGGCCGAGATGCGGGCGGTGGCCCGGCAGCTGGCGGAGGAGTCCGTCGTGCTGCTCGCCAACGACGCAGGACTGCTGCCGCTCACCGACGGCCCGGGCTCCCGGATCGCCGTGATCGGCCCGATGGCCGACGACCCGGCCGCCATGCTCGGCTGCTACACCTTCCCCCGCCACGTCGGCGTCGAGCACCCCGAACTGCCGCTGGGCGTGGAGGTCCCCACCCTGCTGGAGTCCGTCCGGGAGGCCCTGCCCGGAGCGGAGATCTCGCACGCCGCCGGCTGCGTACCGCCGGAGCCGGAGAAGTCCGGCGCGGTGGCCGCGGGCGTCGCCGGCGCGGATTCCCCGTCCCTCGGCGGCGTCCTCAGCAAGCCGGAGACCGCTTCCGGCGGAGGGGCCGGGCTGCCCACGGCCGCGGAACTCCTCGGCGCCGAGGAGGACCTGCTCTCCGAGGCGGTCGGACTGGCCGGCGCGGCGGACGTCTGCGTGGCCGTGCTCGGCGACCGCTCGGGTCTCTTCGGCCGCGGCACCTCCGGCGAGGGCTGCGACGCCGCGGACCTCGAACTGCCCGGCGCGCAGGGTGCGCTGCTGGACGCCCTGCTGTCCACCGGCACCCCGGTCGTGCTGGTCCTGCTGACCGGACGCCCGTACGCCCTCGGCCGGTACGCCGGCCCTGGCCGCTCCGGCGGCACGCCCCCGGCCGCCGCCGTCGTCCAGGCGTTCTTCCCCGGGGAGGAGGGCGGGCCGGCCGTCGCCGGTGTGCTGTCCGGGCGGGTCAACCCCTCCGGACGGCTGCCGGTCAGCGTGCCGTACGGGTCCGGCGGCCAGCCCTGGACGTACCTGGCCCCGCAGCTCGGGCTGCACAACGAGGCCAGCTCGCTCGACCCGACGCCGCTCTACCCGTTCGGGCACGGCCTGTCGTACACCTCGTTCGCGTGGACCGGCGGTGCGGTGGAGGCCGCGGACGGCTCCGCGGCCTCCACGGCCGACGGCGACGGGACCGTCCTGCTGGACACCGACGGGGAGGCCACCGTCCGGCTCACCGTGCGCAACACCGGCGACCGGCCCGGCACCGAGACCGTCCAGCTCTATCTGCACGACCCGGTGGCCCGGACCACCCGGCCGGTGAACCGCCTCATCGGCTACGCGCGGGTGCCGCTCGGGCCGGGCGAGGCCGCGGAGGTGCGGTTCGGCTTCCACACCGACCTCGCCGCGTACACCACGCGCGACGGCCGCCGCATCGTGGAGCCCGGCGACCTGGAGCTGCGGCTCGCCGCGTCCAGCGCCGACATCCGGCACACGGCCCGGGTCCGGCTGAACGGGGCGGAGCGCACCGTCGGGCACTGCCGGCGGATGGTCTGCGCGGCCATGGTGCACCGGCTGGGCGTGCCCGGGCAGGGCACGGCCGCGGCGGCGCCGGAACCGGCGCGCGAGGAGAACGGCACCGTGGCCGTCGCGCCCCCGGTGCGGTCCCTCTAGGCTGACGGCGGGCCGTGTGAGCGGCCCGCCACCAGCCGATCCGAGGAGCAGGGCGTGCGGCGCTGGAGCGTGAGCGACATCCCCGACCAGAGCGGCCGCACAGCCGTGGTGACCGGCGCCAACAGCGGCCTCGGCCTCGTCACGGCCCGCGAACTCGCCCGGCACGGCGCCGAGGTGGTGCTCGCCTGCCGGGACGAGACGCGCGGCCGGGCCGCCGAGGCCCGGATCGCGGAGGAGATTCCGGGCGCGCGGGTCCGGCTCGCCCGGCTCGACCTGGCGGACCTGGCCTCCGTGCGGGAGTTCGCCGGCGCCTTCCTCGGGGACGGCGGAAGCGGCGGGTCCGGGTCCGGCGGTACCGCGCGGCTGGACCTGCTGATCAACAACGCCGGTGTCATGGCGCTGCCGTACCGGCGCACGGCCGATGGCTTCGAAACCCAGTTCGGGGTCAATCACCTTGGCCACTTCGCCCTCACCGGCCTGCTGCTGCCGGCCCTGCTCGCGACACCGGGCGCACGGGTGGTCACCGTCTCCAGCGCGATGCACCTGCTGCCCGGCACGGGCGATCCCGGCGATCCCTCCGGCGAGGAGCCGTACCGCCGGTGGACGGCCTACGCCCGTTCCAAGAGCGCCAATCTGCTCTTCACCCATGAGCTGTCCCGCCGGCTGCGGCGGGCCGGCTCGGACATGGTGGCCGCCGCGGCCCACCCCGGCTACGCCGCCACCAATCTGCAGACCGCGGGCCCACGGATGGAGGGACGCCGCGGGACCGAGCGCCTGATGGGGCTCGGCGGCCGGCTGCTGGCCCAGCCCGCGGCGGCCGGCGCGCTGCCGACGCTGTACGCGGCCACCGCCCCGGACGTCCGTCCGGACGGCTTCTACGGGCCCGGCCGCACGATGCCTCCCCGGGGCGGACCGGCGCCCGCGCGGCGCGCGGCGCGGACGCTGGACGACGCGGCGTCCGAACGCCTGTGGCAGCGCTCGGAGGAACTCACCGGCGTCCGCTACGCGGCCCTGGACGTGCCTCCGGCGGTGTAGGCGGCGGCAGCGCGCCCTCCTTCCCGCCGCTTCCCGCCTCTTTCCGGTCCCGCCCCGCCACGGGACAGGAGCGGCCCGCGAGGCAGGCCCGGCGCCCGGGGCGGCCGGGGAGCCACCACGCCCGCGTGCCGTCCGGGCCGCGGGGGAAGCCGTGCCCGGTTCCGCCGCGGTCGTCCCCGCTCCGCCGCCCGCCCGTCACCGCTTGTTGATGCTCAGTCAACTACCGCCGCACAGACTCCCGGACACCGACTCCGCGTCCGGTCCGGCGCGGGGCAGACACGATCCTGGTGGGAGGATCCGTGGAACGTCGTACCTTCCTGCGCACCACCGTCATCGGCGGTTCGGCCGCGGCTTTCGGCGGCAGTCTCTGGCGCGGTGCCGCGTACGCGGCACCCGCTCAGCCCGGCAGCGGTCCCTACGGGGCCCTGCGAGCGGCGGACGCCAACGGCATCCGGCTGCCGGCCGGTTTCAGCAGCAGAGTGATCGCCCGGTCCGGCCACAAGGTCTCCGGCACCTCGTACACCTGGCACAACGCCCCCGACGGCGGAGCCTGTTACGCCGACGGCAGCGGGTGGATCTACGTCTCCAACTCCGAGATCAACCCCTCGGGCGGCGCGGGCGCCGTGCGCTTCTCCTCGTCCGGCTCGATCACCGGCGCGCACCGCATCCTCTCCGGCACCCGGCAGAACTGCGCGGGCGGCAAGACCCCCTGGAACACCTGGCTCTCCTGCGAGGAGGTCGACCGGGGCTACGTCTACGAGACCGACCCGTGGGGGGTGGAGCAGGCCGTCCGCCGGGACGCCATGGGCCGCTTCAAGCACGAGGCCGCGGCGGCCGACCCGGTGCGCAAGGTGGTCTACCTCACCGAGGACGTCTCCGACAGCTGCTTCTACCGCTTCCGGCCCACCACGTGGGGCGACCTCTCCTCCGGCACGCTGGAGGTGCTGAGGATGGGGCCGGGCACCTCCGGCCCCGTCACCTGGGCCACCGTGCCCGACCCGAGCGGCGCCTCGGCCGCCACCCGCAACCAGGTCTCGGGCGCCAAACGCTTCAACGGCGGCGAGGGCTGCCACTACGCCGACGGCACCTGCTGGTTCACCACCAAGGGCGACAACCGCGTCTGGCAGTACAACGCGGCCGCCGAGACCATCGAACTGGCCTACGACGACTCGCTGGTGAGCGGCGGCACACCGCTCACCGGCGTCGACAACGTCACCCGCACCGCCTCCGGCGACCTCTACGTCGCCGAGGACGGCGGCAATATGGAGATCTGCGTCATCACCCCGGACAACGTGGTGGCGCCCTTCCTGCGCGTCGACGGCCAGTCCTCGTCCGAGATCACCGGACCGGCCTTCTCCCCCGACGGCAGCCGGCTCTACTTCTCCAGCCAGCGCGGCACCAGCGGCCGTTCCTCCGGCGGCATCACCTACGAGATCACCGGCCCGTTCCGCTCGTAGCGGCGGCCCGGAGGCCCGCGGCTGCCGTGGGCGGGGGCACATCGGCGCCGCCGTGGAGGAGGGCGGCGCCGAGCGGCGTCAGGGTGTGCAGCACGGCGCTGCCGTGCCGCAGGGTGACCACCAGCCCGGCGTCGCGCAGCACACTGGCGTGCTGGCTGGCGGAGGCCGGGGAGACGCCGACCCGGCGGGCCAGCTCGCCGGTGGTGCACCCGCCCTCGATGGTGCGCAGCACGGCGGACCGGGTCTGGCCGACCAGCTTGCCCAGCGAGCCGACCCCGGCCGCGTACGGCCGCAGCGGTGCCGGGGCGGCGCTCTCCCCGGAGTGCTGCACCGGATAGACGAGCACCGGGGCCAGCTCCGGGTCGTGAAAGGCGACCGGGGTGACCCGGCAGAAGAACGACGGCAGGAGGAGCAGGCCCCGGCCGTCCAGGCGGAGGTCCCGGTCCACCGGGTAGTCGGCCTCCAGCACCGGCGGACGCCAGCGCATCGCCGGGGGCAGCGAGGCCAGCAGCCGGTCGGCGCCGCCGTCGAGCAGCGCCCGGCCGCGGGCGGCCCGGTCGGCCTCGATCTGCGCGCGGATGTGTGGCCAGTACGGGGCGATGGCGGCCCGGTGGTAGCCGCGCAGCGCCGCGATGAGATCGCCCAGGGCCCGGGGCCGCCCGGCGGCCAGTCCCTCGTGCCGCGGCGCGGGCCCGTGCGGGCCGTGGCCGCCGGCGGCGGCGAGCAGCCCGAGGTCCCGGCGGAGGCGCTCCTCCGGGGTCTCGCGGAGCGCCTCCATGGCGGGCTCCATCCCGCAAATACCCTCGGGCGGTGTCAGAAAGTCGGGAAAATAGCCGCGCACGGGCACCAGGGAGGCGAGCAGCCGTCCTTCACCGTTCAAGCGTGCCCGGGTCTCCCTCCGCCATTCTCCGAAGACCGCCGCGGAACGTTTGTCGCGCAGCCGGTGGAAACTCAGAACCGTTTCCCACAAGGCGTCCGGGCGCGCGGCTATGCGTATGCGCCCGAGGTCGCGTCCGGTGAAATGGATGCGTAGCACCAAACCCCCACAAGTATCCCCCCGTCCGGCTTCCCGACGAGTATGCACCTGCATACATTGGGTCACCACGTGCTTTTGGCCACAGTTGAAACGGGTCGCGGGGGACGGCCGCCCCACGGAAGGGTGGGACCCGTCGGGCTCCGGGAAACGGTTGTGAGGCTGTCGTGGGGGCAGTGCGGAAACCGTTTCCGGGCGGCTGGGTACCGCCCATGGGCCCGATGGGGTGGAGGACCGCGGTCCGGTGATTCTCGAGCTCGCCGGACCGCGGGAGTCCAGTTATGTGCGGCCCGGCGTCCGGGCCTGTCCCTTCCGGTGCGGAATGCGCTTTCCGGTCAGGTTGAATTTCAGAACATTTCTCCCCCCGTCCCGGGACACGCCATGGAACCGGCCCCGGAAAGGGGCGAGAAATTAGCGGTGGCAATCGGTCCGGCGCCCGGCCCGCCCCGGCCGCCTCCGCCCCCGCGGCCGCCCACTCGGCCGCCGGCTCCGCGGCCCGGCCCGTGCCCCGGCATGCGGAAGGGGGCGGCGCCCCGCACAGGCACCGCCCCCTTCGCCCGGGGATCCCGGGCCCGGCCGCCGCCGGTGAGGGTCGTGGCCGCGGCGGCCGGCTCCGGTTCGGCCGTGCTCCGGATCAGCGGCTGTCGCTGCCCAGGCTCTCCGCCGCCGCCCGGCCCGCCTCCAGGCGGGCGACGGGGATGCGGAACGGCGAGCAGGAGACGTAGTCCAGGCCCACCTCGTGGAAGAAGTGGACGGACTCCGGGTCGCCGCCGTGCTCACCGCAGACGCCGAGCTTGATGTCGGGACGGGTGGCCCGCCCGGCCTCGACCGCGTTCCGCACCAGCGAGCCGACACCGTCGCGGTCGATGGTCTCGAACGGGCTGACGCCGAAGATGCCCTTCTCCAGGTAGGCGGTGAAGAAGCTGGCCTCCACGTCGTCGCGGGAGAAGCCCCACACCGTCTGGGTCAGGTCGTTGGTGCCGAAGGAGAAGAACTCCGCGGCCTCCGCGATCTGTCCGGCGGTCAGCGCGGCCCGGGGCAGCTCGATCATGGTGCCGATGGTCAGCTTGAGGTCGGCGCCGGCGGCGGCCTCCACCTCGGCGATGACCCGCTCGGCCTCCTCGCGGACGAACTCCAGCTCCTGGACGGTGCCCACCAGCGGGATCATGATCTCGGCGCGCGGGTCGCCGTTGGCCGTCCGGCGCTCCGCCGCGGCCTCCGCGATCGCCCGGACCTGCATGGCGAAGAGGCCCGGGATGACGAGTCCGAGGCGTACACCGCGCAGACCCAGCATCGGGTTCTGCTCGTGCAGCTTGTGGACGGCCTGGAGCAGCCGGAGGTCGTTCTCGTTGGAGTCCTTGCGAGCCTCCGCGAGGGCGACGCGCACCGACAGTTCGGTGATGTCGGGCAGGAACTCGTGCAGCGGCGGGTCGAGCAGCCGTACGGTGACGGGCAGCCCGTCCATGGCCTCGAACAGTTCGACGAAGTCGGCCTTCTGGAGCGGCAGCAGCGCGTTCAGCGACGCGTCGCGCTCCTCGTCCGTGTCGGCGAGGATCAGCCGCTCGACCAGCTCGCGCCGCTCGCCGAGGAACATGTGCTCGGTGCGGCACAGGCCGATGCCCTGGGCGCCGAAGCGGCGGGCGCGGGCGGCGTCCTCGGCGTTGTCGGCGTTGGCGCGGACCCGCAGCCGGCGGACGCGGTCGGCGTAGGCCATCATCCGGTGCACCGCCTTGACCAGGTCATCGGCGTCCTCCGCGCCGGCGTGCATCCGGCCCTCGAAGTACTCCACGACCGGCGACGGCACGACCGGGACCTCACCGAGGTACACCTTGCCGTTGGAGCCGTCGATGGAGATGACGTCGCCCTCCTCGACGACGACCCGGCCCTTGCCGTCCGGCGACTTGGCGGTCAGGCAGCGCCTCTTGGTGTCGACCTCCAGCTCCTCGGCGCCGCAGACGCAGGTCTTGCCCATGCCGCGGGCGACGACGGCGGCATGCGAGGTCTTGCCGCCGCGGGACGTCAGGATGCCCTCGGCGGCGATCATGCCGTTGAGGTCGTCCGGGTTGGTCTCGCGGCGGATGAGGATGACCTTCTCGCCCGAACGGGACCACTTGACCGCGGTGTACGAGTCGAAGACGGCCTTGCCGACGGCGGCGCCGGGCGAGGCGGCGATGCCGCGGCCGAGCTGCTCGGAGGCGGCGGACTCGTCGAAGCGCGGGAACATCAGCTGCGCGAGCTGGGCGCCGTTGACGCGCTGCAGCGCCTCCGCCTCGTCGATCAGCCCCTGGTCGACGAGCTGGGTGGCGATCCGGAAGGCGGCACCGGCGGTGCGCTTGCCGACCCGGGTCTGGAGCATCCACAGCTGGCCGCGCTCGATGGTGAACTCGATGTCGCACAGGTCCTTGTAGTGCGTTTCGAGCGTCTCCATGATCTCCATCAGCTGGTCGTAGGACTTCTTGTCCAGCTGTTCGAGATCGGCGAGCGGCACGGTGTTGCGGATACCGGCCACGACGTCCTCGCCCTGCGCGTTCTGCAGGTAGTCGCCGTAGACGCCCTGCTGGCCGCTGGCGGGGTCGCGGGTGAAGGCGACGCCGGTGCCGGAGTCCGGCCCGAGGTTGCCGAAGACCATGGAGCAGACGTTGACGGCGGTGCCGAGGTCGCCGGGGATGCGCTCCTGGCGGCGGTACAGCTTGGCCCGGTCGGTGTTCCACGAGTCGAAGACCGCGCACACGGCCAGGTCCATCTGCTCGCGCGGGTCCTGCGGGAAGGAGCGGCCGGTCTCCTCCCGCACGATGCCCTTGAAGCGCTCGACGATCCGCTGCAGGTCGCCGGCGTCGAGGTCGATGTCGACGGTGACGCCCTTGGCCTGCTTGGCCTCCTCGATGGCCTCCTCGAAGAGGTCGCCGTCGACGCCGAGCACGGTCTTGCCGAACATCTGGATGAGCCGGCGGTACGAGTCCCAGGCGAAGCGCTCGTCACCGGACTGCTGCGCGAGGCCCGTGACGGAGGCGTCGGAGAGGCCGATGTTGAGGACGGTGTCCATCATCCCTGGCATGGAGAACTTGGCGCCGGAGCGGACGGAGACCAGCAGCGGGTCGTCGGCCTGGCCGAGCTTCTTGCCCATCGTCGCCTCAAGGGCGGCGAGGTGCGCGCTCACCTCGTCGCGCAGGGCGGGGGGCTCGGCGCCGGTCTCCAGGTAGACCTTGCACGCCTCGGTGGTGATGGTGAACCCCGGTGGCACGGGGAGACCGAGGTTCGTCATCTCGGCCAGGTTGGCGCCCTTGCCGCCCAGCAGATCCTTGAGATCCTTGTTGCCCTCGGTGAAGTCGTAAACGAACTTCCGCTGCTCGGCTGCGGCTACATGGGGGTTCGTGGTTTCCGACACGGGATCTCGCACTCCTCGTGGTGGGTTTCCCCCTCGGAGCGGTTCGGGGGAGGGGCTGCCCTGACGGCGGGGAGCGTACCCAGATCGAAGGTTGATGAGTACGTCCACTCGGTGGTCATCCGGTTGTAACCCCGCATCTGCCACGGGATCGAAAGTGAGCTACGCCTCCTGGCGGAATCGTTATGCGTTCAGGAAATGAACTCACACGGGCGGGGAACCGGCGGTGAGGCACCGGACGGTCGGGAGGGTTGCACGGTGCGTGACGCACTCCGCGACCTCTTGAAGGCAAGCCGGGTGGCACCCAGTGCCACCCTTTGAGAGGTGCAGGCCGCCGCAAAACGCTCATCTGAGCGAACCTCCGATCACAGTGGCGAGAATCACGCACCCTACGAGTACCCCATCTCACGACATGGACACAGGAGGGCGGCCGTTCGCTCGTATGAGCGAGATGGCCATCGGGCCCGGCTGAGGCGCACATCACAGTGAGACTTTTGCCCTGTGACTGGACAAAACCCTCCTGTACGTTCGTTCGCGTCGGAACCCACCCCATTCGGAGCCCCGGAGCCTCTCGTGGAAAGCGTCGCCCCCTCAGGCAAGCTGCGCCTCCCGCGACCCTCGATGCCCCGGCCCGGCCCCGGCGCACTGCGCCGCGGTGCCGAGCGCGTGCTGGCGGACAACTGGACCGGCACCTCGACCGTCCCCTCCCGCGGCCTCTATCCGCACCAGTGGAGCTGGGACTCGGCGTTCATCGCCATCGGCCTGCGCCACCTCTCCCCCGGCCGCGCCCGGCGCGAGCTGTCCACGCTGCTCGACGCGCAGTGGGAGGACGGCCGCGTCCCGCACATCGTCTTCAACCCGGAGGTGCCGGCCGGGGCCTACTTCCCCGGACCCGAGTTCTGGCGCTCCTCACGGGCCGGTTCCGGCGCCGGGGCTCCCGCCCGCACCGAGACCTCCGGCCTCGTCCAGCCGCCGGTCCACGCGCTGGCCGCCTGGCTGGTCCACGAGGCCGACCCGGAGTCCTCCGCCCGCGAGGGCTTCCTGGCCCGGCTCTACCCGCGGCTGGCCGCCTGGCACCGCTATCTGGTGGAGCGCCGCGACCTCCGGGGCCACGGGCTCGTCTCCCTCGTCCATCCCTGGGAGTCGGGGATGGACAACAGCCCCTGCTGGGACGCGCCGCTGGAACGCGTCGAACCCGCCTGCCGCAGCACCTTCCGGCGCGCGGACCTCGACCACTGCGATCTCGCCGACCGGCCCACCGACCTCGACTACGGCCGCTACGTCCGGCTCGCCGCCGACTACCGCGACCACGGCTACCGCGATGACGCGCCGCACTCCTTCGCGGTCGAGGACGTGGGCCTCAACGCGCTCCTCATCACCGCCGAGCACGCCCTCGCCCGGATCGCCGCGGACATCGGCGCCGATCCCGCGGAGCACCGGGCCCGCGCCGAACGCCTCACCCGCTCCCTGGTCGAACACCTGTGGGACCGGGAGGCGGAGATCTTCCGGGGCCACGACGTGGTGGGCGGCGAACCGCTCTACGGGCTCAGCGCCGCCGGGCTGCTGCCGCTCGCCGTGCCCGGGCTGCCCGACGAGGTCGTCGCCGGGCTGCTGGCCACCGCCACCGGCCCGCACTTCGGCCTCGGCCGCACGGTACGCCTGGTGCCCAGCTACGACCTGCGCGGAGCGGCCTTCGACCCGTCCCGCTACTGGCGCGGCCCGGCCTGGTTCAACATCAACTGGCTGCTGGAGCGCGGGCTGCGGCAGTACGGCGCCGTGGAACGGGCCGACGAACTGCGCGCCGCGACATTGACCGCGGCCGACGCCTCGGGCTTCGCCGAGTACGTCGACCCGCACAGCGGACTGGCACGCGGCAGCCGGGACTTCGGCTGGACGGCCGCGCTCGCCCTCGACCTGCTGACGGCGGCCGACCGCGCCCGGGACGAGGAGCCCGTCACGGCACCGCGCGCGGTGCGGTCCCCGGTGGTCGCCGCGGCCGAGGCGGCCGCGGTGCTCGGCCCGGAGGACGGCGAGCCGGAGCCCGCCCCCGGGGAGCGCGACCCGGTACCGGTCCGGGTCAGCCCGGTGCGGAGAGCGGCCCCGCGGCGCGAGGCATAGCGCGGGACACGGCGCGCGGCACAGCGCACGGCGCGCGGAGACCCGGCGGCGTCAGCCGCCCGAGGTGTCCAGCTCCGCGTCGGCTCCGGCGCACGCGCTGTCGTACGGATCGGCCAGCCAGCCGTCCGGCAGCACCACCCGGTTCCGCCCCGAGGTGCGCCCGCGCGGTCCGTCCGCGTGGGCCGGCCAGGGCTGGTCCGCATCCAGGCGGCCCAGCAGCTCGTCCAGTTCGGCCAGGGACGAGGCGGTCGCCAGCCGCCTGCGCAGCTCGGAGCCGACCGAGAAGCCCTTGGTGTACCAGGCGATGTGCTTGCGGAAGTCGATGACGCCGCGCGCCTCGTCCTCCAGCCACTCCCCCAGCAGCTGGGCGTGGCGCCGCATCACCGCGGCGACCTCCCCGAAGGACGGCGCCGCGGTCTCGCCGCCGCCCTCGAAGGCCGCCACCAGATCGCCGAACAGCCAGGGGCGCCCCAGGCAGCCGCGGCCGACGACCACACCGTCGCAGCCGGTCTCGCGCACCATGCGCACCGCGTCGGCGGCGGACCAGATGTCGCCGTTGCCGAGCACCGGGATCTCCGGGACGGCCTCCTTGAGGCGGGCGATGGCCTCCCAGTCGGCGGTGCCGCCGTAGTGCTGGGCCGCCGTCCGGCCGTGCAGGGCGATCGCGGTGACGCCCTCCTCGACGGCGATCCGCCCGGCGTCGAGGTAGGTGAGGTGGTCGTCGTCGATGCCCTTGCGCATCTTCATGGTGACCGGCAGCCCGCCCGCGCCGGCGACGGCCTCGCGCAGGATCGCGCGCAGCAGCGGCCGTTTGTACGGCAGCGCCGACCCGCCGCCCTTGCGGGTCACCTTGGGCACCGGGCAGCCGAAGTTGAGATCGATGTGGTCGGCCAGGCCCTCGTCGGCGATCATGCGGACGGCCTTGCCGACGGTCGCCGGGTCCACACCGTAGAGCTGGACGGAGCGGGGCTTCTCGGTGCCGTCGAAGTGGATCAGCCGCATGGTCTTGGCGTCCCGCTCGACCAGCGCCCGGGTGGTGATCATCTCGCTGACGAAGAGGCCCTTGCCGCCGGAGAACTCCCGGCAGAGCGTGCGGAACGGCGCGTTGGTGATTCCGGCCATGGGCGCGAGCACCACCGGCGGCTGCACGGGGTGCGGGCCGATCTGCAACTGCGTCATCGGGCGGCTTTCCTCGGTTCGTACGGTTCCGGCCGCCCCCGTACGGGGGCGGGGGCGGAAGGGGCGGCCTCCCATTGTCCCGCACCGGCGGACCGGTCGTGCCGCGGACGGGAACGGCGGGCGAGCAGCACCGCGCCCCGGTACCCGCCGTCAGCGGGCACCGGGGCGCCGGTGCGTTCACCGGGCGGGCGGCCGGCCCGGGGAGCCGGGCCGCCCCCGCGGTCAGCAGCCCGGGAGGCGGGCTCCGAGGTAGCCCTGGATCTGGTCCAGGGAGACCCGCTCCTGCTTCATGGTGTCGCGCTCGCGGACGGTCACCGCGTTGTCGTCGAGGGTGTCGAAGTCGACGGTGACGCAGAACGGAGTGCCGATCTCGTCCTGGCGGCGGTAGCGGCGGCCGATGGCGCCCGCGTCGTCGAACTCGATGTTCCAGTTCTTCCGCAGATCGGCGGCGAGGCCCTTGGCCTTCGGCGACAGCTCCGGGTTCCGGGAGAGCGGCAGAACGGCGGCCTTCACCGGCGCGAGGCGCGGGTCGAGGCGGAGCACGGCGCGCCGCTCCATCTTGCCCTTGGCGTTGGGCGCCTCGTCCTCGACGTAGGCGTCGAGCATGAAGGCGAGCATGGCGCGGTTGACGCCGGCCGCCGGCTCGATGACGTACGGGGTCCAGCGCTCACCGGCCTCCTGGTCGAAGTACGACAGGTCGTGGCCGGAGGCCTTGGAGTGGGCGCCGAGGTCGAAGTCGGTGCGGTTGGCCACGCCCTCCAGCTCGGAGAACTCGCTGCCGCCGAAGTTGAAGCGGTACTCGATGTCGGCGGTGCGCTTGGAGTAGTGGGAGAGCTTCTCCGCCGGGTGCTCGTACCAGCGGATGTTCTCCTCCTGGATGCCGAGGTCGCGGTACCAGTTCCAGCGCTCCTCCATCCAGTAGATGTGCCACTTCTCGTCCTCGCCGGGCTTGACGAAGAACTCCATCTCCATCTGCTCGAACTCGCGGGTCCGGAAGATGAAGTTGCCGGGCGTGATCTCGTTCCGGAAGGACTTGCCCATCTGGGCGATGCCGAACGGCGGCTTCTTCCGCGAGGTCTGCTGCACCGCGGCGAAGTTGGTGAAGATGCCCTGGGCCGTCTCGGGCCGGAGGTAGGCGACGGAGGCGGAGTCCTGGGCCGGGCCGAGGTGGGTGGAGAGCAGGCCGGAGAACTGCTTGGGCTCGGTGAAACCGCCCTTGTTGCCGCAGTGCGGGCAGTTGAGGTCGGCGAGGCCGTTCGCCGGCATGCGGCCGTGCTTGGCCTCGTACGCCTCTTCCAGGTGGTCGGCGCGGAACCGCTTGTGGCAGGAGGTGCACTCGGTGAGCGGGTCGCTGAAGGTGGCGACGTGGCCGGAGGCCTCCCAGACCTCGGGGGCGAGGATCACCGACGAGTCGAGACCGACCACGTCCTCACGCGCGGTGACCATGGAGCGCCACCACTGGCGCTTGATGTTCTCCTTGAGCTCCACACCCAGCGGCCCGTAGTCCCAGGCGGCTCGCTGACCGCCGTAGATCTCACTGCACGGGTAGACGAAGCCACGGCGCTTGCTGAGGCTGACGATGGTGTCGATCTTGTCGGCGGCCACGGTGCTCTCTTCATGATGACGACGAACAGCGGAATGCCTCAGGCTACCGGCGGGCGGTCCCCTGGGACCAATTGGTGTCCGGGCTTTGGCCGTCAGGTGCCCCGGAGGGTCCGTGACACGGTCCTCTCATCCGTTTTATTGACAATCGTTTCCACCTTTGTTGAAAATGGATGTCATGAACGTACGCCGGAACCGCCCCGCCTCCCGAATAACCATCGCCGCGGCCGCCGCCGGGGCCACCGCCCTCGGCCTCGTCACGCTCACCGCCTGCGGCACCGGCACGGCGGACGCGGGCGGGGACGGCACGGTGGACGTCGTCGCCTCCTTCTACCCGCTGGAGTTCGTCGCCGAGGAGGTCGGCGGGGAGCACGTCTCCGTCACCACCCTGACGAAGCCCGGGGTGGAGCCGCACGACCTGGAGATCAAGCCCCGCCAGACGGCCGAGCTGAGCGAGGCCGACGTGGCCTTCTACCTCAAGGGGCTCCAGCCCGCCGTGGACGCCGCCGTGGCCCAGTCCGGCGTGAAGAAGGCCGTGGACGCCGCGGAACTCGGCGCCGGAGAGCACGGCGAGGAGCACACCGGGGAACAGCCGGACGAACACGGCGAGGAGCACGGCGGCGAGCACACCGGCGAACACTCCGGGGAGCCCGAGTCCGGCGGCGACGGCCACGACCACTCCGGCGGCGCGTCCGACCCGCACCTCTGGCTCGACCCCACCCAGTACGCCGAGGTCGCCGAGGGCTTCGCCAAGACCCTCGCCGAGGCCGACCCCGACCACGCCGCCGCGTACGAGAAGAACGCCGAGGCCCTGGTGAAGAAGCTCGAGGCGCTCGACAAGGACTTCGCGGACGGCCTGCGCAACCGCACCACCGACACCTTCATCACCACCCACGCCGCCTTCGGCCACCTCGCCTCCCGGTACGGCCTGGAGCAGGAGGCGATCGGCGGCCTGGATCCCGAGGCCGAGCCGAGCCCCGCCCGGATGCGGGAACTGCACACCATCGCGGAGCGTGAGAAGGTGACCACCGTCTTCTTCGAGACGCTGGTCAGCGACGCCACCGCGAAGACCCTGGCTGCGGACACCGGCCTGAAGACGGACGTGCTCGACCCCCTCGAGGGAATCACCGACCGGTCCGCGGGCGATGACTACTTCGAGGTCATGCGCGCCAACCTGGACGCGCTGCGGAAGGCCCTCGGCTCCGGGTGACCCCACCGCCCGGCACCGGCCCCGCCCGCACCCCGCACGCCCCTCCACCCCACCCGCCCCACGACCGTCACCGAAAGGCCCGGACCATGGCCGTACCGCCCGTTGTCTCCCTGCGCGGGGCCACCGCCCGGCTCGGCGCGCGCACCGTGCTGCGCGGGATCGACCTGACCGTCGGCCGGGGCGAGGTCGTCGCCCTGCTCGGCGCCAACGGCTCGGGCAAGTCCACCGCCGTACGGGCCGTCGTCGGCCAGGTGGAGCTGGAGGAGGGCTCCCTGGAGCTGTTCGGCACCCCGCTGCGCCGCTTCCGGGACTGGGCCCGCATCGGCTACGTGCCGCAGCGGACCACCGCCGCGAGCGGCGTGCCCGCGACGGTGCGCGAGGTCGTGGCTTCCGGCCGGCTGGCCCGGACGGGGCTGCGACCGCGGCGGAGGGCCGACCGGGCCGCCGTCGACCGGGCGCTGGAGCTGGTCGGCATGGACCACCGAGCCGGGGACTCCGTCAACGCGCTCTCCGGCGGCCAGCACCAGCGGGTGCTGATCGCTCGCGCGCTGGCCTCCGAACCCGAACTGCTGATCATGGACGAGCCGATGGCGGGCGTCGACCTCGCCGGGCAGGAGGTCCTCGCGGACATCCTGCGCGCCCAGGTCGCCGCCGGCGCCACCGTCCTCCTCGTCCTGCACGAACTGGGCCCGCTGGAGCCGCTGATCGACCGCGCGGCCGTCCTCCGCGACGGCTGCGTGGTGTACGACGGGCCGCCGCCCGAGGCCGTGGGCCAGCACGCGCTGCCCGGCCACGACCATGTCCATCCGCACGCCGGCCCGGCGGCGGAACCGATCCGGACGGGGCTGCTGACCTGATGGAGATCCTGAACTACGCCTTCATGCAGCGGGCCCTGCTCGCCGCCGTGCTCGTCGGCGTCACCGCGCCGGCCATCGGCATCTACCTCGTCCAGCGCCGCCAGGCGATCATGGGGGACGGCATCGGCCATGTCGCCATGACCGGTGTCGCCCTCGGCTTCCTGCTGAACACCAGCCCGGTGTGGATGGCGACCCTGGTCGCGGTGGCCGGCTCGGTCGGCATGGAACTGATCCGCTCCCGCGGCCGCACCAGCGGAGACGTCGCGCTCGCTCTGCTCTTCTACGGCGGCATGGCCGGCGGTGTCATGATCATCAACCTGGCGCCGGGCGGCTCCACCGCCAATCTCTCCACCTATCTCTTCGGCTCGATCACCACGGTCGCCCCCGAGGACGTGGTGGCGATCTGCCTGCTCGCCGCCTTCGTGATCGCGATCACCCTCGGACTGCGCCGGCAGCTCTTCGCCGTCTGCCAGGACGAGGAGTTCGCGCGGGTCACCGGGCTGCCGGTGCGGCTGCTGAACCTGCTGCTCGCGGTCACGGCCGCGCTGACCGTCACCGTCGCCATGCGCATCGTCGGGCTGCTGCTGGTCAGCGCGATGATGGTGATCCCGGTCGCCGCCGCCCAGCGGGTCACCCGCGGCTTCGCGGCGACCCTGGCCATCGCGATGGGGATCGGCGTCACCGTCTCGCTGACCGGTACGGTGACCACGTACTACGTGGACGCGCCCTCGGGCGCCGCGATCGTCCTGCTGGCCATCGCCGTCTTCCTGGCCTTCGCGGCCGTGACCGCGCCCCTGGCCCGCAGGCGGGCCCGCCGGGCCGCGGCGGACGAGGAGGGCACCTGCGCACGGGAGACGGCCGGGGGGCGCACGGCGGCCGACGACGTGAAGGTCTGAGGCCCCGGAAGGGACCGGCGAGGGCGCCCGTACGGACTGGCACAATGGCCAGTCGGATGTGCGGGCCGGCGAGGAGGAGGCAACGGTGGCCACAGCGGGGAGCGGCGGAACGAGCACGGCGCCGGTGCGCGGCCGGTCGACGCGGCAGCGCGCGGCCGTGGCCGCGGCCCTGGACGAGGTGGACGAGTTCCGCAGCGCCCAGGAGCTGCACGACGTCCTCAAGCACCGGGGCGACTCCGTCGGCCTGACGACCGTCTACCGCACCCTGCAGTCGCTCGCCGACGCGGGCGAGGTGGACGTCCTGCGCACCGACGAGGGCGAGGCCGTCTACCGCCGGTGCAGCACCGACGACCATCACCACCACCTGGTCTGCCGGGGCTGCGGCAAGGCGGTCGAGGTGGAGGGCCCGGCGGTGGAGACCTGGGCCGACCAGATCGCGGCCGAGCACGGCTTCGTCGACGTCGCCCACACCATCGAGATCTTCGGCACCTGCGGCGACTGCGCGGCGAAGGCCGCGGCGGGCGGCGGCAAGCGCTGACGGCACCCGCGGGCGGGCGGAACGGACGGAGAGCGGCCCCGGCCGGGGAAGACCCGGCCGGGGCCGCTCCGTGCCCGGGGAGAGCGTCAGGCGGACGCCCCGGCCACCCCCTCGCCCGGCTGCGCCAGGTTCGGCTCCGCACCGCCGAAACGGCGGTCGCGCCGGGCGAACTCCAGGCAGGCCCGCCACAGGTCGCGGCGGTCGAAGTCCGGCCACAGCACGTCCTGGAAGACCATCTCGGCGTAGGCGCTCTGCCATATCAGGTAGTTGGAGGTGCGCTGCTCCCCCGACGGCCGGACGAAGAGATCCACGTCCGGCATGTCCGGGTAGTACAGGTACTGCTGGACCGTCTTCTCGGTGACCTTGGACGGATCGAGCTTCCCGGCCCGCACATCGGCCGCGATGGCCGCCGCTGCGTCGGCGATCTCGGCGCGGCCGCCGTAGTTGACGCAGAAGTAGAGCGTCATGGCGTCGTTGTCCTTGGTCTGCTCCTGCGCTATCTGCAGCTCCTGCACCACGGACTTCCACAGCTTCGGCATCCGCCCCACCCAGCGGATGCGGATGCCCAGGGCGTCCATCTCGTCCCGGCGGCGGCGGATCACGTCCCGGTTGAAGTTCATCAGGAAGCGCACCTCCTCGGGCGAGCGCTTCCAGTTCTCCGTGGAGAACGCGTACAGGGAGAGGTTCTTGACGCCCATCTCCAGGCAGCCCTTGAGCACGTCCAGGACGACGCCCTCACCGACCTTGTGCCCCTCGGTGCGCGGCAGTCCGCGCTCCTTCGCCCAGCGCCCGTTGCCGTCCATGACGACCGCCACGTGCTTCGGGATCAGCTCGCCGGGGATCTCGGGCGGGCGCGCACCACTGGGGTGAGGCTCCGGCTGCTGGTACTCGCGGCGGGTACGGCCCAGAATCCCGCGTCGTGCCATGCGGTCCACGTCTCCTATTTCTCCACATACCTGAGGGAACGCAGTCCGCGCTCCAGGTGCCAGTGCAGATAGGCTGCCACGAGCCCGCTGCCCTCCCTGACGTACCGCGCCTCGCACGCGTCCGCCGTCTCCCAGTCGCCCGTCAGCAGCGCTCCGAGCAGGGCCAGCGCCTCCCCCGAGGGCACGACGCTCCCCGGCACCCGGCAGTCCCCGCACACCACGCCGCCCGCCGACACCGAGAAGAAACGGTTCGGGCCCGGCAGCCCGCACCGGGCGCAGGCGGCGAAGCTGGGCGCGTAGCCGTTGACGGCCAGCGAGCGGAGCAGAAAGGCGTCGAGCACCAGCCGCGGCTCGTGCTCACCGCCCGCGAGCGTCCGCAGCGCCCCGACCAGCAGCAGATACTGCTGCACGGCCGGCTCCCCCTCGTGGTCGGTGAACCGCTCGGCGGTCTCCAGCATGGCCGTGCCCGCGGTGTAGCGGTCGTAGTCGGTGGCGATGGCACCGCCGTAC
The DNA here is from genome assembly GCF_020982505.1 of Streptomyces sp. MNU89. Lineage (NCBI taxonomy): Bacteria > Bacillati > Actinomycetota > Actinomycetes > Kitasatosporales > Streptomycetaceae > Streptomyces > Streptomyces sp. MNU89. Next base: position 5,301,233 of record NZ_JAJKLL010000001.1, on the reverse strand, counting down.
GGAGCGATGGTCTCGCTCTGGGTGCACAGCGGCAGGCCGCGGCCGACGAGTTCGCCGCCCCGCGAGAAGAACTGCACGTCCACATGGGAGAAGGGCTCCAGCCGGGCCCCGAACTTCGACTTGGTGCGCCGCACCCCGCGCGCCACCGCCCGCACCCGGCCGTGGCCCCGGGTGAGCAGGGTGATGATCCGGTCCGCCTCACCCAGCTTCTGGGTGCGCAGCACGATGCCGTCGTCGCGGAACAGAGTCATGCGGGCCATTGTCCCGCACGGAGAGCACCGCCGGGCGCGGGGGCGGGAGACGGCCCGCGCGGCTCCGGGACGAGACTCAGGAGGGCGTGCGGGCCGCGGCGGCGAGAAGCCGCTCGGTCTCCTCGCGGCGGATGGTGAGGGCCGCGCCGACGGCGGAGAGCGCCTCCTGCTCGGCGGGGCGGTACGGCCCGTCCGCGAGGGCGATCCGGGCGCCCTGGAGCAGGATGCTCTCCCGGCCGGCCGGGGCGAGATGCGGGGCCAGCGGGCCCAGGGCCTCGTGGAGCTCTATGGTCAGCGCCGTGCCGCTGCGGTCGCCGAAGTCCTCGGCCCAGCCGGGGAGCCGGCCGGCGTCGGCGGCCAGCGCCTCGACGAGGGTGAGGAGCTGCCCCTCGGTGCAGTCGGTGAACCCCGCGGCGCGCACCACGGAGACGGCCGCCTCACGGGTGGGCCGGGCCTCGGTGCCGCCCGCGGCGAGGACCGCGAGCGCGACGGTGTGCACGGCGTCGCGGAGCATCGCCGAGAAGCGGACGGTGGTGGGATGGTCCAGGGTCTCCGTGCCGAAGTGACCCCGGCAGGAGGAGCATTCGACGACCGGGCCCGCCGTGCCACGGGGCAGGACCGGGACGCCGAGGAAGGTGAACCGGCGGCGCCCGGTGCGGCGCCGGTAGTTGCGGTCGCCGCCGCAGTCGGGGCAGAAGAACTCGCCGTCGCCGACCGTGTGCCAGCTGGCGCACACTCCCCACACGCGCATCTCGCGCACCTCCGGCGGCTCATCCCGAAACATCGGGGCACCGCGCGCCGCCGGATTGTCATCGCGCGGCAACGGTGCCGTATGGACGTGATGTTAACCACAGCGGACGGGTGGCGTCAGCACCCCGGACGGAGGAGGCGGGGGTCCGGCGGCGGCCGACGGTGGCCGGGAACGGCCGTTCGGGTCCCGTGCGAGCGCTCCGACCTGCGGCGCGGCGCTCGCGGCGTGCCCGGTCCCGGCCGGACCGGGACGTCCGGTTCCGGCAGAAAACCCACCGGGGAGGAGAGGCCGGAGACGGGGAACAGCCGTGCCGCCGCCCCGGGTCCGGAGCGGCGGCACGGGCGCGCCTCGCGCGGCGCGGGAGAGGTCAGGCGGCGCGGGCCGAACGGTTGACCGCGGAGACCACGGCCTTCAGGGAGGCGCGGACCGTGTTCGGGTCCATGCCGACGCCCCACAGGACCTTGCCGTCCACGGCGCACTCGACGTAGGCGGCGGCCCGGGCGCCGGCGCCCTCGCTCAGGGCGTGCTCGGCGTAGTCCAGGACCCGTACGTCCACCCCGATCGAGCCCAGGGCGTTGATGAAGGCGGCGATGGGGCCGTTTCCGCTGCCGGTCAGCACGGTGTCCTGCCCGTCGACGACCGCCTCGACGGTGAGCGCGTCGCCGCCCTCGCCGGTGGTCGAGGTCTGGGTGGAGCGCAGCGCGATCCGGCCCCAGGGGGCGTCGGTGGTGGGCAGGTACTCGTCCTGGAAGACGGACCAGATCTGGGCCGGGGTGACCTCGCCGCCCTCGCTGTCGGTCTTCATCTGGATGATCTTCGAGAACTCGATCTGCATCCGGCGCGGCAGGTCCAGCTTGTGGTCGTTCTTGAGGACGTAGGCCACACCGCCCTTGCCGGACTGCGAGTTGACCCGGATGACGGCCTCGTAGGAGCGGCCGACGTCCTTGGGGTCGATGGGCAGGTACGGCACGGCCCACTCGATGTCGTCCACCGTCTTCCCGGCCTCGGCCGCCCGGGCCTCCATGTCCTCGAAGCCCTTCTTGATGGCGTCCTGGTGGGAGCCGGAGAAGGAGGTGTAGACCAGGTCGCCCGCGTAGGGGTGGCGCGGGTGGACCTCCATCTGGTTGCAGTACTCGGCGGTGCGGCGGATCTCGTCGATCCGGGAGAAGTCGATCATCGGGTCGATGCCCTGGGAGAACAGGTTCATCCCCAGGGTGACCAGGTCGACGTTGCCGGTGCGCTCGCCCTGCCCGAACAGGCAGCCCTCGACCCGGTCGGCGCCGGCCATGACGGCCAACTCGGCGGCGGCGACGGCGGTGCCGCGGTCGTTGTGCGGGTGCGCGGACAGGCAGACGAACTCGCGGCGGGAGAGGTTCCGCGACATCCACTCGAAGCGGTCGGCGTGGGTGCTGGGCGTCGAACGCTCCACGGTGGCGGGCAGATTGAGGATGATCTCGCGGCCGTCCTCGGGCTGCCAGACGTCCATGACGCTCTCGCAGACCTCCAGGGCGAAGTCCAGCTCGGTGTCGGTGAAGATCTCCGGGCTGTACTGGTAGCCGAAGAGGGTCTCCGCGTCCAGCAGCTTCTCGGCGTACTCCATGACCAGCCGGGTGCCGTCGACGGCGATCTGCTTGACCTGCTCGCGGCTGCCACGGAAGACGACGCGGCGGAAGACCGGGGCGGTGGCGTTGTACAGATGGACGGTCGCGCGGGGGGCGCCGCGCAGCGACTCGACCGTGCGCTCGATCAGTTCCTCGCGGGCCTGGGTCAGGACGGAGATCGTCACGTCCTCGGGGATCGCGCCCTCTTCGATGATCGACCGTACGAAGTCGAAATCGGTCTGGCCGGAGGAGGGGAAGCCGACCTCGATCTCCTTGTAGCCCATGGAGACCAGCAGGTCGAACATGGCCCGCTTGCGGGCCGGCGACATCGGGTCGATCAGCGCCTGGTTACCGTCCCGCAGATCCGTGGACAGCCAGCGGGGAGCCCGGGTGATCCGGTTCCCGGGCCAGGTGCGGTCGGGGATCGCCACGGCCTCGTAGGGGCCGTACTTGTGGACCGGCATCCCGGAGGGCCGCTGGGAGACGGTGGCGGCGGTGACGGGGGTGGTACGGCCGACGGGGCGGTGACCGGTGACGTGCTGGGAGGAAGACATCTGCGCGGGGCTCCTGCCGAAGAGTTCTCGACGGCCGACGGTGGCATCACCGAACTCCGCGGGGAGGGGGTCGGCCTCGACTACAGGCCCTCGCCGCGGCGGCTAAGGAGAAGCAGCCCGAAACGCATGGTGCACAGCAGCTTAGCCGAGCCAAGCCGTGACGTGGGGGGTGAGTCCAGTATGCGGGACGGGCGGGAGGTCACGGGATAGATCGTGACGCATCCCTCATTCCGGGCGCTTCCGGACTTCCGGACGCCGGGGCGGGGTGCGCGTCTCCCGGCGCCCCGCCGCCCCCGCCCCCCCGCCCCCGGTGCGCCTCGCGCCCGCCGCGGGCCGGGCCGTCAGAAGCCCAGCTTGCGCAACTGCCGGGGGTCCCGCTGCCAGTCCTTGGCGACCTTCACATGGAGGTCCAGAAAGACCGGGGTGCCGAGGAGCGCCTCGATGTGCTTGCGGGACTTCATGCCGACGTCCTTCAGCCGGGCGCCCTTGGGCCCGATCACGATGCCCTTCTGGCTGGGCCGCTCGATGTAGAGGTTGGCGTGGATGTCCAGCAGCGGCTTGCTCTCGGGGCGTCCCTCGCGGGGGATCATCTCCTCCACGACGACGGCGATCGAGTGCGGCAGTTCGTCCCGTACGCCCTCCAGCGCGGCCTCGCGGATCAGCTCCGCGACCATGACCTGCTCCGGCTCGTCGGTGAGGTCGCCCTCCGGGTAGAGCGGCGGGCCCTCCGGCAGCAGCGGCACCAGCAGATCGGCCAGCAGGGACACCTGCTGCCCGGCGACGGCCGACACCGGGACGATCTCCGCCCAGTCCAGTCCCAGCTCCTGCCCGAGCCGGTCCACCGCGATCAGCTGCTCGGCGAGCTGCTTCGAATCCACCAGATCGGTCTTGGTGACGACGGCGACCTTCGGCGTCTTCCCGGCCTTGGCCAGTTCCCCGGCGATGAAGCGGTCCCCCGGGCCCAGCTTCTGGTCGGCGGGCAGGCAGAAGCCGATGACGTCGACCTCGGCCCAGGTGGTCCGCACGACGTCGTTGAGCCGCTCGCCGAGCAGGGTGCGCGGCTTGTGCAGCCCCGGGGTGTCGACCAGCACGAGCTGGGCGTCGGGCCGGTGCACGATGCCGCGGACGGTGTGGCGGGTGGTCTGCGGCCGGCTGGAGGTGATCGCCACCTTCGTCCCCACCAGCGCGTTGGTCAGGGTCGACTTGCCCGCGTTGGGGCGGCCGACGAAGCAGGCGAAGCCCGAACGGTGCGGGGCGGCCCGCGGCCGGGGCTGGGACGGGGAACGATCGCTCATGGCGGCCATTCTCCCCGATCGGCGCACCGCCCCCGACCACCGGACCGGGCGGGCTCGGGGCGAGCGCCGCACGGTCGCGGCCGGGCCCCGGTCCGCCCGGCCCGGCCCGCGTGCCGTGCCGCTCAGCCGGCGCTGACGGTCGTCCGGAGGGTGCCGTCCGGGCCGGCGAGCAGGACGGGGGTGTCCGGGCCGCCGAGGTCGCGCACGGCCGCGCGGTCCTCCTCCGCCACGGACTCGGCGGACGACACCACGACGGCCGCCTCCAGTGACCGGGCGCCGCTGGCCACGGCCATGGCGACGGCCGTGCGCACGGCGCTGAGCTCCAGCGACGCCAGGGCGACGGTCCCGGCGACGTAGGTCCTGCCCGTCTCGTCGCGCACGGCGGCGCCCTCCGGCACGCCGTTGCGGGCCCGGGTGGAGCGGGCCAGGGTGACGAGCTTGGCGTCTTCGGCGTCGAGGGCGGGGGCGCTGTCCGTGGTGTCCGTCATGGCTACGAGGATAAGGACCGCCCGGGCGCGCGGCGGCCACCGGGTGGTCCGGGCCGCGGGGGCCCGACGGGAACGGCCGGGCAGACTCTACGCCCGCTCGGCCCGCCGTCCGCCGTGGCCGTCCCCGGTGGATCCGTTCCGCTCCACGGGGACCGGCTCGACCAGCACCGTGACGATGCGGTTGCGGCGGCCGGCCGGCGACTCGGCGGTGAGCCGCAGGGCCGGCGGCTCCGGGTCGGTGACGTAGTCGGCGAGGTCCACCACGGCGGTCGCGCCCGCGATCGGCACCCGGCCCAGCAGCTTGGCGAGCAGCCCGCCGACCGTCTCCACGTCCTCGTCGTCCAGGTCGAGCTCGTAGAGGTCCCCCAGGTCGCCGATGTCGAGGCGGGCGGTGACGCGGTAGCGGCCCCCGCCCAGCTCCTCGACCGGCGGCAGCTCCCGGTCGTACTCGTCGGTGATCTCGCCGACGATCTCTTCCAGGATGTCCTCGATGGTGACGATGCCGGCGGTGCCGCCGTACTCGTCGACGACGACCGCGACGTGGTTGCGCCGCTGCTGCATCTCGCGCAGCAGGTCCCCGGCGTTCTTGGTGTCGGGGACGAAGGCGGCCGGGCGCATGGCCGTGGAGACCAGGTCGTTCTCCGACTCCCGGTTGATGTGCGTCTTCCGGGCGAGGTCCTTGAGGTAGACGATGCCGACCACGTCGTCCTCGCTCTCCCCGACCACCGGGATCCGGGAGAAGCCGGAGCGCAGCGCGAGGGTGAGGGCCTGCCGGATGGTCTTGCCGCGTTCGATGACCACGAGGTCGGTGCGCGGCACCATCACCTCGCGGACGAGGGTGTCGCCCAGTTCGAAGACGGAGTGCACCATCTTCCGTTCCTCGGCCTCGATCAGCTGTTCCTGCTCGGCCAGGTCCACCATGGCCCGCAGTTCGGCCTCGGAGGCGAACGGGCCCTTGCGGAAACCCTTGCCCGGGGTGAGGGCGTTGCCGAGGAGGATCAGCAGCTGCGGGACCGGGCCCATGATCCGGGCCAGCGGCAGCAGGACGTACGCGGCGGCGGTGGCGGTGTTCAGCGGGTGCTGGCGGCCGATGGTGCGCGGGGAGACGCCCACGGCGACGTAGGAGACCAGGACCATCACGCCGGTGGCGATGGCCAGGGCCTCCCAGGTCTCCTCGAACTCCCGTACGGCGGCGAAGGTGACGAGCACCCCCGCCGCCATCTCGCAGGCCACCCGGACCAGCAGGGCCAGGTTGAGATAGCGGCTGGGGTCCTCGGCGACCGCCATGAGCTTGGCACTGCCGCGGCGGCCGGAGCGCACGGCCTCCTCGGCGCGGAACCGGGTCGTCCTGGCCAGTCCGGTCTCGGCGCAGGCGGCGAGCCAGGCCACCACGACCAGCAGGACGGCCGCGGCGATCAGTTGGCCGGTCACCGGGTGGTGGGCGCCGGCGAGGGGCCCTCGACGCCGCGCTCGGCGCGCCAGCCGTCGATGATCGCCTTCTGCAGGCCGAACATCTCGACCTTGTCCTCCGGCTCCTCGTGGTCGTAGCCGAGCAGGTGGAGGACGCCGTGGACGGTGAGGAGCTGGAGCTCCTCGTCCATCGAGTGCGCCGTCGGCGCATCCTCGCCCTGCCGCCGGGCGACCTCGGGGCAGAGCACGATGTCGCCGAGCAGCCCCTGCGGGGGGTCCTCGTCGTCCTTGGCCGGCGGGCGGAGCTCGTCCATCGGGAAGGACATGACGTCCGTGGGGCCCGGGAGGTCCATCCACTGGCGGTGGAGCTGCTCCATGGCGTCGCTGTCGACGACGATCACGGAGAGTTCGGCGAGCGGGTGGATGCGCATCCGGGCGAGGGCGTAGCGGGCGACATCCAGCAGCGCCTGCTCGTCCACTGCGGTACCGGACTCGTTGTTGACGTCGATCGACATGGTGCGGTGAGTCTACTTCCCGGGGTGGCCGTGGCCTCGGCCGTGCCCGCGGGCGCCGTCGTGGCCGTCTTCCCGGCTGTCGTAGCGGTCGTAGGCGTCGACGATCCGGCCCACCAGCTTGTGGCGGACGACGTCGGTGCTGGTCAGCCGGGCGAAGTGGACGTCCTCCACGTTGTGGAGGATCTCCTGCACCTGGCGCAGACCGCTCTTGGTTCCGCCGGGGAGGTCCACCTGGGTGACGTCACCGGTGATCACGATCTTGGAGTCGAAGCCGAGCCGGGTGAGGAACATCTTCATCTGCTCGGCGCTGGTGTTCTGCGCCTCGTCGAGGATGATGAAGGCGTCGTTGAGCGTCCGGCCGCGCATGTACGCCAGCGGGGCCACCTCGATCGTCCCGGCCGCCATCAGGCGGGGGATGGAATCGGGGTCGAGCATGTCGTGCAGCGCGTCGTAGAGCGGGCGGAGATACGGGTCGATCTTTTCGTAGAGCGTGCCGGGCAGGAAGCCGAGCCGCTCCCCCGCCTCGACCGCGGGCCGGGTCAGGATGATCCGGTTGACCTGCTTGGACTGCAGGGCCTGGACCGCCTTGGCCATGGCCAGGTACGTCTTGCCGGTGCCGGCCGGGCCGATGCCGAAGACGATGGTGTGCCGGTCGATGGCGTCGACGTAGCGCTTCTGGTTGAGCGTCTTCGGGCGGATGGTGCGGCCGCGGTTGGAGAGGATGTTCTGCGTGAGCACCTGGGCCGGGGTCTCGGCCTCCGCCTCGCCGTTCCCGGGGGCGCGGAGCATGGCGATCGAGCGCTCCACGGCGTCCTCCGTCATCGGCTGGCCGGTGCGCAGCACCAGCATCATCTCGTCGAACAGACGCTGGACCAGGGCGACTTCCGCCGGGTCACCGACCGCGCTGACCTCGTTGCCCCGGACGTGGATGTCGGTGCCGGGAAAGGATTTCTCGATCACGCGCAGCAGGGAGTCTCCGGAGCCCAGGACCGTCACCATCGGGTGGTTGGCCGGGACGGTGAAGCGGGCGCGCGCCTGCCCCTCGTCGGGGTTCTGTGCTGAAGGTGTCTGCGTCATGGGCCGGCTCTGGGGCCTGCTGATCCCGCCTTCTCTGTTCGGTACACCGCATCAGTGCCGTGCGGTTTCTCTCGTGGTCCAGGGTACGACGGGGGGCCGACAGGGCCCGAGTGGTTTTCCCGGGCCTGTCGGGGCCTGTCGCGGCCGGCGCGGGGCCACCGCGGAGGCGCGGCGCCGCGCCGGCGGCCCCGGGGGGTCAGTGGCGTTTCGGCACCGGGACCCGCATGAGGTCCCGCGCCACCGTCAGGGTGCCCTCGAAGCCCGCGGCGCGGGCCTGCCGCCCGAACTCCTCCGCATCGGTGTACCGCTGGGAGAAGTGGGTGAGCACCAGGTGCCGCACGCCCGCGGCGGTGGCCAGCCGGGCCGCCTGCCCGGCAGTGAGGTGGCCGTGTTCGGTCGCCAGCCGCTCGTCCTCGTCGAGGAAGGTGGACTCGGTGACGAGCATGTCACAGCCCTCGGCGAGCGCCTCCGCGCCCTCGCAGAGCCGGGTGTCCATCACGAACGCGAAGCGCTGTCCGCGCCGCACCTCGCTCACCTGCTCGACATGGACGGTGCCGTGCTCCCCGGTCTCCAGACTGCCCTCACGGATCAGCCGGCCGACGTCGGGGCCGGAGATGCCGTACGCGGCCAGCCGCTCGGGAAGCATGTGGCGCCCGTCCGGTTCGGTCAGCTTGTAGCCGAAGGCCTCGACGGGGTGGGAGAGCCGCCGGGTCTCCAGGGTGAACGGTTCGGTCTCGGCGATGACCCCGTCCCCGTGCACCGGGTGTTCGACCAGCTCCACGGCCTCGTAGTAGGAGGTGGCGTACCGGAGCCGCTCGAAGTAGCGGGCGCCACTGGCCGGGTAGTGCGCGGTGACGGGGTGGGGCACCCGGTCGAGGTTGATGCGCTGGATGACGCCGGCGAGGCCCAGCGAGTGGTCGCCGTGGAAGTGCGTGACGCAGATGCGGGTGATGTCGTGGACGGCCGCGCCCGCGTAGAGCATCTGGCGCTGGGTGCCCTCGCCGGGATCGAACAGAATGCCCTCGTCGTCCCAGCGCAGTATGCAGCCGTGGTGGTTGCGCTGCCGGGTGGGGACCTGGCTGGCGGTGCCGAGGACGATGAGCTCGCGGGTCAAGGGACTACCCGGGGGGCCAGTTGAGGCCGCGTCCGCCGAGGACGTGCGCGTGGACGTGGAAGACGGTCTGGCCCGCGCCGGCGCCGGTGTTGAGGACGACGCGGTAGCCGGATTCGTCCACGTGTTCGTCGGCGGCGACGGCGCCCGCCTCACGGAGAAGGTCCGCGGCGAGCTGCGGATCGGCCGCCGCGAGGGAGGCCGCGTCGGGGTGGTGCGCCCGGGGGATGACCAGGACGTGCGTCGGGGCCTGGGGGTTTATGTCGCGGAAGGCGACCGTGGTCTCGCTCTCACGGACCAGCGTGGCCGGCACCTCCCCCGCCACGATCTTGCAGAACAGACAGTCGGCCTGCGGCTCTCCCGCCATCAGCGGACCTCCTCGGCACGTTCGTTCGGTGGCTGACCGGTGGTCGACCGGTGGTGGCCGGTCGGCACACCGGCCGGTCTGGCCGCATGCTACCGGCCGGATCTTCGGCCACCGCGCCCGCGCCGCCGGTCAAGGCACGCCGTCACGATGGTGCGTCACCCGCTCCCGCCACGGGTCAGGCCGGGACGCCGGCCACCCCGACGCGTCCCCGTCCGTGACAGCAAGGAGTCCCACGGACCCGCGCTGGTCTTCACGGCGGATCGCGGGTCCGCGTTCATCGCCGCCGTCAAGGACGGGGACCTCCGGGCCCGAGTCCCGGGCGACGGCCAGTCCGGCGGGGCCGCTGCCGTACGGGCGCGGGCGCGGCCCCACCGGGCGTGCGGCCCCCGGCCGTAACGGTCCGGCGGTACCGGAGCGTTGGGGGGAAGGGCCCGTCCTGGCGTGGAACCGCCGGTGCCCCCTGTTCGGGCCGGTAATGGGTGAATAGGGTTGCAGTTGTGACGCAGCCTTCGTACCTCCGCTACCCGCATCCGCACGGTGAGTTGATCGCCTTCACCGCCGAGGACGACGTCTGGGCGGCACCGCTCGACGGCGGCCGTGCCTGGCGAGTGAGCGCCGACAACATGCCGGTCTCGCATCCGCGGATATCCCCGGACGGCCGGCACATCGCCTGGACCTCCACGCGCGACGGGTCACCGGAGGTCCATGTGGCCCCCGTCGACGGCGGCCCGTCCCGGCGGCTCACATACTGGGGCAACGCCCGGACCGCCGTGCGCGGCTGGACCCCCGAGGGGGAGGTGCTGGCGGTCACCGCCGCGGGCCAGGCCTCCCTGCGCCGCACCTGGGCGCGGGCCGTGCCGCTGGACGGCGGCCCCGCGCGCACCCTGCCGTACGGGCCGGTCGGCGATGTCGCGTACGGGCCCGAGGGCGCCGTGCTGCTGCTCTCCGCGACCATGGGGCGCGACGCCTCGTCCTGGAAGCGCTACCGGGGCGGCACGGCCGGCAAACTCTGGCTGGACACGTCCGGCGACGGGGAGTTCGCGCGGATCCACGCCGGTCTCGACGGCAACATCGAGCAGCCGCTGTGGGCGGGCGGCCGTATCGCCTTCCTCTCCGACCACGAGGGCACCGGCGCGCTGTACTCCTCGCTGCCCGACGGCAGCGATCTGCGCCGGCACTCCCCCCTCGACGGCTTCTACGCCCGGCAGGCCACCGGCGACGGCACCCGCGTCACCTACGCCTCGGCCGGTGAAATCTGGCTCCTGGACGACCTCGACGGCGCCGAGCCGCGCCGCCTCGACGTCCGCCTCGGCGGCTCCCGCGCCGACCTCCAGCCGCACCCGGTGCGCGCCGCGCACCACCTCGGCGAGGTGGGGCCCGACCACACCGGCCGCGGCAGCGCCGTGGAGGTGCGCGGCACGATCCACTGGGTCACCCACCGGGAGGGCCCCGCCCGGGCACTCGCCGCCGAACCCGGGCAGCGGGCGCGGCTGCCGCGCGCGTTCCGCGTGGACGGTGCCGAGCACGTCGTCTGGGTCACCGACGCGGAGGGAGAGGACGCCCTGGCCATCGCCCCGGCCTCCGGCGCCGAGCCCGGCAGCGGACCGCGCCGTATCGGTACCGGGCGGCTCGGCCGGGTGCTGGACCTCGCCGTCGCCCCGGACGGCGGCCGGATCGCCGTCGCCTCGCACGACGGGCGGGTGCTGCTCGTGGAGCGCGAGTCCGGTGAGATCCGCGAGGTGGACCGGAGCGAGGACGGTGACGCCGACGGCCTGGTCTTCTCGCCGGACTCCGGCTGGCTGGCCTGGTCGCATCCCGGGCCGGGGGCGCTCCGCCAGCTCAAGATCGCCAACACGGCCGATCTCTCCGTGTCCGAGGCCACCCCGCTGCGCTTCCGCGACTTCTCACCCGCCTTCACCGCCGACGGCCGGCATCTGGCCTTCCTCTCCGAACGCGCCTTCGACCCGATCTATGACGTTCACGTCTTCGACCTGGCGTTCGTGGGCGCCTGCCGGCCGCATCTGATCACGCTCGCCGCCTCCACGCCCTCGCCCTTCGGCCCGCAGCGCCACGGCCGCCCGCCCACGCCCGAGCGCAACGACGGCGACGAGGGCGAGGGCCGCGCGGCCTCCTCGTCCGGCTCGTCCTCCTCGGTGCCCGTCACCCGTGTCGATCTGGACGGACTCGCCGACCGCATCGTGCCGTTCCCCGTCGAGGCCGCCCGCTACTCCACCCTGCGGGCCGCCGAGGGCGGCGTCCTGTGGCTGCGCCACCCGCTGCGCGGCGTGCTCGGCTCCGCCCTGGCCCCGGACGCCTCCGGGCCGTCCACCGCCCTGGACCGCTACGACCTCGTCCAGCAGCGGCTCGAACATCTGGCCGACGACGCCGACGACTACGCGGTCACCGGCGACGGCAAGCGGGTCCTGCTCTCCAGCGGCACGAAGCTCCGCGTGGTGCCGGCCGACAGCAAGCCGGGCGAGGACGACGGCGACGACAACATCACCGTCGACCTCTCCCGGGTCCGCCTCACGGTCGACCCGGCCGCCGAGTGGCGGCAGATGTACGCGGAGGCCGGCCGGCTGATGCGGGACAACTTCTGGCGGGCCGACCTCGGCGGCGTCGACTGGGACGGCGTCCTGGAGCGCTACCGGCCGGTGCTGGACCGGGTGGCCACGCACAGCGACCTGATCGACCTGCTCTGGGAGGTCCAGGGCGAGCTGGGCACCTCGCACGCCTACGTCAGCCCGCACGGCGGCTGGACCGACTCCACGCACCGGCAGGGCCTGCTCGGGGCCGATCTGGCCCGGGACGAGGAAGGCGTGTGGCGCGTGACGCGCGTGCTGCCCTCCGAGTCCTCCGACCCCCAGGCCCGCTCCCCGCTCGCCGCGCCCGGTGTCGCGGTGCGGGCCGGGGACGCGATCCTCGCCGTGGACGGACGCCCCGTCGATCCGCTGCTGGGCCCCGGCCCGCTGCTCGTCGGCGCGGCCGGCAAGCCCGTCGAACTGACGGTCGCCCCGGCCGGCGGCGGCGCCCCCCGACATCCCGTCGTCGTCCCCATCGCCGACGAGGAGCCGCTGCGTTACCACGACTGGGTCGCCGGGCGGCGCGCCCATGTGCACGAGACGTCCGGCGGCCGGCTCGGCTATCTCCACGTGCCGGACATGGTGGGCTCCGGCTGGGCGCAGCTCCACCGCGACCTGCGGGTGGAGGTGACGCGGGACGGGCTGATCGTGGACGTCCGGGAGAACCGCGGCGGGCACACCTCGCAGCTCGTCGTGGAGAAGCTGGCCCGCCGCATCGTCGGCTGGGACCTCCCGCGCGGCATGCGGCCGTTCAGCTACCCGCAGGACGCGCCGCGCGGGCCCGTCGTCGCGGTCGCGAACGAGTTCTCCGGCTCCGACGGCGACATCGTCAACGCCGCGATCAAGGCGCTGGGCATCGGCCCGGTCGTCGGCACCCGCACCTGGGGCGGCGTCATCGGCATCGACAGCCGTTACGACCTGGTGGACGGCACGGGCGTCACCCAGCCCAAGTACGCCACCTGGATGGAGGGTTACGGCTGGGGCGTGGAGAACCACGGCGTCGATCCGGACGTCGAGGTGGTGCACACCCCGCAGGACTCCGCGGCCGGCCGCGACCCGCAGCTCGACGAGGCGGTGCGGATCGCGCTGGCGGCCCTGGCGGAGAACCCGGCGAAGACCCCGCCGGAACTCCCGCCGCTCTGACGGGTCATCCGGCGGGCCCGGCGGGCACGGGGCTCGGGGGCGGGCGCCGGGGCCGTCCGGCCTCGCCGGAGGGGTCCCCAACCGCGCGGTACCGGACCATACTGGCGGCCATCACCGCCAGGAGGAGGCAGTCATGAGTCCCGCCCGGACCACGGACACCGCCACGCGCCGTGTCCCCCGCCGCCGGGCGCCGCGCCGGGCGGCGACGGCCGTGGCCGCCGCGGTGGTGCTCCTGTCCCTCACGGGCTGTGCGCAGCCCGGCGCCCCGGACCGCGCGGCGCCGGCGCCGGGTTCCTCCCGGCCGTCCGCGGCCGCCGACGGGCAGCTGCTGGCGCTCACGGTCAGCGGCGGTGTGGCCGGGCACACCAGCCGGGTGACCGTGGAGGCGGACGGCACCGTCGAGACGGTCCGGCGCAGCGGTACGTCGAGGTCGGGACGGATGCGCGACGAACAGGTGTCCGCGCTGCGCGACCTTCTGGCGAGCGAGCGCTACGCGCGGCTGCCCGGGCGGACCTTCAACCGGCCCACCACCGACGCCTTCGTGTACGAGTTCGAAGCCCAGGGGCGCACCGTGGTGGCGGACAGCACCTCACTGCGGAGGCCGCTGAACGAGGTGCTCCAACTGCTCGGCTCCTGGCGGCCGTAGCCAGCGCCCTCGCACGGCCGTGCGGGCCGGCGCCTCAGGACCAGCGGCCAGTGCGCCCCAGCAGCAGCGCGGCGGCGGCCGTACCGGCCGTGGAGGTGCGCAGGACGGTCGGGCCCAGCCGGTACGGCTTCGCGCCCGCAGCGGTGAACGCCGCCAGTTCGTCCGGCGAGACGCCGCCCTCCGGGCCGACCACCAGCACGATGTCGCCGCTCTCGGGCAGCACGGCGGTGGCGAGCGGTTCGGCGGCCTCCTCGTGGAGCACGGCGGCGAAGGCGGCGCCCGCGAGCAGTCCGGCGACCCCGCGGGTGCTCATCGGGCCGGGCACCTCGGGGAGCCGGAGGCGGCGGGCCTGCTTGCCGGCCTCCCGGGCGGTGGCCCGCCACTTGCCGAGCGCCTTGACGCCCCGCTCGCCCTTCCACTGCGTGATGCAGCGGGACGCGGGCCAGGGCACGACGGCGTCCACGCCCGTCTCCGTCATGGTCTCGACGGCGAGTTCGCCGCGGTCGCCCTTGGGGAGCGCCTGGACGACGGTGATCCGAGGGCTGGGTTCCGGCTCGTGGCGGATCTCGGTGATGTCGGCCTCCAGGCGGTCCTTGCCCTCGACGGCCGCCACCGTGCCGTATCCGCCGGTCCCCCGGCCGTCCGTCAGCACGATCTCCTCGCCCGCGCGCAGCCGCCGTACGGAGACGGCGTGCCGCCCCTCGGGCCCGTCGAGAACGAACCGGCCGGGGGCCGGCGGGCGCTCGGGGTCGGTCAGGAACACCGGGGCCGTCATGCGGGCTCCCCTTTCTCCGAAGGTGCGGCCGGCGTGCCCGCCGCGTTCGCCGTTCCGGCCGCCGCGGCAGCGGTGCCGCCCGGGCCGGCCAGGAGGGCCACGCGGGCCTCGTCCAGTTCGGCGGCCAGGGTCCGCACCAGCCGCTCCGCGGAGAGCGTCCGCGCCATCCGGTGCCCCTGGCCGGCCCAGAGCGCCATGCCCTGCGGGTCGCCCGCGCGGGCCGCCGCCCGGCGCAGCCCGGCGGTCATCCGGTGCACCTGCGGATACGCGGCCGGGGCGTACGGGCCGTGCTCCCGCAGGAAGCGGTTGACGAGCCCGCGCGCCGGGCGCCCCGTGAAGGCCCGGGTCAGTTCGGTGTGCGGGAAGAGCGGGTCGGTCAGCGCCCGCTTGTGGAGGGGGTCGGCGCCCGACTCCGGGCAGACGAGGAAGGCCGTGCCGAGCTGGGCGGCGACCGCTCCGGCCGCCAGCACGGCGGCGATCTGCGCACCCCGCATCAGCCCGCCGGCGGCGATCAGCGGAAGGTCCACGGCCTCGCGGACCTGGGCGAGCAGCGTCAGCAGCCCGAGTCCGGGTGAGCCCCGGTCGGCGTACGGATCGTCCCGGTGCGTCCCCCGGTGCCCGCCCGCCTCGACGCCCTGCACGCACACCGCCGCGGCGCCGGCCGCCTCGGCCGTCCGCGCCTCGGCCACGGACGTGACGGTGACGACGGTGACGGTGCCCGCGCGGGCGAGGGCCCGGAGCACGCCGGCGTCGGGGCAGCCGAAGGTGAAGGAGACCACGGCCACCGGGGCTTCGGTGAGGACGGCGAGCTTGCCCTCGTAGCCGTCGTCGCCGTCGTCTTCGCCGCCGTCGGTCTCCGTGTCACCGAGCGGGGCGGCGTACCAGGAGGATTCCCCGGCGAGCTGCTCGCGGTAGACGGCGACCGCGGCGGCGTCGGCGACGGGCCGCTGCGGCAGGAAGAGGTTGACCCCGAAGGGGCGGTCGGTCAGCCCGCGCGCCACCCGGATCTCCTGGTACATGGCCTCGGGTGTCTTGTGGCCGGCTGCGAGGAAACCGAGCCCGCCGGCCCGGCACACGGCGGCGGCCAGCTCCGGGCGGGAGGCCCCGCCCGCCATGGGCGCCTGGATGATGGGGTACCGGAAGAGGTCCGTCACCGCGGGGACACCCCCCGTTGCTGCAGCCATGTGGCACATGGTGTCACGGAGCACTGCGCGGGCGGACCCCTCCCGCCGTTCTTTCCGGCGGGCGGACGGCGGCACGGCGCGGCCCCGGCGGGGATCCGCCGGGGCCGGTCCGTGCGTGCCGAAGGCGTCGGGGCCGGTCGGCTCAGCGGCCGTTGAAGGCGTCCTTCAGCCGGGAGAAGAGACCCTGCTGACCGGGCTGGAAGTGGCCGGCCGGGCGTTCCTCGCCGCGGAGCTTGGCGAGCTGCCGGAGCAGGTCCTCCTGCTGGGGGTCGAGCTTGGTCGGGGTCTGCACCTCGACGTGGACGATCAGGTCGCCGCGCCCGCCACCGCGCAGATGCGTGATGCCGCGCTGGTGGAGCGGGATCGACTGGCCGGACTGGGTGCCGGGCCGGATGTCGACCTCCTCCATGCCGTCCAGCGTCTCCAGCGGGCACTGGGTGCCGAGGGCCGCCGCCGTCATCGGGATGGTGACCGTGCAGTGCAGATCGTCGCCGCGCCGCTGGAAGACCGGGTGCGGCACCTCGTGGATCTCGACGTAGAGATCACCGGGCGGGCCGCCGCCGGGGCCGACCTCGCCCTCGCCGGCGAGCTGGATCCGGGTGCCGTTGTCCACACCCGCCGGGATCTTGACGGTCAGGGTGCGCCGCGAGCGGATGCGGCCGTCACCGGCGCACTCCGGGCACGGGGTCGGCACGACGGTGCCGAAGCCCTGGCACTGCGGGCAGGGGCGGGAGGTCATGACCTGCCCCAGGAAGGACCGCGTCACCTGGGAGACCTCACCGCGGCCGCGGCACATGTCGCAGGTCTGGGCGGAGGTACCGGGGGCGGCACCCTCGCCGCTGCAGGTGTTGCAGACGACGGCCGTGTCAACCTGGATGTCCTTGGTGGTGCCGAACGCGGCCTCGTCCAGCTCGACTTCGAGCCGGATCATCGCGTCCTGGCCGCGCCGGGTACGGGATCTCGGGCCGCGCTGCGAGGCGGTGCCGAAGAACGCGTCCATGATGTCGGAGAAGTTGCCGAAGCCGGCCCCGCCGAAGCCGGGGCCCGCGCCGCCGCCGGCCCCCGACATCGGGTCCCCGCCGAGGTCGTAGACCTGCTTCTTCTGCGGGTCCGACAGCACCTCGTAGGCGGCGTTGATCTCCTTGAACCGCTCCTGCGTCTTGGGGTCCGGATTGACGTCCGGGTGCAGCTCGCGTGCGAGACGGCGGAACGCCTTCTTGATCTCGTCCTGTCCAGCGTCCCGGCTCACGCCCAGTACGGCGTAGTAGTCGGTGGCCACTTACGACTCCGCCAGGATCTGTCCGACGTAACGTGCCACTGCGCGTACCGCTCCCATCGTTCCGGGGTAATCCATGCGGGTCGGTCCGACCACGCCGAGTTTCGCCACCGCCTCGTCGCCCGAACCGTAGCCGACGGCGACGACGGAGGTGGATGTCAGGCCCTCATGGGCGTTCTCATGCCCGATGCGCACCGTCATCCCGGGCTCCTCGGAGGCGCCGAGCAGCTTCAGCAGCACGACCTGCTCCTCCAGGGCCTCCAGCACGGGCCGGATGGTCAGCGGGAAGTCGTGGCGGAAACGGGTGAGATTGGCGGTACCGCCGATCATCAGCCGCTCCTCGGTCTCCTCGACGAGGGTCTCCATGAGGGTGGCGAGCACCGTGGAGACCGTCCCGCGGTCCTCCGTCTCGAAGGACTCCGGAAGATCCTGCACCAAGCGCGGCACATCCGCGAAACGGTGGCCGGAAACCGCGCTGTTGAGGCGGGCCCGCAGATCGGCCAGCGAGGTGTCCCCGAACGGCGCGGGGCAGTCCACCATGCGCTGTTCGACCCGGCCGGTGTCGGTGATCAGGACGAGCATGATCCGCGCGGGCGCCATGGACAGCAGTTCGACATGGCGCACGGTCGAGCGGGTGAGCGACGGGTACTGCACCACCGCCACCTGCCGGGTCAGCTGCGCGAGCAGCCGCACCGTGCGCCCCACCACGTCGTCGAGGTCGACGGCGCCGTCCAGGAAGTTCTGGATGGCCCGGCGCTCCGCCGTGGAGAGCGGTTTCACACCGGCGAGCTTGTCGACGAACAGCCGGTAGCCCTTGTCCGTGGGGATGCGACCGGCACTGGTGTGCGGCTGGGCGATGAAGCCCTCGTCCTCCAGCGCGGCCATGTCGTTGCGCACGGTGGCGGGCGACACGCCGAGGCGGTGGCGCTCCGTGAGCGCCTTGGAGCCGACCGGCTCCTCGGTGCCGACGTAGTCCTGGACGATGGCGCGCAGCACTTCGAGTCTGCGTTCGCTCAGCATCGCGCTCACCTCCCAGTCGGTCCCTCTGGTCCGGTCTCTGGCACTCGATCCGCGCGAGTGCCAGTTTCCCCGGCCAAGTGTACGGCGGTGTGGTACGGCAAGGGCAAGGCCGGACCGGTTACGGGGCGGATACGCGGCCGGTGGACGGCACCTCGGGCGGACACGGCGACCCGCCTGCGACTAGCGTCATCGTATGGAGCACGGTTGGGAAGAGGCGGACTGGGAGCAACTGGCGCGCGGTGTCGCACGCCGCCGTCTGCCGGGCTGGGACGCCACGACGGGACTGGTGTACGGACCGGACGCGGCCCTGGTCGTGGACGCGGGGGCGAGCCTCGCCGAGGGGGCGGACATCCGCCGGTGGGCGCGGCGCCTGGCGGGGCGCCACGTGACCCATCTCGCATTCACGCACGGGCATTTCGACCATGTGCTGGGCGCCGCCGCCTTCGCCGGCGTCCGGACCTACGGGGCCGTGGGCCTGGACCGGCTGCTCAGCGGCGGAGGGGAGGCGGTGGCCGCCGACGCCGTCCGGCACGGACTGGACGCCGGGGACGCGGCCGAGGCCGCCGATCTGCTGGCCCCGCCGCAGCACCCGGTCTCCGGCGAGATGACGGTGGGCCTCGGCGGCGGCCGGGAGGCCGTGCTCGTCAACGTCGGGCCGGGGCACACAGCGCACGATCTGGCGGTGCTGGTGCCGGGCGACCCCTGCGTCGTCTTCTGCGGCGACCTGGTGGAGCAGTCGGGGGAGCCCCAGGCCGGCCCGGACGCCGTGCCCGGGCGCTGGCCGGCCGCGCTGGACCGGCTGGTGGAACTCGGCGGCGAGGACGCGCTGTACGTGCCCGGTCACGGAGCGGTGGTGGACGCACGCTTCGTACGGGCCCAACGCGACGCGCTGGCGGGGCGGTTCGGCGTGTCGTGACCGGCGCCGGCCCGCCGTTCGTATCGTCTGAGCCCATGCGCAGCAGACAGTACGGGCCCGATCTGACCCCGCCGTGGAAGAAGACCCGGCCGGCGCCCGAGGTGGCGGCCGAGCCCGGTCTCGTCGTGGAGGAGGCCGCCAGCGGGTTCTGCGGCGCGGTCATCCGCTGCGAGAAGACGGCACAGGGGCCCGTGGTGACCCTGGAGGACCGCTTCGGCAAGCACCGGGTGTTCCCGATGGAGCCGCGCGGCTTCCTGCTGGAGGGGCGCACGGTCACGCTGGTGCGCCCCGCGGCCGCCGCGCCCGCCGCCCCGCGCCGCCCGGCCCGCACCGCCTCGGGGTCGGTCGCCGTCCCGGAGGCGCGGGCGCGGGTCGCACGCGCCGGGCGGATCTATGTGGAGGGACGGCACGACGCCGAACTCGTCGAGCGGGTCTGGGGCGACGATCTGCGCATCGAGGGCGTGGTGGTCGAATATCTGGAGGGCATCGACGATCTCCCGGCGGTGGTACGGGAGTTCGGGCCGTCGGCGGACGCGCGGCTCGGGGTGCTCGTCGACCACCTGGTGCCCGGCTCCAAGGAGTCGCGAATCGCGGCGGAGGTCATGGCGGACGGTGCCCTGGGCGAGCACGTTCTCGTCGTCGGCCACCCGTACATCGACATCTGGGAGGCCGTGAAACCGGCCTCCGCCGGCATCCCCGCCTGGCCCTCGGTGCCCCGGGGCCAGGACTGGAAGACGGGCGTCTGCCGTGCGCTGGGCTGGCCGGAGAACACCGGCGCGGCGTGGCAGCGCATCCTCTCCTCCGTGCACAGCTTCCGGGACCTGGAGCCGGAGCTGCTCGGACGGGTGGAGGAGCTCATCGACCATGTGACGGCGCCGTAGCCCCCGGCCACCGGCCTTCGTGTCCCGGATCCGGCACCCGGCCGCCGGCCCCCGGGTCAGTCCACCAGGTCGCGGACCACCGCGTCGGCGAGCAGCCGTCCGCGCAGCGTCAGAGCCGCCCGGCCGTGCTCGTACGGCCCGGGCCGGAGCAGGCCGTCCGCCACGGCGCGGGCCGCCGCGCGCAGGCCTGCCGGGGCCAGCAGCTCCAGCGGGCAGCCGTCGGAGAGCCGCAGTTCGAGAAGGATCCGCTCGACGCGCCGGTCCTCGGCCGTCAGCACCTCGCGCCCGGCACCAGGCGCGCGGCCCTCGGCGAGCGCCTGGGCGTACGCCCCGGGGTGCTTCACATTCCACCAGCGCACCCCGCCGACGTGGCTGTGCGCGCCGGGGCCCGCGCCCCACCAGTCGGCGCCGCGCCAGTACAGCTCGTTGTGGCGGCAGCGGGCGGCCTCGGTGGTCGCCCAGTTCGACACCTCGTACCAGTGGAAACCGGCCGCCGACAGCCGTTCCTCGGCGATCAGGTAGCGGTCCGCGTGCACGTCGTCATCGGTCATCGGTACCTCGCCGCGCCGGATGCGCCGGGCGAGCTGCGTCCCCTCCTCGACGATCAGCGCGTAGGCGGAGACATGGTCCGGGCCCGCGCCGATCGCCGCGTCCAGCGAGGCGCGCCAGTCGTCGTCGCTCTCGCCCGGCGTGCCGTAGATGAGGTCGAGGTTGACGTGCTCGAAGCCGGCCGCGCGCGCCTCGGCGACGCAGCGCTCGGGGCGGCCGGGGGTGTGCGTGCGGTCGAGCACCCGCAGGACGTGCTGCCGCGCGCTCTGCATCCCGAAGGAGATCCGGTTGAACCCCCCTTCCAGCAGCCCGTCGAGGTACCGGGGGTCCACCGATTCGGGATTGGCCTCGGTGGTGATCTCCGCCCCTTCGGCCAGCCCGAACTCGTCCCGGATCGCGCCGAGCATCCGCGACAGGCCGGCGGCGGGCAGCAGGGTCGGTGTACCACCGCCGACGAAGACGGTCTCCACCGGGCGCGGGTCGTCGCCGAGCACCTTGCGCGCCAGCCGCACCTCCTCGGCCAGCGTGTCGGCGTAGTTCTCGCGCGAGGCGAGGGCGCCGCCGGAGCCGCGCAGCTCAGCGGCGGTGTAGGTGTTGAAATCGCAGTAGCCGCAGCGCGTGGCGCAGTAGGGCACGTGGAGATAGAAGCCGAGGGGCCGCTCCGCGGCGCCGTCGAGGGCGTGGGCGGGCAGCGCCCCGTCGTCGGGCACGGGTTCGCCGTCGGGCAGTACGGAGGGCATACCGGCCATTGTCCGTCATCGCCACGGGTCCCCCGACGGTACGGGCGGAGGGGCGGACGGCGGGAGGACGGAACACGGCCCGGGCCCGGCGCGGATCGCCTCCACGCCGGGCCCGGGCCGTTCTCGGGTCACGCCTCGCGCGACCCCGCGTACATCTCCTCGATGAGGTGCTCGGCAGCAACCACCCGGGGAGCCACCCCCGTACCCCCGGGCAGCCACCGCCCCGCACGTCACGCCTCGCGCGACCCCGCGTACATCTCGTCGATGAGGTGCTTGTACTCGCGCTCCACGACCGGACGCTTGAGCTTGAGGCTCGGGGTGAGCTCGCCGTGCTCGACGTCGAGGTCCCGGGGCAGGATGCGGAACTTCTTGATCGTCTGCCAGCGCTGCAGCCCCTCGTTGAGGCGCTGCACATAGCCCTCGATGAGCTGGTGCATCGCCGGGGAGGCGACGACCTCGGCGTACGGCTTGCCGGCCATGCCGTTCTCCTCGGCCCAGCCCGTGACCGTCGGCTCGTCGAGGGCGATCAGGGCGGTGCAGAAGTTCCGGTCGGCGCCGTGCACCAGGATGTTGGAGACGAACGGGCAGACGGCCTTGAACTGGCCCTCGACCTCGGCCGGGGCGATGTACTTGCCGCCCGAGGTCTTGATCAGGTCCTTCTTGCGGTCGGTGATCCGCAGGTAGCCGTCGGCGGAGAGCTCGCCAATGTCCCCGGTGTGGAACCAGCCGTCGTCCTCCAGGACCTCGGCGGTCTTCTCCGGCAGCCCGTGGTAGCCCTGCATGATGCCGGGGCCGCGGAGCAGGATCTCGCCGTCGTCGGCGATGCGCACCTCGGTGCCCGGCATGGGCTTGCCGACCGTGCCGGTCCGGTAGGCCTCGCCGGGGTTGACGAAGCTGGCGGCGCTGGACTCGGTGAGGCCGTAGCCCTCCAGGATGTGGATGCCGGCGCCGGAGAAGAAGAAGCCGATGTCGGGGGCGAGGGCCGCGGAGCCGGAGATGGCCGCCCGCAGATTGCCGCCGAAGGCCTCGCGCAGTTTGGCGTAGACGAGCTTGTCGGCGATGGCGTGCTTGATCGTCAGGCCGGCCGGGGCGGCCGCCTTGCCGGTGCGGCGGTAGTTGTCCTGGGACACCCGGGCGTACTCGCGGGCGACACCGGCCGCCCACTGGAAGATCTTGTACTTGGCGCCGCCGCCGGCCCGGGCCTTGGCCGCCACCCCGTTGTAGACCTTCTCGAAGATCCGCGGCACGGCGGCCATGTAGGTCGGCTTCACGACCGGCAGATTCTCGATGATCTTGTCGATGCGGCCGTCGACCGCGGTGACGTGCCCGACGCCGATCTGGCCGGCCGTGAGCACCTTGCCGAACACGTGGGCGAGCGGCAGCCAGAGGTACTGCACGTCCTCACCGGTGACCAGCCCGCTGGCCTCGATCGCCCTGGCCATGTACGACCAGCAGTCGTGCTGGAGCCGCACGCCCTTGGGCTTGCCCGTGGTGCCCGAGGTGTAGATGAGGGTGGCGAGCTGGTCGGCGGTGATCGCGGCGACCCGCTTGCGGATGAGGTCCGGCTCCTTCTCCAGCCGGGCCGCGCCGCGCCGCTCCAGCTCCGCGAGGGAGAGGACCCAGCCCTCCGGGTCGCCCTCGGCGGGTGCGGCGGCCTCGTCGAGCACCACGACATGCGCCAGCTCGGGGAGCTCGGCACGCCGCTCACGGACCTTGGCGAGCTGCGTGGCGTCCTCGGCGATCAGCACGCGGCTGCCGGAGTCGGCGAGGATGTAGGCCGTCTCCTCGGCGTTCGTGCTGGGGTAGACCGTGGTGGTCGCGGCGCCCGCGCAGAGGATGCCCAGGTCGGCGAGGATCCACTCCACCCGGGTGTTGGAGGCGATGGCGACCCGCTGCTCGGCCTCCACGCCCAGCTCGATCAGGCCGGCGGCAGCGGCGAAGACCCGCTCGGCCGCCTCCCCCCAGGTGTAGGAGCGCCACTCGTCGGGGCCCTTGCCCGAGGCAGGCGGGACCGGATAGCGGTACGCCTCCCGGTCCGGGGTCGACTCGACCCGGTCGAGGAAAAGAGTCGCCACGGAGGGCGGCCTGTTCTCAATCAACGTCTGCGTGTCGCTCACGACAATCCTCCGTGCCCCGCTGTGGTGCTGAAACGGAACTTGTTTAACCGGCGAGTAACCTTCAGGCAGGCCCAGAGTAGAGGGCGACCGGCCCGTTTGTAAGGGTCTGAGAGCCACTCGTTCGCAAAGCGGAACCTACCCCTCCCCGGGGTCGTGGCCAGCACAAAGGCGCCCGTCCGGCGGGGACGGGCGCCTTTCACGGCGTGGCCTCGGAGGGCTCGGGAGCCGCGGGCTACTTCTTGCCCTTGCTCTCGCCCGCGGCGGAGTCCGAGGACAGCACCGCGATGAACGCCTCCTGCGGCACCTCCACGCTGCCGACCATCTTCATCCGCTTCTTGCCCTCCTTCTGCTTCTCCAGCAGCTTCCGCTTCCGGGAGATGTCACCGCCGTAGCACTTGGCGAGGACGTCCTTGCGGATGGCGCGGACGGTCTCGCGGGCGATGACCCGGCTGCCGATGGCGGCCTGGATCGGCACCTCGAAGTTCTGCCGCGGGATGAGCTCGCGCAGCTTGGCCACGAGCCGCACCCCGTACGCGTAGGCCTTCTCCTTGTGGGTGATCGCCGAGAAGGCGTCCACCTTGTCGCCGTGGAGCAGGATGTCCACCTTGACCAGATCGGCGGTCTGCTCGCCGGTGGGCTCGTAGTCGAGCGAGGCGTACCCGCGGGTCTTGGACTTCAGGGCGTCGAAGAAGTCGAAGACGATCTCGGCCAGCGGCAGGGTGTAGCGGAGCTCGACACGGTCCTCGGAGAGGTAGTCCATGCCCAGGAGGGTGCCGCGGCGGGTCTGGCAGAGCTCCATGATCGCCCCGATGAACTCGCTGGGCGCGAGGAGGGTGGCCCGGACGACCGGCTCGTGGACCTCGGCGATCTTGCCGGTGGGGAACTCGCTGGGGTTGGTGACGGTGTGCTCGGTGCCGTCCTCCATGATCACGCGGTAGATCACGTTGGGCGCGGTGGCGATCAGATCGAGGCCGAACTCGCGCTCCAGCCGTTCGCGGATCACGTCCAAATGGAGCAGGCCCAGGAAGCCGACGCGGAAGCCGAAGCCGAGCGCCGCGGACGTCTCCGGCTCGTACACCAGGGCGGCATCGTTGAGCTGGAGCTTGTCCAGGGCGTCACGGAGTTCCGGATAGTCCGAGCCGTCCAGCGGATAGAGGCCGGAGAACACCATGGGCTTGGGGTCCTTGTAGCCGCCCAGCGGCTCGGTGGCGCCCTTGTTGAGCAGCGTGACGGTGTCACCGACCTTGGACTGGCGGACGTCCTTCACCCCGGTGATCAGATAACCCACCTCGCCGACGCCCAGGCCGTCGGAGGGCGTCATCTCGGGTGAGGAGACGCCGATCTCCAGCAGTTCGTGGGTGGCGCCGGTGGACATCATCCGGATCCGCTCGCGCTTGGCGAGGCGGCCGTCGACGACCTTCACATAGGTCACCACGCCGCGGTAGGCGTCGTACACGGAGTCGAAGATCATGGCGCGGGCGGGGGCGGCGGCGTCGCCGACCGGTGCCGGGACCTCGGCGACGACCTTGTCGAGCAGCGCCTCGACGCCCTCGCCGGTCTTCGCCGAGACCTTCAGCACGTCGGACGGGTCGCACCCGATGAGATGCGCCAGTTCGGCGGCGAACTTCTCGGGCTGGGCGGCCGGCAGGTCGATCTTGTTCAGCACTGGGATGATCGTGAGGTCGTTCTCCATCGCCAGATACAGGTTGGCGAGGGTCTGGGCCTCGATGCCCTGGGCCGCGTCCACCAGCAGGATGCAGCCCTCGCAGGCGGCCAGGGAACGGGAGACCTCATAGGTGAAGTCGACGTGGCCGGGGGTGTCGATCATGTTGAGCACATGGGTGGTGCCCCGGCTCTCGACCTCTCCGGGCGCCCAGGGCAGCCGCACCGCCTGGGACTTGATCGTGATGCCGCGCTCGCGCTCGATGTCCATGCGGTCGAGGTACTGGGCGCGCATCTGACGCTGCTCGACCACACCGGTCAGCTGGAGCATCCGGTCGGCGAGCGTCGACTTGCCGTGGTCGATGTGCGCGATGATGCAGAAGTTGCGGATCAGCGCCGGATCGGTACGGCTCGGCTCCGGCACAGGGGTAGGGGTCGCGGGCACGCAGGGTCCATTCGGTGATGAGACGCAGCTTGGTCGGGTCTGTGACAGTGCCCCCATCGTCCCACGACCGCGGCGCCCGGTCCGGTTTGGGAGGCCTCGGGCCTGCTGGTAGCCTGGTCCATCGCGTCTCGTGCCCTCTTCGCACGGCGCCCCCGAGAATCCGACGAAGCTGCAAAGGCTCTTTACGTGGCGAACATCAAGTCCCAGATCAAGCGGAACAAGACCAACGAGAAGGCGCGCCAGCGCAACAAGGCCGTCAAGTCCTCGCTGAAGACCGCGATCCGCAAGACCCGCGAGGCCGTCGAGGCCGGTGACCTGGAGAAGGCCACCGTCGCCGTCCGCGAGGCCTCCAAGAAGCTGGACAAGGCCGCCAGCAAGGGCGTGATCCACAAGAACGCCGCCGCCAACAAGAAGTCGGCGCTGGCCCAGCGGGTCGCCTCCCTCAAGGGCTGACCTCCGCCCCTCCGTCTCACGCGCGGTACGGAACCGACCCGCCGGCGGCACGCCGCGGAAGGCCGTACCTCATTCGCCCGACCCGGGATCTCTGCTCCCGGTAACCGCCGGTCCGGACCCAGCGGGCCCTCTCAACCGCTCCGAACCGGCACCACTCCTCCGCGGCCCCGCCGCGGAACCGCGCCGCACGCGGCCTGCGTTCGCCACGCGGGTGCGGCGCAACCCAGCTCGGACCGCAAGGCCCCGCGCCACCCCTTCCCCGGGTGGCGCGGGGCCTTCGGCGTTCCCGGACCCGCGAACGGCAAGAGCGGCAGGAACGGCGTGGAGCGGGCCGGAGATGCCGGTGGCGTGGCCGAGGGAGCCCTGACCCGGCCCGGGCCGGGTCAGGGACGCCGGGTCGCCGGACGGGCCGCGCGGGCCACCGCCACCACGGCTTTCTCCAGCGCATAACCGGGGTCGGCGCCACCGCCCTTGACGGCACCGTCCGCCTCGGCGACGGCCCGCAACGCGTCGGAGACCCCATCGGCCGACCAGCCGCGCATCTGCTGCCGCACCCGGTCGATCTTCCAGGGCGGCATGCCCAGATCCCGGGCGAGATCACCGGGCCGGGCCCCGCGCGGGGCGGACGCCAGCTTGCCGATGGCCCGGACCCCCTGAGCCAGCGCGCTGGTGATCAGCACCGGGGCGACACCGGTGGACAGCGACCAGCGGAGCGCCTCCAGGGCCTCGGCGGCCCGGCCCTCGACCGCCCGGTCGGCGACCGTGAAGCTGGACGCCTCCGCGCGGCCCGTGTAGTAGCGCGCCACGACGGCGTCGTCGATCGGGCCGTCGACATCGGCGGCGAGCTGCGAGCAGGCGCTCGCCAGCTCCCGCAGATCACTGCCCAGGGCATCCACCAGGGCCTGGCACGCCTCCGGCGTCGCCGACCGCCCCGCGGCACGGAACTCGCCCCGGACGAAGGACAGCCGGTCGGCGGGCTTCGTCATCTTGGGACAGGAGACCTCCCTGGCCCCCGCCTTGCGCGCCGCGTCCAGCAGCCCTTTGCCCTTGGCGCCACCGGCGTGCACGAGCACGAGGGTGATCTCCTCGGCGGGCGAGCCCAGATAGGCCTTGACGTCCTTGACCGTGTCGGCCGAGAGGTCCTGGGCGTTCCTCACCACCACGACCTTCCGCTCGGCGAAGAGCGACGGACTGGTCAGCTCGGCCAGGGTGCCGGGCTGCAGGACGTCGGGCGTGAGGTCGCGCACGTCGGTGTCGGCGTCGGCGGCGCGCGCCGCGGCGATCACCTCCCGCACGGCGCGTTCCAGGAGCAGCTCCTCCTGGCCCACGGCGAGCGTGACGGGGGCGAGCGGGTCGTCGGTCGTCGTCTTTCTGGCCATCGCGGTCCAGCATCCCACGGGGCGCCGACAGCGCTCGCCGGGTGGACCGCCCCTGCCCGACCCCGCGGCCCGGGCCGCGGCCGCCGGTATCGCACAATGTGCGGATGAACGGAGCACACCCCGCCCGACGAGCCCGCCCCGGCCGGGGCGGAAGCCGTACACCACCTGCTGGTGCTGCCCGACCGGGACGCGGCCGAGGAAGCGGCCGCCGAGGCCGTGGAGCGCTTCCGCCTCGGCAGGGAACCGGAACTGGTACGGGAGGCGCTCGCCGGTGAGGACGACGCCGAGGACGCCCAGTGGCTGGTGGTGATCGAGGAGCCGGCGCCCGACCTGGACCCGGCGGCCCTGGACGCGCTCGCCGCCGAGTACGACGGCTGGCTGGAGTCGGATTGACGCCGGGAGCGCGCGGGTCCGGCCGGGGCGGGGACGGAGCCTGCGCCGATGAAGGGACAATCCCGAACAGCCTCCGATGATCGAGCCCGACAGCGAACCGGTGGAGCAGGGCCGCCACCCGTACTGGACGGTCGAGTACGTCCACACCCACGGCACTCCCCGGGATGGCGGTCTCACCGCCGATTTCCTGGCCTGTCTCCACAGCGGCACCGCCGAGAACGTGATGCGTTCCCACGGCCGCGTGCCCTGCGTCGGCCACCGCTCCCTGCCGGAGTCGCTCTGCCGGCCGTGACGGCGGCGCCCGGCCGGGCGGGCGGACCGGTCACCGCGATTCCCCCGTCCGTGTCCGTCCGCAGCACGACGGCGCCCCCGGCGCGGAGGGCGGCGACCGTACGCGGAGCCGGATGCCCGTAGTCGTTGCCGGCCCCGCAGGAGATGACGGCGATCCGGGGCCGCAGCCGGGCCAGCAGCCCGGGGTCCTGGCGGGCGGAGCCGTGGTGGGCGACCTTGAGGACGTCGACGGGCGGCAACGGGACGGTGGACGCCAGGCGTTGCTGCGCGGGCGGTTCCAGATCGCCGAGCAGGAGCAGGGTCAGTCCCGCGGTGCGGACCAGCATGGTGACACTGGCGTCATTGGCACCGGTGGCCGCGGTCCGGCCCGGCAACGGCCAGAGGACCCGCCAGGCGACCGGGCCCAGTCGGCGCTCCCCCGGAGTGGTCCGCAGCACCCGCACTCCCGCCGCTGCCGCTGTCCGGCGCACGAACGCGGCCTGGCCCGGCGGCTCTTCGAGCGTCGTCGTCTCGATGGCGCCGACCGCCCGGCCCCGCAGCACACCGGGCAGACCCGCCACATGGTCCGCGTGGAAATGGGTCAGGACCAGAAGCGGGACGTGCCGGATGCCGAGGCTCCGCAGACAACGGTCCACCGCCTCCGGCTCCGGCCCGGCGTCGACGACCAGGGCACGGTCCCCGCCCGCCGCAAGCACCAGGGCCTCTCCCTGGCCCACGTCGCAGACGGCGAGCCGCCACCCCGGCGGAGGCCAGCCGGTGACGAACCGCGGCAGCGGGCCCGGGCGCAGCACGACCGCCAGCAGGACCAGGGCGCAGGCGGCGCAGAGCCACGGGTGGCGGGCCAGCCGCGGCGCCACCGGCACCAGCAGCACCGTGAGGGCGGCGAGCAGCAGCCCGCCGGTCCAGCCGCCGGGCCAGTCCAGCTCCGCGCCCGGCAGCGCCGCGCCGGTACGGGCCACGGCCGCGATCCACTCCACCGGCCAGGCGGCGAGCCGGGCCAGTGCCTCGGCGGCCGGCATGGCGAACGGGGCGGTCGCGAGCGCGGCGAAGCCGAGCACCGTGGCCGGGGCCACGGCGAGTTCGGCGAACAGATTGCACGGGACCGCGACCAGGCTCACCCGCGCCGCCAGCACCGCGACCACCGGCGCGCACACGGCCTGCGCCGCCGCGGCGGCCGCCAGCACCTCGGCGAGCCGGCCCGGTACCCGCCGCCGCTGGAGGGCCGCGCTCCAGCGCGGAGCGATGGTCAGCAGGGCACCGGTCGCCAGAACCGAGAGCAGGAAGCCGTAGGAACGGGCCAGCCACGGGTCGTACAGGACGAGCAGCAGCACCGCGGCGGCCAGCGCGGGCAGCAGTGATCTCCGCCGGCCGGTGGCGATGGCCAGCAGGGCGATCCCACCGCAGGCCGCGGCCCGCAGGACACTCGGCTCCGGCCGGCACACGATGACGAAGCCCAGGGTGAGCAGCCCGCCGAGCAGGGCCGTGCCGCGCAGTGGAATCCCGAACCGGGGCGCCAGGCCACGCCGTTCGGCCCGGAGTGCCAGATGTGGTGGCCCGATCAGCAGGGCCAGCACGATCGTGAGGTTGGCTCCGCTCACGGAGAGCAGATGCACCAGGTCGGTGGCGTGGAAGGCCCGGTCGAGATCGGCCGGCACCCGGGAGGTGTCGCCCACCACCAGTCCGGGGAGCAGCGCCCGGGCATCGGCCGGCAGCCCGTCGGACGCCTCCCGCAGCCCCGCCCGCAGCTCACCGGCCGCCCGCTGCACGGCGGTTGGTCCCCGCACCACCGCCGGCGGTCCCTTGCCGCCGACCCGCAGCACCGCGGCCATCCGGTCTCCTCCGCCCTGCGACGGCACGGCCCGCGCCTCCAGCCGCAGCCGCGTGCTCGGCAGCAGCCTCAGCCACGCCGCCCGCTCCCGCACGCCCGTGCGCTGTCCGCCCCGGCCTCCCGTGTCGGCCCGGAGCGGAACGATGAGGAGCACCGGGGTGCGGACCTCGGTGGCCGCACCGTCCGCAGCCGTGACCCGCCGGGCCTCCGCCGTCAGCACCACGGCGGGCGGACTGCTGCGTGGACCGTTCACCTGCGGACGGGTGAGCCGCGGATCGCCCGTGACCGTCACCTCGGCCGTGATCTCGGCCGACTGCCGTGCCAGGCCGGGCAGCGGTCCCCGGTACAGATCGGCGGCGTGCAAAGCCCCCGAGCCCGCCGCGGCCGCCGCGCAGAAGAGGGCCGTCGCGAGCGCGACCCGCGCGCTGCCCCGGCGCCGGGGCACGGCCGTCCCCGCCTCCGGCCCCGTTCCGGGCGGATCGCCCGCCGCCCGGCCGGGAATCCGGCTCCGGCCGCGCGCTCCCGGGCCGTGGGCGAGAGCTGCGAGCAGCAGCGCCAGGCCCACCGCCGCACAGCAGACCGCGCCGACCGCCGCGACGGGGGGCCGGACGCCGACCGCCACGGCGGCAGCCGCCCAGGCGGCCAGAGCGCACGGCAGCAGCCGCAGGTCCGGACCCTCCGGACGCGGGCGCGGAGAGACCGCGCTCCGCCCGGGGGAGACGGCGGGGACGGCCGTCCCGGTCATGGCCGCACCAAGGGCTGGAGGTCCGCGAACCGGCGGTCGCCGATCCCGTTCACCTCGCGGAGCTGGTCGACGGAGGTGAAACCCCCTTGGCGGTCGCGGTGCTCGAGGATGCGCCGGGCCAGGACCGGTCCGACACCGGGAAGGCCGTCGAGTTGTTCGAGGGTGGCGGTACTGAGACTGACCGGGCCGGCGACCGCGCCCCCGGGTGCCGGACCGGGCGTGCCCGCCGCTCCCCCGCCGGTGGCGGCCGCCGGTGCGGGACCACCCACCACGATCTGCTCACCGTCCAGGAGAAGCCGGGCCCGGTTGAGCCCGGCGGTGTCCGTGCCGGGACGGACACCGCCCGCCGCCTCCAGCGCGTCCGCGACCCGCGATCCCGCGGGGAGCCGGTGGATCCCCGGCTCGCGGACCTTGCCGGCCACGTCCACCACGACGGCGCGGTCACCGGCCGGCCGGGCGGGGCCGGGGGCGGGAGGAGCCGGATCGGGCTCCCCGGTTCCCGGAAGGGCCGCCGGATCCGCCGCGCCGGCCGGCTCGGCCGAGGGCACCCGTACCGTCTCGGGGCGTCCGCTCCAGAAGTGGTAGCCCGCGAATCCGACCGCGACCACGAGCAGGACGGCGAGCGCGGCGAGCGTCCTCGGGTCCGCTCCGCAGCGGAGGCCCACCCACAACGGAAGCCGTTCGCAGAGGGCGAGCCGCCATCGGGCGGACCACGGCAGCGGACGCTCCCGCACCCCGCTCCGCCCCGGCGTGTCCGGGGCGCTCACCGGTGCGGGCACGGGTTCGGCCGGCGGCTCCGGTTCGGGGACGACCGGCTCCCGGGCCGGAAGGCCACCGAAGAGGGCCGTCGCGCGCGCCCTCGTTCCGTCCGGTGCGTCCCGGCGGTCGTGAGGCGTCGTACGACGAGACCGGTGCCGGCGCCGGGCGCGGTGATCCGCCCCGGGCCTTCCGGGGCCGCGCGTGGCGCCGCGGGCCGGCCCCGACGGGGTCGTCACGGAGTGTGATCGGATGTCCATGCGGTGACGGTAGGCCGGGTGTCCGTCCCCGGCAGAACGGTCCGAAATTCCGTGGACAACTCGCCGGTTGTGGAAAACTCCGTGACCGTTTCGGATGAATGTCCGCTCTCAGGCCACCAATTCGACCCATCTGCCGCTTCACTGCGAGGCATGAGCCGTTTCCGTCTTCCCGCCTCGCCGCTGCCCCGTCTCCGTGCCCTCCTGGCGCGCTGCTTCCGGATCCGCCGCACCGGGTGGTCCGCCGCTCCGCTCACCGTCCTCACCCGGCCGCCGCGTCCGCCGGCGGCGCCGGGCGGTGTTCCCGCGGCCCCGCTCCCCCGCGGTACGGAGGGTCCGGCCCAGACCGCGGGCCGCGCGCGGTCAGATCCGCGGCGACAGCACCACGCCCAGCAGCCCGGGTCCGGTGTGGGCGCCGATCACCGCGCCCACCTCACTGACCAGAAGTTCGGCCAGCCCGGGCACCCGCCTCCGCAGCCGGTCCGCCAGGGCCTCCGCCCGTTCCGCCGCGGCGAGATGGTGCACCGCGACGTCCACCGGGCCGGCAGCGGCCCGTTCCACGACGATCTCCTCCAGCCGCGCGATGGCCTTCGACGCCGTGCGCACCTTCTCCAGCGGCTCGATTCGCCCGCCGCCCAGTCTCAGCAGCGGTTTCACCGCCAGCGCCGAACCGAGCAGAGCCTGCGCGGCGCCGATCCGGCCGCCGCGCCGCAGGTAGTCGAGGGTGTCCACATAGAAGTAGGCCGTGGTGCCCTCCGCCCGCTTCTCGGCCGCGGCCACCGCCTCGTCCAGAGTGCCGCCGGCCTCCGCGGTCTCCGCGGCGGTCAGGGCGCAGAAACCGAGGGCCATCGCGACCATGCCGGTGTCCACGACCCGCACCGGCACCGGCGCCTCACGTGCAGCGAGCACCGCCGCGTCATAGGTGCCGGACATCTCCGCCGACAGATGGAGGGAGACGATCCCGGTCGCCCCGGCCACGGCCGCCTCACGGTAGGTGGCCGCGAACATCTCCGGGCTCGGCCGGGAGGTGGTCACCGGGGTCCGGCTCCGCAGCGCCTGGGCGACCGACCGTGCCGAGACCTCGGTGCCCTCTTCCAGGGCCCGGTCACCGAGGACCACGGTCAGTGGTACGGCCCTGATGGCGTGCCGTTCCATCGCCTGCGGCGGCAGATAGGCCGTGGAATCGGTGACGATCGCGACATGGCGGGACATGAAGGGGAGGCTATCCGGGGATGACATGCGCGGACAGCACGGGGGCGGCCTGCCGGCCACCGGTCCCGGAGCGCGACGCCGGCAGGAACCGGGGCGGCGGGCCCGGAGCCGGGGTGCGGAGGACCGGCACTCTCCGGCCGGACGCCGCCGGTACGGACTCCGGTCCGGTCGGACCGACGGCCGTCGGCGGCCCCGCGGCGGCGGCGGACGCGCCACCGCGCGGACGGCTCACGGGGTGCGGGAGGCTCATGTGGTGCTCTCGGGGCGCCGGGTCTTCTCCCAGGGGAAACCGGTGCGCAGCCGGGAGTCGCGGGCCGTGATGGCGGGCGGTGTCCGCGGGGCCTCCGGCGCTCCGGACTGCCCTGGGCGGGCCTCCGGCCGGGTGGCGTCCGGCCCGGCCGAGTCCCGTCCGGCGGAGTCCCGTCCGGTGGAGTGCGAGCGAACCGGGCCCGGCCCTGCGGGGGCCGCGGCGTCCGCAGGCCCGGCGTCACCGCCGGCCAGCGTCCGGCCCGGGGTCTCGGCCGGCGTCCAGTGCCGCAGGGCGCCCGCCTCCATCTGAATCTGTCCGGTGAGGTCGCCCAGGTCGTCGTCGGCGAACTGGCGGGCGCGGTCCTGTGCGGCCCAGCGCAGGGAGTCGGCCGAGTGCACGATCCGCTCGGCGCGTTCCCGCAGTCCGGGAAGGCATGCGGCGACCCGGCTCTTGTCGGGCTCGTTCTCCAGGCGCTTCAGCTCGGCGTCCAGTTCCCTGCCGTGCGCGCTGAGCCGGTCGAAGAGGCCGAGCGCCTCTCCGAGCGAGGCGTCCTCCGGCGCGGCCGCCCGCAGGGTCTCCTGGGTGGCCCGCATGGAGGTGCGGAGCGAGAGCCGGAGTTGGGCCACCTCGCCGGCCGCCCCGGGCAGGGTCAACTGCCGGGCCTTGAGCGTGGTGTCCTCGACGGTGCGGCGGGCCTGCGCGACCGTGCGGTCGACACCGCGTTTGGCGGCTCCCACGGCCTTGGCCGTCGCATACACCCCGCCCGCGACGAAGAGCACGAAGAAGAGGATCACCACCAGAATCGCGGCTTCCATAAACGCTCCCTCGCAGTCTTCCGTCCACCGGTGCGCGGCGTCCGGAACATTCGCCCGCACAGTGGGGCACCGCGCGCCCCACCCCTCCACGGTAAACGCCCGGGGCGGGGCGGGGGTTCCGTACGACCCCCGGGCCCGCCCGGGAAAAACCCTGAGAAACCCCTACGGGCCGCCGGTCACGCCGGGACGATGTTGACCAGCTTCGGGGCCCGCACGATCACCTTGCGGATGTCCGCGCCGCCCAGCGCGGCCCGTACCGCGTCCTGCGCCAGGGCCAGCGCCTCCAGTTCGCCCTCGGCGATGGACGGCGCCACCTCCAGCCGGGCCTTCACCTTCCCCTTGACCTGGACGACGCAGGTGACCGTCTCGTCCTGGGCGTAGGCCGGGTCGGCGACAGGGAAGGGCTCGTGGACCACCGAGGTGGTGTGGCCCAACCGGTGCCACAGCTCCTCCGCGATGTGCGGAGCCAGCGGCGCGACCAGCAGCACCAGCCGCTCGGCGACGGTCCGGGGCACCGGGCGGCCCGCCTTGGTCAGATGGTTGTTCAACTCGGTGACCTTGGCGATCGCCGTGTTGAAGCGCAGTGCGGACATGTCCTGGGTGACGCCGTCGATGGCCTTGTGCAGGGCGCGCAGGGTGGCCTCGCCGGGTTCGGCGTCGGTGACGGTCACCTCGCCGGTGTTCTCGTCGACGACGTTGCGCCACAGGCGCTGCAGCAGCCGGTACTGGCCGACGACCGCGCGGGTGTCCCAGGGCCGGGAGACGTCCAGCGGGCCCATCGCCATCTCGTACAGGCGCAGGGTGTCCGCGCCGTACTCGGCGCAGATCTCGTCGGGCGTGACGGCGTTCCTCAGGGACTTGCCCATCTTGCCCAGCAGCCGCGTCACCTTCTCGCCCCGGTACCAGAAGGCGCCGTCGCGCTCCTCGACCTCGGCCGCCGGGACCGCGATGCCGCGGCTGTCGCGGTAGACGTAGGCCTGGATCATGCCCTGGTTGTACAGCTTGTGGAAGGGCTCGGCGGAGGAGACGTGCCCCAGGTCGTACAGCACCTTGGACCAGAAGCGGGCGTACAGCAGATGCAGCACGGCGTGCTCCGCGCCGCCCACGTACAGGTCGACACCGCCGTGCGGCTGCCCTTCGCGCGGGCCCATCCAGTAGCGCTCGATCTCGGGATCGACCAGCTTCTCGCTGTTGTGCGGGTCCAGGTAGCGCAGCTCGTACCAGCAGGAACCGGCCCAGTTGGGCATGGTGTTGGTCTCGCGGCGGTACATCCGGGGGCCGCGCCCGTCACCCAGGTCCAGACGCACGTTCACCCACTCCTCGTTCCGGGACAGCGGGGTCTCCGGGGAGGTGTCGGCGTCGTCCGGGTCGAAGGTGCGCGGGGAGTAGTCGTCGACCTCGGGCAGTTCCAGCGGCAGCATCGACTCGGGCAGCGCATGGGCGACGCCGTCCTCGTCGTAGACGATGGGGAACGGCTCGCCCCAGTAGCGCTGGCGGCTGAACAGCCAGTCGCGCAGGCGGAAGTTGACGGTGCCCTCGCCGATGCCGCGCTCGGTCAGCCAGTCGGTGATCCGCGCCTTGGCCTCGGTGACGGTCAGTCCGTCCAGCGACACGTCCTCGCCCGCCGAGTTGACGATCCGGGCGTCGTACGAGGCGAAGGCGTCGTCCCAGTCGGCCGGGTCGGTGCCGCGGCCGTCGGACGGCTCGACGACGCAGCGCATCGGCAGCTCGAAAGCGCGCGCGAAGGCGAAGTCACGGCTGTCGTGCGCCGGTACCGCCATGATGGCGCCTGTGCCGTACCCCATCAGGACGTAGTCGGCGATGAAGACGGGCACGCGCTCGCCGCTGACCGGGTTGACGGCGTACGCGCCGGTGAAGACACCCGTCTTCTCCTTGGCCTCGGCCTGCCGCTCGACATCGGACTTCGACGCGGCCTGCTTGCGGTACTCGGCGACGGCCTCGGCCGGGGTCGCGTGCCCGCCCGTCCAGACGGCGTGGGTGTCCTCCGGCCAGGCGGCCGGGACGATCGAGTCGTCGCCGGAGACCAGTTCGTGCTCCGGGGCCAGCACCATGTAGGTGGCACCGAACAGGGTGTCCTGCCGGGTCGTGAAGACGGTGATCGCGCGCTCACCGCCGGCGGCCGTGCGCACCGGGAAGTCGACACGGGCGCCCTCGCTGCGGCCGATCCAGTTGCGCTGCTGCAGCTTGATGGCCTCCGGCCAGTCCAGCGCGTCGAGGTCGTTCAGCAGCCGGTCGGCGTAGGCCGTGATGCGCATGTTCCACTGGCGCAGCTTGGCCTTGAAGACCGGGAAGTTGCCGCGCTCGGACCGCCCCTCGGCGGTGACCTCCTCGTTGGCCAGCACGGTGCCCAGGCCGGGGCACCAGTTGACCGGCGCGTCGGAGGCGTAGGCCAGACGGTACTCGCCCAGCAGACCGGCCCGCCCGGCCGCGTCCAGCTCGCTCCAGGGGCGCCATCCGGCGGGAGTGTCGCGCTCCCCGCTCTCGAACTGCTCGACCAGGGTGGCGATGGGCCGGGCCTTGTCCGCCACCTCGTCGTACCAGGAGTTGAAGATCTGCAGGAAGATCCACTGGGTCCACTTGTAGTAGTCCGGGTCGATCGTGGCGAACGACCGGCGCTTGTCGTGGCCCAGGCCCAGCCGGCGCAGCTGGGCCTTCATGTTCTCGATGTTCGCCTCGGTGCTGGCCCGCGGGTGCGTGCCGGTCTGCACGGCGTACTGCTCGGCGGGCAGGCCGAAGGCGTCGAACCCCAGGGTGTGCAGGACGTTGTGGCCGGTCATCCGGCTGAAGCGGGCGTAGACGTCGGTGGCGATATAGCCCAGCGGGTGGCCCACGTGCAGTCCCGCGCCCGAGGGGTAGGGGAACATGTCCATGACGTACTTCTTGGGCCGGCCCACCGCGTCGGCGCCGCCGTCCGCGGCCAGGTCACCGGTGGGGTTGGGGGCCTCGTAGACGCCCTCGGCGTCCCAGAAGTCCTGCCAGCGTGCCTCGATGTCGGCTGCCAGGGCCGCCTCGTACCGGAAGGGCGCCGTGGCCGGCCCGGGGGCGGAATGGGTGTCGCTCATCGTCTCAAAGCTCCATCGATCGTCTCGGCCGTCTGCGAGGCATGTTCCGGAAATGGAAAAACCCCTCACACAGGAGGGGACGCCGCGCCGATTCCGGCCTGGTGGTTCGTCCACCGGCCGGGACTGATCAGCGCGGCTCGCTAAGCAGAAGGCGTACGGCACGCATGCGTGTCAGGGTACCGCAGCGGTCCCGGCCGACGCACCGAGCCGCCGATTGAACGCTGGGCGCTCCCGCTCCGTATTGGTCGTTCGAGCAAATATCCAACTCGCCCGGACGTTGCCGGACAGGCCACTTAGCATGCGGAGCCGGGACCCCTTCTTCGCACCACAGGAGTCGCCTCGCATGAAACCTCACCGCAAGGTTCCACGGAACATGTCCTCCATACCCAAACCGGCCGCATCGCAGACGAAGGTCTTCGCCGCGTCGGTCGCACTCCTGATCGTGATCCCGCTCATCCTGGCCCTGGCCACGGGTGAGCGTTTCCGCGCCTTCCTGGACTTCGGTGCCGGCGTCCTGTCGCTCCTCACTCTCACCGCGTCGGTGGTGTGGGGCCTGATCGCGGCCCACCGGCTGCTGCTGAACCCGCGGGACCGGCTGCTGGCGCAGGGGGTCCACCGCGCCGTCGCCGTCGCCTCGCTCGGTTTCATGGTGGTGCACGTCGCGGTCAAGGTCTCGCTGGACCACGCTCCCCTGATCGCCGCCCTGGTCCCCTTCAGCCTGGGGATCACCGGTACGGGCGGGCTGATCGGGATGGGCTCGATGGCGGCCTACCTCATGGTGATCGCGGGCTCCACCGGCGCGCTGCGCAGCACCTTCGTGCCCAACCGGGAGGTCGCGGGCCGCTGGCGCGCCATCCACGCCGTGGCCTACCCGTCGTGGTGCTTCGCCGTGATGCACGGCCTCTACGCGGGTCGTCCCGCCGCGGGCTGGGTGACCGTCATGTACGGGCTGTCCCTGCTGGCCGTCGGGCTGGCGGTGGCGGCGCGGCTGCTGCCCCCGCCGCAGCGGCGCAGGATCGCGCAGCTGGTGCTGTCGGTGATGCAGCCGGAGGCCCTCGGCGCGGGACGCGGCCGCGCCGCGGCGGCCGAGGAGGGCGCCCGCCGCGACACCTCGGTCTCCCCGCTGCCGGGCGCGGGGGCCAGGCCGCGCAGCGCGGCAGCGTCCGCGCCCGCCTCCGCCGGCGTCCGCGACGAGATGCGGCCACCGCTCGACTCGACCCGCGCGGTGCCGATCGGCAGCGGTCTGGGATCCGGTCTCTCGGCGGGTTACCGCGCGATGGCGTCCGACCAGACGTCCGGCGGGCCGGGGGGCTCGTTGTCGGCGCCGGCCGGCCAGGGCTTCGCCGAGGCGCCCACCCGGCAGATGCCGACCTTCGCGGACTCCGGCGGCGGGACGGGCGGCTATGGCGGGACGGGCGGATACGGCGGATCGGACGGATACGGCGGGACGGACGGATACGGCGGCTGGGGTGGGCCCGGCGGTCAGGTGGGCCAGCCGCTGACCGGCTCGGTGACGGGCCAGGGCGACCCGCTGACGGAGCCCTTCCCCCGGCAGATGGGCGACCCCTCGGCCGGACGCGGCCCGGACCCGCTGCGCGATCCGCTGACCGAGCCGTTCCCCGGCGTCACCCATCTGGCATCATCCGAGCGCTGGCCGACGCCGTCCCCGCCGCCGCCCGCACCGGCCGAGAACATCAGGCCCGCGCCCCAGCCGGACCCGCTGACCGACACCTCGACCGGATTCTCGTATCCGCCCCCGCCCGGTGAACCCTGGCAAGAGACCGCAGGAGGCCGACCATAAACGCCGAGCTGCCCGACGTACTCGATCTCCGGGTCGTGGGAGTCCCCCAGCTGACCGCCGGCCTGGACCTCGCCCACCGCCTGGATCTCGACATGCACCTGAAGGTGCACGGGCCACTCCAGCCCATGCCCGGGGAGCGCCTGGCCGAACTGGCCGAGCTCATCTCGCTGAAGGGCAAGGGCGGCGCCGGCTTCCCCTTCGGCAAGAAACTGCGGGCGGTGGCCAAGTCCGCGATACGCCGCGGGGTCCGCCCCGTCGTCGTCATCAACGGCAGTGAGGGGGAGCCCAACTGCCGCAAGGACACCCTGATCATGAACCGGGCCCCCCACCTGCCGCTGGACGGGGCCCTGCTGGCGGCCGAGGCGCTGGGCGCCCGCACCCTCGTCATCGCCGTCACCCGGGACTCCACCGAGGCGTCCATGCGGCAGGCCCTGGCCGAGCGCGGGCTCTCGGACCGCCGGGGGCAGCCGCTGCGCGCGCGGGTCGTGCGCACGCCCGAGCGGATGGTCTCCGGCGAGTCCTCGGCGGTGATCCGGGCGGCGAACGGGGGGCCGTCGCTGCCGCCCGGACGCAAGGTCCGCGCCTCCGACTCGGGGGTGGCCAACGCGCCCACGCTGCTGTCCAACTGCGAGACGTTCTCCCAACTCGCCGTGGCCGCACGGCTCGGCGCCGACCGCTACGGCAGCATCGGACTGAGCACCGAGCCCGGCACCGTCATGCTCACGGTCTCCGGTTCCGTGCCGCGGCCGCTGGTCATGGAGGTGCCCAGCGGGGTGCCGCTGCGATACGTCCTGGAGCTGGCCGGGGCCCCGCCGATGCCGCAGGGCGTACTCTCCGGCGGCTACCACGGCAAGTGGATGGACGGGATGTCGGCGCACGGCGCCACCATCTCCCGGGCCTCGATGGACGCGGCGGGCGGGGCTCTCGGCGCCGGCGCGCTGCTGCCCCTCAGCCCGGACACCTGCCCGCTGGGCGAGTGCCTGCGGGTCGCCAACTGGCTGGCTGCGGAGACGGCGGGCCAGTGCGGCCCCTGCAAGCTCGGCCTGCCCGCGGCGGCGGCCGGGCTCGCGGAGGTGCTGGGGGGCGGCGGCCGTACGGCGCTGGAGGCGCTCCGGCAGGTCACCCAGTCGGTGAAGGGCCGCGGCGCCTGTGCCCACCCGGACGGCTCCGTGCGCTTCCTCACCTCCTCACTGAGCGCCTTCACCGACGACCTCGCGGCGCACGCGCTCCAGGGCGGCTGCGGCCGGCCCACCCACGGCGTGCTGCCGCTCCCGTCGCCCGGCTACCAGGAGGAGGGCATCCCCAGCGGGCAGAAGCTGATGGTGGACTGGACCCTCTGCAAGGGCCAGTTGATCTGCGTGGGGGTGCTGCCCGAACTGGTCCGGCAGGGCCCGGACGGCTACCCGGTGCTGGCCGACACACCCGTGCCGCTGCATCTGCAGGGCGAGGCGCAGCGGGCCGTTCGCCGCTGTCCCGAGCTGGCGCTGCGGCTGGAGGAGGCCCCGGCCCCGCGCAACGCCATACCGCCCTCGGGCGGCCGCAAGGCGCTTCCGCGCGGCGGCGGCTGAGTCGGGCCGTCACGGCCACCCCCGGTGCCCCCGCCCGCGTCCCGGTGACGCGGGCGGGGGCACCGCGCGTCGGGCGTCCGTACACACGG
The DNA here is from genome assembly GCF_020982505.1 of Streptomyces sp. MNU89. NCBI lineage: Bacteria > Bacillati > Actinomycetota > Actinomycetes > Kitasatosporales > Streptomycetaceae > Streptomyces > Streptomyces sp. MNU89. Next base: position 5,260,957 of record NZ_JAJKLL010000001.1, on the reverse strand, counting down.
CGGGGGCAACCCCACGGGCAGCGGGAACCACACTCCGGGAACGACAGAGCGGGCCGTCCGATCGGACGGCCCGCTCTGTTCACTGTGGAGCTAAGGAGAATTGAACTCCTGACCTCCTGCATGCCATGCAGGCGCTCTACCAACTGAGCTATAGCCCCGCGCTCCGGCCCCGGTTCCCCGTGGCGGCTGCGCCAACATTACACGGACTCCACCGCTCGACGCCAAATCATTCTCCCGCGGGCGGATCATCCGCGGGCCCCGCCGGGGTAGTCGTCTGGCCAAGGGTTGTCCCGTAATCCGCGGTGGGGCAGCGCGCGGCGTCGGATGCGGTGCATCGCAAGGCGGAGGGGCGTCCGCATGCTGGATGTGTGCGGACGTTCCGACAACGCGGCGTGGGGGCGCCCCCGGCCGGAGGCTGGGGGAGTGCCGTAGCCGGCGTCGCGCCCCGCCGGGGATTACGGGACAACCCTTAGCATCGGTCCCCGCACCCGGAGCACAGCCGGGTCCGTCCCCCGAACCCGACTGGAGCCCCGCAGCGTGACCGCTACGGAGTCGGCCGACAAGGCCCTCGCCCCGTCCCTCCCGCCGGCGACGCGTGAACTGATCCGGGGCCGGCCGATGCTCACCACCCTGGCGTGCTGCCTCCTCTCCTTCGCGCTCTTCTGGTGCGCCCAGCGCCTGGCGAACGTCACGATGATCGACCTCATGGTCTACCGGGCCGAGGGCTGGGCCGCGCGCGCCGGGGCGGACCTGTACGCGATGCGCGCCACCGAGGCCCGGCTGCCGAACACCTATCCGCCGTTCGCGGCACTGCTGTTCATGCCGCTCACCCTGCTCGGGGTGGACGAGATGCGGACGCTGGCGACCGCGGGGAACCTGGTGCTGCTGGTGGTGCTCGTCCATCTCACGCTGCGGCTGGTGGGCCGCCCCCTGTGGTGGCCCCGCGCGGCGGTGGCACTCGCCCTGGCCTCCGCGGCGGTCTGGTGCGAACCGGTCTGGACGACGCTGCGCTACGGCCAGATAAACCTGCTGCTGGCGGTGCTGGTGCTGTGGGACCTCTCCCGGCGCCCCGGGGACGCCGGCTACCGCTGGGCCGGTCTCGGCATCGGGATGGCGGCGGGGCTCAAGCTGACGCCGGCGCTCTTCGCGGTCCTGCTGGCCGTGGCGGGCACCGTCCGGGGATGGCAGCGGCTGCGCGGGCGGCGGACGGGTTCGCCGGGCAGGACAGGTCTTGCCGGCCATGCGGGCCGGGCGGGCGGGACAGGCCGGGCGTGCTTCTGGAACCCGCTGCTGCGGCAGGCGCTGACGGCGTGCGCCGCGTTCCTCGGGACCGCCCTGCTGGCCGCGGTGGCGCTGCCGCGCGACTCACGCCGCTTCTGGACCGAGGTGATGTTCAACACGGACCGTCCCGGCCTCGTCGAGCAGACCGCCAACCAGTCGCTGCGCGGGGCGCTCGCCCGGCTGCTGCACACCCCCGATCCCGGGCTGTGGTGGGCCGGGGCGGCCGCGGTGGTGGCCGTCGCCGGGCTGGCCGCCGGGACGGCCGCGCTGCTGGCGGGGCTGGACGCCTGGGCCGCCGTGGCCTGCGCCATGACCGCCCTGCTGGTGAGCCCGGTCTCCTGGTCGCACCACTGGGTGTGGTGCATACCCCTGCTGGTGCTGCTGGGTTCGGAAACGCTCCACCGTTCCGGGCGGCGCGTGTGGCGCGCGGCCACCGCCGCCTCCGCGCTGCTCTTCTGCTCGTACGCCCTGTGGTGGGTGCCGCACACCCCGGGCGCGCGGGCGGAACTGCGCCAGAACGGCGCTCAGATGCTGCTCTCGGCCGGGTATCCGCTGTGCGGCGCGGCGTTCATCGGCCTCACCGCGGTCGTCGCGGTACGGGCGCTGCGGCGCCGGGCCGCGACGGCGGCCGGGGCCGGGGCGGAGCCGGCGGCCGGAGCGGGTCCGGCGCGGTGAAGGGGTGGGCGCCGGTGCCGGGAGGGTCAGGCCGTGGCGAACGAGTAGAAGCGTTTCAGCGTGCAGTACTCGTCGAGCAGACGTCCGTAGATCGGCTCGCCGTCGAGCTCGCGGTAGGTCTCGATCGGATCGCCGACGATGATCAGGGCCCGCGCGCACTCCTCGCACCAGTACTGGTAGTCGGAGTCGAGCGGTTCCATGTCGCGGACGACGGGCGTACCGCTGCCGCACCAGTCGCACTTCCGGCTGTGGGCACCCATCAGTCACTCCAGCTGTGGCCACAGGCCGTGCAGACGTAGGAAACTCCGCCGTTGTCCCCGAGCACCTGGGCGACCAGGGCCGATCCGCAGGAGGGGCAGTGGAGAAGGGGCACGGTGCTGCCGAGAGGACGGGCCGGCGCCTCGATCGTGCTCGTCGGCATCTGACTCCCTCCCCTTCCGACGTCCGATTCTGCCACGGGAGCACCGGCCCGGTCAGCGCCCACGGCACAGGAGTCGTCCGCCCGCGGTCGCTGTCGTTCCGGTTCCTCCCGCAACGCGACGATCCCGCCTCCCCGGAGGGGAGACGGGATCGCATGAGGGTGGAGCTAAGGAGAATTGAACTCCTGACCTCCTGCATGCCATGCAGGCGCTCTACCAACTGAGCTATAGCCCCGTGTTCGCCGCGCACCGGCCGGGTTTCCACCGCCGCGCTGTGAACGAGCAGAAGCTTAACCGGTGACCAGCCGGAATGAGAAATCCGCCCCCGGGCGCCCGGTGTGCGGCCGCGGCCGGGCCCGCGGCGCCGCTCGGGGCCCCGCCGGCCGGTCCGTCAGGTGTCGTCGCCGAGCACCGGCTCGGGCAGCGTTCCGGCGTTGTGCTCGGTGAGCCGCCAGCCGCGCACCCCTTCGCTCAGCACGGACCAGCAGCAGTTGGAGAGGCCGCCGAGCGCCTCCCAGTGGTGGGAGTCCAGGCCGAGCAGCCGGCCGATGGTCGTCCGGATCGTGCCGCCGTGGCTGACGACGACGAGCGTGCCGCCGTCGGAGAGCTTGTCGGCGTGGCTCATGACCACGGGCGCCGCCCGGTCGGCCACCTCGGTCTCCAGCTCGCCCCCGCCGCGGCGCACCGCCTCGCCGCGCTTCCAGCGGGCGTACTGCTCGCCGTAGCGCCCGACGATCTCCTCGTGGGTCAGTCCCTGCCAGCTGCCGGCGAAGGTCTCCCGCAGTCCCGCGTCGTGGGTGACCTCCAGGCCGCACAGGACGGCCAGCTCGGCGGCCGTGTCGGCGGCGCGCCGGAGGTCGGAGGCCACGATCGCCTGCGGCTCCAGGGCCGTCAGCAGCCGGGCGGCGCGGCGGGCCTGGGCGACGCCGGTGCCGGTCAGCTCGATGTCGGTCGTCCCCTGGAAGCGGCGCTCCACGTTCCAGGCCGTCTGGCCGTGCCGCCAGAGCACGATGCGGCGGCCGCGGCCGTTGCTGCTGCCGTTCAGTTCAGCTCACCGTCCTGCCCGGCCCCGTCGGCCGCGCTCTTCGCGTACTCCTCGGACCGGCCCCGGGTCGCGGCGGCGTCGGCGGGCAGTTCCAGCTCCGGGCAGTCCTTCCAGAGCCGCTCCAGCGCGTAGAACACGCGCTCCTCGCTGTGCTGGACGTGCACGACGATGTCGACGTAGTCGAGCAGCACCCAGCGGGCCTCCCGGTCGCCCTCGCGGCGCACGGGCTTGACGCCCAGTTCCTTGTTCAGCCGTTCCTCGATCTCGTCGACGACCGCCTTGACCTGGCGGTCGTTGGGAGCCGAGGCGAGCAGGAAGGCGTCGGTGATCGACAGCACGTCGCTGACGTCGTACGCGATGATGTCGTGCGCGAGCTTGTCGGCGGCCGCTTGGGCGGCGGCGTTGATCAGCTCGATGGAGCGGTCCGTGGCGGTCACAGGCAGGCTTTCGGTCGAGGAACGGAGGACCGGCCGCGGTGCCCCGGGGGGCGCCACGACCGGTATCCAGGATCGCACGCCCGGCGGACAGTGCCGTACGGCTCCGCCCGCCGGGATCGGCCCGGGCGCGGCCCGCTCCGGGTCCGGCCGCTACGGAGAGCCCTGCCCGGCCTCGTAGTCCTGCCCCAGGACGACCGTCACATCGGCGTTGGACGCCCCCTTGCCCTTCTTCACCGCGGTCTCCGGCAGGCCCAGCGTGACGGCGATCTCCTCGGCCTTCGCCGCCTGGCCGGCTTCGGTGTACGTCACCTGGGAGAGCTGCTGCGCTGCGTCGGCACTGCCGCCGTTCACGACGGTGTAGCCGCCGTTGACCAGGGCCACCCGCGCCTTCTCGGCGGCGCTGTCGTCACCGGTGGCGTTGCGGACGCTGATCCTCGGGGTGGCGTCCGGGTCGGCGTTGGTGACCTTGCCGCCGAGCACGTCCTTGACCACGGTCTCGGCGGTCTCCGGGGCGAGCGTGCCGTCGGGGCGCACGGGCAGCAGTTCGGTGGCGTACTCGCCGCCCTTCGCCTGCTCCCCCAGCTCGGCCAGGGAGGCGCCGAGCTGTGCCTCGGTGAGCGAGGGGTCGGCGATCTGGTTGAGGGAGCGGACGGTCTCGGTGGCCATCTCCGCCTCGCCGGGCATCTTCCGCAGCACGGCCCGCATGACCTGGCCGAAGCGCTGGAGCTGGTCGGTCTGGGCCTCGCCCTCGCGCAGCAGGGTGGCGTAGCCGACGGCCGCCTGGCCGCCGAGGCTCACGTCCTTCCCCTTCCGCGCGAGCGGCTCGTCCCCCTTCTTTGCGCCCGGGACGTCGGCGTCGGTGTCGACGGTGATCCCGCCCACCAGTTCGACGAGATTCTCCAGGTACGGGGTGTCGAGCCGCCAGCTGTGCTTGATCTCGGAGCCGAGCAGCGTGTTCAGGGCGTCGCGGGTGGGGCCGTTGCCGTCCTCCTCGACGGAGCTGCCGAGGGTCGTGGAACCGCCGCCCTCGGACGAGACCGCGAGGGCGTTCGGCAGCAGCAGGGTGGTGCCCTTGCCGGTGGTCTCGTTGTCGACCAGGAGCGCGGTGGAGCTGCCGCCGTCCTTGGTGTGCCGCAGATGCACGATGATCACGTCGCGCTTCTGGGGACCGCCGGCCGCCTGCGTTCCCTCCCCGGAACCGGACAGGCCGGGCAACTTGCCCGCGTACCAGAGGTAGCCCGCGCCGCCGGCCAGGGCGAGGACGAGGACCACGACCAGGGCGACCAGGCGGTTGCGTCCCTTGCGCTTGCGCTCGTCACGCCGCTCGGTGCGGGTCTCCGCGAACTTCAGCCAGTCGATGACGTCCTCGGCGTCCTCGTCGGGCTCCTCGATGAACGAGAACTGCTCGGTGCGGTAGCCGGCGGGGTCTCCCCCCTCGCCCGCGCCGTCCCCCCGTCCGCCGGCGGGCGCGGGCCGGGGGGCCGGCCCGTTCGCGGACTCCGCGGTACGGGTCTGCTGCGGGGGGACCCAGTTCTCCTCCCCGGCCTGCTGCGCCGCGTACGGGCGCCGGTTCTCGTACGTCCCCGGCTGCGTCTGCTGCGCGGGCTGTTGCTGCTGCCCGGTGGTGCCGGGCGCCGTCGCGCCGTAGGCGGCCGGGTCGTAGCCGTAGCCCTGCTGCTGCGGGTCCGTGTACGGCTGGTAGGGGCGGCCGTAGGCGTCGTACTGCTGGGGCTGCGGGGACTGGGGCTGGGACTGCTGCGGCTGCTGGTGGCCGTACGGGTCGTAGGAGCCCTGCTCGCCGTAGGGAGCGCCGTACGGGTACGGCTGTTCCGGCTGGTCCGGCCGGCGTGCCTGCCCGGCCTGCGCCGGGTCGCCGCCGCCCTGTGAGGGGTCGTAGTACTGCTGGGTGTACGGGTCGTAGACATAGGGGTCACGGCCGTCCTCGGGCCTCCCGTACCGCCCGGAGTGTGCGTCGTTCACCAGTGCCCCTTCCCTTGCCGGCCCGGATCGCTCAACCGGCGTCCCGGTACAGCCCGCGCTTGTCGATGTAGCGCACCACCCCGTCCGGCACCAGATACCAGACGGGTTCACCCGCCGCCACCCTCGCCCGGCAGTCCGTCGACGAGATGGCGAGCGCCGGCACCTCGATCAGCGAGACGCCGCCGTCCGGCAGCCCGGGGTCGGAGAGCGCATGTCCCGGCCGGGTGACGCCGATGAAGTGCGCCAGGGAGAACAGTTCGGGGGCGTCGCGCCAGCCCAGGATCTGGGAGAGGGCGTCCGCTCCGGTGATGAAGAACAGGTCCGCTTCGGGATTCCGGTCGCGCAGGTCCCGCAGGGTGTCGATGGTGTACGTCCGGCCGCCGCGGTCGATGTCGATCCGGCTGACCGAGAACTGCGGGTTGGACGCCGTGGCGATGACCGTCATCAGATAGCGGTCCTCGGCCGGGGAGACGTTCCGGTGGCTCTTCTGCCACGGCTGCCCGGTCGGTACGAACACCACCTCGTCCAGGTGGTACTTGGCGGCGACCTCGCTGGCGGCGACGAGGTGGCCGTGGTGGACCGGATCGAACGTCCCGCCCATCACACCCAGCCGGCGCTTCGCCGGACCGGTCACAGGCATGTCCTGCTCTCCCATGCGTGCAGAGCCTACTTCCCGGTCCGGGGCAGCGTCCCGGCCCTCAGCGGTCGCGGTTGAGCCGCGTGGTGATCCAGAGCAGCAGGAGCAGCGCGAACAGCGCGCCCCCACCGGTGAGATAGGGGTTGAGGCTCTCGTGGTTCCCGCCGTGTTCACCGCCCTCGGCGGCGAGCACGATCAGGGAGTGGGCGGAGCTGGGAAGACTCATCTCGCAGACCTATCCAGGTGTTCGTCGGGCAGGGACGCTTGGGTAGCGCCCTCATCGTAAGCGGGGCCCCGGCGCAACCTCACGCCGACTCCTTGCGTCCTAGGAGTCCGACCGGCGTCGTCCCGCCGTCACCGCCGCGAACTAGGGTGGGGCCGCAAGCGGGACGAGGCCAATCCGGGCCGACAAGGGGGGTCATGATGACCGAAGCAAGCCATGAGCGCGTGCCGGACCGCAACCGCAGGCGGTTCCCGGGGATCTCCTCGCGTGCCTACGAGCATCCCGCCGACCGGTCCGCGCTGGTCGCGCTCCGCAAGCTGAGCGGTTTCGACACCGTCTTCAAGGCGCTCAGCGGGCTGCTGCCCGAGCGGTCGCTGCGCCTGCTCTTCCTGTCCGATTCGGTGCGGGTGAGCGACCAGCAGTTCGCGCATCTGCACACCATGCTGCTGGACGCCTGCGACATCCTGGACCTGGAGAAGGTCCCGGCGATGTACGTGCAGCAGAACCCGCAGCCCAACGCCATGTGCATCGGCCTCGACGAGCCGATCATCGTGGTGAGCACGGGCCTCGTGGAACTGCTGGACGAGGAGGAGATGCGGGCGGTCGTCGGCCACGAGGTGGGCCACGCGCTGTCCGGGCACTCCGTCTACCGGACCATCCTGCTCTTCCTCACCGGGCTCGCCCTCAAGGTCGCCTGGATCCCGCTGGGCAATGTGGCGATCATGGCGATCGTGACGGCGCTGCGCGAGTGGTTCCGCAAGTCGGAGCTGTCGGCGGACCGGGCCGGGCTGCTCGTCGGGCAGGACCTGGAGGCGTCGATGCGGGGCCTGATGAAGATAGCCGGCGGCAACCATCTGCACGAGATGAACGTGGACGCCTTCCTCGCCCAGGCCGAGGAGTACGAGGCCGGCGGCGATCTGCGGGACTCCGTGCTGAAGATCATGAACGTGCTGCCGCGCAGCCACCCGTTCACCACGGTCCGCGCCGCCGAACTGAGGAAGTGGGCGCGCAGCCGCGACTACCAGCGGCTCATGGACGGCCACTACCCGCGCCGGGACGAGGACAAGGACACTTCGGTGACCGACTCCATCAAGGAGTCCGCGAGCCACTACGCCGACACGGTGCGCACCAGCAAGGACCCGCTCATGGGCCTGGTGCGGGACATCGCGGGGGGCGCGGGCGACCTGGGCGGCAGGCTGCGGGAGAAGTTCACCGGCGCGGCGAACGGCGGCGGCACGGGCGGCGGCAGCGGTGCGGGCGGTGCCGGCGGCAGCGGTTCCACGCCGTCCGGAAGCAGCTAGCGGGATCCGCGGGGGAGGTCCGGCTGGGCCTCGTCCGCGAGGACGCCGCAGACCGCGGAGGTGGACCGGCCCGGGGCGAACGGGTCGGTCTCGGCCGGGCCGCCCTTGTCCGCCCGCTCCCCGGCGAGCAGCGGCCGCAGATAGCGGGCCGTGTCCGCGGAGCAGCTCATCGGGCCCGCGTGCACCTGGCTCTGTACCACTTCGATCCGGTGGTCGCGCAGATCGCCGCGGTCGAATCGGAAGCGCGTCTCGCGGCGCACGGTGAAGAGGGAGGCGCGCTCGTCCCCGCCGCCGCTCTCCCCCGCCCGCCCGGTGTCCGCCGGGCGGAGCGCGTAGACGAAGGTGTGGTCGCCGGTGACCTGCAGCTGGTCCGGGCCGGCCTCGGTGACGGCGAGGCTGCCCCGTACCCGTACCCCCGGGTCGGCCAGCGCCACCTCCGCGGGGTCGAAGCGAACCAGCCATCCGGATGCGGTGTGCCGCCCGTCGTCGGCCGGATCCTCCATGCTGCGGTCGAACTGCTCCTGCTGCAGGGGGTCCACCAGCAACCGCACCGGGCGTACCGTGCCGCCGGTGAGCACCTCCGGATCGAGGGAGGACCGGACGATGTACTCCTTGGCCGCGTCCAGCGCGGCTAGCACCTGACTGTCGGTGAAGCTTCCGGTGCGCCGGGCGACGGGCAGCGAAACGCCGTCGGCGCCCACCTTGAAACCCGCCGCCGGGCTGTTCTCGAAGAGCCTGTCCGGCGCCGCCCCGGGCACACTGCCGCGCGGGGCCAGCGGGAGGACCGCGCTCCGCAGGGGGTCGGGATCGTGCTCCGTGGCCGCCGGATAGGGGCTGCGCACCCCGAGATAGACGGCCGTGGAGAAGGCCAGGGTGATCAGGACGACCAGCAGGATCACCTGCCGGTGCCCCCGGCGGTGGCCCCAGGGGCTGCGGTCGCGGACCGCCGGAGCCCGGTCGGTGAGCCGTTCCTGCGCGGAGAACTCCTGAAGCCGGGCAGCGCGGATGAACGATTCGTCGAAGACGACGGATCGGTAGTCGTCGTCGCCACCGCCCGGGACGCCCTCGGGTGTCCCCTCAGGTGGGTCTCCAGGACCGGCCATACCAACAGAGTAGGTCGGAAGGGCCCCTGGTAAACGCGGAGGTCCGGAGCGAATTCCGGACGGCCTGATGGGCCACCCGGGTGAGGCCCGCCCTCAGCGCCGGGCCGCCGGGGCGGTGGGCTCCGGAATGCCCGCGGAGACGGGCGGCAGTCCGCCCGGCGGGCCGCCGAGTCCGCCGATCCGGTCGCCGTCCACCCCGGTGGTCGCGGGCGGCGGTGCGGGGTCCTGACGGGCGCCGGACTCCCCGCGGTAGACCGCAGCGAAGGCGAGCGCCACCATGCCGACGCCCATCACCACGGCGAGCACCCAGGCCACCGGCCGGTGCCAGCGGATCCGTCCCCGGTAGGGGCGCAGGGCGCCGCCGTAGGGACCGTAGGGGTCGTGCGGGTCGTGCTCCCCGCCGTCGGCCTCGTACCAGGGGTCTCCCGCGTCGCGTTCCGTGCGGCCGACGCCGTAGAGCTCGTACAGCTCCTCGTCGGTGGTGGGGACCCCGGGCCGGGAACGGCGGGCCGCCTCGGCCTCCGCCCGCGCCTGGGCGGCGGCCAGCATCCGCTCGACGGCGGTGGGTTCGTGTACCGGTGCCGACCGGATGAAGTCCTCGTCGAACGCCACGGTGGCGAACTCCTCGTCCGCTGCCCCGTGGTGGTGGCTGTCGGGCTCGTCACCGTCCGGGAACGGCCTGCCCCCCACATCGTCCGGCACCCGTCCAGGTTAGCCCCGGACCGGCCGGTTTGGGCAGGGAGAGCTGAAAATCAGCCCGGCGCACCGGTGGTGCGCCGGGCCCGCGCGGGGGTCAGCAGGACGGGCGTCCGCCACCCCGGACATGGCCGTCACCGGTGACGATGTACTTGGTGGAGGTCAGCTCCGGCAGGCCCATCGGGCCGCGGGCGTGCAGCTTCTGGGTGGAGATGCCGATCTCCGCGCCGAAGCCGAACTGGCCGCCGTCGGTGAAGCGGGTGGAGGCGTTGACGGCGACCGTGGTGGAGTCCACCAACCGGGTGAACCGGCGGGCGGCGGCCTGCGAGGTGGTGACGATCGCCTCGGTGTGGCCGGAGGACCAGAGCCGGATGTGGGCGACGGCCGCGTCCAGCGAGTCCACGACCCCGGCGGCGATGTCGTAGGAGAGGTACTCGGTCTCCCAGTCCTCGGTGGTGGCCTCGACCACGGTCGCTCCGGTGTCCGCGCGCCCGGCGATCTCCCGCACCCGCTCGTCGGCGTGCACGGTGACCCCGGCCTCCGCCAGCGCCGCCAGGGCCCGCGGCAGGAACTCCTCGGCGATGTCCTGGTGGACGAGGACGGTCTCGGCGGCGTTGCAGACGCTGGGCCGCTGCGCCTTGGAGTTGACCAGGATCTCCACGGCCATGTCGAGATCGGTCTCGGCGTCGATGTAGACGTGGCAGTTGCCCGTGCCGGTCTCGATGACGGGCACCGTGGACTCCTCCACGACCGTCCGGATGAGCGAGGCGCCCCCGCGCGGGATCAGCACGTCGACCATGCCCCGGGCGCGCATCAGCTCGCGTACCGACTCACGGCTGTCGCCGGGCACGAGCTGCACGGCGTCGGCGGGCAGACCGGCACCGCCGACGGCGTCCCGCACCACGGTGACCAGGGCCTTGTTCGAGGCGGACGCGGAGGAGGAGCCGCGGAGCAGCACCGCGTTGCCCGACTTCAGGCAGAGCGCGGCGGCGTCCACGGTGACGTTCGGCCGGGCCTCGTAGATGATGCCGACCACGCCGAGGGGGACCCGCACCTGGCGCAGGTCGAGGCCGTTGGGGAGCGTCGAGCCGCGGACGACCTCGCCGACCGGGTCGGGAAGGGCCGTCATGGCCCGGACGTCGGAGGCGATCGCGCGGATCCGCTCGGGGGTCAGGCTGAGCCGGTCGACGATCGCCTCGCTGGTGCCGGCGGCCCGGGCCCGCTCCACGTCCTCCGCGTTGGCCTCGACGATCTCCTTGGTGCGCACTTCCAGGGCGTCGGCGATCGCCCGCAGCACGTCGTCCTTGACCGACCGGGGCAGCGGGGCGATCTCGGTGGCCGCGGCACGGGCGCGGTAGGCGGCCCGGAGGACCGGGGACTGCGGCATCGGATCGGCGAGGGGCGAAGGGAAGACGCTCATGGGCCCAGGGTACTGAGCCGGGCCCGCGTTCCCCCGCGCATTCCGCAGCGCGAGACGGCCGGTCCCCCGGTCCGGGGACCGGCCGCACACGGGGCCGGTGGCGGACCGCCGGGTCTCCCCCAGCGCCGCGCCTTGCCCGGACCGCTGGTCGGCGCCACCGGAGCGGCGCCGGCCGGCGTCAGAACGGATGGACGCCGACCGGGGAGACGGGTGGCGGGCCGTAGCCCTCGGTGACGCGCTGGTGGTAGGTCTCCCGGTCCACGACCTCCAGGCCGACGATCTCCCACGGCGGCAGCCCGGCCGTCGAGCGGTGCTCGCCCCAGAGCCGCAGGGCGACCGCCGCCGCGTCGTGCAGGTCCCGCGCCTCCTCCCAGTACCGGATCTCGGCGTGGTCGGCGGCGTAGCGGCCGGTCAGCAGGAAGGGGTGGTCGTGGGCGAGCTGCTCCAGTCCTCTGCGGACCTCCGCCGGCGGGGTCCGCGCGCCGGAGACGCTGAGGGTGATGTGCCACAGCCGGGACGGCTCGCGCTCGCCCGCACCCGGACCGTCCTCCCGCGGTCCGGTCCCGGCACCGGGCGCGGCCGGGACGACGGAGACGGGCGGGCGTGAGGTGCGGTCGCGGCCCCCGCCGGTGCCGGCCGGAGCCCTCCGCTCCGCCGTGACCCGGCGCAGCGCCTCCAGGCGCCCTCGTCTCACCGGCGGCCTCCTGTTCCGATGCGGCGCTCCGCGTCCCCGCGGGCGGGCCGTGTGCTGCTGCCGGGCCGCCTCCCTTCCGCGGAGCACGGCACCCGGGACGCCGCCCCGGCGTCCGTACCAAGAGTTGACCAGTCCGCGGGCGGCCGTGCGGGGTTTTCGGAAAAGGTCCCGGGTGAAAAGGGCGGAGTCCGGCCGTTCCGCCGCGGGGGTCCGCGGCAGGGAGTCGGCGGCGGGGGATGTCCGCTAGCGGAGCAGGACGAGGTCGTCGCGGTGGACGACCTCCCGCTCGTACGCCGGCCCCAGCTCCCGAGCGAGGTCGCGCGTGGAGCGGCCGATGAGCCGCGGGATCTCCTTGGCGTCGAAGCTGACCAGCCCGCGGGCGACGGGGGTCCCGGCGGTGTCGCGGAGCTCGACCGGGTCCCCGGCGCTGAAGTCGCCCTCCACGGCGGCGATTCCGGCCGGCAGCAGGGAGCTGTGCCGTTCGACCACGGCCCGTACGGCACCGTCGTCCAGGGTCAGGGCGCCGAGCGGTGTCGAGGCGTGGGCGAGCCACAGCAGCCGGCCGGCCGAGCGCCGCCCGGTGCGGTGGAAGTACGTGCCGACGGGGCGGGCGGCGAGCGCGTCGGCCGCCCGGCTGGCGGAGGTGAGCACCACCGGGATGCCCGCGGCCGCGGCGATCCGGGCCGCCTCGACCTTGGTGACCATGCCGCCGGTGCCGACCCCGGCCTTGCCGGCGCTGCCGATGGAGACCCCGTCCAGGTCCTTCGCCCCCCGGACCTCGGCGATGCGGCTGGTGCCCGGGGTGCTGGGGTCGCCGTCGTAGAGGGCGTCGACGTCCGAGAGCAGCAGCAACAGATCTGCGCGGACGAGATGGGCGACGAGGGCGGCGAGCCGGTCGTTGTCGCCGAAGCGGATCTCGTCCGTGGCCACCGTGTCGTTCTCGTTGACGACCGGGAGGGCGCCCATGGCCAGGAGTTGGTCGAGGGTGCGGTAGGCGTTGCGGTAGTGGGCCCGGCGGCTGGTGTCGTCGGAGGTGAGCAGCACCTGGCCGACGCGGATGCCGTAGCGGGCGAAGGAGGCGGTGTAACGGGCCATCAGCAGGCCCTGGCCGACACTGGCCGCCGCCTGCTGGCGGGCCAGGTCACGGGGCCGGCGCCGCAGGCCGAGCGGGGAGAGACCGGCGGCGATGGCTCCGGACGAGACGAGCACGATCTCCTTCGCGCCGTTGCCGCGCGAGGTGACCAGGGTGTCGACGAGGGCGTCCACGCGGTCGGCGTCGAGTCCGCCCGCGGAGGTCGTCAGCGAGGAGGAGCCGACCTTCACCACGATCCTCCGGGCCGAGGTGACCTCGTCCCGGTCCGCTGCCGATCCCGCTGCCCCTGACACCGCGCTGCTTCCTTCTCTCTCACCGGCCGGCCCACCGCGGCCGGCCGGGCCGGACCGGTCGGCCGGATGATCGAACCGCTGTCTTCCCGAGAATCTACGCCAGGTCACCGGGCGTCCGCCGGGCCGTCCGCCTCGCGGGACGGACGGCCGGGCGCACGGCCCTCGCGGGGACGGTCCCGCCGCCGGCCGCGCCCGGCAGCCCTCGCTCCGGCTCCGCGGCCGGCTGCCCGTCGGCTCCGGAACGTTATGAAACGGTCATGGGGGATCAGGCCGTCGGTCACCCCGGTGACACCCGTCACGTGAAATTGTCATAGGGGCGGCGCACGTCATACGGTCAGTGGTTGTCCTCCGTGGCAGCCCGCGTTCAGCCCGCGGCGCGTGCACCGGACCCATGCGGTCACCCTCCGTCCACTCCCCCGCCAGGAGCTCAGCTCGTGCCCTCTGCCGGACCAGCCACCCGACGTGCTGTGCAGCTCTCAGCACTCTTCGCGATGTTCGCGGCCTATACGGGCCAGCTCGCGGGTGCCCTGCTGCCCCATGTGCCGATCTTCATCATCGCCTCGGCAGGGGGGCTCGCCCTCGACCTGTATCTCCAGCTGCGGCAGCCGGGGCTGCTGTCACTGCTGAGCAAGGTCCGCTTCGACGTCACCGTCCGGCAGCTGCTGCGGGACATGCTGATCGTGCTGGGGCTCCTCCGGATGGAGGACATCAACCCGATCGCGGAGCACTCCCCGCTCACCATCGGGCTGCTGGCCTTCTACATGACGCACTTCGCGTGCCAGGCCACCGCGGTGCTGGTGCGCCGCAGCCGGACGCTGCCGATCGTCACCCGGAACATCGACACCTCGGCCCTGCGGCTCTCCCCCGCGCCGCCGCGCATCCTGTCCCGCCGCCCGGGCCACCGGCTGCTGGCCTTCTCGGTGCCGGTCACCGCCGGCCTGCTGGCCACCGTGGTCACCCGGGACGCCCTCTGGGGCGGGGTCGGACTCTCCCTGGCCCTTGCCGTCGCCATCGCCGGCACCCTGTACCTCGCGGGCTGGCTGCTGCCGGCCAAGCGCTCGGCGACCGAGGCGCAGGTCCTGAAGTGGCTGAACCACTGGCTCGCGGACTACCGGCCCACGGTCGGCATGTACTTCTCCGGCGGCACCACCTCGGCCTACCAGGCCAACATGTGGCTCTCGACGCTGCCGCAGCTCGACGGGAAGCCGGTCATCGTGCTCCGCGAGCGCTTCATGGTGCAGAAGATCGACGCCACGGACGTGCCGATCGTCTGCATTCCGAAGGTCGCGCATCTGATGCATCTGGAGCACTCGACGCTCAAGATGATGCTGCACCCGGCCAACTCCGGTAAGACCTCGCAGGTCCTGCGCATCCCCTCGATCAAGCACGCGTTCATCAACCACGGCGAGAGCGACAAGCTCTCCAGCTGCAACCCCTACGCCAAGGCGTACGACGAGGTGTGGGTGGCCGGCCCGGCCGCCCGCGAGCGCTACCAGCTCGCCGACATCGGCGTCGACGACCGGGACGTGGTGGAGGTCGGGCGCCCGCAGCTGTCGCCGATCCGCCCGTACGGCGGGCCCCCGGCCGACGACGGGCTCACCACCGTCCTCTATGCCCCCACCTGGGAGGGCTGGACCAACGACCCGGGCAACACCTCGGTGATCCTCGCCGGTGAGAACATCGTCCGCCGGCTGCTGGCCGACCCCGGCGTGCGGCTGCTCTACAAGCCCCATCCCATGACCGGGTCCGTCGACCCGCGCGCCGCCCGTGCCAACGAGCGCATCCAGGCGATGATCACCGACGCGAACTCCCGGCGCGGCGGCCCGCGGCCGGGCCCGGAAGCCGCCGCCGAGCTGCGCCGCCGCACCGTCGAACTGGACCGGCTGACCAGCACGCACTTCCGTCCCGACGCCGACGAGGCCGAGCGGATGATGATCCAGTCGACGCCCGACACCGACCGCGCCGCGGCCGTGACGGCGGCGACGGCCGCCTGGGAGCGCGCGTACTGGGCGTCCTTCCCGGAGTGGGAGCACCAGATCATCACCGGCCCCCGGCCCGCCATCTACACCTGCTTCAACCAGGCCGATCTGCTGATCAGCGATGTGTCGAGCGTGGTCTCCGACTACCTGACCAGCGAGAAGCCCTATGCCGTGGCCAACACCAGCGGGCTGAGCGAGAAGGAGTTCCGCGCCGGCTTCCCGACCGTACGGGCGGCGGCGATCCTCAGCCCGGACGCCGACGGCCTCCCGGAGCTGCTGGAGGCCGTGCGGAATCCGGAGAAGGACACCCTTGCGGCGGCCCGTGCCGAGCTGAAGACGTATCTCCTCGGCCCGTCGGACCCGCCGTCCCTGGCCCGCTTCAACGAGGCCGTGGTCGCCCTGTGCGCGAAGGCCGACGAACGGCGCGCCCGGATGGCCGCCCGCGCGTCCTCCGACGTGCCCACGCAGCGCGAGGGCGCGGAGGAGACGGCGGCCGAGCTGGCGTCCGAGGAGATCGAGCTGGAGCCGACCGGGACCCGGGAGCCGGCGGGCACGGCCGACCCGGCCGACGCTCCGGAGGGCAGCGACTCGGTCAACGTCTGACCGGCACCGGCACCGGGCCCGCAGCCCGCGCGCCGTACCACCGCACAGGGGCGGGGCCCCGGAGGACAGCCTCCGGGGCCCTGCCCCCTTCCGCGCCCGCCGCCGGGCGCTCAGCCCGTGCCGGTCTCCGGGTGCCGGGCACACCAGCCGGCCCAGGCCGACTCCACCATCTCCCGCACCCCGTACCGGGCCGACCAGCCGAGCTCCTTGCCGATCAGCTCCGCCGAGGCGACCACCCGCGCCGGGTCGCCGGGCCGCCGCTCCCGTACCTCGGGCCGTGCGTCCAGGCCGGTGACCGAGCCGATGATCTCGATCATCTCGGTCACCGAAACCCCTTCACCGCGGCCGATGTTGAGCACCAGGGAGGTCTCCGGGTCGGCGGCCAGCCGCCGCACCGCCGCCACATGCGCGTCGGCCACGTCCTCGACATGGATGTAGTCCCGGACGCAGGTGCCGTCGGGCGTGGGGTAGTCGTCGCCGAAGACGAGCGGCGGCCGCCCCTCGGACAGCCGCTCGAAGACCATGGGGACGAGGTTGAAGACGCCCGCGTCGCTCAGCTCCGGCGAGGCCGCGCCGGCCACGTTGAAGTAGCGCAGGGAGACCGTCGCCATGCCGTGCGCCCGCCCGGCCGCGGCCACCAGCCACTCGCCGGCGAGCTTGGTCTCGCCGTACGGGCTCATGGGCAGGCAGGGTGTGGCCTCGGTGACGAGATCGGTCTCCGGCATGCCGTAGACGGCGGCCGAGGAGGAGAAGAGGAAACGGCTCACCCCGGCCTCGGCGGCCGCCTGGAGGACGGTCCGCAGCCCTTCGACGTTCTCCCGGTAGTAGAGCAGCGGCTTCTCCACCGACTCGCCCACCTGCTTCCTGGCGGCGATGTGGACGACGCCCGTCACGCAGTGCTCGCGCAGGACACGGTCCAGCAGCCCGCGGTCGAGGACCGAGCCCCGCTCCAGGGGGACCCCGGCGGGCAGCCGCGCGGCCTCCCCGGTGCTCAGATCGTCGAGCACCACGGCGCGTTCACCGCTGCCGGCCAGTGCCTGTACTACATGGGAGCCGATGTATCCGGCACCGCCTGTGATCAACCACGTCATGGCGCCACCCTATGCCGTGCCGGGCGGCGGCAGGATGCCTCCCGGCGCGCGAGGGCCCCGCACGCCCCGGTGTGCGGGGCGGGCGGGGCCCGTGTGGCGGCAGGGGCCGGAGACGCCGGGGCGGGCGCCGGCCGGCGGCCCGGTCAGGAGAAGGGGTCGAACCCCCGGTACTCCGCGTCGGCCTCGTCCCGCTCCGCGTCACGGTCCCGACGGCGTACGGCGGCCGGGCGCGGCGCCTCCAGGCGGTGGTCCTCACCGCGGCGGCCGAGCATCTCGGCGCCCGCGGCCATGCTCGGTTCCCAGTCGAAGACGACCGCGTCGTCCTCCGGGCCGATCGCGACGCCGTCGCCCGCCCGGGCACCCGCCTTGACCAGCGCGTCCTCCACGCCGAGGCGGTTGAGCCGGTCCGCGAGGTAGCCGACGGCCTCGTCGTTGCTGAAGTCCGTCTGCCGCACCCACCGTTCGGGCTTCTCGCCCCGCACCCGGTACAGGTCGTCCGCCTCCCGGGTGACGGTGAAGCCCGCGTCGTCCACGGCCTTCGGGCGGATGACGATCCGGGTCGCCTCCTGCTGGGGCTTGGCGGCGCGCGCCTTCGCCACGATCTCGGCCAGCGCGAAGGAGAGCTCCTTGAGACCGGTGTGGGCCACGGCCGACGCCTCGAAGACCCGGTAGCCGCGGGACTCCAGATCGGGCCGGACCATCTCGGCGAGGTCCTTGCCGTCCGGCACGTCGATCTTGTTGAGGACGACGATCCGCGGCCGGTCGTCCAGGCCGCCGTAGCTCCGCAGCTCCTCCTCGATGGTGTCGAGGTCGGAGAGCGGGTCCCGTTCGGACTCCAGGGTGGCGGTGTCCAGGACGTGCACCAGCACCGAGCAGCGCTCGACATGGCGCAGGAACTCCAGGCCCAGCCCTCGGCCCTGGCTGGCGCCCGGGATCAGCCCGGGGACGTCCGCGACGGTGTAGACGGTCGAACCGGCCGTCACCACACCCAGGTTGGGCACCAGAGTGGTGAAAGGGTAGTCGGCGATCTTCGGCTTGGCGGCGGAGAGCACCGAGATCAGCGAGGACTTGCCGGCGCTCGGGTAGCCGACCAGCGCCACATCGGCGACGGTCTTGAGCTCCAGGACGATGTCCCCGGTGTGCCCCGGCTCGCCGAGCAGCGCGAAGCCGGGCGCCTTGCGGCGGGCCGAGGCCAGCGCGGCGTTGCCGAGACCGCCGCGGCCGCCCTGCGCGGCGACGTAGGAGGTGCCCTGGCCGACGAGGTCGGCGAGCACCCGGCCCTGCTTGTCGAGGACGACGGTGCCGTCCGGGACCGGCAGCACCAGATCCTGGCCGTCCTTGCCGGAGCGGTTGCCGCCCTCGCCCGGCTTGCCGTTGCCGGCCTTGCGGTGCGGGCTGTGGTGGTAGTCGAGAAGCGTGGTGACGGACTGGTCGACGACCAGGGTCACATCGCCGCCCCGGCCGCCGTTGCCCCCGTCGGGGCCGCCGAGCGGCTTGAACTTCTCACGGTGGACGGAGGCGCAGCCGTGGCCTCCGCTACCCGCGGCGACATGCAGTTCGACGCGGTCCACGAAGGTGGTCATACGGGTGCCTCCTGCTGTGTTACCGGCCTTCCGGCCTGGTGACGGGGTTGTCCTGCGGTACTGCCGGTCCTGCTGCCGCGCCCCCGCGCCGGGCGGGACCTTCCGCCCGGCCGAGGGGGTACGGCCGGTTCAACGCGCCGAGGGCGGACCGGCTTCCCGCCGCGAGCGTGCGCTGCGCAACGGGAAGGGCGGCCCGCCCTCGGTGCTGTGTCTTCGCGTCCGGGCTGATTACTCGGCGACCGGGACGATGTTCACGACCTTGCGGCCGCGGCTGGTGCCGAACTGCACCGCACCGGCGGCGAGGGCGAACAGCGTGTCGTCGCCGCCGCGGCCGACGCCGTTGCCCGGGTGGAAGTGGGTGCCGCGCTGGCGGACCAGGATCTCACCGGCGTTGACGACCTGACCGCCGAAGCGCTTCACGCCGAGCCGCTGGGCATTGGAGTCGCGCCCGTTCCGGGTGGACGATGCGCCCTTCTTGTGTGCCATGTGTTCTCAGTCCCTTACTTCGCAGCCGCGGGGATGTCGGTGATCTTCAGCGCCGTGTACTGCTGGCGGTGGCCCTGGCGCCGGCGGTAACCGGTCTTGTTCTTGTACCGCAGGATGTCGATCTTGGCGCCCTTGTGGTGGTCCACGATCTCGCCCTGGACCTTGATGCCCGCGAGGACCCACGGGTCGCTGGTGACGGCGTCGCCGTCGACCACGAGCAGGGTCGAGAGCTCGACCGTGTCGCCGACCTTGCCGGTGGAAATCTTGTCAACCTCAACGATGTCGCCGACAGCAACCTTGTGCTGGCGACCACCGCTGCGCACGATGGCGTACACGCGGATCTCACTCTCTGCTCGAACGGGACCCCTGATGCCAGCCGCTCACGCGGAAGCCGGATCTCCGAAGGATCCGTACCCGCGGTTTCCGGAAGGACGAGCGGCCTCCCCCGGCGGACCGGGAGGGATGTGCTCAAGGGGTTGGCGTACACACGCCGACGGTCAAGATTACGGGGCCTTGACACGCCGGTCAAACCGGCCCTGACCGTACCCGGGCCGTACGGTCCGGGGCCTCCCGGGGACGCCCCGGCCGTGCGGACGGCGGCGTGCGACAGCGGCACGATACGCCGGCCCCGCACGGCCCCGGGCCGGCGCTCCGCCCTCCGGAGAGGGGGCGCACCGGCCCGGCGCACACACGGGCCCGTGGGACCCGTCCCGGCTACGACTCGTCGGCCGAGGCCGCGGCCGGGGCGGAGGACTGCTCCGCCGCCTTCTGCGCCGTCTTCCGGGTGGCGGCCTTCTTCGCCGTGGCCTTCTTGGCCGCCGCCTTCTTCGCCGTGCCCGGCTCCTTCTTGGCAGCCGTCTTCTTGGCGGCGGTCTTCTTGGCCGCGGCCTTCTTCGCCGTCACCTTCTTGGCCGCGGCGCGCTTTGCCGCCTTCTTCGCCGGGGCGGGCTCGGTGGCCGCGGTCTCCGCGGCCTCCGGCGCCCCGGGCTCCGTTACCCCGGCCACGACCGGCTCACCGGCGGACACGACCACCACGGCCTTCTCCTCCGGCTCCTCGGTGCCCTTCGGCAGGCCCGCGGGAGCCGAGGCCTTGCGGACCGCCCGGCGGCGGGTACGGGCCGGGGGCGCCACCGCCTCGGCGGGCGCGGGCTCCGGCGCGGTCCCGGCGGCCGGCTCCGCCACCGTTTCCGCCACCGTTTCGGGCCGTTCCTCGGGCTCGGCCGGGGCGACCACCACGACCGCCTCCTCGGCGGCCGCCTTCGGGGGACCCGCCGGGGCGGACGCCTTGCGGACCGCCCGGCGCCGGCCGCGGCCGACCCGGGAGGCCGCGGCCTCCGCCTCGGCCGCGCTGCTGTACAGATCCTCGTCCGGGCTGAACGCGGGCTCCGGCAGCGCCACCGGCTCGGCGGCCTCCGCGGCCACCTCGGCCGGGGACTCCGGGGAGGCCACCGCGGCGACCGCGGCCTCGCCCCCGGCGCCGATGTCCGAGGGCTCGGGCGCGTGGATGTGCGGCTCCGCCGCGGCCGCGCCGCCCTTGCCCTTCTTCTTCCGCTTGCCACCGCCGCCGGGCGCCGACGGCTGCTCCATGTGCACGATGACGCCGCGCCCGTTGCAGTGGACACAGGTCTCAGAGAACGACTCCAGCAGCCCCTGGCCGACCCGCTTGCGGGTCATCTGCACCAGGCCCAGCGAGGTGACCTCGGCCACCTGGTGCTTCGTCCGGTCGCGGCCCAGGCACTCCAGCAGCCGGCGCAGCACCAGGTCCCGGTTGGACTCCAGCACCATGTCGATGAAGTCGATCACGATGATGCCGCCGAGGTCGCGCAGCCGCAGCTGGCGCACGATCTCCTCGGCGGCCTCCAGGTTGTTCCTGGTGACCGTCTCCTCCAGGTTGCCGCCCTGGCCGGTGAACTTGCCGGTGTTGACGTCGACGACGACCATCGCCTCGGTCCGGTCGATCACCAGCGAGCCGCCGCTGGGCAGCCAGACCTTGCGGTCCAGCGCCTTCATCAGCTGCTCGTCGATCCGGTACGTGGCGAAGACGTCGACGTCCGACGTCCACTTCTGCAGCCGGTCGGTGAGGTCCGGGGCGACGTGCGAGACATAGCCCTGGATGGTCTCCCAGGCGCCGTCACCGCTGACGATGACCTTGGAGAAGTCCTCGTTGAAGATGTCGCGGACGACGCGGACGGTCATGTCCGGCTCACCGTAGAGGAGGGTGGGGGCGCCGCCGCCCTTGGCCTTCTTCTGGATCTCGGCCCACTGCTGCTGCAGCCGCTCGACGTCCCGCGCCAGCTCCTGCTCGGACGCGCCCTCGGCCGCGGTGCGCACGATGACGCCCGCGTCCTCGGGGACGATCTTCTTCAGGATCTGCTTCAGCCGGGACCGCTCGGTGTCCGGCAGCTTGCGGCTGATGCCGGTCATCGAGCCCTCGGGCACGTAGACCAGGTAGCGGCCGGGCAGCGAGACCTGGCTGGTGAGCCGGGCGCCCTTGTGGCCGATCGGGTCCTTGGTGACCTGCACCAGCACGGACTGGCCGGACTTGAGCGCGGTCTCGATCCGGCGCGGGCCGCCGGACATGCCGAGCGCGTCGAAGTTGACCTCACCGGCGTACAGCACGGCGTTGCGGCCCTTGCCGATGTCGACGAAGGCGGCCTCCATGGACGGCAGCACGTTCTGGACCTTGCCCAGGTAGACGTTGCCGACGTAGCTGGTGGCCTGCTCCTTGTTGACGAAGTGCTCGACGAGGACGCCGTCCTCCAGCACGCCGATCTGGGTGCGCTCACCGCTCTGGCGGACGACCATCACCCGCTCGACGGCCTCGCGCCGGGCCAGGAACTCGGCCTCGGTGATGATCGGCACCCGGCGGCGGCCCTGCTCGCGGCCCTCGCGGCGGCGCTGCTTCTTGGCCTCCATCCGGGTCGAGCCCTTGATGGACTGCACCTCGTCGAAGCCCGTGCCGGGCTCGTCCTTCTTGCGCGGCTCACGGATCTTGACGACCGTGCGCTCCGGGTCGTCCTGGGAGGCGTCGACCGGGTGGTCGCCCGCGTCCCCGCTGCGCCGGCGGCGACGGCGACGGCGACGGCTGCTGCTGGTGCCGCCCGCGCCGCCGTGGTCCTCCTCCTGCTCGTCGTGCTCCCCGCGCTCGTCCTGCTCCTCGGTACCGGCCGCGGCGCGCTCCCGGTCCCGCTCGGCGGCGGGCTCCCCGGCGTCCTCGGCAGCGGCGCCCTCGGGGCCCTCCTCGCCGGTCTCCCCGGCCTCGCCGTTCCCCTCGCCCTCGCCCCGGCGGCGGCGACGGCCACCCCGGCGGCGACGGCGGGACGGGCGCTCGCCGGACTCCTCCTCACCGGCCTGCGGCTCGGCGGCGGCCTCCGGCTGCTGCTCCTCCTCGGCGGCGGCCCCGGTCCCGGCCTCGGGACCGGTGTCCTCCGCGGCACCGGCCCGGCGGCGGCGACGGCGGGGGCCGCCGGTGGCCGCGGCGGGCTGCCGCTCCTCCGCTTCCGCGGCCCCGGGCTCCTCGGCCTCGGCGGCGGCCGCGGCCGCGGCGCGCTCCGGGGTCTGGAACATGGGCTCGGTGAAGACCGGCGCCTGGAACACGGCCGTCGGCGGCCGGACGGCCCGGCGGCGGGTGCGGCCGGACGGCTCGGGCTCGGGCTCGGGCTCGGGCTCCGCGGCGGGCGCCGTGAACGCGGCACGCCCCTCGGCACCGGCTCCCGCTCCCGTCTCCGTCCCGGCTTCCGCGGCGGGCTGCCGGCGCTCGGCCCGGCGGCGCGAACGGGCGGGCTGCCCCTCGGCGGCGGAGCCCTCCGCCTGCTCCGCCTCCCCGGGGGCCGCCGCGGTCTCACCACGGGACGGTACGGCGGCGTCGTCGGCCACCGGGGCGAGCTCGGGAGCGGCCAGGCCGGTCTCGCTCCGGCGCGCGGAACGGCGGCGGGTGCGGCCTCTCGGCGCCTCCACCGCGTCGGCCACGGTCACCGAGCCCTCGGTCAGCGGCTGCGGCGGGGCCTCCGCCGGTGCGGCCGCCTCGGGAGCACCGCCCTGGGCGGCCTCGGTCCCCTCGGCCGCGGCGGCCACCTCGGCCGGAGCACCGGCGGGGCCGTGGCCTTGCGGACGGCGCGGCGGCGGGTGCGGCGCGGTGCCTCCTCACCGGGCGCGGCGGACGCGGTCTCGTCGGCGGGGGCCACGGCCGGAGTCTGGTCGCCCACGACCGTGGGCTCGGCCAGGTCGCCGTCACCGGTGACCGTGGGGCACCGGCCGGGGCGGTCGCCTTGCGGACGGCGCGGCGGCGGGTCCGGGTGCGGGGAGCGGCCTCCGCCTCGGCGGCCGGCTCGGCCTCGGGTGCGGCCGCGGCGGCTTCGGCGGGCTCCGCCGCCGGGGTGCCGCCGGAGAGTTCGTCGTCCTCCGCGGCGACCGCTTCCGCGACGGCTTCCTCCTGGGCGGCGGCGATCTCCTCGGCCGTCTCCCCGGCCTCCTCCGCCTCCTCCGCGTCCGGTGTCACGGCTTCCGGTGTCACGGCCTCCGGCTCCTCGGCCGCCCTCGGCGCTCCGGCCGGGGCCGTGGCCTTGCGGGCCGCGCGCCGCCGGCGCGGCGGGGCGGCGGGCTCGGGAGCCGCCTCCGCGGCGGCCTCCTGCTCCGAGAGGGCGGAGAGTGCCGCCGGGGCGGCGGGCGCGGAGTCCGCGACCACCGTCGTGGCCTCGACCGGCTCCGCGGCCGGTGCTTCGGCGCCCGGAGCGGAGGGCGGACCCGCCGGCCGGGAGGCCGCACGGCGCCGCCGCCGCGGAGGCAGGGTGTCGCTGGGGCTGTTGTTCTCCGGGGTGTCCCCGGCGGCGCTGTCGCGCGCCGCCTCACGGGGCTCCATGGACTGGGGCATGCGGGCGTTTCTCCCGTCACGCTCCCGGGCGCCGGGCCGGTGTCCGGTCGCGGCCCGCGTGATGTGCGCGGTTCCGCGGTCCGGGGCCTGGGCGCCGCACGGGAGCTGTCGTCTCACTCGCCGGTCCGTGGGGACGGACCGGCGAAAGCTTCTGTGTCAACGCGTCGCCGGACCCGGGTGGCTCCCTGGTGCGTCGGCGGCGCTTCGACGGCCGTCCTTACGCGGTACCCACCTGCGCTGCTCCGCCGAACGGCGGTGCCTCCGTCGTGGCGGTCGGTACGGCGGCCGTGGGTGGGGCGGCCGTGACAGCCTCGCGGTCGGGCACGAGCGGGTCGGTCACCGTGCCGGACTCCTCATCGAGCGGCCCCTGCGCCAGCCTGGTCACCGCTGCGGGGACCGGCGGCGCCAGGTCGGCCGCAGCTCGGAGGCCGGACAGGACGTCGTCGGGTCGTACGGCGGGTGTCGAATGCCGTACTACCAGGCGCAGTATCGCACAGGCCGTGTCGCCCGGCCCATCAGCCGGTGATTCCCCGGCCTCCAGCCGTACGACGGCGGCGCGTGCGTCGAAGGTGCGCATCCCGTTCTTGGTGCGCCGCTCGACCTCCACCGACTCGGCGGCGAGGAAGGCGGCGACGGCCCGGCGGGCCTCCTCGGGGCCCACCCCGGGAAGCCTCAGCTCCCACTCGGAGGCCTGCAGCCGGTCGGCCAGACCGGAGGTCCGGGCCTCGACCGCGTCGATGACGTCCAGACCGGCGGGCAGCGACGCGTCGAGCAG
The DNA here is from genome assembly GCF_020982505.1 of Streptomyces sp. MNU89. NCBI lineage: Bacteria > Bacillati > Actinomycetota > Actinomycetes > Kitasatosporales > Streptomycetaceae > Streptomyces > Streptomyces sp. MNU89. The sequence goes on along the minus strand of NZ_JAJKLL010000001.1, from coordinate 5,236,273 downwards.
CGCCCCGAGCCTCTCCGGATCGCGGTGCTCGGTGAGGGCGATCTCCAGGAACTCGGCCTCACTGCCCGTGCCGGTGGGTGCGGCATTGGCGTAGGACACCTTGGGGTGCGGGGTGAAGCCCGCCGAGTACGCCATCGGTACCCCGGCACGCCGCAGTGCTCGTTCGAAAGCGCGCTGGAAGTCGCGGTGGCTGGTGAACCGGAGGCGGCCCCGCTTGGTGTAGCGCAGACGGATGCGCTGCGCCACCGGTGCGGGCGGGGGGCCTTCGGGCTGTCGCTTGCCCAGGGTCGCTCAGTCCTTCGTGAGTCACGGTCGTCCTCTTCCCAGGGTACGTGTGACGGGCACCGAGGGTTCCCGCAGGGGCACACCGGCGGGTGCGGCGGCGGGAGGACGGGCCCGCGCGAAGGCCCTCCGTTCCCGGTGTCCCGGGTCCGGAGGGCCTGGTGCGCGCGGCGGCCGGAGCCTCGCCGGGGGGCGGCCGGCCAACGTGTCCGGCTACTTGACGACCGTGAGCGGCAGCAGCTTCTTCCCGGTCGGGCCGATCTGGATGGCGGTGTCCATCTGGGGGCAGACACCGCAGTCGAAGCACGGCGTCCAGCGGCAGTCCTCGACCTCGGTCTCGTCGAGCGCGTCCTGCCAGTCCTCCCAGAGCCAGTCCTTGTCCAGGCCGGAGTCCAGGTGGTCCCAGGGCAGGACCTCCTCGTAGGACCGCTCGCGGGTGGTGTACCAGTCGACGTCCACGCCCTGCGGCGGGAGCGTCTTCCCGGCGCACTCCATCCAGCGGTCGTAGGAGAAGTACTCACGCCAGCCGTCGAAGCGGCCACCGTCCTCGTAGACGGCGCGGATGACGGCGCCGACCCGCCGGTCGCCGCGGGAGAGGAGGCCCTCGACGATGCCGGGCTTGCCGTCGTGGTAGCGGAAGCCGATGGAGCGGCCGTACTTCTTGTTGCCGCGGATCTTGTCGCGGAGCTTGGTCAGCCGGGCGTCGGTCTCCTCCGCGGAGAGCTGCGGTGCCCACTGGAAGGGGGTGTGCGGCTTGGGAACGAAACCGCCGATGGAGACGGTGCAGCGGATGTCGTTGCTGCCGGAGACCTCCCGGCCCTTGGCGATGACGTTCACCGCCATGTCGCCGATCTGGAGGACGTCCTCGTCGGTCTCGGTGGGCAGGCCGCACATGAAGTACAGCTTCACCTGCCGCCAGCCGTTGCCGTAGGCGGTGGCGACCGTGCGGATCAGGTCCTCCTCCGAGACCATCTTGTTGATGACCTTGCGGATGCGCTCGGAGCCGCCCTCGGGGGCGAAGGTGAGTCCGGAGCGGCGGCCGTTGCGGGTGAGCTCGTTGGCCAGGTCGATGTTGAAGGCGTCGACCCGGGTGGAGGGCAGGGAGAGACCGACCTTGTCCTCTTCGTAGCGGTCGGCGAGGCCCTTGGCGATGTCCCCGATCTCGCTGTGGTCGGCCGAGGAGAGGGAGAGCAGGCCGACCTCCTCGAAGCCGGTGTTCTTGAGGCCCTTCTCCACCATGTCGCCGATGCCGGTGATGCTCCGCTCCCGCACCGGGCGGGTGATCATGCCCGCCTGGCAGAAGCGGCAGCCGCGGGTGCAGCCGCGGAAGATCTCCACGGACATCCGCTCGTGCACGGTCTCGGCCAGCGGGACCAGCGGCTGCTTGGGGTACGGCCACTCGTCGAGGTCCATGACGGTGTGCTTGGACACCCGCCACGGCACTCCGGAGGCGTTGGGCACGACGCGGGCGATCCGGCCGTCCGGCAGGTACTCGACGTCGTAGAAGCGGGGGACGTACACCCCGCCGGTCCTGGCCAGCCGGAGGAGCAGTTCCTCGCGGCCGCCGGGCCGGCCCTCCGCCTTCCAGGCCCGGATGGTCTCGGTGATGGTGAGCACGGCCTGCTCGCCGTCGCCGATGACCGCGCAGTCGATGAACTCCGCGATCGGCTCGGGGTTGAAGGCGGCGTGGCCGCCGGCCAGGACAACTGGGTCGTCCTCGGTCCGGTCGGCGGCCGACAGCGGGATGCCGGCCAGGTCCAGGGCGGCCAGCATGTTGGTGTAGCCGAGCTCCGTGGAGAAGCTGAGGCCGAAGACGTCGAACGCCTTCACCGGGCGGTGCGCGTCCACGGTGAACTGTGGGACCCCGTTCTCCCGCATCAGCTTCTCGAGGTCGGGCCAGACGCTGTAGGTGCGTTCGGCGAGGACGCCCTCGCGCTCGTTGAGCACCTCGTAGAGGATCATGACGCCCTGGTTGGGCAGTCCGATCTCATAGGCGTCCGGGTACATGAGCGCCCAGCGGACGTCACAGGCATCCCAGTCCTTGACGGTGGAGTTGAGCTCTCCGCCGACGTACTGGATGGGCTTCTGAACATGCGGGAGAAGCGCTTCCAGGCGTGGGAAGACCGACTCGACAGGCATCGCGATGTCTCTCATGAGCGGATAGGGGGACCATCCAGCGTACCGCCCGTTCCGTACGGGCCGGACGCGCCGGCCGGGCGGACGGGAACGGGGGCGGCGGCGCGGACGGGTCTCAGGCCGAGAGAGGGCGCTGCACCTTGATGGACTGGAGAAGGCCGACCGCGATCCAGACCGCGAACATCGAGGTGCCGCCGTAGGACACGAAGGGCAGCGGCAGGCCGGCGACCGGCATGATGCCCAGGGTCATCCCGATGTTCTCGAAGGACTGGAAGGCGAACCAGGCGATGATGCCGGCGGCGACGATCGTGCCGTACAGCTCGGTGGTGTCCCGGGCGATGCGGCAGGCGCGCCAGAGGATGACCCCGATCAGCAGGATGATGAGCCCGGCCCCGAGGAAGCCGAGCTCCTCGCCGGCCACGGTGAAGATGAAGTCGGTCTGCTGCTCCGGCACGAACTGGCCGGTGGTCTGGGTGCCGTTGAAGAGCCCGGTGCCGTAGAGGCCGCCGGAGCCGATGGCGATCCGGGCCTGGTTGGTGTTGTAGCCGACACCGGCCGGGTCGAGCTCGGGGTTGGCGAAGGCGGCGAACCGGTTGATCTGGTATTCGTCGAGCACGCCGAGCTGCCAGACGAGGACGGCACCGACGGCGCCGGTGCCCATCAGCCCGAAGACCCAGCGGTTGGAGGCGCCGGAGGCGAGCAGCACGCCGAGCACTATCACCGCCATGACCATCACGGAGCCGAGGTCCGGCATCAGCATGATGACGGCCATCGGCAGGGCCGCGAGCGCGAGGGCCTGGACGACGGTCCGGTGATCGGGGTGGATCCGGTCGCCCGCGTCCACCCGCGCGGCCAGCAGCATGGCCATGCCGAGGATGATGGTGACCTTGGTGAACTCGGACGGCTGGAGGGAGAAGCCCCCGATGTCGAGCCAGGCGTGCGCGCCGTTGATGGTGGTGCCCAGCGGTGTCAGCACGAGGGCGACCAGCAGCACGGAGAGCCCGTAGAGGATCGGCACCGCGCCGCGCAGGGTGCGGTGGCCGAGCCAGACGGTGCCCACCATGAGGGCGAGTCCGATACCGACGTTCACGGTGTGGCGCACCAGGAAGTCGTACGGGTCGCCGTTGTTGAGCTCGGTGCGGTTGCGGGTGGCCGACCACACCAGCAGCGAGCCGAGGCCGGAGAGCATCAGCGCGGCCAGCAGCATGGGCCAGTCGAGGCGGCGGAGTATCGAGTCGCGCGCGGTGAGCCGGCCCCAGGCGCCCTGCTGGGGGGTGTAGCGGCTGACGGAGAAGCCGAAGCCGTGTGCGGTCACTCGCCGTCCCTCCGTCCGGCCTCGGGCAGCGGGGCCGCCTTGATCGAACCGTCCTCGCGGATCTCGGGCAGGTTCTTCTGGGGCTTGGGCAGCAGCGCCTTCTTCTTGTTGATGCCGCCCTTCTCGTCGATGCCGTAGAGCGCGTTGTAGATGTTGCGCACCGCGGGGCCGGAGGCGCCGGAGCCGGTACCGCCCTGGGAGATCGTCATGACGATCGCGTAGTCCTCGGTGTACGTGGCGAACCAGGAGGTCGTCTGCTTGCCGTAGACCTCCGCGGTACCGGTCTTGGCGTGCATCGGGATCTTGTCCTGCGGCCAGCCGCCGAACCGCCAGGCGGCGGTGCCCCGGGTGGCGACGCCCTCGAGCGCCTTGTCGATCTGCCGCATCGTCTTCTTGCTGACCGGCAGCTTGCCGCGCGCCTCGGGCTCGATCTCCTCGATCTCCTTGCCGTCGGGGCTCACGATCGCCTTGCCGACGGTCGGGGTGTGGAGGGTCCCCCCGTTGCTGAGGGCCGCGTAGACGGACGCCATCTGGACGGGGGTGACGAGGGTGTCGCCCTGGCCGATGGAGTAGTTCACCGAGTCATAGGCGTGCAGCTTCATGCCCCCCAGGCAGTTCTCCCGGGAGAGCACGGTGACGTAGTCCTTCTTCTTGGGCCACTGCTTGGCGCGCTCGCACCAGTTCTCCTTGTTGGCCTTCCAGAAGTCCTTCTTCCACTGCCGGTCGGGGACGCGGCCGCTGACCTCGTTGGGGAGGTCGATGCCGGTCTTCTCGCCGAGCCCGAACTGGTGGGCGGTCTCGTAGAACCAGTCCTTGGCGTTCTTCTTCGGCTTGAGGCCGCCGTCCTTGCGCCACTCCTGGTGGGAGAGGCGGTAGAAGACGGTGTCGCAGGAGACCTCCAGCGCCCGGCCGAGGTCGATCATGCCGTGGTCCTGCGACTCGAAGTTCTTGAAGACCTGGTTGCCGATGCTGTACGAGCTGGTGCAGGCGTAGTTGCCGTTGAAGTCGTAGCCGGCCTTGACCGCGGCGGCGGTCGGGATGACCTTGAAGATCGAGCCGGGGGCGGCCTGGCCCTGGATCGCCCGGTTGAGCAGCGGGTAGTTGGACTTCTTGTTGGTCATCTTGGCGTAGTCCCTGCCGGAGATGCCGCCGACCCAGGCGTTGGGGTCGTAGTCCGGGTTGGAGGCCATGGCGACCACCCGGCCGGTCTTGGCCTCCATCACGACGACGGCGCCCGCGTCCGCTTCGTAGTTGCGGTTGGTGTTGCGGTCGTGCTGCTTGCGGGCTTCCTTCATGGCCTGGTGCAGTTCCTTCTCGGCGAGCGCCTGCACCCGGGCGTCGATGCTCGTGATCACGTTGTGCCCGGCCACGGCCGGGTCGCGCTCGGTCATGCCCATCACCCGGCCGAGCTTGTCCACCTCGTAGCGGGTGACACCGGCCTTGCCGCGCAGCCACTTGTCGTAGGACCGTTCCAGGCCGGAGCGGCCGACCTGGTCGGAGCGGAGGAAGGGCGAGTCGGTGTCCTCGGCCTCCTTGATCTCCTCGTCGGTGACCGGCGACAGATAGCCGAGGACCTGCGCGGTGCCGGCGCCGGCGGGCGCGGCGTAGCGGCGTACGGCGGTGGGTTCGGCGGTGATGCCGGGGAAGTCCTCGGCGCGCTCGCGGATCGTCAGCGCCTGCTGGGCCGTGGCCTCGTCGGTGATCGGGATGGGCTGGTAGGGGGAGCCGTTCCAGCAGGGCTGCTTGGTCTCGGCGTCACAGAGACGGACCTTCTCCAGGACCTCCTGGGGCTCCATGCCGAGCACCCCGGCGAGCCGGGTCAGCACGGCCTCGCCGTCGTCCCTCATCTTCAGCAGTTCGGTGCGGCTGGCGGAGACGACGAGACGGGTCTCGTTGTCGGCGAGCGGCACGCCGCGGGCGTCGAGGATGGAGCCGCGGACGGCCGGCTTGACGACCTGCTGGACGTGGTTGCCCGCGGCCTCGGCCGTGTACTCGTCGCCGTTGCGGATCTGGATGAACCAGAGCCGCCCGGCGAGGGTGGCGAGGAGGGAGAAGACCAGTATCTGGATGGCGATGAGCCGGATGGTGACACGGGAGGTCCGCCCGGTCTCCGGGATATTGCTCACTGCGCTGCCCCCTGGGGTGCTGCTTCCGGCCGTGCCGTCCGCGCGGCTCGGCCGGCTCGGTCGTCGGGTCGTACGGGTGTGCCCGGGTGCGTCCTCACAGTCGCTTGACCCCCTTGACACGGGCAGCCCGCACCTTGGCCGGCCGGCCGCCGCCGAGCAGCCCGCCGCGCTGAGTGCCGCCCAGCAGTCCGCCCCGCTGGCCGCCGATGCGGCCCCCGAACCGGCCGCCGCGTCCGGTGCCCAGCCGCTGCCCGGTGCCGGCGCTCAGCCAGTTGCCGTACGCCCCCTTGCCGCTGCCCGTGCCACCGGCGGACTCCGCCAGCGGATCGCTCTCGGTGCGGCGGGCCAGCGCCATCACCCCGGGAACGACGAAGGGCGCCAGCAGCAGGTCGTAGAGGGCCGCGGTGGCGAGGAGGCCGGCGAGGCCGACCTGGCGGGCGGAGGTGTCGCCGACGAGGGCGCCGACGCCCGCATAGAGCAGGGTGGTGCCGACGGCCGCGAGGACGACGGCGAGCAGCGGGGCGGTGGCCGAGCGGAGCCGTCCGCTCTCGGGCTTGGCCAGGCCGGCGAGGTAGCCGATCAGGCAGAGGACCAGGGCGTAGCGGCCGACGGCGTGGTCGGCCGGGGGCGCGAGGTCGGCGAGGAGTCCGGCGGTGAAGCCGATGAGGGCGCCACTCACATGGCCGTAGACCAGGGCCAGCCCGAGGACCACCAGGAGGGTCAGGTCGGGGACGGCGCCGGGCAGCTGCAACCGGGCGAGAACGCTCACCTGGAGGACGAGGGCGACGACGACGAGGGCCGCGGAGAGCAGGATCCGGTTGAGGCGCATCGGTCAGTTCCCGTCGGGAGCGGGGATGGAGGCGGTGGGCGTGGCGGTGACCGTCACCGTGGGGGTGGGCTTGGGCCCCTTCGGCTTGGGCGGCAGCACGGTGTCGCGCGGGTCCTTGCGCGGCGGCTGGACGACGACGCCGACGAGGTCGAGCCGGGTGAAGCCGACGAAGGGCCGGACCTGCACCGTACGGGTCAGCTCTCCCCGGGAGGGGTCGACGCGGGTGACCTCGCCCACGGGTACGCCGGCGACGAAGGGCTTGCCGCCCTGTGAACCGAAGGTGACCATCCGGTCGCCCTTCTTGACCACGGTCTTTCCGTTGAGCAGCTGGACACGGAGGTCGCGGCCGCCCTGGCCGGTGGCGAAGCCGAGTTCGCCGCTGCCCTCCAGCCGGGTGCCGACGGTGAAGTCGGGGTCGTTGGCGAGCAGCACGGTGGCGGTCGAGGGGCCGACGGTGGTGACGCGTCCGACGAGGCCGTCGCCGTTGAGCACGGTCATGTCGCGGGCGATGCCGTCGTCGCTGCCGACGTCGATGGTGACCGTCCAGGAGAAGCCCTGGGCCGCTCCTATGGCGATGACCTGGGCGCCCTTGATGCCGTACCGGCCGGCGCCGGCGGTCCTGAGGATCTTGTCCAGTTCGGCGGCCCGGCTGCGGGTGCGGGCGTCGCTGCCGAGTCTGAGCTTCAGCGCGGCGTTCTCCCGTTCCAGGGCCGCGATACGGCTGTGCCGCTCGCCCGAGTCGCGGACGGCGCCGACGGCGTTGCCGATCGGGTCGACGGCGGACGCGACCCCGTTCTCCACCGGCCCGAAGGCCGACGCGGCGGCCTGCCGGGCGCCGTTGAGCGGTGACTCCTCGCCGCCGCGGATGTCCACCGTGATCAGTGCGAACGCGATGGCGATCAGCAGCACCAGGAGCAGCCGGCTCTCTCGTGTGTCCCTCACGTGCGGCGGCGTGCCTTCCTCATCGGACCGGTCGGCGGCGGGCCGGGTCCGGTCATCATCGGGAGCTGTGGGCCCGGGCTGGCCGGGGTCCGGAAGCGGGTTCCGGACGGTGGAACGGGATGGGGGTCCGCGGTGTGCGCGGCCCCCCGGGGACCGGCGGTGGGTGACACGCCGGCCGGGAACCGGCGCGGCGCGTCACCCGGGGTCTAGCGGCGGGGCTGGGAGTCCAGCACCTGCTGGAGCGCCTCGAACTCCTCCACGCACTTGCCCGAGCCGAGCGCGACGGAGTCGAGGGGGTTCTCGGCGATGTGGATCGGCATGCCCGTCTCCTGGCGCAGCCGCTCGTCGAGCCCGCGGAGCAGGGCGCCGCCGCCGGTGAGGACGATGCCGCGGTCCATGATGTCGCCGGACAGCTCCGGCGGGCACTTGTCGAGGGTGGTCTTGACGGCGTCGACGATGGAGTGAACGGGCTCCTCCATGGCCTTGCGGACCTCGCCGGAGGAGATGACCACGGTCTTCGGCAGACCGCTGACGAGGTCCCGGCCCCGGATCTCCGTGTGCTCGTCCTCGCCGGAGTCGAAGGCGGAGCCGATGGTGATCTTGATGTTCTCGGCCGAGCGCTCACCGAGGAGGAGGCTGTACTCCTTCTTGATGTGCTGGATGATCGCGTTGTCGAGCTCGTCCCCCGCGACCCGGATCGACTGGGCGGTGACGATGCCGCCGAGGGAGATCACGGCGACCTCGGTGGTGCCGCCGCCGATGTCCACGACCATGTTGCCGGTGGCCTCGTGGACCGGGAGACCGGAGCCGATCGCGGCGGCCATCGGCTCCTCGATGATGTGCACCTGCCGGGCACCGGCCTGCGTGGACGCCTCGATCACGGCACGGCGCTCGACCCCGGTGATCCCGGACGGCACGCAGACCACCACCCGCGGGCGGGCCAGATAGCGCCGCTTGTGGATCTTGAGGATGAAGTAGCGGAGCATCCGCTCGGTGATCTCGAAGTCGGCGATGACGCCGTCCTTGAGCGGGCGGACGGCGACGATGTTCCCGGGGGTGCGGCCGATCATCTTCTTCGCCTCGGCGCCGACCGCCAGAATTCCGCCGGTATTCGTGTTGATGGCGACGACCGAGGGCTCATTGAGGACGATGCCGCGGCCTCGGACATACACCAGGGTGTTCGCGGTGCCGAGGTCGACAGCCATGTCACGGCCGATGAACGACATGTTGTTCCCCATGAGGATATGTCTGGCCTTCCCAGCTGGAAATGATGACTTTTGAGGTCAGGCGGGGTGAGCACGGTGGGTGTGAAGCTTCCATCGTAGTCACGACCGCGGCAGCTCCGCGCGACGGCCCTCCCATTGTCGGGGGAAGGAATGCCTGCCTCTGTAATGCTGACGTCGTGTCGGAGTGATGGGTTCCCCTCCGGGACCGCGCATATGCCGAGGGGCGGCCGGTTTCCTCGGCCGCCCCAGGTCACGCGGGGGTTACCTCTGACAGCACGTCAGGTTGGAAAAAGCCGCGGGAGGCTCACGCCACCCCGGGGAAGAACAGCTTGAACTCGCGCTCCGCGGACTCCTCGGAGTCCGAGGCGTGGATGAGGTTCTCCCGCACGATGGTGCCGAAATCGCCGCGGATGCTGCCCGGCCCGGCGGCGATCGGGTCGGTCGGGCCGGCCAGCGCGCGGACGCCCTCGACGACGCGTTCCCCCTCGACGGCCAGCACCACGACCGGGCCGGAGGACATGAACTCCACCAGCGGCTCGTAGAACGGCTTGCCGACGTGCTCGCCGTAGTGCTGCTCCAGCACCTCGCGGCTCAGCTCGCGCAGCTCCAGCGCGCTGATCCGCCAGCCCGCCTTCCGCTCGATACGGCCGATGATCTCGCCGATCAGGTTCCTCCTGACCGCGTCCGGCTTGAGGATGACGAGCGTGCGCTGGCTCACGGTACGGGCTCCTTCGAATCTGCGGGTGCGGGGTGGCACGAGGCTACAGGGGCGGCCGCGGCGGCGGTCACGCCGCGTCGGTTCCGGCCCGTCCCGGAGCCCCCGCCGCCGCGGAGCCCCCGCCGCGGGAGCCGCCGGACGGGGCCGGTCAGGCCGCGGCGCTCGCGGCGTGCCGGGCCTTGGCCTCGTCGATCTTGCGGCCGTAGTGCACCGAGGCCCACCACAGGCCCGCGAAGACGGCGCCGAGGAAGAACATCATCGGCACCACCACGCCACTGGCGATGAGCGCCACTTGCAGCGCCCAGCCGGTCCCCACCGCGCCCGGCCGGGACAGCACACCGGCCAGGGCCAGACAGAGCACCATCGCGGTGCCGCTCACCGTCCAGACGAGGCCGGCGGAGAGGTCCGAGGTCCGCATCGCGACCAGCCCCGCGAAGCCGATCACGAAGAACTCACCGATCAGCGTGCTCGCACACAGCGTCCGCATCGCTCAGCCCCTGCCCTTCCCCAGCAGCAGCCGGGCCTCGCCCACCGTGATCACGGAACCCGTCACCAGCACACCCGCGGCGGCGAACTCGCCACCCTCCTCGGCCAGGGTGATCGCGGCCTCCAGCGCGTCGTCCAGCCGGGGTTCGACCTGCACCCGGTCCTCGCCGAACACCTCGACGGCGAGCGCCGCCAGTTCGTCCACGTCCATGGCCCGGTGGGTGGAGTTGCGGGTGACCACGACCTCGTGGAACACCGGTTCGAAGGCCTCCAGCAGGCCCTTGACGTCCTTCTCGGCGCTCGGGCCGACCACGCCGATCAGCCGGCTGAAGCCGAACGCCTCGGTGACCGTCCCCGCCGCCGCGCGGGCCCCCGCCGGGTTGTGCGCCGCGTCCAGCACGACCGTCGGGCTCTTCCGCACGACCTCCATCCGGCCCGGCGAGACCACCGAGGCGAAGGCCGTGCGGATCGTCTCGGCGTCCAGCGTGCGGGCGTGCTCGGAGCCGATGCCGAAGAACGCCTCGACGGCGGCCAGCGCGACCGCCGCGTTGTGCGCCTGGTGCGCGCCGTGCAGCGGCAGGAAGATCTCCGGGTACTCGCCGCCGAGGCCGCGCAGCGACACCATCTGCCCGCCGACCGCGATCTCGCGGCCGGTCACGCCGAACTCCATGCCCTCGCGGGCCACGGTGGCGTCCACTTCCACGGCCTTCTTGAGCATCGCCTGCGCGGCGTCCACCGGCTGCTGGGCGAGGACGACCGTGGCTCCCTGCTTGATGATCCCGGCCTTCTCCACGGCGATCTCGCCGGGCGAGCCGCCGAGCCGGTCGGTGTGGTCGAGGTCGATGGGCGTGACGACGGCGACGCCGGCCTCGATGACGTTGGTGGCGTCCCAGCTGCCGCCCATGCCGACCTCGACGACCGCGACGTCCACGGGCGCGTCGGCGAAGGCGGCGAACGCCATGCCGGTGAGCACCTCGAAGAAGGAGAGCCGGTGCTCCTGCGCGGTGTCGACCATCTCCACGAACGGCAGGAGATCGCGGTAGGTCTCGATGAACTTCTCCGCGGCGACGGGCGCGCCGTCGATGCTGATGCGCTCGGTCACCGACTGGACGTGCGGGCTGGTGTAGCGCCCGGTGCGCAGGTCGAAGGCGGTCAGCAGGGCCTCGATCATGCGGGCGGTGCTGGTCTTGCCGTTGGTGCCGGTGATGTGGATCGACGGATAGGAGCGCTGCGGCTCGCCGAGGACGTCCATCAGCGCGCTGATGCGGGTGAGGGACGGCTCCAGCTTCGTCTCCGGCCAGCGGCCCGCCAGCTCGGTCTCGACCTCGCGGAGCAGACGGTCGGTCTCCGGGTCCTCCGGGCGGGCGGGGGCCTCGTCGGCCCCGAGCGGACCGGCCTGGGTGCGCAGGGTGCGGCTCCCGGCCTCGATCACCGCCAGGTCCGGATCGCGGCCGGTCTCCGCCTCGACGATCTTCTCGAAGGGGTCGTCGGGTTCGTCGGGCTCGGGATTCCCGTGCGGGGCGCGCTCACTCACGGGGGTCAGTCTACGGAGCCGCGGAGGTGCCCGGGCCCGACCGGGCCGTGCTCCCGGTCACCCCCGCCGCGGCACGCCCGGCGGCCCTCCATCCCCGGTCGGCGCGGGGAACGGGTGTACGGAACGCCGCGTCCCCCGCACCCGGCGGACGGCCGGGCGCGGGGGGCGGTGCGGTCCGGCCGCCGGTCAGCCCTGCGGAAGGCCCGCGAGCTGGGCGGTGATGCGCTCGATGTCCGCCTCGGCGGTGCTCAGCCGGGTACGGATCTTGTCCACCACGTGGTCCGGGGCCTTGGCCAGGAACGCGCCGTTGCCGAGCTTCGCCGTGGCCTGGGCCTTCTCCTTCTCGGCGGCGGCCAGGTCCTTGGTGAGCCGCTTCCGCTCGGCCGCCACGTCGATCGTGCCGGAGAGGTCCAGCGCGACCGTGGCGCCCGCGACCGGCAGGGTGGCGGTGGACGTGAAGCCCTCCCCCTCCGGCTGGAGGCGGAGCAGCTGCCGGATGGCGGGCTCGTGCCCGGCGAGGTCCGTGCCCGCCAGGTCCAGCCGGGCGGGGACCTTCTGGCCGGGCTGGAGCCCCTGGTCGGCGCGGAACCGGCGGACCTCGGTGACCACCTGCTGGACCGTCCCGATCTCCCGCTCGGCGGCGGCGTCGCGGAAGCCGCTGTCCGTGGGCCACTCGGCGATGACGACCGACTCGCGGCCGGTCAGGGTGGTCCACAGCGTCTCGGTGACGAACGGGATCACCGGGTGCAGCAGGCGCAGCGTGACGTCGAGGACCTCGCCCAGGACCCGGCGGGAGACCTCGGCGGCGGGGCCGCCGGCCTGGAAGACCGTCTTGGTCAGCTCGACGTACCAGTCGAAGACCTCGTCCCAGGCGAAGTGGAAGAGGGTGTCGCTGAGCTTGGCGAACTGGTAGTCGTCGTAGTAGGCGTCGACCTCGGCGACGACCGCGTTCAGCCGGGAGAGGATCCAGCGGTCGGCCGCCGAGCGGCGCTCCGCCGCGGGGAGGTCGCCCTCGACCGTGGCGCCGTTCATCAGCGCGAAGCGGGTGGCGTTCCAGATCTTGTTGGCGAAGTTGCGGGACGCCTGGACCCAGTCCTCACCGATGGGGACGTCGACCCCGGGGTTGGCGCCGCGGGCCAGGGTGAAGCGGACGGCGTCGGATCCGTACTTGTCCATCCAGTCCAGCGGGTTGACCGCGTTGCCGAAGGACTTCGACATCTTCTTGCCGAACTGGTCGCGGACCATGCCGTGCAGGGCGATGGTGTGGAACGGCGGGGTGCCGTCCATCGCGTACAGGCCGAACATCATCATCCGGGCGACCCAGAAGAAGAGGATGTCGTAGCCGGTGACCAGAACCGAGTTGGGATAGAACTTCTCGAGGCTCTCGGTCCGTTCGGGCCAGCCGAGGGTGGAGAACGGCCAGAGGCCGGAGGAGAACCAGGTGTCCAGGACGTCGCTGTCCTGCTGCCAGCCCTCGCCGGACGGCGGCTGCTCGTCCGGGCCGACGCAGACCGTCTCGCCGTTCGGGCCGTACCAGACCGGGATGCGGTGGCCCCACCACAGCTGCCGCGAGATGCACCAGTCGTGGAGGTTGTCGACCCAGCCGAAGTAGCGGGACTCCATCTCCTTGGGGTGGATGGTGACCCGGCCGTCGCGGACGGCGTCGCCCGCGGCCTTCGCCAGCGGGCCGACCCTGACCCACCACTGCATCGACAGCCGCGGCTCGATGGTCGTCTTGCAGCGCGAGCAGTGGCCGACGGAGTGCGTGTACGGACGCTTCTCCGCGGTGATCCGGCCCTCGGCGCGGAGCGCGGCGACGATGGCGCTGCGCGCCTCCAGCCGGTCCAGCCCCTGGAACGGGCCGTGCGCGGTGATGATCGCGTGCTCGTCCATGACCGTGAGGTTGGGCAGGTCGTGCCGCCGGCCGATCTCGAAGTCGTTCGGGTCATGGGCGGGCGTCACCTTGACGGCGCCGGTGCCGAACTCCGGGTCGACGTGCTCGTCGGCGACGACCGGGATGCGGCGGCCGGTGAGCGGCAGTTCGATCTCGGTGCCGACGAGGTGGCGGTAGCGGTCGTCGTCCGGGTGGACGGCGACGGCGGTGTCGCCGAGCATCGTCTCCGCGCGGGTGGTGGCGACGACGATGGAGTTCTCGCCCTCGCCGTAGCGGATGGAGACCAGCTCGCCCTCGTCGTCCTGGTATTCGACCTCGATGTCCGAGATGGCCGTGAGGCAGCGCGGGCACCAGTTGATGATGCGTTCGGCGCGGTAGATCAGCTCGTCGTCGTAGAGCCGCTTGAAGATGGTCTGGACGGCGCGGGAGAGGCCCTCGTCCATGGTGAAGCGCTCACGGGACCAGGCGACGCCGTCGCCCAGGCGCTTCATCTGGCCGGAGATCTGACCGCCGGACTCGGCCTTCCACTTCCAGACCCGCTCGGTGAACGCCTCGCGGCCCAGGTCGTGCCGGGACTTGCCCTCCTTGGCCAGCTCGCGCTCGACGACGTTCTGCGTGGCGATGCCGGCGTGGTCCATGCCGGGCTGCCACAGCGTCTCGTAGCCCTGCATCCGCTTGCGGCGGGTGAGGGCGTCGATCAGCGTGTGCTCGAACGCGTGGCCGAGGTGGAGGGATCCGGTGACGTTGGGCGGGGGGATGACGATGGTGTAGGGCTCTTTGCCGCTCTTCGCGTCCGCCTCGAAGTAACCCCGTTCTACCCAGCGCTCGTAGAGCGGCCCCTCCGCGTCGGCCGGTGCGTACTGGGTCGGCAGGTTGGCGGGGGCGCTGCTGTGGGCCCCGGTCCCGGGGCGCTGGGAGTTGTCGGTCACGACCGTCAGTCTAAGGGCGGGGCCAGTGCTGTTACGAACCCGTTGCCGCCCCGGGGTAAAGCCCGCATAAGTCGTCGGGGAGGATGAGCCCAACTGTTCTGTGCACCGAGGGGGATCCATGAGTCACCACCAGCCGCCACCGCAGCCGGGCCGGTACGGGGGCGGCACGCCCGGCCCGTACGGCCCGGGCGGTGCGGCCGGAGCTCCGGGTCCCGGCCACCCGCCGCAGGCCCCGGGCCAGGTGCCCCCGCAGGGTTACGGGTATCCGCAGCAGGGCGGCCCGCAGCCCGGCCCGTACGGTCAGCCGCCGCAGCCCGGCCCGTACGGCGGCGCGCCCGGCCCGTACGGTCGGCAGCCCGGCGGCCCGCAGCCGCCCTACGGACAGCCGCAGCCGTACGGCCAGGTGCCGCCGCCCCCGCCGGGCGGCGGACGGGGCAAGCGGACCGGCCTCGTCATCGGCGCCGCGGTGGCCGTGGCCGCGATCGTCGCCGGTGTCGTCTTCTTCACCGGCGGTTCCGGCGACGACGGCCCGCACAAGCTGACGACCCCGCAGACCGTCGCCGGGGAGTACGAACGCAAGGGCGAGGGCAGGAACGACTCCGGCGTCTCCGGCAAGGACCGGGAATCGCTCGACCAGCTTCCCGGCGTCAAGGACCCGCGTCCGGTCCAGGCCGAGTACGCGACGGCCTCCAAGAAGCAGATGCTGTTCACCGGCGTCTGGGGCACGGTCGACAACCCCGAACAGGTCATCGACGCCATGTTCACCGTCCTGCGGACGATGGCCGAGGACGAGGGGACCGTCGAGGTTCTCGGCAGCCCCGAGGAGGCCGAGCCCGACGGCCTGGGCAGCGCCGTCATGAAGTGCCAGAAGTTCAAGACGACCAACGACGATCCGAACGCTCCCGTGAAGGAGGCCGAGCTCCCCGTGTGCATCTGGGCCGACTCCAGCACGGTCGGCGGCGTCATGGTCATCGATCCGCTGGCCGTGCTCGCGGGCAAGGCGGACCTCGGCGCCGTCGCGGAGACCGCGGCCAAGGTGCGCGCAGACGCCCGGGTCAAGCTCGACAAGTGACCCGCCCCGGGGAGAGGACAGTCCGCGCATGAGCCACCATCAGCCGGGTCCGTACGGCGGCCCGCCGCCGCAGCAGCCGCCGCAGGGCGGACCGGGGTACGGTCACCCGCAGCAGCCGCCCGCGGGGCAGCCGGGCTACGGCCACCCGCCGCCCGGCGCGGTGCCACCGGAGCAGACCGGCCCGTACGGCGGCCGGACCTACGGGCAGCCGGGCGGTCCGCAGGCGCCGGGGCCCTACGGTCAGCCGGGAGCCCACGGCGGACAGCCGCAGCCGTACGGCCAGGTGCCGCCGCCCCCGCCGGGCGGCGGACGGGGCAGGCGGACCGGCCTCGTCTTCGGCGCCGCGGCGGCCGTGGCCGCGGTCGTGGGCGGTGTCGTCCTCTTCACCGGTGGCGGCGCGGACGGCGGCGGTGACACGGCCCCGTACACCTTGAAGCTGCCGAAGAAGCTGATCGGCGGCGAGTACACCAAGGCCGCGGGCAGCGACACGCGGGGCGGGGGGCTGGCCGGCCAGAAGGAGGCCGAGAAGCTGGGCGTCAGGAACGGCACCTCCGTCTCCGGCAGTTACGCCAACGCCGCCTCGGACAACGTCGTCGTGGCCGGCCTCTACGGCGAGATCGACGACCCCGAGGCGGCCGTCGACAGCCTCTTCGCGCAGATGGAGAAGAACCAGAAGGCGGTGTCCCGGACCGTGCGGATCGAGGAGGTCACCCCGGTCCGCGAATACTCTCCGGACGGATTCGACGGAACCGTCATGAAGTGCAAGACCCAGAAGGCGACGGCCGGTTCGGGCGCCGCCGAGGTCACCTCCGGGGCGACCTTCTGCGCCTGGGGCGACACCAGCGCGCTGGGCGTGGTCCAGTTCCAGATCACGTCGATGGACGAGTCCAGCGAGCTCAAGTCCACCGACGAGGTCGCGGAGATGACGAGCACGGCCCGGGAGGAAGCCCGGGTCGAGAAGTAGCCCCGGCCGGCGCGCACCGCGCGACGGACACCCCGAACACCCACGGCTTCCGGTACAGCAGAGCACCGGAAGCGGGAACCACCAGCAGAGCGCGTCCCGAGGGGGGACCTCATGAGCCACAACCAGCCTCCGCCGTCGCCCGGTCCGTACGGCGGCGGACAGCCTCCCAACCCGTACGGCGCCCCGCAGCAGCCGGGTTACGGCTACCCGCCGCAGGGGCAGCCGCATGTGCCGCCGCAGGGCCAGCCGGGCTACGGCTACCCGCCGCAGGGCGGCCCCGCGGGGCAGCCCTGGCCGCAGACCCCGCCGCCGCCCCCGTCGCGCGGGCTCGGCAAGGGCGCCGTCATCGGGATCGTCGCCGGTTCGCTGGCGGTGCTGACCGTGGTGGGGCTCGGGGTCGCGGCGCTCCTCGGCGGTCCGGAGGGCACCGAGAAGCTCACCACACCGCAGTCCCTGCTCGGCGGCGACTACGAACGCGCCGAGGACAGCGCGCAGCTGGAGCAGCAGCGCAACATACTCCAGGACGAACTGCCGTCCGACGGCACCGCGGTGGTCGCCCAGTATCTGAAGGGCGGCAGCATCGAGAAGGGTGCGCTGATCCTCTCCGGCGCCTGGGGCGACATCGACTCCGACCCGGAGGACATGCGCAAGGACGCGCTGGACGGTATGGTGCAGGGCCAGCCGGGTTCCCAGGTCGTCCAGGAGCAGACGGACTACGAGATCAACGGCGACACCCTCAGCTGCCAGCTGGTGAAGGCCGGCCAGGGCCTGGCGAACATGTATATGCCCGCCTGCGCCTGGGCGGACAACTCGACCATGGCCGTGGTCGCCGTCGTCTCCGCCGACTACACCTCCGAGGACTCCGTGGACCTCAAGGAGTTCTCCGAGACGGTCGGGCAGGTCAAGCAGGAGACCGTCAAGCCGAAGTAGGGGCCGGGCGGGGCTCGCGGACGACAAAGGGGCGGACCGGTGAACTGCGGTCCGCCCCTTCGGCGTTGTCCGTACGGCGCGCGTGAGGCTCAGGCGCTCTTCTCGTGCCGCTCCCCCGGCTCGCCGCCGCGGGTGCGCGGCACGAGCGTCGGGTTCACATTGGAGTGCACGACATCGGCGGTGATGACGACGCGGGCGACGTCCTTGCGGGACGGCACCTCGTACATGACCGACATCAGCACCTCCTCCATGATGGCGCGCAGGCCCCGCGCCCCGGTGCCGCGCAGGATCGCCTGGTCGGCGATGGCCTCCAGGGCGGGGCGGTCGAAGTCCAGCTCGACGTTGTCCAGTTCGAAGAGCCGCTGGTACTGCTTGACGAGCGCGTTGCGCGGCTCCACCAGGATCTGCAGCAGCGCCTCGCGGTCGAGGTTGTGCACGGAGGTGATGACCGGAAGCCGCCCGATGAACTCGGGGATCATGCCGAACTTCACCAGGTCCTCCGGCATGACCTCCTGGAACTGGTCGCTCGCCTCGATCTCCCGCTTGGAGCGGATGGTCGCGCCGAAGCCGATGCCCTTGGCGCCGGCCCGGGACTCGATGATCTTCTCCAGACCGGCGAAGGCACCGCCCACGATGAACAGCACGTTCGTGGTGTCGATCTGGATGAACTCCTGGTGCGGGTGCTTCCGTCCGCCCTGCGGCGGCACCGAGGCGGTGGTGCCCTCCAGGATCTTCAGCAGGGCCTGCTGCACGCCCTCGCCGGAGACGTCGCGGGTGATCGACGGGTTCTCGCTCTTCCGCGCGACCTTGTCGATTTCGTCGATGTAGATGATCCCGGTCTCGGCCTTCTTGACGTCGTAGTCGGCCGCCTGGATCAGCTTCAGCAGGATGTTCTCGACGTCCTCGCCGACATAGCCGGCCTCCGTCAGCGCGGTGGCGTCCGCGATGGCGAACGGGACGTTGAGCATCCGCGCCAGGGTCTGCGCGAGCAGGGTCTTGCCGGAACCGGTCGGGCCGAGCAACAGGATGTTGGACTTGGCCAGTTCGATACCGTCGTCCCGGCTGTCGCGGCTGCTGTTCTCGCCGGCCTGGACCCGCTTGTAGTGGTTGTAGACGGCGACGGACAGGGCCTTCTTCGCGGCCTCCTGCCCGACGACGTACCCTTCCAGGAACTCGGAGATCTCCCGGGGCTTGGGCAGTTCCTCCCAGCGGACCTCGGAGGTCTCCGCGAGTTCCTCCTCGATGATCTCGTTGCAGAGGTCGATGCACTCGTCGCAGATGTAGACACCCGGGCCTGCGATGAGCTTCTTCACCTGCTTCTGGCTCTTTCCGCAGAATGAGCACTTGAGCAGATCGCCGCCGTCACCGATACGTGCCACGAGGTGCTTCCCCTTCGCCTGGGATCCGCCCTGATCATCGGACCCTGGTGCCTGTCTGGGTTGTCCGGAGTCCGCGACGCGGTCGGTCGTCACGGTCCGCCGCCCCCTCCCGACGGTACCTTGCCGGGCCCCCGGTCCGGGCCCCCCTTGGACCGACTCGGCCCAAGGGGGATACCGCACTTACATGGAAACGGAACTCTTCCGGGTCGAAACGATCTGGTCGATCAGACCGTACGCCAGGGACTCGTCCGCGTTGAGGATCTTGTCGCGCTCGATGTCGTCCTTGATCTGCTCGATCGGCGTGGTGGAGTGCTTGGCGAGCAGCTCCTCCAGCATCGAGCGGGTCCGGATGACCTCGTTCGCCGCGATCTCCAGGTCGGAGACCTGACCGCGCCCGATCTCACTGTACGGCTGGTGGATGAGGACCCGGGCGTTGGGGAGGGCCATGCGCTTGCCCGGGGTGCCGGCGGCGAGCAGCACGGCCGCGGCGGAGGCCGCCTGGCCCATGCACACCGTCTGGACGTCCGGCTTCACGAACTGCATCGTGTCGTAGATCGCGGTCAGCGCGGTGAACGAGCCACCGGGGCTGTTGATGTAGATCGAGATGTCCCGGTCCGGGTCCATGGACTCCAGGCAGAGCAGCTGGGCCATGACGTCGTTCGCCGAGGCGTCGTCGATCTGCACCCCGAGGAAGATCACGCGCTCCTCGAAGAGCTTCGCGTACGGGTCGTACTCACGCACGCCCTGGGAGGTGCGCTCGACGAAGCGCGGCACGATGTAACGGGACTCGGCCTGGGGGCCGGTGTACTGAGCGCGCAGACCCTCGGGGAGGCCGCTGCCGGAGAGATTGTTCATATGACTGTTCACCGTCCTGGTGGCGATCTGTGGGCTGAGGGGTCTGGACTCGGGGCCGCCGACAGGGCTCAGGCCCCGGTGCCGCCCCCGCCCGGAACGCCGGTGGCGGAGGGCATGACGTCATCGATCAGGCCGTAGTCCTTGGCCTCATGGGCCGTGAACCAGCGGTCGCGGTCGGAGTCGTGGGTGATCTGCTCGACGGTCTGGCCGGTGTGGAAGGCCGTGAGCTCCGCCAGCGTGCGCTTGTTGCGCAGCAGCCGCTCCGCGTGGATCTTGATGTCCGAGGCGGAACCGCCCAGGCCCGCGGACGGCTGGTGGATCAGGATCTCGCAGTTCGGCAGCGCGAAGCGCTTGCCGCGGGTCCCCGCGCTCAGCAGGAACTGGCCCATGGAGGCGGCCAGGCCCATGCCGATGGTCACGATGTCGTTCTTGATGTACTGCATGGTGTCGTAGATCGCCATGCCGGCCGTCACCGAGCCGCCGGGACTGTTGATGTAGAGGTAGATGTCCTTGTCCGGGTCGGCGGCCAGGAGCAGCAGCTGCGCCGTGATCTTGTTGGCGATGTCATCGTCCACGGGCTGGCCGAGGAAGATGATCCGCTCATTGAGCAGCCGGTTGTAGACCTGGTCGCCGAGACCGCCGAAATTGGGCTCAGCGGCGGCGGAGGGCATCGGGATCGTCACGTGTCCACCTGCTCTAGTCGGACGGCGACGGGCCGTCTCAGCGTGTCATTCGGGCCGGGGATCCGGGTGGTGGCCGGGGCGCTCCCGGCGCCTTCCGGAGACTCCCCTGCCCCCGTATCTACGGACCCTAACGCGCTGGTCGGCGGGCGCCATCCCGCATTGTCAACTGTTCGCTGTGAGCGCAGGCCCGGCGGCGCGGGCGGCCGGACGGGGCACGGCGGGACGCGGCAGGCCCGGACGCGGTTGCGCGTCCGGGCCTGCCGCAAGCGGTCCCGCTGGTTCCGCGCCGTGGCGCGGAGAGGCTCAGGCGCCGGTCTCGCCGGTCTTCGCGGCCTTCTCGGCCGCTTCCTGGCCCTCGGCGGCGGTGTCACCGGACTCGGGGGCCGACTCCTCGGAGGCTGCCCCGGCCGTCTCGGCGGTGCCGTCCTCCTCCTCGTCCTCCAGGTCGACGACCTCGCCGTTGGTGTCCTTGACCGTGGCGGCCTCGACGACCACGGCGAGCGCCTTGCCGCGGGCCACCTCGCCGACGAGCATCGGCACCTGGCCACCTTCGACGACGGCCTGGGCGAACTGGTCGGGGCTCATGCCGGAGGACTGGGCGCGGCGCATGAGGTGCTCGGTGAGCTCCTCCTGGCCGACGGAGAGCTTCTCCTTGTTGACCAGCTCGTCGAGGACGAACTGGGTGCGGATGCCCTTCTCCGCCTGCTCGCGCAGCTCGGCGTCGAACTCCTCGGCGGTCTTGCCCTGGACCTTGAGGTAGCCGTCCAGGTCCATGCCCATCTGGCCGAGCTGGTGGTGCTCCAGGTTGTGCTTGCGCGTGTTGACCTCGTCCTCGAGGAGCTTCTCGGGGATCGGGACCTCGACCAGCTCCAGGAGGGCGTCGAGCACCTTCTCCTGCGCCTGGGTGGCCTGCTCGTACACCTTCGACTGCTCCAGGCGCTTGCGGCTGTCCGCGCGCAGTTCCTCAAGGGTGTCGAACTCGCTGGCCAGCTGGGCGAAGTCGTCGTCCAGCTCGGGCAGTTCGCGGGCGGCGACGGCGGTGACGTCGACCTTGACCTCGGCCTCCTTGCCCTGGGCGGAGCCGCCCTTGAGCTCGGAGGTGAAGGTGGCGCTGCCGCCGGCCTCCAGGCCGGTGACGGCCTCGTCGATGCCGTCGAGCAGTTCGCCGGACCCGATGGTGTAGCTGACGCCCTGGGCGACGCCGTCCTCCAGGATCTCGCCGCCGACCCTGGCCTCCAGGTCGATCGTCACGACATCGCCCTCGGCGGCGGCGCGCTCGACCGGGGTGGTGGAGGCGAAGCGGTCACGGAGCTGCTCGACCGCCTTGTCCACGTCCTCGTCGGTGACCTCGACGGCGTCGACGGTGACCTCGATACCGGAGTAGTCCGGGATCTCCAGCGCCGGGCGGATGTCCACCTCGGCGGTGAAGGCCAGGACCTCGCCGTCCTTGAGCTCGGTGATGTCGACCTCGGGCTGGCCGAGCGGGTTGAGGTCGCCCTCGTTCACCGCGTCGGTGTAGAACTTCGGCAGCGCGTCGTTGACGGCCTCCTCCAGCACCGCGCCGCGGCCGAACCGCTGGTCGATCACCCGGGCGGGGATCTTCCCCTTGCGGAAGCCCGGCACCGTGACCTGCTGGTTGATCTTCTTGTACGCCGCGTCGAGGCTGGGCTTGAGCTCCTCGAAGGGCACCTCGACAGTGAGCCGAACCCGGGTCGGGTTCAGGGTCTCCACGGCGCTCTTCACGGTTGGGTCTCCTTGGGGCTGACTTCTGGGATTCTGCAGAGGGATTTCGGCTCTCTGCCGATGGCGCCCCATGCGGTGATCGACTGGGTGGACCGACGTTGGATGATCGACACAGACGGACACGGGCACGCAGCTTGCATAGTAACCGCAAGCGGTATCCGGCCCCTAACGGGAGCGGACCTCCCCCGGCCGCTTCCGTTGACGGCGGCTCCGGGTGACGCGGCCGTGCCGGAGCCGCGGGCCTCGCACCCGAGGCGGGGGACGGCGGTGGTGGTGGTCGGGGTGGCCGGATTCGAACCGACGGCCTTCCGCTCCCAAAGCGGACGCGCTACCAAGCTGCGCCACACCCCGCTGGTGCGAGACGTAGGGTACATGCCCGCAGGTGCGGCGGGGGCGCGTATCGGGGCGGCCGGTTACGGGTGTGCGAGCGGCCGCCGGGACCCGCTACGATGCACATCGTGCCGCGGCGGCCTCGCTTCCGGGGCGCACGCGGGCGTAGCTCAATGGTAGAGCCCCAGTCTTCCAAACTGGCTACGCGGGTTCGATTCCCGTCGCCCGCTCACGGACACCGGGGCCGGGCCGGAGGATCTTTCCTCCGGCCCGGCCCCGGTGGCGTTATCGGGGTGGCAGCGCCCGCTTTAGGGTGGCGGCATGGAAATCTGGGTCAACCCCGCGTGCTCCAAGTGCCGCTCCGCCGTACGGCTTCTCGACGAGGCCGGCGCCGATTACACGGTCCGCCGCTATCTGGAGGACCCGCCGGACACCGACGAGCTGCGTGCCGTACTGGACCGGCTCGGCCTGGAGCCCTGGGACATCACCCGCACCCAGGAGCCGCAGGCCGAGGAGCTGGGGATCGGTGCCTGGCCGAAGGAGCCGGCCGAACGGGAGCGCTGGATCGGGGCCCTGGCCGCGCATCCGCGGCTGATCCAGCGCCCGATCATCACCGCCGACGACGGCAGCGCCGCGGTCGCCCGTGACGAGGCCACCGTCCGGGACACCATCGCGCGCGGGCACTGAGGACGCGCGGGCGCGGAAGCGGGCGGAAGCGGGCGGGGCCGGTACGCGCCGCAGGGCGCCCCGTGCGGGCGGCCCGCGGTCCCGCCGCTGCGGTGCGCCGGTCAGAAGCTGAGCTGGTTGAGCGTGTCCGCCAGCGAGTCCAGCAGTCTCTGGATGGTCGGGGCCATGCCCGAGGAGGCCAGGAAGAAGCCGAACAGCACGGCCACCAGGGCCGGTCCGGCCTTGAGCGACCCGGACTTCATCAGCACGATCATGATGATCAGCAGGACGACAACAGCAGACAGCGAAATGACCACAACTGATCCCACCCTTGGTCGGAACGACGTCACCGGCCCCGGAAGTGCGGCCCCGCACCCCACGCCGGGACCATCGTGCCACCAACGCGGGACGGGGTTGTCCCCTGTTGGCATTTCGTCGGTCATCTGTTCACGCCAGCCCTATGCCCGCGACTCCCCCTCGGGCAAACGAGCGGGTCCGCGGCGGCCCCGGCCCGTGATCCATGTCATGTTCACGGACAAGGACCGATACCCATCAAACGGGCGGATCACCGCCCTTGAGCTGCGCCGGACGGGGTAGCAGCCGACAACGAAGGAGAGCAGGGGGAAGGTTTTACGGACAACGCCCCCCGACGCTATGGTGCCTCAGATGTTGCACGCTGCCCCGTCCCCCTCGTGCGGTGACGTCCCGGTCCGCCCTCCCCAGGCTCTGCGGGAGGTCCGGTGACGAACGTGCTGCGCCCCCACGGCCACCAGCGGACGCCGCTCCCCGGAGACCCGTGCGTCCCTCTCGCCCCGTCCCACGACTCCACGACGCCGCATCCCGGGGGTTCCCCCACTCCCCCGGGCGGAAACGGCGCCGTCAAGAAACGTGATCCGTTCTTCGACAACGCCAAGTACCTGGCGATCGTCCTCGTGGCCATCGGCCACGCCTGGCAGCCGCTGACGGCCCACAGCCGCGTCGCCGAAGCGCTGTACATGTTCGTGTACGCCTTCCACATGCCGGCCTTCATCGTCATCTCCGGCTACTTCTCCCGCAGTTTCGACATGCGGACCGACCGGCTGCAGCGGCTCATCACCGGCGTGGCCGTGCCGTACATCGTCTTCGAGACGGCCTACAGCTACTTCAAGCGCTACGCGAACGACGATCCGGGTTACCCGATCAGTCTGCTCGACCCCTGGTACCTCACCTGGTTCCTGATCGCGCTCTTCGTCTGGCGGCTGACGACCCCGCTCTGGAAGGTCGTGCGCTGGCCCGTGCCGCTCGCGCTCGCCGTCGCCGTCCTGGCCTCGGTCTCCCCCGACATCGGTGACGACCTGGACCTCCAGCGGGTTCTGCAGTTCCTGCCGTTCTTCGTGGTCGGCCTGATGCTCAAGCCGGAGCACTTCCAGCTGGTGCGCCGCCGCGAGGTGCGGGTCCTCTCCGTACCCGTGTTCGCCGCCGCGCTGCTCTTCGCCTACTGGGCGGCGCCCCGGATGGCGTCGAGCTGGTTCTACCACCGCGACAGCGTGCAGGAGCTCACCGCTCCCTGGTGGACCGGTCTGGTGATGACGCCCGCGCTCTTCGGCTGCTCCATGGTGCTGGCGGCCTGCTTCTACGCCTGGGTGCCGCGGCGCGAGATGTGGTTCACCGCTCTCGGCGCCGGCACGCTCTACGGCTATCTGCTGCACGGCTTCCTGGCCAAGGGCTCGCGCTTCTGGGACTGGTACGACGCGGCCTGGGTGAACACCGCCTGGGGTGCCGCCGTGCTGACCGTCCTCGCCGCGGCGGTGGTGACCGTGCTGTGCACCACGCCGGTGCAGCGGGTGTTCCGTTTCGTCATGGAGCCGAAGATGGAATGGGCGTTCCGGCGGGACGCGGCCGAACTGGCCCGCGGCCGGGCGGAGGAGAAGGCGCCCGCGCGGACCACCGGGGACGGTGGGGCCGCCGCCCGCGGCTGAGGCGCCCCCACCGTCTCCCACCGCTTCCCCGTCCGTACGGACGGCCCCCACGGGACAGCGCCGCGGCCCCGGGTTCACCGCCCGGGGCCGCGGCGCCGTCCCGTGCCGTCCCGCTATGCCCCGGGCCCCTCCGCGGAGGGAGCCGCCGTGCGCCGCAGGTGCCGCATCAGGATGTCCAGATGCGTCCAGCCGTCCGCCGAGGAGCCGTCCCCGAGCGGGTAGTAGAAACCCGGCCGGGCGGCGGCTCCGAGCTGCGCCGGGCGCACGGTCAGCGGCGGCCGGCGCGCGTGGTCCGCGCCGATCTCCCGGATCTCCTCCGCGCCGAGGGCGAAGCCGACCGGGACGGGCGGCGCCTGGAGCCGGGCGGGCACGCTCAGGTCCCGGCCGGCGGCGCGCAGCTGGACGAGCAGGCTGACCAGGTTGTGCCGGGACACCAGTTCGCCCGCGAGCTCGGCGAGGCCGTCGAGCGGCGGCTGCTCGTCCTCGCCGTAGCCGGCGGTGAACGTGATGTCCTCCTCGACGCCCTCCTTGGTCCGGATGACGCGCAGCGTCGCCACGGCCGGGCGCTCCGGGGTGCCGACGGCGACCGTCCAGGTGGACTCGGGGGCCCGCTCGTGCGCGAGTTCGGTGAGGCGCCGCCGCGACCACGGCAGGTTCACCGGCTCCGCGGTGCCCCAGCCGGCCGGCGGGCCGCCCGTGGCCGTCTGCCAGACGGCCTCCAGCGCGCCCCCGAGCACCAGTTGCTCGTCGGCCGGGTGTGCCGTGCGCACGGAGACGGCGAGCTGGCGCTCCCGGGTGGGCGCGGTGTCCTTGAAGATCTCGGCGACCGGGGTCTCGCCGGACTCGCCCGGCGCCGGGCCGAAGGCGCCGTCCCGCCAGCTGAGCACCGCTCCGGAGAGCCCGTCGTAGTAGCCGCCCTCGCCGTCCTGGACGACCCAGCGCGACGGCGGGCCGAACAGCACGGAGCGCGTCGCGAACGACAGCCGGCTGGTGTGCGGGGTGACGATCTGCAGTCCCCGGTCGGAGGCCACCGTGGCGCGGCGGGCGTCGGACAGCCATGCGGTCATGGCGATCACGGGCCGGTCCTGGAGGACGACGGCGACCTTGTCGGTCAGGACGTCGACGGCCGGCTGCGCGGCCACCGGTGCGGGGGCGGCGGTGACGCCCGGGGGCACCGGTTCGCCGTCGCCCGCCGCCTCGCCCGCGCCCGGCGGCCAGACCGTGCCGCCGAGCATCCCGGCGAGCCGTCCGGCGAAGGCGCCCGCCAGGCGCTCCGCCTCGGGCACGGCCGTGGAGGCCCGGGCCTCGACCCACCAGACGGGACCGTCCCCGTCCGTCGCGGCCTCCGGGCCCAGCAGCCGGGCCGTCTCCCCCGGCACCTGCACCAGCACGGGCGACTCGACCGACACCAGCGGGCGGCCGCCCTCGTCGCAGAGCTGGAGCACCGCCCCCTCGCCGGCCGTGCGGAGCCGCAGCTCGGGCCCGCCCGCGAGCAGTCCGGCGACGACGCTCCAGGCGTCGGGCATCTTCCCGGTGAGCGCGATGATGTCCTTCGTCATACGGGGTCCTCGGGTCTGCGGAGTGGCCCCCGGCCGGGTGGCGGGGCGGGGCGGGCGCGGTCATGCCGCGGTGCCGTCCGCGAGCGCGGTCTGGATCAGCCGGTTCGGCTCCCCCCGGCGGACGAGCAGACCGCGGCCGGGCGGCTGGGCGCCCGCGTAGACGCCCGGGAAGAGCTGCCCCTCGGAGCGGTCACCGGTCATCACGAGGGCCGAGGTGCCGCTCTCGCGGAGAGTGGTGAGGAACGGGTCGTACATGGCGCGGGAGGCCCCGGCGACGCGGCGGGTGACGACGAAGTGCAGCCCGATGTCCGCCGAGGACGGGATGAACGGCAGGAACGGCTGGAGCGGCTGCTGACCGGCGGTGGTCAGGATGTCGTAGTCGTCCACGAGGATGACGATCCGCGGGCCGGTGTACCAGGCGCCGTCGGCCAGCGCGTCCTGGTCCGCCAGGTCGTCCGGCATCCGTTTCTCCAGCTCCTTGGCGATGCCCGCCGAGAGCGCCCCGCAGATCTTGGAGTTGTGTGCGTAGCCGCCCCGGTACTCCTCGGGCACGAGCGTGCGCAGGCCGCGCCGCGGGTCCATGACGGCGAAGACGAGGTCGTCCTCGCCGTGGCGCGCCATGAGCCCGTTCGCCACGAGCCGCAGCAGATTGCTCTTGCCGCACTCGCTGTCGCCGAGTACCAGCAGATGCTGGTCGCGTTCGAAGAGGTCGAGCAGGACGGGCGCCAGCGCGGTCTGGTCGAGGCCGATCGGGACCCGCTGCGGCTGCGCGGTGACCGACGGCAGTGAGGAGAGCTGGACGCGCGGCGGCAGCACCCGCACCTGCTGTGCCAGGTCGCCGGGCCAGGCGGCGCGGACGGACCGGGCCGCCTGCTCGACCGCCGGGCCGAGTTCGGTGGTGGAGGAGAGCGAGTCGATCCGGGGCAGCGCCACCTGGGCGAAGAGCTTGCCGTCGGTGAGGACGCGGCCGGGCTCGTCCGGTGCCAGGGTCTCGGCGAGCTTGCGGTCGATGCTGCTGTCGCCGGGGTCGTTGAGCCGCAGCTCCACGCGGGTGCCGAAGGTGGACTGGGTGGCGATGCGGACGTCGTTCCAGCGGAGCATGCCCGCCACCACGTGGATGCCGTAGCCGCCGCCGCGCTTGAGGAGGTCGACCACGGCGTCGTCCAGTTCCTCGAAGTCGTCGCGGAGGGCGCCGAAGCCGTCGACGAGCAGGACGACGTCGGTGGAGGGGAGCTGCGGCAGCCTGCCCTCGGCGCGCAGTTCGCGCAGCCGGTCGACGGAGTCGATGTTCTGTTCGCGGAACAGATCCTCGCGCAGGGCGAGCATGCCGCGGACCTCTTCGACGGTGCGCATGGCGCGCTCGCGGTCGGCGCGGCCCGCTATGCCGCCGACGTGCGGCAGCCCGGCGAGCGCCTGGAGGCCGCCGCCGACCAGGTCGAGCCCGTAGATGCCCACGTCCTTCGGGGTGTGGGTCATGGCCAGCGAGAGGGCGAGGGTGCGCAGCAGGGTGGTCTTGCCGGACTGCGGGCCGCCGATGACGGCCACATGGCCGCCGGCCAGGGTCAGATCGAGCACCCACTGGCCCTGCCACTGCTTGGCCGGGTCGTCCAGCAGCCCCAGCGGCACCTTCATCGGCCCGGGCCGCACCGCGAGCCGCATGCCCTGCCCGCCGGCCTCGACCGGTCCGGCCGCGGCGTCGAGCGGCAGCGCGGCGGGCAGCGGCGGCAGCCAGATCCGGCGCACGGGGGCGGCGGCCGCCTTGAACTGGTCGACGATGACGGACATGACGGTCGGGCCGGGGTTGCGGTGCCGGGAGTACGGCTCGGAGGCGGAGCCGCTCTCCTTGGACCGCTGCTGGTCGAGGGTGTTGTAGGCGGGGTAGGGCAGCACGGCCGGGCCGGTGTCCTCCTCGCTCTCCCGGCGCACCGGTCCGGTGTAGGGGCCGGAGACGTAGCTGGCCTTGAAACGCTCGTACGCCGAGGTGTCCACCTTGAGGTACCCGAAGCCGGGGAGCGGCGGGAGGTGGAAGGCGTCGGTGGTGTCGAGGACGGTGCGGCTCTCGTCGGCGGAGAAGGTGCGCAGGCCGAGGCGGTAGGAGAGGTAGGTGTCCAGGCCCTTGAGCTTGCCGCCCTCGATGCGCTGGCTGGAGAGCAGCAGATGCACGCCGATGGAGCGGCCGATGCGGCCGATGGAGAGGAAGAGGTCGATGAAGTCGGGTTTGGCGGTGAGGAGTTCGCCGAACTCGTCGATGACGACGAACAGGTGTGGCAGCGGGTCGAGGTCGGGCCGGGTCTCGCGGAGGGCGGCGTAGTGCGCGATGTCGGCGACGTTCCCGGCGTCCTTGAGGACCCGCTGGCGGCGCTGCACCTCGCCGGCGAGGCTGGCGTGCACGCGTTCGACCAGTCCGGCCTGGTTCTCCAGGTTGGTGATGACGCCGGCGACGTGCGGCAGGTCCGCGAAGGGCGCGAAGGTGGCGCCGCCCTTGTAGTCGACGAGCACCATCGCCAGGTCCTCCGGCGGGTGGGTGGCGACGAGGGCGAGGACGAGGGTGCGCAGCAGCTCGCTCTTGCCGGAGCCGGTGGCGCCGACGCACAGGCCGTGCGGGCCCATGCCGAGTTCCGCGGATTCCTTGAGGTCCAGCAGGACCGGTTCGCGGGAGTCGTTGATGCCGATCGGCACCCGCAGGAACGCGCGTTCGCCACGGGGCGCCCACAGGGCGCCGATGTCGACGGCGGCCGGGTCCTCCATGCCGAGCATGTCGGCGAAGTCGACCGGTCCGGACAGCGGCGCGTCGACCAGTGATTCGGCCGACAGGCGCAGCGGGGCCAGCATCCGGGCGAGGCCCTCGGCGCCCGCGGTGGTGACGTCGTCGACGGTGCCGTGCGCCACCAGCGGCTGCTCGCCGCGCAGGTCCTCGACGGTGACCCGGTCGCCGTCGACGGTGATGCGCAGGGACACCTGTCCGGGCTCCCGCACCCGCTCGGAGAGCAGATGGAGCACCGTGACACCCATGTCGCGCAGCGAGACGGCCTCATCGGGCCGCGGCAGGTCCTGCGCGGTGGCGCCGTACTCGTCGCTGACCACCAGCAGCCGGCCGGCCATGGCGAGGGCTTCCCGGTTGGACAGGCCGCGGCGCAGCTCGGCGGCGTAGCTCGCGCGCTGCCGCAGGTCGCGGCCGAGGAGCCGGGCGAGCTGGTGGACGTCCGGGGCGATGCGGCGGGCGCTGACCGGGCCGTCGCGCTCGTCGCCGTCGAGCAGGTGCGGGAGCCACTTGAGCCATTCCCAGTCGGCCATCCGGTCGCCGGGGCAGCCGAGGGCGATGTGCACGTCGTCGGGGGCGTGGGTGGCCGCGGTCTGCACGAGCAGCGCGCGGGCGACCCGCAGCACACCCTCGCGGTCGCCGATGACGCTGGCGTTGCCCGCGCGGTCGAGCGGCACGGTCAGCGGCAGATCGCCGGTGGTGCCGAAGCGGCTGATGAGCGCCCCGGCCTCGTTGAGCATGAACCGGTCGGGCGGGGTGAGCACGCTGCCGCTCTGCTGCCCGACGGTCAGCGGGCGCAGCGGCATCTCGCCGCTGCCGACGCGCACCTTGAGGAAGTCGGCGTCGAGCCGCCGCCGCTCCCACAGCCGGGACGGGTCGCGCACGATGTCGTAGAGCGCGGCGGGCGGCGGGTTCAGGACCCGGGCCGTCTCGCGCAGTTCGCGCTCCTCGGCGGCCAGCTCCTCGCGCAGCTCCTCCAGGTACTCCAGATAGCGCTCGCGCTGCTGGCGGCGGGTACGCTGGGCCTTGCCGCGCTGCGACAGCAGCATGCCGACACCGCCGATGACGGCGACGACCAGGACGACGGCGCCGATGGCGGCGAACTGGCTGTTCCGTACGACCGTCATCATCACGACGGAGCTCATCACGCCGGCCATCGGCAGCAGCGCCATCGCGCCGCTGCCGGTCTTGCCCTCGGGCAGGTTGGGCGGTGCCTCGATGGTGCGGGCGGGGGCGCGGCGGCGGGCCGTTCGGTGCGGGCGGGGCGGTGGATCAGCCGGGTCGTCATCGGCGGCCGCCCACGGCGCGGTTGAGCAGTTCGGCGGCGAGCCGGGTGGCGGCGGCGCGGGTCTTCTCACCGAGCATCCCGGTGCGGATGACGCCGCCGGCCGCGAGATGCCGGTCGTACGGCAGGTGCACCACCTCGACGCCGTCCAGCCGCAGATGGGCGGCGGCGGCCTCCTCGTCCATCGTCATGTGCGGGGCGGAGGAGGTGAGGACGACGACCGTGCCCGGCAGCAGCTTGGGCCGCGGGACGCCCGCCATCCAGTCGAGGATCGCGCGGGTGCTCGTGACACCCTCCAGGGAGGCGGGGGCGACGAGCACGCGGGCCTGCGCGGCGACCAGCGCGGTGCGGGACAGCTCGCTGGGCAGCGTCTCGCAGTCGACG
The DNA here is from genome assembly GCF_020982505.1 of Streptomyces sp. MNU89. Taxonomy (NCBI): domain Bacteria; kingdom Bacillati; phylum Actinomycetota; class Actinomycetes; order Kitasatosporales; family Streptomycetaceae; genus Streptomyces; species Streptomyces sp. MNU89. The sequence goes on along the minus strand of NZ_JAJKLL010000001.1, from coordinate 5,205,287 downwards.
ACGGTGATGCCGAAGTAGCGGCGGAGCGCCACCATCACCTCGCGGTACTGGGCGAGTTCGAGGCGGGCGCCGACGGTGCCCTGGCTGCCGGGGAGCAGCCAGCCGCCCTCGGGGAGCTGCACCAGATAGCCGGTGATGTCGGTCAGCTGCATGGACGGGTCGATGATCTGTGCGAGATCGCCGCAGGTCCAGCGGACGGTCTCGGCGCCGGTCCGGATCGGCAGGGTGCCGAGGGAGGGGTCGGCCTCGACCAGCAGCACCGGGTCGTGCCGGTAGTGCTCGAACGTCCGGCCGAGGAGGGCGGCCACGGTCGTCTTGCCGGCGCCGCCGCGGATGCTGGTGACGACGATCTGCCGCCCGGTGGTGATCGGCTGCTGGAGGTCCTGGGCGACGCGGGTCACGGCCTCCACCTCGGCGGCGGCCGAGGAGCCGGCGAGCTTGCGCAGTCCGCGGCCGGCCCGGGCAGCGGCCGGCTCGCCGTGGCGCGGCTTGCCCTGCGCGCGGGCGAGATCCGGGTTGAGCACGGGGATGGAGACGGGCGCTGGCCGGGGCGCGGCCGTCTGCTCCGGAGCGGTACGGGGCTGCGCGAACTGGCTCATTTCCGGCTGCGGTTGCAGCTGCTCGCCGGGTCCGGCGGTCTCCGGCGGCCCGGCCTGGCGCCCCTGCTGCGGCGGTGCCGCCGCGGCGGCCGCGGGCTGCGCCTGCCCGGCGCCGGCGCCGCTGAGCTGGTGGAGGACGTCCCCCTGCCAATCGTTCCCGGCCATCCGTATCCCCCCTCAGAGGCGTTGTCCCGCGTTCCGTGGCTCAGAACGCGTTGAGCAGTCGTCCGTACACCCCGAACACACCGACGGCGAGCGGGAAGAGCGCGATGACACCGACCGACTCGATGAAGTCGACGAAGCGCCGCAGCCGCACCCGTACGTGTTCCGGCGGCTGGACGGCGAGCACGCCCACCGGCACCAGCGCGGCCAGGGCCAGCAGGCCCAGCGGCCCGGACGGAGCGCCGTCCAGCGAGTCGATCCAGAGCGTCACCAGCCGCACCAGCAGTACGGAGGCGGCGCCCAGCAGCACCACGACCTCGGCCACGAGCGGAAAGGCCCGCGAGCGCGAGGCCAGCACGAGCGCGAGCACCGCGGTCAGCGAGATCGCCCACGGGTTCGACACGGTGGAGGCGAGCAGCCCGGCGGCGGTGACGGACACGGCGGTGACGATCGTCGCCAGCGCCAGCCCGCGGTGCGCGGCGGCCAGCGCCGTGTCGACCTGGTGACGGCTGACGGAGGCCCCCGCGGAGCGGCGGTCGTCCAGCGCGGTGAGCCCGGCGGCCATCAGCGCGAGCCGCGGCAGCAGGCCGAGGACGACGACGGAGACCACGCCCAGCACGGCGCCGACCCGGGCCGGCTCGTCCTGCAGGGCGCCGGTCAGTAGCCAGATGCCGGTGGTGGCGAACGCGGCGGCCGCGCCGATGAGTCCGCCCCGTCCGACCGGGGTGAACAGCCCGAGCAGCAGCAGGGTGAGGACGACCGCCGCGGTGACGCCGGCGAGCCGCGCCTCCGCCGTCCAGGACTGCGCGTCGGCGGCCGTCCAGGCGGCCAGCAGGCCGAGCGCGCCGGCGGCGAGATGGAGCGTGGTGGCCAGCCCACGGTTGCCACCGCCGAGCCGGGCGGCGAGCGCCCCGGCGGCCGCGAGCAGTACCGTCAGCGCGAACAGGGCCCCGGCGACGGCGGACTTGTCGAAGGCGTCCCGGGCGAGCAGTGCCGCAGTGACGGCGAAGCCGACGGTCGCGGCTCCCGCGGTGGCGCGGCGGGCCACGGGCCGCCAGCGCCAGGCGCGCAGGTCCAGGTCCTCGGCGACCTCGTCGGTGACGTCGTGCACCACGGGCGCGGCCGGCGCGTCCTGCGCGCGGACCAGCCGGAGGACGGCTCCGTCGCGCACCTCGGAGGATGCGAGGGTGGAGTCCAGCGGCAGTACGGCGCCGGAGGCCGTGACCAGCCGGCGCAGTTCGGGCCGGGCGGCCACCCGGTCGTCCAGCAGCTGGATGACGTCCGGCAGCAGCCGGCCGACCGGCTCGTCGGACGGCAGGACGAGATCGACCCGCCTCCGCTCACCGACCAGGGTGACCCTGCTGAGTTCCGTGCTCCGCGCCCCCATACTCACCACTTGATCGAACCTACCATCGGGATATCACCGGTTCACCGCTTCGGTTCCGGGCTGACGACCGCGGGCGAGGAACTCTGCCCGGGCTTGTCGGCCTTCTGCTCCGCCAGCTTGTCCTGGATGAACGACCAGCCGACGCAGCCCGCGCACATGACCGCCGCGATGGCGATGCCGGCGAAGAGCTTGCCGAGCCGTTCGTCGGCCGTGCGCCGCGCGCGCTGCGGGCCGTAGAGGAGGGCGTCCCGCATCCGGCGGCGGCGTACGGAGACGGACTCCAGGAGCTGGCTGTCGTAGTCCTTGGTGGCCATGACCGCCGCGCCCTCAGCCGCTCGCGGCGAGGTCGCGCAGGGCGGCCAGGCTCGGCGCCTCGGCGAGCGGCCCGGGGACGACGGCGCTGGGCGCGTCCTCGGCGGGGGGCTCCCCGGCGATCTCGCGCAGGGCCTCGGTGGGCGGCAGTTCGCGGGACCTGGCGTCCCGGAGCCTCGCCAGCCACGGCCGGGCGCCGTTGAAGGCGTCGCCGCCCGCGGCGGGACGGGGTTCCCAGCCGGCGGCGCCGTCCTCGTCGTTGGCCCAGAGGTAACCGATCACACCGCTGCGGTCGTTGGCGACCGTCAGATAGCGGACCGGTTTGCCGGTGGTGTGGTGGTAGACCGCGGGGCCGCCGGTCTGCTTCAGCCGCAGGTCCTCCGTGAACCGCGGTACCGCGCGCGGATCCGTTCCCATGTGTGCCCCCTTCTCCCGCTTCGGCCGCGTTTCCGGTGCGGTGTCCCGCCTGCTCATCGGCTACGGCCTCGGCAGGATCTCGCCGTAGACCTGCCACTGGCCATTGTCCCAGAAAACCCTGGTCACCTTGAATGCCGAGCCGCGGGCGAGCAGGAGTTCGCGCTCGCCGCCGCCGAAGGCCGAGACCCGCTCGACCCAGGTCGCCGGGGTGCCCTGCGGGACCCGCAGATGCAGGACGGCCTCCTTGCCGGCGAAGGCCGCGACCGGCTGGTCGCCGAGGGAGGTCGACATGTAGGCGCCGTCGTCGAAGACCCGGCCCTCCATCTCCAGCGGCGAGGAGAGGTTGAGGTGGCCGAGCCCGGTGCCGCGCACCACCATGACGTCCTCGGGGACGGGTCGGGCGGCCATCGCCCGGTCGATCTCGGCGACGTCGTGCCGTACGGCCGGGGTGTCGTAGGCGTTGTCGCCGCGGAGGAAGCCGTTGATCTCGTGGTAGGTGACGCCGCCGGGGTTGGTCTCCTTCGTGTAGTCGAGGAACGCCTCCTTCTGGGAGGGCGACAGGTTGTCCGCGTAGTCGTTCCAGTAGGCGGCGCCGTAGCGGGCCGCCTCGACGTCGTTGACGAAGGGCACGGTGCCCTGCGAGACCTCCCACGAGGCGAGGCGGTGCATCTCCTCCGGGGTGAGGTTGTCCCAGTCGGCCGGGTCCGGCAGCGGGTCGCCGCCCCCGGCGGGCGTGCCGGGCGGGTCGCCGGCATTGGTGTACGGCGGGTCGACGGGACCGCCGCCGCCCGGGCCGTTCGGACCGCCGGGGTCGGGGCCGGGGACTGCGGGGTCGGTGTGGTGGGCCGGGTCGGTGTGGTGCACCGGGTCGGTGTGGGTGCCGGCATCCGCGTGGTGCGCGGCGGAGTCGGCGGGGCCGCCATGGCTGCCGTGGCCGCCGAAGGTGTGGTCGATGACGCCGCCGGGCGGCAGGGCGTCCCCGTGTGCCGCCGGGAACAGGGTGTCGGGGGCGTCGGACCGGCGAGGGAAGCCCGGATCGGGGGCGCCCGCGTGGGCCAGGGCCGGGGCCGGGGCCGGAGTGTGCGCGGGCGCGGTGGGCGGAGTGGTGTGCGGATCGGCCGCCCAGCCGTCGGGCAGCACCGAACCGTTCGGCAGAGCCGAGGAGTTGGGGACGTTCACCGTGCCGTCGGGCAGCTTGAGGGTGCCGTCCGGCGAGAGCAGCGAGCCGTCCGGGAGCTTGACCGTGCCGTCCGGCATGTTCGCCATATTCGGCAGTTCGGGCATCTTCTCGGGGAACATGTTCTTGAGCCCGCCGAGCACGTCCGAGATCTTGGTGACCTTGCCGGCCGCTCCCGCGACATAGGTCATCGGGTCGATGACCTTCCCGGTCTTGCTGACGAGCGCTGCGGCCTTGGCCGCCGTGCCGCCCTTGGCGACGTTGCCGACGCCGGTGGCGGTGGTCAGGACGTTGAAGGTGACGGCCCCGGCCGCGCGGGCCGGGTTCTCCTTCCAGGTGTCCCAGGCCAGCATCGCCTTGCCGGCTTCCTTGGCCACCTGCTTGGAGTCCTTCATCCACTGCGGCAACGCGGAATCCGGGACCGCGTAGGCCAGCGGCGAGGTGTACAGGGCCGTGCCGACCACCAGCATGCCCAGGCCCTTCCAGGCATCCTTCATCGCATCCCAGCCATCGAATCCGACCAGGGTGCCCAGGCCCTTGATGGTGCCCCACACGCCGTCGACGATCAGGCCGTCCCACACAAAGCTCTTGATGTGCTGGTGGACCTCGTACCAGTGGTACTTCTCGTTCTCCGCCGTGCCCCAGGGGACTTCGGCGTCTTTCATGTCGTCGGCGGAGAAGCCGTACATGTTCTTGCCGTCCGAGCCGTCATTCGCCCGGTACTGGGTGCCGCCCACCAGCGCGGTGATCTTGTTGGCCGCGGTGCGCTCCGCCTCCCAGAACGCCGCCACCGTCGCGGTGACGTCCGACTGGAGCGCGTTGTGCTCATCGATCTTGTCGCCGTCGTACTTCCACTCGTCGTCATCCTCCACACTGGCGACGAACGCGGCAGCATCGGCCTTGAGCTGCTTCAGCTTCGCCACCAGAGGACGCACCTCGGCGGCGTACTCGTCCAGCGCTGACTTGACCTTCTCCAGATCATCGGCGAACTCATCCGCCCGGTCCTGCACCGGCTTCGTCGACGCGAACAACGCCTCCGCCTCCGGAGCGGTGTAGAACGCCGACAGACCCTGGAACTGGGTGTGGACGCCCTTGCCCGTCTCCCGGATGTCGTCAGCATCGTTGCCCAGGCCGGTGGCGTCCTTCTCCAACTGCTCCAGATCACCCGTGAACTGGGGTATCGCCTCAGGCTTGATCACTTCGGTACCTGCCGGCCGTGACTACCGTCACCGCCGGCGTTGTTCTGGGCCTGGGCCTTGAGTGCCGCCAGATCCGGAGCCTTGAGAGCCTCGCGCTGCGCGGCCGCGGCCATGTCCAGGTCACCCTGGTTGTACGCCTTCACGGCGTCCACCGCACCCGTCATCGACTTGCCCGCACGCGCCCCGACGAACATCAGATCGTCCTGCGTCTTCATCGCGAACTCCGCCAGCGCCGCCCCGACCAGACCCATCTCCGGAGCCTCACCACCACCCGCGATCGTCCCCGCCGACGACGCCGCACTCTCCATGTGATCCGAGTACGAAGAAGCCTGCGTCTCCAGCTTCCCCGCCACCTCACCCGTCTTGGAGAGAACCCCCTGGACACCGCCCACGTCGATATCCCAGCCCGACACAACGACCCCCGTTGTCACGTCATGTGTGTGCGCATACCTGCTTCCGGCCGGTCCGGGCTCGCCCGGACCGGCCGACCCTGCCGTTGATCAGCCGATACCGGTCAGCCGATGTTGTCGACGGCGGCCTTCGCCTTCGCCAACGTGGCCTGCGCCGTCCCGTCGTTCTGCTCCAGCGTCGACCGCACCAGCTGAATGATCGACCGCACCTCGTTCGCGGCCGTGTTCCACCGCGCTTCCTTGTCGTGATACAGATCCGACACACCATCGGCCTGGAAGTCCGCCATCGCCGACTTCACCGCACGATCACGCTCACCCAGCACACGCTCCAACTGCCCCACGATCGAGGACAGCGAACCCTGCACCTCCGTCGACGCACCCGTGTCATACGACCGGCGATCCTGATTACCCACCGTCAAAACCCCCGCTCAGCTCAACGCCCGCCGAAACGAGCAGCATCGAAATTCGCCGCCGCCATCTGCTGCCGCGCATTGTCCGCCGACTCCTGATCACCCGTACCGAACGACTGATCCATCCCCGACTGACCACCCAGAATCGCCCGCAACGACGAATTCAACGCAGCCGTCACCTCATCCGAACTCGCCTTGAACTGATCGAACGCCGCCTTCCCCGCACCGTTGAACTTCCCCTCCAACGGCTCCGCAGCAGCGATCAACATCCGGATCAAACCACCCAGATCATCCGAAGACCCCTGAGTATTCGACACCAGAGACGACAGCGCCGTACTGCCCATATCGAACTTCACCAGCTCACCCCCGTGGATCGGCACTCGACACGACTACGTCTACATGTACTACCACGCCCGTACGGGCACAACTGGTTCCCGGATCCGGGGTGCTGACGGGCACTCCCGCCCCGGCCGGGCGGGCACGGCCGCGTGCCGGGCGGTCAGTCGCGGCAGATCATCAGCAGGGCGCGGTCGTCGTTGACGTCCTTCGCCACCGCCTCGATGAGGTGCCAGGCGGCGCCGTGGAAGCCGGAGGCGACGTAGCGGTCGGCCTCGCCCGTCAGACGGTCGAGGCCCTCGCTGAGTTCGCGCTCCGCCGACTCCACCAGGCCGTCCGTGAAGAGCATCAGGACGTCACCCGGGCACAGGGTGCCCTTCACCGGCTCGAACTCCGCCCCGTCGTACACGCCGAGCAGCGGGCCCTCGGCGCCCTTCTGCTCCCAGCGCCCCGTGCCGGCGGAGAACTGCAGGCCCGGCGGGTGGCCCGCCGAGATGAGTTCGTAGTCGCCGGTGTCGAGGTCGAGGACGAGGTGGATGGAGGTGGCGAAGCCCTCGGTCCAGTCCTGGCGCAGCAGATAGCCGTTGGCGGCCGGGAGGAACTGGTGCGGCGGGAGCGAGCCGAGCAGGCCGCCGAAGGCTCCGGACAGCAGCAGGGCGCGGGAGGCGGCGTCCATGCCCTTGCCGGACACGTCGGTGAGGACGACCTCGAGGGTGCGGCCGCCGTTGGTGCGGGCCGCGACGACGAAGTCACCGGAGAAGGACTGGCCGCCGGCCGGGCGGAGCGCCATCTCCCGGTGCCAGCCGCGCGGCAGGCCGGGCAGCTTGCTCTGGACGCGGATGCGTTCGCGCAGGTCGAAGAGCATGGTTCCGCCGCGTCGCCAGGGCACGCCGACCCGGCTGCGGAACTGGGCGATGATCAGGCCGGAGAAGCCGACCGCGCCGACGACGAGGATGTCGCCGGGGGTGACCACGGGGACGTTCGCGTACTCCTCGATCACCGACGCCTCGACGATGAGGGCCGCGGCCGCCGCCGCGTACATCAGCAGCACGCTGGAGGGCCGCAGCAGCAGTCCGGCGGCGACGATCGGGAGCACGAGGGCGGAGGGCGGGCACCACAGGGGTGCCGCCATGGTCCCGGCCGCGATGGCGGGGACGGCGAGCAGCAGGGCGACGAGGGCGATCCAGTCGGAGCCGTCGCCGCGGAAATAGTCCACGGCGGCCTTGCGCAGCCCGATCCGGACCCGGTGCGTCCTTCTGCGCATGCGGGCCGTGAACGTCTCCACTCTCACCTCGTGTGCCATTTCACCGGGACCTTATCCACCCGTTCGGCGGCGCGTCGATTCACGGCGCGTCGGATTCCGCGGATACTTGCGCCCGGCCCGCCTCCGTGCGCTCCCGACGCACCCGAAACCCGGTCGCCTGTTCGGAACCCTGCTGGTAGTCATGGGCTCATGACCACAGAGACGCGGGTGCTGCGGCCCGCGGAATGGGACGAATGGTACGACCGACTCGATCTTGCGTTCGGCGGTGTTCCCGAACCCCCGGAGGAGCGCGAGCTCTGGCACGGGCTCACCGAGTACGACCGTTCGATCGGGGTCTGGGAGGGCGGCAATTGCGTCGGCACGGCCGGCGCCTTCAGTTTCCGGATGACGGTGCCGGGCGGGGCGCCGGTGCCGGCGGCCGGGGTGACCATGGTGAGCGTCCTGTCGACGCACCGCCGGCGGGGGATTCTCACGGGCATGATGCGGCGCGTGCTGGACGACGTGCGCGCCCTCGGTGAGCCGCTCGCCGTACTCACCGCCTCCGAGCCGGGCATCTACGGCCGCTTCGGCTACGGCATCGCGTCCCAGGAGCTCGCCCTGGAGATCGACACGGAACGGGCCGGGCTGACAGGACCGGACCACACGGATGGCGTAACGCTGCGGCTGGCCGCGCCCGGCGACGTCCAGGACCGGTGCGAGGCGGTCTACGCCCGGCGGGTGCCCGCCCGGCCCGGGATGCTCGCCCGGTCCCCGGGGTGGGAGCGGCTGCCGCTGCTCGACCCGGAGGCCGGCCGGGCGGGTGCGTCACCGCTGCAGTGCGTGCTGGCCGAGCGGGACGGCGAGACGGCCGGCTACGCGCGCTATGCCCTCAAGCCCGAGTGGGGCCCGCAGGGGGCGGACGGCACGGTGGTCCTGCGCGATCTGGAGGCCCTGGACCCGGAGGCGTCCGCGGCGCTCTGGCGCTTCCTCTTCGGCATCGACCTGACCTCGCGGCTGCGGGTGCGGAACCGGCCGGTCGACGACCCGCTGCTGCATCTGGTGTCCGACGTCCGGCGCTGCTCGCCGCGGCTCCGCGACGGGGTGCATCTGCGTGTGGTGGACGTGGGCGCGGCCCTGGAGGCCCGGACCTACGCCTGCCCGGTGGACGTCGTACTGGAGATCACCGACCCCTTCTGTCCCTGGAACGAGGGGCGCTGGCGGCTGAGCGGCGACACCAAGGGCGCCTCCTGCGCCCGTACCTCGGACCCGGCCGAACTGTCGCTCTCCGTCCGGGAACTGGGGTCGGCCTATCTGGGCGGCTTCTCGCTGGCCGCGCTGGCGGGCACCGGGCGGGTGCGCGAGCTGCGCCGCGAGACCCTCGGCCAGACGGCGCGCGCCTTCCTCGGCGAGGTCGCGCCCTGGCTGCCGCACGGCTTCTGACCCGGGGGCACGGCGGTTGTCCCCGTGCGCACGGCTCCGGGCGGTGCCGGGCGGGCCCGGGGCCGGGTGGCAGGGGCCCCGTCCCACCGGACCGGTCGGGGCGGGCTCAGCCGGGCTGGCAGCCGGGGCACCAGAAGAGGTTGCGCGCGGCCAGCTCGGCCGTGCGGACCTCGCCGCCGCAGATGTGGCAGGGCATCCCGGTGCGGCGGTAGACGTACACCTCGCCGCCGTGGTCGTCGACGCGGGGCGGGCGGCCCATCGCCTCGGGGGTGTGCTCGGGGCGGACGGTGTCGATCCGGTTGTTCCGCACACCCTCGCGCATCAGCGTGACCAGATCCGCCCAGATCGCGTCCCATTCGGCGCGGGTGAGATCGCGGCCCTCGCGGTAGGGGTCGATGCCGTGCCGGAAGAGGACTTCGGCGCGGTAGACGTTCCCGACGCCCGCGACGACCTTCTGGTCCATCAGCAGGGCGGCGACACTGCTGCGGCTGCGGCTGACGCGCCGCCAGGCGCCCTCCCCGTCGTCACCCCGCAGCGGGTCCGGCCCGAGCCGGGCGTGTATCGCCCGCTTGTCGCCGTCGGTGAGCAGGGCGCAGGTGGTGGGGCCGCGCAGGTCCGCGTACGCCTCGGTGTCCGCCAGCCGCAGCCGTACGGTCTCGGCGGGCGGTGGCGCCGGGGCGGTGCCGAAGCCGAGTTTGCCGAAGAGGCCGAGGTGGATGTGGATCCAGGTGGAGCCGGGGAAGCCCAGGAAGAGATGCTTTCCGTGGGCCTCGGCGGTCTCCATCACCTGGCCGTCGACCAAGGCGGCGCCGTCCGCGAACTTGCCCTGCGGGCTGGTGGCGCGCACGGCGCGGCCGCCGAACCGGGAGAGGTGGTCGGCGGCCAGCCGGTGGATGGTGTGCCCCTCGGGCATGTGCTGTCCGGCCCTCCGCCCGCTCAGTCCTGCCGCGGGTGGTGGGCCGGGATCTCGGGGAGCTTCCCGGTGTTCTCGTAGGCGGTGAGCATGTCGATGCGGCGGGTGTGCCGCTCCTCGCCCGAGTACGGGGTGTTCAGGAAGGTCTCGACGAACTTCACCGCCTCGTCGCGGCTGTGCATCCGGCCGCCGACACTGATGACGTTGGCGTTGTTGTGCTCCCGGGCCAGCTCGGCGGTCTGCTCGCTCCAGACGAGCGCGGCGCGGACGCCCTTGACCTTGTTGGCGGCCATCTGCTCGCCGTTGCCGGAGCCGCCGATGACGATGCCGAGGCTCTCGCTGTCGGCGGCGGTCCGCTCGGCGGCGCGGAGGCAGAACGGCGGGTAGTCGTCCTGGGCGTCGTAGATGTGCGGGCCGCAGTCGACGGGCTCGTGGCCGTTGGCCGTGAGCCACTCCACGAGGTGGTTCTTGAGTTCGAAACCGGCATGATCGGAGCCGAGGTACACGCGCATGGGAAGCAGTGTGGCACGGCCCTGCCGGGGCGTCGCCGAGGGTGGGCCGAGGGGCGGCGGCTCCCGCGGGCACGGGGCGGCGGGCGGCCCGGGCGGCCCGGGAGCCACGGCGGGAAGACCGCGGGACGGACACGGGTGACGCGGACGAGGGCCGTACGGCGACGGGCCGCACGGGAGCAGCACACGGCAGTACGGGCGCAGCACGAACACGGGCCGGGCCCGCGACCGCGGTGAGGCGGTGCGGGCCCGGCCCGTGTTCGTGAGGGGCCGCGGTCAGCCGCGGCGGCCGGCGAGCTTCCAGGCGGCCGGCAGGGCGCCCATGGCGAGGGCGGCCTTCAGGGCGTCCCCGATGAGGAAGGGCACCATGCCGACGGCGAGGGCCTTGCCGAAGGAGAGGTCCGCGGCCAGGGCGAGGTAGGGCACGCCGACCGCGTAGATGATGAGCGAGCCGAGGGCCATGGTGCCCGCGGTGCGCAGCAGGCCGCGGTCGCCGCCGCGCCGGGCCAGCGCGCCGACGACGGTGGCCGCGAGCAGCATGCCCAGGACGTAGCCGAAGGTGGCCGAGCCCGCGCCGCCCGCGAACCACGGCATACCGGCCATGCCGACGAGCGTGTAGAGGGCAAGCGAGAGGAAGCCGCGGCCGGCGCCGAGCGAGGCGCCGACGAGCAGCGCGGCGAAGGTCTGGCCGGTGACCGGGACCGGGGAGCCGGGCACCGGGACGACGAGCTGGGCCGCGGCACCCGTGAGCGCGGCGCCGCCCACGACGAGGGCCGCGTCCCGCAGCCGGGCGCGGGTGGCGGTGGCCGCGGGCAGCAGGTCGGCGAGGACCGCGCCGGGGCGGTGGGTACGGGTGACGGCGGCAGTGCTCATGTGGGCTCCGCGGAACGAGGACGGCGGGGGACACGGTGACGCTAGCCGACGAGTCAACGATCGTTCACCATGAGCCGTCGACAAAGGCGGGGCGGGAGGCTTGGTAGGTTTCCCATAACGGCCCGGTGGCACCCGGGCTCGCGGTGAGTGGACGGGGCGGGGCACACCCGTGACGCTCGTCACGCGGACCTGCCGGAGAGAGCGGTTCGCGGAGCGGGCCGCCAAGGGGCGGCCGCCGGGCGGGAGATGGGCCAGCACTGTGGGGACCCACCAAAAGACCTCTGCGGCCCGGGGCGGGGCGGCCGGGCCGGACGGTTCCGGGGCGGCGCGGCGTCAACACGGAGGGTCAATCGACCGTCCGGATATCGGTACATGACATGGGCGAAGTTGTTCTGAGCGGTACACACCGGGACACTGAGGCCGCCCGTCCCACCTCACGTACTGGACACCACGGCTCATGAATCCGACGTCCCCGCCGTCCCCGCCGTCTCCGGTCTCCGCGCCCGCCCGCGCCGGGGCGCCCGGGGCCACGGAGCGCGGCACCCCGCTCCCTGGCGGTCTCAAGCAGCGCCATCTGTCGATGATCGCCCTCGGCGGGGTGATCGGCGCCGGCCTGTTCGTCGGCTCGGGCGCCGGTATCGCCGCCGCCGGCCCGTCGATCGTGCTCGCCTATGCGCTCTCCGGCGCGCTGGTGCTGCTGGTGATGCGGATGCTGGGCGAGATGTCCGCCGCGCACCCGGCCTCCGGATCCTTCTCCGTGCACGCGGAGCGCGCCATCGGCTCCTGGGCGGGCTTCACGGCGGGCTGGATGTTCTGGACGCTGCTGTGCGTGGCGGTCGCCGCCGAGGCCATCGGCGCGGCGGCGATCATGACCAGTTGGCTTCCCGGGACCGAGTCCTGGATGTGGGTGGCCGTCTTCATGGCGCTGTTCTGCGGCACCAATCTGGCGGCGGTCGGCAACTTCGGCGAACTCGAGTTCTGGTTCGCCGCGCTGAAGGTGTTCGCCATCGCCGCCTTCCTGCTCCTCGGCGTGCTGGCGATCCTGGGCGCGCTCCCGGGCACGGAGACGCCGGGCACCGCGCACCTCACCGGTGACGGCGGCTGGCTGCCGAACGGCGCGGAGGGCTTCCTGGTCGGCCTGCTCGCCTCGGTGTTCGCGTACGGCGGCCTGGAGACGGTGACCATCGCCGCCGCGGAGTCGGAGCGGCCCCGGCACGGTGTCGCCCGCGCCGTGCGCACGGCGATGTGGCGAATCGCCCTTTTCTACGTCGGCTCCATGGCCGTGATCGTCACTCTTGTCCCCTGGAACGACGCCTCGGTCGTCAAGCCCGGTCCGTATGTGGCCGTGCTGGACTTCCTGGACGTGCCGGCCGCCGCGCAGATCATGAACGCCGTGATCCTCGCGGCGCTGCTGTCCGCGATGAACGCCAACATCTACGGCGCCTCCCGCATGGCGTACTCGCTGATCGCCCGGGGCAACGGCCCGGCGGCCCTGGGCCGGGTGACCGGCGGGGTGCCGCGCCGCGCGGTGCTGGCCTCCTCCGCCTTCGGCTTCCTGGCGGTGCTGTTCAGCTTCTGGTGGCCGGAGACGGTCTTCGTCTGGCTGCTCAACATGGTGGGCGCCGCGGTGCTCGTGGTGTGGGGCTTCATCGCGGCGGCCCAGCTGCGGGGCCGGCGGCGGCTGGAGCGGGAGGCACCGGAGCGGCTGACCGTGCGCATGTGGTGGTTCCCGTACCTCACCTGGGTCGCGCTGGCGGGCATCGCGGCCGTCCTGCTGCTGATGCTGCGGGACGGCGAGACGCGGACGCAGCTGTTCTTCACCGGCGGGCTGACGCTGCTGCTGGCCGGTACGGGCTACCTGCGGCAGCGGCGGACGGGCGGGCGCGGCGTTCCCGCGCCGCGCTGAGCGCCCCCGGCTCGGACACGAGGGCCCACGCGCGCAGCCGGCACGCGGGGCCCTCGTCGTACAGCCTGGGCGGGCGGGTCAGTCGAAGACCGGCCCCTGGGTGCGGGTCCGCTTGATCTCGTAGAAGCCGGGGGTGGAGGCGACCATCAGCGTGCCGTCCCACAGCTTCGCCGCGGCCTCGCCCTTGGGTGCGGGCGTGACGACCGGACCGAAGAAGGCACAGGGCTCGCCGTCGGCGCCCGGCACGGCGATCACGGGGGTGCCCACCTCCTCGCCGACGAGTTCGATGCCCTGTTTGTGCGAGGCGCGCAGCTCCGTGTCGTAGGCGTCGGTGTCCGCGGCGTCGACCAGCTCCGCCGGCAGCCCGGCGTCCCGGAGCGCCGCGGCCATCGACTCGCGGGAGACGCCCTCGCCGCCGTTGTGGAAGCGGGTGCCGAGCGCCGTGTAGAGCGGCCCCAGGACATCGCTGCCGTGCTCCCGCTCGGCCGCGACGGCGACCCGTACCGGGCCCCAGGCCGTCTTCTCCAGCATCTCGCGGTACTCCTCCGGAAGCTCGTCCAGCCGCGGTTCGTTGAGCACCGCCAGGCTCATCACATGCCAGCGCACCTCCACCGGACGCACCTTCTCGACCTCCAGCATCCAGCGCGAGGTCAGCCAGGCCCACGGGCAGACCGGGTCGAACCAGAAGTCGACGGGCGTCTTCTCGGGTGCGGTCACAGGGGTTCTCCTCATCGAAGGGCTCGGTCCATCGTGGTGTGCTCGGGGTGGTTCCCACGGTCAACCACTGGCCCTGCGTGACGCATTCCCACCCGCCGGTGAGCGCGTGACACTATGGCGGCTGTTCGCACTGTGAGACCCGCAGTGTGTGACTCGCGTGAGTGACAGACGAGGCAAAGGAGCCGTCGTGCCCGGTGAGAACCTGACCCGTGACGAAGCCCGCGAACGGGCCGGGCTGCTGACCGCCCACGGGTACGAGGTGGCGCTGGACCTGCGGTCGGCGACGGCCCCCGACGCCCCCGAGCCGCGCACCTTCCGCTCCGTGACCACGATCCGCTTCGGCTGCGCCCGGCCCGGCGCGTCGAGCTTCGCCGATCTGCTGGCCCCGTCCGTCACCTCGGTCGTCCTCAACGGCCGCGAGCTGGACCCGGCCGCCGTGTTCGACGGCACGCGGATCGCGCTGGAGGACCTCCGCGAGGAGAACGTCCTCACCGTCGACGCGCAGTGCGCCTACAGCCGCACCGGTGAGGGCATGCACCGCTTCGCCGACCCGGAGGACGGCGAGGTCTACCTCTACACGCAGTACGAGCCCGCCGACGCGCGCCGGGTCTTCACCACCTTCGAACAGCCCGATCTGAAGGCCCCGTTCATCTTCACCGTCACCGCGCCCGAGGGCTGGACGGTGCTGAACAACGGCGCGGCCGACGGGGAGCCCGTCCCCGCGGAGGGCGGCGGCGCCGTCTGGCGCTTCCTGCCGACGAAGAGCATCTCGACGTACATCACCGCGGTCGTCGCCGGGCCGTACCACATGGTCCGCGACACCTACCGGCGCACGCTGGACGACGGCAGCGAACTGGTGATCCCGCTCGGCGCCCTCTGCCGCAAGGGGCTCGCCCGCTACTTCGACGCGGATGACATCTTCACCGTCACCAAGCAGGGCCTGGACTTCTTCCACGAGCACTTCGGCTACCCGTACCCGTTCGGCAAGTACGACCAGGCCTTCGTCCCGGAGTACAACCTCGGCGCCATGGAGAACCCGGGCCTGGTCACCTTCCGCGAGGAGTACGTCTTCCGCGGCAAGGTCACCCAGGCCTCGTACGAGAGCCGGGCCAACGTCATCCTGCACGAGATGGCGCACATGTGGTTCGGCGATCTCGTCACCATGGAGTGGTGGGACGACCTGTGGCTGAAGGAGTCCTTCGCCGACTTCATGGGCGCCTTCTCGCTCGTGGAGGCGACCCGCTTCGAGAACGGCTGGATCACCTTCGCCAACCGCCGCAAGGCGTGGGCGTACCGCGCGGACCAGCTGCCCTCCACGCACCCGGTGACCGCCGACATCCGCGACCTCCAGGACGCCAAGCTCAACTTCGACGGCATCACCTACGCCAAGGGCGCCTCGGTGCTCAAGCAGCTCGTCGCCTATGCCGGCCGGGACGCCTTCCTGGAGGGCGCCCGCCGCTACTTCCAGCGGCACGCGTACGGCAACACCCGCCTCGAACACCTGCTGTCGGTGCTGGAGGAGACCTCCGGCCGGGACATGGCCGAGTGGTCCCGCGCCTGGCTGCAGACCGCGGGCGTCAACACCCTGACCCCGGACGTCGTCCAGGACGCGGACGGCCGGATCACCGAGTTCGCCGTCCTCCAGGAGGCGGCCCCCTCGCACCCGGAGCTGCGCCCGCACCGGGTGGCCATCGGCCTCTACCGGCGGGAGGGCGACGCGCTCGTCCGCTTCCACCGCGTCGAGACCGATGTCGCCGGTCCCCGCACGGTCGTCACCGAGCTGGCCGGGGCCGCGCGGCCCGATCTGATCCTCGTCAACGACGACGACCTCACCTACTGCAAGACCCGCTTCGACGCGCACTCCCTCGGCACCCTCCGCGCGAGCCTCGGCGACATCACCGACCCGCTGGCCCGCGCGCTGTGCTGGTCGGCGCTGTGGGGTCTCACCCGGGACGGGCTCATGCCCGCCCGCGACTTCCTCGACCTGGTGCTGCGCTTCGCCGGCCGCGAGAGCGACATCGGCGTGCTGCAGATGCTGCACGCCTGGGCGCACTCCGCGCTGGTCCACTACACCGCCCCCGACCGGCGCGAGCAGAGCGGCCGGGCGCTGGCCGAGGGGGCGCTCGGCGAGCTGCGGCTGGCCGAGCCGGGCAGCGGCCACCAGCTGGCCTGGGCGCGGTTCTTCGCGCTGACCGCCGGCAGCGCGGCCGATCTGCAGTTGCTGCAGGGCCTGCTGGCGGGCACCGCCAAGATCGACGGTCTGGAGGTGGACCAGGAGCTGCGCTGGGCCTTCCTCGAACCGCTCGCCGCGCACGGGGCCGCCGGGGCGGCCGAGATCAACGCCGAACTGGCGCGCGACGACACCGCCTCCGGCAAGCGCCACCAGACGCGCTGCCTCGCCGCCCGGCCCTCCGGCGAGGTCAAGGAGCGGGCCTGGGCGGACGTGGTGGAGTCGGACACACTGTCGAACGCCCTGGTCGAGGCCACCATCGCCGGCTTCGACCAGCCCGGTCAGCGGGAACTGCTGGCCCCGTACGTCCCGCGGTACTTCGCCATGATCGAACAGGTGTGGGAGAAGCGGTCCATCGAGATCGCCATGTCGGTCGTTCGGGGCCTCTTCCCGATGCTGCAGGGCAACCAGGAGACGCTGGACGCGGCGCAGACGTGGCTCGACGAGCACCGGCAGGCGCCGCCCGCTCTGCGGCGGCTGGTGCTGGAGGCGCACGCCGATCTGGCGCGCGCCCTGCGGGCCCAGGACTGCGACCGGGCGGCGGACTTCGCGGACTGAGGACGCCGCGGCGGGACGACGGCCGGCCGCCCATCTCCCCGGTGCGGGGGCGGGCGGCCGGCCGCTGTGCGGCGGCGGGCGTCCGGGTCAGGACGTGCCGCAGTACTCCGCCTCGGCCACGGCCCGGCCGTCGCCGGTCCAGTCGCCGTTGACGTTGAAGGAGGCCGCGTGGTCCCCCGCCCGGGTGACGGTCGCCGCGGAACCGGAGCCGCGGATGCCGCCGCTGTGACCCCAGATGGTCACGCCGCAGGAGAGGGTCTCCGGGTAGATGCCGAGGCCGTAGCGGTCGAGTCCCGGCAGCCCGGTGTCCACGGTGTTCAGCATGGCCTTCAGCTGACGGTCCGGCAGCAGCTTGCCGCGCACCAGCGCCCGGTAGAAGCGGTTCAGGTCGCCCGTGGTGGAGATCATCTCCCCGGCCGATCCGGCGACGGAGGGGTTGAGTTCCGTGGTGTCGTAGATCTTCTCCTCCGGGTCGCCGCCCAGCGTGGAGTAGGCGCGGCCGTGCGGGCGGGGCATCTCCGGGTCGGTACCGGGCACCGTGGTGGCGCGCAGCCGGAGCGGGCGGAGGATGCGGCGCTCGATCTCCTCGCCGTACTCCTCGCCGGTCACCCGCTCGATGACCATGCCGGCCAGGATGTAGTTGGTGTTGGAGTAGTTCCAGCCCGTGCCCGGCGGGAAGTCCGGCTCGTGCGCCATGGCGGTCTGCACGAGCTGCTCCGGCGTCCAGGTGTCGTAGCGGTGCTCCAGGAAACCGGGGCCGGAGATCTTCTCCTCGATGCCGGGGTCGTCGGTGTAGTTGAAGACGCCGCTGGTGTGGTTGAGGAGCTGCCGGACGGTGATCTTCCGGCCGTCGTTGCCGTTGCCGCGCACCATGCCCGGGAGCCACTGCTCGACGGTGTCGTCGAGGTCGATCCGCTGCTCCGCCTCCAGTTGGAGGAGGACGGTGGCCACGAAGGTCTTGGTGATGCTGCCGACGCGGAAGCGGTCCTTCGGCAGCCGGGGGCGCTCGGTCTCCAGGTCGGCGACGCCGGAGGAGCCGTTCCAGACGCCGTGGCGGTCGACGGCCTGGAGCAGCACGCCGGGGAGGCCCGCGGCGACCTGTGCGTCCATGGCCTCCTGTGTCGCCGCGTGCCCGCGGCCCGTGCCCGGCTTCCCCTCCTCCGCCGGGCCCGCCGCGGCCGCGGCCGGGGCGCTCAGCGCGCCGAGCGCGAGGACCGCCGCCGTCAGGGCCGCGGCGAGTGGGCCGCGCCGTTCTCTGCCTGAACGTGTCGCCATGAAGTCCGTTCCCTCCGTTGCCTGCTTCCGATGGACCGTGCCGTGCCGCGGCGGGGCCGCGCCGGGAAGGACCTCCGCGCCGGTGCGGGAGTTGACGCCGTTGCGGCAGCTCGGGGCGGAGGGGCTGGTTCCGTCCGTTCCGCGGCGCGTTCCGGCTGGTGGGGACGGGCCTCGCGGCGGCACCCGTCAGCCCCGGGCGAGGAGCAGTTCGGTGTTGCGGTCGCCCGGCTCGCCCGAGAGCGTGGTGCGCGCGCCGGGGGTGTTGAGGGACAGCTCGCGGTAGAGGGAGGCCAGTCCGGTCTGGGAGAGGTCGGAGTGGTCGGCGCGGTACGGAGCGGCCGATTCCACCAGCGTGGTGAAGAGGGAGAGCGTGCCGTCGCGGTTGTCCACCAGTTCGATCACCCGGGCGAGTTGGGGGAAGTCGACGTGCGAGGCCGTGGAGATCTCCCAGAAGCCCTCGCGCGGGGTGATGTTGTTCTTGTGGCTGTGGCCGTTGATCCAGGCCAGGACGTTGCGGTGGCGGCCGAGCAGGGCCAGCAGTTCCTCGCCGCCGTGCCGCTTCTCGTCCGGCCGGGCGGGGTCGGGGCGCAGATTGCGCATGGTGGAGCCGGTGTGGTGGCTGAAGACCAGGACGTGCTCGTCGCGGTGCTCGGTGAGGGTCCGCTCCAGCCAGCGGAGTTGCGCGGTGCCGAGGGAGCCCTCGTAGTGGCCGCCGTTGTCGGTGCTGTCGAGGCTGATGCCGAGGACGCCCTCGGCGATGCGGAAGGAGTAGTACAGGCGTTCCTCGGCGAGGTTGGCGCTGGTGTAGCCGTGGCCGCGCGGGCCGGGCCCGGTGTGCCAGGGGTCGAGGTGCGCGGTCACGTATTCGAGCGGCGTGAAGGGCGCGCGGCGCTCGTCGGGGGTGACCCGGCGCATGGCGCGGGTGCGGGAGCGCAGCAGCTCCTCGAAGCGGCGGCCCTCGGGGTCGCCGGCCTTTCTGACGTTGGTCCAGAGGGCGGCGCCCTCGGCCGGGGACAGGCTCTCCAGCTTGCGCCCGCCGACGGCGAACTCGGCGAAGAAGCCGCCGCGGGCGTAGGCGCCGCCGGGCAGGGTGTCGTGGTTGCCGACCGTGGAGTACCAGGGCATGCGCAGCCCGGGGCTGCGGACCTCGCGGATCGCCGCGTCGAGGAAGCCGTCGATCCGGGGGAAGCCGAGTTGCTTGTCGCCGTCGCGCAGGGTGTCCTCCGGCTGCCAGTAGAGCGGAAGGCCGCTGTTCTGCACGCCCTCGTAGCGGCGGTCGTCGCCGGTGTTGGGGATGATCCGGCCGCCGCTCATGGCGGTGAGGAACCACTGCAGTTCGGCGCGGGAGTTGTTGTCGGTGTTGTCACCGGTGGTCATGGCGAAGGCGAGCGGGCTGCCGGTGGCGGGGCCGCCGGGCAGCGCGTTGACGCGTTCGATGAGTGAGACGGTGCCGGCGACGGAGAGCGCCTCCTGCGGGCGCCAGGCGCTGGCGGTCGAGGCGCGCAGGTACTCGTAGCGCAGCGGGTGCTGGACGTCGACGATGTGCAGGTCCGTGAACTGGACGAAGCAGGCGAGCGCGGTGCGCCGGTCCGCTCTGCCCTTCCGGGCGGACGCCAGTTCGGAGCGGACGACGCGGGGCCAGCCGGGGCCCTCCCCGAGCCGCCGGTAGCCCGTGGCGCCGCGCGGGGTGGCCACCGTGTCGAGCGTGGTGCCCTGCCGGGAGGAGGTGGTGCGGGCGCGGTCCGGCGGCGCGGTGGACGGCCCGGTGACGGGCCCGGCGGAGCGGGCGCGGGGCGGCGCGGTGGCGGCCTCCGCCGGTCCGCTCCCGGAGCCGAGGGCCGTACCGAGGCCGGCGGAGACCCCGAGCGCGCCGACGGTGGCGAGCAGGGCACGGCGGTGGAGGGCTGCGGAGTCGGTCGTTCCGATGCGGGACATGGGGGCTCCCCGAGTGCTGCGCGCGGACACGGCGGAAGCGGGGGCGCGCCCCGCTCCCTCGGATGCTTGGCACCGGGGGTGGCCCCTGTTTGAACGAGACCGGAACGTCCGGCGCCCATCGCCGCACATCGATCACCGGTACGGGAAGCGGTCATCCGGCTCCGGCCCGCGGGTTCCCCGCCGCTCACCCGGCGTTCACCGGGGCCCGGCCCGTGCCGGGGGCGGACGGCAGCACGACGACGGGACAGCGGGGGGAGACCGCGGCGGCGCCCGGCGGCGGCACTCGGGGGGTACGGCGGACGGCAGAAGGACGGCCGGCGTGGAACGGCGGCCTCCGGAGCGGTCGCCGAACGGCGGTCACCCGGCTTTCAACGAACTTCCGCCACCGGCGAATTGGGGCTTCGGACCCGCTTCGCCCCCGAATGGCGGTGGCGGAAATACGCCACCGTCCGCTCAGCGGGCGCCCAACCCTCCCCAAACTCCTCGCACTTACATATAAGTGCGGTCAACCGGATCCGATTTCCGAACAAGGGTGGCCATGCCTTCTTCTCCCATACCCGAGCCGCCGTCCGGCCCGAGACGCGCGGCCCGCGCGGCGATCACCGCGGGCCTGGTGGCCGCGCTCGCCGCGGCCGGCCCCGTCCCGGCCTTCGCCGCGGACGGCGGCCCCGGCTCCTCCCCCGCCCCGGCGAAGTCCGCCGGGGACAAGCTCGGCTCCGCCGACGCCGAACTGCTCGCCGAGGCCAAGTCCGACGGCGACAAGAACGTCACGATGATGCTCGCCACCGCCCCCGGGGCGACCGAGCAGGCCGTGGACGAACTGGAGTCCGTCAAGGGCGCCTCCGTCGGCAGCACCTACGACAAGCTCGGCTATGTGCGGGCCACCGTGCCCACCGGCCGCGCCGACGCCGCCATCGCCAAGGCCGCGAAGCTCTCCTCCGTGCACGGCATCGACCTCCGCCAGGAGATCCGGCTGCCGGACCCGACGCCGAAGGGCGACCGCGCGAAGGGCGCCAGGACCGGCCCCACGGGCTCGTACGACGGCCCGGACGAGGACACCCCGGCGAAGAACCCGTACCAGCCGTCCCACGAGACCGGCGCCGTCGACTTCGTGAAGAAGAACCCGAAGGCGGACGGCCGGGGCATCACCATCGGCATCCTCGACTCCGGCGTGGACCTCGGGCACTCCGCCCTGCAGAAGACCACCACCGGCGAGCGCAAGATCACCGACTGGGTGACGGCGACCGACCCGATCGTGGACGGCGACGGCACCTGGCGCCCCATGGTCCAGGACGTCTCCGGGCCGACGTTCACCTACGCCGGCCGCACCTGGACCGCGCCCGAGGGCTCGTACCGCGTCAGCCGCTTCGCCGAGTCCGCCACCACCGGCGGCGACATGGCGGGCGACCTCAACCGGGACGGCGACACCACCGACACCTGGGGCCTGCTGTACGACCCGGCCGCCGGCACCGTCCGCGTCGACCTCGACGACGACGGCGACTTCGGCGACCAGGAGGCGATGAAGCCGTACAAGGACGGCTTCCACGTCGGCTACTTCGGCACCGACGACCCGGACACGGCGATCGCCGAGCGGATCCCCTTCGTGGTGGAGATCCGCAAGGACGTGCCGATGGACCCGTACGGCGGCGACTGGACCGGCAAGACGGCCGACTTCGTCAACATCGGCGTCGTCGAGGGCTCCCACGGCACGCACGTCGCGGGCATCACCGCCGCCAACGGCCTCTTCGGCGGGAAGATGGACGGCGCGGCCCCCGGCGCGAAGCTCGTCTCCTCGCGCGCCTGCACCTGGTCCGGCGGCTGCACCAACGTCGCGCTCACCGAGGGCATGATCGATCTCGTCGTCAACCGCGGCGTCGACATCGTCAACATGTCCATCGGCGGACTGCCCCCGCTGAACGACGGCAACAACGCCCGTTCCGAGCTCTACACCCGGCTCATCGACACCTACGGCGTCCAGCTCGTCATCTCCGCCGGCAACAGCGGTCCCGGCGCCAACACCATCGGCGACCCCTCGCTCGCCGACAAGGTGATCAGCGTCGGCGCCTCCGCGTCCCGGGAGACCTGGGCGGCCAACTACGGCTCCGTGATGCGGACCCGCTACTCGATGATGCCGTTCTCCTCCCGCGGCCCGCGCGAGGACGGCGGCTTCACTCCGACCCTCGCCGCGCCCGGGGCCTCCATCAACACCGTCCCGAGCTGGCAGCCCGGCCAGCCGGTCGCCGAGGCCGGCTACGAGCTGCCGCCCGGCTACGGGATGCTGCAGGGCACGTCGATGGCCTCCCCGCAGGCCGCCGGCGCCTCCGCGCTGCTGCTCTCCGCCGCGAAGCAGAAGAAGATCGACCTCACCCCGGCGAAGCTGCGCACCGCGCTGACCAGCACGGCCCACCGCATCAGGGGTTTCCAGGCGTACGAGCAGGGCGCCGGGCTCATGGACGTGGTGGACGCCTGGTCCGCGATCCGCAACGGCGCGAGCGCCCACACGTACACGGTCTCCGCCCCGGTGAACACCGTGCTCTCCGGCTATCTCAAGACCCCGCACCGCGGCACCGGCGTCTACGACCGCGAGGGCGGCCTCAAGACCGGCAAGTCCCGGACGTACGACGTGACCGTCACCCGCACCAGCGGCCCGTCCGGCCCGGTCCGGCACGAACTGAACTGGGCGAACAACGACGGCACCTTCTCCCTCGTGGGCTACGACACCGTCAACCTGCCGCTGGACAAGCCGGTCACCGTCAAGGTCCGGGCCAAGGCCCGTAGCGCCGGCTTCCACAGCGCCGTCCTGGAGCTGGACGACCGGCGCACCAGGGGCACCGACCAGCAGATCATGACGAGCGTCGTGGTCGCCGACGAGCTGGCCGCCCCGTCGTACGCGGTGAAGAAGTCCGGCACCGCCGAGCGGAACCGGAACACCTCGTACTTCGTCACCGTGCCGGAAGGCGCCAAGAGCCTCGAGGTCCGGATGGACGGGCTGAAGGACGGCAGCCAGACCCGGTGGATCGCCATCAACCCGTACGGCGTGCCGGTCGACCCGAGCAGCACGATCTACTGCTACCCGAACTACAGCAGCCCCAACAACACCTGTGACCCGTCGCGGCGCGGCTACGCCGACCCGATGCCGGGCGTGTGGGAGATCGAGGTCGAGTCGCGGCGCACCTCGCCGCTGCTGTACAACCCGTACACGGTGACGGCGACGGCGCTCGGCACCGTCTTCGACCCGGCCGTGCGGACCATCGAGGAGGCCGAGACCGGCACCCCGGCCTCGGTGGACTGGAAGGTCACCAACGGCTTCGGTGCCATCGACGGCAAGCTGCGCGGCGGCGAGCTGGGCTCGGCCAAGAGCGCGCGCCCGTCCATCGGCGACGGCGCCTCGCAGGAGACCACCGTCGAGGTCCCCGAGGGCGTCTCCCGGCTGGACGTGACCATCGGCTCACCCTCCGACACCGGCGCCGACCTGGACCTCTCGGTCTACAAGGACGGCGCGCTCGTGGACTACGACGCGGACGGCGACTCCGAGGAGTCGGTGACGCTGACCGAGCCCGCGGCCGGTACCTACACCGTGGTGGTGGACGGCTACTCGGTGCCCGCGGGCACCACCGAGTACGACTACCTCGATGTGTTCTACGCCTCCTCGCTCGGCGAGGTGACCGTGGACGAATCGGCGGTCGTGAAGCTCGGCAACGGCGCATCCGCGCAGGTGGGAGCCGAGGTCGTGGTGAACGGCGCGGCTCCGGAGGGCCGTGAGTTCTTCGGCGAGGTCAGCCTGCTGAACGCCCACGGCACGGTCACCGGCAAGGGCAGCGTCAAGATCGAAAAGGTCCTTCCGTAGCGGCCTGAGACACTGGACGGCGGGGCGGGCGCTCTCGGAGCACCCGCCCCGCCGGCAGTACGGCACCAAGGCAGCAGCAGAGGAAGGCGTCCCATGAGGATCGGAATCGTCGGAGCCACCGGACAGGTCGGCGGCGTGATGCGGAACATGCTCGCCGAGCGGTCGTTCCCGGTGGAACGGCTGCGGCTCTTCGCCTCGGCCCGCTCGGCCGGGAAGACCCTGGACTGGCAGGGCGAGCAGATCACCGTCGAGGACGCGACCACGGCCGACTACTCCGGTCTGGACGTGGTGCTCTTCTCGGCGGGCGGCGCCACCTCGCGCGCCCTGGCCGAGAAGGTCGCCTCCGCCGGCCCCGTGGTGATCGACAACTCCTCCGCCTGGCGGCTGGACCCCGATGTCCCGCTGGTCGTCGCCGAGGTCAACCCGCACGCCGCCATGCGGCGCCCCAAGGGGATCATCGCCAACCCGAACTGCACCACCATGGCGGCCATGCCCGTGCTGCGCCCGCTGCACGCCGAGGCCGGGCTGTCCTCCCTGGTCGTCTCGACGTACCAGGCGGTGTCCGGCAGCGGCCTCGGCGGAGTCCAGGAGCTGGACGAGCAGATCCGCGAGGCGGCGGGGTCGGCGACGGCGCTGACCCACGACGGTGCGGCCGTGAAGTTCCCCGAGCCGCAGAAGTACGTGCGGCCGATCGCCTTCAACGTGCTGCCGATGGCCGGGTCGGTCGTGGACGACGGGTCCGCCGAGACCGACGAGGAGCAGAAGCTCCGCAACGAGAGCCGGAAGATCCTGGAGATCCCCGGGCTGAAGGTCTCCGGCACCTGCGTCCGGGTCCCCGTCTTCACCGGCCACTCGCTCCAGATCAACGCCCGCTTCGAACGCCCGATCAGCCCGGAGCGCGCCAAGGAGATCCTCGCGGGCGCCCCGGGTGTGACCCTGTCGGAGATCCCCACCCCGCTGCAGGCGGCCGGCCAGGACCCGACCTTCGTCGGCCGCATCCGCGCGGACGAGACGGTGGAGCACGGGCTGGCGCTCTTCTGCTCCAGCGACAACCTGCGCAAGGGCGCGGCGCTCAACGCCGTCCAGATCGCCGAACTGGTGGTCGCCCAGGCGGGCTGATCCCGGCGGGCTGATCCCGGACAGCCGGTCCCGGTCCGTCATGGGCCGGGACCGGTCTTTTCCGGGCTGGTCCGGTCCGTTCCGGGCACCGGGGCCGTCCTTCCGCGACGGCCCCGGAAACCCGCCGGAACCGGGCCCGGCGGCTCCGCAAAACCTGCTGCGATCATGGGGTCCCCCCGTGCGAGGATGGCCGTTCCGTCCGACGAATGGGAGATGCCTACCGTGCCTGGCACGAACCTCACACGGGAGGAGGCGCAGCAGCGGGCGCGCCTCCTGACCACCCACGGTTACGAGATCGAGCTGGACCTGAGCAACGCGCGGGAGCCGGAGGGGGGCACCTTCCGGTCGGTCACCACGGTCCGCTTCGACGCGGCCGAGGAGGGGGCCTCCACCTTCATCGACCTGGTGGCGCCGGCGGTGCGCGAGGTGGTGCTCAACGGCACGGCGCTCGACCCGGCGGAGGTCTTCGCCGACTCGCGGATCGCGCTGCCGTCCCTGGCGGCCGGGCCGAACGAGCTGCGGGTGGTCGCCGACTGCGCGTACACCAACACCGGTGAGGGCCTGCACCGCTTCGTCGACCCGGTGGACCAGCAGGCGTATCTCTACACCCAGTTCGAGGTGCCGGACGCCCGGCGGGTCTTCGCCTGTTTCGAACAGCCCGACCTCAAGGGGACGTTCACGTTCACCGTGACGGCGCCCGAGGGGTGGACGGTCATCTCGGGCGCCCCGCTCGCGGACGGCGCGGAGAAGCCGGCGGACGGCGTCTGGCGGTTCGCCCCGACCCCGCCGCTCTCCACCTACGTCACCGCGCTGATCGCGGGCCCGTACCACAGCGTGCACAGCACCTGGGAGGGCGACGGGCGCTCGGTGCCGCTGGGCGTCTACTGCCGTCCCTCCCTGGCCGAGCACCTGGACGCGGACGCGATCTTCGAGGTCACCCGGCAGGGCTTCGACTGGTTCCAGGAGAAGTTCGACTACCCGTACCCGTTCGAGAAGTACGACCAGCTGTTCGTCCCGGAGTTCAACGCGGGCGCGATGGAGAACGCCGGTGCCGTCACCATCCGCGACCAGTACGTCTTCCGGTCCAAGGTGACCGACGCGGCGTACGAGACGCGCGCCGAGACCATCCTCCACGAGCTGGCCCACATGTGGTTCGGCGATCTCGTCACCATGGAGTGGTGGAACGACCTCTGGCTGAACGAGTCGTTCGCCACCTACACCTCCATCGCCTGCCAGGCGCACGCCCCCGGCTCGAAGTGGCCGCACTCCTGGACCACCTTCGCCAACTCCATGAAGACCTGGGCCTACCGGCAGGACCAGCTGCCGTCCACCCACCCGATCATGGCGGAGATCCGGGACCTCGACGACGTCCTGGTCAACTTCGACGGCATCACGTACGCCAAGGGCGCCTCGGTGCTCAAGCAGCTCGTCGCCTATGTCGGTATGGACGAGTTCTTCCGCGGCGTGCAGACGTACTTCAAGCGGCACGAGTGGGGCAACACCCGCCTCTCCGACCTGCTGGGCGCGCTGGAGGAGACCTCCGGCCGCGATCTGGGGGCCTGGTCGCAGGCGTGGCTGCAGACGGCGGGCATCAACGTCCTGCGCCCCGAGATCGCGGGCGACGGCTCCACGATCACCTCCTTCGCCGTAAGGCAGGAGGCCCCGGCGCTGCCGCTGGGCGCCAAGGCCTCCGTCTCCGGCGAGGCGGGCCCGCCGCTGGGCACGCTGCGGCCGCACCGGATCGCCATCGGCTGCTATGAGCTGCGGGACGGCAAGCTGGTCCGCACCGAGCGGATCGAACTGGACATCGACGGCGAGCTGACCGAGGTGCCGCAGCTGGCGGGGAAGAAGCGCCCCGCCGTGATCCTCCTCAACGACGACGACCTGTCGTACGCCAAGGTGCGGCTCGACCCCGAGTCGCTGGCCGTGGTCACCCAGCACCTCGGCGACTTCACCGAGTCGCTGCCGCGGGCCCTGTGCTGGGCCTCGGCCTGGGACATGACCCGGGACGGCGAGCTGGCCACCCGCGACTACCTGGAACTGGTCCTCTCCGGGATCGGCAAGGAGTCGGACATCGGCGTCGTCCAGTCGCTGCACCGACAGGTGAAGCTGGCCCTGGCGCTGTACGCGGCGCCGTCCTGGCGCGAGCTGGGCCTGGCGCGCTGGAGCGAGGCGGCCCTGGAGCACCTGCGGGCGGCCGAGCCGGGCAGCGACCACCAGCTCGCCTGGGCCCGCGCCTTCGCCGCCACCGCCCGCACGGAGCCCCAGCTCGACCTGGTGCAGGGGCTGCTCGACGGAACGGAGACGATCGGGGGTCTCGTCGTCGACACCGAGCTGCGCTGGACGCTGCTGGAGCGGCTGGCGGCCACCGGCCGGGCGGACGAGCCGGAGATCGCGGCCGAGCTGGAGCGCGACCGCACCTCGGCGGGCGAGCGGCACGCGGCGACCGCGCGGGCGGCCCGGCCGACGGAGGAGGCCAAGGCGGAGGCGTGGGCGTCGGTGGTCGAGTCGGACAAGCTGCCGAACGCACAGCAGGAGGCCGTCATCGGCGGCTTCGTCCAGACCGACCAGCAGGAGCTGCTCGCCCCGTACGCGGCCAAGTACTTCGCCGCGGTGAAGGACGTCTGGGAGTCGCGCAGCCACGAGATGGCGCAGCAGATCGCGGTCGGTCTCTACCCGGCGCTCCAGATCTCCCGGGAGACGCTGGACGCCACGGACGCCTGGCTGGAGTCGGCCGAGCCCTCGCCGGCCCTGCGCCGGCTGGTCACCGAGTCCCGGGCCGGGGTCGAGCGGGCGCTCAAGGCGCAGGCGGCGGATGCGGCCGCCGCTGTCTGAGCCGGCCGGTCCCCGGCCTCCGGCGCCGGAGGGCGCTTCCGCGGGCACTCGGCGGGCACTCCCGCGGCACGGAGAGCGGCGGGCCCGGGCGGTACGTCACGGACGTACCGCCCGGCGCCCGCCGTTCCGCGTTCGCGGCTGCGGACGCAGGCGGCCCCCGGACCAGGGGCGGTTCCGGGGGCGGCGCGCGCCGGGGCGCGGAGTGCGGCGGCGGCTCAGACCTGCCGCTTCTCCTGCTTGCGCGACTTGTCCAGCACCATCACCAGTCCGGCGATGACGAGGAAGGAGAGGACCGGGAGGGCGACGTAGAGACCCAGGGTCTCGCCGACGCTCAGGCCCTGGCCCGGGTCGTCACCGTCGTCGCGCGTCAGGGCGAACGCCGGGGACGACATCAGCAGCATCATCAGCGTCGAACCGGCCATGACGGCACCGGTGCGCAGCACGTTCTTGTTGTCCACGGTGCCAACGTAGCGAACGCCCGGCGGACCCGCGCGGCCGGGGTGCCCCTCACGGCCATCCGGCGGCCCCCGCCCCGTCCGCCGGGGACGCGGCCAGGTGCCCGGCGAGATCGGTCATCAGGGCGTGCAGGCGCGGTGAGGCCGCGAGGTGTTCCAGGGTGACCGGGCGGCCGGTGGCGTCGGCGACGGGCAGCCGCCAGTTGGGATATTCGTCCCAGGTCCCGGGCAGGTTCTGCGGGCGCCGGTCACCGACGCAGTCCGGCAGCCAGACGCCGACCATGCGGGCCGGGGTCCGGCAGAGGAAGCGGTAGACGGCGCGGACCGCCTCCTCCTCGTCGCCCCGTCCCCCGGCCAGCAGGCCCAGTTCGCTGAGCACCGCCAGCCACTCGGCGGTCTCCACCGCGTCCTCGGCCTGTTCCTTGGCGAGCGGGCGGGTCAGCAGGCCCAGCCGGTGCCGCAGTTCGACGTGCTCACCGGTCAGCCGGGCGGCGGTGCTCGGCAGGTCGTGGGTGGTGGCGGTGGCCAGGCAGCCGGCCCGCCAGCGTTCGGGCGGCAGCGGTCGCGGCCGCTGCCGGACGGCGGCGTCGGGGGCCGCGGTGCCGGCGGGGGCCGGGGAGGCCCCGGTACCGGCAGCGGGCGCCTGGGCATCCCGCTCCTCGTAATCGCGTTCGAACCAGAGCACCGATGTGCCGAGCACCCCGCGCTCCGCGAGGGCGTCCCGCATCCCCGGCTCCACCGTGCCCAGGTCCTCGCCGACGACGACAGTCCCGGCCCGGTGCGCCTCCAGGGCGAGCACGCCGAGCATGGCCTCGGTGTCGTAGCGGACGTAGGCGCCCTCGGTCGGCCGGCGGCCCTCGGGGACCCACCAGAGCCGGGAGAGCCCCATGACGTGGTCGATGCGGAGGGCGCCCGCGTGCCGCAGCAGCCCCCGCAGCAGCCCCCGGTACGGGGCGTAGCCGGTGGCGGCGAGGGCGTCGGGGCGCCAGGGCGGCAGGCCCCAGTCCTGCCCGTGCGGGTTGAAGGCGTCGGGGGGCGCGCCGACGGACATCCCGGCGGCGTAGACGTCCTGCCGCGCCCAGACGTCGGCGCCGGAGGGGTGGACCCCGACCGCGAGGTCGTGCACCAGTCCGATGGGCATGCCGGCGTCGAGGGCGGAGCGCTGCGCGGTGCCGAGCTGGCTGTCGGTGAGCCAGGCGAGCCAGCAGTGGAAGTCGACGCGGTCCAGGATCTCGCCGCGGGCACGGGCGGCCTGCGGGGAGCGGGGGTCGCTCAGCCCGTCGGGCCACTGCCGCCAGTCGGGGCCGTGGATCTCGGCGAGGGCGCACCAGGTGGCGTGGTCGTCGAGGGCCTGTCCCTGTTCGGCGAGGAAGGCGCAGTAGGCGGCGCGGCGGCCGGGACCGAGCGGCACCGTGCGCACGAGTTCAAGGGCTTCGCGCTTGAGCCGCCAGACGGCGTCGCGGTCGATGAGCGCTCCCCGGCGCAGGACGCCCTCCCGCAGCGCCTCGGCGCGGGCGGCGACGGCGGCGGCGCGCTCGCGCTCCGGGGCGGGCAGCCGGACGTACTCGGGGACGTCCTCGACGCGTAGGTGCACCGGGTCGGGGAAGCGGCGGGAGGAGGGCCGGTACGGCGACGGGTCCGTGGGGTTGCCGGGTACGGCGGCGTGGAGCGGGTTGAGCTGGAGGAACCCGGTGCCGAGCTCCCGGCCGGACCAGGCCGCGAGCTCGGCCAGGTCGCCGAGGTCGCCCATGCCCCAGGAGCGGGACGAGAGCAGGGAATAGAGCTGTACGAGGAAGCCGTGGGTGCGGCCGGGCGGTTCGGGCATCCGTTCGGGCGCGACGATCAGGACGGCCCGGCCGGACCGGCCGCCGGGTGCCTCCGCGTGAAGCGTGTGGCAGCCGGTCGGCAGGGTCACGGCCGGGCCGGGGTCCCAGTCCAGACTCTGACCGGTCTCGGTGCGGACGCGCAGGGCCGCGTCCTGCGGCAGGCCGGGCAGCGTTCCGGGCCGCGGCGGCCGGCCCGTCGTCACGACGACGGACGGCGGCAGCAGCCGTTCACGCTCGGCCCGTTCCCGCCGGTCCAGGGCGGCGCGCACGGCCCGCGGGGTCGAGGCGTCGACTCCCAGTGCCGCCAGCACGGCGACAACGGTGTCCTCGGGGACCGGGAGCGTACGGCCCGGGGAGGGCTCGTACGACGTCGCGACCCCGTGCAGCGCTGCGAGCCGCGCGCGGCCCATTCAGACCTCCGTGCACTCCAGACCGGCACCCATGCCGGTGGCCGTGGGTTCACTGGTCAGCGGAAGTTCGGTGGCGAGCGCGGGCTCGCTGGTGAGGGGGGTGCTGTCGGGCAGCGGTGGTTCGCTGGTGAGCGGGGGCTCGGAGTATTCGCCGGAGCTGGCGCCGTCGAGACCCGAGTCGATGTCCGTCAGCCCGTCGAGGTCCAGCGGATTGAACGGTTCGACCGGGTCGCCGGGTTTGGAGAGGGTCGAGAGGAGAAGAGCGGATGTGGCCACCTGGGCCTCCGTAGATCGTGGTCGGTACGACACAGCAGCCCTACCCCGCTGGAGCCGGGCCAGACCCAAACGCGGGGCGAACGTGGCTCTCGTCACAATCGCTCCCCGGTGGGTTGATTTCGCGGCCGAACAGCGCTTCCGGCGCAGGGCTTGAAGCCGAAAGGGTAGTCAAGGCGGCGGATTTATTGCGAGAGAAACAAGGGGGGCAGTGGCGGAGTCAACGAAAAAAACGGGACACGACGGGACGAATCCCCCGGCGAGCTCACCAGACGCGGGGCCGCGGACCCCATCCCCACGGCCCCGGACGGGGTGCCACGGCCGCCTCGACCTGCGCGGCCAGCGCCAGCAGCGGGCCCTCGGCCCCGTGCGCGGCGCCGAGCATCATCCCGACGGGCAGCCCCTCGTCCGTCCACTCCACGGGCAGGGAGACCGCGGGCAGACCGGCGATGTTCCAGGGCCCGGTGAACGGGGTGAACGCCACCTGGGCGGCGAAATCGGCCGCCGGGTCGTCGTCGTTCCGCAGCGCCCCCACGGGCGCCGGCAACTGGGCGAGCGTGGGGGTGAGCACGGCGTCGCACCGGGCGACGGCTCCGGCCAGCCGCCGCCCGACCCGCTGCATGGACTCCAGGGCCCGCGCGTAGTCCAGCCCGGTGGCGGCCCGGCCGCGCTCCCGCAGCCAGCGCGTGAGCGGCAGCAGCTCCTCCTCCCGCTCCGCGGGGACGGGCACGAGCGCGGACATCACCGCCCAGACGGGCGTGAAGGTGTCCCGGTCGCCCGGCCGCAGCGGCTGCTCCACGTCCACGACGTCGTGCCCCAGTCCGGCGAGGAGCGCGGACGTCCGCTCGTACGCGGCGAGCACCTCCGGCTCGACGGTGACGCCGGGCACGTCCGGACGGGCCCAGCGGCCGATCCGCAGCCGGCCGGGCGTCCGGTCGCACCAGCGGAGGAAGGGCGTCCCGGGCGCGGCGAGCGGCACCGGGTCCCCGGGCGCCGGGGCCGCCATCACGTCGAGCAGCGCGGCGGCGTCCCGGACGGTACGGGCGAGCGGCCCGGCGGTCGCCAGTCCGCTGATGTCGCCGCCGGGGGCGGGGCTGACCCGGCCCCGGCTCGGCTTGACGCCGACGATGCCGCAGCAGCTCGCGGGGATGCGGATGGAGCCGCCGCCGTCGCTGCCCTGCGCGGCGGGCGCCAGCCCGGCGGCCACGGCGGCCGCGGCGCCCCCGCTGGATCCCCCCGCGCCCCGCGACGGGTCGTGCGGCGAGCGGGCGGGCGGGCCGACCCGGCCCTCGGTGTAGGCGGGCAGCCCGAACTCGGGGGTGTTGGTCTTGCCCAGCAGAACGGTGCCGGCCTCCCGGAGCAGCGCGACGAGCCGCGGTTCCTCGCCCTCCGGGGCGGTGTGCCCGGCGAAGACGGCGGAGCCGTAGGTGCAGCGGACGCCCGGCACGGCGTCGAGGTCCTTGACCGGCAGCGGCACCCCCAGCAGTGGCGGCAGCCCGGCACCGCCGCGCGGACCGCCGCCCTGCGTGCCGCCGCCCGCGGTGCCGCCGTCCGCCGCGTGCCGTGCGAGGAGGCGCTCGGCCCGCCGCGCGCCGTCCAGGGCGCGGTCGGCGGTGACGGTGAGGTAGGCGCCGACGGAAGCGTCCAGGCGTTCGACGCGGCGCAGATAGTGCTCGGCGAGTTCGAC
Source organism: Streptomyces sp. MNU89 (assembly GCF_020982505.1). Taxonomy (NCBI): domain Bacteria; kingdom Bacillati; phylum Actinomycetota; class Actinomycetes; order Kitasatosporales; family Streptomycetaceae; genus Streptomyces; species Streptomyces sp. MNU89. The sequence continues at coordinate 5,172,827 of NZ_JAJKLL010000001.1, read as the reverse complement.
CGGGGACAGCTCTCCGTCCCGTACGGCAGCGGCCTGTTCGAGCATCGTCAACTCATGGGGATCCGCCATCCGCCCACTCTAGGACCGGGACGGCGGCAGCTCCCGGACACCGCCCGGCGGAAGACCCTGTATACCCGCCCGGCCCCCGCCAACACCCTGCCATACCTCGCCAATCGGGACATGCGGGGCCCGAACGTTGACACTTCTCCCGGGGCGGTGGTGGGCTCGGTTCCGGTTGCCCGGGGTTCCGCCCCGGCAGGGGCGGGCGGCCGGCAGGTCTGGACAGGGCGAGGAGACAACCGTGCAGTTCCGGCTCACCGGCCCGCTCGGGGGCGGCGCAGACGACGGACGGGGCGATTCACGGCCGGCGGACGGGCCCGCCGGACCGGGCCGGCGGAGCGCCGGGCTGCGCCCCCGCGCCGCCGGGGCCACCGCGCTGGCCGCCGCGATGATCGGCGGGCTCGTCGGAACGGCGCCCTCCGCGGCCGCGGTGCCATCCCCCGCGGGCGACTCGGCCTCCACGGCCGAGGAGCGCAAGAGCGACACCTCCGTACCGTCCGTCTGGCCCCGCCCGCAGGATCTGCGCGCCCGGGGGAAGCCCGTTCGCGTGACCGAGCAGGTCGCACTGGTGTCCGACGACGACGCCGACCCGTACGCGCTCGACGCGCTGCGCGCCCTGCTGCGGTCGGCCGGCGCCCGCAGGGTGCTCGATGTCCGCCCGGGCGGCGAACTGCCGCACGACGCCCTGGTGGTGCGGGCGGACGCGAAGGGCGCGGCGGAGGCACTGCGCGCCCTGCGCGCACCGTCGGCCGGTGATCTGCCGTCCGGCGGCTACCGGCTGGCCGTCGGCCGGACCGGTGGGCGCGACACCGTCGCCCTCACCGGCCGGGGCGGCGACGGCCTCTTCCACGCCGTGCAGACGCTGCGTCAGCTCGTCGTCCCGTCCGGCGACGGTGACGGTGACAGCCGCAGCGGCAGCGACGGCGGTACGGCGGACCGGGCCGGCCGCTCCTTCGCCGGTGTCGTCGTCCGCGACTGGCCGGGCACCGCCGTGCGCGGCGTCACCGAGAGCTTCTACGGCACCCCCTGGACCCGCGAACAGCGGCTGGAGCACCTCGACTTCCTGGGCCGCACCAAGCAGAACCACTACCTCTACGCGGCCGGCGACGACCCGTACCGGCAGAGCCGCTGGCGCGACCCGTACCCGGCCGGGCAGCGCGGCGAGTTCCGCGCGCTCGCCGAACGGGCCCGCGCCAACCATGTGACGCTCGGCTGGGCGGTCTCCCCCGGCCAGGCCCTCTGCTTCTCCTCCGACGACGACCTCAGGGCGCTCACCCGCAAGATCGACGCCATGTGGGCGCTGGGCGTCCGCGCGTTCCAGCTCCAGTTCCAGGACGTGAGCTACAGCGAGTGGCACTGCGACGCGGACGCCGAGCGGTTCGGCTCCGGCCCGGAGGCCGCCGCCAGGGCCCAGGCCCGGGTCGCCAACGCCGTCGCGGAGCATCTCGCCGACCGCCACCCCGGCGCCGCCCCGCTGTCGGTGATGCCCACCGAGTACTACCAGGACGGCACCACCGCCTACCGCAGCGCTCTCGCGGGAGCGCTCCGCCGGGAGGTGGAGGTCGCCTGGACGGGCGTCGGCGTCGTGCCGGAGAAGATCACCGGCGGTCAGCTGGCGGACGCCCGCGAGGCGTTCGGCCACCCCCTCGTCACCGTGGACAACTACCCGGTCAACGACTTCGCGCAGGACCGGCTCTTCCTCGGCCCGTACCGGGGCCGGGAGCCGGGCGTCGCCGTCGGTTCCTCCGCCCTGCTGGCCAACGCCATGGCCCAGCCGACCGCCTCCCGCCTCCCGCTCTTCACGGCGGCCGACTTCTCCTGGAACCCGCGCGGCTACCGGCCGCAGGAGTCCTGGCAGGCTGCCGTCGACGCCCTCGCGGGCCCGGACGCCCGGTCCCGCCGGGCGCTGGGCGTCCTCGCCGCCCACGGCGCCTCCTCCGGGCTGGGCGGCAAGGAGTCGGCGTACCTGCGGCCCCTGATCGACGCGCTGTGGACGGCCCACAGCCGCGGCGACCGCGAGGAGCTGGAGACCGCGGGCGAACGGCTGAGCGAGGCCTTCCGGGTCATGCGCCGCGCGCCGGAGCAGCTTTCCGGTCCGGCCGGCGAGGAACTGGCGGCGGACCGCGAGGCCGGTCCGTGGCTGGCGCAGCTCGCGCGGTACGGCCGTGCGGGCGAGCGCGCCGTGGAGATGCTGCTCGCACAGGCGCGCGGGAACGGCGGGGCGGCCTGGCGGGCGCAGCTGGACCTGCAGCGGCTCCGCAAGGAGATCGCCGCCTCCCCGGCGACCGTCGGCGAGGGCGTGCTCGACCCGTTCCTGAAGAAGGCCGTCGGGCGCGCGGACGCCTGGACGGGCGCCGACCGGGCGCGTCCCCGCGAAGCGGTCACGGAACGCCCCGGGGAACTCCGCGTCGACCTGGGCGGCACCCGCCCGCTGGCCGCGGTGACCGTGCTGTCCGCCCCGGACCGGGACACCGAAGCGGTCGTGGAGGCCCGTGTGCCCGGCGAGGGCTGGCGGAGCCTGGGGCGGCTGTCCGGAGAGGGCTGGACGCAGCTCGGCGCGGAGGACGTCCGCGCGGACACCGTGCGGCTGACCTGGCCGCGCGGCGGCCGGTCCCCGGAGGTGCGGGGCGTGGTGCCGTGGTTCGCCGACCTGCCGGACGCGCGGCTGGACCTGGCGCGCGGGGAGACGGACGTCACGATCGGCGGCGAGGAGAAGATCCCGGTCGAACTGACGGCGGAACGCCCCGCGGACGTGCGCGGCCGGCTGGTCGCCACGTCCCCCGAGGGCATCGAGGTGAAGGTTCCGCAGGGCGTCACCGTGCGGCGGGGCACGAAGACCGAGGTGCCGGTGACGGTCTCCGTCCCGGAGGACACCCCGGCGGGTTCGTACGAGGTGCCGTTCGATTTTGCGGGCGAGAAGCGGACCCTGACCGTACGGGCGTTCCCCGAGACCGGCGGCCCGGATCTGGCGCGCGGCGCCACGGCCACCTCCTCGGGCGACGAGACCGCCGACTTCCCGGCCCCGGCGGCCGTCGACGGCGACCCGGCGACCCGCTGGTCCTCCACGGCCGAGGACAACGCCTGGTTCCAGATCGAGCTGGACCGTCCGGCCCGGGTCGGCCAGGTGGTGCTGCACTGGCAGGACGCTTACGCGGCCCGCTACCGCGTCCAGGTCTCGGCCGACGGGCGCGTCTGGCGGGACGCGGCGGCCGTGCGGGACGGCCGGGGCGGCCGGGAGTCGGTGCGGATGGACGCGCCGGACACCCGGTTCATCCGCGTCCAGGGCGAGAAGCGCGCCACCCGGTACGGCTACTCGCTGTTCTCCGTGGAGGCGTACGCGGTCGGACGCTGAGTCCCGGCGCGCCCGCGCCGTCCGGCAGCCGCCCCGGCGCCCCGCGCACGAGCGGTGACCGCCCCGCTCCTCCGCGGCGTACCGGGGCGGGACCGGGCGGCCCGGCAGGCGCAAGAGGGCCCGGATCTAGGCGGATATGCCGTCGATCCGGGCCATCGCGTCCTCGGCGCCGTAGGGCTGCAGATAGGGCAGCCAGCGTGGGTCCCGATGCCCGGTGCCGATGATGCGCCAGGCCAGCCCGGAGGGTGGGGCGGGCTGGTGCCGGAGCCGCCACCCCAGCTCGGAGACGTGCCGGTCCGCCTTGACGTGGTTGCAGCGCCGGCAGGCGGCGACCACGTTCTCCCAGGAGTGCTGGCCGCCGCGGCTGCGCGGGATGACGTGGTCCACGCTCGTCGCGGTGGCGCCGCAGTAGGCGCAGCGCCCGCCGTCCCGGGCGAACAGGGCCCGCCGGGTGAGCGGGACGGGCCCGCGGTAGGGCACCCGTACGAAGCGCTTCAGGCGGACGACGCTGGGCGCCGGGACCGTCTGGGTGGCGCTGTGCATCAGGGCGCCGGAGTCCTCGAGGCTGACCGCCTTGCCGTTGAGGACGAGCACGAGGGCGCGGCGGAGCGGTACGACGCCGAGCGGCTCGTACGACGCGTTGAGGACCAGGACATGCGGCACGGTGCCTCCTTGTACGCCGGCGACGCGTGGCTCGCGCCGGGACGATCTGCAGACAGTTTCCCCTCAGCCCAGGTGATGGCGCCACCAGGTCCGCGTAACGCATCAGGAGTGTTTTCGACCACACGGGGTTCTTGCCCCGCAGGAAGAGCTCTCTCCCTCGAACGGAACGAACAGGTGGACCGCCCCGTCCCGTTAGTCTGGTTGGTCTGCCGGCCGGACCGTCCGGTGCCACCGGGCGGCCGGGTCGTTCACGGAGGGTTTCGCTGTGTTGTCCAGGTTTCTCGCCGATGCCACGCCTCCCGCCGCGCCGACGCTCCGCGAGGCACAGGAGAACGCCGGCCAGGCGGCCGGATGGGTGGAGGAGAACTGGTCCGTCTGGCTGGGCGCGGGGCTGCGCATCCTGCTGATCATGGTGGTCGCCTTCGTCCTGCGCTCCGTCGTCCGGCGGACCATCACCAAGTTCATCGCCCGGATGAACCGCGGCTCCCAGGCCACCGAAGGTCTTCCGCTGCGCGGTCTGCTGGTGAACGCCGAGCGGCGGCGCCAGCGCTCCGAGGCGATCGGCTCGGTGCTGCGCAGCGTCACCTCGTTCGTCATCCTCGGCACGGCGGCCCTGACGGTGCTGTCGGTGCTGAACATCAATCTGGCGCCGCTCCTCGCCAGCGCCGGCGTGGCCGGCATCGCTCTGGGCTTCGGCGCGCGCAACCTCGTCACCGACTTCCTCTCCGGGGTCTTCATGATCCTGGAGGACCAGTACGGCGTGGGCGACGTGGTCGACGCGGGCGTCGCCAGCGGCGAGGTGATCGAGGTCGGCCTGCGCGTGACCAAGCTGCGCGGCGACGAGGGCGAGATCTGGTACGTCCGCAATGGCGAGATCAAGCGGATCGGCAACAAGAGCCAGGGCTGGGCCACCGCCTCCGTGGACGTTCATCTGCGGCCCGAGGAGGACCTGGAGAAGGCCCGCCGGACGATCGCGGAGGCCGGTGAGCGGATGGCCGCCGAGGAGCCGTGGAGCGAGCGGCTGTGGGGCCCCGTCGAGGTGCTGGGCCTGGAGTCGATGACCCTGGAGTCCGTGGTGATCCGCACCTCGGCCAGGACCATGCCGGGCAAGCGGCTCGGGGTGGAGCGGGAACTGCGCTGGCGCATCAAACACGCTTTCGACGGGGCGGGCATCCGGATCGTCGGCGCCGAACCCGAGCCGGCGGACGGGGCTCCGCGGCCGGATCCGCTGGCGGGCGTGGCGCCACCGTCGGCCCTGGCCAGCTCCACCTCACCGCAGTCCGTCAACGCCTCGCCGCTGCCGCAGAACCCGCAGACCGCCTCGCCCTCCCCGGCGTCCGGCCCTCACCTGTCCAAGTAACGGCCCGCACAGCGGCCCGGTTCGGGCCGGTCACCGGCCCCGCCGGGGAAGGGAAGGGAAGACCATGCGGCTCGCGGTCGTCGGCGGAGGCTCCACCTACACCCCCGAACTCATCGACGGCTTCGCCCGGCTGCGCGACGTCCTGCCGGTGGACGAACTGGTGCTCGTCGATCCCGAAACGGACCGGCTGGAACTCGTCGGCGGCCTGGCGCGGCGCATCCTCGCCCGGCAGGGCCACCCCGGCCGGATCGTCCTCACCGGGGACCTGGACGCCGGGGTGGAGGGCGCCGACGCGGTCCTGCTCCAGCTCCGCGTCGGCGGTCAGGACGCCCGCCGGGAGGACGAGACCTGGCCGCTGGAGTGCGGCTGCGTCGGCCAGGAGACCACCGGCGCGGGCGGTCTGGCCAAGGCGCTGCGCACCGTCCCCGTCGTCCTGGACATCGCCGAGCGGGTGCGGCGGCGCAGCCCGCACGCCTGGATCGTCGACTTCACGAATCCGGTCGGCATCGTCACCCGCGCACTGCTCACCGCCGGCCACCGGGCCGTCGGTCTGTGCAACGTGGCCATCGGCTTCCAGCGGCGGTTCGCCGCGCTGCTGGACGCCGACCCCGCCGACGTCTCCCTGGACCACGTCGGCCTGAACCACCTGACCTGGGAACGCGGGGTGCGTCTGGGCGGCACGGACGTCCTGCCGAAGCTGATCGCCGAGCACGGCGACACCCTGGCGGACACCCTGCGCCTGCCGCGCACGCTCCTCGAACGGCTCGGCGTCGTCCCCTCGTACTACCTGCGCTACTACTACCGGCACGACGAGGCCGTACGGGAACAGCGGGAGGGCACCTCGCGCGCCGCCGAAGTGGCCGGGATCGAACGGCGGTTGCTGGAGATGTACGCCGACCCGGCACTCGACCGCAAGCCGGAACTGCTGTCCCAGCGGGGCGGCGCCCACTACTCGGACGCGGCGGTGGCGCTCACCGCCTCGCTGCTGGGACGGCAGGGCACGGGCACGGGCGGCGGCGCTCCGGGCGGCGGGGGCGGCGGGGAGGACGTGCAGGTGGTGAACGTCCTCAACCGCGGCACCCTGCCGTTCCTGCCCGACGACGCCGTCATCGAGGTTCCGGCCGCCGTCGGCCCGCACGGCGCCCGTCCGCTGCCGGTGCGCCCCCTGGAGCCGCTGTACGCGGGCCTGGTCGCCCAGGTGACCGCGTACGAGCAACTCGCCCTGGAGACGGCCCTCAAGGGCGGGCGCGACCGGGTGTTCGAAGCGCTGCTCTGCCACCCCCTCGTCGGCCAAATCGACCGTGCCGAACAGCTGACCGACTCCCTGCTCGCGCACAACCGGCACCACCTGGCATGGGCGTGAACCCCGGCTCCGCACCACCGGCCCCGGACGGTGACGGGCCCCGGCCGGACTCCGCCCCTCCCGCCGGGCCCCTCCCGGCGGCCGTCCTCGCCTTCGACGCGGGCAACAGCAAGACCGACGCCGCCCTCGTCGCCGCCGACGGCCGTGTCCTCGGCACCGGCCGGGCCGGGGGCTTCCGGCCGCCCGCCACCGGCATCGACGCGGCCGTGGACGTCCTCGCCCGCGCGGCCGCCGGGGCGGCGGAGGCGGCGATGCTGCCGTTCGGCGCCGGGCCGGTCGCCGAGCAGGTGTCGGCCTGCCTCGCCAACGCCGATCTGCCCGTGGAGGAGCGGCGGCTGCGGGACGCCGTGGCCGCGCGCGGCTGGGGCCGTGCCACCGAGGTCACCAACGACACCTTCGCCGTGCTGCGCGCCGGAGCCGACGAACCCCGGGGTGTCGCGGTGGTGTGCGGGGCCGGCATCAACTGCGCCGGGATGACCCCGGACGGGCGGACCGCCCGCTTCGCGGCCCTCGGCCCGCTCTCCGGAGACCTCGGCGGCGGCAGATGGCTCGCCGACGAGGCGCTGTGGTTCGCCGCCCGCGCCGAGGACGGGCGGGGCGAGCCGACGGCACTGGCCCCCGCCCTCCCCGCGCACTTCGGGCTGACCACCATGGCGGAGCTGATCGAGGCCGTGCACCTGGGCCGGATCGGGACGGGACGCCTGCACGACCTGGTGCCCGTGCTCTTCGCGGTGGCCGCCGCCGGCGACCCCGTGGCGCGGTCGGTCGTCCACCGCCAGGCCGAGGAGATCGTCACCCTGGCCCGCGTGGCGCTGGAGCGGCTCGGTCTGCTCGGCGAGGAGACCCCGGTCGTCCTCGGCGGCGGTGTGCTCGCCGCCCGCCACCCCCTCCTGCACGGCGCGATCACCCGGCTGCTGGCCGAGCGGGCGCCGAAGGCCGTCCCCCGGGTGGTCACCGCTCCCCCGGTGCTCGGCGCCGCCCTGCTCGGCCTGGACCGCACGGGAGCACCCGCGGGCGCCCGCGCCCGCCTGCGCGAGCACTACGGTCACCGCACCGCCCCGGGTGACCCCTTCCCGACACCCCGCCGATGCCCGGTGACAGGCCGCAACACGGCGCGCACCACCGCGAATCGGCGCGCACCTGGCAGGATCGGCACGGCGGGGCGCGTAAGGCGGACGAGACCGGGGAGTATGACAGCGCGCCGCGGAAGGTGATCGGGGACGGCGACGCCACGGCGGCCGCCACGCACACAGGAGAGGTGATCGATGGGGGTCCCGGGATCCAACCCCGGCGCCACGGGGGAACCTCAGGGTCCGGTCATGGACGTGGACGAGGCCGACCGCGCCCTGGCGCGGCTCTGCGCGGAACACGAGGCGATCGAGACCTCGCTGCTCGCCCTCCAGGACCATGCGGGCCGCCGCCTGCTGGAGGGCGCCGAGCTGACCGGTGTCACCAAGAGCCGCTGGGCGGCCACCGAGGAGGTCATCGGCTTCCTCTGGACCTGTTTCGACGCCTGCACCGCCACCCTGGACCGGGCCCGCGAGCTGCGCTCCCGGCGGCGCTGGCCGACCGACGGCGAACTGGCCGAACTCACCGCCCTGGTGCGGGAGGCCGGCGTCGTCCTGCCGCCCTCCGGGGACCCGGCTCTCGCCGGTGACGCACCGGAGCCCGGTGAGCGGATGACGCTCCGGACCGCCATCGACCGGATGAACAGCGGCTACGCGCAGGCCCTGGAGGTGGTGGTGGCCGCCGAGGCCGTCTGGTCGGCGCTCCCCGCGCGGATCGACATGCTCTCCGCCGAACTCCGGCGCACCCGCTCCCTGGCGCACTCCGTCGGCGTCCGCCCCGGCGAGCACCCCGCGGGCGACCGCCTGGAGCGGATCACCGACGAGCTGACGGCACTCCGGGCCGAGGTGGTCTCCGACCCGCTCGCCTACTGGACGCCCGCACGCGGCAGTTCGGCTCCCGGCGGAGGCCGCCCCGACACCACCCGCTACGACCGCGAGGCCCGCGCCCTGGAGGACGTCCGGCGCGAGATCGAGGCCGTGCTCGACGTACGGCAGGACGCCGAGCAGCGGCTGCACCGCCTCCGGGACGTGCTCTCCCGCGCGGACCGCACGCTCACCGAGGCCCGGCAGGCACGCGGCGAGGTCCTCGCCAAGATCGCCGCATCGGAGGTGCCCGCGGTGAGCGGCCCGCCGACCGCCCTGCACGAACAGCTGTCCACCGCCGCCTCGTACCGCCGGCACGGTCAGTGGCACCGGCTGTCACCACTGCTCGACAGTCTCGAACAGCGCGCCGAGGAGGAGCTGTTGCGGGCCCGCGAGTCGCTGACGGCGGTGACGGCCCCGCTGGCCGTACGGGCCGAGCTGCGCGGACGCCTCGACGCCTGCAAGGCGCGGCTCGCCCGGCAGGGCCTGGCCGGTGACCCGCTGCTGGCCGAGCGGTACGACACCGCCCGCCGCATGCTGTGGAGCGCTCCCTGTGACCTGCGGGCGGCCGAACGCGCGGTGCTGCGCTATCAGGAGGCGGCGGCGGAGGCCCTCATCCCGCGCCGGCGGAGGCCGGAGGAATGAGCGACCGCCGCCACCCCGGCCGCGCGGCCGGTCACGGTCTCCCCGGCGCCGGAGCGGCGGGCGCCGCGGCCGGCACCACCAACGCTCCCGGCGCGCCGGTGCCGCCGGGAGACGACCCCCCTCCCGCACTCTCGGTACGGAGCACCATGGAACCGGACGACTACCCGCTCGCGGCACCGCGTTCGGCCCCGGCGGCCGACCCGCGCGCCCTCTGCACCCCCGACGCCCACCACGGCGCCGACGACCACGGGACCGGTACACCCGGGCCGCAGGGCTCGAACGGCTCGCACGGAGCGGAGCAGCCGGACCACCCGGCGGACGCCGCCGGGACACGGCCCAAGGAGACCCCGGCCCCGGATAACACGGCCGCCGGTACGACGGGCGCCACGGCGGGCGCCGCCGACGGCACGGCCGGCGCCACGGCGAACACCGGAGCAACCGCCGGCCCGGCCGCCGGTGCCCCCGGCGGCAGCGGCACCCCCGGCACGCTGTGCGTCGCCTGCCGCAAGGGCGCGGTCGGCCGGGACGGTCACTGCGAGCACTGCGGCCACGCGCAGCCCCGGGAACGCGACCACGTGGAGAGCGAACTCGCCGGTGCCGTCGCCGCGGTGACCGACCGCGGCCTGCGCCACCACCGCAACGAGGACGCGTTCGCGCTCTGCGAGACCGCACTGCCGGACGGCACACCGGCCGTCGCGGCCGTGGTCTGCGACGGTGTCTCCTCGGCCACCCGCCCGGACGAGGCCTCGGCCGCCGCCGCGGCAGCGGCCCGGGAGTCCCTGCCCGCCGCTCTGCGCTCCGGTACACCGGTCCGGCAGGCGCTGCACGACGCGCTGGTCGCCGCCGGGACGGCCGTCACCACGCTGTCCGGCGTGGACGGCACGGACTACCGCTACGGCGAGCCGCGCCCCCACCAGAACGCCCCGGCCTGCACGATCGTCTCCGCTCTCCTCAGCGGTGACGAGCTCACCGTCGGCTGGATCGGCGACAGCCGGGTGTACTGGGTGCCGGACGACCGCACCGCTCCGGCCCGGCTGACCGAGGACGACTCCTGGGCGGCGCAGATGGTCGCGGGCGGGCTGCTGACGGAACGCGAGGCGTACGCCGACCCCCGCGCCCACGCGATCACCGGCTGGCTGGGCGCCGACGCCTACGAACTCGCCCCGCACATCGCCACGTTCCTCCCCGACCGGCCCGGGGTCGTGATCGTGTGCACCGACGGTCTGTGGAACTACGCCGAGAGCGCCGGCGAGATGGCCCTGGCGGTACCGGCCGACGCCCGCACCCGTCCGCTGCACGGGGCGCAGGCCCTGGTGGGCTACGCCCTCGACGGCGGCGGCCACGACAACGTGACCGTGGCCGTCCTCCCGTTCTCCGGCGCCCCCTCCGGCGCCGCGGAACCGGCCGGCGCCGCGGAACCGGCCGGCGAGGCGACGGCCTGACCCCGGGCGCCGGCGGCCCGTGGGCGATCTGCCCGGGCAGCGCGCCTCCGCGCCGCTTCCCCGGCCCGGGCGGACGGTACGGGCGCGGAGTTCACCCGGTGCCCGGGCATCCCGGCGGCCCGCGCACAGGTCGCGGGTCGCGCCCGCCGCCGGCTCCCCGGAAGCGGAGCGAACCGTTCGGTCACCGCACGCCTCCTGGAACAAGAGGACCGTCACACCACCCCGTGGTGGTGGGCGCGCTGTCCGCAACGACCGGTACTGTGCGACTGAAGACAAGCACCGCGGAAACCGACGAGCTGACGCTCCGAGACGCGTTCCTCCCGAACGGCGCGCGTCAGGCAGTGACACACCCGAAGGGCTCTGAAGGGCCCGGGGGAAAGGGGGAAGCACCGACATGCCGACCTGTCCGAACGGTCACCAGTCGGGGTCCGACAACTGGTGCGAGGTCTGCGGACTTCTCATGCCGGGTGCCGGCGCGCCCGCGGGATCCGCACAGCACGCGCCCCCGCCGCCTCCCGCGCCGGGCGGTCCGCCGCCCGGTCCTCCCGGAGCCCAGCAGGGTGGTCCCGGACCGCACGCCGCCCCGGGGCCGCAGGGCTCCCCGGCGGTTACGGCTACCCTCCCCAGCAGCCGCCGCCCGGGCCGCCGCCCCAGGGCCCCGGCCCGTACGGCATGCCGCCCGGCGCGCCCGGCTCCCAGCCGGAGCAGTGCCCGCGCTGCCGCAGGCCCCGCGAGGCGCGGGCGTCCTTCTGCACCGAGTGCGGCCACGCCTTCGACGCCCCGCCGCAGGGCGGCTTCCCGCCGCCTCCGCAGCAGCCGGGCCAGAGCCTGCTCCCGCCCGCCTTCCAGCAGCCGCCGGCGCAACACCAGCACCACCAGCAACAGCAGCACCAGCCGCCGCAGCCGGGCCGGCCTCCGCAGGACTCCGGTTACCCCGGTCCGCCGCCCCAACAGCCCGGCCGGCCCGGCGAACCCCGGCCCCCGACGCGGGCCCCCGGCAGTCCGCTCCGCAGCAGACGCCGGCCGCGCCGCCCCGGGAGGCCGCCCGCCCGGCGGGTTCCCGCCGCCCCCGCCCGCCCCCGCGCCGCCCGGCCAGGGTTTCCCCGAGAACGACTGGACCCTGCCGCCACCCGGACCGGCAGCGCAGCGGCAGCAGCCGCCCGCCCCCGCCTACGGGGACGACCCCGCCTTCGGTGACCACGCCGGCTACGGAGGCGGCCCCGGCTACGGCGCCCCGCCGCCCGGGCCCGAGGCCCGGCGGCAGGACGGGCCCCAGCCGCCCCGTCCGCCCGCGGCCGGGGAGGAGTGGGTCGCCGTCATCGCCCCGGACCGGGAGTACTTCACGGCGATGCTGTCCCGCAGCGGCCCCGAGGCGGCCCAGCTGAACCTGCCCGCGTACTCGCCCGAGCAGCGCCTTCCACTGGACGGTCCCCAGATCACCATCGGACGGCGCCGGCACAGCACGGGCGAGGCCCCGGACATCGACCTCTCCCAGTCCCCGGAGGACCCGGGCGTCTCCCACCAGCACGCGATGCTGGTGCGGCAGCCCGAGGGCGGCTGGGCGGTCGTGGACCAGGACTCCACCAACGGCACCACCGTCAACGGCGGCGAGGAGCCGATCCAGCCCTATGTGCCCGTCCCGCTGCGCGAGGGCGACCGGGTCCATGTCGGCGCCTGGACCACCATCACGGTCCGCCGCGGCTGACGCCTCGTCCGCCCTCCGGGCCCCGGCCGGGCCACGAGCGACCGGCCGGGGCCCGGAGGGGAGGGCGGGACCTACGTCCCCGGACTTGGTCCCGGTGCGTCTGAGAGCATGGAGGGGTGAAAAGGATTCCGCGCGGCACGCTTCAGGAGCAGACCTTCTACGAGCAGATCGGCGGGGAGCCGACCTTCCGGCGGCTGGTGCACCGCTTCTACGAAGGGGTCGCCGAGGACCCCCTGCTGCGGCCGATGTACCCGGAGGAGGATCTGGGCCCGGCCGAGGACCGGCTCGCCCTCTTCCTCATGCAGTACTGGGGCGGCCCCACCACGTACAGCGACAACCGCGGCCATCCCCGGCTGCGGATGCGGCACGCACCCTTCACCGTGAACCGGGCGGCCCACGACGCCTGGCTGCGCCATATGCGCACGGCGCTGGAGGACCTGGGACTCTCCCCGGAGCACGAGGAGCAGTTCTGGCACTACCTGACGTACGCCGCCGCCACACTGATCAACACCGACGACGAGGCGTGAGGGCAGGGCTCCCGGAGCCCGTCCCCGGGGCCCCGGCCCCGCCCGAAGGCGCTGAGCCGGGGTTCCGGGCCGGGACCCGCCGGGCTCCGGGCCGGCCCGGCCCCGGCTCAGAGCCGCCGCTTGCCGCTCAGATAGGCGAGGACCGCCCGCACCCGCCGGTTGTCGTCCTCCGACGGCGCCAGGTCGAGCTTGGCGAAGATGCTGGTGGTGTACTTGCTGACCGCCCCGTCGCTCAGGACCAGTTCCCGGGCGATGGCGGCGTTCGACCGGCCCTCCGCCATCAGCTCCAGCACCTGCTGCTCGCGTGGGGTGAGCCGGGCCAGCGGTTCGTCGCGGGCGTTGCTGGCGAGGAGCTTGGCGATCACCTCCGGGTCCATGGCCGTACCGCCCTCCGCCACCCGGCGCACCCCGTCCACGAACTGCGCCGAGTTGAACACCCGGTCCTTCAGCAGGTACCCCACCCCGCCCCGGCCGTCGGCCAGCAGCTCACGGGCGTACAACTGCACGATGTGCTGGGAGAGGACGAGCACCGGCAGGCCGGGCTGTTCGAGGCGGGCCGCCAGGGAGACCTGCAGCCCTTCGTCGGTCTGCGTCGGCGGCAGCCGGACGTCCACCACCGCCACGTCCGGCCGCTCCTCGCGCAGCGCCCGGGCCAGCTCGGGGCCGCTGCCCACGGCCGCCGCGATCTCGAAGCCGTGGGCCTCCAGCAGCCGGATCAGGCCCTCTCGGAGGAGGTAGAGGTCCTCGGCGAGGACAACGCGCACGGTATCTCCAGGGTCAGCATCGTGGGTCCGCCGTGCGGACTGCTCAGGGCGAGGACGCCGTCGAAGGCGGCGAGCCGGCGTTCGACGCCGCGCAGCCCGCCCCCGTCGGTGAGTTCGGCGCCCCCGTGTCCGTCGTCGGTCACGGAGACGCGCAGCGCCTCCCGGGGGGTTCCCGTCTCCGCCGTGTGGAGGTCGATCCACACCCGTTCGGCACCGGAGTGGCGGGCGGCGTTGGCGAGCAGCTCGCCCACGGCGAAGTAGACGGCGGACTGCAGCGCGGCCGGCACCTCGCCCGCCAGGTCGGCCGTGACCTCGGCGTCGAGCGGGCTGTCGACGGCCACCGCCCGTACGGCGTCGACCAGTCCGCGTTCGGCCAGGACGGGCGGGTGGATGCCGCGCACCAGTCCGCGCAGCTCGGCCAGGGCCCGCTCGGAGGACTCCCGGGCCTGGGCGGCCATCATCCGGGCGGCGGCCGGGTCGCTCTCCGTGAGCTGCTCGATGGCCCCGAGGTTGAGCCCGACGGCGATCAGCCGGGCCTGCACCCCGTCGTGCAGATCCCGCTCGATGCGCCGCAGTTCGGCGGCCTGGGCGTCGACCGCCTCGGTGCGGGTCTCGGACAGCTCCTGCACCCGCAGGGCGAGCACGGCCTTGCCGGTGGGACGGAGCAGGGCCTCGGAGACCCGGTCGTGGAGCCGCAGCAGCGGCGGTGCCGCCCAGAGTCCCAGGCCGGCGGAGAGCAGCCCGAACCCGATGCCGGAAGCCCGGGCGCCGAGGAACGAGCCGAACCACTCCGAGGCACCGTGCGGATCGCCCAGTGCGCCCGGCAGCAGCAGGCCCAGGGCTCCGTAGGCCACGGCGGCCGCGGGCAGCAGGGCCAGCAGCGCGAGTGCCGGGCTCAGCACCGCCCAGTGCAGATCGCGCCAGGTCGCGGGGTCGGTGAGGTAGCGCTGGAAGGTGCGCTCCACCTTGCGGTACCGCGGGCCGCGCCAGGTCGTGGGCCATCCGCAGCCGCTGCCCTCCGCCTCGCCGTCCGCGGGCAGCGGGGCGTACGGACTCGGGACCGGTGAGCCCGTACGCCGGCCGAGCCGGAGCCGTTCGGCGCCGGCCGCCCTGCGCAGCCGCTCGACGGCGGGTGGCCAGGCGACGATCAGTCCCAGCCCGAAAGTGAGCACCAGGGCGACGGCCGCCACGGCGGCGGCCAGCGCCGCGTCCGCCGCCCGGTGCGCCGCGGCCACCCCCTGCCCCATCGCGTGCCATCGCTCGGCCAGCCACCCGGCGGCCTGCCGTTGTCCCCGTTCCATGTTCCTCACCATGCCCCGATTCTGGGCGCGGCGGGAGGAGGTGAGCACTCCCCGCAGCCCCCCGGCCGGGGTGGGCCTGGACCCACCCCGGACCCGGACGGGCGGTGCCGCGGCGGTCAGACCGGTGTGAGGGGCAGCCCCGGCCGGGCGGTGCCGCGCACGGCGATCGAGCCGTACGGGGTGCGGAGCCGGAGCCAGTCACCGGCGGCGAGCAGTGCCAGGGGCTGTTCCGGGGCGGTACGCGGGGCGACGGCGGTGGCCGTGGCCGTCGCACTCGCCGCTGGGCCCGTACCGCCGCGGCCGGCCGGGACGGGCCCGTTCCGTCTCGGGACCGGGCGGAGGAAGCCGAGGGCCTGCGCGGCGTGCGCGGCGCGCAGCGGAAGCCCGGTGCCGTCCAGGGTGCGGGACCAGATCTCGCGTCCGATGCGGTCGCGCTCGGCGCGGGTGCGGTGCGGTTCGGGGAGCGCCTCGTCGCGGCGGCGGAACTCGGCCACGGCGGCGGCCAGCTCCGCGCGGATCTCCTCCGGACCGGGCAGTCCCGGCAGCTGCCGCCAGCCGCCGCGCGGCGGCAGCACCCCGGCCCAGGGCGGGCCGGTGACACTGCCGGGCACGCCGACGTCCGCCCCGCCGGCCGCGTCACCGGACGCCGCGTCCAGGGCGTCGGCGAGCTGACCGGCGGACACCGTCAGATCGAGCCCGCCCGGACCGGGGGCCGGAGCGCTCTCCCGGGACGGGCCCGCGGGTCCGTCCGCGAGGCGGGCGGTCCGGACGGCCAGTACCTCGAAGGGCGCCGGCCGGCCGAAGACGGCGAGCACGCCGCCCCCGGTCTGCAGGCGCACCGCCGCGGCCCGGTCGTAGTGGATCAGCCGGGCGAGGAAGGCGGCGAGGTCCGCCGCCTCCCCGGTGTCCGCGAGGCGCAGAGCCGTCATGCCGGGACGGCCTCCCCGGCGGGTCCGCCGTCCTCCGGGTTCCCGGTGTCGGGGCCGCCGGCCGCGTCGTCCGTGTACGCCTCCAGGAAGGCGCGTTCCTCGGCGGTGATCCGGCGCGGCCGGCCCTCGGCGAGGTTGTACGGGACGATCATGGTCGAGGCCCGGACATACACCTGATCCCGGTCCTTGACCTCGTAGGCGACGGTCAGCGAGGCCGCCCCGATCTTGGTCACCCAGGTCTCGACGGTGACCGGCTCGTGGCGGTGGACCAGGGGCCGCAGATAGTCGATCTCGTGCCGGGCGACCACCGAGCCGCCGGTGAAGGACGTGCTGCCCTCCCCCGGCGCCAGCCGGAACATGAAGTCGATCCGCGCCTCCTCCAGGTAGCGGAGGAAGACCACGTTGTTCACATGGCCGAAGGCGTCCATGTCCGACCAGCGCAGGGGGCAGGAGTAGACGTGTCGCACGCTCAGCCCCGGGTCAGCTTCTTGTGCGTGGCACGGTGCGGACGGGCCGCCTCCGGGCCGAGCCGCTCGATCTTGTTCTTCTCGTACGACTCGAAGTTGCCCTCGAACCAGAACCACTTGGAGTCGCCCTCGTAGGCGAGGATGTGCGTCGCCACGCGGTCGAGGAACCAGCGGTCGTGGGAGACGACCACGGCGCAGCCGGGGAACTCCAGCAGCGCGTTCTCCAGCGAGGAGAGGGTCTCGACGTCGAGGTCGTTGGTCGGCTCGTCGAGGAGCAGCAGGTTGCCGCCCTGCTTGAGGGTCAGCGCCAGGTTGAGGCGGTTGCGCTCGCCGCCGGAGAGGACGCCGGCCGGCTTCTGCTGGTCCGGGCCCTTGAAGCCGAAGGCGGAGACATAGGCGCGGGAGGGCATCTCGACCTGGCCGACGTTGATGTAGTCCAGCTCGTCGGAGACGACGGCCCAGAGGGTCTTCTTCGGGTCGATGTTGGCGCGGTTCTGGTCGACGTAACTGATCTTGACCGTCTCACCGACCTTGATCGAGCCCGAGTCCGGCGTCTCGATGCCCTGGATCATCTTGAACAGCGTCGTCTTGCCGGCTCCGTTGGGGCCGATCACGCCGACGATGCCGTTGCGCGGCAGGGTGAAGGAGAGGTCCTCGATGAGGACCTTGTCGCCGAAGGCCTTGTTGAGCTTCTCGACCTCGACGACGACGTTGCCCAGCCGCGGGCCCGGCGGGATCTGGATCTCCTCGAAGTCCAGCTTCCGGGTCTTCTCGGCCTCGGCGGCCATCTCCTCGTAACGGGTGAGACGGGCCTTGGACTTGGCCTGCCGGCCCTTGGCGTTGGAGCGGACCCAGTCCAGCTCATCCTTGAGCCGCTTGGCGCGCTTGGCGTCCTTCTGGCCCTCGACCTTGAGGCGGGCGGCCTTCTTGTCGAGGTAGGTGGAGTAGTTGCCCTCGTAGGCGATGGCGCGGCCGCGGTCGAGCTCCAGGATCCACTCGGCGACGTTGTCCAGGAAGTACCGGTCGTGGGTGACGGCCACGACGGTGCCCTTGTACTTGGCGAGGTGCTGCTCCAGCCACTGGACGGACTCGGCGTCCAGGTGGTTGGTGGGCTCGTCGAGCAGCAGCAGGTCGGGGGCCTCCAGCAGCAGTTTGCAGAGGGCGACGCGGCGGCGCTCACCGCCGGAGAGGGTGGTCACGGACCAGTCGCCGGGCGGGCAGCCGAGGGCGTCCATGGCCTGCTCCAGCTGGCTGTCCAGCTCCCAGGCGTTCGCGTGGTCGAGCTTCTCCTGGAGCTTGCCCATCTCCTCGAGCAGCGCGTCGGAGTAGTCGGTGGCCATCTGCTCGGCGATCTCGTTGAACCGCTGGAGCTGGTCGATGGTCTCGCGGACGCCGTCCTGGACGTTCTCCAGCACGGTCTTGGTCTCGTCCAGCGGGGGCTCCTGGAGGAGCATGCCGACGCTGTAGCCGGGGGTGAGGAAGGCGTCGCCGTTGGACGGCTGCTCCAGCCCGGCCATGATCTTGAGAACCGTCGACTTGCCGGCGCCGTTCGGGCCGACGACGCCGATCTTCGCGCCGGGCAGGAAGCTCAGCGTGACGTCGTCGAGGATCACCTTGTCGCCGTGCGCTTTGCGCGTCTTGCGCATGGTGTAGATGAACTCAGCCAAGAGAAACCGTCCGGCAATCGATGGGTGGGTGGGTACACCCATCTTGCCGTACCGCCGCTCCCGACCGGAAACCCGTTGTCCGCGTCGCGGACGCGCCGGGCGGCGGGCGGTGGCGGGACCGGGCCCCGGGCACCTCCCGCGCCCCTGGGGCCGGGACGGCTGCGGGACGGGAGCCGGTCCGGAGCGGCCCGGGCATGGCGAAGGGCCGGAATCCCTGGGGATTCCGGCCCTTCACTCGGGTTTTTCACAGGTCACCGCGGAGGGTGCGCACCGCGCCGGCCCGGCCTGCGGCCGGCGCGTCCGGGGTCACTCACCCGCGGTGGCGGCCTTCTTCCTGCGGAGGAGGAAGACGGTGGCTCCACCGGCCAGCACCAGGGCGAACGCGACGCCCGCGATCACGGGGGTGGCGCTGCTGCTGCCGGTCTCGGCGAGGTCGCCCTCACCGGCCGGGGTGTCGGAGTCGGCGTCGCCGGCCTCGTCACCGGAACCGCCGGCCGTGGCCGGGCTCGGCTCCGAGGACGGCACGGGGCCCTCGTCGGTACCGACGGTCTCGCAGTCGAGCACGCCCTCGAAGGTCTTCTCGAAGCCGTTCGGACCGGTGATGGTGAACTTGTAGGCCTGGTCCTCCTTCACCGGAAGGGTGACGGTCTCGGACTTGCCCGCCTCGATGGTGTGCTTCTGACCGCCGAGCTCGAAGGTGAACGGCTCGTCACCCTCGTTGGACGCGGTCACGTCCACGCCGCCCTTGGTGCAGTTCTCCGTGGCCGAGACGGCCGGGACGGCACCGGTCTTGGCCCACTCCGCCGTGGCGGTGGCGGTCACGGTGGACTCGCTGGAGCCGGCCAGGATCTGGGTCTGGCTCTTGGTCGGGCTGGCGAAGGCGCGGCCGACCTCGACCTTGGTGGTGGCCTTGACGTTCAGCGAGGTGGAGCCGGCCGGGGTGTCGGTCGGCACGTCGAAGAACAGCTCACCGCCGTTGGCGATGCTGGTGACCGGCTGGCCGTTCTTGTCGACGACCTTGACGTCGGCCGCGGCGGCACCGGGCTCGACGGTGGCCGATTCGGCGTTCGTCTGCACCTTGATCGGGCCGAGGCGGTCACCGGGCTTACCGGAGACGGCCGGCGGGTCCAGGATGAGCGACGCCTTCGGCTCCTCCAGGTTCTGCGCCGACTTCTCCAGGTAGTCCGCGAGCTTCTCGGCCTCGGGGTTCTTGGCCTCAACGTTCGCCTGGTCGGAGTAGCGCCAGATGGCGACCTGGGTACCGGCCGCGGCGGTCTTCTCCGTAAGGCTGCCGGCACCGGCGGCCTTGGCCAGCGCGGCGAGGTCGTTCACCTGCGGGTAGGAGTTCTGCAGGATCCAGCGGATCTTGCCCGCGTCGGCGTTGTTGTGCAGCGAGGTCTGGTCCCAGGACTTCTCCTCGTACTGGGCCTTCTTCTGCGTGGGGTTGGCGATGTCGATGCAGTAGGTCTGCAGGCTGCCGCCGCCGTTGACGGTCATCCCGAAGAGACCGGCGCCCACCTTCTGCTTCTTGCCGTCCTTGTGGGTGATGACGGCGTCGTCGAACACCTCGAGGCCGTTGAGGGTGGCGGTCACACCACCCTCGAACGGGACGGTGTCGTCCGCGACAGCCGGTGCGGCGGTGGCTATCGCACCTGCCGCGACGAGGCCGGAGGCCAGAACCGCGGCGGCAAGGCGGGCAGAGCCCCGCCTGCGTACAGAGATCATGAAATTTCCCCTCCGAGCGAGGCAGCCTTGGGAGCGCCTCGCGGTCAAACCTGTAAGCCCCCGTGGCTACGCAGGGGATCTTAGGAAGGAAGTGTGACCGGATGACCGGCCAGTTCATCCGATAAGCGTTCCGAAGCGGAATCGTTATACGGGAACGCGTTTCTGACCTGGGATTATCGACAAATCTGCTTGCAGTCGCCGGGGCATTCACGGCGGATTCGGAGCACAATCCCCATGACCGGAACAGCTCACCGGAAGAGCTGGGATAGTCCCGCAATCCGGGCGTTCAGGGACCGGCGCCCGAACGCGGGGGTGAGGAGTCCGCCCGCGGCCGGCCACCGGCCGCCGGCTCCACTCCCGCTGCTCCCGCCGGTGCTCCCGCCACTGCTCCCGTCGGCGTCCCCGGTGGAGCGCCCGGCGGCCCCTGGGCCGCGGCGGCGCGACGGGCCGTCAGCTCCGGGACGGAGCGCGACACCCGGTGGAACGCGGAGGTGCCCCGCGAGAGGTCGTGGCCCACCGCCGTCGCGTCGATGTCCGCCGACAGCCGCTGCCTGCCCTCGTGTTCCTGCTCACGGACCCGCAGCCGGCCCCGGACGATGAGCGGTTCCCCCACGGTCACCGAGGCGGCGACGTTCGCGGCCAGCGTCCGGCGCGTCCACACGGTGAAGAAACTGGTGTGCCCGTCCGTCCACGCCTCACGCCGCCGGTCCCAGCGGCGCGCCGTGGCGGCCAGGCGGAAGCGGGCGACCACCAGCCCGTCCGCCGCCTCCCAGCAGTCCACCCGTGTCGCCGCGTTGCCCGTCACCGTCAGCACGGTCTCGTTCATCGAATCCGCCCTCCCCTGGTCTCCTGCGGCCCGCTCTCCTGGCGGTCCGCCCGCTGCTCGTCCGGTCCCTGTGGCAGCCGGTCCGTAGGGCAGCCATCGTGGCCGCCTCCACCGGAGTCCGCTCGGGCCTGTGGACTACTCGCCGGTTGTGGACAACAGGTTCACCCGGGAGGCTTCTTGCGGAAGATGACCGGGCGTTACAAACGCCCGGGACTGCCCGCGGTGACGGCATGCTGGGCCCGCGCCTCGCGGTAGCGCAGCAGTTCCGCGGCCACCGGTTCCAGAACCCGGGACCGGCCGCAGGCGGCGGACGCGTCGCGCAGCCACCGCTCCGTGTCCCGGCCGTGGAGGCGGGCCGGGCCCCGGGCCGCGAGCCGGCAGACGCGGGCGAGCAGCGGACCGCCGAGCGAGGCGGCGGCCAGCAGCAGCGCCGGCCGCGGCCAGTCGCCGGCCGGTCCGGCCGTCAGCACTGCCACCAGCCATACGGCGGCGGCCGCTTGCAGCACGAGCAGCAGCCACTGGGTGGCCGAGACCGCCGTCCACCAGCGCGGCCGGGCCGGCCTGACACCGGGCAGCGGCCGGGCGGCCGCCCGGTCGAGGGCTTCCGCCAGCCCCTTGGTCCCGCTCACGGCGGTGTCCAGCACCGAGCGGGCCCAGGGCTCCGGCAGGCCGGCCGTCGCGTCACCGGCCAGGGCCCGCACGGCCTGTTCCACCACGGCGCGGGCGGCCCGCGCCCCCGGCTCCCCGCTGCCCGCACCCGTGTCCGTTCCCGTGTCCGTTCCCGTTCCCGTGTCCGTTCCCGTGGCCGAGTCCGGTGCGGTGCCGGCTTCCGCGGTGGCCGCCGGGACGGTGACCGGGGCATCCGGCCCGGGACACACGGCGTCCCTTCCGGGCGCGGAACCCGCCGCCGGGCCGTCCGCCGCGGGCATCGCCACCGCCGGGGGAACGGAGGGAACGGATGACCGCCCGGCGGCGCGGCGGTGGCGGAGCCTGGTCCACGGCGTTCCGCACGCCTGTTCCGCCCGGCTCAGCCAGGCGCGTTCGGCGGCCTGCCCGGCGGCCGCGGCGCCGACCGAGGCGGCCAGCCGGTCCTCGAACTCCTCACGCCCCCGCGCGGAGAGCCCGGTCCAGCCCCCGGCGAGGCAGACCGGAGCGAGCCGGTCCGCGGCACCGTCCACATCGGCGGCCAGTCTGCGTTCGGCCGCCGTGCGGGCCGCCACGAAACGGGCGAGCTGGTCCCGCAGCTCGCCGACGCCCTCCCCGGTCAGCGCCGACAGCGCCAGCACCACCGCCCCCGGCTCGCCGTGCTCGCCGACAGCCAGGCCGTCCTCGTCCAGCAGCCGTCGCAGATCGTGGAGCACGCGGTGGGCAGCGTCGCCGGGAAGCCGGTCCGTCTGGTTGAGGACCACGAAGGTGACCTCGTCATAGCCCGCCAGCGGTCGCAGATAGCGCTCGTGCAGCACCGCGTCCGCGTACTTCTCCGGGTCGACGACCCACACCACCGCGTCGACCAGGCCGAGCAGCCGGTCCACCTGGCGGCGGTGCCCGGGGAGGGCGGAGTCGTGGTCGGGCAGATCGAGCAGGACCAGCCCGTCCAGGCCCGGCGCGGGGCCGCCCGCGTCACCCGGCCGCGGGCCGGGTGCGAGCCCGGGCCACTGCTCGTGGGTACGGCGCGGCGCGCGGCGGCGCAGCGCGGACGGTACGCCGAGCCGGTCGAGAAGGCCGTCGGCGCCGTCCGACCAGGTGCAGGCCAGCGGCGCGGTGGTCGTCGGACGGCGGATGCCCGCCTCGGAGACCGGGGCGCCGGCCAGTGCGTTGAACAAGGTCGACTTGCCGCTTCCGCCCGCTCCCGCGAGCGCCACGACGGTGTGGTCGAGCGAGAGCCGGTGCCGGGCCACGGCTTCGTCGAGCACATGTCCGGCCTCCGCGAGGGTGTGCGCGTCGAGCCGGGCGGCGGAGAGTCCGACGAGTTCCCGCAGGGCCTCCAGCCGGGTGCGCAGGGTGCGGCTGAAGCCGGTGTGCGGAGGCAGCGGCACCGGAGCGGCCGGGAGATGCTGCTCTGCGGAGGTGGTGCCGCTCTCGCCGGCGCTCCCGGCCCGGGTGCGGTTCCCGGGACCGGCCGCCGGCCCGGTCTCGCCCCGGGTCCCGCCGGCGCCCTCGCTGCCCCCGGCGGTGTCCTCCGGACGGTCGTCCGGGCGGATCCGCTCGATGTCGAACGGACGGGCGGGCCGGGTGACGCGCGCCCAGGGTGCGCGGCGGGCGATCAACCCGTCGTTCCAGGCCAGATCCTCGGGTGCCTGCGGTTCCGGGGTGCGTTCCCGGGCGGGGCCGGGCTCCGTCTCGTACCGGTGCTCCTCACCCCGGGGCGCGGAGGGTGCTGGTTCCGGCGCCGTGGGGGCGGTCCCGGCCGCGTTGTCCTCCGGACCGGACGGGGCGCCTCCCGCGCGGGCTCCGTCCCCATGGGCCGTGTCCCTCTCGGCGCCGTCCGCGCGAGTGTCCGAGTTGTCGGCGCCGCGCCCGGCGGTGCGGTGCTCCGCATGCCCATCCGCACCCGCACCCTCGCCCTCGCCTTCACCCGCACCCGTGCCGGTGTCCGAGCCGGGCTCGCTGCCCTCTTCACGGCCCGCCGGCGCGAAAGGCTCCGGACGAGGCTCCGGGCCCGGGCCGGCGTCCTCACCGGCGGCTGGGCCCGGCCGCCGGGCCTCCTCCGCCCGCGCGGTCGGCAACAGCGGGGGCGCGTGCTCCGCGGGGCAGGGTTCGGCGGCGCCCGTGCCGGCCAGCGGGTGGTCGGCGTCCTCGGGGCGGTCGGCGGTGAAGGCCATGCCGGTCACCTCTCCTTCTGCAGTACGGACAACGCGGCGATCAGGCCGGCCTGGTGATCGGGTGCCAGGTGGAGTTCGTCGAGCGGTGCCAGCCGCCGGTCGCGTTCGCCGTGCAGGGTGCGTTCCCCGCACTCGGTGAGGAGCTGCTCCCCCCGGCCGCGCAGCCGGAGGGCCGCGTCGTCGCCCAGCATCCGGGCGAGCCGGTCCGACGCCGTGCGGGACCGGCCGCCGCCCAGGAGCGCGACGGCCAGCAGCGCGGCCACATGCTCGGGGTCGGCGGTGCCCGGACGCTCCACCAGGGCGGCCTCCTCCTCGGCCAGTTCCTCGACGCAGCGGGACCAGCGCCGTACGGCCACGCCGATCCGGTCGGCGGAGCCGGCCGCACGGGCGGTCATCTCGGGGAGCGGACCGGCTCCGGCAGCCCGGTCGCGCCGCCAGTTCTCGCGCATGCGTTCGTCGGCGTGGATGACGGCGCAGCACAGGTGTGCGGCGAGGCTGTCGGAGCAGGCCTCCAGGAGTTCCCCGGGGCCGCTGTGCCAGGGGTAGCCGCGCCAGCGGGCGAGGGCGTCACCGGCGAGGACCGCGCCGGCGGCCAGCTCACCCCGCGCCCGCGCCGCGGCCTCCTCATAAGCCTGTTCGACGCACTGGGACAGCCGGACGGCGGCGGAGTGCTGCGCGGCGGCGGCCGCGGCCAGGGCGGGCACCCGCACGTCCAGGGAGGCGAGCACGCCGTTCACCGTCCGGGTGGCGGCGACGGTCCGGGCGGCGGGGTCCTGCGCGCGCTGGGCGAGCCAGTCGCGGAGCCCGGCCACGGCGCTGGCGGGCAGCAGCCCGCCGCCGTCACCGGCCGACTCGGGGAGCTCCGGAATGGTGAAGCGGGGGACGTCGCAGAGCCCGGCCTTGTCGAGCAGCGAGCCGTACTGCCGGGAGACATCCGCGACGACCTGATGCGGCACCCGGTCGAGCACGGTGACGAGCGTCGCGTCGTACTCCTTGGCCGAGCGCAGCAGATGCCAGGGCACCGCGTCGGCGTAGCGGGTGGCGGTGGTGACGAGCACCCAGATGTCGGCCGCGCAGATCAGCTGGGCCGCGAGTTCGCGGTTGCGGACGACGAGGGAGTCGATGTCGGGGGCGTCGAGCAGGGCCAGTCCCGGCGGGATGCTGCTCGCGGTCTCGACGCGGAGAGCGGTCTCCGCGCCGCATTCGTCGTCGATCTCCTCCAGCTCGTCGGCGAACAGGTCGTGGGCGTACGGCAGAAGCCCGCTTCGTTCCACGGTCTCCTGCCGCACCGCGCGGGCCCGCACCAGATCGGGGAGCACCCGCCGGCCCGCGAACCAGTGGTGGTCCTCGGGATGGCAGACGAGCACGGGGACGCGGGTGGTGGGCCGCAGCACTCCGGCGGGGCTGACGGGCCGTCGCACGAGGGAGTTGACGAGCGTGGACTTGCCGGCGCCCGTCGAGCCGCCGACGACGGCGAGGAGGGGCGCCTCGGGGGCTCTGAGCCGGGGGAAGAGGTAGTCGTCCAGCTGCGCCAGCAGTTCCGCCCGGTTCTGCCGGGCCCGCACGGCTCCGGGGAGGGCCAGCGGGAAGCGCAGGGCGGCGACACGGTCGCGCAAGGCGGACAGTGCGTCGAGCAGTCGGGGCTGTGCATCCAAAGTCGCCACATGCGAAGAATGCCCGTTTTTAGTGGGTTTTTGAAGCGTATGGCGGTCCTGCGCGCCGGAAGATCGTGATACGGCTGTGACCCCCGGGGGTCAGGCATAACGAGTGCACAACACCCGACGGTTGAGGCGTGAAAAGCGATGCGGGATTCGCACCTGCCTGCGATTATCGGGGGCGCTTCACCGAAACTCCACAAGGTGTCACGGAGGTGAAGCAAGCGGGACGAGGTGCACGGAGCCCTATCCTTGTCCCGGCAAGGCAAGGCCACGGTCCACCGATCCGCGGGCACCCGGCACCACCGCCCGCAGCGCGGTCGGGCCCGCTGGCACCGGGGCTCCAGGCCGCCGAGGCCATCCGGCCCCCGTAGCTCAGTGGATAGAGCAGGTGCCTTCTAAGCACTTGGCCGCAGGTTCGAGTCCTGCCGGGGGCGCCCACTGAACGCCGCAGAGCCCTCCTCTCACGGAGGGCCTTTTGGCTGGTCAGAGCTAGTTTCACTCTCGTAGAGCAGTCGGCGACCACTCCCCGAATCTGGGAGCGGATCGCCGACTGCGTCCGGCTGTCACCGGGTCTCTGCGGGTGGCTGCGCCGAATGTGTGTCGAAGGCGCCGGCGGCAAGGGCGACAGGCGAGTGCTTTCCCGAGAGCTACAGGTCCACTCCCAACTGATGGGCCCTCCGGCTGACCCTCTCAGCTACGAGGCCAGCGCGCCCGGCTCGCGAGCGCTTCTCACCCGTGAGGTGCTCTGGCACAGGGCGGGCGATACCGCGCATGTCCAGAAGCAAGGCAGCCTTGCGCGGCAAGGGGAGTTGTTCTGCGCTTCTGCGCATGTCTTCCCAAGAGATGGGCGAGCCCGGTACGAAGGCGCAGTCGGCGTGAGCCACCGCGAGGATTTGGTGGTCTTGCTCACTACCGATCAGAGTCTCGTAGGGCTCATCGAGCTTGCGAGACAGCCACTTCGCAGGGCCCTTCTTCGCCGCACGCTGCTGGAGTTCGTCGACCGTCAGGTCGGCGAGGTCGCCGTACTTCTCGCGCTTCTGCTCCAGCCTGCGGTCACCGTGCTGGGCGCGGGGGTTGTCCCGCTCTCCTGCCATGAGCTCCCTCTTCCATCGGACCTTGTCCGGGTCACCGAGTGGTGCCCGAGCACCGAGGCACCCCGGCATACAGCCAGAAAACGGGCAAATGTTTTACGGGGAGAAGAGCTGGATCTGTGCGGCTGTCCGGCCCTCGGCGGTTTCGGTGGCAGTCACCGCGGCGGGCCGGGTGCCACGCACCTGGAAGCCCCGCAGAAACGGTGCCGCTCCCTCCTCTGCTGCGCGTCGGCAAGCAGGGCGACACCGCATCGCGCGGCCGGCGGGTGTCCGGGTCACGCGCCGCTGCGCTTGGACGTCTCGTTGTCGGCCGCGGGCTCAGGTGTCTGCACGTCGGCGAGAGCGCTGCGGGAGCCGGCGCTCGAGCGGGTAACCACGCTCATGCCGCCGTCTGTCTCCAAGACGACGGCGGCGACGTCGTCGATGTCGCCGACGCCCTGGGTACGCAAGGCCTGCCGGACCTCTCCGGCGGTGATGCGCTGCCGCGCCATGGCCTGCCTCAGCATCTCGCCGTTGTGCAGCAACAGGGTCGGCTGCTGTTTGACGGTCTTTCGCGCGGTGCGCGAGCGCGTGGCGGACCATGCGCTGAGCGCCTGCAGAGCGATCAGGACACCCAGCGCCACGGCGCCTTCCGACAGGGAGACGGAGGAGTTGAGCAGAATCGTGGCGAGGGCCGAACCCAGGGCCACGGTGACGACCAGATCGAAGGAGTTCAGCTTGGCGAGCGTCCGCTTACCGGAGACGCGCAGCACGCCGACGAGTAGCAGATAGCCCAGAGCGGCCATGCCGGCAACCCGGCCCAGGTCATACCAGGAGTCAAAGAGCATGCAGCCTGTCCTACCCGAGCTGAGCCCGGGCCCACCGAGCTGATCGTGCGATGACCCCTTCGTTGATTTTGTCGGGTGACCGGGCTGTGGGCGCAGAGGGTCCGCTGGTCCCGCTCAGCTCCCCCCCGTTGCGTTCCGATCGCATGGGTGGGCGGGGCGGGTGACCAGCAGGCCGGAATGGCGGCCGGACGGCCACGCAGAGCGGCCGTTCAAGGTGACTGCCGGATCCGCAGTCGGCCCTGCGGTCGCGGTGGTGCTCCGACCTGCACGGCCGCCCGGGGAGCTCCCGGGGTCCCCGCGGGAGACGCCACCACCGTCGCTGGTCAGGAAGCCGTGCGGCTGAGGGCCCGGATGAGCTGGTCCCGGTTCATCTTGGACCGGCCGGGGACGCCGAGCTCGGACGCCTGCTGGTACAGCTCCCCTTTGCTCAGTTGCTCCAGCGAGCCTTTCCCGCCCCTGGGCGCCTTGTCCCTCTTCCCCTTCCTCCCGTCCTTCTCTCTGCTGCCCGCCGGCCCGCCGGCCGGAAGCCGCCTGACCTCTGCCCGGCCGGTGGAGGGCCGCTCACGGCCCTTGGCGTGCTGGTCGACGCTGCGCTGGAGGGCTTCCATCAGGCTGAGGACATTGGTGGCCTCCGGCGGGGCTTCCTCGCTGACGATCTCCTGACCCTTGGCCTTGGCGTCGACCAGTTCCTTGACCCGCTCCTCGTAGGTGTCGTGGTACTCCTCGGGATTCCAGTCGACGGACAGGGCGCCGATCAGCTGCCGGGCGGTGTCCAGCTCCTTGCCGTGGGCGTCTGCGTGCCCGGGCAGCACCGGCAGTTCCCGGTGAGGATCGCGGACCTCGTCGGCCCAGTGGAGGATGTGCAGCAGCAGCACGTCTTCCTGCGCGCGGAGCGCCACCAGATGCTGCTTGCCACGCATGACGAAGGTGGCGATACCGGTCTTGTTCTCCTCCTCCAGGGCGGCGCGCAGCAGCTCATAGACCTTGGTGTATTCCTCCCCCTTGGGGGCGAGGTAGTAGGGGCGGTCGAAGTACACCGGCTCGATCTGTTCCAGGTCGACGAAGCCGGTGATCTCGATGACCTGGGACTTGCCGGGGGCGATCTCGTCCAGTTCCCCGGGCTCGACGATCACGTAGTCACCGCCGCCCAGGTCGTAGCCCTTGACGATCTCGCCGTAGTCGACCTCCTGACCCGTTCTCTCGTTGACCCGCTGGTAGCGGATGCGGTCGGAGGTGCCGCGCTGCAACTGCCGGAAGTGGACGGTGTGGTCCTCGGTGGCGGTGAACATCTGCACCGGTACCGTGACCAGCCCGAAGGTGAGCACTCCACTCCACATAGCTCGTGCCATGGCTCATCCCTGGCCTTTCTCGCGCTCACGGTCGCGGGTGTGTTCGGCGAGTTCGCGGGCGTGGACGGCGGCGTCCCGGGCGCGGCGGCGGGCCTCGCGCAGGGCCCGGTCGGCGGCCCTTGCGTGGTCGCGGGTTTTGCGGGCGTCCTCCCGGGCCTGCCGCTGCTCGTGGTCGGCTTCCTGAAGCTGCCGGGTCAGGTGGGTGATGCGCTGTTCGGCCTGCTGCTGGTCTTCCTCGGCCCGGCTCTGCTCCTGCTCGGCAGCGGCCAGCTCGCTTTCCTGTTCGTGCGCTTCGCGCTGGGTGTCCGCGGCGTGCTGCCGGGCGCGCCCCAGGCGCTGGTGGAAGTCACGGCGCCGGGCGTGCTCCTCCTCCCGGTCGGCCGCGCCCCCGGCAGTCGACGGCGCGGGGCGGGGGAGGTCCGCAGAAGGCGCGGGCTGCCCGGAGGACGCGGGGAAGCCGGCCGGGGCGCTCAGCGGCTTGGTCATGCGCCCTGCCGCCCACTGCTCGGCCGTCCGGGGGTCGGCCAGAACCGCGTGCAGGGTGTCCTGAATCTCCTGCCGGGTGCCGTCACTGATGCGATGCCCGGCCCGGGCCGCGAGCCGGCCGGCCTGCCGGGCGAGGGCGAAGGTGATCTGGTGTTGCCGTTCCGACAGCTCCCTCAACTGCTCGCCGTCCATGTCCCGGTGGGCTTGCCGCAGGGCCTCACCCAGCTGCAGCAGCCGGCGGGCCTCATCCGGCTGTTCACGCACCAGTAGGTTGCCGGCCCAGGCTGCCAGGGCGGGCCGGCGCAGTCGGCGGATACGGTCGGCCAGCTTCCGGTCCCCGGCGGCGCGGGCCGCCTTGGCCCGCTCGTCACGGGCAGCGGTGAAGTCACCCGGCGGCAGGCCGTACAGCTCGTCGGCGACTGCGTCCAGATCCATCCTCTCCTCCCGTGCCCATCACCCCCGCTTGTACATTTTGTCACGCTTTGGTGTGGTAGGTGATGTGGTTATCACTCCGCCACTGGAGCCGATACTCGCCCGCGCCGTGGAGGTGCTGCCGGGTCCGACCGCGCTGCCCGGCGGAACGATGTACGAGCCGAAGTACGACGGCTACCGGCTGCTGGTCTTCACCTGCGGCGGTCGGGTGTTCCTGCAGTCGCGGAACGGCAACGACCTCACGGCCGCCTTTCCGGAGATTGCCCACGCCGCCCGACAGCTCGGCGAGGACCTGGTCCTCGACGGCGAGGTGATCATCTACCAGGAGGGCCGGCTGGACTTCGCAAGCCTGCAGCGGCGGATCAATCGCCGGCCCGCAACGACCGTCCACCTCGCCCGTGAGCAGCCCGCCCACCTGATCGTCTTCGACCTGCTCCACCGCGTGGGAAACGACCTCATCCGCCGGCCCTACCGGGAACGCCGCGCCGCACTGGAAGCCCTCTTCGCAGACCACGCCCTCGGCGCGCCGTGGGTCCTGACCCCGGTGACCGAGGAGGTGGACCAGGCGCGGGAGTGGATGCGCCAGTGGGCCGCCTCCGGGGTGGAAGGAGTGCTCGCCAAGGGCCGGAACCAGCCCTACCGGCCCGGGAAGCGGGGCTGGAGGAAGTACCGGCACCGCGACACCGCGGAGGGCGTCATCGGCGCCGTCACCGGCAGCCTCACCCGCCCCGAAACAGTGCTGCTCGGCCGCTACACCGGGGATGGATCCCTCAGCCTGGTCGCCCGCAGCACCCCCCTGACCGCCTCCCTGCGCCGGGAACTCGCCCCCTTGCTCACTCCGGCCGGCCCCGACCACCCCTGGCACGGCATGCATCTCTCGTCCCACTGGGGCAGCCACCAGGAGTTGGCCTTCACCTCCACGGCTCCCGATCTCGTCGCCGAGTTCCACGGCGACACCGCCATCGACCGGGGACGCTGGCGCCACCCCGTCCGCGTCCGCCGACTGCGCCGCGACCTCGCCCCCGGCGACGTCCCCATGCGCTCGGCAAGCGCACCGACACCCGGCAGCGCACCATCACACCCAGAAGAAGAAGTAGAAGGAACAGACATGGCAGCCAAGCAGACCAAGCGCGCGGTCTACCACATCACTCCCGCCGCCGACCGCCCCGCAGGAGAGAAATGGCAGATCCAGCACCAAGAAGGCCGCCGCGCAGTAAGCGAACCCCACCGCACCCAGCGGCAGGCCATCGACGCCGCCCGGGAGAAAGCCAAGCAGCACCAGCCCGCACAGGTCGTCGTCCACGGACGTGACGGGCGCATCCGCACCGAATACACCTACGGCAACGACCCACGCCGCACCCCCGGCTGAATCACACACCCCGGCGGCCCCCGGCAGATGCCGGGGTAAAGCGGGGCATCGACAGGCCGGCGTTCCGGGCAGCGGACGAGTTCCCGGTGACTTCGATCGCCGCCAGGTTCTTCTTGCCGCGGGCGCAGCACCAGCCGGCGTCCGTGCAGCAGCTGGCCGGCGGTGGTGACCGCGTCCTCGGCGTGACCTTCGTGTTGTTCACATGGGCGCCGCCCTCCTTCGCGGTGCGGCGGGCGGCCGACTTGCTGCCACCAGGCCGACCTCCGCGAACAGGTCGGTGACCGTCCGCCTTCGTCATCCGCGGCGTCGCGAGGGCGGCGAGGAGGAGTCCGGGAGCCCTGCGGACGGGCGCGGCGGGGACGGCACCGGCGACCCGCGGCCCGGTCGAGCCACCTCGGTGAAGTGAAGTTTCACCGGTAACGGCGGTGGTTACAGCAGGTCCTGGGCGACGGGCGGCCACAAAGCAGCTTTCCGGGGGACCAGTCTCCGAGGCCACGCGCACGCTGACGCGCAACAGCGCCGCTGCGCCCGCGACTCCGAGTCCGGTGACGTCCGGCCTGCCCCGCGAGGACCTGACCCGCAGCGGCACCAAGGGGTCGGACGCGGGCGTGGCGCCGCTGCTGCGCGGCACATCCGCCGGTCCGGCCGGCCCCGGGGTCCGCACCAGCGGCAACGGCCGGGCCCGGCGCGGGCCGGCGGGCACGGCAGGGCAGGGCAGGGCACCGGAAACCGGCGGCGGGACGGGTCCGTGTTCCGGGTGGCTGCTCCCGAGCCGGACCGGGTACGGCTTCCGGCGCGGGCGGACACCGCCCCCGTCAGCCCGGGAGCGCGGGAGACTCGTGGCGGGATTCCGCCGGGTCGCGGGCGATGGCCAGAAGTGCCATGTCGTCGGCCGTCCGCCCCTCCGTGTGCGCCTCGACGTCTTCGAGCAGCGCGTCGAGGAGGGCGGGCGGCCCCGGGAAGCGGCGGCCGCGCAGCCGGGCCACCGGGTCGTAGAAGACCCCCTCGGAGTTCCGCGCCTCGGTCACCCCGTCCGTGTAGAGCAACAGCGTGGCGGCGGGCGGGAAGGGCACCACGGTCTCGCCCGCCTGCGGCTCCTGGCTCAGGGCCGCCAGGCCCAGCGGCAGCGCGTACGATCCCGGCTCCAGCGGCTGTACGGTCCCGTCCGCCAGGAGCAGCACGGGCGGGGGGTGGCCGCGGTTGACGATCCGTAGCTGGTCCGGCCCGCCGGCCGGGACCTCGGCGAGGACAGCCGTGACGAACTCCTCGGTCTGCTCCGGACCGGCCCGCTGGCGGGCCTCCCGGCGCAGCGCGTTCTCGATCCAGTCCGCGACCTCCGGCAGGTCCGGTACCCGCTCGGCCGCCTCCCGGAAGGCGCCGAGCACGACCGTCACGGCGTCCACGGCCGACAGCCCTTTGCCGCAGACGTCGCCCACCACCATCCGTGCCCCGTACGGCGTGCTCTGCACCGCGTACAGGTCGCCGCCGATGCGGGCTCCCGTGTACGCCGCTGCGTAGCGCACCGCTACGGACAGGTCATCGATCCGGGCGGGCGGTGTCGGCAGGACGGCGATCTGTGCCGTCTCGGCGATCTGCCGGGCCGAGGCGAGCCGTATGACACTGTGCCGCAGGGCGCCGTTGAGGGCCAGGGACAGCAGAGCCACGAAGACGACCGTGGCCAGCCGGATCAGCGCCTCGGACGTGCTCAGCCTGTCCCACCAGAAGGCGTTCAGCGACATCATCGCCATCGCGACGGCCGACACGGCCAGCGTGCCGCGCAGGCTGCACAAGGCCGCGGCCGCGAGCGGTGCGGCGGCGTAGGTGGCGGATACGGTCGTACCCCGCGGCACCGCCAGATTGATGACGATTCCGGCCAGGACCAGCCCGTAGGGCACGACCCACCCGGCGCGGCCGAACCATCCGGTGGTGCGGAGGCGCTCCCAGGGGTCCTCGTCACTGCCGTCGTTCATGCGCCCGTGCCGCCCTCTCGCCCTTCCGGCGTCCGCGCCCACCGGGGCTCCCCGGGCCCCCGGCCCGCACCGCGACGCGTCCTCGGGTTCCAATGTCACGCCCGCCCGGCGCCTCGGCCAGTCGGCCGCCACCAGACGGACGAGTCGCGGCCCGGGACGTCGCGCAACCCCGCGCCCGGCGAGGTGGCGGGCACGCGCGGAGGGGCGTGACGCCGTGAGCGCCACGCCCAGAAGGGTGTTCGATCCGGTCGATCGGGAAGGGGCCCGGCACGGGCCGGGGACCCGGGGCCGATCAGGCCGCCGGTTCGCTTACGCGTGCCGCCGGCCGCGTCCCGCCATGGCCGCGGTGGCGAATGCCAGCAGGGCCGCGACACCACCGGCGATGATGTTGGTCGTGATGGTCCTGGTCGTCGACACGTCTCCGGCGATGACCCAGGGTGCGACGACGGTCCACAGACCGATACCGGCCATGGCCCAGCTCATGCCGTGCGTGCGGTCGTAGGCGTCGCCGCCCATACCGCGCGCCAGGAGGACGAAGGCCAGACCCGTGATGAGGTTGGTCACCGCCAGCGCCGTCAGGCCGCTGAATCCCACGATCCAGGGCGAGGCGGCGATGAAGAGACCGGTCAGCAGGCTCAGGGCCTCGACCGCCTGAGCGGTCGGTGAGGCCACCGCCCGTTCGGACTGGGCCTGCAGGGCCACGATGTCGGGGTGCTGGGCGATGCTCGACGACGTCTGTGCAGTCACCTGGAACCCCTCCTTCCCTTTCGTCTGGAGTGCCTACTACTCACGACGTAACCGTGGGGTTCCCGGCCAAACACGGCATGTCCACCGGATCGCCACCGGATCGCCACCCGGATCGCCGCGGTCCTCCCCCGCGCGGTGCCCTCAGCCCCGCCCGCCTTCCTGCCCGCCGTCCTCCAGACGTCCGGACCGGAGTCCCGCGCCGCCCGTGGCCTCCCGCGCGTCGAGCAGATCCCGGCGGCCCGTGTGCTCCGCCTGGTCGGCGGCGGCGGTCTCCGGGTGGTGCAGGTCGAAGGCCGGGGACTCGGAGCGGATGCGGGGCAGGGTGGTGAAGTTGTGCCGGGGCGGCGGGCAGGAGGTGGCCCACTCCAGCGAACGGCCGTAGCCCCACGGGTCGTCGACCTCCACCCGCCGGCCGTACTTCGCCGTCCTCCACACGTTGTAGAGGAACGGCAGGGTGGACAGGCCCAGCAGGAACGCGCCGACGGTGGAGACGGTGTTGAGGAGCGTGAAGCCGTCGGCGGCGAGGTAGTCGGCGTAGCGGCGCGGCATGCCCTCGGCGCCCAGCCAGTGCTGGACGAGGAAGGTGGTGTGAAAGCCCGTGAACAGCGTCCAGAACTGGATCTTCCCGAGCCGTTCGTCGAGCATCGTGCCGGTCATCTTCGGCCACCAGAAGAAGAAGCCGCCGAACATCGCGAAGACGATGGTTCCGAAGAGCACGTAGTGGAAGTGGGCGACGACGAAGTAGCTGTCGTGGACGTGGAAGTCCAGCGGCGGGGAGGCGAGCAGCACACCCGTCAGCCCGCCGAAGAGGAAGGTCGTCAGGAAGCCGAGCGCCCACAGCATCGGCGTCTCGAAGGAGAGCGAGCCCTTCCACATCGTGCCGATCCAGTTGAAGAACTTCACGCCGGTCGGCACCGCGATGAGGAACGACATGAACGAGAAGAACGGCAGCAGCACCGCACCGGTGGCGAACATGTGGTGCGCCCAGACGGCCACGGACAGACCGGTGATGGCGAGCGTCGCGCCGATGAGGCCGATGTAGCCGAAGACCGGTTTGCGCGAGAAGACCGGGATGATCTCGGTGACCACGCCGAAGAAGGGCAGCGCCAGGATGTACACCTCGGGGTGCCCGAAGAACCAGAACAGATGCTGCCAGAGCAGCGGGCCCCCGTTCTCGGCGGAGAACACGTGCGAGCCGAAGACGCGGTCGGAGGCGAGCGCCAGCAGGGCGGCCGCCAGGACGGGGAAGGCGATGAGCACCAGGACGGAGGTGAGCAGCACGTTCCACGTGAAGATCGGCATCCGGAACATCGTCATGCCGGGGGCGCGGAGGCAGATGATGGTGGTGATGAAGTTGACCGCCCCGAGGATCGTGCCGAAGCCGCCCAGCGCCAGGCCCAGGACCCACATGTCGGCGCCCGTGCCCGGGCTGTGCTCCCGGCGGCTGAGGGGGGTGTAGGAGGTCCAGCCGAAGTCGGCTGCTCCGCTGCTGGTCAGCAGGGAGCCGACGACGATGAGGCCACCGAAGAGGAACAGCCAGTACGACAGCATGTTCAGCCGGGGGAAGGCCACATCGGGCGAGCCGATCTGCAGCGGCATGATCGCGTTGGCGAAGCCGGCGAAGGTCGGGGTGGCGAAGAGCAGCAGCATCACCGTGCCGTGCAGCGTGAACGCCTGGTTGTACTGCTCGTTGGTCAGCAACTGCAGCCCGGGGCGGGCGAGTTCCGCGCGTATCGCCAGGGCCAGCACGCCGCCGAGAAGGAAGAAGGCGAACGAGGTGATCAGATAGAGGTGACCGATCTTCTTGTGGTCCGTCGTCGTCAGCCAGCTCACGACCACCGCTCCGCGACTGCGGCGGCGCTGCGGCGCGGGGGTCACGGGCTCGGTGGAGGTCGCCATGGGCATCCTTGCGGTCGGAACGGAACGGAGGCGCGGGACGCATCCCGGTACCCGCCGGGGCCCGGCCCAACCGCGCCGTCCGCGCCGGCATCGCGGCACGCCCGTTCCTTCCCCCGTTCCGCCCGGTGAACCGGGCCCGGCCGCCCGGCGGGCGGCTCTGTGACACGTCTCACGCGCAGCCGTATCGGCCGGTTCCGCAGGCGAGTTGGAGGCTTGGACCGCGGTGTCCGGGGGTAAGCGGGGCCGGGTCGGGCATGCCCGCACGGGAGCCGGGTACGCGCGCTCTCGGCCCACCGCGGCCGGGCCGTCCGGTCCGCGCCTCACGGCCGCCTCGCACCCTCGTCGACAGCGAAGGAACACCACTGTGGCCACGGCAACCGCGAACCCCCCGATCTACCAGCTCCTCGTCGAGGAGCACGGCGACGTGCTCGCCGCGACCCGGGATGCCGCCCGGGAGACGCAGCGCGCCGCGAGCGCGGCGCTCGACTGGAGCGACCTGCGCCTGGACCGCCGGGCGGTGGAACACAGGCGGGCGGAGCACCGGACCGGGGACGGCGCCCGCGAAAGCGCCTGGGGCGGCCGCACCCCGGAGGCCGGTCCGGCGTCCGAAGGGGAGCCCCGCGCGGCGGCCGGGCACGGCACCCCTGAGGCCGGAGCTCCGGAAACCGGGGACGACGCGGCGGAGGCCAGGGCGGAGGACGGCTGGTTCGACCGCTCGGAACCGTCCGGACAGCCGGAGCCGGCCGGGCACTGAGACCCCGGCACGGCTACGGCCGCCGTGCGCCGGGCACGGCGGCCGTGGGACGCGGTCGGGCGCGGTGACGAGGACCACCGCTGCCCGCCTCGCGGTTCGGATGCCCGTCCTTCCCTTCCGTCGTGCGCTCCCTTCTCCGGTCGCGGTTCCGCCGGTGTCTCAGCCGGTCGGGACCAGGACGACGGGGCAGTGCGCGTGGTGCAGCACCGCCTGGGTGACCGGGCCGAGCTGCAGCCCCAGGTGACGGTGCGTGCGGTGGGTGGCGAGCACGATCACGTCGGCCGTGCGGCTGGCCTCGACCAGCGCGGGGGCCGCCGCGTTGCACTCGTTGTCCGGGATGACCTCCACGTCCGGGAACTCCTTCCGGAACGGTGCCACCTCGTAACGCGGCAGGGCCTCCGCTTCCTTGCGGCGCTCGTCGCCCTCCTTCGGCGGCACGTCGAAGGCGCCCATGTACGCGCCGGTCGGCAGCGCGGGATACAGCCAGGCGTGCAGGGCCCGCAGCCGGGCTCCGCGCCGGGACGCCTCCTCGAAGGCGAAGCGCACCGCGTCGCCGTCCTGATCGGACTCCACGCCCACCAGCACCGTGCCGTGGGCGGCGCCGTCCGCGGCCTCGCCCCGGACGACCATCAGCGGGCTCGCGGAGTGCGCGGCGACGCGGAGGCTGACCGAGCCGAGCAGCAGTCCGGTGAAGCCGCCGTGGCCGCGGGTGCCGAGCACCGTCAGGGCGGCGGTCTCGCTGTGCCGCACCAGGGCCGGCACGGCCGCCTCGCTGGTGATCACGGGTACGACCTCCAGTCCGGGGTGGGCCGCGCGGACCTTCTCGACCGCCTGGCCCACCATGGCCTGGGTCTCCTCGGCGAGGGTCGGCGGCTCGTGCGGGGTCTCGCCGGGCAGCGGCGGCGGGTTCCACGGCCAGCCGCACAGGACCTCCAGCGCGGTGTCGCGCCGGACGGCCTCCTCGGCGGCGCGGTCGAGGGCGCGGAACGACGGTTCCGAACCGTCGAAGCCGACCACGACACGGCCGCGGGTGTCCTCGTTCTTGCCGGTGGCAGTCATGACATTCCTCCCGAGTGATCAATACGGTGTTGCCGTGCAGCGGTTGTGGTCCGGCCGGTCCCGGCCGGGGGCGGACGGCGCCGTCCCCGGCCGGGCCGCCCGGGCTATCCGGCGGCCGGGACCCGGTCGCCGTAGTAGGCGGCGCGCATGATGGCCTGCATGTCGTCGAGCATCGGCATGCGGGGGTTGGCCGGTGCGCACTGGTCCTCGTAGGCGTTGAGCGCCTGCTGCGGCAGGGCCTCCAGGAAGGCGGTCTCGTCGACGCCGGCGGCCTTGAAGGACGGTTCGATGCCGGCCGCGTCGCGCAGCCGTTCGACCGCGACGGCGTAGGACTCGACGCCTTCGGCGGGGGTGGCGGCGGGCAGGCCCAGGGCGCGGGCGATCTCCTGGAAGCGCTCCGGTGCCCGGTAGCTCTCGTACTTGGGCCAGCTGGTGAGCTTGGTCGGCACGGTGCCGTTGTAGCGGATGACGTGCGGCAGCAGGATCGCGTTGGTGCGGCCGTGGGCGACGTGGAAGGTGGCGCCCAGGGTGTGCGCCATGGCGTGGACGATGCCGAGGAAGGCGTTGCCGAACGCCATGCCGGCGATGGTGCCCGCGTTGTGCACCCGCTCCCGGGCCTCCGGGCTGGCGGCCCGGTTGTTCACGGCCTGTTCGAGGTTCTCGAAGATGAGCTTGATGGCGTGCAGGGCGGGGCCGTCGGTGAAGTCGTTGGCGTAGACGGAGACATAGGCCTCGGTGGCGTGGGTGAGGGCGTCGAAGCCGCTGTCGGCGGCCAGCGCCGGCGGCAGGTCGGCGGTGAGCAGCGGGTCGACGATGGCGACGCTGGGGGTCAGCGCGTAGTCGGCCAGCGGGTACTTGCGGCCGGTCGCCGGGTCCGAGATGACGGCGAACGGGGTGACCTCCGCGCCGGTCCCGGAGGTGGTCGGCACGCACACCAGGCGGGCGCGCTCGCCGAGGACCGGGAAGCGGAAGGCCCGCTTGCGGATGTCGGAGAACTTCTGCCGCATGTCGGCGAAGTCGATGTCCGGCTGTTCGTAGAGCAGCCACATCACCTTGGCCGCGTCCATCGGCGAGCCGCCGCCCAGGGCGATGATGGTGTCCGGCCTGAAGTCCCGCATCAGGGCGGCGCCGCGGTGCACGGAGTCGATGCTGGGCTCGGGTTCGACGTCGTCGATGACCTGGACGGTGACCGGCTGCGGGCGGCGCTGCAGCACGCGGTTGATCCGGTCCACGTAGCCGAGGCGGGTCATGGTGGCGTCGGTGACGACGGTGATCCGGTGGACGTCCGGCATGGAGGCCAGGTAGCGGATGGCCTGCGGCTCGAAGTAGATCTTCGGCGGCACCTTGAACCACTGCAGATTGTTGTGACGGGTGCTCATGCGCTTGATGTTGAGGAGGTTGGCGGCCGAGACGTTGTTCGAGACGGAGGTCGAGCCCCAGGAGCCGCAGCCGAGGGTCAGCGACGGCAGCAGGCTGTTGTAGATGCCGCCGATGGCGCCGTGCGAGGAGGGCGCGTTGACGATGACGCGGACGGTCTTCATCCGGCGGCCGTAGGCCTCGGCCAGCTCCTCGTCGGCGGTGTGGATGACGGCGCTGTGGCCCTGCCCGTGGAAGGCGACCATCGCCGCCGCCAGGTCGAAACCCTGTTCGGTGGAGCCGGCGCGCAGCACCGCCAGCACGGGGCAGAGCTTCTCGCGGGTCAGCGGCTCGTCCGGGCCGACGTGGTCGGCCTCGACGAGGATGACCGAGGTCTCCGCCGGCACGGTGAAGCCGGCCCGCTCGGCGATCCACGCCGGGCTCTGGCCCACGACGGCCGGGTTGACCTTGGCCTCGCAGCCCTCGCCGCCGTCGGCGCCGGCCGGGAAGAGGAACGCCTCCAGCTTCCGCTTCTCGTCCGCGGTGGCCCGGTGGGCGTGCAGCTTCGCGAACTCCGCGAGCGCGGCCTCGTAGATCTCCTCGTCCAGGATGACGGCCTGCTCGGAGGCGCAGATCATGCCGTTGTCGAACGCCTTGGAGAGGACGACGTCGTTGACGGCCCGGCGCAGCACGGCACTGCGGTGCACATAGGCGGGGACGTTGCCGGCGCCGACGCCCAGCGCGGGCTTGCCGGCCGAGTAGGCCGCCTTGACCATGCTGTTGCCGCCGGTGGCCAGGATCATCGCGACGCCGTCGTGGTGCATCAGCGAGGCGGTGCCCTCGATGGACGGCTTCTCGATCCACTGCACGCAGTGCTCCGGGGCGCCCGCCG
The DNA here is from genome assembly GCF_020982505.1 of Streptomyces sp. MNU89. Classification (NCBI taxonomy): domain Bacteria; kingdom Bacillati; phylum Actinomycetota; class Actinomycetes; order Kitasatosporales; family Streptomycetaceae; genus Streptomyces; species Streptomyces sp. MNU89. Next base: position 5,133,389 of record NZ_JAJKLL010000001.1, on the reverse strand, counting down.
CCACCGCCGCGTCCCGCACGACGCGCGCCGCCTCGGCGCTGCACCGCTGGGCGCTGGGGTGGAAGGCGAAGACCACCGGGTTGCGGGTCTTGAGCGCGAGCAGCGCCTTGAAGATGGTGGTCGAGGTCGGGTTGGTGACGGGGGTGACGGCGGCGACCACGCCCACGGGCTCGGCGATCTCGACGATGTCCTCGATGTCGTCGCGGCTGATGACGCCCACGGTCTTGGTCTTGGCCATGCTGTGGGTGACGTGCTCGCAGGCGAACATGTTCTTCGCGGCCTTGTCCTCGAAGACACCGCGGCCGGTCTCGTCGACGGCCATCCGCGCGAGCTGGGTGTGCTTGTCGAGGGCGGCCACCGAGGCCTTGGCGACGATGTGGTCGATCTGCTCCTGAGTCAGGTGCTCGTACGCGGCGAGAGCCTTGAGACCATTGGTCACCAACTGGTCGACGGCAGCGTTCCGTTCGCCGGAGGTGCTGCTGCCGGTGGCCGCGCCGCCGCCCGTCACGCCGCTGTCCGCCGCGCCGCCGGTGGCCGGGCCGGTGCCCGCGCCGCCGACGGGGGCCGGCTGGGCCGGCTGGTCGGACTGCGTGGGCTTGGCGGGCTTCGCGGCGGGCCGGGTGCCGGCGTCGTGTCGGGTCATTGCGGTGAGCCTCCGTCGTGGGGTCGCGTGACCATTGCGGATCGCGGGGCTCGGTCCGGTGGGGCCGTGTCCCGGGGGCTGGTTGCCGCCCCTCGTCCATCAGACTTCCGCAGCGACGGGGCCGTCCACAGGTCCCGAAGGTCCCGCCGCGGCGGGCCGATGGGGCTGTATAACCACCGTACGACAGGGACTCCGGGCCGGGTCCCGGCCGGGACCGCCGGGACGGCGGGGACCCTTGGGGCCGATCGGTCCCCCGCGCGGGGACGACAGGGACCTGTCGGGCGCCGGTGCTCCGGGCGACCGTGGAGGTACGTCCTCACCAAGGAAGAGGCCCCACCATGGTCCGTTACGTGTACGACTTCACCGAGGGCGGCCGCGACATGGCCGGCCTGCTCGGCGGCAAGGGCGCCAATCTGGCGGAGATGACCCGGATGGGCCTGCCCGTGCCGCCCGGCTTCACCGTCACCACCGAGGCCTGCCGGGCCTTCCTCGCCACCGGCTCCGAGCCGGAGGGCCTGGGGATCGAGGTGGCGGAGAGCCTGGCGGCGCTCGAACGGTCGGCCGGACGGCGGCTGGGTCAGGCGGACGACCCGCTGCTGCTCTCCGTGCGCTCCGGGGCCCGCTTCTCCATGCCCGGCATGATGGAGACCATCCTCGACATCGGCCTCAACGACCGTTCCGTGCTGGGGCTCGCAGAGGTCTCCGGGCAGGAGCGCTTCGCCTGGGACTCCTACCGCCGCCTCATCCAGATGTTCGGCAGCACCGTGATGGGCGTCGACAGCGCTCTGTTCGAAGCCGCCCTCGCCGCGCTCAAGGAGCGGCGGGGCGCCTCGGACGACCTGCACCTGGACGCCGCCGACCTGACCGGACTCACCGAGACCTACAAGGAGATCATCCGCCGCGAGACGGGCGAGGAGTTCCCGCAGGAGCCCGAGGAGCAGCTGCAGCGGGCGATCCGCGCCGTCTTCGACTCCTGGAACGGCGAGCGCGCCCGCATCTACCGCCGGCGCGAGCACATCTCCGACGACCTGGGCACCGCCGTCAACGTGCAGCGGATGGTCTTCGGCAACCTCGGCCCCGACTCCGGCAGCGGTGTCGCCTTCACCCGCGACCCGGCCACCGGGCGCCCCGGCATCTACGGCGACTACCTGGCCAACGCACAGGGCGAGGACGTCGTCGCCGGCATCCGCAACACCGTCCCCCTGGAGGACCTGGGGCGGACCGACCCCACCTCGTACGCACAGCTGCGCGAGTACCTGCAGACACTGGAGGACCACTACCGCGACCTCTGCGACATCGAGTTCACGATCGAGCGCGGCAAGCTCTGGATGCTGCAGACCCGGGTCGGCAAGCGCACCGCCGAGGCCGCCTTCGCCATCGCCTCCGAACTGGCCGATGAGGGCATGGTCAGCGAGGACGAGGCACTGGCGCGGGTCTCCGGCGACCGGCTCGCCCGGCTGATGTTCCCCCGCTTCGACACCGAGGCGGTCGGCGCCACGCTCGCGCACGGCATCCCGGCCTCGCCCGGTGCCGCCGTCGGCGTCGCGGTGTTCGACTCCGCCGAGGCGGTGCGGCGCGCGGCGGCCGGCGAGAAGGTCGTCCTCGTGCGGCAGGAGACCACCCCGGACGACCTGCCGGGCATGATCGCCGCGCAGGCCATCCTCACCAGCCGCGGCGGCAAGACCAGCCACGCGGCGGTCGTCGCCCGCGGCATGGGCAAGGTCTGCGTCTGCGGCGCCGAGGAGCTGACGGTCGACGTCGAGGCCCGGCGGTTCACCACCAACGGCACCACGGTGACCGAGGGCACCGAGATCTCCGTGGACGGCTCGGCCGGCACGGTGCTCCTCGGAGCGGCCCCGCTCATCGACTCCGTGGTCATGCGGTACTTCGAGGACGGCGGGCGGATCGCGGACGACGCCACCGCTGCTGCCACCACCACCGCTGCCGGAGAGAACTCCGCGCCCGTCGTCGCGGCCGTGGACCGCATCATGCGGCGCGCGGACTCCGTACGCCGCCTCCAGGTGCGGGCCAACGCCGACACCCCCGAGGACGCCGAGCGGGCCCGCCGGTTCGGCGCCCAGGGCATTGGCCTCTGCCGCACCGAGCACATGTTCCTCGGCGACCGCCGCAAGCTGGTGGAGTCGATGATCCTCGCCACCACGGACGAGGAGCGCGACGCGGCCCTGGCGGCCCTGCTGCCGCTCCAGCGGGAGGACTTCACCGGAATCCTCGCCGCGATGGACGGCCTGCCAGTCACCATCCGGCTGCTCGACCCGCCGCTCCACGAGTTCCTGCCCGACCGCACGGAGCTCTCGGTGCGCGTCGCCTCGACGGTGGCGCGCGGAGAGACCCCGGAGCCGCACGACGTCGAGCTGCTGGCCGCCGTCAACCGGATGCACGAGGAGAACCCGATGCTGGGCCTGCGCGGAGTGCGCCTGGGCCTCGTCGTCCCCGGACTCTTCGCCATGCAGGTGCGGGCCATCGCCGAGGCGGTGGTGGAACGGAAGCGGGCCGGCGGCGACCCGCGCGCGGAGATCATGGTGCCGCTCGTGGACACCGTCAAGGAACTGAGCCTGGTCCGCGAGGAGGCCGAGGAGGTCCTCGCCGAGGTCTCCAAGGCGTCCGGGGTGACGGTGGACCTCCCGATCGGCACGATGATCGAACTGCCCCGGGCCGCGCTCACCGCGGGCCGGATCGCGGAGGCCGCGGAGTTCTTCTCCTTCGGGACGAACGACCTCACCCAGACCACCTGGGGCTTCTCCCGGGACGACGTCGAGGCCGAGTTCTTCTCCGCCTACCTGGAGAAGGGCATCTTCCCGGTCTCCCCGTTCGAGACCCTCGACCGGGAGGGCGTGGGCCGGCTGGTGGAGATCGCGGTCGCCGAGGGCCGCGCCGCCCGCCCGGACCTGAAGATCGGCGTCTGCGGCGAGCACGGCGGCGACCCGGACTCGGTCCACTTCTTCCACGGCGCGGGCCTGGACTACGTGTCCTGCTCCCCCTTCCGGGTCCCGGTGGCCCGCCTGGAGGCCGGCCGCGCCGCGATCCCGGACGACGGGACCGACACGACGAAGTGACGTGACGGCGGCGGCCGGGCCCGGACAGCCACCAGCGACCGGGCCCGGCCCCCGCTTCGCAGGAGGCCGCCGCCCTCCCCCGCGTCCGTACCCGGCATGTCAGGACCGGGTACGGGCGTACGGGCGTACGGGCGTACGGGCGTACGGGCATGATGCGCCGGATGCACCGGACCCGGACCGCTGTCTTGCCATGCACCACCGGGTGGGTGTTCGGCTGAAAGCTTGCGACCACTCTGGAGGGGGCCGACTCACGGGTTGGCCTGCGACCGTCAGCTTCCGCCCGAGCACCGATCGGGAAGCAGAGCGGCAGCTGTGAAAACTGACGCTTGTCCAGGGAGCACTCACGACCGGTGGGTGGTTGCGCTTACGGCGTCCGGGTGGGCGGCGCGATGGGGGTGGCGGGTGCGTCGCGGGCTGCGGGCGGTCGTGGTGGTGGGGGTTACGGCATCCGTGCTGGGGTGGGCCGGGGTCGGTCGTCTATCCGGTGCCGTGCGCGCCCGGGGACGGGTTGAAATGCGATGACGCGGCTGGTGCCGCTGGGGGTGCGCGGAAGCACACGCGCGCCTGGGCTCTTCGGCTTCCCCCTTCGTTGTGGCGGGCTGTCGGTGGTGACGGTCGTAGCGGGTGATTGTCGGTAGCTGCTGTGGTCGTGTCGGCTGTCGCCGGGGTGAGGTCCCGGGGCGTGGGGCCCCGGTTCTCTGGCACGTCGGCGGCCGGGTTCGGAGTGGCCGGCAGTCCGTGGTGGTGCTGGTGTGCGGCGGGGCGATAGGTGGAGCCTCCGGGTCCATTTTCGATCACCCGTTCGGGTGGTTCCGGGACGTGGACCTGGCTTCATCACCGTCCGTGACGGAAAATGGGAGGTAGGAACTCGCTCTGTGAGGGCGGGGGTTCACGCGTGTGATCCGGACGGGGGGACATGATGCAGGCCACGCTGCTCGACCACGACGATACGGCCACGACTGGGGAGACCGGCCCGCCGGAACAGCCGGTGACGGCTGATGAGTGGGCCACGCACCTGGCCTCCGCGGTGCCGGGCCCGCAGACAGCGGCGATGCTCGGCCTGCTGGAGCGGGACGGGTTGTCGAGGGCAGGGCGGATCGACGCCCTCAAGGCCTGGGAGCGGCATATCGCATGGATTCAGGCGCAGCAGGTGGGCTTGCTGGCGGATATCGAGGCGGATGCGCTGGAGGCGGTGCCAAATGACTTCGGGTGGGTGGACTATGACTGGAACTTCGCCTGTGAGGATGTGGCCTGTGCGTTGAAGCTGTCGGGGAACACGGCCGCGGACCGTCTGGCGGTGGCCACGGCCCTGGAGGGGCGGTTTCCCACGACGGTGGGCCTGTTGGAGCGCGGGGAGATCTGCTACTTGCAGGCGAAGGCGGTGGCGGAGGTCACCGGCACCCTGGACCCCGAGGCCGCGGGTGTGGTGGAGGCGATGGTGGTGCCGAAGATGCCGGGCCAGTCGGTGGGGCAGACCCGGCGGGCGCTGAACCGTGCGGTCCTGAAGGCTGATCCGCGGGGTGCGGAGCGGCGGCATCGCCGGCGGCGGGAGGACCGGACGATCTGGCACCGGGCCGCCGAGGACGGTATGGCCACCTGGAGCGCCTTCCTCCCCACCCCGCAAGCCGCCCAACTGGACGCGGCCGTCGACGCGCACGCCGCCACGTTCACCGAGGACGGGCGCACCCTGAATCAGAAGCGGGTGGACGCCCTGTATGACCTGGTCGTCAACCGCCCCGCCGGGACGGACACCCCCGCCGGAGGCACAACCCCGGGCGGCCGGTCGGCGGCGGTGGTGCAGGTGACGGTGTCGATGGACACGTTGATCGGGGTGGATGAGGAGCCTGGACAGCTCAAGGGCTACGGCCCGGTCAGCGCCACCGCGGCACGGGAGGTGGCTTTCGCTCCGGGCACGATCTGGCGGCGTCTGATCACCCACCCGAAGACCGGCCTGCTGATCAAGACCGACCCCACCACCTACCACCCCACCGCCGAGACCCAACGCCATGTCATCGCGCGGGACATGACCTGCACCTTCCCCTCCTGCCAGATGCCCGCCCACCGCTGCGACCTCGATCACATCGAGCCGTTCAACCACCAGGACCCGCAAGCGGGCGGCAGGACGGAGCCGGGCAATCTGATGCCGCTGTGCCGACGCCACCACCTGCTGAAACACCGCACCCGATGGCAGGCCGAACGCAACCCGGACACCGGCGAAGTCACTTGGACCGCGCCGACGGGCCACACCTACACCAACCCACCCCACACCCCCACCCCCACCCACATCACGTAGCCCCCGCCCCCGGCAGCTACCGGCGCCAGCCCCTCCGCCGCCACGCGGAGGGGCCCACACCCCTGCCCTAAACCCGAACCCGACACCCACCCCGCGCCACCACCGGGTGGGCAACACCCGGCCGGGGCCATGCGTGCACCTCGACGGCGAGCACCGGCGAACGACACCCGCCCCTCGGCCTCAACGCGCAGGCGCCGTTTTCACCATCCACCGGCCGGCAGCCGGGAGAGTGGATAGCTCTGAGCCCCCCGTGCCGTCAGCCGCCACGACCGTCACCACCGACAGCCCACCACGACGGCGGGCGAGCCGAAGAACTCAGGCGCGCGTGTGCCCCCGCAACCACCCACCGGCACCAGCCACGCCATCGCTTTTCAAGACGACCCCGGGCGCGCACGGCACCGGATAGACGACCGACCACCGGCCCACCCCCAGCACGGATGCCGTAGCCCCAGCAGGAGAACATCCGGCAGACCGCGACGCACCCGCAACCGCCACCGCGCCGCCCACCCGGCGCCGTAACCCCCGCCCAAACGGCGACAGCCGGCCCGCAGCACCCATCGTCGCCCCGAACCGTTCCGTGCACGGCCGGTGCGAGGCTCGCCTTACGGCTTGGGCTTGATCGGCTTGCCCTCGTCACCGTTCAGCAGTATCCGGGGGGCCTGACCTGCCTGAACCTCGGCCAGGGCCGGAACCGCTGCCACCGTGGCAGAAGGCGGCGGCCGGTCTCTTCAGCAGTGTCCGGCGGGAACTCTTCGCGGTCTTCACGGGTGTGTCTCTCCGCACCTCTCGGCATCGGCTCCTCTTCCCGCATCATCACCGTCCGGCCCAGGGAGCCGTAGGACACCGCAGCACGGGCGGGGGCAGCCGCCCGGTGCGGCCGGAGCCGGAGGGAGGAACGCTCGCCACCGGGCCGTTCTCGCGCGGCCTATTGTTGCCCCGTGACACAGGAACCCGGGTCAGGAGTGAGGGCGCGGTCGCGGCCGGGCGGCCGGACGGCGCGCGTCAGCGAGCAGGTGCTCGATGCGACCGTTGAGCTGATCGCCCGGCACGGGGTCGCCGCGGTGACGTACGACGCGGTCGCCCAGCTGGCCGGATCCAGCCGTGCGACCGTCTACCGCAAGTGGCCGCGGCGCGACGACCTGCTCCGGGCGGCGCTCACGCGGTTCGCGGAGGTGTCCGTCTCCGTCCCGGACACCGGGGATGTCCGTTCCGACCTGGTCGAGCTGCTGTGCGCGATCGGCGGCATCCTGGCCACCCCCACCGGCCGCGCGATCATCAACGCGTCGATCACGGCGGATGACGACGATCCGATCCGCGCGCTCGGCCTGGAGGTCCTCCGGACCCGGCTCGCGGTGCTGGAAGCCCGTATCGCCGGCGCGGTGGAGGCCGGGGAACTGCCGCCCACGGACGCGTCCTTCCTCAACACGATGCTTGTCGCGCCGGTCCACCTCCATGTCATGCGCGACCGCCGCCCGCTCACGCGGGAGTTCGCCGAGCGCGTGGTCCGCACGGTCTTCGACGGAGTGGTGCCGCGCGAGAGCTGATCTCGGACCGTTGACGACCCACCGCTTAATGATACAGTCTCGTATCGTTAAGCGGTGGGTTTGCGGCGCGTGCCGCGTCTCCGGCCCAGCCGTCCGGACACCACAACAGGAGCCATGACATGGCGAGTGACCACGGCAACCACAGCGACTACGGCGACACCTGGACCGGGCACGTCCCGCCCGTCCCCTTCGAGGAGTACTCCGAGAGGTACTCCGCCTTCTTCAAGATGCGCCGCGAGAACGGCGTCATCGAACTCCGCCTGCACACGGACGACGGCCCGTACATCCACAACTGGGCCGCGCACAACGCCTGGAGCCGCGTCTGGCAGGACGTGGGCAACGACCCCGGGAACCAGGTCCTCATCATCACCGCGACCGGTGACAGCTGGTTCCGGGGCGACCCCGACAAGACCTGGCAGAAGCCGATCGCCGACGAGGAACCCGACTACATCTTCCAGCAGACCCACGACGGCTGGAAGCTCATCGAGAGCTTCGTCGGCAACCTCGACATCCCCACGATCGCGGCGGTGAACGGACCCGGTATCCACACCGAGTTCGCCCTGCTCTGCGACATCACACTCGCCGTGGAGGAGGCGGACTTCATGGACCCGCACTTCCTGGTCGGCAGCGCCCCCGGCGACGGGCAGGCCCTGGTCCTGCAGGCGCTCATGGGTACCAAACGAGCCGCCTACCACATCTACGGAGGCAAGCCGATCCCGGCGAGGACCGCTCTCGAGCTCGGCATCGTCAGCGACGTGCTTCCCGGCGAACAGCTCCTGGACCGCGCATGGGAGCTGGCCGAGTTCATCATGCAGCGTCCGCGCTTCGCACGCTGGGCGACCCACAACATCCTCGCGCGGCCGTGGAAGAAGCTCGTCGCCGAGGACTTCGGCTTCCACATTTCACAGCAGATGCTGAGCACCGTCGCGTCGAAGGAGCTCATCCCGATCCGCTCCCTGATCGCGGACGCGGGCGCACGCAAGATCTGGTGACGCCCCGCGCCCGCACGGCCCCTGGTCCGGCTCCGGGTCCTCGCCATGCCGGTGCGTCCGGGCGATCCGGTTCCGGGCGATCCGGCAGATCGCCACATCAGGACCAGCCGTTCCGGACCAGCACGTCGCAGGCCGGAGACCGGGTCGCGCCCGTACCCCCGTAGCCGGCCGACGTCAGGCGCGAGGCCGCGTACTACGATCCCACCCGTGGAGAACGAGGAGCGGAAGGCAGCACCGGGGCCGACCGAGGTGGAGCTGGCCTATATGCCGACCTCGGCCGACATGACCGAGGCACTGAGCGCACGGACCAGCCCCACCGCACGCGGGCGTCTCCCCTTGATCGCCGGATTGATCTCGGCTGCCGTTCTCGTTGTTCTCCTGATGCTCGCGGCCCCCGGGGCCGTCCTGGCCGCGGTGGCGGCCACAGGCCTGTGCACCGTGCTGGGGAGCCTCGTGGGCGGGTGGGCGAACCAGCGGCACCGAGCACGGCAGTTGACCACGTACGCGCGTTCCCAGGGCGGGTACACCATGCGGGCGGACGACGACGGCATACACGCCACCACGGCGGTCGCGGAGACCACGATCCCCTGGGCGTCGTTCTGGCACTGCATCGAGACGGCGAACCTCTTCGTCCTGGTCATCGACGACACGGTGGGCGGAATGGCCGTGCTGCCGAAGCGCGGCCTGCGTGACGGAGCGGATGCCGACGGGTTGCGCGCGGTCGTCGCGCGGCATGTCACACCGGTCTCTCCCGCCGGGCAGCGGGCCGGGCAGCGCTCCCGGACGATGTGAGCGACGCGAAGAAGTGACGGCGGCGCGGCCGGCCGGACCCGGGATACGGGGCCCGGCTCCGGGGTCGGCCCGAGGCACCCGGGCGGCCCCGGGAACGGCCGGTGAGAGGAGCCTTACGACCCGGGCTTGATCGGCTTGTCCTCGTCACCGGCCAGCAGCATCTGGGGGACCTGCCTGAAGGTCCACCCCTTCTTCGTGTACTCGAACACCCACACCACGTCGAACCGGTGGCCCGGCCAGTGGCTCGGGATGTTCAGCCTGCTGCCGTCGGCTCCGGTCAGGTCTCGTGCGAGTTTCGGGATCGTCCCGTGGTGCCAGGCCACCAGTGTCGCGCCCTCCTGCCCGGCGAGCTTCTTGGCCAGCTTCTTCTCGTCGTCGTTGTCGTAGGAGGTGTCGATCGTCTTTCCGAGCTTGTCCGCCAGGGGGGTCACGGTCTCGATCGGGCGCTGGCTGACGGGCCGCCCGTGGTGCTCCGAGGATGTGGCGTAGATCCGGTCCGGACGGGACAGACCGGAGCGCGGAGTGCCCTCGTGCGGCGCGAACAGCTCCGCCAGCGCCCCCGCCCGCTGCCAGCCCCGCACCGTGATGGAGTCCTTGTCCTGCTCTCCGGACTCCTCGACTCCGTACGGAAGATGCCCGTCGTCGGCGGGCTTCTCCGCATGCCGGATGATCATCACGGTGGCGCGGGTCCCGTCGGGGGCCTGCCCGGCACGCCCGGCATCACCGGAGGCCGAGGCGGAACCTCCGGCCAGAGCCGGAACCGCCACCACTGCGGCGCAGGCGGCGGCCGACCTCTTCAGCAGCGTCCGGCGGGAACTCTTTACGGTCTTCACGGGGGTGTCTCCTCAAAGCCTGTCGGGATCGGCTGCTTTTCCCGCATCATCACCGCCGGGTCCGGAGAGCCGTGAGACGCCACAGCGCGCCCACCGCGAACCACCCGCCCAGCCGAGCCGAGCCGGTTCGACCGAGCGGAGGCCAGTCGGGGCGGGGTGCGTACCCCCGGCGGGCCGGGGCTTCGCTCTTCGGAACCGCCTGGTCCCAACCCGGCAGGCCGCCTGTGCACATCGGCACGCTGATCGCCACGGATTCGGGGCTCCGTGAGCGGGTCTTCCGGCCTTCCGTCACGCCCACGGCCCCTCCTCCGGCCAACGGCCCGCGCCCCGGACTGGCGGAGGCGTCCGGGGCGCGGGGTCCCGTGCCGGAGGGACGGGCGGGGCGGCGGCCCGGTGCGGCCGGGCGCCGCCGGTCGGGGCCGGGCCTGTCGGCGCGGTCCGGGGAGGGCTGCTCGTGGAGGGCCGGGGAGAGTCTGCTCGTCGGGGCGGGGAGGGGTCGTCCGTCAGCGGTCGCGGACCAGGCGGACCGGGCGGCGCGGGGTGGCCGGGCCGGTGGGGCCGTAGCCGAGGCGGATCAGCATCTGGACGTGGCGGGGCCGGCCGCGGCCGTCGCCGAGGGCCCAGCGCAGGTCCGGGTACTCCAGGCCCTGGTGGAGCATGGACGCCCGGACGCCCTCGGCGGTGGCGACCAGCAGCACGTGTTCGAGGGCCTGCCCGGCGCGCAGCCAGTCCGCCCGGCGGTCGTGAGTGGTGGAGAGGACGGCGATGACCGGTCGCCGTTCGAAGACGGCGGACGGGCGGCCGCTGGCGGGGCGCAGGCCGGCGAAGTCCCGCATCGGCAGCTGTCCCGTGGCGTCCTGCGGGCCCAGCACGGAGCCGGGCATCCCGTCGGCCGTCCCCTCCCGTATCCACCGGCGGCTCTCCGCGCGCCGGACCTGGTCGTGGGTGTTGCGGCGCTCGCCCTCCGCGGTGACGCGCAGCAGCCGGGTGGTCTCGCTCGGGCCGGGGAAGGAGAGCAGCACGCCCTCGGCGTGCGCGGCCTCGGTGAGCTCGGCCGGGAGACGGGTCGGCAGGGGGTGCGCGGAGTACGGGAAGCGGCTGCTGTGCCGGTGCCACAGGGCTTCGTAGAGGTCCGGGCGGTGGCTGCCCCGGAGGGGCTGGCCGGCCAGGCGCACGGCGGCCAGCAGGTCGGGCTCGCCGGGGCGCGGCAGCAGGCGGACCACCGGTTCCCAGCCGAGGTGGGCGGCGGCGACGCGCAGGTTGAACAGGGCCGCGCCGACGGAGACGTGCAGCGCGCGGCCGACCGGGTCGGCGTGGCGCAGCGCCCGCTCCGCCGCGGCGCGGATCTCCACGGTGTCGGTGGCGGTGTCCAGCCGGTAGCGCCAGGGCTGGGTGTTGTACATCGAGGGTGCGGCCACGGAGGCGGAGATCAGCTTCTCCAGGGTGGCCGTGTCCGGCGGGGCGGTGGTCGTCATGTCGTCAGTCCTCCCGGTGCCCGGCGTGGGATGCCCGCGCCGTGGAAAACGCGCCGTCCGGGTCCCGTCCGGGCCCGGTTCAGCAGGTGCCGTGTTGCAGGGACGGCTGCGGCGCCGCCTGGGTGGCCAGGACGGCGGCCTGGATCCGGCGTTCCACGCCGAGCTTGGCGAGCAGCCGGGAGATGTGGTTCTTGACGGTCTTCTCGGAGAGGTAGAGCCGCCGGCCGATCTCGCGGTTGGTCAGTCCCTCGCCGATGAGGCCGAGGATCTCCCGTTCCCGCGGGGACAGGTCGGCCAGCACCTCGTCCCGGGCCGCCGCCTCGTCGTCCTCGCCGCGCAGGCTGGTCATCAGCCGGGCGGTGGTGGCGGGGTCGAGCATGGACTGCCCGGAGGCCACGGTGCGGACGGCCGAGACCAGGTCGAGGCCGGTGATCTGCTTGAGGACGTATCCGGAGGCGCCGGCCATGATGGCGTCGAGCAGCGCCTCGTCGTCATCGAACGAGGTGAGCATCAGGCAGGCCAGGTCCGGCATCCGGTCGCGCAGCTCGCGGCAGACGGCGATGCCGTTCCCGTCGGGCAGGCGTACGTCGAGCACGGCGACGTCGGGCCGGAGCGCGGGGCCGCGGACGAGCGCCTGCTCGGCGGTGACCGCCTCGCCGACGACGTTGATGTCCGGCTCCGACTCCAGCAGGTCCTGGACTCCGCGCCGGACGACCTCGTGGTCGTCGAGCAGGAAGACCCTGATGGGCTTCTCCGGTGCTGCCTCGCGTTCCTCGGCCATGGTGTCCCTCGGGGAGTGGTGAACCGTCGCTCCACCGATCGTCACGCCGCCGGGGACCTGCCGGTTAGGGCCGAACGGTCCCTGTGGTGCCGTCCGTTGGTCACCGGCTCGGCGGGGCCCCGGGGGGGACGGCCCGATGGCGCCCCGCCCCCGCCGGGACGCGCCGGTCCCCGGACGGATCCTCCTGACCCGGATCCGGCCGGGGACGCGCGCGCGCCCCGGGCGCGCGCGCCATCGGCGGGCGCGGTGCGTCGGCGGCCCCGGCGTCAGGCCTCCGGCACTCCCCCGACGGCGAGCGGCGGGATGGCCGGCCGGGTGGCCGGCGGGCACGGCTCGGGCCCGGCGAAGGCGCACTCCACGTCCACCACACCGGCCACCGCGCGGGTCAGCCGGGCGGCGACCGGGACCAGGGCGCAGTCGGGGATGCGTCCGGCGAGGACCACCATGCCCTCCCGCACACGCACCTCCACGGCCGCCGAGGCGCCGAAGAGCGGGCCGGTCACCTCTCGGCGCACCTCCTCCTCGATGTCCTCGTCGGAGCGGAGGAAGACCTTCAGCAGATCTCCCCGGCTGACGACTCCGGCGAGCATGCCCCCGGGGTCGGTCACCGGCAGCCGTTTGACCTTCCGCAGCGCCATGATCCGCGCGGCCTCGGCGAGGGTGGCGCCCGCCCGCACGGTGACGGCGGGGGACGTCATCAGCTCCCCGGCGGTGTACGCCTCCGCCTTCACCACGTCGCGCCGGCGCTCGGGATCGTCCAGGCCGGGCGGACAGAGCCTGCGGAACTCCTCCTTCGGCAGCAGATCGGCCTCGGAGACCACGCCGACGACCCGGCCGTCCTCGGCCAGCACGGGCAGGGCGCTGATCTCCCACTCCAGCATGGTCCGGACGATCTCCTTGAAGGGAGCGTCCCGGCCGACGCCGATGACCGTGTGCGTCATCACGTCATTGACGATGTGCTCTCCGCTCTGCACGGCTTCTCCTCGGTCGGTGTGGCGCTCCGGTGTGCGACGGGTACGGATGCGGGAAGCCCGGGATTCCGGGAGCCCGCGGGCCCCGGCCATCAGAGGCTGCGCAGCCAGTCCTCGACGGTGCCCTGCGCGGTCGACGCCTCGGCCGGCCGGAGCCGGGAGTCGTCGTAGCGTGAGGTCAGCCGGTCCACCACGGAGACGACACCGTCGATCTGCCCGGTCATCCGGACGGCGACGGGCACCTCGCTGCTGCGCTCCAGCTCGCCCTCCAGGGTGACGACGCCGTCGGTGACGGTGACCTTGACGGCCTGCGGCACCAGCCACAGGGTGCGGACCAGCACCTCGTCGATCACCTCGGCGCGGATCTCCTCGTCCGGCCGGAGGAAGACCTGGAGCAGGTCGCGACGGGTGACGATGCCGACCAGCCGGTCCTCCTCGTCGATCACCGGCAGCCGTTCGACGCGGTACTTGGCCAGGATGCGGGCCGCCTCCGCGATGGAACTCTCCGCGCGCACGGTGACCGCCGGGGAGGACATCAGTTCGCCGGCCGTCCGCGCGCGGGCCTTGGCGGCGGTCCGGTGCGCGGCGGGGGTGAGCCGGAAGCGGTGGCGCCGCTCCCCCGGGTCCGTCTGCTCGGTCTGCCGGGCCATGAGGTCCGTCTCGGAGATCACGCCGATGACCTTCTCGTCGTCGTCCACGACGGGCACCCCGCTGATGCGGTGCTCGTCGAGCAGGGCCGCGATGTCCTTGAACGGGGTGGTGCGGACGACCCGGACGACGTCGTCCGTCATCACGCTGCCGACCTTCCGCTGCTTCATGGCCATCTCCTCATCCCCCGGTCCTGTGCGGGCCGGTCCGGTGCGTGGGTTCCTTCGTCCGGCTCGTCCCGCCCGCCCGCTGCCGGCGGTGTGCCGGTACGGGCGGCGCGGCCACGGGTCGCGATTCCACGATCCGCCCGGCCCCCCGCCCTTCACAGGGGCTGCCCGGGCCGGTGACGGGGCCGTTCGGCCCACCGGGGCCCGGGCCGTACGGCGCCGCCGCGCGGACCTCACCCGGGACCTTTCCCGGCCGGGCCCGGCCGGCGTCCAAGGGGCCCGGGAAACGGGGGCCGTTGGGCCCGTACGAGGCGGTCTTTCGGCACCGGTCGCACACCGGTCCGAGACGCCATGGTTGAAGCGTCACCCCGACCGGGAGCCACCGGACGGGAGACACCCGAAAGGGTCCACCCCGAGTGAAGGAGCCCGTCATGGCCGTCATGCAGGAACCCCGTCTGAACCGCCGTATGCAGGTCCCGTCCCAGCGTGCGGCCCTGACCGCCCCGGAGCACGGCGCGGTGATGACCCCGGCCGGGGCGAAGACCTTCGCGATCGTCCGCATCGTGACCGGCTTCGTCTTCCTCTGGGCCTTCCTGGACAAGACCTTCGGGTGGGGCTACGCCACCCCCGCGGGCAAGGGCTGGATCGACGGCGGATCGCCCACCAAGGGCTTCCTCAGCGGCGTGGCCGTCGGACCGCTGGAGTCCACCTTCCACGACATCGCGGGCGCCGGCTGGGCGAACTGGCTGTTCATGCTCGGCCTGCTGGGCATCGGCGTGGCACTCCTCAGCGGTGTGGCACTGCGGCTGACCGCCGCCGCCGGGTCCCTGATGATGATGCTGATGTGGGCGGCCGAATGGCCACTCGCGCAACACCTGTCGAACGGCGCGCCGAGCATGTCGACCAACCCCGTGGCCGACTACCACCTGATCTACGCGCTGGTCCTGATCGCCCTCGCCGCCGCCTACGCCGGCAACACCTGGGGCCTGGGCCGCAAGTGGGCGGAACTGCCCATCGTCCGCAAGAACCGCTGGCTCCTCTGAGCCTCATGAGCCGCGACAGGGAAACCCCGACCGGGCCGGCGCCCAGCACCGCCGGCCCGGCCGGATGTCCGGGCCCGGTCCCGCGCCCGGCCCCGGCGCCCGGCGCCCGCACCGCCGTCACCACGCATCCGCCAGCACACGTTCCGGAGGAACGGACATGACCGTACGGGTAGGCATCAACGGCTTCGGCCGCATCGGGCGCAACTATCTGCGCAGCGCCCTGGGGCGGACGGACGACACCACACCGGTCGAGGTGGTGGCGGTCAACGACATCGCGCCCACGGCGACCCTCGCGCACCTCCTCGAGTACGACTCCACCTACGGGCGGCTCGGCCGCACCGTCTCGCACGACGCCGGCTCGATCACCGTGGACGGCCACCGGATCGCCGTCACCGCCGAGCGCGACCCGGCCGAGTCGGCCTGGGCGGAGCACGGCGTGGACATCGTCATCGAGGCCACCGGCCGCTTCCGCACCCGCGAGGAGATCGCCCGCCACCTCAAGGCCGGCGCCCGCAAGGTGCTGCTCTCCGCGCCCGGCAAGGACGTGGACGCCACGATCGTCATGGGCGTCAACGAGACGGACTACGACCCCGAGCGGCACGAGATCGTCTCCAACGCCTCGTGCACCACCAACTGCGTGGTGCCGATGGTGAAGGTGCTCCACGAGCGGTTCGGCATCGTCAAGGGGCTGATGACGACCATCCACGGCTACACCAACGACCAGTCGGTGCTGGACAGTCCGCACAAGGACCTGCGCCGCGCCCGCACGGCCGCCGTGAGCATCATCCCGACGTCCACCGGCGCCGCCCGCGCCGTCGGCCTGGTCCTGCCCGAGCTGGCCGGCGCCCTGGACGGCATCGCCGTCCGCGTCCCCGTCGAGGACGGCTCGCTCACCGACCTCGCGCTGGTGCTGCGCCGCGAGACCACCACCGAGGAGATCAACGAGGCCTTCGCCGAGGCGGCCGAGGGCCCGCTGAAGGGCGTGCTGCGGGTGAGCACCGCGCCGATCGTCTCCCGCGACATCGTCGGCGACCCGGCCTCCTGCGTCGTCGACGCCCCGCTCACGCAGGCGCACGGTGAACTGGTCAAGGTCTTCGGCTGGTACGACAACGAATGGGGCTACAGCAACCGGCTGCTGGACCTCACGGAGTACGTGGCCGCCCGGCTCTGACCGGCCCCGCCGCACCGGGGCACACCTGTGCGGGCCGCCCCGGCGACCGCCGCCGGCCCCGCCCGGCCGTACGGCACCACCGGATCACCGGCCACTCCCGCCCCACCCGCCCTTCCCCGCCACAGCCCGGCGCGGAAGGGCCCGGCGCGTTCCGGGACCGCCGGCCCGCGAACGGGACCTGCGGCCCTCCAACAGCCGTTTCCTACCTGTGAGTATGTAAGCGAAGCAAGGACGTCACCGCGGCGTTCGAATCCTGGAGGTAGCCACCATGTCCCGTCCCGTCACCCTCGGTCTCGACGGCTCCCGCGAGAGCATCGCAGCCGCCGACTGGGCGGCCCGCGAGGCTGAGCTCCGCGGACTGCCGCTGCGCGTCGTCCACGTCTGGGAGCCGCTGCCGTACCCGCTCCCGCCGAGCAGCGGCCCCGAGGTCCAGCGCCACTGGGCCGAGCGCATCCCGCGCGAGGCCACCGAAGAACTCAGCGCCCGCCACCCGGACCTGGAGATCACCAGGGACCAGCTCCGCGGCCACCCGGTCGAGGTGCTGCCGCTGGTCGCGGAGGACTCCGAGCTGCTGGTCCTCGGCTCCCGCGGTCTCAAGGGGCTGACCGGCTTCCTGGTGGGCTCGGTCGGACTGTCCACCGCCGCCCACGCCCGCCGGCCGGTCGTCCTGGTCCGGGCCGGGGAGCAGGCGGGCGACGAGCACCGGCCGGACCCGGCGGCCCGCACCTCCGCCGCCACCCCGTACAAGGACGTGGTCCTCGGACTGGACCTGTCCTCCCCCAGCGACGAACTGCTGGAGTTCGCCTTCGACGCCGCCGCGCGGCGCGACACCCGGCTGCGCGTGGTGCACGGCTGGAGCGTGGCGCCCCACGGCGACCTGCCCCAGTCCGCCGACCTGGAGGCCGAGCTCGGCGAGCGGCGGTCCGCACAGCTCGCCGACATCCTGCGCACCTGGCGGCAGAAGTTCCCCGGGGTCGAGGTCGAGGCGCAGGCGGTCATCGGCAAGCCGGCCGACCACCTGCTGGAGTCGGGCTGCGACGCCTCCCTGGTGGTCATCGGCCGCCGCATCCGCCGCTCGCCCATCGGCACCCACCTCGGCGCCGTCGCCCACGCGGTGCTGCACCACTGCTCCGTCCCGGTCGCGGTCGTCCCGCACGACTGAGACGCACCGGGCGATGTCAACGGCCCGCCGGAAGCCCCGGTTCACGGGGGCGGCCGGCGGGCCGCGGTCGTCTGCGGCGGAATCCGGCACAACGCGTCGCACACCATCCGTGGACCGTTTCCCGGCTGCTCCCTTTCCGTTGGCCGGGCCTGGCTACTCTCCCCTCGCCCGGTCCGGCCCAGGAGAGGCACGTCCATGAGCACCCCGGTCCACCGCATCCCGACTCGGCCGTCCGTGACCGCCCTGACGCCGAACCGGCAGCGCCGGGACCGAAGCAGGGCAGGGAGTCCGTCGGGAAACCCGGCGGAGCGCGCCCTCCGCGAGATCCAGGCCGGCGCCGGCAACCGGGCCGCGACCGCGGCGGTGCAGCGCGCCAGGGGCGCGGCGAAGGAGAAGGGGAAGGAACCGGAGAACGGCAACGCGTCCGCCGCACCGAAGAGTTACCGTGACCGGATCGCCGCGGTCCTCGACCGGCTCAAGAAGAACCTCGAATTCATCGACACCTTCGTCAAGGGCGTCCATGTCCCCGCCAACGCGGGCTTCTCCCAGCAGGCCTCCGCCACGGTCAACGACGGGCTCAAACACTCCGCCGCCTCCTCGGGGACCGCCGCCGCGTCGGAGAACCTCGTCACGGAGTCCGCCGGCGCCGTGCTCAGTGGCATGGAGGCGGCCAAAGCCAGGAAGAGCGCCAAGAAGCACGAGAAGGGCGCCGCTTTCCACGAAGCGGACAAGAAGTCCACCTCGAAGACGGCCGACGCGGTCGTCGGTGCCGCCGGCTCGGGAAGCTACGCCCTTGCCATCGCCAAGGAGCTGACCAAGGCCCAGAAGGCGGCGAACGCCATGACAACGGCCGAGGCGAGCGGTATCACCTCCGGTGCCGTCGGCGCGGTGAAGGGCGCCCGCGCCGCGAGCCGCGTCGGGATGACGGCCCGCAAATACCGTGCCCTGAAAGGGCTGGACAAGCCCGACCGCACCGAGGAGGGAGCGCTGGTCCGGCTGAACCAGGCGCGGCAGGACGCCGAATGGGCCGCGGCCGAGGCATACGTCGCGCTGGACATGCAGTGGGACCACGAGGGCGAGGACCGGCTGGAGCGCGTTTCCGAGGCCATCGACGCGGCCTGGGCAGCGATGGGCGACGCCCGTGACGCCGCCGGAGACCTCCGGCGCGCCGAGGACGTGAACACCCTGAACACGGTGCACACGTATGCGCTCGGCAAGCAGCGCCACAAGATGGGCAAGCAGGCGGCCACCGCCGTGGGGGAGTCCACCAAGGCCGCGGGCGGCATCGTGACCGCGGTCGCCGCCACAGCGGGAGGAGCCGGGCTGGCCGGCAACCCGGTCGGCTGGGGCCTCGCCGCGGGTGCGGCCGGCCTCATCCTCGGCGTCACCGCCTACCGGGCGGGCCGCGCGGGCATGAAGCGCTACGACGGGGCCCGCCACCCCGAACGCTGGGCGGCGGAGGAGGAGACCCCGGCGGAGCCCGCCTCCCGCGAAGACGCGCTGAAGGAGGCCCTGAAGTTCTGGAAGAAGGTGGAGAACGGCGAACGCCAGGCCATGGCGCGGAAACTCTACGGATTGGCGGCGGGTCCCGACATCCGCGGGAGCGGCGGCACAGCGGCCGAGATGCGGGACTCGGCCAGAGCCCTCCTCATCGCTCTCAAAGCCGGCCCCGACAACCACCGGCTGACCCCCGACGAGTGGGCGGACTCCCTCAACGATCCGGCGAAGACGGCCGCATGGATCAAGGAGATAGCGGAACAGCTGTCCTCGGCCTGACCGGGGGCACGCGGCCTCCCGGCAGGCGTCAGTCCGGGCGCTGCGCGCATAACGCGTTGTGGGGCCGGGGGTCCGTCCCTAGGGTCACCGGTATGTCTCTACGTCTCCGTATGCGCCAAGCCCTGCCGGAAGCGATGCGCGCCCGCGACAAGGCGGCGGTGAGCGCCCTGCGCGCGACACTGGCCGCGCTGGACAACGCCGAGGCGGTGCCCGTGGGCGAAGCCGGACTCCGCGGCGTGGCCCTGGAGCAGTCGCCGGCCGGAGCCGGTACCACCGAAGCGGCGCGGCAGGAGCTGAGCGAGCGCGATGTGGTGGACGTCGTGCGCACCGAGGCAGCAGAACGGCTGGACGCCGCAGCGCAGTTGACGGCACCCGCCCACGCCGACCGTGCCGCCCGGCTCCGCGCGGAGGCCGCCGTCCTGCTCCGGTTCCTCGACGGGCCCGGTACCGCCTAAGCCGTGTTCTGGGTAGCGGGTGAGTCCTGGGCGGAGAGTTCTTCGGCCAGTTCCATACAGCGCAGGCGGGCTGGGGAGAAGCCGTAGGGCATCTTGCCGGTGGCTTCGAACGCGCTCATGGAGTCAGCCTCCCGCCTGCCGGAGCTGGGGTCGGCCTCGCCCTCGCCGTCGCCGTCGTCGGCGGTGGCAGGGTGCAAAGTGTCCCAGGCGTCGAAGAGGTCATCGTCGTCCTTACCCAGGCCGGACTCCTCGATGACGGCCTGCAGGGCGCTTTCGAAGATGTGCCGCTCGACGGCCACTTGAGCCACCCGTGGATCATCGACGGCGACACTGTCATCGAGTGCCTCCTCGGCCTCATCGATGCGGTCGGAATCCTCCCGCAGCGTGGGATGCGTGGCCAGGACGACGAAGCGGGTGGCCTGGACGGCCGCGCCGAGCGGGCCGAAGATCCGCTCGGTGACCAGCAGACTGTCCAGGTCCGCCTGACGCAGGGAGCCCCCGGGCAGGCCCTTGAGGCGTTCGGTGACGAAGTCGGAGAGCAGGCCCATCCGGCTGCCTTCGGTGCGCATCCGCTGCACGGCGGTCCGCTGCCGCCGCAATTCCGCCTCCCGCTCGGCGAGGGTTTCCTCCAACCGCTCCAGGATGCCCGCGATACCTTCTCCACTGTCCGCACCGGCGGAAGCCGTGCCGGTGGTAAAGGCGTCACGGATGTCGTCCAGGGCGATCCCGGCATCGGCCATCCTGCGAATCCACAGCAGGCGGATCATGTCCTCGTACCCGTAGCGGCGGCGGTCATCGCCGCCCCGCTCAGGCTCGGGGAGCAGCCCGATCTCGTGGTAATGGCGAATCGCCCGTGGCGTGCTGCCGGCGAAGGCCGCCGCGTCACCGATCTTGACCCGGCGGGGTGGCACGAAAGACGAATGCATGAGCAGGGACCTTTCCTCAAGGCATCGGGACGTAAGTCCACCGGACCACATGCCGCTACGGAAGGTGCAACCCCCTACGCACCGCTCCGCCCGCCGGGCCCACACACCCCGACGCTGCCATCTCCGGAACAGTCCATACACCGTCTGCCACGGTCCGTACTCGAACGGCAGGTCCCGCCACGGAACTCCGGTCCGAACCCGCCACCGCACACCGTCTATCAGCCGCCGACAGCTAGGTTCTGTCTCTTTGGTCAGCGTCGGGCCCAGATGAGGATGCCCGCGAGGTGGAGTGCGGCCCGGTAGGCGATCGCCAGCTTGTCGGTTCGTGTAGCCAGGCCCCGCCACTGCTTGAGGCGATTGATGCACCCCTTGACGCTGTTCCCTCAGACCTAACGCAGGGGAGCCAACTGACGGTCGAGACCGGCGGAGTGGTCAGGGATTGCGCTTTTCCACCGCGACGTTGGTGACGCGATCGTCGGAGAAAGCACAGCTGGCCTGGCTGACGTCACGCCCCGGCGCCGCCCAAGGACCATAATGCGTCTGTGTGCTCCCAAAAACCGTCAGGCAAGTCACTTTGACACGGAAGGCACCGGTACCGGTCGTGCAGTACGCCTGGCCATACCATGAAAACGCCTGGGTCGAGCAGCCTTGCGGCCATGCCTGAGCGGCACCGGCGCCCGCCAGAAGAAGCCCGCTCGCCGCTGTGGCTGTTAGCGCGGCGCATGCCAGCAACCTACGCATCATCGTCCCCCTCATAGAGGGCGCCCTGCTGCCCGCATGGCATCGGTGCACCCACTGTGTCGCTCCCCTTTCCCTTCCCCTTCCCCAGACGGGAGGAGATTTACCGGCCGACACCGGACGCAAGCCCCTTCCAACGAAGGAGAGTTGGGCCTCAACCCCTCTCGGCCGTGATCGGCTTGTGCCCGGCAGACAGTGGAGCCCACCGAGACCGTCCACTCCGCGTCGCCATGAGTGGCGCAGGCGTTGTGCGTTCCCTGCCGCAACAGGCCGCTGTACCGGAAGGGCGGTGAAGCGGGATCAGCGCCAGGCCTCGATGAGATCCTCCGGGGTGAGGGCGGTGACGCCGGAGGCGGTGGAGCCGCTGCGGGTCACGGCGAGGAGCGGGGTGGTGGCCTCCGCGCCGGGGAGCTGGGAGCGGTGGGTGTGCAGGCGGGCGAGGTCGCGCTGGTCGAAGGGCTTGTTCTCGAGCCACTTGATCGAGCCGACCGCCGTGATCCTCTTGGCGATCGGCGAGCGGTCCGCGCCGACGATGTCGATCTCGGGGTCGTTGGTGCGGGTCCAGTAGCCGCCGATGGTCTGGGTGCCCGCGGGGAGGTGCTCGTCGATGAGGCGCCAGAGCGCTTCACGGACCACGGGTTCGACGGCGCGTCCGCGCCACGTCGTCCAGTGGGCGCGGATGGTGTCGAGGACGCGGTCACCGCGGCCGCGTTCCACGGTGGGGATCCCAGGACCGATGAAGGAGAGCCAGAAGCGGAGGTAGGGATCCTCGATGCGGTAACGGGTCTCGCGGCTGGGACGGGTGGACAGGGGGAGGTCGGCGGCCACCATGCGGCGGCCCGTGAGGAGTTGGAGGGAACGGGTCAGGGAGCTGGGGTGGAGGTCCCCCGCGGCGCGGCCGATGAGGGTGAACGTGCGCTCTCCGTGACCGATGGCGCCGAGCACGGTGCGGGCCTGGGCCTCGGTGGGGAACTCCGCGGCCAGGGTGCGTTCGCCGCTGACCAGGAGGGCCGAGGTGGGGTGGCGGAGGGCGGTGTCCAGGTACTCCCACAAGTCCGCGCCACGCGGCCACTCCTCCAGGATGAGCGGCAGTCCGCCGCTGATCAGGTAGGCGTCGAACGCGTCGGCCGCCGGAAGGTCGAGCATGGCGGCGACATCGGCGGGGCTGAGCGGCGGGACGACCATCTCCGTGCCGCGCTGGTAGAAGGGGCGGCCATAGGTGTTGAGCTTCTCCATCATCGCGAGGTCGGACCCCACGAGGATCAGCAGAACGGGG
Organism: Streptomyces sp. MNU89; assembly: GCF_020982505.1. Taxonomy (NCBI): domain Bacteria; kingdom Bacillati; phylum Actinomycetota; class Actinomycetes; order Kitasatosporales; family Streptomycetaceae; genus Streptomyces; species Streptomyces sp. MNU89. The sequence continues at coordinate 5,110,629 of NZ_JAJKLL010000001.1, read as the reverse complement.
AGCCTGGAGAGGGTCCGGTCGAAGGCTTTCTGGAGGGCGCCTTCGAAGCTGGGGTCCTCGCCGACCAGGTAGGGCATTTCGTCCAGGACGACGACGCTGGGCGAGTCCGAGGGCAGCGCGGTCGCCAGCATGCTCAAGGCGGCGTCCCAGGACTGAGGGGTACCGAAGCCGCTGAAGCGGGTGGCGTCCGGAAGGCTGGACGCCGCGAGTTCGGCTCCGAAGCCGGCCAGGTCCTCTTCTTTCGAGCCTCCGACGGCCGTGAAGAAGAGGTGGGGCAGCCGGGAGCGCTCGATGAACTCCTCCACCAGCCGGGACTTGCCGACGCGGCGGCGGCCGCGAACGAGGAGCGCCCGGCCCGGGCGTCCTGTGCGGCTCCCGGACCGCACCTTCTCCATGAGGTCGTCGAGGTGGGCCAGCTCGCTGCGCCGTCCGATGAATCCGTCCACTGCCGACTGGTTCCTTCCGCGCCGGGGATACTCGCATCGATGATACTTCCATCGATGCGAGTATCCCCGGCGCGGCGCGGCGCGGGATCGGGAGAGCCGCCGGCGCGGCGGCGCGGCAGCCCGGCGCGGGGACGGCACCGCCAAAGGGGTCCGCGCTCGCCCGGCGGGCGGGTGCCGGGCGAGCGCGGTGGGGCGGGGAGGACCCCCTCAGGTCCTTCCCGCGCCCGGTTCCGGCGGCCGGCCGAGGCGCGGTCCCTCCCGCCCCGGCCGTCCTGTCCGTCCCGGTCAGCGGCGCTCGCGGAGGCTCTCCGGCGGGCCCAGGTAGCTGGGCTCCAGGCCGCCGGTGTCGACCACCAGCTTCTGCACGACCACGGTCGGGTCCACCATCCACAGCTTGAGCAGGTGCCGGCCCGGCCTGGCGATGGTGTGGCGGGTGACGGTGAGGTTGATGTTGTCCGAGGTGTTCCGCGCCCACTGGCGGTTCATGCGGGTGTCGTCGGAGCCGGTGGCGGCGATGATGTCCACCGTCTGCGGGGTGTCGTCGTCGAACGAGACCGCGTAGCGCAGGCCCTCGGTCGGCAGGACGTTGTTCCGCGGGGACAGATACGCCAGCACCTCCACCTCGCCCGCCGTGACGAGCGTCAGCTCGTACTGCAGGTGCGGGCCCCGGCCGCCGGGCTTCCGGCTGGGCGCGGTCACGGGGAACGGGGTGACGCCGGAGCCCGTGCGGCCGATGCCGGGCACGACCTCCCAGCGGACGCCGTAGGCGCCGACGGCCCGGGTGAAGTGCGCGGCCTCCAGGGAGACATAGCCGCTCGCCTCGATGAAGCCCCGGAGGGCGCGGCGCGGCAGCCGGGGGTTCTCGACGACCGCGCGGACCTCCACGGAGGTGCCGCCCGGCCCGGTGATGGTGATCGGCACCTCGGTGGTGCCCTTGGGGGCGCGCGACCAGTCCACGCGCACCGTCGCCCGCACCTGCTTCTCGACCCGGCCCCGGCCCTTCTCGACGCGGACCCACGGCACGGACGGCTCGATGAGGTAGCCGAAGGGCCGTGAGCCGCGGTTGAAGACCTCGATGTACTGGTCGGGGCGGGTCTGGTACGGACTGAAGGCGGGGAGGACCGCCGGTTCCTCCGCGTGCGGCCACCAGGCGTCGGAGCCGTCGATGCCGACGCCCATCTCGGCCCGGTCCGGCAGCTCGATCCGCTTGACCTTGGGGAACACCTCGTCGGGCAGGGCGACGTGGTTCGGGGTCTGCGGCTGCTGCCAGCCGGCGTCGGGGCCGTAGCGCTCCTTGTCCCCGTAGCCGATCTTGGGCTGGGTCTGGAAACCCTTCCACTTCCCGCCCGCCAGGCGGTTGTTGTAGTAGTCCGACATGGCCTGGTCCTCGGCGAACCGGGCGTCGGTGGTGTCGGCGAGGTCGTTGGTGAGGGCGCGGCCCTGGCCGGCGTAGTGGATGTTGGTGAACTCGGCCAGGCGGAGCGCGTAGAGGTTGGCGGTGGCCTTCACCTGGTAGTACACGAGCTGGTAGTAGGCGTCCTGCCAGGCGCGGGGGATCCTGCGGCGGATGCGCCCGGCCTCCTCGGCCAGTTCCCGCCACTCCTCGGTGACGCGCTCCAGCTCCCGGTAGTGGTTGAGCCGGAAGGGGCTGGCCTGGTCGTCGTAGACGACGGCGTCGGAGTCGGTGGCCGGGTCCTTCGCCGGGTCGAGGGTGATGCGGCGGTTGAGAAGTTCGGGCTTGCGGCGGGCCTGGAGGCGGCCGTAGGTGTTCAGCACCTCCGCGATGGCCTCGGCCTGCCCGTGGCCGAAGTTCTCCTCGGCGTACGCGCGTTCCCATTCGTCCAGGCGGTCGAGCGGCCAGCGCTCCGGGTCCCAGGCGTAGTCGAGGAAGAACTGCAGGGGCAGTTCCTCGGCCTTCATGTCGCCGACGTTGACCACCCAGAGCCGGTCCACACCGTAGGAGTGGGAGAGGTGGAGCTGCTCCCAGGTGTTCGCCAGGTTGATGGTGTCGACCCACTTGTAGTTGCGGCCGTCGCCCACGTAGTCGAAGTGGTAGTAGATGCCGTAGCCGCCCTTGCGGGCGGGCAGCGACTGGTCGGGCAGCTTGCGCATGTTGCCCCAGTTGTCGTCGCAGAAGACGACGGTGACGTCCTCGGGCGGGCGCAGGCCCTTGTCCCAGTAGCGCTGGACCTCCTTGTAGAGGGTCTGCACCTGCGGGACCTCGGTGAGCTTCTCCTCGCCGAAGAAGTCGGTGAGGATCTCCCGCTGGCTGGCGATGATCGACTCCATCAGGTCGATGCCGTCGCCGTCGGGCAGGCTGACGTCGCCGTTGCCGCGCATGCCGAGGGTGACGACGCCCTCGAAGTCCTGGTCGACCATGCGGCGGATGCCGTCGGCCCAGTACTTCTTGAGGGCCTCGCCGTTGCGGCGGAAGCTCCACTCGCCGGTGCCGCCGTACGGGTCCTCGCCCGGCTCGGTGATGTTCCCGTTCTCGTCGCGCTTGGCGGCGGTGGCGTGGCGGTTCCACTCCTCGATGCCGCGCATCATCGGCGCCTCGTGGGAGGTGCCCATGACGACGCCGTAGCGCTTGGCGGTGGCGTGGTTCTCCGGGTCGTCCTCGGCGAACGCGCGGCCCCAGACGGCGGGCCAGAGGTAGTTGGCCTTCAGCCGCAGCATGACCTCGAACACCTTGGCGAAGAAGGCGCTGTTGAAGCCGTTGGGGAAGCCCGGGGCCTTGCCGGGGCCGAAGAACTCCGGCGCCCAGGTGCCGAGGGCCGGATTCTCGTCGTTGATGAAGAAGCCGCGGTACTTCACGGCGGGGGTGCCCTGGCTGTGGCGGCCGGGCAGCACGTACAGCCCGTCCCGGCGGCGCGGCGGCACGTCGTCCCACCAGTGCCAGGGGGAGACGCCGATCTGGCGGGAGGTCTCGTAGGCACCGTAGATGGTGCCGCGCTGGTCGCTGCCCGCGATGACGAAGGCCCGGTCGACGCCCGGCATCGGGTGGCGCACCACTTGCTGGAGGGAGGTCTCCCACTTGCCCTCGATCCCGCGCACGTCCAGCTTGCCCGCCTCGATCAGGCCGTCGATCAGCGGGCTGCGGCCGATGGTGCCGACGATGACGAGGTCGCGGTGCGGAGACTCCGCAGCCTTCGCGGACCGGGCGCCGTCGGTGACGGCGGGCTTCACACCGGTGACGCGCTCGATGTCGGCCCGGAGGTCGTCCACGACGCGGACCACCCCGGGGTGGTCGTCCGGACTGACCGCGATCGGGGCGGCCTTGCCGCGGGCGACGAGCGGGAAGGCGTCCCGGCGTGCGTCGAAGGCGATGAAGCGGCCCCGGCCGGTCTTCCCCGGCGTCACCCGGCCGAAGGCGGAGCCCCGTTCGGCCGCCGCCGCGGCGGGGGCGACGACGGGGGCCACGGCGGCGGTGGCGGCGGTCGCCACGGCGGCGGCCAGCAGGGTGCGCCGGCTCGGACGGCTCGGCTGCGCGGGGTCCGGAGAAGTTCCGAAGGATCTCATGAGCGCGATCTCCGCAACGGTGGTGGAGGAGGTGGTGCCGCGAAAGTTATCGGAGATGTTCCGGAACAACAATGGATCGGACAGCCTGGTCATGACGCGCCCTCAGAACCACACGCCACAGTCGCCTTACGGCGCAAGGGTCGGGCGTCCGGCCGTTACCGGATGCACACTGAAAGCTTTCGGCGCGGGCACGCGGCGGGGCGGGCGGGCCGGACCGGGCACGGGGCAGGTACGGGGCGGGACCGCCGCCCGCCACCTCTCGCGTGCCGGGCCGACGGGGCCTCTTCCGCCCCGCCCGGCCCTGTGCCCGCCCGCCCCGGACCCGGCGCTCAGGCCCCGCCGTCGGAGAGGGGGCCGAGTGCCGCGGGCAGCTCCGAGCGCCGCCGGATGCCCAACTTGCGGTAGGCGCTGGTCAGATGCGTCTCCACGGTCCGCCGGGCCAGGTGCAGCAGCTCGCAGATCTCCGCGTTCGTCCGTCCCTCGGCGGCGAGTCCGGCGATCCGCCGCTCGCTCTCCGTCAGCGCGGCCACCCCGCTGTGGACCCGCGTCACCCGCGCCCCGCTGTCCACCAGCGACCGTTCGGCCGCCGCCACCATCCGCCGGGCACCCAGCTCCCCGGCCAGACCCGCCGCCTCGCGCAGCACCGTACGGGCCCGGCCGCGCTCCCCGGCGGCGGTCAGCCGTTCGCCCAGCGCGATGAGCGCGAGCACCAGTTCGCGTTCCACGCCCTCGGGGGCGGTGCGCAGCACGGCCACGGCCCGCTGGCTCAGCTCCGTGCCGCGGCGGCCACCGGTGACGGTGCCCAGCACCCGCAGCGCCCGTCCCACGGTCCGGGAGGTACCCCAGACGAGGGCCAGCCGGTACTCCTCCTCGGCGAGTTCCAGCGCCTCGGCCGTCCGGCCCAGCCGCCGCAGGCACTCGGCCGCGCCGGACCGCCAGGGGGTGACGACCGGGCTCAGCACCTCGCGGTCCGTCTGCCGCCGGCCGCACTCCCGGAAGTCCGCGAGCGCGGAGGAGTAGTCGCCGTCCGCGGCCCGCAGCTCGCCCCGGGCGTGGAGGAAGCGGTTCCACTCCCAGGAGTCACGCGGGCCGCACGCGGCGATGCGGTCGGCCAGCCGCCACGCCTCGTCCCGGCGTCCGGTCTCCAGCAGCGCCAGGACGGCCTGGGAGAGGATGTTGACCGAACCCTGCAGGGCGGAGGCGTCGGCCGGGCCACCGGGCCGGGGGTTCTCCAGAACCGCCCGGACGGCGGGGTCGGCCAGCAGTTCGCCGTACCGGCCGCGGGCCGCGGCGGCGTCCGCGCGGGTGTCCGCCAGGGCGTGCAGGGCCGGGTTGAGCGCCACCGGCCGGTACGCGGAGAGCCCTTCCCCGATGATGCGGTCGACCTCCTCGTACCGTTCGGCCCACTGGAGGACGGCCGCGACGGTGGCCAGGACGTACGGCGCCAGGGCGGGGTCGGCGGGGATGCTCGACAGCACGCAGAGACGTTCCACCGCCTCCTTGGCGGAGATCAGCCCGGCGGTCGCCTCATAGCGGACCAGCAGGGCCCGTTCGGCCTGGTCGAGCCGGTCCGGCGAGTGGGCGGCGACATGGCGCAGCCCGGCCATCACCCGCAGCCAGCTCGCCCGGTCGTACGCGGAGAGCAGCGCGCCCGCGGCCTGTGCGGCCCGGGCCTGGGCGGAGCGGTCGGGCAGTTCCTCGCAGAGGTTGCGCAGGATCTCCAGGGCCGCCTGCACGTCGCCGCCGCGGGCCAGGGCGGTGCCGAGGGCGACGGTGGTGCGGAGCCGTCCGGAGCCCGTGGGCTGCCGCAGCGGCACGGCCTCGGCCAGGTGCCGTACGCCGACGGGGCGCCCGGCGTCGGCCTCCAGGCAGCCGAGTTCGGTCAGCACCTGCCCGCGGCGCTCGCGCGACAGGGGCTCGTCCAGGGCGCGGCGCAGGAAGTCGCCGGCGTGCCGGGTCCGGCCCTCGCGCACCGCGGTGGCCGCCGCCTCCAGCAGCGCGTTGACCGCCCACTCCGCGCCGACCGCCGGCACGGACAGCAGCCGGCGGGCCACCGCACCGGCGGACTCACCGCGCTGGTACAGGAGTTCGGCCGCCGCGCGGTGGATCTCCTGCCGGCGCCGGTGCGGCCAGCCGTCGAGGACCGCGTCGCGCAGCAGCGGGTGCGCGACGCGGGGCGGGGCGCCGGGCCCGGCGCGGACGACGAGTCCGGAGCTCGCCATGGCGTCGATCCAGCGCCCGGTCCGGCCGGGATCGGTCCCGGCGACGTCCGCCAGCAGCGCGGTGTCACCGGTGGTGTCCAGTTCGGCGAGGGTGCGGGCCAGTTCGGCGGTGGCCGGGCCGGCGCTCTCCAGCGCCCAGGCGATCATGGTGGTGTAGTGGCTGGAGTACAGCCGCGCCCCGGTGTCCGGGAAGACTCCCGCGCCGCCGGTGACCGCCGTCAGCCGCGCCAGGTCGGTCAGCAGGGCGTGGAGGAACAGCGGCACGCCGCCGGTCGCGCGCAGGCAGCCGTCGATCCAGCCGGGCGGGAGCCCCGCGCCCAGCCGCTCGCGGACCAGCTCGGCGGCGGCGCGGAAGCTCAGCGGGGCGAGCGTGTGGAAGCTGAACAGCGTGGACGGCAGGGTGCGCAGCAGGCACGGCGGTGGCGGGTCCAGGTCGTACTGGGAGCGCTCGGTGAGGACCAGCAGGACGGGTAAGCGGTCGAGCAGCCGGGCGGCCCGGACGAACCAGCCGCGCGAGGACGGGTCGGCCAGGTGCACGTCGTCCACGACGAGCAGCAGCGGTCCCGCGGCCGCGTGGGAGCGCAGCAGCCGCCAGAGCCGGGCGGCCCGTCCGGTCCCGTGCAGGGAGTGGTCCTCCCCGGTTCCCGGCTCGTCCCACGCGTGCCGGTCGGGGGCGGGGGGCCGCAGCTCCACGTCCAGGAGTTCGGCCACGGCGGCGAACTCGGCGCGTGAGTCCTCCGGGGAGCAGCGGGCCCGCAGCACGCGCATGCCCCGCCGCGACTCCCGGGCGGCGACCGCCTCCAGCAGTGCGCTCCGGCCGGTGCCGGTGGCTCCGCACACCAGGACGATACGGCCGGTGCCGGCCCGGGCGCGGGCGGCGTCGGCGGACACCCGGTCCAGCACATCACGGCGTTCGTGCAAGCCGGCGAGATCGCATGGCTCCGCGGTCACGCCCGTCATCGTGCTCCCGTTCATGGGGACCTCTCCGGTGTCTGCGTCACACCCCGGCGGAACGTGGCTCCGCGGCGGGGCCGGTCGGCGGAATCACGCTCTCCGCGTCGCATGAAGAGATGCCGGGAGCGCTCCCATGGTTGAGTCCGTGGTCTTCTCGTGGTTGACCACGATTGCAGGGGGACACCTCCGCGGGGAAACCTGTGCTCGGTGGCGTCGGACACAAATCCCGTCACAGAATGAACTTTTGTCGCCAATATCCCGTCAATGACGGTATGAGACGTGCGGCAAGCGGTCCCTCGGACAGTGGTGCCGGCGCCGTCGCCGCCGTCCGGCCGCCGAGCAGCAGCAGACGGAACCGGTGACCCGGAGTTCCGGAAGTGGGGGAAGACGTGCGTACGACGTTCAAGGGCACGACGACGGTCGAACGGATACCCGTGGTCATCCACGCCTCCGACCCGATCACCAGAGCCGGCGCCGTCAGCCAGCTCCGGCAGCGCCCCGAGGTCGAACTCGTGGGCGAGACACGGGGCTCGGAGACCCGCGCCAACGGTGCCCGCGCCGGGGAGGCGCGCCCCGGTGAGACGCGGGACGGTGTCCGCACCGTCGCCGTGGTGCTCGCGGACCGGCTGGACGAGACCACGATGCTGCGGCTGCGGAGACTCGTGCGGACCGACGGCCTGAACGCCGTCCTGGTCACGGGTGTCATCCGGGAGGCCGAACTGCTCCAGGTCATCGAGTGCGGCGTCGGCGCCATCCTCTGGCGCCACGAGGCCACCGACCAGCGGCTGCTGCAGGCCGTGGTGGCCGCGGCCCGCGGCGAGGGCGATCTGCCGTCCGATCTGCTGGGCCGGCTGATCAACCAGGTCGGACGGCTCCAGCGGAACGCCGCGCAGCAGCCCGGCGGCAGCCCCGCCGGACTCGCGCCGCGCGAGATCGACATCCTCCGGCTGGTCTCCGAGGGCATGGACACCCGGGAGATCGCCGGAAAGTTGTCCTATTCCGAGCGCACCGTGAAGAACGTGCTGCACGGACTGACCACCCGGCTCCAGCTCCGCAACCGGGCGCACGCCGTCGCCTACGCGCTGCGCGAGGGGTACATCTGATCCCTTGCACGCCTCGTACGCCGTCCACGCCGTGCACGAGCCGTCGTGAGCTCTCCCGGCCGGGCGGCGGGGACACGGTGCCGGCGGTCCCGCGCCCGCCGGCCGTCCGGGCGGCGGCGCGGTCCGAACGGGCAGCCGGGACTGCCCCCGCGCCGTCCCCCCGGCACGGGACGGACGGGCCCCGGCGGCGGCAGGATGGCGCGGGGGACCGTACGGCAGCGCGGGACAGCGGAACGGGAAGGGCCGGACAGCACGGTGATTCATGAGGTCGACCACGTTCTGAAGGGCCTCCTGCGCGGTGGTGTGTTCTCCGGTACGGATGTGGAGGTCTCCTTCGAGGCCCCGAGCCGCGACTGGGCCGCGCGCCGCAACACCCCGACGATCAACGCCTATCTGTACGACATCCGCGAGGACACCGAGCGGCGGCAGCGCGGCGCGGTCTCCGTGAAGGATGCCCGGGGCATCGTACTGAAGCGCCGTCAGCCACCCCGCTGGTTCCGGCTGTCGTATCTGGTCACCGCCTGGACCAAGCGGCCGGAGGACGAACACCGGCTGCTCTCCGCCGTCATGGCCACGCTGCTCCCGCACGAGGTGCTGACGCCCTCGGAGCTGACGGGCGCCCTGGCGGAGCTCGGGCTCTCCGTGCCGATCACCATCGGGGTGCCGCCGGCCGAGTCGCGCTCCCTCGCCGACATCTGGTCGGCGCTGGGCGGTGAGCTGAAGCCGTCGCTGGACGTGGTGGTCACCGCTCCCTTCCCGGCCGTGCCGGAGTACGCGGCCGGACCGCCGGTCACCGAGGGCGCGGGGGTCCGGGTGCGCGGGCTGGACGGCACCCTGGACGGCTCGCCCGAACGGCACCACCGCCCGCGCCACCTGCGGCAGTTGGCCGGGGGTGCCGGTGCCTCCGGACCCGGGTCCGGAGGCGGGCCCGGAACACCGTCCGGTGACCGCGGGGCCGCCGGGACGGCGGACCGCCGCAAGGGCGGAGCACGGCCCCGGTGACAGCCTTTCCCCATCTCACGGATCACATGAACCCCGCAGACCCCGCATACCCTCCGGACCCGGCGGACCCCGCGGACCGCACCGGCCGCGCAGCCCACGCGGGTCGGGCGGACGGCACGGACCACACCGGCCTCCGGGACGGCCGGGTGCCCGGCCCCGCCGCGGCCCTGACCGCCCGGCTCACACGCCTGCGCGAGGACGCCGCGGCCCTGGTGGAGCTGCGCAGCGCCGGCGACCCGACCGCGGACGACCCGCTGCGCGGCCTGTACCTCTCCCCCGACGCGATACGGCACGCGCTCCGCACGGCCGACGGCACACCCCCGACCGGCGAGGACGGCGGCACCGGCGCCGACGCGCACGATGACGTCGGCGGTGAACTCGGCGGTGACCTCGGCGGTGGTGAACAGCCGCCCGGCGCCCCCGCGCACCCGGGCGACCGGCTGCCACGGCTGGCGGCCCGCTTCGGCCTCGCCCTGCTGGACGTACGCATCCTGCTGGCCGCGCTCGCCCCCGATGTCGACCGGACCTTCGAACCCCTCTACGGCTATCTCAACGACGACGTCGGCAGGCGCCGCGCCACCACCGGACTGGTGCTCGACCTGTGCGGCCTGCCCGCGGACTCGGCCGCCGCCCGGGCCCGGCTCCATCCGTCCGCACCCCTGCGCGCGAGCGGACTGCTCCTCGTCGAGGAGGGCGAACGCCCGTTCCTCTCCCGCTCGTTGCGCGTCCCCGACCGGGTCACCGCCCATCTGCTCGGCGACGACACCCCGGACGCGGCCCTCGCCGGACACGCCCGGCTGCTGCCGGCTGCGGACGCGGCCGGGACCGGTACGGGCGCACGGGGCGGCGCCGGGGGACCCGATCCCTTCACGGACCGGCTCGCCGCCCGGCTGGCCGCGGGCCCCCTGCTGGTGCATCTGCGCGAGCACCGTCCCGGCGACGGGCTCTCCTGCGCTCTCGCCGCGCTGCGGGCGGCGGGCCGGGAAGCGCTGCTGCTCACCCCGCTCCCGGCCGGTGGGACGGCGCACGCGGACGGCCACGACCACACGGAGCCCGCCGCGGCCCACCCGCCCGCGCACTCCGCCCATCCCCGCCGCTCACCGCGCTGCTGCGCGAGGCCCGGCTGCGCGACTGCGCGGTCGTCGTGTCCCCGCTGCCGGACGGCGAGGCGGCGGCCCCGCTGGTCCGGGGGCTCTCCGTGGGCGACGTACCGGTGCTGCTCACGGGGGCACAGCCGTACGACCCGCAGTGGTCCGGGGAGCACACCGCGCCGCTCGCCCTCGACGCCCCCCGGCGGACGGCCGGTGCCGCCGCCGTCTGGGCCGAGGCACTGGGCCTGGACGAGAGCGCGGGCGACGGCGGCACGGACCACGACGGCGGCGCGAGCCGCGGCAGCCACAGCGGCGGCACGGGCAACGGAGGTGACGGCAGTGACGGCGGGCTCGATCTGGCCCGGGTCACCGCCGCCTACCGGCTCGGCGACGAGCAGATCCGGCGCGCCGCCGGGGCCGCGCACGGCCTGGCCGCGTTCGACGGCACCCCGCTCACCGCCGCCCATCTCCGGCTGGCCGCGCGCCAGCAGTCCGCCTCCGGTCTGGAGCGGCACGCCCGCCGCATCCGGCCCGCCGTGGACTGGGACGATCTCGTCCTCCCCGAGACTCCGCTGGAACAACTGCGCGAGCTGGCCCTGCGGTCCCGGTTCCGGGACCGGGTGCTGGGCGAGTGGCGGCTGAGCGCGGGCGGCGGCCGGGGGCGCGGAGTGCTGGGCCTGTTCGCGGGCGAGTCCGGCACCGGCAAGACCCTGTCGGCCGAGGTCGTGGCCGCCGAACTGGGTCTCGACCTCTATGTCGTCCAGCTCTCCTCCGTCGTCGACAAGTACGTCGGCGAGACCGAGAAGAACCTCGAACGCATCTTCACCGAGGCCGACCGCACGGACGCGGTGCTGCTCTTCGACGAGGCCGACGCCGTGTTCGGCAAGCGCTCCGAGGTGAAGGACTCGCACGACCGCTACGCCAACATGGAGAGCGCCTATCTCCTCCAGCGGCTGGAGTCCTTCGACGGCATCGCGCTGCTGACCACCAATCTCCGGGCCAACATCGACGAGGCGTTCACCCGCCGGCTCGACCTGGTGATCGACTTTCCGTTCCCGGACGCGGAGCAGCGCCTCTCGCTGTGGCACAACAGCCTGTCGGCCGTGCCCTGCGAGGAGGGTCTCGACGCGAGGCCCTGCGCAGAGGAGTTCGAGCTGTCGGGTGGCGCGATCCGCAGCGCCGTGGTCACGGCGGCGTACGCGGCGGCGGCCCGGGCGGGGCGGTGGGCCCGGAGGACCTGCTGGCCGGGGCGCGGCGCGAGTACCGCAAGGCGGGGCGGCTGGTGCCGTCGGCCGGCAGGGGCTGGTGACCGGCCGGGCACGCAGCCGCGGCGGGTGACCCTTCCGGGCCGGGACCGCGTCCCGCCATGGCGCGGGCCGCCCACGGGCCGGCTACGGGAGAACGGCTGACCGGGGGAACGCCCGTCCGGGAGGACGGCCGGCCCGGAGGGAGGCCGGCCGCCCGGTCCCGGTGGTTCAGGCCGGCAGCCGTCCGTTGAACTTCCAGAGCTGGTTGGTCGCGCCGTTGCAGGGCCACAGCACCGCGACGCTGCCGTCGGCCTTCTGGTGGTCGAAGATGTCGACGCACTTGCCGGAGTCCACGGCGCGCAGGTGCCGCTGCTCGTTCATCTCGAACTGCTGGGCGGGCTGCCCGTTGCAGTTGGCGATCTGGATGTCGGTGAAGTCGTCGTGCTTGCCCCAGGCCACGTCCATGCACATCCCCTGGGAGCGGAACGTGCCGTCGCTCTCGGCCTTCCAGGTCTGCCCCGCGGAGCCCTCCCGGCAGGTCTCGATGACGAGCTGGGTGCCGTCCAGGCCGTCGGTGCTGCTCAGACACTTGCCAGAGTCGTCGCTGACGAAGGTGCCGGTGTCGGACGGTTCCTTCTTCTTCGCGGGCGCCTTCTCCTCGGACTCGGAACCACCGCCACCACCGCCGTCGCCACCGTCCTCTTCCGCCGGGGGCTTCTCGGGCTGCTTCGGCTCCTCCTGCTCCGGGGGCGCCGACTCCGAAGGGCCGGCCGACGCCGAAGGGCTCGCGGACGGCGGTGCGAGTTCCTGGGGCTTCTCCTCGGCGGCCGCGGCCTTCTCGGTGGCGAGGGTCGTGACCTGCGGGCCGCGGGCGAACCAGATGATCGCGAAGGCGATGCCCAGCGCGAACAGCAGACCGAAGGTGGCCATCACCCAGTGCGGGAAGACGCTGCGCTGGACGTAGGTGCCCTCGACGTTCAGCGGCTCGGTGCCCGAACGCTGGAGGGCCAGGGCGTAGGGACGGATCTCCTTCCGCCCGAACCAGGTGACCTCCTTCGGCCGCACACTCGACTTGACCCAGGCGGCGCGGCCGGGCTCGATCTGCAGACTGCTCGGGTGGATGTCGAAGCCGAGCTGGTCGCTGGGGTCGCCGCCGGTGACCGACGCGGTCAGCCGGGTGTTGCCCAGGTTGTCCACCGCGAGGACGGGGCGTCCGCGGAAGCGTCCCTTGGTGACGGGCGGCACCAGTTCGGCCCGCACCTCCGTGAACGGGGTGATGGTGAGGTTGCCCTCCACCACCGTGGCCGCCTCCGGATGCTCCGTCGGCACGATCTGCACGCCGTACGGATTGGGTCCGGCGGTCGCGTCGGGCGACCGCGGCGGCGAGAACCGCAGCTCGACCGTCCCCGTCTGCCCCGGATACACCTTCAGGGCGGCCGGGTCGGCGCGCACCCACAGGGCCGGGTCGCCCACCGGGACGACGCGGTACTCGTCCACCACGTCGCCGGTGTTCCGGATCCGCAGCCGCACCATCGTGGTGCCGCCCGGGTCAACGGTCGTTGAAGCCGGCTCAAGAGAAGTCCACATACTCACGCGCCCGACGCTAGCCATCCCCGCCGGAGCCGGTCACCAGGAGACGAGGCAGGACCGATGCCCCAACGGGCGCCGCGCGGCTGCCTCTTCGGCACGGCGCGGGCCCGTGGCCGGGAGGGGGACGGCCCGGCCGGCGCCCCGGGCGCACGGCGGGCGGGCGGAGGGTTGTACGGAAGGGCCGGGGACACTGCCCTCGGACAGGGCCTGCCGGACAGCCTCTCCTCCGCCCGGAGGGGGCATGACTTGACTGTCCGGGCCGAGGTGTAACGGGCGACCCGCGGGCGTGCACCGGTCCGTCCGCCGGTCTCCGCGTCCCGCCCTCCGCGCGGCGGCCCGTCCCGTACCCGCGACGGAGGCGGCACCGGCGCGGCACCACCGGCCGGGTAGCGACCCCGGCGGGGTACCGCGGCGGCGGGCCGCCCGGTTGGCGTGCGCCCCCTGCCCGTACGGGCAGTCGCCGTGCCCCCGGCCGGGTACCCGTGACCGTTTCCGCCGGGGGCGGGCTCGGTGAGGCTGGGCGGCGTCACATCGCGTACTCCGAGGAGAGCCCAGCATGCCGTCGTATCTGTCACCGGGCGTCTACGTGGAGGAGGTGGCCAGTGGCTCTCGTCCCATTGAGGGGGTGGGCACCTCCGTGGCGGCCTTCGTCGGCCTCGCCCCGGAAGGGCCGCTCAACGAACCGACACTGGTGACCAACTGGACGCAGTACGTGGCGGCCTTCGGTGACTTCACCGACGGGTACTACCTCGCCCACTCCGTCTACGGCTTCTTCAACAACGGCGGCAGCGCCGCCTATGTCGTCCGCGTCGGCGGAGTGCCCGGCGGGGAGTCCGGGACGGGGGGCGCGGGCGGCACCCGTAACGGGAGCGGGAGGGACGCGGCCGGCGACGGCCCGGCGGCCCTGCCCGCCGGTGAGCCGCGCCAACTCGGCAAGTTCAAGGTGGCCGCGATCGCTCCCGGTGAGAGCGGCGCCGGGCTGAGCGTCGAGGTCGCCGACCCGGAGGGCGAGGGGCCCGCCGAGCGTTTCCGGCTGATCGTCAAGGACGGCGACCGGGCCGTCGAGACCTTCGACGTCACGGCGAACAAGAAGAGCGGCCGCACCTACGTCGTCAGCCAGGTGCGGGAGCGGTCCCGGCTGATCACCGTGGAGGAGGCCGCGCCCGCCGCGCAGCTGGCGCGTCCCGAGAACCAGACGGTGGCGCTGCCCCCGGCCGGCGCCGTGGCGACCCGGGGAGCCGGCCGCGGCGGTGTGGCTCCGGCGGGCAACGGCCAGGCCGGACCGGGCGAGTACCTCGGTGACTCCGCCGACCGCACCGGCTTCGGCGGTCTGGAGGCCGTGGACGAGATCTCCATGGTCGCCGTCCCCGACCTGATGGCGGCCTACCAGCGCGGCGCCATCGACCTGGAGGCGGTCAAGGCCGTCCAGCTCGGGCTCATCGCGCACTGCGAACTGATGGGCGACCGCGTCGCCGTCATCGACCCGCCGCCGGGGCTCAACGCCCGCGAGGTCCGGGTCTGGCGCCAGGAGACGGCCGGCTACGACTCCAAGTACGCGGCGCTCTACTACCCCTGGATCAAGGTCTTCGACCCGTCCTCCGGCCAGCCGCGGCTCGTTCCGCCGAGCGGCCATGTGGCGGGCATCTGGGCCCGCAACGACTCCGAGCGCGGCGTGCACAAGGCGCCCGCCAACGAGGTGGTGCGCGGCGCCGTCGACCTGGAGCTGCAGATCACCCGCGGCGAGCAGGACCTGCTGAACCCCGTCGGCGTCAACTGCATCCGGGCCTTCCCCGGCCGCGGCATCCGCGTCTGGGGCGCCCGCACCCTCTCCTCCGACCCGGCCTGGCGCTACCTCAACGTCCGCCGGTACTTCAACTACCTGGAGGAGTCGATCCTGATCGGCACCCAGTGGGTGGTGTTCGAGCCCAACGACCACGCGCTGTGGGCCCGGATCCGGCGGAACGTCTCGGCGTTCCTCGTCAACGAGTGGCGCAGCGGCGCCCTGTTCGGCGCCCGGCCGGAGGACGCGTACTACGTCAAGTGCGACGAGGAGACCAACCCCTCGGAGTCGGTGGACCTCGGGCGGGTCATCTGCGAGATCGGCGTCTCACCGGTGAAGCCGGCCGAGTTCGTGATCTTCCGGCTGGCGCAGTTCTCCGACGGCGGCGGCCAGCTGGACGAGTGACCGCGTCCACCGCCGGGACGGCGTGCGCCGACGGTACCGCCGTCTGTCAGCCGCCGGCCGCCGGCCGCTCTCCGTCAGTCAACAGCCATCAGCCGTCATGCCTCCCGGGCCACCGGGGAGTTCACGGGCAGTCCGCCGCGTCGCGTACCGGCGGAACGAGTAGAAGGACCACAGCTCCATGAGTCTGCAGCCAGGTGACGCCCTCACCTCACACAATTTCGGCATCCAGATCGACGGCGTCATGGTCGAGTTCCTCCAGGAGGTCAGCGGTCTGACCCGGGAGCAGGACGTCATCGAGTACATGCAGGTGTCCGACCAGGGCAAGCCGGTGACGAAGAAGATGCCGGGCGTCGCCAAGGCGGGCGAGGTCACGGTCGTGCGCGGCGCGACCCAGTCGTCCGTCTTCAGCGAGTGGATCGACACCTCCATGGCGGGCACGATGAACTCGGCCCGCAAGAACGCCACGATCGTGGTGATGGACTACGAGAACAACCCGGTCAAGCGGTACAACCTGCGCCAGGCGTGGGCCCGCAAGGTGGACACCAGCACGGTCAAGGCCGGCGAGGCATCCGCGCTCACCGAGACCGTGACCATCACCTACGAAGAACTGGTCATGGACTGATGCGCCGTTCCGTCAGCGGGCTGGCCGCGCCCTCCGCTCCCGACGCGCTGAGCAGCGAGGAACGGGCGGCCATCGGCACCGGCCCGGCCCCGCCACCCGCGCGGCAGCAGCGGCGTCAGCTGCAGACCGAGTTCGAGTTCGAACTGCCGCGCGGCTATGTGGACGACGCGGGCGCGGTGCACCGGCACGGCGTGATGCGGCTGGCGACCGCCCGCGACGAGCTGGTCCCGCTGCGGGACGTGCGGGTCCAGGAGAACCCGGCCTATCTGTCGGTGGTGCTGCTCAGCCGGGTCATCACCCGGCTGGGCACGCTGCCGGCGGTGCACGACGGGATCGTGGAGCAGCTGTTCGCCTCCGACCTGGCCTTTCTGCAGGACTTCTACCGCCAGGTCAACGCCGAGGGGCACACCCGCGCCGGGGTGACCTGCCCGCACTGCGAGCAGCCGTTCGAGGTCGAGCTCGGCGGGAGCCGCCTGGGGGAATCGTGACGTACGCGACCGACCGTATCCATGAGGAGGTCGCGTACATCGCCTATCACTTCCACTGGACGCTGGACGACATTCTGGATCTGGAGCACGGCGACCGGCGGGCCTACGGCCGGCGGATCGCGGAACTCGTCACGCGCGCCGGCGCGGAGGGGTGAGGGGGAACCGTGGGAATCCTGGACCGGCTGCGGGGACGCGGTGCCGGCGGTCCCGGTGACCGCGCGGGCGCCGGAGCCGACGCGGGCACCGGGTCCGGCGCGGGTGCACCGTCGTCCGCCCCGGCGCCGTCCGCCGCGCCGTCTTCTCCCGCCGGGTCGTCCTCGCTGCCGGCTTCCGCGGGTCCGGCGGCGGCTTCGGCTTCCGGGGTGCCGGGAGGGGGACCCGACACGGCTTCCGGCACCCCGGGACACGGGGCCGCGGCCCCGGCCGGTCATCCGGGCGGTGGAACGCACCACCCGGGTGACCGGTCCGCGCTGCCGCCGATCCAGCGGACGACCGCCCACGGCGGGCCGGTGGCGTCCACGGACTTCGGCCGCGCCCTGCGGACCTGGCAGAACCCCTCCTTCTCCGGACCGGGTCTCTCGCACGCCGTCCTCGACGACGCTCCGACGGGGATCATCCACGGCCTGCTCAGCAGCCGCGGGCCGGACGGCTCCGCCCCGGCCGCGCCGGCTGTCTCCACCGGGCCGGTCGCACCGGCCGCCGCGGCCGCCCAGGGCCCGCCCGGTGGGGCCGCAGCACCGCGTACGGACGGCACGGTGGCACCCGCTCCCGAGCGGGCCGTTCAGCGCGCCGTGGCGGCGGCACGGCCCACCGGGCCCGCCGTGGCCCCGGTCCGTACGTCCTCCGGCACGGACCGGCCCCGGGCCGCGCTGACGACCGCCGCACGCGGTGCCGCCACCCAGGCCGGCGGCCTGCGCACGCTGCCCGTCGCCGCCCGGTCCGCATCCGCGTCCGCGTCGGCGTCCGTGGGGGAGGCCGGGCAGCGGGGGCCGAACAGCCCGGCGAAGGGCGGGACTCCGGCTTCTTCCTCGCCTTCTTCGACTTCTTCGACTTTCTCGCCTTCCGCTGCTTCGTCCTTCCCGTCCGCCGCCCCGGTGACCGATCACCGCTCCCGCGGGGATGGGGCGGCCCCGGCGCCCTCCCGGCCCTCCCGCTTCTCCGACACCTGCCGAGCAGCGGCCGTCCTCCGGGCCGCCGCCCGCCCGCCGCTCCGGCGAGGCCGCGCGCGGACGGCCGCTGCTCGGCGCCCCGGTGCCGGGTCCGCCATCCGGCGCCGTGCCGCTGACCGGCCCCTCGACCGGTGACGGCTCCCCGGTACAGCGTGCCGCCGCTCCGAACTCCCCTGCTACACGGCCCGGTTCCACGACGGGACCGGTCCGGGGCGGCAACGGCCCGGCCGCCACGGACCCGGCCGGACAGCGCTCCGGCCCGGCCGGCGGTACGGGCCCGGCGGCCACTACCGCGCCTGCCACCGGTTCCTCCCCCGCGGCGGGTGGCGGGTCCGGTGCGAGCCCGGGATCGGGTTCGGGATCGGGATCCGGTTCGGGGTCGGGTAGCGCACCGGCCGTGCCCGCCCCGCCGCGGCGGGCTCCGGTCCCGCCTCGCCCTCCTCGGCCCGCCCCGCGCCCGCCGTCCGCACGACGCCTCCTCCGGTCCGGCCGCTGGCCACGGCCCGGCCGCTCCGGCTCGCCGGGGCGGCCCGGCCGGGCCGCCCGCCGTCCAGCGCTCCGCCACGGCACCGGCCGTCCGGATGCGCCGCCTCGACCCCGCGCCCGCGTACCGGACTTCACGGGACCGGTCCCCGGCCGACCGGGCCCCCGGCCCCGCCGAACCGGCCGCGACCACGACAACCGGCGCCCCGCATCAGGGCGTTGGGCCGGACCTGCCGGTCCAACGCTCGGCCGCGCCGTCCCCGGTCCCCGGGGCCTCCGTTCCCGCTCCGGCGGCTGAGGGGGCCCGGCCCCGGGCCGGGGACACCGGCGACGGCACCGCCCCGGTACCGGACTCCCCCGGCCGCCGGGGGAGCCGAGGCGTCGGCGCACGGCTCCGCGAGGCCCTCGGCCGGCGCGACGGCGCGGCGGCCGGTGTGCCGGGGTCCCCGGCACCGGCTCCGTCCCGGACCTCCGGCGCCGCGCCGCGAACGGCCACGGCCGTGCAGCGGCGTGCCCGCGCCCACACGTCTCCGCCGTCCGGGACCGCCACGGAGCGGCCGGGCGGTGCGGACCGCGGTGACACGGAACGGGCCTCGCGGTCCGCTTCCGCCGCCCCGGCCGCCGTACCCGGCCACCGGGCGCCCTCGGAGCGGGCCGGCGACCCCGGCCCCGGTCGCGTCCCGCCGCCGCCCCTGGCGCGCGGGGCGCGACCGCCCTCGGAGCAGCGGACGGGTCCGGCGCCGCAGCCGCCCCCGGGACGCCTCTTGGGGCGGGACACTCCCGCGCGGGCGACCGGGCCGCCCGGTCCGCACAGCCCGGCAGCGGCCCGTTCACCGCGCGTACGCCCGCGCCGACGGGGGCGGCGGACACGGGACGCGTGGAGGCGGGGTCCGCGACCGTCCAGCGGTCCGCCACCGCGCCCGGCTCCGGGCGGTCCGGCGCTCCGGGGAGCGGGCAGCGGCCCGGTTCCCCCGGTGCTCCCGGTGCTCCCGGTGCCAAGGCGGGCGATGGCCCCGTCCGTCCGGTCGCAGGGCGGAAGTCCCGGGGAGAGGCCTCACAGGGCGCGGCTCCCTCGAACTCCGTTTCGCCGAACGCTCTTTCGGCAGGACCGTCGACCGCTGCCGGGCGGCGGGCGGGTGACTCCGCCGCTCCGGCCGCCGGACAGGCACCGATGCCGGTGCAGCGCGCGGCCGTCGCCGGACCCACCCCTCGTCCGTTCGCCCCGGGAGGAACGCCTGTGCCCGCACCGGGCACGGACGCGGCCCCCGCACCCGCACCCGCACCCGCACCCGCTGACGGTTCGCCGTCACCCGGCGGGGCACCTACCCCGCTCACCGCTCCGGCCGTCCCCGCGAGCGCACCGGGACCGGAGGCGCTCCCCGTCCAGCGGCTGATCTCCGCCCCGGACGCGAACGGGGCGTCCCGGGGCCCCGGCGGCGCACCGTCGCCGGGTCCGGCCACGCCCCTCGCGGCCCCCGCCCGCGCCGCGGGCAGCCCGGTCCCCGGGCACACCCGGCGGGCCGGGCGACCGGAGCGGTGCCACACCGACGTCCGGGGAACCCCCGTCCAGCGGCTGTCCGCCGCTCCGGACGCACCGAGCACACCGGGGTCCGCCCCGTCCGCCTCCGCGATACCCGCCGCCACCGCCCCCGTGCAGCGGCTGGTCACCCCGTCCTCCCGGCCGGACGCGGCCGGCGCCGCGACGCCCGTGGCCGGCCTCGGCGGGCCGCTTCCCCGCTCCGCCTCCCGTACCGGCACGGTTCCGGTCCCCGGTTCCGCACGGCGCGGCCCGGGCGTGGCGCGGACCGTTCCGGGACCGGCTCCTCGGGCCGGTGCCCCCGTGGTGCAGCGCGCGGGGCTCGCCGCGCCGGTCCGCACGGTGCCCGGCGGCCCGTCCTTCGCGCCCGGTCCGGTGCGGCACGCGCCCGGACGGCACGGGGCCGGGCCCGGCGCCGGAGGGCAGCGTCCCGGTGTGCCGCTCACCGCGGCCGCGGCCGCTCCTCTCGTCCCGCTGCCGATCCAGCGCGCCGCCACCGCCAGTGCTCCGGACCCGTCACCGGCCGGTCCGGAGGCGGGGCAGCGGCAGCCGCCGGGCGTCACCACCGTGCAGCGCGCGCCCGCCGCGGCGGCGCCCCGGGCACCGCGACCGCCGTCACCCGCCAAGGCGGGACCGCAGGGCGGCCGGGGCCCCGGCCAGGGGTTCGCCCCGGAGTCACTGACGAAGGACCAACTCGACCAGCTCGCGGGGCTGCTGCTGGCACCACTGCTGCGGCGGCTCCGCAAGGACAAGGAGAAGAAGGACACGCTGGCCCGTCTGCTCTTCCACCCGACCATGCGGCTGCTGAGGGAGAACGGCCGGCTGGACGAGCTCGCCCGGGTGCTGCTCGGCCCGCTCTCCCGGCTGCTCCGTGCCGAACTCCGCCAGGAACGCGAGCGGATCGGCAGGCTCCGCGACGTGCGCCGCTGACCCCGCACCACAGTCCCGGGCGGCTCCGGCCGCCACGGAACGCCCCACCGCCGGACCAGCCGCAAGCCCGCACGGCACCGACCGCCCCGCACGCACCGCCCCGCACAGCCACCGTCCAGCACAGCACCGCCCGCACCGAAGCCCAGCGCCGCACCGCGACCCCACCGCCCGGTCGCCGGACCGCCGACGAGAGAAACCGGAAGGTCGACCCATGAGCACCGAGGATCCCGGCTCCACCATCTACTTCACGCTGTCCATCGACGGCCAGAGCCTGGGCTCGTTCAACGGGTGCGAAGGGCTCGCCTCCAGCGTGGAGGTGGAACAGCGCCACGAGGGCGGGAACAACGACTTCGTCTGGCAGCTCCCCACCCGGGTCGTGTTCTCGAACATCCGGCTGACCCGCCCCCTCACCCCGGACACGACGCGCGTCGCCGCCTGGATCTCCGAGGTCGCCACCGGTGTCACCCGCCCCACCGCGCAGATCTCCGCCCTCCGCGCGGACGGCTCGCTCGTCGCCCGCTGGGGCCTGGTCGACGTCCTGCCGGTCAGCTGGACCGGCCCGACGCTGGACCCCGAGAACCCGAGCGTGGCCACCGAGGTCCTGGAGATCGCCCACCACGGCTTCACCGACGCCGGAGCGGCGTGATGGCCGGCCGGAAGAACGGCCCGGCCCTCGGCAAGAGCGGTGGGAAGGGCGGCGGCAAGAGCGGGGCCGGCAAGAGCCTCGTCCGGGCCACGCTGCGCGTCCACCAGCCGCCGACCGGGAAGAGCAACTCCCCCGGTGCGCTGATCAAGGAACTGGAGTTCCAGTTCAACCCCTCCGAGCTGTCGCTGAGCCGCCGCTCCACCTGGAAGAGCACCGCGGCGGCGGCTGTCCGCGACGCGCCGCCGCCGGAGTTCATCGGTCCGGAGCCGCGCTCGCTGGACGTGGAGGTGTTCCTCGACCGCTCCGACGACCCGGGCTCGAACGATGTGCAGAAAGCCTGCGAACTGCTGCTCTCCTGCTGCGAGGTGACGGAGGCCAGCATCGCCGCCAAGCGGCCGTCCACGCCCTGGGTGAAGTTCCAGTGGGGCAACTTCTCCACGGTCAGCTTCAACGCCTACGTCAGCTCGGCCGACGTCGAGTACACGCTCTTCAGCGCCACCGGGCTGCCGATGCGCGCCACCTGCCGGCTCCACCTGGAGGAGATCCCCAGCGGCAAGCCGGGCCAGAACCCGACCTCCGGCGCGCTGACCACCCGGCGCGTGCACCGCGTGGTGGCCGGTGACTCGCTCCCCTCGCTGGCCTTCCGCGAGTACGGGGACGCCACCGTCTGGCGCCTCATCGCGGAGGCCAACGGCATCGACGACCCGTCACGCCTGCTGCCCGGCCGGGAGCTGCTGCTCCCGGCGCCCGAGGAGGTGGGTGCGTGACCGGCACCGCGGCGCCCCGCACCGGGGCCCCGGGCAGCGGGCGGGCGCCGTGCGGCCGGTTCCGTAACGGGACGGGACGGTCCGCGGCCCGCACCCGGACTCCCTAGCACGGCGGTACGAGAACACCGCACACCGCAGCGCGAGAACACCGCAGGACGAGAAGGAAACAAAGGTCACCGACGTGCCAGAGGCAACCCGCTCCCATGTGCTGGAAGTCAGCATCAACGGCGCCGTGCTGCGCGGCGACGACGCCCTGCTGCTCATCGAGGGCTGGGTGGACTTCGCCGCCGGGGTGCCGGGCGCCTTCCAGCTGACCTTCCGCGACGAGGACCGCGAGGCGCTGCAGCTCGTCGGTGCCGAGATCGGCGCCCCCGTGGTGCTGACCGCCGTCTCCGGCCCGCAGCGCACCAAGCTGCTCACCGGGGAGATCACCGGGCTGGAGACCGACTACGACGGCCAGGGCAGCTTCAGCATCGTGCGCGGCTACGACGCGGGACACCGGCTGCTGCGGAAGAAGCGGGTGGCCGGCTACCGGGGCATGAGCGCGGCCCTCATCGCGCAGCAGCTGCTCCAGGAGGCCGGGGTGGCGGCCGGGAAGATCGGCCCGACGCCGGGCACCTACCCGTACATCACCCAGGCCGGCGTCTCCGACTGGGACTTCCTCTGCCGGCTCGCGGACGAGAACAACGTGGTCATGTCGGTGGACGCCGAGGGGAAGTTCCAGTTCGCGCCGGCCAAGCGGGCCTCCGGCGCGCCCGCCGCCAGTTCCCCGCTCTCCCCCACCGACAACCCGCTGGAGCTCCGCGGCGGCCAGGAGGTGCAGCGGTGCCGTTCCACGGTCACCGCCTCCGACCAGGTCGCGCGGGTGGAGGTGCGCGGCTGGGACGTCTCGGCCAAGAGCGCCCTCACCGCCAAGTCGCCCGCCGAGGCCGCCAACAAGGGCGCCCTGATCGGCACCACGCCGGGCAGGGCCCTCGCGGGCTTCAAGCCGGCCAAGAAGATCGAACTGGCGCGCACCGACACCCCGTTCGACAACCAGCGGCAGGTGAAGCAGGCCGCGGACGCGCTCGCGGACGATGTCACCGGCGCCTTCGCCGAGGTCGAGGTCTGCGTGCACGGCGAGCCCAAGCTGCGTCCGGGTGTCGCCGTCACGCTGACCGACGTCGGCAAGCCGTTCGAGGGCAAGTACACCGTCACCGGTGCCCGCCACCTCTACGCGGCCGGCTCCGGCTACGAGACCTGGGTGACCGTCACCGGCCGCCAGTGGCGCTCCTTCTACGGCCTGGCGTCCGGCGGCGGCGACGGCTACGGGGGACGGCTGCCGAGCGTCGCCAACGCTCTGGTCACCGATGTGCAGGACCCGCTGCGCCAGGGCCGGGTCAAACTGAAGTTCCCCTGGCTGGACGACAAGTACATCAGCGACTGGACCCGCACCGTGCAGTACGGCGGCACCCAGGGCGGCGGGCTGATCACCCCGAGCGTCAACGACGAGGTGCTGGTGGCGTTCGACCGCGGCGCGCTCGACCATCCGTACGTCATCGGCAGCCTCTACAACGGCCGGGACAAGCCCAGCCGCGGCGACGTGCAGTACTACGACAAGCTGGGCCGGGTCGTCCGCCGCACCCTGGCCGACCGCGCCAACAACCGGCTCGACCTGCTGGACCAGCCGACGATGCGCCGCAAGCGCGGCGTCCGGCTGAGCACCGGCGACGAGAAACTGACG
Organism: Streptomyces sp. MNU89; assembly: GCF_020982505.1. Classification (NCBI taxonomy): domain Bacteria; kingdom Bacillati; phylum Actinomycetota; class Actinomycetes; order Kitasatosporales; family Streptomycetaceae; genus Streptomyces; species Streptomyces sp. MNU89. The sequence goes on along the minus strand of NZ_JAJKLL010000001.1, from coordinate 5,086,905 downwards.
GTCCACCTCGACCGCACGAAGACCGAGATCACCGTGGACAGCAAGGGCGCGGTCTCCATCACCGGGGGCACCGACGTCACCATCAAGGCCGGCCGGTCCCTCAGCATCCAGGCGGGCGGGCCGATCTCGATGCGGAGCGGCGGGGCCATCACCATGACGGCCGCCACCCGCTTCCAGACCACCGCCCCCACCGTCGGTATCACCGGCTCGACGACCGTGAGCATCAAGGGCGCCACCACGGATGTGAAGTCCACGCTGGTGAGCCTCAGCGGCGGGGCGGTGAACGTGGTGTCCGCCGCGGCGCTCAGCCTGCAGGCCACCGCCGCGGTGTCGATCCGGGGCGCCACGATCCCGCTGCTGGGCCTCGTCACCGCCAACGGCAAACCCGTCATCTGACCGCCCGTGTCCGCCACCGCCACCGCCTCCGCGCCCGCCTTCCGCCCGTGCCCGTCCGCCCGCTCCGTCCCTCCGCCCTCCCCGACCCCGTCCGTCCCGTGACCGCTGGAGCCCCGCTCATGCATCCGACCGCACCGACCGCACCGCAGCACCGCACCGGCCCCGGAAGGGCGGCCCGTCATGGCTGAGCAGTTCGTCGGTTCCGGCTGGGCGTTCCCGATGCGCATCGGCCCGTCCGGGGGCATCGCCCTGGTCAGCGGGGAACGCGAGATCGAGGAGGCCATCCGGCTGGTGCTGGCCACCGCACCCGGTGAGCGGCCCATGCGGCCGGAATACGGCTGCGCCATCCACGACCTCGTCTTCGCACCCGTCAACGAGTCGACGGCGGGCCGCATCCAGAGCGAGGTCCGCTCCAGCCTCGACCGCTGGGAGCCGCGCATCGAGGTGGACGAGGTGGAGGTGACGGCGGGCGAACCGGCCGTGCTCTACATCGACGTCCGCTACCGCGTCCGCGGCACCAACAACCCGCGCAGCCTCGTCTTCCCGTTCTATGTGATCCCCTCCCACGACGAGCCGACCTCCGCCTCCGCCGAGGACGGCGGACCGGCCACCGAAAGCGACCGCTGATGGCTCTGCCCTCCCCCAACCTCGACGACCGCCGCTTCCAGCAGTTCGTCGACGACGCCAAGCGCTACATCCAGCAGCGCGCCCCGGAGTGGACCGACCACAACGTGTCCGACCCGGGAGTGACGCTGGTGGAGACGGTCGCGCACATGGCCGACCAGATCGTGTACCGGCTCAACCGGGTGCCGGAGAAGAACTATCTGGCGTTCCTCGACCTGCTCGGCATCACGCTCTTCCCACCCTCCGCCGCCCGCGCCGACATCACCTTCTGGCTCTCCGCGCCACAGCCCCAGCCGGTCCTGCTGCCCGCCGGCACCGAGGTGGCCACCGAGCGCACCGAGACGGAGGAGGCGGTCGTCTTCGCCACCGAGGACGACCTCAACGTGCTGCCCTGCTCGCTGCGGCACGTCGTGGTGCAGCCCGGCGGGGAGACGGCCACCGACCGGACCCATGACGTGGCCGAGGGCAAGGACGTCACCTGCTTCGCGGACGCGCCGCGCGCCGGCGACGCCATGCTGTTCGGGCTCAGCGCCGCCGTGCCGCACTGCGCGGTCGCGCTCGAACTCGGCAGCCGTGTCGACGGTGTCGGCGTCGACCCGCGGCAGCCGCCGCTGGCCTGGGAGGCGTGGACGGCCGACGGCTGGGCGCCCTGCGAGCCGGAGGAGGACACCACCGGCGGCCTCAACCGCCCGGGCGAGGTGATCCTGCACGTCCCCGGCGGGCACATCCTCTCCCGCACCGGCCGGCACGAGGCGGGCTGGCTGCGCTGCCGGGTCACCGAACCCGCCGCCGACCAGCCCTTCTACACCACATCCCCGACCCTGCGGTCCGCCGACGCCTTCACCATCGGCGGCACCACCCGCGCCGTGCACGCCGAAGTGATCACGGACGAGGCGCTCGGCGAGGCCACCGGCCTGCCCGGGCAGCGGCTGCGGCTGGCCCGCCCGCCGGTGGTCGCCGACGACCCGCCGCTGCGTCTCCAGGTCGCCGAGGACGACGGCTGGTCCGACTGGGAGGTCGTGCCGCACCTGGCCGCCTCCGGCCCGGACGACCGGCATGTGACGCTCGACCCGGCCACCGGGGAGATCGCCTTCGGCCCCTCCGTCCGCGAACCCGACGGCACCCTGCGCCAGTACGGTGCCGTGCCGCGCAAGGGCGCCGTCATCCGCGCCCGCCGCTACCGCACCGGCGGGGGCCGGTCCGGCAACGTCGCCCGCGGCACCATCCAGGTGCTGCGCAGCTCGGTGCCGTACGTCACGCGGGTGGAGAACCGCGAGGCGGCGAGCGGCGGCGTGGACGGCGAGACGGTCGAGGAGGCCAAGGTCCGCGCGCCCGTCACCCTGCGCGCCCAGGACCGGGCCGTCACCCTGCGGGACTACGAGCAGCTGGCCCGCCGCGCCGCGCCGGAGACCGCGCGCATCACCTGCCTGGAGGCGGACCCGGAGGAGCACGGGGCGTACGCGGTGCGGGTGCTGGTCGTCCCCGACGCCGTACCCGACCGGGGCGGGCGGCTCCGTTTCGAGCAACTGGTGCCCGCCGACGACCTGCTGGAGCGGATCACCCGCTATCTGGACGAGCGGCGCCTCATCGGCACCCGGCTCGCCGTGGGCCCGCCCTACTACCAGGGCGTCACGGTCGTCTCCACGCTGCACGCCTTCCGGGGCGTCGACCACGACAAGGTGCGGCAGCAGGCGCTGGACGCCCTGTACCGGCATCTGGACCCGCTGATCGGCGGCGCGCACGGCAAGGGATGGCGGTTCGGCCACCCGGTGCAGGCCGGTGAGGTCTTCGCGGTCCTCCAGCGCGTCCCCGGGGTCGAACTCGTGGACGAGGTGCGGCTCTACCCGGCCGACCCGCTGACCGGCAAACGCGGTGACGCCACCGACCGCATCGACCTCGAACGGCCCGCGCTGGTCTTCTCGTTCGACCACCGCGTCCGCGTGATCGGGGGCTGATCGCGGTGCGCGGATCGATCGACGGACTGGGCAGCGCGCAGCCGCTCGGCCTGATGCTGCCGGCGCTCTTCGCCGACGACGAGCTGGCGCAGCGCTTCACGGCCGGCCTGGACGAGGTGCTGGCCCCCTTTCTCAACGTCCTGGACTGCCTGGAGGCGTACTTCGACCCGTCGCTGGCCCCCCTGGACTTCACCACCTGGCTGGGCGGCTGGGTGGGCGCGGAGACGGAGCAGGACACCGCCGCCGGCGCCCCCTCCGGCGGGCCGCCACCGGCGGGCGCACCGGCGCACGGTGCCGGTGCGCCCGCCGGTGCGGACGTGCCCGCGGAGCCCCCGCTCGACGGTCCGGCGGAGGCGCGGCTGCGCGAGGCCGTGGCCGTCGCCGCCACCCTGCACCGGCTGCGCGGCACCCGGCGCGGACTGGCCACGGCGGTCCGGCTGGTGTTCGGCGTGGAGCCCGAGATCACCGAGAGTGGCGCGGCGAGCTGGGAGGAGCGCCCCCTGGGCGCCGTCCCCGGCGAGCGCCGCCCGCGTCTGCACGTGTCGATCCGGCTCCCCGAGCCGGATCCCGGGGCCGAGCCCCGCCTCGACGAACTGGTCGCGGCGGCCCGCCCCGCCCATATGCCCTACACGGTCACGGTGACCGTCGCAGAGAGGACAACCCGAACGTGAACAGGGACAGCCGAACGGAGGACCGCGGCACCGGACGGCCCGACGCCTGCGCGGAGTGCGGTACGCAGGCGGAACCGGGACAGCCCTTCTGCGAGGGATGCGGAGCGGTCCTGGACTGGAGTCCGGCCGGCGGCACGGGCGGTACGGGCCGGAGCGGTACGAGCCGGCCCGGCACGGCCCGCAGCGGTTCCGCGGCGAGCGGCACGGCCGGCGGCGGTACGGAGCGGAGCGGGGCCGCGGGCGGCGGGGCCCGGGACGGCGGAGCCGTGAGCGGCCCGCCGGGCGGAAGTCCGGGCGGGAGTCCGGGCGCGGATTCCGCAGGCCCGTCCGGTGGGAGTCCCGGAGGCGGTGCCGCCCCGCCGGGGCCGTCCGGCCGTACCGGGCAACCGCCCCGCAGCACCTCCACCCCGCCGCGCGGGAAGCGGTCACCGCCGCCGGGGAACGAGCCACGCACCGGAGCCCCGGGAGAGCCGGGGCGGGGGCGGCACGGGGCCCGCGCACCGCACACGGCCGCCGTCGGAGCCGCGTCCGGCGGCACCGGGGACGGAGCCGGGTACCCCGGCGCCGGAGCCGGAGCCGGTGCCGCGCAGGACCCCTCCGACGACGAGCCCACGGTCCGCAACGACGCCGTCCGGGCGGACGCCCCGCCACCCCCGCGTACCCGGCCCAGCCGCCCACCGCGCACCCGGCCCCGGCCGACGCCCCGCACACGGCGGGAGACCCCGCCGCCCGCACCCCGCCCCGCGCACCCCGCCGGCGTACCGCACGGCGGTGACGCGGGTGCCCCGGGCCCGTACCGGGGCGGACAGTCCGGCGTGCCCCGGAGCGCACCACCCGCCGGGCACGCCCCCGCCTCCCCGGCCCGGGACGGCCACCGCGCACCGGAGCCGCCCACCCTCCGCAGCCCGACCGTGCCCGCACCGCGCGGCACCACCGAACGGCCGCCGCGGGAGGACGACGCCGCGGCCCGGGCCCGCGCCCTGGTCGTCCCCGTGGCGGAGCCGGGGCCGCGGGCCCCCGCCGCGCCGGACCCCGTCGCGCCCGTCCTTCCGGGGCGGCCCAACGCCGCCCGCCCGCAGGTGCGCAGGCCCGCCGGCGAGGTGGAGGAGTCCGGCGCCGTATGCCCCTGGTGCTCCACCGGCAACCGGCCCGACCGCCACTTCTGCCGCCGCTGTGCCATGTCCCTGGCGGGCGAGCCCGACGGCCCGGCCGGCCGCCGCCCCTGGTGGCGACGGCTGTTCGCCGGACGGAACGAGGTGCGGTGGGCCGGTGAGCGGCCGCGCCTGCGCCGGGGGCTGGCCTGGCTGCTGCCCCTGATCGGCTGGGGCCTCGTGGCGGCGCTCGTGATCACGGCGGTCTTCATGGCACCGGCCGCGATCCAGGCGGTGAAGGACCACTTCGCCAAGCGGGCGCCCGTCTCCCCGGACACCTACGCCGCCTCCCGCTCCTACGCCGACAACGGCCCGGAACTGGCGTTCGACAAGTTCTCCAACACCTTCTGGGGCCCGGGCATCACCGGCGACGGCGCGGGCGAGTGGATCGAGGCGCGCTTCGCCCAGCCCGTCGACACGCTGGACGTGCTGGTCACCCCCGGGGTCTCGGCGCGTTCGAACGAACTGGCCAAGAGCGCCCGGCCGAGCCGTCTGGAGGCGCTGATCACCACTGCGGACGGCAAGAAGGAGACCCGGACGCTCACCCTGGACCAGGGCACCCGGCAGCAGCGTCCGCTCCGGGCCCGGGACGTGATCTCCGTGCGGTTCACGGTGGTGTCCTCGTTCGGGGCCGGGGCCGACAAGCAGGTGGCGATCGCCGAGATCGAGTTCTTCGGCCCCTCGGGGTCGTACTCCCGCCGCTGAGCGGAGCCCGGCGGGACGGGCCGGTCAGCCGGCCGGTCAGCCGCCCCGGCCGCCCGCCGGGCCGTCCCGCCGGCCCCGCCCGCCCGGAATTCACCCGGGCGGCGGGAACCGTCTCCGTCCCGCACCCGTTGCACAGACGGGCAAAGAAATCGTCAAGGGCGCGGCCCGCGCCGGATTGAGCAGGGGATTCCATGGGTGTCAGCCTCTCCAAGGGCGGCAATGTCTCACTGAGCAAGGAGGCACCGGGTCTGACCGCGGTCACCGTCGGGCTGGGCTGGGACGTCCGTACGACCACGGGAACGGACTTCGACCTGGACGCGAGCGCGCTGCTCGTCGACAGCGCCGGCAAGGTCCTCTCGGACCAGCACTTCGTCTTCTTCAACAACCTCAAGAGCCCCGAGGGCGCCGTCGAGCACACCGGCGACAACCTCACGGGCGAGGGCGAGGGCGACGACGAGCAGATCAAGGTCTCGCTGACCACGGTCCCGGCTCAGGTCGACAAAATCGTCTTCCCGGTCTCCATCCACGAGGCCGAGACCCGCCAGCAGAGCTTCGGCCAGGTGCGGAACGCCTTCATCCGCGTGGTGAACCAGGCCGACAACAACGAGCTGGCCCGCTACGACCTCAGCGAGGACGCCTCGACGGAGACCGCCATGGTCTTCGGCGAGCTGTACCGGCACGGCTCGGACTGGAAGTTCCGCGCCGTCGGCCAGGGCTACGCCTCCGGCCTGCGCGGCATCGCCCAGGACTTCGGCGTCAACGTCTGAGCACGGGCGCACCGCCGCGCCGCCGGCCCGCGCACGGGCCGCACCGCGCCAGTCCGCCGCAGGGGCGGGCCGGGTTCCCTCCCGGCCCGCCCCTGCCGCGCGCCGGAACCACGCGCCCCGGCACCGGGGGTCCGGCGCGGGGGTGCCCGGGGCGCGGTCCCGGTGTCAGTCCGGGGCTCCGCCACTCAGGCCCACGACGAGTGTGACGACCGCGCCGACCGCGCCCCCCGCGATGTCCATGCGGTCCGTCAGCTGCCGGGAGAGCCACAGGCCCCGGCCGCTCTCGCCGCTGAGTTCGCCGGGGGCTTCCGCCGGGACGAGGTCCGCGGTGAAGCCGGGGCCGTCGTCGGCCACCCGGCAGTGGAGCGCGCCGCCGGCGTGTTCCAGGACGAGCTGCCCCGTCCCGCCGCCGTGTTCGACGGCGTTGCAGGCGACCTCGTGGACGGCGAGGACGAAGTCGCTGCGCCGCGGCTCCGCCAGGCCCGCCTCCGCGGCGCATTCGCCGACGCGGAGCCGGAGTCCGGGGATGTCCTCCGCGCCGAAGGAGAGCTCCAGCAGCGGTTTCCGCGGGGTGCGGGGTTCACGTGGTGGTCCGCCCGTCTGCACGCTCATGGCCTCGCCACCTCGACCTCCAACGACCCCGGCCACCGCTCTCCCGCGCCGGCCGGCGAGTCCGGAAAGGGTGCGGACGCCGGACCGGGGGCGATGACGCCCCTCGGCCTCCGCGGCCGGGGCGGGCACGGCCGCCCCGTGTCCGCGGCGTTCGGCACGGGCTCCTGACTTTCAGTGCCGACAGACACTACTCGCAGTCATCAATCGACACCATGTGTAACCGTAATTGCTTCGCTGCCCACTGCTCTTGACCGGATGCACCGGTAAGCCGACCGAAAGCGTCGTTGTAGTGTCCGCAACCGTGCCATCGCGGAGATGATCAGCCGCGTATATCGCTATCACACGGGGAGAACTCGCCCATGAGCATCGTCAGTTGGATCGTCCTCGGCCTGATCGCGGGAGTGGTGGCCAAGGTTCTGCTGCCCGGACGCGACCCGGGCGGCCTCCTCGGCACCACCCTGATCGGCATCGCGGGGGCCTTCATCGGCGGCTGGCTGTCCTCCGAGTACCTGGACCGGCCGATCGACAAGGACTTCTACGACCCGGCCCTGTGGGTGGCGGCCGTCGCCGGCTCGCTGGTCCTGCTGATCGCCTACCGCATCCTCTTCGGCCACTCCCGAGACCGCCGCTGAGGGCAGCGCGGGTACGGAGGACACCCCCGGTACGGCGGGCCCCGCCGCCGGGGCCCTTCCCGCGCGGGCACTCCGGGTGATGGCCGCCTCGACGGCCGCCACCCGGTCCGCGAGCAGCCCCAGGGCGCCCACCGCCCGCGCCAGCGGGTCCTGTCCGGCGCCGCCCAGCGCCCGATCCCTGAGGTGGCCGTCCGCGATCTCCCGGCGGCGGGCCTCCTGTTCCGGGGTGAGCCGGCCGCGCAGTTCCGCCAGCTTCAGCAGGTTGAACTCCGCCTCGCCGTGCAGGGTCTGCGCCTCGGCCGCGTAGTGGTCGTCGAGCAGCGACTCCAGCTCCGCGTCGTTCATCACGGGGACGATCCGCTCCGCCAGCTTGTTCATGTCGCGGTAGGAGCCCTGGAGCCGGAACGGGGGTTCGGTGCGGGAGGCGTCGGACCGCGCCGCCGAGGCGATGTACGCGGCGTTGACGGCCAGGACGGTGCGGCGCGCCGCGAGCAGCAGCCGCAGCACGGCCGTGATCCGCTCCAGCTCGGCGGGCGGGTACGGGTGTGCGAGCCGGTCGGGGCGTGCGCTCCCGTCCCCGCCGGCCATCCGTACGAGCAGTTCGAGGTCCGCCCGGTCGCGGCCGGCGAGCGGGGCGAGCACCGGGTTGGCGGTCAGCGCGTTCTCCACGAAGCTGAGCGCGAAGACGTCCTCCCGGCCGGAGAGCACGTCGCCGAGGTTCCAGACGTCGGCGCGGTTCGCCAGCATGTCCGGCACCCGGAAGCGCTGCCCGGACTCGGTGTACGGGTTGCCGGCCATGCAGACCGCGAAGCGCTTGCCGCGCAGGTCGTAGCGGCGCGGACGGCCCCCGTGCACCCCGTCGATCCGGCGCTGGGCGTCGCACAGCGGGATGAACTTCTGCAGCAGCTCGGGCGAGGTGTGCTGGATGTCGTCCAGGTACAGCAGGACGTTGTTGCCCGCCGCCAGCGCGAAGTTGATCTTCTCGACCTCCTGCCGCGCGGTCGCGTCGGGGGCCCGCTCCGGGTCGAGGGAGGTGACGGAGCGGCCGAGGGCAGGGCCGTCGATCTTGACGAACATCAGCCCGAGCCGGTCGGCGACGTACTCCATCAGCGTCGTCTTGCCGTAGCCGGGAGGCGAGAGCAGGAGCAGCAGACCGCTGCTGTCGGTGCGCTTGGCGTCTCCGGCCGCGCCGATCTGCCCGGCCAGGTTGTCGCCGATGAGCGGCAGGTACACCTCGTCGATCAGCCTGCTGCGGACGAAGCCGGTCAGCGGCCGCGGCCGGAACTCGTCCAGCCGCAGCCGGGCCCGCTCGCGTGCCACCAGAGCGGTCCGCCGCCGCTGGTAGGCGCGGAAGCCCGGCACCCGCTCCTCGCGGAACCTCCGCGTCCGCTCCAGGAACTCGTCCAGCCGCAGCCTCAGCGAGCCGCCGGTGACGCGCGGGTGGTCCCCCAGCAGCCCCTCGACGGTGACCTCCGTGGCGGCGTCGCGGGGGTAGCGGGGCAGGTCCGGGCAGAGCTCCGCGGCGACCGCCTCGGCGAGGTCGCCGTCCGCCGCGCCGCCGGAGGCGCGGGCGTACGAGCCCAGCCAGGCCGCGGCGAGCTGGCGGCGGGCCGGCAGATCGCCGTCGAGCGCCGCCAGGTCCTCGGTGCAGCCCCGTCCGGCCTCCGAGTCCCGGAACGCGGCGGTCAGCCGCCGGGCGCCCGGTCCGGTGACGAACCCGTCCGGCTGCGCGGCCAGTTCCTCGAACAGGTACGCGGCGGCGCTCCGGTGGTGGCCGGCCTCCCGGCCGCCGGGCGGCGCATGGCCCGTCTCCGCGCCCGCGCCCGTCTCCATGTCCGCGCCCGCGCCCGCGTCCGCCCCGGCGCCGCTCTCCGCCGCGAACGCGGCCATGGCGGCGGCCAGTTCGGCCACCAGTTCGCCGATCTCCGGCGCGCCTCCGAACACCGCCCGGGCGCGCGCCAGGGACGCGGCCCGCCGCGCCCAGGCCGTACGGGCCCGCGGTGTCGTGCCGTGCGCCCAGAACAGCTGGGCCACCGCGCGCACCTCACCGCCGTGGCACAGCAGCCCGGCGTCATCGCGCAGCCGCAGCAGGGCGGCCAGCAGCAGGGCCGCGTCGTGGTCGTGGACCCCACGCTCGTGCCCCTCGTCGTACGCGGCGTGGGCCGCCTCGCGCACCAGTGTGAGCAGCCCGCCCTCCTCCCCGGCCGCCTTCCGCAGCCGGTCCTCGTCCTCCGTGTGCAGGACGGTGGCGGCGAGGTGCTCCGCGCGGTAGACCTCCGGGGTCTCGGACGGCAGCGACTGGCCCCAGTACGGCCGGGTGGCCGCGAACTCCGGGTCGGTGACCGGTTCCCGGTAGTCCGTGCCGGTGAGGACGAGGGACATCCCCTCGCCCGACGGCAGCAGGGCGAGCCCGGCGGGCCGGGTGGTGACGGCGAAACGGTGCCGGCCGAGCCGGATGGTGCCGCCGCCGTCGCCGTACAGGTCGGCACGGTCGCGCTGGGCGCGGGCGGCCTCCTCGCGGGCGGCCTTGAGACGGCCCCGGAGCTCCTCCGCCCGTACGGTGTCGCCGAGCCCGTCCAGTTCCTCCGCGGTGGCGCGCACCTTGGCGGCCATGGGGTCGGTGGCGAAGAAGGTGTGGACGGCGCCGGGGCCGTCCAGGGCGGCGGCGCGGCGGCGCACCGTGTCCAGGATCCGGCCCGCGGAGTCCGCCAGCCGTCCGGCGTGCCGGGCGCGGGCGTCCCGCAGGCTCTGGGCGCGGCCGGCGAACGCCTCCTCCACCTCGGCCCGCTTGGCGTCCAGTTCGGCGGTGAAGTCCTCGAACGCGGCGAACCGCGCCTGCGCCTGCTCGATCCGCAGCAGCAGTCCGGCCAGCTGCTCCTCGCAGCTCTCCGGGGTGGAGGCGGCGGCCAGCGCGGCGGTGGCGGCCTGGCCGAGGAGCGCGAACTCGGCGGTGCAGGCGGCCCGGCCCTCGTGGTCCAGCAGTTCGCGGCGGCGGGCGGCGAGCACGGCCCGGGCGCGGTTGACCCCGCCGAGCGTCTCGGCGATCCGCTCCAGGATGGCGGTGCGCACGGTGGCGTCGGCGATGTCCAGGCCGCCGACGACCTCGGTGACGGTGCGCAGGTCCGCCGCGAGCGCGTCCAGCCGCCCGCCGAGCGGCTCGGCCTCGGCGACCGTCCGGGCCCGGCCGGCGGCGTCCGCCAGCTCGCCGATCTCGTCGCGCTGCCCGGTGAAGGCGTCCTCGCGGCCGAGGAAGGCGACGGCCCGCTGCCCGGCGAACTCCAGTTCGTGCTCCAGCCCGGCGGCGAGCTCCGTGATCTTCTCCCCGTCCGCGTACCGCAGTTCGCGCACGCTTTCGAGCCGGCCGCGGCAGTGGCGGAGTTCCGTCAGCCGGGCGATCCACTCACCGGCGCCGGCCGGGGACTCGCCGCGCACCCGGCGCACCACGGAGGCGGTGTGCTCCGCCGCCGCCTCCAGCGCCTCGGCGGCCCGCCGCTGGAGCGCGGTGACGGCCTCGAACTCGTCCAGCGCCCGGCGGGCAGTGTCCCGCAGCGCGGCCAGCGGCTCGTGCAGGCCGCCGCAGTCCCCGGCGGCCAGCCAGTGGTACCGGTCGGCGACCCGCTCACAGGACTCCGCCAGAGTGCGGTACACGGCCGCGGCCGGAGGGGTGTCCTCCACGGCACGCACCACGCCCAGGCAGGCGGAGATGCCGCCCACCAGGTCGGCGTTGCCGATCCGGGCCAGCGGACCGCCCGCGGCCGGCGGGTGCGCCGCCGCGTGGGTGTCGGAGGTGTACGGGGTGTGCCAGAGCTGCACCGGGTGCACCCGGGCGGGCTCCTCTTCCTCCCGCTCGCGCAGCACGACGAGGGTGCCGTCGTCGAACAGGGCGTGGCCGCGGCAGGCCAGCGGAGGGGCGACCTCCTTGCGGATGACGTTGTACGACAGCAGCAGCGCGCGGCCCCGCGCCCGGTCCCGGAACGCGTACAGCACGTCCTCCCCGTTCGGGGAGCGCACGGTGCGTTCGAAGGCCAGACCGGCGGTGTCCGCGGCGTCGAACGTCTTCACGGTGCCGGTGGCCAGGCAGTAACCGCCGGGGAAGACGATGCCCTCGTCGCCGGGGAGGCGGCGGCAGGCGTCGCCGATGCCGTCGAGGCGCACCGCGTGCTCCGTGGTGCTGTTGACGACGTAGTACCGGTCGGTCTCCTCCTTGTACGGGCGGACGCGCAGCAGCACCAGCGGGCCGACCCGGGCGTGCGCGACGTCCGCGTCGGCGAGCGACTGCAGCGGCTCGTCGACGGGCTCGCTCAGGATGCCCTCGGCGGTCTCCGTGTCGTCCGCGGTCTTCAGCACCAGGGCGCCGCCGACGCACGACACGTACAGCCCGCCGACGGTGCGGACGTGCGGGTGGCGGCCGGGGACGTGATCCTCACGGGTGGCCTCGGTCCAGGTGACGTCGTGCGCGGGCTCGGCGGTGTCGTCGCGGTCGCCGCGCCCGTCGAGGAACTCCGCCGTGCCGTCGCCCGCCAGCCGCCAGCGCAGCACCCGGGTGTCGGTGGGGCCGGTGTGGAAGACGGCGAGGAGTTTCTCCCCGGTCCGGCGCAGCCGCAGCAGTTCGGCGTCGCGGTAGTAGCGGCGCAGCTCGGCGAACTCCCGTACGAAGCCGGGGTCGTCCAGTACCGGATCCGCGTCCCGCTCGGCGAGGGTGAAGCCGCTGCCGTGGCCGCCGCCGTCATCGCCGTCGCTCTCGCCGCCGTCGCCGTTCCGTCCGAGTCCGTACGCCGTGAGGACGGCGCCGTCGGCGGCGGTGTTGGTGCCCACCAGCAGCCGCCCGCCGACCGCGACGAGGTCCCGGACCACCCCGGGCCGCGCGGTGCGGACCGTCCCGGTGCCGAGGAGCCGCAGCCCGCCGGTGCCGAAGACGGCCGCGCGCCGCTCGTTGAGCGCCTCGGCACGCCGCGCCAGCTCGCGGGCCTGCGCCCCGAGCCGGGCGCGCAGCACCTCGTGGGTGCCGGCGTCGACCGCTTCCGTCCCGCCGACTCCGCCGTCCAAGCCGTCCAAGCCGTCCGCGCCGTCCGCGCCGGTCCGCCGCCGCTCCTGCTCCGTGCCCACATCGACCTCTCAGCCCGTTCCGCCCGCCGGTCCGTTCCCGGCCGGGTCCCGCTTCCCGTCACGGCGTGGCCGTGCACGCCGTCTTCCGGGTCTCCCGCACACCCGTGCGGGGATTCCGCTGTGAAAGCCCCGGCCCGCGCCGGGACTCCGGCCGGTTCCGCCGGGGCCGGCCCTCCACGGCCGCCTCACCGTGACGGGCCGCCGTGACGGCCCGGGGCCCGTCACCGGCAGGTGAGCGGGCGGGACACACCCCGTGTCCCGCCCGCCCCGTTCCCGGGCGGCCTCCGGCAGCCCGGTGCCGGATCCGGCGACCGGTCAACCCAGGGCGTCCGCCGCCCCGTTGGGCAGGCGGCACGGCGGGCGACACCCCCGTCGCCTCCCGCCGCGCCCTCCCTCCGGCGGCGCCCGGCCGCCGGAGCACCGACGGGCCGTGCCGCCCGGCACCGGGCCCGCCGGCTCCCGTACCGGCGGCCCCGCCGCCCCTACCGGGGCAGAGCCGGGCCGGCGCGCCCGTTCGCCGAGGCAGCGGCGTGCGCCCCGACCCCCGTGCGGGGCGCACGCCCGTGCCGCGCTACGCGACGGCCTTCGCCCCCGCCCCGTTCAGGCCGGGGCCGGCCACCGGCAGGTCCGCCAGGCCCAGCCGCTCGGCCGTGTCCAGGAGTTCGCGGAGACCGCCCGCCCGGGCGCCCTCGCCGCCACCGGCCTTCATGAGCTTCATCAGCAGCGCCGACACCGTCAGATCCCGTACGTCGGCCGCGCCCACCGAACCCAGGACGCGGGTGAGGTCCTCGGTGAAGGACGCCTCGCCGTTCAGCCACGGCCCGGCCAGCGCCCGCGCCGTCCCGGAGTTGGCCACGAACCCGTCGACGCTCTTGCCGAGCGTGACCGCGCCCGCGATCCGGTCGAAGAAGGCGCTCTCGCCGCCGACGATGGAGATGTCCGCGCTCTCCAGACCGGTGGCCAGCACCGTCGCCTGCGCCTCGGCCACCTGCCGCTGCGTCTCCAGGCCGGCCAGCCGGATGTCCTTCTCCGCCTCCAGCCGCAGCCGGTACTCCTCGTGCTCCCGGGACGCGGCGTCCAGCGCCGCCATGGCGGCCGCCTTCTCGGTGAGCCCCTCGGCCTCCGCCTTCAGCTTGCTGCCGACGGCCTCGGCCTCGGCCAGCGCCCGCGCCCGGACCCCCTCCGCCTCGGCCCGCAGCCGCGCCTCGGTGGCCTGCGCCTCGGCCAGCCCGGTCTTCTCGATGGCCTCGGCCTCCTTCTCCCGCACCTGCACCCGGGCGAGTCCGGCGGCGGCCTCCTCGGCCTGGATGCCCTCGGCGAGGCGGGCCTTGGCGCGGGCGTCCATCTCCGCCGTCTTCTGGCGGGCCTCGGCGAGCGTCAGCTCCTCCGCGGCCCGGTGCGCGGCGGCCTGCTCCGCGGCCTCGGCGGCCTTGATGTCCTTGACGAGCCTCTCCTGCGCCTGGGCCTCGGCGGCGATGACCAGGGCCTGCCGCTCCCGCTCGGCCTCCTCGACGGCGCGCAGCCGCTTGATGCTCTCCTCCTGCTCGGCGACGGTGCGGTCGACGGCGACGCGCTCCCGGATCACCTCGGCGATGTCCCGCTTCTCGGCCTCGACCTCCTTCTCGGCGGCGATGCGGGTGAGCTGGGTCTCCCGCTCCCGGGCGATGACCTCCAGCAGCCGGTCCTTCTCGATCCGCTCGGACTCGATGGCGATGACCCGCTCGCGGTTCTTGCCCGCGACCTCCACCTCGCGCTGCTGGTTCTCCCGCTGGACGCCGAGCTGCTCCTCGGTGCGCAGGAACGCGGCCTGGGAGCGCAGCCGCTCCTCCTCCATGACGCGCGCGGTCTCGGCCTCCTCGCGGGCCCGTACGGTCTCGATCTCCCGGCGCTGCTTGATCTCGGCGTCCGCCTGCCGGCGCTCCAGTTCGAGGACGGCCTCCCGGGCGTCCACGTTCTGCCGGGTGATCTCCTTCTCCTCCTGCCGCTGGAACTCGTTGGTGCGGACGTGCTCGATGGCGGTCAGCTCGGTGATCTTGCGAATGCCCTGGGCGTCGAGGATGTTGGCGGGGTCGAGCTGCTGGAGCGGGGTCTGCTCCAGGTAGTCGATGGCCGCGTCCTCCAGGCTGTAGCCGTTGAGGTCGGTGCCGATGACCTGGATGATCCGGTCCCGGAACTCGTCGCGCTTGGTGTAGAGGTCGGCGAAGTCGAGCTGCTTGCCGACGGTCTTGAGCGCCTCGGAGAACTTGGCGTTGAAGAGTTCCTGGAGCGTCGCGCGGTCGCTGGCGCGTTCGGTTCCGATCGCCTGGGCGACCTTGATGACGTCCTCCACGGTCTTGTTGACCCGGACGAAGAACGAGATCCGGATGTCGGCCCGGATGTTGTCCCGGCAGATCAGCCCCTCGCGACCGGTGCGGCCGATCTCGATGGTCTTCACCGAGATGTCCATGATCTCGGCCCGGTGCAGCACGGGCAGCACGACCTGCCCGGTGAAGGTGACGTCGACCTTGCGCATCTTCGAGACGATCAGCGCCTTGCCCTGCTCCACCTTGCGGAACAGCCGGCTGATGACGAAGACGAGCGCGATGACGACGAGGAGCACGACGGCGATGAACACGCCGATGCCCAGGGTGATGGCATCCATCGGAAGTCCCTTGCGGCAGAGATGAGTTGAGCGGAAAGAACAGCGGGGAGGCGGGCGGGGCGGCGGAGGCCGGCACGGCGGCACGGCGCTCCAGGGTCGGGGCGGAGGAGGGCAGGGTGAAGCGGGCTCCGCGAACCGGAGCTTCAGGTCCGGAGTCTCGGGGCCGGCGGAACCGTCGGTCGCGGTACGGCCGTCAGGCGGCGGTACTCCGGGGATCGAGCGCCGGATCGTACGGCGCGGCCCAGAAGAACTCCCGTTCCTCGTCATAGGCGTAGAGCAGCGCGGTGGACCCGGCGGTGAGCCCGGGGTCCCGGCCGTTCTGCCGGACCTGTACGAGAGCGGTGGAGCCGTCCCGCGCGGCCACCTCCGCCTGGCCGAAGCCGGGGCCGACCGAACCGGTGCGGATGGTGCAGGTGAGCCCGACGAAGTCCTGCCGGGACGGCTCCGGTCCGGCCGCGAAGACCCGGCGCAGCGGCCGCGCCAGCAGCGCGGTCACGTACCAGGAGAGCAGCAGCGCTCCGGCGAGCAGACCCACCGAGGCGGCACCGCGGCCGAGGCCGGCGAGGCCCGTGCGGTCCAGGAGGACGGTGCCGGTGAGGCTGGTGAGCCAGGCGACCGGCACCAGCAGCGAGAAGGCCACGGCGACCGGGACACCGCCGAGGCCCAGCGCCCCGGAGTCCACGTCCCCGTCGAAGATGTCGTGCTCGGCCGTGCCGAGCCCCACCAGCAGCCAGAAGGCGGCGATCACGAGGACCGCGGAGCTGAACAGCACGGTCGGGAAGGCCACTGCCGCCGCCAGGAATTCAGCCACCGGGTTCCGTCCTCTCACTCCGCGCACCGTAACGGGGAAGCACAGCCCCGGTGCCGGAATCCTTCCGGAGTCCGGCACCGGGGCAGCCCCCGTTTCCCCGTGGCACCCATACTGGCAGCCGAACCCGACCCGGCACATTGCCGGAATCCGGCAACCTTTACGGTTGATCCCATGCCGGGAGGCGCCGCCCCGCGAACCCCGGTGCGGCATGAGCACAGTGGAGGGGGACCCGTGACACCGCAGGACGAAGAGCCGGGCCGGGACGAGTTCCTGGCCGGGTACGCCGAGATACTCGCCGAGGTATCCGCCACCGGCCGCCGCCTCACCCGCGACGAACTCGGCTCCCGGCGGCGGGCCGGCGAACGCGCCGCCGAACGGGGCTACGGACTGCGCCGGCTGGTCGCGGAGCACCTCGACGCGACCCGCACCGGCTGGTCCGCCCTGCCCGGCGCCACGGCCGCGAACGGCATCCGGGAGCTGCGCACCGTCGTGGACTGCGTCCTGGCCGCCACCCACCAGACCATCGACGCCGTGGCCGAAGGCTACGAACGCGCCCAGCGCCTCGCCGTCCGCCAGGAGGAGGCGGCCCGCCGGGAGTTCATCGACGACCTCCTCTACGGCCGCAGCGACCTCGGCCGCCTCGCGGAACGCGCGGAACGGCTCGGCCTGCGCCTGGCGCACGAGCACACCGTCGCCGTCGCCGACGGCCCGGACCTCTACGACGAGACCCACCCGGTGACGCGGCGCGTGGAGGCGGCGCTGCTCGCCCGCTTCGGGGACCGGCGCATCCTGCTGACGACGAAGGACGGCCGGATCGTCCTGGTGGCACCCGGCAACCACGAGGAAGTCGTCCGCCACTTCGCCAAGCAGGCCCACGTCGCCATGGGTGGCGGCGGAACGGACCGGGTGGCCGTCGGCCGCTCCCACCCCGGGCCGGGCGGCGTCGTCCACAGCTACGAGGAGGCGCTCACCGCCCTCGAACTGGCCGACCGCATGGGCCTCCCGGGCCCCCTGCTCCGCGCCGCCGACCTGCTGGTGTACCCGGTGCTGACACGCGACCGGCAGGCCATGGCCGACCTGGTCCGCACCACCCTCGGCCCGCTGGAGCAGGCCCGCGGCGGCGCCGAGCCGATGCTGCGCACCCTCTCCGCGTACTTCGACGCGGGCTGCGTGGCGGCGGAGACAGCCCGCCGCCTCTCCCTCAGCGTCCGTGCCCTCACCTACCGCCTGGCCCGCATCCACGAACTCACCGGCTCCGACCCGTCCGACCCGATGCACCGCTACACCCTCCAGACGGCGGTGATAGGCGCCCGCCTCCTGGACTGGCCGGCGCAGAAGCTCTGACCGTCCGGACCGAGCACCAGCAGCACGGCCGGCGCCGTGGGCCCCGGCCCGATGCGGACGGAAACCCACGCCATGCTGCGGGGAACGGGGAGAGCGTCAGCTGACCTCGGCCTTTCACTTGAGCCGGCATCCGCATCCTGAACGGGAAAGCGAAAGCACCTTCTAACCTGCGACGACAGACCTTTTTCAGGTTCACGTTGTTCGAACAGGAAGGTACTTTCCACCAGCACACCATGGGTTCGCACCCTCGGCTTGTCCTCTCGGCCAACGGCCATGGAGTGCCCAGTTACGCCGAGGCCCGATCGCTGGCCGATGGTGCTACCACCGGCGTGACCACGGTCTTCAGTAGCGCACCGCGGCGGTCGCGGCTCAGGCGCACCCATCACCACGGCACCGACCTGCTCACCGGCACGGACAGCACTGGAGCCGCCAAGGCGCTCCTCCATCACATACGCACCCTGTGCGCCCGCGAAATCCACACTTTCTCGCATTTCGCGCCTGGTGGGCAATGGTGATCTCGCCCGAGATCCTGCACTGCGGTTCGCAGTCGGCGAGGAGCTGTTCCGGGGTACGCCCTCAGCCATCATGTCGGCGTCTTCCGGGTTCTCGGAGAACTGAGGGCAGTCGGCGGGGCGGCCGGGGAAGAGCACTTCAAACCGGGTCTGCTCGGTCCAGCACAGACGGAAGACGATCTTCGCCATCATCAACAGCGGTGAGGACGGCAGAAGGGAACAGTGGGCGTCGGCGTCCGACAGCCCTTCGCACCTCATGTCAACGATCGAGCGCTGCATATCGAACCAGAGAAGCTGAGTCCATTCGCCTGCGGCGAAAGGGAGCGCTCACGCAAGATGCCATACAGCGCTATCGGTAACAGAAATGGACATCCGGTGCCATCGCGCAGGTATGAGGAAACTAGCGAGCCGCCCCGTTCCCAACCAATTCGACTTTCATAGCTGGCGAAGCAGTGGATTCAACAGAAGTATACCAATATCTGCCATCTCGAAGAAAAGAATGGCGGGCATAGATTTCAGACCATCTTCTTCCGTTTCCCACTGGCCGCGTGATCGTCGAGCCAGAACAATCGCGTTCTCATCTTCCAGCCACACGCGAAAAGATCTCCTCCGGAACCTGAGTGTAGCCCGCCCGGGAAAGTGGAGAACGACGGATCTGCGTGCAGCCATAAAGGATCCGAGTACGCTGATTTCGCATGGGTGTCCGGAGATTTCAGCATGGACACCTTCCCGCATCCTCCATATCAACGGATACCCGGGAGCCGCAAGGTCAAAGACCTTTACAACAGTCTCGCCATTGATCAGGATTTTCCAGTCTTCCCATTTTCCGGCCAAGGCCTCGGGGTGTCGATTACTCGAAGGCGACCGTATCAGTGAGACCCTGCCGGCCGGGATCTCACAGTGGGCGTAAGCCCGTTCCTCTGCTGCAGGGTTACTCCATGTCCGCAGCGGAACGTCGAGCTTTCGAGTGATGGAGAACTTCACTTTGAACCTCGGCAATACGGTGAGACGTAGGTTGCACTCTGATCGATGCGGGGTGGCTCGACACTCCCTGGGCCGCCCCTCGTCCGTGTGAGAGTACGCCTACTCGGTCCGACGCCATAGACTTGCCACGGAATCCATGGCCCGCCGCGTGTAATAGCCCGCTGGCCCTTGTCCAGTAAGACTTCTGAACGCGCCCTGGAAACCACCGCTCACGACAGCTCGCGATAGGTAACCCACGGCTTCAGGTCCTGTTGTCTCATGGCCGTAAGCCTTATCGATGGCCAGATTCGCTGGAACGGCGACCAGGGCCCCTATGACTGCTCCTGCGATTATCACGCATCCAAGCCCTGCGGTTCCAGCGCAGGCGGCAACGGCACCGATGCCCGCCAGCATGCCGATCCCTACGTTAGCTACTGTTTGAGTCCAGAATCGGCTCGTTGTCAAACTTTCCTGAAAGCTCTCCTCTTTCTTGTTCTGTTTCGCCTGCTGCTCAGCTTTCTTTCGCTCAGCTTCCTTGCGTTCGCGTTCCTTTTGGAGGCGATATTTTTCGCCCGCGGCACGTTGGGCCGGGGTGTAGCGCGTGACGCCTTTACCCTTGTTGTAGGTGAAGGTCAGGCCGGTGGCTTGCTGGGTGTAATAGTTGGGGGAGATGGTGCCGCCGCGGGCTTGGGTTTCTCTTTCGTAGTTGTTGCCGAATTCGACTTTTTGGAGGTCGCCGGTTCCGCCGGGGCCGTTGGTGCAGTTGTACTGGCCGCTGGTGCATTCGTCGTAGGCTTCGCCGGTGGGGTCGGCGTAGGTGGCGGGGTTGTTGTTGCCGTAGATGTAGGGGTTGTGCTGGGTGGGGTCGTTGGTGAGGAGGAGGGGGTCGACGGACAGGAAGCGGCCCAGGTCGGGATCGTACTCGCGGGCGCCGAGGTGGGTGAGGCCGGTGGGGTCGGTGGTGCCGCCGAGGAAGCCGCGGTCGCCGGGCCAGTTGGAGGTACCGGTGTTGGTGCGGGGGGTGCCGAAGGGGAGTTGTTTGCGGCGGGTGACGGCTTGGCCGGCGCCCCAGGCGACGGCGATCAGTGCGGTTCCCTGGCGGTCACCGAAGAGGAAGTGGATACCGGAGCTGTTGCGGACGGCGATGGTCTCGCCGCCGTGGGTGTAGTAGCGCGTGGCGGTCTTCGTGCCGGCGCTGGTCGTATTCAGCTCGTTGCCGCCAGGCATGTAGGCGGTCGCTGAGCCGTCGGCTTCCTTGGCGAGCAGGCGGTTGCCGGAGGAGTCGTAGAGGTATTCGGTGGTCTTGCCGTTCTCGGTGAGGGTGGCGAGTCTGCCCTCCGGGTTCCAGGTGAGCTGCTGGTTCCGGGGGCCGCCGGTGCGGCTTTCGGTGTTGCCGGCCTCGTCGTAGGTAAAGGTTTCCGTGGTCCCGTCCTCGGGCCCGCCGGCGGTGGTCACCGAACGCAGGGCATGCGGGTTGTCGTCCGCCGGTGTGCCGGGGGTGTAGGTGCGGGTGATATCGGCGGATCCGGCCGCGGTCGCGTGCCGGGTCTCCTTGGTGCGATGGCCCGCCACGTCGTAGGTGTAGGAGTGCCAGTAGGCGTCCGGGCCGCCGACGGTGGAGGCGGACGGGCCGGCGGCGCAGGTGTCGTCGGCGTTCTTGGTGGTCCAGGCGTCTGTCATCCGGCGCAGGGCATCGACGCTGAAGCACTGGGTGTCGGTCGAGGCGGTCTCGCCCTGGCCCGAGGTGCTGGAGACGCGCTGGACATTGCCGGCCGCGTCGTAGCCGTAGCGGGTGTCCTCGATCCGCAGTACCTCATCCCCGTCCAGGGTGCTGCGGGTCAGGTCACCGGTGTGCTCGTCCCAGTTCTGCGTCCGGTAGACCTTACGGCCCAGGACCCCGTACTCGGTACGCACCGGACGGGAGAACACATCATGCGACGTGGCATTGACCAGCACGATCGAGCCGATCGTGGTCTTCTGCGGAAGGTCGCCCTCACCGAAGACCGTGGTCTGGCGCTCGCCGGGCAGGTTGCCGAGGGCGGGGTGCCGCATCCACTCCTGAGTGCCGGTGTACTTGTTGTAGCCAAAGGTCCAGGTGTAGTCACCGGCCAGGGCTCCCGCACCGGCGGGGAGGGTGGTGGTCGACGACGTCGGCTGATAGCGGTCGTTGTAGGTGTTGATGCGTGTCGCGTAGGCCTGGCCGTCCACATGGCTGGTGCTGGAGGAGGGCAGACCCTTGGCAGCGACGTCGTATGTCCAGGAGGCGCGCAGTTCGCTGCCCTGCTTCAGTTCCTTCTGCCGGCCGAGCTCGTCGTAGGTCGTGGTGAGTTCGACGCCCCGGGCGTCTGTGACCTTGAAGGGCCGGTCCGCGTCGTCATAGGCGGTCCTGGTCAGGCCCTTGTCCGGGTCGTCCGCTACCGTCTGCCGGCCCCGGGCGTCGTACGTCCAGGTCCACACGGTGCCGGACGGGTCGGTCATCTTCGTCAGGTTGCCACGCCGGTCATAGGCGTATGTGGTGGCCTGGAACTCGGTGCGGTCGGCGTTGGTGTGGGCCCGCGACTCGGTCTTCCGGCCCAGTGCGTCCGTGATGGTGGTGGTCGCGGTGCCGCCCTGAGGGGGGATGACCGTGGTGCGGTCGCCACCGTGCACAGTCGTGGTTCGCTTGGTCTCGTCACCAAACTTCAGCGCGATCGCGGCCGTCGTCCGTCCGGCGCCGTCGTACTCCATCTCCACGCCCGCCGGAACCTTGGTGTCATCGCCCGCCCGCAGAGTCGTCGAGGGCTTGACCGGCGCGTAATAGGCACCGTAGGTCTTCCATGTCTGGCCGCGGGTGTCGTAGAGGTTCTCGGTGATGACACTTCCGCCTGCATCGCCGATGGCGGGGGACTGGGTCTCGCGCTGGCGCAGGAGACCGTCGTAGAAGGTGTAAGCGGTGTCGTACTCGCCGAGGCGGTTGATGGTCTTGGCGGTGACGACGTTGGGGCTGGTCCGGGAAATCCGGTAGGCGTACTCCGCCGACGGCTGTGCGGGGTGGTCCGCCTTCGCCCAGCCCGGCGCCCAGGCCCGCAGGACCCGGCCCAGGGCGTCGTACTCGACATCGGTGCGCTTGTCGTTCGCGTCGACGGAGGCGGTGACGGTGCCGCGGAGCGGATCGGTGAACTCGGTCGTCGTGTGGCCGAGTTCGTTGGTGGAGACGGTCTCGGTGGGTGTCTGGCCGGCGGCCGGGGTGCGGCTGATCGTTGTGGTGGCGCCGGAGGCGTCGGTGGCTGCGGTCTGGCGCCCGAAGGCGTCGTAGGTCGCGGTGCTGACGGTTACGAAGCCGGTGCCGGCCCCGTCGTTCTCGTCACGCCGGGTCTCTTCGCCCTTGGTGGGGGCCGCGTCCAGTGTCGTAGCGCCGTCGTAGTAGGAGCGGTTCACCGAGACGAGATCGCCGGGCAGGTCGGGTGTGGCGCCGCACGGTTTGGCGACCGTGGTGGACTCGGCGACCAGAGTGAGGATGTTCTTGTCCGTGTTCCGCGCGTAGGTGGTGCTGGTGCACCGCTCGTCGCCGCTCTTCGCGGTGTCGCCCGTCCGGGACACCGAGTCGACCTTGCCGTACGAGTCGAAGGTCCGGCTGGTCTCGGTGCGCCGCAGCGCCGCGCCGGCGATGGTGGTGCGGGAGCGGTCCTCCTCCACCCCGGTCCGGTAGGCGTGTACGGCCGGCAGACCGTCCGCCGTGCGGGAGTGCGTTGCGGTGGCGCTTGAGCGCCAGGGGATGTGACTGGTGGCCGAGACCAGGTCGCCGCCCACGCCGTTGTAGGTAGCGGTCTCACGGGTCATCCCGGCGAACGCCTCGTGGTCGGTGACCTCATTGCCCTCGCCGTCGGGAACCTTGGCACCGGTGATACCCCGGAAGTAACGGGTCTCACTCAGCGTCTGGGTGCCCTGTGCGGGGTCGCCGGCCCGGGTCTGGACGCGCTCGTATCCCTTGCGGTCCCCGTAGGTCCGGTGCTTCGCCTTGGTGAACTCGTCGTCGCCCTTGGCCCAGGCGAGTCCGCCAAGGTAGGAGTAGTCGGTGCGCTTGACGGGCGCTCCCGCGGTGTTGTCGGACTCCAGGATCTGGGTGACCACATAGGAGTGGAACCAGTCCTGGTACGGCTCGTAGTCCGCGGCCGGGGCGTCCGGCGGGGACCAGATCACGGGGTAGCAGCGCTTGGTGTTCGAGGACGGTGTGGGCAGGTTGTCCGCCGCGCACTGCCGGGCCGAGTAGGTGACGCCGACAGTGCCTCCGGTTTCGGTGTCGACTCCGTACACGCGGTAGCGGTTGTACGGCGGTATCTCGTCGACCGCGCCTTCCACCCGGTTGGGGAGCTGCTGTCCGCGGAAGGAGACGGCAGGCAGTGTGACAGGGCTGTCCGCCGTGTGGCCGGTGCGCGTGATCGAATCCAGCCACAGTGCCGGGTCGGTGCCGTCTCCTGTGGCGGGGAAGTCGTGCTTCAGCTCCCAGGAGTCGACCTTCTTGTAGGCGCCGCCGTTCATGGCCGACGTGGTGACGCCGGTCAGCCGCTTACGGGTGAAGTAGGAGGGCGACGAATTGCCTTCGCAGGTGGCGCCGGAAGCGCAGTACTGGTCGAACGGAACGTCCGGCCACTTCTTGGCGTTGGCTTCGGTGAACTTGTCCGTAGCGCAGTCAAAGGTGTCCGTGGGCAGGCAGCGTTCGGCCACGGTGAACTCGGCCTTGGCCACTGCCTGGTCCGCGTACATGCGGTTGGACCGCAGGCCGTACTCGATCCGCTTGAGGTAACCGCCCCGGGTGTAGTCGGTCGGGGTGCCCTCGTACGAGGCGTTGATGTTGCGCTGGTAGCGGTTGCTCTCCTTGGTCCAGTAGTAGGCCATGGCATTGGAGTGCGGGTCGACGACGTAGTCGAGGTTCCACCGCCATGCCTGCTGGCACCAGGAGTCCTTGAACGCGGCAGCATGGCACGCCTCGCCGGAGTGATTGCCGAACACCGGGACCGTCCAGGCGGAGTTGGTTTCCGGCTTGCCCTCTGCCCAACCGGGCAGCCGGTTGTAGCCGAAGTAGTAGCGGGTCCCGTCGGGCGCGGTCACCCGCCAGTACTCGCCGTCGTTGTCCCCGTTGCCACGGTTGGTGCTCTTCAGCTGAGCGATCTTGGTGCCGTCGTCGTTCTTCTTACGCCACTCGCCAGTGTCGTCGTCCTTGACGAGCTCACTGGAGGAACCGCCGAGCGAGAGGGTGGCGTTCTCCTTCTTCCAGCACTGATCGCCCACCTTGTGGGAGGGGTTGTTGCCGCCCTCCTTGTCGTCCTCACAGGACACATAGCGGCGCTCGATGGACCCCGGCGAGAGCGACCAGCCGTCACCGATCCAGTTGGCCTGGTTGTTGGTGGCGGCGGTGCGGCCGTCGATCGCCTGGGAGGAATACGACAGTCCGAGGTCCGGCTCCAGACCGCCGGGCACTGCGGGGGTTTCCATGTCGTACGTCCACGAGAAGCCGCCCGAGGAGCCGCCGGCCTCCCACTTGCCCGAGGGAGCCAGCGAAGTGGCGGTGAAGTCGCCGGTAGCACCCGAGGGCGCTGCGGTCACGGCGAACAGTGTGGTGCCGGACGACACGGCGCCGCTGAGGGAACGGGCGCCGGGAGAGGATGACGCCACCGGGGCGTCCGGGGCCTGGGCTCCGGCCTTGACGACATCCGTCTCGACCTCAGCCGAAAGGGTGCCCTTCTCGCGGTCGTTACGGGTGCTGAGGATCTCCCCCGGCGCGCAGTCCTTGCTGCGGGGGGTGCTGAGCACGCAGTCGGGCATCTTGCGCAGGACAAGCCGGGAGGCCCAGTCACCGCCGTACATCCCGGCGAAGCCCGAATAGTCCAGTTCGATCCCGAACTCATCCGTGCCCTTCTTCGCGCCCTGGGCCCGGACCGCGATCAGGACACCATCGGTCCCGACCCTGTCGGCGGCCTTGCGGTCCAGCACTTGGACCTGCACCCGTTCTGCGATGGCCCCACCCTTGCTCCGGGGCTTGTCCTCAGCGGCCTCCAGGGCCAACGGCAGCGAGCCGGCCTTGACCTGCTTGCCCTTCCCCGCGCCCGGCACTGCGGTCGTCACCGTGCCCGGCGCAGGCCATGCAGCCCTGCTGTCCGGCTTCCAGTCGTTCTTCGCGGCCTCGTCCGGCTTGTTCAGGCGGCGCGCGTCAACCTCGGAGACGGGTACCGGGTCCGGCTGCTGAAGCTTCCGTAGCTGCAACTCGGCGGCGACGGCCACTGGGCCGGCGAGCAAACCGGCCAGGAGGTATGCCACAAGGGTTGCGGCGATCAGCCGTATACCACGCCAGGAATTCCGGGCAGTACGTGATACCGACTTCGGCCTGCCGGACACGTGACCGATCACCGTTCCCCCCACAGGGTCTTCATTAAATGCAAAGGAATCGTGAACGTAGCACCGCGGGTGACGCCTTCCAAGGGGCCAGAAGTACCTTGATCACTCCGTTACCGAGAATCATTGACCGAATGCCCCGTTCGCCTCCATTGAGGTCGGTCCGCCCCTTTGATCCATCATCAGTTCTGTTGACGACCAGGGTGGTTCAGTCAAGACCGCCCTGCCGACCGACCAGCCGACCGGGCGGCCTCAAGCGTGATCAAGGGAACTTATTGGGCATCTAGCTTTCCGGGCATTTCCGTCTAGGGTGGCTTCCCGATGGCCCACTCTGCTTCCATGTGGAAGAAAAGGAAATGAAAAGGATCTGCGATGAGGACACTTAAGAGAGGGCTCCCCGGCGATCCGCGAAGACGTCGTGGAGTCATCAGTTCGGCATTGGCGCTCGCACTGTGCGCGCCGCTTTTCGCCGTGCTGCCTGCCGCAGCCGCCGAGGAGCAGGAGCCGGCCGTGGAGCGGTCCCTCACCGAGGAGGCGCAGGCTCTGGAACAGGCTTCCGACACCGGCGAACCGGCGGAGGTCCTGTCCCTGCGGACCGAGACCTCCCAGGTGTTCGCGAACCCCTCGGGAACCTTCACCCAGGACAGCTACGCCCTGCCGCAGTGGGTCAGGAAGGGCGGCAGACTCGTCGGCGTCGACACGACACTGCACGAGAACGAGGACGGTACCTACTCGCCCAAGGCCACAGAAGTGGGCGTGCGGTTCTCGGGTGGAGGCGGCGGACCGCTCGTGACCGTCATGCGTGACGGTCGAAGCATGGCATGGAGCTGGCCACACGACCTGCCGGAGCCGGTGGTCGAGGACGACACCGTCACCTACCGCGATGTCCTGACCGATGTGGACCTGAAGCTCAAAGCCGGGTCCGCCGGTTTCGGCCAACTGCTGGTCGTCAAGACGGCGGAGGCCGCCGCCGACCCCGCACTGGACCGGATCGACTTCGGTCTCGCCACAGAGGGGCTCAGTGCCGAGGCCGACGACCACGGCAACCTCACCGCGAGCAATCCGGCCGGCCAGGAGATCTTCACCGCGCCCACGCCGCTGATGTGGGACAGCACCACCACCGAGCAGGTCTCGGCATCCGGGACGGCAAGCCTGCGTACGGCAGCTTCTGCACCGCCCGTCGACGAGTTCGAGGTTCCCCACGGTGCCCGTGACGCGGCCCTAGGCCTCAGAATCAACGATGACACCCTCTCCCTGACGCCCAATCAGAGCGTGCTGAGAGGCGAGGAGACCCAGTACCCCGTCTACATCGACCCGTCTGTCTCCGGGTCGCGCTACGCGTGGACCATCGCCTACAAGAAGTACCCCAGCACCTCGTACTACAACGGCAACGGCTGGAAGAACTCGAACGGTTCATATGGCACCACGACCGCGCGAGCCGGCTACGAGAACCACACCAACGGGCTGGCGCGCTCCTACTTCCGCATGAACACCAAGAATCTGTGGAGCACCGACAAGGTCGTCTCCAAGTCGACCTTCCGGATCAAGAACACCTGGTCCTGGTCGTGCACGGCCAAGCCGATCGAGCTGTGGCGTACTGCGGCGATCGGTTCGTCGACCACGTGGAACAACCGGCCGACCCGCCGCGAGAAGATGGCCACGGTCACCGACGCCAAGGGCTGGAGCAGCAGCTGCCCTGCGGGCAACCTCGCCTTCAACGTGACACAGGCGGCCAAGGACGCGGCAGCCAGTCACTGGAACACCGTCACCTTTGAGCTCGCGGCGTCCAACGAGTCCGACGTGTACGGCTGGAAGAAGTTCGACGCCAAGTCCGCCGTCTTCTCCACCGAGTACAACACCCGTCCGGGAGCACCCACAGGGCTGGACACCAGTCCCAGTACCAGGAACGACGAGGGTTGCGGAGACACACCTCCGCACGGGTTGATCGGCAACACCGACATCTACCTGAAGGCCAAGGCCACGGACAAGGACGGTGGGACGGTCAACATCAAGTTCCATCTCTGGGCCACCGGACACCACCCCAACAGTGATCCGAACGGTGTCCTGATCGTCGACAAGACGGTCGCCGTGACGTCCGGCACCGTGGCGAAACTCAAAGTCACGAAGGGCACACTCTCCCCGCATATCGCCACGGCGAGCGGCAACTTCTCCTGGAAGGCACAGGCCAGCGATGGCAAGCTGTCCTCCGACTGGACGCCGACCCTTGGTGCCCCGGGTTGCCGCTTCGTCTTCGATCCCGACCGGCCCAGCACCCCGCCCGGCGTCACCTCCACGCAGTTCCCCGACGGCAGCGACGGCTGGCCCTCCGTGACGGGCTCCGTGCGGACGGAGGGTTCCTTCACGCTCTCCAGTGGTGGAGTGGCGGACGTCGCGAAGTATGAGTACTGGACCGACTCCGAGCCGGCTGTGCGCAGCGCATCGCCGGGCACCGCGGGCGGGAGCGTCACCGTCAAGATCACTCCGTCCAGTGCCGGGGCCAACGTCCTGTACGCCCGCAGCCTGGACAAGGTGGGCAACAGATCCGACCAGGTCGGCTATCTCTTCTACGCGAACGGACTCGCGGAAGCCGACAAGCCCGGAGACATCAACGGCGACGGCAACCCGGACCTGTGGGCCGTGGACAAGGACGGTGACCTGCACCGCTACTACGGCGCGGGCGACGGCAGTGTCACGGACAACGCCAAGACCGCGTCCAACATCCTCTGGAACGACACAGAGATCACCCACCGCGGTGACTGGACCGGGGACGGCTATGAGGATCTCATCGCCCTGAGCCGTGAGGCCGACGGGACCAGTCGTCTGTGGCTCCACCCGAACAACGGCTACGGTTTTGCCTGCACCAACTGCGCGGGTGAGGACAGCGACCGCCGGGAACTCACGGTCTACGAGGACGGGAACGACCACTGGCAGAACGCCGACCAGATCCTGGCCATCGGGGACGTCGACGGCCCGCTCGACATCGACGGTGACGGCACAGCCGATCAGCCGGGCTACCCAGACTTGCTCGTGAAGGAAGGCGACTGGGTCTGGCTGTACTTCGGCGCTCCCGACACCCGCTTGGACTCCGATCGCGAGCCCGTGCTGCTCGCCTCCGAGGCCTGGGCGGAACAGGACCTCATCGCTCCTGGTGACACCGATGGAGACGGCCGGGTGGATCTCGCCACACGCGACCGTGCCACCGGCGATCTCTTCATTCATCAGGGTGCCGATGAGTACGGAGACTGGCTCACCGACGAGTCGAACAAGATACAGGCGGGCACCAGCTTCACCGTGGCGGCCAACCCGCTGATCACATCGCCCGGCGATGCCGATCACAGCGGGGGGTTCGACCTCTGGTACACCCGCAGCAGCACCAACATCCTCGTCGCCTATCTGGATCCCGGCACTGACCACAAGCGAAAGGTTGAGCTGGCGGGGGACTGGACGGGCTACCAGGCCATCAGCTGACGGCCCTCGCGCAGCGCGCCGTGGGTTCCTGTCCGCATCGGGCGGGAGCCCACGGCGTCGGCATGCTCCGGTGCGGTTCAGCGTTCCACTACGCGTCGTCCCCGGACAACCCGCATGCCCTGCGCTCGGTAACCACCGCTGGCGGGCCCGAGGACGGGACCACGGAAACCTTCGCCTACGACGAGGCCGGCAACACCGAAAGCCGCACCGGCGGACCCCGGAACCAGCAGCTCACCTGGAACCCGGAGGGCAGACTCGCCACCCTCACCGAGAACGGCAAAACCACCCAATACCTCTACGACTCCTCCGGCAACCGCCTGCTCGCCAAGGAAGCCGACGGCTCAGCGACCGCCTACATGCCTGGCGGCAACGAGCTGAATACGACCAGCGCCGGCACGAAGACCACCACGCGCTACTACACCCACGGCGGCGAGACCATCGCCGTCCGCAACAGCTCCGGCCTCCACTTCCTCTTCGGCGACCGCCAGGGCACCGCCCTGATCGCCGTCGCCTGGGGCGCCGGCCAAGCCGTCACCCGCCGCAAACAACTCCCCTTCGGCAGCCCCCGCTCCAGCAGTGGCACCTCCAACTGGCCCGGCGACCGCGGCTTCGTCGGCGGCACCACCGACCCCACCGGCCTCACCCACCTCGGCGCCCGCGAGTACGATCCCGACCTGGGCCGCTTCCTGTCCGTCGACCCCCTCCTCCTCACCAACGACCCCACCCAGCACAACCCCTACACCTACGGCAACAACAACCCCGCCACCTACGCCGACCCCACCGGCGAAGCCTACGACGAATGCGCCAGCGGCCAATACAACTGCACCAACGGCCCCGGCGGAACCGGCGACCTCCAAAAAGTCGAATTCGGCAACAACTACGAAAGAGAAACCCAAGCCCGCGGCGGCACCATCTCCCCCAACTACACCATCCAACAAAACACCGGCTACCAACACGTCTACACCAAAAACCAAGGCGTCACCGCCCCCACCGCCGCCCAAAAAGCCCGCTCCGCCGCCATCGAAAAACAAAAGCGCATAGAACGCCAACGCAAAGCCGCCGAAGCGCGACAGAAAGAGAATGAAAAGGATCAGAGCTTCTGGAAGAACCTCATCCAGGGTAATTTCAGCAGCGCTGCGGACAGTTTGAGCTCGTGGGAAACCTGGAAGAGCGAGATAATCCCTGCGGCTGCTTTCACTGCCTGCGTCATCGCCTCAGCAGGCGCTTGCATCGCAGCTGGAGCAGCAGCGAGTGCCGCATTTTTCGCCGGCGACCTTGCGACCACCGGCGAAATGCACTTCAAAGATCTCGCTATGAACGGAATATGGACGAGCCTAGGAGGGCTTGCAGCGATCAAGTACGCCCATTGGGGCGGAGCCACCTTGCGGCAAGCGGTTTGGGGTAAGCCGTGGGTCCGAGAAACTGGCATGAAGATGATACGTGCAGCATCAGGAACAAAGCACGCCATCATGCGCCCCGTCACTCGCTCCTTCGTCCCCACAGTCAAAAACTTGGGAACCAACACGGCCTTCAACTTCGGTTATTGCGGTGCGGGCTCCTACAGTGCCGGAAAGCTGATGGGATCGTGCTGATGGCTTGGCAGGACAAAATCCGAAAGATTAATCGAATATTCGAGGTGGCCGGAATCAGGATTGAGTTCCGGAGAATTCTCGGGGGGCGGACCCTGCAGAGGAAAACCTTTCGGTTCTACGCCGTCACATTCTGGCTAGCCGCCGTCGGCACAGCCATATACGTAGGGATCGAAGGGTCAAAGACATCGAGCGGACAAGCTCTTATCGCTTCCGCGCTCATGTTGCTGACCGGCGGTCTTTGCGTGCGCATTTTCCGATCCCGGGTGCACTTGAAAAAGTCTAGTTTGGTCATCGTCAATCCCCTCAGGTGGCACGACATACCTTACGGGGACATCAGAGAGATCGAGCATGCCTCATCCGGGTCTCTCATTGTTCATTCCTGGTCCAATAGGAAATCCGGAGGAGAAGGGTACCTATCCGTCGGGTTCGCCGGTTCCCTCATAGACGGAATTTTCAAGACCTCCGCAAAGGCGGCAGCCCAGATTAAGGCGGAAGTTGGCAAGCAGAGGAGAATGAAAGACGCCCAATCCTCCACAGGCTTCGTTTTGGACATCTGGGCGGATTCTCTCACCCTCTGCGCGATCCTGTGCTCCCTGGCCGCTCCCCTTTTCTGGTGACCATTCGAGCAAGCTTGCGGAAAACCTCATGCGGCGGCGACCCGCCGCCGGGTATCGTCACCGCTCATGACTCCCCCTCGTGAGCGGCCTCCCTTCTCAGCGGATGAACGGACCCAGCTTCTCGGCTGGTTCGACATGCAGCGCGCGATCATCCACATGAAGTGCGAAGGGCTGTCGGACGCCGACGCCCACCGCTCACTCCTGCCGGACTCACCGCTGATGACGATGGCGGGGATCGTCTCCCATCTGCGCTGGACCGAGCAGACCTGGTTCGAGGTGCTCTTCCTCGGACGCCCGGCCGACGGACCGCAGTTCTCCGAGGACCCGGAGGACGTCGACATGATGGCCGAAGGCATACCCCTGGCCCAGCTCCTCGCCGACTACGACCGGCAGTGCAGGATCTCGGACGAGATCATCGCCGCCCACTCCCTCGACGAGACCGGCCGCCACCCCGACTTCACGTCCGCCCAGGCCAGCCTGCGCTGGATGCTCATCCACATGACCGAGGAAACCGCCCGCCACGCCGGCCACATGGACATCATCCGCGAACTGCTGGACGGCGGTAAGGGCTACTACTGACCGGAGCCGGCCTGTCTGTCCGGCCCGGTGCCGCAGTCGTCCAACACGGCAGGCAGCCACCCCGCTGCCACTCGCCCGGGGTGGCTCTGGGTTCCCGGGAACAGCCGTACATCAACCAGCCCCACGAGGCGTGAACGGCCGGCACAACTCCCGCTGTTTGACGTGCCGAACAGCGCCATGCGTCAGCCGCCCGTGCCACCGACGGGCACTCGCTCCGCCACGCCCGCCGACTCGCTGCGTCCCACCCCTGGCGCAGCCGACACGACCGCCCACACCGCCTTTCCGCAGCCGACCCGATCGCTGATGCCCCACTCGTCGGCCAGAGCTTCCACCAGGGCGAGTCCGCGGCCGTTCTCGGCGTCGGCGCCGACCGCCAGTCTCCGCGGCCGGGCCTCAGCGGCATCGTGAACCTCAATGCGCAGGCCGACACCGACCAGTGCGTACCGGGTCTCGATCTCTCGGCCGGACGGAATCCGGGCGTGCCGCACGGCGTTCGTGACCAACTCTGACAGGACCACGAGTGCGGCGTCCTCGATCTCGGTCAGGGCCCAGGCAGCGAGTGCCCTGCTCAGCTCGGCCCGAGCCAGTCGTACGGAACGAGGGTGGCAGGTCCAACGGCGCACCACTTCGACACCGTTGAGCGTTTTCTGGTGTTTCTGCATGCCCCAGAGGATGCTGGTCCGGGAGAGCCGTGGATTCCCGGCGAAAGGGGTACCCATGATGGGGACTCTCCACCGGGCGGCGAGCTGGTATCCCTTCTGTTCGGGCAATCTCGGGGAACGACATGTCTGGGCACTTCTCAGCGGCTTTACCGGAACACGTACTCGGTCGTACCGACGTCCGGGCTGCCCTGAGGCGGCATGACTTCGGCCAGGTGTTCAAGCTCGCGCGGCAGTGGGGTGGTATCAGCTTCCTCAAAATCGCCGACGCCTGCGAGATCAAGCCGGAGCGTGTGGGCAGACTCGCCCGCGGTCAGGGCTCCGTCACCACCTACGAGAAGATCGCGAAGATCGCCGACGGGCTGCGTATCCCTGGTCATCTACTTGGGCTCGCACCCCGTCCCTGGGAGAAGGCATCGGGAGCCGTGGTCCCCGTGTTCTCTCCGGAGGGAGTTCCGCCGCCTGTTGCTACCCGGTACCACGTTTCCAGAATCGGCGACCCAGGGGCCACGGACCAAGGAGACGAAGTGCAGCGCAGAGATTTCCTCGCAACCACCATAGGAGTCACGGGTGGCGCACTCATGCCACCGGAGGTCGCGCGGGGCCGCCGCATCGGAGAACAGGACGTACGGCAACTCCAGCGCCGGACCGCTCGCTTGCGGGCGCTCGACGACGTGCTCGGTGGTGCTGACACACGACGGCTCTACCGGAGTGAGGTGACGACCACACTGCACCTGGTCCGTACCTGCTCCTACACCGAACCGGTCGGCCGCAAGCTGCTCGGTGTCCTGGCCGAGCAGGCACAGCAGGCGGGTTGGGCAGCTTTCGACGCGGGCCGCCAGGCCGAGGCATCGACCCTGTACCGCCGGGCCCACCGGGCGGCCACGGAAGCCGGGGACCGGGCACTCGCGGGCAACTCGCTGGCGTTTCTCGCCTATCAGCAGGTGAGTTCCGACGCTTCCGGTGTCGCCACGGCCGCCGCTTCCTGCGAGGCAGCGGGGCGGGACGCCCCGTCGAGCGTGCGGGCACTGCTCCACGAACGCCGGGCGTGGGCCCACGCCAAGGCCGGGCAGCCGAAGGAGACCGAGCAGGCGTTGAGCGACGCGGAAGAAGCCCTGGGCGAGCGGAACGGCGAAAGTCCCGTTCCTCACTGGTCCTCGTGGGTGGACGATCGCGAACTGCAGATCATGAAGGGCCGCTGCTGGACGGAGCTGCGTCGGCCTCTGCGGGCCGTGCCGGTGCTTGAGGAGGCGCTTTCCGGATTTGATGACACCCATGCGCGGGACAAGGCGTTGTACCTCACCTGGCTCGCGCACGCCTACCTCGACGCCGGGGAGATCGAGCACTCCGCCGTGGTGGTCGGCACCGCCCTCGACCTCGCGGCCGGGGTCGGGTCGGTCCGTCCGCGACAGCGTGCGAGGGAGTTGCTGACCAGGCTGAGCCCGCACCGGTCACTTACGCCCGTCGCGGATCTGCTGGAGAGGGTGACCGTCTGACACATTGCGCCACGCTGCGGGCAACCCAGTCGAGACATGCTGCGGCGCCCGCGACGATGGGCACCGCGACGATCTCCGGGCTGTCCCAGGGGTGGTGCTCCAGCAGGTGTGCCTCGAGTTCGGGATAACGGGCGGTGGTGGTCTTGAGGACGACCTGCCATTCCTCGCCCTCGCCGAACTCGCCCAGATGCCAGAACAGCGACGCCACGGGACCCACCACCTGCGCACCCGCCGCCAGCCGCGCCTCGGTCGCGCTCCTGGCCAGCGCCACCGCCGCCTCGCGGGTCTCGGTGGCCGTGTGGACCTGTACGCACTCCGTCATGGGTCGAGCGTAGCCGGGGAGCGCTTGCGGACGGACCTTCCTTACGGCGTCCCCGGCCCGCTCCTCCCGTCAGGACACCACGTCCTTCGCGCGGAAGTGGCGGAAGGCCAGGGCGAAGAGGACCAGGGCGTAGGCCGTGGAGACGGCGGCGCCGCGGGCCATGCCGCCCCACTCCAGTTGCGGCTGGAGGGCGTCGGCCCAGGCGAACTGCCAGTGTGCGGGCAGGAACTGGCGCCAGTCGCCGAGGGCCGTCACCGCGTCGAGGACGTTGCCGACGATGGTCAGGCCGACCGCGCCGCCGACCGCGCCCAGCGGGGCGTCCGTGACGGTGGAGAGCCAGAACGCCAGGCCGGCGGTGACCAGTTGGCTGACGAAGACGAACGCGACGACGATCGACAGGCGCACCAGCGCCGTGCCCGGGTCGAGCGAGCCCCCGGTCGGCAGCTCCAGGCCGCCCCAGCCGTACGCCGCCGTGCCCGCCAGCAGGCCGACCAGCGGCAGCAGGATCATCGCGGCCGCGCTGAACGCCAGCGCCACGGTGAGCTTGCTCAGCAGCAGTCGCGAGCGCGGCACCGGTGACGCCAGCAGATAGCGCAGGGACGACCAGCTCGCCTCGGACGCGACCGTGTCCCCGCAGAACAGCGCCACCGGCACCACCAGCAGGAAGCCCGCCGAGACGAAGACGCACGCCATGGCGAAGTTGAGGCCGGAGGCGGTGGCGGTGTCGATCAGCGAGATGCGGCCGTTGCCCCCGCGCTCGTCCGGGTCCCCGCCGATGGCGAAGGCCGCGATGAGGATGAACGGCAGGGCGGCGAGGATGCCGTAGACGACGAGCGTCCGGCGGCGGCGCAGCTGCCGTACCGCCTCCACCCGCAGGGGCAGGGTGTGGCGGGGGCGGTAGCCGGGGCCGTCTCGGGGCGGCGCCGCCGGTCGGGGCGGACCCCGTTCCGCGACAGCGGTGGAGGCGGCCCCGGCGGGCGTGGCCGTGGTTCCGTTCGCCGTCGCCCCGTTGGCCGAACCGGCTTTCGCCGCACCGGCGCGCGTCGCGCCGTTCGCCGCTCCCGCAGGCGGCTTGCCGCCGTCGCCGTTCGCGGCTGCGGCTCCCGGGTCCGGTGC
This sequence comes from Streptomyces sp. MNU89, assembly GCF_020982505.1. Taxonomy (NCBI): domain Bacteria; kingdom Bacillati; phylum Actinomycetota; class Actinomycetes; order Kitasatosporales; family Streptomycetaceae; genus Streptomyces; species Streptomyces sp. MNU89. Next base: position 5,051,797 of record NZ_JAJKLL010000001.1, on the reverse strand, counting down.
GCTGCCTGCGGGTCGTTCCGTCGGGCCGGTCATGCGGCACCTCCGATCAGGGTCAGGAAGGCGTCCTCCAGGCGGCGGTGCGGGCCGACCCGGTCGACGGGGATGCCGAGCCGTACGAGTTCGGGCAGGAGTTGCGAGGCGGTCATGCCGTCGAGCCGGACCAGCAGCCCTTCCTCGGCGCGGACCACGGAGTCCACGCCCTTCAGGGCCGCCACCGCATCCACGCTCTCGTCGGACACCGGTCCGCCCGCGACGCCCACCAGCAGGGTGTCGCCGGAGCCGGTGATCTCCGCGACCGGTCCGGCGCTGACGAGCCGGCCCCGGTCCATGACGACCAGATGCGTGCAGGTCTGCTCGACCTCGGCCAGCAGATGGCTGGAGACGATCACGGTGCGGCCGCCGGCCGCGTAGCGGACCATGACGTTCCGCATCTCCCGGATCTGCGGCGGGTCGAGGCCGTTGGTCGGTTCGTCGAGGATCAGCAGGTCCGGCAGGCCGAGCATGGCCTGGGCGATGGCCAGCCGCTGCCGCATGCCCTGGGAGTACGTCCGGACGGCGCGCTCCAGTGCGTCGCCGAGTCCGGCGATCTCCAGGGCCTCGTCCAGGTGCGCCTCGTCGGCGGGGCGGCCGGTGGCCTGCCAGTACAGCTCCAGATTGGCGCGGCCGGAGAGGTGCGGCAGGAAGCCGGGGCCCTCGACGAACGCGCCCACCCGGGAGAGCACGGGCGCGCCGGGCCGGATCGCGTGCCCGAATACGCGGATCTCGCCCGCGTCGGGGGTGATGAGTCCCATGAGCATCCGGAGGGTGGTGGTCTTGCCGGCGCCGTTGGGGCCGAGGAGGCCGAGCACCTGGCCGCGTTCGACCCGGAAGGAGAGGTCCTGGACGGCGTACCGGTCGGCCGACTTGGCGTAGCGCTTGCCGAGTCCGGTGATCTCCAGCGGTACGCCGGCGAGCTCCGGGTCGGGCGCGGGGGTGGTGACGCGGCGGCGGCCGGTGACCAGCAGGACGGCGCCGAGGGCGGCGCCCGCGAGCGGCAGGCCCCAGACCCAGCCGGGCAGGCCGCTGTTCTCGCCGGCCAGGCCCGGGGCGGTGGGCACGGTGAGGTCGGTGTCCGCCAGGGAGACGCGGTACTCGGCGGGCTCCAGCGGTGAGGCGTAGCCCATGTCGGTGGCGGAGAGGACGAGCCGCATACGGTGCCCGGCCTCGAACTTGTGGTCGATGACGGGGAGGCGCAGCTCGACGGTGCGGCCGCCGTCCTCTCCCGCTCCCTCCACCCGTACGGGGGCGACGAGCTGGGAGGGCAGCAGCTGGCTGCCGCCGGGCCCCACGTCGTACACCTTGGCGAAGAGCACCGCGTCGTCCGTGGAGGACGCGACGCGCACCCGGGCCGTCGGGGCGCCGGTGACGCGGACGGCGGAGGTGAGCGGTTCCGAGTCGAACGCCGCGGCCTGGCCGGGGAAGTCCAGGGCCACGCCGGCGCCGAAGGCCGTCAGCTGGGCCGCCGCTCCGGAGAGGCCGGGGACGGAGGAGACGGCGGCGGGGGTGCCGCCGGCCGGGTTGGCCGCGGTCTGTTCGCGTCCGGTGAGCCGGACCGTGCGGGTCTTGTCGCCGTCGAGGCCGGGGTAGCGGTCGCCGGTGGCGCCGCTCAGCTGGACCCGACCGTTGGTGGAGTCGAAGCCTCCGGTGCGGCTGACCCGGAAGGCGGCCCCGGTGTCCGCTTCCTCGTCGCCCTTCAGGTGCCGGTCGAACCAGGCGCCGACGCGCTGCCGGACCCGTTCGGTCTCCTGGTCGCCGCCGTCGTGTCCGCCCGCGAGCCAGTCGACGGAAACGGGCGCGCCGTTTTCCTTGATCTGCCGGGCCATGGCGTCGGCGTGGCTCAGCGGGAAGAGGGAGTCGGCCTGCCCGCCGAGGACGAGGGTGGGGGCCTTGATGCGGTCGCCGACGGTGACGGGGCTGCGCTCCCGCAGCAGCTTCTCGGCCTCCGCGTCCGGCTTCCCGGCGACGGCCACCCGTTCGTACATCTCGCACAGCGCCGTCTCGAAGCGCCCGCAGGAGCGGTCCCCGGTGAGGGGTTCCGGCTGGAAGGGCGCCTCGGGGGCGCGGCCCCCGCCGCCTCCGCCGGTGGCGCCCGTGTCACCCGCGCCGCCCGTGCCCTGGCCGGCTCCGCCGCCGTCCGGCGCGTCCTCGGGGGACGGGCCCATGTCGGTGGGGACGGGGGTCGAGCCGGTGGTGAAGAAGATGCCGGACCAGAGCTTCTTGAAGACGCCGTCCGGGAAGAGCGCCTCGGAGAGGTCCCAGTAGGTGTTCTGGGCGGCGATGGCGTCGATGCGCTGGTCGTGCCCGGCCGCGAGCAGCGAGATCGCGCCGCCGTACGAGGCTCCGGCGATGCCGACGCGCGGGTCGCCGTCGGCGTCGAGCCGGACCTCGGGGCGGGTCGCCAGCCAGTCCACGAGCCGCCGCACGTCGGCGACCTCGTTCTCCTTGTCGTTGAGCCCGATCCGGCCGGTGGACTTCCCGAAGCCGCGCGCCGACCAGGTGAGGACGGCGTAACCGTCCCGGGCCAGACCCTCGGCCTGCTCGTGCAGGTCCTTCTTGCTGCCGCCGAAGCCGTGCCCGAGCAGCACCGCGGGACGCCGCTCGGAGGCGGGGCCGGAGGTGTAGAAGGAGGTGTCGATCCGCACGCTGCGGCGGGCCGCGGCGCCCTCGCCGTCTCCGTCCGCGTCGCCACCGGGGGCGGGCATCGTCAGATACCGGTCCGCGCGGTGCACGGCGGCCGGTTCGCCGGCGACGGCGGCCCAGGTGCCCGCGCCCGCGACGAGGGCCACCGCCACCGCTCCGGCGGCCAGCCGTCCCCGGCCTCGGGGTGACCGGAGCGGCCGGAGCCGCCGGGGCAGCCTGAGCGGCCCGGGAGTCCGGGACTGTCGAGAATCCATGCCCTTGAGCCTACGCAGCGCCGTCGGCTTCACACCTGCCCCGGGTAGGACCCGCGTCCCCTCCCATCCCCTCTCAGCGGCGTACATCCCGGGGGCGGCGTACAGCGGACGCGGTACACACGGCACCCGTACGGGAACGTCCGTTCGGGCGGAAAGGGCGTCCCGCTCCTCTCGCGGCCGCGTCGCGCGGGCCGCGGGCGGCCAAAGACGATCTAAAGGTGCATGATGGGAGGAATTTAACGAACCGGTACTGTCATCCGGTGGGCTGATGAGACCGCCCCCGGGAACACCGCGGCAGTCCAGCGGGCCGGGACGCCCTTCCGGAAGGCCCGGCCGGAAGACGGCCCGGTGGCGGGCCGAGGGGATCCCCCCGGCCGAGCGGACCCGGGGTACCCGGTTCCGTTGTCCTCCGCAGAGCCGTGGGGCCGCACATGAGCTGGTTTCCGTCACCGTTCCTCCCGCAGTGGGCCCTGCCCGCCGGGCTGAGCGGACTGGTGGCCTGGATCTGCCTGGTGCGGCAGTACCACGGCAAGGGGCGGCTGCTGGGAACCCGGCAGTCCGTTCTGCTGTCGGCCGCCGTGGTCGGGGCCATGGCCGCCATCGCCCTGCTGGTGATCGCCCTGCTCCCGCTGCTCTCCGAGGTGCCGGCCGCCGCCGTCGGGGTGGCCACCGGCGCCGGGGTGCTGCGCCGCGGACGGGCCGTACAGCCGGACACCACCAAGCCGTTCCTGAGCTTCCTCACCCTGGGGACCGCCCACCTTCTCGAACGGCTGGAGGCCCGGATGGAGACGGACTGCGCCGACTGGTGCGACGACATGGTGAGCGGCATCAGGGACCCGTACCAGATGCAGATCTTCGTCCACGCGGTGCGGCTGCACCTGCTGGCCCGCCATCCGGACAAGGCGGGCCGCAAGCTCACGGACGAGCGGTTCGCCGAGGCGGAAGCGGCACTCCAGCAGGCCATCGAGACCGACGCCCGGACCGGCGGGGCCTGCCGGGCACCCGGCCGCGACGGCCTTCCCGAACCGCGCCGCGACCGCGGCGAGGCGGAGCGGGTGGAGAGCCTGCGGGCCTGGGGTGCAGCGCTGCACAGCTGCAAGCTGCTGCTGCGGGTGGCCTATCTGCTCGGCCGGCGCTCCGACCGGCGGCGGCTGCTGGAACTCCTGGACGGGGCGGCGCCGGCGGGCAGCCGCCGGGACGCTCCGCTGCCGTCCCAGCGGCGCCCCCACCGGCGGTGGTTCGGCCGGGTCCGGGACGGCCGGGGCAGGCGCACGGCGCCGGGAGCGTCAGAGCCGCGACCGGACGACGCCACCGCGCAGGCTTGACGCGCCGTCGCCCCCGGTCTCGCTCGAGCGCGGGGCGTCCTGGGGGCGCGGCGGCTCCGTGAACCGGATCTCCACACAGGCCCCCAGCGCGGCGGCGGCGCCCGCCAGGGACCGGACGGTGAGGTTGGCGTCACCGGAGAGAATCTGGCTGACCCTGCCCGGGCTGACGCCCATGAGCCTCGCCAGATCGGCGCGGGAGAGCCCACGGGCCGCCAGCTCGCCGGCCAGAGCGGTGGCCGCCTGCCGTGCCAGCCTCGCGGCGGCCGCCTCGGTCTCGCTCTCGCCACGCGCCATGAATGGCATGGTGTCAACCCCCCAGATCGGCATGGTCCTTGGGACGGCGAGGTCTCTGCCGCCAGCATGCCACCTTTAGCCCAGGCTAAACGGCGCGTCGGCTGGTTACGACACACGGCCCACCCGGCTCGGCGCCTCCACGCGCCGGGCCGCCGCACCGCCTCTGAGCTGGGAAGATCACGGACGCGCGAGCCACCCGGCACGGGCCCGGGATTCACCCCGGCGCGGGCCCGCCATCCGTACGGCATCCGTGCGGAATCCGTGCGGCTCCGGACTCCGGCGGCCGGGCCGGGGGCCTCCGGACGCGCGTCCGGGTCCGGGTTCCGGTCCGCCTCCGGCGCCGCTTCCGGGCCCGCCGAGCGCGCGGCCGGGGTCACGGAGCGGTGCTCAACGCCGCGCAGGGGCTCGGCATCGACCTCTTCGCCATCGTCGAGCAGGACATGTATCCCTGCGATCCGGACCGGCCGTTCCCGATCGCGGAACGGACCCGCAGATGCAGCGAGCTGCGGTTAGGGCGGGCGGGCGGGCGACGGGGACGGGCGACGGGCGACGGGCGACGCCATGGTGACCCGGGCGGCGGGCCGCTGGGGCGGGGAGATCGCCCAGGACCATGTGGTGCGGTTCGAGGACGCCTGCGACCGCGAGGTGCAGCAGTGGGTGGACGCGACCCGCCGGGGCGAGGTCACCGGACCGAGCGTCTGGGACGGGTACGCGGTCGCCGCCGTCTGCGAGGCCGGGGTGCGGGCCCAGTCCGGAGGGGGACGGGTGCCCGTCGCCCTCACCGGACCACCGGCTCTCTACCGCTGAGCCCCCGAGTCCGCCCGCTCCGGCTCGGCCCCACCGGCCCCGCCGTCTCCTTCGGTGCCACCGCCCTTCTTCTCCCGTCCGGCCGCGCCGCTCCCACCGGGCTGCGCGGCCCCGCCCGCCGTCTCGTCAGCCCTCTGCGCCGCCTCCCCGTTCCGCTGCTCGGGGAGAGCCGCGCCCTCCCCCTCGCTCAGCCCGAAACGGGCGTGGAGCCGGCGCAGCGGGCGCGGAGCCCACCAGGTGGCCTTGCCGGTGAGCCGCATGACCGCCGGGACCAGCAGCGTGCGCACCACCATGGCGTCCATCAGCACGGCCAGCGCGAGACCGAGGCCGAGCATCTTGGTGTTGGTGACCCGGGAGGCTCCGATGGCGATCATCACCACGGCGAGGATCAGCGCGGCCGCGGTGATGAGCCCACCGGTGCGGCTGAGGCCGAAGACCACCGCACCCTGATGGTCGCCGCTGCGGTCGTACTCCTCCTTGATCCGGGAGAGCAGGAAGACGCCGTAGTCCATGGACAGGCCGAAGGCGACACAGAACATCAGCACGGGGAGCGTGGTCTCCATGTCACCCGTCGCGGTGAAGTCCAGCAGCCCGGAGAGATGCCCGTCCTGGAAGACCCACACCAGGGCGCCGAACATCGCCGTGAGGCTGAGGGCGTTGAGGACCACGGCCTGCAGCGGTATCAGCACGCTGCCGGTGAGGAGGAAGACCAGCAGCAGTGTGGTGAGCACGATGACCGCGAGCGCCCAGGGCAGCCGGTCGGCTATGGCGTCCTTGGTGTCGACGAGGACGGCGGCGGTACCGGTGACGGAGGCGTCGAACGGGGCTTCCGCGTTCTCGGCGCGGACCTCGCGCACCAGCTCCTGGCCGGCGGCGTCCACGGCCTCGCCGCGCGGCAGCACGCTGATCTGTGCGGCGTCCCCGGCGGTGCGGGCGGCCTCGGCCGGGCCCGGCTCGCGGACCCGCTCCCCGGAGGCGTACTGCCCGGTGGGTCCGTCCACCCGCAGGACATCGGGCAGCCGGGATATCCGCGCGCTGTACTCGGCCAGCTCCCGGGCCGACGGGCCGCCCTCGGCCAGCACCTCCACCGCACCGCCGGGCGAGCCCGGGAAGCCCTCCCGCAGCTGGTCCTGGACGACGCGGGATTCGGCGGTGACGGGCAGCTGCCGGTCGTCGACGGTGCCGAACGTCGCCCCGGCGAAGGGGGCTCCGAGCAGCAGCAGGACGGCGGTGGTGCCGATCGCGAAGAACGGTGCCCGGCGCATCACCAGTCGGCCGGTACGGGCCCAGCCCTCGCCGGTGTCCGGTCCGGCGGGGCGGCCCCGGCGCAGCAGCCTGCGCAGGTCCAGGGCGTTCACCCGGGGGCCGAGCAGCACCAGCGCGGCGGGCAGTACGGACAGCGCCGCCAGCGCGGCCAGCAGCACCACGGCGATGCCGGCGTAGGCGAAGGAGCGCAGGAAGTACTGCGGGAAGACCAGCATCGCGGCCAGCGAGACGGCGACGGTCAGCGCGGAGAAGAGGACCGTCCGCCCGGCGGTGCGCAGGGTCGTGCCCATGGCGGGCAGCGGCCCGGCACCGCCGGCCAGCTCCTCGCGGAACCGCCGGACGATGAAGAGGGCGTAGTCGATGGCGAGTCCGAGGCCCAGCGCCGTGGTGAGGTTCTGCGCGAAGACGGAGACATCGGTGAACTCGGTGAGCCCGCGCAGCACCGCGTTGGTGCCCAGGATGGCGACGACGCCGATGAGCAGCGGCAGCAGGGCGGCGACGGCGCTGCCGAAGACGATGATCAGCAGCACGAGGGTGACGGGCAGGGCGATCAACTCGGCCCGGAGCAGATCCTCCTGGACGGTGGTCTGCAGCTCGTGCTGGATGGCGGCCCGGCCGCCGATCGACACCTCGACGGGGCCGTGCTCCCCCCGGAGTGCGGGAGCGATGCGCTCCAGGGTGCGGTTCACGGCTTTCTCGTCGCCCTCGATCCGGGCGGTGATCAGGGCCTGCCGGCCGTCCTCGGCGCGCAGCGCGGGTGAGCCGGTGGCCCAGTAGGAGGTGACGCCGGTGACGGACCGCTCCCCCGCCAGCCGCTCGGCGAGCTCCCGGCCCTCCGCGACGACGGCCGGGTCGTCCACGGAGGCGCCCCCGCCGTCGACGAGAAGGAGCAGATTGGGCCCGGAGGCGGGGAAGCGCCGGTCGAGCTCCTCGGTGGCGAAGGTGGACTCGGCGTCCGGCGCCTCGAAGCCGCCGCTGCCCATCCGGTCCGCGACGCCGCTTCCCGCGAACACGGCCAGGGCCGTGACGACGAGAGCGAGCAGCAGGGACAGTCTCGGCCGGGCCGTGACGATCCGGGTCCAGCCGCGGGCGCGGCCGTTGACAGCAGACATGGCGCAGGTGTCCCCTTCCCCCGATTGCCAATAGACTTGGCAAACACGAGCGACCGCTCGCGTTCCCAAGAATGCGAGTAGCCGCTCGCATTTGTCAACCGCCGCCGGGCGGGCGGAGAATCCGGGGAAGAGGCGCGTGTCCGAGAAGCAGCCGACGGCACCGGGGAAGCGGCCGGGGGCGGCCGGCGGAGAGCCGGCCGCCGGCGAGGAGCCCTCCGGGAAGCAGCAGGGCGGCAGCGGCCCGTCCGGGCCCGGCACGGAGCGGCCGCCGGCCTCCGCCAGACCGCGGCGCCGCCGCCAGGCCCGCGGGCAGCGCCGCATCGAGCAGCTCCTGGAAGCCGCCGCCCGGGTCATCGGCGACCACGGCTACGACGGGGCCAGCACCAACGCCATCGCCCGGGAGGCGGGTGTCTCCCCGGGCACCCTCTACCAGTTCTTCCCCAACAAGGAGGCCATCGCCATCGAGCTCGGCGGGCGCCTGCTGGACCGGATGCGCGAGACCCACGGCCAGGTCTTCACCCCGGAGAACGCCATGCTGCCGCTGGCGGAGGCCCTGGACCGGATCGTCGACCCGCTGACCGGCTTCATCTGCCACAACCCCGCCTCGCTCGCCCTCATGCACGCTCCCGGGGCGCCCGCGGCCCTCGCCGACGAGCACGCGGCGCTCGACAGCGTCTTCCGGGCCCGCACGGCCGAGCTGATCGCCCTGCGCGCCCCCGGCCTGCCCCCGGAGCAGTGCGCACGCGCGGCCATGCTGGCCTACACCTTTTTCACCTCGGGGATGGAGCTGGCCATGAGCCACGAGGGCGCGGAGCGCGAGGCGTATGTCGCCGAACTGAAGGCGGCGCTCCACCGCTACCTCGCCCCGCTCGTCGGTACGGAGGCGCCCGCCACCGACTGAACCCGCGCCCGCGCACGCCCCCGCCCCACCCGTCGAGCACTTACCCCTAGGGGTATAGTGGAGGCCGGTGGAGCACCCGGCGGGCTTCGGCAGCCATGGCCCGGGCCGGGTCTCCGCCCCGCAGATCCCTACCGAGGAGAAGACCATGAGCGCCACCACCACGTACCGGGTGACCGGAATGACCTGCGGTCACTGCGAGGGTGCGGTGACCGAGGAGCTGTCCGCGCTCGACGGCGTCAGCTCCGTCAAGGCCGTCGCCGCCACCGGTCTCGTCACCGTCACCTCCGAGGCCCCGCTGGACGACGCCGCGGTCCGCGCCGCCGTCGACGAGGCCGGCTACGAACTGGCCGGCAGGGCCTGACCGGGCCCGGCCGCCCTTCCCGCGCCGGGCCGTGCCGCTCCGCCACCGCGGACCGCACACGGCCCGGCCCTCCCCTCCGGAGACCCTCATGACCAGTACGGCACCCCAGACCCCGGCGGAAGCCCCCGAGGAGCCCGCACAGCGGGTCGAACTCTCCATCGGCGGAATGACCTGCGCCTCCTGCGCGGCCCGGGTCGAGAAGAAGCTCAACCGGATGGACGGCGTCTCCGCCTCGGTGAACTTCGCCACCGAGAAGGCGCGGATCGACTTCGCCGGCGGCATCGCCGTCGACGACCTCATCGCCACCGTCGAGAAGACCGGCTACACGGCCGAGCGCAAGCCCGAACCACCGCCCGCGCCGGAACAGCGGGCACAGCCGCTGCCGGAGCAGCAACTGCCCGCGGGCGCCCACCCGGCGGCTCCGTCCCCCGGCGGCCCGCCGACCCCCGCGGGCAGCGCGGCGGACCGGCACCGCGCCGAACTCGAAGCCCTGCACCAACGCCTGCTCGTCTCGCTGGTCCTGTCGGTGCCGGTGGTGCTGATGGCGATGGTGCCCGCCCTCCAGTTCGACAACTGGCAGTGGCTGTCGCTCACTCTCGCCGCCCCCGTCATCGTCTGGGGCGCCCTCCCCTTCCACCGCGCCGCCTGGACGAACCTGCGGCACGGCGCCGCCACCATGGACACCCTGGTGTCGGTCGGCACCCTGGCCGCCTTCGGCTGGTCGCTCTGGGCGCTGTTCCTGGGCGACGCCGGGATGCACGGGATGCGGCACGAGTTCAGCCTCGCCGTCTCCCGCGCGGACGCCTCCTCCGCCATCTATCTCGAAGTGGCCGCCGGGGTGACGACCTTCATCCTGCTCGGCCGCTATCTGGAGGCACGCTCCAAGCGCACCGCGGGCGCGGCCCTGCGGGCCCTGCTGGAGCTCGGCGCCAAGGACGTGGCCGTGCTCCACCCGGACGGCCGCGAGGAGCGGATGCCGGCGGACCGCCTCACGGTCGGCACCCGCTTCGTGGTCCGCCCCGGGGAGAAGATCGCCACCGACGGCCGGGTGGTGGAGGGCAGTTCGGCCGTGGACGCCTCCATGCTGACCGGTGAGTCGGTCCCGGTGGACGTGACGGCCGGCGACACCGTGACCGGCGCGACCGTCAACGCCGGCGGCCGGCTGGTCGTCGAGGCCACCCGCGTCGGCGCCGACACCCAGCTCGCCCGGATGGCCACGCTCGTCGAGGAGGCGCAGAGCGGCAAGGCCGAGGTGCAGCGGCTCGCCGACCGGGTCTCCGGGGTCTTCGTCCCGATCGTCATCCTGATCGCGCTCGGCACCCTGGGCGGCTGGCTGCTCGCGGGCGGCGGCGCCACCGCGGCCTTCACGGCCGCCGTCGCCGTACTGATCATCGCCTGCCCCTGCGCCCTGGGCCTGGCCACCCCGACGGCCCTCATGGTCGGTACGGGACGCGGTGCCCAGCTCGGAATCCTGATCAAGGGACCCGAGGTGCTGGAGTCCACCCGCCGGGTGGACACCGTCGTCCTCGACAAGACCGGCACGGTCACCACCGGGCGGATGACGCTGCACGAGGCCGTCCCGGCCGACGGCGTGACCGAGGAGGAACTGCTGCGCCTGGCGGGCGCGGTGGAGAACGCCTCGGAGCATCCGATCGCGCGGGCCGTGGCCTCCGGAGCCACCGAGCGGACCGGTCCCCTGCCCGCCGTGGAGGACTTCGAGAACGTCCCCGGCCTCGGGGTGCGCGGGCGGGTCGGCGGCCGCACCGTGCTCGTCGGCCGGGAACCGCTGCCCGGCGACGGCGGGGACGGGGCGCTGCCGGCCTCCCTCGCCACCGCGATGGACGCCGCCGGGGCGGCGGGCCGCACGGCCGTCACGGTCACCGTGGACGGCCGGCCGGCGGGGGTGCTCACGGTCGCGGACACGGTCAAGGACAGCAGCGCGCGGGCCATCGCCGAACTGCGCGCCCTGGGGCTCACGCCCGTCCTGCTGACCGGCGACCACCGGGCGGTGGCCGAGGCCGTGGCGCGCGCCGTCGGCATCGACGAGGTGATCGCCGGGGTGCTGCCGCAGGACAAGGTGGCGGTCGTCCGGCGGCTCCAGGAGGAGGGCCGCACGGTCGCCATGGTCGGCGACGGGGTCAACGACGCGGCGGCGCTGGCCGCGGCGGACCTCGGGCTGGCGATGGGCACGGGCACGGACGCGGCCATCGAGGCCGCCGATCTGACCCTGGTCCGCGGGGACCCGCGGGTGGCGGCGGACGCGATCCGGCTCGCCCGCCGGACGCTCCGCACCATCAAGGGCAATCTCTTCTGGGCCTTCGGCTACAACGTGGCGGCGCTGCCGCTGGCCGCGGCCGGACTCCTCAGCCCGATGATCGCGGGGGCCGCGATGGCCTTCTCGTCCGTCTTCGTCGTCACCAACAGCCTGAGATTGCGTTCCTTCACATCATCACCAGAAGCTGCATGAGACCCTCACCCGGGGCTCAGGATCTCCTTATCGGAGCTCTTGCCCTCATTGGCCCCTTATGGCATGAGACCCAGATCACATTCTTGGGGGGTAACCATTGAGGCGGGTCGTGAGTCTAACCGTGCGATGCAACACCTCCGGCGGGGTGCGGCATCCGCCTGACGGACCCGTCTTGGGGGACGGATCCCGTCGTGTGTGGCCGGGGCGCGTGCCCGGGGAGCTTTGAGCGGCCCTCCCGTACGTGCTCGTCCCGGCAGACAGCACCGGCCCCGGCCGGACAACGGAAGACAACCGAACAAGCACGAGCCGAAGCTTCCGGCCGCGGAATTCCGCGGCGGACAGACCCCCGGCCGGATCCCGTGGGGGGAATCCGATCCGGGATTGGAGAGCGCTTCGCCGGTCGACCCGTGGGGGGATCGACCGCGGGGCGCTCTCCACCTTTTTCCGGGGCCCGTCCCGCGCGTACGGGCCGTGCACCCGGGCACGGCACACGGACGGGGGGCCGCCCCGCGACGGCGGCGGGCGGCCCCCCGGACCGGCGACCGGTGCCACCGGGGGTTCCCCGGGCCCGGCCTGCGGCCGATGGTCAGCGGCCGGTGGTCAGCGCTTCTCCAGCGGAACGAAGTCCCGCTCGACGACACCCGTGTAGATCTGGCGCGGGCGGCCGATCCGGGAACCCGGCTCCTTGATCATCTCGTGCCACTGGGCGATCCAGCCCGGCAGCCGGCCCAGCGCGAAGAGCACGGTGAACATCTCGGTCGGGAAGCCCATGGCCCGGTAGATCAGGCCGGTGTAGAAGTCCACATTGGGGTAGAGCTTGCGCTCGACGAAGTAGTCGTCGGCCAGCGCGTGCTCCTCCAGCTTGAGCGCGATGTCCAGCAGCTCGTCCGACTTGCCGAGGGACGCGAGCACATCGTGCGCCGCGGCCTTGATGATCTTCGCCCGGGGGTCGAAGTTCTTGTAGACACGGTGTCCGAAGCCCATGAGCTTCACACCGTCTTCCTTGTTCTTCACCTTGCGGATGAAGGTGTCGACGTCGCCGCCGGAGTTCTTGATCCCCTCCAGCATCTCCAGCACCGACTGGTTGGCGCCCCCGTGCAGCGGGCCCCAGAGGGCGCAGATGCCGGCCGAGATCGAGGCGAACATGTTGGCCTGCGAGGAGCCGACGAGACGCACCGTCGAGGTCGAGCAGTTCTGCTCGTGGTCGGCGTGCAGGATCAGCAGCTTCTCCAGCGCGCTGACCATGACCGGGTTCGGCTCGTACTCGGCGGCCGGCACGGAGAAGGTCATCCGCAGGAAGTTCTCGACATAGCCGAGATCGTTGCTCGGGTAGACCACCGGGTGGCCGATCGACTTCTTGTACGCGTACGCGGCGATCGTGGGCAGCTTGGCCAGCAGCCGGATCGTCGAGAGATGGCGCTGCTCCGGATGGAAGGGGTTGTGGCTGTCCTGGTAGAACGTGGACAGCGCGCTGACCACGGAGGACAGCATCGCCATCGGGTGCGCGTCGCGCGGGAAGCCGTCGTAGAAGCGTTTGACGTCCTCGTGCAGCAGCGTGTGCTGGGTGATCTCGTTCTGGAAACCGGCGAGCTGGTCGCCCGTCGGGAGGTCACCGTTGATCAGCAGATACGCGGTTTCGAGGAAGGTACTGTGCTCGGCGAGCTGCTCGATCGGGTAACCGCGGTACCGCAGGATGCCCTGCTCACCGTCGAGATAGGTGATCGCCGACTGATAAGCCGCGGTGTTGCCGTAACCGCTGTCCAGGGTCACCAGACCGGTTTGGTTGCGGAGCTTCGCGATGTCGAAGCCCTTGTTGCCGACAGTGCTGTCGGCAATGGGGAACTGGTATTCGCCGTCCCCGTACCGCAGTACTACTGAGTTGTCGCTCACGTCATCCCTCACCGACGTTGTGCCTCTTCTTCGAGGTGCCCTGACTGCCTCTACCTTCCCCCATATGGCCAGAAGCCGTGCACTCGGGGTCGGCCGTCAGGCCTATTCATGGCACGGCGTGCCGCGTGCGGGCCCATCCTGCTCCTCGCGGCACGCGGGCGGAAGGCGGTGTCCACGATTCAGATCGCGCCACGGAGCCGGTGGTCCAGTGCCGTGCAGCGCCGGCCGGCCGAAACGGTGCGGACCGCCTGGCCGAGCGCCCGCCGGGAGCCGACCAGCACCACCAGTCTCTTGGCCCGGGTGACCGCCGTATAGAGGAGATTGCGCTGGAGCATCATCCAGGCGCTGGTCGTCACCGGGATCACCACGGCCGGGTACTCGCTGCCCTGGGAGCGGTGGATCGTCACGGCGTAGGCGTGCGCCAGTTCGTCCAGCTCGTCGAAGTCGTAGGGGACTTCCTCCTCCTCGTCGGTGCGGACGGTGAGCCGCTGGTCGTCCTGGCTGAGCGAGGTGACCACGCCCACCGTGCCGTTGAAGACGCCGTTCTCCCCCTTCTCGTAGTTGTTGCGGATCTGGGTGACCTTGTCGCCGACCCGGAAGATCCGGCCGCCGAAGCGCCGCTCCGGCAGATCGGGGCGGGCCGGGGTGACGGCCTGCTGGAGCAGGCCGTTGAGCGCGCCCGCCCCGGCCGGGCCGCGGTGCATGGGGGTGAGCACCTGGACGTCCCGGCGCGGGTCCAGGCCGAACTTCGCGGGGATGCGGCGGGCGACCACGTCGACGGTGAGCCGGCCCGCCTCCTCCGTGTCGTCCTCGGGGAAGAGGAAGAAGTCCGGCAGGCCCTGGGTGATCGGCGGGACACCGGAGTTGATGCGGTGGGCGTTGGTCACCACCCCCGACTGCTGCGCCTGCCGGAAGATCCTCGTCAGCCGCACCGCCGGCACCGGGCTGTCCGGGGCGAGCAGATCCCGCAGCACCTCCCCCGCCCCCACCGAGGGCAGCTGGTCCACGTCGCCCACCATCAGCAGGTGCGCGCCCGGCGCCACCGCCTTCACCAGCTTGTTGGCCAGCAGCAGATCGAGCATCGACGCCTCGTCGACGACGACCAGGTCGGCGTCCAGCGGCCGGTCCCGGTCGTAGGCCGCGTCCCCGCCCGGTCTCAGCTCCAGCAGCCGGTGCACCGTGGACGCCTCGGCGCCCGTCAGCTCCGAGAGCCGCTTCGCCGCCCGGCCCGTCGGTGCCGCCAGCACCACCTTGGCCCGCTTCGCCCGCGCCAGCTCCACCACGGACCGCACGGTGAAGGACTTGCCGCAGCCGGGGCCGCCGGTCAGCACCGCAACCTTCTCCGTCAGCGCCAGCCGCACCGCCTGCTCCTGCTCGGGGGCGAGCTGTGCCCCCGTCCGCCGCCCCAGCCAGGCCAGCGCCTTCTCCCAGTCGACGCCGCGGAAGGCCGGCATCCGGTCCTCCCCGGTCCGCAGCAGCCGCAGCACCTGGCCGGCCAGGGAGATCTCGGCCCGGTGGAACGGCACCAGATAGACCGCCGACACCGGCTGCCCGTCCTCCGGGCCCGGCACGGTCTGCCGTACGACGCCCTCCTCTTCGCCCGCCAGCTCTCCCAGGCAGTCGATGACCAGCCCGGTGTCGACCTGGAGCAGCTTCACCGCGTCCGAGATGAGCTGCTCCTCGGGGAGGTAGCAGTGGCCCTGGTCGGAGGACTGCGACAGGGCGTACTGGAGCCCGGCCTTGACCCGGTCGGGGCTGTCGTGCGGTATCCCGACGGCCTGGGCGATGCGGTCGGCGGTGAGGAAACCGATGCCCCAGACGTCGGCCGCGAGCCGGTAGGGCTGGTTGCGCACCACGGAGATCGAGGCGTCGCCGTACTTCTTGTAGATCCGCACGGCGATGGAGGTGGAGACGCCGACCCCCTGGAGGAAGACCATCACCTCCTTGATCGCCTTCTGCTCCTCCCAGGCCGCCCCGATCAGCCGGGTGCGCTTGGGGCCGAGCCCGGGCACCTCGATCAGACGCCCCGGTTCCTTCTCGATGACGTCGAGGGTGTCGATCCCGAAGTGGTCGACGATCCGCTCCGCGATCCGCGGCCCGATCCCCTTGATCAGCCCGGAGCCGAGATAGCGGCGGATGCCCTGGACGGTGGCGGGGAGCACGGTGGTGTAGTTCTCGACGGTGAACTGCTTGCCGTACTGCGGGTGGGAGCCCCAGCGGCCCTCCATCCGCAGCGACTCGCCCGGCTGCGCGCCGAGCAGCGAACCGACGACGGTCAGCAGATCCCCCGCGCCGCGGCCGGTGTCGACCCGGGCGACCGTGTAGCCGTTCTCCTCGTTCGCGTAGGTGATCCGCTCCAGGACCCCCTCGACCACCGACAGCTGTGCCATGCCGCGACGGTACCGCCGACCGCCGACACCACGGGCGGCCCGTGGACAACCCCGCCGGACGGGGCGGGACGGGCCCGTTCACGGAGACTTGCCCCCAACAGCCCCCGGAATGGGTCAAGCTGGCCGTACCGACAGACCGACGGACCCGCCGCCGTCCATCCGCCCGGGGCGGCCTCCGGCAGAGGGGGAGACATCACATGCTTGGCTACGACCTGCTGGTCGTGGGCTCGGCCAACGCCGATCTCGTGATCGGAGTCGACCGGCGCCCGGGGGCGGGGGAGACGGTGCTCGGCTCCGACCTGGCCGTCCACCCCGGCGGCAAGGGCGCCAACCAGGCCGTCGCCGCGGCGCGCCTCGGAGCGCGCACCGCCCTGCTGGCCCGGGTCGGCGGCGACGCCTACGGGCGGCTGCTGCTCGACGCGCAGCGCGCGGCGGGGGTCGACACGGTGGGCGTGCTCGTCGGCGAGGAGCCGACGGGGGTCGCGGTCATCACGGTGGACGGGGCGGGCGACAACAGCATCGTCGTCTCCCCCGGCGCCAACGCCCGGCTGGAGCCCGGGGACATCCGCGCCGCCGGCAGCCTGCTGGCCTCCGCCCGGGTCGTCTCGGCGCAACTGGAGATCCCGATGGCGGCGGTGGCGGAGGCCGTGCGGTCGCGCGCGCCCGGCGCCCGGCTGGTGCTCAACGCGTCGCCTCCCGCGCAGTTGCCGCCGCAGATCCTCGCGGCCTGCGACCCTCTCGTCGTCAACGAGCACGAGGCACTGGCCCTGCTCGCCGGTCATCCGGCCGCCGAGGCGGACGAGCCGGCCGCCTGGGCCTCCGCGCTGCTCTCCCGCGGCCCGCGTTCGGTGGTGATCACCCTGGGCGCGGCCGGCGCGCTGGCCGCCGACCGGAACGGCGTGGTGACGGTGCCCGCGCCGCGGGTGGCGGTGGTGGACACGACAGGGGCGGGCGACGCCTTCACGGGCGCCCTGGCCTGGCGGCTCAGCGCGGGCGACGGCGTGGAGACGGCCGTGCGGTACGCGGCGCGGGTCGGCTCGGCCGCCTGCGCCCGCGCCGGGGCGCAGAGTTCCTTCCCGCGGGCCGAAGATCTGGCCGTACTGCCCGATGCCCTGCCGGCGGACGAGAACTGACGGTCCGGGTGGCGCCGACGGTGCCGGCGGTGTTGAGGGGACCGACGGCCGTAAGTGTCCGGCACGCGCCCGCCGGGCCCGAACGGAACCGGATGCGGCGGGCGGGGAGCGGGGGCGGAAACGCCGGTAACGGTATCGAGGGTGCCCGGTCGCCAGACCGGGCACCCTCGGGTCCCCGACGGTCCCCTGAGAATCCCCAGATTTCCCCGGGAAGCCCGACGCCCAGTACGACAGCCGAGGCCCGGAAAGGGTTGCACGGCTACTCATAAGTATTCTTCTTTTCTTTCCCGACACCGCTCGCACCCGCCGTGAGCTGCCCATATGCCCTTCGTGAAGTCCGGACGTACCGTTGAGGACATGATGTTTCTCCGGAAGATCACCGATCCCCTGGCCCGGGCCGTCTCCAAGAAGACCGGCATTCCCATCTCCAAGGTCAACCGCGCGATCAACACCGGGCTGCCCATCGCGGCTGCCGCCCTCGCCAAGCGGCGGGGCAAGCGGCGCTGAGAACTGCCGGACAACCCTTAGCAACACCGCCTCGCGGTACGGGCCTCCACGGCGGGAGCCGGAAGCGCCGGCGGGGCGGGAGGCGAAGCGGCCGCCCGGACGGACACCGGCCCGGGTGCGCCCGTCAGTTCGAGCAGCGCCCAGACGCACTTGCCGACGCCCTCGCGGGGCCGGACGCCCCAGTCGTGGGCCAGCGCCGCCACCAGGGCCAGCCCCCGGCCGCCCTCCGCCTCGGTCCCGGTCTGCGCGGGCACGGGCAGCCGGTCGCTCGCGTCCGAGACCTCCAGCCGCAGCAGACGCCCGGTCAGCGCGAAGCGGGCCTCGATCTCCCGCCCGTGCGGAACCCGTGCGTGCCGCACGGCGTTGGTCATCAGTTCGGAGATCAGCAGTTCCGCGCTGTCCGCCGCGTCCCCTTCCACACCCCAGGCCGACAGTTGGGTCCGCAGGACCGCGCGGGCGCGTCCCACGCTGCGGGGGTGGCGCGGGAAACGGGTCTCTACGCCGCCGGTCCGGTCGCTTGTCTCCGTCATGCAGGTGGCACCTTTCCGAACACCGTCGCTCTGTGCGATCGGTCCGCTACCTGCTGTACCCATCAGGAGCCCGGAAGATCCCTCCGGTCGACGGTGGTGCCGCACGCGCGGGTTGACGGCCCGTCACCCGCGACCGGCCCGCCGCGCGGCACCGTCCCCGTACGGTCCGGTGGCCCCCGCCGCTACACGACCAGCCGGCGGTAGCGTTCCGTGGTCTCCGCCAGCACCTCCGCGCCGTCGCGCGCCCACAGCGCGGGGTTGAAGATCTCCACCTCCACCGGCCCGGTGTAGCCCGCCGCGTCCACCCGTTCGCGGAACCCGCGCAGATCGACGCAGCCGTCGCCGAGCTGGCCCCGGCCCAGCAGCACGCCCTCGGGCAGCGGGGTGATCCAGTCGGCGAGCTGGAAGGCGGCGATGCGGCCCGACGCGCCCGCCCGTTCGATCAGTTGGGGCACGGTGTCGTCCCACCACAGGTGGTAGGTGTCCACCACCACGCCCATCCGGTCGGCGGGGAACCGCTCGGCCAGGTCGAGCGCCTGGGCGAGGGTGGAGACCACGCACCGGTCCGAGGCGAACATGGGGTGCAGGGGTTCGATGGCCGGCCGCACCCCGCGTTCGGCCGCGTAGGGCACCAGTTCGGCCAGCGCGTCGGCGATCCGTTCCCGTGCCGCGCGCAGGTCGCGGCTCCCTTCCGGCAGCCCGCCGCACACCAGGACGAGGGTGTCGGTGCCCAGGGCGGCGGCCTCGTCCACGGCGGCGCGGTTGTCGGCGAGCGCGGCGGCGCGGTCCGCCGGGTCGGTGGCGGTGAGGAAGCCGCCCCGGCAGAGGCTGCTGACCGTCAGTCCGGCCTCGCGCATCAGCCGTGCCGCGCGCTCCACTCCGTACGCCTGCACCGGCGCGCGCCACAGTCCCACGCGCCGTACACCTGCCTCGGCGCACCCCTCGGCCAGGTCGGGGAGCGACCACTGGCGGATGGTCTCCTGGTTGAGGCTGAACCGTTCGAGGCCGTTCACCGGGCGGCTCCGTGGAGCGCGAGGAGCGTGCGCATCCGGTGCTCGGCCAGCTCCGGGTCCGGGAACAGGCCGAGGCCGTCGGCCAGTTCGTAGGCCCGGGCCAGGTGGGGCAGCGAGCGTGCCGACTGGAGGCCGCCGACCATCGTGAAGTGGTCCTGGTGGCCCGCGAGCCAGGCCACCAGGACCACGCCGGTCTTGTAGTAGCGGGTCGGGGCGGCGAAGAGGTGCCGGGAGAGGGGAACGGTCGGGTCGAGCAGGGCGTGGAAGCCGGCGGTGTCACCGGTGTCCAGGACGCGCACCGCCTCGGCGGCGAGCGGGCCGATCGGGTCGAAGACGCCCAGCAGCGCGTGGCTGAAGCCCTGTTGGTCGCCCGCGATGAGTTCGGGGTAGTGGAAGTCGTCGCCGGTGTAGCAGCGGACACCCTCCGGCAGCCGCCGGCGCAGGGCGGTCTCGCGTCCGGCATCGAGCAGGGACACCTTCACCCCGTCCACCTTGTCCGGGTGGGCCCCGATCACGTCGAGGAAGGTGTCCGTGGCGGCGTCCAGGTCCGCGCTGCCCCAGTAGCCCTCCAGCGCCGGGTCGAACATGGGGCCGAGCCAGTGCAGGATCACCGGCTCCCGCGCCTGCCGCAGCAGATGCCCGTAGAGCTCCAGGTAGTCCTCGGGGCCGCGTGCGGCGGCGGCCAGGGCGCGGGAGGCCATCAGGACGGCCCGCGCGCCCGACTCCTCGACCAGCGCGAGCTGCTCCTCGTACGCGGCGCGGACGGCGGACGGGCCGGCGGTCCCGGTGAGCTGGTCGGTGCCCGCGCCGCAGACGATCCGGCCCCCCGCGGCACGCGCCTCGGCGGCGGAGCGGCGGATCAGCTCGGCGGCGCGCGGCCAGTCCAGGCCCATGCCGCGCTGCGCGGTGTCCATGGCCTCGGCGACCCCGAGCCCGTGCGACCAGAGGTGGTGCCGGAAGGCCAGGGTGGCCTCCCAGTCGACGGCGGCCGGGCCGTCCGGCGCGGTGTCCGCGAAGGGGTCGGCGACGACATGGGCGGCGGCGTAGACGGTACGGGAACGCGGCGCGTCCGACGGGCTCCCCGCGCCCCCCGCGAGCACGGCCGGGGCGGGCTCGCGGCGCGGCTCGTACGCCCGGAACGCGCCCCCGGCGGCGGGCAGACGGAGGCTCACAGCGACAGCTCCGGCACGTCGAGGCGGCGGCCCTCGGCGGCCGACCGCAGGCCGAGTTCGGCGAGCTGCACACCGCGGGCCCCGGCGAGGAGGTCCCAGCTCCAGGGCTCGTCCAGCACCACATGGCGCAGGAAGAGCTCCCACTGGGCCTTGAAGCCGTTGTCGAACTCCTCGTTGTCCGGCACCTCCTGCCACTGCTCGCGGAAGGACTCCGTCGCCGGCAGGTCCGGGTTCCACACGGGCTTCGGGGTGGCCGAGCGGTGCTGCGCGCGGCAGCCGCGCAGCCCGGCGACGGCCGAGCCCTCCGTGCCGTCGACCTGGAACTCGACCAGCTCGTCGCGGTGGACGCGCACCGCCCAGGAGGAGTTGATCTGCGCGACGGCACCGCCGTCGAGGCGGAAGATGCCGTACGCGGCGTCGTCGGCCGTGGCCTCGTACGGCTTGCCGCGCTCGTCCCAGCGGCGCGGGACGTGCGTGACGACCTCGGCCTGCACGCTCCGCACGGGGCCGAACAGCTCGTGCAGCACGTACTCCCAGTGCGGGAACATGTCCATGACGATGCCGCCGCCGTCCTGCGCGCGGTAGTTCCAGGAGGGGCGCTGCGCGGGCTGCCAGTCGCCCTCGAAGACCCAGTAGCCGAACTCGCCGCGGACGGACAGGATCTCGCCGAAGAAGCCGCCGTCGACGAGCCGCTTCAGCTTGCGCAGGCCCGGGAGGAAGATCTTGTCCTGGACGACGCCGTGCTTGATCCCGGCGTCCCGGGCCTGCCGCGCCAGCTCCAGGGCCCCGCCGAGATCCCCGGCGGCCGGCTTCTCGCAGTAGACGTGCTTGCCGGCGGCGATCGCCTTCCGCACGGCCGCCTCGCGGGCCGAGGTGAGCTGGGCGTCGAAGTAGACGTCGGTGGCCGGGTCGGCGAGGACGCCGTCGAGGTCGGTGGTCCAGTGCTCCAGGCCGTGCCGCTCGGCGATGGCCCGCAGGGCGTGCTCGCGGCGGCCGACGAGCACGGGCTCCGGCCAGATGGCCGTCCCGTCGTCCAGTTCCAGGCCGCCCTGCTCGCGGAGGGCGAGCACCGAGCGCAGGAGATGCTGCCGGTAGCCCATCCGGCCGGTCACCCCGTTCATGGCGATGCGTACCGTCGTGCGTGTCACTCGACCGTCCCCTCTCCCACCCTGCTCCACCGCCCCGCGCGGCCCGCCCCCGTGCGGCACCAGAGGGCACGGGGCCGGCAGCAAGCGCTTTCTACGACATGACGCTAACCGGCCCGCGCGGTCCCCACAAGTCGGCCGACGGAGCACACGACCCCAGCCGGACGCCCGTTCGCACCGGCGGGCCTACCGGGCGGCGCCCGCACGGCCCGCCACCGGTCACCAGTCCAGCGCCGCCAGACGCTCCTCGATCCGGTCCCGGCCCCACGCCC
Source organism: Streptomyces sp. MNU89 (assembly GCF_020982505.1). NCBI lineage: Bacteria > Bacillati > Actinomycetota > Actinomycetes > Kitasatosporales > Streptomycetaceae > Streptomyces > Streptomyces sp. MNU89. The sequence goes on along the minus strand of NZ_JAJKLL010000001.1, from coordinate 5,030,279 downwards.
CGTCGGCGATCAGCAGCCGGTAGCGGTAACCGAAGCTCTCGCCCGGCTCCAGCGTGAACTCCTCGAAGAACGCCCAGGAGAAGGCGATGCTCGGGGCCGGCTCGGAGCGGACGAACCAGTGCGACGCGTGGATCGCTCGGTCGTTCTCGGGCGCGTGCGCGAAGACGACCGTGCTCCGCGCGTCGACGGCGTCGTGCTCCCCGGTGAAGGCCAGCCAGGGCGCGCGGGTGCCCATCATGTCGGCGGCCCCGGCCTCCCCCGGGCCGCCGCGCCCGCCGGGGCCGAGCACGTCACCGCCGGCGAGGTCGCGCGGGCCGCGCCAGTGCAGGCCGGTGTAGCCGGCCATCTCGCGGCCGGCCGTGGTCGGGGACCCGAACTCCAGCGGCTCCGTGCGGATGTTGGTGAGCCGGGTCGACCAGTCCAGGGCCCAGCAGCCCGCCTGCGGGTCGGCGGAGTGCGCCGAGACGGTCCGGGCCTCCCGCACCCACTCCTCTCCCCCGTGCGCGACCCAGGTCAGCCGCTCGGTGAAGGACGTCCGGCCGCCGTCGGCCCCGACCCGGTCGAACCCGTCGTGCCGCATGGAGCCGACCCGTTCGGGGATGCGCCGGTACCCCCGGCCGTGGATGTAGGAGTTGCCGCCCCAGAAGTTCTGGTGGGAGAGATGGCTGGCGGTCAGCTGGAGGCCCTTGTGCCATCGGTGGTCGTTGGGGCGGTAGCCGGTGACGGTGTGCCCGGCCAGGGTGCGCAGCGGGTGGGCGTACGGCTTGCGCGACTCGTAGGGCTCCGGGTCGGGGCGGTAGACATAGGCCATCAGTTCGACGTCACCGCAGGCGACGGAGATCCGGTCGCCGTGGACATGGGTGACGGTGAGAGGCGCGCTCATCGTTCTCCGGGGGATGTGATGCCCGGGGGCGGCGGGCAGGACGGGGACGGAAGGGGGAGGACAGCGCGGAAAGCGCTTTCCCGGACCCTAGGCAGAGCGCGCGGGCCCGGACAAGACCCGGCCTGCAATCGACCGGCCCGGTGCTCAGCGCCCCGCGGGGGTGAGAGCATGCCCCCGGGGGACCGCAGGTGGTCCCGGGCACCGTCCGGCGGCGACACGGAGGAACAGATGGCAGTGACTCTGGCGGATGTGGCGGCACACGCCAAGGTCTCCTCGGCCACGGTCTCCAGGGTGCTCAGCGGCAACTATCCGGTCTCCGAGGCCACCCGGGCGCGGGTGCTGCGGGCGGTGAACGAGCTGGACTACGTGGTGAACGGGCCGGCCAGCGCCCTGGCCGCGGCCACTTCGGACCTGGTCGGCATCCTCGTCAACGACATCGCCGACCCGTTCTTCGGGATCATCGCGGGGGCCGTGCAGTCGGAGATCGCCGGCCTCCCCGGGGGCGGCGGGAAGCTCGCCGTGGTCTGCAACACCGGCGGCTCCCCGGAGCGGGAACTCACCTACCTCACGCTGCTCCAGCGCCAGCGGGCCGCCGCCGTGGTCGTCACCGGCGGCGCCGCCGAGGGCGCCGGTCACGCCGCCGCCGTGGCGGCCAAGCTCGGCCGGCTGACGGCCGCGGGCACCCGCGTCGTCCTCTGTGGACGGCCGCCACTGCCGCACAGCGGGGACGGGGAACCCGCCGTCACCACCCTGGCCTTCGACAACCGGGGCGGCGCCCAGCGGCTGACCGAACACCTGCTCGCCCTGGGCCACCGCCGCATCGGTTACGTCACCGGGCCGCCGGACCGGACCACCACCCGGCACCGGCTGGAGGGCCACCGCGCGGCCCTCGCCGCCGCCGGGCTCACCGAGGGCTCGGAGCGGCTGACCGTGCACGGCTCCTTCGACCGGGCCTCCGGCTACGACGCCACTCTCGAACTGCTGCGCAGGGAGCCCGGGCTGACGGCGGTGGTCGCCGCGAACGACACCATCGCCCTCGGCGCCTTCGCCGCCCTCCGCGACCGGGGGCTGCGTATCCCGGAGGACGTCTCCGTGGCCGGCTTCGACGATCTGCCCTTCAGCGCGGACGCCGTCCCCGCACTGACGACGGTGCGGCTGCCGCTCCAGGACGCCGGGGCCCGCGCGGGGCGGCTGGCGATGGACCGGGAGACGGCACCGCCCGGCGGTGTGGCCACCGTCCGGGCCGAGCTCATGGTCCGCGCCTCGACCGCCCCGCCGCGCTGACCCGGGCGCCCCGTGGGGCGCGCCCCGGGGGCGTGCGCCCGGGTGGCGTGCCCGCCCGTCCGCGGCCGACACACACGCACCGCGTTCATCGCCCCCCGCCACCGTCCGGGACCGCCGCCCGGGACCGCCGTGCCGGACCGGCGTGCGGACCTGTCCGGCATGTCCGCGCCGACCCCGGGCACTCGTCATATGTCCGCACGAACACGGTACGGATGGCAGTACGGACGCACACCGTCTGGTACCCCGCCCCGTCCCCGCCCTCGTGCCGCCCCGCCCGACCGACACGCCCCGGGAGCCGCCGTGCAACTCGCCTTCTCGACCCTCGGTGTCCCCGGGATGGAGATCTCCGAAGTGGCGCGGCTCGCCGCGGACAGCGGTTTCCACGGCGTGGAACTCCGCGTCCACCCCGACGAGCCCGTGCACCCCGGGGTCGGCGCCGAGGTCCGCAAGGAGACCGTGCGCCGCTTCCAGGACGCCGGGGTGCGGATCCTGAGCGCCGCCGGCTACACCCGTGTCGCGGCACCCGGCGACGACGAGACCGTCGTCGACGAACTGCACGGGCTGCTCGCCCTCGCCCACGACCTGGGCGCCCCATACGTACGGGTGTTCCCCGGCGGGGTGGATCAGCCGACCGAACAGGAGGCCGACGCGGCCGCCGCCCGCCGTCTGGGGGCCGCCGCCCCGCGCGCCGCCGACCTGGGCGTCGCCCTCCTTCTGGAGACCCACGACTCGCACCGCCGCGGCGCCGACACGGCGCGCGTGCTCGGCCTGGTCGGACACGGGTCCGTCGGCGCGATCTGGGACGTGATGCACCCCTGGCTGGCCGGTGAGGACCCGGAGACGACCTACGCCGTCCTCGCCCCGCACCTCGGATACGTCCAGGTCAAGGACATCGCGTCGGTGGAGGACACCAACCCGCTGCCGCTCGGCGCGGGCGCGCTGCCTCTCGCCGAGTGCGTGGACCTGCTCACCCGGCAGGACGCGACGGAGACCCGCCCGGACGCGGGCGCGGGCTGGCTGTGCTGGGAGTACGAGAAGCGCTGGTACCCGCGGGCTCCGGAGCTGCCGGGGCTGCTGGCACCGGCCCGCGAGCATCTGCTGGGGCTGCTGACCCAGTCCGCCTGAGGAGACCGCCGCCCGGCCGCCCCCGACCCCACCTCGGCCGCCCCCACTCCCCACCACGGCGCCCCGCACCCGCCGGACGAGGTGACGGGCACTCCGGCGGCCCGCCGTGCCCCGGTACGGCGGCACTGCGGCCCCCGGCCCGGGCGGGGCGGGGCGGTCCTCCGCCTCGCCCGGTTCGCCACCGTGTTCGGGTTCGCCTCCCGTGGCCTCCCGCTCCGCCGACCCCCGCCCCGCCCGCCACCCCTTCCGCCCTGCCGCGCCGGCCGCCTCCGGAATGTCCCCGGCCGCCTGCTGCCGGGCGAGGACGTCGGCGTGCCGCGGTGGTCCGCCGCCCGACGGCACGCGTCCCCGCCGCGGCTGCCCTCTCGGCCGCTCGCGACCCGTACGGGCCCACGGCCCGCACGGGCCATTGACTGGCGGAAACTTTCCGGATATCCGTTGACGGCTGGAAGTTTCCTTCATCCGCCGGACCGTCAGACCACCCGACCGTCAGACCGCCGGACCGTCGGACGTCCACATCCCCGCCCGCCATCCTGCTCCGGACACCGGCCCGATACCGTCCCCGCCCTCCGGTCCGGCCCTCCCCGCCCGGCCCCCACGCCGCCACCCGCGGGCGCGCGCAGCGCCGCGGGCCGTTCCGGCGCCCGCCACCTCCGTACGGAAGGAGCGCACCGTGCACCGTTCCCCGTCCCGCCGCACCCTGCTCACCGCCACCGCCGCAGCGGCGGCGCTCGCCGCCACCGGCGCCGGCGAGGTCTTCGCCGCCGGGCCGACCCACCCGCCGGGCCACTCCCCCGGTCACCACCCGGTCGACCGGAAGAGACTCCGCAGGCTCATCTCCGGGATGAGCCTGCGCGAGAAGGTCGGCCAGTTGTTCGTCATGCGGGTGTACGGGCACTCCGCGACCGATCCCGACCCCGCCGACGCCGCCGCCAACCGCAAGGAGATCGGGGTCTCCACCGCGGCCGAACTGATCTCCGAGTACCACGTCGGCGGCATCATCTACTTCGCCTGGGCGCACAACGTCCGCGACCCGCACCAGATCGCCGATCTCTCCAACGGCATCCAGCGCGCGGGCCTCGCCCGGCCCACCCCCGTCCCGCTGCTCGTCTCCACCGACCAGGAGCACGGTCTCGTGGCCCGCGTGGGCGCGCCCGCGACCCTGCTGCCCGGCGCGATGGCGCTCGGCGCGGACGGTTCACGGGAGGACGCCCGGAAGGCCGCGTTCCTCTCCGGTTCCGAACTGGCGGCCATGGGCATCCGGCAGGACTACGCGCCGGTCGCCGACGTCAACGTCAACCCGGCCAACCCCGTCATCGGCGTACGGTCCTTCGGCGCCGACCCGCAGTCCGTCGCGCGGCTGGTGGCCGCTCAGGTGAAGGGCTATCAGAGCGCCCGCGTCGCGGCCACCGCCAAGCACTTCCCGGGCCACGGCGACACCCAGACGGACAGTCACACCGGCCTCCCCGTCATCACCCACAGCGAGGAGGAGTGGCAGCGGCTCGACGCGCCGCCGTTCCGCGCCGCCATCGCCGCCGGCGTCGACTCGATCATGACGGCGCATCTGGTCGTCCCCGCCCTCGACCCGGCGGAGGACCCGGCGACCCTCTCCCGGCCGATCCTCACCGGCATCCTGCGGGAACGCCTCGGCTACGACGGCGTCGTGGTGACCGACGCCCTCGACATGGCGGGCGTCCGGCAGAAGTACGGCGACGACCGGGTGCCCGTGCTCGCCCTCAAGGCCGGCGTCGACCAGCTCCTCAACCCGCCGGACTTCCGGCTCGCCTACAACGCCGTGCTGGCGGCCGTGGAGAGCGGCGAGATCAGCGAGGAGCGCATCGACGTCTCGCTGCTGCGCATCCTGGAGCTCAAGCAGCGCCGGGGCCTCTTCGACGAGCCGTACGTGACACACGCGGGCGTCGACCGCACCGTCGGCATCCCGCCCCATCTGCGGGCGGCCCAGCGGATCGCCGACCGCACCACCACCCTTCTCCTCAACCGGCGGACCGGCGGCCGCCGCGCGCTCCCCCTCGACCGCCGCAGGCGGAACGACCTGCTGGTGGTGGGCGCCGACCCGGCCGCCCCTCCGCCACCGGCGGCCCGCCCACCGCCGTCCTCGCCCGGACCCTCACCGAGCTGGGCTTCACCGCCACCGCGCTCTCCACCGGCATCACCCCGACCCGCGAGCTGATCGACCGGGCCGTGGCCGCGGCGGCCGGCCGGGACGCGGTGGTGGTGGCCACCTACAACGTGAGCGCCGCGTCCCCGCAGCGCACCCTGGTCTCCGAACTCGTCGCGACCGGCGTGCCCGTCGTCCATCTGGCGATCCGCAACCCGTACGACATCGCCAGGCTCGACGGGGTGGCGGCCTCGCTGGCGAGCTACTCCTGGACGGACGGGGAGATGCGCGCCGCCGCCCGGGTGATCGCGGGCCGGGTCGGCCCCACCGGGCGGCTGCCCGTCCCGGTCCCCGACGCGGACGACCCGGCGCAGGTGCTGTACCCGATCGGCCACGGCTTGTCGTACTGATCCCTACGACGTCCGGGGCGCATCCCCGGACGGTACGCCGCAAAAGCCCCGCCGCTGCCGGGCGTGCGTCCGCCCCCGCGGGCCGCGCCCGGCGGACGGGGGATGATGGAGCCCATGCGCGCACGACGACAGAGCGGGAGACCGGCGACGGCACGGGCCGCGCGAGGGGCGCGACGTGCCGCGCTGAGCGCCCTGCTCGCCCTTCCGCTCATCCTGACCGCCGCCTGCGGGCAGTCCGGCCCGTCCGGCACCGGCCGGAGCGCCGGCCCCGAGGACAAGGCCGCCGCGAGCCCGTCCGTGCCCAATGTGGTCTTCCTGGCCGAGGGCGAGTGCAGCACCCGCGGCCGCAGCTCCTTCGACGAGGTGCCGTGCACCGGCGAGCGGGCCGTGGCCAAGGTGCTGCTCCGCTTCCACGGCGGCACCGAGGACGGCCCCGTCTGCCCGGCCCGCACGGACTTCCTGCTGCACATCACCGAACGCCCGGACGGCGTCGGCGGCACCGGCTCCACGGCGCGGCGCGGTTACGCCTGCATGCGCAACCTGGAGCCGCCGCACCCGGGCGACCCGGGCGGCGGTGGCGGCCCGCGCACGATCGCCGGCGACTGCGTCCGGCTGACCCGGGAGAACGAGGTCCGGGAGACCGGCTGTGCCCCGTCCGCCGAGCCCGCGCCGGAGTTCAAGGTGACCAAGGCGGTCGCCAAGCGCTCGGACTGCCCCGGGTCGACGGACCTCTACGTCCGGCTGGGCGGCGACAAACCGACCGGCTGCGCCCGCCGCCTCTGAGGCCAGGGTGCCCGGGCCGGGCGGGCGCCTCGCCGTGTGACGGCGCCCGCCCTCGTACCGTTCAGCGCCCTCTGTCCTCCGCGCCTACGGACGCAGGGCGTTCCGCGGCTCGACGGGCTTCCGGTCGAGCTTCGCGTCCCGCTCGGCCAGCGGTTCGGCCTTCGAGGCGTCGCGGCGGACGGCGGCGGGGGCCACCCCCGCCCATTCCAGAACCTCCGCGGTGGCCTTGTCCCGCTCCGCCTCCGTCAGCCCGGCGATGTTCGCCCCGTGGTTGGCGCCGGGCGCGGTGAAGACGTACGCGTCGCGCGAGCCCTTGCCGGGGCGGAACCGCTCCGCGCCCCACGGGTCGTTCTCGCCGTAGACGAAGAGCATCCGCTCGCCGCGGTGGCGCACCCAGCGGTCGATGTCGTCCATCACCCGGCCGCGCCAGCGCATCGGGATGTCGCGGGGGACGTAGCTGCGCGGCTGGTAGATGCCCGGGTGGCGGAGCAGGCCGTCGAGGTGCGGGGTGCGGAAGGAGGGCCAGCCCAGCTCGGTGCCGGCCTGGTAGAAGTACGGCGCGTACCCGCCGAGGACCTGGTCGGTGTAGAAGGAGAAGCCGGAGACCTCGTCGACGAACGCGTAGAGGGTGTCGGTGGAGGCCGTGGGCTCGGGCACCTCGTCGCAGTCCGCCTCCGACTGGTACTGCCAGAAGGCCCACACCAGGTCGAGGACGACGTTCTCGTACGCCTTGTCGGCACTGCCCACGGTGGTGAAGGTGGCCCCGTTCTCCCGGGCCCAGGTCTCGTAGCGTCCGACGATCTCGTCGCGGCGGACGAGTGCCTCGCGCTGGACGGCGTTGAGCGCGGCCCGGCACTCCGGTGTGGAGACCTGTTCGAAGAACCGGTCGTAGGCGGAGTCCTCGCGGTTGCGGACGTCGTTGGGCGCGACGTAGGCGATGGTGCCGTCCATGTCGCCCGGGTGGAAGCGGCGGTAGTAGGTGGCGGTCATGCCGCCCTTGCTGCCGCCGGTGGAGAGCCAGTTGGCGCGGTAGATCCGCTTGAGGGCCCGGAACAGGCGGTGCTGGTCGTCGGCGCCCTGCCGGATGTCCAGCTTGGTCCAGTCGGCCGGGTCGGGCCGGGAGGGCGTGAAGTAGCGGTACTCCAGGGAGACCTGGTTGCCGTCCACGATCCGGGTGGGCTCGCTGCGCGTGGGCCGGGTGGAGACGTGGTAGCCGGAGGTGTGGAAGACCACCGGCCGGTCGGTGGCCTTGTGCAGCAGGGTGAGCCGCTGCCGGAAGGTGCCGAGGTACGGGCGGCGGTGGTCGACCGGCTGGGTGTACTCCAGGACGAAGAACCGGTAGCCGTCGACCGGCTGCTCCTCGACCAGGCGCATGCCCGGGATCGCGAGGATCCGGTCCTCGATGTCGGTGCTCTCGGTGCTGCCGGAACCGCCGGATCCGCTCCCGGGGCCCGCGGTGCTCGTGGTGCCCGTACCGGGGGGCTCCGCGGCCGTGTCCGCGGCGGCCGGCGCCGTTCCGGCGCTCAGGGTGCCCAAGAACACCGCCAGCGCCGGCAGCCACGTCAACGCCTTGCGCATCCGCCCTCCCTGGGTTCGCGTGAATCTGCGAACCTAGCCGGGAGGCTGCCCGTCCGCCAGACCGCCGTGCGCGGGACTGCCCGAACGGGCATACGGGCCGGGGCGCGTGGCGGCACCCCGGCCCGGAACGGCGGCGTCAGCAGCAGCGGCACCGCAGCGCCACCGGCACCTGTCAGCTGGCGCTCTCCGTGGCCTCGGCCTCCCGCTGGATCGCCTCCAGCACGCTCCCCGGGTTGCCGCCCCGCTCCACCGTGCCACCGATCCGCTCGCGCAGCGTGCGGACCATGGGAGCCCAGGACACCTTGTCCACCGGGTAGAGCTGGGCGGTGCGCAGCTGGTCCAGGAACTCCCAGACGTTCTTGTGCGACTCGTCGGCGCGCATCGCGTCGAAGGCGGAGTTGGTCACCGGCAGCAGGTCGTACTGCTCGGCGAACTTGAGGACGTTCTTCTTGTCGTAGACGAAGTTGAGGAAGGCGCTGATCTGCTCGCGGTTCCCGTTCTCCTTGAACGCCGTCATCCAGTCGGCGACGCCGGTGGTGGCCGCGGACTGCTTCTCCCGGCCGGGCAGCGGTGCCATGCCGAAGTCGATGCCGCCCTCCAGGGCGCGCTGCATGAGGGTGGGGTGGCCGTTGAGCATGGCCACCTCGCCGCGGACGAAGGCGTCGTAGGTGTCCTGGCGGTCGGTCTTCCCCGGGGAGGCGTTGGTGAGCCCCTTGGCGACCATCTCGTCGCGCAGCCATTCGAAGGCCCGGATGTTCTCGGGGGCGTCGAAGGTGTAGCTGCCGACGTTGTCGGTGTAGCCGCCACCGGCGCTCAGCATCCAGTTGAGGGCCTCGGCCTGCGCCTCCTCCGGGCCCAGCGGAAGCCCGTACGGGGTCGGGACACCGGACTGCTTGAGCGCGACCGCGTCGGCCCGGAGCTCGTCCCACGTCTTCGGCGGGCTGTCGATGCCCGCCTGCTTCAGCAGCTTCTTGTTGTAGAAGAACACCCGGGTGCTGGCGGTGAAGGGCAGGCCGTACTGCTTGCGGTTGGCGGTGCCCGCTTCGGAGACGGCCCGTACGAAGTCGGCCTGGGCCGGGATGGAGAGGAGTTGGTCGGCGCTGTAGAGCTTGTCCTTGGCCGCGTAGTCGGCGTAGGTGGCGATCTGGGCCATGTCCGGCGCCTTGCCCGCCTTCACGAGATCGGCGACCTTGCGGTCGACCTCTCCGCGGGGGTAGACGTCGACATCGACCGCTATGTCCGGGTGTTCGAACTGGAACTCGCCGATCAGCTGGTCCCAGTATCTCTTGGAACTGGTGCCGGATCTGTCGCCGTATTCGGTCACGATCAGCTTGAGCTGGACGTCACCGCTTTCCGCGGTGGCACCCTCGCCGCACGCCGAGAGGGTCAGGACCAGACCGGCCGAGAGACCCGCCGCTATCGGACCGAAGAAACGCCGCTGCACTGCACTACCGCCTTTTGCTCACGATGCGAATCCGCCGCACCGATCAAAACCGGACACGGCGCGACTTATGAGTCTCCATCGCGGAGCATCCCCGGTCTACGCCACGGTGCGTATCGCTTCGGTATCGAACAGGAACCGCGGAGTGTCACACCCCGGCGGTTGCCGGTTCTCCGGCGAAGGTGCGCCACAGCCGCGCGTAGTGACCCTCCGCGGCGAGCAGCTCGGCGTGCGTGCCGTCCTCGACGACCCGGCCGTTGTCCATGACGACGACCCGGTCGGCGCGGGCGGCCGTGGTCAGCCGGTGGGCGACGACCAGGGTGGTGCGCCGGCCCGCCAGCCGGTCCGTGGCCTGGTTGACGAGGGATTCCGTCGCCAGGTCGAGCGCGGCCGTCGCCTCGTCGAGCAGCAGGATGTCCGGGTCCACGAGCTCGGCGCGGGCCAGTGCGATCAACTGCCGCTGCCCGGCGGAGAGATTGCGGCCCCGCTCGGAGACCTCGTGCAGATAGCCGCCGCTGAGCGAGGCGACCATCTCGTGGGCCCCGACGGCCCGCGCCGCGGCCTCTACTTCGGCGTCGGTGGCGTCCGGGCGCCCGTAGGCGATGGCGTCCCGCACGGTGCCGGGGAAGAGGTAGGACTCCTGCGGCACGACACCCAGCCGGTGACGATATCCGGCCAGATCCAGCTCCCGCAGATCGGTGCCGTCGACGAGCACGGCGCCCTCGGTCGGGTCGTAGAAGCGGGCGACGAGCTTGACGAGGGTGGACTTGCCCGCGCCGGTCTCGCCGACGAAGGCGACCGTCTGCCCGGCCGGGATCCGCAGGTCCACCCCGGAGAGCGCCTCCTCCGGCGCGCCGTCCCCCTCGGCCGGCCGGTAGCGGAACCGAACGCCGTCGAAGAGGATCTCGCCGCGCAGTTCCCGCACCTCGCGCGGGTGTTCGGCGATCGCCGTGGTGGTCGGCTCGCGCAGCAGTTCCTGGATGCGGCGGAGCGACACCGTCGCCTGCTGGTAGCCGTCGAACACCTGGGAGAGCTGCTGCACCGGCGCGAAGAACAGGTCGATGTAGAGCAGATAGGCGACGAGCGCCCCGGCCGTGAGGGTGCCCTCGGAGACCCGGCCCGCGCCGACGATCAGCACGGCCGCCGCCGCGGCCGACGCCAGAAGCTGCACGAACGGGAAGTAGACGGAGATCAGCCACTGTCCGCGCACCCGCGCCTGCCGGTAGCCGTCGCTGCGCCCGGTGAAGCGGGCGATGCCGTCCCGCTCGCGGCGGAACGCCTGGACGATGCGGAGCCCGGCGACGCTCTCCTGGAGGTCGCCGTTGACGACACTGACCCGCTCGCGCGCCAGTTCGTACGCCTTGACGCTCTGGCGCCGGAAGAAGAAGGTGCCCGCGATCAGGACCGGCAGGGTGCTGAAGACCACGAGTGCCAGTTCGACGTCGATGACGACCAGGACGACCAGGATGCCGGAGAAGGTGAGCAGCGAGACCAGCGCGGTGACGAGCCCGGTCTGCAGGAACGTCGAGAGCGCGTCCACGTCCGTGGTCATCCGCGTCATGATCCGGCCGGTCAGCTCGCGCTCGTAGTAGTCGAGCCCGAGCCGCTGGAGCTGCGCGAAGATCTTCACGCGCAGGCTGTAGAGGACGCGTTCGCCTGTGCGGCCGGTCATCCGGGTCTCGCCGATCTGCGCGGCCCACTGGGCGAGCACCACCACCAGCGCCAGCCCGGAGGCCGCCCACACCGCGCCGAGCGCCAGTTGCTGCACGCCCTCGTCGATGCCGTGCCGGATGAGGACGGGGAGCAGCAGCCCGGCTCCCGCGTCGACGGCCACCAGCAGGAGGGCCAGCAGCAGGGGCCGGCCGAAGCCGTGCAGCAACCGCCGCAGCCCGTAGTCCTGTTCGGACCGGACGGCGTGCTCCTCGTCGATGTCGGGCACATCGGTGGCGGGCGGCAGCGCGGCCACCTTGGCCAGTAGGTCGGGGGTGGCGGGCATCCCGGCCAGCGCGCCGGCGATGCCGGGACCGGCCGCCGCGCCGGCCGCGGCCGGGCGGGCGGAGGAGGCGGACCCGGCCACCGCGGAGGCCGTGGAGCCCCGCGGCTCCTCGGCGCGCCGCCAGAGTTCGGGGGTGACGCGCTCGGCGACCCGGCGGTGGGAACTGACCGGTTCGGCCTCCATCTCGGCCTCGGCGTCGAGTTCCGCCTCGAAGTTCCCGAAGTCCCCGGAGTTCTCGAAGCCCTCCGGCTCCCCGGCGTCCCGCCGCCCGTGTCCCGGCCGCCGGCCCCCGTCCCGCTCCCGGGCCCGTTCGCGCTCCGCTTCGCGCTCCCGCTCCGCGAGCCGGGCCACGGGGTCGCGTTCGACGCCGCCCAGCTCGTCCGGGTCGGTCAGCAGGCGACGGTAGAGCGCGGAGCGCCGCTCCAGCTCCTCGTGGGTGCCGACGTCCGACAGCCGGCCGCGGTCGAGGACGGCGATGCGGTCGGCGAGGGCGAGGGTGGAGCGCCGGTGGGCGATCAGCAGGGTCGTCCGGCCGGCCATCACACCGCGCAGCGCCTCGTGGATCTCGTGCTCCACACGGGCGTCGACGGCGGAGGTCGCGTCGTCGAGGAGGAGCAGCCGGGGGTCGGTGAGAATGGCGCGGGCCAGGGCGATGCGCTGACGCTGGCCGCCGGAGAGGGTGAGGCCCTGCTCGCCGACCGCGGTGTCGTAGCCGTCGGGCAGTTGCTCGATGAAGCCCTCGGCCTGGGCGGCGCGGGCGGCGGCCCGTATCTCCGCGTCGGTGGCGCCGGGCCGGCCGTAGGCGATGTTGGCGCGGACGGTGTCGGAGAAGAGGAAGCTGTCCTCCGGTACGAGGCCGATGGCGGCCCGCAGCGACTCGAACGTCAACTCGCGGACGTCGTGGCCGCCGACGCGGACGGCGCCCTCCGACACGTCGTAGAAGCGGGGCAGCAGCAGGGAGACGGTGGACTTGCCGCTGCCGGAGGCGCCGACGAGGGCGACGGTCTCGCCCTGCGCGAGGGAGAGCGAGAAGTCCTTCAGGACCGGGCGCTCGGGGTCGTAGCCGAAGGTCACCCCGTCGAACTCGACGGTGGCGGGGGCCTCGGCGGGCAGCTCCCGCGCGTCCGGGCGTTCGCCGATGGCGGGCTCGGTGTCGATCAGCTCCATCACCCGCTCCACGCCGGCGCGGGCCTGCTGGCCGACGGTCAGCACCATGGTCAGCATCCGGACCGGCCCGACCAGCTGGGCGAGGTAGGTGGAGAAGGCCACGAAGGTGCCGAGGGTGATCTGCCCGCGGGTCGCCATCCAGCCGCCGAGCGCGAGCATCGCGACCTGGGCGAGGGACGGCACGGCCTGCAGGGCGGGGGTGTAGCGGGAGTTGAGGCGGACGGTGCGCATCCGTCCGGCGAACAGCTTCCGGCTCACCTCGCGCAGCTTCCCGGTCTCCTGCTCCTCCTGGCCGAAGCCCTTGACGACGCGGACGCCGGTGACGGCGCCGTCCACGATCCCGGCGACGGCCGCCGCCTGACCCTGGGCGTACCAGGTGGCGGGGAAGAGCCGCTTGCGGCTGCGGTCGGCCAGGAACCAGAGCGCGGGCGCCATGGCGAGGGCGACCAGGGTGAGCAGCGGCGACAGCCAGAGCATCACGCCGAGCGAGAGGACGAACAGCAGGACGTTGCCGATCATCATCGGCAGCATGAACAGCAGGCCCTGGATCAGCTGGAGGTCGCTGGTGGCGCGGCCGACCACCTGGCCGGTGGAGAGTTCGCCCTGCCGCCGCCCGTCGAGCCGGACGAGTGAGCGGTACATGTCGGTGCGCAGGTCGTGCTGGACGTCGAGGGCGAGCCGTCCGCCGTAGTAGCGGCGGACGTAGGTGAAGGCGTAAACGGCGAGGGCCGCGCCGATCAGGGCCGCGGCCCAGGGGGCCATGGGGCGGCTGTGCTCGACCACCACGTCGTCGATGATCAGTTTGGTGACCAGCGGCACCAGCGCCATCACGGCCATGCCGCCGAGGGAGGAGCCGAGGGCGAGGAGCACGTTCCGCCGGTAGCGCCAGGCGTAGCCGGTCAGCCGCCGGGCCCAGCCCTGCTGCCGCCGCTCCTCCTCCCGGGCGTCCGGTTTCCCGGACCGGCCGCCGGCTCCCTCGCCGCCGGGGCCGCCGGGGCCGCCTTCGCCGCCGGAACCACCGGAGTCCCCGGAGTTCCCCGGGCCGCCGGGTTCTCCCGGGCCGCCCGGCTCCCCGGCCGCCCGCGCCCGCCGTTCCCCGTCCCCGCCTCCGGTCCCGCCCCGGGCCGATCAGCCGCCTCCGTCGCCGTGCCGCCCACCGATGACCTCCGTCGTCCCCGCTCGTGCGGTGCCGTGGCCATCCCACAGCACCACGATCGAGAACACCTCGGGCGGCCGTTTTTGTTTCGCTCGTCCGCACCCACTTTGGCCCGGCTTCCGGCCGGTCGCAGGTCCTGGGCCTCCGGGCGGAGCACGTCCGCGGCCGGAAGCACCCGGCCGGACCGCACCGGCTCCGCACATTGACGCCGTCAACTGAACGTGCCAAGCCCGCTCGCGCCCTCATCCGTACCGCCTCGTGTCCGCGACGCCGGTGGCCGGTCCGGGCGAGGCGATCCGGGCGGCCGAGCGCGCACAGGACCATTTCCTGACCGCCGTCTCCCGCGTGATCGCGGACCCCGCCGACGCCCGGCCCCCGGCCGCGGCGGCACGGCCGTGCGCTCCGGCCTCCGCGGGGCGCGCTCGCCTCCCCGCCACCGGGCGGCGGGAATGCGCGGCCGGTGCACGGCCGTTTTCCCGGTCACAAGGGCGGTGGCCGCCGGCTCCGGCACCCGGTGCGGACGGCGGCGGGCCGCCGTGATGTGCCGCCCGGACGCGAGCCCGGACGGGTAGCGAAGGAGGCGCCGTGCCCGAACCGGCCGCGCGACCCGCCGGCGACGCCCCGCGGGCGCCCCCGCGACCGCGCCCTCCCGCGGAGGCCGTCCCGGCCCGCTCCGGGGCCCCGCCCGGACCGGGACGGCTCGCCGTCCCCGGCCGGTTCTCCGCCCCGGACGGCCGTCTCCCCCGCTGGCGTTCGGTCCTGGCCGTGGTCGCCCACCCCGACGACGAGTCCTTCGCCCTCGGCGCCCTCCTCGCCGCCTTCGCCGGGGACGGCGCCCGGGTCTCCGTCCTCTGCCTGACCCACGGCGAGGCGTCCACGCTGCACGGCGTCGCCGGGGACCTGGAGCGGTTGCGCGCGGACGAACTCACAACCGCGGCCGGTGTCCTCGGCATCGGCGACGTCCGGCTGCTGTCCTATCCCGACGGGCACCTCTCCGCCGCCGACCCCGGTGAACTCGCCGGCCGGGTCACGGCCGCCGCCCGGGAGACGGACGCGGAAGGGCTGCTGGTCTTCGACCCCACCGGCGTCACCGGGCACCCCGATCACGCCGCCGCCACGGCCGCCGCCCTCCGCGCGGCCGGCGGCCTCGGCCTGCCCGTCCTGGGCTGGACCGTCCCGGAAGCGGTGGCGGACCGGCTCCGCCGGGAGTACGGCGCCGCTTTCGACGGCCATCCGCCCGAGGCGGTCGACCTCACCGTCACCGTGGACCGCGCCCCGCAGCTCGAGGCCGTCGCCTGCCACCGCAGCCAGGCCGTGCCCGGCAGCGTCCTCTGGCGGCGCCTGGAACTCCTCGGCGACCGTGAACACCTGCGCCGGCTCCGCCCGGGCCCCTGAGTCCGGTGGCTCCGGCTCCGTCCCGGACGCGTCAGCAGGCGTCGGCCAGTTGCTGCTCGATGGCGCCGACGGTGTCGAGCAGGGCCCGCGCGACGCCGCGCAGATCCCTGGTGTTCACCGTGTCCCCCACCACGACCGCGGCCACCGGGCCGGCCCTCCCGAGCCGGACCGGGGCGGCCAGTTCGACCAGGTCGGGGACGCACTCGCTGCGGGCGTAGGACAAGCCGGTCCGCCGGATGCGCTCGAACTCGCGCCGCAGCGCGTCCCTCCGGGCGCGGGCCGCGCCCGTGCCGGCGGCCCTCGCCGTGGGGGAGAGGTCCGCCGGATCGCGCTGGGAGAGCGCGAGCAGGAGCTTGCCCGCCGCCGAGCCGTGCGCCGGGACCGGCTGCCGCAGCGCCATCGCGAGCCGGGCGTGCTCCTGCCCGTACAGGGTCCCGACATGCTGGACGTTCGTCCCCGACAGGGTGCCGAGGCTGACGATCCTGTTGGTGAGCTGGAACAGTTCGAGCAGGAACGGAGTGACCGGGTAACTGAGCCGCTGCACCCCGGCGGGACCGCTCGTGGCCCCCAGCCGGGACAGATACGTGCCGAGTTCATAGGATTTCGACTCTCTCCGGACGGCGAGGCCGATGTCGGTGAGCGACAGCATCAGACGGTGCAGCGTCGACTTCGGCAGGTTCACCAGACGCGACAGCTCCGACAGGGTCAGCGGCCGTGACGCCTCCGCCAGGGCTTCGAGTACGGCGAGCGCCTTGCGCAGCGGGCCCCCCGGCATTCCGGGCCCGGCCGTCTTCACCGCCGTCCCGGCGGCTGCCCCCGGGCGCGGCGCCCGGGGATGTCGTTCACCGTCCACCGTGATGCTCCCGTCACCGAGGCACACACCAACGGCTCCATGCCTACCTGCGCCGGGACGGCGGACTCAAGATCACCCGGGGTTGCTGTCCCGAGGGTGCTCGGAGTTGGGCCCTTTTGACGGCACGGAATCCGCCCCGGGGCCCACGCGGGTCCGGCACCGCGCATCCGGCTCCGGAGCAACGACCGTTCCGGAAAGTGGAAACGCCGGTGGATCGGACGACCTTGCTCTCCGTACCGTCCTGGCCATGGCTGATGTGAGCTCGTACGAGAACGCGGCGGACGGCGTCGCCCGCCGGGTCCTGCTGGCCGGCCCCCGCTCCTTCTGCGCAGGCGTCGAGAGGGCCATCGAGATCGTGGAGCGGGCTCTCGAACAGTGGGGCGCCCCGGTCTACGTCCGCAAGCAGATCGTGCACAACGTCACGGTCGTGGACGATCTGGCGGGGCGGGGCGCGGTCTTCGTCGAGGAACTGGACGAGGTGCCGGACGGCGCGACGGTGGTGTTCTCCGCGCACGGGGTCTCCCCCGCCGTGCGGAAGGAGGCGGACCGGCGCGGCCTCGACGTCATCGACGGGACCTGCCCCCTGGTCGCCAAGGTCCATGCCGAGGCACGCCGCTTCGCCGCCCGCGGCGACACGGTCGTGCTCGTCGGCCACGCCGGGCACGAGGAGGTCGAGGGCACGCTCGGGGAGGCACCGGAGTCGATGGTGCTGGTCTCGTCGCCCGACGAGGTCCGCGAGCTGCCGCCCGACCTCGGGCGGCAGGTCTCCTACCTCACCCAGACCACGCTCGCGGTCGACGAGACCGCGGAGGTCGTCGGCACGCTGCGGGAGAGGTTCCCCCTGCTGCAGGAGCCGCCGTCCGAGGACATCTGTTACGCCACCACCAACCGGCAGGCCGCGCTGAAGGCGATCGTCGGGGAGTCCGACCTCGTGCTGGTCGTCGGCTCGGAGAACTCCTCCAACTCGGTCCGCCTGGTGGAGCTCGCGCAGCGCGAGGGCACCCGCGCCGAGCTGATCGACCAGGCCGCCGACATCCGCCCGGAGTGGCTGGCGGGGGTGCGCACCGTCGGGCTGACGGCCGGCGCCTCGGCACCGCCCGCCCTGGTCACGGAGGTCGTGAGCAGGCTGGGGGCGTTCGGTCCGGTCCACGTCGAGGAGCGCGAGATCGCCCGCGAGACCGTGAGTTTCGACCTTCCCTCGCCACTGCGCGGTGCCGCGCGGCGGACGGCGGACGGCCGTTCCAGCTGAGCGAGGAGAACCGTGTCACCAACGCTGCTCGGCCGGGTCACCGGTCCCCAGGAGCTCAAGGAACTGCGTCCGGAGGAACTGCCCGCGCTGGCGGGCGAGATCAGGGAGTTCCTGATCGACAAGGTGTGCGCCGCCGGCGGGCACCTCGGCCCGAACCTCGGCGTGGTGGAACTGACCATCGCGCTGCACCGCGTCTTCGACTCG
Organism: Streptomyces sp. MNU89; assembly: GCF_020982505.1. Taxonomy (NCBI): domain Bacteria; kingdom Bacillati; phylum Actinomycetota; class Actinomycetes; order Kitasatosporales; family Streptomycetaceae; genus Streptomyces; species Streptomyces sp. MNU89. The sequence goes on along the minus strand of NZ_JAJKLL010000001.1, from coordinate 5,012,636 downwards.
CCGGCGGACCGCATCGTGTTCGACACCGGACACCAGTCCTACGTCCACAAGATCCTCACCGGCCGGCAGTCCGCCTTCGGGACGCTCCGCGCGGCGGGAGGACTCGCCGGCTACCCGCTGCGCGAGGAGTCCCCGCACGACCTCGTGGAGAACTCGCACGCCTCCACGGCGCTGTCCTACGCGGACGGCCTGGCCACGGCGGGGCGGCTCCTCGGCGAGGAGCACCGCCGCGTGGTCGCGGTCATCGGAGACGGCGCACTGACCGGCGGCATGGCCTGGGAGGCCATGAACAACCTCGGCCGCGCCGGACAGCCGGTGGTGGTGGTCCTCAACGACAACGGCCGCTCGTACGACCCCACGGTCGGCGCGGTGGCCGGGCATCTGGCCGCGCTGCGCGGCGGCAGGCTCCGGGGGCCGAACCTCTTCGAGACCCTCGGCTTCGCCTATCTCGGCCCGGTGGACGGGCACGACATCGCCGCCGTGGAGCTGGCATGCCGCCTCGCGGCGGGGCTCGACCAGCCGGTCGTCGTCCACTGCGTCACCGAGAAGGGCCGCGGCTACGCCCCGGCGGAGAACGACAAGGCCGACCGCATGCACGGGATCGGCGTCATCGACCCCGGGACGGGCCGCCCGCGGGCCGGCTCCTCACGCGGTTGGACCGGCGCGTTCGGTGAGGAACTGGAGCGGATCGCCGCCGGGCGGCCCGATGTCGTCGCCCTGACCGCCGCGATGCGGCAGCCGGTCGGCCTGCACGGGTTCTCCCAGCGGTTCCCGGACCGGGTCTTCGACGTGGGCATCGCCGAGCAGCACGCGGTCACCAGCGCCGCGGGGCTGGCCATGGGCGGCCTGCACCCGGTGGTCTGCCTCTACGCCACCTTCCTCAACCGCGCCGTCGACCAGATCATGATGGACGTGGCCCTGCACGGCCTGCCGGTGACGTTCGTCCTGGACCGTGCGGGCGTCACCGGTCCCGACGGGCCCAGCCACCACGGCATGTGGGATCTCGCCCTGCTGGGCGCGGTGCCGCGGATGCGGGTCGCGTCGCCGCGCGACACCGTCCGGCTCGCCGAACTGCTGGGCGAGGCGCTCGACACCGCCGACGGTCCCACCGCGCTGCGCTACCCCAAGGGCGGCGCCGGTCCGGAGATCCCCGCCCTGTCCCGCATGGAGGGGCTGGACATCCTCCACCGCACCCGGTCCCGGCCGCTCGACGTCCTGCTGGTCTCCACCGGGGTCCTCGCGGCCCCCGCCCTGCACGCGGCCGAGCTGCTGGCCGAGGCGGGCATCGGGGTGACCGTCGTCGACCCGCGCTGGGTGCTGCCCGTCAACCCCGCCCTGGCCCATCTGGCGTCCCGCCACCGGCTCGTGCTCTCCGTCGAGGACGGGGTGCGCGCCGGGGGCGTGGGTTCGGCGCTGGCACAGCTCTGCTCCGACGCCCGGGTCCGCACCCCGGTGCACGCCCTGGGCCTGCCCCGGGAGTTCCTGAGCCACGGTGAACGGCCGGCCATCCTCGCCGAGCACGGCCTCACCGCTCAGTCCATCGCCGAGTCGGTACTCGCCCTGCACGACGCCGTGCCGACGGCGCACACCCCCGCAGCACCCCTCATCCGGGAAAGGACACCGCGGTGACCCAGGTCGCACTCGGAATGCCCGCACTGCCGGCCGCGCCCCTCGCCGAACGCCGGCGCACCCGCCAGTTGCGGGTGGGACCGGTCGGGGTGGGCAGTGACCACCCGGTCTCGGTGCAGTCGATGACCACGACCGTCACGGCCGACGTCGACGCCACCCTGCAGCAGATCGCCGAACTCACCGCCGCCGGCTGCGACATCGTCCGCGTCGCCTGCCCGAGCGCCGACGACGCCGAGGCGCTGCCCGCGATCGCCGCGAAGTCCAAGATCCCGGTCATCGCCGACATCCACTTCCAGCCGAAGTACGTCTTCGCGGCCATCGAGGCCGGGTGCGCCGCGGTGCGCGTCAACCCGGGCAACATCAAGAAGTTCGACGACAAGGTGGGCGACATCGCCCGCGCGGCCCGGGACCACGGCACCCCCATCCGGATCGGGGTGAACGCCGGCTCGCTGGACCAGCGCCTGATGCGCAAGTACGGCAGGGCCACCCCGGAGGCGCTGGCCGAGTCGGCGCTGTGGGAGGCCTCGCTCTTCGCCGAGCACGGCTTCCACGACCTGAAGATCTCGGTCAAGCACAACGACCCCGTCGTGATGATCCGCGCCTACGAGATCCTCGCCGAGCAGTGCGACTACCCCTTGCACCTGGGCGTCACCGAGGCGGGGCCCGCGTTCCAGGGCACCGTCAAGTCCGCCGTCGCGTTCGGGGCGCTGCTGCGCGAGGGCATCGGCGACACCATCCGGGTGTCCCTCTCGGCCCCGCCGGTGGAGGAGGCCAAGGTCGGCACGGAGATCCTGCGGTCGCTGAATCTGCGCCCCCGCAAGCTGGAGATCGTCTCGTGCCCCTCCTGCGGCCGGGCCCAGGTGGACGTCTACAAGCTCGCCGACGAGGTCACCGCGGGTCTGGAGGGCATGGAGGTGCCGTTGCGAGTCGCCGTGATGGGGTGCGTGGTCAACGGCCCCGGGGAGGCGCGCGAGGCCGACCTCGGTGTGGCGTCCGGCAACGGCAAGGGCCAGATCTTCGTCAAGGGCGAGGTCGTCAAGACCGTTCCCGAGCACCGCATCGTGGAGACCCTCATCGAGGAGGCCATGATCCTCGCGGAGACGATGGAACCGGCCGACGGAGGCTCCGTGACGGTCGTCGCCGACTAGCGAGGGATTCCCCTTGGGGGAACCAGAACAACTCGATCACCCGGCTCCCCGAAAGTCGGCCCCCGTATGGTTCGTTGCATCGTTTTCCGACGGTCACTGCCATATTCGGCCACTCTCGGGGAGTTTTCACGTTGCTGGCACAGTGCGGCCCACCGCCGGACATGCACAAGACAACAACGATGCGGGTGACGGCGGTTCGGCGCCGGAACCTCGCCCATTTCCCAGAAAAGCGCAGCACGATCCCCCGTCCGGGCCCGTCCCGCGACCGGCCCGCCCGGCCGCCTCGCCCTTTCCGGACGCGCCGAGCGGGCGATTACGCGTAAAGCCGTGAACCGGCTCGGAAATCACCGCGATCGGCGCCTGGCATTGCGACGGAATGCCTCGACGAACACGCTGCCCCATCTGGAGGTTTCGCCATGACCGCCAACACCGTGACACGTTCGATAAAGGCACTGGTGCGGGCTCCGGATCCGCTGACGCAATCGGCCGTCAGCGGTCATCTCGGTTCCGCACCGAACATCGAGATCGTATCGGAGGAACGCCCGGACCCGGCCGACGTCGCCGTGGTCGTCGCGGAGCGGATGACCGTGGAAGTGACGTCGTTACTGCGCAAGATCAAGGCCACCCTCCGGGTGCCGGTGGTGCTGATCCCCTCCGAGATCGAGCGGGCCGACCTCTTCATGGCCGTCGAGTGCAACGTGGTCGCGGTGCTGCCGCGGGCGGCCGCCACCAGCAAGCGCATCGAGGAGGCGGTGCTGACCGCCGCGACCGGCGGCGGCGTACTCCCCTCCAAGCTCCTCGGCGAGCTGCTCCGGCAGATCGAGCGGATGCAGCGCGAGGTGCTGTCGCCGCACGGCCTGCACAACTCCGGGCTGACGCCCCGGGAGATCGGTGTGCTGCGGCTGATGGCGGAGGGCCTGGACACCGCCGAGATCGCCGACAAGATGTGCCTGTCGGAACGGGCGGTCAAGCGCGTCATCTTCGGGGTCACCCGGCGGCTGAACCTGCGCAACCGGCCCCACGCGGTGGCGTACGCGCTACGCAGCGGCGTCATCTGACCGGGCGCCGGCGCCCCGCGCCGGCCCGGTCCCGGCTCCCGCCGCGACGGACTCCGACGGAGTCCCGGGGACGGCCGCCGCCCATCGCAGGGCCCACGGCGGCCGTCCCTCCCGGCGCATCGTCCGGCGCAGCATCACCACATAGGCGATGTCCAGGGCGACATAGGTCGGCACCAGCACCTGGAGCAGGTGGTGGGACGGGTAGAGGACGAACGCGGTGAGTCCGGCGAAGACGGATCCCACGAGCTTGGCGACGGCGATGTGCAGGGACTGCCCCGTACTGGACCCGCGCCGCTTGAGCATCAGCAGGAACGAGGCGCTCAGCGGCACCTGGATGATCATGCCGGTGTACATCCCGTCGCGGTCGTGGAACTCGTTCGCCCCCGCGACGACGACCAGCGACGCCCAGACCAGCACACCGGCCAGCGTCCACCGGAGGACACGCGGCGGGAGAGCGGGGTGGTCGCGCGGCCCGAGCCGCATCGCCTGATACAGCAGGACGGAATTGAACAGCAGCCAGAAGAAATTGATCTGCCGCTGCGTCGGCGTCTGCTCCAGCACGAAGGTCAGGCTGAACTCCCACGCGAAGTTCACCGCCACCATGGGGGCGGGGATGGCCACCCGGCCGTCCAGGACGGCCTGCCGGATGGCCAGCACATAGGTGAGGAGCCAGCCGACCGCGGTCGGCCCGGCGAGGGCCCAGAAGAGTCCGTCCGGTACATCGGCCGCCCCCTCCGTGACCGGTGCCGGCTGCGACATCGGGATGAGGAAGGGGGGCAGCCATTCCATGGGAATCCTTCGGGGACGGGGCGAGCGGGAGAGGACCTGCGGGAGGGACGGGAGAGGACCTGCGGGCGGGCCGGTCAGAGGCTGGGCACGACGAGGTCCAGGCCGAAGAACGAACCGCCGTACAGCTCCTGGCCGATACGGGGGTTGAGCAGGGCGTGGCGGGCCGCCGTGTTGCCGTCCCGCCAGTACTGCTGCAAGGGGTTCGACTCGGCGAAGGCGGCCGCCCCGTGCGCCCACATCAGCTCGTCGAGCGCGACGGTGACCAGGTTGACCGCCTGGCCGACGTCACCGCGGATACGGCGGAGTTCGCTCTCCGGGATTCCGGTCGCCTCGCGTGCGGCCTCGTCCAGGACGTCGGCGGCCCGGTTCACGTGCAGCTCGGCCGCGTCGATCGTCAGAGCCGTCCTGCCGAGCGCGGACACGAAGGTCTGCGAATCGGGCTGGCTCGTGTACCGGCTGGGCGCGACACCCCGTCCCGGCGCCTTGTCGACGACGAAGGCGCGGGCGGCCTGGCCGATGCCGACCACCACGGAGGCGCAGACCACGGCCATGGCCGCGATCGCCGCGGTCCGCAGCAGCGGTGGCAGCGTGACGTCGGTGGTGTTCTCCCGCCCCCGCTGCCTCTCGCCGGAGATCACCCGGTGTCCGGGGACGAACGCCTCCCGGAGCACGACGGTGTGGCTGCCGGTGGCGCGCATGCCGACGGTGTGCCAGGTGTCCTCGATCGTCACGTCCGCGGTGGGCACCAGCAGCGAGAGCCCGCCCACGGGCTCCCCGTCCCGGTCGACCTCCCGCGCGACCAGGATCGTCCAGTCGTCGTGCAGGATCCCGGAGGCGTACGGCCAGGACCCGGTGAGCAGATAGCCGCCCGCGGTGCGCACCGCGGTGCCCGTGGCCGCGAAGACGGAGGCCAGCTTGGCGCCGGGGTCGGCGCCGAACACCTCGTCCCGGGCGGCCTGCGGGAACTTCGTGGCGAGCAGGTTCGACCCGTTGATGTTGTTGACCACCCAGGAGGTGGACGGGCAGTAGTGGGAGAGGGCCTTGGCGACCTCGCCCATGGTGCGGACGTCGGTCTCCAGTCCGCCGTAGGCGCTCGCGGTCCAGAGGCTGCTCAGCCGCGCGTCGTCGATCGCCCGCACGGTGGCGTCGGGCAGCTTCCGTTCGCGCTCCCCCTCGGCCACGCCCTCCGCGAGGACCGGCCCGAACTTGTGCACGGTGCTCACCAGTTCGGCTCGGAGTTCCAGCAGGTCCGTTCGTTCGTTCGTCATGATCACCAGTCCGGGCGCTCGGAGATGAGATGGGTGTGGTCGTAGTAGTCCCGCCAGGCGGCGATCCGGCCGGCCCGCAGGTCGAACACGGCCATCACCTTCAGGTTCAGGGCGATCGGCGTGCCGTCGGCGCGGAACATGCTCTCGATCCGCTCGGCCAGGACGGAGTCCCCGGCCGTGGCCATGTGCCGGAACCGGACCTCCAGGCGCGCGAAGTCGGCCGGCAGGAGCGCGAAGATCTCCTCCTTGCCCCGGCAGACCGGTGATCCGGGGTTCTCCCACACGCAGTCGTCGGTCAGGAAGCCGTCCACGGTCTTCCTGACGTCGGCCGGGGTCGGCCCCATCCGGGTCAGGAAGGCGTGGACGACGCGCTCGGCGTCGGTGGTGGGCACGGCTCACCTCCCGGGGGTCGTCGCGCCGGAGTGGCCGAGGACGCGGTGGAACGCCGCGCCGAGGTCCTGGTCGGGGTGCGGGCCCGCATGGGCGACGCGCCAGGCGACGTGCTGGTCCGGCCGTACGAGCAGGGCGCCGTCGTCCTCGATCCCCCGCACCGCGGCCCAGGCGCCGTCGGCGTCCCAGTAGTCCGCCGCGTCGGGCCGGCTCCCGATGGACACCACGGTGAGCGCCACCCGGTGGGTGTCCGCGGCCTTCTTGGCCGCGACCGCCCAGCCCTCGCTCAGCGGCCCGGTGATCAGCACGAAGCCGGCGTGGCGGCCGACGAGGTCGAGCGTCGACACCCGGGTGTCACCGCGCCGCAGCCACGCGTGCGGCAGCCGGTGACCCGGTCTGGTGACGGGGTGGTAGGCGGCGCCCAGCGGGTCCCGGGGCGGCGGCGGGGTGCCGTCCGGGAGCACCGCGCCGGCCGCGTAGGAGTGGCCGAGTTCGATGTCGTGCGCCTGGTACTCGATCCGCTGGGTGGCGAACACCTCGCGCACCACGGTCCGCCGGGTCTCCCCGATCGGTGTGCCGGAGAGCAGTTCGCGGAAGCCAGCCCGGGTGGCCTCCGGCTGCCCGGGCACCATGCCGAGGCTCGCGAAGAGGACCCCGTAGTTGCGCAGGCAGGTCATGGCCCAGCTCACGTTGCGTTCGGCGACGGGCAGCCGCTCCACCTCGTACGAGTCCAGCAGGGCGTCACCGGCCCGGCCGCCGCACACGGCGCCGAGCTTCCACGCGAGGTTGTGCGCGTCCTGCACCGCCGTGTTCAGGCCGCCTCCGGCGGCGGGCGGCTGCCGGTGCGCGGCGTCCCCGGCGAGGAAGACCCGCCCGGCCCGGAAGGCCCGGGCCACGACGGCCTCCGGCCGGTACTCGCTGACGTGGCGGACCCGCACGCCCAGCTCCCGCGGCAGCTTCAGCAGCTCCCGTACCCGCGCGGCGATCGCCTCCGTGCCGAGGTCCACCGCGGCACCGGGTGGCACCCGGAAGTGCAGCGCCCATTCGTCGGAGGCCAGGCCCCACTCGGGTCCGGTGGCGACGACCACGGACACCTCGCCGTCGGGGCCGATGATGTGGGTCATCAGCACCCCGTCACCGGGCCACCAGCGCGACAGGTCCGCGCTGAAGTGCACCGAGATGATGGTGAAGCCGCCGCCGGCACCGTCCATCGGCACGTCCAGCGACCTGCCGATGCTCCTGCCGCCGTCGGCGCCCAGCAGGTAGCGGGCGCGGACGGTGCCCGTCTCGCCGGTGGACCGGTCGGTGATCCGCGCGGTCACCCCGTTCTCGTCCTGGGTGAACTCCGTCATCTCGTGATGGAAGAGCAGGCGGGCCGGAGCCCGCTGCTCCGCGTGGCGGCGCAGCAGCGGTTCCAGCCGGTGCTGCGGAAGGTTGGTCGAGGGGCCGGGGCTGTCGGCCGCGTACGGCCCTGCCGTGCCGCCGCCGCCGAAGGCGTCCATCCGGTGCAGCTCCCGGGCGTCCAGGGGGCCGTCGCCGCCCAGCGAGGTACACCAGGCGATCTCGCTCATGTTGGCGAGCGGGGCGCTGATCCGGTAGACGTCCTCGGCGATGCCGTGCTGCCGGAAGATCTCCATGGTGCGCTGGTTCAGGTAGTGCGCACGGGGCAGGACCGAGGTCGACTCGCGGCGCTCCACCAGCAGGTGGCGCACGCCCGCGTCGGACAGGAAGACCGACGCGGCGAGTCCGCAGCCGCCGCCACCGACGACGAGAACCGGCACGTCTGCGTCAAGCATGGGTAATCCCCCGGGGTCGGGCGGGCTTCCGGCGGAGCGGGTCACTCATCGGAAGCCGGCGTGTTCTCGTGCAGGGTGATGACCGCGGCCGGGCACCGCAGGGCCGCTTCCCGGACCGGTTCGTGCTCGCGCGCCGGCGGAGCCGCGTCGAGCAGGAGCACCGTGCCGTCCTCGTCGCTCTGGTCGAAGACCGCCGGGGCGATCGCGGCACAGTTGCCGACCGCGATGCACCGGCTGGTGTCGGTCTCCACTTCCATGGCCGTCTCCCCCTTCATGGCCGTGTCCACCTCCTGACGGGTCACCAGGTGACCGGGAGCTTGTTCACGCCGAAGACCAGGGCGTTGGTCCGGTAGTCGACCTCGTCGTGCGGGACGGCCGGCCGCAGCGTGGGGAACCTGGTGAACAGGGCCGGGAGCGCGACCCGCAGCTCCATGCGCGCCAGTTGCTGGCCGAGGCACTGGTGCGGGCCGAAGCCGAAGGCGAGATGGCGCTGCGGAGGACGGCGCACATCCAGACGGTCCAGGTCCTCGCGGGCCGCGCCGAGGTCCCGGTTGGCGGCCAGTGCGGACGCCACGACCCGTTCGCCCTCCTTGATCTCCTGGTCGCGCACGCGGATGTCCCCGGCCGCCTGGCGCGGCAGGATGGCGGCCGGCGCGCAGTACCGCAGCAGCTCCTCGACGGCCCCGTCGACGGCCTCGGGGTCGTCGCGCACCACCGCGAGCTGGTCGGGGTGGCGGAGCAGCAGGGCGATGGCGGCGGAGAGGGTGCTGGCGATGGTCTCGTGCCCGGCGATGAGCAGCATGTTGCCGATGCCCGCCAGTTCGCTGTCGGTCAGCTGGTCGCCGAAGTCGCGCACCACACGGCCCAGGACGTTGTCGCCCGGGTCCTCCCGGTGGCGCGCCACGAGACCGGCCATGTAGGCCTCCATCTCGGCCGCCTTCTCCATCTGCACCTCGCGGCTGGTGGTGAAGTCCAGCGCGATCGCGGTGCGGCGCTGGAACTCCTCGCGGTCCGCGTAGGGCACGCCCAGCAGCTCGCAGATGACCGCCGTGGGAATGGGGGCGCAGAAGGTCTGCACGAGGTCCGCGCCCGGGCCGGCCTCCTCCAGCGCGTCCAGCGCGGACGTGACGACGTCCTCGATCCGGGGCCGCAGCTCGCGCGCCCGCTTGGTCGTGAACGACCCGGTCAGCATGCGCCGCAGGCGGGTGTGTTCGGGGCCGTCGTAGCTCAGCAGGTTGCCCGCCTGGTACGGCATGGAGCCGCCCATGCGCAGCCGGTCGTCCGCGAGCACGCTCTTGACGTCCTCGTACCGGGTGACGACCACGGCGTCGAAGGCCCCCAGCAGCGGGCTGGGCACCGTGGCCCGGCGCAGCTCCGGGTCCTGCTGCGCCTCGTACAGTTCCGGGGCGGGAGTGAACGGGCATCCGGCGGCTCGTCCCCCGATGGGGATGGCTGCGGACTCGGTCATGAGATCGCCTCTCTGTTCGTCGGGGGTCGGAAGACGGGCGTCCGTGCGGCCGCGGGACGTCGCCGGGGAGCCCGCCGGGTGACGCGCCGCATCAGAGCTGCCGGCCCAGGATGAATCCGGCGACCTCCAGGAACTCGCCGCGCACGTCGTCCGGGATGCGGGCGGCGGCGAGGCACTCCTCGGCCGCGGCGACCTGCCGGGCCGCCTCGTCCCGGGCCCAGTCGCGTCCTCCGGCCCGTTCCACGAGGTCGGTGACGCGCTGGACGGCGCCCTCCGTCAGGGGTTCGGGACGCAGGTACAGGGCGCGGAGCTCGTCCGAGCCGGGCGCGTTCAGCGCCGCCACCACGGGCAGGGACTTCTTGCGGGCCCGCAGGTCGGCTCCCACCTGTTTGCCGGCCCGGTCCGGGTCGCCCCAGATGCCCAGCAGGTCGTCGACGAGCTGGAAGGCGAGCCCGATGTGCTCGCCGAAGGCGCGGAGCCGGTCGATCACGGCCCGCTCACCGCCCACCAGTTCGGCGCCGAGCGAGCAGGCGCATCCCAGCAGCGCACCCGTCTTGTCGCCGGCCATGCGCAGGCACTCGGCCGGGGTCACGTCGTCGCGCCGCTCGAACGCGACGTCGGCGGTCTGGCCGTCGATCATCCGCTGGGTGGCGGTCATCAGCGACACGGTGGCGGAACGGGCCCCCGCACCGGGCGCGTTCAGCAGCACGGACGTGGCCGCGGTGACCATCGCGTCGCCGGCCAGGATGGCGTCCGGGACGCCGAAGACCGTCCACGCGGTGGGGCGGCCCCGCCGGGTCTCGTCGCCGTCCATGATGTCGTCGTGCACCAGCGAGAAGTTGTGCACCAGTTCGACGGCCAGCGCGGCGGGAACGCCGTCCGCGTCCGCTGCGCCCGCGGCGCGCGCGGACAGCAGCGCCAGGGTGGGCCGGACCATCTTCCCGCCCCAGGTGCCGGTCGGCCGTCCCTCGGCGTCCGACCACCCGAAGTGGTAGTGGGCGATCCGGCTCATCTCCGGACCCAGGTGGGAGCGGACGGCGTCGCGCAGGGCGGGGCCGAGCATCGTCCGGCCGGTGTCGAGTACCGGGGAGAGGTCCCGGACCGGTGTCGTCGTCATGAGCCCCACCGGCCGTCCGCGCGGGGGGCCGGGAGACGGGAGGCCGTCCGGGACCGGTCCGCGCGCGGACGGTCCGGGAACGCACTGGCGTGTCGCATGGTGCACCTTCGCTGTCGGCTCGTGAGGGTCACGGCGTGGGCAGGTCACGGGGGGTCGGCACGGCGGTGGTCAGCAGGGCCCGCCGCAGGACCCGGGGAGGTGAGCAGGGTGCGGGGCGGGGTCAGCAGGAAGAGGACGTCGCGGTTGGCGGTGCACACCACCGGGTCGCCCGGTACGCGGTCGCGCACGCGGGCGAGGTACCGGTCCAGCAGCCGGGCCACGGGGCCGCTGCGCACCGCGTTGCCGGTGGCCCCCGGCATGGGGCTGTCCGCACCCGTCGCCACGTCCCACGCCGGGCGGGAGGAGCGCAGCACCGCCCGCTGCAGGGCGTGTGCCGGGGGGACGCGTCCGCCGGCCAGTTCCCTCTGGAGGGCGACCGCGCTCAGCGCCGCCACGGACAGGCCCTGGCCGTAGACGGGGTTGAGCGCGCACAGCGCGTCCCCGACGACGAGCAGTCCGGTGCCGTCCCGCCCCAGGCGGTCGTAGCGGCGGCGCCGGTTGGCGGTGTGCCGGTAGCCGACGGGCCGGGTGACCGGGCGTGCGGTGCTCAGCCATTTGTGGACGGCGGGGTGCGGCAGCCGGTCGGCGAAGTCGGCGAAGCCCTCCGGGTCGGTGGGCGGGGCCTGGTCCCGCGGCCCGGAGAGGGTGACCAGCCAGCGGTCGCCCTCGGCGGGCAGGACGATGGCGCCGAACGGCTGCCCGGCGTCGGGCACGATGTAGAAGCCCTTGAGGTCCCCGGCCGGGTCGTCGGCGTGGAAGACGCAGGTGGCGTAGGCCCGTCCGGTGTCCACCACCTCTTCGGCGGGGGGCCGGCCGCCCAGTTCGGCCAGCCACTGGGGTGTGCGGCCGGTCCGCCCTGTGGCGTCCACGACGAGGTCGGCCGTGAGGCCCCGCCGGGTGTGGTGACCGGCGCCGCGGTCCCGCACCACGACACCGGTGATGTGCCCGGGCCGGCCGAGCAGGCCGGTCACCTCGGTTCCCGTCCGGACGTCGATACGGGGGCCGGCCAGGACCCGCCGGCGGACGCGGTGCTCCAGGAGTGGGCGCGACGGGGTCATGATCGGCGCGGACGGATTTCGGCGCGATATCCACTGCCCCGCCTGCCACACGCCGAGGTCCCCCGGCACCGCCAGACGCGGGGCGCCCGCCTCCGTCAGCTCGGTCAGCAGCCCGGGCAGCAGCTCGTCCAGGGCGTTCATTCCGCTGGTCAGCAGGACATGGGTGTGACGGGACTGCGGCACCCCCGCCCGGGGCCCGGGAGCGTCCTCGTAGTGGTCGCGTTCGAGTACGGTCACCCGTTCCGCGTGGTCCGCGAGGACGTGCGCGGTGAGCAGCCCGGCCACGCTGCCGCCCACGACGACCACGTGCCGCAGCCGGGGCCGGGGCCCCGCGGGCGACACGGACGGCGCGGACGACGCGGCCGGCGCCCGGGTGGCGGGGGCGTCGCCCCGGTCCGGGTCCCGGTCCGATCGCGGCGGCGGCGCGGCCGGCCGCTCGCCGGCGGGCCCGTCGTCCAGCCGGGCGGCCAGGAAGCGGCCACCGGAGGTCTCGCCCGTGCCCGGCAGGTCACCGAGCATGTGGCCGACCAGTTCCAGGTGCGTGCTCCGCCACCGCCGCACGGCGTCGTCCAGTTCGCCGAGGTGCCGGGCCTCCTCCGGCGGGCGGCCGCCGCCACCGTGTCGCGTCAGCCGCCTGACCCGGAGGAACAGCTCCTTGAACTGCTCCGACTCCAGCCCGCTCGCCGTGCCGAACCGGTCCCGGAACCGCAGGAAGTCCTCACGGCGCAGGGTGCGGCGCAGCAGCGTCAGCTGCCCGGTCAGGGCGTCCACCAGCCGTACCGCCCGGTCCACCCGGTGGGTGAAGCACGACCGGCCGCACCGGCCGGCGTCGAGGTGTCCCAGGTCGACGAGGACCTGGCTGAGCAGGATCTCGGACGCCTGGTGCACGACGATGAACAGCCGCTCGCTGTCGCTCAGGTCCCGCTGCTCCGGCGGGGTGAGCGGCTGCTGCGACGAGAGCAGTTCGTCGAGACGCAGGTATGAGGCATAGGTCGGGTGGGGCATCGGGCCAACTCCTCGGGGTGAGTCCGCGCTGTACGCGCCGCACGCGCTACACCAGGCGACCGGGCACGGTGAGATCCATCAGCGCGTCCCGGTGGACGCCGGGCGGCAGGGCCTCCAGAGCCGTCGTGGCCATCCGCACATGGCGGTGCGACACCTCGCGCGCCGCCGTGATCCCGTCGTACGCGTGGACCAGCTCCGCCATGGCCTCGTAGCGCGCGCCGACCGGGACGGAGGTGTCCGCGAGCAGGCGCTCGATCCGCCGCTGCCGCTCTCCGGAAGCGCGTTCGTGGGCGAGCAGCACCGGCAGGGTGGGCCGGCCGTTGCGGACGTCGGAGACGTTCGGCTTGCCCGCCCGCGTCCCGTCGTAGGCCATCAGGTCGTCGCGTATCTGGTACGCGATGCCCAGCTGATCGCTGTACTCGCTGAGCGCCTTCAGGGACGTGTCGTCCGCCCCGCCCAGGGTGGCGCCGACACCACAGGCCATCCACAGCAGGGCGCCGCTCTTGTCCGCGATCATGTCGAGGTAGGCGTCGACGGGGCAGATGCCGCGGCTCATCCGGATCTCCCGGAGGGCCGCGTCCCCGATCCGCAGTCCGGCCCGGGACAGGACCGTCAGCGCCTCCGCCACGCGTCCCGCGGGGGCCCCGGCCTCCCGGCATTCGGCCAGGGCGGCGAAACCGTGGAAGAACAGCCCGTCCCCGCCGACGATCGCCGCCGGCTCCCCGAACACCGTGTGCGCGGCCGGTTTGCTGCGCCGCTCCCCGTCGCTGTCGATGATGTCGTCGTGCATCATGGCGCCGACCTGCACGCATTCCAGACCCACCGCCGCGGGCAGGACGGTCGCTATGTCACCTCCCACCGCGAGACTGGACCGGACCACCAGCCAGGGGCCCATCATCTTCCCGAACGGCACCAGCCCGTACCGCACCAACTCGTCGAGGCCCGAAACGTTGTGCGGCCACCGGGTCTCGACCTCGGCCCGCACGATGGCTGCCACTTCCGGATCAGCGACCTGAGGAACATCGACGTCGGTCATGTGTACGACGTTAGGGAGGCCGTACCGGGCTGTCGTCGGTGCCGGCCCGCCTCGGCCCGAGTGGGACCGGGGAATGGCATCTTCGGTCCGCGGCCGGGGCCGGAACCTCAACCGGGAACCGCGGCCGGAACCGCGGCCGCGGCCGCGCCGGCGGACGGCGCCGCGCTCAGGTGACGGCCTGCGTCAGCCGGCCTCCCAGGCTGGCCGCCGCCAGTTCGACGCGCGAACGGCAGCCGGTGCGGGCGAACAGGCGGGTCAAGTGGTTCTCCACGGTCTTCTCGCTGACCTGGAGGCGCAACGCGATCTGCCGGTTGGTCAGACCCTCGCCGATCAGTTCGATGATGCGCCGCTCGGTGGCGGCCAGGGCCTCCCGCCGGCCGCGGGCCCGCGGTGCGGGAACCCCGCGTTCACGGGTCACCGCGCGGACGCGTTCCAGCAGCGACGACGCACCGCACCGGGTGGCCAGGCCGTGGGCCTCGCGCAGCCACGGGCGCGGGTCCTCGGCGAACCGCGCGATGACGAGGCACGAGTCCATCAGCGACGGCAGGTCTCCCCGTTCCCGGGTCAGATCGGCGGCCAGCCGGGCCTCGTGGACATCGCGGTGCACCAGGGCGCGTGCCAGGAAGAGGCTCTCCGCCGCTTCCGTCCCGGTCTCGTCGCGCAGGAGTTCGATCTCCTCCAGCAGGCCGGCCGCGCCGTCGTGGTCGTCGGCGAACGCCGCGGTCCGCACCGCCCGCATCAGCAGGAGGTGCAGGCCCGCGCGCTGCCCGGCCGCGCGCTGCCGGCGGCTGACCCGCCGGGCCAGCGGCGCGGCCCGCCGGTCACCGCCCGTGCGGCTCAGCAGGCCGATCCGCACCCAGGCGCGCATCACGGCGAGCCCGGGGACCGGCACCGCGTCGTCCAGCCACTGGGCCGCCTGCCCGGACTCGCCCCGGGCGGCGCAGATGTCGGCGGCGATCAGACGAGCCGCCTGGTGCGCCAGCGTGTCCCCGGCGTACGACAGTTCCAGTTCCCGGACCGCGGACATGGCCTGCGACCAGTCGGCGGCGGCATAGTCGCGCACCACCCGGCGGTACACGCCGAGCACACCGGTCGCGGGAACCCGGTGGCCGGCACCGAGCACGAGCTCCGCCACGGAGGCGATGTCGCCCACCGCGGCGGCGCAGTGCAGCCAGCCCACTTCCCGGGCGGACGGCGCCCGGCCCGAGCGGCGCCAGGCCCGCTCACAGGCGCCGGGGTCGCCGGACAGCGCGGTCGTCAGCAGGTCCATCCGGTCGGCCGGGTCCGCCTGTTCCGCCGGTCCGGCAGGTTCTGCCGAGCCGGCCGCCCCGCCCGCCCGGGCACCCTGCCGGGCCCCGCCGGGCGGCCGAACCACCACTCCGCGAATCCGATCGGCTCGCGGCCCGTGACGCCCTCGTCCAGCAGCGACCGCACGGCCTCCTCGGCGGGCGGCTCACCGGAGTGCAGGGCGACCAGGACGGCGGCGAGGCGGATCTCCGCCGACGAGCTCCGGGCGCGGCCCTGTTCCGCATCCCGGGGGCCCTCGTCCGCGGCCCGGGCGCCCTGTTCCGCGTACTGGGTGAGCACGTCGCGCAGCAGCTCGTACCGGCCCGTCCGGAGGACGAGGTCCAGCAGCCGGGTGAGCGTACGGGCGTGTTCCGGCCCGCCCGGGGGCAGGCGGCGCAGCGCGGCCGCGCACCACAGGGCCGCGCGCTCCGGCTGCTCCCGCTCGGCGTCCTCCGCCAGCTCCAGCAGCCGGGTGACCATGGGCCCTTCGAGCGCGACCGCCGGCCCGCCGCGCGCGATGTGGTCGGCGAGCACCACGGGGTCGACGCCGCCGCTCCGCCGGTGCCGGGCCAGCAGCCGTTCGGCGACCGCCGCGTGCAGCGCGGCGCCGCCGTGGGCGGCCGGCCCGCCGGCGACGGAGGCCGCCAGGGCGGGGCACCGGCAGCTCACCCGGCCCGCCGGGTCGGCGACCAGGACCTCGGCTTCGATCAGCTGGTCGAGCACACGGCCGCAGTCGGTGAGGCCGGTTCCGATCACCTCGGCGAGCAGCGGCAGATCGGCGACGTTGACGCCGTCCCACACGGCTACCGAGGACAGCAGCCGCGCCGCGGGGTCGCCGAGAGCAGCGACCCGGCGCAGGAGGTGGTGGCCGGCGGGCAGTTCGATCGGCTCCGACGGTGCGCGCAGGCACAGCCGGCCGCGGAAGACGGTCAGCCGGCCCCGTGCGCGCAGATCGGCGAGGGTGGCCAGCACGGTGCCGGGGTTGCCGAACAGCGGTCCCAGAGCGGTGCGCAGGATGCCCGGCACCGCCTCGTCGAGGCGCGCACCCTGCGCGCGGCGCACCAGGGACTCGGCGACGTCGTCGGCCAGCGGCCCGAGGGTCACCACCCGGTCGGCGGCGGCCAGCAGTTCGGCGAGGCCCGGGGTGTGCTCCGTGCCCGTCTCGCAGGTGGCGAGCACCAGGCATCCGGAGCGGCGTGCAGCGGTGAGCACGGGGGCGGGCTCGGCGACCGCGTGCACGTCGTCGGCCAGGACCGCGGTGCTCCCCTGGCGGCCGATCCCGTCGAACAGATCGCCCAGCGCGGTGACGATGGACGGCCTCCATCCGCCGGTGTCCCGTCCCGCCGCGTCGCTCAGCCGGGCCACCGCCGCGAGCGCGTCGGCCGGCCCGGCCTCCTGGAACTCCTCGAACCGGTCGCGCACGGTGCGCACCAGCGGTGCGAGGGCGAACGCGTCGTCGCCGAGGCTGCCCGGGCCGGCGCCCGGGCGCACCGGCAGGACGCGCAAGCCGGCCGCGCGCAGCATCCGCTCCGCCTCGTCCAGCAGCGCGGTTCTGCCGATACCGGCCTGCCCCTTGAGGACGATCAGACGTCCGCCGCCGGCTGCCAGTGCTTCGCGCACCACCGCCAGCTCCCGATCCCTGCCACGGACCGCCGTACGCGCTCGGGCCACTGCCGGTCTCCTCTCCTGAGGCCCCGGGCGGCGAGGACCCGCGGGCTGCCGCCCCGGCCCCGTGCCGGTGCCGCGGACGGGTCCGGGACCGGCCCGTCCCGGAGTCAACTCCCCATCATGCAACCCCTTGACGCCTTCGAATCGCTCACATGCTCTACCGGGCCGAGTCCGGGCATACTGATGAGGTGATCCCCCCCTGGCACGGTGCGGCCGATCCCGACGGGCCGGTGCCGCCGCTGTTCGGTCGTGACGCCTCCGTCGCGCACGTCGTCGACACCGCCACCTCCCCGGACGCCGCCTCGCTGATCCTGGTCACGGGGCCGACCGGGATCGGGCGCAGCGCCGTACTGGCCGCCGTCCGGGACGAGTTGGCCGCGCGCGGCCTCACCACCCTGGCCCTGCGGGTGGCGCGCAACGAGCACGGCCGCCCCTACTCCGTGGCCGCCCGGCTGTCCGCCGAGCTCGCCGTCCTGAACCGGAACGGCGCCCCCGGGCGCACGGCGAAGGCCACCGCCCCGGCGCCGCGCCCGGACGCCGGCCGTCAGCTGGCCGCCGAGCTGCGAGCGGCCGTCACGGCGTGCGACAAGCTCGTCGTCCTCATCGACGACGCGCAGTGGATCGACCCGGGTTCGCGCGCGGTCCTGCTGCCGGTGCTCCGCACACCGGCGGGCGGCCGGGTCACGTTCGTCTGCGCGCTCCGCCCCTCACCGGCCGACCCGGAGGCCGACCGGGTGGCGCTGGACCGGCTGCGGGCCGCCGGAGTCGCCGAGGTGGTGACGCTGCGCCCGCTGCGCGAGTCGGAGGTCCGTGCGCTGGTCACCGAGCAGTTACAGGCCAAGCCGTCGTCGTCGCTGCTCTCGTCGCTGCGACGGGAGTGCCGCGGCAGGCCCGCCGCCGTGCTCGCCGCCGTGGCGGGGTACCGGCGGAGCGGCGCGCTGTGCGTCTTCGACCGGCACGCCTATCTGACCTCCCCGAACCGGCCGCCCTCGCTGCCCGCCGGCCTGCCGCCGGTCGAGGATCTGCGGCACCTGGGCGGGGTGGTCTGGCCGGTGGCCAAGGCGGTGGCCGTGCTGCATCCGCTGGGTCCCGCGGCGACCGGGCTGATCGCCGAGGCCGTGGAGGCGGACGAGGACACGGTCCGTGAGGCGCTGGCCGGGCTGTGCGCCGAGGGGGTCCTGCGGCAGGGGCCCGGTCCGGGCCGCTGGCGGTTCCGGCTGCCGCTGCTCGCGTCCGGGCTGACCACTCGCCTCGGGCCGTACGAGCGGCGCAGGCTCGCCCAGCTGGCGGTCACCGCGATCTGGGCGGGCGACGCCACCGCGGACGGCCGGTACCTCGCCGAGCAACTGGTCACCGCGGGACCGTTCGTGGACTCCCGGCGGGCGTCCGAGGAACTGCTCGCCGCCGGCACCGCCGCCATGCTGGAGGACGGATACTTCGCGGAGCGCTGGCTGCGCGCCGCCATCGGCCTGATCACCGAGCCGGACCGGCGCGCCCAGGCCCTGCTCGCGCACGCCGCCGCCTGCTGCATCCATCTGCGCCACGCCGACGCGCTGGACAGCGCGTGGACGGTGCTGTCCGACCACGCCGGCCTGGTCACCCCGGAGGCTCTGCTCGAAATGGAGATGATCTACGTCGTCTCACTCGGCGGGACCTTCGACAGGGCTGCGCTCACCGAGATCTGCGACGGCGGCTGGCGCTCGTTGCCCGGCGGCGAAGGGCACCGCGTCCTCACCCGGGCCATCGCCCTGTGCCATCTGGACCGCTGGCGGGAGGCGTACGAGCACCTGACGGCCCAGCGGGACGTCTGGAGCCGGGACAACGACACCGTCGCCGCGCTGGGCCTGCTCTTCAGCGACTGCATCGCGGCCTTCCTCGGCCGGACCGAGTCGTTCTACCGGGCCGTCGCCACTCCGTACCGGTGGCCGCTGTGGACGCAGGCGTCGCGCCACCGCTTCGAACACCTGTCGCAGCTGGCCCGGGCGCTGATGGCGTTCGGCGAACTGGACCGGGCCGAACAGATGCTGGCGGCACACGAGCTGCCCTCCGGTTACCGGCCCGTCCCCGACCGGGTGGTGGCGGACAGCCAGAGCGGGCGCTGGGACCCGGCACTCGACCTGGCACGGCTGGGCCTCGCCACCGGCCTCTCGGTCGGCGACCTGCCCACCCATACCCAGCTGTGCCGGGAGACGAGCGTCATCCTCGGTGCGCGCGGTCAACTGGCACGGGCGCGCGAGGTGATCGAGAGAGCCCGGACCGTACAGCCCGTGATGCTGCACCTTCTCGCAGTACCGGAGTGGTGCCTGGACCAGGCCCTGGGCGCGACCGAGCGGTCCGAGCGGGTCATCGCGGACGCGCTCGCCCTGGCCGTGGAGCGCGGCCTGATCGTCGGCACGGAGGAACTGTGGCTGATGCAGGCCGTATCGGAACTGGCCGCGGGGGATCAGGCCGCGGCACAGCGGTGCGTGGACGAGGTGAGCAGGGTCGCCGGACTCCTCGGCACCGGCCGGGCCCGGATGTGCCATCTGCTCGCCAAGGCCGTGGTGCACCGCGACCACGCGGCCGCCGACGAGGCGGTACGGCTCGTCCGCCGGCGCGCACAGCCCCTGGAGCAGGCCGACACGATGTCCATGATGGTCCGCCACGGACTGGCCGACCCGTCGCTGCTGCACGAGGCGTACGCGCTGTACGGCGACCTCGACGCGCTGCTGCGCAGGGCCCAGATGCGGCCCCTGATGCGCGAGCACAAGCTCACCACGGAGCGGCAGAGCCTCACCACCGCCGAGAACGAGCGGCTGCTCGCCACCCTGGTCGCCGAGGGTCTGACCAACCGCGAACTGGCCGTCGTGCTCGGCGGCAGCGAGAAGAGTGTGGAGAGCCGGCTGGGCAGGCTGTTCAAACGCACCGGCTACCGTTCCCGGGTCGAACTGGCCTCCGCCATGCTGACGGGCGAGTACCCCGGCTGACACGGGTGGGTCCCTGACACGGGCCGTCCTTCCCGGCCGGGCCCGTACCCGCCCGCGCGGCTCCGCGCAGCGCGGGTCTCACCCGGCCGGGGACAGCGCCGCCGCGATCGCCCTCTGTGCCGGGTCGAGGACCGTCGCGCCGCTCTCGGTCTCCCACAGGCAGGTCTGGAGGACCCGGCCCAGCGTCCACCCCCGGGCGCGGGCCCGGTCCAGGCCGAGGATCTCCGTCATCAGGTCGAAGCGGCGGCGTACGGCGCGCGGGACGTCACCGGTGGCCGTGACGTCGTCCCAGCGGTTGCGCAGGGCGGGCAGCAGTTCGAAACCCGGGTCGCCCGTCAGGGGTTTGGGGTCGATGGCCAGCCAGGGCCCGCGCCCGGACCCGGGAAGCGGGGCGAGGACGTTCTCGTAGTGCAGGTCCCAGTGGAGCAGCCGGTCACCGGGCTCGCCGGCCAGTTCCCGTACGGCGCCGCCGCAGGCGTCGAGCAGCCGCCGCTCGGCCGGGTCGGCCAGGGCGGGCAGCACGGCGGGCAGCCGGCGGAGCATCCCGTCGGCGGCGTCGCCCAGCCGCCGCACACCGGGCGGCGCGGGGTGCGCGGTGAGCCGGGCCAGCAGCTCGGCGAGGACGCGCAGGGCGGCCATGTCGTCGCCGACCCCGGCGAGGGTGCGGGCCGGATCGAGCCGCTCCAGCAGCATCGTCCCGGTCTCGGGATCGCTCCGGAGCAGCCGCACGGCGCCGTCGCCGTCCCAGGCCCGGAGGGCGTCCGGCTCTCCCGCGGTCTCGTCGGTGACCGGCTGGAGCTTGAGCACCGCCGGCGTGCCGTCCGCGCCCACCACGGGAACGACCAGCGCGGCGACCCCGTGGGCCACGGGCCCGTCCCGCCGCAGCCGCCACCGGCCGAGATACGACTCGGCGAGCCCGGGCAGCGCGGCCACCCACGCCCGCCCGGCCTCGCCCTCGTACCGGACATGCGCGGCGGCCAGCGCCTCCGGCACCTCCACGGGCGCCGGACCGCCTTCGCTGATCCTTCCGTCGGTCATCGGCAGCTCCCGGAACGCGTTGTGTGCCGCCGCCGGACGGCGCGCAGTGCCCTCCGCGGGCGGCGCCGTTCAGGCGTGCGCGACCCGCATGGTGATCTCGGCGATGCGCTCAGCGGAGAGGTCGGGAGGCAGGACCGGCTGGACGAGGTGGCTGACCGTCAGGCGCACCACCGCTTCGACGGCCAGGTCCCGCGAGTGGGCGTCGATCTCGGCCCAGACCTCCGCCGCGTAGGCGGTGAGCATGCTGATGGCGGTGTCCAGAAGGGGCTCGGAGCGGGTCGTCAGGTGGGTGAGCAGATCTTCTTCACCGCCCCGGCTACTGGTCAGGATGGCCTTGAGCAGCGGATTGTCGGCCGCCGTGCGCAGGGTGTACCCGATGGCGGCGGTGATGGCGGCCCTCATGTCGCCGGGGTGGGCGAGGAGCTGGTCCTGGATGCCGGTGAGAAAGCGTTCCACCTCGCGCATCACCAGTGCCTGGCCGATGGCCGCCTTGGAGCCGTACTCGGTGTAGACGGTTTGCCGGCTCACTCCGGCGGTGGTGGCGATACGGGTCATCTTCAGCCGGTCCCAGCCCTCGGCCGCGACCCGCTCGTAGGCGGCGTCCAGGATCCGTTCCTTGAGCAGGGAACGGACCGACTCTCGATAGCGCGTCATCTCGGCCCCCATCCTAACGAGCACCGTCCAACACCTTGACACCCAGTGCAGTGCTGTCTAGTTTCTGGACAGTTCGCGGCCGAAGTGTCCAATGAAGGTGGGTCAAGGTGGGGATCTCGTATCCGCTCGGAGCGCCGGCGTCACACGTGACGTGGCGAGACGGCAAGCGCTACCTGTGGTTGCTCGGACTGGTGCTGCCCGCCTTCCCGTTCGCTGCATGGGGGCTGGCGGCGGCCACGGGATACGGCTTCTTCTGGTGGCTGCTGCTGCCGGTCGTCTTCGGCGTGATCCCGCTGGTGGACCTGCTGGTCGGCAAGGACTCCGACAACCCGCCCGACAGTGTCCTCGCCTGGCTGGAATCGGACCGGTACTACCGCTGGTGCACCTACCTGTTCCTGCCCCTCCAGTACGCCGGACTGGTGCTGGCCTGCTGGCTGTGGTCCCGCGGCGGCCTGTCGGCCGTGGACAAGGCGGGGCTGACCGTCACCATCGGTATCGTCGCCGGGTTCGGCATCAACACCGCGCACGAACTGGGCCACAAGAAGGACGCGCTGGAACGCGTGCTGGCACGGATCGCCCTCGCCCAGACCTGCTACGGGCACTTCTACATCGAGCACAACCGCGGCCACCACGTGCGCGTCGCCACCCCCGAGGACCCCGCGAGCTCCCGCCTGGGCCAGTCCTTCTGGGCGTTCCTGCCGCGCTCGGTGTACGGCAGCGCCCGCTCGGGCTGGCACCTGGAGAAGCAGCGGCTCGGCCGGCTCGGCAAGAGCCCGTGGAGCCCGCACAACGACGTCCTCAGCGCATGGGCGATGTCAGCGGCCCTCTTCGCCGTGCTCACCGCCGCGTTCGGGCCGGACGTGCTGCCGTACCTGGCGGTCCAGGCGGTCATCGGCTTCTGCCTGCTGGAGGTCGTCAACTACCTCGAGCACTACGGGCTGCTGCGGCAGAAGACCCCCTCGGGCCGCTACGAGCGCTGCACCCCGCAGCACAGCTGGAACAGCGACGACATCGCCTCCAACATCTTCCTCTACCACCTGCAGCGGCACAGCGACCACCACGCCAACCCGACCCGCCGCTACCAGGCCCTGCGCCACTTCGAGGAGTCCCCGCAACTGCCCACCGGTTACGCCGGGATGATCCTGCTCGCCGTCGTGCCACCGCTGTGGCGGCGGGTGATGGACCCCGGGCTCCTCGCCCACTACGAGGGTGACGTCACCCGGGCCAACATCCACCCCCGCACCAGGGGCAAGGTCCTCGCCCGTCACGGGAACCGCTGATGAGCCGCTACCTGTGCCCTGTCTGCGACTACGTGTACGACGAGCTCGCCGGCGCGCCGCGCGAGGGATTCCCCGCCGGCACGGCCTGGGCGCAGGTGCCCGACGACTGGCCCTGCCCGGACTGCGGGGTCCGCGAGAAGATCGACTTCGAGGAGTTGGCATGAAGGTCTGGGAATGCCTGGTGTGCGGTTTCGTCTACGACGAGGCGCAGGGCTGGCCCGAGGAAGGCATCGCCCCCGGCACCCGCTGGGAGGACATCCCGGACGACTGGTCCTGCCCCGACTGCGGTGCCGCCAAGGCCGACTTCCGGATGGCCGAGGCGTCCCGTGCCTGAGGCCGCGCCCCGCACCATCGCCGTGGTCGGCACCGGGATCGCGGGCGCGACCGCCGCGCTCACCCTGCGCGAGGAGGGCTTCGACGGCCGCGTCGTCCTGGTCGGTGAGGAACCCCACCCGCCGTACCGGCGTCCGCCGCTGTCCAAGGACCTCGTCAAGCGGGCCCTGACGCCCGAGCGGCTCCGCCTGAAGCCGCCGACGGTCTGGCAGGAACTCGGCATCGAACTGCGCACCGGCACGAAGGTCACGGGCCTCGCCGGCGGCGCCCTGGAATGCTCCGACGGAAGCCGGCTGCCGTACGACAGACTGCTGCTGGCGACCGGAGGACGCGCCCGCACCCTGCCGTTCACCACCGGACACGACCGTGTGCACACCCTGCGCGGCCTCGGCGACGTACCCGCTCTCCGCGCCGATCTGGAGTCCGGCGGTCCGCTGCTGGTCATCGGTGCGGGACTGGTCGGCCTGGAAGTCGCCGCGAGCGCCCGGCTGTCGGGACTCGACGTCACCGTCCTGGAAGCCGGCGCGGAGCCCCTGCACCGGGTGTTGCCCGGCCACCTGCGCCGCGCCGTCCTGGAGCTCCACCGCGCCCACGGGACCCGGGTGCACACCGGGGTGGCGCTCACTCGACTCGCCCGGCGGGACGGCATGCTCGTGGCAACCGCCCGGGACGGAAGGAGCTGGCACGCGCACACGGTGCTGGTCGCCGCCGGCATGCGGCCCGACGTCGAACTGGCCGCCCGGGCGGGCCTGGACGTGGGTGACGGCATACGCGTCGACGCCCTCGGGACGACCAGCGATCCGCGGGTCTTCGCGGCAGGGGACGTCGCGCTGTTTCCGGACCCGGTCCTCGGCCGGCGGGTGCGCGTCGAGCAGTGGAACCACGCCCAGCAGCAGGCCGCCGCCGTCGCGAGGAACATGCTCGGCGCCGGAACACCCTTCGCCGCGGTGCCCTGGACGTGGACCGACCAGTACGGCGTGATGCTGCAGATCGCCGGTCATTTCGCCGGCGCCGACACCCTGACGGTGCAGGGAGACCTCGCCGGTTTCGACTTCGCCGCCGTGGCGACCGCGAACGGACGCCCCGTGGGAGCCGCGGCGGCCGGCAGACCCCACGACTTCCGCGCCCTGCGGACGGCCCTCGGCGACCCGTACGACAGCCCGCCCCGAGCCGCCGCGCGGAAGCCGGAGGCCGCGCACGCACTCCTCACGGGCGGGCAACCGGCGTGCCACACCCACCTGCTGGAGCCCGGGGAGCCGGACGCCTTGGGAACCGGCGCGCCACACCCTGCCGCGGGGTGACGCTGGTCCGGACTCGCCCGGGCGGCTCGGTTCACCGCCTGCCGGAGCCGCCCTGCCGGTCGAACTCGCCCGCCTTGACGCCTGCGACGAGCCCGGCGAGCGCCGCGCGACTGGCCGCGAGGACGGTCCCGGGCATGTCGCTCTCCCGTATCAGCAGACGGCCGGGCACACCCGCGATCTCCAGGCAGTTCGGCCCCTCCGCCCCGGAGAACGAGGACTTCTGCCAGTGCACCTGTATCTCCATGGACCCGTTCCTCACAGTTCTCGTGCGATGTCGGCGATGAGCTGCCGGGACTGGCCGACATCGAGCGAGACGCTCTCGGCGACGTCCAACAACGCCTGATGCTTTTGGAGTTCGGCTTCGGCGTCAAGGTGGTGGCTCCCGGAGGGACTGTCCTTCTGCACCGTGTCGAGTTGCGGTACGACACCGGCCGCGTAGAGCAGGGGCTGGGTGACTTCGATGAACTGTTCGTTGCTGAAGGGGAGCACACGTACCGTCACACCAGGCCACGCCGACATCTCCAGCAGGTGCTCCAACTGCTGCCTGGTGACCTCCCGGCCGCCGAACCGCATCCTCAGCGCGGCCTCGTGGATGACCACCTCGTACGGCGGCGGATTGTCACGTTCAAGGGCCGACCGCCGTCGCATCCTGTGCTCGACCCGTGCCTCGATCTCGTCATCGGGCAGCGGTGGGATGCCGCCTCTGAAGACCGCACGCGCGTAGCCCTCCGTCTGGAGAAGTCCGGGCATGGAGAGCGTTTGCATCGAACGCAGGTGAACTGCATGGTGTTCCAGTTCCGCGATGTCCAGGAAAGCAGGAGCCAGGATCCCCCGGTACTCGTCCCACCAGTGCTGGCCCCGGTGCTCACGAGCCATGGCGCACAGCGCGTCGATCAGGGCTGTGTCCGCGCATGAGTAGTGCGCTGCCAGTCGCCGAATGCGCTCCTCACTCACACCGATACGGCCCGACTCGATGTTGCTGATCTTCGCCTGGTCCACTCCGAGCAGAGCGCCGGCTTCACGAGCGGGCTTCCCGGCTCGCTCCCTGAGCTTCCTCAACTCGGCGCCCAGGCGTGCCTGTCGGGCCGTGGGGTTGTCCCTCGGTGGCATGGGGGCGCTGGTCCTCTCTTCGGGCAACTCCGGCCATGCGCGTACGTATAGCACGAGACCACCCGCGAGGGTGATTCTCGCTCGACATACTTACTCCGGAGAATCCTTGCCCCCTACCTTCCGTGTGCATACCGCTACGCACGCCGGTAAATCCGCAGCGCGGCCGGTCCGCGCGTTGCGGACGGGCAGAGCCACGGTGGCGGGCGCCCGGTGGCCGTATCTCGCCAAGACCTTCTACCGGAGGACCCGTTGAGCACGCCCGTTCTCGTCAGCCCCCATGCCGACGTCCCCGTCCGCTCGTATTCCATGCAGGCGCCGAACATCCCCGAGACCGCCAAGGTCGCCCGCGACATGCTTACCGGGCTGCTGACGGTCACCGGGCACGCACCGCTCGTCGAGCTGGCGCGGCTGCTCGTCTCGGAGGTGGTCTCCAACGTCCATCTGCACACGAAGGTGAGCCGGCTGACGCTGGAGGCCACCGTCCGGACGGACCGGTTGCGGGTCTCCGTGCGGGACGACGATCCGTGCGGTATGCCCTGGCCGCAGGGGGCGCAGGGGGACGGCATGACGACGGAGCCGGAGACGGCGGAGCACGGGCGCGGACTGCTGCTCGTCCAGGCGTGCGCCGACGACTGGGGGACCATGTGGCATGGCGGACGGCCGCCCACCGGCAAGAGCGTGTGGTTCCAGCTCGTCGACCGGGGCGGGCGGTGACGGGACCGCCGCCGCCCCGGCAGCCCGCGGCGGACCGCCACCCGGTCTCCGAGTCAGGCCCGGTCCGCCGCGATCTGGCGGGCCATGATCGTGGTCAGTTCGTACGCGGTGTGGGAGGCCGCGACCGAGGTGATCTCCGCGTGGTCGTAGGCCGGGGCGACCTCCACCAGGTCCGCCGAGACCAGCCGGCAGCCGGCCAGGCCGCGCAGGATCTCCAGCAGTTCGCGGGAGGTCAGGCCGCCGGCCTCCGGGGTGCCGGTGCCGGGGGCGTGGGCCGGGTCCAGGACGTCGATGTCGATGGAGATGTAGAGCGGACGGTCGCCGATGCGCTCGCGGAGTTGCTGGGCGATCTCGTCCACGCCGCGCCGCATCACATCGGCCGAGGTGACGATGCCGAAGCCCATCTTCTCGTCCTCGTCCAGGTCCTTCCGGCCGTACAGCGGGCCGCGGATGCCGACGTGGGAGAGGGCCGAGGTGTCGAGGATGCCCTCCTCGACGGCCCGGCGGAACGGGGTGCCGTGGGTGTACTCGGCGCCGAAGTAGGTGTCCCAGGTGTCCAGGTGGGCGTCGAAGTGCAGCAGGGCGACCGGGCCGTGCCGGCGGGCGGCCGCGCGCAGCAGCGGCAGGGCGATGGTGTGGTCGCCGCCGAGGGTCATCATCCGGGCGCCGGTGGAGAGGATGCCGTCGGCCGCGGCCTCGATCGTCTCGACGGCCTCGTTGATGTTGAACGGGTTGGCGGCGATGTCACCGGCGTCGGCCACCTGCGCCAGCGCGAAGGGCGAGGCGTCCTGCGCCGGGTTGTACGGGCGCAGCAGCCGGGACGCCTCGCGGACGGCGTTGCCGCCGAAGCGGGCCCCGGGCCGGTAGGAGACGCCGCTGTCGAAGGGCACGCCGACCACCGCGACGTCCGCGGTGCCGCCGACCTCGTCGATCCGGGGCAGCCGCGCGAAGGTGGCGGGCCCGGCGTAGCGCGGGACGCGCGAGGAGTCGACGGGGCCCCGGGGAGGCCCGGTGCGCCCACCGGCGGCGGCGCCGCCGGCTCCGGCGTCCCGGTCCCGGCGTCCGGCCCCACCCGGCCCCGGCCCTCGTCCCGGCCCTGGGCCTCGTCCTGGTGGCTGCGGTCGGCTGAGGTCATGCGGGGGGCCTCTGCTCTCGGCGGTGGGGTGCGGCTGCGGTCCCCCCGAGCCTAAGCAGAACACCGGGTTCCGCACATGTACGTTTGCGAGTGGCCCCGCGCGCTATTTGGACAGGACGGCCATCCCCTGTCCGTACGGGTCACAATGGCCGTATGCCGATACCCAGCCCCGCCCCCGGCCGCGCCGAGCTGATCGACCACCTCGTCCGTACGCGGATCGCGGGCAATGTGGCCACGCCCCGGGACAACAACCTGTCCCACTACCGCAAGCTCGCCAACGGCGACCGCCACTACTGGCTCGGGCTGGAGCTCGGCGACCGGTGGACCGACGAGCAGGACGTGCTGGCGGTGATGGCGGAGCGCTGCGGCGTCGTGGACGACCCGGGGCACCGCGCCGGCCAGGACACGATCGACCCGGGGCTGACGGTGGACGCGCTGGACCGGATGGCGGCCGTGCTGCGCAAGTCCGCCGGGGAGGGCCACCGGGTGCTCTTCGCGACCGGGCACCCGGGCGGGCTGCTGGACGTGCACCGCACCCTCGCGGCCGGGATGCGGGCGGCGGGCTGCGAGGTCATGGAGATTCCGGGCGGCCTGCGGGCCGACGAGGGATTCGTCGTCCAGTTCGCCGACGTGGCGGTGCTGGAGCGCGGTGCCACCCTCTGGCACACCCACTCCCCCGCGCCGATGGCCGCGATCCTCGACGCCCTGGAGCGCGAGGGCCGGCCCCTGCCGGATCTGGTGGTGGCGGACCATGGCTGGGCGGGCTGCGCGGGCCGGCGCGGCGTCGAGGCGGTGGGATTCGCCGACTGCAACGACCCGGCGCTGTTCCTGGGCGAGGCGGAGGGCACCCTCGCCGTCACGGTCCCGCTGGACGATCACGTCCTCGACCCGCGCTTCTACGACCCGATGACCGCGTACCTGCTGGACGCGGCCGGCCTCCGGGGTCTGTCCGGCCGCTAGGCGGGGAGAGTGCCGCAGGGTGCGGAAAGCGGAACGGGAGGGCCGGTGCCCCATGGTCCAGGGCCCGGCCCTCCCGCACCTGTACGGCCCGGACGGGGCCGCCGTCCGTCTCCACGGCGGCCCCGCCGGACCCGGTCACGGGACACCTCACACCCGAGGCACCCGGACCAGCCCTTCTTGGATGACGGTCACCGCGAGGCGGCCGTCGGCGGTGTAGATACGGGCCTGTCCCAGCCCCCGCCCGCCGGAGGACGAGGGGCTGCTCTGGTCATACAGCAGCCACTCGTCCGCACGGAAGGGGCGGTGGAACCACATGGCGTGGTCCAGGCTCGCGCCGACCACGTCGCCGACCGCCCAGCCGCCGCGCCCGTGGGCGAGGAGGACCGAGTCGAGCAGCGTCATGTCGGAGACATAGGTGGCGAGGCAGACGTGGAGCAGTGGTGCGTCGATCTCCCCGCCCAGCTTGCCGTTCGTCCGGAACCATACCTGGGAGCGGGGCTCGCGCGGACCCTGCGCGGCGGTGGCGTACGGCGGCTCGTCGACGTAGCGCAGATCGACGGCCGAGCGGGCCTCCAGCAGCCGGTCCACGACGCCCGGGTCGCTGAAGAGATGCGCGTGCTTGGGCAGCAGCTCGGCCGCCGTCGGCAGGGTCTCCGGGTCGGGCGCGGCGGGCATCGGCTCCTGGTGCTCCAGCCCCTCCTCGTGGAGCTGGAAGGAGGCCGAGAGGTGGAAGATCGGCTTGCCGTGCTGCACCGCCACCACCCGGCGGGTGGTGAAGGAGCGGCCGTCGCGGATGCGGTCGACGGTGTAGACGATCGGCGCCCCGGGGTCGCCGGGCCGCAGGAAGTACGCGTGCAGCGAGTGCGCGGGGCGGCCGGGGTCCACCGTGCGGCCCGCGGCGACCAGCGCCTGGGCGGCCACCTGGCCGCCGAAGACGCGGGGGATCACCGCGGGCCGGCTGGCGCCGCGGAAGATGTTCTCCTCGATCCGTTCCAGATCGAGCAGATCGAGGAGACTCCGGAGTGCTTCGCTCATGTCGTCTGTGTGCTCAGCCGCGTGTGAGGGAGGCGGGCCCCGCCCTCACAGCCCCATCGACTTGGCGACGATGGTGCGCATGACCTCGCTGGTGCCGCCGTAGATGCGGTTGACGCGGTTGTCCGCGTACAGGCGGGCGATGGGGTACTCCATCATGTAGCCGTAACCGCCGTGCAGCTGGAGGCACTTGTCGATGACCTCGGCGGCCTTCTCGGTGCAGAACAGCTTGGCGGAGGCGGCGTCGGCGGCGGTCAGCTCACCGGCGTCGTGGGCGTCGAGGGCACGGTCGACCACGGCCTCCATGGCGTCCACGTCGGCCTTGCAGTCGGCCAGCACGAACTTGGTGTTCTGGAAGGCGGCCACGGGCTTGCCGAAGACCGTGCGGTCCCGGACGTACTCCTTGGCGAAGTTGACGGCCGCGGAGGCCTGGGCGTAGGCGCCCATGGCGATGGCGAGGCGCTCCTGCGGCAGGTTCTGGCCGAGGTAGGAGAAGCCCTTGCCCTCCTCGCCGAGCAGGTCCTCGGCGGGCACCTTGACGTCCGTGAAGGACAGCTCGGCGGTGTCGGACGTCTTCAGGCCCAGCTTCTCCAGCTTGCGGCCGACCGCGTAGCCCTCGGACTTGGTGTCGACGACGAAGAGGGAGATGCCGGCGCGGCGGTCCTCGGGGTTCAGCGGGGAGGTGCGGGCGCAGACGATCACGCGGTCGGCGTGGACACCGCCGGTGATGAAGGTCTTGGCGCCGTTGAGGACGTAGTGGCTGCCGTCCTCGGAGAGCTTGGCGGTGGTCTTCATGCCGGCCAGGTCGGAGCCGGTGCCCGGCTCGGTCATGGCGATGGCGAACATCATCTCGCCGGTGACGAACTTCGGCAGCCAGCGCTTCTTCTGCTCGTCGGTGGCGTACGCCTGCAGGTACGGCAGGCAGAGCCCGACGTGCACGCTGCTGCCGCCGAAGCTGACGCCGGCGCGGGCGCTCTCCTCGGCGATGATCGCCTGGAACTTGAAGCTGTGCTCGCCGGCGCCGCCGAACTCCTCGGGCACCTCGATGCCGAAGATGCCCAGCTCACCAAGTTTGTAGTAGAACTCGCGCGGGGCCTGGCCGGCCTCCAGCCACTGGTCGTAGACGGGGACGACCTCGGCGGCGATGAAATCGCGAATGGTCTCCCGGAACGCTTCCTGGTCCTCGTTGAACACCGTGCGACGCATCTCCGCACGCCTCCCTCTGCTGGAACCCCGGTGGTGGGCGGACCGGTGCCGGTCCGGGCAAGGCTCACCCGCATCCATGTCTAAGCGCTTGCTCAGGGAAAGCTACCCGGCAGTTACCCACACTGTCCAGAGACGTCCGTCACGGTGCGCGGAAAGGGCGGGCGCGGGCGGAGGCGGCGGCCGAGGGGAACGGGGACGGGAGCGGCGGGGGACGGGGATGGGAGCGGCGGGGAACGGAGGCGGTTCCCGCCGCTCACAGGGCGGGCACGGCCGCGTCGAAGGCCCCGCGCGCCAGCCGGTGCAGCAGGGCCGCCATCGGCTCACGTCCCGAGAGGGCGCCCGGGCTGCCGAGGTGCGGGGTGGAGTTGAGCAGGCCGAAGACGGCGTGCACGGAGGCGCGGGCCTCGTCCTCGGTGATGTCCGGATAGGCGTCGCGGACGACACCGACCCACAGCTCGACGTACTGCCGCTGGAACTGGCGGACCAGCTTGCGGTCGCTCTCCCGCAGCCGGTCCAGCTCGCGGTCGTGGAGGACGATCAGCGCCCGGTCGTCGAGGGCGAAGTCGATGTGGCCGTCGATGAGCGAGTCCAGTACGGCACCGGGCGGCCCGGCCGTCTCGGCGACCCGGCGCCGGCCGCCGTGCAGCAGCCGGCTGCTGATGCCGACCAGCAGCTCGGCGAGCATCGCCTCCTTGCCGGGGAAGTGGCGGTACAGACCGGGGCCGCTGATACCCACGGCCGCCCCTATCTCGTCCACACCGACGCCGTGGAAGCCGCGCTCGGCGAAGAGGCGCGCGGCCTCCCTGAGGATCTGCTCGCGGCGGGTGGGAGCCGCGCCCGTGGCGGCAGCGGGGGGAGTCATGAAGGCATTCTAGACAACGGGGGTTAGCGGTCGTTAACCTGAACCCGGACGTTAACGCTCATTAACCCCTCTGTCCGGGGGGCCGGGGCCGTGCACCGCACCCCTGGGCACGCCCGGACACCGGCGGGGCCGTGCGGACCGTCCTCGGGCGCACGCGGGCCCACGGCCGCCCACGGCACCGCCGCACCACCGCACACGAGCACCGAACGAGCACAGAGCACTGACCGAGCAAGGGAGCTCGACCATGCAGCAGGCACCCGTGCTGAGGAGCGCCGCCGATCCGGCGTCCGCGGCCTGGCGGGCCAACGAGGCGGCGCACCGCGAGCTGGCGGCGGAGCTGCGGGAGCGGCTGGCCGCGGCCCGGCTGGGCGGCGGCGAGAAGGCCCGCGCCCGGCACACCGCCCGCGGCAAGCTGCTCCCCCGGGACCGGGTGGACGCGCTGCTCGACCCGGGCTCGCCGTTCCTGGAGCTGGCCCCGCTGGCCGCCGAGGGCCTGTACGGCGGCGCGGCCCCGGCGGCCGGGGTGATCGCGGGCATCGGGCGGGTCTCCGGCCGCGAGGTGGTGATCGTCGCCAACGACGCCACCGTCAAGGGCGGCACGTACTACCCGATGACGGTGAAGAAGCACCTCCGCGCCCAGGAGGTGGCGCTGGAGAACCGGCTGCCCTGCCTCTATCTGGTCGACTCCGGCGGCGCCTTCCTCCCCCTGCAGGACGAGGTCTTCCCCGACCGCGAGCACTTCGGCCGGATCTTCTACAACCAGGCCCGGATGTCCGGTGCCGGCATCCCGCAGATCGCGGCGGTGCTGGGCTCCTGCACGGCCGGCGGGGCCTATGTCCCGGCCATGAGCGACGAGGCCGTCATCGTGCGCGGCCAGGGCACGATCTTCCTCGGCGGCCCGCCGCTGGTGAAGGCCGCCACCGGTGAGGTCGTCACGGCCGAGGAGCTGGGCGGCGGCGAGGTCCACTCGCGGATCTCCGGGGTCACCGACCATCTCGCGGAGGACGACGCCCACGCCCTCCGCATCACCCGCACCATCGTCTCCACCCTCCCGGAGCGCGGGCCGCTGCCCTGGTCCGTGGAGCCGGCCGAGGAGCCGGCGGTGGACCCGGCCGGGCTCTACGGCGCCGTCCCCGCCGACTCCCGCACCCCCTACGACGTCCGCGAGGTGATCGCCCGGATCACGGACGGCTCGCGCTTCGCCGAGTTCAAGGCGGAGTACGGCCAGACCCTCGTCACCGGCTTCGCCCGGATCCACGGCCACCCGGTCGGCATCGTCGCGAACAACGGCATCCTGTTCTCCGAATCCGCCCAGAAGGGCGCCCACTTCATCGAACTGTGCGACCAGCGCGGCATCCCGCTGCTCTTCCTGCAGAACATCTCCGGCTTCATGGTCGGCCGGGACTACGAGGCCGGCGGGATCGCCAAGCACGGCGCCAAGATGGTCACCGCCGTCGCCTGCACCCGTGTGCCCAAGCTGACGGTGGTGATCGGCGGTTCGTACGGCGCGGGCAACTACTCCATGTGCGGCCGGGCCTATTCACCGCGGTTCCTGTGGATGTGGCCCAACGCCAAGATCTCCGTGATGGGCGGTGAGCAGGCGGCCTCCGTGCTGGCCACCGTCAAACGCGACCAGTTGGAGGCGCGCGGCGAGGAGTGGTCCGCGGAGGACGAGGAGGCGTTCCGCGCCCCGATCCGCGAGCAGTACGACACCCAGGGCAACGCCTACTACGCCACCGCCCGGCTCTGGGACGACGGCGTGATCGACCCGCTGGAGACCCGCCAGGTCCTGGGTCTCGCCCTCACCGCCTGCGCCAACGCGCCGCTGCCGCAGCGGGACCCGGCCGCACCCGGCTACGGCGTCTTCCGGATGTGACGGGACGACGGACGAGATGACAACGGAGATGACGACGATGTTCGAGTCCGTACTGGTCGCCAACCGGGGCGAGATCGCGGTCCGCGTGATCCGCACCCTGCGCCGGCTGGGGGTGCGGTCGGTCGCCGTGTTCAGCGACGCCGACGCGGGAGCCCGCCATGTGCGGGAGGCCGACACGGCCGTCCGGATCGGTCCCACGGCCGCCGCCGAGAGCTATCTGTCGGTGGAGCGGCTGCTCGACGCCGCCGCCCGCAGCGGCGCGCAGGCCGTCCACCCCGGCTACGGCTTCCTCGCCGAGAACGCCGCCTTCGCCCGCGCCTGCGAGGAGGCCGGCCTGGTCTTCATCGGCCCGCCCCCCGGCGCGATCGAGCTGATGGGCGACAAGATCCGCGCCAAGGAGACGGTCCGGGCCGCCGGGGTCCCGGTCGTCCCGGGCTCCTCGGGCAGCGGACTCACCGACGCCGAACTGGCCACGGCGGCCCGGGAGATCGGCATGCCCGTGCTGCTGAAGCCCTCGGCGGGCGGCGGCGGCAAGGGCATGCGGCTGGTCCGCTCCGAGGAGGTGCTCGCCGAGGAGATCGCCGCCGCACGGCGCGAAGCGCGCGGCTCCTTCGGGGACGACACCCTGCTCGTGGAGCGGTGGATCGACCGGCCCCGGCACATCGAGATCCAGCTGCTGGCCGACGGCCACGGCAACGTCGTCCACCTCGGTGAACGCGAGTGCTCCCTCCAGCGCCGCCATCAGAAGATCGTCGAGGAGGCCCCCAGCCCGCTGCTCGACGAGGCCACCCGGGCCGCCATGGGCGAGGCCGCCGTGCAGGCCGCACGCTCCTGCGGCTACCGGGGAGCGGGCACCGTCGAGTTCATCGTCCCGGGCAGCGACCCCTCCGCGTACTACTTCATGGAGATGAACACCCGCCTCCAGGTCGAGCATCCGGTCACCGAACTCGTCACCGGCCTGGACCTGGTGGAGTGGCAGCTGCGGGCCGCCGCCGGGGAGCCGCTCGGCTTCGGCCAGCAGGACATACGGCTCACCGGGCACGCGGTGGAGGCCCGGCTCTGCGCGGAGACCGCCCGCGCGGCGGACGGCGGCCGGGTGGACTTCCTGCCCTCGGCCGGCACGGTCCGCCTGCTCCGCGAACCGGCGGGCGAAGGCGTGCGCGTCGACTCCGGCCTCTCCCCGGGCACCGAGGTCGGGACGGCGTACGACCCGATGCTCGCCAAGGTCGTCGCCCACGGCCCGGACCGCGCCACCGCCCTGCGGCGGCTGCGCGCCGCGCTCGCCGGGACGGACGTCCTCGGGGTGGACACCAACGCCGGCTTCCTGCGCCGGCTGCTGGCCCATCCGGAGGTGGTGTCGGGCGAGATGGACACCGGACTCGTCGACCGCGACGCGGCCTCCCTGCTGCGGCCGTCCGTACCGGCGGAGGTGTACGCGGCGGCGGCACTGCTCCGCCACGCGGCCCTGGCCGCGGGCGGGGGCGCGGACGCGGGACGCGCCTCCGGGGAAGCCGGAGGCCCCGCTGCCCCGGGCGGGGCGGCCGGCGACGCGGCGGGTGCGGCCGGTGCGGCGGCCGGTGGCCCGGAGGGCTCCGGGGGCCGCCCGGGATGGACGGACCCGTTCTCCGTACCGAGCGGCTGGCGGCTGGGCGGCACACCGGCCTGGACGCCGCACCCCGTCGGGATCCCCGGCCACGAGCCGGTGACCGTCCACGTCCGGGGTCCGCTGCACGCCGCGGAGATCCGCATGGAGGAGTCGGCCGTCACCCCGGCGGCCACGCCCGCGCCCGCCGGGACCGCGGCCGCCGCGGGGCCGGACGGAGCGGTCCGGGCTCGGCTCGTCCCCGGCAGCGACGGGCCGTCCGCGCCCGGCGCCCGGCTGCTGGTGGAGTACGCGGGCGTCACCCACGTGTTCCACCACGCGCCGGACGGTGCCGGAGGGCACTGGCTGGGCCGGGACGGCGACGCCTGGCACGCCACCGCCCACGACCCCGTGGCCGCCGCCCTGCGCGGCGGCGCGGGCGCCGGGCAGGCCGGGGCCCTCACCGCCCCGATGCCCGGCACCGTCACGGTCGTCAAGG
The DNA here is from genome assembly GCF_020982505.1 of Streptomyces sp. MNU89. NCBI lineage: Bacteria > Bacillati > Actinomycetota > Actinomycetes > Kitasatosporales > Streptomycetaceae > Streptomyces > Streptomyces sp. MNU89. Next base: position 4,977,272 of record NZ_JAJKLL010000001.1, on the reverse strand, counting down.
CGGCCGTGGGCGACGCGGTCACCGCCGGGCAGAGTCTGCTGGTCGTGGAGGCGATGAAGATGGAGCACGTCATCGCCGCACCGCACGACGGCACCGTCACCGAGCTCGACGTGACACCCGGCAGCACCGTCGCCATGGACCAGGTCCTGGCCGTCGTCGCACCGCACGAGCCGGCCGCGACGGCCGATGGCGGACCGGCCGCTCCGGCCGCCGCGATCACCGAGGAGGCGAGCGATGTCCCTTCCTGACGGACTCCCCATGACCGTCCCCGCCCCCGGCCTGCCCGCGCGGGTCCGGATCCACGAGGTGGGCCCCCGGGACGGTCTCCAGAACGAACAGGCCGTCGTACCGGTCGAGATCAAGGCCGAGTTCATCAAGCGGCTGGCCGCGGCCGGGCTGGACACCATCGAGGCGACCAGCTTCGTCCACCCCCGATGGGTGCCCCAACTGGCCGACGCCGAGCAGCTGATGCCCCTGCTCGGCGGCCCGGAGCTGCCCGCCGGGACGCGGCTGCCGGTCCTCGTCCCCAACGACCGGGGGCTGGAACGGGCGCTGGCGCTCGGGGTGCGGGAGGTCGCCGTCTTCGGCAGCGCCACCGAGTCCTTCGCCAAGGCCAACCTCAACCGGACGGTGGAGGAGTCGCTCGCCATGTTCGAGCCGGTGGTCGCCAAGGCCGCCGCGGCGGGCCTGCGCGTCCGCGGCTATCTCTCCATGTGCTTCGGCGACCCCTGGGAAGGAGCCGTTCCGGTCGACCAGGTGGCCGGGGTCAGCCGGCGGCTCCTGGACCTGGGCTGCGACGAGCTGAGCCTCGGCGACACCATCGGCGTGGCCACCCCCGGCCATGTGGCGGCGCTGCTGACCGCGCTCGGCGCGGCCGGGGTGCCCGCCGGCCGGCTCGCGGTCCACTTCCACGACACCTACGGCCAGGCCCTCGCCAACACCCTCGCCGCCCTCCAGCAGGGCGTCACCACCGTCGACTCCTCCGCGGGCGGCCTCGGCGGCTGCCCCTACGCGAAGAGCGCCACCGGGAACCTCGCCACCGAGGACCTGGTCTGGATGCTGCACGGCCTCGGCATCGAGACCGGGGTCGATCTCGGCCGTCTCACCGCCACCAGCGTGTGGATGGCCGCCCACCTGGGCCGACCCAGCCCGTCCCGCACCGTCCGTGCCCTCGCGGGCACCCCCTCCCACCAGGAGAACTGAAGCCATGCCGATCGACCACCGCCTCGCCCCCGAGCACGAGGAACTCCGGCGCACCGTCGAGGAGTTCGCCCACGACGTCATCGCCCCGAAGATCGGCGAGTTCTACGAGAACCACGAGTTCCCCTACGAGATCGTCCGCGAAATGGGCCGGATGGGCCTCTTCGGCCTGCCGTTCCCCGAGGAGTACGGCGGGATGGGCGGCGACTACCTCGCCCTCGGCCTGGTCCTGGAGGAGCTGGCCCGGGTGGACTCCTCGATCGCCATCACCCTCGAAGCCGGGGTCTCCCTCGGCGCCATGCCCGTGTACCGCTTCGGCACCGAGGAGCAGAAGCGGGAGTGGCTGCCCCGGATGTGCTCCGGCGAGATCCTGGGCGCCTTCGGCCTGACCGAGCCGGACTGCGGCTCGGACGCCGGCGGCACCCGCACCACGGCCGTCCGCGACGGCGACGCGTGGGTGATCAACGGCTCCAAGTCCTTCATCACCAACTCCGGCACCGACATCACCGGCCTCGTCACGGTCACCGCCGTCACCGGCCGCAAGCCGGACGGCCGCCCCGAGATCTCCTCGATCATCGTGCCCTCCGGCACCCCCGGCTTCACCGTCGCGCCCGCGTACTCGAAGGTCGGCTGGAACGCCTCGGACACCCGCGAACTGTCGTTCTCCGACGTCCGGGTCCCGGCCGCCAACCTCCTCGGCGAGGAGGGCCGCGGCTACGCCCAGTTCCTCCGCATCCTCGACGAGGGCCGCATCGCCATCTCGGCCCTGGCCACCGGCCTCGCTCAGGGCTGCCTGGACGAGTCCGTGTCCTACGCCAGGACGCGCCGGGCCTTCGGGAAGCCGATCGGTGACAACCAGGCGATCCAGTTCAAGCTGGCCGACATGGAGATGCGCGCCCACACCGCCCGCCTGGCCTGGCGCGACGCGGCATCCCGGCTGCTGGCCGGCGAGCCCTTCAAGAAGGAGGCGGCCCTGGCCAAGCTGTACTCCTCGGAGATCGCCGTCACCAACGCCCGGGAAGCCACCCAGATCCACGGGGGCTACGGCTTCATGAACGAGTACCCGGTGGCCCGGATGTGGCGCGACTCCAAGATCCTGGAAATCGGCGAGGGCACGAGCGAGGTCCAGCGCATGCTGATCGCCCGCGAACTCGGCTTCGCCTCCTGAACCGGCCACCGGCCCACCGCACAGTCCGCTCGGCCCGGCCCGGATCCCCGGGCCGGGCGCCTCGACAACTTGACCGGAACGCCAACTTTCCCGGTGTGGTGATGCACGCCCGGGTCGCCGGAGGCAGCCGGGAGTCCGCACTGACGCTCGGCTTTCCCTGGCCGGACTGAGGACGCGCGGAGCCGGCCGGCGGGGCGCCTGCCGGCCGGCGCCGTGCGGGTACCGGTCCGGTCCAGTCGCGTACCGGTTCGGGGCGGGAGAACCGTGAACTCACCGTGGGCTGTCGCTCTTGCGGAAGACCAGCAGGTACCTCCAGAAGAGAAGCCTGCGCAGGGTGGCGCCGGGCAGCAGTTCGGAGGTCTCCCGCCGGATCTCGGCCAGGGACATCGCCGGTTGCCGCACCGGCGCCCGGACGGACCGGACCCTCTCGGGACCGTGGGCGCCCGAGCCGCCCGCCGCGCGCACGGTCTCCGCCGCGCGGACCGCGAGCCGGGCCACCGCGTTCGCCGGGACGGCCGCGAGGCTCCACGCCCGGTCCAGCGGTGACGTCTCCCGGTAACAGCCCAGGATCACCAGGACGCCGCCCGGGGCCAGTGCGTCACGCAGCTCGGCGACCGTGCCGAAGGGCATGTGGTGGATGCTCGCCAGGCAGGAGATGAAGTCATAGTGCTCCCCGGGCAGTCCGGTCCGGGTGATGTCCGCCTGGCGGAAACGCGGTCCGGGCCGCCCACCCCGGCGCTCCGACCGCGCCCGGGCGGCTTCGATCACCTCCGCCGCCGGGTCCACCGCGTCCACCGAGATGCCCCGGTCCGCGAGTCTGCGGGCGAACCCGCCGGTCCCGCAGCCGACGTCCAGGGCGGTACGGCAGCCGCCGGGCACGTGACGCAGGATCAGGCGGTGGTAGTGGTCGTTGTGGTCGAAAGCCATGGGTGCCAGAGTGCCCCGTCTCCCGTCCTCCCGTTCCCGCCGGCGTTGGTCAGCCGCTCAGGAGGAGCCACACCAGCACCAGCAGCAGCGCGGCGAGGACAGAGAACGCGATGACCACCCCCACACGGGCGTCCTTGTCCTCGGCTACCCCGTAGCCGTCCCCGCCGTACCGGAGCTCAGGGCCGGGGAGCACGGTGCGCGTCGCGGGAGTGGGCGGCCCGGGTTCGCGCTCCCGGACGGGTCCGCGGTCCCGTGGGGTGGGCTCGTAGGGCGGCGGCGGGGCGGGTGGCCGAGCGGGGCCGGGTACGGCCACCGGCACGGGGCCGGGGCCGGGTGTTTCCGCCGCCCGGTCCTGCCGGGCCGTCCGGAGAAGGGCCAGCCAGACCGCGTCCCCGAGCCCCGGGCCGTGCTTGTGCTCCAGGATCCGGTCGACCGCCGCCCGGCCCGCGAGATCCGCGCCGAGGGCCAGCCGGGGCAGCACCGCCGCCAGCCGGCTGCTGATCCGCGCATCCCGCGCCAGCGGCCGGACAGCCCAGTGGTAGAGCGCGGCGGCATTGGCGGCCCGGGTCTCGTCGGCGGGCGGGGGGCCGGCCGAGGGGCGCGGCCGGCTCGTCACGAACAGCCCCATGTCCAGCACGGTGTCGCACAGTTCCCGCTGCGGCGTGCGCCCCCACTCGCTGTACCGTCCGGCGATCTCCCGCACCAGCAGGCCGACGGCCGCGTACGGGATGTGCTCCTGCCGCAGTGCCGTGATCAGGTGCCGGTCCGCGGTGCCCGCGGCGGCGTCCACGGCCTGCCGCCGTCCGGTGGGCGACTCCTCCATCGTCCGCAGGGCGGTGAGGAGTTCCGGGTAGCCCACCGTCCGCTTCCGCTTCCGGAGGCGGGGGATCAGGCGGCCGGGCGTGGGCTCGGCCGGCCACTCGGGGCGGACGCGCGGCAACCCGGCGAACCCGCCGGCGGCGACCGTCCCGGACTCGGAGGGCCGGGCGGAGGGTGCGTGCACGGGTGGTTCGCTCCCGTGCGTGCCGGGGGCGAACGGTTCGGACCCGGGCCGTAGCGGCATCGGCCGTTCGGGCACGGGCGGCTTCGTCCGGGCGGGGTCCCTGCGTTCGGGATCCCTGCGTTCGAGGTCCCTGCGTTCTGGCTCCCTGCGTTCGGAGTCCGGTGCGGCGGTTTCCCTGCCGGCGGACCCGGGAGCGGCGGAGGCGCGCCGTACGGGTTCCGGCTGGAGGGTCCGCTCTCCGCCGCGTTCCGCTCCGGCGGACCGATCCCGCCGCCGGGGGTCCGCCCATGTGCTGCCCGGCTCCGCGGCTTCCTGCTCCGCGGCTCCCTGTTCCGCGGTCCCCCGTTCCACGGCCCCCGGCACCACCGTCCCCGGTACCACCAACCCCGGCGGGCCGGGCACCCGCGGATCGGCGGGCCCGGGCGGCGCCGCTCCCGGCCCGGCCGGCTCCGTGCGCACCGTTCCCGGTCCGGTGGGTCCCGCACCTGCTGAGCCCGGGGGGAACTCCTGCTCGCGGTATTGGTCGTGGGGATCGTCCCGCTCCTGCGGCGGGCGCGGACCGCCGGGGCCGAAGACCCCGTCCCCCTGCCGGAAACCGGCGCCGGCGCCGTACGAGTCCCGCGGTCCGGCCGCCGCTCGCCGTCCGCCGCCCGGGGGCCGGCTCAGTGCGGTCAGGGCCCGCTCCGCGGAGCCGAGCAGGACCCGGCCGCTCCCGGCGCCCGCCAGCGCCTTCGCCACCTCGTACTCGTGCCCCTCCCCTTCCTCGACCCGGCGCAGGTAGTGGTCCACCAGTTCGGCCGCCACCCGCTCGGCCCGGTCCCCGAGCCGTTCCCGTGGGTCCATCCGGATCCGGTCGGTGCCCTGGGAGACCGTGCCCGGCCAGCTCCGGACGAAGAGAAAGCGGATCGCCGGGTCCTCCGCGGTGTCGTGGGTGGCGAAGGTCCATCCCCCGGGGCGCACCCCACTGAAGAGGCCGTGCAGCCCCCACAGCACCCGGCGGGCGCTGTCCCCGCCCGCCCGGTCCAGCACGGTGAAACCCTGCGCGGGGTCCCGCAGGAACTCGGCGGCCACGGCCGTCAGCGTCTCCGCCACGTCCGGGAGCCCCGCCCGCAGCGTCCGCTGCCCGTCCTCGGCGGAGGGCCGCAGCGCGGACTGGTGGACCGCCTCCAGGCCGCCCCGGACGTCACCGAGCGGGAGTCCGCTGCCCGCCCACGACCAGCGGCCCAGCCCCAGGCAGAGATCGGCGTCGAGGATCCCGGGCGGCCCGAGCAGCGCGTGGCAGACCGTGCTCGACCGCCGCCCTTCCGGGTCGGGCCAGGGGGACCGGTGGACGAGCATGGCCTGCCCGCCCTGCTCCAGCCTGATCAGGGCCGGGACCGTCTCCGCCGCCGTGCTGCGCAGGAGCGCGGCCGCCCGGCGGAAGAACTCCTCGGCGGTCTCCCGGTCGCACGACCAGGCGACCGGGCCGAAGCCGGTCGTCCCCAGGGTGTTGCCGGCGTCCCAGCGGAAGACGATCTGGTCCACCCATTGCTCATGACGGACCATCAGGTCCCCACCTCTTTCCATCGTGCGCCGGGGAGGAGCCCGCTCATGGCGAAGACCGACAGCAGCGGGGTCAGCACCCGCCGCGGTCTGATGCCGTGCGGGTAGACGTCACCGCGGACCTGGGCTCCGGTCGCCGCCACGAAGTGCAGCGTGCACCGGGCGCAGTCGTCGAACGGCTTCAGCCAGGACGCGTTGCCGTGGTGGGCCACGAAGGCGTAGGCGTCACGGCTCTCGGCGAGCAGGTCCTCCTCGTCCGGGTCCGCCGCGCGGCTCAGCCAGCGGTCCACCGAGGGGTCGAACCGGATCAGATCGCTCTTGTTCAGGGCGACCGCCGCCGGTGCGTCGATGTAGGGGCCGATCCGCGGCACTCTGTTGAGGACGGTGGTGAACGCCTCGTCGCCCAGTTCCCGCTGGTGGAGGCCGGTCCTGGCGCGGACGGGTTCCAGGGCCGGGAGCCGCAGGGCCCGCAGCGGGTCGAGGACGAAGATGAAGGCGCCCACGCCCATCAGGAAGCTGGTCACCTCGCCGTTCTGCACCAGGTCCTCGCCGGCGAGGTCGAAGAAGAGCACGGGCCGCGTCACCCCGCCGCCGGTGACGAGCAGCCCGTCGGCGAAGTGGGCGAACGACGTCTGGCCGGTGCTTTCGAGCCTCTTGCCCCGGTGCAGGCGCTGGACCCGCTCCCGGATGAACTCCCGGTGGGTGTCCGGGTTGAGGGGCAGGCACTTCAGCCCGTACGGCTCCAGTCCGCCCTGCTCGATCTCGCCCAGCATCGCGGCGAGGAGGTGTGTCTTGCCGGCCGCGGAGCTGCCCACCAGCGCGACGGTGAGCGGCTCGCCGTTGGTGAGGAACGGGACGGGCAGGTGGTGCGGCGCGTCCGCCGGGGCGTGCGGGCAGGACTGGTACGCCTGCCGCAGCGCGTCCTGCCGGTGCATCGGGCGCCGTTCCCGGCTGAGGTCCAGCGGCCGGAAGACCCGCTTGTCGTCCAGGGTGACCAGCCGTGTCTCGTCGTACTCCACCGGCAGCAGGCAGTACGGGCAGAGGGTGGGCCGGGCGGGCGGAGGCGGGGGCGTTGGCGGTGAATCCACGGGCTCGCGCGGGCGGCCCGGGAACCGCGCGGCAGCCAGAAGCGCCAGGAGCGGGGCGGGGTGGGGTACTCGTAGCACTCCTCCTGCGGCAGCTCCGCGGTGCCGAGTTCCTTCCGCTTCTTGACGCGCTGGGCGTCGAACTCGGCGCGTCCCGCACTGAGCGGGTCGGCCGGGGCGGGCGCGGAGAGCGGGTCGGGCACCTGGAGCAGGCGCATCAGGTCGGACGGGCGGGGCCGGTTCACCGCGCGCGGGTCGAACAGGCCGCTGTCGGCCGGCGCGGCCAGCCGGCGGAACTCCCCGAGGTCGTGGGGCGGTTCCGCGGCGGGGCCGGGGCGGCCGGACAGCAGGAAGTAGACGAGCCGGCCGACGGCCCACAGGTCGTCACGGGTGTCGGCGGTCCCCGTGCCCTCGCGCTGTTCGGGCGGTGCCCAGGGCGCGGCGCCGAAGGGCTCCCGCGGCTCGCCGATCCGCTGTGCGCCGTAGGGCTCGGCGAGGCGGACGTGGGTGCCGTCCCAGCGGACCGTGTCGGGGGTGATCTCCCGGTGGACCAGCCCCGCATCCTCCAGCAGGCGGACGGCGAGCACGAGTTGCGCGATCAGCTTCTGCTGCTCGGCGACCGTCAGCGTGCCCTGCCGGCCCGCGAGGGGCTTCCCCTCCGGGGCGCGGTAGAGCACATACGGCTCCGCCGCTTCGAGGTCGAAGCCGACCAGCCGGGTGAACACCTCCGCGAACCGCTCGGAGCCGTACCGCCGTTCGAGCGCGACCGCGGCGCCGACCTGGCGCTCCAGCGCCCCGTACGCGGCGTTGTCGCTCTGCCCGGAGAAGGGCAGCCGGTACTGGAGGACGCGCCTGCCGTCGCCGAGGGTCACCGTGCGGGCCGCCAGCGGCTTCCGCCCGGGGATCCGCAGGCCGGTGTGGAGGCGGGCGATGGTCCGGTGCGCCTCGCCGCCGGGGGTGAGGAACTCCAGCTCCACGCTCCCGCCCTCACCGCCGGCGCCGGCGGCAGCGCCGGCAGTTCCACCGGCACCGGCAGCGCCGCCGGCCGCCACGCCGTCGTTGGTCCTCATCGTGGTTCCCCCTCCTCCGCCCTGACGGTGCGGACGATCTCGGCGCGCAGCGGTACGAGACACAGCACGCCCGCGTGGCGTCCGCCCGGCGTCCAGACGATGTCCTCGCCCGCGGCGTGCCAGCCGTCCCGCGGCAGGTCCGGTTCCGCGCCCCGGCGCATCGCCTCCGGGGCGAACCGCACCTGCCGCACCGCCGTCGGCTCCCTGGAGAGCATCCGGCGGTGCTCGGCACGGCAGAGCGGAACGGCTTCGTCCACGCCGCCGTCCGGGCCGAGCAGCTGCCCGGCCCGGTCGGAGGAGACCCCCAGCAGCTCGGCGGCTCCCGGACGCTCTCCGGGTTCGGCGGAGAAGGCGGGCGGCGAGGTGGCACCGTCGCGCCGGAGCCCGGCCCGCTCCTCCTCCAGCAGCTCCGTCATCGGCCGCCGCACCGAGCCCCGTCCCGCCTCGGCCGGATCCCGCTCGACCGCGGCCCAGCGGGTGGCGAGGATGCGGGTGGCGCCGCCGGCCAGATCACCGAGCAGCGTGGGGACGAGGGCGGGGCCGCCGTCGCCGCGTTCCCGCTCCAGCCAGGGCGGGTCGGCCGGCGCCCCGGGGGCGGGTGTCCGCGGCGGCCCCGCCGTCCCACGGGGCCGTGCGGCCGGTGGGCGGTCCCCCGTCCCGGGGCGGGCCGCCGCCGTGGCCGTCGCCGTCGCCGTGGCTGTGGCCGTCGCCGTCTCCCCAACCGGCCCGGTCCCACGGGTCGTCGGCCGTACCGGCGGCGGCTCCGGAGGAGACGGCGGAAGCGGCCGTGCCGTTGGCACCCGCGGAACGCCGTGCGCCGGCCGCCCCGGCGTCCTGGGCGGCAAGGCACTCCTCGGCCGTGTCGGCGAGCCCCCGTACGAGCCGGGCGACGGCGCGGGCGCCGTCCGAGCAGTGGTAGCGGGCGTCGGCGAACAGCCAGTCCTGCACGGCCGTCTCGGCCAGCAGGCCGTCGATGCCGTGGAGGCTCCGGGCCGCGGACCGCACATCCGTCCGGTCCCACCAGTCGTCGACGGCGGCCGTCCAGTCCCGCAGGACCAGGGCCACCGAACCGGTGACGGCCAGGCCGAGCGCCGCCGCGCCCGCCCAGACCGGCGGGTCCAGCAGCGTTCCGGCCAGCCCTCCCGCGGCACCGCCCGCGAGGCCGGCGACCAGCCGCAGCCCCGAACGCGTGCTCCCGCCCCCGTCCAGCGGACGCGCAGGGGACCGGTTGGGCCGGCGCCGCAGCATCAGCAGGGTGAGCAGCGCCAGGCCGAGCCCGGTCAGCGGCCCGGACACCCAGCCGGGGCCCGGCCACAGTCCGGCCACGAACGCCAGGAGCAGCACGGGAGCGGCGTGGGCGAACGCCGGACCGTCCGGCCCGAACGGGAGAGGCGACGCGAGCTCCTCCGGCATCCGCTCGGGACAGATGTCGTCCAGCCGGGCCAGCCGGGCCGCGCTGCCCGCCGGGGCGGAACGGTCGGACAGCGCGCCCAGCCGGGCGGCGACCGAGCGCAGCGGCAGCCCGGCGGCGATCAGCCGCTCGGTGTAGGCGCGGAGCCCCGGGCCGACCGCGCTCCGCGACGCCTCGGGAAGTTCCGGCAGATCGATGCCGCGCTGCAGGAGGCCGCTGCGCTGCTCCGCGCTGAGCCGGTCGCCGCCGCCCTCGCTCAGCGCCTCGGCGACGCACCCGCGGTAGGCGCCGAGCGCGTCGGCGAGGTCCGCGAGCCGTTCGGGGAGATCGACGGTCCGGCCGCGCCCGAACAGCCCGGCCGGGCCGCGCACCTGCTCGTATCCGTCCTCGGCGTCCCGCAGCGCCCGCTCGCAGGCCAGCCGCCGCGTCTCGGCCCGTCCACCGGGGACGAGCCAGTTGCGGCCGGCCAGCGCGCGGGGGACCGCGTCGCCGATGAGGTGGCCGAGTGCGGCGGGGACGGCGTCGGCGGGACCGGCGTCCGAGCCCGGCGCCCCCTCGACGGCGAGGGCGGGAGGGGGGACGTCCTGGCCGGTCAGCTCCTCCAGCGCCTGGCGCCAGGCACGGGCCTTGGCCTCCTCCGTCAGATCGTGTTCCAGCACGCGGGCCGCGGGGACGGCCACCCCGTGCGGGACCTCGGCGATCCCGCCGAGCACGGCGCGGAACACCGAGAGTTCGGAGAGGAGTTCGACCATCGGGCGCAGGGCCTCGTCGACCGCCTCCGGGCCCGGCTTGCCGATGCGGCCGCCGGGGCCGTCCCCCCTGCGGGCTCCGCCCCCGCCACGGCCTTCCCCGGGACCCGGCTCCGTGCCGTCCGCCCCGGCGAACGCGTCGGGGATCCACAGCACGCCCGCGGCCCGCAGGACGTGCGGGAGGAGCAGTTCCCGGGAGTCCGCGCCGCCGTACGCCAGACAGAGCACCTCGGCGGGGCCGTGGGAGTAGAGCCGCTCGTAGTGGACCTGATGGTCCATCAGGTCGGATGCGTCGTCGAGGACGAGGAAGCAGCGGGTTCCGGCGGCCGGCGTCCGCGCCAGAGCCTCGCGCACCCGGGCCTCCAGGGCTACGGGGGTCTGGGGCCGGCCGCCGCGGTGGCCCAGGTCGACGCGGACCACCGGCTCCGCGGCGGACCGGCGTTCGGTGCTCACAGCCGCGTCTCCTCGTCCCCGCCGGTCCGGCGGTCCCGGCCGTCCCCGTGGCGCCGGCCGTGGACCCGGGCGGCTCCGTGGCGCCGGCCGCCTCCGTCGTCCCAGTCGTCTCCGCGGGCCCGGTCGTCTCCGTTGTCCCGGTCGTCTCCGGAGGCCCGGTCGTTCCGCCGGGGCGGATCGTCCCAGTCGCCGCTGTCCCAGGGCTCCTCCTTCGGGGCCGGTTCCGGGGCACGGCGCGGGGCGCCCTCATCGCGGTACGGCTCCTCCGGGCGGTACCGCTCCTCCGCGCGACGCGGCTGCTCCGTCCGGTGGGGCTCCTCCGTGTGGTAGGGCTCCTCCGTGCGGTATTGCTCGCCCCCGTGGTGCCGATCGTCCGTCCGGTACGGCTCGTTCCAGCCGTCCGGCTCCTCCGCGCCCGTGTACGGCCCGCGTCCGCCGCTCCCCGCGTGGGGCTCGTCCCGGCTCCCGAGGTACGGCTCGCCGCCGCCCCCGTGCGGTTCCCCGCCCTCGTACGGGCTCTCCGTCCCGTATCGCTCCTGCGTCCGGTACCGCTCCCCCGTCCCGTAAGGCTCCGCCGTCCCGTACGGCTCCGCCGGCTCCCGCGAGGGCCGGGGTGGTGCGGGCGGTTCGTGGTGCGAGCCGTTGTGGCGGCGGTGCGGGACCGCCGGCTCGGGCTGCTGCTCGGCGCCCCCGTCCCAGGGCCGGCCGGGCGGACCCGGCGGCCCGGTGCGCGGGCCGGCGGGCGCGGTGCGCGGCGCCGGCGGCCGGGACGCGGCCCCGGCCTCCCGGCCGTACCGGTCGTCGAGGGCCCGCAGCGTCGGCCTGGTGGGCCGCATCACTCCGGGGAAGCGCAGGTCGAGGGCGCCGTTGAAGGTCGTCTCCCAGAAGTCCCGCAGGGGGACGAGCCACTCCTCGTCCTCCGCGGCGAACTCACCGGACAGTCCGTCGAGCAGGGCCCGCTGCCGGGGCGCCACCTCGTGCACCAGTTTCCGGAAGAGCGGGGACGGGGCGGCGTTCCGGGTCGTCAGGCCGTGCGGCTGGGTGCGCATCAGCCGGTCGCAGACGTCCTCGATGATCTGGCCGCCCTCGTCCAGCAGGGCCCACTGCTCGTAGGCGCGCAGCAGTCCGGCCCAGCTGGACAGGCCCTCGTCGAAGGACTCCAGCCGCAGGGTCATCGTGGCGGAGTCCCGGTCCTGGAGCCGGATCCGGATGCGGTCGGGGGAGGCGGGGTCGCCCTGGACATCCACCTGCCCGTTCCACACGGCGCACAGGATGCGGTGCAGGATGCGCCGCCGGTCGTCCTCCGTGCTGGCCAGCCAGTCGTCCCGGTATCCGAGCCGCTGCCGCCAGTGCAGGAAGTCGCCGCCGCCGGCCGCGTCGCGCGCCTCGGCCCAGAGCCGCAGCGAGTGCCGCACCTCGGACACGTCGGTGAGGCTCATCCCGCTGCGGAACAGCACGACGGTGATGGCCTCCGCCTCCACCGCCCGGCACTCGGGCGCGCCGGCGGTGTCCCGGGGCAGGTTGAGCTCCTGTTTGAGGTACTCGGCGGCCCGCTTGTCCGCCTCGCTGCGCGGATGGACGATGAGGGCCTTCAGCGGGCCGCTGCCGTCGGGGGAGAAGCCGACCGGCAGCAGTCCGGCGAGCTGGGAGCGGAACTGCTCCAGCCAGCGGCTGTCGACGGTCGCCTCCGCGTCCTCGTCCCCGGCCGCGGCCCGGAGCAGCACGCCCAGGGAGGGCAGCAGCGGGCGGTCGTCCAGGGCGCTGGTCTCACCGAAGAGGGTCTTGACACGCCGTTCGAGGACCTGCTTGATCTCCTTGACGGCGGCGCGCGGGGAGCGGCGCACGGCGTCCAGGGCGCGCTGCCAGTCCTCGGGCTGCACCAGTTTGGCGAGCAGGGTGGCCGGGTCGGTGTTGTCCGGCAGGCCGCCGTGCCGGACCAGCCGGTCGAAGACGTCGTCGTAGAAGGCCCGCAGGTTGTTCTGCGGAGGCAGCAGGTAGGACACGCCCGTGCGGTCGTCGCGGTAGAGCTCCTTGCGGCGCTCGGCGAAGAGTTTCCGCTCGTCCTCCTCGTGGGCGCGCAGGGCCCGGACGAGTTCGCCGGTCTCCTTCAGGGCGCGTACCAGCGGGGGCCGCCAGCGGGACTCGTGCTCCTTCCAGGCGCGGTGCCACTGCCGGTTGGCCCGCCACCGGTACCAGGCGTCCTGTTCGCCGATCGCCTCCTGGACGTCGGGGTCGCCCCAGCGGGCCGGGACCATGCCGCCGACCCCGCCCTTGATCCGCGGGATCAGCGGGGCGGACGAGTCGACGCCCTCCGGCCGCTCCGGGTCGTTCTTGCGGTTCTCCAGCATTCCGGCGAATCCGGCCGCGGCCGTCCGCTGCGGGTGGCCGGGGAGCCCGGTGAGGACGCGCTCCAGCCGGAACGGCCCGAGTTGGCCGAGCAGTTCGCGGGCTCCGGTGCCCGGTTTGAAGTCGTCGACGAGCCGGGAGATGTCCCGGTCCAGTTCGCGGTCGAGGCGGACGAGGCCGTCCTCCATGTCGCCGATGCGGTCCCGCAGGGCCTGGGCGATGGGCTTGCTCCCCTTGGGCAGCGGGTCGGGCGCGGGGGTTCCGGGTGCCTCCCTGGTCCACAGCCGGCCGATGCCCGACCGCAGGAACATGTCCCGGACCAGCTCCGTGCCGTCGTCGCGGGGCCGCCGGGCGTCCTCGGCCATCCCCCGCACGGCCTGGGCCAGCAGCCGGCCGGCCACGATCTCCGCCAGGTCGTCGACCGGGACCGTGAGCGAGGCCGCGAGGCTGGTGGACATGCCCCGGTAGCCGATGCCGGAGTGGGAGGGCGTGGAGCGCTCCACGCTCTTGTTGACGAAACTGGCGGCGAACGACTGGTAGTCGCCCTCGGTGCGCCCCTGGGTGTTCTCGTCGCCCAGTTCGGTGCCGATGAGCGACATCACCATCGCGGTGATGGACCGGCGCAGGTCCTCAGGCCGGATCACCGAGGGGCGGCTGAACAGGAAGGCCGTCTGCATGGTGGAGGAGCGCAGCTTCACCAGACCCTCCACCGGGTAGCGCACCCCGGCCCCGGCGCGCGGTTCGACGTCGCCGAGGTCGGCCTGCGCGTCGGGTGCGTTCTGGTCGTCCACCAGCCGGGAGAGGTCCACCAGGGCCCGGGCGGAGTTGAGTTCGGCCTCCCGTCCGCCGCCGGCCTCCGGCGGGAAGGCGGAGGGCATCACCACCAGCGGGTAGATCTTCACCCCGGGGACCTTGGACCGGCCGAACTCGTGCCCGATGAGATGGATGAAGTCGTAGAAGATGCCGGCTCCGGTGCCGCCGGCCACGGAGAACGCCACGAACACGTCGCAGCCGCGGATCTGCCGGCCGCCCATCTCCCGCAGGTCGCCCGCGGAGTTGCCGATGGCGCCGACGGCCGCGCGGAGCTGCCGCAGGACGGGCTCCAGGCCGCTGCGCAGGGTCGCGAAGAGCGCGGCCCGGCCCACGGTGGGCAGCTGGCCGGCGCCGTTGTGCAGCGGCGCCACCCGCGGCTGCCGCTGCTCGGGCGGCAGCCAGGAGCGGGTCTCCTCGTGCAGGGCGACCCGCAGCATGCGGGTCACCTCCGGGGAGCTGTCGTAGCCGGTGGGCAGCAGATCGTGGATGGCGCGTGAGGTGCGGGTGTACGCGGCGGCCTCGGTGCCCTTGGCGCTGAGGTGCGGCAGCCGGTCGAGTTCGGACTCGCTGAAGTCGGCGTAGACGAACTGGAGGCAGTCCGGCAGCTGGAACGGTGCCCTGCGGCCGTCGGCGACCAGCTTGGTGCCGTCGGGGCCGCACAGCTCGCGGCGCAGGCCGCGCTCCAGCTCGGCGCCGATTTTGCCCCCGGTGCCGCCCAGGCCGACGAAGAGCATGGGCTGGTAGATCTTCATGTTGGTCTCCCGTGGGGCCGCCTGGGGACGGCGGCCCGTCGTGACTCAGAAATTCGGGTCGAAGCGGCTCGCGCCGGCTCTCCGCTCACCGGGGGACGGGGATCCCTCCCCGCCGCCGGGGTGCCGGCTGTCCGTACCGCGGTCCCCGGGGCCCGACGGGGACGGGACGGGCCCGGCGCCGTCACCGGACCGTCCGGTCCGGCCCGTGCGGCCGGGCCGCCCGGGGGTGCGCCCCCACCGCCGGCCGCCGTCGCCCCCGGAGGCGCTGGAGCCGCGGCCGGGCCGCCGGGAGGCCGCGGACCGCCGGTCGTGGAAGACGATCTCCAGTCCCTCGCCGAGGGAGGCGGAGCCGCCGGGGGACAGCGGGATTTCCCGCCCGCCGTCCGGCCGGAACAGGAACTGCCCGGAGGCGGAGCGCCGCAGCCGGTGCACGGCGGCCGCTCCCGGCCCGGCGCGCCGCAGGCCGGGGGCCGCGCCCCGGGCCCGGTCCACCGTGAAGCGGAACTCGCCGCCGGAGCTCTGCCCCGGGCGGACGGTCAGCTCGTCCGGCCCGATGCCGTCGCCCCGCAACTCCAGCCGGACGCCGGTGAGGTCGCGCCGCCGGTTCCGCGCCCGCAGCCGCACGGCCGCGAAGGCGGCCAGCCCGAGCAGCAGGACGGCGGCGGCGAGGAAGGCGCCCCACCACTCGTCCCAGAGGGTGGGCACCGGCTCGACGACGACGCCGATGAAGCTGTTGTCGAGGACCCGGCCGTCGTCGTCCGCGTCCGCGACCGTGATGCGGCCCCCGATCTCCCCCGGAGCCACATCCGGGTCCAGGGAGAGCGTGAGCGGGACGCTCTTGCGGCCCTCCGCGGGCACCTCGACGGTGGCGGGGGTGATCCGCACCCCGCCCCCCGGCGGGCGGTCGGCGAGGGCCAGGCGCAGGGTGTGCGCCGTGGAGTCGCTGTTGCGGACCTCCAGCCGGCCCCGCACCTCGCCGCCGGGGTGGACGCTGCCCCGCTCCACGGTCAGGGCCGCCTTGACCGGCGGTGTACCCAGGGTGACGCGGGCGTTGAGCGGCCGCCGGTCGCCGGTGACACCCGGCGCGGACATCCCGGCCCGCAGGGCGAGATCGCCGTCGGCGCCGTCCGGCACGGTGAGGGTCCCGGTGAAGCGGACGTCCCCGGCGCGCCGGTCGGGCCCCTTGCCGTCGTCGGTGAGGGGGACGGAGAACGGGTCGAAGCCGCTGCCCGAGAGCCGCGCCGAGACCTTGATGCCCTCCAGCTGCTCCGGATCGTCGATGACCACGCCGCGCCGGGTCTGCATCCGCACCTCGACGACGGTCTTCTCGCCCGGGCGCGGCGAGGCCGGGTCGAGGGTGACGGCGGAGCGCAGCTTGCCCTGCCAGATGGCCCGCACCGTCACCTCGCGGTCGCGGTGCCCCTCGGGCGCCTCCAGGTGCACCCGCCACGTGCCGGGGCGGGGGTTCTTCACGCGCAGCGCCTCGACCGGGCCGTTCTGCCCGGTGGCCTCGAACACGGAGCCGTCGAACGTGCCCCGGGTGGGGACCTTGCGGCCGCGCGGATCGTAGTAGGTCGCCGTCACCTTCGGATCGTGCTTGCTGACGGTGATGGAGCCGTCGGTGGCGATCTCGGGGATGGTGACCGTCAGATCGGCGGGCGGTTTGCCGACCGTGCCCTGGGCGACCCGGGCGCAGCGCGCGGCCGCGAAGGTCTCCTGGAGCACCTTGCCGATCTCCGCCGAGCCGTCGAGCACGCGGGGCCGGGGCCGGGCGGAGGGCAGGTCGGCGCAGCCGTTGCGGTAGCCTCCGGCGGCCATGGCGGTGAGCATCTTCCGGTCGACGTCGCCGAAGCCGAGCGGCCAGATCTGCACGGACTCCTCGCGGGCCCGGGCCAGTTGCTCGGCGAGCTGCTCCTCGGCCTCCTCGGTGCGGCTCCTCGGGTCGTCGCCGTAGGCCCGGCTGTCGCGGACGTCGAGCCGGCCGTCGGTGAGCAGGAAGACCACCTTCGGCGTGGCCGGCTCGCCGTCCTCCGTCAGCCGGTCCAGCGCCTGCCGCAGGGCGGCGGGGAAGTCGGTGCCGGGGCCCATCTTCCGTTCGTCCCGGCGGGACAGTTCCTTGACGCAGTCGCTGAGATGGTCCCGTCCCACGGCGTCGGCCACCGTGAGCTGGCAGACCTCGCGCACCGCGGACTGGCCGGGCTTCTCGGAGCTGCCGAAGCCGATGACCGTGGCCCGGGAGCGTTCGGATATCTCTCCCTGGGCGATCAGCGCGGCGGCCTCGACCTCGCGGGCCAGGTCGTCGGCGGAGAGGCTCTTCGACTGGTCGACCACCACGGCGAAGTCGACCGGATCGGCGCCCTCGGCCGCCGCGGCGCGGGTCCCCGCGGGGGCGGATGCCACGAGCGGAGCGGAGGCCGCGAGCGGAGCGGGTGCCCCGGGTGCGGCGGCCGGGCCGGCGGCCGTCGTGGCGGCCACGGCGGCCAGGCCCAGCAGGGCCCCGGCCAGTGTTCTCGTCCTTGACGTGTTTCTCATCTGAACCGTCTCTCACCACAGCCATGGGGAAGGGCCGGCGCCACGGTGGGCGCCGGAGCGCGGCCGCTTCCGGGCGGCCGCCGGTACGCGCCGGGGGCGGCGCGGCCGGGCGCGGGCCGGGCCGGCGGCCGGGGACGGCGGTGTCCCGGGGCGGGGCCGGGCCGGCGCCGGGTTGGGCACCGCGGGTCTCGTCCGGGTGCTCATGTGTCGTCCCAGTCGTCGAAGTCGGCGCTGGGCCGGGAGCGGCGGCCGGCGCCGCCCCACTGCTCCTCGCGTTCGCGCTGCTCCTCGCGGGCGCGGCGTTCCTCCTGGGCCCGTTCGGCGGCGGACTCGACGCGCGTCGGGCGGTGGATCCGGGGTTCCTCGTCCCAGGGCGGCAGCTCCGGCTCGGGCGGGCGGCCGCGGTCGTCGCGGTACGGGCCGGGGTGCCGGTCCCGGTCGTCGTGGTACCGGTCCGGGTCCCGGGGGCCGTCCCCGTTCCCGTGGTTGCCCCCGTCCTCCTCCCGGAAGCCGCCCGGCCGCTCGTCCCGGTACCGGCCCGGGCGCCCGGGGCGCGGGCCGTCCTCCAGTTCCCGCCGTGCCGGGCCCGTGGACAGCACCCGGTCGGTGACTCCTCCGATCACCCCGCCGGTGCTCTCCCGCAGATGCTGGAGTACCTCGTACATGCCGTCGTCGATGTCGTGGCGTTCCAGGATTCCCCGGTCGATCAGCCGGTTGAAGAGATTGATGAAGTCGGCCTGGCCCTGCCGCTTCTCCTGCCGGATCGCCTGGCGGATCTCCCACTCCTTCTCGGGGTTCCTCGCCATGTGGTAGATGATTTCGGCCTCTTCGCCCCGTTTCAGCACGGATTCCAGCTCGGCCGCCCGGTCCCGGGCGAGCCGGCGCTGGTGGGCCTCCCTGCGGCGCTCCGCCTCCGCCTGCGCCTCTTCCGTCGTCATGTCGAAGTGGATCTCGTCGCGCTCGCCGAGCCGCTGCCGGATGGGGTCGCTGAGGTCGACGAACACCCGGGTCGTGAGGCGCAGTCCGAGATCGCGGCCGAGGTCCGGGTGGCCCGCCGCCAGCTCCGCCCGGACCGCCTCGTCGGCCCGCTGGGCCTCCGTGAGCCGGAACCGGCGCGACACCTGGCGCAGCCCGTACAGCAGTTCGCCCTCCAGCAGTTCGCGCAGGTCCCAGACGCGCTTGCTGACGACCGTGTACGGGTCCTCGACCTCCCAGTGCACCTCGGCCCGGGCGTCAAAGAACTGCGCGTCGCCCGCGGCCGGGAGCCGGAGTTCGAACACCGTCACGTTCCGGCCGAGGAGCACCTCGAAGACGGTGAACGGCTCGCGGAACCAGGGCTTGTCCCGGTCCTCCCGGCGGTCCGGCCACACCACGCTGTGCCCGCCGTTGCCGTACAGCAGCACGGCGGCGATCTGGCCGCTCCGCCGGGTGTAGGGCGGCGCGCATTCCCGCACCAGCGGGCCCGCCGGGCGCCCCTTCAGCCGCTCGTCCTGTTCTCCGCCCGCACCGGCGGCAGGCTCTGCCGTGGTCATCTCCCGCCTCCTTCTCCCACCGCGTCCCACATCAGGCGGGCGTCGTCCTTGTCCAGGGGTTCGTCGCGGTCGCGGACCAGGCGCGCCAGGAGATGGCGCAGCCGGTCGCGGTCCCTGCGCTCCACCGCGATGCGGCGCAGCAGATCGCAGGCGAGCTCCCGCTGCTCCGCGTCGCCGGCCGACCGGCGCAGGAGCGTGCCGAGGGTGTCGAGCGCCGCCTGTCCGGAGCGGGCGGTCGACAGGGTGTGCCGCACCAGGGCGGCGAGGGCGCCCGCCAGCTGCGGATGCGCCGCGGGCACCGCGAGGACCAGCGGCTTCCGGCCGTGCCCGGCCGCCGGTTCGGCCGTGTCCGCGAGTCCCCACAGGAAGGTGGCACGGGTTCCGAGCGCCTTGATCATGCTCAACAGGACGAGGTCGGCCGTCTCCGTCCGGCCGCTCAGCAGCCAGTCGGCGAGGCGCCGCACCACCGTCTCCGGCTCGGGCCCGGCCAGCAGCCGGGCGACGCTGAAGGAGGCCAGGGCCGTCAGGTCCGGGTCGTCGCCGTCGCGCACCAGGACGGCCAGCGCGTCGAGCGAGGCGGAGACGGAGCCGGCGGCCATGCCGTAGCCGTGGGCCAGGGCGGTGGTGCTCACCAGTTCCGGTTCCCCGCAGACCGCCCACTCCTTGAGCAGGGCCTGGACGGCGGGCCGCACGGCGGGCTCCCGTGCCGCCTCGGCCAGCGCCGTGGCCGCCGCCATCCGCTGCACCGCGCCGTCGGAGCGCGCCAGGGGGCCGATCAGCTCCCCCGCCCCGTGGACCCAGTCCCAGGAACAGAGCACACCCGCCGCGACGGAGGCCCGCACCCACAGCTGGGGGCGGGGGTCGCTGCAGAGCGACCGCAGCCAGCGGACGAGGGGGCCGCGGGCGTTGTGGTAGCCGTGCCACACCTCCCGCAGCACGGCGGTGGGCAGGGCGTCGCCCTGGAAGCTGATGGCCCGCACCGGCACCCGGGCGTCGCCGAGGTCCAGTTCGGTGTCCTCCACGACGGCCCGGGCAGCGGCCGGCCGGACCTCGGCGTGGGTGCCGAACAGCCGCCGGCCCACGGACGCCTCCGGGTCGAGGGTGGCCGCCATCTCCGCGGCGAGCCGCTCACCGGCCTCGGCGGTCAGGCTGTGGGCGGACCCGTTGAAGACCGCGACGGCGATGCGGAACGCGGAGGTGCTGAGGGAGGGCAGGGCCTCGGGCAGCGTGCCGGGGTTGTCCGCCCCGGCGAACCAGATACGCGCCTGCGCCCGGACGAAGGTGGCGCAGTCGTCCAGCAGTTGGCGGTGCGTCAGCTCACCGCGCAGGCAGCGTGCGAGGTGGTCGGCAAGACGGGCCGCCTCCGCGGGCCGCAGTTCGGCCAGGCCGAGGGCCTCCTTGACGTCCGGCCCGGCGGCCAGCTCCAGGGCCTTGCCGAGGGCCTCCGGGGGCTCGTTCTTCAGCAGGACCCTCAGGTGCCGCAGCAGGACCTGTTCCGCGGGCGGCGGCGGGCAGTACACGCCGTAGCGGCCGCGGAGCATGCGGTCCGCCAGGTCCCCGCTCTCCACCAGCACGATGCCGTAGGCACCGGCCTCGGCCAGCTTGCCCCGGAGGCGGTCCAGGTGGAGTTCGGTGAGGACGGCGCCCGGGGGCCGGGAGCGGGCGCCGGAGCCCGGGCCCCGGGCCCCGTCCCGTTCCGGGGTGGCTGCCTCGGCGCCCTCGGCCTCGGGCACGATCTCCAGCAGATGGCCGTGGCCCCCGGTCACCTCCTCGATCTCGCGGACCCTGCCGCCGGGGTCCAGCCGGATCACGCGGTTGCCGGTCAGCTCGGAGAGCAGGGAGAGTGCCGTGGCCGTACGGCCGCTGCCGCACTCCCCGCACAGCACCAGCAGGCCGCGCTCCCGCAGGCGGCGCTTCATCCGCTGATAGCCGGAGGTCTCGCAGTAGACACCGGCGAGGCGGTCCAGCTCCTCGGCGTGGACGGGCCCCTGGAGCACGGCCGGGCCGCCGCCGGACGACTGGCTGATGAAGTAGTTGCCCTCGAAGTACTGGCCGTCGGTGGCGAAGCTGATGCTCCGGCCCGCCCGCCCGGCCGCGAAGGTGCGGCGCGCCGCGTGCGCCGTACCGGAGCCGCCGGTGCCGCCCGAACTGCTGAGCGGGTTGCGCCCCGCCTGGTCGAAGCGCCGGTCCTCGGGCTGCTCCGGGCCGTCCTCGGGGGTCGGGTTCTCCTCCGGCGCCTCCCCGGAGGACTCGGGCCGGGAGCTGTCCCGCGGGGCGTCGCGGGGGCCCTCCCGGGCCGGGGCGTCTCCGGCCGGGGCGTCCCGGACGGGGGCCGCGTCCTGGTCGCTCATGCGCCGTCACCGGTGTTCCGCGCGGCGTCCGGTTCGCGGCCGTGAGCCGCGCCCCCGGCGGCTTCCCTGCGGATGCCGGTGAACCCCCCGTTGATCACGTTGTTCTCGAAGTACAGGAGATCGCCCCGGGCCGTGATCCGTCTGCCGCCGGGTGTGCCGCCCTCGGGCTCCGCCGGGCCGCCGTCGCAGTCACCGCGGCCGCCGGCCCCGTCGCCGCCCCGCGCCGGTCCGTCCCCGGTGGGCGGTTCCGGCGGCGGTCCCGCCGCCGGGGGACGGGGCGGCCCGGGCGTCCGCGGGATCCCGGGCGCGGGCGACCGCGGGATGTGGAACCAGGCGATCTCGTCGGTCTCCTTGGACCGCACCCGGGCGCTGCGGTAGTGCTCGGGCTCCACGTACCGGCCGCCCTCGGCCACCACGTTCTCGTACAGCCAGTCGGAGACGACCAGCAGCAGGTCCGCGCCGGGGGCGCCGGCCATGATGTCCTTGGCCACCGGGCTGTCACAGAGCCGGCAGGCGAGGTCCACCGCGCGGCCCACCAGCCCCCGGCCGTCGTTCATCACCGGTCCGGCGTTCATCCCGACCCGCAGCCGCAGCCGCTCCGCGCTGCCCGCGTTGTGCTCGCGCAGGCACTGGTAGAGGGTGTCCGCCCAGCGCCCGACCATGAGCGACGGCGGGACCGCCGGGTCGAGCGCGGTGAGGATGCCGTCGCCCCGGTCCTCCTGGTGGAGCCGCCCGGGTTCGACGTCCACCGAGGCGTACGCCTCGCCGAACGCGGCGTACATCCCGTCGCGCATCCGTCTCTTCGCGTGCATCCCGAGCTTGCCCGAGCCGCAGGCGTCGCCGAAGACGACGAGCCTGTTGACCGCTCCCGCAGTGTTCACCCGATCCCCCTGTGCTGTGGTGCCGCGTACCAACGTGGCCGTGAACCGCGCACGGCGATGTAGTCGTTTACACAGTCGGCGCGGAAAACTTCGGCCGCGCTCCCGGCCGCGCTCCGTTCCGCGCCCGCTCCGGCCCGCCGTGCGCCGGTGACGGCGGCCGACGGTCCGTACGGGCCGGCGCCGGCCGGGGCGCGCCGGGTACGGGAACGCAGGGCGCCGCCCCACCGCCCCGGGGGGCGGCCTCGCCGTTCATCCCCCCGACGGGGCGGCTCCCGGGGGAAGGCGGCACACCCCGGCCGAGCGCGGTGGGAATCACCGGCGGATAACGGAATGAATAAATCCGCTCGAACGCATTCACTTTCGGCCCCCCGTGCACAACCTTCCGACCGCCGACGGCCACGGCCCTCGCGGTGTGGCCACTCTCAGCAGCACGCGGGTTGCCCAACAAGGAAGTTGAGGATTCCTCACCCGATGGAGTGAAAATCCGGGCAGAACCCCCAACTCCGGCCGCCCCAGCCGCTAGATGCGCCATCGGGAGGACCGGTACTCCCGTGGGGTCCCGTCATCACGACGCTGCGCTTCCGGTGGTCGAACGCCCGGTCGCCCTCCCGCCGGCTTCGCGCGCCCGGGTCGGCAAAGCTCAGCGGCATGAACCGACTTGAGGGAAAGCGGCCGTGATCACGTTGAGGGAAGGCAGCCGTGATCACGGGCGGAAGTCGCGGCATCGGTGCCGCTGTGGCGTCACGGCTCGCCGAAGAAGGCGCCGACGTCGCACTGACCTACGAGAACAGCGCGGAACGTGCCGCCGAGGTGGTGGAGCGGATCAAGGCCGGGGGCGCCGGGCCGTCGCCGTCCGAGCCGACAGCGCGGTCCCCGAGGCGCTCACCGCCGTGGTGGACGAGGCCGCCGCGACATGGCCGACGGGGCCGAACTCGGAGACGACTGCCGACTCCACCGCTCCGGACCGCTACGCGGAAGCGGCCGAGATCGCGGCCACCGTCGACCGCCTCGCAAGTCCGGACGGTGCGTACATCACCGGAGCCCCGATCCACGTCGACGGCGGCTTCACCGCTCGACCCGCGAACTTTCGCAGCCGGGCCGGGGGCATCGCGGCGCCGGCGGGCCGGGCCGAGGGGCAGGCGCCCTGAGAGCGCGCCGCCCCTCCCGCTGCCGCCACGACGCCGGTGGGCGCCCCGCGCGAACCGCGGAGCGCCCACCGGCCGGGGGGCAGTGCTCAGTCCGCCCAGGGGATCTGCGGTGAGCGGTAGTAGTCGATGCCCAGGGCGTCCCAGCGGGGGCCGTGGGTGGCGATCCGCTGCCGGTAGTCCGCCCAGTCGTGCGTGGCGGCCGGGGACCAGCCCAGCTCCGCGATACCCGGGAGGCGGGGGAAGGCCATGAACTCGATGTTGTCGTTGGTCTCCAGTGTCTCCGACCACATCGGCGCCTCGACGCCCAGGATCTTGTCCTCCGCCACGCCCTGCAGATAGCTGCCCGGGTCCCAGTCGTAGGACTGCTGCGCCTCGACGTAGCCGGCCCAGCTCAGGCCGAGCGGGGTGTTCTCGTC
This sequence comes from Streptomyces sp. MNU89, assembly GCF_020982505.1. Lineage (NCBI taxonomy): Bacteria > Bacillati > Actinomycetota > Actinomycetes > Kitasatosporales > Streptomycetaceae > Streptomyces > Streptomyces sp. MNU89. The sequence goes on along the minus strand of NZ_JAJKLL010000001.1, from coordinate 4,953,893 downwards.
GTACTTCATGTCGAGGTAGGCGCGGTTGGCGGGCGAGAGGATCATGCGGGTGCCGTTGTTGGCGGCGTCCGCGACCTCCTGCTCGGTGCCGGTCGTGCCCCAGTACTGGGCGACGGCGCCCTCGACGGGCTTCGCCCCGGTGATCTGGTGCCAGCCGACGACGGTCTTGCCGTACCGGCCGACGATCTCCTGCGCGCGGTCCATGAAGGCCACGTAGTCCTCGTGCGGGGTGGAGTGGGCCTCGTCGCCGCCGATGTGGAGGTAGCGGCCGGGCGTCAGCTCGGCGAGTTCGCGCACCACGTCGTCGACGAAGTCGTAGGTGATCTCCTTGCCCACGCAGAGCGAGCTGAAGCCGACCTCGATGCCGGTGTAGAGCGGCGGGGCGACGCCGTCGCAGTTCAGCTCCGCGTAGGAGGCCAGGGCGGCGTTGGTGTGGCCCGGCATGTCGATCTCCGGGACGACCTCCAGGTAGCGCTCGGCCGCGTAGGCGAGGATCTCCCGGTAGTCGTCCTTGGTGTAGTAGCCGCCGGTGCCGCCCCCGACCTCCGTGGTGCCGCCGTACGTGGCCAGCCGGGGCCAGGAGTCGATCGCGATCCGCCAGCCCTGGTCGTCGGAGAGGTGCAGATGCAGCTTGTTGATCTTGTAGAGCGCCATCTGGTCGATGTAGCGCTTGACCTGCTCGACGGTGAAGAAGTGCCGGGAGACGTCCAGCATCGCGCCGCGGTACGCGAAGCGCGGCGCGTCGGTGACGGTGCCGCCGGGTACGGTCCACGGGCCGGCCTGGCGGCTGTCCGCCTCCACCCGCTCGGGCAGCAGCTGACGGAGCGTCTGCACGCCCCGGAAGAGGCCCGCGTGGCGCGGGGCGGTGATGGTGACGCCGCCGGGCGAGGAGCGCAGCCGGTAGCTCTCGGCGTCCGCGCCCTTCTCCTCCGCGCCGCCCCGGGCCTGCTTCCCGGCTCCGCCCGCGGAGCCGAGCCGCAGCTCGATGCCGCCGCGGCCGGGGCGGGTGGTGACCGGCAGCTTGTAGCCGGTGGAGGGGCGCAGCACCGAGGCGAGCTGCTCGCCGATCCGCCGGCCCTCGCGCGAACGGTCCACGCGGATCAGGGTCTTGGGGCCAATCCGGTACGGCTTGCCGCCGGCCCGCACGGAGGCGGGTGCGGGCACGAGCCGGTCGAAGCCGGCGGCCGGGGCGGCCCCGGTGGAGCGTTCCGGTGCGGCCGAGGCGGTTCCGGAGGCCGCGGCTCCGCCGGTGACGACGAGCAGTAACGCGCAGAAGACTCTCGCGATGCTTCGGGGTTGTTTGCTGGGTGCGCCAGTTCGTCGCACGACGATCCCTTTCGACGGTGTCTGTCCGTGTGGGTGGAGCGACCGACGGGTCCCATGAGACCGGCGCGCCCGACCCGGGTCAAGGGTGTAGACCAATTTAGGTGTAGACCAATTCGCCGCCCCGGGCCCCGCCCGCCCCGGCGCGGGCCCGCCGCCGCGGTCCCGGCCCCGCGGGCTCCGTACTCCCCGAGCCCGTCCTCCCCGAAGCACGGGCAGACGCGCGGCCGGGAAGGCGGAAACAGCGGAACCACCGCCTCCCGCCCGCCGTTTGACAGAATCCGCACATGGCGGAAATCACCCAGCAGGACGGCACCTGGACCTTCGACGGCGAGACCGTCCGCATCGTGCCCGGTCACGACAGGAGCGTGAGCCTTCTGCGCCGGACCCTCGGCGAACTGGCCGTCCCCCTCGCGGCCGTGGCCGGGGTCTCCCACGAACCGGGGCGCAAGGGCGGCCGGCTGCGGCTGCGGCTCCGCCACGGCGCCGACCCGCTGCTCCAGGTCACGGGCGGCAAGCTGGACGGCGCCAACGACCCCTACCGGCTGGCCGTGGAGTCCGCACGCGCCGACCTCGCCGGGTACTTCGTCGACGAGGTGCGGAACGCCCTCCTCCTGGAGCAGGTGCCCTCCGGCCCCACGGACCGCTATCTGCTGCCCGGTCCGTCCGTGCCGCTGTCGGCGAGCGCCGGGGACGGCACGGCCTCCTTCGACGGCGAACAGGTCCGGCTGGAGTGGAACTGGAAGACGGACGAGTCGAAGAAGTCCGGCGGGCCCCGGGCGATCGCGCTGCGCGATGTGGAGGCGGTGGAGTGGTCCCTGTCGGCCGGGCTGGAGAACGGCTACCTCCGCTTCCTGCCGAAGGGCTCCGGCGCCGTGGCGGGCGGCAGCCGCATGCCGGCCAAGCACGACCCGTACGCCGTCGAGTTGTACGGCTTCCGCAAGGATCCCCTGATGGCCCTGGTCGCCGCGGCCGTGGCCGCCCGGCTGCCCCATCCGGCCGCCCCCGCCGCCGGGCCGGGCGGGACCGCCGGCGGTGCCGCGGGCGGCACCCCGTCCGCCGTGGCCCTGGCCAAGACGCCGGACCCGGTCCCGGCTCCCCGGAACCCGGGCGGCGAGGACCACGACGCACTGCTGCGGCGCCTTCGCGAGCTGGGCGAGCTGTACCAGGCGGGAGTGCTCACCGATGAGGAGTTCACGGCCGCCAAGAAGGCCGTCCTCGGCCGCTTCTAACCGCTTCCCTGCCGCCTTCCCCTCCGTCCTGCCCGATTCCGGGCAGATTTCTTGCACAAGCGGGGCGCCCGCGGCCACTATCAGACGCATGCTCGAACGCCCCGCGTCCCACGACGACCTCGTCGACCATCTGGTCCGCTCCACGCCGCTCCAGCGCGGCGAAGCGGTCCGGGTGGTGCTGGACGTGCTGGCGTACTTCGACGAGACGGTCGAGGACTTCGTCCGCCGCCGCCACCGCGAGCTGCGGTCCGCCGGGCTGGCCAACGCGGAGATCTACGACCGGATCGCGGCGGAACTGCCGCACCGCGCGGTGGCGCCGCCCGAGCTCTCCCTGAGGCAGCTGCGCCGCATGATCTACGGCTGACGGCGGCCGACGGGCGAACGAGCGGGACGGGCGGGGCGGAGCGCGGAGCCCGCGAGCAGAGCAGCAGGCAGCACGACAACGAACGAGGGTCTGGGGTACAGCCATGTGTGGAATCGTCGGGTACATCGGCAGAAGAGACGCCGCTCCCCTGCTGCTCGAAGGGCTGCAGCGGCTGGAGTACCGCGGCTACGACTCGGCCGGCATCGCCCTCGGCGCGCAAAGCGGCAAGGGCGGCAAGGGCGCGAAGAGCGGTGCGCTGAGGACCGCCAAGGCCGTCGGCCGGGTGCGGGACCTGGAAGCCCGCCTCCCCAAGCGCTTCGCCGGCACCACCGGCATCGCCCACAGCCGCTGGGCCACCCACGGAGCCCCGAACGACGAGAACGCGCACCCCCATCTGGACGGCGAGGGCAAGGTCGCCGTCGTCCACAACGGCATCATCGACAACGCCTCCGAGCTGCGCGCCAAACTCCTCGCCGACGGGGTCGAGTTCCGATCCGAGACGGATACCGAGGTCCTGGCCCACCTCATCGGCCGCGACCCCTCCGAGACCCTTGAGGAGAAGGTCCGCGGCGCCCTCCGGATGATCGACGGCACCTACGGCATCGCCGTGCTCCACGCCGGCTTCCCGGACCGGATCGTCGCCGCCCGCAACGGCTCCCCCGTGGTCCTCGGCATCGGCGAGAAGGAGATGTTCGTCTCCTCGGACGTGGCCGCGCTGGTCAGCCACACCCGCCAGGTCGTCACCCTCGACGACGGCGAGATGGCCACCCTCAAGGCCGACGACTACCGCACGTACACCACCGAGGGCAGCCGCACCTCCGCCTCCCCGACCACCGTGGAGTGGGAGGCCGAGTCGTACGACATGGGCGGCCACGACACGTACATGCACAAGGAGATCTCCGAGCAGGCCGACGCCGTCGACCGGGTGCTGCGCGGCCGGATCGACGACCGCTTCTCCACCGTCCACCTCGGCGGCCTCAACCTCGACGCCCGCGAGGCCCGCGCCGTCCGCCGGGTCAAGATCCTCGGCTGCGGCTCGGCGTACCACGCGGGGCAGATCGGCGCCCAGATGATCGAGGAGCTGGCCCGCGTCCCGGCGGACGCCGAGCCGGCCAGCGAGTTCCGCTACCGCAACGCCGTGGTCGACCCGGACACCCTCTACATCGCCGTCAGCCAGTCCGGCGAGACCTACGACACCCTCGCCGCCGTGCAGGAACTGAAGCGCAAGGGCGCCAGGGTGCTCGGGGTCATCAACGTCGTCGGCAGCGCCATCGCCCGGGAGACGGACGGCGGCGTGTACGTCCACGCCGGCCCGGAGGTCTGCGTCGTCTCCACCAAGTGCTTCACCAACACCGCCGTGGCCTTCGCCCTGCTCGCCCTCCACCTCGGCCGCATCCGCGATCTCTCCGTCGCCGACGGCAAGCGGATCATCGCCGGGCTGCGCCGCCTCCCGGAGCAGATCGCCGAGATCCTGCGCGGCGAGGAGCGGATCGCGGAACTGGCCGCGGAGTACGCGAACGCGAAGAGCATGATGTTCGTCGGCCGGGTGCGGGGCTTCCCGGTGGCCCGCGAGGCCTCCCTGAAGCTCAAGGAGGTCAGTTACGTCCACGCCGAGGCGTACCCGGCGTCCGAGCTCAAGCACGGCCCGCTGGCCCTGATCGAGCCGGCCGTGCCGACCGTCGCCGTCGTCCCCGACGACGACCTGCTGGAGAAGAACCGCGCCACGCTGGAGGAGATCAAGGCCCGCAGCGGCCGCATCCTGGCGGTGGCGCACCGGGAGCAGGAGAAGGCCGACCACACGATCGTGGTGCCGAAGAACGAGGACGAGCTGGACCCCGTCCTGATGGGCATTCCGCTCCAACTGCTGGCCTACCACTCGGCGCTGGCCCTGGGCCGGGACATCGACAAGCCGCGCAACCTGGCGAAGTCCGTGACGGTGGAGTGAGGCCGTCCCGTCCGCGGCGGAGTCCGGGCCCGTACCACCGGACGGGAGGCGCCGGGACGAGGGGGCGGGGGCCGGCCCCCGCGCGTGCCACCATACGCGCGGGAGGCGGTCTCCCCCGGGGGCCCGCGCTGCCCTGCGCGCCGGCCCGGATGCCGTCCGCCGGTGACCGTCACGTCCGGACGGCGGCACCACTCTCCAGGTCAAGTACCCGCCACCTGGGCGCATTTCACCCGTACGCGCGAGTAGTTTCCGCACGTCCGGGCGGTGCGCGACGGCGCGGGCCGACGGTTCCGGGGTGCGAGCCCCGCTCCGGGCGGCCCCGGGAACGGTGACGGGATCCGGCCGAGGCGACGGCGGCACACGAGGCGTGAAAGGGGCGCTGGGAAGCAGAGGGGCGCAGCGGGGTTTCGGACACCTCCGTCGCCCGGCGTGTCCGGGCCGGCACCGTCGGTGTGCCACCCGGACCGGCGCACTCCGCGCCGGTCCGCGCCCCCGCCCGGGGCACGGCGGCTCGGGGGCGGCTCAGGGCACGGCGACGACCGGGCGCCGGGCGCGGCGCGTCAGCCGTCCGGCGACCGAGCCGAAGATCCGGCCGGCCAGCCCGTGGGTGGAGCCCACGACGATGGCGTCGGCCGCGTACTCCCGGCCGACCTCCTCCAGTTCGTGGCAGATGTCCCCGCCCCGTTCGACCAGGATCCACGGCACCTCGGCGAGATGGTCCGCGCAGGCCAGCTCCAGGCCGAGCACCTCGGTGCGGTGGTCCGGCACATCCACGAAGACCGGGGGTTCGCAGCCCGCCCAGACCGTGGTGGGCAGCCGGTTGGCCACATGGACGATGATCAGTCCGCTCCCGGTGCGCCGGGCCATGCCGATGGCGTAGGCCAGGGCCCGCTCGCTGGAGGTGGAGCCGTCGAAACCGACGACGACACCGTGCCGGAAGGCGGGATCGCAGGACTGGCGCGTCTCGTCCACCGCTTCCAGGTCCGCCAGTGGATCGGCGACCTGCTTGCGGTCGGCGGGTTCGGGGATCTCGTGACCGGCCATCGGTATCTCGGCGAAGAACGTCCTCTGCGGAGGGAACGGCGGTTGGCGGCCGAGCGGTCGCGGGGGCGGATAGTCCGGGAATCTACTTCCCAAGCCCTTGCCCCAAGGGTACGGCGAGTTCCCCCGCCTGCCCAGGCTCTGCCACCGGGCGGCCCGGGACCGGCAACCGGCGCAGCCGCTGGTGCGGCTTTCCGGGAGCATGCCCGAGGCGGGCCCTCAGCGCAATGTCTGCTGGTCGGCGGCGTGCCCCGGCTCGCCGGCCCCGGGCCGGCCGAGGTCCGGGGATGCCCGGCGGACGGGCGCGGAGGGCCCGGCGGCGGCTCCGCGGCGGACTCCGGCGGCGCGCCGGGCGCCGGAGGGCGGCGGGCGGAGGGCGGCGCCGCACGGCGAGGGGCGCACGGCGGGCGCACACGCGCGTGGGTGGCGCGCTGCGTACAACCGTCTGACTCGAACTGTTGATCCCACTTCTTTTCGGCCAACTTGGCGCTGCAGTGCATCCTTTGCCGACCCCTGCCCCCAACCCCCTTCCCACCTGCGAAGAAAGAGCCGCGAACGGCTCTCGCTCCCTACGGGGGCGGCGTCTTGGCCACCGGGCCCACTTCCCACCGGCGCCATCGAGTGCGACGCTTCGTGATCGAATGCTTTACGCCAAGTTGCCATGTCGACTTAGCGGTGGGTGGTGAACTTGTCTCGCCGACCACATGGGACACAGTAGATTCGATCTTGGCCATTCACGGCGGGGGACTCGTGCAGGACCGAGGGGAAACGTGCAGGTTCGACACTATCGAGGAGCCGCGACCACCGAGGGGGGCTTAGTTCCATGAGCCAGGACTCCACGACCGTACCGGAGGCCGCCCGGAAGCTTTCCGGCCGCCGCCGCCGGGAGATCGTCGCAGTGCTGCTCTTCAGCGGCGGCCCCATATTCGAGAGCTCCATCCCGCTTTCCGTATTCGGAATCGACCGCCAGGACGCCGGCGTTCCCCGCTACCGGCTTCTGGTGTGCGCCGGTGAAGAGGCCCCGCTGCGGACGACCGGCGGACTCGAACTGACCGCGCCGTACGGCCTGGAAGCGCTCGCCCGCGCCGGGACCGTCGTCGTGCCGGCCTGGCGGTCCATCACATCGCCGCCGCCGATGGAGGCGCTGCAGGCGCTGCGCAGGGCCCACGAGGAGGGCGCCCGGATCGTCGGGCTGTGCACGGGCGCCTTCGTACTGGCCGCGGCCGGTCTGCTCGACGGCCGGCCCGCGACGACGCACTGGATGTACGCGCCGACGCTCGCCAAGCGGTATCCGTCGGTCCATGTGGACCCGCGGGAACTGTTCGTCGACGACGGCGACGTCCTGACCTCCGCCGGAACGGCGGCGGGCATCGACCTCTGTCTGCACATCGTGCGGACCGACCACGGGGCCGAGGCCGCCGGAGCGCTCGCGAGGCGCCTGGTGGTACCGCCCCGGCGCACGGGCGGGCAGGAGCGCTATCTCGACAGGTCTTTACCCGAGGAGATCGGCGCCGACCCGCTCGCGGAGGTCGTCGCCTGGGCGCTGGAGCATCTCCACGAGCAGTTCGACGTGGAGACCCTCGCCGCGCGCGCCTATATGAGCCGGCGGACGTTCGACCGGCGGTTCCGGTCGCTCACCGGGAGCGCCCCGCTGCAGTGGCTGATCACGCAGCGGGTGCTCCAGGCGCAGCGGCTCCTGGAGACCTCCGACTACTCCGTGGACGAGGTGGCGGGCCGGTGCGGCTTCCGCTCACCGGTCGCGCTGCGCGGGCACTTCCGCCGCCAGCTCGGCTCCTCCCCCGCGGCGTACCGGGCGGCCTACCGGGCCCGCCGGCCCCAGAGCGGCGCCGAGCGGGCGGACCGCGCCGACCGGACGGAGCGTCCGGAACGCCCGGACAGGCCCGACCGCCCGGAGCGGATGGAGCGCCCCGACCGGCCGGCCGGCGGCGACCCGCGTGCGGACGGTCCCGCGGCGGCCGCCGCCTCGCTGGCGGCCCTGCGCCGCGCGAACGCCGCGCAGCACGGCGGTCACGGGGCGCCGACTGGGGAGCCGTCCCTGCCGGAGGCGGAGACGTACGCCGGGCGGTTCGCGGAGCACGGCGGCCGGGCGGTGGGGCGGTCCTCCGTGCCCGGTCAGCGCGACCGCCCCGTAGGGTGAGGCGCATGAACGACCGCATGGTATGGATCGACTGCGAGATGACCGGCCTCTCGCTGGCCGACGACGCTCTGATCGAGGTGGCCGCGCTGGTCACCGACTCCGAGCTGAACGTGCTGGGCGAGGGGGTGGACATCGTGATCCGTCCGCCGGCGGAGGCGCTGACCACCATGCCGGAGGTGGTGCGCGAGATGCACACCTCCTCCGGCCTGCTCGCCGAACTCGACGGCGGGACGAGCCTGGAGGAGGCCCAGCGGCAGGTGCTCCGCTACGTCCGCGAGCACGTGCCGGAGCGCGGCCGGGCCCCGCTGTGCGGCAACTCCGTCGGCACCGACCGGGGCTTCCTCTCCCGGGACATGCCGGACCTGGAGAGCTATCTCCACTACCGGATCGTGGATGTGTCCTCGGTGAAGGAGCTGGCCCGGCGCTGGTTCCCCCGGGCGTACTTCAGCAGCCCGGAGAAGAGCGGCAACCACCGGGCGCTGGCGGACATCCGGGAGAGCATCGCCGAGCTCCGCTACTACCGGGAGGCGGTCTTCGTGCCCTCGCCGGGCCCGGACTCGCCGACCGCCAAGGCCATCGCGGCGAAGCACCGGCTGCCCGCCGGCTGAGCCCGTCCGCGGGAGCTCCCGGGCCCGGGGGCTCCCGGGGAAAGCCTGGCGCGACCGCCCCTGCGGAACGTGTACACTTTTTCTCGGCCGGTGCACAGCCGGTCGTGGTGGGTATAGCTCAGCTGGTAGAGCACCTGGTTGTGGTCCAGGATGTCGCGGGTTCGAGTCCCGTTACTCACCCTGAACGATCAAGGCCCGGCCTGCGGAAGCAGGCCGGGCCTTCGTCATGCCCGAGCCCACGGGACACGGACGGAAAGCACCCCGGCCGCACGGACCGCCGCCCCGCGCGGGACTCCCCCGCCGAGGGCCGTCACGGAGCCGGAACGGCCCCGGATTCTGGGAGCGCTCCCACAAGTAGAGCGACCGCCAAGGGTCGGACCAACCTCCAACTACCCGCCGCTTAACAGGCCCTTAAAGGAAAGATCCGTCCGCTCTCTTGTTGATCCCTGGAGGGCGGGTCTAGGGTCTGACTCAGTAAATGGGAGCGCTTCCACAGTCTTGGGAGGGCGTCACCCGACGCGACCGATGACCACGGAGCCCCTCCGACACCCCCGCCCCCGTCCCGCCCGCCACGGATGCCCCCACCTCCGCGGCGGAAGCGGACACCCCACCCGGCCGCCGGCCGCACCGCGAGCGAGCGGGCACACCCCCGCCGCCTCCCGCGCCATGCCCGGCTCCGCCTCTGAAGAGCGCCATCCGCCGTCCCACAGCAGCACGGACGGCTCCGTTTCTCTCCTCACCGACCCCGCCCGCGAGACGGCGGGTGCGGCGAGGAGGCGTGCCCGCACGGCGGCCGCCCGGACCACTCCACCCGGTCCGGACGGCGGTCCGGGCGGTACGGCGGGCGCCCCGGCACCCGCTATCGCGCACCATCGCACGATCTACAGGAGGATCGCTGATGAGCCGCACCATCTCACCGACGGGCCGCCGCAAGCGCCCGAGACGTACCGCCCTCACGGCGTGTGCCCTCATGCTGGCCGCCGCCGGCACCGGCACCGCACTGACCGGCACCGCCTCGGCGGCCCCGGCCGCCGCGGGCTGCACGGCCGACTACGCGGTGCAGAACCAGTGGGACACGGGTTTCACCGCCAACGTCACCGTCACCAACACCGGTGACGCCCTGAGCTCGTGGAACGTCGGATGGACCTTCGCCGGCAACCAGAAGGTGACCCAGGGCTGGAACGCCGACATCACCCAGAGCGGTGCCACCGTCACGGCCGCCAGCCCTTCGTGGGGTGGTGCCCTGAGCTCCGGCGGCACGGCCTCCTTCGGCTTCCAGGCCACGTTCAGCGGGACGAACGCCGTCCCGGGCACCATCACGCTCAACGGCGTCACCTGTACGACCGACGGCAGCGACCCCGGCGATCCGGGGGATCCGGGCGACCCCGGCGATCCGGGTGACCCGCCCGGCGACCGCGTGGACAACCCCTTCGAGGGCGCCAAGGTCTACGTGAACCCGGACTGGTCCGCACAGGCCGCCAAGGGCGGCGGCGAGGCGATCGCCGACCAGCCGACGGCGGTGTGGCTGGACCGCATCGCCGCGATCGAGTCGGGCTCCGCGGGTGAGAACACCATGGGTCTGCGCGACCACCTCGACGCGGCCCTGGAGCAGGACGCCGACGTGCTGCAGATGGTCACGTACAACCTGCCCGGCCGGGACTGCGCGGCGCTGGCCTCCCAGGGCGAGCTCGGGCCGGAGGAGATCGACAAGTACAAGAACGAGTTCATCGACCCGATCGCGGAGATCCTGTCGGACCCGAAATACGCCGGTCTCCGGATCGTCAACACCATCGAGATCGACTCGCTGCCCAACCTCATCACCAACGTCGGCGACCGTGCCACGGCCACCGAGAACTGCGATGTGATGAAGGAGAACGGCAACTACGTCAAGGGCGTCGGCTACGCGCTGGCCACCTTCGGCGACATCGGGAACGTCTACAACTACATCGACATCGGCCACCACGGCTGGATCGGCTGGGACGACAACTTCACGGCCACCGCCGAGCTGCTGCACGAGGCGGCGACCACCGAGGGCGCCACCGTCGACGACGTGGCCGGCTTCGCCGCCAACGTCGCCAACTACGGTGCCATCGAGGAGCCGCACTTCTCCATCGACGAGTCCGTGAACGGCCAGATGGTGCGCCAGTCGAAGTGGGTGGACTGGAACCGCTACGTGGACATCCAGACCTTCTCGCAGGCGTTCCGCGAGGAGGCGGTCTCGGCCGGCTTCAACGAGGAGGTCGGTGTCATCATCGACACCTCCCGCAACGGCTGGGGCGGCCCCGACCGGCCCACCGGACCGGCGGAGAAGACCACCGTCGACGAGTACGTGGACGGCAGCCGCGTCGACCGCCGCATCCACCAGGGCAACTGGTGCAACCAGGCCGGTGCCGGTCTCGGTGAACGGCCCGCCGCCTCGCCCGCTCCGGGCATCGACGCCTACGCGTGGATCAAGCCCCCGGGCGAGTCGGACGGTTCCAGCAAGGCCATCGACAACGACGAGGGCAAGGGCTTCGACCGGATGTGCGACCCCACCTACGAGGGGAACGCGCGCAACCTGAACAACCCGTCGGGTGCCCTGCCGGACGCGCCGGTCTCCGGCCACTGGTTCCAGGCGCAGTTCGAGGAGCTGCTGGCGAACGCGTACCCGCCGCTGTAGCGGTCCGGCGGGGCGGCCGGTGACCGGGCGCCCCGCCCCCGTACCAGTGCGGACAGCGTGACAACGCGTTCTCTGCGGGGAGGGAGCCGGCGGCCTGCCGGCTCCCTCTTTCCGCGCCCGCCGCCCGACCGGAACGGCGCGCCGCTCAGGACGAGCCGCGGCGCACCAGTTCGGTCGGCAGCACGACCTGCCGGCTGCCGGATTCCGGCTGCCCGATCTCCCGGAGCAGCACCCGGGCCATGGTGCGGCCCATCTCTTCTATCGGCTGCCGGACGCTGGTCAGCGGCGGGTCCATGTGGCGGGCAACCGGCGAGTCGTCGAAGCCGACGAGCGCCACGTCCTCCGGGATGCGGCGCCCCGCCTCCCGCAGCACCTGGCGCGCCCCGGAGGCCATCACATCGGAGGCGCAGAACACCGCGTCGAGGTCCGGGCGTCGCTCCAGGAGCCGGCGCATGGCGCGGCGGCCGCCCTCCTCGGTGAAGTCGGCGGGCTCGACCAGCGCCTCGTCCGGTTCGTGCCCGGCGGCGGCGATGGCCTGGTGGTAGCCGTCGAGGCGGCACTGGGCGACGTACATGTCGAGGGGCCCGGTGATCGTCGCGACGCGGCGGCGGCCACGGCCGATCAGATGCTCGACGGCCGCGCTCGCACCGCCGACGTTGTCGGAGTCGACGTACGGCACGGACTCCCCGGCGGCCCGGCGGCCGCTGAGGACCGCGGGCATCTCGATCTCCTCCAGCAGGTCGGGCAGCGGGTCGTCCGCGTGGACGGAGACGAGCAGGACGCCGTCGACCCGGTGCGCTCCGAGGAACTGGGTGAGCCGGTGGCGCTCCTTGGGGGTGCGGATCAGAGTGAGCAGCAGCTGGATCTCGGTCTCGGCGAGTTCCGTGGAGATGCCGCGGATGATGTCGGAGAAGTACGGCTCGGCGAAGAGCCGGGTCTCGGTCTCGGGGATCACGAGGGCGACGGCGTCGGTGCGGTTGGCGGCCAGCGCCCGCGCCGCCCGGTTGGGCACGTAGCCGAGCTCCGCGATGGCGTGTTCCACCGCCGTCCGGGTGCGGTCGCTCACCCGGGGCGAACCGTTGATCACGCGGGAGACGGTGCCGCGTCCGACCCCCGCGCGTGCCGCGACCTCCTCCAGGGTGGGCCTGCCACCGTGTCTCCTCGTCATCGGCATGGTCCGCCTCCCGCTCCCAGCCTGCGTCCGTGGCTGTTGGACCATTCAACATCACTCCCCCGACAGCACGTTCCGTCCTACGCCCTTGACACTCTCCCGGCGAGCCGTGAACCTTCAAGACGTCACGGATGAGAGCGCTCTCAAGCGCTCAACCCATACATCTCTCGACGTCTCTCAGCCATGCCCGACCGGCATTCTTCTCCGTTCAATCAGTTCGGCAGGGGGACGATACGCAGGGAGCAGGAGGATGTCATGCGCAGATCAGCCCACATGTCCCGGAGTACGGCGGCCTTGGCGACCACCGCCGCCCTTCTCACCGGCCTGCTGGCTGGTTGTGCGGACGACGGTGGCGGCAGTGGCCGGGGAGGCTCCGGGGAGAGCGCGGACGGCAAGAAGACCGTCACCATCGGGGTCTTCGGCGTCTTCGGCTACAAGCAGGCCGGGCTCTACGACGAGTATCAGAAGTTGAACCCCGACGTCGTCATCAAGGAGACGTCCATCGAGCGGGCCGACCAGTACTACCCGCAGCTCCTCACCCACCTCGGGACCGGCAGCGGGCTCCAGGACATCCAGGCGATCGAGGTCGGCAACATCGCCGAGACCGTCACCCGGCACGCCGACAAGTTCGTCGACCTGGGCCGGGAGAAGGGCGTCGACGAGAAGAACTGGCTGGACTGGAAGTGGGCCCAGGCCACCGCCGAGGACGGCCGGACCATCGGTCTCGGCACCGACATCGGCCCGATGGCCATCTGCTACCGCAAGGACCTCTTCGAGAAGGCCGGGCTGCCCACCGACCGCGAGAAGGTCGGCGCCCTCTGGGCCGGCGACTGGGAGAAGTATGTCGAGACCGGCGAGAAGTACATGGAGAAGGCGCCCTCCGGCACCGTCTACACGGACACGGCGATCGGCCTCTTCAACGCCTCGGTCTCCGGCCGCGTGGAGCGGTACTACGACCGCGACGGCGAGCTGATCTACAAGGACAGCCCGGCCGTCAAGGACTCCTGGGACCTGGCGATGCGCGCCGTCGAGGGCAAGATGACGGCCCGCCTCAAGCAGTTCGACAAGCCGTGGGACCAGGCGTACGCCAACGGCCGGTTCGCCACCGTCGCCTGCCCCGCCTGGATGCTCGGCTACATCAAGGAGAAGGCCGGCCCCAAGGCGGCGGACAAGTGGGACATCGCACCGGCGCCGAAGCCCGCCAACTGGGGCGGCTCCTTCCTCTCCGTGCCGGAGGCGGCGAAGAACAAGGAGGAGGCGGTCAAGCTCGCCGCCTGGCTGACGGCGCCCGAGCAGCAGGCCAAGCTCTTCCGGAAGCAGGCCTCCTTCCCCAGCTCGCCGACGACCTACGAGATGCCGGAGGTCGCCGACGCGCGGCACGAGTACTTCGGTGACGCGCCCATCGGCGAGATCTTCAGCCGGGCCGCGGAGGACATGCCCACCCTCGTCCTCGGCGAGAAGGACCTGGCGATCCAGACGGCGTTCACGGACGTCGGCGTCCTCCAGGTCGAGCAGCAGGGCAAGTCGCCCGAGGCGGGGTGGGCCGCCGCGCTGAAGAACATCGACAACCTGCTGGACCAGTGAGACGGATGACTGCAGACTCCTCTGCGGCCTCGTCCCCCGGAACCTCGGGTTCCGGGGGACCGGGGGACGCGGCCCTCCGCACGATGCCCCGGACGGCGGGCGAGGCGGGACGGAAGACCGCCGCGACGGCCGGCCGGAAGACGGACCCGAAGGCGGACCGGAGGTCCGAGCGGCGCAGCCGCCGCTACCGCCGCGACGTCCGCTGGAGCCCCTACGTCTTCATCTCGCCCTTCTTCCTCTTCTTCACCGCCTTCGGGCTCTTCCCGCTGCTCTACACCGGCTGGGCCTCGCTGCACCGGGTGTCGCTGCACGAACCGACCACCATGGAGTGGGCCGGGCTGCACAACTACACCCGGCTGCTGGAGGACGAGTTCTTCTGGAACGCCCTGCGGAACACCTTCACCATCGGTGTGATCTCCACCGTGCCGCAGCTGCTCATGGCGCTCGGGCTCGCGCACATCCTCAACTACCGGCTGCGCGGCGCGATGTTCTTCCGGGTCGCGATGCTCGCCCCGTACGCGACGTCCGTGGCGGCCGCCACGCTCGTCTTCGTGCTGCTCTTCGGGCGCGACTACGGAATGATCAACTGGGCGCTGGGCTTCCTCGGCATCGAGAACATCAACTGGCAGACCGGGCACTGGACCTCGCAGCTGGCCGTGGCCTCGATCGTCATCTGGCGGTGGACCGGCTACAACACGCTGATCTACCTGGCGGCCATGCAGGCCATACCGCGCGATCTGTACGAGTCGGCGGCGCTGGACGGGGCCACCCGCTGGCAGCAGTTCCGCCATGTGACCATCCCCTCGCTGCGGCCGACGATCCTCTTCACCATCGTCGTCTCCACCATCGGGGCCACCCAGCTCTTCGGTGAGCCGCTGCTCTTCGGCGGGGCGGGCGGGCAGAAGGGCGGCCCGGACCACGCTTACCAGACCCTCGGCCTCTACATGTACGAGCAGGGCTGGTTCAACTTCCATCTCGGCCGGGCCTCGGCGATCGCCTGGGCGATGTTCCTGATCCTGCTGCTGATCGCCCTGGTCAACTGGCTGGTCGTCCGACGGCTGAGGAGAAGCTGTTGACTTCCTCCACCCGCCTGAAGGCGGGGGATTCCTCACTTCGCAGTGAGGGCTTCCTGCTTCGAAGGCAGTTGCCCCGTCCGAGAGGACTCTCGTTGAGGTCTTACACCGCCTCCACAGGCCGAGACGGCCAGCCCGGCCGCCTTGATGTTACGTGCCGCGTTGATGTCGCGGTCATGGAGGGTGCCGCAGTCGCACGTCCACTCGCGGACGTTCAGCGGCATGCTCGCCGCGACGGTACCGCAGGCCCCGCACAGCTTGCTCGACGGGAACCAGCGGTCGACTACGACAAGTTCGCGCCCGTACCAGGCGCACTTGTACTCCAGCATCGACCGCAACTCGGTCCACGACGCGTCCGAGATGGCGCGCGCCAGGCTGTGGTTCTTGGCCAGGTTGCGGACGGTGAGGTCCTCGATCACGACCGTTTGGTTCTCACGGACGAGCCGAGTAGTGAGTTTGTGGAGGAAGTCGCGGCGCCGGTCGGTGATCCGCGCGTGGACGCGGGCGACCTTGCGGCGGGCCTTCTCCCGGTTGTTCGAGCCCTTGGCCTTGCGGGACAGCTCTCGCTGAGCGCGAGCCAGTTTGGCGCGGTCCTTCCGCTCATGCTTCGGGTTGGCGATCTTCTCCCCGGTCGAGAGCGTCACGAGCGAGGTGAGTCCGGCGTCGATACCCACCGCCGCCGTGGTGGCCGGGGCCGGGGTGATCACATCGTCGCACAGCAGCGACACGAACCAGCGCCCGACCGCGTCGCGGGACACCGTCACCGTGGTCGGTGCGGCGCCTTCCGGCAGCGGACGCGACCAACGGATGTCCAGCGGCGCGGCCATCTTCGCCAGCGTCAGACGGCCGTCACGCCACTTGAACCCGGAGCGGGTGTACTCCGCCGACTGCCGGGACTTCTTCCGGCTCTTGAAGCGCGGGTACTTGGCGCGCTTGGCGAAGAAGTTCCCGAACGCCGTCTGAAGATGGCGCAGTGCCTGCTGGAGCGGGACGCTGGACACCTCAGCGAGGAAGGCGAGTTCCTCGGTGCGCTTCCACTCCGTCAGCGCGGCCGAGGACTGGACGTAGGAGACGCGGCGCTGCTCCCCGTACCAAGCCCGAGTGCGCTCCTCCAGCGCCTTGTTGTACACGAGACGGACACAGCCGAACGTGCGGGACAGCTCCGCTGCCTGCTCGTCCGTGGGGTAGAAGCGGTATTTGAAAGCCCGCTTGACCTGCTGCGTCACGCCTCACATTCTATCAGCTACCGTGTCAGCAACGTGCGTTGGTGGGTCAGTGGAACGCGCCCCACCACTGCACGGCTCCGGGCACGGGATGCGTTTCCTCCCCCGGCTGAAGCCGGGGGCATCCACGCAAGGAGCCACCGATGAAGACCCTCGTACCGGCCGGCGGGACCGGCAAGGCCGGGGAGAGCGGCGGACCCGGCACGCCCGGGACACCCGGCGGGGGCGGCGGCGCCGGGAAGGCCCGCGGCACGGCGGGGAAGGCCGGCCGGGCCGGCGGCCAGTCGTACGGCGGACGGATCAGCTACGCCGTGCTGATCCTCTTCACCGCGGGCTCGCTCTTCCCGCTGGTGTGGACGGCCGTCGCCGCCTCCCGCGACAACACCCGGCTCTCGCAGACCCCGCCGCCCTTCTGGTTCGGCTCCGATCTGCTGCCCAATCTGCAGACCGCCTGGACCGACGCCCACATGGGGCTGGCGCTGCTCAACACGGCCGTGGTGGCCGGGACCATCACGGTGGGCACCGTCCTCTTCTGCACCATCGCGGGCTTTGCCTTCGCCAAGCTGCGGTTCCGCTTCCGCGAGGTGCTGCTGATGCTGGTGATCGGCACGATGATGATCCCGCCGCAGCTCAGCGTGGTGCCGCTCTTCATGACCATCGCCGAGCTGGAGTGGACCAACCAGCTCCAGTCCGTCATCCTGCCGACGCTGGTCAGCGCCTTCGGGGTGTTCTTCATGCGGCAGTACCTCGTGGAGGCGCTGCCGAGCGAGATCATCGAGGCGGCGCGGGTGGACGGCGCCAACAGCATCCGGGTGGTCTGGCATGTGGTGTTCCCGGCGGCCCGGCCCGCGATGGCCGTCCTGGCCATGCTGACCTTCGTCCAGGCCTGGAACGACTTCTTCTGGCCGATCATCGCGCTCACCCAGGACAACCCCACGGTGCAGGTCGCCCTGACCGGGCTGGGCCGCGGCTACATCCCCGATCAGTCGGTGATCATGGCGGGCGCGCTGCTGGGGACCCTGCCCCTGCTGCTGGCGTTCACCCTCTTCGGCAAGCAGATCGTCGGCGGCATCATGCAGGGGGCCGTCAAGGGCTGAATCCTCCCGGGCCCGGTCCGGGCCCGGTCCGAGCCGGGTCCGCCCCGCCACCACCATGCCCACCTGTCCCGTCCCCCACATTCTCCGCAACGGCTCTGATGGGAGCGATTTCATGACCGACGTCCCCGACGTCCCCGAGCTCGACGGCCTCTCCGGGACCCCCGGACGCCCCCTCCGGCCGCCCCGGAGCCCTGGGGCAGCCGGCGTCCGGTCCCTCCGGGGAGCTCCGTTTCCCGCCCGCCTTCCTCTGGGGCACCGCCACCGCCGCCTACCAGATCGAGGGCGCCGTCCGCGAGGACGGCCGCACCCCGTCCATCTGGGACACCTTCTCCCACACCCCCGGCCGGACCGCCGGCGGCGACACCGGGGACACCGCCACCGGCCACTACCACCGGTGGCGCGAGGACGTGGCCCTGATGAAGGAGCTGGGTTACGGCGCCTACCGCTTCTCCGTCGCCTGGCCGCGGGTCCAGCCCACCGGCCGCGGCCCCGCCGTCCAGCGCGGTCTCGACTTCTACCGCGCCCTCGTGGACGAACTGCTGGCGGCCGGCATCACGCCCATGGTGACCCTCTACCACTGGGACCTGCCGCAAGAACTGGAGGACGCGGGCGGCTGGCCCGAGCGCGACACCGCCCACCGCTACGCCGAGTACGCGCGGCTCGTCGGCGAGGCCCTCGGCGACCGCGTCGAACTCTGGGCCACCCTCAACGAACCCTGGTGCAGCGCCTTCCTCGGCTACGGCTCCGGGGTGCACGCCCCGGGACGCACCGATCCGGCCGCCGCCCTGCGCGCCGCCCACCACCTCAACCTGGCCCACGGTCTGGGCACCGCGGCGCTGCGCTCCGTCCTGCCCGCCCGGGGGAAGGTCACCGTCAGCCTCAACGCGGGGGTGGTGCGGCCGCTGACCGGTTCCCCGGGCGACGCCGACGCCCGGCGGCGGATCGACATCCTCGCCACCCGCGTCTTCAGCGATCCCATGCTGCACGGCACCTACCCGGAGAGCCTGTTCGCGGACACCGCGGGGATCACCGACTGGTCCTTCGTCCGCGACGGCGACCTGGCCACCGCCAGACAGCCGCTCGACGCACTGGGCCTGAACTACTACTCGCCCACCGTGGTGTCGGCCGCCACCGACGACGGCGGTCCGCGCCGGGACGGCCACGGCAGGAGCGACCACTCCCCCTGGATCGGCGCCGACGACGTCGCCTTCCACCAGCCGCCCGGCGAACTCACCGCCATGGACTGGTCCGTGGACCCGACCGGGCTCCACGAACTCATCATGCGCTTCACCCGCGAGGCGCCCGGACTGCCGCTGCTGGTCACCGAGAACGGCGCCGCGTACGAGGACCGGCCGGGCCCGGACGGCGGAGTGCACGACCCGGAGCGGATCGCCTATCTGCACGGCCACCTCGCCGCCGTGCACCGGGCGATGGCCGACGGCGCCGATGTGCGCGGCTACTTCCTCTGGTCGCTGATGGACAACTTCGAGTGGTCCTTCGGCTATGCCAAGCGCTTCGGCCTGGTCCGCGTCGACTACGAGACCCTGGCCCGCGTCCCGAAGACCAGCGCGCACTGGTACTCCCGGCTGGCCCGGACGGGCGTGCTGCCCGACCCCGCCCCCGACCCCGACCCGGACCCAGTGGCCGGAGCGCAAGCGGGCACGGGTACCGGTACGGATACGAGCCCGGGCAGCGGGCCGGTCCCGGCGGCCTGACAGGCCGTGACGGCGGCTGCCGGAGGTGTGGGCGAGCTGGAGCCGCTGTTGATCGACCGGATCCGGGATGCGGCCGGGCTTCATCTCGCCCCGCCGGGGAACGCGGCGGTGGTCGCCGTGGCGGGAAACCGCGGATCCAAGCCCTTGAGCGGACCGCGCCGGCGCTGCCGATGGGCGGTGGTTCACCGAGCTGGAACGGCGCTGTCCCGAACGCAGGTCTTCTGCCCGCCCGACGAGCCGAAGGCCGCGCCCGAGGGGGTCGGAACCTGGAACGAGCAGGCCGGGTCCTTCGGACGGACCGGAACGCAGACCAGGTCCTCGACCCATCCGCCACTGCTACGACAGGTTTGCCGGACCGGGACACCGGCGGGGATCCGCCGGTCTCCGCCGACGGACCTTGGCGATTGTGCGGTCGAGGGCCCGGTCGACGAACCACGGCGCGGTGCCGACCAGGCGACTGAGCGCTCGGGTCCGCACATCCGGGAAGACGCAGGAACGTCCGGACTCGGTGCCGCGCAGAATGGCCGTGGCGACGGACTGCGCGGTGAGCGGCTTGATCGTGCCGCTGATCGCCTGCAGCTCGGGTGGCTGCAGGGGTGTCTCCATCGCCAGCTGCGGGGTGTCGACATCGGGCGGGTAGGCGGCCGTGACGCTCACGCCGTGTGGTTTGAGCTCCTGCCGCAGCACCTCGCAGAGCCCGCGTACGGCGAACTTGCTGGGCCCGTACGCCGCGTAGCCGAAGACGCCGAGGAGGCCGGCCGCGCTGGAAATGCAGGTGATGGTGGCGTCGCCGCTGTGGAGCATGCCCGGCAGCACGGCCCGTACGGCGTGCAGGGTGCCGAAGTAGTTGACCTCCATCTGGGCTCGGAAGTCGCCCAGCCCGAGATCCTGGACACAGCCCGGTCTGCTGATTCCGGCGCAGGTGAACAGAGACCTGACCGGGCCCGCAGCGGCCGCCAACTCGTCCGTGGCCGACCCGACCGCGGCGGCATCGGTCACGTCGACCCCTCGTACGTGCACGTCGGGGGCGGAGGCGCGCAGCCGCGCCAGGTCGGTGTCGTCGAGGGCGAGGACGGACACCACAGCGCCGGCTCCGCGCAGCTGGTGGACGAGTTCACGTCCGATGCCGCTGCTCCCTCCGGTGACCAGGACGTGCCTGCCGGCCCAGCCGGCGCGGCCGCTCACGCGACACCCGCCTTCCGGCTGTGCGTCTGGACCCGCAGATGGTCGAACATGCCAGGGGCGAGCTGCCGCCAACCCATCTGTTTGCGTAGCTTGGCGAGGTACCGGCGGTAGGCGCGGGCGTCGACATAGGAGCGGTGCCGGGCCGAGTCCAGGAAGCGCAGCCCGCCGCTGAGCCGGGGCTGGTCCTCGGCGATCAGCCGGTCGAAGGCCGCGGCCCGTGCCGGCGCGTGTACCTGGTCGTGCAGGTACTGGGCGAGAATGCTGCTGATGTGGTCGAACAGGGTGTAGGCGCTGGAGTTGGTCTCCAGGTAGCCCAGACCGAACAGGTTGCGGTGGGAGCGGTTGAACGCGGTCAGATACAGCTCCGGCCGCCCGTCCTGCCACTGGAAATACTGGTCGGGCACGTAAGGGATGTCCCAGTCGTATCCGGTGGCGTAGAGGATCATGTCTATCTCTTCGGTGCCACCGTCGGTGAAGCGGACACGGGAGCCGTCCAGGGCGGCGATGCCGGGCCGGATCGCCACGTCGCCGTGCTGCAGGTGGTGCAGCAGCTGGCTGTTGAGCAGCGGGTGCGACTCGAACAGCTTGTGGTCCGGCTCGGGCAGCCCGTACCTCGTGAGGTCCCCTTGCAGGACGCGCAGGAGCAGCTTGAAGAGCGGACGCTCGATCCGCAGCGGAAGCTGCGGTCCACGCGCGCTGAACTCGTCGGTGGGGATACCGAACAGATGCTTGGGAATCACGTGGTAGCCCCGGCGAACGCTCACGAACGCGGCGTCGGCGTTCGCGGCGGCGTCACAGGCGATGTCGGCTCCCGAGTTGCCCAGGCCCACGACCAGGACTCTCCTGCCACGGAACTCCGCCGGGTCGCGGTAGCTCCCCGAGTGCCGGATCTCGCCGGAGAACGTGCCCGGATGCCACGGAACGCGGGGGGTCCAGGTGACACCGGTCGCACACACCACCGCCCGGTACACCTTGTGGGTACCGTCGTCGAGACTCACCCTCCATCCGCCGTCGCTCTGCTCGACGCCGGTCACCGAGCAGTCGAAGCGGATCGCCTCGCGCAGGCCGAAGGCGGTCGCGAAGTCTCGCGTGTACCGCAGGATCTGCCGGTGGCCCGGATAGTCGGCGAAGGAGTCGGGCATCGGGAAGTCGAAGAACCCGGACGTTCGGCGGGAGGAGATGAAGTGTGCCGACTCGTACATCGGCGTCCCCGGGTTGTCGATGTCCCAGATGCCGCCGACGTCCGCATGCCGCTCGTACTGCTCGTAGGGGACGCCGAGCCACCGCAGGGCCCGGGCCATCGACAACCCGGCGGGTCCCGCCCCGACGATGCAGACGCCCCGGTCCGCCATCATTGTATTTTTCGCCACAAATCCTCCTCATCTCATGGGCTCGCCCCGGATTAAAGCCCTGTTCATCCCTTGGCCGGGAGGGCGGCACCGACCAGAATGGGGGGCAGACCGGACAGGAGGTCGGGTGAGGACGTATCCGGATCCGCAGCTGAACGAGGCGGTCATCCCGCCGACGGTGCTGTCCGGCGTCGTCGAGATCGGCCAGCGCGAGGCATGCCCCACAGGCCTGTGGTTCTCCGGCACCGGTGTGGCCCCGGCGAACCTCGTCACCGCCGAGCCGGTCAAGGTGTCATTCCGCCAGGCTGCGACCATCCTGGGCCGCGCCCTGCGGGCCATGCCGGACCGGCCGCTCGGCATGCAGGTCGGCGGCCGGGACGCGCTTCTCACCTTCGGCATCCTCGGCATGGCGATCCGGTCGTGCGCCACCGCCGCCGACGCCCTTGCCGTGGGCCTCGAACTCCACCAGGCGTCCGGAAGCCTGGTGGACATGGAGCTCGAGGTCACCGGCCAGGAGTTCGCCCTGCGGCTGCACGAGCGCTTGCCCGAACCGGAGCTCATCGCCTTCCTCTGCGAAGAGGTGCTGTGCAGCACGCTGGCGCTCAGCCGGTCCATCTTCGAGGACGACCAGACGCCCACCCGAGTCGAGTTCTCCTACCCAGCACCGCCGTACGTCCAGGAATACCGGAAGTTCTTCCGCTGCCCCCTCCACTTCGGAGCCGACGCCAACCGCATGGTCTTCCCGGCGTCGCAGCTGGACCGCCCCATACCCACCCGCAACGACCAGACCCGGGCGGCCGCCGTCGACACCTGCCGTCGGCTGCTCGACAGCGGCCGAGGGCGCCCCGACATCATCATGGCCGTCGAGACCCTGCTCAGCCGGAACCTACGAAGGCCCCTCACCATGGCCGAAACCGCCCGGCGCCTGCACATCACCGAACGCACCCTGC
The DNA here is from genome assembly GCF_020982505.1 of Streptomyces sp. MNU89. Taxonomy (NCBI): domain Bacteria; kingdom Bacillati; phylum Actinomycetota; class Actinomycetes; order Kitasatosporales; family Streptomycetaceae; genus Streptomyces; species Streptomyces sp. MNU89. Next base: position 4,931,216 of record NZ_JAJKLL010000001.1, on the reverse strand, counting down.
GCCGACAGCTCACCGCGGCCGGAGAACGCTTCAGCGCTGTCCGAGACCGGGTACGGCAGCGGCGGGCGGCCCTCCTCCTCCGCGAGTCAAGGCTGAAGATCGCCGATGTCGCCGCCGAGGTCGGGTTCAGCGACGCCCGCGAATTCCGCCGTGCCCACATCCGCTGGACCGGATATCCACCGAGCGCCGAACGGCGCGACTGCTGAGACCCGGCTTGCGTGCGCCGAGGGGGATGCTGACGGGTCGGCCCTCAATCCGTCGGACGCGGACGCGCCCCGGCCGGGCGGGGCCGCCGCCGGGGCGCACCGGTGGGGTGGCGGCTGACGGGCGGTGGGTTCCGGCTCCGGCTCGTCCTGCCGTCGGCCCCACACCACCGCGCGCTGCACGTCCCGTTCCTGCCCCCGCCGGCGGGCGGAGGCCGGTACATCGCATACGGTAGCCAACCGGAACCCGGCAAACCCCTTATTACGTACGGCAGTTCGGCACTTATTGCTGCCTTAAGGCTGGGATCGACCGCGCTTAACCTCCGGCCCGGCGCATAACCTCCGGCCCGGCGCACCGCGCTCCCGCCGCCCCGGCGCCCTCATCCAGCGCTCGGGTCCCGGGGGGCCGGGGCCGGGGCTCACACCGGAGCACCGGCCCTCCCGGCCTCCCCGGCCCTCCGGGCCTTCCGGGCTTCCCCGGCCTCCGTCCCCACCGTCCGCGCCGCATCAGCCGGTCCACGCGACGCCCGCCGGACCGCCGCCGTCCGCCGTCCAGCACGAGCCACATCCGCACCTCCGTGCCGCCGAGCACGGAGCGGCCGACACGCACATCGCCGCCCGTGGACTCGGCGACCCGGCGCACGATGTCCAGCCCCAGCCCGGTCGAGCCGCGCCCGCCGCCGCCGTGTCCCCGGCGCAGCGCCGCCTCGGGGTCGGCGATGCCCGGGCCGGCGTCCGACACCAGCACGATCACCGCCCCGTCGGCGTGGTGGACGTCCACCGCGAAGTCCGTGCCCTCGGGGGTGTGCCGGAAGACGTTGCCGAGCAGGGCGTCGACGGCAGCGGCCAGTTCGGGGCGCGCCACGGGCACCCGCGCGGCCCGCTCGACGCCGGCGAGGCCCGCGGTGCGGCCCTCGTCCTCGGCGAGCGCCGACCAGAAGGCCATCCGGTCCCGGATCACCTCGGAGGCGTCGCAGCCCGCGCCCCCGTCCGCCGTCTCGGCACTCTCCGGGGCCCGCCCCGGCGGCCGCTGTTCGCGGGCGGTGCGGATGATCTGGTCGACCTCGGTCTCCAGCTGGGCGACGGCCGCCCGGGTCTGTTCGGCGGCGGGGCCGTCGCCGAGCGAGGCGGCGTTGAGGCGGAGCACGGTGAGCGGGGTGCGCAGCCGGTGCGAGAGGTCGGCGGCCAGCTCGCGCTCGTTGGCGAGCAGCCGGACGACCTCGTCGGCCATGGAGTTGAACGCGGCGGCGGCGGAACGGAGTTCGGCCGGTCCCGCCACCGGGACGCGGGTGGCGAGCCGCCCGGCGCCCAGATCCTGTGCGGCTCCGGCGAGTTGTTCGGCCGGGCGGACCATCCGGGTGCCGAGCCGGTCCGCCACGGCCACCGAGCCGAGGACCAGGGTGAGCCCCACCCCGCCCAGCACCAGCCAGGCCGTGCGCACCCCGGCCGTGACCTCCTCGTCCGGGACGAACACCTCGACGACGGCGGTCTTCCCGGCGCCGACGGCGGTCGGCTGGAGCAGTGCGAAACCGCCCGGCACGGCGGTGACGGAGCCCCGGCCGCGCCGGGCCGCGGCGGCCAGGTCGCCGGCGGAGGCGCGGCGCCGGCCGATCTCCACGGCACCCTCCCCGGCCCCGGGGGACCCGGCCGTTTCCGCGCCACCGGCCTTGTCCCCGGCCTCGTCGCCGGTCTTGTCCCCGGCGGGCGGCACATGGACGGCGATCCGGCCGTCCGCACCGAACTCCGTGCTGGCGACGGCCCGTTCCAGCTCCCCGCGGTCGGTGGTGATGGCCAGGGCCGGCCCGATGGCGGCGGCCTGCCGCTCGGCGTTGGCGAAGGCCCGGTCCCGCGCCATCTCCCCCACCACGAGCCCGAGCGGCACGGCGAAGGCGACCACGACCATGGCCGTGACCGCCAGGCACACCTTGACCAGGGCCCATCTCATCCCGGCCGCCTCCCGGCCGCCCCCGCCGGGCCGCGAGCGGGAACGGTCACCGGGCGGCTCCCGGGGACGCTCGCCACGCCGCTCACCGGGGCGGCTCCAGCTTGACGCCGACCCCGCGCAGCGTGTGCAGATAGCGGGGCGCGGCCGCCGTCTCCCCCAGTTTCCGGCGCAGCCAGGAGAGATGGACGTCGATGGTCTGGTCGTCGCCGTAGGACTGCTGCCACACCTCGGCCAGCAGCTCCCGCCGGGACACCACCACCCCGGGCCGCCCGGCGAGGAAGGCCAGCAGATCGAACTCGCGCCGGGTCAGGTCGAGCGTGGCTCCGTCCAGTTCGGCCTGGCGGCGCAGCGGATCGACGAGCAGCCCGCCGACGCGCAGCACGCGCGCGTGCGGTTCGCCTGCCGTTCCCGTCGCCCGGGAGCGGCGCAGCACGGCCGCCATCCGGGCGGACAGGTGCTCGACGGAGAACGGTTTCGTCAGATAGTCGTCGGCACCGTCGTTGAGGAGCCGGACGATCTCCGCCTCGTCGTCGCGCGCGGTGGCGATGATGACCGGCACGTCGGTGATCCCGCGCAGCATCTTCAGTGCCTCGGCCCCGTCGAGGTCCGGCAGCCCCAGATCGAGGATGACGACGTCGAAGCCGATCTGGGCCACCTCGCGGAGCGCCTCCAGCGCCGTACCGACGCTGCGTACGCTGTGCGAGGCGTCGGACAGGTGCCGGATGAGGGCGGAGCGTACGAACTGGTCGTCCTCGACCACGAGCACTCGTGCCATGGGCGGCACCGTACGCCATGCGGAGCGGGCCGTCCCACGGTGGTGGTCCGGTCGTCAACATCCGGCGGCGTGAGGGAGGATGGGCGCGATGCTACGAGGACTGGCGCAGAGCGCGGCCTGGCTCCTGGCCACCGGAGCCGCCGCCACCCTGTCGTGGTGGGGCGTCCACACCGCGCTCACCGGCACGGCCTACGACCGCCCGCGCGCCCTGCCCATCGACGCCGGCGCGGCGGCGGGCGGTGAGGCCGGGGCGCGGGGCAGCGCGGAGAGCGATGCCGCCGAGACCTCCGGTCCGGGGCCCTCGGCCTCGCCCGGGTCCTCCTCCCCCGCGCCGCCCGAGCGGTCGCCCGAGCCGTCCGGCAGCGGGCCGAAGCCGGGGGACGGGGCGCCCTCGAAGCCGGGGAAGCCGCCGGAGACGGCTCCGTCCGCGCCGACCGCCGAGGGCGAGGTGAAGAGCTACCCCGTGGCGGGCGGCCGGGTCGTGTTCGACCTCGGTGAGCGTTCGGCGAGCCTGGTGTCCGCGACCCCGGACGCGGGCTGGGAGATGCAGGTGTGGGAGCAGACCGAGTGGATCCGGGTGAACTTCACCTCGGGCGCGCGGACGACCTCCGTGTTCTGCACGTGGAACGGCCACCCGCCGACGGTGCAGGTCGTCGAGGGCTGAACGGGGCGCTGCCGACCGGCTGTTCACGGGCACCGGCCGGCCTCACGGCGGCCGGTGGTCAGCGGCCGGCGGCCGGCGGCCGGCGGCCGGCGGCCGGCGGCCGGCGGCCGGCGGCCCAGCGGTCAGCCGAAGGTGTCCGGCGGCGGGGCCGGTGAGGGCCGGGCCGCCGCGTCGGAGACGGCGGCCGCGCCCCCGGTGAAGTCGTCCAGGGCGCGCCCGTGTTCGACGCGGCCGGGGTGCGGGTCGCCGGCCACCCGGCGGGTGAACTCCGCGACGGGCAGCGGCCCGTCGGCGGCCAGCAGTACGGCGTTCCCGAACCGTCTGCCGCGCAGCACCGCCGGGTCGGCGGCGAGGCACAGCTCGGGGAAGACGGCGCGGACGGTGGCGATCCGCGCCCGCAGATGCGCGAGCGGAGGGCCGTCGGTGACGTTCACGGCGTACCAGCCGCCGGGGCGCAGCGCACGCCGCGCCCCGGCGGTGAACTCGGTGCTGGTGAGATGCGCGGGGGTCCGGGCGCCGCCGAACACGTCGGCGATGACGAGATCGGCCCAGCCGTCGGGGATCTTCGCCAGCCCTTCGCGGGCGTCCCCCGTGCGCACGCGGATCCGCCATCCGCTGTCCAGGGGCAGTTCACGCCGCACGAACGCGATCAGCCCGGCGTCGAGTTCGACGACCTGCTGGGTGGACCGGGGGCGGGTCGCCGCCGTGTAGCGGGCGAGGGTGAAGGCGCCGCCGCCGAGGTGCAGGACGCGCAGGGGACGGCCGGGCGGGGCGGCCAGGTCGATGATGTGGCCGAGGCGGCGCTGGTAGGCGAAGTCCAGGTACTGCGGGTCGTCCAGGTCCACATGGGACTGCGGGGCTCCGTCGACGGTGAGCGTCCAGGCCCTCGGCCGCTCGCGGTCCGGGACGAGCTCGGCGAGGCCGCCGTCCACCGGCTCGCCGGCGGGTCCGGCCGGCCGCGACCGCCCGCGTCCGCCGTCCGTACGGCCCCTGGCCCTGCCTTTCGCCATGGGGCCCAGTATCCGTCGGCGGGTGCGCCGGCACCGCGGCCGGGGTCCCGGCCGGGCGGAAGGAGCCGGGCCACCGGCACGCGCCGGACGTTCACCGCAGCGGGTCGCTCACCGCGCCGGAGTCCGCCGGAGCGTGCCGGCCGGGCGCCGCGAGGGATGCCGGGCCGGGAAGCGCACCGAGCCCGCCCCGCCGCCTCAGCGGCAGCGGTCGACGACCTCGATCAGCCGGCCCGCCTCGCCCAGGGCCGCCCGCAGCGCGGCCGGGTCGGTGACGTCGGCGGCGGATCTCCGGCGGCACCAGCCAGCCCGTACCGGCCACGGGCGGGGCGTCGGCTCCCGTGGTCGCCGGGGGTCCGGGGCGACGGTGCGGGTGCAGGCGCTGCCCGGGAGGTCCCAGCGCTCGGCGGTGCCCGCCGGGACCAGGAAGCCGATGGTGTCGCAGCCGCCGTCGTGCAGGACGGGGCCGATGCCGCCGGTGTCCGCCGCGCCGGTGCCGCCCGCCCGCCGCCCGCCGCCGCGGCGCAGGATGTCCACCGCCTCCAGCCCCTGCCGGGCCGGCACGGTGACGAGATCGCAGCGGCCGAAGCCGTGTGCGGAAGCGTTTCCGTGGCCGGGCTTGCCGCGCTCCTTGGCGCCGCCCCGGTCCGTTCCGCGACCGTGCCCGGCCGCCGCCCGTGAGCCGCTGGTGTCCACGCCGGACTTCAACAAGGGAAACCCTCCTCCGAAGGGAGCCGAACGCTCCGTGTCCACCGGGACCAACGACCCGGGGATGTCAACGGCTACGGCGGCACACCGCTGGAAAGGATGGCGGTTCATGGCGGATCGCGGGCGGGATATCCCTTTTGTCATCAAACCGTGTGTAACAACTCCGCTACAAGGAGTACGGTCTGCTGCCATCGGCGGCGCTGCCGGGCCCCGGCCGCCGCCGGCAGGATCCGCCCCGACCGGGGCCCGGCACCGCGCACCGCCAGGGAGAGGGCCAGCCATGGCGTCACCGTCATCGTCCTCCGGAAACCGCCCCGCGCCGCGGCCGAACACCGCGTTCCGGGAGTTGCGCGGTGCCCGCTCCCCGGGCGAGTTCGCCGCGGCGGTGCGCCGCGCCGCGCGCGAGATCGGTGAACAGGTGTCGTGTGACGCGCGCTACATCGGCCGGGTCGAATCGGGTGAGATCCGCTGCCCCAACTATGCGTATGAACGGGTGTTCCGGCACATGTTCCCGGGGCACTCGCTCCAGGACATGGGGTTCCAGCCCCGGGAGTCGGTGCGCGGCCGCAGGGCCCGCGCCGTTCCCGGCCGGCTTCCGGGCGCCCCGCCCGGCGCCTCTCCGGGCCGCCCCGGGTTCCGCCCGCGGGCCCCTCCCGGACCGGCCCGCGGGACCACTCGCGGGCCTGCGGCCGGGACTGCTCGCGGACGTGGCCGAAATCCCCCGTCCATCAGCCGACACCCCCGAGGAGAGCGACGTGCTGCGTCGCGCGTTCATGACCGGCGGCACCGCCGCCGTGGCGACCGCCGCCCTGGGACCGGCGTCCGCCGCCTCCCCCCGCCGCCGCGCCGGTGCCTCCGACGCCGAGGCGGTCGAGGCATCCGTCCGCCAGATCCGCCTGCTGGACGACCGGCACGGCGGAGACGGCCTCTACCGGCGTGCCACCCAGCCGCTGCGCGATGCCTACGCCCTGCTGGACGCGGGCGCGCCGCGCCAGTCGGTCCGCGACCGCCTGCACGTCGGCGCCGGTGAACTCGCCATCTCCGTGGGCTGGCTGGCCCACGACTCCGGGCGGCTCGACGACGCCCGTTCCCACTACGCCGAGGCGCTCGCCACCGCGCGGGTCTCCGGCGACCCCGGACTGGAGGCGCACGCCTTCTGCAACACCGCGTTCCTCGCCCGGGACGCGGGCCGGCCGCGGGAGGCCGTCCGGGCCGCGCAGGCCGCGCAGCAGGCGGCCCGCCATCTCCCGTCCCACCGGCTGCTGTCGCTGCTCGCCCTCCGCGAGGCCGGGGGCTGGGCCGGGCTCCGCGACCGCGCCGCCTGCGAACAGGCGCTGCTGCGCGCCCGGATCCTGTTCGCCCGCGGCCCCTCGGACGCCGACCCGGAGTGGATGTCGTTCTTCGGCGAGGCGGAGCTGGAGGGGCTGGAGTCGCAGTGCTGGTCGGCCCTGGGCGACTGGCCGCGCGCCGCCCGGCACGCGCGGCGCGCGGTACGGCTCCAGCAGCCCCACTTCGTGCGGAACCGGGCGCTGTTCACGGCCCAGCTCGCCGGCGACCTGACGCGGGGCGGCGAGATCGAGGAGGCCGCGGCGGCCGGGCGGGAGGTGATCGGCCTGCTGGAGCAGGTGCGGTCCACCCGGATCCGGGCGATGCTCGACCGGACGGCGCGGGAGCTGCTGCCGTACCGGCGGTCGGCGCCGGTGGCCGATTTCCTGGCGCTGCACGGGTAGCCCGTACGCCCGGAGTTGCGGTCGGCGCGGTGGGCGTGACGAGCCCGCCGGACGCGGCTGTTCGGCGGCGCGAGGACTCAGCGGTCCGGAGCGGTCCGGTGCGCTCCGGCTGTGCCCGCCTCCCGCTCGTGCCTGCCATGTCACCGTGCCCGCTGCGCCGTGGCGCGGGCAGGCCCGGAGCCGGAGCGACCCCGGGCGCGGGGGAGTTCGCGGGGCACGGAGAGCAACGATCGTCAACCGTGCGGACCGGCCCGGGCGTTGAGGAGCGGGATGCTCAGGGGGCCGGGCACGGGTGGGACGTGCCGGGGCTCTCCTGTGTCCGGGCTCTTCCGGTGTCCGGGCTCGTCCCGTACCCGGTCCCGTCCCGTACCCGGCGTCGTCCCGCTGTCGCGCGTGCGCCCGCCGCTGCCGGGGCGCACCGCCCGGGCACCGTCGCACCCGGGTTCGGACCACCCCGTGCCGTGCCCTCGGTGGCGCCTGCCGGAACGTACAAGCCGGGCCCGGCCGGACCCCCGCGCGGGCGGGCCGCGGGCAACCCGGAGATCCACTGTCGCGTCTTCTCGCTCGCCCGGGGCCTGACGCGGGGTTGGACCGCCGGTGAACTCCGTGTGACCGCACGTCCGGACCGGGCCGGTGCGCGGACCGACCGCCGTGCGCCGCCGTGGGGCCGCGTGCTCGCGAACCGCCGGAACGCATGGGGGGATCCGTCCGGATGTCAGCAACCGCTCCTGCCGCCGGGGCACCGATACCGCGCCCGGGACACAGACGGCTCCGCTGGTGGGCGGAGCTGCCGCTGATCGCGCTGGTGTATGTGGCGTATTCCGCGGGTCGGTTGCTGGTGCGCGGGGATGTCACCACGGCTGTCGACCACGGGCTGGCCATCCTCCGCTTCGAGCAGGCGTTCCACCTCAACGCGGAGCACCCGCTGAACCGCTGGTTCACCGAGTTGCCGGCGCTCGGCGTGCCGGCCGCCTTCTTCTACGCCTCGCTGCACTACCTGGTCACCCCGGCCGTCCTGGTGTGGCTCTGGTTCCGCCGGCCCGCGCGGTACCGGGCGGCGCGCACCTGGCTGCTGCTGTCCACGGTGATCGGCCTGGCCGGCTTCAGCCTCTATCCGACCTGCCCGCCGCGCCTGCTGGAGGCGCGGTACGGATTCGTCGACAGCATGGCGCGGTTCGCTTCGTACGGCTGGTGGGGCGGCGAGGCCAGCGCGCCGCGCGGACTGGGCGGGCTGACCAATCAGTACGCGGCCATGCCGAGCCTGCACGTCGGCTGGGCCCTGTGGTGCGGGGTGATCCTCTGGCGGTACCGGCGGACCCTGTGGACGAGGGTCCTGGCCGTCGGCTATCCGCTGCTGACGACGGTCGTGGTGATGGGTACCGCGAACCACTACTTCCTGGACGCCGCCGCGGGGGCCACGGTCATGGGCCTCGGGCTGGTGGCGAGCCGGCCGGCGCTGCGCCTGGCGGACCGGGCGCGGACCCGGCTCCGCTCCCGGCAGCTGGCGGACCCCGCGCCGGACGCGGCCGCCGCCGGTCCCGCCGGTCCCGCCGCCGGAAGCGCCGTCGGCGGTACGGCGGGACCCGTGCCGGTCACCGCGGAAGCGGCGCCGCCCGGACCGGCCGTCCGCCCGGCTCCGCATCCGCCGCGGGCCCCGTCCCCTGCCGGAGCCCGCGCTTCCGGTCCGGCGGCCCCGTAACGACGCCCGCGGGGCGGCCGGGACCCGCCTCCGGCCCGGCCCTCTCCGTGACGCCACCCGCCGCACCGGGCACAGGGGTCCGCCGGGGCTGTCGGTGGGGGATGCGAGACTGCGGCGGATGAACGGTTCCCTCCACCACCGCGAGCACGGCCGCGACGCGACGGCCGGCCCGGCGCCGTCGCCGGCGGCCGGGCACCGACCGGCGACGGCGCTCCGGCAGCTCCTCGCCGAGCTGCGCGGACCGGGCGCCGCGCCCCGCCCGCTGGACGCCCGTGCCCTGGCCGCGCTGGCCGCCAACCCCGGCTGCCGGCGCCGGGCGCTGCTCGACGGGGCCGGGGTGGACAAGTCCGCCCTCGCCCGGGCCCTCGGGTCCCCGGCGGGCTTCGGCCGCTCGGAGTTCGCCTTCGTCCGGGGCAATGTCTTCGAGGCCCGGGTGCGGGCCGACGGCGGCGCCGAGCTGATCCGGCTGCTGCGCGAGCGGTTCGGTGCCGACGGGCCCGTGCCGGAGCCGGGTGAAGTGAACGTGCCCGACCTCTCCGCCCCCGGACCGGAGGGCCGCACGGCACGCACCCGGCTGGCGCTGGCGGAAGCCTTCGCCGGCGGGGGCTGGACGCTGCTGTTCCACCCCATGGTCCGGCTTGACGTGGCCGGTTCACCGGCCGCTCTGGAACCGGACGCCGTGGCGGTGCACCCGGACGGGAGCTGCACGGTCGTGGAGGTCAAGTCCTTCCCCGTCGTGGACGGTTCGGCGGACGCCGCAAAGGTCGGGGCGGCGGCCCGGCAGGCCGCGGTGTACGTCCTGGCGCTGCGCGGACTGGCGGAGGAGATCGACCGGCAGCCGGCAGCCGGCGGGGACGCCACGCTCCCGGCGCAGGCTCAGGGACAGGCACAAGCAGGGGCGGCGGACGCGGTGCGCCGGGAACGGTCCGGAGTGTCCGCCGGGGCCCCCGGAGCCGGGCAGACACCGGACGCCGGACCGCACGGGGCGGGCCGGGTGCGGTCCACGATCCTGCTGGTCTGCCCCAAGGACTTCTCCAACCTGCCCACGGCCGAGCCCGTCGACGTACGCAAGCAACTGGCCGTCACCCGGCGGCAGCTGGACCGGCTGACCCGCATCGAGGACATCGCGGCGGCGCTCCCCGAGGGCACCACCTTCGACCTGCGCCTCGCCGACGACGGCAGGACACCGACCCGGCCGGCGGAGGAATTGACGGCCGCCGTCGACGCGGTTCCCGCCGCCTACGCCCCGGAGTGCCTGGCCGCCTGCGAACTGGCCTTCCACTGCCGGGCGCGGTCCCGCGAGGCCGGGGCCGTGGAGGCGCTGGGGCGGGGTGTGCGGGGCGAGTTGGGCGGACTGACCACCGTGGAGAGCGTGCTGGAGGCGGCTTTCGGCGAGCACGGCGACCCGGCCGACCCGGCCGTAGCCGCACTCCGCCGGGCGGCGGCCCTGCGCGCGGAGGCCCTGGCCACCGCGGGAGACGCCGCCGGACTCGGCGAACTCCCCGCCGCCGACCGCCGGAAGGGAGGCCCCGGGTGTCGCTGATCACCACCCTCGCGCGGATGGAGGCCGTGGCCGCCGGGCGGGCCGCGCCCGGGGCCACGGTGCTCCACCGCCACCTCTCGGACCGGCCGATGGCCTTCGTCCCGCTGACGACCGCCGGCGAGGCCGGCGCCCCGCTCGGGGCCCTGGTCGGCACCGACCGCTCCGCGCCCCGGCTGCTGGTGGTGCCCCAGCCGCGCGACCGCGACCTGCGGTCCGCCTTCCTGGCGGAGCTCGCCGAGGTGCTGCTGCCGTACATCGACGCCTACGCGGACGGCGTGGAGCCGGCGGAGCGCAAGGAGACCGACCCCGAGTCCGGCAAGAAGGTGCCGGTGCAGGTCGAACTCTGCGCGGACGCACCGCAGTTGCTGGTCCCGAGCACGGCCGGTGTCTCGTTCGTCCGGCTGCTGGGCCGCTCCATGCGCTTCCGGCGCACCGCCGAGCAGGACCCGGAGACGCCGCATCCGGCGCCGCCCCGGGTGCCGCTGCTCGGACGCTGGCTGACGCACTACGGCGAGCGGTCCCGGGTGCCGGGCTCCTCCCTGCTGCTGCCCATGACGGGGCTGCTGTCCCGGCACTGGACGACGGGCCAGAGCGGCGCCGAGGACCAGCATCTGGGGGCGCTCCTCGGCTGGATCGACCCCCCGGAGGGTCTGACGGGCGCCGAGGCGGCGCTCCGCGCGGAGGTGGAGCGCGACGGGGACGGGCTGCTGGTGTGCCCGCCCGCCGGTCCCGCGACCGACCCGGCGTTCGACAACAAGCGGCTGGCACCCGCGATGGGCCGCTACGACCGGTCCCGGTCGGAGGCGGCGGCCGCGGCGGAGGCGGGAGCTCCCGGGCGGCTGCGCGGCGCGCGGCGGGACGTGGCGGCGTCCGAGGAGGAGATCCGCGCCCTGGTCGAGAGCCAGTTGCGGCCCACCTGGGACGCCCTGTGGCGCGGGGTCGACCTGCTGCGGGCCCTGCCGCCGGGCAGCCACGTCGCCGACCGCTGGAAGCGCGACCGCTGGTCGTACACCGCGCACCGGGACCGCGTCCGGGCCGGCGAGCCGCCGCAGCCCAGGCGGGACGACGCGGTGACGGCCGCGCAGAAGCTCGCCACGCGCGAGACGGCGCAGGCCCAGCTCGAAGCGCAGGAGGCGCTGGACGATCCGCTGGCGATGGCGGCCCGGCGGCTCGCCGGCGAGGCCTTCGCGGGCGAGGTCGCGGCGGTGGAGATGGCGTACTCGGAGGGGCGGCGGCCGATGCCGCGCCCCCTGGTCACGGTCCGGACGGACGACCAGCCGCATCTGACGGCGCGGACGAAGGTGTACCGGGCCCTGGCCGACGGCCGGAGCCAGCCCGGCGAGTGCGTGGAGCGGCGGCCCGAGGGCATCGTCGTCCGGCTGACCGGCGGCATGGGCCGCGGCAAGGTGCCGGACGAGGGCTCGGTACCGGAGCCGGGCGACCGCGTGTGCTGGACGCTGTTCGAGCACGCCCCCCGGGGCGGGCCCGACCTGCCCGACCCCGAGCGGACCCCGTGGACCCACGGCGGCCCGCCGGTCGTCCCGGGCGGCGATGGCGACGCCCCGGCCCCGTCCGGTGCCGCCGGATCGGCCGCGCCCGCCCCTGCCGTCCCCGCGGCCCCGCCGGGCGACCCGTCGTCCTCGACACCAGCCCGGATACGGCGACCCCGGAGGACTTCCTGTGACCGGCACCGGCCTCCCTCTCCCGCCCGTCCCCGGCGGAGAGCGGCGGCGGCCCCGAACCCGTACCCGGCCCGCAGGAGCCCGGGGCGCCCGGCCGCGCCGCGTTCGACCCCGGCGCGGAGGCCGCCCGCGCGACCGAGGCGATCCTCCACGACACCCTGCACAGCCCGTACCGCGGTGTGGTCGTGGACTCCCCGCCCGGCGCGGGCAAGTCCACCCTGGTCGTCCGGGCCGCGCGCGAGCTGGCCGCCGCCGGGCACCGCCTGATGGTGGTCGCGCAGACCAACGCGCAGGTGGACGATCTCGTCGACCGGCTGGCGACCGCCGATCCGGATCTCCCCGTCGGCCGGCTGCACAGCAGCGACCCCGACCCGTACGACAGGATGCTGGACGGGCACCCCTCGGTCCGCGCCTCCGCCAAGGCCGCCGACCTCGCGGGGATGGAGGTCGTGATCTCGACGGCCGCCAAGTGGGCCCACGTCAAGAACACCGAGCCGTGGCGGCACGCCATCGTCGACGAGGCGTACCAGATGCGCTCGGACGCGCTGCTGGCCGTCGCGGGGCTCTTCGAGCGCGCCCTGTTCGTCGGCGACCCGGGGCAGCTCGACCCGTTCAGCGTGGTCGGCGCCGAGCAGTGGGCGGGGCTGTCGTACGACCCGTCGGCCAGCGCCGTGTCCACGCTGCTCGCGCACAACCCGGCGCTGCCGCAGCACCGGCTGCCGGTGTCCTGGCGGCTGCCGGCGTCGGCGGCGCCGCTGGTGTCCGGCGCCTTCTACCCCTACACCCCGTTCCGCAGCGGCACGGGGCCGGGCGACCGGCGGCTGTCCTTCGGCGCGGCCGCGGACGGCTCACCGGCGGACCGGGTGCTCGACGAGGCCGCGGCATCCGGCTGGGGCCTGCTGGAGCTGCCCGCGCGCCACACCCCCCGTACCGACCCGGAGGCCGTGGACGCCGTGGCGCAGGTGGTGCGCCGGCTGCTGGACCGGCGCGGGGTGACGGCCGACGAGCGCCGGGACGCGGTGCCGCTGACGGCCGACCGGATCGCCGTCGGCACGGCCCACCGCGACCAGGCCGCGGCCGTGCGGGAGGCGCTCGCCGCGCTGGACGCGGGCGAGGTCACCGTGGACACGGCCAACCGGCTGCAGGGCCGGGAATTCGACGTGACGGTCGTCCTGCACCCGCTGTCCGGCCGCCCCGACGCCACGGCCTTCCATCTGGAGACGGGCCGGCTGTGCGTCCTGGCCTCGCGCCACCGCCACGCGTGCGTCGTGGTGTGCCGGGAGGGCGTGAGGGAGCTGCTGGACGGGCACCCGTCCACGGAACCGGTACAGCTCGGGGTGACCGTGAAGTTCCCGGACGGCTGGGAGGCGAACCACGCCGTGATGACGCGGCTGGAGGAGCACCGGGTGCGCTGGAGGCCGTGACACCCGGCCCTCTTGCGCGTCCCTGGACAATGGACGGGGTGCGCGGACGGGGGAGGCCCGTCCGCGCACCCGAGCGAATCGAACAGCCGGGAGGCACGTACATGACCGAGCCGCATTCGGCTCCCGATCACCGCGACCGCGGCGGGGCGCGGCGCCACCGCAAGCCGGCGGCGCTGCTCTTCGAACCGCCCGAGGCGGTCGCGGACCCCGAGCACTTCTTCGATCTGGAGTCGATCGAGGACCCGCGGCAGCTCCTGTCCCGTTCCACGGAGCTGACGCTGGCGTTCCGCGCGGCCGCCGACCGGGCGACGGAGTTCCAGGCGATCGCGGCGGCGCAGCTGGCCGACCCGAAGCGGTTCGACCGGCTGCCGGAGTCGGCCATCGCCGAGCGCGCGGAGTGGTCGGAGGACTACACCCGGCGCATGATCGACTTCGGCCGCGAACTGCTCCGCGACGGCGGCCCCACCGCGGACTGAGTACGGCCGGTCCGCGCGGCCGGTCCGGCGGGCGGTCCCCGCGGGCGAGAGGCCCGTGACCGCCCGGAGGACACTCCCGGGCGGGGGACGGCGTACCCTCTCCCCGGCGGGTGCCGTGCCGGGACCCGGAAAACTGAACCCGGAAAGCCGGCCCCGGAAAGCCGGAGCCCGGGTCCGGAAACCGGGAAGCAGGACCCGTCCACCCCCGCGCTCACCCGTGTCACTTCCTCCCCGGCCCTCGCAGAGGCGGGAGCGCATCCATCCCGCCTCGCCCCGCCGAATTCCGGCAAGCACCGGATATGCGGGGTCTCGACCGATAAACATGGACGCCATGAGCGACTGGCAGCCGCGACCGTGGCAGCACCCCGACGGATCCACCCGCTTCGCCCTCTTCCGGGCTCCCGCGCCGGACGACGGCGCCCTCGTCCCGGCCCGGGTCACCGCCGCCGGGGCGGCCTGGCTCGCGTCGGCCGCCCCGGCCCCGCAGCGTGTCCTGGCCCTCTGGGCCGCCCGGCCGGAGGCCCCGGCCGTCCTGCCCTGCGGGACGGCGTTCGACGTGATCAGCGCTCCGGGCGTGTTCGGCCGGCGGCTGCTCGACCGGCTGTGGTCGGAGGGCCCCGGCTCCGGTCCGGTGGCCGTGCACCGCGGACGGCTGCTGCTCTTCACCGAGCCCGGCACGGCCCGCCGGCTGCCCGCCCTGCTCGCCGGGACGGAGTGGGGCGCGGCCCTGCCGCCGCTGCTCTGCCACGGGACGGGCGACACGGTGACCGTACCGCCGCTGCGCCTGCCCGCCTCCGCCCTCGCGGCGACGGCGAGACCCCGGCCCCGGCCGTCGCGGCCGCCCCGGCGGCCTCCGCCCCGTTCCCGGAACCGGTGTCCCCGGGCCGGGGAACGGCGCCGGTACCGCCCGTCCGGCGCTCTCCCGCTGGCTGGCGGCACCCGACGTCCGGCATCCCTGGCTGCCCGGCGGCGAGGTGCTGCGGTGGGCCTGCTCCGGGCCCTTCCGGGCGGTGCGGCGGCCGGCCGGCCGCTTCCCGCCCCGGCTCTCGCCGCCCCCACCGGCGCCTGCTGAGGCCGTCCCGGCTTATCGATTTTCGCGGACCCGGATACGGATGCTAATGTCTTTCCCGTCGGGCGCCGCTAGCTCAGTTGGTTAGAGCAGCTGACTCTTAATCAGCGGGTCCGGGGTTCGAGTCCCTGGCGGCGCACTTACGGTTCTACCGTTGACCAAGGCTTTTCTGCTTCGGCGGGAAAGCCTTTCGTCATGCACGGGCCCGGCCTTCACCCCGGAACCCGGCCTCCACACCCGCACCCCTGCCCCCGCCCTCCGGCCCCGCCCGGGGCCCGCGGCCACCGGGGCCCCGGCCGCCCCTCCACCCGCCCCTCAGAACACCCCGGACGGCTCCGCCGGCCGGTCCACGCGCACCGTCCAGCGTCCGCGCGTATCCGTGCCGAGCACCTCCACCGAGACCCCGCTCTCCGGGTCCGTCAGCCGCTCACCCACCCCCAGCGGGGCGTCCGCCAGCGCCGGGTGAACGGAGCCGTTCCAGCAGGCGCCCGAGTGCGGATGCCCGTCCAGCACCTTGACGGGCCCCTCGGCGGAGCCCGTCTCGCTGTGCACCCGGTAGACGAGCACCCCCTCGGTGCAGGTCGTCAGGTCGTTGCCCACCGCGGCCCGGGCCTCGACGGCGAGCACCGTCGACGCACCGGTACGGATCACCAGCAGCCGGGGGCCGGCGACCGCGCCGCGCCCGGCCCGGGCCGCGACGGGCACGAGAAGATGCGCGCTCTCGCCCTCGCCCCGCACGCAGGTGACGTCTCCCCGGTCCAGCCAGCCGAGCTTCCACTTGTGCCAGCCGAAGAAGTCCGGGGCCAGCCCGAACTGGCTGCCCATGAGGTCCCAGTCGCCCACATGGGTGTCCCAGTCGCCCTTGCCCTGCTTCGGCCGGTGGTAGAGATCCGGCAGGTCGAACACGTGCCCGGTCTCATGGGCGAGCACGTTGCGGTCCGGCGGCCGCTGCTCGAACACGGTGACGATCCTGCGGACCTCCGTGCCGTCGACGCGCATCGGCTCGTCGAAGTTGACGACCTTGGTGGCGTCCGAGTCGACCCCCGGGGCGTCCGGGTCGGCGACCAGGTAGACGACGTCGTAGCCCGAGAAGTCCACCACCCGGTCGGCCAGGCCCATCGCGTCGCCCAGATAGGCCGCCCGCAACTCGGTGTCCCAGTCCCGCCCTATGCCGTAGGTCGTCGAGGCGGCGGGCATCTCCAGCCACTTCCGCACCGGATCGACATGGAGCCGGAACTTCCCGTACGAGGCCCGCTCGAAGAACTCGGCGGTCCCCGGGAAGTAGTCCGACACCAACTGGTCCGGCGCGACGACCGGCTCGGCGTCCGGGAAGGAGAGGAAGGCCATCACCGCGCGGATGTCGTCCCGGGGCTTCGGATAGGCCGCGTTCCAGGTGTCGAGCCCTTCGGAGTGGTGGACCGCGCTGCGCGTCAGGGCGCAGGCCTCGTCCAGCACGGCGGCCGTGGCCGGGCCGGCGACCAGCGAGGTGGCGAGCATCGCCGTGAAGGACATCGCGCCCGCGGCCGCCCGGCGGAGGCGCGGCCGCGACCGGACCGGCCGGGCCTCCGGCCCCCCGGACGTCAGCGAGTGCGACACGTCGGCCTCCCCGGACGTGGGACAGGACACTCGTCCACTTTGCGGGGATATTTACACACTCACCATGTTTCCTTGACCCGGTCGGGTGAGCCGCGGCGGCAGGACGGGCCGTAACTCAACGTCACCCGCGCTCGTTGGTCATCGCACGTCCGGGCACCGTCCTGCAGAAACGATCGGACAACCGCTCTGCCGTACGTCCCCCCGTGGGCCGTTCGATGGAACAAGACCGGACGAACCTCTATGATCGGCACATTTCCAGCGCGGACCCCTCCCCCGGAGGCCCTCGGGGCACCGGGGCGACCGGCTCCGCGATCCGTACGAGTCGAGTCCTCAGCGGGAGTGAACGGTGAGCGGATCACCCAACAGGCCAGGTGCGGGACCCGGAATCACCCTACCGACCTTCACGGAGAGTAACCAGATCTTCCGCCGCTCCCCGGCCTCCCGGACGGCCTCTCCGCCGCCCCCGGGCGAGCCCTCGCCGCCGTCTCCGGCGGCCGGCGGCCCTTCGCCCACGGGCCCGTACCGCACGGGCCCGTCTCCCACCGGCCATGCGGTCACCGGCCACCCGGTCGCCGGCCTCTCGCTCGCGGGCTCCGCGACCGTCTGGCGCCGTGCACCCTCGGGCGGCCGCCGCGGCGCCCCTCGCCGCCCGGGCCCCGCACCGGCGGCCCCGGAACCGGCGCCCGCACCGGCCCCGCGCCCGCCCGTCCGGCCGCGGGCGGCCTCGCGGCCGCCGGGCCCGTCCACCGCGCCCCGGCCCGGGACGGCGGCGTCACCGCCGTCGCCGTCCACGTCGCGGGACACGGCACCGGGCACCGCGCCCACCGCCGCCCCGGCCCGGGGCGGGGCACCGTACAGGCGCCGGCCCCGTCCCCGTACCGCCCACCGGTCTCACCCCGGTACCCCCGCGCCGCCCGCCGCCCGCTCCGTGACACCGGCCGAGGCGCGCGACTACCGCGCCGCCTTCAACGCCGCCCGGCTCGCCATGGCCGTCCTCGACGGCGAGGGCAGAGTCGTCACCGCCAACCAGGCCCTCGGCGCCCTGCTCGGAGCCGATCCCGCCCGCCTCGCCGCCGAACCCGCCGCCGAGTTGCTCAACCTGAGCCACGACGCCCGCACCTGGGCCGCGTACCGCGACGTGCTGGGCGGCCACCTCGAACGGATGCGCTGCACCCGCCGGTTGAAGAACCCGGACGGCCGGCCCCTGTGGGCGGAGGTCTCCGTCGCACCGCTTCCGGAGGACGGCCCCGGCGGTCCCCGCTCCCGCGCGCTGCTGTCGGTGGCGGACATCAGCGACCGCCGCGATCTCCAGGCCCGGCTGCACCATCTGCGCCTGCACGACCCCGTGACGCGGCTGCCCAACCGCGCCCTGTTCTTCGAACGGCTCGCGGCGGCGCTCGAGGCCGCAGGGCAGGACCGCGGCGGCAGCGGGCGCATCGGCATCTGCTATCTGGACCTGGACGGCTTCAAGGCGGTCAACGACACCCTCGGACACCGCATCGGCGACCGGCTGCTGCACGCCGTCGGCCAGCGCCTGGCGCACTGCGCCGACCGGGCCGGATACGGCCGGCGCGGCGCCCATCTGGTGGCCCGCCTCGGCGGGGACGAGTTCGCCGTACTCGTCGAGGAGTCCACCGGCACCGAACAGCTCTCCGAACTGGCCGACGCCGTGCTCCACACACTCCTGCAGCCGTTCGACCTGGCCGGAGAGCGGCTGTCGCTGTCGGCGAGCATCGGCGTCGTGGAGCGCGCCGCCGCAGGGACGACCGCGACCGCCCTCATGCAGGCCGCCGACACCACCCTCTACTGGGCCAAGGCCGACGGCAAGGCACGCTGGACCCTCTTCGACCCCGAGCGCAACGCCCACCGCGTCAACCGGCAGGCACTGGCCAGCACCCTGCGGCCCGCCATCGAGCGGGGCGAGTTCACGCTCGAGTACCAGCCGCTGGTAAGCCTGGACGGCGGTGCGCTGGAGGGGGTCGAGGCGCTGGTCCGGTGGCGCCACCCGCAGTTCGGCACCCTGGGGCCGAATCGGTTCATCGGGCTGGCGGAGGAGGAGGGCGCCATCGTCCAGCTCGGGCGCTGGGTGCTCCGCACCGCCTGCCGTCAGGCCCGGCTCTGGCAGCTCCAGCGTCCGGAGAGCCCGATCTTCGTCAGCGTCAACGTGGCCGTCCGGCAGGTGTGGGACTCCGACCTGGTCGCCGACGTGGCCGCGATCCTCGCCGAGACGGGCCTGCCGCCGCACCTGCTCCAGCTGGAGCTGACCGAATCGGCGGTCATGGGCTCCGCCGGGCGCCCCCTCCAGGCGCTGCGGGCGCTGAGCGACATGGGCGTCAGCATCGCCATCGACGACTTCGGCACCGGCTACTCCAACCTCGCCTATCTGAGCCGGCTGCCCGCCTCCGTCCTGAAGCTGGACGGCGCGTTCGTCCGGGGGTTCCGCGACAAGACCCATGCCAACCCGGCCGACGAGACCATCGTGGAGGCGCTGGTCGGCCTGGCCCACCGGCTGGGCCTGACGGTCACCGCCGAGTGCGTCGAGAACGCCGACCAGGCAGACCACCTGCGCCGGCTCGGCTGCGACACGGGCCAGGGCTGGTACTACGCCCGGCCGCTGCACCCGGAGCGGGTGTCGTCACTGCTGGACGGCTGAGGCGGGGCAGCGGGTCCGGCACCGCGGGCCGGGGCCCGGCCGGCGAACGCGGGACGCCGGGGCCCGGACCCGGCCGCCGGGTACCGGGCTGACGGGCCGTCGGATCCCGCTCACCGGCAACCGGTGTTCCCGGCCTGAATGACGGGCGAAACAGCGCGAAAATCAAGCCAGTTGAGGGCCGAACGTTTTTTGCTCTGTGCCTCCGGGTAACGCTGCCCATAGCATGGGAGCGCTCCCACTCCCTGCTCCGCCCCCGGAGCACCCGGACATCCCCACAGCCGAAAAACGGAGACCCCCACCATGCGTGTGCACGGAATCCTTGAATCACCGAGATGGGCGCTGCGCGCCTTCGCGCTGCTCTTCGCCTCGCTGCTCTGCCTGGTCCCCTGGGCCGATACGGCGGCGGCGCACGGCTCGATCGTCAACCCGGGTGCCCGCGCCTACAGCTGCCACGAGCGCTGGGGCAGCGACCACATGAACCCTGCCATGCAGCAGGAAGACCCGATGTGCTGGCAGGCGTGGCAGGACAACCCGAACGCCATGTGGAACTGGAACGGCCTGTACCGCAACGGCGTCGGCGGCAACTTCCGCTCCGCGATCCCCGACGGCCAGCTCTGCAGCGGCGGCCACGCAGAGGGCGGCCGCTACCGCTCCATGGACGCCGTCGGCCCGTGGAAGACCACCAGGATCGGCAACAACTTCACCATGAGCCTGTACGACCAGGCCAGCCACGGCGCGGACTTCTTCCAGGTCTACGTCACCAAGCAGGGCTTCAACCCGGCGACGCAGCAGCTGACCTGGGGCAGCCTGGAACTGGTGAAGACGACCGGCCGGTACGCCCCCGCGCAGAACATCTCGTTCGACGTGAGCGCCCCCGGCCGCACCGGCAACCACGTCGTGTTCACCATCTGGCAGGCCTCGCACATGGACCAGTCGTACTACCTGTGCAGTGACGTGACCTTCTGATCCCACGTCACGGAGCACGGAGCACGGAGCACGGAGCCCGCGCGGCCGGCCGGTGACGCACACCCCACATCACCGGCCCCGCGCGGGGCCACCCCCCAGCAGCGAAGCGCGGCGCGTTCACCACGTCGTCCGTCCGCCGCACCCGCAGAAGCGGAGCCCCGCCCGGCACTCCCGCGCCCGGCGGGGCTCTCCGCTGCCCGGGGTCCGGTGGCCGGGGTCCCGGTGGCCGGTTCCACCGTGATCACTTAGCGTGGGACGACGGTGTCCCGGCTTCCCCTCCCCGGGTGGTGCCATGTGCTGGAGTGCGACGGCCGATCTCGTCGCGGGCGCGGGCATCTGCGCGGTGGGCGTGGCCGCGCTGGCCGGGGTGCGACGCCGCGGCGATCTGCCCCTCGCCGCCCTGCCGCTGCTCCTCGGCGCCCACCAGATCGTCGAGTCCTTCCTCTGGCACCAGGGCGGGGACTCCGGCCCTCTCGTCCTCGCCTGGGCGGTGATCGCGCTGCCCCTGCTCCCGCTGTGGATCCCGCTCGGCGTGCTGCTCGCCGGGCGGCCGGGGGCCGGCCCCGCCCCCGGGAACGGGCCCAGGCGGGCGGCCGTACGGATCGCCGCCGCACCGGGCGCCGCCGTACCGATCGCCGCCGGCTGCGTCACCGCGGCCGTCCTCGCGTACTCCCTGGCCACGGGGACCGTCACGGCCGAGGTGCGTGACCGCACCATCGGCTACGCCGTCGACGTGCCGCTGCTGCCGCTGGTCCTCACCGGGTATCTGCTGGCCACGCTCGGCGCCCTGCTGCTGTCCGCCGATCCCCCGCTGCGGCTGCTCGGCGCCGTCCTCTCGGCCGGTGCGGTGATCTGCGCGGCGCTGTGGCGGACGGAGTTCGTCTCCACCTGGTGCGCGTTCGCGGCGGTGGCGTCCGTGCTGATGCTGGTCTGGGTGTGGCGGCGGGCGGGAGGCCGCGCCGGCGCACCGCTGCCCTCCTGACCCGCACCGCGTCGCCCGCCCTCCCCTCGCGGTCAGGGGGTGAGCCGCCGGGCCTCGATCAGCACCAGGCTCTCCGGGTGCAGGGTGGGAGCCCGGACGCCCAGGACCGCGAGCGCGCGGCCGGACAGTTCGACCCCCTCCGCCGTCCACCACGGCAGCCCGCTCACGGCCGGTCCGCGGAGCTCGTCTCCCGGCGGGAGCGGGGTGATCGTGTAGTGCGCGTCCCCGGCCAGGCCGGGGAGACGTACCCGGCCCGCCGGCGCCTGGACGCTCGTCGCCGTCTGCACCAGGGCGTAGACGGCGCGGGACCGGTCGGGGGCGACGACGCCGTGCACCAGCAGCGCCGGATCGGGGTGGTCGGCGCGGACGACGGTTCCGCCGTGCAGCAACGGGCGCAGCCGCTTGTGGGCCGCGATCCACGCGGCGAGCCGCCGGCGTTCCCCTGCCGTCGCCCGGGTGAGGTCCCACTCGATCCCCATGTGGCCGAAAAACGCGGTGCCGGCACGGAAGTCGAGGGTGTGGGTACGGCCCGTGGTGTGCGAGGAGGACGCTCCGACATGGGCACCGATCAGCTCGGGGGGCAGCAGGAGGCCGGTCCAGCGCTGGATCTCCTGGCGCTCCAGGGCGTCGATGCAGTCGCTCGCCCAGACCCGGTCGGCGCGTTCGAGGATCCCGAGGTCCACCCGGGCGCCGCCCGAGGAGCAGGACTCGATCTCCAGCCAGGGGTGCCGCCGGCGCAGCTCGTCCATCAGCGCGTACACGGCGGCCGTCTGGGCGTGCACCCCGCCGGTGCCCTCCGGGCCGCTGCCCGCGTCGACCAGATCGCGGTTGTGGTCCCACTTCAGATAGTCGATCGCGTACTCCGCGACCAGGGCGTCCAGCCGCTCCAGCACATACGCGGACGCTTCCGGCCGCCCGAGGTCCAGGACCTGCTGGTGCCGTGCCTCGGGAGGCATCCGCCCGCCCGCCGACAGCAGCCACTCCGGGTGGGCCCGCGCCAGGTCCGAGTCCGGGTTGACCATCTCCGGTTCGACCCAGAGGCCGAACTGCAGCCCCAGGGAACGGACGTGGGCGACCAGCGGGTGCAGTCCCTCCGGCCACACCTCCGGGTCCACGGACCAGTCGCCCAGCCCGGCCCGGTCGTCACGGCGTCCGCGGAACCAGCCGTCGTCCAGGACGAAGCGCTCCGCCCCGATCTCCGCCGCCGCGTCCGCCAGCGCGGTGAGCTTGCCCAGGTCCTGCTGGAAATAGACCGCCTCCCAGGTGTTGAGGGTCACCGGGCGGGGCCCGGCCGGGTGGTGCGGACGGTCCCGGAGGAAGGTGTGGAAGCGGCTCGCCAGGGCGTCGAGGCCCCGGCCGTACGAGCCGAGGATCCAGGGGCTGTCGTAGGTGGCCCCGGTCTCCAGGCGCACCTCGCCCGGCAGCAGGAGCTCCCCGCCGCCGAGGAGGGAGACCCCGGAGTTGGTCCGCTCGGCGAACGAGCGGTGGTTCCCGCTCCAGGCGACGTGCAGGCCCCACACCTCGCCGTCGCGGAACCCGAACCCGCGCTCGCCTGCCGTGTGGACGAGCGTCGCATCGGCGCCGGTGCGGCCGCGGCGGTTCTCCCGCAGATGCGTTCCCAGGGTGAACGCGTGGCGCTGCGGTGACCGCTCGCGGAGGTGGCGGCCGGTGAGATCGAGGAGTTCGGTCGCGTGAGCCGGCACCGGCAGGGTGAGCTGGAGCGCGTCGAGGGTGTACGGGCGGTCGCCCTCGTTGGTGAGGGAGGCCCGGTGCCGTACGAGACCGGAGGACGTCAGCTCCAGTTCCAGCCGCAGGGAGAGCCCGGCCTGTTCGTCGGTGGCCGCCACGACCAGCGACCGGGGGCCCGGGGTGCGCAGCTCGCGTACGGTGAACGCGCAGGAGAAGGCGGCGCCTTCCCGGTGGCCGGAGAGCCCCGGTGTGCCGAGCCAGCCGGCGGACTGCTCGGGCAGCACGCTCACGGGCACCGGGACGTCGGGGACGCTGGTGACCAGCTGGGCGAGGCTCGCCGTGGCGAGACCGGCCAGGCCGGTTCCGTCGCCGTCCCGGCCGCCGCCGTAACCGCCGCCCCCGTTCCCGCCGCCCCCGTTCCCGTTTCTGTCACGGCTGCCGGACGGCCGCTCGCCCAGGTCCGCTCCCCAGTGCAGGATCCGGGGGAGGCGGTCGCCCGTGCAGTTCAGGACGAGGCTGGTGCCGGCGGCACGGAAGTGCAGCAGGCGGCGGGGGGAACGGTCGGTGGTCATGGCGCGCTCTCGGTCGGTCGGGCAGGCGGGCAGGTCGGCAGGCAGGCAGGCGGACGGTGAGCCGGTGGTCGATGAGTCGGTCGGTGGGAGAACGGGACGGGGCCGGGCCGGGTCACCCGGCGGCGAGACCGCCGCGCGTCACCCGGCCGTGGCGGTCCCGCCGGGCCGTCGTTCCCGGATCACCATCACTTCCCCCGCGCGCACCTCGGCCCCGCCGTCCACGGCCGCGCCGCTCAGGAGATCGACACCCGCCGCCGGGACGGACACGTCCCGCGCGGTGTGGTTGATCAGAAACAGATACGTGGCCTCCGGCCCGAGCCTGCGCACCGCCTCGACCCCCGCCGGGACCTCGGCCGCGGCGGTCACCCCGGCCTCCCGGCAGACGCGGCCGAGCAGCTTCCGCAGGCCGTCCGCGTCCGGGCGGGTCGCCACGTACCAGGCCAGGCCCTCGCCGAAGGAGTGCCGGGTGACCGCGGGGTGTCCGGCGACAGGACCGCCGGAGGCCGGGTCCGCGGCGAACGAGAGGACGGTCTCCGCTCCGCGCGGTTCCACGTGTTCGGTCCACACCGTGGCCGTCGAACCGTCGGAGAGCCGGACGGTCTGGGCCTCCCGCAGCGGGAAGAACTCGTCCGTCCGCACCCCCAGCAGCTCCCGGTACGCACCGGGATACCCGCCGAGCCGGACGTGGTCGTTCTCGTCCACCACGCCGCTGAGGAAGCCGACGGCGGCGTGCCCGCCCTCCCGCACGAAGGCGGTCAGCGACGCCGCGTCCGCGTCCGTCGTCAGGCAGAGGCCGGGGACCAGCACCAGCCGGCGCCCGCTCAGGTCACTTCCGGGATGGACGAGGTCGCAGGTGATCCCGAGCGACCACAGCGCCTCGTACCAGCCGCGGACCAGGTCGAGGTAGCGCACGTCCCGCGACGGGGTGGCGTCCATTTCCAGCGCCCACCAGGCGTTCCAGTCGAAGAGGAGCGCCACGTCCGCCGCGACGCGGCTGCCACGCACCTCGGCCAGCGCCGCGAGGTCCCGGCCGAGACCGGTGACCTCGCGCCACGTCTTGGTGTCCGTGCCACCGTGCGGCAGCATCGCCGAGTGCCATTTCTCAGCGCCGGCCTTCGACTGGCGCCACTGGAAGAACAGGACGCCGTCGGCGCCGCGTGCCACGTGCGCGAGACTGTTGCGCCGCATCTGCCCCGGCGTCTTGGCGATGTTCCGGGGCTGCCAGTTCACGGCCGATGTGGAGTGCTCCATCAGCAGCCACGGCGCTCCCCCGCCCAGTCCGCGGGCCAGGTCGGCGTCGAGGGAGAGGCCGATGTGGGCCTCCGGGTCCTCGGCGGTGAGGTACTGGTCCACGGAGACGACGTCGCAGGCGCCGGCGAGCGCGGCCCCGTCAACCTTCTTCTCCAGCGTCACCAGCAGGTTCGTGGTGAGCGGGACACCGGGCGACAGACGGCGCAGGATCGCGGCCTCCCGCCGGTGGAGCGCGAGCAGCGCGTCCGAGGAGAATCGCCAGTGGTCGAGCCGCTGGGTCGGGTTGGCGACGGCCGCGGTGGCGCGCGGGGGCATCACCTCCGCCCAGTCGCCGTAGCGCTGGCTCCAGAACGCCGTGCCCCAGGCCTCGTTGAGGCCGTCGAGGTCTCCGTACCGCTCACGGAGCCAGTCCCGGAACGCCTGGGCGCTGGTGTCGCAGAAGCAGTGCGCGTTGTGGTTGCCCCACTCGTTGTGGACGTGCCACAGGGCGAGGGCGGGATGGCCGTGGTACCGCTCCGCGAGCCGTTCGACGAGCCGGCCGGCGGCCTCGGCGTACGCGGGGCTGCTGGGGCAGAAGGTCTGCCGGGAGCCGTGCCAGAGCCGGGTGCCGTCGGCGGTCACCGGCAGCGCCTCCGGGTGCCGGAGCGAGAACCACGGCGGGGGCGAGGCCGTGGCGGTGGCCAGGTCGACCGCGATACCGCCCGCGTGCAGCAGGTCCATGATCTCGTCGAGGAGGCCGAACTCGTACTGCCCGGGCCGGGGTTCGAGGAACGCCCAGGAGAAGACGCCGACGGTGACGAGGTTGACGCCGGCCTCCCGCATGAGGCGGACGTCCTCGTCCCACACCTCGCGCGGCCACTGCTCGGGGTTGTAGTCACCGCCGTACGCGATGCCGCCGAGCCGGCCGGACAGCCGCCGGAGCGCGTCGCCGCTCATGCCTTCACCGCCCCCGCGGCCAGGCCGGCTTTCCAGTAGCGCTGGAGGACGAGGAAGGTGATGACGATCGGCACCACCGAGACGAGCGAGCCGGTGAGACTGAGGATCTGCAGCGACGGGTCGCGGCTGACCTGGGACTGCCAGGTGAACAGGCCGAGGGTCACCGGGTAGAGGCGGTCGTCCTGGAGCATGACCAGCGGCAGCAGGAAGTTGTTCCAGACGACGACGAACTGGAAGAGGAAGATCGTCACCATGGCGGGCGACATCAGCCGGAGCGCCAGGGTGAAGAAGGTCCTCAGCTCGCCGGAGCCGTCGATCCGGGCGGCCTCCAGCAGTTCGTCCGGTACGGAAGCGGCGGCGAAGATGCGCGAGAGGTACACCCCGAACGGGCTGACGACGCTGGGCAGGAAGACCGACCAGAAGGTGTTGGTGGCGCCGACCTCGGCGAACAGCAGGAACAGCGGCAGCGCGAGGGCCGTGGCCGGGACGAGGACGCCGCCGAGCACGACGGAGAACAGCAGCTCCCGCCCCCGGAAGCGGTACTTGGCCAGCGCGTAGCCGGCCATGGCGGACAGCAGGGTGCCGACGGCCGCGCCCGCGCCCGCGTAGAGAAGGCTGTTGAGCAGCCAGGGCAGATACACCCCGTCCTGCTTCGCGAACAGCGCCGAGAGGTTGTCGGCGAGGTGGAAGTCGGAGAACCACAGGCCGAAGGAGTCCACCAGGTCGCCCTGGCTCTTGGTGGCCGAGACCACGAGCCAGAACACGGGCAGCAGCATGTAGACGGCGATCAGGGCCAGGAAGCCGGTGGCGGCGATCACCGAGAGGCGGCTGTCGCGGGGGCCACGCGGTCCCGCTGCCGCGGCGGGCCGGGGCGCGTGGGCGCCGGCGGTGTCGGTGAGGAGGCTCATGATTCCGCCTTTCGCCCCGTGAGCTTGAGGAATCCGAACGACAGGACGAACGTGGCCAGCGCCAGCGTCACCGACATGGCCGCCGCCTCGCTGTAGTTGTCCGCCGAGGCGAGCGAGTAGGCGGCCAGGTTCGGTGTGTAGGTGCTGGTGACGCTGGTGGAGATGGAGCGCAGCACCTGCGGCTCGGTGAACAGCTGCAGCGTGCCGATGATCGAGAAGACCCCGGTCAGGATGAGCGCGGGGCGGAGGATCGGCACCTTGATCCGCCAGGCGATCTTCGTCTCGCTCGCGCCGTCCATCCGCGCGGCCTCGTAGATGTCGGAGGGCACGGCCTGCAGGGCGGCGTAGAGGATCAGCATGTTGTAGCCGGTGTACGTCCAGGTGACGATGTTGCCGATGGACCAGAGCATCATCCCCGAGCCGAGGAAGTCCGGCTCCGCTCCGGCGTCCTGCAACAGGTCGACGATGGGCGACAGCCGCGGGTCGTACAGGAAGGCCCACATGATCGCGGCGATCACGCCCGGGATGCCGTACGGGACGAAGTAGGCGATCCGGAAGAACCGCTTGAGGCGGGCCACCGTCGAGTCCAGCAGCAGCGCCAGCACCAGGGCGAGCAGCAGCATGACCGGGATCTGCACCAGCCCGAAGACGAGCACCCGCACCACGCTGCCGAGGAACTCGGGGTCGCCGAGCACCTCCGCGTACTGGTCGAAGCCGGCGAACACGGTCGTGCGGCGGCCGAAGGTGCCGCCGGTCCGCTCGGTGCGCAGCAGGCTCTGGGAGAAGGCGTAGCCGACCGGAACCAGCGTGAACAGCACGAACGGCACGAAGAACGGCAGGAGGAAGAGGGCGGGAGCCCAGTTCCGCCGCCGGCGCCGGGGACGGGTGCGGGGGCTCGGCGGGCGGCGCCGCTCCGGCTTCTTCTGTCTGGACGGCGGTCATGTCGGGGCTGCTTCCTGGGCTTCCTGGTCGCTGGACTGGGCGGGCCGGGCGGGGCCCGGCGGGCCTCCCTGGAGGGAGGCGGCGCGGGGCGGAGCCGGCACGCCACCGGCTCCGCCCGGTCGTTCCTACTCGCTCACGTCGAGGGACTGCTTCTCCAGGGAGTCCACCGTCTTGGCGTCGGCCTCCTTCAGCGCGTCCTTGAGCGTGCCCTTGCCGCTCAGCGCGCCCGCGATGCCGTCGCCCATGAAGCGGTAGGTGTCGGTCATCGTCGGCCCGAAGGTCCAGTCGGTGTTGACGTCACCGGCGGCCCCGGCGAAGGTGTCGAAGATCTTCTGGCCGCCGTAGAACTCCACGGGCTGCTGCAGTGCGTCCAGCTTCAGGCCCTCCGTGGCCGCCGGGTAGAGGCCGCCCTCACGGTTGAGGATCTCCAGGGCCTTCGGGTCCGTGTTCAGCCACAGCGCGAATTTCGCGGCCTCGTAGGGGTGCTTGCTCTTGCCCAGCACCGCCGTGGTGGAGCCGCCCCAGTTGCCGGCCTTCTTGTCGCCCGCGGACCACTGCGGCATGGGTGCCACGCCCCACTTGCCGGCGGTGGCCTTGGCGTTGTCGCGGATGGTGCTGTAGCCCCAGGCGGCGCTGACCCAGGTCGCGACCTCGCCCTTGTTCCACGCCTTGTAGAGCGCGGGGGAGAAGCCCTGGAGGTTGGTGGCGACCAGCTTCTCGTCGATCATCTTCTGCCAGTAGTCGGCCACTTCGCCGGCGGCCGGGCTGTCGATGCCGACCTTCCAGGTGTCGCCGTCCTGCGCGAACATGTTCGCGCCCTTCTGCCAGAGGAGGCCGGTGAACCAGTTCGGGTCGGTCTGGGAGAAGTGCGTCATGTACGCCTTCGGGTCGGCCTTCTTCAGCTTCTTGGCCGCCTCGTAGTACTCCTGCCAGGTCTCCGGCACCGCTATGTCGTGCTTCTCGAACAGGTCCTTGCGGTAGAACAGCGCCATCGGGCCCGTGTCCTGCGGCACGGCCCAGATCCCGTCCTCGCCGCCGGCCCCGAAGGTCACCTGCGACCAGGTCCAGTCGGCGAAGCCGGCCTCCGCCTCCTTGACGCCGGCGCAGGCCGCGATGTCGGTCAGGCCCTCCTGGAGGCGGAAGCTGGCCAGGGAGTCGTACTCGATCTGGCCGAGGTCGGGGGCGTTGCCCGCCTTCAGCGCGTTGGACATGTTCTGGTAGGTGCCCGCGTTGCCCGCCGGGGTGGACTTGACGGTGACCTGGATGTCGGGGTTCTGCCGGTTCCACTCCGCGACGGCCTTGTCCACACCCGGGATCCAGGACCAGTACGACAGCTTGACCTTGCCCTCGCTCTTCTCGCACGCGGCCGGCTCCCCGGCGGCGCTGCCGCCGGTGTCACCACCGTCGCCGCACGCCGCGGTGGCGAGTACGGGGAGTACCGCGAGAGCCGCCAGGGCTCGGCGCAGCAGGGGGCGTCGGGTACGCAGTGACATGGCCACCACTCCTCAGGTGCATGCCGCTCTGCCTGACCCTCAGAGCAGCGGGATGGCCACACCCTGACCGTTAACTGCCGGTAAAGTCAACAGAGGCGATCGGAAAGACACGGAACCAAACATGAACCGTTATCCACCCCGCTGACCCGCAGTCGTTGGGCGATGACCTGGGGCAGAGAGTCCCGCCGACCACGGGACGGGATTGCCGAACGGCGTCAGAAAGGGCTTTCTCGCGTACGCTTTTGCAAATCCTACCGGTCTCCAGCCTCTCTCATGGGGACGCCCGAGGGGCGCGCGAACGGACCCGCGGGCCGGCCGGGACTCCCCGATCCTGGCGGACGAAAGGCCCGTTCGCCTGGCCGAACAACCACAGCGCGCCGCGCGAGGAAGGGATTCGCGGGTACGGACCATCCCGCTGTCGCGCCGGGCCCCGGCCGGGACGGAATGCGCGTGTGCACACAGCGAGGAGGGCGGTCTACACCACTGCGTCCGGGAATGGGACCGCTACCACCGCACCGGCCCCGGACCGAGTGACGACACGATCCCACCGGTACGGGGACCACCACACCCGGATCCGGCCGCTTCCGGCCGCCGGCGCACGTCGATCACCGGCAGCCGCCCGTCCGCCCGCCCGCCCGCGGCCCCGGCCGTCCTCCTCGTCCACCTCTGCGCGGACGACTGGGGCGGCTACCCGATCCGCACCACCGGCGGCACATTCCTCTGGTTCGGACTCGCCCCACCGGGCTGCCCCGACCCGGACCGCTTCACGGTCGCGGCCCGAACGGCCGCCCCGCCGACTCCCGTCCGAAGCGGCCCAGTTGGCACCCCGGGCGCCCGGGGTTTCCGCTCAGCCAACCCGCCCGGGGCAGCAGTAGAGTGAAACGGTGACCCTCCAGCCGGAAGACCCGCCGTCACCGCTCAGCGAAGAGGACCGCGACACCGCCGTGCAGCGCCTGCAGGAGGCGTACGTCGAAGGGCACATCTCCCACGAGGAAATGGACGAACGCCTCCACCAGGTGCTCACCGCCACCGCGCACGGGGACCTCACTCCGGCGCTGGCGTCCCTCCCCCGGGGCAAAGCGGACACCACCTCCACCGTCGCCGCTCTCAGCGGACGGATCCGGCGCCGCGGCACCTGGCGGGTACCCCGGCGCCTCAAGGTCGAGTCCGCCTTCGGCAAAGTGCACCTGGACCTGTCCCGCGCGGTCATCGAACACCCTGTGGTGGACATCGAGCTGCAACTCGGCACGGGCAGAGCCAAGATCACGGTACCTCGCGACGCGGTCGTCGACACCGAGGATCTCCAGACCCTGTGGAAGGACCGGCTCTACAAGCCCCGGCAGCGCACCCGCCCCGGCGGACCGAAGATCCGTATCGCCGGGACCATGGGCCTCGGACGGCTGAAGATCCGCCACGCGCGGCGCTGATGCCCGATCCGGACTCCCGGGATCACCTGCCCTGCGCTCCCCGTTCCCGTTCCCGCCCCCGCCCTCGTCCTCCCGATGAACTCACGGCCTGTAGACGGACTGCACCCTGGCCACCTGTCCCTCTCCGTCGAAGCTCAGGTCGTACCCGACGCCCGCGGCGACGCCGGAGTCCAGTCGCGTCAGCAGGGTGACGAACTCGGTCCGGGAGAACGGCAGAGGCTCGGCCCGGCTGGCACCGGGCGCGTCGGCGTCCCGTACCGGGGCCGTCAGCAGAACCCGGGCGTCCTTGGCCATGGTCACCGTGGTGAAGGCCCCCGTGCCGGGGGTGATCTCCCAGGTGTCGAACTGGGTGTTGACCTTCTTCTGGGCAGGCCGCACCGACAGACGGGTCAGCCCCTCCTCGGTCCAGGCCTTGTCGATCGTCATGAACTGCTTGGTCCCCGCCCACGGGGTCTTACCGGCCGGCGCCTGCGTGTCCTGCGAGCCCTCGCCCTCGTCCGACGGGGCGGCCGTCCGGTCACCGCCGGCCTGTGCGGTGTCCGCCGGCGAGGCCGCGGCGGCGGGCCCCGCGGGTTCCTCGCCGTTCTCGCCGCATCCGGTCAGGAGAAGGGCGCCGAAGACGGCAACGGTGAGCAGGCGCACGGTGGCCCGGCGGCGTGAGGCAGACATGATCAACGTTCTCCTGGAAACCGGTGTGGTCGGGGTTGCACGGTCTCTACGCCGAGCACCCTCCACCGGGTTGCATCCCGGCCGGCTTTTCTTCCGGGCCTCCGCCGAGGCTCACTCGGCGGTCAGCCAGAACGCCTCCCGGAGCGACTGGACCCGGCCCTCGCCGTCGTAGTCGAGGACGAACACCCATCGGGGCCCGCCACGCAGCCGGTCCACCAGCTCCTCCAACCGCATGTCCCCCGGCTTCCCACCGGCGGCCTGCTCCACCTCGACCGGGGTCTGGGGGGACAGGGTCACCTCGTGCACCACTCCGGTGGGTACGGCCGATCCCCGCTCGGTACGAAGCTGCTGCACGGTGACCCGGACCCCGTCCGCCAGCACCGTCGCGTTGTACACATAGCCGATCTCGCCGGCGTACTCCTCACCCGGGGCCGGCGTCGGGGGCACGAACGCGGGAGCGCTCCGCGACGGCGTCGGCTCCGTGGCGCTCGGCGCCGGTCCGGGACCGGGCAGGACCAGCGACACACCTCCCACGGCGACGGCGGCGGCCAGCAGCACACCGCCCGACACCTGTGCTGCCCGCTTACGGCGCCGGCGCCGGTCACCGAGCACGCGGATCTGCTCCGCGGCCATCGGCACGGCGGACCGCCGGCCCTCGGCGGCAAGATCGGCAAGGTGCTCGTCCAGGCCTGTCTCGTCAACCATGCCCATGCTCCACCTCCGGAACTCGGCCCGGCCGCGGGTCCAGCTCGGTGTCGGCCAGAATCCTCGCCAGCGCGGCCCGGCCCCGGCTCAGCTGTGCCTTCACCGTACCGACGGGGCAGTTGGTCTCGGCGGCCACCTGCTTCACCTCCAGATCGCACAGGTGGTGGAGGACGATGGCCCGTCGCTGCGCCGCGGGGATCTGCCGCAGCGCCTGCACCAGCAGGACGTGATGGGTGTCCGGCGGCGGTACGTCCGGGGGCGGGCCCTGGCGCCGCGCGAAGGAGAGCGCGGTTCGCACGCGCCGCCACCGGCTGACAGCGAGCCGCCAGGCCACGGTACGCACCCATGCCTCGGGCGCACCGTCCTTGTCCAGCTGGGCCCGGCGCTCCCAGGCCCGGACGAAGGCTTCCTGGACGACGTCCTGCGCCTCGGTGCGGTCGCCGATCATGGCGTACAGCTGGCCGATGAGCCGCCCCACGCTCCCGGCGTAGAAGGCGTCGAACGCTTGCTCGTCCATCACCCGCCTGCGGTTCCCTGAGCCCGTACATTTGTTCAAGCACGCGCACGATGTCACCCGGCCGGTCTGTGGTGCAAGGAGCCGCCGTCACACCACCGTGCTCGGCGCACTCCTCCCTCGGGGCCGGACGAGCACTGCGCCGAATGAGGCATGACACGTCTGTGCGACCTTCTGGGGTCCAGTGAGGCCGACCCAACGAAATGATCTCGTGAGGTGACCAGGTCGCGGATCCCGCGAGCCGCGATGAGTCCTGCGGCGTCCGGCGGTCGTACTGTCGAACCCGTAACCAAGGAGGACTTCCGATGCGCAGTGTGACCTACTCGATGAGCGTCTCCCTGGACGGCTACATCGCCGGGCCGGACGGCGACTTCGACTGGGGGGCGCCCGACGAGGAGGTCTTCCGCTTCTGGATCGACGAGATCCGAGAGGTCGGCGTCCACCTGCTGGGACGACGGCTGTACGAGACGATGCTGTACTGGGAGACCGCCGACCAGGATCCCTCGCTCGACGACGCCATGCGCGAGTGGACCACGCTGTGGAAGCCGCTGCCGAAGGTGGTGTTCTCCACCACGCTGACGGCGGTGCAGGGCCATGCCCGCCTGGCGTCCGGCGGCCTGGCGGAGGAGATCGAGCGGTTGCGGGCCGAGCCGGGCGAGGGCGACATCGCGATCGGCGGCGCGACCCTGGCCGCCGAGGCCGCCGCGCTGGGTCTGATCGACGAGTACCGGACCATGGTCCACCCGGTGCTGGTCGGAGGCGGCATCCCGTTCTTTCCGCAGCGCGAGCGCCGGGTGGATCTCGAACTCGCCGAGACCCGCACCTTCAGCTCGAAAGTCGTCTACCTCCGATACCGCGTGGCGCGCTAGGCGACTCGTCCGCCGCCTTGCCCATCAGCCCGCGGGGGAAGCGTGTCCCGCATCCCCACACACATACCGGGTGGCCGGCACCTTCCGCGAGACAATCAGCGCAAGCCGTCCATCCGCCCTGCCCATACCCATGAAGGAGCAATTCACGTCCACAGAGCCTCTGTTGATGCGTCCATGGTCAGGCGTCACCTCCCACTCCCGAATGTCACGAGAAAAGCTATCGATCAGAAACGCATTGGGTTCATTCGTAGAGGAAGAGCTCCTCGATCCTCAGGTCGAAGAGCTTGGCGAGACGGAAGGCGAGGGGAAGGCTTGGGTCGAACTTCCCTGTCTCGATGGCGTTGATCGTCTGCCTGGACACGCCCGCACGCTGAGCCAGGTCGGCCTGCGTCCAGCCTCGTTCGGCGCGAAGGTCCGTGATGCGGTTCTTCATCGGTATCGGATCTTGCCGACGAAGAAGGCGACCAGAAAGACAACTCCCATGAGCGTGGGGAGGACGGCGATATCGACGTCGCGGGCGACGAGGCCGGCGGCGTCCGCAACGACATAGGCGAATCCGAGGATCCATCCCACGCCGAAGGCGACCGCCAGCGCATCCTGCGTGATCTTCCGTTGCAGCTCATCGAGTGCGCGGAGAAAGCGCGTGAAGGCGACGATCCAGCCGATGCCGACGGCGACATTGACGGCAACGGCGGCCCAGCTCGCCGCCTGCTGCGGCGTATTCCACAGGAGTTGCGGGCCGAACTTGGCCAGGGCAAGGGTCGCCGCCCAGGCGAGTGTCCACAGCACGAGCCGAGCGCTCGCCTTGATCTCGTTATGCGGTTGCACGGTGCCACCCTCCGGCGCGACGTCAAGGACACTTGACACGCTAGGAGGCCCCGCCTTCAGTGTCAAGCGTGCTTGACACTGAGCGCCGCCTGGTCAGTCATACTGATCAGAACCGTCCCGAGTTCACCCGTCGAGGGTGCAGCGGACGTGCAGGGCTTCGAAGTAGCCGGTGATGACGTGGGGTTGGCGTTGTCGGCGGTGGAAGAACCTTCGGGCTTCGGCGGCGAGTCCGGCCGCGGCGATGCGCTCCGGCAGGTCCATCGCAGCCCCCGCACTCCCCGTCGCTCCCCGTGACGTTCCGTACCGGGCCGCACGGACAGGAGGACCCCCGCCCGGCGGGCACGGGAGCGGGACGCGCCGCGAACACCCGCGGGCCGCCGGGGTGTTCGCGGGGCGCGGGCGCCTCGGGTCGCCTCGGACCCCGGGCCTCAAGCCGCGGCGGGGCCGTCCGGCATGCCGTAGGCGTCGGCGATCAGCTCGTACGAGCGGAGGCGGGCGTCCGCACCGTGCACGTTCGAGGTGAGGATCATCTCGTCGGCACCGGTGCGCTTCGCCAGCGCGTCCAGGCCCTCGCGGACCACGTCCGGCGTGCCGTGGACGATGTTGCCGACCCAGCTGTCGACGAAGCCGCGCTCCCGCGGGCTCCACGGATAGTCCTCGGCCTCCTCCGGGGTCGGGACGAGACCGGGCCGGCCGGTGCGCAGGCGGAGCATCGACAGGGCGCCGGTCATGATCTGGCGGCGGGCCTCCTTCTCGTCCTCCGCCGCGAGCACCGCGACGCCGATCGCGGCGTACGGCTCGTCGAGGACCGCCGACGGGCGGAAGGACTCCCGGTACAGCTCCAGCGCCGGAAGGGTGTTCGCAGCCGAGAAGTGGTGGGCGAAGGAGAACGGCAGTCCCAGGGAGCCCGCCAGCTGCGCGCTGAATCCACTGGAGCCGAGCAGCCAGACCTGCGGCCGGCCGGCGGACTGCACCCCGCCGGGCGAGGTGGCCTGGACGGGGCCGGGGACGGCGTGGATGCGGCTGTACGGATGGCCGTCGGGGAAGGTGTCGTCCAGGAAGCGGGTCAGTTCGAGGAGTTGCTGCGGGAAGTCGTCCGCGCCCTCGTTCAGGCGGTCGGTACGGCGGAGGGCGGCGGCGGTGGCGCCGTCGGTGCCCGGGGCGCGGCCGAGGCCGAGGTCGATCCGGCCGGGCGCGAGGGCTTCCAGGGTGCCGAACTGCTCCGCGATGACCAGCGGGGCGTGGTTGGGGAGCATCACGCCGCCGGAGCCCAGCCGGATGCGCTCGGTGTGCGCCGCGAGGTGGGCGAGGATCACGGCCGGGGAGGAACTGGCGATACCGGGCATCGAGTGGTGCTCGGCCACCCAGAAGCGGTGGTAGCCGCGCCGCTCCGCGATCCGGGCCAGTTCGGTGCCGGTGCGCAGCGCGTCCCCGGCGGTGGATCCGCTGCCGACGGTGGCGAGGTCCAGGACGGACAGCGGGACCGGGGCGGTGCCCCGCGCCGTGCCGCGGATGGTGTCGTGCTCGGTGGCCATGCGGCCTGCCTCCCTGATGGGTCTCTGTCCGGGCGCTCACGCGGCGCGCTTGCCGAGGTCCGCGTGCGCGTTTCCGCGTGCCGGCCGGACAACCGGAGAGCTACTCCGGTTATTCCCGGCGCTTCCCGCCGCCCTCTCCGCACCGCTCATCACATAAATGGTCGAATGAGACAGAACGGTTCGAATATCGCCAATTACTCCGGAACCCCTCCAATCAGCCGCTCCGCTCTCCTAGATTGATTCCCGCGCGCCGCCGCCCCGTGGGCAGGGTGCCCTCGGCGACTTCGCGGCGGCACGGGGGAGTTCACATGCTCAAGACACTGAGGAACACCACGGTGATCAGCGCGCTGGCGCTGGCGCTGGCCGCTCCCGCCACCGGGACGGTGCACGCGGTACCCGCCAAGCCGGTGCCCGGGAACGCCGGACAGCCGGCCGCGGCCCACCCTGGCACGGCGGCGGACGCCCCGGCCGGAAAGCGGACCTTCACCTCCACCGCCGTCAGGGACGGCGGGAAGTCCACCCTGCGCATCACGCTCGACGCGGCACCGGACGGCTCCGCGCCCGCGCTGACCGGCGCCGAGCGGAAACAGCTGCAGTCCGTCCTGGGAACGCCCTCGGCCGCCGCCCTCTCCGCGGCACCGGCCGGAGCCCGCACCCCCGCGGCGGCACCGGATGTGAAGCGCCGGGGACCGGCCATCCTGCGCTGCGACAAGAACCCGAGCTGGAGCGACGCCAACGGCACACTCCACGCCCGCTTCAACTGCCGCCACTCCACGATCAACTGGGGTTTCCGGATCTCCGCGCGGGTGCGGTCCGTCATCACCGGCCCGGTCCGCGAGAGGGGCGTCTCGTGGTGGAAGAACGGCAAGGCGATGCCGAGGAACGCCGGTCACGTGGTGGGGAAGAACTACCTCTTCCACGGCACGCTCAAGCCGGTCCGGCATGATGACGTCGTGCAGTTCCAGGACTACATGACCTTCCCGGTGCGGATCGGCGGGCGGCCCGGGGTGGGCACCCTCACGTGGGCCGCCGCCGTCAAGGCGAAGAAGTAGCGATGGGCCCCGGCACCACCGCCGTACGGAGCTGGGCGGAGGCGATCCTGCACCAGCTCGGGGACACCGCCGGTCACACCCTGGAGGTGACCACCGGCGCACCGGACGAGCCCGGGGCACCGGAGCCCGGCCCGGCGGCCTTCACCTCCCGGCTGCGGCTGCGCCCGGACGAGAGCCGGACGGACGACGGGGGCCTGGCGGACGACGGGCGCGTCCACGGCACCGGAGCGGGCGCCGGGGACAACGCCGGGCCCGGTAACGGAGAGCACGGCGCCTCCCCCGTGGCCGTCACGCTGGCCTTCCGCGACGGCTCCGCCGTGGAGGTGCTCCTCGGCGAAGGGCTGAGCGAGGCCGAGGCGGTGGCTCACCTCGCCGGGCAGTTGCAGGAGGCCGTCCTGGAGGCGGCCGGTGGCGCGCCGGTTCCCCCGTGCCCGGTCCGCGGGCACGGCCACCCCCCGGTGGCCGAGGTCGTCGACGGCACCGCCTCCTGGGTGTGCCCGCAGGGCGGCGGAACGCGTCCCGTCCTCCCCGCGCCGGGAAGCCGGCCCGGGACCCGGGCCGGGGGCGGCACGGGGACGTAGCGGGCCGGTGCGCGGGGCCCTCCTCCACGACTCCGCACCGCGCCCGGCCGCGCGCGGACACGGCCCTCCGGAGCGTCGCTCCGGAGGGCCGTGTCCGTCGTCCTCCTCTTCTCCTCCCCGTCAGGCCGCGGCCGTGGAGAAGAGCGCTCCGAGCCGCGGCCGGTGCGGCACCGGGTGCGCGAGCAGCCGCAGCCCTTCGCGGACGGTCACCTGGTTCGCGGTGAGCACGGGCTTGCCGAGCTCCGCCTCCAGCCGGGCGATGTACGCGGCGGTGTGCAGGGCGGTGTCCGGCAGCAGCACGGCCTGTGCCTCGGGGTGGTCGCCCGCGCGGGCGAGGGCCCGTACCTCCTCCCAGCCCCAGGTACCGACCTCGGCGGCCGTGATGATGCCGCTGCCGCGCATCGCCACGACCTCCGTGCCGAAGGACTTCAGAAAGGCGGTGAACAGCTCGGCGACGTCCTCCGGATAGGTGGCGGCGACGGCCACCTGTTCGACGCCCAGGTCTCCGATGGCGTGGGCGAAGGCGAAGGAGGTGCTGGAGGCCGGAAGCCCGGCCACCTGCGCCAGTTCGCGCACCTGTTCCTGTGCGCCTTCGCGGCCGAAGACGAAGCTGGCGCTGGTGCAGGCCCAGACGACGGCCTGCGCGCCCCACGCGCGCAGCTCGTCGACCCGGGCCGCCAGGCGGGCGGCCGACCCCATCTCCAGCAGGGCGTCGACACGGTGGGCGTCCTCGCCGATGTCGGTGTGGACGAGTGGCAGCCGGACGGCGGGGGTGG
The DNA here is from genome assembly GCF_020982505.1 of Streptomyces sp. MNU89. Classification (NCBI taxonomy): domain Bacteria; kingdom Bacillati; phylum Actinomycetota; class Actinomycetes; order Kitasatosporales; family Streptomycetaceae; genus Streptomyces; species Streptomyces sp. MNU89. The sequence goes on along the minus strand of NZ_JAJKLL010000001.1, from coordinate 4,893,347 downwards.
CGCCGGTGACGGCACCGGCCAGACCGAGGACCCCGTCCCCCGCGCCGGCCCCGCCGGTCACCGCGCTTCCCGGCTCCATGGCACCGCCGTCCCCCGGGTCCGCCCCGGCCAGCATGGCCTCCAGCCGCGGGTAGTCGTCCTCGGCGGAGTACCCCGGGTACAGGAAGCCGACGGCTGCCGCACCGGGGCCGCCCGCCGTCTCCGTCCCGGCCTCCGCCGCCCTGACCGCGGCCGTTTCCGGCGCCGCTCCCGCCACCGGGCCGACCGTCGTGCCGATCGCGGCACCCGTCGTACCGGTAGTCGTGCCGGAAGGGGTGCCGGGGGTCGTCAGCTCTGCCATGCGTCTCGCTCTCCTGCCTGTTCGGTCTCGCCGTGCCTGTCTCCCCCCCGTCTTCGCCGCCCCTCCCTTCCCGCTCGGCCTGCCGGCCGTACGCGCCGTACGGGTTCAGAGCGGTGCCGGGCCGCCGGATCGTCCGGGTACAGCGGCGCGTCCAGGGCGTCCGCCGCCTCGGTCTCTGCCCCGCGCCGCCCGCCGCCCCGGCGAACGCCGCCTCCGGCTCCCCGCGCCCGTCCCCGAACGGCACCACGGGGCCGAGCCCGCCCGGGCCGCCGAGCACCTCCGCCGCCCCGGGCTCTCCGGCAGCACGGCGGACTGTGCCGGGGCACCGCCTGCGGGGCGGCGCCGAGGGTGCGGGGGGCGAGGCCGTCATCGACGCCGGACCGCGTCTGGCCACCGGGTCGAGCAGCGCCTGGTACGGCCCCACCGCCCGCTCCCCGATCCGCCGCAGCGCCGACCACATCGTCACCTGATTGGCCGACAGCACCGGCATCCGCAGCTCCGCCTCCAGCTGCGGGATGGCGTCATACGTCGGCAGATTCGTACAGCTGATGAAGAGCGCGTCCGCGCCGTGGGTGACCGCCCGCCGGGCCATCTCCACCACCGACCGGTAGGAGACCTTCCAGATGTGGCAGGTCAGGCCGAGGAACTCGCGGTCGGTGACGGTGACCCCGCCCTCCGCCAGATACTCCTCCAGGGACTGGGTGACGGAGGCGGTGTACGGCGTGACCAGGGCGATGCGCCGGGCCCCGATCTCCGCCAGCGCCTCCAGCAGGGCACCGGAGGTGGTCAGCGCCGGGATCTCACCCGCCTGGGCCATCGCCGCGCACATGGCGCGCTCACCGGCCAGGCCGCCGACGAAGCTGCCGGAGGTGCAGGCGTAGGCCACGACCTCGGGGCTGACCGCGCGCAGCGTGTGCGTGGCCTCCCGGAGGGTCTCGTGCTCACTGACCAGCCGGGCCAGGTCGAGGCTGACCTCGACCGGCACGAACGGCGTACGGGTCAGATGCAGCGACACCTGATCGGGAGCCCAGCGCCACAGCTCCCGGTCCAGCGCGAAATCGAACGGTGCCACGACACCCACGCCACGTTGCGGACGCGGGCCACCCAGAAAAGAGATGTCCATTCCGAAGCCCCAATACGAACGGAGGGCAGGCCGAAGCCGAGGAAAGAGGGCGGTACCACAGAAGCGAAAGCCGTGCACGCCGGGGCGCCGGGACAGAAGCCGACACGTCGTAACCCGGGTCGGCATTACCCGTATTGACGAAGGTAGTTTCCGGTCCCTAGCGTGGTCAATCCCAGTTCTCCCGCCGTTTTTCCCGGCTCCTCTCCAGCGAAGCGGAGAGACGTTTCGAAATGGTTTCCCACCCATGACCGACAGCACCCTGCTCGTCCTCGGCGGCGAGCCCGCCCCCCGGCTCGACCGGCTCTCCGGCCGGGCCCGAGTCGTGCACGCCCGCGACGCGGAGTCGCTGGCGGCGCTGCTGCCCTCCGCCGACGCCCTGCTGGTGTGGGACTTCACCACCGATGTGCTCCGCAGCGCCTGGCCGGGCGAGGGGCGCCGGCCGCGCTGGGTGCACACCGCCAGCGCGGGGGTCGACCGGCTGCTCTTCCCGGAGCTGACGGACTCGGACGCGGTGGTGACCAATGCCCGGGGGATCTTCGAGCAGCCCATCGCGGAGTACGTCGCCGGGCTCGTGATCGCCTTGGCCAAGGATTTTCCGGGCAGTTGGGAACTCCAGCAACGGCGGCAATGGCGGCACCGGGAAACGATGCGGCTGGCGGGCAGCCGCGCGGTGGTGGCGGGCTCCGGCCCGATCGGCCGGGCGATCGGGCGTACGCTCGCGGCACTGGGTGTCGTCGTGGAACTCGTCGGGCGCACCGCGCGGGAAAATGACGCGGAATTTCATCGCGTGTACGACAACGCGGCGCTGAAAGATCTTCTGCCTTCCGCCGACTGGGTGATTGCCGCGGCTCCGCTGACGGACGACACCCACGGAATGTTCGGCGCGGAAGCTTTTTCGCTCATGCGTCCGACAGCCCGGTTCATCAATGTCGGGCGGGGACAGCTGGTGGTGGAACGCGATCTGACCGAGGCCCTGGTCAAGGGCTCGCTCGCGGGCGCCGCGCTGGACGTCTTCGAGGAGGAGCCCCTCCCGCCGGACAGCCCGCTGTGGGACGCCCCGGGACTGCTGGTCTCCCCGCACATGAGCGGGGACACGGTGGGCTGGCGCGACGCCCTGGCCGAGCAGTTCATGGACAACTTCGACCGCTGGGTGGCCGGGAAACCGCTGGTCAACGTGGTCGACAAACGGCTCGGTTACGTTCCGGTGCCCTGAGCGCCGGCGCCCCGAGCGGCCCGGACGCTCCCGGCGCTCCCGGCGGGTTCCGGTCGGGCCCCGCCCCCACCCCGGCCCCGGGCGCGGCACCGCGGGCGCCTCGGGCGTCCGCCCCGCACCCGCGCAGCCACCCCGCACCCACCCGCCACCCGCAGCTCCCCGCGCATCCCCTGGAGGCCCCGATGACCGAGCTCTGCGACCTCACGGCCACCCGCCTGCTCGCGGGCTACGCCACCCGCGCCTTCTCCCCCGTCGAGGTGGCCCGCGCCGTCCTGGAGCGGATCGAGCGGACCGAGCCGGTGGTGGGCGCCCATGTGCGGGTGGACGCCGAGAGCGCCCTTGCGCAGGCCGCCGAGTCCGAGTGTCGCTGGCTGCGCGGCGAGCCGGCCGGGCTGGTCGACGGCGTGCCGGTGTCCGTGAAGGATCTGCTGCTGCTGCGCGGCGGGCCCACCCTGCGGGGTTCGCACACCGTGGACGCCGGTGATCCGGCCGCCTGGCAGGAGGACGCCCCGGCGGTGGCCCGGCTGCGGGAGCACGGCGCGGTGTTCACCGGCAAGACGACGACCCCCGAGTTCGGCTGGAAGGGGGTCACCGACAGCCCGCGGCACGGGGTGACCGTCAATCCGTACGATCCGCGCCGCACGGCGGGCGGGTCGAGCGGCGGGAGCGCGGCGGCGGTCGCGGTGGGCGCGGGACCGCTGAGCCTGGGCACGGACGGCGGCGGCTCGGTCCGCATCCCCGGCTCCTTCTGCGGGATCTTCGCGCTGAAGCCGACGTACGGCCGGGTACCGCTGTACCCGGCGAGCCCGTTCGGGACGCTGGCCCATGTGGGCCCGATGACCCGGGACGCCCGGGACGCGGCGCTGATGATGGACGTGATCACGGGCCCGGACTGGCGGGACTGGTCGCAGTCCGACCGGGCGCCGGCCGCCTTCGCGGAGGGTCTGGACCGCGGAACGGAGGCGGTGGCGGGGCTGCGGGTGGCGTACAGCGCCTCGTTCGGCGGGCGGGTGGCCGTCGAGCCGCGGGTGGCGGCCGCGGTACGCCGGGCGGTGGATCTGCTGTCCTCGCTGGGGGCCCAGGTGGAGGAGGCCGAACCACCGCTCGCGGAGGACCCGGTGGAGGCGTTCCACACCCTGTGGTTCAGCGGGGTGGCGCGGGTGGTGCAGCCGCTCGGCCCGGAGCGGCTGGAGCTGCTGGAGCCGGCGCTGCGCGAGGTGGCGGAGCAGGGCGCGGCGTACAGCGCGCTGGACTATCTGACGGCGGTGGACGTCCGGATGGCGCTGGGCCGGGAGATGGGCCGCTTCCACGAGACGTACGACCTGCTGGTGACGCCGACGATGCCGGGCACCGCGTTCGAGGCGGGCGCCGAGGTGCCCAAGGGCTCCGGGTACGCGCGGTGGACGGGCTGGACGCCGTTCAGCTATCCGTTCAACCTCACGCAGCAGCCCGCCGCGACCGTGCCCTGCGGGCTGGACGGCGACGGACTGCCGATCGGGGTGCAGCTGGTGGGGCCCCGGCACGCGGACGCTCTGGTGCTGCGCGCGGCGCACGCGCTGTACGAGGCGGGCGTCGCGGACGAGGTGCCGCCGCCCGCCGCGGGCTGACCGGGGCGTTCGCGGTGCGGTCCGGGCCCGGCCCGTCCTCGCGGGACGGCGCAGGGCCCGGGCCGCGGGCACCCGTCGGTCAGACCCGCCGGAAGGTGAGGCTCTCCCCCAGCGCCCCGGCCCGCCACAGGTCCTGGCAGGCCTCGGCCATGCGGTCGAGGCCGTCGACGACCGCGCCCCAGACGATGCCGGGGAGCCAGCCCGCGTCCCCGTTGATCAGCAGGTTGTTCCGCTCGTAGAACAGCGCGAGGTCGATGACCTGCCGCTGCCCCCGGTGCCCGGCCTGCTCCTCGTAGCCGTAGGACTTGGTGCCGAGCTGGGTGTCCGTGAAGGTGAAGTAGCAGAGGTCGCCGGGGATCGGGGTGATCGTCGGGTTCTCCAGCGGGGGTTCGGCGGGGGCGAACGGCGGGAGCAGGGTGTAGATCTCGTTCCGCGCGTACTTGGCGTGGTAGACGTCGCCGCCGAGCGGCAGCGCGTTCCAGACGGCTTCGCAGGTGATCGGAGCACGGTCGTCGAGGAGGCGCGCGGTGCAGGTCACACCGCGTTTGGCCAAGGACACCTCGATGTGCCGGGCGGAGCGGTCACGCGGTGCGGAGTCGGTCATTCGGATGCTCCTGTCAGTCGTCCCGGACGGGTCCCGGCCGGTGCGGACGGCGGGCTCTTATGGTGGCGCAAGTGGATCAATGACAACAGAACCGGCGGCGGTCTCAGCTCGGTTAAGGCTGGAAAAGGGCGGCATGAATTCTTGCTCTTCGGGTAGCGAGCCGCCCATGGCTCGACCACGCGGGAACGATACGTACCGGATCGGCCGCCGCTCCCTGCTCGCAGGGGCGGCGGCTTTGAGCGCGTTGGGGGCGGTCGGTTGCAGCCGGGTCTCCACCGCCGATGTCAAGGACGGGGGAGATCTTCTGGAGCGCCTGCGGGCGCAGGGTGTTGTGAAACTGGGGCTGGCGGGCGAGCAGCCGTACAGCTATATCGGCAAGGACGGCGAGATGACCGGCTACGCGCCGGAGGTGGCCGCCCGCATCTTCGAACGGCTCGGGGTACCGAAGGTCCAGCCGTTCCCGACGGAGTTCGGTTCGCTGATCTCCGGTCTGAACTCGCAGCAGTTCGATGTGGTCGCCGCCGGGATGTACATCAATCCCGAACGCTGCCGGCAGGTGCTCTTCGCGGACCCCGAGTACCAGATGCTCGACGCCTTCATCGTCCGCAAGGGCAATCCCAAGAACCTCAACGATTACAAGGACGTCGCCGAGGCCGGTGCGACCCTCGCCACGGGTGTCGGCTATGCCGAGATCGGCTACGCCGAGGACGCCGGGGTCAAGAACATCATGACCCTGCCGGACCAGCTGGCCGGACTCCTGGCGGTCGAGCAGGGGCGGGCCGACGTCTTCGCGGGCACGGCCGTGACCGTGCGGAACGTCATCAAGGAGACCAAGTCGAAGCGCGTGGAGGCGACCGAGGAGATCCAGCCGGTCGTGGACGGTGAGCCCGTCGTCGACGCCGGGGCCTTCGCCTTCCGCAAAGCCGAAACGAATCTCCGGGACGCCTTCAACCGCGAGCTCCACAAGATGAAGGACAGCGGTGAACTTCTGCGGATCATGCGGCCCTTCGGCTTCTCGGAGGAGCAGATGACGGATCTGACCGCAGAGGAGAAGTGCACACCATGAGTGAGATCACCTGGGGTTTGTGGCAACTCCTCCTCGAAGGCCTCTGGGTCACCGTCCAGCTGACGGTCTACAGCGCGGCCCTCGGCGCCGTCGTCGCCTTCACGGTCGGCATCGCCCGGACGCACCGGCTGTGGATCGTCCGCTTCCTCTCGGGCCTCTACATGGAGGTCTTCCGGGGCACTTCGGCCCTGGTACTGATGTTCTGGCTGTTCTTCGTCCTGCCGGTCGCCTTCGGCTGGCAGCTGCTGCCGCTGTGGGCGGCCACGCTGGCGCTGGGCCTGTCCTACGGGGCGTACGGCTCGGAGGTCGTGCGCGGCGCCGTGCAGGCGGTGTCGCCGGCGCAGCGGGAGGCGGGCATCGCGCTCAGCTTCACGCCGATGCAGCGGATGCGGCGGATCGTCCTGCCGCAGGCCTGGCCGGAGATGCTGCCGCCCTTCAACAACCTGCTGATCGAGCTGCTCAAGGGCACCGCCCTGGTGTCGATCATGGGTGTCGGCGACATGGCCTTCGGCGCCTCGCTGATCCGCAACGCGACCGGTGAGAGCGCCCCCGTCTACACGATCATCCTGGTGATGTACTTCGTGCTCGCCTTCGTCCTGACCCGCGGCATGCGGGTGGTCGAGCGGCAGGCGAAGACCCGGATCGGGCAGCGGCCCGCGAAGGGCGGCGGGTTGCTGAGCAAGCTCAATCTCCGTGAGCGCACCGACATCTCGGCCGACGCGGCCGGCGCTGGGGGTATCTGATGCAGTGGGACTGGTCGGCGGTCGCCGACTTCATGCCGGATTTCTGGCGGGGTCTCCTCGTCACCCTCCAGGCACTGGTGCTGGGCTCGCTCATCGCCTTCGCGCTCGGCCTCTTCTGGGCCCTGGCGCAGCGCTCGGCGCTGCGGGCGGTGCGCTGGCCGGTGCAGATGTTCACGGAGTTCATCCGCAACACGCCGCTGCTGGTGCAGCTCTTCTTCCTCTACTACGTGCTGCCCGAGTGGGGTCTCACCTTCTCCGCGCTGACCACCGGTGTCATCGGGCTCGGTCTGCACTACTCGACGTACACCGCCGAGGTGTACCGCGCCGGTATCGAGGGTGTGCCCAGCGGCCAGTGGGAGGCGGCCACCGCGCTGAGCCTGCCGCGGACGCGCACCTGGTCCGCGGTGATCCTGCCGCAGGCGATCCGGCGGGTCGTGCCCGCACTCGGCAACTACGTCATCGCGATGCTGAAGGACTCCCCGATGATCGCCACGATCGGTGTGCTCGAGATGCTCGGCGAGGCCCGCCAGTTCGGGTCCGAGACCTTCGTCATGACCGAGCCGATCACGGTCGTCGGCATCGCCTTCATTCTCATCGCCTACCCGGCTTCCCTCCTCATGCGAGCCCTGGAGCGTCGTCTTGTCCGCTGAAAGCAGTTCCCCGAACGCGACCCCGGCCCCGGCGGCCGGCAGTGAGCTGATCCGTTTCGACGGGGTGACCAAGCGGTTCGGCAGCAATACGGTGCTGAACCATCTGGACTTCACCGTGGATGCCGGGAAGCACGTCACGCTGATCGGCCCCTCGGGCTCCGGTAAGACGACGATTCTGCGGCTGCTGATGACCCTGCTGAAGCCGGACGAGGGCACCATCTCCGTCGACGGCGAATACCTCACCCACGAGGAGAAGAACGGCAAGCTCGTCCCGGCGGGCGAGCGGCACACCCGTGAGGTGCGCAAGAAGATCGGCATGGTCTTCCAGCAGTTCAACCTCTTCCCCAATATGAAGGTGCTCCGCAACATCACCGAGGCCCCGGTCCACGTGCTGGGGATGAGCAAGGACGAGGCCACCGAGCGGGGCCGTGAACTGCTCGACCTGGTGGGTCTGTCGGACAAGGCCGACGCCTACCCGAACCATCTGTCCGGCGGCCAGCAGCAGCGGGTGGCCATCGCGCGGGCGCTGGCCATGCGGCCGAAGGTGCTGCTGCTCGACGAGGTGACCTCGGCGCTCGACCCGGAGCTGGTGGCCGGTGTGCTCGACGTGCTGCGGGACATCGCGCACACCACGGACATCACCATGCTGGTCGTCACCCACGAGATGAACTTCGCGCGGGACATCTCCGACGACGTGCTGATGTTCGACGCGGGACGGGTCATCGAGTCCGGGCCACCGGAGAAGATCTTCTCCGAGCCCGAGCACGAGCGGACCCGGGAGTTCCTGAGCGCCGTGCTCTGACACCGCGGCGCGGGTGCGGGCGGCGGGCGTTCCCCGGCGCCGGACGGCACCGCCGTACCGTTCCTGCGGACGGCTGTCCGAGCCTCCCGCACCCGGTCCGTGACCACGGCATATGCCACGGTGGCGCGCTTCCCCGGCAACGGGGAAAGTGCGCCACCGGTGTGCACAACTCGGCCACGCCGGCGGCCTCTTGGCCGCTATCGTGGGTGCAGCCCGGCCCGTGGCCGCGGCGGAGGACGGCCCCGCGGGGACGGACTTCCCCGTAACCAGGAGCGCGGCGACGATGCAAACGGTCACACCTGTAGGGGGACACCGTGGCGCAGCAGCCCGAGCCGACCGCGCCCTTCCACGCGGTCCAGCACGCCCTGCGCGTTCTGGAGAGCGTCGCCCGCCACCACGGCGGCGTCACCGGGGAAGAGCTGGCGCGCGAGACCGACCTGCCGATGGAACGGCTCACGCCCATGCTGCGGATGCTGCGCCGCGAGGGCTATGTGGACGAGGCCGCGGACGGCGTGTTCGCCGTCGGCCGGACGCTGCTGCTGCTCGGCTCCGCCGCCCGGGAGAAGGCCCTCGCCGACAAACTCCAGCGCCATCTGGAGGAGTTGCGCGACACCCTGGGCGCCGCGGTCTATCTGAGCCGCTACGTCGACGGCGAGGTGCGGATCACCCAGTGCGCCCACGGGCCGGACACCCCGAAGGTCAACGAGTGGGTGGACTTCCGCTCGGCGGCGCACGCCAGCGCGGTCGGCAAGTGCCTGCTGACCCAGCTCGACCACAACGGCCGCCAGGACCACCTCGCCCGGCACAAGACGGCCCGCTTCACCTCGCGGACCATCACCGACGAGAAGGTCCTCTTCAGCAGGCTGGACCACCAGCCGTCCACCGTTCCCGTGCTCGACCTCCAGGAGTACGCCGTGGGCACGGTCTGCGCCGCCGTGCCCATCGCCGCCGGCAAGACCGTCGGCTGTCTGGCGCTCTCGCTGCCGATCGAGCGTGCCCACCGGCTGCGCCAGGCGGCCGAGACGCTCAACCGCCGGGCGGCGCCGCTGGCGCTGTCCCTCACGTTCTGAGGACGGCGGCGGGGCTCCGGGGGCCGGGGACCCGGGCGGAGATCCGGGCGGGAGCACCCCGGCGGACCGGGTAGGATGGCCGGGCGTCAGCACGCGCCGCTAGCTCAGTTGGTTAGAGCAGCTGACTCTTAATCAGCGGGTCCGGGGTTCGAGTCCCTGGCGGCGCACACGCATACGAGGGGCCCCTCCGTTCCGGCGGAGGGGCCCCTCGCGTCTTGTCCGCGCCTCTGCGCTGCGCGGCCGGGCGCCGAGGGCCCGGGGCGATCCGGACGTTCGGTCCAGAAGGTCCAGAAGGTCTAGAAGCGCACGTCGGAGCAGGAGTAGAAGGCGTTGCCGGTGTCGGCGACGTCCCAGACGGCGACGATCACATGCCGGCCGGACTTACCGCCCGGCATGGTGCCCTGGTGGGTCACCGTGGCGTCCGGCTGACGGCCGTTGTAGGGGACGGTCAGGAACGGCTGGGACTCCAGCGCGGCCCGGGTGATCGGCCGGGAGGGGTCCCAGCCGTTCCGGGTGATGAAGTACCGGAAGTCCGTGGTGGCGTGCCGGGCGGTGAGCCGCCAGGTGAAGGTGCGGCTCTCCCCCGACCGGACGCCGGTGGCCGGCCACTGGCCGCCGCGCGGGTCGTCCAGTGCGGCGAACCGGCCGTTGCCGCCGGAGCAGATGGCGCCGTCGGCGGGGCCGGCGGCCGGGAAGCCCTTGGGGCCCTCGACGCTCTGCGGCTCCCACTGGATGCCGCCGCAGTTCTGCACGGTGCCGTTGGCGCAGAGCGCCTGCCGGCTGATCGGGGAGTCGGTGTAGCCGTGGCTCTGGGCACTGCCGGTGGTGGCGAAGAGGGAGACGCCGGCGATGCCGAGGCCGAGCAGGGTGGTGGAGATCTTTCTGCGCATGAGTCGCTCCAGAAGACGTGGGGGTGGCCCGGGCCCGCGGGGTCGGCACGGGCCCGGCTCTTCGGCTCGGGTGAGGAGCGGGGCTGCGGGGGTGGGGTGGGGAGTTGGTGGGGAGCAGCCCCGGCGGTCTAGACCAACTGGGAGAGTAGTGGCGGGTGTTGGTGATGTCTAGACCAATCTCCGAGGTTGTTGCAGGCCGCTGCGGGGCGGGGTGGGGCGGCGCGCAGGCGCCGGTCGCCGGTCGCCGGTCGCCGGTCGCCGGTCGCCGGTCGCCGGTCGCCGGTCGCCGGTCGCCGGTCGCCGGTCGCCGGTCGCCGGTCGCGCGAGGATGCCCTGGCCGGGGACTTCCGCTCTCCCGGCCGCGGCGGCTTCTGTCAGTCCCGGCCGGTGCCGGTCAGGTCGAGTTCCGGGATGATCCGGTCACACTGGGCCCGGGACTCCTTGACCCACTCGCCGTTGGGGTGGTCGTTGCCGTCCACCCAGGCGCGGGCCCCGGCCGCGTCCCGGCCGCCCGCGAGCTGCCGCTCGACCAGACGCGCGTCCCGTACGGCGTCGGGCGTCTCGACGTACCAGACCTCCGCCATCAGCCGGCGCGCCTCCGACCAGCCCGGCGCCACGCAGGCGAGGTAGTTCCCCTCGGTGACGACCAGACGCGTGTCCGGACGCAGCAGATGGCGGGCCGCGACGGGCTCGTGGAGGGTGCGGTCGTAGTCCGGCACGTAGATGTCCCGGCCGGTGTCCTCGTGGACGCGGCGGAGCAGGGCCTCGTAACCCCAGACGTCGAAGCTGGGCGCGGAGCCCTTGCGGGCGGTGAGTCCGAGGCGTTCGAGCTGACGGTTGGAGAGGTGGAAGCCGTCCAGCGGCAGATAGCCGGCCGCCCCCGCACCGTGCCGCCGTTCGATCCGGTCGGCCAGGGCCGTGGCGAGGGTGGATTTGCCGGCTCCGGGCGGCCCCGCGATCCCGAGCACGGTCCGGCCCTGTCCGCCACCGGTCAGGGCCCAGGCCGCGTCGGCCAGCTCCGCGATGTCCATACCCGCAGGCTAGTCCCGCGCGGCGAGGCGGACGACGTCTTGCGGCAGTCCGGTGACCGCCGGGGCGCGCGGGACCGTCCGGCTGGACCGGGCCGGCCGGCTCGTCGTCCCGCTGGGCTCCACCCGGCACGCCACCTGTGCTTCGGGCTGACCCGTGGGGCACCGTGGGCCCCATGCCTGCATACGAGACGATGCCGTTCCACCTTGAGACGGAGCGGCTGATACTGCGGCCGTGGGCCGAGTCGGACGCCGCGGAGTTCTGCGCCCTCCTGTCCGAACGCGGCGACGGGACGCCCACGGTCGAGCACATCCGGACGGCCATCGCGAAGCTGCTCACCGAGACGACGGCGACGGGCATCGCGCTGCTCCCCATCCAGCGCCGCGACGAGGGCGACTTCATCGGCTACTGCGGGCTGATCACCGGCCGCTCCACCCTGGAGGAGCCCGAGATCGCCTACGAGTTGTTCCAGCGCGTGCACGGGCGGGGCTACGCCACCGAGGCGGCCCGCGCGGTGCTCGACGCCGCTGCCGCGACCGGGCGGAAACGGCTCTGGTCGACCGTCGGCACGTGGAACACCCCCTCGCTCCACGTCCTGGAGAAGCTCGGGTTCGAGCGGGACCACGTTTCCACGGAAGACAACGGTGAAGTGGTATGGCTCACCCGCTCGTTGCCGTGACACGGGCCGCGCCCCCGTGGCTTCGCGCTCGCATGGTCCCGTGTGCCGGCGCGGTGTTGAGGGATGTGGGCAGCTGGACGGCAGTGGTGGCCGGCTCGGTCGGTAGTCCCCCGGCCTGCCTTCGTGACACCGGCCGACGCCATCGGCGGCGTCCGACCAGCGCACGTGGAGGGCTTGCCCGTACCGGCGGTTACGGGGGGGGCCGCCGGCCCCGGCGCCCGGGGCGGTGCGGAAAGCACCGAATCCGGCATGCCTATACCGGGTGAACGGGGGCACCCGCTCAGCAGGGTGAGGTGCCCGGTCCGGCGCCGCTGGGGGCGACGGGCCGGGCGAACCCGTGATTCGGCACCCTCTTCCGCCGGCTCCCCCCGTCTCGGGCTCCGCTTTCCCGGATCCTTCATCGATCCCGCACTGTGCGCTGCCGCGCGCGGGCGGTCGCGCCGCGTGCTTGCCCTCGTCCTCCGCCTGAGGTCCGCGGCTTTCCCGCCGGGGCCGGTGCTCTCGGCCTCACGGCTCCCCGGCGGCTGTCCGCCACGTCCGCCGGCCCTGCCGCCCGCTCCTTCCGCCCGTCCGGCCGAGACCCGGAGGGCCACCGGCGAGGAGGCGGCCGGTACGGGCTACGGGGTGCCGTCCGACGGGCCGGTGCCGGGTGTCAGTTGGCGGGCCAGGGCGCGTTCGGTGGCCGTCAGCGGGAGGTCCGGGCGCAGGCGTTCCGGGTGGGCGGCCGGTGGTCCTGCCCGCAGCGGTCCCGCCACCGGCTGCCTCGCCGCCGTTGCCGGATGGCGCCGCTCCGCCTCCGCCGGCGGCAGCGGCGGCATCCACAGGCAGCCGGCCCCGATCACCGCGTCGGTCACCGCGGCCGCCGCCCGGCGCAGAGCGCGGCCGATCCCCCGCACGGCCCTCCCCCGCCCGGTTCTCATGTTCCGGGTGCGGAAACGGTGGGCGCGGAGACGCCCGCCGCCGGGGCGGCCTGCGGCCGGGTCCCGGCCGGGGCGTCCAGGGCGTGCGCGATGTCCGAGGCGTCCGGCCTGTCCAGGGAGTCCAGAGCGTCCGAGGTGTCCGGGGCCGCCTGCCAGGTCCACAGCCGGGACAGGGCTTCCGGGTCGAGGGCGTGTCCCTCCTGCCAGATCCGTGCGGCGGCGGCCAGGACGGAGGAGCGGTCGGCCCCGGGCGGCCCCGGCCGGGCCGGGAGCAGCGGCAGGGCCGCCGAGGCCCCGAGCCGTACGGCCCGGTGCCGGCGGGCGAACGCGGTCAGCGTCTGCCGGGGCCCGGCCTCGACGAGCAGCATGTCGTCCACGGCGAGCAACTGGTCCAGGGCGGGCCGGAACCAGACGGTGTCGGTGAGCTGCCGGGCCCAGAAGCGCGGGCTGCGGGCCTCCTCCGGGGTCATCAGCTCGCCCGTGTAGCCGGAGTACAGGGGAAGTCGGGGCTCGTTGAGACGGATCTCGCGGTACGCCTCCTCGACGGCGTCGGAGGCGGGGGCCATCGCCGGGCAGTGGAAGGGGCTGGTGGCGGGGACGGCCACGACGGTGTGGCCGTCGGCGCGCAGGGCGGCGGCGACCGCGGCCAGCGGCTCGTCCGGGCCCGCGAGCATCGTCTGCGCCCGGGCGTTGACGGCGGCGACGGCCACGTCCCCGCGCAGATACGGGCGGAGGGTGTCCTCGGAGGCCGCGACCGCGAGCATGCCGCCCGGGGGGATGCGCACGGCGTGCCGCACCCGCTCGCGCATCATGGTGACCGCGTCGGGCAGCGAGACGACTCCGGCGAGGACGGCGGCCACCAGTTCGCCCGCGCTGTGGCCCAGCAGAGCGGCGGGGCGCACGCCCCAGCCGATGACCATGCGGCCGAGGGCGTAGTCGACGGCGAAGAGCAGCGGCTGCGCGCGGCGCACATCGTCGATGTCCACGGCAGGTGCCCCTCCGGCGGCACCGGCCAGCCAGTCGGCGCGGACCGCCGGGCCGTCCTCGCCGAAGAGGGCGAGCACCGCGTCGACGGCGGCGGTGAACACCGGTTCGCGCCCGTAGAGCCCGGCCGCCATCCCGAGGTGCTGGGAGCCCTGGCCGGGGAAGAGGAGGGCGACCGGGCGGGGATGGTGCGCGGTGACGGCCTTCGCCCCGTCGACGGCGGCGGGTGCTCCCCCGGCGGTGGTGACGGCCGAGGCGCGCACCGGGCCGGGGGCCCGTTCGCAGGGCACGGTGGCCGGCAGGGCGGGGAACGCCTCGGGCGGGAGTCCGTCGAGCAGCGGGCGCAGCACGGCGCGTACGGCGGCCTCGTCGGCCTCGTCGCGGCCCGACCAGAGCAGCAGCCGGGGCGCGTCCGGGTCGGCGAGCGGGCCGCCGTGTTTGAGGGGCCGCAGCACGGGCGGCTCGTCGGGGTCGTCGCCGGGGCGGCGGGGTCGAGGACGCCGAGGACGGGGTCGCCTTCGGCCACGGCCTCGGCGGCGCGCCGCAGCGCGTACACGGTGATGGCGCCGGGCCCTGGCTCGCCGAAGCCCGCGACGAGCGCGAAGTCGGTTGCCCCGGAGCGGAGTTCGTCCCGGGCACGGCGCAGGGCGCGGCCCGGGGAAGCCGAGGCGCGCACCGGGAAACCCTCGTGCTCGGGCCCCGGGCGGTCGGCGGCGGACGCGGGGACGGCGGCGGTGTCGGCGCCGATGTGGACGACGGTGCGGGCCGGAAGGGACTCCGGCGGCCGGCCGAAGGCGCGCAGCACCGCGGAGACGGCGGCGGTCGTCGCCGCGAGGGGCGGGCCGGGGCGGAGTCTTCGGCGGGCGCGGCTCCGGGACTGACCACGAGCCTGCGGACCACGGCGGTGTGGGTGGTGAGCGACGGCATCGGATGCCCTCCTTCTCGGCGCGCTGTCCGGCGGGTGCCGGTGGCCGCCCCGCCGGGTGACGGCGGGCGGCCGGGGCCGGCGCGGGCGGGGGTTCCCGCGCCGGCGCTGGGGATACGCGGTCAGGAAGCTTGGTCCCGGCCCGCGTTGACCAGTTCGAGCAGTGCGCGCGGGGTCTCCGCGTCGACGACCGCGTCGTCCGGTATCTCCCGTCCGTACTCGCGCTGAATCTGGCCGATGACCTGGAGCAGCGCGAGCGAGTCGTAGCCGAGGTCGATGAAGGTGGTGTCCAGGACGTCGCCGTCGAGGTCGACGCCCTCCTCCTCACCGGCGCTCTCGCGGAGCATCCGGGTGAGGTCGGCGAGGGTCACCTCGGTCGTGGTGGTGGTCGTGGCCGTGGTCGGCGCCATGGTGGGTCCTCTCTGTGATCGATGAGCCAAC
The DNA here is from genome assembly GCF_020982505.1 of Streptomyces sp. MNU89. Classification (NCBI taxonomy): domain Bacteria; kingdom Bacillati; phylum Actinomycetota; class Actinomycetes; order Kitasatosporales; family Streptomycetaceae; genus Streptomyces; species Streptomyces sp. MNU89. The sequence continues at coordinate 4,878,261 of NZ_JAJKLL010000001.1, read as the reverse complement.
GCGCGTCGGTCCGCGCGGATCGGCGGGTCGGTGCGGTGGCCGCCGGGCCCGGGTGGCCCGGCGGGCGGTGACGGGCCTGCCCTGGCGACCGGGCGGGCAGGTGGCCGGGGAGTCCGGGTGGACTGTGGCCGGGTGGACCGGTGGTTCGGGTGGGTCCGGGTGGACCGGTGACCGGATGGACGGGTTGTTCGGTTGACGCGGTGGCCAGGTGCCGGCGGCGTCACCCGGCCGGCGGGCCGGTTGACGGTCGCCGGGGTGTTCCGCCGGTCGCCGCCGGCCCCGGGGCAGGCCGCCCGGTGGCCGGACGGGCGGGTCCGGACGAGCCCGTGGCGGATCCCGCCGGGCCCGGCCGGCGATCCCGGCCCGGCGGCCGCCGTCAGGCGGGCCGGCGCAGGACGAGGGCCGCGTTGAAGCCGCCGTGGCCGCGGGCGAGGACCAGCACCGTGCGCAGGTCCGCCTCCCTCGGGTCCCCGGTGACGAGGTCGAGGCGGTGCTCCGGGTCCGCCTCGGTGACGTTGGCGGTGGGCGGGATGACGCCGTCGCGCAGGGACAGCAGCGCGGTGGCGGCGTCGAGGGCCGCGCCGCCGGCGAGCAGCCGCCCGGTCATGCTCTTGGGCGCGGTGACGGGCACGCCGTGCGGACCGAAGACGTCCTCCAGGGCCCGCGCCTCGGCCCGGTCGAGGGCCGGGACCCCGGAGGCGTCGGCGAAGACCGCGTCCACCTCGCCGGGCGCGACGCGGGCGTCGGCGAGGGCGTTGCGCGCCGCGCGGGCCAGCCGGCAGGAGCCGGGGTCCTCGCCCGGGTCCAGGGTGGCCGCGTAGCCGGCGATCTCGCCGTAGATCCGCGGGGCGCCGCGTTCGCGGGCGGACTCCGCGTCCTCCGTGACGAGGATGGCGCCGCCCTCGCCGGGGACGTAGCCGCAGGCCGCGGCGGCGAAGGGCAGATAGGCGCGGGCGGGGTCGCGCTCGGTGCTCATCAGCCCGGAGGCGATCTGCGGGACCCAGCCCCAGGGGCACAGGGCCGCGTCGACACCGCCCGAGACGACGAGCGGTACGCCCTTGCGGATGTGACGGCGGGCCTGGCCGAGGGCGTCGATCCCGCCCGCCTGCTCGGTGAGGAGGACGCCGCTGGGGCCGCGCATCTTGTGCCGGATGGAGATCTGGCCGGTGTTGACGGCGTAGAACCAGGCGAAGGACTGGTACGCGCTGACGTATTCCTTGCCCTGGCTCCACAGGTTCTGCAGTTCGCGCTGGCCGAACTCGACGGCGCCGCCGGAGGCCGCGGTGACCACGCCCATGCCGTACTCCGGCAGTTCGTCCGGCCGGACGCCCGCGTCCTCGACGGCCCACTCGGCGGCGGTGAGCGCGAGCCGGGTCATGTGGTCGGTCTGCGGCAGCAGCCGGCTGGGGATGTGCTCCTCGGCCGTGTAGCCGGGGACCTCGCCCGCGACGCCCGACGGGTACTGCGAGGCGTCGAAGCGGGTGAGCTCCGCCAGGCCGCTCTCTCCGGCGAGTGCGGCCTTCCAGAAGTCGTCGGTGCCGAGCCCGTTGGGGGCGGCGATCCCGAGTCCGGTCACCACGGTGGTGGCTGTCATGCGGCGCTCCTCTCCGGGCGGGCGAGCACCATGGCGCTCTGGAAGCCGCCGAAGCCGCTGCCGACGCTGAGGACCACGTCGGCGCGCTGCTCGCGGGCGGTCAGCGGGATGTAGTCGAGGTCGAGTTCGGGGTCGGGGTCGCGGAGGTTGGCCGTGGGCGGCAGCACGCCGTGCTCCATGGCCAGGGCGCAGGCGGCGATCTCCAGGGAGCCGATGGCGCCGAGGGAGTGCCCGATCATGGACTTGATGGAGCTGATCGGGGTCTCGTAGGCGTGGTGGCCGAGGCTGCGCTTGAAGGCGCCGGTCTCGTGGCGGTCGTTCATCTTGGTGCCGGAGCCGTGGGCGTTGATGTAGCCGATGTCGCCGCCGTCGATCCGCGCCTCGGCCAGGGCGGCGTCGATGGCCTCGGACATCTCCCGGCCGTCGGGCTTGAGGCCGGTCATGTGGTACGCGTTGCAGCGGGCGGCGAAGCCGGCGATCTCCGCGTAGATGTGGGCGCCGCGCCGCCGGGCGCTCTCCAGTTCCTCCAGGACGAGCACGGCGGCGCCCTCGCCGAGGACGAGCCCGCTGCGGGTGCGGTCGAAGGGGCGGCAGGCGCTCTCGGGGGTGTCGTTGCGCGGGGTGGTGGCGTGGATGGCGTCGAAGCAGGCCGAGGTGATCGGCGAGATGGGGGCCTCCGTCGCGCCGGTGATCATGACGTCGGCGGTGCCCTCCCGGATCAGTTCGACGGCGTGGCCGATGGAGTCCAGGCCCGAGGTGCAGCCGGTGGAGACCACGGCGGCGGGGCCCTCGGCTCCGGCGGCGCGGCCCACCTCGGCGGCCATGGAGCTGGGCACGAAGTGCCGGTACAGCTCGGGTACCGCGTAGGTGTGGTCGACGTTCCAGTGGCGGCCGCCGTCGCTGACGACGACGTACTCCCGCTCCAGACTGGTGGTGCAGCCGACGGCGCTGCCGAGCGAGGTGCCGATCCGGCCCGGGTCCAGCGCGCCGGGGTCGAGGCCGCTGTCGGCGACCGCCTCGCGGGTGCTGACCACGGCGAACTGGGCGGCCCGGTCGAGGCGGCGGATCTCCTGCGGGGTGAGCCCGGCGGCGGCCGGGTCGAAGTCGCACTCGGCGGCGACCCGGGAGCGGAACGGGGAGGCGTCGTAGAAGGAGATGGTGCGGGTGGCGGAGCGGCCCGCGGTGAGCAGCTCCCAGTACTCCTTGACGCCCACCCCGCCGGGGGCCACGGCGCCCAGCCCGGTGATGACGACTCTGCGCATCGCCGTTACCTCGTCTCCGGCCGGGCCGGATGTCCCTGCGGACGTCCGGCGGACTGAACTGTGCGGGCCACTGTCGATCCCTTCGTCGGTGACGCATCGGCGCTCCCGGAGGCGGTCCGGGGCCCTTGGAAGCGGTGCGCCCCTGTGGAGGCGGCTTCGGCGGCCGGGGCGGTCCGGGGTCCTGCCGGTTCCGCCCCGGCGCCGGTCCGGGCGGCCGCCCGCTTGTGACGTGCCGCCGCTACCGGTGCCGTCATGGTTCGGGCGGGTCCTCGACAGCGGCTCGCGCCGGAATGGAACACCGGTGCGGGACCCCGTTCACAGCGGCACGTTCCCGTGCTTGCGGGCCGGGAGTTCGGCGTGCTTGCCGCGCAGCATCGCCAGCGAGCGGATCAGCACCCGCCGCGTCTCGCCGGGTTCGATGACGTCGTCGACGAGCCCCCGCTCGGCCGCGTAGTAGGGGTGCATCAGCTCGGCCCGGTACTCCTTCACCAGCCGGGCGCGGGTGGCCTCCGGGTCGTCGGAGGCGGCGATCTCGCGCCGGAAGACGACGCCCGCCGCGCCCTCCGCGCCCATCACGGCGATCTCGTTGACCGGCCAGGCGAAGGACAGATCGGCGCCGATGGAGCGGGAGTCCATGACGATGTACGCGCCGCCGTAGGCCTTCCGCAGCACCAGCGAGATGCGGGGCACGGTCGCGTTGCAGTAGGCGTACAGCAGTTTGGCGCCGTGCCGGATGACGCCGTCGTGCTCCTGGTCCACGCCGGGCAGGAAGCCGGGGACGTCGACGAGGGTGAGCAGCGGGATGTTGAAGGCGTCGCACACGGAAACGTGGCGGGCGGCCTTCTCGGAGGCGTGGATGTCCAGGACGCCGGCCAGCGCGGCGGGCTGGCTGGCGACGATGCCGACCACCTGCCCGTCCAGGCGGGCCAGCCCGCAGACCACGTTGGGCGCCCAGGCCTCGTGCACCTCCAGGAACTCGCCGTCGTCGACGATCTCCGCAACGACCTCGCGCACGTCGTACCCCCGCGCGGGGTCGGCGGGCACCAGCTCCGCGAGGGCGCCGGTGTGCCGGTCCGGGGTGTCGTCGCCGTGGGCGGCGGGCGGCAGTTCACGGTTGTTCGACGGCAGCATGGACAGCAGGAAGCGCACGTCCTCCAGGCACTCGGTCTCGTCGTCGTGGGCGAAGCCGGCGACGCCGGAGACGCGGGCGTGCACGTCCGCGCCGCCCAGCTCGTTGTGGGTGATGCGTTCGCCGGTCACCGCGTGGACCACGTCGGGTCCGGTGAGGAACATCTGGGCGGTCTCCCGCACCATGAACACGAAGTCGGTCAGCGCCGGCGAGTAGGCCGCGCCTCCCGCGCACGGCCCGAGGATCACGCTGATCTGCGGGATGACACCGGAGGCCGCGGCGTTGCGGCGGAAGATCCCGCCGTAACCCGCGAGGGCGGTGACGCCCTCCTGGATCCGGGCGCCCGCGCCGTCGTTGAGGCCGACCAGCGGGGCCCCGGCGGACAGCGCCAGGTCCATCACCTTGTGGACCTTCTCGGCGTGGGCCTCACCGAGCGCGCCGGCGAAGACCCGGAAGTCGTGGGCGTAGGCGAAGACGGTGCGCCCGTGCACCAGGCCCCAGCCGGCCACGACGCCGTCGCCGTGCGGTCTGCGGTCCTCCAGGCCGAAGCCGCTCGCACGGTGCCGGCGCAGGGGTTCGATCTCGGTGAAGGTGCCCTCGTCGAAGAGGACGTCCAGCCGCTCGTGGGCGGTCAGTTTGCCCCTGGCGTGCTGCCGCCGGGTGGCGGCGGGGTCTGGTCCGCGGCCCACTTCCTCCTTGAGGCGCCGCAGTTCGGCGGCGGCCCGGCGCAGGTCGGGCGCGGGAGGCGCGGTGCCGCGGGCGGCACGGGCGGCCGGGGGCGCGGGGTGCGGGCGGTGGCGGGGGTGGGGTGAGGTGGTCGTCAAGGGTCGTCATCGGCCGAACGTAGGAAGCACACCTGGAGTCCGGCTGGAGGAGGCGCGGCGGGCGGCGGGCGGGCGGCGGCGCGCTGCCCGTCGGTTCCGCGGGGGCGGGCGGCGCGGGCGGTTCAGCCCGCGGCGGGCACCGTCAGGTCGAGGCGCGGGTCCCCGGAGAGCACGGCGTGGTGGAGCTGCTGGAGCTTCGGCGAGGGTTCCATGCCGAGCTCGTCGACGAGGGTGCCGCGCAGCCGCTGGTAGGCCTCCAGGGCCCGCCAGGCGCCGCCGGCCCGGTGCATGGCCAGCATGAGCTGGGCGCAGAAGTTCTCGTGCATGGGGTGGCGGGCGGCCAGCACCCTTAATTCCGGAACGAGTTCGGTGTGCCGTCCCAGCCGCAGATCGGCGTCGATGCGGCGCTCCAGGGCGGCCATGCGGTCCTCGTCCATCCGCAGCACCTCCAGTTCGAGGACGCTGCCGACGCGCACGTCCACCAGGGCCGGGCCCTGCCAGAGGTCGAGCGCGGCGCGCAGCAGCCGGGAGGCCGCGCGGTGGTCGCCGGCCTCGTGGGCGGCGCGGCCGGAGGCGGCGAGCTGCTCGAACTCCTGGACATCGACCTGCCCCGGCTGCACCTGGAGCAGGTAGCCGCCGTGCTGGGTGACCAGGACGTCCTTGGCGTCCCGCGCCGGGTCGCCGCCGAGCGCGGTCGCGATCTTGCGGCGGAGCTGGAGGATGTACGTCTGCAGCGTGGTCGCGGCGCTGCGCGGGACGTCCTCTCCCCAGATCTCCTGCATCAGTGTGGGTACGGTGACGACGTGGTCGGCCTGGAGTGCCAGCAGTGCGAGGATCTGGCGGGGCTTGGCGGCGGTCGGCACCACCGAGATTCCGCGCTCCTGCGCCGTCAGCGGGCCCAATACCTTGATGTCCACAGTGCTCCTCCCCTTTCGAGCCGTCCGCACCGGCCGTCCGCCGGCGGGTCTTCTCGGAGCATGCGGTCGAGACTCGCACTCCGCCCCTTGAGCCGACAGTGAGCGGCTCATGAGCGCAATCATGAAAATCTCATGGCGAGGGGATGAGTTCGGCACTGCCGGTGAAAGGGCTTGCCACCACACAATTTCTCCACGATCCGTCGAACGCAGGCTCGTCGATCCAACGGAGGAATTGTCATGGCCACCATCGCACCCCAGACCGCGGCCGACGCCGTCTACACCCTGCAGGACGATCTCCGCTTCGCCGAACTGGCCGCCCGCACCGGGCTGGAGCCGGAGCTGGCCCGGCGCTGCGCCGACGACCCCGCGGCCCTGCTGGAGGAGTTCGGCCTGTCGGCCGCCGAGCCGCTCTACACCGGGCAGTCGGTCGTCGTCGAGGAACTCGACCGGGCGGACGGACTCGCCCTGGTCGCACCCACGCTCGGCTGCACCGTGGTGCCCGGGCCCGAGCCCACCCCGCTGCCGGCCGCCGGCCCGGGGGCGGTGGGCGTGTGAGGACTTCCGAAGAGGCCGCCGGGGGACGACCCTTCGTTGGTTTCAAGCGCCACTTCCGGGTCGAGGTGGTGCCGGGCGAGGCGGTGTACCTGCTGTCCGTCCGCGGTGTCTCGGCCCTGCACGGGGCGCATGTGGAGGCGCTGGCACCGCTGCTGGACGGCACCCGCACCCTCGCCGGGCTGCTGCGGGACGCCGGTTCCGCGGTCCCGGTCGCGGAGGCGGGGCGGGTGGTGGGTGAGCTGGCCCGGGCCGGTGTCGTCGGCTACCACCCCGCGGAGCCGGCCTCCGGGGCGCCGGACTCCGCCGCCGCCTACTGGGATCTGGCCGGTCTCGACGCCGGCCGGGCCGCCGAGACCCTGGCCCGGGCCACCGTACGGCTGGTCACGGTGGGCCGCGTGGACGCCGGGGAGGCCCTCGCGGCCTGCCGGGCGTCCGGGCTGGCCGTGGCGGGTCCGCCCACCGGGCCGGAACCGGACGGTACGGGTGCGGGGGAGGCCGTGTTCTCCCTGGTGCTCTGTGACGACTACCTGGCGCCGGGGCTGGCGGCGGTCGACGCCCGGCACCGGGCCGCGGGCCGGCCCTGGCTGCTGGCCAAGCCGTGCGGCGCGGAGCCGTGGGTGGGGCCGGTCTTCCGGCCGGGAGACGGGCCCTGCTGGTCCTGTCTCGCCCACCGGCTGCGCGCCCACCGGCAGTCGGAGATCCCGGTGCAGCGGGCCCTGGGGACGGAGGGGCCGGTGCGGCGCCCGGCGGCCTCGCTCGCCGCCGGGCGGTCGCTGGGCCTGCACACGGCCGTGCTGGAGGCGGCGAAGTGGCTGGCCGGGGCCCGGCACGAGGCGCAGCGGGCGGTGTGCACGCTGGACACGCTGAGCCTGCGCACCACTCACCACGGGGTGCGGCGCCGGCCGCAGTGCCCCGCGTGCGGGGACGCCGGGCTGGTCACGGCGCTGGGGAACCGGCCGGTCACCGTCGCGTCGCGGCCGAAGGCGGCGTACGGCGGCGCCAACGACCGTGCCCTCGCCCCGGAGCAGGTGCGCGAGCGGTACGGGCATCTGGTGAGCCCGGTCACCGGGATCGTCACCGAGCTCCGCCACGACCCCCGGCTGCCCGACGGCCTCAACTGCTGTACGTCCGGCCGCAATCTGGCCCTGGGGCCGCGGTCGCTGGCCGAGGTCCGGGGCGGGCTGCGCAGCCTGAGCGGCGGCAAGGGGGTGACGGCGGCGGAGGCCGAACTCGGCGCGCTCTGCGAGGCGGTGGAACGTTTCTCCGCGACCCGGCAGGGCGACGAGGCCACCGTGCGGGACACCCTGCGCGGCCTCGGGGAGGAGGCCGTGCACCCCAACGCCTGCCAGCTCTTCGCCGAGGAGCAGTTCCGCGACCGCGAGCGCTGGAACGCCACGCACCCGCTGTTCCAGCAGGTGTGCGCGCCGTTCGACGCGGACCGCCCGGTGGACTGGACGCCCGTCTGGTCGCTCTCCTCGGGGACCCGCCGGATGCTGCCGACGTCGATGCTGTATTTCGGCCACGGGGCGGACCAGGAGGGCGTACCCCGCGCGGACTCCAACGGCAACGCGGCCGGCAGCAGCCTGGAGGACGCCATCGTCCAGGGTTTCCTGGAACTGGTGGAGCGGGACGCGGTGGCCCTGTGGTGGTACAACCGCACCCGGCACGCCGCGGTGGACCTCGACGCCTTCGACGAGCCCTGGCTGGCGGCCGCCCGGACGGCTCACGCCCGGATGAACCGCGCACTGTGGGTGCTGGACCTGACCGCGGACTTCGGCATTCCCGTCATGGCGGCGGTCTCCCGGCGGACCGACAAGGCGGCCGAGGACATCAGCTTCGGCTTCGGGGCGCACTTCGACCCCCGGCTCGCGCTGCGCCGGGCGGTCACCGAGATGAGCCAGTTGCTGGTCCCGGTCGCCGGTGCCGGGGACGGCGGGGAGTATCCGGCGGCCGGCCGGGAACTGGTCTCCTGGTGGTCCTCGGCCACCATACGGAATCAGCCATATCTCGTCCCGGATCCAGCCGAGTCCCCCCGGGTTCCCGGCAGTTGGGACCACACGCCGCGCCCGGACCTGCGGCAGGACATCGAGGCGGCCGACGCCCTGGTGCGTGCCCACGGCATGGAATTGCTGGTCCTCGACCAGACCCGGCCTGACGTGGGATTACCGGTCGTCAAAGTACTGGCGCCGGGGATGCGGCACTTCTGGGCCCGGCTGGCTCCCGGACGTCTCTTCGACGTACCGGTGGCCCTCGGCCGTCTCGACCGGCGCACGCCCTACGGTGCCGTGAATCCCATTCCGCTCTTCGTCTGAACCCGGATGACCATTCCTCAACCATGGGCCCGGGAAAACCGTTGGCCATAATATGCGGTCCATACCCGAGGTTTCCGGCGAGGAGAAATCTGGTGATCGACCGCATGGTTGGTGCCGAGAACGGCGTGCCCTCCGGCCGGCCCCCCGATTCACCCGGGGACCGGCCGGTCCCGGACCCGGCTCTTCCGGCGCCGAGGCTGGCCAGGACGATCACGGTCGGCGTGCTGGTGTACTACTGCGGAATCGCCGTACTGAACGTCCTGTGGAGCGGGGCCACCGCAGGCCGGCTCGCCGTCTGCCTGGTCTGCGTGGCCGTGGTCTTCGCCCTGCAATTGTTCCACGTCTCGCCCCGCGCCCGGCGGTGGCCCCTGCGTCGCCGGTGTCTCACCCTCGGCGCGCAGGCGGCCCTGACCTATCTGCCCCTCGCCGTGTTCGGGCTCGAATGGGGCAGCATGGCCGGTCCCCTGGCCGGCTCCCTGTTGCTGCTGCTGCCCCCGCGGGCGGCCTGGCCGCTCTTCGCCCTGATCGCCGCCGGGATGCTGGCGCTGTCGCTGCTGGAGGGCTCCGGCATCGTCATGGTCGTGTATCTGACCACCTCGACGATGATGGCCGGAGTCATCCTCTACGGCACCGCCCGGCTCTCCGACCTGGTGACCGAGGTCCACGCCTCACGCGGCGAACTGGCCAGGATGGCGGTGAGCCAGGAACGGCTGCGCTTCGCGCGCGACCTGCACGACCTGCTCGGCTACAGCCTCTCCGCGATCACCCTCAAGAGCGAGCTGATACACCGGCTGATCACCAGCCGCCCGGACCGGGCGCGGGAGGAGATCGCCTCGGTGCTGGAGGTGTCCCGGCAGGCCCTGGCCGACGTACGGCTGGTGGCCAGCGGCTACCGGGACATGTCCCTGGCCGACGAGGCCGACTCGGCCGCCAGGATCCTGGCCACGGCGGACGTCGCCGCGGAGGTGTCCATCTCCACCGGCCGGCTGCACCCGGTGGTCGAGACCGTGCTCGCCACCACCCTGCGGGAGGGAATGACCAACGTGCTCCGGCACAGCAAGGTGGAGAACTGCACCATCACCGCCGAGGCGGACGGCGATCTCGTGCGGCTCACCCTGCTCAACGACGGAGTGACCGGAACACGGCGCCGTTCCCCCCACAGCGGCAGCGGTCTCGGCAATCTGCAGACCCGGCTCTCCGCGATCGGCGGCCGGGTGGAGGCCGGCGTCCAGGAGGACGGCCGTTTCCGGTTACTGGCCGAGGCTCCCGCCCGGCCGCTCGGCACCGGTATCCCCGGGGACGGCGCCGCCGGCTCCCCGGCCGCGGCGGTCACCGCGGCATGACGCGCACCCGCTCCGTGCAGCGGCACAGGGCGACACCTTGGTTTGGGGGAACCAATGCTGTCCGTGAGGATCCTGCTGGCCGAAGACGTGCACATGATCAGGGGAGCCCTGATCGCCCTGCTGGAACTGGAGCCGGACTTCGAGGTGGTCGCCTCCGTCGACCGCGGTGACCTCATCGTGGCGGCCGCCCTTACGGCACGGCCCGACGTCGCCGTCATCGATGTCGACCTACCCGGGACCGACGGCCTCACGGCCGCCGCCGAACTGCAGACGCGGCTCCCGGACTGCCGCACCCTGATCCTCACCAGCCTCGGCCGTCCCGGCGTCCTCCGCCGGGCGATGACCGCCCAGGTCTCCGGCTTCCTCCTCAAGGAGGCGCCGCCGGACCGGCTCGCCCAGGCGGTACGGACCGTCGCCGCCGGACAGCGGGTCATCGACCCCCAACTCGCCCTCTCCGCCTGGGACTCCCCGGAGAACCCGCTCTCCCCGCGGGAGACCGAGGTGCTCCGCCTCGCCGCGCGGGGCGCCGACGCCGCGGAGATCGCCGGCTGCCTGTACCTGACCACGGGAACGGTCCGCAACTACCTCACGGCGATCGTCACCAAGCTGAACGCCCGCAACCGGGTGCACGCCATCCGGATCGCCGAGGAGGCGGGCTGGATCCCCTGACCGTCCGCCCGGAGCGCCTTGGCCGCCCGGGCCGCCCAGCAGCAGGGTGTCCAGCAGCCCCTCGTCGAGCGCGGTCCGCACGGACAGGTCCGTGCCCCCGCCGAACCCGGCGTCGCAGACCGCGGCGCTCAGCACGTAGTGGCCCACCCGGAAGGTGGCGAAGGCCCACTCGTCGCCCTCCACGGGCGTCCCGTCCGGCCGTACGAGGCGGGCGCCCCGCTCCTCCCCCGGCGCGGCCGGGTCGAAGCCGAACTCCGTGAACCGGAACCGCAGTCCCTGGCCGACCGCCTTGCTGTACGCCTCCTTGAGCGTCCACAGCCGGACCAGGGCGTCGTTGCGCTCCCGGCCCGCCGTGGTGCGCAGCGCCGCGTACTCGTGCGGGGTGCAGGTCCGCGGCTCGGAGCCCGTCCCGGCCAGCCGCCGGTCGGCGCGCTCCACGTCCACCCCGAGCCGGCCGCGGCGGGTGATGCCCACCACGATCACCTCCTCGGTGTGGCTGAGGCTGACGTCGATCTGGTCGCACCCGCGGACGAAGGGGCGCCCGCCCGGCTGGTAGGCCAGGTCCACCAGATCCGGCGCGGTGTCGATGACCGCCGCGACGGCGTGCCGCAGCACCAGCCGCGAGGCGGCGAACCGCCGCCGCGTCACCGGGTGGGTGAGGGAGGCGTAGCGGCTCCAGTCCCGGCCCAGCAGCGGGCGCAGCCGGCCGGGGTCCCCCGCGGAGCCCAGCCAGTCCGCCTGGTACCCGTACAGCAGGACGGTGCCGGCCGCGGCGAGCGCCCCGCGCACCCGGGGCCAGGGACCGTCCGGGCCGGGGACCGCCACCGGCGCGGGTATCCGTCCCGCGGATCCCGCCGCCACCTCAGACGCTCGCCGACGAGCCGGCGAGCGGCCAGGCGTCCAGGGCCGAGCAGACCCCGGCCAGGTCCACCGCGTCGCTCCGCGGGCCCGGGCAGGCGGCCAGGCACACCGGCCCGTCCGTCCCGCCCAGGCGCCGCAGGAACGGGGTGAGCACCACCCGCGGGCCGATCTCGACGATGTGCGTCGGCACCTGCTGCGCCAGCAGTTCCCGCGCCGCGTCGGCGAAGCGGACCGGCGCGGTGATCTGTTCCGTCCAGTACGGGGCGTAGAGCGGCTCGGCGGTGAACCGGCCGTGGACGGTGGAGTAGTACGGCAGCCGCGGCGGGCCGCCGGGCAGCCGCCGGGCGACCGCCTCGAACCGGGGCAGCACGGGATCCATCAGCGGGGAGTGGAAGGCGTGCGTCACCCGCAGCGGGCGGCAGGCGATGCCGTCCGCCTCCAGCCGGTCGCGGAGCCGCTCCAGCGCGCCGAGGTCGCCGGAGAGGACGGTGGCCCGGGCGGCGTTGACCGCGCCGATGCCCACATCCGGCTCGGCGGCGGTCAGTTCGGCCAGTTCGCCGGGGGTGGCGCAGGTGGCCAGCATGCCGCCGCCGGAGGGCAGGTACTGCATGAAGGCGCCCCGGACGGCGACGAGCTTCGCCGCGTCGGCCAGGGTGAGGGCCCCGGCGACGGCGGCCGCCGCGAACTCGCCGATGCCGTGGCCGAGGACGGCCACCGGCTCGACCCCCGCCTCCTGGAGCGTGCGGGCGAGCGCGTACCCGACGGCGAAAAGCGCCGGCTGCGCGAACGCCGTCTGGTGGACGCGTTCGTCGCCGCTGAGGATCAGGTCCACCATCGACCGGCCCGTGTACGGGAGCACCGCCTCGGCCGCCTCGTCCAGCCGGCCGCGGTAGCCGGCGGAGTCGAGGTAGAGCCCGGCGGTCATTCCGGGGTGCTGGGAGCCCTGGCCGGTGAAGACGAAGGCGGCGCGGATGGAGTCGCCGCCGCCCGGCCGCGGCAGGCGCAGCTCCAGCCGGCGGGCGAGCTGCCGGATCGTCGGGTACGCCCAGATGTCGGTGGGCTCGATCAGCGGACCGAACTCCTCCTCGATGTCGCCGTAGAGGCCGAGGGCGGCCACGGAGTCGAGGCCGTACTCGGCGAAGTCCGCGTCCTCGGGGATGTCGCGGCAGAGATAGCCGGCGAGACGCCCCGCCAGCCAGGCCGGGAAGTCCGGTTCGCGCGCGTCGCTGGAGGGCCGCAGGGACATGGCCTCCTCCTTCTCATCGGTTGCGGGTGTCCGCCGCCACCGGCCGGGGGCTCCGCCGGCCGGCCGCGGTCAGGCCAGTGCGGTGCCGTACAGGTCGTAGCTGCGCCGGCCGTGCAGCCGGGCGAGCACCTCGGCGACGACCCGGCGTCCGGCCTCCTCGGGCAGCGGGGGCAGGTGCAGGCCGAGCCGGTGGCAGAGGCGGTGCAGCGCGGCGGTCACCCAGGCCGGGTCGGCGAGGAAGGCGTCCGCGCGGCCCCCGTCGCCGCCGCCGTCGCCGCCGCCGTCGCCGTGGAGCTGTCCGCGCCAGACGCCGAGACAGGCGGCGGCCGTCAGCAGCAGGGCGTAGCGGTCCGCGAGGCCGAAGCTGTACGAGCTGACCAGAGCGGCCCGGTCGCCCGGCTCGACGGCGGCGAACTCCTTCCGCAGTTCGCGGAGTTCGCCGGTGAGGGCGGTGAGCGGGGCGTACAGCGGGCTGTCCGCGGGCTCCCCGGCCGCGCCCTCCACGAGGGTCGCGGCGAGCGGGTCCGAACCGCCGAGCAGCGCGGGGCTGCTCAGGTCCAGCGGCGGCAGCGGACCGTGGAGCCGGAAGAGCGCGGGGGGCGGCGCCGGGTCGGAGAACCAGGCGTGCCGGGCGAAGAAGGGCAGCTGCGGCAGGATGCTGACCTGGCGGCCCGCGCTGCCCGCGTGTCCGAGGGAGGTCACCGGCAGGTCGCGCAGATGCTTGCGGAACATCCCGTACCGGCCGTCCTCGGCGAAGGTGCCCTCGCCGAGCACCGCCGACAGGGCGTCCATCGACTCGGCGACGAGTTTCGGCGCGACATAGGCGGCCGCGGCCGCGTAGGCGCTCATGCTGCGCGGCAGCACGTGCAGGGCCCGGGTGGCGACCAGGGCCAGGCAGTCGCTGAGCAGCTGGTCGAGGAAGGCGCCGGTCAGCACGGAGCGGACGTGCCGCCCGTCGAGCGGGGACCGCCCGTCCGCGCGGCCGCGGGCGGCGAAGCCCGCCACGGTGCGCAGGGCCGTGTCCGCGCCGGAGAGCACGATGGAGGGGATGAGGCCGCGGATCACCAGGGACGAGCGCAGGGAGAGTGCGTAGCCGTCCCCGGCCCCGCCGATCAGGGCCTCGCCCGGTACGGGGCAGTCCACGGCCTCCAGGCCGCCGAACTCGGCGCTGCGCATCCCGGTGGTGGTGTGCCGGCCTAGGTGGCGCAGCCGGCCGGCGGGGAGTTCCCGGCGGTCGAGGAGGAGGACGGAGTGGCTGAGCCCGCCGGGGGCGTCCGAGGTCCGGGCGAAGACGACGAGTCCGGCGGCGCGGGCGGCGTTGGCGATCACGGACTTGCGGCCGCTGAGCAGGAACCCTCCGGCGCCGTCGGGTGCGGCGGCGAACTCGTCGCGCACGAAGTCGTTGCCGTGCGCCACCTCGTGCCGGGCGACCGCGATCCGGTCGCCGCCGAGCAGCAGCCGGGCTGCGCGGTGCCGCTGCTCGGCACGGCCCGCCGTCCAGACCGGGACGGCGGAGAAGAAGCAGTTGAGGCCGTAACCGAAGCCGAGGGAGGCGTCGCGGCGGAAGACGGGGCGGAGCACCCGGCCCAGGACGTCCAGCCGGTCGAGCCGACCGCCGAGCGGCGCGGGGACGAACTCGGCGTTGAACTCCTGCTCGTCCAGCACGTGTTCGGCCCCGGGCGGGATCTCGCCGCGCGCGTCGGCGGCGAGCAGCGCGTCCTGGCCCAGCGGGTTGCCGGGCTCCTCCAGCGGGCCGAAGGCCCGTTCCAGCCGGTCGATCCGCTCCTCGGGCCGCTCCGCCCCCGTCACCGTCCACCCGCCGGCAGCAGCGGTGTGACCTCGGGGTCGAGCCGCTGGTGCAGCGGTTTCAGCTCGCCCCGCAGGAAGAGCCCGCGCATCGCCGCGCGCTCGACCTTGCCGCTGGTCGTCCTCCGCACCGTGCCGGAGCGCACCAGCAGCACCCCGCCCGCGCTGATCTCGAACTCCTCGGCCAGGCAGCGCTCGACGGCCGCGGCCAGACCGGGCAGATCGACGTCGTAGCGGCTGCGGGCGCGCAACTCCTGGACGACGACGACCCGTTCGCGTTCGCCGGGGACCGCGAAGACGGTGCCGGCGCCGAAGAGGGCGCTGACGCGCTGCACGGTGCGTTCCAGGTCCTGCGGATACAGATTGCGTCCGGCCACCACGATCATGTCGCGGAGGCGGCCGGTGACGTACAGCTCGCCGCGGTGGAGCGTCCCGAGGTCGCCGGTGCGGAGGTGGCCGGCGGTGTCCTCCGGCCCCTGCGGCCCGGCGGCGGGCGGTTCGCCGGCGCGCGGTTCGTCCGGCGTGCGGGCGCCGAAGGTCCGGGCGCTCTCGGCGGGCCGTTTCCAGTAGCCGCGGGCCACGCCGGCGCCGCGCACCCGGATCTCGCCGATCTCGCCCTCCGGGAGAACCCGCCCGCTGTCGGGGTCGGTGACGCGCACCTCGGTGCCGGCGGCGGCGGGGCCGCAGGAGAGCAGGGTCCGCACGGGGCGGCCGGGGACCGGCTCGGCGATCTCGTGCCGTTCGAGGGCGGCCGCGTCCACCGTGAGGGCGGCCGCGGCCCCGTTTCTCCGGTCCGCCGCCGCGCCGGTCACCAGCAGGGTGGCCTCCGCCAGCCCGTAGCAGGGGGTGAAGGCGCCGGGCCGCAGCCCGGCCGGGGCGAACTTCTCGGTGAAGGCCCGCCGTGTCTCCTCCCGTACCGGCTCGCCGCCGCTGACGGCGGTCTCCCAGCCGGACAGGTCCAGGCCCGCGGTCTGCTCCTCGGTGATCCTGCGCACGCACAGGTCGTACGCGAAGTCCGGGGCGGCGCTGACGGTGACGCCGTACCGGGCGATGGCCTCCAGCCAGCGGACCGGCCGCCGCACGAACGCCTCCGGCGAGAGCACCACGGAGGTGCCGCCGAGCCACAGCGGGTGCAGCAGCTGGCCGGCCAGGCCCATGTCGTGGTGGAACGGCAGCCAGCCGCCGATCCGGGCGGCGGGGACGGTGCCCAGCGCCCGGCAGATCGCCCGCTGGTTGGCGAGGAGATTGCCGTGGGTGACCACCACGCCGCGCGGCTCGGCGGTGGACCCGGAGGTGTACTGCAGGAACGCCACCGATTCCGGGCCGAGTTCCGGCGGGCGCCAGGGTGCGGAGCCCGGCACCACGTCGGCGGCAAGGCAGGGCACGCCGCCGTGGCCGGAGCGGGCGAGCAGCTGGGAGACCTCCGGGGCCGCGGCGGCGTCGGTGAGGACGACGCAGGGCGCGGCGTCCTTGACGATGCCCGCGATCCGCGTCTCGTGGTGGCTCCCTCGGCCGGGGCCTCCCGCCGGGGGCGGTGCCGGGACGGCGACGGCACCGGCGTAGAGGCAGGCCAGGAAGGAGACGGCGAACAGGCGGCGGTCCGTGTGGAGCACCAGCACCCGTTCACCGGCCGCCCCGCGGTCCTGGAGCCAGCCGGCCAGCCGCCGGGCGCCCGCGTCCAGCGCCCGGTACGAGACGGTCTCGGCCCGGCCCCGCTCCTCGGTGTCGGGCAGCACCACGAGCGCCTCCCGGTCGGGTGCCTGTGCTGCCCTCGCCTGGACGAGTTCTGTGAAGTTCCGGTAGCCGGACAACGCTCCCCCTCACATGTCGCGGACACCGTCGCCGGCCGGCGGCGGCTCGAACACCGTCACGCGCGGGCGGACCAGGTCACGGGCGGCCGGAAGCGGTCCCTGCCCGGTCCCCAGCCGGCGCGCGGCGGCGGTGGCGGTTCGGCGTCCGGGCCGCGTGCTCCGCGCAGCCGTGCCAGCAGCACGGCGGTGACGGCGGCCAGTTCGGCCTCGTCCGGCCGCCCCCGTACGACGGTGAGTCGCGTCTCGTTCGCCATGTGTGCAGGGTGCGCCCGGCCGCTCGAACCGCACTCGTGTGCGGAACGCGGACGAGCCGGGGACGCGTGGTCCCCGGCTCGCCCGGGAGCGGAAGTGCGGTGTGTGCGCGGAGAAGAGGCCCGCGGGGCCCGGGGATCAGTCGGTCGCGATCCGTTCGTACGCCACGTGCCGGGTGCGTTCCACCACGAGCCGGACGGCGGCCGTCCCGGCCTGCCGTTCGCGCCAGCCGGCGAAGCCCGGGCTGCTCAGCGCCCGGTCACAGGAGCCGGTGTCCCGCCACCACAGCAGGCCGGTGTACCGGCGCGGGTCGATGGTGGAGCGGAGCAGATCGCTGCCGCCGAAGCCGCCGAGCCGCTCGCAGGAGGCGGTCAGCTCCGCGAAGCCCGCCTCGAACAAACGGTGTTCGCCCACGACCGTGGCATGGACGAGCACCACGTTGGCCGCGCCGACCACCGCGTTCTCCAGGGTCCGGCGGGCGACGCTCACCGCCTGGTCGGCCTCGGTCTCCACCATGGCGCCGAGCCTCCGCACATGGGACAGGAAGACGTCGTCGTGCACCACCGCGAGGAAGCTGTCGAGCCGGTTCCAGTGGCCGAGGTGCACATAGACGTCCGGCCGCTCCACGAGCCGCACGGTCACCAGGAACTCGAAACCCGGCTGGCGGCGCAGATACTGCGAGTGCTCTCTGAACTCCCGTTCGAAACGCTCCACATCCCCCCTGACCGTGAAACGGTTGATCACGGCCAGGGGCCTGCTGAGGTCACGTCCGGGCACGTACGGCCTCCGCGAACTCCTTGGCGTGCCGCAGGGTGGTCGTGCTGTTGGTCCCCAGGGCCCGGCGGACGAGGGCCCGGGCCTCGGCGTACGTGGCCTGCTGCCCGAGGGCGTGCCGCACGCCCTCCGGGTCGAGGACGACGCTGTGCCGGGAGGTCGCCCGCACCCCGTCGCCGTGCGGCACGATCTCCCACCGCCCGGTGTGGACGCTCATCGCCACCGGCACCCGGAGCTGCTTGTAGACGATCACGTGGCGGTCGGGGAAGCAGATCCGCGCGGAGGTGGTGTTGTGCACCGAACCGTCCGGGCTGCGGGTGTCCATGTCCATGCGCTGGATGCCCGGTTCGTCCTCGGTGAGCTCCAGGCGGGCCACGTGCGGCAGCCGCTCGGGCCAGCGGTCGGCACGGTCGAGGAAGGCGTACACGTCCTCGGCGCGGCCGGCGATGTCCACCGAGTCCTCGAAGGTGAGCGCGAGTTCGTCGCGCGCCGCGCCCAGTTCGGCGGCGTTCCGCAGGGCCGCCAGCTCGGCGCGGCTGTTGCGGTCCACGGCCTCCCCGATCAGCTCGACGGCCGCCGGGTCGTCGTCCACGGCGCGGTAGTCGTGCAGCAGGACGACGCGGCTGCCGCCGCCGTCGACCGGCTCGACCCGCCACTCGCCGCCCATGGCGGCCACCGGGTGGGCGCTCACCACCTGGCGGAAGGACACGGTCCGCGCACTCGCGTCGAGGATCCGGCGGGAGGTCCAGTGCCGGACCCGGTCGCCCGCCAGGGCCCAGATCCGCAGCGTCTGACGGCCGTCCGGCTCCTCCTCCGCCTCGGCGTGCACGGTGGGGCCGAAGACCTGCGGCCACCCCGAGACGTCCGCGATCAGGGCGAAGACGGCGGCCGGGGCCGCGTCCACCGTGACGGTGTGCTCCGTGCGGTGGGCCGCGCCGCCGGCGGCGGGCGTGGTCGTCGTCGTTGTCGTAGCGTTCGGCGCCACGGCGAACCTTCCCTTCGGTCACGCCGTTCGCACGGCGGAGGTTGTCAGACTGCCAGCGGGCGCTGGAGCCCCGCTGGAGCGCGCGTCCCGTCAGGCCCAATCCGGCCGGTCGAGGATGTCCACCACCGCGCAGCCCCAGCTGTAGCCCGCGCCGACCCCGATGAGGACGCAGCGGTCCCCGGGCACGGCCGAGCCGGAGCCCACCAGGTAGTCCAGGCCCGCGAACTGGTCGCCCGCGCCCAGATGCCCCACCGTGCGGCTCCACTCCCAGGTGGTGCGGGCCGGATCGATGCCGTACGGCCCGTAGTAGATGGTGCTGAGGCGGCGGCGGCCGAAGTGCGGCAGCACCACCCAGTCGGCGTCGGCCAGTTCCATGCCGGCGTCGGCCAGGGCCTGCTTGACGACGCTCCGCTGGCCCGCGTTGGCCCGGGTGATGGCGTACGACATGCCGGCGCGGGCCGTGAAGGCGCGTTTCGCCTCCTCGAAGTCGACCGGAATGCGATGGCTGAACGGCGCCTTCCCGAACGGGTCGTCACCGCGGTGCATCGGCTCCAGCTCGGAGTCGGCGAGCACGGCGAGCGACACCAGCCGGGCGTAGCCGCCGCGCCGGGAGAGGACCAGCGCGGTGCCGCCGTCGGCGTACGGGGTGCCGGGGTCGGTGCGCCAGCGGTCGATGCCGGGTTCGCAGAACCGGTCGGCGGTGGTGAGCAGCGCGTCGCAGCGGTGCGGGGCCGCGGTGAGATACGCGGTGGCGAGGTCGAGGGCGGCCATGCCGCCGTTGGACATCTGCCGGATCTCGATCGCGGGGCAGGAGTTGCCGGTGGTCTCGCGCTGGATGTAGGAGGCGACGGGCCACAGGTCCTGGCCCTGGTGGTAGGTGTCGGCGTGCAGGATGAGGTCGATGTCCCCGGGGGACGAGCCGGCCCGCCGCAGCGCCGAACGGGCCGCGGCGACCGCCATCTCGGCCGCCGACTCGTCCGCCGAGTGGGACACCGACAGCACGCCGGTCGCCGACGCGAGCCGGGCCGGGCAGTCCCCGGCGGCCACGGCGTCGGCCACCCGCAGGGATCCGGGCAGCCGGATCCCGGTGCCCCGTATGAAGACGTTCTCCACGCGCACAGCCACTCCCCCTGTCGGTGATCCCCGGTCAGCCGGCCGCCGCGCAGCGGGACGGCTCCGCGGCGGCCGGTGCCGCCGTGTCGAGCAGCGCGTAGTGCACCGCGTCCAGCAGGGCGCGCCAGGAGGCGGCCACCGTGTTCTCGTCGACGCCGACGGTGCCCCAGGTGCGCCGCCCGTCGCCGAAGGTGATCAGGACCCGGGCGGCGGCCTCGCTGCCACGGCCCAGCACCCGCACCTGGTAGTCCGTCAGTTCCAGCCCGGCGAGCTGCGGGAAGAACGGGTCGAGCGCCGCGTGCAGGGCCCGGTCGAGCGCGTTGACGGGGCCGTTGCCCTCGCCCTCCGCGACGAGCGGCACCCCGTCGATCCGGAGCCGCACCCGCGCCCGGGTCGGGGCCCGGCCGGCCGGGCCGGCGTCCACCCGGACGTCCCAGGACACCACCTCGAACGGGCGGGCGGGGCGGCCGCCGCCGTCCAGTTCCTCGCGGAGCAGCAGCTCGAAGGAGGCGTCGGCGGACTCGAAGCTGTGGCCGCGGTTCTCCAGGTCCTTGATCCGGGCGGCGGCGCGCGCCACCGTCTCCGAGCCCGCGTCGACCTCGTAGCCCAGCTCGCGGGCCTTGAGCTCCACCGAGGAGCGGCCGCCCATGTCCGAGACGAGGGTGCGCATCCCGTTGCCGACCAGGGCCGGGTCGATGTGCTGGTACAGGCCGGGGTCGACGCGGAGCGCGGAGGCGTGCAGGCCCGCCTTGTGGGTGAAGGCCGCGGGGCCGACGTACGGGGCCGCAGCCCGGCCCGGTACGCCGGTGAGCTCCGCGACGGCCCGCGCCGAGAGCGCCATCCCCCGCAGCCGGGCGGCCGGGACGACCGGCAGGCCGCGCTTGAGGACGAGATTGGCCGCGACGGTGAACAGGTCGGCGTTGCCGCAGCGTTCGCCGTAGCCGTGCGCCGTGCCCTGGACGTGGCGGACCCCGGCGTCCACGGCCGCGATGGTGTTGGCCACGGCGCAGCCGGAGTCGTCGTGGCAGTGGATGCCGAGCGGCACCCCGGTCGCCCCGGCGGTGGCGGTGACGACGGCGCGGACGGCGTCCGGCAGCGAGCCGCCGTTGGTGTCGCACAGGACGACGGCCTCGGCCCCGGCGTCGGCGGCGGCGCGGACCACGTCCAGCGCGTAGCCGCGGTCGAGCCGGTAGCCGTCGACGTAGTGCTCGGCGTCCACGAACACCCGCCGGCCCTCCCGGACCAGCAGCCGGACGGTGTCGCCGATCATGGCGAGGTTCTCGGCGAGGGTGGTGCGCAGCGCGAGCTCCACATGGCGCGGGTGGCTCTTGGCCACCAGGGTCACGACGGGGGTCTCCGCGTCCAGCAGTGCGCGCACCTGCGGGTCGGCGGCGGCCGGGACGCCGGGTTTGCGGGTCGCGCCGAAGGCCGCCAGCTCCGCGGTGCCCAGGCGCAGTTCGGTGCGGGCCCGCCGGAAGAACTCGGTGTCCTTCGGTACGGCGCCCGGCCAGCCGCCCTCGATGAAGCCGACGCCGAAGGCGTCCAGGTGGCGGGCGACGGCGAGCTTGTCGTCGACCGTCAGCACCATGCCTTCCTGCTGCGTTCCGTCCCGCAGGGTCGTGTCGTACAGCTGGAAGCGCTGCGCGGTCATCGCCCCTCCCTCAACTCGGTGGTGTCGTCGCCGGCGTCCGCGACCGTCCGGTCACGGTCCGGCGGCCGGCTGGAGCCGTCCTCGATCCGGCCTCGAACGGCGGTACGGGCCCGGCCGGTGGAGCGGCCGGGGCGGCGGCCGGGTCCCGGAAGCGCGGCGCCGGGGCGGCCGGGCCGCTGCGCCGGGCCCGGTGGTGCGGGTGGTCCGCGGCCTCGGCGGCGGTCAGCACCGGGGTGACGCAGGCGTCGGTGCCGGCGAACCGGGCGGCCCAGGCGTCGCGGTCCCGGCGCGCGAAGGCGGCGGCGAACCGCTGCCGCAGAGCGGGCCAGTTGTCCCGGTCCCAGCGGTCGGGAAGGTGCTCCCCGTTCAGGCCGAGCCCGTCGAGCAGGGAGCGGTAGAACGGCTCCTCCAGCGCGCCGACGGCGATGTGACGGCCGTCGGCGCAGGCGTAGCAGCGGTAGAAGGGCGCACCGCCGTCGAGGAGGTTGACGCCCCGCTCGTGCCGCCACTGGCCGGCGCCGGCCATGGCGACCAGCATGCCCAGCATCGACCCGGCCCCGTCCACCACGGCCGCGTCGACGATCCGCCCCCGGCCGGTGCGGTGGCGTTCGTACAGGGCGGCGAGCACCCCGGCGACCAGGAACATGCTGCCGCCGGCGAAGTCGCCGAGGAGGTTGAGCGGCGGCACCGGGGGGCCGCCCTCCTCCCCGACCGCGTGCAGCGCGCCGCTCAGCGCCAGGTAGTTGATGTCGTGCCCGGCCGTGCCGGCCAGCGGGCCGTCCTGGCCCCAGCCGGTCATCCGGGCGTACACCAGGCCCGGGTTGCGCGCCTGGCACGGCCCCGGGCCGATGCCGAGGCGTTCGGCGACGCCGGGCCGGAACCCCTCCACCAGCACATCGGCCTCCGCCGCCTCCCGCAGCAGCCGGGCCGCGCCCTCCGGGGTCTTCAGGTCCAGCTCCACGGCGCGCTGCCGGCCGCGGTCCAGCAGCCGGTGCCACTCCGCGAAGGAGCGGCCGCCGCCGGGGCGGTCGACGCGGACGACCGCGGCACCCATCTCGGCCAGCAGCAGGCAGGCGTACGGGGCCGGCCCGATCCCGGCGAGCTCCACCACGCGGAGCCCGGCGAGCGGGCCGGCCCCGGACACGGCCCCCGGCAGGGCCTCGGTCACCAGGTCACCGGCATCTCGTAGACGCCGTACATGACGTTGCCGTCCTTGTAGGACAGCTCCTGCCAGGGCTTGGCCAGCCGCAGCTCCGGTATCCGGCGGAAGAGGGTGCTGAGGACGACGTCCAGCTCCACCCGGGCGATCTCCGCGCCGATGCAGTGGTGGACGCCGTGCCCGAAGGCGAGGTGGGTCCGGTCGCCCCGGCTCAGGTCGAGTTCGTCGGGGCGGTCGAAGACGTCCGGGTCCCGGTTGGCGGACATGCCGAGCAGGATCATGCCCTCGCCCTCGCGGATGACCACGTCGCCGATCTCGATGTCGGCGAGCGCGACCCGGGAGGTGGCGAGGTCGCCGGGGGACAGATAGCGCAGCAGTTCCTCGATCGCCTTGGGCGCCAGCTCCGGGTCGGACCGGTAGGCCGCGAGCTGGTCCGGGTTCTCCAGCAGCGACATGACGCTGAGCGCGATCATCGCGGCGCTGGTCTCGTGCCCGCCGTTGAGCAGCAGCCGGGTCACGTTGCACATCTCGCGCCGGTCGTAGTTGCCCTGTGTCCGGTAGCGGGCGATCATCCGGCTGACCAGGTCCTCCTCCGGGTGCTCCTCCTTGCGGGCGACCAGCTCCTCCAGATACTTTCCGACCCGGACGATGGCGGCGGAGCGCTCCTCGGCGGTGCTGCGCCCGCCGAACAGGATGTCGGTGCAGGAGTGCAGGTAGTCCTGGTCCTCGGCGGGGATGCCGAGGATCTCGCAGACGATGGTCATGGGGACCCGCAGGGCCAGCATGTGCACCAGGTCGACCGGGGGGCCGGTCTCCAGCATCCGGTCGATGCACTCGTCGACGATCTCCTGCATCCGCGGGCGCATGTGGCGCACGCGCTGCTTGGTGAAGTCGCCGGAGAGCGCCGCCATCCGGCGGTGCAGGGTGTGCTTGGGCGGGTCCCATCCGATGAAGGAGCCCTCGGTGCGGAACTGCTGCGGCACGTCGATGTAGTACGGGAATCCCTCGTGCGCCCGGTCGGAGCTGGCGCGGGGGTCGGTCAGCAGCGCCTTGACGTGCTCGTGGCGGGTGACCACCCAGGCGACACGCCCGGTCGCGAGCCGGACCTTCTTGATCGGTTCGCTGGATCGGATCTCCGCGTACTCCTTGGGGGCGGCCATGGGGCAGCCGCGGTGCCAGGGGAAGTCCGGGAGTTCGGTGGCGGCCTGGGTCATCGCGTTCCCTCTCTGTGCGGTGCTCGGTCGGTGCTCCATCGATGTGCGGACCACGGTTGGCGGTGGCCCTGGAGTGCGGCTGGACGTGCTCTCGAACGGTCAGCGGAGCGGATGGAAGAACCCGCGCAGTTCGTCGACGAGGAAGTCGGGGCGCTCGATCGCGGGGAAGTGGCCGCCGCTGCCGGCGTCGCACCAGTGGCGCAGACCGGTGAA
Organism: Streptomyces sp. MNU89; assembly: GCF_020982505.1. Lineage (NCBI taxonomy): Bacteria > Bacillati > Actinomycetota > Actinomycetes > Kitasatosporales > Streptomycetaceae > Streptomyces > Streptomyces sp. MNU89. Next base: position 4,854,571 of record NZ_JAJKLL010000001.1, on the reverse strand, counting down.
GCGGCTCTCGACCCACGCCCGCGGCATCCGGGCGTCCCGGGGGAAGACCGTGACGCCGGAGGGGACGGGCACCGGGTGCGCGGGGCCGTCGGCGTAACTCTCCCAGTAGAGCCGGGCGGAGGAGGTCGCCGTCGCGGTGAACCAGTACACGCTCGCGGTGTCCAGCAGCCGGTCGCGCGGCACGGCCTTCTCCGGGTCGCCGTCGTGGTCGGTCCACTCCGCGTACTTCTCGGCGATCCAGGCGAGCTGGCCGGCCGGCGAGTCGGTGAGTCCGTAGCCGAGGGTCTGCGGGCGGGTGGACTGGACGGCCGCGTAGGCGGAGCCGGTCCGCCGGAACTCCTCCAGCCGCGCCAGCCCGGCGCGGTCCGCCTCGGTGAGCGGCGGCGCGTCCTCCGGGGGCCCGGCGAACGCCATCGTGACGTGCACGCCCGCGAGCCGGCCGGGGACGTGGTGCGCGAGCTGAGCGGTGACGAACGAGCCCCAGTCCCCGCCGTGCGCGGCGAACCGCTCGTAGCCGAGCCGGCTCATCAGCTCCGCGAAGGTCTCCGCGATCCGCTCGACGCCCCAGCCGGGAGCGGTGGGGCGGTCGCCGAACCCGTACCCGGGCAGCGAGGGGCAGACCACGTGGAAGGCGTCGGCCGGGTCGGCCGGGTCGGTCAGCGGCCCGACGACGTCGAGGAACTCGGCGAAGGTGCCCGGCCAGCCGTGCAGGAGCAGCAGCGGCAGCGCCCCCGGGTGCGGGGAGCGCGCGTGCAGGAAGTGCACGCCCAGCCCGCCGATCTCGGTGCGGAACTGCGGATACGCGTTCATCCGGGCCTCGGCGGCGCGCCAGTCGTAGCCGTCCGCCCAGTACGCGGCCAGCTCCCGGACGTAGTCCAGGGGCACGCCCTGCGACCAGTCGTCCACCGTCCCGGGGTCGGGCCAGCGGGTGCGCGCGAGCCGGTCCCGCAGCTCGGTGAGCTCGTCCTCGGGTATCGCGATGCGGTAGGGCTCCACGGGCCGGCTCATGTGTCCTCCACGGTCGGGTCGTCGGCGGTCCCAGACTGCGCATCCGCAGCTTGAGCGGCCCTCCAGCCGCTCTGGACCCCGGTGGGGCAGCCTGCGGAGCACCGAGCACGCACGGATCACCGATCACCGAGGGGGCCACCATGGCCGGCACCACGACCGACGCCGACCTCTACTGCGAGGTGGTGCAGTACTACGCCCGGCAGATGCCGCTGATGGAGGAGGGCCGGATCGAGGAGTACGCCGCGACCTTCACCGAGGACGGGGTCTTCGAGCACGCCATGGGCTGGCGCCTGGCGGGCCGGGAGCAGCTCGTCGAGGGCACGCGCACCGGCGTGGCCCGGTACGCGGGGAAGGCGATGCGGCACTGGTACGACCGCATCACCGTCACGGCCGCGGAGGACGGCGAGGTGCACTGCGGGTATCTCGCGATGGTGAGTCTGGTCGACGCCGAGGGCCGGGTCTCGTTCGAACCCTCCTGCACGGTGCGGGACGTCCTGGTCCGGCGCGACGGCGAACTGCTCACCCGCTACCGCTTCATCCGCCACGACACGGCCGATCCCAGCCGGATCTGGGAGGGACGCCTCGCCGAGCGGTCCTGACCGGAAAGAATGCCCCATGACCGACACGCCCGAACTCGACGACCGCGCGCTCAACCGCGCCACGCTGGAGCGCCAGCTCCTGCTGCGCCGCCACGACCTGACGGTCCCGGAGGCGCTGACCCATCTGGTGGGACTCCAGGCGCAGGTGCCCAACCCGCCCTATCTGGGCCTGTGGACCCGGCTCACCCGCTTCGCGCTCGACGACCTGACGGAGCTGCTGGAGCGCCGGGAGGCGGTGCGCGGCGGGATGATGCGCGGCACCCTGCACGTCGTCACGGCCGAGGACTTCCTCGCCCTGCGGCCGGTGCTCCAGCCGGTCTTCGAACGCGCGCAGCGCGGCTTCTTCCGGCGCGCCACCGAGGGGCTCGACCTGGCCGAACTCACCGCGTTCGCGGCGGAGAAGCTGGACGAGAAGCCGCGCAACGGGACGGAGCTGAAGGCCCTGCTGGCGGAGCGCTGGCCGGACCGGGACGCGCGGCAGCTCCTGTACTCCGTGCAGTACCTGCTGCCCGCCGTGTACGTGCCGCCGGGCGGCACCTGGGGCCGCGGCGGCTCGGTGCCGCTCACCACCGTGGAGTCCTGGTTCGGCCGGCCACTGCCCGCGGAGAAGGACCCCTCCCGGATGATCCTGCGCTACCTCGCCGCGTTCGGCCCGGCCTCCGTCAAGGACGTCCAGGCGTGGTCCGGGCTGACCCGGCTGGCCGCGCACATCCGTGAACTCCGGCCGCAATTAAGGGTGTTCCGCGCCGCCGGCAGCGGCGCCGAGCTCTTCGACCTGCCGGACGCCCCGCGCCCCGGCCCGGACACGCCCGCGCCGGTACGGCTGCTGCCCGAGTACGACAACCTCCTCGTCGCGTACGCCGACCGGAACCGGGTGATAAGCGACGAGCACCGGCGGATCACCAACACGAAGAACGGGATGGTGGCCGCCACCGTGCTGGTCGACGGCCGGGTCGCCGGGCGGTGGCGGCTCGACACGGGCCGGGAGGCCACGGCCGTGGAGGTCGAGCCCTTCCGGCGGCTCGACGACAGCGTGCTCGCCGCGGTGCACGACGAGGCCACGGCCCTGCTCGCCCTCGCCGCGCCCGACGCGCCCCGGCACGAGGTCCGGGTGACCGGCGTGGCCGCCGGCGCCTGAGGGCGGCGGAGCGGCCGGTACCCTGGCGCGCGTCCGGCCGTGCGGCGGGGCCGTCCGGCCGGAGCGCGCGGCGGCCCGGCACCGGTGGGGACCGGTACCGGGCCGCCGGCCGGGCCGTTGTCAGTCCCGGAGCCGCAGGGTGGCGAGGTAGCGGACGCCGGACCGCTCGACGGACGCCGGCTCCCAGCGGGTTCCGGCCAGGACGCGGCCCAGGTCGTCCGGGGAGATCATGGCGTAGTCGAACCACTCCCCGGCCAGCAGCCGGTCGCGGAGCCGGATCCGGACGAAGCCCTCGGGCCGGCCGCGTTCGGCGTTCCACCGCTCGTAGGCGGCGCGGTCCGGCGGCACGGGCACGTCCAGCCCGTCGCCGAGGATCACCGCGCCCGGCGCGGCCACCTCGGCCAGCGCGCCCAGGGTCTCCCGGGCCTGCGCCGGGGTGCCGAGCAGGCCGGTGCCGTTGCCGAGCAGCAGAAAGGTGTCGAACGGCCCGGCTCCGTCCGGCAGCCGGGCGGGCAGCTCGGTGAACCGGGCCTCCAGCACGTCCAGTCCGCGTTCCCGGGCGACCTCGGCCGCGCCCGGCGAGGAGTCCACGCCCAGGACGTCGAGGCCGGCCTTCCGCAGCGCCAGACCGTGCCGGCCGGCGCCGCAGCCGACGTCCAGCACCCGGCCCCGGGCCCGTTCCACCGCCCACTGCTCGGTGGGCGGCCACTCCTCGGGCGGCGCGAAGTAGATGCCCGCGTCCTGCGCGATGATGAACCCGTCGTCGCGTTCGACGACTTCGAAGGCCAGGTCGCGGGTGCCGCCGCCGTCCAGGCAGCGCCGGAGTACCGCGCCGAAGGGATCGCCGAGCAGCGGCTCGTGGCCGGGGGCGCCGGCGGCTCCCGCGGGCACCGGTCCGGTGGCGCCGGTGGTCCCGGTGGCCTCGGTGATGTCGGTGGTCATGGCTGGGTCTGCCCTTCTGCTGTGAATTCGAGGACGGCGACCGTCCATACGTGCCCGGCGCCCACCCCGTAGAGCAGGACGCGGTCCCCCGGGCGGGGGCTTTCGGACCGCACCAGGTGGTCGAGGCCGGCGATCTGGTCCCCGGCCCCGAGCTGGCCGTGTTCCAGCGCCCAGTCGTAGGTGGTCGCCTCCCGGGAGAAGCCGAGCGGCCCGTACACGGCCGACTGCGCGACCGGTCCGGGGAAGGTGGTGTGCACGCACCAGCGGATCGCGGACAGTTCCGTCCCGGCGTCCGCCAGGGCGCGGCCGACCGCCTGCTCGGAGCCCTTCCGCAGCCGGGCCAGGACCTCCTCGAAGGCGAACTCGTTCTCCTCGGCGTCGAAGTAGTCCCGTTTGCGGGCCGCGAGATCGACCGGGGCGCCGCCCTCCAGCGGGGCCCGGGTCCACGGCCCCGGGCCGCGGTCGAGGATCTCCAGCGAGGAGTCGCCGACCGAGGCGGTGGCCAGCAGGCGCAGCGGGCCGGGGCGGGTGGAGAGCACCAGCGCCGCGCCCGCGTCGCCGTAGACCATCTGGTCGTCGGTGTTCCACCGGTCCAGGTAGGGGAGGTGGAAGGCGTCACCGGTGGTGATCAGCGCCGCCCGGGCGTCCGGGCGGGCGGTGAGGTGGGAGGCGGCGAGTTCCAGGGCGGAGAGGCCGCCGTTGCAGCCCTGCCGGATCTCGTAGGCGGGTGCCCCGGAGGACAGGACGGCCATCTCCACGTAGCTGGCCGGGGACCAGATGTCGCGTCCCTGGTGGGCCGCGTAGGCGTGCAGCACCAGGGAGATCTCCTCCCCGCGCAGCCCGGAGCGCTCCAGGGCGAGCCGCCCGGCGCGGGCGGCCAGCACCGGCCCCGGTTCACCGTCGTCCGCCACCCGGACCGCTCGGAAGCCGCTGGTGTCCCGGTCGCGTGCGGTGTAGCGGCCGGCGGCGATCGCCTCCTCGGCCGTTTCGACGCGGTCCGGGAAGCGGCTGCCGAGTCCGGCGATGTAGAGGTCCTGCCAACGCACAGTGCTCTCCTTCCAGTGGGCGGGCCGGTCCGGCCGCCGGGGTCACCGCGCGGCGGTGTCCAGCAGTTCGGCGAGGCCGGTCGGCGTGGGGGTGCGGTACACGGACCGGACGGAGATGCGCCGGCCCAGCCGGCCGCGCACCCTCTCGGTCAGCTCGGCGGCGAGCAGGGAGTGCCCGCCCAGCCGGAAGAAGTCCTCGGCGGGGCCGGGCGCCGGGATGCCCAGCACCTCGCCGAACAGGGCGCACAGGGCCCGCTCGGTCGGGGTGCGGCCGGCCGGTGCCCCGGGCTCCCCCTCGCCCGGTGCCCCGGGGTCGGGCAGGGCGGAGCGGTCGAGCTTGCCGTTGGCCGTCAGCGGCAGGTCGTCCAGCTCCACCAGGACCGCCGGCACCTGGTGGGCGGGGAGCAGCGCCTCGGCGTGCGCGCGCAGGGCCGCCGGGTCCACGGGGTCCGGGCCGGAGCGGGTCACGTAGCCGACCAGCCGGTGACCGCCGGCGTCCCGCCGGGCCACCACCGCGGCCCGGCCGACGCCGGGGTGGCGCAGCAGCGCCGCCTCGGTCTCGCCGGGCTCCACCCGGAAGCCGCGGATCTTCACCTGGTCGTCGGTGCGGCCGGCGAAGACCAGCTCGCCGGCGGCGTCCCGGCGCACCAGGTCCCCGCTGCGGTACATCCGCTCGCCCGGGGCGCCGTACGGATCGGCGACGAACCGCCGCGCGGTCAGGCCGGGCCGGCCCAGATAGCCGCGGGCGAGCTGGGCGCCCGCGATGTACAGCTCCCCGGTGTCCGCGGGGCGGAGCCGCTCGTCGAGCACGTAGCAGCGGGCTCCGGTCAGGGCCGGGCCCAGCGGGGCGGCGGCGGGCCAGTCGGTGGGGTCGCCGTCGAGGGTGTACGCGGTGGCGGCGTGGGTCTCGGCGGGTCCGTAGATGTTGTGCACGCGCAGCGGGCCGGCGGGGCGGCCGGCCGCGAAGGCGCGGATGCGGCCGTCGACGGTCAGCGCCTCGCCGCCCTGGTAGACGTCGGTGAGGGCGGGCAGGTCGGAGCCCCGGGCGCGGGCGGCGGCGAGGAGCGCGTCGAGCACCGAGGTCGGTGCGAACAGTTCGTTCACCCGCTGCCGGTCGCACCACTCGGCCATGGCGTCCATGTCGGTGCGCACCTCGTCGGGCGGGATCACCACCGTCTGCCCGGCGACGAGGGCGGCCAGGATCTCCTGGACGGAGAAGTCGAAGCCGATCGCGGTGAACTGCGCGGTGCGCTTCCCCGGCCGCACGGGCATGGCGGTGCGGTGCCATTCGAGCAGGTTGGCCAGGCCGCGGCAGGGCATGACGATGCCCTTGGGGGTGCCGGTGGAGCCGGAGGTGTAGACGACGTAGGCCGGGTGGTCCGGGCGCAGTCCGCTCCGGTCGGGGCCGGGGCCGTCTCCGGGGCCGCCGCCGGCCGGCTCCCCCTGCTCTCCGGACTCCCCCCGCTCCCCCGGCTCGTCGCGCAGCACCGGGTGGTCCGGGGTGAGCACGAGGGCGGGGCGGGCGTCGCGGAGCAGGAACTCTCTGCGCTCCCGGGGGTAGCCGGTCTCCACGGGCAGGTAGGCGCCGCCCGCCTTCAGCACCGCCACCATGGCGACGACCAGCTCGGCCGAGCGGGGCAGCAGGACCGCCACCACGCTCTCCGGCCCGACACCGCGGGCGGCCAGCCGGCGGGCGAGGCGGTCGGCGCGGGTGTGCAGTTCGCGGTGGGTGAGGGTCTCGTCCTCGTAGACCACCGCGGCCGCCCCGGGGTCGCGGGCGGCCCCCTCCTCCAGCAGCTCGGCCGGCATCCGGCCCGGGGCTCCGGCCGGCCCGGCCCGGCCGGCCGCCAGGGACGCCGGGCGCTGGTCGGTCCAGTGCTCCTCGACGTGGGCCACGCAGGAGTCGTACGGTCCCGGGCCGTGCACCGTGCGCCAGCCGGGCGGCACGGGCAGCGGCTCGGGCCACAGCGAGTGCCGGCCCTCGTCGTCGGCCAGGACCCGGTACCGGCCGCCGGTGTCCTCGAAGGGGTTCACCGGGCCGCCCCCACCGGCCCCGCGGCGAGCGGTCCCGTCAGCAGCGTCTCCGCGGCCTCGTCCAGGCCGGTGCGCAGGCAGGCCGCCAGCTCCTCGAAGTCCTCGTCGCCGTAGACGAGGGTGGGGATGAGCTGGACGCAGCCGGGGCCCGGTTGCACGGTCAGCCCGGCGCGGCGCAGCGCGGCGACCGTCAGGAGGACGCCCGGGAAGGGGAGTTGGCCTCCGTCGGTGCCGAGCCGCAGCGCCTGGAAGCAGCCGGTGCCGCCGTGCCCGGTGACCAGCGGGTGGCCGGAGAGCCCGGCCAGGACGCCGGTGAGCCGCTCGCCGGTCCCGCGGGCCGGCCGGGCGCCGTTGAGCCGCTCCAGCTCCCCGATGGACGCGGTGATCGCCGCGCAGGTGGTGGGTGCGGCGGCCTGGGTCTCGCCGTGCACCAGCACCGCGTCGGCCCGCTCGAACTCCTCGCACACCCGGTGGCTGACGAGGACGGCGGCGGCGCCGCAGGTGCCGTTGGTGAGCCCCTTGGAGGTGATCAGCACGTCCGGGCGCACCGGCCAGGCCTCGGAGGCGAAGTTCCGCCCGGTGCGCCCGAATCCGGTGGCGACCTCGTCGGCCACCAGCAGGAAGCCGTAGGTCTCCCGCAGGGCGGCCAGGGCCGTGAGCATGGTCTCCGGCAGCGGGAAGGCGCCCGAGCCGAGGACGGGTTCGACGACGACCGCGGCCACCCGCTCGCCCTCGGCGCCCAGCAGCGCGGCCAGTTCGGCCGGGTCGTCGTGGCGGACGTGCCGCACCAGGCTGCGGTCCACGGAGTAGGCGGCCTGGCCGAGGTCCTCCCCGGTCAGCCCGTGGGCGCCGTAGGTCATGCCGTGGTAGCTGCCCTTGAGCCCGACGACGAGGCGGCGGCCGGGCTCGCCGCGCAGGGCAGCGTACTGGCGGGCGAGTTTCATGGTGACGTCGTTGGCGGCGCTGCCGGAGGTCGAGTGGATGACCCGGCCGAAGTGCTCCGGGCCGCAGAGCTCGACCAGGGCGCGGGAGGCGTCCACCGCGCGCCGGTGGCTGTTCCGGAAGGCGGGCAGGTAGGAGGCGGTGCGCAGGGCCTCGCCGATGGCGTCGGCGACCCGCGGGTTGTTGTAGCCGAAGTTGACGTTCCAGAGGCCGCTGGTGCCGCAGAGGCGCCACCGCCCGTCGGCGTAGAGGACCCTGGTGCCCTCGGCCCGGATCGCGGTGCGGGCGGGGTCGGCGAAAGAACTCGGCGGGCCGAACTGCTCCCACAGCGGATAGCGGGTCTCGGTCGTCATGCCGTCCTCCTCGGTCGGGTGGCCACGGCCGCATGCTGACGGCCGCGCCTCCAGCTCCGGTGGAGGACCGGTGCACCGGCACCGCCGCCCCCGCGCGCGTCCGGCTCGACCGGTACTGCAGGGCCCCGGCGGACACTGCGCGCACCTGTGTTTGGAAGGGGGACACGCATGTACGGAGTGATCATCGTGGGCGGCGGGTCGGCCGGCGGAGTGCTGGCGGCCCGGCTGAGCGAGGACCCGGACCGCCGGGTGCTGCTGCTGGAGGCCGGACCGGACGACCCCGTCTTCCGGGGGCCCGCCCATCTGTGGGGGTACACCGGCGAAGACGGGCGGCCGCTGCCCCGCGGCCGGATCCTCGGCGGCTGCTCCGCGGTCAACGCCGCCATCGCCCTGCACGGCCGGCCCGCCGACCAGGACGCCTGGGCGGAGCGGTGGGCGGTCCGCGGCTGGTCCCACGCGGACCTGACGCCGGCCCGCCGCGCGGTGGCGGAGACCGTTCCCGTCCGCCGCCCGGACTCCCGCGAACTGTCCGAACTGAGCCGGGCGTTCCTGGACACGGCGGTGGTCCTGGGGCACAAGCCGGTGGAGGACCACAACGCGCCGGACGCCCTCGGGGCCGGGCCGGTGCCGCTCAACGAGGCCGGCGGGGTGCGGCAGAGCACGGTGGTGACGCATCTGGCGGCCGCCCGCGGCCGGGCGAACCTCACCGTCCTCACCGGTGCCGCCGTGGACCGGGTCCTCGTCTCCGGCGGCCGGGCGCGCGGCGTACGGCTGGCCGACGGCCGGGAGTTCACGGCCGGTGTGACGGTGCTGGCGGCCGGCGCGTACGGCAGCCCGGCCGTCCTGCTGCGCAGCGGCGTGGGGGACCCGGCGGAGCTGCGCCGGCTCGGCGTGGAGCCGGTGCTGGACCTGCCCGGGGTGGGTGCGGGACTGCAGGACCATCCGCTGGTGACCCTGTGGCTGGAGGGGCCGGCGGGCATCACGTCACCGATGTTTCAGGCCCTGGTCACCGCGGGGGACGGCGTGCCCGAGCTGCACTTCCTCGCCGGGGCGCCGCCGCCCGCGCCGGGACGCGGGGAGCCCGGCCCGGACCGGGAGCCGTTCGTCGTCAACACCGGTCTGCTGAGGCCGCGTTCGCGGGGCCGGCTGCGGCTGCGCTCGGCCGGTCCCGCCGACCCGCCGCTGATCGACCTCGGCCTGCTCTCGGACCCGGCCGACCTGCCCGGGCTGCGCCGGGGTGTGCGGGAGCAGCTCCGCATGATCCGCACCGGACCGCTGGCCCGGCTGGTGACGCGGGCCCCGGAGGGCACGCCGCACCCGGACGCGGACGACGCGGTGCTCGACCGGTGGATCCGGGCGAACGCCGGCACCTACCACCATCCCGTCGGCACCTGCGCGATGGGCCCGGACCCGGCGGCGGGCGCCGTGGTCGACGAACGGTGCGCGGTGCACGGGCTGGAGGGGCTGCGGGTGGTGGACGCCTCGGTGTTCCCCGAGGTCCCCTCGGTCAACACCAACCTCCCGGTGATGACCGCCGCCGAGCACGCCGCCCGCTGGATCTGACCGGAGCGGGCCCACGGCACGGCGGCACACGGCACGGCGCGGCGGCTCCCCGTCCGGGGGCCGCCGCGCCGGGTCCGGGCGCGCGGGGTGTCACACCGCCGTGACGACCTCGTCGTACTCCAGCCGCGGCAGCCGGGGGTGCCCGGCCTCGCCGGCCGGCTTGCCGATGTTGAGGACGACCAAGGACTTGTGGGCGCCGTCGGGGAAGAACTCCCGGTCCATCGCCTCGGCGTCGAAGCCCGACATGGGGCCGACGTCCAGGCCGGCGGCGCGCAGGCCGATGATGAAGTAGGCGATCTGCAGGCCCGCGTTGAGCTTCGCGGAGTGGTCGCGGACGGCGACGTCGCTGTAGAAGACGTCCTTCGCCTGCGGGAAGAAGGGGAAGAGCCGCGGGAGTTCCTCGTGGAAGTCGATGTCCGCGGCGAGCACGGCCACCAGCGGGGCCCGGCCCGTCTTCTCGCGGTTGGCGTCGACCATGCACGGCAGCAGCCGGGCGCGGGCCTCCTCGGAGCGGATCAGGACGATGCGGAGCGGGGTGGAGTTGAACTCGGTCGGACCGTACTTCACCAGGTCGTACACCGCGCGGACGGTCTCCTCCGCGACGGGTTCGTCCGCGAACTCGCTCGCGGTCCTGGCCGCACGGAACAGCAGGTCCTGGGTCTCGTCGTCGAGTTTCAGCGGCGCGGACAGAGCAGTGGTCACGGCGGCTTCCTTTCCTCGGGGCCTGGGGTGGCACGTCGGCGTCACCTTCGCAGCGGGCGCTCGACCGGCGGTGGGGTGCCGGTGGCGCCCGCCGGCGCGGGTCCGCGGGCGCGGGACAGGCGGGCGCGCCCGTACCCCGCGCCCGGTGGACGCGGGGTACGGGCCGTGCGGTCGGTGCGGGTCCCGCCCGGTGCTCGCGGCGCGGCGCTCGGCTCCGGGCGCTCAGCGCATGGAGCCGACCTGCTTGCCCTCGATGTGGCTCTGCACATACCGGTAGGAGCTCTCGCCGACCTTGGCGCCGAGTCCCTTGCTCGCCTCGGTGGCGGCCTTGAAGTGCACACCGCCCCAGACCCGGCTCTTCGCGCAGTCGTCGACCATCTCGTTCCAGTCGGTCCAGCGGATCGAGGTGTCCTTCGCGGGTGTCACGCCGGGCTCGATGTAGGAGCCGCCCTTCTCGACGTCGTAGCGGATGTCCGTCTGGTCTCCGCCGCCGACGAGCTTGCCGACCTCGGCCTGGGCCGCGCAGAAGGCGGTGGAGCCCGAGGGGTACTCCGGGTGGTCGGACACCTGGAGGTAGCTCTGCCAGTCCTCGGCCGGCATGTCGTCGACCGTCCCCTTGCCGGGGCCGCCCCAGGCCCGCAGCTTCTGGCCCGCGTACAGGTACCGGATGGCGGTGAACGGCCGGGGCGCGTCGTACTTCCGCTTGTTGTACCAGGAGGCCAGCATCACGTCGAAGCCCGCGATGTGCGAGGCCGTGGCGCTGTGGATGAACTCCATCAGGTCGTCGCTGACCTCGCCCATGAAACCGGAGGCGAAGATGAGCTTGTCGTTGAAGAACTCGGCCTTCAGCTTCTGCTCGTCGGTGAGGTTGGCGGAGGCCCGCAGCACCTCGTCCGCCTGCCGCTTGTAGGCCGCGCGGTTGCGGTGGTTGCTCGACCGGGGCTTGGAGACCAGCAGGTCCTTCGGGTCCGCGAACGAGTACGGCTCGGCGCGCCCGAGCTGGGCGGTGACGAACGACTGGGCGAAGAAGATGCCGTTCCCCGTGGAGACGAGCGCCGGCTGCCAGCGCGAGGGGTTGCGGATCTCGTAGGCCGTGTTCACCGGCTTGTAGCCGGTGTAGTCGGAGTAGGGCTGCTGGTGGTACTTCTGCCCGCCCTCGTTGCCGAGCTGGTTCATGCCGTCGTTCTCGCGCTTCTCCACCACGGCGTTCCCCGCGGCGTTGCCGAGGCCGACAGGTGTGGTGCGGTCGGTGGAGTCGTCGTCCGGGTCGAGGCCCACGGAGGTGAGCATCTCGCGCCACTGCGCGTCGTAGGTCGGCATGAGGCTCTGCATGACCCGGTAGGTGGAGTAGAGCATCGCCGTGTTGAGGTTCTTCTGGGTGGCCTCCGAGGCGGGACGGCGGCCGAGGTCGGAGTGGATGCCGACGGCGGTGGGGTGGTAGGGCGCGGTGGCGTCGAACCAGGAGCTCTCCATCAGCGCGGAGACCCGCAGGACGAGGGTGCCGTCCATGGCGACCTGGTTGATGTGCTTGCGCACCGCTGGGCCGACTCTGGGATAGATGACCTCCAGAGCCGAGTTCCCCTCGGCGAAGTCGAACGCCTGCCGGCCGTCGGCGGTCGCGGCGCGTTCGCCGTCGCGGGTCTCCGCCACCGCGAAGCCGGTGGTGGCCACGGCGAGCGCCGTGACGCAGGCGAGGACCAGGGTCCGCGGGGAACGGCCACGCACGGGCCGGTGTGGGTGAGTCATGGTTCGAGCAACCCCTCTCGTGTCGGGCAACGGCCGGAAGGTGTCACGGGCTGCTCAACCTCCGGTGGAAAAGCCCTCGTCCGGCCGGTGCGCGGCCGGTGGCGCGGCCGGTGGCGTCCGCCGGCGGCGGGACGCGGGCCCGGCTCAGACCTGGCGTTCCGGCAGCTCGACCTGCAAGCCGTCGGTGTCCGGGGTCACCGGGAGCTGGCAGCTCAGCCTGCTGGCCGCGGTGCGCAGGGCGGCGGTGCAGTCCAGCACCTCGTCCTCCAGCTCGTGCACGGGGGGCAGCGCGGTCTGCGCCTCCCGGGGTATGTAGACGTGGCAGGTGCCGCACATGCCCGCGCCCCCGCATTCGGCCACGATCCCCTCGACGCCCTGAGTGACCGCGCCCCGCATCACGCTGATGCCTTCGGGGACCTCCACGATCCGGCTCCGGCCGTCGGCGCTCCGATAAGTGATCTTGGGCATGGCGGAATCTCCTCGCACAGTCGGTCGCGGGCGCGTCGGCCGACCGTGCCAACGCGGGCTGGTGCGGGGACGGAGAGCGCCTCGAACGGTGGCCGGGGATCGAGCCGCCTCCCAGCCCGGCTCCACCGCGCCACCGCAGCGTTCCGCCATGACACTCGAAACCAGAGACCCGAAAGCCGCGAGGACGGACGGGCCCGCGTCCGCCCGCCGGCCCGGGCTGATCCTCTTCGTCTGCTGCGCGGGCCAGTTCCTGGTGGTGCTGGACGGTTCGGTGGTCAATGTGGCCCTGCCGCTGATCGACCACAGTCTGGGACTGCGCGCGGACACCCTGCCCTGGGTGGTCAACGCCTACACGATCGTCTTCGCCGGTGCGCTGCTGCTCGGCGGACGGCTCGCCGACCTGTTCGGCCGGCGCCGGATGTATCTGGCCGGGATCACCCTCTTCTCCCTCGCCGCCCTGGCGGGCGGCACGGCCGGTGATCCGGCCACGCTGGTCGTCGCCCGGGGGGTGCAGGGCCTCGGCGCCGCGATCATGGCACCGACGACGCTGAGCGTCCTCGGCACGGTCTTCACCGATCCCCGCGCCCGGGCCCGCGCCTTCGGCATGTGGAGCGCGGTCGCCGGCGCGGGCGGCGCGATCGGGGTGCTGGCGGGCGGCCTGATCGCCGAGTGGCTGTCCTGGCGCTGGACCCTGCTCGTCAACGTGCCCGTCGGCATCCTGCTGTTCGCGCTGACGGCCGTCGCCGTGCCCCGGCCGGAACGCTCCGGACGGGACCGCGACGGGGTGGACGTGCCCGGCGCGGTCTCCGTGACGCTCGGCCTGATGCTGCTGGTGTACGCCGTCGCGGGCACCGAGACCCACGGCTGGACCGCGCCGCGCACCGCCGGGCTGCTCGCCGCCGGGCTGGGACTCCTCGGGTTCTTCGTGCTGGACCAGGCGAGGATCGCCCGGCATCCGCTGGTCCCCCTCGGCATCTTCCGCATCCGGCAGGTGACCGCGGCCAACATCACGGCGTTCGCGTGCAGCGCGGCGCTCTTCAGCACCTTCTACTTCTTCACGCTGCTGCTGCAGAACGTCCTCGACTACAGCCCGCTCCAGACCGGCCTGGCCTATCTGCCCATGACGGCGGGGCTGTTCGCGGGGGCCCGGGGCATCGCGCCGGTGGTGCAGCGGCTGGGGCCCCGGCCGGTCCTGCTCGCCGGCCATCTGCTGTCCGCGGCGGGGCTGGGCTGGCTCTCCCTGGCCGGTACGGACGCGACGTTCACCGGCGGGCTGCTCGGGCCGGGGCTGCTGCTGGGCGTGGGGCAGGGCATGGTCATGACCTCCCTGACCATCGCCGCGACCGCCGATCTGCCGTACCACCAGTCGGGGCTGGCCTCCGGTCTGCTGAACACCACGCGCCAGCTGGGCGGTGCCGTCGGCCTGGCGCTGCTGGTGACCGTGGCCAACGGCCGGGCGGCGGACCACTCCTCCGGCACGGCAGGCCCGGGCGCGGGCGGCGGTGCCGGCGAGGTGTCCCGCGAGGCGCTCGCCTCCGGCTACGGACTGGCCTTCGCCACCGCGGCCGGCTTTCTCGCCCTGGGCGTGCTCGGCGCCCTCGCGGTACCGCGCCGCAAGGCCCCGTCCGGCACGGACACCTGACCGGGGCCCCGATGGCACGGAAACGGCCGCCCCGACCGGAAGGAGATCCGGTCGGGGCGGCCGCTGCGTTGGTGCGTCGCCGGCGTGGTGCGGGCCGGCGGAGCCGTCAGACGGCGGGCGCCGGGCCCGCGGCCGGCGCGGGTCCGGCGGCGGGCTCCTCCACGGGACCCTCCGGCTCCTTCCGCCGGGGCAGCAGCGGCACGACCAGCGCCGCGAGCACCAGCAGCCCGGCGATCGAGGCCAGGGCGATCCGGAAGGCTCCCGCGAAGGTGAGCGCGGTGCCCTCCTGGTCGGCGTCGGCCAGCGCCCGCTCCACGGCGGGCTGCGAGGCCAGCAGGGGCTCCTGGGTGCAGGCCGCGGGCGCGTCGCCGTGCCCGTCGGACTCGGCGCTCGCCTCGGCGCAGCGGGAGAACGCGGCGACGGTCTCGTCGGCCCGCGCCTCCGTGACGCCCGCGGCCACCAGGTCGGACCGCAGCCGCGGCCCCACCTCGTCGGCGCTCGAAGCCGCCTGGCCGCCGAGCATCCCGAAGAAGACGACGCTGGCCAGGGCCACGCCGAAGGCGGCACCGAGCTGCTGGTTGGCGTTGAACAGGCCGGACGCGGACCCGGCGTCCTCGGAGCGCACGTCGGACAGCGCGATCTCGGGCAGCGGGGCGGCGACGAAGCCGAAGCCGACACCGAAGACGAACAGCGGCAGCACCTGGTGCCAGAACGACACGTCGGCGCCGAACTGCGCGGTCACCCAGACGTAGGCGGCGATGCCCACCAGCATCAGCCCCACACCGGCGTGCAGCACCTTGCGCCCGAAGCGGGGCATCAGCACCGCCACGGAGATGCCGGCGCCCGGCGCGGCCCCCAGGCAGAACGGGACTCCGCTCAGCCCCGCGCGCAGCGGGGACCAGCCGAGACCGAGCTGCATGTAGAGCGTCCACGACAGGAAGAAGATGCCCATGCCGATGTTGAACAGCAGGTAGACGCTGACGCCCGCGCTGAATCCCCGCTGCCCGAAGAGGCTCATCGGCACCAGCGGGTAGCCGCCCCGCCCGGTCTTGCGCCGCTGGTGGGCGACGAACAGCGCGGCGACCGGCACGGCTGCCGCCATGGAGACGAACCCCCAGGCGGGCCAGCCGAGTTCCCGGCCCTGCATGAGCGGGAAGAACAGCAGTAACAGCGCGCCGGTGGCCAGCAGCACACCGGTCAGGTCGAGCCGGACCCGGCGGGGGTCCCGGGACTCCCGGATCACCCGGGCCCCGATGATGATGCCGGCGATGCCGACGGGGACGTTGATCAGGAAGATGGGCCGCCAGGCGAGCCCGAAGAGGTCCCAGTGCGTGAGCACACCGCCCATGACCATGCCCATGATGGCGGCGAGACCGCCGATGGCACCCGCCAGCCCGAACGCCTTGCCGCGTTCGCCGGCGGGGAAGGTGACATGGATGATGGCCAGCACCTGCGGGATCATGACGGCCGCCGCGGCTCCCTGCACCAGCCGGAACACGGCGAGCTGCCAGGGTTCCTGGGCAATGCCGCAGAGCAGCGAGGCCAGGGTGAACCCGGTGATGCCGATCATGAAGATCCGTTTGCGGCCGTAGATGTCGCCCAGCCGCCCCCCGGTGATCAGCAGCAGTGCGAAGGCCAGCGCGTAGCCGGCGGTGACCCACTGAATGGCCGCGTAACCGGCGCCCAGCGTCGACTGGATGCTGGGCAGCGCCACGTTCACGATCGTGACGTCCAGCAGATCCATGAAGGACGCCACGAGCAGCACGGTGAGTGCGATCCAGCGGCGCGGGTCGGGGGGAGACTCCGGGGCGGCGGAGTCCTGCGGCGCGTCTTCCGGCAGCTGCCGGGGATCGTCGATCCCGTTTTCAACGGCCATGGTGAACCTTTCTGCTTCATGTGGTGAGCGGCATGCCGCACATGCCCGCTTGGTCACGGGGCTGGTCTGCGGGCCCCCGGACATGGTTCGGCCGCTCCCCGGCGCCATCAGGCTAGGGAGCGGCGCTGGACCGCCGGTCGAGTCCGGCTCGAGACATCCGAGGCCGGGCCCCTACCGGCGCTCCCCCGTTTCCCCCGGGCGCCGGCCGTCCCCTGCGCTGCCCGGCACGGACCGGGGGCGGGTGTGCGGGCCGGCCCGGAGGCCGGCCCGGACGGTGGTTCTCAGGAACCCCAGTCGGACCCCCGGCTGTCGCCCCGGTACGGCGAGTAGGGGCTGTCGGCGGCGGCGGTGAGGTCGGCACCGCCGTCGATGACGAGGATCTGGCCGGTGATCCAGGAACTCTCCGGCGACGCGAAGCGGGCGATCCAGGGCGCCACGTCCTCGACCACGCCGGTGCGGCCGAGCGGGTTGGCCGCGGCGAAGCCCCGGAACAGCCCGTCGATCTGCTCGGTGGTGAGCCCGTTGGCGTCGTAGACCTCGGTGCGCACCGCCGAGGGCGCCACCGCGTTGACCCGGATGCCGCGGTTCGCCAGCTCCTTCGCCATGGTCAGGGTGAGGCTGTGGGCGCCGGCCTTGGTGACGGCGTACATCGAGGCGTACGGCTCGGGGTTGTGGCCGGCGACGCTGGAGACGAAGACGATGCTGCCGCCCGGCGAGGTCATCAGCGGCAGCAGCCGGGCGGTGAGGAGCACCGGGCCCAGCACGTTGGTCTCCAGCATCTCCCGGGCGTAGGCCATGTCGGGGTCGGCCACCGGGGTCTGCCGGTAGATGCCCGCGTTGTGCACGAGGACGTCGAGCCGCTCGCCGTGCGACCGCAGTTCCTCGATGACGGCCTGCGCCCCGTCCTCCGTGGTGACGTCGGCGGGTACGGCGACGATCGCGGCGTGCTCGGCAGCGACCTCGGCCAGCCGTTCCTTGCGGCGCCCGGTGATGATCACCGCGGCCGCTCCGCGCCGTGCGAACTCCAGGGCCGCGGCCCGTCCGATGCCGGTGCCGCCTCCGGTGACGACGACGTTCCGGCCGGCGAACTCGGCGGCGCCGTCCGGCGCGGGGGCGGTACCCGTGGAAGGTGCGGTCTCGGACATGGTCTTCGCCTCTCTGGTCAGGGGAGTCATGGGATCAGTCCTCGGCGATCGCGGGCCGCGGTGCTCCGGCGCAGACGGTGTGGCGTCGGTCCGGCAGCCGGCCGGTGAGCAGGTAGCGGTCCACCCGGTCGTCGACGCAGCGGTAACCGCGCCTGCCGTAGATCTCGTTGCTGCCGTCGTCCGCGACCGTGATCAGCGGGTGGCCGAGCCGGGCGGCCATCGCGGCACCGCCCGCCCGGTGGGTCTGCGGGTCGTTCTCGGCCTGGACGACGAGGCCGGCGGGCCGGCCGGCACCGCGGATGCGGGGCGGCGGCTGCGGGGAGTCGGCGCGGAAGGCGCAGACCCACGGCTGGGCCCGGGTCATGCCGAGGCCGTAGGGGTACCGCTCGCGGAACCGCCGCATGTCACGTTCGTAGACGCCCGGTTCGCGCGGCCAGGAGGACTCGCAGGTGGCGGCCTCCAGGACGCCGGGGCGGAGTTCGGCCCCGGTGCCGGCCCCGGTTTCCGCCGCGGCGGCCGCGGCGCGGGACGACGGGGCGTCGCCCGCCTCCAGGGAGGCGACCAGGGCCGCCAGATCGGCCCAGCGGGTGCGGTCGTTGGCCAGCGAGCCGACGGTGGCGTCGAAGGCGGTGCGGTTCATGCCGTTCACGGGCCTCTCGGCCAGCGCGGCGGCGGTCCGCTCCACGGTGGCCATCACCCGGCGCTGCGATCCGCCGAGCCCGAGGGTGCCGTCGCGCCGGCCGGCCCAGCGGGCCCAGTCGCCGACGTTCTCGCGGATGGCGACGGCCTGCGCCATGAACTGCTGCCGCCAGGTCCAGTCCGGGTGCCGGACCGAGTCGAGGACGCTCCGGTCCAGGCGGTGCGGGAACAGGGTGCCGTACACGGCGGCCACATAGCTGCCGTACGCGTAGCCGATGAGGTTGAGCTTCCGCTCGCCCAGCGCGGCGCGCACCCGGTCCAGGTCGCGGGCCACGCTGACGGTGCCGATGTGACGGCGCTCCACTCCGCCCGCCCGCGCGCAGCCCTGCTCGGAGGCGCGGGCGTCGGCCCACAGGCCGGCGAAGGAGGAGTCGGGGGTGCGGGAGTCGAACGGCACGGTGGGGGTGGTCACTTCGCAGTGCACCGGGGACGAGGCGCCGGTGCCGCGCAGATCGACGCCGATGAGGTCGTAGGCGGAGCGGAGCGGCGAGTCCGCGAAGCGCAGCGGCGCCCGGCGGCCCATGCCCTCGTTGCCGCCCGGGCCGCCGTTGACGGCGAGCAGCACGCCGCGGGGTCTGCCCTCCGCCGCCAGCCGGCTCACGGCGAGGTCGAGGGTGCGGCCGCGCGGCCGCGCGTGGTCGAGCGGCACCCGCACCGTGGCGCACTCCAGGCGCGCGTCGAAGTCGCAGCGTTCCCAGGCCGGCTGCGGCGGCCGGTGGGTGGCCGCTCCGGCCGGGGCGGAAGCCGGGGCGGAGCCCGGGGTGAAGCCCGTCGCGCCCAGGCCGAGCAGGCCGGTGAGGGCGGCGGCGAGCCAGGCCCGGGTCCGGGTCGCGGTCCGTGTCGCGGTCCGCATCACAGACCGCCGAAGTGCTTGACGAGGGTCTCCCCCGCCATCCGGACGGTGTCCAGGTCGTGGGTGTCGGGCAGGTAGAAGACCAGCCCGTCCAGCCCCGCCTCGAAGTGCTCGGCCACCTGCTCGGCGATCCGGTCGGGGCTGCCCGCCATGGCCATGCCGCCGAGCATCGGCGCCCAGTCGCCCATCGCCGCGCCCATCTCGTCGTAGCGGCGCCGCGCCTCCGCGTCGGACTCGTTGATCAGCAGGCACGACATCTTCGTCCTGGTGATCTCGGCCGGGTCGCGGTTCTCCGTCTCGCAGTGGCCGTCGAGGACCTTCAGCTTGTGGCGCACGGTGTCCAGGTCGCCGAAGAGGTTGCAGGCGTCCGCGTACCGGGCCACCAGGCGCAGGGTGCGCTTCTCCCCGCTGCCGCCGACGAGGATGGGCGGGCCGCCGGGGCCCCGGGGCGGGGAGTTGACCGCGCCGTCGACCCGGTAGTACTCGCCCTCGAAGACGGGCCGCTCGTCCCGGAACATCGGCCGGCAGATCTGCAGGGCCTCCTCCAGCCGGCTGAGGCGCTCGGCGTCCGGCGGGAACTCGTAGCCGTAGCCGGTGTGTTCCTCCTCGTGCCAGGCCGCGCCGATGCCGAGCACCGCCCGGCCGCCGGAGATCACGTCGAGGGTGGAGACCGTCTTCGCCAGCAGGGCCGGGTTGCGGTAGGTGACGCCGGTGACCGTGGTGCCCAGCCGCACCCGGCTGGTCCGGGCGGCGAGGGCGGCCAGCATCGTGTAGGGCTCCAGGACCGGCTCGTCGGCCTGCCAGCCGATGCCCGGCACGGGTGCCTGGTAGAAGTGGTCCTGGGCCCAGATCGAGTCGAACCCGGCCTCCTCCGCGGTGCGCGCGATGTCGGTGACGCGGTCGAAGAGCTGGTGCGGCCCCACTCCCGGATAGTCGAACCGCGCTATCTGCAGCCCGAAGCGCAGCACGGGCCGCCGGCCCGTGCCGGACTCATCAGTGGTCCGCTCAGTCGTCTGCATGAACCGGCTCCTTCTTCCCGACGGTGACGTTGGCCGATACCGGTTCCGTACCGTCGCCCACCCCGGTGAAGTGCCGGTCGAGCACCGCTGGACCGGCCCGGGCGCCCTCACGCGGAACCAGCCGGTGGCGCCCGCCGGCGGCCAGGTGCGCCGCTCCGCGGCCGTCCCTCCGTTCGACCGGCTCTCCAGCGGTTCTCGGGCCGCGCGGACCACGGTCCGAGCGGAGTCGCCCGCCGCAGCGAAGGAGAAGCCAGTGACCTATGAGCCCGTTCCCGCCACGCACCGGGAGGTGCGGCTCGCCCGGCGGCCGTCCGGTGCGCCCGCCCCCGGTGATCTGGAGGTCGTGGAGGCCCCGTTGCCGGAGGGCGAGGTGCTCGTCCGCAACGAGTGGATGCTGATGGCGTCCGCGTACCGCGAGTTGATGAAGGAGCGGCCGGGGCTGCCGCTCCCGCCGTTCCCGGTCGGCGAGGCGCCGACCGGGCGCACCGTCGGCACGGTGGTGCGCTCCCAGGACCCGGCGGTGCCCGTCGGTGCCCTGGTGGAGCACTTCCAGGGCTGGCGGGAGTACGCCGCCGGGCCCGGCGGCGCGTTCGCCGTCCGCGACCGGGACCTGCTGCCCGGTCCCGAGTACTTCCTGTCCAACGGCCCGACCGCCTGGCTCGGCATGGCCGGCATGGCCGAGGCCGGCCCCGGTGACGTGGTCTTCGTCTCGGGCGCGACGAGCGGGGTGGGCTCCGTCGCGGGCCAGATCGCCAAGGCCCGCGGGGCGCGGCGGGTGATCGGCTCGGCGGGCAGCAAGGAGAAGGCCGAGTACCTGGTGGAGGAGCTGGGCTTCGACGCCGCGTTCGACCGGCACGACGGCCCGGCGCTCGACCTGCTCCGCGAGCTCGCCCCGGACGGGATCGACGTGTTCTTCGACAACACCGGCGGCGAGCAGTTCGAGGCCGCGGTGCAACTGGCCCGCCCCGGTGCCCGGTTCGCGCTCTGCGGGGCGCTCGCCGGCCAGAACGGTGACGACACCTCGGCCGGGCGGCCCCGGCTGGACCTGCTGACGGCCATCAGCCGGCAGCTCGTCCTCCGGCCGTTCGCCTGCTTCCACACCCCGGATCAGATCGACGGCTGGAACCGGCAGTTCGCGCAGTGGCTGGACGAGGGCCGGTTCGTGTACCCGCGCACGGTGGTCGAGGGCGGGGTCGCCGGGGCTCCGCAGGCCCTGTTCGACCTGCTCGACCGGAAGTTCTACGGCAATGTCCTCCTCCGGCTCACCGGCGGCACGGACCGGATCGACGAAGGTGGTTCCCGATGACCAGCCCGAACAGCCCGAACAGTCCCCAGAGATCGACCGGCTCCGCCGGCCCGGCGGGCCCGTCCGCGGCCGCCGTGAGAACCGGCCTGATCCTCGCCGTCTGCTGCCTCGGCCAGTTCATGTTCGTCCTGGACGTCGCCTCCGTGAACGTCGCCGTACCGGTGATCGCCGAGGCCCTCGGGTTCGACATGGCGGGCCTGCACTGGCTCTACAACAGCTACGCCATCGCCCTCTGCGGCTTCATGATGCTCGGCGGGCGGCTGGCCGACCTCTACGGGCAGCGGCGGGTCTTCCTCGCCGGCGGGGTGATCTTCACCGTGGCCGCCCTCGCGGGCGGGCTGGCGCAGGGCCCGGCGTCCATGGTCGCCGCCCGCGGCCTCCAGGGGCTCGGCGCCGCCATCCTGGTCCCGGTCACCCTGACGGTGCTGGGCACGACCTTCACCGGCGGCCCGCGCCGGACCCGGGCGTTCGGCCTGTGGAGCGGGGTGGCGGGCGGCGGCGCCGCCGTCGGCGTGCTGCTCGGCGGCATGATCACCGAGTGGTTCTCGTGGCGGGGCACCATGCTCGGCACCGCCGCGCTGGGCGTCGTCCTGCTCGTCCTCGTCGCGCGCTCCGTGCCGGAGCAGCGCAACACGGACGCCGTGCGCCAGCTCGACCTGCTGGGCGTACTGTCCCTGACCGGCGGCATCGTGGCCCTGGTGTTCGGCATCAACGAGATCGAGGACCACGGCTGGGCCTCCGCCCGGGTGGTCACCGGACTGACGGCCGCCGCGGCCCTGCTGGCGCTGTTCCTGTACGACCAGGCGCGGATCGCCCGGCAGCCGCTGGTGCCGCTGACCGTCTTCCGCAACCGGTCGGTGTCCGCCGCGAACTTGGTGGCGGTCTGCGCCTGGGGCGCGCTGGGCACCATGTTCTACTTCATCTCCATGCTGTTCCAGGCGGTGCTGGGGTACAGCCCGCTGCAGACCGGCGCCGCCTATCTGCCGCTGGCCCTGGGCATCTTCACGGCGGCCCGCGGCGTCGCCGGTGCCGTGCTCCGCCTCGGCGCCCGCCCGGTCCTGATGACCGGTCTGACCCTGGCGGCCCTCGGCATGGCGTGGCTCGCCCAGGCCGGCCCCGGCACCGCGTACGCCTCGGGGCTGTTCGGCCCGCTGCTGCTGCTCGGCCTCGGCGAGGGCATGGTGCTCACGGCCACGACGACGGCCGCCACCGCGGGGCTCCCCGGCCATCTGGCCGGGCTGGGCTCGGGCCTGCTCAACACCACCCGGCAACTGGGCGGCGCGGTCGGGCTGGTGACGCTGGTGAGCATCGCCACCGGGCTGACGAACGAGGCCGCCGCCCGGGGCGAGGAGTTCCCGCAGGCCCTGATGGCCGGGTTCTCCCCGGCGTTCCTCTTCTCGGCCGCCTTCCTCACCGTGGGCCTGCTCGTCGCGCTCGCGGTGCCGGGCCGGGAGAGCGGCCGGAGCGTCCCGGTGGCGTCCGGGCGTCCCGCACCGGCGCGGGAGCCCGCTCCACCGGTGCCCGCCGAGGCGCGGCCGCGGGCCTGACCCGGGGCCCCGCCGGTCCGCCGGTTCCGACGACGGCCGGGCCCGTCCCCCGCGGTGGGGGACGGGCCCGGACGTCGTGCGCGGGCGCCGGTTCATCTGCCCCGGTCGGCGGGGATGTCCGGCCGCGGTGCGCCGGCGCAGACGGTCTCCGCGCGGCGCGGCAGCGCACCGGTCAGCAGATACCCGGTGACCCGGGCGTCGACGCAGCGGTTGCCGCGGACCGCGTACACGTCGTTGCTGCCGTCGTCGGCGACCGTCACCAGCCGGTGGCCGAGCCGCTCCGCCATCGCCCGGCCGCCCGCGTGCCGGAGCACCGGGTTGCCCTCCGCGTGCACCACCAGGCCCCGGGGATAGCCGCTGTTGCGGATGTACGGCGGCCGCTCGGAGGGGGTGAAGCCGCGGAAGGCGCAGACCCAGGGCTGCGCCCGGAGCACCCCGAGGCCGTACGGGTACTTCTCCTTGAAGCGGCGCATGTCCTCGCGGTAGACGGCCATGTCGGTGGGCCAGTCGTCCTCGCAGGTGGTCGCCTCCACCGCGCCGGGGCGCAGCTCGCCCTCCGGCTCCTCCCAGGGCTGGAGGGCGGCGTTCGCCCGCCGCTCGGTGTCCGGGTCGGACGGCCGGTGGACCAGCGCCGAGACCAGGTCGCCGAGTTCGTCCCACTGGGTCCGGTCGGCGGCCAGCGCGCCGACGGCCGCGTCGAAGCCGGTGCGGTCCATGTAGCCGACGGAGGTCTCGGCGAGGCTGTCCGCGGCCCGTTCCACGGAGGCGATGACCCGGCGGCCGGAGGTGCCGAGCCCGAAGTGCCCGTCGCGCCGGCCCGCCCAGGCCGCCCAGGCGTCCACGTTGTCGCGGATCGCGTAGGCCTGGCTCTTGTACTGGCCGCGCCAGTCGACCTCGGGGTTGCGCGAGGAGTCCAGCACACTGCGGTCCATGCGCCGGGGGAAGAGCGTGCCGTACACCGCGCCGGTGTAGGTGGCGTCGCCGTAGCCGAGGAAGTTGAGTTTCCGCTCCCGCAGCACGGCCCGGATGACGTCCATGTCGCGGGCCACCGTCGCCGAGTTGAGGGTGCGCCGCACCGCGCCGCCGGTCCGGGCGCAGGCCGCCTCCTTGGCCCGGGTGTCGGCCACCAGGGCGGGGAAGGCGCTGTCGTCCGGCCGGGAGTCGAACTCGGCCGTCGGCACGGTCACCCCGCACATCACCGGCGCGGATCCGCCGGTGCCGCGCGGATCGAAGCCGACCAGGTCGTACGCGGCGCGCAGCGGGGTGTCCGCCAGCCGCTGCGGGCTCTTGACGCCCAGCCCGCCGTCACCGCCGGGGCCGCCGTTGAACGACAGCAGCACCCCGCGCCGCAGCGGGCTCGCGGTGCGCAGCCGGCTCACGGCCAGGCCGATCCGCTCGCCGCCCGGCTCGCGGTAGTCCAGCGGAACCCGCACGGTGGCGCACTCCATGCGGGCGTCGAAGTCGCACCGCTCCCAGTGGACGCGCTGCCGGTGCACCGCGCGGAGCGCGGACTGCTGTGCTGCCGCCTGCTGCGGTGCCGTCTGCTGCGGCTGGGCGTGCACGGGGGTGAGCGCGGTGCCGAACACGGCGAGCACACTCGCGCCCGCCACCGCGGCTCCCGTGGTGCCCCGCCGTTCTCGTCTGATCCCCATCGGGCCGTCTCCTTCGTCGCTGTCGTTCCGGTCGTCGCTGCCATTCCGGCCGTCGTCGGCTGCGCTGCCGCCGGCCGGCCACCGGAACCGTGCGGCGGCGGGGTCCAGCCACGCTCGAGGTCGGGTACAGCGGTCCGCTCCACCGGGTTTCCAGAGCGGCTCGGCCGCGGCCCAGCAGCCTGGGGGCCCATCCCCGTCCGTCTCGATCCCAGCGGGAGAAGCAATGAAGATTGGCATCGGCCTGCCGGTGCTCTCGCCCCACGCCGCGCTCGACTGGGCGCGGCGCATCGACGAGGGCCCGTTCGACACCGTCACCGTCAGCGACCGGCTCGCCTACGACACCCCCGAGCCGCTGATCACCCTCGCCGCGGTGGCCGGCGCCACCTCCCGCGTGCAGTTGCGGAGCCAGGTGCTGCTGGCAGGGCTGCGCGATCCGGTGCTGGCGGCCAAGCAGATCGCCACCCTGGACCGGCTGTCCGGCGGGCGGCTCTCGGTGGGCATCGGACTCGGCGACCGCGAGGACGACTACGAGGCGGCCGGGGCGCGGATGGCGGAGCGCGGCCGGCGGCTGGACGCCAACGTCGAGCGGATGCGGGCCGTCTGGGCGGCCCACGCCGACCCGGCCGAGGAGGTACCGGGGCGGGTCGGGCCGCGCCCGTCCGCGCCGGGCGGCCCTCCGCTGCTGTTCGGCGGGTTCAGCGACGCGGCGGTGCAGCGCGTCGCGCGGTGGGGCGACGGGTATCTGAGCGCGATGGTGCCGGAGCTCTCCGAGGGCATGTTCCGCGAGGTGGAGAGCGCCTGGAAGGCCGCGGGCCGGGAGGGGCGCCCCGCGCTGGTCGCCCAGGCCAACACCGCCGTCGGCCCGAAGGAGCTGGTCGAGGGCGCGAAGGAGCAGATCGCCCGCTACTACTCCTTCCTCGACGACTCCGAGGCCCCCTTCACCGGCGCCATGGTGGCCGACTACACGCTGAGCACCCCGGAACGCGTCCGGCACGTGCTGGACACCTGCGGGGCGGCCGGGGCCGACGAGATGGTCTTCCTGTGCTGGTCACCGGATCCGAGCCAACTGGACGTTATCGCCAAGGCGTTGGGCTGAGGTGGCGGCGATGGACACGGACGGCACGGACGAGACGCCCCCCGCGGCGGGCACACCCGGAACCCCGCCACCCCGGCTCACCGGACACCGACGTCACACCCGCCGCACCCGGCGCGTCCGGTGCCGCCGCGGGCGGGCCGGTCGTGATCGTCGGCGCGGGGCAGGCCGGCGCGGAGACCGCCGCCGCCCTCCGCGACCGCGGATTCACCGGACCCGTCACCCTCGTCGGCGACGAGCCCGGCCCGCCCTACGGACGGCCGCCGCTCTCCAAGGGCTATCTCACCGGAAGCGTGGACCCGGGCGGGCTCGCGCTGCGCCCGCCCTCGTACTACCGGGACCACGGCATCACCCTCACCGGCCGGGACCCGGCCGTCGAGATCGACCGCGACGGGCAGCGGCTCACCCTGGCCTCCGGCCGCGAACTGCCGTACGCCGCACTGGTGCTGGCCACCGGCGCGCGGCCCCGGCCGCTGCCCGTGCCGGGAGCCGGCCTCTCCGGCGTGCTCGCCCTGCGGTCCCTGGAGGACGCCACGGCGATCCGGGACCGGCTGGCGGACGCCCGCGACGTCCTCGTCATCGGCGGCGGGTTCATCGGGCTGGAGGTCGCGGCGACCGCGCGCCGGTCCGGGGCCCGCGTCACCGTCGTCGAGGCCGGCCCGCGGCTGATGGCCCGGGCGGTGAGCGGCCCGATGTCCGCGTTCCTCGCCGGCCACCACCGGGAGCAGGGCGTGCGGGTGCTGCTCGGACGCGAGGTGACCGCCCTGCGCGGCGACACGGCGGGCCGGTGCCGCGCCGCGGAGCTGGACGGCGGGGAGCGCGTCCCGGCGGACCTGGTCGTGGCCGGGATCGGGGTGCTGCCCAACTGCTCCCTCGCCGCCGCGGCGGGACTGGCGGTCGGCGACGGGGTCCTGGTGGACGACCGGCTGCGCACCAGCGACCGGGCCGTGTACGCGGTCGGGGACTGCGCGCGGTTCCCCAGCCCGTACGCGCCCGGACGGCTGCGCCTGGAGTCGGTGCGGAACGCCGTCGAGCACGCCCGCCGCGTCGCCGCCGTCCTCTGCGGCGACACCCCGCCCCCCGCGGCCGTGCCCTGGTTCTGGAGCGAGCAGTACGCGCTGCGGCTGCAGATCGCCGGGATCACCCAGGGCCACGACCGCACGGCGGTGGCCGGCGATCCGGCGGCGGGCCGCTTCTCCGTGCTCTGCTTCCGCGGTGAACGGCTCGTCGGCACCGAGTCGGTGAACCGCCCGGCCGACCACATGGCCACCCGGCGGCTGCTGGAGTCCGGCGCCCCCGGGCCCGCCCCGGCGGACGCGGAGCGGCCCGGTTTCGACCTGAAGGCGTTCACCCGCAGCGCCCAGCCCGTCTGACACCGGACACTTCCGGCAGCGGAACGGAACCGCGCACACGGGAGGGGCGGGGAACCGGCTGTCGGTTCCCCGCCCCTCCCGTGTGCGCGGTGCGTCCCGTGACGCGGCGGCCGTGTCACCCGGTGGCCGGGCCGAGCAGCACCGCCGCCCAGTTCTTCCGCGCCGCGGTGTCGTACTGGAGGGCGACATGGCTCGCCGCCGAGGTGACGTCCCGCCAGAACCGCTGGAGCGGCGCGCTTTCGCTCAGGCCGCCCGTGCCCGCCCCGCGGACCAGCAGGCCGACGGCCTCGGTGAGGATCTCGGTGGCGTAGGTGGCGTTCCGTTCGTTGCGGGCCAGGAACTCCGGCGCGAACCGCCGCCCGTCGATGACACCCGCGTTCTGCTCGACCAGCAGCCGCGCGGAGTCGATCCGGCCGGAGGCCCGCACCAGCACCAGCTCGTTCGGCGCCGTCCGCCGCCGCCCCGTGACGGTCCCGGCGCAGGCGCGCAGGGCTCCGGTGGCGGCACCGGCGATCGGCGCGACGAAGGTCAGGCTGCCCACCGCGGCGAACGGCACGTTGTGGCAGGCGGCTTCGGAGGCGGCGTTGCGTCCGGTCATGATGTCGGCGCGGTCGAAGGAGAGGTGCCCGGGGACGAACACGTCGTCGACGAGGACGGTGTGGCTGGCCGTGGCCCGCATGCCCACGCTGTCCCAGTCCTGGCGCACCCCGTAGGAGCCCCGGGGCAGGGCGAAGAAGCGGAAGGCCGGCGGCCGTCCCCCGCCGGCCGCCGCCACGCCCGGTGCCGCGGCCTCCGCCACCGCGGCGCAGACCAGCACCCAGTCGGCGGACTCGACGCCGCTCACGTATCCCCACGCGCCGCTGACCCGCCATCCCCCGTCGGCGGGCGCGGCCCGCCCGGCGGGCATCAGGCCGGTGGCGATGAACACGTCCGGCCCCTCGCCCCAGAGGGCGTGGTGCCCCTCCACGGGGAGGTGGGAGGCGAACCGGGCGGAGTAGGCGGACAGGGAGGCGCACCAGGCGGTGGAGGCGCAGTTCTCCCCCACCGTCATGACGGCCCGGGTCAGCTCCCCGAACGAGCCCTCGGTGCCGCCCCACCGCGCGCCCACGAAGTGCCGGGCGAAGCCGGCCTCCCGGATCACGTCGGTGACCTCGGGGGCGAGCGCGCGGGTGCGGTCGGCCTCGGCCGCGTACTGGGCCGCCAGGACACCCAGCTTCTCGGCGGCCGGGACCAGGGCGGTATCCCGTTGTGCGTCGGCAGACATCCTCACGACCTCCTGTGCTCACGGACTGTGCTGACAGATGTGCGGTGGCCCGCCGGCCCGGCCGGGGCCCGCGACCCGGATCGCCGAGTGCGGGCCCGGGGCTTCCGGGGTGGGGGCAGGGGTTCGAAGGGACGGGGTTCGGGGGCAGGGGTTCGGGGCGCGGGCCCGGTGGCCCGGCATCTCATCGGACCGGCATCTCACCGGACCGGTATCCGGGCGACCCGGTGGCCCGGTGGCTCAGAACAGGGCGGCGAAGCGTTCCAGCGTCTCGCCGGGCGACGGCCCGTCCAGGGCCCGCCAGATGTTCTCGGCACCCTCGCCGTGCCGGTGCAGCTTGACGTGGGCCAGCTCCACCCGGGTGCGGCCCGGGCCCTCGGGCACGAAGTCCACCTCGATCTCGCTCGCGAACTCGTCGTCCGGGACGGACTGCCAGGACGGCGAGATGCGCCAGGTCATCACCAGCCGCCGGCCCGGCTCCCACTCCAGGATCCGGCCCCAGTCGATCTGGTTGCCCTCCACGTCCCACTCGTAGTAGCGGCCGCCCTCGCCCGGCTCGAAGGCCAGACCGGCGCGCTCCTTCTTCAGCAGGACGTGGCTCGGCGGCCACCAGTCCGCCGGCCGCTCGGTGAAGACCTCGAAGCAGCGGCCGGGCGTGGCCGCCACGGTCACCGACTTCCGTACGTCCGGGATCGTCTGCTCGGGCATGGGCCCCTCCTCGCTGCTGCGGCCGCGCACGGCGCTGTGCGCGCATCGGACCGGCCCACCGTCGCGGCCCGTGGTCGACCGGGTGTCGAGCACGGCTCGAACGGGCGCCGTTCCGGGCGGGATCGAGGCGGAGTCGAGAACCGCGCAAGGCCCGCGGGTCACGGTCGTCGCACGCAGGCCGCCGAGAAGGGGAGAGCACCCATGACGGACACCGGGACGGACACGGGCACCGGGACGGACGCGGAGACCGCGGCGGGCACGGAACGCCGGGTCGCCTTCGTCACCGGCGCCACCAGCGGGATCGGCCTCGCCGTGACCGAGCTGCTGGCCCGGCAGGGCGTCGCGGTCTTCGGCTGCGCACGCGGCGCGGAGGATGTGCGGGCCCTGGTCAAGCGGCTGCGCGCGGAGGGGCTGGAGGTGGACGGCGCGGCCTGCGACGTCACCTCGGCCGAGCAGGTGCGGGCGGCGGTGGAGGCCGCGGTCGCGCGGTACGGCCGCATCACCGTCCTCGTCAACAACGCCGGACGGGGCGGCGGCGGTGTCACCGCCGAACTGCCCGACGCCCTCTGGCTCGACGTGATCGACACCAACCTCAACGGGACCTTCCGGGTCACCCGCGAGGTGCTGAGCACCGGACGGATGCGGGACGGCGGCTGGGGCCGGATCGTCAACATCGCCTCCACCGGCGGCAAGCAGGGCGTGGAGCTCGCCGCCCCCTACTCCGCCTCCAAGCACGGCGTCATCGGCTTCACCAAGGCCGTCGGCAAGGAACTGGCGAAGACCGGCATCACCGTCAACGCCGTCTGCCCCGGCTACGTCGAGACCCCCATGGCCCAGCGGGTCCGGCAGGGCTACGCGAACCACTGGGGCGTCACCGAGGCGGACGTACTGGAGCGGTTCGAGGCGAAGATCCCGCTGGGCCGGTACTCCACCGCCGAGGAGGTCGCCGGTCTCGTCGGCTATCTGACCTCGGACACCGCCGCCTCGATCACCGCGCAGGCGCTCAACGTCTGCGGCGGCCTCGGCAACTACTGACCCCGGCCCCGGCCCGGCCGGCCCGAACCGCGGCCCCCGGGCCCGGCCACCGGCCCGGCGCCACGTATCGCCCACCGCACGGCGCGCCCCGCGCGCAGCGCGACCAGAGACGGAGCGGCACCATGACGAATCCCGGCACCACCCTGCTCGCCGAACCCGGCCCCGGCACCGCCACCACAGCCACCGCCCCGGAGACGGCCGGGGCCCCCGGCATCACGGCCCCCGGCATCGCGGCCTTCCGCACGGCGATGGGCTCCTTCCCCACCGGCGTCACCCTGCTGACCCGGGGCAGCGGCGACGACACGGTCGTGATGACCCTCAACAGCCTGACCTCCGTGTCGCTCGACCCCCTGCTGCTCCTGGTGTCCGTCAAGCGCGAGGGCCGGATGCGGCCGCGGATCTCCGAGGCCGGCAGCTTCGCGGTGAACGTCCTGGCCGAGGGGCAGCGCGAGATCTCCACGGACTTCTCCCGCCCGGACCGGCCGGCGGGCCTGGCCGCGATGCGCCTGCTCGACGCCGTCGAGGGCGTCACCGGCAACGCCGTGCTGCCCTCCGCCGCCGCCTCCTTCGAGTGCCGTCTGGAGGCCGAGCACGAGGCGGGCGACCACGTCCTGCTGATCGGCCGGGTGGTGGCGCTCGCGGGCAGCGCCCCGGGCACCCGCCCGCTGGTCTTCCACCGCGGCCGCTACACGGCGCTCGCGTGAACGCGCCCCGCACCGGAACCGTAGGAGAGGGCATGGCACCGCAGTCCGCCGCCCCGCGCACCACCGCGCCCCCGGGCCGGCTCGACCGGATCGCCGACGGGGTGTACGCCTTCGTCCAGCCCCCCGGCGGATGGTGCCTGAACAACGCCGGGCTGGTCGCGGACGGCAACGGCGCCGTGCTCGTCGACACCGCCGCGACGGAGTCCCGGACCCGGCGGCTGCGCGAGGAGGTGGCGCGGATCGCCCCCGGCGGCCCGGACTACGTCGTCAACACCCACTTCCACGGCGACCACGTCTTCGGCAACGGCCAGTTCGCCCCCCGCGCGGCGATCGTCGCCCACGAGGGGACCCGCGCCGACACCGCCGAGGCCGGGCTCGCCCTGCGCGGCCTCTGGCCGGACGTCGAGTGGGGCGAGACCCCGCTCGTCCTCCCCACCCTGACCTTCCGCGACGAGCTCACCCTCCACGCCGGCGGCCTGCGGGTCGAACTGCTGCACGTCGGCCCCGCGCACACGGCGAACGACGTGGTGGCCTGGGTCCCGGACCGGCGCGTCCTCTTCACCGGCGACGTCGTCTGGTCGGGGGTGACCCCTTATGTGCTCATGGGCTCCATCGAGGGCTCGCTGCGCGCCCTGGACCGGCTGCGCGCCCTGGCGCCCCGCACGGTGGTGCCGGGCCACGGTCCCGTCGGCGGGCCGGAGCTGCTCGACCGGACCGGGGCCTATCTCCGGTGGATCGGGGCACTCGCCGAGCAGGGTGTACGCGACGGCTCGACCCCTCTGGAGGTGGCGGAGCGGGCGGACCTCGGGGAGTTCTCCGCACTGCTGGACGCCGAACGGCTGGTCGGCAATCTGCACCGGGCCTTCGCCGAGCGGCAGGGTCTGCCGCCCGGGGCCCGCATCGACGTGGCCGCCTCCTTCCGGGAGATGGCCGGGTTCTACGGAGGTCTGCCGCCCTGCCACGCCTGAGGCGGGACAGGGAGGCGGCCGGAAGGAGAAGCTGACAATGGCGACAGCGACAGTGACACCGGACACCGCACCGGACCAGCGGCGGCAGCGGGAACGGGCGGCCGGCACCCCGCCGTCCGGCCCGCCCCGCGACTCCGGCACGGACCGGCCGGCCCCGAACGCCGCCCGCCCGCAACGGGCCGCGGGCCACCCCCCGGTGCTGAGGCTGGCGGGATACGACGAGTACGACGGTTACGACGGCTCCGAGCGGGAGGCGGCCGCGGACGGCGACTGGCACATCTGCCGGGGCATCGACTGACCCCGCTCCCCGCCCGCCGGCGCCGGAACCGCACGGTGGGGCATGGGGAGGGCCCTCCCCATGCCCCACCGCCTCCGGCAGCGGGGGCGGGGGTCACTGCCCGGCGGGCCGGTCCCGGTGGATGACCCGGGACCGGGTCAGCAGCCGCCCGTCCCGGCGGACCAGTTCGTCCTCGACGGTGAAGGTCGGCTGGAACGAGACCTTCCCCTCGCGGTCGGTCAGCGCGACGAGCGTGTAGTAGGACGTCCGCACGGTGTCCTCGTCCCCCGTGTTCTCCGGATCCGCCTCGATCAGCAGATGCTCGAACCAGTGGCGCACGCAGATGTCCCGGTAGCGCGGCAGACTGGCGCGCATCCCGGCGATCATCTCGGCACGCCCCCGCTGGCGTTCGCCACCGGAGTGGACGACCTCGCCGTCCTCGGTGAAGGTGTCCGCGAACCCCTCGATGTCGAGGGCGTCCACCCGCCGCATCTGCCGGGCGTAGAACGTCCGCACCTCCGCGTAGAGGTCCCCGGTGACCTGCTTCTCCGTAGTAGTCGCGACCGGCTGGGGCACGGCAACTCCCTTCCCTTGAGCGGGCCGCCGGCTCCGGCGGCACGAATGCCGCCAGGCTGCTCCGCCGCGCTCCAGCCGCACTGGAGAGCCGGTACACGCCGCGCCCGCCGGTTCCCGGGGCAGCGGGACACCGCGGCCCGCCTCCTCCCCGGGCCCCTCCCCGGACCGCCCGGCGATCCGGGGTCCGTCGTCCGGATGGAGGGCCGGAATCCGCGAGCCCCGCTCGATCCGAGCGGGGAGGCGCTAGCCGCCGAGCGGCTCGGCGAAGCGGAGCAGCCGCTCGCCGGCCGTCTCCGCGCCGAAGGCCAGCAGCCGCTCCCCCTCCTCCGCCAGTTCGTCGCGCTGCCGCGCGGTGAGCGGGGTGAAGGGCTGGACGGTCAGGGTCGCGGTACCGCGCCGCTCGTCGATCCGCCAGGCTCCCCGGACGAAGCCGTCCACGAGGACCGTCCCGGGGATCACGGCGTTCTTGGTGGCTATGGCCCGGCGCCCCGCGTCGTCGATGATCCGGCTGCGGTCGGCGTGGGACAGGATGGCGTTGTCGTACGGGGCCAGGTAGCGCACCGGGGCGGGGGTGTCCGGCCCGGGCCGCGGGGCCTCCGGGAGGTCGAACAGCTCCCGGCCCGCGGTGTCGCGGAAGACGGCGAGCCGGGGCCGCAGCCGGGCCACGGTCTCCCGCAGCCGGGTCAGCCCCGACCAGGCCTGGATGTCCTTCACCGTCGCCGGTCCGAAGGCCGCCAGATAGCGGACGACCAGCTCCTCGGCGGGCGGCTCGGGGACGAGCGGCCGGCCGAGCCAGGACTCGGCGGTCGCGTAGGTGGTCCGGGCGCTCCGCCCCCACAGGCCGCGCGGCGGCACCTGCACGAGCGGCAGCAGCATCCGGGCCGCGTTGACGAGCAGGGAGGGGCTGTGGTCCGGCCACCGCTCCCGGAGAAGCCCGCCGAGTTCGGTGGTGGACAGGTGCCGCGCGCCGAGGAGTTCCCGGGCCGCCCCGGCCAGCGCGGACAGCTCGATCCCCGCCAGGTCCTTGCCCCAGGCGCTCCTCATGCCGCGGTCGAGGCAGGGCTGCACCCAGGGCCGGAGCGCGAGGGCGTCGCCCGCGGTGACGAGATGGACGGTGCCGCGCATCACGACGATGCGGGTCACGGCCCGCTCGCTGATCAGCCGGGAGAGCTCCTCCGGGCGGAAGTCCGCCAGCCGGGTCCACAGTCCGTAGTAGGGCGGTACGGGCTGCTGCGACTGGAGCCCGACCAGGCTCTCGATCGCGGCCCGCGCGGACATCCGGTGCCGGCTCAGCAGCATCTGCCGCGCCAGATAGGCCCGGTTGAGGGCCCTGTGGTCCAGCACGGCGGGGGCGGTCGTGGTCATCGGACGGAAACTCCCTCGGAGAGCTGCTGCGACGGCGGGACCGCCGCTCGGCTGCGGACCCGGGCGCTCGGCCCCGCCGGGCCGGGCCCGTCCCGAGTCTGCCGTGCCGGCCCGCGCACCGCGCGCCGATTCGGCCGCAACGCACTTGCGGACCGCGCCGGTTGGGGCTCGGCGCGGCTCCGCGGCCCGGTCGGGGAGGGATCGGCAGCGGCGCACCCCTCGGCCACCGGCGTCCCGGGGTGCCGCCGGACACGATCCCCGGCCCGGCCCGGCCTGGCTCCGGCGGCACGCGCACCCCGCGCGGCCGCTCGGGCCCGCCGCACCGGAGAACCGGGGCCCGCGCTCCGTCCGCTCCCGGTGGGCACCGGGAAACCATGACCCTGGTCACATTTCCCGCCCACAGGGCCCGGCAGCGGCCCCGGGCGTCCGGACCACCCGATCCGGTCCGGTACGATTAACCAGGTCAGCAGGCGCCGCTAGCTCAGTTGGTTAGAGCAGCTGACTCTTAATCAGCGGGTCCGGGGTTCGAGTCCCTGGCGGCGCACATGACACTCAGGGCCTTTCCGCCACGGCGGGAAGGCCCTGAGTCGTGTCCGGGACGCAAGGGACGCAAGGGCCGTACGGAATGCCGGGGTCCCGGGGGCCTCGGCCGGGCGGCGGCTACCAGTCCGCGTTGCGGGCCAGGTCCAGGGCGTACTCCGTCCACCACCGGCCGGCCGGGGGCCCGCCCCGGCAGGTGCCGTCGGACTCCCCCGGGCGCTTGATCCACAGATAGGCGTCGACCAGCTCGTCCCCGGTGCGGGTGGTGGGCGGCTCCCCGAGGGCGCGGCCCGGCGGGTTGCACCAGTTCATGCCCTGGCCGCCGGAGGCGGGCAGCGGGCCGTTGCCGTTGCGGCTGGTGTCGATCACAAAGGTCTTGCCGCCGCCGAGGAGCCGGGACAGGGCCCTGCCGTAGCCGCGGTTCTCGGCGGTCGTCCGGTAGTTGGCGGTGTTGAGGGCGAAGCCGTCGGCCCGGTCGATGCCCGCGCGCCGCAGCGGGCCGGTGAGCCGGCCGGGATCGGTGATCCAGCGGGGATTGCCCGCGTCCAGGTAGACCCGGGTGCGCGGGAGGGTCTTCAGCCTCTCCACGGCCTCCGCCAGCAGCCGGTAGCGCTCCTGGTGGTACACGGGTGGGGTACAGCCGTCCACGATGTGCGGCACCGCGTCCGGCTCCAGGATCACCGTGGCCGGGCGGTCGCCGATGCCCGCCACGACCTCGGCGAGCCAGCGGCGGTACGCGGTACCGTCCGGAGCGCCGCCCTTCGAGAACTGGCCGCAGTCGCGGTGCGGGATGTTGTAGAGCACCAGCAGGGCGTCCCGGCTCTCCCGCGCCGCGGCCCGGGTGAGGCGGGCGGTCTCCGCCCGGGGAGCCTTCGTCCCGATCCACTCGGCGACCGGCTGGGCCGCGATCTTCTCCTGAATCAGCCCGGCCTCGTCCGCGCGGCCCCGGGCCCGCAGTGCGGCGGCCTGCCGGGCCGCGGTGCCGTGCGGATTCACCCAGAACGGGGTCGCGGACGACTGGGGAGCCCGACGCGGCGGCTGCGCGCGGTCGTCCCCGGGCGACGGCCCGGGCGCGGGCCCGGGCGGGCGGAAACAGCCCGCGATCAGCAGTACCGCTCCGGCCGCCACGCTCGCCGCCAGCCGGCCCATGTGGCCGTACATCCGCTCCCCCTGGGGCCTCGGTCCGGGGTGGGCCCGGACCGCGTTCGGGACAATTCGGGTCGGACGCATCCTGGCACGCGGTCCGCGCGGGGCCCGGCAGTGACCGGGGCCGGGGAGGCCCCGTTACGGCGTTTGACGTAGCGGGGAGGGACCGGCGGTGGGCGACGGCCGGGAGACGGAAGCCGGGCCGTGGGCACCCGGTGACGGCAGCGCACCGGTACGGGCGGGTCACACCACTGAGGGGACGCTGCTGCGGGTCGCACCACCGCGAGGACACCGCCGCTGCGGGGCCGCCGTCAGCCGCCCGCGCCGGGGACCGCCCCGGCGCGGGAGGGCTCGGGGACCGGGAGCGCGTCCCGCTCCCGCGGCGGCGCGGGCGGTCTCGTGGCGCGGCGGCGGTGCACGGCGAGACCCGCCATCCCCAGGACCGCGCCGCCCGCGAGGCACACACCGACGACGATCTGCCGGGTGCTGGGACTGCCCCCCGTGTCCGTGGCGGCCGGGCGCCCTTCCGCCGCCACGGCTACGGAACCCGGGCCGGGGCGGCCGGGCGGGGACGGGCGGCCCGGGAGCAGCCGGGGCCGAAGCGCGGAACGCGGAAGCAGCCGTCACGGAGACGGGCTCCGCGGACGCCGGGAGCGCGGAAGCCGCCGCGGCGGAACTCGCGGCGGGGAGCACCACGGTGGCGCAGAGCAGGCCGGACGCCGCGATCT
The DNA here is from genome assembly GCF_020982505.1 of Streptomyces sp. MNU89. Classification (NCBI taxonomy): domain Bacteria; kingdom Bacillati; phylum Actinomycetota; class Actinomycetes; order Kitasatosporales; family Streptomycetaceae; genus Streptomyces; species Streptomyces sp. MNU89. Next base: position 4,818,517 of record NZ_JAJKLL010000001.1, on the reverse strand, counting down.
TGCCGGCCAGTCGGACAGAGTCCATCGTGCGACCTCCTCTCGCCACAGAAGGTTCGCGCGAACGGCGGCTCACCGCAGCCCGGCGGGCCGGGCACTGCTCCGTTCGGCCCGGGCCCGGGTGGGTCCCCGGAGCCCCGGCCGGCTCGGACCAACCGGCCGGCTCAGACCAGGTCGACGAGGTCGGCGATCGATTCGGCCACCCGCGACGGCCCGTACGGAAAGCGCCCGATCTCGTCCGGCCGCGTCACCCCGGACAGCACGAGGAACGTCTCCATCCCGGCCTCCAGTCCGGCCAGGACGTCGGTGTCCATCCGGTCGCCGATCATGGCGCTGCTCTCGGAGTGCGCCCCGATGGCGTTGAGCCCGGCGCGCATCATGAGCGGATTGGGCTTGCCGACGAAGTAGGGCTCCCGGCCGGTGGCCTTGGTGATCAGTGCGGAGACGGCGCCCGTGGCGGGCAGCGCGCCCTCCGCGGAGGGGCCGGTGGCGTCGGGGTTGGTGGCGATGAACCGGGCCCCGTCGTTGATCAGGCGGATGGCCTTGGTGAGGGACTCGAAGCTGTACGTCCGGGTCTCGCCGAGCACGACGTAGTCCGGCTCGGCGTCGGTGAGGATGTAGCCGACGTCGTGCAGGGCGGTGGTCAGCCCGGCCTCGCCGATGACGTAGGCCGTGCCGCCGGGCCGCTGGTCCTCCAGGAACTGGGCGGTGGCGAGCGCGGACGTCCAGATGTTCTCGACGGGGACGTCCAGGCCCATCCGGTTCAGCCGGGCGTGCAGGTCGCGCGGCGTGAACATGGAGTTGTTGGTGAGCACGAGGAAGGGCCGCTCCAACTCGCGCAACCGCTTGATGAAGGAGTCGGCGCCGGGGATGGGGGTGCCCTCGTGGATCAGCACCCCGTCCATGTCGGTGAGCCACGACTCGATCGGCTTGCGCTCTGCCACGGAACGGCTCCTGTCCTCGGTGCGGATGGGCGGCGGCCGGCCGCTAGGGCTCCGGCCCGCCGCTCGGTCCAGCCTAACGGCGCGGGACCCGGCGTCCCCTGCCCGCCGGTGACCGGTTTCCGTCCCTTCGGTGAGCGGTTCCGGTCGCTCCGGTGGCCGGGGGGCGTCGATCGCCGCGCACGCCGGCGGGTTCCGCGCGGTACGGAACGGCTTCCGTCTCCCCGCCCACGGCCCTTCCATTCCCCCGACGGCAGGGCTCACAGCATCCGGGGCCGGCGAACAGGCGGACCGGACCGGACGGGATCACGCCGCCGTCGGCATGCCGACGGCCGGGATGCGCGCGGCCGCTCAGCAGCGCACGCGCCGGGAGGCCGCGATCAGGACCGCGCCGAGCGCGATGGCCGCCCCGGCGGCCCCGCCGAGCCGGGCGGCCATGGCTGCCCGGGTTCCGGTCCGGGCATCGCCGCCGGTGCCGGTGCGGGCCAGTTCGCCGGGCGGGACGGGGCCGCCCGGGTCGCCGGAGATCCTCCCGGGGCGGCCGGCCCGGCCGTGGCCATCGTGCTCCCCCTGCTGCGTCCCGCCGCGCTGCCCCGGCCCACCGGGCCCGTCCGCCGCTCCCGGTCGGCCGGGCCGGTGGCGCCCGTCGCCACCGGTTGCCGGCGGTTCGGCGCCGCCGCCCGGGCGGTCCCGGCCAGGCTCCCGCTCCCGGTCCCGTTCTCCGTCCCCGCGGGGCCGGGTGTCCTCGGCCGTACCGGCACCCGCGCCGCCACCGCCCCGGATCGTGAACGCGTAGTCGTTGGAGGAGCCGACCCAGTCGCCGTCGTCGTCGCGCCGCTGCACGGCCGCCACGGTGAGCCGTACCGCATTGCCGGCCGTGCCCTCCGCGAAGCGCATCCGCACGCCGACGGTGACGGTTCCACCCGCCGGGACGGCGAAGCCCGGGAAGCCGTCGAAGACGGCGATGTGCTCGTGCCGGTCGGTGGTCTCCAGCGTCACCGGGCGCCAGGAGCGGCTGTACGCGTCGTAGAACTGGAAGTGGATCCGCTCGGCGGCCAGTTCCCGGGTGCTGTCGACGAGCACGGCCACGGGGTGCACGCCCCGGCAGGCCCGGTCCGTCGTGTTGCGCAGACTGATGGACCAGCGCCGCCAGCCGCCCCCGGCCACGTACTCCCGGGGGCCGCCGCGGAGGCGGGCCCGCAGGGGGAAGTCCGGGCTGTCGCGGTCGCCGCAGTACGGCTCCACGGCCAGGGGCAGCGGACGGGGCAGGGGCCGGGGACCGCGTCCGGCGCCACCACCGCCGCCGGGGCCGCCTGGGCCTGCGGCAGGAACGCCAGGGCCGGGGCGGCCACCATCACCAGCGCGGCCGCTCCGGCCACGGCCCCGGCGGTGAGATATCTGCGCTGGCGCATGGCACACCTTCGGTGGAGTCCGCCGCGGGCCCGGGGCCGACGCCCCGGCTCGCTGTCCGCGCCGGGCTTGCCGTCCGCGCGGTGGGTGCCGTCCGGGCCCGCCCGTACTTCTGGTCCCTTCCCCGCCCGGAGGGCCGGCGCGGCCTGCGGCCCGGCCGGTTCGTCCGAAGCGGCCGGGGATCGCGTCCGAACGGCCCGGAGCGGTTGCCGGCGCGGCGACCGGCGTCCATGCTCACCGCTGCCCACGGGGCCGGGGCTCGCGGAGAGAGAGACCGAGCCGCCGGGGCGCCGGGCGGCGATTCAGCCGACCGGGCCGTTCGCCCCGCTCGGCCGGCCGGGAAGGGCTGACGGGCGGACGGTCCGATCCGTTCGCCCCGGCGCCCGCCCTCCCGGCGGCGCCGGTCCTGAACCGGCAAGGAGCGACGACGTGCAGTACATGGTGCAGATTTTCGGCGGGCGCGACACCTGGAACGAGGAGATGGCCGCCTACGGGGAGGCCGGCTGGCGCCCTCTGGTCACCTTCATGGAGGAGGTCAACAAGGACCTGACCGAACGGGGCGAGTTGGTCGAGGCCCAGGGCCTGGGCGGCCCGGGGCGGGTCAGCACGGTGCGGGCGCGGCCGGACGGCGTACCCGAGGTGACGGACGGCCCGCATTTCCGCGCCGAGAAGATCCTGGCGGGCTACTGGGTCATCGATGTGGCCACACCCGAACGGGCGGTCGAGATCGCCGCCCGCATCTCGTCCGCACCGAGGCCCGACGGCGCCCCCGGCAGCGACCCGGTGGAACTGCACCCGATCATGGCAGGCCCTCCGGAGTAGGCGGCGGCACCCGGGGCCGTACCCGGCCCACCGGGCCCCGCCGGGATGCTCGTGGGCGCGCGTGGTTGAGTGAGGGGCATGTCCACGCGCATGTCCGCCGGTACCGGCTCCCGTTCCCCGCTCCGTGTCGGCCTGGTCGGCTACGGCCTGGCGGGCTCCGTCTTCCACGCCCCGCTGATCGCCGCCACCGCCGGCCTCGTCCTCGACACGATCGTCACGACGAGCCCCGAACGCCGCGAGCAGGCCCGTGCCGAGCACCCCGGGGTGCGATTCGCCGGCGACCACCGCGAGCTGCTGTCCCGTACGGAGGGCGGGGACGCGCTCGACCTGGTGGTCGTCGCCTCCCCCAACCGGACGCACGTGCCCATCGCCACCGACGCCCTCCGCGCCGGTCTGCCGGTCGTCGTCGACAAGCCGCTGTCCGCGACCGCCGCCGAGGCCCGCGCCCTCGCCGCCCTGGCCGAGGAGCGCGGCCTGCTGCTCTCCGTCTTCCAGAACCGCCGCTGGGACAACGACTTCCGCACCGTGCGGCAGCTCATCACGGACGGCGAGCTGGGCGAGGTCCAGCGGTTCGAATCCCGCTTCGAGCGGTGGCGGCCCAAGCCCAAGGGCGGCTGGCGCGAGTCCGGCGACCCGCAGGAGATCGGCGGGCTCCTCTACGACCTGGGCAGCCACCTCGTCGACCAGGCGCTGGTGCTCTTCGGCCCGGCCGTCCGCGTCTACGCCGAGTCCGTGGTCCGCCGCCCCGGCGCCGAGGCGGACGACGACACCTTCATCGCCCTCACGCACGCGAACGGCGTCAACTCCCATCTGTGGATGAGCGCCACAACAGCCCAACTCGGGCCGCGTTTCCGTGTCCTGGGCAGCTCCGCCGGGTATGTGAAGTACGGACTCGACCCGCAGGAGCAGGCGCTGCGCGACGGGCTCCGGCCGCCCGGCACCGACGGAACACCCGGCACGGACACCGGCACTTCCGGCACCGGCGCGTGGGGAGCCGAACCCGAGTCCCTCTGGGGCCGGCTCGGCGCCGGTGAGTCCCCGGTGACCGGCGGCGGCCGCGCGGTCCCGACCCTGCCCGGCGACTACCCGGCGTACTACGCGGCCGTGGCGGCGGCCCTCCGCGAGGGCACCCCGCCGCCCGTCACCGCGCTGGAGGCCGCCGCGGCGCTCGACGTCCTGGAAGCCGCACGCCGTTCGGCCCACGAGGGCCGGGCGATCACTCCATGACCCTGGAGCAGAGCTGATGACGGACCCCGCCTTCGATCCCATCGCCCTCGTCTCCGTGCTGCGCGCCCAGGAGGACCGCCTGGTGCTCCGCCGGTTCACGCACGAGGACGCCTGGCGCCTGGGCTGCCTGCTGGCCGACACGGCCCGGCAGCGCCTGGCGCCGGTGACCATCGACATACGCCGCGGCCACCAGCAGGTGTTCCACTGCGCGCTGCCCGGCACGTCGCCGGACAACGACGACTGGATCGACCGCAAGCGCCGCGTGGTCGAGCGCTTCTCTGAGAGCTCGTACCTGGTGGGCACCCGCTTCCGCGCGAAGGGGACGACGTTCGAGGCGTCGTCCCCGCTCGACCAGTGCCTGTATGCGGCGCACGGCGGCTCGTTCCCGATCAGGGTGGAGGGCGCGGGGGTCATCGGCGCCGTCACCGTCTCGGGGCTGGCGCAGGCCGAGGACCACGCGATGGTGGTCGAGGTGCTGGAGAGCTTCCTCGCCCCGGACGTGCCGGCGACCCCGGCCACGGCCCCGTCCGAGCCGCCGGCCCGGCCCACGGCCCCGCCCGAGCCGGCGGCCCCGCCCGAGCCCACGACCCCGCCCGAGCCGGCACCGTCTGCCCCGTCCCAGCAGGGCGCGCCGCCACCGCCGGCCGGCCCCGGCCGTCCCGCCGCCGTCCCCGGCCCCGTAACGGCCGGGTCCCCGCGACGGTCCGGGCCCAGGGCACGTCAGGGCTCCGGCACGTCAGGGCTCCGGCACGTCACGCTTCCGCCTGCCGCGCGCTTCCCCCTCCCGGAGGCCGGAGGGCGGACCGGGAACGCCGACCGGGTGGGCTCCGACGGGGCGCGCGGCCCGGCTATCCCTCCTGCTCCCGGGCCGCGAGCGCCGCCGCGCAGGCGCGGACGAAGGCTTCCGGGTTGTCCAGCATGATGTTGTGTCCGCAGTCCGGGACCGCGACGACGGACACCCCGGCCTCGGCGAGTGCGTCGGCGCCCGGGAGCGGGCCGTCGCCCTCGGGCAGCAGGTAGGCGCGGGGGATCTTCAGGTCCAGCAGGAGCTCCCGCATGGTGGGAACGGTGCCCCGCGTCAGATGGACCGCGCTGCGGTGCAGGGCCTCACGGCCGGCCAGGCGCATCGTGGACCACCAGTGCGAGCCGGCCCGGTCGCGGACCTCTTCCCAGCCGTCCCTCAGGAACTCCTGCTCGGAGTACGCGGCGATGCCGCTGCTGCCCGGGGAGCCCGGCAGGCGCGGGAGCGGGTCGAGGTTGGCGTCGATCAGGACCAGGCGGGAGACCAGGTGCGGGTGCCGGGCGGCCAGGACGACGGCCACCGAGCCTCCCATGCTGTGCGCGATCAGCTCCGCGCCGGTGACACCCGCGGAGGTCAGAGCTGTGGCCAGCGCGTCCGCGTGGGATTCCAGGGTGTAGCCGAAACCCGCCGGCCGGTCGCTGATGCCGTGGCCGAGCAGATCGATCAGCAGCGAACGGCGGCCGGCCAGGAGGGGATGGACCGCGACCTCCGTGAAATAGGCGGGCGACGTGGCGCCCAGCCCGTGCACGTAGACGCGCGCCGGCTCCCGCCCGGGCAGCTCGACCCAGCGGATCCGGTCACCCTCGGGCGTCACGGCGGCATCGCGCACAGCTGCTCCCCTGCAGTCGGATCGACGAAGAGAGAGTAGCCACCGGAGCCGGATGCACTGCCGTCGCTCCCCCGGTGCAGGCGCCTTGCGGGCGCCGGCATCCGGGCGCCGGACGGGGCCGGACGCCCGAGCGGGCCGGACGCCGGGCCCGGCCGGGCGCCGGAGCCGGCCGAGCCGCGGTCCGAACGGCGCAGGGCTCTTGCCGTACGGCGGTCCGTTCATTACCGTCGCGTAACACACCGACTTACCCTTGGTAACCCTCACGGCGATCACCACCCCCGCACCCCTCGCCCCGCAGACCCGCCCACCCCCGCACCCCCGGCCGACCTTCGGAGGACGACCATGCCAGCCACGCCCCGGCGCCCCGCCGCCTGCTGTCCCTGAGCGCCGCCGTCCTGACCGTCCTCGCCCTGACCGGCGGCGCCACGGCCGCGGGCGCGGCCGAACAGGCCGATTCCGCAGGGCAGTCGGCGCGCTCCGCCGCCCCGCGCGACGTCATGCTGATCGGCAACGGCCAGGGCGGAACCGTCAGCTTCATCGACCCCAAGACGTTCGAGAACCTCGGGTCGTTCAACACCGTCCCCGATCTCGACCAGCGCCTCCGCGAGATGAACGTCATCGAGCGGATCGGCTACGAGACCGTCAACAGCATCCAGGGCTACCGCAAGCTCGTCGACGACATGGCCATGTCTCCGGACGGCCGCACGCTCTACGTCTCACGGGGCGTCCTCAGCGACGCCGTCGCCTTCGACATCGCCAGCGGCACCATGCTCTGGCGCTACGAGACCGAGGGCTTCAAGGCCGACCACGCGGCCCTGTCCGAGGACGGCAGCCAGTTCATCGTCTCGGCCACCACGGCCGACAAGGCGGAGGTCATCAACACCGCCACCGGCAAGCTGCACGCCGAGTTCGCCACCGGCACGTATCCGCACGCCAACGACTACTCGCCGGACGGCTCGATCCTCTACAACTCCAGCATCGGCATCACCTCGATGCCCAAGGGTCTCAACGGCCTCAAGGGCAAGCGCCAGGTCGTGGCCGTGGACGCGGACACCTTCGAGCCGCTGCGGACCTACGACTTCGAGTACGGCATCCGCCCCGCCGTCTTCACCGCCGACAACAAGACCATGTACGCCCAGCTCTCGTACCTCAACGGCTTCGTCGAGTACGACCTGGCCAAGGGCGAGATCAAGCGCACCGTCGAGATGCCCTTCAGCGACAAGGCCGCGACGATGCGCGCCGACGACTACCCGCAGAACTCCGCCCACCACGGCATGGCCATGAACGCGGCCGAGAGCAAGCTCTGCATGGCCGGCACCATCGACGACTACGTGGCGATCGTCTCCCGCCCCGGCCTGGAGACCGAGGGCTATGTCCACTACGACACCGACGCCCTGCCGTACTGGACGGCCACCAGCCCGGACGGCAAGCACTGCTTCGTCTCGCTCTCCAACAAGAACGAGGTGTCGGTCGTCGACTATGCCACCGCCAAGGAGGTGGCCCGCATCCCCACCGGCCACTTCCCGCAGCGGGAGCGCCCGGGCAAGCTGACGGCCGAGGCGCTGGCGGCACTGGACCCGTCGAACGGCTGAGACGGACGACCGACGATGACGGCTGATGACTGACAACTGACGGCTGACGGCTGACGGCTGACGGCATACGCCGCGCGCGAGCAACTCGGCGGCCGCAGCGGCCGGTTGAGGCGCCGAGCAGACCGGCGGACGCGGGGGCCCGAGGTGGGACGACCACCACCGGGCCCCCGCGCCGCCGTTTCCGCCGCTCCCGGAAGAAATCTCCGGGACCGTGTCCTCCGGGTCCGGGGCGGACGGGGTTTCCGAGGGTGGAGAGGCGCCCTCCCCCTGATCCGCACACACCCGATCCGCAAGGAGACACAGTCGATGGCACGGACGATCACGTATCTGGCGACCGCGTCGGTCGCGGCCGCCCTGGTGGTGGCCCCCTCCCTCGCCCACGCGCTGGCGCCCGCGGGGGCCCCGGCCCCGGCCGCCGCCGAGTCGCCCGCCGGGGTGAAGGTCTCGGAGAGGTCCGGTGAAGTGCGCCCGGCCGCGTCCTCCGGCCCGCGGGTGGTCGCCCCCGGTGAGCGGGTCCGAGCCACCCCCGGAGTGGAGCTGTGGCTGACCCGGGACGGCAAGCACTGGTCCACGCCGGACCAGGAGGACCAGTTCCGCAGCGTCACCGACGGCAATCTCGACCTGAGCCGGCCCGGCGTCACCGTGCAGTCCGAACCCGTCGGCGACCGGTACTTCCATTCCGGCATCTATCACGGCGAGGGCGACGCCGACCGCGTGGAGATCGTCACCGAGGACGGCCGGGCGGACGGCAAGCTGGTGACCCTGGCCGGGAAGCCCGGCTGGGGCGCCTGGTACGCCACCACCGGACTGCCGGGCGTGAGCACTCCCGCGGACTCGGCCGCGAAGACGGAGGCAGGCACGGGTACGGGGCCGGCGAAGACTGCGGCGGATTCGTCGCCGACGGGCTTCGTCCGCTCCGTGACCGTCTACGACACCGAGGGCGGCGTACTCGCCGAGCTGACGCTCCGTTAGGCAACGGCGTCGGGCCACGGACGGACGGGAGGCCGTACCGTCCGGCGGCCCGACGCCCTTGTCCCCGGCGAGCGTTGAGGCCCGCCGGGGGCGAGGCCGCGGCCGTCCCTGTCACCCGTGACACCCCCACACCCGAAGGAACCGCTGCCCGTGACGGACGTGACGGAGGAGAGCCATGGTGAGTTCGCCGAGTTCGCCACGCTCGCCTGGCCCCGCCTGGTGCGTACCGCTCACATGCTCACCGGGGATTTCCACGAGGCCGAGGACCTGGTCCAGACGACACTGGCCAAGGTCTACTCCCGCTGGCGGCGGATACCGCGCGACGACGTCAACGCCTACGTGCGCCGGGCCCTCGTCAACAACAACCTGAGCCGCCTCCGCAAGAAGCGCGTCACCCATCTGCTGATGCCGTTCCTCCCCGAGTCCGCGCACCGCCCGCACGGCGGCCACGCCGAGACGGTCGAGCACCGCACGGCGGTCGACGAGGCCCTGGCGACGCTGCCGCCCCGCCAGCGCGCGGTCATGGTGCTGCGCTACTGGGAGGACCTCAGCGAGCAGGAGATCGCCGCGGTTCTGGGCTGCTCGGTGGGCACGGTCAAGACACACGCCCGGCGCGGGCTGCAGAAGTTGCGCTCCCATCCCCTCTTCACCCGGAACCCCGCCGACTCCGGAGTACGCCAATGACGTCCCGGCCCGAGGCCGAGCGGCTGCGTGAGGTCTTCACCGAAGCCGCCCGCGCCATCACCCCGTCCCCCGTCCCGCTGACCGAGATCGCGAGGGCGGGCGCCGCGCGGCACCGCCGCCGTGTGGCCGCCCTCGCGGCCGGCTGCCTGCTGCTGCTCCCGGCGGGCGCTGCCGCGGTCCACTACGCCACATCCCCCGGCGCCTCACCCGTGCGGCCCGCCGCGCCGTCCGGCATGCCCCCGCAGTCCGCGCCGGCCGAGACTCCGGCGCAGGAGCCACCGGGGTCCGGGGATCCCCGAGTGATGCGGCCGGAGGAGCGGGTGCGGGTCGCGCCCGGTGTGGAGCTGTGGCTCACCGCGGGGGGCCTGCGCTGGTCCCTCCCCGGGCAGCCGGACCAGTCCCGCAGCGTCACCGACGGCAATCTCGACCTGAGCCGGCCCGGCGTCACCGTGCGCTCCGAGCCGGTCGGCGACCGGTACCTCCACTTCGGCGTCTACCACGGCGAGGGCGCGGCCGCCCGGGTGGAAATCGCCACCGCCCGGGGCACGGTCGGCGGCCGCCTGCTGCGGCTCCCCGGGGCCCCGGGCTGGGGAGCTTGGTATGCCACCGCGCCCCTCCCGGAACGGGACCGGACCACGACGGGAGGCACGGAGGGCCCGGACGGCCCGGGTGCCCCGGACGGCCCGGACGGCCCGGACGGCCGTGAGGTGTCCGCCCCCGTCGGCAGGGTGACGGTCTACGACACCCGTGGCGCGGTGCTGGCCGAACTGGTCCCGGGAACTGCCGGGTCCCCCGCGGCCAACCCGCCCGGGGACTGACGGATCGAGGCCGGCGGCCGGCGGCTCGGGGTCCCCCGGCACCGGGACCTCGCGCGGTCCGGTAACCGGCCGGAGACGGACGGGCGGCCGGACAGCACGCGCCAGGCCCGCCATCCGGCACCGTCTCAGCTACCGCGTCTCCCACTCCGCACGGCTCAGCTCGTACCGGACCTCGCCGTGCTCGGCGCCCTCGATGTACTCCGGCCACTCCTGGTGGAAGGTGCGGACGTACACGAGTCCGGCCTTCTCCATCACGCGCCGCGAGCCCCGGTTGACGGCCATGGTCTCCGCGAAGAGCCGCTCGACGCCGAGTTCGGTGAACGCCTTCCCGACCAGGGCACGGGCGCCCTCGGTGGCGTGACCCCGGCCCCAGGCGTCCCGGCGCAGCCGGTAGCCGAGCTCGCACTCACGCCCATCGCCGTCCGTGGGCCGCAGCTCGAACCAGCCGACGAAGCGCCGCCCCGCCCCCTTCTCCTCGGCGGCCCAGTAGCCGAGCCGGCCGCCGTACTCCGCGTCGAGGCGGAGCATGCGCGGCAGGGTCTCGTCCCGGATGACGTGCGGGGGCGTGGGGGCACCGCCGGTGAGGAAGCGCATGACCTCGGGATCGGCGTCCAGGGCGACGAGATGCTCCTCGTCGCCCTCCACGAACCGCCGCAGCACGAGCCGCTCGGTCTCCAGGAAGATCACCGCCCACCTCCTCGGCTCTCGGGGCGTGTCCCGCGAAGAGGAACGCCGTGCGGTTCTCAGGCGATCGGCCAGTTGCGCAGGGCGGCGTCGGCCATCTCCTGGAGTTCATCGCGGCCGACGCCGCTCGCGGCCTGCACGGCGATGCCGAAGGCCAAGGTGGTGACGTAGCGGGCCAGCAGCCCCGGATCGGCCTCGGGAGGCAGGTCGCCGTCGTCGACGGCCCGCTGGAACCGGTCCCGGACGCGGGAGCAGCCGTTGTTGCGCCAGGCTGCGAGGAGCTCACGGACTCCGCGCCCGGAGTCGCCGGCGGCGAGGGCGCCCTGGACGCCCAGACACCCGTGCGGACGGGCCGGGCGGGTGGTGGTCCGGACGGCGCCGGCCAGGATCGCGGTGGCGACGCCGAGGGCGGTCGGCTCGTCCAGAGCCCGGCCCAAGTAGGCGCCCGGTCCTTCGGTGTAGCGCTCCAGGGCCTTGCGGAACAGCTCCTCCTTGTTGCCGAAGGCCGCGTACATGCTGGTGGTGGAGATGCCCATGGCGTCGGTGAGGCCGGCCAGGCTGGCCCCCTCGTAACCGTGCTCCCAGAAGACCAGCATGGCGCGCTCGAGAGCCTCGTCTGCGTCGAATCCTCGCGGCCGGCCGATCGGGCGGCTCTGTCCGGTCCCCATCCCCGCACTCTACCTTTTCCGCAACGATCGATGCAGAAGTGCTACCGTTCGAATTCCGCATCGATCGATGCGGAATTCGAAGGAGGCTTCCCGTGGGACTACTTGACGGCAAGACCGCTCTCGTCACCGGCGGCGGCACCGGTATCGGCCTGGCCAGTGCCGAACGGCTGGCGGCCGAGGGCGCGCACGTGTTCATCACCGGCCGGCGCAAGACCGAACTCGACGCGGCCGTCGAAGCGATCGGTTCAGCGGCCACCGCGGTGACCGGCGACATCTCCGACCCGGCCGACCTGGACCGGCTCTACGACACGATCCGCAGCCACGGGCGGGGCCTGGACGTCCTGTTCGCGAATGCCGCCACCGCCGCGTTCGTGCCGCTTGAGCAGGTCACCGAGGAGCACTTCGACACCGTCTTCGGCGTCAACGTCCGAGGCACGCTGTTCACCGTTCAGAAGGCGCTGCCCCTGCTCAACGACGGCGCCTCGATAGTCCTGAACGGCTCCACCACGGTGGACTCCGGCCAGGAGGCGTTCGGGGTGTACGCGGCGACCAAGGCCGCCGTCCGCTCGTTCGCCCGGACCTGGGCCAACGAACTCAAGGGACGCGGCATCCGGGTCAACACCGTCACACCCGGCCCGACCGATACCCCCGGCTTGTCCGGGCTCGTCCCCGACCCGGAGCAGGCCGCCGGCTTGAGGCAGCAACTGGCCGCACACGTGCCGCTGGGCCGGCTCGGGCGCCCGGACGAGATCGCCGCCGCCGTGGCCTTCCTCGCCTCCGAGCAGAGCAGCTTCATCACGGGTTCGAGCCTGTACGTCGACGGCGGCCTGAACCAGATCTGAGGCCCGTGGCCGCCCATCCGGCGAGGATGGCGGCGCCCGGCCGGCCGGGCTCGCTCAGGGCGAGCGAGCCCGGCGGCCTCGATCACCGGGCGGCGGCCGGGCGTGCGACCGTCCGTGATGACGGCGCCACCCGGGCCGGCCAACGGGGCGCCGGCCCGCCGGCCCGCATGACGCCGGCAGCTCAGGCCGCCGGACGACGGGAGCCGCTCTGGCCTACCCCCGCCGGCCGGACGTCCCGCCCCCGGTCGCGGAGCAGCCAGGCCCGTTCGGCGGCCGCCCAGGTGGTCGTGGTGACGAGGTAGAGCCCGGCCGCGAGCGGCACCACCGCCGCGGTGATGAGGGTGCCGAAGGACAGCAGCGGCAGCGCCTTGGCCATTCCGGCCATGCCGGGCACGGCCGGAATGCCGCTCTCGGCTGCGGCAGCGGCGCCCGGCACGCCCGCCGCCATGGCCCGGCGGGCGCGGAGGTACGTCCAGGTGGCCACGGCAGCGATCAGCGCGAACAGCCCGGCGTAGACGATGCCTTGCGCACCGAGGGGGCCGCCGTCGCGGAGGGCGTCGGCCCAGTGGCCGCCGAGCGGTGCGGCGAACAGCCGGTCACCCAGCAGTTCGTTGGCGCGCCCGCCGATCTCGGAGGCGGAGAAGAGCCGGTACATCACGAAGAAGACGGGGAGCTGGAGCAGCATCGGCAGGCAGCCGGCCACCGGTGAGGTGCCCTCGCGGGCGTAGAGGTCGGCCGTCGCCCGCTGCAGCCGCTCCGGGTCGCGGCCGTGCTTCCGGCGCAGTTCGGCGACGCGCGGCGCGAGCCGGGCCCGCGCCTTCTCGCCGCGGACGGCGGCGCGGGTCAGCGGGTGCAGGGCGAGCCGTACGCCCAGGGTGAAGAGGACGATCGCGGCGGCGGTGGCCGATGCCGCGAAGAGGGGTTCGAGGAGCCTCGCGAGCTGCGAGACGAGTGCTGCGAAGACGGACATGAATGAGCCCTCCCGGGTCTCGTCGTGCCGAGGAACGGGTGTCGGCGTGACGAGCCATGCAGGCGGACCACCGCCCCGCAGAGCCCTGTTGGGGGCATGCGGGCGTGGCGGCGGCTGCCTAGCCGGCCGTCGGGAGGAGACGGCCGGGTGCCCTGGGCCGCGGGCGGCCGGAGGCGTCGGGATCGCGCTGGGGCAGGAAGGCGGTACGGCGCTCGCGGTCGCGGAGCGCGGTCCGTACCCGGGTGGGCGGTACGGGACGGGCACTGCGGGCGGCGAGGACGGCGCAGACGAGCAGGGCCGCACCGGCCGCCGCGGTGGCGGTGGCGGTCGCGGCGAAGGAGACGGCACCGGCGAGGGCGCCTTCGGCGAGGCCACCGGGCGCGAGCAGCAGCCCGGAGAGCCCGGAGAGGAGGACAAGCAGCACGCCGAGGTGCGTGCGCGTGGCAGCCCTGAGGCCCATACCGCCGCTCCCCCCTCTCGCTGCCCGGTCGGCGATCGCCGACCGCCGATCGCCGGGGTGACAGCCCCGGCACTGTGATGCTAACCCGCAACCGGCGCGCGAAAGCGGGTGGATGACGAGTGCCAACAGACGGGCGCCACCCCGGACCGGACGGAGGCACCGCCACGGCAAGGCCCGGCATCACCGCGCACCATCGCCGCCGCGACACCGCTACCGTCGCCTCGGCCACCCGGAACCACGGCGGTACGGCGTGAGGGCCGCGCCCCGTCAGCGGGCCAGCGGGCCAGCGGGCCAGCCGATCAGCGGGTCAGCGCGAACCCGGCGAGCAAGACGCCGACCACGCTGACCGCGAGGAAGGCGAGATGCCCGCGCGGGGCCTTGAGATGGTCCGTGGCCTCACCCCTGCGCCACTGCTCGTACACCTCTTTGAACAGCTTCCGTTGGGGGAGCAGGCCGAGCGTCAGGCCGATATGGGCGCACGAGTACATGACGAGTGCCCCGGTCAGATCGATGCCCTGCGCCCGGCAGACGACGATCAGGCCCGCGCCGCCGACGACCATGGTCACCGGGTAGGCGATGCGGAACTGCCGCAGGGGGATCCAGCTGCCCAGGAGGCAACTGGACAGGACGGTGGACGCCGCGGCCAGCAGCCACAGCCATCCCATGGGTACGGACGCGAGCATGGGGTGCCCTTCTGTGCCGGGGCCGGGGACCGGCCTGGTGAGCCGGTCCCGCACGGCCCGGATCGGCAACCGGCGGCCGTCCGTTGACCATCGGAAAGGAATGCCAGCGTACTGGCGGCACGAGAGAGGACATCGCCGCCGAACTGCGTGACCCGCTCGGCAACGGGCAACACCACCACTCGACCCCGCCCTGTGATTCAGATCACACTCCTGCCCGTCGTATGGATTACCCAGCTCCCGCGTATCCCTGACGCAAGACCAAACAGCACAAGCGTCAACAAACAGCAGGAGTCGGGACATGAACCTCACCAGCACACGATCCGCCCTGGCCGGCATCGCCGCCACCACGACCGCGGTCGCGGCCCTGACCCTCGGCGCCGTCCAGGCCACGGCGGCCCCGGCGTCGGAGTCGCGGGTCGGCGCCGCCCAGGAGGCGGACACGGCCCAGGTGCCCGGCTGGGTGCTGCGCGGCAAGTACTGGCAGTACGGCAACTGCGTGCTCGCGGGCAACGAGGGCGTCCAGCGCGGCCACTGGGACCAGTTCCAGTGCGCCAGCGGCACCCTCCAGTGGGTCCTCTGGACCAACCGCTGAACCCTGCGGCCGGCCCGGCCAACCGCCGCGGCACCGTCCGGCTGATCGCGGACCCGTCACGCAGCGCGGGGGGCCGCATGAAGGGAACCCCACGATCAGCCGGACCAACCACCGCACCGCCCACGGGAACCGGGACGGGCCCACGCCCACAGACGGTCGGGGCGACCCGGCCCTGACGACGCCCCGAGACCGGCCCGCGGCCGGGCGCCCACCGCCACCAGGGCCCCGCCGCGGGCCTCGCCGCGAGCCGGCGTCTCCGGGGCTCGCCACACGTCACCGTTTGTTCGCCAAGACACCGACGTTGACGCGGAGCGGTACGGCGATTCGACCGGAAGAGAGCTCTGGAGCGGGGGCAGCGCGGGGGCGCGCAGCGGGAGCGCAC
Organism: Streptomyces sp. MNU89; assembly: GCF_020982505.1. NCBI lineage: Bacteria > Bacillati > Actinomycetota > Actinomycetes > Kitasatosporales > Streptomycetaceae > Streptomyces > Streptomyces sp. MNU89. Next base: position 4,803,142 of record NZ_JAJKLL010000001.1, on the reverse strand, counting down.
AAGACGCGCGCGTGGGAGCGCGCAAGTAATGATCGGGCGCTGCTGGGCGCTTCGTGCTCCTATTGCCTTCGTCGAGGTATCCAATCACCTCAGAGTTTCAACTGTTTCTTTCTAGTGTGTGGCCAGGCACATGCAGTCCTTGGCCCCCACCTGCATCCGTGTCATCTGCGAAGCACGTCGGCGGACAGGAATGACATGGAACTCAACAAGCAGCACCCGGGCCAACGGCGTGCCCGACTCAGCCTCGATCCACCGACGTGTTTTGAAGTGATGCTCAGGGTCTGCGGGCGGGGTTTTGGGTTGTTGGCCGCGTGTGGGCAGGTGGTATCCGCTGGTATGCCCAGCTTTTCCACGAGTTCGGTTCCGGTTGGGCCCTTGCGGGCGAGGGGGACAGGAGCGTCAGGCCGGTTCAGGTGGGCCGTGGACGGTGTCGAACAGGTGTGTCCAGACGTGCTGCCAGGGCCATCGCTGCGGCAGATGCAGTGCGAGGCGCCGGGCGGACCGGGCGATGCGACCCGGGACGTGGATCAGGTGGTCGCGGATGGTGGCGTTGGTGGCCTTGGCGTGGAAGACCGAGGCCAGTGCGCCCGCTGCCCGCAGCAGGTTGTAGGTCATCGCCCACAGGGTCAGCCAGGCGGCGTTGGCGTTGAACTGTCCCGAGGGCAGATGGGCCAGAGGTCCGGCTTTGCCGTCGGCGATGATCTACTCGATCACCGCATGGTGGCGGTGCTGCCCTTCGGCCTGGAGGGTTTCGAACGAGCTGTCGGTGAAGAACGGGTGGTGGCGCCAGACCGGGAACAGCTCACCCTGTTCGCCCTCGACAGACGGTTTGGCCAGATCACGGACCCGACGCACGATCAGCGTGACCTGTTCGGCCCTATTCCGGCCGGTGAAGGCGGTGTAGGCGGGTATCTCGGCGACTTCCGCGTCATAGATCAGCTCGCCGGTATCGGGATCCACCACGGCACGGGGGTAGCGGATCTGCTGCCACGCGGCCTCGTCGATGGCGGCGATGGCCCGTTTGATGGAGGGGTTCATGCCGGTGGTGAGCGAGAAGTCGGCGTCGGCCCGACGGCAGGCGGCCACCACCCCGGCGTTGTAGAACTGCGAGTCCGCGCGCAGGATCCGTATCCCGGTGCAGCCGGCCTCGACGGCGGTGGCCAGGGCCTCGGTGACGAAGCGCGGTGCACCGCGGGAGTCGGCGGACTTGCCCTGCCGCAGCCGCACGCCGGCGATGATTGGCCGGGCGGTCGGGGTGCAGATCGTGGCCAGCAGGGGGTGCAGGGTGCGCACTCCCCTGAACCGGCCGTACTGGGCACCGTGCTTGGCGCGGCCGTAGACCCGCTTGTGGGTGGAGTCGATGTCGATGAAGGCGACCTGGCCGGCACTGTGCAGCAGCGGGGTGTGTGCGGCGAGCTCGCCGAGGAACTTGCGGTGCACCGCGTGCAGTTGAAGGGCGTGGCCGTGGGTGCAGGAGCGCAGGAACGTGCCCAGCGTGGAAGGGGCACGGATCCCCCGGAAGGCAACCGGCATGGCCCCGTGCCGCAGCCGGCCGGCGTCATCGATGCTGTCCGCACCAGCGCGCATCACCGCCACCAACGACAGCACCTTCGCCGCCGGATTCGCCCCACCGCTGCTGCCCGCAGCCTTGATCCGTATCGCCGCCGCGGCCAGTTCCGGCAACCGCGTCCGCTCCGCCAGCCGGACCACCGGCGCCAGCCCCGCGTCCGCGACCAGATTCGGCTCATCGAACACGGCAGAGACCACCGAAGCGGCATGGGAAGATTGCATCTCGCGGATGTTCTCTCGATCTGTGGATGTGGAACCGTAGGAAGTCCCATCGTCCCAGCTCAGAAGGCATCCGCGCTTTCATGTCCGGCTACCGGACCGACCATTGACCGGTGGATCGAGGCTTAAGGAGTTAAAGCATGGCGTGGGCACGCATTTTTTCTCTTGCCGCTCGCGCAGATCACCGTCACTGGATGGGTATCCTTGGGCATCACCTCACGGCGACCCGCGCACAGGCAGGATGAACGATCTTGAGCAGGTACCTCAGGGCAGAGATTGTCGAGGCCGTCCGTCAAGGAAATGCCGTTTTCGTTACCGGTGCAGGGATTTCCATGCTGGCATCCGAGAGTAATAAGGTCGCCTCTTGGGTAGGTCTCATTGAAAGCGGAATCGAGCTCTGCGCGGACCTGGACCCGACGCTTTCGAGGAAATGGAGATCCCAGAACCTGAAGGCATTGAAGGGTAAGGACGCGTCGGCGATGATCCGCTCGGCGGAATCCGTTCAGCATGAGCTGAACAAATTTCCAGGCCAGTACTATGCCAAATGGCTGAGTGATACCGTCGGAAGCCTTCAGGCTTCAAATCCCGGCATTATTCAGGTGCTTGCCGAATCCGGAGCACCACTCTTTACGACGAATTATGACGGGCTCCTGGAGAGCGTAACCGGTCGGAGTTCGGTAACGTGGCAGGAAATTTCGGACATGCAGAAGGAGATCGGTTCGCCAGGATCTCACATCGTTCACCTCCACGGATACTGGCGGCGGCCGGAAAGTGTGGTATTCGGCTACAAGGATTACGCCGAAATATTGGGGGATGCGAGCGCACAGGCATTCTTGCGGTCGCTCCTCACAGTGAAGTCGGTGATTTTCGTCGGCTTTGGCCAGGGGCTCACCGATCCAAACTTCGCCGCTCTCTGCTCGTGGCTGAGGTCTGTTCTCCCGGAGACCAGTCTTGCTCCTATCGCCCTGGTCAAAGAATCCGAGTTCAAGCAACGGCGGGACGAGTACCTCCCCTGGGGAATCAATGTCATTCCGTACGGCTCCGACTACGACGACCTTGAGATTTTCCTTGCAGATATCACAAGAGAAGCGCGGAAACCAGTGACCTCGGCTGACACAATTTCCCTGGGCTGGGAAACGCTGAGCACGCAACTGGGTCGCCTCCACAGGCGAATCAGTCGAGATTTTCAGCCAGACCTTATCGTGGCCATGTCGGGCCCTGGTAATTTTGCACCTGCATATTGCCTGCGACACTCTGCAGACGACCCCCCCATGTTTTCCGCAGTGACATTTCCACGCCGCCCTGACAGGAGTTGCCACAACACGGCCTTTGCAAAAATGGCTCGAACCGACGG